>NZ_JAAOYY010000001.1:1543155-3498622 GCF_011759615.1 Pedobacter sp. SG908
AGGACTGCAGACCGCCAAGAGTAACTGAATGTTCATTTCCTAATACCTATCGTATTTGCTGTTATCACCTGGCAGCTCATACTTAAACTTATTTCAAACCCGAATGTAATGAAAAGCCCGGATCCCGATTTTTTCAATCGGGAGAGGACTTGAAATGAAAAGCAGGACTGCAGACCGCCAAGAGTAACTGAATGTTCATTTCCTAATACCTATCGTATTTGCTGTTATCACCTGGCAGCTCATACTTAAACTTATTTCATTTTTGGGGTTGTATAGTGTACCCACCTTTGTTCCTAAACCCGAATGTAATGAAAAGCCCGTAAACGAAGAATGAGTGCGGACTTGAAATGAAAAGCGGGACTGCACACCGCCAAGAACAACTGAATGTTCATTTCCTAATACCTGTCGCATTTGCTGTTATCGCCTGGCAGCTCCTACTTAAACTTATTTCATTTTTGAAGTTGCGAGGTGCAGAATCTGCTGTTCTTAAACCCGATTGCAATGTAAAGCCCGGATCCCGATTTTTTCAATCGGGAGAGGACTTGAAATGAAAAGCGGGATTGCACACCGCCAAGAACAACTGAATGTTCATTTCCTAGTATCTGTCGTATTTGCTGTTATCACCTGGCACCCGATACATAAAATGAAACTAAGTCATATATGATCATTTGTATAGAAACACCTGACTGCGCCTAAACCGTAAACTTAAGTCTTATAAATGCCTGCGGCCATTTTTTCGATAAATCCTTTTGGTAAAATCCTGTTGGCGCATACACTGATAATATTGGTAAAACCCGGAATAATTTCAGATTTTTTGGCAAACATTCCTTTTATCGCAATTTCGGCCACTTCTTCAGGCCTCATGTTAAACTTTTTAGCCATTTTGTTAAATGCATCTAATCCGGCCCGGTGCGCAAAACCTGTATCAACAGGACCGGGGCTCAGACAGCTCACTGAAACCGGACCATCTTTAAGCTCGAATCTTAGTGCCCTCGTAAAAGATAAAATAAAGGCTTTAGTTGCCGAATAAATAGCCAAAGTTGGTACCGCCTGGTAGGCTGCAGTACTGCAAACGTTGAGTATATAAGCCTTTTTTTCTGTTGAAAGGATCGGAAGCAATAAATGGCACAATGAGGTTACGGTGGTCATATTTAATTGACACATTTCTAACTGAGCACTTAAATCCAGTTCTTCAAATTTCCCCCATAAGCCATAACCTGCATTGTTGATCAGGATATGGATGGCATAATTTTCTTCTGTTATCCAGTTATATACTGCTTTTGGCGCTTGTGCCTGGCTAAGATCAATCGCCAGGATATGCACTTCAACACCATATTCGTTTTTAATTGCTGTTTGTAAAACACTTAATTCATCAGCCGAGCGGGAAATAAGCAACAGGTTGATTTTTCTCTTGGCCAGTGCAATAGCCATCGATTTGCCAATACCTTTGCTGGCTCCCGTTATCATGGCGTAGGTAATCTTTGTTTCTGACATCTTTTTACTCAAAACGATTTACCACAAATATCAAATAAATTAAATCTTATGTCTCATTTATTTTAAAATAACGCATGACTAAACACCAGTTAGCCATCTTTTTTGATTTATTATTTTTAATGAGTCTAAATAATGTTAGCTTTGCCGAAATTTAAAACTGCATGAAGCATCCTTACATAAAATTTTTTGCCATAGCTCTTATTATACTATCTACAACCACTCTCTTTGCACAAACTGGAAAGGGAACAATTTGCGGAAAAGTTGTCGATTCGTTAGGGAACAGCATACCTTTCGCCAACATACAGGTTAAAAAGCAGAATCTTAAAACCACTTCTGATAAAACTGGAACATTTAAATTAACAGCTGTTTCTGTCGGAAACCAACAGGTTAAGGTTTCGATTACAGGTTACGATCAGCTTGAACAGGGTATATCAGTTACCGCAAATGATACAACCTGGGTAACATTAGTTTTAAAAGAACAGCGTTCAGATCTTAACGATGTTATTGTTTCGGCAAGCAGACGGCCAGAATCATTATCACAAACACCATCATCGGTAACTGTACTAACCGCAAAAGAATTAAATACACAATCTGCTATTAGTCCGAATCTAGCCAATATACTTTCTTACAGCGTACCTGGATTGGGCTTTTCTACCAATCAAACGGGTAACTCTGGTCAGACTTTGCGGGGTAGGAATGTTTTGGTATTAATTGATGGTATTCCACAATCTACCCCATTAAGAGCAGGAGGAAGGGATATCCGCAGTATAGATCCTTCCGTTATCGAGCGTGTTGAAGTGATTAAAGGTGCCACCGCCATTTATGGTAATGGTGCAGAAGGTGGTTTAATCAATTATATTACTAAAAAAGCCGATCAGGGAAGATCATTCGGAGGCTACACGCAGGCCGGAATTACAGGAAACCTAAAAGGTGATAGCACCATTGGCTACCGCTTTTCGCAACAGCTTTACGGTAAAGCAGGTAAGTTTGATTACCTGGTAAGTGGTATGTTCGAAAAAACTGGTGTTTTCCGCGATGCTGAGGGTTTGGTTATCTCACCAGAATATGGTTTAGGAGAAACCAAATCTTACAACGGTTTTATAAAGCTGGGTTATAAGTTTACCCCAAAACAACGTTTGCAGCTGATGTATAATTATTTCAGCTCGCGGCAGCATTCTAAGTATGTAACCAAAGATGGCATTTACGGTCAATCGCCGGCCATTGGTATTTACGGAACAAGATTGGGCGAAGAAGAAGGGACAAGGTTTAACCACAATGCCAATTTACAATACACCAATCAGCAGATTTTCGGTAAAACTGATTTAACAGCCAACCTATATTACCAGGATTTTTATACCATTTATTCGAACTCAGCATCATTTTTCGGAGGCGGCCAATCGGCCATTACCTCTACCAAAAAAGGGGCAAGGGTAAACCTGAATACCCCTTTCAACGTTGTACATCAGGTACCAATGCAATTAAATTATGGTTTGGATTTAATGAACGATAAAACTGCTCAAAGTTTAACTGATGGCCGTTTATGGGTGCCTAATATGAATATGGTAAACTTTGCGCCTTATTTACAGGCTTCTGCAATTTTAATTAATGATTTAACCATAAAAGGAGGTTTAAGGGTAGAAAATATTAACATTGATGTAGACGATTTTAATACCCTGGCTACCGGAGCAAACGGTGCGGGTAGCATAGCGGTGCAGGGCGGTAAATTAAATTACAACGCTTTGGTGTTTAATGCTGGTGCACGTTATTCTAAATTCAGGTTTTTTAATCCTTTTATCAGTTATGCACAATCGTTCTCCGTATTTGAGTTAGGCAGGGTGCTAAGGGCAGCAAAAAGTAACACTTTATCGCAATTAGAAACTAAACCTATTATTGTAAACAATTATGAAGCTGGTTTTAGCAGCAGCCTAGGCAAACTGAATTTCAGCGCAGCATATTACTACAGCACTTCTAAACTAGGCGCTAATCTTTTAGAAGTGAATGGTACCTACATCTCGCAACGTATTCCAGAGCGCGTATATGGATTCGAAATCCAGGCTGATTATCAAGTTTTAAAAGAGCTGAGTATCGGCGGTAACTATGCACAAGTAGAAGGAAAAGGAGATGTAGATAATGATGGTAATTTTAACGGAGAGAAAGATGTGTATTTAAATACAACGCGTATACCACCATCAAAAACTACAGTTTATCTTAAATATTCGGGCATTAAAAACTTAAGTTTGGATGTAAACTGGATGCGTGTAGGAAACCGTGATCGTTTTAAAACCAATGCTGCAGGTAAATATTTAATTGGCGAAGGTCCGGTAAAAGCCTTCAATTTATTTAATGTGGCGGCAGTATATCAGGTTACACAGCCTTTAAAACTATCGGTAGGCATAGAAAATTTATTGAATAAAGTTTATTACCCTGCTATTTCGCAGTTTTACGGCAGCAATGTAAATTATGTACGGGGTAATGGACGCAGATTTAACCTATCGTTAGGCTACGCTTTTTAGGTAATGAAGAACAGGGATTTTAAAAATACCATCAGGAACATTCACCTTTGGTTGGGCCTGGCAACCGGTCTGGTAGTCATCATCGTCAGTATTACCGGAGCGCTTTATGTTTTTGAAGAAGAAATCAGGGATTTTACACAAAAAGATTTCCGCTATGTAAATCTCCAACAGCAGCCTTTTGTAGGTTTAGATAAAGTTATTTCGGGATTCGAAAAACTTTCGCCTAAAGATGAATTAAGGCTGATCAGAATTGAAGATGTACGGCCAAATGCAACAGTCGAACTAACCAGTAAAAAGGGAATAGTATATTATTTTAACCCCTATGATGCCACTTTAATAAAAAGAGGAGGAGAAGATTGGCTTCAGGTTGTAGAGCATATCCATACCTCGCTATTGTTAGGTAAAACCGGAAAGTTTATCGTGCAGTGGTCGGTGGTTATTTTTGTATTGATGCTGATAACAGGATTAATACTTTGGTTTCCTGGCCAAATGCGGTTATTAAAACAATCGTTAACCATTAAGAGAAAAGCTTCATTTAAAAGACTAAATTACGATTTACACAACGTGTTGGGCTTTTATGCATCAGTTGTGCTACTGGTTACCGCTTTGAGCGGTTTGTACTTTGCTTTTAAAGAAGTAAAAAATGTAGCTAGCTTTTTTACGGGGAGTAAATTAGGACAAGGCAAAGCTATTGTTTTAGCCAAACCTACGCATATCGAGCCCTTACCTATACGCTATAATAAAATTTATACCGAAGCCAAAATTAAATATCCTGGTGCTATCTCCACTAGTTTTTCGTTGCGTGGTAAAGGCGAACTGCGGTTAAGAATGATTTACCCGTACCGTTGGGCGCGCAGGCAAAATACCTTTTTTTATGAGGAAGCCACTGGCAGAATGATTAGGGCCAAACTGTATAAAGATTTTAATGGCGCCGATTTAATAGAAGCCACCAATTACGATCTGCACACGGGCAGGCTTTTAGGGCTCCCAAATAAAATCCTTTCTTGTTTAGCGGCTTTGGTTGCGGCGAGTTTGCCGGTTACCGGTTTTATCATCTGGTGGAAAAAAAGAAAAAAGCGCAAAAAGAAATAATAAAAGCTATAAAGTTGATTCGGCATACGCTTTAAGCTGGTTCAACCCCGATTGGCAAAACTTCTGCTGCATGGCGAAATCAAGATCTGCAACAGGTTCAAAGATTTCGGTAAGCGTAACAGGGTTATTTCCTGTAAAGGTGATCAGGCTTTTCCGGCCATCGTTTAATGTATAGGCAATTCGCTCATGCTCAATAATTTCGGTGTAAGTTCCGCTAAAGTCAAAACTTTCTGTTCCATCTTTTCTGGCCATAACATATAAAAAACCACCGCCTTCGATTAGGTTATTTTCAATTTTCTCATTAATCCATTCGTCAGATGGAGCATTCCATTTAATGATGTGCTCGGGTTCATTCCAGATTTTCCAGATCAGGCTAATTGGCTGGTTTATTTCAACGCTGGCAGTTAAAGCATTCTTGTTCATATCGGCTAAATTATGTCCTAAATTAACTGTTCCAGGCCTACTTTTAGGTGGCCATTGAAGACAAATTCAGAGGTGGTTTGGGTAATTTGTTGATGTGCAATATTTTTCGATTAAGCCTTAATATAAAATAACATTCCTCTTGGTTGTATGGTCAGTATTATTTTTATTGTTTTTCTTTCAATAAAGTCCTTAATCTATATTTTAGTTGCACGATGTGCTTAATGGTCCAATTTGAGGAAATTGAAAATAAATGAGGATTTAATTGGCCTTATAATTGTTAAGAATGAAATCTTTTGCTTTTCCTAAGCATTAGGTTTTTCCAAAAATAAATATTCAGAAATGTCAGATAAACCAAATTATGATGCAGAATTCTGCGGAAACTTACCAATTCACCACATTAATTCCATTCAAGATTATGGATATTTAATCGTATTGGATAATAAAACCTTGGATATTATACAAATCAGCGAAAACTTAAGTACAATTACCAATGAAGCACCAGCACAGATGATAAATAAACATTTATCATTATGGTTTAGCCAACAAGACATAGATAATATTATTAAACTGATTAAAGGAGATGCGAAAGACAGAATTCCAGTTAATCTGACATTTAAAAATGATGATGAAAAATTGCATTTCAATGGTTTGGTCCACGTTAAGCATGACTATACCTTATTGGAAATAGAAACTGCTTTAACGGATGGCCAGAAAAGTTTTTCAGACGTTTTTCAGGAAGTAAGGCAGTTTATTTCGGCCATGGAGAGTGCCTCAACACTGGAGGAAGTGTGTAATGTTGCCATTAAGCAACTACGTCAGATTTCAGGTTTCGATGGAGTAAGAATGTATCAGTTCGATGCTGCCTGGAACGGGACAGTAATTGCCGAGGAAATTTCAGGGGCATTGGAAAGTTATCTTGGGCAAACTTTTCCGGCTTCTGACGTACCTAAACAAGCAAGGGCACTTTACCTTAAAAATCCTTTCAGGCTTATTTCTAACCGTGCATATAAACCTGTTAGATTGTATCCGGTTATCAATCCTTTAACCAACGCCTTTATCGATCTATCTGATTGTAATTTACGGGGTGTTGCAGCTGTACACCTGGAATACATGCAGAATATGAACGTCAGTGCATCAATGTCTATCAGGGTATTGCATCACGATAAACTCTGGGGGTTAATATCATGCCATCATATCGAACCAAAATATCCAAATGTAGATATGCGCTATATTTTCGAGTGGCTTTCGGTAGAGATTTCCAATCGCATTACCGCTATATTAAGTCAGGAAGACTATCAGCGATCGGCTTTCAGACTTGAAAAACGAACCATTATCACTGATCTTATTTACTCGAAAGATGATATTATCGAAGGCTTGCTTGAAGATGAAAACTTAAATATTCTTTCTTTGTTTAATGCAGGCGGAGTGGTGGTAAAAATAGGTAACAGAATCGAATCGCGCGGAAATGTACCTGATAAAGTTGAAGTATATAACCTGATGTTATGGCTTGAGGGAAAAGAAACTGATAAGGTGTATGCCAGCGATCATTTAAGTGGGGTATATGAGGAAGCGAAAGCATATGAAAAATTTGGAAGCGGGATTTTGGTTATCCCGATTGATGGTAGGAACGGCGATTATATAATCTGTTTCAGGCCTGAAGTAATACAGCAGATCAAATGGGGCGGCGATCCTGAGCAGGTGATCAAATTTGATAAAGATGGTAAAAACTATCACCCACGAAATTCGTTTAAGCTTTGGCTACAAACCGTTTATGGGCAGTCGTTGCCTTGGAGCAATAATGAACTGGAAATAGCCGAATCCTTAAGGAATTTTATATTTGAATTTAGAATAAAGCAACTTTACAATTAGCTTAATGGAAAAAAAGCAGGAATCGGTATTGAATAAGCGTTACGATAAATACATTGTTGCCATTGGTGCATCTGCAGGTGGCCTGGAAGCCATTCATGAGTTCTTTGACCACATGCCGGCAAACTCGAGTTTTTCTTTTGTTGTGATCCAGCATCTTTCTTCCGATTATAAAAGTTTATTGGTAGAGCTTGTAGGAAAGCACACCCATATGAAGGTGTTCGAAGCAGCAAATGATATGGCCATCCAACAAGATTGTGTATATATCATTCCTAATAATAAACTCATGACCTTGGTTAAGGGGAGACTTAAGCTCGCTGATAAATCGCAGATTAAGGCACCTAATACCGCAATCGATCATTTCTTACATACCCTGGCGAAAGATAAAAAAGAGAAAGCAATTGCGATTATCCTTTCAGGAACTGGTACCGACGGTACCAAAGGCATACAAAGCATAAAAGAAAACGGTGGAATGGTTATCGTTCAGGATCCGGGGTCTGCTAAATTTGATGGTATGCCCAATTCGGCCATTGCATCTGGCAATGCCGATCATATAATGGTTCCTTCTAAGATGCAGGAAGAACTTTTTAGCTATGTAAATGAAGAACCTGTTAAAGTGCTCGAAAATGGTAAAGTTAATGAAGAACTGCTCGACGAGGTGTTTAAATTGGTGCACAACATTAGTGGAAATGATTTTAACCTGTATAAAACCCCCACTATTATCAGGCGTATTGGCAGGAGGATGAACGAGAGAGGTATAAAAAAACTCGACCGTTATGTCGATTTTTTGCGTAACAATACAGATGAAGTAAAGATTTTAGCGCAGGATTTCCTGATTGGGGTAACTAAATTTTTTAGAGATGAGCAGGCTTTCGTAGAACTTAATGAGTTTGCCATCAAAGATATCGTTAACCGGAAAGAAAACGGCGATGTGATCAAAATTTGGGTTTGTGCCTGTAGTACCGGGCAAGAGGCATACTCCATTACGGCACTTGCGGATGATTGCGTAGAGCGATCGGGCAAAAAGATCGAGATAAAAATATTCGCTTCTGATATTGATGAAAAAAGTATTGAGATTGCCTCTCGTGGCGAATACCCAGTGTCGGTAAAAAAAGAAATACCCGCTAAACTTTTTAAGAAGTATTTTGTACAGGAGGGAAAGCACATTAAAGTTGTTGCAAGCCTACGTAAACAGGTTGTTTTTGCCAAACATGATGTAATTAAATCGCCTCCTTTTATTAAAAACGACCTGGTTACCTGTAGAAACATGCTTATTTATGTCAATAGCATCCTTCAGGAAAAAATTCTTTCCATATTTCACTTCTCCCTGCTGCCAAATGGATATCTGTTTCTGGGATCGAGCGAAACTGCTTCTTCCATGAAGGCTGGTTTAACTGAAGTTTCGGGTAAATCGAAAATCTATAAAAAAACTGGAAAAATCAATTATTCCTCTTACAATACCTATAATACAGGCGCTAAGGCTGCAATTGGCCAGGAACGTAAAAAAGTCGGTAACACTGAGGTGCTACAAAGTCCGTTAGAAAAACGTTTGGCCGATTTTCTTTCATCAGATCTGGGCTATGTTGCGGTATTTATTGATAAAGCGTACATTATGCAGGATGCCGTTGGCGATTACCGCCAATATTTATCGCTTCCTGAACAAAGTATCGAACTCAATATTTTAAAGATGGTACCGCGGGAGGTATCTATCGTGCTCAATACCGGGTTGCGGAAAGCCTGGAAAGAAAATAAAAAGATTGAATTAAAGAAGATCCGTTTTACACAGATTACTAAAGATACTTTTGTAGACATTTCCATTGTACCGGCATCCCCGCTTCATACCAATGGTTTTACCATGGTAGTTTTTGCAAAACATGTTTCAGAAGTTGTTGCCGATAAGGATGAATTTGTTCTTTCTGGCTTTCATGATGCTAACCAATCTGAATATGTATTTGAACTGGAGGCCGAACTGAACGAAACACGCTCGAACCTGCAGCTGGCCGTAGAAGAAATGGAAACCACCAATGAGGAACTCCAATCAAGCAACGAAGAACTACTTTCAGCCAATGAAGAGCTCCAATCCAGCAATGAGGAGCTTCAATCATTAAACGAAGAGTTGCACACCCTAAATACCGAACACCAGTTAAAAATCAAAGAACTGATCGAATTAAATGATGATTTGGATAATTATTTCAGGAGTACCGATATTGGTCAGATTTTTCTCGACGTGGGAATGTTTATCCGCAAATTTAATCCTGCGGCAGTAAGCATGGTGAATCTTATCGAATCAGATATTGGCAGGTCCATAGAACACATTTCGAACAATATTAAGGCAGAAAATCTAATCAGCGATATTAAGAAGGTGCTGCTGAATGGGCAGGTAATCGAAAAGGAAGTACAACTGAAAAATAATACCCGATGCCTGATGCGTGTAATGCCTTATTTAAGGAAAGATAAGCGGGCAGATGGTGTGGTGATCTCTTTTGTAGATATTTCCAGAATTACAGAATTGAACAATATCATAAGCGGTGTTTTTAATGCAAGCCTTAATGGGATTTTGGCATTTAAAGCAGTGAGAGATGCTAAACATTTTATTGTGGATTTTGAGTGCAGCACCTATAACGATTCGGCACTAAGTATTTTAAAGAAGAACAAATCGGAGCTCACTGGAGCCAGGTTGATGAAAATGATTCCTGAACTTACGGTAAGTAATCTTTTTAATAAATATGTTGGCGTGGTAGAAAACGGAAAGGTGCTCGAAACAGAGCTTCAGTTTTCTAAAGAACAGTGGTTACAGCTAATTGCGGTAAAAATGTCTGACGGTTTTGTAGCTACATTAACCGATATCAGTCAGCAAAAATTGGCTGAACACAAGTTGAAAAAGAATTATAATGAACTTTTAGGCACGCGCGAGAACCTACGTCAACTCAATACCGATCTCGAACTAAAAGTGAAAGAGCGTACCATGAAACTTTCAGAAAGTGAAGAACGTTTCAACCTGGTGTCGCATGCCACAAACGATACCATTTGGGATTGGAACCTGGCCAATAACACCATGTGGCGGAGCGACAATTTTACTTCTATGTTCGGTTATCAGAAAGATGCACACACCGAAAATATTGCATTTTGGTTCGATAAAATCCATCCCGATGATCGTGAGCGGGTTAAAGCGAGTGTTTATGAGGCCATTAATCACAACGAAACCCAATGGACGGCTCAGTATCGTTTAGAAAAAGCAGACGGTAGTTATGCAACACTGCTAGACCGGGGAAGTATCCTTTTGGATAATCTGCACACCCCTTACCGTATGGTTGGTTCTATGGTCGATATATCAAAACTGGTAGATACTGAGGTGAGATTGAACTCTACAGAACGTAAATTCAGAAAGATTTTCGAATCAAATGTAATCGGAATTTTGTTCAGCGATATTGAAACCGGGCGGATAGAAGATGCTAACGATATCTTTTTAAAACTTTTAGGTTATTCGCGATCTGATTTCGAAAATGGAAATATTAATTGGATGCAGATTACACCCGAAGCTTTTTTGCCGATCAGCAAAATATCGCATAAATTATTAAAAGAAAAAGGCTTCTGCCCACCGTTTGAAAAACAGTACCTTACCAAAGCAGGCATTCCGGTAGATGTTTTAGTTGGTTCGGCATTGTTAGACGAAGATGTTCAGAACGGGGCAATTACCTATGTTATCGATATCAGCAAGCAGAAACATACCGAGAAAAAACGTAACGAACTTCAAAAGCTGATTAAGAAACAGCAAGACGAGTTTTATAGCATTTTTAAAAATGCACCAGCTTTAATCACCATCCGTAGAGGTAAAGCCCTCAAATACGAATTTGTTAACGAAGCTTTTAAAACTTTTGATGGCGGAACCGATTATATAGGCCGATCAAGGATTGGAAATGGTTCTAAGTTCGAATCACCTGAATTGCTCGAAATAGAGAAAAATGTGCTGAAAACAGGCGAAACTTATATAGCCAGCGCCTATAAGATCGAGCAGCTAAACCGTGCTACAGGAAATTCGGTTGAAAAGTGGTTCGATATTATCCTAAATCCAGTTTTTTCTGATCAGGGGCTAATTGATGGCATTGCTTTTTTTGGTTTCGAAGTAACCGATTTAATGAAAGCACAACAGGCTACTAAAGAGCTTATGCACCGAAAAGATGAGTTTATGAGTATTGCCAGTCACGAGTTAAAAACGCCGATAACCAGTATTAAAGGATTTTTACAGTTTGCATTGAGGATGGCCGAACAGCGAAAGTTTGAGAAAATTTATGAGTTTGTAGATAAGGCGAACCGTCAGATTGGTAAATTGACTGCACTTGTTGAAGATTTATTGGATGTAACCAAGATACAAGCTGGTAAAATGACTTTCAATTTTTCTGAATTCAATATTGCCGGCGTTATTGAAGATGCTATTGATGGTTTACAGGAAAGCA
Organism: Pedobacter sp. SG908; assembly: GCF_011759615.1. Classification (NCBI taxonomy): domain Bacteria; kingdom Pseudomonadati; phylum Bacteroidota; class Sphingobacteriia; order Sphingobacteriales; family Sphingobacteriaceae; genus Pedobacter; species Pedobacter sp. SG908. The sequence continues at coordinate 1,554,998 of NZ_JAAOYY010000001.1, forward strand.
TGAGTGAACACCGGATTGAACAGGATATTACTGATGTTCAGGTGTATGCCGATCGTAACCGGATTGAACAGGTTTTAAGCAACTTTATTTCCAACGCAATCAAATATTCTCCTCATGCAGATAAAATTATAGTACAGTCTAAAGCAGAGGGCGATTACCTGTTGGTTTCTGTACAGGATTTCGGAATTGGAATACCTAACGATAAAGCGCAATTTGTTTTCGACAGGTTTTTCCGTGTAGAAGCTTCTTCATACAGCTTTTCGGGGCTTGGGCTTGGCTTATATATTTCGGCCGAAATTGTTGAACGCCATGGAGGCGAAATCGGTGTAAACAGTAAAGAAGGAGAAGGTTCGGTATTCTGGTTTAAAATTCCGTTAAAAGATAAACCGTAGAATCAGTACGTGTTTTAAGACTGGTATTGTATGATTATCTAGATAAAGCAAACAAAAAATGCTTCACTGGTGTAATTATAGTTCCTCTAACACGGGAGTAATTGGAAAGGGGTAAACATGGATGTGGCTACCCTTTTCTCTTTTAACAACATTTTAAGCAGCGAACTTGTTTAGTTCATTTTGTTCAGTGTGGTTTGGCAGAATTTGAAATTAAAAGAAGTGTTTTTGCAAAGAACAAAAGAGAAGCTCTATGTGCTTAACTTTAGCCCCGTTACTATATAACATTTTCTATTTTTCATCACTTTATAATTTTTTGTACCCTTGTAAAAAAATACAATGGAAAAACCACTGATATGCATAACCTATTGCCCCAAATGTGGCTGGATGTTACGATCGGCTTACATGGCGCAAGAAATTTTAACCACTTTTGTAGATGAGGTAAAGGGGGTAACGTTAATCCCCAGTGAAACATCAGGCGTTTTTACTGTTCACGTTAGCGATAAACTAATTTTCGATAGGAGGCAGATGCAACGTTTCCCTGAAATTAAAGAATTAAAACAGCTTATTCGAGATGAAGTGAATCCAAGCATGAACCTTGGACACTCTGATATAAAATAATCCATTGATGATAATAAGCCAATAGAATTGCGGAGTATAGCTTTATTGAGCAAGAAGCTGATTATTGGCATGACAATCCGTTAGTGGCAGGTTTTGTTAACGAGGCCTGGCATTGGGAATATAGCAGCGCAATAGATTATAGTGGGGGTAAGGGGGCTGATAGATTTAGATGAACTGTAGAGGAGATATAGAAATGCACACGCGGCACGCGTGCGCCAGCGAGGGGGGGAACTGCCCTTCAACCGGTAAATTCTTTGCATAAAAAGCAGATTCATGTTTTGAACAGGCTTAAGCGTATGAGAAGTTATACTGTTTTTGCTATTTAATCCTAAGCAATAGTGCTTAGCTGAGTTTTAGGAAAATATGTATATTCGTTTCGTACCAAGTAATACTACGGTACTGTTTTCTCTATGTTCCTTATTCAAAAAAAAACGGCCTGCTTCATACTTTTTTTATGTATGGGCGCAGGTATTTGTTTTGCCCAGTCTCCAGCTGTTCCCCTTAAATACTTGGGGGTAGAAAGTGGTCTGTCTAACAATGTGGTAAATTCCTTGTATCTAGATCATTTCGGGTTTATGTGGATGGGTACCTATGACGGATTAAACCGTTACGATGGCTATCACTTTAAGGTTTTCAGGAATGGATGGGGAGATGAACATTCATTGGTAAATAACCATATTACCGTACTGAATGGAGATGCGAATAACAGGGTTTGGGTAGGCACACAAAAGGGGATCTCATATTATGATTATGCTGATTCCAAGTTTCATCAATTGATTTATCTGGATAAAGGCAGAAAAAATGAGGTAAGCTATGCTATTAATTCCATTGCAATAAGTCAAGCTTTAGTTGTTTATGTGGCTACTGAAGAAAAAGGCCTGTTCATGCTCAAAAAGAATAGCGGTGCAGCAGAACGGATACCATATGGGAAAAATTTCGATTTTACTGTAAAAGCTTTATATATAGATGAAGATCAAAACCTTTGGCTTTTTATAAAAGATGTAGGGCTTTGTAGGTATGACAGTGATAAAAATACACTCCGTTTAGTAACCACTGCGGTACGTTCGGTAACTAGCATTACAAAAGGCACTAACCAAATGCTTTGGGTTGGAACAGAGCGCGGACTTTTTAAGTTTGATAAAGCAAAAAGTATTCTTACCAAATTTGACCAGCATTTAAGTAATGAGAATATTATGAGTTTGCTGTTTGATCGGAAACAAAAGCTCTGGATTTCGACTGATGGGGGAGGGATTACCGTTTATGACACAAAAAATCAAAAAACAGATTACCTGTCTGCAGGAAAAGAAAAAGGTTTATTGAGCAGTAATTCTATTGCACAGGTTTACGAAGACCGCGAATCCAGAAAGTGGATTGCGACCTTACGAGGTGGGGTTAATATCATTGATCCTGAAAACGAGCAGTTTACCACCATTAAACATGATCCATTAAAAAGTAATTCCTTAATTAACAACTTTGTACTCTCCTTTAGTGAAGATGAGAATAAAAACATTTGGATTGGGACTGATGGGGGTGGTTTAAGTGTTTGGAACCGAAAGCAGAACACTTTTGCTAATTACGCTAAAACAAGCGATCCAAACTCTTTAACCAGTAATTTTGTGACCAGTATTTTAAACGATGCAGATCACAACGTTTGGGTGGCCAGTTTTAGCGGAGGGATAGATCGTTTTAATAAAACAACCGGAAAATTTGTTCACTATAACTGTTATAATACTTTTAAAGGTATCGATGACATTAATATTTGGAAGCTTTATCAAGATAAACAACAAAATATTTGGGTAGGCACCACAAAAGGCGGTGCATTGTATCGTTATAATAAAAGCGCTGATAAATTTGAACTTTTCGACCATAAATTAAAGGATATTCATAGCTTGTTCCAGGATTCGAAAGGCAGACTTTGGGCAGGTAATTATACTGAACTGATTGAAATAGATCCAATAAACAAGAGACATCGTTATACGAAGATCAACTTTGCCATTAGGGCCATTCAGGAAGATTTTAATCATCAAATATGGATCGGCACAGAGGGTGGAGGTTTATTGCTTTTTGACCCCGAAACCAAAAAAATAAAGCGATATATCCAGAGTGATGGATTACCCAGTAATTCGGTACTTAATATCCTTCAGGATACAAAAGGTAATTTGTGGTGCAGTACCTACAATGGCTTATCGAAATTTGATGTTACGCACCATAATTTTAAAAACTATTTTGCTACTGATGGTTTACAGAGCAATCAATTCAATTATAATGCAGCATTAAAGCTTACCAATGGTGATTTTTTATTTGGTGGAATTGGTGGTTTTAACTTGTTTTCGCCCGATAGCATCAAGAAAAATAAAAGGATACCTAAAATGGTGCTGACTGATTTTAGGATCAATAATATTCCGCTCGATCAGGATTCGAGTTATAACGATATTTCTATTGTTAATTTATCACGTATCGAAATCCCATTTAATGCTGCAGTGATTTCTATTGATTATGCAGCTATAGAATTCTCTTTTCAGGATCAGATTTCTTACGCCTATTACCTGGAAGGTTGGGACAGAGACTGGAATTATGTAAACAAATTAAGTACAGCCTATTACTCAAGGTTAAATGAGGGCGAGTATAAACTGCACATTAAAAGTACCGATACCGAAGGTGCCTGGAGCAACAATGAAAAAATAGTAATCATTAAGATTTTACCGCCTTGGTACCGTACCTGGTGGGCTTATACCATTTACCTTATTCTAGGATCGTCATTGTTTTATCTTTTTCAAACTTATCGTAACCGCCAGAGAAGGTTAAAACACGAGGTGGAGATTACCAACCTTAAAATGGAGCGTGAAAAAGACCTGAATGAGAAAAAATTAAGTTTCTTTACCAATATTTCGCACGAGCTGAGAACGCCGTTAACCTTAATCGTTAACCCGATTAAAGATATTATCCATAAAAAAGACCCAGGACCTGAAAAAAACGATTTAAATATAGTTTATCGCAATTCGAGGCGTTTATTAAGCCTGGTAGATCAGTTATTGCTATTTAGAAAGACTGAAAGTGAGAATGATACCTTAAAAATTGTAAGGATCAACCTGTACAGATTTACCAACGAGATTTTTCTCTGCTTTAATTATTTGGCAAAGCAGAACCACATCGAGTATACTTTTGAGTGCGAAGAAGAAGACCTGGATATTTATGCCGATAAAGATAAACTCGAAATTGTTTTTTTTAACCTGCTCTCTAATGCACTTAAGTTTACTCCAAAAGGTGGTTTTGTGAAATTTAGTGTTAAAACCATCGGTATGCGGGTGCATATTGAGGTGAGTGATAGTGGTCCGGGCATACCTGTAGATGTGGGGGAAAAATTGTTCGATAAGTTTTATAAGGTGATGTCAAACGAATCGTTAAAGATGGGGTTTGGCATTGGGCTTTATCTGGCCAAAAACTTTGTAGAATTGCACAAGGGTAAAATTTCGTTCCGCTCCAATCAGGGGATGGGCACCATATTTTTGATCGACATTCCGGTTGGGGAACCAAACTTGCAACAAAGCGGTGTTTTCCAGAATGAGTTAACCTACGTAAACGAGCTCATTGCACAAGAGGAAGAAGCAGAAAATAACGATGCCGAGAATGTGGGCAACCTCGAATTGCTCATCTCAGATTTACACTCGATTTTGGTTATTGATGATAACCCCGAAATTATCGATTACATCAAGCACATTTTTCAGGATAATTTCAAAATTTACAAGGCCGAAAATGGTACAGATGGACTAAAACTCTGTAAAGAATGTTTGCCTGATATCGTTATATCTGATGTAAATATGGATGGCCTCAACGGTATCGAACTCTGTAAAGCGATTAAAGACGATTCTGCCCTAAGCCATATTCCGGTAATTCTGTTAACTGGCGACCCTAGTCCGGAGATAAAACTTAAAGGAATTGAAGTTGGTGCCTACGATTTTATAGGTAAACCATTCGATAAAGAACTCTTTACAGCCAAAATTAATAGCATTATTAAAAACAGGACCAATCTTCAGTCTTATTTCTACAATGAAATAACCTTAAAAAGTGATGCCCATAAAGTATCACAAGAGGATAAGGGCTTTCTTCAAAAATGCATCATGATTATTGAAGAAAATCTGATGGAAGACAGCTTTAATGTAAAAACACTGGCATCTGACCTTGGAATGAGTCATTCTAATCTCTACAAAAGGATCAAAGCCACTTCAGGCCAATCGATAAATGGTTTTATCCGTTTCATCAGGTTAAGAAAGGCTGCCGAGTTGTTAATTAATACCAATTTAAATATTAACGAAGCTGCTTTTAGAGTGGGAATAAATGATAGTAAATATTTTAGGGAGCAGTTTCAAAAGCTGTTTAAACTAACACCTTCTGAGTTTATTAAGAAACACAGGAAAAGTTTTCATAAATACTATAATATTAATGCTACAACATAAAAGTTACCCTAATTTAGGCTTTTAAAGGCATTTATCTTAAAACGCCCCCTGCAAAGTGTGATTTAGCCCCCTGTATAAAGTTTAAAAATTTCGGTACTTCGGCTTTACCAAGTGTAAGCGACTGAGCAGCCTAAACCATATAATGTATCAATCACTAAATAAAAGTATATTTCTAATCTGCACATTCATCGGCATCACCCTGATGAGTGTTGCGCAAGAAACGCAACTGAGTACCATTGCCAGTAATGGCTGGGCTAATAACTCTGTAAATACTGTTATTTTCCGTAAAAATTCTTTAATCAGTTTTAAAGGTAGCCAGTACGCCGCTTATTATGATGATGAACAAAATGTGGTATTAGCCAAACGTAAAATTGGGTCAAGCCGCTGGACATTAGTTACTACGGCCTATAAAGGTGATGCAACCGACGCCCATAAATCGATTAGCATCATGATAGATGGCGATGGTTTCCTCCATATTGTTTGGGGCCAGCATAACAACAATTTAAATTATGCTAAATCGGTTTCAGCAGGTTCGTTAACCTTAGGAGATAAGGCCGTTATGCTTTCTGCAAAGGAAAATAAAGTCAGTTACCCTGAATTTTATAAGTTGACAAATGGCGATTTATTGTTTTTTTACCGCGATGGTGGCTCTGGAAATGGAAACCTGATGATAAACCGTTATAGCCTGAAGACCAAAAAGTGGACACGTGTGCAGGATGGAATGATTAATGGCGAAGGTGAACGAAATGCATATTGGCAGGTTGCAGTAGATCAGGCTGGAACCATCCATTTATCGTGGGTGTGGCGCGAAAGCCCTGATGTAGCCAGTAACCATGATTTATGTTATGCTAAATCTACTGATGGAGGTTTAACCTGGTTAAAATCTACCAATGAAAAATATAGCCTTCCTATTACTGCCGATAATGCAGAATATGCACTTAAAATTCAGCAAAAAAGTGAGCTGATCAACCAAACATCAATGTTTGCTGACGCCAAGGGTAATGTATTTATTGCTGGTTATTGGCGAGATATGAACGAAACCATACCGCAATATCACTTGGTTTTTAAAACAGATAACCATTGGGAAGTAAGCAACCTTAATTTTAGAAAAACAGCTTTTAGTTTAAGTGGAGGAGGTACCAAACAGATTCCGATTTCGCGGCCACAGATTATCGTTTGGCCAAATGGGAAACATTATGCCGCAGGATTGTTGTTTAGAGATGCTGAACGAGGTAACAAAGTTTCAATTGCGTTGAACGATCAGCTTGGAGCAGGAAATTGGAAGATTAAAGACCTTACTCAAAAAAGCGTTGGCGATTGGGAGCCTAGTTACGATACTGAGCTTTGGAAAAGCAAAGGAATTTTAAGCCTTTTTCTACAGCATGTTACTCAGGTAGACGGAGAAGGAAAGGCTAACCAGGCACCAACAATTGTGCAAGCCTTAGACTGGAAACCAAAAAATAAATAGCGAATTAACCTTAAAATGAAACATCCCATTATAAAATATAGCCTTTCTTTACTTGCTGTTTTGTTCCTGTTATCAATAAATATGGTAAAAGCGCAAAGCAAAAAAACAGCTAAGATCGCTCAAGAAAATACAGCTTATTTATTTGCTTATTTTACCGGAAACAGTAAAGCAGAAGAGGCGATACGTTTTGCGGTGAGCACCGATGGCTACCATTACAAAGCATTAAACAATAATAATCCAATTATTTCTTCAGAAAAGATCAGCAGTACTGGTGGTATACGCGATCCACATATTTTGCGTGGCGAAGATGGCAAAACTTTTTACATGGTAGCAACAGATATGGTTTCGGCCAATGGCTGGAACTCGAACAGGGCAATGGTATTGCTTAAATCAAATGATCTGATCCATTGGACATCAGCAGTTGTTAATATTCAAAAACGTTTTCCAAATAACGAAAATCTGTTACGCGTTTGGGCGCCGCAGACCATTTACGATAAAACGGTCAAAAAATATATGGTTTATTGGTCGATGAAGCATGGCGATGACCCTGATAAAATCTATTATGCTTATGCAAACGCTGATTTTACCGACTTAGAGACTACCCCGAAGCAACTCTTTTTTAGTCCTACCAATGGCTCTTGTATTGATGGCGACATTATTTACGATAAAGGGAAATACAATCTGTTCTTTAAAACAGAAGGTAATGGCAATGGTATTAAAAAAGCAATTTCTAATCAACTAACAGAAGGTTATGTACTACAGAATAAATACCTGCAGCAGACCAAAGAAGCGGTAGAAGGTGCGGGCGTTTTTAAGTTGAATCATAGTGATGAGTATATTCTGATGTATGATGTATATATGAAAGGCCGTTACCAGTTTACCAAAAGCAAAGACCTGGCAAATTTCAGTGTAGTAGATCAAGATGTTACAATGGATTTTCATCCTAGGCATGGAACTATTTTGCCGATTAATCAGCAAGAGTTAAGCCGGCTGCTTAAACAGTGGTATACAGTCGAGTCTGTTCTACACACCGCAAAAAATAAGGCAATCAACCAAAATAACGTTGTTCTGGATAGTGTGAAACAGAAACTTTATCTACCTGTAAATTATGGTACAGATCTAAAGGCTTTTGATCCGCAGTTTAATACCTTTAATCAAATCAGTATCGCACCAAAAGGAAAATTGGATTTTACTAAAGGCCCTGTAAAAATTAAGGTGAACATTCCCGGTAAGCAAGTTAAAACCTACGAGGTTAGCGTTGAAGTAGCCAATAACCCAGTGCTAAAAGGCTATTATGCCGACCCTGAAATTTTATATTCCAATAAAACTTCAAAGTATTATATCTATCCAACCAGTGATGGTTTTAATAACTGGAGCGGTACATATTTTAAGAGTTTTTCTTCAACCGACCTGGTTAGCTGGAAAGATGAAGGGAAAATATTAGACCTTGAAAAAGATGTTTCATGGGGAAAAAGGAATGCCTGGGCACCTACCATTATCGAAAAGAAAGTAAATGGAGTATATCAGTATTACTATTATTTTACCGCTGCACAGAAAATTGGCGTTGCTATTGCCGATAATCCGGCCGGACCGTTTGAGGATAGTGGAAGGGCTTTAATTGCGAGCAAACCAAAAGGAATAAAAGATGGTCAGGAGATTGATCCAGATGTATTTAACGATCCTAAAACCAACAAAAGTTATTTGTACTGGGGTAATGGCTACATGGTTGTTGCACCACTAAATGATGATATGATTTCGATTGATACCAATGCGATTAAGATGATAACTCCAGATAAAAGTTTTAGAGAAGGCACCGAAGTTTTTTACCGTAATGGAAAGTATTATTTCTTATGGTCGGAAGATGATACCCGAAGCGAGAATTACAGAGTAAGATATGGTTTTTCTGACTCACCTACAGGAAAAATAACTATTCCAGAAAATAATCTGATTCTGGCAAAAGATGTAGCGCAAGGTATTTATGGAACTGGACACAACAGCGTAATTAAAGTTAACGGAAAAGATGAATGGTATATGGTTTACCATCGTTTTACCCGACCAAAAGGAATCTCAATGGGAAGTGCTGCAGGCTACAACCGTGAAGTTTGCATCGATAAGATGGAATTTAATACTGATGGAACCATTAAACCTGTAATACCAACTGTAAAAGGCATTAAACCGATACACTAATGAATTTAAAATTATATCAAGCGCTTTTCTTATTGTTGTTTTTTAGCTGCACAGCTGTAAATGCACAAACTTCAACTTCAAAAGAGGAAGTGCTCGAAATGATCGACCGTACAAATACCTACTGGCAAAGCAACAATAAACCCGAAGTACGTGCTTTTTGGGATCATGCTGCTTACCATACCGGAAATATGGAAGTTTACAGCATTACCAAAAACGAAGCTTACCGTAAATATTCAGAAGATTGGGCCGTTCATAACCAATGGATGGGTGCAAAATCAACTGATAAATCCAACTGGAAATATAAATATGGCGAAACGGATGAACATGTGCTATTTGGCGATTGGCAGATCTGCTTTCAGACTTATATCGATTTATACCACTTAAAACCTGAAGAATATAAAATTGCAAGGGCAAAAGAGGTAATGCAATACGAAATGAGTACACCCAATAATGATTATTGGTGGTGGGCCGATGGTTTGTACATGGTAATGCCTGTTATGACCAAACTTTATAAAGTAAGTGGCGATCAAAAATACCTGGATAAACTATACGAATATTTTATGTATGCCAACAGCATTATGTACGATAAAAAGGAAAAACTTTATTACCGAGATGCTAAATACGTTTATCCTAAACACAAGAGTGTAAATGGCAAAAAAGATTTTTGGGCAAGGGGAGATGGTTGGGTGTTTGCAGGTTTGGCGAAAGTGCTAAAAGATTTGCCACTTTCAGACCCACACCGTAACGAATACCTAACAAAATATCGGAATATGGCCAAAGCAATTGTTAAAAGCCAGCAGGCAGAAGGATATTGGACGAGAAGTATCCTCGATCCGCAACACGCGCCAGGACCTGAAACAAGCGGGACAGCCTTTTTTACTTATGGTTTGTTATGGGGGATAAACAATGGTTATTTAAAAGAAAAAAGCTATTTATCAGCAGCACAAAACGCATGGGCATATTTAACTAAAACAGCATTACAACCTAATGGTAAACTGGGGTATGTACAGCCGATAGGTGAGAAAGCTATCCCTGGCCAGGTGGTTGATGCAAATTCTACCGCGAATTTTGGTGTAGGCGCATTTTTATTGGCTGGATGTGAGATGTATCGCCATTTATCAAACGAAAATTAAATTTTAACACTAAATGAAATTAAGAAATATCTACATTACAACTTTACTCATTACATTGATTGGAGGAACTGCTTTTGCTCAAAAAAAGAGCAAAGCCCCAAAAAATGTAGTGTTAAACGATCGGCAGTTTTGGTTGCAGCAGATGGACAAGATGGTAAAACCAGTTTTGTATAATCTGGCTAAAGACAGCCTACGTATTGCAATGCCAAAAGTCACTTCTATCCATATTGATAATAAAGAACATCGCATTAAAGTACAGTATGTTGAGGTTTTGGGTAGAGTTTTAAGCGGTATTGCACCGTGGTTACAGCTAGAGGGAGGTTCGGCAGAAGAAGTGGCTTTAAGGAAACAATACCGCGAGTGGGCTATTAAAGGATTAAAAAATGCATTGGATTCTAATGCCAAAGATTTTATGACTTTCGATATCGGTGGGCAGCAACTGGTAGATGCTTCTTATATCGCGTTGGCTTTGGTACGCGCACCGTGGCTTTGGGAAAACCTGGATAAGAAAAACCAGGAACTGATGATGCAATCTATTGTGACAACCAGGAGATTCAAACCTGTTTTTTCTAACTGGTTATTATTTTCAGCCATGAACGAAGCCTTTCTGGCCAGGTTTGGATATAATTGGGATCCTATGCGTGTTGATTACGCCCTGCAACAAATGGAACAATGGTACACAGGTGATGGAATGTATACTGATGGAACATCTTTCGCCTTCGATTATTACAATAGTTATGTTATCCATCCTTACCTGGCTACCTTGGCCAATATTATTGGTACTAAAACGAACAGTTATAAAGAAATGTTCGAAAAGGTTAAAAAGCGTAATGAACGATATGCCATTATTCAGGAAAGATTAATCAATGCTGATGGTACTTATCCTGCAACTGGTCGTTCGATTATTTACCGTGGTGCTGCATTTCATCATTTAGCCGATATGGCCTGGAGAAAAGCATTACCAAAACAGTTAAGTCCGGCTCAGGTACGTTGCGCATTAACCGCTGTAATCAAAAAAACTTTAGAGAGTCCAAGCACTTATAAAAACGGTTGGTTAACCATTGGTTTGTATGGTGATCAGCCAAATCTTGGCGATTTCTATAACAACCAGGGTAGTCCATACATTGCATCGAATATCTTTTTGCCTTTAGGTTTGCCAGAAGGTGATCCTTTTTGGGCCAATCCTGCTGAAAAATGGAGTGCGCAAAAGATCTGGAGCGGTGAGAATTTTGAAAACGATCATAGTGCCAGTTTAAAATAAATAGCAGCTAGCTATACAATTAAAAAAGATGTAAGTAAATTATCTTCTTTATAACGTTAAAAAATTATTTGATTAAATGATGAATAAGAGAATCAGTTTTGTTTTAGGATTTATCGCCTTTAGTTTGAGCTTAACCAGTTATGTTTCTGCACAGCAAACTTATACTTCTTTTACCCCGGGTAAAATCTGGAAGGACGATAAAGGTGTTCACATCAATGCTCATGGTGGCGGAATCGTTGAATATAAAGGAGTTTATTATTGGTTTGGTGAGCATAAAATTGAAGGTGAAAAAGGAAACACGGCGCAGGTAGGCGTGCATTGCTATTCATCGAAAGATTTATACAATTGGAAAGATGAAGGCATTGCGCTTCCGGTTTCCGAAGATCTGAAAAGTGATATTGCCAAAGGTGCTATTCTAGAGCGTCCGAAAGTGGCGTACAACAAGAAAACCAAAAAGTTTGTAATGTGGTTTCACTTAGAGCTTTTAGGCAAGGGTTATGCGGCAGCAAGATCGGGTGTTGCAGTGGCCGACCGTCCAACCGGACCATATACTTTTATCAGAAGTTATCGTCCAAATCCAGAGAAAATGCCTTTCTATCCGGCCGGAACAGCAGAAAAGGATATGGTAAACTGCCAGCAACCAGCCAATAAAAGTGATGGCTTTTTCTGTAGGGATTTACCTGGTGGGCAAATGGCAAGAGATATGACCGTTTTTGTAGATGATGATGGAAAAGCCTATCATGTATTCTCTTCAGAAGAGAATTTTACGCTGCATTTGGCTGAGTTAACCCCCGATTATTTAGGGCATACCGGAAAATTTATCAGAATTTATGTGGGGCAACAAACAGAAGCACCAGCTTTGTTTAAGAAAAACGGAATTTACTACATGATTGGTTCGGGCTGTACAGGCTGGGCGCCAAATCCGGCAAGATGGTTCAAAGCAAACTCCATTTGGGGGCCTTGGACTTACATGGGGAATCCCTGCCAGGGTGAAGGAGCTAAGCTAACCTATGGCGGGCAGAGTACACATGTATTACCTGTACCAGGTAAAAAAGGAGAGTTTATTTTTATGGCAGATAAATGGGAACCAAAAAACGCCATTGATGGCCGTTATTTATGGCTGCCAATCAAATTTGAGAACGATAAAATTTCGATAAACTGGGCAGACGAATGGGATCTGAGCGTGTTTAAAAAGTAGGAAAAAAAAGCAAAATTTTTATATAAACCTGGATGATGGATTGCGTAAAAATACGCAAAATGGGGATTTTTTGCCCAAAATTTCAATCGTCTTCAAAACAACTTTTAAAAGATGAAAGTAAAATTACTATGGTTAGTGGCGATATGTTTCTCCTTATCGGCTTTTGGCCAGCAAGCTAAACATACGTTTAAATTGGGAGAAACAAACTTTTTATTAGATGACAAACCTTTTCAGATTATCTCTGGTGAGCTGCATTATCCACGTGTGCCCAAAGAGGCCTGGAGGGCGCGTATGAAGATGGCTAAAGCAATGGGCCTAAACACCATCGGTACCTACGTATTCTGGAACCTGCACGAACCACAAAAAGGAAAATTCGATTTTTCGGGGAACAACAACATTGCCGAATTTGTTAAAATTGCCCAGCAAGAAGGCCTTTGGGTTATCTTAAGACCAAGCCCTTACGTTTGTGCGGAGTGGGAGTTCGGTGGTTATCCATATTGGCTTCAGAATGAAAAAGGTCTTGTGGTAAGAAGTACCGAAAAACAATATTTGGAAGAGTATAAAAAGTATATTGTTGAAGTAGGGAAACAGTTGGCCCCATTGCAGATTAATCATGGTGGTAACATCATTATGGTACAGGTAGAGAACGAATATGGTTCTTACGCTGCTGATAAAAACTATTTAGATATCAATCGAAAAATGTTTATTGAGGCTGGATTTGATGGATTGCTTTATACCTGCGATCCTGCAGCAGATGTAAAGGACGGACATTTAGATGGATTACTACCAGCACTAAACGGGATTGATAATCCGGCAAAAATTAGGCAGTTGGTAAATGAGAATCATAAGGGCAAAGGACCGTATTTTATAGCAGAATGGTACCCTGCATGGTTCGATTGGTGGGGAACGGCACACCACACTGTTCCGGCAGAACAATATACAAACAGGTTAGATTCGGTTCTGGCAGCAGGTATTTCGATTAATATGTACATGTTTCATGGAGGTACCACCCGCGGTTTTATGAATGGAGCTAACTACAAGGATATTTCACCTTACGAGCCACAAACCAGTAGCTATGATTATGATGCACCTTTAAACGAAGCGGGTAATGCTACCGATAAATTTATGCAGTTTAGGGCGGTAATCGAAAAACACCTTCCAGAAGGGCAAAACTTACCAGTAGTAGCAGCTGCCAAACCTAGCATAGCAATTGCACCTTTTAAACTCGGGAGTAAAGTAGCTTTGTTTAATGCACTGCCAAAAGCTGTGAAAAATATTACGCCCTTAACTTTCGAAGATCTTAAACAAGATTATGGTTACGTATTGTACCGCACTATCATTAAGGGGGGGAAAAAAGGCGAACTGCAGATTAAACAATTGCGCGATTATGCCCTCATTTTTATCAATCAAAAAAGGGTAGGGATTTTAGACCGCAGGCTAAACCAAAATACATTAACATTAGATCTTCCGGCAGGAGAGGTACAGCTTGATATTTTTGTTGAGAATATGGGGCGGGTAAATTTTGGAAAGTATTTGTTAGAAAATAAAAAAGGAATTACCGAGCAAGTAACTTTTGATGGTACCGAGGTTAAAAACTGGTCAATGTATGGTTTCCCTTTTAACAACGATAGTATTACCATTACTAATCCTTCAAAAGCAAATGGAAACGGACCGTCATTACAGAAAGGATCCTTTCAGATTTCAACCGTTGCTGATACTTATTTAGACATGACTGATTGGGGAAAAGGAGTAGTATGGGTTAACGGACATAACTTAGGGAAGTACTGGGCAATTGGTCCACAGCAAACACTTTATATCCCTCAAGAGTGGTTAAAAAAAGGTAAAAATGATATTGCCGTTTTAGAACTGATTAAACCTGATCAAAATATTTTGAAAGCAATTGATCAACCAATTTTAAATACGCTTAAAAAATTAAACGTAGATTAAACGTTTAAAAAATCAAAAAATAGGGGTTAAAGGCAGAAATTTAACAAAAAGTAACAATTTAACCCCTATTTATTACTGTATTACCCCTCACTCTAGCAGCATAATAAAAGGTTACTTTGTTACAACCAAACTTTATCGCATGAGTAATTTTTATAGCAGATCAGATTAATGGCTTTGAGCACATTTTTTAAAATCTATCCTAAAAATATCCATCCCTATTCAATATTCAACTAACTATTAACAATATGAAAAAATATTTACTACTAATCTAGTTCAATTGTATCCTTATTGAGCCTCCAAGCCTAAAATAATTTAGGATAATACGATACATACTTTAGCGAAAATGTGATAGCCAAGGCTTTGTCGTACCCTTAATTTATAAATCAACATCATATTGCCCAATAGCCACTTGCTAAAAAACAGTACGTGTGTTGTGCAATGCAATTAACTAATATAAAATCATGAGTGGAGAAAAAACACTTAAAAATCTAGGGTTCATGTTTATATCATGGGCCTTTCTGAGTTTAGGTACTCAGAGTTATGCAAACCCAGGAAATTTAATAATCCGGCAAGATACCACCCAACTTAAGAGCGTGATGTTTACAATTCTAGATGGGAACGATTTTCCATTACTAGGTGCAGACGTTTCAAACATAAGCTTTAAGAACAATACTAAAACAGACAGTACCGGAACAGCAAAACTAAATTCGAAAAAGAATGACATTATACGCGTTGAGTACAACGGTAAATTACTGAAAGAGTATGTTGCCAATGGAAATCTAAATCAGATTATCCGTATTGATGGTAATAATATCATGGTAATGCAGCAAAAAAAAGTGGTACTAACCAATGATATTAAAATATCGACAAGCTTAACAACATCATCTACGCAGGCAGTATACAATAACGATCTTGTTAAATCAACCGTAACAAGTGTTAAGAATGCCTTAACCGGTAGGTTAGCAGGTTTATATACCAATCAAACCAGTGGCCGTCCGGGGCTCGAAGAGGTATCGGTATCTTTAAGGGGCCAAAATCCGATTGTTTTGGTTGATGGAATACCAAGAGACCTTACCATGATCGATCTTGAAGAAATAGAATCGGTTACTGTACTTAAAGATGCGGTTTCTACGGCCATGCTGGGGCTGAGATCATCAGGTGGTGCAATTGCAATAACTACAAAAAGAGGTTTTATTGGTGCACAACAAATTTCATTAACCGCTCAAACTGGTTTTCAGAGCCCGTTAAAAATGCCAAAAACCTTAAATGCCTTTGATTATGCAACCTTGTACAATGAGGCCAGGGTAAATAGTGGCGATTTGCCTGTTTACTCGCAATCCGATCTTGATGCATTTAGAACAGGATCAGATCCTATTGGTCATCCGGATGTGAACTGGCAGGACCAGGTATTGAAAAACAGGTCAGCATTTAGCCGTTATGATCTTAATTTCCGCGGAGGAGGAAATACAGCAAGATATTATGTTGGTTTAGAATATCAGAATCAAAAAGGTCAGTTTAAAGAGAGCGATCTGAATGAGTATTCTACCAACACCAGCTTTAGCAATTATACGGTACGTTCTAATGTAGACATTAACCTTACCTCAAAAATGACTTTGGGTCTGCATCTTTTTGGTAGGATTGGGAATTACACCCAACCTGGAAGTTCTGCTGCCAATATTTTTAGCTCTATACTCAATACGCCAAACAATGCTTATCCGGTATTCAATAGCGATGGCAGTTATGGAGGCAATACACAGTTCCAGAATAATATTTATGCCCAAACTGTTAGCTCTGGTTACCGCTTAAATTACAGAAGGGATATTATTACGGATTTAACTTTAAGAAGAAGTTTGGATGATGTGATACCTGGCTTATGGGCACAGGCATTGGTTTCATTTTATTCGGGTATATCAGAAAATACAGACAGAAGTAAATCTTTTGCGGTTTCGAAGCAAACTGGTACAGGTTCAACAGCAACTTATCAGGTTTTCGGTACAAATGGCACACAGAATAATAGTACTTCAATAGATTATCAAAACAGGCAATCATATCTGGAAGCGGCAATCGGTTACAAAAGAAATTTTGGTTTGCACCAAATTGATGCTCAGATTAGAGCAACCAGCGATAATGTAAACAGTGGTCCAGACCTTGGCTTGAATTATTATGGAGGTTCAGGTAGGGCAGCCTACAGTTTCGATGAGCGTTATACAGCAGAAGTAGCATTTGGTCTTAACCGTACCAATAGGTATCCGAAAGGATCGCCGATGGGATTTTTTCCGGCAGCAGGTTTAAGCTGGACAATTACCAAAGAAAAGTTCATGCCTAAGTTATCTTGGTTAAACGACCTTAAGTTATTTACCAGCTACGGTCGTACAGGTAACGATGCTGCTGGTTATTTTGTTTTCCAACAATTTTACGTAGGTAGCCCAAGTTCGTATTACTTTGGTACCAGCGCTTCGAGTAGTTCTGCACTACGCCAGGATGTATTGGCAAATCCAAATGTAACCTGGGAAAAAGGAGATAAGTTAAATTTAGGGCTAAAAAGTACTTTATTTAACAACCATTTGTTTTTACAGGCCGAATACTTCAACAACAAATATTCAGATCTGCTTACTTCACCGAATTTATCAACCATTGTTGGTACAGCTGTTAGAAACTTAAATATTGGTATAAACCGATATAGCGGTTTTGAACTTCAGTTAAACTGGCAGCAATCTTTAGGCAAATTCAGTTATTTCGTTTCTGGTAATGCCAGTACTTTAAAATCAAAAGTAATTTATCAGAACGAAGTATTTAGGGAATACAGTTATCAAAGCCGTACCGGTCAGCCTGTTGGACAGCCGTTTGGTTATATTGCTGATGGGCTTTTTCAATCACAGGCAGAAATTAACGCTTCAGCCAAAATTGCGGGTTATGCCCCGGTTCCGGGAGATATTAAATATAAAGATTTAAATAACGATGGAGTAATCGATCAGTTCGATCAAGCAAAGATAGGTACCGATAAACCATTAATTTATTATGGAGCGAATATAGGTTTCTCTTACTCAGGTTTCGATTTTAGTGTATTGCTACAGGGGGTTGCCAATAGAAACTTATTGTTAACAGGCAATAGTGAATGGGAATTTCAGAATGGTGGCTTTGGACAAGCATATGAACATAATTTAGATCGCTGGACTCCGGCCACTGCAGCAACTGCAACCTATCCGCGGGTTACAGTTGGTAACAACTTTAACAACAACATCGTGTCTTCTTTCTGGATGCATAGTGGTAATTACCTGCGATTAAAAAATATTGAACTGGGTTATACCATTTCATCCCGATTTACTAATAAAGTAAAAGTTTCGGGTATCAGATTTTTTGTGAATGGTACAAACCTCTTTACAAGTGCTTCATTTGATCGGGTAGACCCAGAAACTAATGGAGGCGTATACCCCATTCAAAGGGTTATCAATGGTGGTTTAAGTGTTAAATTTTAATCTTTAAATAGATGAATACTAGAATAATGGCTTTGGTAGTGATCCTGATAGGGATGGCATCATGCAAAAAATATGAACAAACACCTTTACAGGGAATTAATAAAAATAACGTTTACGATCCGCTTGATAAAAATGGCGATTTTGCCAGACAAGTGCTTTCAGATTTATATACTTCGCTACCTGACGGTTTTAATAGGGTAAGGGCAGATGGAGACAATACTGTAGGTGATTTTCTTGATGCCGGAAGTGATGATGCCATTCCATCGACACAAAATAAGGCAGTAGAATATTACAAAAATGGAAGATTAAATTCGACTAATAATCCAGATGATAACTGGGCAAATGCATACCGTGCAATTCGTGCCGTTAATGATTTCCTGGCCAATGTAGATGTGGTTCCTGTAGATGCCAACGCACCAAAAACAATTCAGTACTGGAAAGCTGAAGCACGTTTTATCAGGGCGATGAATTATTTTGAGATGATCAAAAGATATGGAGGCGTACCATTAATAGGCGATAAAGTATTAACGCCCGATGATAATTTACAAATTCCACGAAATACTTTCGAGCAATGTATCAACTATCTGGTAAGCGAATGTGATGCCATTAAAGGTTTATTGCGTGTTGAACCTGTTGTCGATTCAGACCTGGGCAGAATTACAAGAGGTGCCGCTTACGCACTAAAAGCAAGAGTGCTGCTTTATGCTGCTAGTCCACTTTTTAATGGCGGCGGGACAGCTGGCGATCCGGTAAAGAAAGCCTTGGCAGGTTACCCTACTTTTGATGCCGGACGATGGACATTGGCATTGAATGCGGTACAAGATCTCATCAATTTAAATGCGTACCAGCTTACCACCACGTTTAATGCTGCTTTTATCGGTAGAAAAAATACAGAGGTAATATTGGCGAAACAAAGGGCAAAAACTTTCGATTTAGAAACAAACAATGCTCCGATGGGTTTTACTACACCATTAAGCAATGGTTTAACCAGCCCTACGCAAGAACTTGTAGATGCATTCCCGATGTTGAATGGATTAAGTATCACAGATCCTGCTTCTGGTTATGTGGCAAGCAACCCTTATGTGGGCAGAGATAAAAGATTAGACAATACCGTTTTCTATAATGGCATAAAATGGCTGAGCCGTAATGTAGAAACATTTGAAGGTGGCAAAGATAAACCAGGTGGTGTAGCGGTACAAACCAGAACGGGCTACTACTTAAAAAAATACATGGCCGATTTTTCTAATGCAACAGCCTATGGCACTCAAGATCACAACTATATTATTTTTCGCTATGGCGGGGTATTGCTTGATTACGCAGAATGTTTAAACGAAGTGGGTAGAACTGCCGATGCTTATGCTCCTTTAAGGGCCCTTCGCTTAAGGGCAGGTATTACTGCCGGTACCGGTGCAAATGCCTATGGCGTTAAAGATGGGATGTCTCAGGGTGATATGCGCACTTTCATTCAAAATGAAAGAAGGATTGAAATGGCTTTTGAAGAACAACGTTTCTGGGATATCAGGCGCTGGAAAATAGCAGGCCAGGTTTTAAACGGCTCACTCCATGGTACTATAATTACCAAATCGGCAACAGGTGCCTTAACCTATGCAACATCAACAGTAAGCAATACAACATTTAATCAGCGGTTTTACCTTATGCCTATTCCTTATTCAGAAGTGATCAGGAATAGAAGCCTGATACAGAATGAAGGTTGGTAACGATTAAAAATAAGTTAGAAATGAAAGTATTTATGAGAAAATATATATTCCTTTTAGCCTTCACCATTTTGTCTAAATTACTCTTTGCACAAAATGTTAATGTACAGGGCCAGGTTAATGACAAAGATGGGGGCATTCCGGGGGCAACTATTATTGAGAAAGATGTTCCAGGTAATGGGGCATCTACCGGTATTGATGGTAAATTTCGGATTACCTTGAGAGGTAAAAGTCACGTTTTGGTGATTAATGCTATTGGTTACTTATCCAAAGAAGTTACGGTTGGCCAATCGACCACCATTAACGTAAGTTTAGAAGCTGATGTTAAAGGCTTGGAAGAAGTAGTGGTTGTAGGTTACGGTACCACTAAAAAAGCTACCTTAACTGGTGCCTTAAGCTCGGTATCAGGTCAGGAAATCAGAAGAAACCCTTCAGCAAGTTTACAGAACACTTTGGCCGGTCGGTTGCCGGGTTTCAGCTCGCAGCAAACCAGTGGCCAGCCTGGATCTGATGGAGCAACATTTTTTATCCGCGGAACAGGTTCTTACACAGGGTCTAACCAACCCCTTATTATCGTAGATGATATTGAGTTTACCTATGCGCAATTTGCCCGTTTAGATGCGAATGAGATTGAAAGCTTAAGTATCCTGAAAGATGCATCAACAACCGCCGTGTATGGTATAAAAGGAGCTAATGGTGTGGTTTTGGTTACCACCAGACGAGGTGTTGTAGGTCCTCCAAGTATTACTTTCCGTAGCGAATATGCCCTCTCGCAACCGACAAGATTACCCAAATTTCTTGATGCTTACGAATCGGCGAAGCTCGTAAACCAGGCTAGAATAAATGATGGGCTACCTATTCTATATACCGATGCTGATCTGGAACATTGGAGAACTGGTGATGACCCTTACGGACACCCCAATGTAAACTGGAAAGATGTTTTATTCCGTAAGTTTAGCTACCAATGGCGTAACAACTTTGACATTAGTGGTGGTAACGATATCGTGAAATATTTCGCTTCAGTGGGGATGATTAACCAGAATGGTCTTTTGAATGATTTTAGTTCGGGTGAAGATGTAAACAATAACTTTTACTACAAAAGATACAACTACCGTTCTAATATTGATATTAAAGCCACTAAGACATTAAATGTTAAACTTGATTTATTTGGAAACATTGGAGAGAGAAATAGTCCGGTAATTCCAAACATTAACGGTATCCAGAATATATTTTATTTTTATAACAGTTACCTAACACTGGCACCTTTTGCTTACCCTATTTATAACCCTAATGGAAGTTATGGTTACAGTTATGCGCAACCTGGCCGTTACTCTTCACCAAACATTGTGCAGGCATTAACGCTTGGCGGGTACAGCAGAGATTTCGAAAACAATATGAATATTAATGCGGCTGCCACTCAAAAGCTCGATTTTATTACTCAGGGACTTTCTTTGAGAGGAGCAATTGCTTATGGTAGTACTTACTCTTACACTCGAGGGCTGTCAAGAGGAACTTATCCTGCTTTTATTTACAATCCAGCCGATGGAAGTTATACCCCTAAAGATCCAAATGTATTTAGGGTAGGTTTTTATTCATTAAACTATAGCCCAGGTTCTACTACGCGTACTATTAATCCGCAGGCTTCATTAAACTACGATCGTACTTTTGGTTCACATCACCTATCTGGTTTGGTGTTATATAACAACAGAAGTTATTTTGGATATTATGATGCTAACAATACCAACCGGGTATTAAATTTTATACCGGTTCCAACCAGTGGTTTTTCTGGTCGGGTAGGGTACGATTATAAAGGAAAATACCTGGCCGAATTTAATGTGGGTTACAATAAAACAGAAGTTTTTGCCTCAGGTAAAAAATATGGCTTTTTCCCTGCCGGATCAATTGGATATAACATTTCGGAAGAAAAATTCTTTAAAGAAAACATTAAGTTTATTGATCGTTTAAAATTCAGGGCATCTTATGGCCTTGTTGGGACAGATGATATTGGTAACTACGCTTACGCTTATTTACAAACTTATAACAATAGTGGTACCGTATCATTCGGAACTTCTCATAACGGCTATAATGCCATATTTGAAGGCCGCCTGGCCAATGCCGATGTAACCTGGGAAAAGGTTAAGAAACTCAATGTCGGTATGGATTTAAGTATGTTTAAGGGGCATATTACATCCACACTAGATGTATTTAATGATGATCGATACGATATCTTAACCAACAGGGGAACTGTCTCTTATGTATTCGGTCAGGCATTGCCACCTGTTAACCTTGGGAAAACAAATAATAGGGGCTTTGAGCTGGAGCTTGCCTATAACGATAAAATCGGTAAAGATTTTAATTATCGTGTTGGCGGTAACGTATCGGTGGCTAAAAATAAAATTGTTTTCCAGGATGAAGCTTTGCCACTTTTCTCTTACCAACGGTATACTGGTAATCCGATTAATACGCCAAAACAGTTTAAATTTTTAGGTTTTTACCAGGATGCTACCGATGTGGCAAATAGTGCCAAACCGCTTACGGGTGCAAAACCCGGCGACCTTAAATATGCCGATTTAAATGGCGATGGTGTTATTACTGATGCAGATCAATCTTATTTCGGTTACTCCAATACACCTAATACCATTGTGGGTTTTAATTTAAGTGCAAATTATAAAACGTTAAGTTTAAATGTATTGTTCCAAGGCGCATTGAATTTTAATGTGGCAGGCGTTAGGGAGTCTATTCAGGCTTTTGGATCAAACTTTCAGGCTATCCACCAACAAAGCTGGACTCCGGAGCTTGGTCAGAATGCTAAATATCCTATATTATCAACCTCGCCAAATTCGATTTCCATTCCTACCGCACCTTCCGATTTTTGGAATGTTAGGGGAGATTATTTGCGTTTAAAATCGATTGAACTAAGTTATGGTCTTCCACAGAGCTGGGTAAATAAAGTGCATTTAAAAGGAGCAAGAATATATGTAAATGGTACCAACTTAGTTACTTGGACCAAACTTGGCTCGTTGTATGAATACGATCCGGAAATATCAAGCTACAATACAAACACCAACTATCCACCGCAAAGGCTTTACAATATGGGTTTATCGGTAACATTTTAAGTTTAAGTTATGAAAAGATATATTTTAATTGTTTTAATGTTAGCAGGGTTAATGTCCTGCAAAAAAGCAACCAGTTACCTCGATCAGCAAAATGTCGGACAGGATGCAACTGTGGTATTTAGCGATAGTGTAAGAACATTGGGCTTTTTAAACGGGATTTATCAGGGGCGTGGTTTTTCATTTAACAAAGGCCGTTGGGATAGTCATGGAAACCTTGAAGAAGCTACTGATGATGCAGAGTATCGCTATAGCGGATCAGGGCAGTATGCCGTAATTCTATATTCGGGTAACGTAAACCCATTAAATGTGGTAAAAGGTACTACAACCGATTTTTATGTTCAGCCCTATTTACAGATCCGGGCCGTAAACCTGTTTTTGTCGAAATTGCCAACAACACCATTGGCGCCTGTAACACAAAAGCGCGTTGCTGCTGAAGCCAGATTTTTACGCGCCTGGTATTATCATTATCTAGTAAAGTCCTTTGGGGGGATAGCACTCTTGGGCGATAAGTTGTTTGATAAAGATGATATCATTGATATCCCAAGAAATACTTATGAAGATTGTATAAATTACATTGTAAGTGAATGTGATGCTGCTGCAGCAAACCTTCCACTAGATCAGTTGGATCAGGATTATGGAAGAATTACCAAAGGGATGTGCCTTGCATTAAAATCGAGGGTATTGCTTAGTGCTGCAAGTCCGCTGTTTAATGGAGGTGGTATTGTTAAAACGGGTGCAATTGCGAGTATAATTGCTTATCCTACTTATGATGCAGCACGTTGGGCAAAAGCTGCACAAGCTGCTAAAGATGTAATTGATATGAACAAATACGACCTCGTGCTAGACAATACTACTGCCCCTGGTTATGGCTTTTATAAAGCCTTCATTAGCAGGGCAAACAGCGAGTTGATATTTACTTATACACAAGCACCAAACAGGGATTTTGAAGGTCATTTTCTTCCACCTTCGCGGAGTGGTGGGTATTATTCAACGCCAACCCAAAACCTGGTCGATCAGTTCGATATGCGTAACGGCAAGCAGATTACAGACCCAACTTCAGGGTATAATGCTGCCAATCCATACGTTAACCGCGATCCAAGGTTTGGTTACACTGTAATCTACAATGGTTCATCGTATGCAAATAATAGTGGGGCTCAGGCACCTGTTTTTACCTACGTAAATGCACCTAGTGATGGTACTGGCATTGGAACAACTTCTGGTTATTATGGTCGTAAAATGTGCGATGTAAACGTATCATGGGGTGGAAGTGCAACTGCTGATAGGGGATATCCTTTAATGAGGTATGCCGAGATATTATTAAATTACGCTGAAGCACTTAACGAATTAGGGCAGGTTAATGATGCGCTTACCTATATTTTCAAGATCAGGGAACGTGCAGGTATTTTGCCTGGTGCCGATGCCAGGTTTGGTATAAAAGCAGGCATTAGTCAGGCTGAACTCAGAGATGTAATTATTAAAGAACGCCGTACTGAAATGGCTTTTGAAGATATGCGTTTTTATGACGAAAGAAGATGGAAAATTGCTGAGGTAACTGAAAATGCTTTCAATAAAGTGATGATGATTACACCAAAAACTGGTACAACATCTACTTCCACTGATGGTACCTCATACAATTATCAAATTACTAATTCCATTAGAAGACATAATTTTCGCCCTGCAAATTACCTATTACCAATTCCACAGAGTGAAATTTTAAAACTCCCTTCGTTTTTGCAAAACCCGGGGTATTAGTTATTTTGGTTAGCATGGTTAATCCTAGTCCTCTCCAGGTCTTAAAAGGTCTGGAGAGTGCATTAACCAGATCTTTACAGATTTATTTGAAACATTTGCATAAAAAAAAACATTTTTTAGCCTCAAATAGACTGTTTTAGCTCGTTTTTATTGCTATAAGATTACTCATTTAACCCAAGTTTATATCATTAATTAGCTAACCCATAAATTACCCATGCAAAATAGAATCCTGTTTAGTTTTGTTTTATTGCTAGCTATTTTTATTCAATCCTGTGCATTAAAAAAAGAACAGAATTTTTCCAACAGCTACTCATCCGAAGGTTATAAACTGGTTTGGAGTGATGAATTTAACAAAAATGGTGCTCCCGATCCAGCCAATTGGGATTATGAGAAAGGTTTTGTCCGTAACGAAGAGCTGCAATGGTATCAACCAGAAAATGCTTTCTGCAAAGATGGTAAATTGATTATTGAAGCTAGAAAAGAAGTAAAACCTAATCCGCTATATGTAGAAGGGAGTAGAGATTGGAGTAAAAAAACTCAAAATATCGAATATACCTCGGCATGTATCATCACTAAAGGTTTACAGAGCTGGCAATATGGGCGATTTGAGATGAGAGGAAAGATTGATATCTCGGATGGACTCTGGCCTGCATTTTGGACACTGGGTGTAAATGGCCGCTGGCCTGCTAATGGCGAAATCGATATTATGGAATACTACCAGGGAAAATTATTGGCTAACATTGCAAGTTTAGGACCCGATAAAAAGGCAAAATGGTTTAGTAATACAAAACCTGTAGCCGGATTGGGCGGTAAAAAATGGGCAGCTGAATTTCATGTATGGCGCATGGATTGGGATGAGAAAGCTATTAGTCTGTTTGTTGATGGAATGCTCTTGAATAAAACCAATTTAAGCGACCTTAAAAATGATGATGGATCAGATTTTCATCCTTTTAAACAAAAACATTATATTTTGTTCGATCTGGCTATGGGTGGTATGAACGGTGGACCATTAAATAATACTAAATTCCCTAATAGGATGGAGATAGATTACGTTAGAGTATACCAGAAATAGATTTTGGATTTCACAGGTTTTTAAACAGCAGCCCACAATGAGGCCCATTAAAAACAATATTGACACCTGTGAGGTCTTGAAAATAGGAAGAGCCATGGTTTAATTTCCATGGCTCTTCCTATTGTATTTTTAAGCATTAATTCTGAACTTTTATTTCAGTTCTTCTGTTCAGTATTCTACCTTCTTCGCTGGCATTGCTGCTAATAGGTTCTTTCTCGCCATGGCCAACAACTGTGAAATTATTTCCGTTTAAGCCAGCATTTATAAAGTACGATTTTACCGCGTTTGCACGATCAACAGAAAGTTGCATGTTGTGCTCTGGTGTACCTTCGGCAGATGAGTGGCCATTAAGAATAAATTTTGTGTTTGGCGATTTTTTCATTTCTGTAACGGCCTTATCCAGAATAGAGAATGATGATGTTTTAAGTACAAATGAATTAAACTCGAATTGAATATTATCTAAGTTAAAATTGGGCTTTTCTGCTGGAGCAGGAGCTTCTTCTTTCTCTGGCGCTGGCGCTGGTTTTTTCTCTTCTACCGGTGGCGCTGGTTTTTCAACAGGTGCTGGAGTAGGTTTTGCTACCAGTTTTTTTGTTTTACAAGAGTACATTGTAAGGGTAAACAAAGCTAGGAACGTAGTAAATAAAAGGTTTTTGATAATGTTCATGTTTAAGATTAATTTAAGTTTATCGTGTGTTTGTTGCCCAAACATACTAATAAATGATTCACAGCTATAACGATGTTTTTTTTAAGAACTTATGTTTATCCTCTTAATCCCCAAAATTTAATAAACATTTTCTGATGCGGTTTTACCTTATGGTAATGATGAACAGTATTCTTTTCCATAAGTCTGGACATAGAAATTTAATCAGTTTACGATACAAACTGATTAAATAAATTGATCCGGAAAAAAATGATTAGGCCTTTAAATTTGGCATTAAGTTTAAGAATGCCTGCGAATTAGCATTGTATTTCTTTTTATCTAATTTAAAATAGAATGCTCCCTTTTTAGAGCCTGTTCTATCTTTTTCGGCCAGTTTAATTAATAATCCCGTTGAAGTAATTTTGCGACTGAAATTTCTGGTATCGATTTTAGTATCGTTTACCTCCTCAAAAAGAATATGCAACTGTGGAATTGTAAATTTTTTAGGCAGCATCTCGAACAAAATAGGGTGAAGGGCAGCTTTATATCTTAGTTTTTTTCGTGCATCAGCAACCATTTGGTTATGGTCGAAAATAAGTTTTGGCCTGTCATTGATCAAAAACCATTCGGCCTTATAGTCGTCGTTTAACTGTGCCTCGTATTTGTGTATGTCAATGAGGGCAAAATATCCAACAGAAAGTGTTCTTTCAATTGGGTCGCGGCCAGGTTCTCCATAAATTTGCATCTGCTCCAGGTAAACGCCCTCTAAACCTGTCATTTTTTTGAGCACCCTATTTGCCGCATCATCAGGGCTTTCATCGGCGCCTACAAAGCCTCCCATTAAACTCCATTTGTTTATTTCGGGTTCTAAACCCCGCTTAACCAATAGAATTTTAAGGTGTTCACCATCAAATCCAAACACTATACAATCAACAGCAACAAGATAATGCGGTTGCCTGGAATATTCAATCATTTTTTATCAAGATTTTAAAGGGCTTAATATGTTCAAATTTTCACGAAAATAAAAATTATTATTAATTGTCGTTTTGACAATTAATAATAATTTTATAATTTGGCGCATTGGATAGGTTAAGCCATGTGGCTTCCTTTTTCTAACCAATTGAAAACATAAAATGAACCAAACATTCGAATTAGACAGTAACCCACATACCAGGCTTAACATATTAACCGGCGAGTGGGTTTTGGTATCACCACACCGCACTAAAAGGCCATGGCAAGGTAAGGTTGAAGACATCACACCAGATAACCGCCCCGAATATGATCCTAAATGTTATTTATGCCCTGGAAATGGTAGGGCAGATGGCGACAGTAACCCGGAATATACCGATAGCTTTGTTTTTAACAACGATTTTGCTGCTTTGTTGCAAGATACACCAGCTGGTGAAATGAATGAAGGTGATTTATTGGTAGCCAACAACCAGCGTGGTCTTTGTAGAGTAATCAGCTTTAGTCCTAAACATAATCTAACTCTTCCCGAAATGAGTGTAGAGGCCATAACAGCTGTGGTTAACGTTTGGCAGAATGAATTTAATAGCCTGGCGGAAAACGACTGGATCAAATACATTCAGATTTTCGAGAATAAGGGCGAAATAATGGGCTGTAGCAACCCGCATCCGCATGGACAAATCTGGTCGCAGGGCGATATTCCTTTAGAAATTGCCAAAGAAACTGAACGCCAGAAAACTTACTATGCCATTCATAGAAGAAGTTTACTTGCCGATTATTTAAAGCTGGAGCAAAAGAAAAATGAGCGCATTATATTTGAAAACGATCATTTTGCAGTGCTTGTGCCTTTTTGGGCAGTTTGGCCATACGAAACCATGATTATCAGCAAACGCCATGTAAATAGCATTAAATTGTTTACAGCGGCGGAAAAGAAATCGCTGGCAGAAGCCATTAAAATACTCACCACAAAATACGATAACCTGTTCGAAACCTCATTCCCATACTCTGCAGGTATGCATCAGGCACCGGTAAACAATGGTTATTACCCTGAATGGCATTGGCATATGCATTTTTATCCACCATTACTGCGCTCGGCATCAGTTAAAAAATTTATGGTGGGTTACGAGATGCTGGCCAACCCTCAGCGTGATATCACTCCCGAGTTTGCCGCAAACCGCCTGAAAGAAATGTCTACTATACACTATAAAACCAGCAAGGCTGAAGACTAAAATTATTAAACAATGAATGCACAACATTTTAAAAGTACGTTTAAAAGACTTTTTAATGCCGAACCTATTTTGGTCCGTTCGCCAGGAAGGATTAATATTATTGGCGAACATACCGATTACAATGGTGGTTTTGTAATGCCTGCCGCCATTGATAAGGCCATTTACGTGGCCATATCAAAAAGAGAAGATGATGAAATTCATTTGTTTTCAGAGAGTTATCAGCAGTTTGATATCTCATCGATAAAAAGCTTAAGCAAATCAGAAAATAGTTGGGCAAACTACATTTTAGGTGTGGCCGATCAGTTAAAAGAAAGAGGCTATCAATTGGGAGGCTTTAACTTTTATATCGATGGCGACGTACCTTTAGGTGCAGGTTTATCGTCATCAGCAGCTGTAGAGTGTGCAACGGGTTTTGCACTCGATCAGCTTTTTTCGCTTGAAGTTCCCAAAATGGATCTTGCTTTAATTGCCCAAAAGGCTGAACAGACTTTTGCTGGTGTTAACTGTGGTATCATGGATCAGTTTGCCTCTGTATTTGGCAAGAAAGATCAGGCCATCATGCTTGATTGCCGATCGATGAAACACATTTATATCCCTTTAAAATTAGATGGTTACAAACTGTTGCTTTTAAATACGAATGTAAAGCACGCCCTTGCAGATTCGGCTTATAATAAAAGAAGAGCCCAATGCGAGCAAGGTGTAGCCTGGGTAAAAGAACATTACCCTAACGTAAATACATTACGCGATATAGATCTAAGTATGTTAGAAGTTTATGTTAAGCCAAAAGATGAAGATGTATTCGCAAAATGCAGTTTTGTAGTGAAAGAAATCGGGCGTTTACTTACAGCGGCAGAACAACTTGAAAACGGCAATCTGCAAGGTTTAGGAAATTTGATGTTCGAAACACACGAAGGTTTAAGTAAAGATTATGAAGTTAGTTGCAAAGAATTGGATTTCTTGGTTGAAGCGGTTAAACCACTAGACTACGTACTGGGTGCCAGAATGATGGGCGGTGGTTTTGGTGGTTGTACCATCAATATTGTTAAAGAAGAAAAAATTGCAGACTTAATTGAAGCGTTATCTTCAAAATATTTATTGCAGTTCGGCCTCAAGCTTGATTCTTACACTGTTCAAACCGATAACGGAACCAGTTTATTCAATTAAAATTTAAACAATCCAAGGTATACTAACCAAATAAATCAATGAAAAACAATTTATTAGACGCGAAGGATTACATTGTATTTGCAATTTACTTCGTTATTGTGGCCGCTTATGGGCTTTACATTTACAACAAGAAAAAATCAGAATCTACCGGTTCTAAAGATTATTTTCTTGCCGAAGGCTCTTTAACCTGGTGGGCCATCGGTGCATCTTTAATTGCATCAAACATTTCTGCTGAGCAGTTTATCGGTATGAGTGGATCAGGCTTTAAAATGGGATTGGCCATTGCAACCTACGAATGGATGGGTGCACTTACACTGGTAGTGGTCGCTGTATTTTTCATTCCCGTTTACTTGAAAAACAAAATTGCTACAATGCCGCAATTTTTGCATCAACGTTATAACGGAACAGTTGCTATGATTATGGCTGTTTTCTGGTTATTGTTATATGTTGTGGTTAACCTAACTTCTATTCTTTATTTAGGTGCTTTAGCGGTGAGTAGCATTTCTGGTTTCGATCTGCAGTTCTGTATGTATGCCATTGCAATTTTTGCTATTATCATTACCCTAGGCGGGATGAAGGTAATTGGGTATACGGATGTAATCCAGGTATTTTTCTTGATTTTAGGTGGTTTGGCTACAACTTACCTGGCTTTAAATCTGGTTTCTACACATTATGGTACAAGTGGTGTATTTGAGGGTTATAGTTTAATGACCTCTAAGGCATCAGAGCATTTCCACATGATTTTCAAGCCAGATAACGAAAATTACATCAATTTGCCAGGTTTAAGTGTATTAATTGGCGGTATGTGGATCGTAAACCTAAACTATTGGGGCTGTAACCAGTACATCACACAACGTGCTCTGGGGGCCAATTTAGAAACTGCCCGTGGCGGTATTCTTTTTGCGGCTTTCTTAAAACTGCTAATGCCAATCATTGTGGTATTGCCTGGTATTGCCGCTTATGTGTTATATAAAGATGGTGCATTCCAATCTGAAATGATTCAAGGTGGTTCTGTTAATCCTGATCGTGCTTACCCTGTATTGTTAAACTTGCTTCCTGCGGGATTAAAAGGTCTTTCATTCGCGGCATTAACCGCTGCGGTTGTGGCATCTTTAGCCGGTAAAGCAAATAGTATTGCTACCATTTTTACTTTGGATATTTACAAAAAAGTATTAAATGTTGAGGCATCAGAAAAAAACCTGGTAATGACTGGTAAAATTTCTATTGTTGTTGCCATGTTCATGGGTGTAGTAATTGCACCATTATTGGGGATCGATAAAAAAGGTGGTTTTGAATATATTCAAGAATATACCGGTTTTGTATCTCCTGGTATTTTTGCCATGTTTATTTTAGGTTTTTTCTGGAAAAGAACCACTTCAAGTGCCGCACTATTTGCTACTATAGGTGGTTTCGGTTTGTCGATTTTACTTAAATTCTTACCTATAATAGCCGATCTTTCCTGGTTGTCGGGAATGGGTTTCTCTGTTAAAAACAAAGATGGGGTGTACGAAATTCCATTTTTAGATCGGATGGGCTTTGTATTTATATTCTGTATCCTTGGTATGGTGATCATCAGCTTAGCGAGCGATAAAGTTAAAGCAGAAGCTAAAGGATTGGCTATCGATGCTAAAATGTTTAAAACTACTACCAGTTTCGCAGTAGGCGCTTTAATTATTATCGGCTTATTGGTTGCACTTTACAGTGTATACTGGTAAAGAATAAGTTATAGTAATGAAAAGGGGGATAAAATCTGACGATTTCATCCCCCTTTTCATTTAAATGCGATTGCTTTTAAATTTAGACTCTGAATCTTCATGTCCTTAATTCCTTAATGCTAAAACTGTTATGTTGATCTGTAGCGAAGCGAAAAGCTACGAAGTAAACCGAGCCTTAAGCGAGCTCACCGAAGGTAATTTATTTCAGTATCTTTCTTATAAATTATTAGAATTGATTGCCTGCTACTCATCCTCCTCTGTTGCCAGCTTTTTCACCAACCAAGGTAAAGTCAGCCCTTGTCCAATTAAGGTAAACAACACCACTACAACTGATATAAATATAACCGCATTTCGCTGTGGAAACGCACTTCCATCAGATAAGGTGGCCGGTAACCCAATTGCAATGGCCAGCGAAACAATACCTCTCATGCCCGACCAGCTGATAATCAAACTGTTCTTGAAATCCAGCAATGCGCCCTCTGTAATACGGTGCTTCCCTTTCTGAAAAGCTTTTTGAAGATTAAATTTTTGTAGGAAAACACGTGCCATCCGCAGTAGTAAAGCTACAACGGTAATCACCAGTGAATAACCGATATAAGGTAGAATATCGGTACCACTAATGTTTTTGTATACATAAGGAAACTGTAAGCCAATTAATATGAAAATTAGTCCATTCAATAAAAAGATAATAATATCCCAGATGTTTTTAGACTGGTTTTTAAGCTGCTCCGGAAATACCTTGTTGCTAAACCTGGATATTCCCAGCCCTAAGATAACAACTGCAATAACCCCCGAAACATGTACTTGTTCTGCAATTAAATAGGTAACAAAAGGCATTAACAACATAAAGCTAATGGTTGCCAGGCGGTTGTTATGAATCCGCTTAATAATAAATGCTAAAATTTTCGACATCATAATGCCGATTAAGAATCCGCCAGCCATTAAAAGAACAAATTCGAGAGATGCCTTCCAAAATACGAAGGCTGTTCCAGTTACTGCGGCAACCGCAAAACGATAAGCTACCAGCGCAGAAGCATCGTTAACTAAACTTTCACCCTCCAAAATGGTGTTGGTTTTGTGAGATAAACCCAGTCCCTTAGTAATACTCATAGCAGCAACCGCGTCAGTAGCAGAAAGAATTGCGCCTAACACAAAAGATACCGGCCAACTCATCCCTGGAATTATATAGTGAGCAACTACAGCAATGCCAATAGCGGTGATAAAAACCAATGTAATGGCTAGGGTTAATATGGTGTTAATATTGGTTTTAAATTCTTTAAACGAGATATTAAAGGCAGCATCGTAAAGCAATGGCGGTAGGAATATCAAAAATATAATTTCAGGATTAATATCAATTGGCGGCAAAGAAGGTATAAAACCTACTGCAATTCCAGCTATAATCAAAAGGATAGGATAGGGGGTTTTAATTCGGTCTGCAATAGCAGAAAGGCCAATCATCACCGCTAAAATAAATATTACAATGGCATAATTTTCCATATCTGTAAATGCGTTTTTAATAAATGCGGAAACACTTATTTGCAAAATATATGTTTAGAACCGAATTAAAAAGCTCCTAATTGAAATAAACTAGTTAACGAAATAAAAGGATAAATAATCCTCCTAGAATAAAGAAGAAACTTTAATTAATGCTGAAATGAAATGTGGAAATATCGTTGATGTGAAAACTAGCGTTGTAACCTAGGTCTTTTACTTTTAAAAGCTGGGTTGGCTTTTGGCTTTGTTGCTTTAGCACCACTTTCCTCTTCCGATATCTTAACAGTAATTATATTACCTTTAAATGTTTCGCCATTTAAGGTTGATACGATGTTTTTGGCATCAGGAAGACTATAAATTTCCAGAAAAGCATAGCCTTTACATTTGCCAGTAGCCCTGTCGCGAACAATTTTAATTGTTTCTACCCTGCCATGCAGGCTAACCAATATTGCCAAATCCATCTCTTGGATATTGTCAGGAAGGCCACCTATGAAAATCTTAACCATTAATTCTTTAATTTGAGGAAACATTTGGATTAAATCCAGAACTGTTCTTTTAGACCTGCAAAATAAGCAAAATGATATTGTTACCCAAACTAATTAGCTGAATTTTGCTTCATTTTTTATCATAAATTTGTGAAGAGCAGATATATATATTGATGTTGACAGTCAGAAAATGTACATTCGCTTTCTAATCATCCAAAAATAGTTAAAATATGAGCATTCACAGGTTAAGATCTATACTTCTCATCGTATTATTACTTTTCACATCTCAGTTTATTCAGGCTAAAATTTTATTGCCCTCGGTTTTTGGCAATAACATGGTTTTACAGCAAAAAACCAATGCAGCCATTTGGGGCCAAGCAGACGCTGGTAAAGCAGTTAAAGTAACGGTTTCATGGAATAAAATTAACTATGGTGCTATTGCAGATGCCAATGGTAATTGGAAAATTAAAGTAGCGACACCAGGTTACGGAGGACCATATACCATCACCATATCTGATGGAGAGTTATTGGTACTTAACAATATATTAATTGGCGATGTATGGATATGTTCTGGGCAGTCGAACATGGAAATGCCGCTGGCAGGCTGGGGCAAAATCCTAAACTACGAAAAAGAAATTGCCGAAGCTAAATTTCCAGATATCCGTTTATTGCAGGTAGATCATGTTACCAGCAATTCACCTATTAATGATGCCAAGGTAGCAAATGATGGCTGGCAGGAATGCAGCCCGAAATATATAGCCGGGTTTTCTTCCACCGCATATTTCTTCGCACGCGAAGTGTACGAGAAAACCAAAATTCCTATTGGCCTGATTCATACTTCATGGGGCGGAACAATTGCTGAAGCCTGGACCAGCGCCGAATCATTAAAAAAAATGGCAGATTTCTCTGCTGCAGTTGATAAGTTTCAGAAATCAGCTAAAAATCCCTCAACAGTTTCTTACGAAGAACGTTTGCAGAACTGGACTAAAATGACCATGGATAAAGATTCTGGCAATCTGGATGGACAAATGAAATGGGCGCTAACAGAAAGTGCTAATTGGAAAAATATGACTTTGCCAACCCTTTGGGAGGACGCAGCACTTAAAAACCTCGATGGTGTGGTTTGGTTTACAAAAAAGATCACGATTCCAGAAAACTGGAAAATAAATGAAGCAAAGCTTAATTTGGGCACTATTGATGATAACGACATTACTTTTATAAACGGGGTAAAAGTTGGCGAAACGGTAGGATATAATATTGGAAGAACATATACAATACCCGCTAATTTGCTCAAAGTGGGAGAAAATGTGATCACTGTCAGGGTTTTTGATAGTGGAGGTGGGGGTGGCTTATATGGCGACACTAAAGAGTTAAATTTAACAAATGGTTCTAGCGAGAAAATTTCATTGGCTGGTGAATGGAAATATAAAATAGGCTTGGATTTTAAAAATATTGAGCCAAAGCCCTTTGAGGAAAATGGTCCCAACCGCCCAACAGTTTTATACAATGCCATGATTCACCCTTACCAACAATTCTCGATTAAAGGGGCTATTTGGTATCAAGGAGAAGCTAATGCCGATAGGGCCTACCAATACCGCGAGTTGTTCCCAACAATGATCAAAGATTGGCGTCAGAAATGGGCACAGGGCGATTTTCCTTTCTATTATGTTCAATTGGCTAATTTTATGCAGGTTGATAATGTGCCTGTAGAATCTGCATGGGCAGAGCTTAGGGAGGCACAGCAAAAAACACTTGCTTTGCCAAATACAGGCATGGCAACCATTATTGATATTGGCGATGCAAAAGATATCCACCCCAAAAATAAACAAGAGGTAGGCAGAAGATTGGCATTAATAGCCCTGGCTAAAACATATGGCCAAAAAATAAACTACTCTGGCCCTGTTTATCAATCAAATAAAATTGAAGGAAAACAGATTCTTTTAACGTTTGTCAATAGCCAAAATGGATTAAAAGCTGCAGATGGTGCAGCGTTAACAGGTTTTGCCATCGCCGGAGCAGATAAGAAATTTTATTGGGCCAAAGCAAGTATTCGGGGGAATCAGATTATCGTAAGTAGCGATCAGGTGGCAAACCCCGTGGCTGTTCGTTATGCATGGGGAAATAATCCTGTTTGTAATCTGGTTAGTAACGATGGCTTGCCAGCTTCACCATTTAGAACAGATACCTGGCCGGGCCTTACCTTTGGAAAGAAATAATCAATAAAAATTGTGCAATGTGTGTGCTTAAATCCGTGCAATGCAGGCAATATTTAAAGTAACGTTATTTTTTGTGGCTTACTTTATATTTTTACTGGTTAACCGGAAATTATGCCAAATATCTTATCAGACCAGGAAACCATTCTCCTGATTGCCAACCTGGAAGAAAAATTATTAGATGGGTTTAAAAAAACAGACCTGAACACGCTCGATTTGTTGTTTGCCGATGGGATGCTTTTTCACGATCAGTACGGGAATGTGTTGGATAAAGAAATGGACATGGATGCCTACCGGACTGGTATGATAAAAATCACTAAAATCAATGTATCCAAACGGGAAATACGTGTTTTTGAATCTATTGTTATCGTTTCTGCAAGTCTTTTTATTAAAGGGAAATACGCCGATATTTTGCTAAATGGCAAATATCGATGGTTGAGGGTTTGGGGCAAAGTGAAAGAAGATTGGAAGGTAATTTCTGCCAGTTGTACCAGCATTTCAGTTTGAAATTTTTGTCTAAAAATAAGAACGGGGAATAACCAATGGCTATCCCCCGATTCTAAATTAACGCTCTCTGGATCTAATATAGAACTATTCTCAGTTTCCATCAAGAGCTGGTGGGCAAACAAAGGTTGATGCTTGCCTTGGCCCGTTAAAAATTGGAACATATTACAACATTGGTGTAAACATGCTGCTTTTCAAACTGTATAATTTTTTTACCCTTCGTTTGTTATGTCCATAGTTTTGGTTTGCACTAGCAATTTACAGTGTTTTTTTAGTGTTTAAATCTGGATTACTAAATCGTTTTAATATTCATTCATATTTATTATTTTTATAAAATATTATCTAACCAATTGTCCTTTTATGAAAAGAATACCTGCCTTAAGCTATTTTCTGGTTTCCTGTCTATTCATGCATACTTTGTATGCCCAAAATTTAACTGAGTTTAATAAAACACCTTTAAAACAACATGTTTACGTGCAATTGCCAGTTGGTAGTATTAAAGCTAAAGGGTGGCTGCTAAAACAATTAGAGCAACAAAGAGATGGTGCAACAGGAATGGCTGAAGAGTTGTATCCGGAAAAAGATAATTTGGGTAAAAATTCCGATTGGTTGGGCGGTGACGGAAATGGGTGGGAACGGGTACCCTATTATATTAAAGGTTTAGTCGCATTAGCCTATACCTTAGACGATCCTATGCTAAAAGCGAAAGCGCAAAAATATATCGATTGGACTTTAAACAATCAGCAAGCGAATGGATTGTTTGGTCCGCCAAAAATGAAAGATTGGTGGCCACGCATGCCCATGATGTATGCCCTGCAGAGTTATTATGAAGCTACAAATGATAAAAGGGTTATTCCGTTTCTATCAAAATATTTTAAATACGAGCTTAATAATCTCGATGCTGATCCATTAAAAGATTGGGCTAAAGCAAGAGCAGCCGATAATATGGAAATTGCCATTTGGCTTTACAATAAAACCGGCGACCAGGATTTATTAAAACTCGTAGAAAAGTTAAAACAACAGGCATACCCTTGGATTGATATTTATAGCAATAATGGATTTTACTTTTTTGGTGATGATTTTCAGCCTAAACATATGGTTAATGTGGCTCAGGCATTAAAATTCCCTGGAGTTTATGCGCAACTTGAAGATCACCCCTCTAATTTGGAAGCACTTTCTAAGGGCATAGCACATATTATGCACGATCATGGTCAGCCCCAGGGTTTAGGCTCTGGAACTGAGTTCCTGGCGGGTACAAGCAGTATTGAAGGGGTAGAAACCTGTACTGTAGTAGAATGGATGCAAAGTTTAGAAACTGCGGCAAAGGTTATTCATGATGTAAAAATTGGCGATCAATTGGAAAAAGTGGCTTTTAATGCTTTGCCTGCACAGTTTAGTCGAGATTTTAAAAACCATTCATATTATACACTACCCAATCAGGTTCAAAGTATTCATGGCGAGCAAGGCTTTAATCAAGATTATGCCACAGGTATCATTTCCAGTCCATATTCGGGTTTTGGCTGCTGCCGCTATAACATGCACATGGGTTGGCCTTATTTTGTAAAAAGTAGTGTAGTGGCTACTCCAGAGAAAGGTTTGGCTATAATTACCTATGGACCTATGGAAATAAAAACTGTTGTGGCCGAAAACAAAAAGATAAAAATCACTGAAGAAACTAATTATCCCTTCGAAGAACAGATCAGATTAAAAGTAGAACTTGCTGCTGCAACCTCCTTTCCGTTAATTTTAAGAATCCCAGCCTGGAGTATAAAGCCAAGCATTAAATTAAATGGAATTATATTAAAAGGAGTAAAAGCTGGAGAAATGTTTACCATCGCCCGCGAATGGAAAAATCAGGATCAATTAGAACTGAATTTTCCAATGGAAATTACCACCCATGCCCAGGTAAACAATTCTATAAGTGTAGAACGTGGACCTATTGTTTATGCACTAGAAATTAAGGCGGTAAATAAGGTAACCAAAACGCATCCTGTTGCTGGTTTTACAGATTACGAAATCCACCCAGAATCGGCATGGAATTATGGTTTAATGATCAGTAAAAGTGGTTTAGAAAATGCTAGCGTGCTAAAATCGAAAATGCCAGAAAACCCTTTCATTGCAGCAAGCGCACCGGTTAAAGTAAAGGTTCAGGCAAAAAAGATTCCATCATGGGGCTTAGGTTACAATAAACTGGCTGCTTTTGATGTGCCCTTTAGTCCAATTTTATCAGCTGAGAAACAGGAGGAAGTTATTTTGGTGCCATACGGATCTGAAAATATTCGCCTAAGCTGTTTCCCTGTAATCGGTGAGCCAAAAAAAATAAATAAAACTTTAGTTGAAAACTTTGATCGCGGAATGGCCCGCAATTGGGTTTTTTATGGAGGCGGTTGGTTTTGGAAAGATGGGCAGGTTAACGCGGCATCAAATTCAGGTTCTGGTGGTTATGGTATAAATGGATCTAAATATGTGGCTAATGGAACAGATTTTAAAGATTTTATTTATCAGGCAGATGTTAAAATCAATACTGCAGGCGATGCTGGTTTAATGTTCAGGGTTTCTAATCCTGCCATTGGCCCCGATGCTTACCAAGGCTATTATGTGGGGTTAGATCAATTAAATGGGAACATATTATTAGGAAAAGCTAGCGGGCAAAAATGGACCGTCATAAGTTCAGGAAAATATCCTGTTGAAATGAACAAAATGTATACCTTAAAGATAGTGGCAAAGGGAGATAAATTTAACATTTTTATCAACGGATCAGCTCAGCCTGTTCTTTCAGCAACAGATAATCAATACGCCTCTGGTAGTATAGGATTAAGAGCGTATAAAGCATTGGCAAGCTTCGATTCGGTAAAAATTAACGCCTTTTAACATCTGCTCAGGGCGATTTTAAACTTTACGGCAAGGAATTTGTTAACTATAGCAGTAATAAATAAAGTAAAATTATGAAATTATACAAATCAATTCCCATAATGCTCTTTACCCTTGCACTTGCTGCGGGTTGTGTAAGTAATAAGAAGTATGCCGAACTTCAGGATACTTATACTAAGTTAAGAGAAAGAAATCAGGAGCTAAGTAATAAATACCAGGATAGTCAGCGTGAACTTAGTGGAAGTACCAGTAGGGTTAAAAGTTTAGAAGAGCAGATTGCGTCAGAAAAGGCCAACGTAACGGCATTGCAAGAAGCTTTAAACAAATGTTTAAATTCTAGTAGTCAGGGAAATGTTAATATTTCGAAACTGGTTGATGAGATTAATAGTTCAAATAAATACATCAAACAACTGGTTAATGCCAAAAACAAAAGCGATTCGCTTAATATGGTGTTAACTAATAACTTAACACGATCGTTGAGCAGGGAAGAATTGGGTGACGTTGATGTACAAGTACTTAAGGGGGTAGTATACATCTCTTTAGCTGATAACATGTTATATAAATCGGGCAGCTATGAAGTTTCTGATAAAGCTGGTGAGACTTTAAGCAAAATTGCCAAAATTATTAAAGATTACGATACCTATGATGTGTTAATCGAAGGTAATACTGATAATGTGCCTATTGCTCAAACAAATATCCGTAACAACTGGGATTTAAGTGCCTTGCGTGCCTCGTCAGTAGTCCAGGTATTGCAAAACAAGTATGCTGTCGACCCTAAACGTTTAACAGCCGGTGGGCGTGGAGAATTTAATCCAATTGCTGATAATACTACAGCAGGAGGAAAGGCGAAAAACAGACGTACACAAATTATTATTACGCCTAAATTAGATCAGTTTATGGATCTGATCGGAAAAGCACCTGAGCAATCTCAAAAATAAAAGCATAAAATAATTAAACATATAAAGGGCTGGAATTAATTTTTCGAGCCCTTTTTTGTATAGAAAGCTTTCCTCTTGCTTTCTAATATTTGTTTATTCTGCCCGCGCTCCATTATGGGTTATGAGAAAACGGATAAGAAGACACCTTCGAACAGCAAAATATATTGCTTATAAAGAAACTTTAGTTAGTTTTAAAGAACATATTTGGACATTTTATCTTCTGCCTTGTCGGTTTTCTTATCTATTGTATTAATGCAGATTAAAAAAACACTACATCCTCCAGGTGGGGCTACCTCACTTAGTGTCAATATAAGAGGCTAAAATCCAATCGCTAGGCTACCTTTATGTACTATGCCCCGTGTTATCTGGTGTCTTTATTTTGCTTCTGATGGCTATTATAATAAATAATAGCACAGCAATCGCACTTACCCTAACAATAAAAATGGTATAGGATTTGGCACCGTTACCGCAGATAAAAGAGCCGACCGTACTTAAATTTCAGCTCCATAAAAGGCTAAGAAATACTGATTTTTTTCTTTTGCTGGTTTAAATAAGCTGTGATCTGATTTAACATGATACTTCTTGTTGCCCTTACAGCAGATTTCAAGACTTCAGAACTTACGCCTAAACGTTTAGCCCAATAATTTCGGTCTGTTTCTTCAGATAATAAAATGATTTCTTCTTTGATATTCAGGGTTTGGGTGAGATTTTTCATAATTGTGATCATTAATTCAATTATTAGCACGCAGAAGCTCGATTTAGTTCTATAAAAATAGTTTTTTTTATTTGTAATAACAAGTTGTAAAACAGTTGATTAAAAAAAAAATATTGTTTGTATTTCATTCACAAAGTATAACATCGAAAGCGTTTATTCTCTTAAATTAAATCGTTTTAGTAATAAAAAATGCAGATTCAGTAATTTATAATTATTCAAAAAAATGATTTTATGTATTTTTAATTATACGTAAATTGACTATAATTGCTTGTTATTTATAAAAAAGTATTTTGTAATGGGCGATATGAGAAAGGGAGAAGTTACTCAGATTGACTTTGAATATGGACTAGGTATCATTATTGATGAAAATGGTCAAGATATTCACTTTCAATTAGATAATGTATCTGATCAAATTAATATAAATTCGAAAGTAATTTTTGAAATAGAATTAAACAAGAGCGGCTTAGTAGCAGTTAACGTTAAATTAGAAATGGAAGAAATAAAGGTCTAATTTCGCATACTTTAAGCAAGTGGTATTATTGATTATTTGAAGTAGGTAAGCTGAAATAAAAGGTAGAACCTTCCCCGAATTTACTTTTTGCCCAAATTTTTCCTTGATGCCTTTCAATTATTTCGGCACAAATGTACAGGCCAACTCCAAATCCTGCAATTGTTTTAGTATCAGGGCTCTCTACACGGTAAAAGCGATCGAAAAGTCTGGGCATATCATTTTCTCTAATGCCTATCCCTTCATCTTCTACACTCACAATGGCATAACCTTTTTGCATTTCGCATTTTATTGCAATTAATGAGTCTTTTTTTGAGTATTTGGCTGCATTACCAATCAGGTTATTGATCACGTTACCAATTTTCTCTATATCGGCATTTACAATCATTTCTTCCGAACCAATTACCTGGATAAAATGGCTAGGTAAAACCATTCCATTTTCATCAGCTATAGTTTTAATTAAATCAACAAGATTAAAATTTGTTTTGTTCAGTAAAATTTTACCCGATTCTAACAAGGATACATTTAAAAAGCCATCAATCATTAACGACATTCTTTTTAATTGAACATTTATCTTATCGAGTATCTGGATGGGAAAATCATTATCAGTTTCTTTAAATTTATACTGTAAAAGTTGCACATAAGCGCTTAAGGATGTTAGTGGAGTTTTAAGTTCATGACTTACCATGCCGATAAAGTCATTTTTTCTAATTTCATCCTGTTTATGTTCCGTAATATCCAAAACAGCCCCTGCGATATAAACGGCTTTTCCATCTTCATTATAATAGGCTTTTCCTGCTGTTCTTAACCACTTGCTTTTAGCACTTATTCCATTCAAGTTAATTTGGTATTCGATGTTAAAAGCACTTCTATGATGTAAGGCACGCCTGATACCACTGGTAAGATGACCAATGTCTTCCGGGCTTATCAATGATTTGGCTTCCTCAATACCCAGCCTGTTATTTTCCAGTTCGTAAATTTGTTGTGCCCTTTCTGATAAAAGTACCTGTTTACTTTCCAGATCGATATTCCATGAGCCCATTTCCGATGCATCCATGGCTATTTTTAAAATATCTTTAGCTTTAAGTAGTTCTTTTTTAAAGTTTACCTGCTCTGTAATATCTTTAATAATCACTAAAATTCTGGTTACTTCGTTTTTATC
This sequence comes from Pedobacter sp. SG908, assembly GCF_011759615.1. Lineage (NCBI taxonomy): Bacteria > Pseudomonadati > Bacteroidota > Sphingobacteriia > Sphingobacteriales > Sphingobacteriaceae > Pedobacter > Pedobacter sp. SG908. The sequence continues at coordinate 1,597,394 of NZ_JAAOYY010000001.1, forward strand.
ATTTTTTAAGGGCTCATAAAAAGCAATGAAATAACCATCTGAAACCGGTGTCGAAAGTTTTAATTCATTGATCGTTAAGGGCTGTTCATTTTTAAAAATATCTTTTACACGTTTTACAAGTGCTTGCTGTTTTTCGAGTTCAGGCCGTGCCTCTTCCTGGGAAATCCCGATAACCTCTTTTCTGCTTTTACCCCAAAGTTTTAATATGTTATCGTTTGCATACTCCGTAATAAGTTCCGGACCTTTTAATACACACATGCCTAAAGGTGCCTGCTCAAAAAATCCCCTAAAACGTGCTTCACTTTCTGAAAGTTCAAATAAAATATGTTCAAGGTCATTTTCATCTATTGGAATTTCCCTTAATGAACAGATGAGGTATTCAACCGGACGATCATTTTGTAATACTGGCGAAAATTCTAATTCCCATTTTACGTTGGGTGAGTTGGAATAGATGGGATGAATAACCAGCGTCTGCTTTGCCTTAAGCTCGCTTACTTTCTGAACTGTTTTAATCAGAATATTTTTTTCAGCATCAGATAATAGGTTTGGGATAATGTCGATATCATAGAATTTTAATTTTCCACCCACGCGCGCTATTAAAGCCTGATAAGCATCATTATGTTCTACCACCACTAATATTGGCTTTACTTTAAAAATGACTATTGGACTCTTAGAATGTTTTAACAGTGCTTTTAAGAATGGAGAGGCTAAATCTATCATAAATTTAAGTTGACACTTCCCAAATATAATTCTTAAACATTTAATCGCCAACCGATTTGTAAGGATATTATAATATTTATCATACAAAATAGTATAAATTATAATGGGATTGTTTTTTTGCTTGTGCATCGTTGTATTCCAGCATTGTTTTAGAGTCTTTAATTGCTATCGTTAAAACATTTCAGGTAAAGTTTGATGAATTTGATTTTGTTTTATGTTATATCAAGATCAAAAAATTGTAAAGTCAAAAGCGTAAAATGCATAGTGAAAGTGTAAAGTGAGACCTTACTTGGCAATTACGACTAATTTGTAAGACAATTTGAGACTGTTTTTAGTTAAAAAATTTGTCTTTTTAAGCTAAAAAAAAGTTTTTATGTATTTTTATTAAAAATTATTTATTTGATAATCAATGTGTTGTGTTTGTTTTTTGAATTAAATATTTGATTTGAGCGATTTAACATTTCACACTTACATTTTTTTAAAAATTTATATATATTTGTTCTTACCCTTTCGAGGGTATGTTTTTCATAGGTAGATGTAGGGTCAGAACATTGTTCTGGCCCTTTTTTGTTTTAATGGATTTAGAAAAACTATTTTTGTGTTATGATGAAAAAGAAAGTGATTGTTGCGGTTACTGGTGCCAGCGGTTCTATTTATGCAAAGGTTTTATTCGATCAGTTATTAAAATTAAAAGATCAGATTGAAACCGTTGGTATAGTAATGAGCGATAACGCAAAAGCAGTGTGGCAATTCGAACTGGGAAACCAGGATTATAATCATTTTAAAGATTTTACCTTTTACAGTAAAAACGATTTTAATGCCCCATTTGCATCGGGGTCGGCAAAATATGATACGATGATTATCATCCCATGTTCTATGGGGACTTTGGGTAGGGTAGCACATGGAATATCTAACGATTTGATTTCGAGGGCGGCAGATGTGGTGTTAAAGGAGCGTAGAAAATTAATAGCTGTAGTTAGGGATACCCCATTTAACCTGATTCACATTAACAATATGAAAACCGTAACTGAAGCGGGAGGAATCATCTGCCCAGCTAATCCGTCTTTTTACAGTTTGCCCCAGACGATTGAAGAAGTTGCCGGAACAGTAATTAGCAGGGTATTGGATTTAGCGGGCTTCGAACAGGAAAGTTACCGGTGGCAAGAAAGTAATTGATATTTGCTGAATTTTGAATATTTTTGGCCGATTAAACCAATATCATGAAACTATTTTTACGCTCTATCTTATGCTGTGCAGTACTATGCGCATTTTTTTCCAATGCAAAAGCTCAACAGGGTTTTCTGGTTAATTCCAAAAACGATACTTTAAAAGGTGAATTTAAAAAACAATTTATCGGTTTTTACAAGTTTAAGCCCGAGGGATCAAACAAATTCAGTAAAATCAATATCGATAGTACCAAAGAGCTTTTTGTTGCAGAAAAAAGTATCAATTATTTAGCCAAATACAGACCGGAATTAAATGAACCAGAGTTTTTGCTTAGGCTCGAAAAGGGAAAAATCAATCTTGTTCAGTACTATTATGCTTATGGTAATAACAATTATACTTTAATTTGGTATGCCTATAAAGGCGAAGGACCACTTCTTGAAATTAAAAGTAACCAGATTTTCGGAACGAGAAAAGAACGTAAAGAGCATTTTTTCGATCTTATAGGCGATAATGTTTTACTTACCGATCAGTTTAAAATGAATGATAGCTATTCATTTGATACCATCAGGGCTTACATAAAATCGTATAATTCCAGCAATAAATAATGATGAAAAGATATACCTTAATATGCATTTTTACTTTGTTATCAGTGTTTTGTTTCTCTGGTTGTGAGAAAAGAAGTTGCCCTGACGGAATGAAGGAGCAAATATTAAAAGACGGTACAAGGATTTGTATTCCTAAAAATTTATAGTCGTTAATTTGTCAGTTCTGTAAAGGGCAAACATTTAACTCCGAACAAATTTCCTATCTTTGCAGCCTCAATGAAAAAGGTAGCATTTTATACATTAGGTTGTAAACTCAATTTCTCCGAAACATCAACAATCGGTCGTTTATTTACCGATGCTGGCTATGCCGTAGTAGAATTTCAGGATCAGGCTGATGTTTATGTGATCAATACCTGCTCTGTTACTGAGCATGCTGATAAAAAATGCCGTAAAGTTGTTAAAGAAGCTTTAAAGTATTCTCCAAACGCCTTTGTAACCATTGTAGGTTGTTATGCCCAATTAAAACCACAGGAAATTGCAGAAATAGAAGGCGTTGATGTGGTTTTAGGCGCTGCAGAAAAATTCAGAATTGTTGAATACATCACTGACCTAACAAAACAGCCAAAAGCACTCGTTCATCAGCAAAATATAGAAAAAGTTAATCATAATTTTATTGCTTCTTATTCAATTGGCGATAGAACACGTACTTTTTTGAAAGTACAGGATGGTTGCGATTATCCTTGTACTTATTGTACCATTCCATTGGCGCGAGGTGCAAGCCGTAGCGATACCATTGAAAATGTGGTAAACCGTGCAAAAATGATTGCAGAAAGCGGTGTTAAAGAAATTGTATTAACCGGTGTAAATCTTGGCGATTTCGGAATCAGAAATGGCCAACGCGAAGACAAATTTTTTGACTTGGTTAAAGCTTTGGATGAAGTAGAAGGAATTGAAAGAATCCGCATTTCATCTATTGAGCCAAATCTGTTAAGCAATGAAATTATTCAGTTTGTATCCACTTCTAAAAGATTTGTTCCGCATTTTCATATTCCACTACAGTCAGGTTCTGATAAAATTTTAGGCTTAATGCGCCGTCGTTACCGTAGCGATTTGTATGTAGAGCGTGTGGCCAAAATTAAAGAAGTAATGCCACATTGTTGTATAGGTGTAGATGTGATTGTGGGTTTCCCTGGCGAAACGAAAGAAGATTTTTTGGATACCTATCAGTTTTTAAACCAACTTGATATTTCTTATTTACATGTATTTACTTACTCTGAGCGCGAATTAACAGCTGCAGCCGAAATGAAGGGTGTTGTGGCAGGAAGTGAGCGTAATGAGCGCAGTAAAATGCTTCATATCTTATCTGATAAAAAGCGGAGGGCTTTTTACGAATCTCAAATTGGTGCTGAAGCTGAAGTGCTTTTCGAAGCCGATCAGAAATCTGGATACATGCATGGTTTTACAAAAAACTATGTAAAAGTACGTGCCAAATACGATCCGGTTATGGTAAATGAATTGAAAGCAGTTAAGCTTTTAGAAATTACTGCCGATGGAGAAGTAGAAGTAGCCGAATTGGAAACCACTCACGTGCACCATTAGTTTATTCCGAAGTCATTAATCGGAAGTCCTACCTCCATATTTTGAACTATCGTTCTGAACGTCGAAGGAAGACTTATTTTTGGAATCTGTTTTTAACACCTGATAATCCTCCAAGAACTTCTCCAGTAAGTTAATAAAACCTGACCGGAGCGGGCACGAATTCCGTTTTAAGCACTTTTTTTTGCTTTTTTATGGTGTGCTTGCTTGTTTCACAGGTTTTCAATCGGAGAGTAAAGTGGAGCGCAGGACTGAAATAACCGATGAAACACGGTACTGCGCTTTTCAAAAACAAAAAAGAGTTTTTTAGCTTTTAATCATCAATTTTGGTCGTTCAGCTTAGAGGCTGAAGCCTTTCCATTTTTAGTCTTTAAGCTTTGGTTTTTAATCTTTCAGCTTTGGTCTTTCTTTCCTATCTTCGCAACAAACTATTTGTATGTTTCCTACCGTTTCACATTTTTTAGAATACTTATTCGGTATTAATTTACCGCTTCCGTTTAATACTTTTGGCGTTTTTGTAGCACTGGCTTTTGTTGCTGGTTATTGGGCTTTTACCAAAGAGCTTAAGCGTAAAGAAGCGTTGGGCATACTCCACCCAATTAAAAAAACAATTGTGGTTGGGAAACCTGCTACCACATCAGAGTTGATCATGAATGGCCTTTTTGGCTTTGTTATTGGTTATAAATTGGTTTATGCACTATTAAACTATAAACTTTTTGTAAATGATGCACAGTCGATTTTAATGTCGACCAAAGGAAATATAATTGGTGGTTTGTTTTTTGCAGGTTTGTTCGCCTATTGGGATTATACCGAAAAGAATAAGCATAAATTAGATAAACCAAAAGAAACACAGGTAACCATTCACCCATACCAAACGATGAGTAACCTGATTGTTTGGGCAGCTATCTGGGGCTTTTTAGGGGCAAAATTCTTCGATAATTTAGAGTATTGGGATGATTTTGTTCAACACCCTATAGAGCGCTTATTATCGTTTAGTGGTTTAACTTTTTATGGTGGTTTAATTTGTGGCGGTGCTGCCGTATTAATTATCGCTAAAAGAAATGGAATTAAGCCCTTGCACATGCTTGACGTAGGTGGGCCTGGAATGATGCTGGCCTATGCTGTAGGCCGAATCGGTTGCCACTTAGCTGGCGATGGAGACTGGGGTATTGTAAATTCAAATCCAAAGCCATTTTCGTGGCTGCCAGATTGGTTGTGGTCTTATAAATACCCGAACAACGTAGTAGGAGAAGGTATCCCGATTCCTGGTTGTACCGGCAAATTTTGTAACGAATTGGCGCAAGGCGTATACCCAACACCGATTTATGAAGTAATTATCTGTTTAATCCTTTTTGCCTTTTTATGGCGCATCAGAGATAAAATAAAGGCACCAGGTTTAATGTTTGGTATATACATGATATTAAACGGTATTGAGCGTTTCTGTATCGAATTAATCCGTGTAAACTCAAAATACCATGTGTTTGGTTTATCGTTTACACAGGCCGAAATGATATCTACTTTTCTTGTAGTAGGTGGCATCGCACTAAGTGCTTATGCTTTAAGGAACAAGAATCAACTGGCTTAAACTTTAATAAGTTCATCTTTAATCCAATAAACGCCTCGTTTGTTAAATAGCTATGAATTACGAATTATTATGCAATAAGATAATCTCTATTGTTAAACTTACCGGAAATTTTATCCGCAAAGAGTCGATACAATTCGATGTCCAAAAAATTGAATATAAAGGGTTAAATGATATGGTTTCTTATGTTGATAAAACAGCAGAGCAGAAACTGGTTCAAAACCTCGAAAAATTAATTCCTGATGCAGGTTTTATAACCGAAGAGAAAACTATTAATAGAACAGGTAAAACTTATACCTGGATCATTGATCCCTTAGATGGTACAACTAATTTTATCCATGGTATTCCAACCTATGGCATTAGCGTGGCACTTTATGAAGATGGATTACCTGTAATTGGTGTAGTTTACGAATTAAATAGGGGAGAAATGTTTTATTCATATAAAGGCGGACCTGCCCTTATGAATAAAAAAGAAATTAGGGTTTCCATCAATCCTGATCTAAAATCGAGTTTATTGGCTACAGGTTTCCCATATTATCAGTTTGATAAACAGCCTCAATATTTAAAATTATTGACGGAAATGATGCAGAAAAGCCATGGAGTGCGTAGAATTGGTGCCGCGGCGATAGATCTTGTATATACGGCCTGCGGACGTTTCGATGCTTTTTTTGAATATAATCTGCAGCAATGGGATTTTGCAGCCGGATGTTTTATTGTTCAGCAGGCAGGAGGAGAGGTGTACGATTTCGCTGGAGGTAATGATTATTTTGAGAAAAGAGAGATATTGGCCACCAATGGTAAGCTAACTGATGAAATGCTAACTGCAATTAAGCAGTATTTTTAGTAGAAGTAACGTTATGCTGAATTTGTTTCAGCATCCTTTTTGCATTAAGACCCTGAAATAAATTACCTTCGGTGAGCTCGCTTAGGCTCGGTTCAGGGTGACGGTTGGTGTACAACAAAAAAGGTCCCGATTCTCATCAGGACCTTTTCACTATATACTATGAAAAATGCACAATTTTAAAGCGCTTCTGAAACGACTTCTGTAACTTCCGGTACCATTCTCTGCAATAAGTTTTGGATTCCTGATTTAAGCGTAATGGTAGATGATGGACAGCCACTGCAAGAGCCTCGCAGCTCTACCGTAACCACACCTTCATCAAAAGATTTGTACGTAATGGCACCACCATCCTGTTCAACAGCTGGGCGTACATAATCGTGCAGAATCTGTTGAATTTTAACTTCGGTTTCTGTACCTTCAAAAGCAGGCGCTTCTTCGGCGGTTGCTTCTTTAATTTTTAATTCAGATTCTACAGCACCCTTTACAAATTCTTTTAGAATGGCTTCAATATCAGCCCATTCTGCATCATCTGTTTTGGTAATGGTAACAAAATTACTGGCGAAAAAAACACCAGAAACAAAGTTGAACTTAAATAACTCTTTAGCAAAAGGCGAATGCTCTGCACTCTCTTTAGTCGCAAAATCCTCACTGCCATTTATTAACAGTTTGTTTACCATAAATTTCATGGTAGCTGGATTTGGAGTCTGTTCTGTATATACGTTAATCGTCATGTCTTAATCAATTTGAATAAACAAAATTAACAATTAGTCACCAATAAAACCCTTGTTAGCTGTCTGCTTAACGTCAATTTAATTTGACTAGAAAACGCCAGTATAGTTAAAAGGTGTAATGGTTCTCAATTGCACTTTTATAGCTTCTGAAACCGCTAAACCTTCAATAAATTCGGCAATACTTGCTGCATTGATTTTTGCGTTTGTTCTGGTTAATTCTTTTAAGGCTTCGTAAGGGTTAGGATAGTTCTCTCTTCTTAAAACCGTTTGAATTGCTTCGGCAACAACTGCCCAGTTTTCATCTAAATCGGCATGTAAGGCAGCTTCATTTAACAAAATCTTGTTTAATCCACGTAAAGTAGAATTTATAGCAATTAAGGTATGTCCAAAAGGAACACCTACGTTCCTTAAAACAGTAGAGTCGGTTAAGTCTCTCTGTAACCGCGAGATTGGTAATTTAGCAGCGAAAAACTCGAATAAAGCATTGGCAATTCCAGCATTTCCTTCCGCATTTTCGAAATCGATTGGGTTAACCTTGTGTGGCATAGCTGATGAGCCAATCTCTCCGGCTTTTATTTTCTGTTTGAAATAGTTTTTAGAAATATACGTCCATATATCTCTGTCTAAATCTATAATAATGTTATTTATCCGTTTTAACGCATCGCATTGTGCAGCAAATTGATCGTAATGCTCAATCTGTGTAGTATGTTGTGCACGGGTTAAACCTAAAGTTTCGTTAACAAACTGGTTGGAAAAATTAACCCAGTTTACTGCCGGATAAGCAATAAAGTGTGCATTGAAGTTTCCGGTAGCACCACCAAATTTTGCGCTATTAGGGATGTTTTTTAAACTCTCTACCTGAATAGCCAAACGCTCGGCGAAAACTAAAAACTCTTTACCTAATTTGGTAGGAGAGGCTGGTTGGCCATGTGTATGTGCCAACATTGGAATATCCTTCCACTCGATTGCCAGCGCATTTATTTTTTCAATTAAAGTGTTAATTGCTGGGTAATAGCTGTTATTCAAAGCCAATTTTATTGAATATGGAATGGCCGTATTATTAATATCCTGAGAGGTTAAGCCAAAGTGGATAAACTCTTTGTAGTTTTGAAGAGATAAGGCGTCGAATTTATTTTTAATAAAATATTCAACAGCTTTAACATCATGATTGGTTACTTTTTCAGTTTCTTTAATTTCTAAAGCATCAGCTTCTGAGAAATTTTCGTGAATTTTGCGTAATTCAGCATAAAGATTTCGGTCAAAATTTTCTAAGCCAGGCAAGTTGATTTCGCAAAGTGCGATAAAGTATTCGATTTCTACAAAAACACGGTATTTAATCAGTGCTTCTTCCGAAAAGTAAGCAGCTAAACTTTCGGTAGTTTTTCTGTAACGACCATCAACAGGTGAAATAGCTTGTAGTGATGTTAAATTCATTATGCGGATTATATTTTTGCCGCAAATTTACTACAATTGGTGGATTTTAAGGTCTTGATGTCTAAATAAAAAAAGCCTTAGGTTACTAAGGCTTTTTTTAAATGCTTTGATAAAACTATTTTTTAACTTTAGTAGTATCAGTTTTAACTGTAGTGTCTTTAACTGTAGTATCTTTTTTAGTAGTGTCTTTCACTGTAGTATCAACTACTGTTGAATCAACTTTAGATGAATCAGCTCCACCTTCTTTTTTCTCTGATTTACAAGCTACAACTGATAAAGATAAAGCTAGAGCTAAAAAGCCCATTTTGAATGCATTTTTCATTTTTTTTCTAATTTGTTTGGTTTCAAAAATTAATTACTTGCTAATTTATACAAAAAACTTAAAAAGGTAACCCAGTATTTTAAAATAAAAAAGGTCGCGATGTGAAATAGCGACCTTTTTACTGTAATTAGTTAATTAAATTAGTGTTTTACTTCGGTTTTTTCTGTTTTAGTTTTAACAGTGGTGTCTTTTACGGTAGAATCTTTTACTAATGTGTCAACTTTGGTTGTATCAGTAACAATTGTAGAAGAATCTGTAACTGTTGTATCTGTGCCATCAGCTTTTTTGCCTGATTCACCACAAGCAGCCACTGTTAAAGATAAAGTTAGGGCTAAAAAGCCTAATTTGAATGCATTTTTCATGTTAATATATGTTTTAGGGTTAATATATACTATTAATACCCAAAATATAAAAAGGTAACCGCCTGTTTTTTATAAATAAAAAAAGCCTTTGAAAAATGAATTTCCAAAGGCTTTTCTTATAAGTAAGTTAGACTAGTGTTTAACTTCAGTTTTTTCTGTAGTAGTTTTTACAGTTGTATCTTTTACTGTAGAATCTTTTACTGTAGTATCTTTTTTAGTAGTGTCAGTAATTACAGTTGAAGAATCAGTAGCTGTAGTATCAGCACCTTCTGCTTTTTTCTCTGAGTTACAAGCAACAACTGATAAAGATAAAGCTAAAGCTAAAAAGCCTAATTTGAATGCATTTTTCATTTTTGAGTATTTTTTTAGTAATTAATTTACCTCTTAATACAGGTAAATGAAAAAGGTAACCCAATAAATTGAAAAAAAATGAAATAAAAATAAAAAAGGCCTTAAAACTTAATTTAAGGCCTTTTTTGTATGTTAAAGTTAGACTAGTGTTTAACTTCAGTTGTAGTAGTTGTAGTTTTTACAGCTGTATCTTTAACTGTAGAATCTTTAACTGTAGTATCTTTTTTAGTAGTGTCAGTAATTACAGTTGAAGAATCAGTTAAAGTTGTATCAGCACCTTCAGCTTTTTTTTCTGATTTACAAGCAACAACTGATAAAGATAAAGCTAAAGCTAAAAAGCCTAATTTGAATGCATTTTTCATTTTTTGAATTTTTTAAGTAATTAATTTCTTATTAATGCCGCAAAGGTAAAAAGGTAACCCGACAATTTAGAAAAAAGTTAAAATATTTTTTTTTGAGATTTGGGTTACCGTTTGCTTTAAGTTTGTATTAAGCATTTATAGTAGCTATAAATATTTTTTTGTCTAATATTGGGTTACTATTTATAGAAAAATGTATTAACTAGTGAATAACAGTTTAAAGAGTTCAGTTCCAACAGATAGAGAGGTTATTTTAGGTATCCTAAATAACTCAGAAGATACACTTAACAAGTTATACAAAGCTTATTATGCGATGGTTTTGCAGTTTATCCTAAACAATAATGGTGATGAGGATGATGCAAAAGATGTTTATCAAGAAGGCATAATCATTTTATATAACAAAATTAAAGCTGGTAATTTTGAGCTCAGCAGCAAACTGAAAACTTATATTTATTCGGTTTGCAGGCGTATTTGGCTAAAAAAACTTAGCTTAAACAGTAAAAAAGCCGGTAATATTACCGATTATGAAGATGTATTTGCTGTTGAGGAGGATGTAGAGCACCACGAAGAGAAAGACGCTGCTTTTGTAAAAATGCAATCGGCACTCGACCACCTGGGTGAACCTTGTAAAACCATTATTCAGGATTTTTATATCCACAATTTATCCATGCAGGATATTTGCGAAAAGTTCGGCTATACCAATACCGATAATGCAAAAACGCAGAAATATAAGTGCCTGCAAAGGTTAAAGAAAATATTTTTTCAACCATAATTTGAAATGAGAAACGATTTGGAATTAGATGCAATTATTGAAGATTATCTTTTAGGTAAACTTAATGCACAGGAAACTGAAGCTTTTGAACAGCTGCGCCTTAATGATGCCACAGTAGACCATAGAGTAGTTTCGCATAAGTTCTTTTTAGCATCTATGGACGCATTTGCTGAACAGTTGCGCTTAAAAGAACAGTTAAATCACATTCATTCAGAAATTGATGTAGAAGGTTTAGCCGATACACTTAAACCCCATCCTTCAAAAATTATTCAGCTTTGGAGAAAAAATAAATCAGTTGTGGCGGTTGCAGCTTCTTTTATTGTTCTGTCGCTCATATCAATTTACTCTATTCAACATAATAACAAGCAGGAAGCCATTTATGAGCGAATGAGTAGAGAGATTTCGCGTGTAAAACAATCTCAAAATAACCTTGTTCTTGATGTTAAAGCAAATACACTGCATAACTCACCTAAAAAGCCTAATTCGGGTAATTTTGGAGGAACCGGGTTTGCTGTTTCGACAAACGGATATATATTAACAAATCTTCATGTTGTAAACGGTGCCGATTCCCTGTATGTACAAAATAGTAAGGGAGAATCTTTCAAAGTAAAATCAGTGTATACTGATCCGCAAAACGATATTGCTATTCTTAAAATAAGTGATAAACATTTTAGCGGCTTATCTACAATTCCTTATACAATTAAAAAGAGCATCAGTAATATAGGCGAAAACGTATACACTTTGGGATATCCTAAAGATGATATTGTGCTAGGAGAAGGTTCAGTAAGCTCGAGAAGTGGCTTTATTGGTGATACTACCCAATATCAGGTTTCGATTCTGGTTAATCCGGGAAATAGTGGTGGACCACTTTTAGATAATAATGGTAATTTGGTTGGTATTATCAGTGGTAAGCAAGATCAGACAGAGGGGGCGGCTTTTGCCATTAAATCAAAATATATTTTAGAAGCCATGAGAGCGATTCCTCAAGATTCGTTAGGTGTAAATAGATTAGGTACAAATAAGAAAAGTTTACTTGCTGGTTTAAAACGTACCAAACAGATCGAAAAACTAGAAGATTATGTTTTTATGATCAAAGTTTATTAAAAAGCAACACCCCAAACAAATTAATATTCTTAAACCCTGAAGATTGTTTCTTTAGGGTTTTTTATTGGAATTGTAATTTTGGGGTCTTAAATTAATATTAAATCTATGTATTTACTATACTATTGTTTAGATTTGTTTTAGTCAAATTTAAATTAATAATATTATGAGTATAAGATTAGGCGATACCGCACCGAATTTCAAGGCCAACACATCCATTGGCGAAATAGATTTTTACGATTATTTAGGCGATAGCTGGGGCGTGTTGTTTTCTCACCCTGCTGATTATACACCTGTTTGTACAACAGAATTGGGTAGAACCGCAGCTTTAAAAGGGGAGTTTGAAAAAAGAAATGTTAAAGTTCTTGCACTAAGTGTTGATTCTGCCGAGTCGCATAAAGGATGGATTAGCGATATAAATGAAACTCAAAATACTTCTGTAGAATTTCCAATCATAGCAGATCCAGACAAAACAGTGGCAAATCTTTATGATATGATCCACCCAAATGCTTCAGAAACTTTAACAGTTCGCTCATTGTTCGTCATCAGTCCTGATAAGAAAGTGAAATTAATCATTACGTATCCGGCATCAACCGGAAGAAACTTTAATGAAGTGCTACGCGTGATCGATTCTTTACAACTTACTGCAAATTATAGTGTAGCTACGCCAGCCGACTGGAAAGATGGAGAAGATGTAATTGTAGTAAATAGCATTAAAACCGAAGATATTCCGGCTAAATTTCCGAAAGGACACCGTGTAATTAAGCCATATCTCCGTACAACTCCTCAGCCAAATAAATAATTCGATTTTTTTTATGGCAACGCAACATTCTTGTTGAATGGACAGAAATGACTTGCTTTATATCCATAAATTATTATATTTGGTAGTTTTGTTTCAAAATTAACGCTTAAACTGGTTGTTTTATTCATAATAATAGTCAATTGGTTAAATGAAATGATGATCAAGGCGTAAAAGGTTTATTTATTTTATACAATTTTTTATTTTTTTATGGCAACCGGAAAAGTTAAATGGTTTAATACTCAAAAAGGCTTTGGATTTATTGTGCAAGAAGACAATAAAGACTTATTTGTACATTTTAAAGATGTTTTAGGTGGAATCGAAAGCTTGAAAGAAAACGATACAGTAGAATTTGAAGTAGCTGAAGGCCGAAAAGGTTTACAAGCAGTAAACGTTAAGAAAGTTTAAGCAATAATATATTTGATTATTTTTTCGTCCCTACAAAAGCCTTTCAAATAGAGAGGCTTTTTGTATTAATTATTCGTTACCCTGAATTTATTCTCGGGTCTGTTACATGAGATCATGAAATCTGGATGAGGGACTGGTTACAGTTAATAATACTGTATAATGGAGGCCTTTAAAATTACATTTTCTCCATTTGCAATCTTTGTAAAAATTAAAAACTGATCCTGATCTGCTTTTATTTTATATTTCTTAACTAAGTCTTCAGGCTTTGCAGGATAATTCCGAACAATTACATTTCCTTTTAAATTTGACGCCTTTTTCAGCTCACCTGTGCTCAGTATGGCCTCAATTTTAAATATACGGCCAGGGAAATCTGCTTTTATAAGATTAGTATTAAATAGCTGCGTTTGAGGATGTAATTTAAAGAGACTGTAAGTTGTCCCAATTAAATTAAAGGCTCCTGATTTTAATAAAGCCGCATCTGGTTCGTACAAGTAATCACCTTGACTTAAATTATCTGTAAATAGCACTGAAGCATTTGAAGATGATCTGTGAAAGGAAAAATCTTTTTCAATCTCGTTATTTAAAGTTACAGCCCTAATTTTAGTGTCATCTTGGTAACCTTTATCTATTATCCATAAAAGTTCTTTGCATTCGTTTTTTATACTTACAATATGGATCTCGCTAACCTGTTTCAATTCTGATAATCCCGCTGAAATATCGAGTAAAGGAGCGGTTTTGACGATTATTCTTGACGATTTTTCTAATAAGGTATCCAGATTACTTACAATGTCGGGGGTACAATCTTTCAGCATAAAAACTTTACCCTTTTCGGCTCTTCGTGCTGGATCTACATAAATGGTATCGAAAGAGGCATCACTATTTTGGATATAAGCAATGCCATCTTCGGCTTTAAATTCGATATTGGTTGTATGTAAAACCCTGGCATTGTGTTGGGCTATTGCCGATAGTTCGGAATTGATTTCGCAATGTGTAACTGCTTTTACCTTTCGCGAAAAGTAATAACTGTCAATTCCGAAGCCTCCGGTGATGTCAATCAATGTATCACCTTTAGCCAGTTTGGATTTATATTCCGCAGTAATTTCAGAAGAAGTTTGTTCAATAGATAATACTGGGGGGTAATAAATATCTTCAGTATTAAACCAGGTGGGCAATTTCTTTTCCGATTTCTTTTTGGAAATAATTTGCGTGGCTAGCTCGGCAGGAGTAATGCCTTCGAACGGACTTTTTGCTAAAGCAACCTGGTTTACATCGGCATTTAAGTTGGCGCTGATGTAATCTTGTACTGCTTTGGCTAAAAGATTATTGTTCATTGTTTTAGGCGTATCAAGTATTAGGTAGCAGGGATCGAGATAAACACTAATCTTCCGACCCCAGAACTTCTGACTATTTATTCTTCATCACCATCTGGCAAGTGTGGCGGCTCTTTACTTCTAATAAAATATCTTTATCAACTGTTACACGATCAATAGTTTGTTGGTTGTAATAACGGATGGTAACTAGTTCAAGGCCCTTATTATACTTTACGGTAAATTCTTTCGACAGATCTTTGATCAGTTTTTCAATCTGAACAGGATGATCATCAACGCTTACGGAAAAGCTGATGGCAGAGTTGAGCATGGTATTGATTTTGATCTTGTGTGTATGGAAAAGCTCAAAAATATTACTCAGATTTTCTTCGATAATAAAGGAATAGTCTTTAGGAAAAATAGAAATCAATGCCTGGTTTACCTTAAAAATAAAAGATGGGATAGGCAATGGGTTATTTTCTTTGGTAATTGCTGTTCCTGAGCCTTCTGGCTGTATAAATGACCTTACAAAAAGTGGAATACCTTTATTTTGAAGCGGTTTTATTGTTTTTGGATGTATCACCGTAGCACCATAATAAGTAAGTTCTATCGCATCATGATAAGAAAGCTGCGCAATCTTCTCTGTTTCATCAAACCATTTCGGATCTGCATTTAGTACCCCTGGAACATCTTTCCAGATCGTTAATGCAGCAGCATCTAGGCAGGACGCAAATATGGCTGCCGAATAATCAGAACCTTCCCGACCCAAAGTTGTGGTGTAGTTTTCGCTTGTACCGCCAATAAATCCTTGTGTTACAATAATGTTGTCGGCTAAAAGCGGTAATAAGTCTTTTTGTATAATCTGATTGGTTTTAGGCCAATCAACTTTTCCTTCTTTATAAGTATTATCGGTCTGGATGTAGTTACGTGCATCGACCCAAAGGGTTTTATTCCCTGTTTCATTTAACCAGGCTGCTACAATTTTAGTAGAAACTACCTCACCTATAGATACAATCTGATCATAAATATAATCAGGATTGTTATCGGGTTCATCTTCAATCAACCAATCAATTTCGACAAAGGTATTGGCCACATCATCATAAACCGGGTGGTGTTTTCCCTGAAATAGTTCGTCTATAATGCTGAAATGGAAATGTTTAATTTCTTCAAAAATTTCATGGGCCTCATCATTTTGCGAGAGGAAAGCATGAGTTAGGTCTTCCAATCTGTTGGTGATTTTGCCCATGGCAGAAATTACGATCAGTAGATTCCCTTTTTTGTAATCGCGTACAATATTGGCCAGATTTTTTACACCTGCCGCATCTTTTACCGAGGCACCTCCAAACTTAAAAATATCCATATTAAAATGCCTTGATCTGTTCTTTAGAGAAAGCCGCATTTAGCCAGCCACTTTCCAAATGTGCTTTATATTTATTGTAGAAGTTGATAGCTGGTTCGTTCCAGTCTAATACTTGCCAAACCATGCCACTATAGTTGCCGTTTTTGGCCTCTTCTATTACTTTTTCGAATAATACTTTACCCAGGCCTTTCCCTCTAAATTCTTCTGTTACGATAAAATCTTCGAGATATAACCTGCATCCTTTCCATGTAGAGTAGCGTGTATAGTATAATGCAAAACCGACAATAGTATTATTTACTTCGGCTACGTAAGCTTTCCATACTGGCATTTTGCCAAAACCAGCATCGATAAAGTGCGCTAAAGTAACCGTTACTTCTTCGGGAGCACGCTCATAAACGGCCAACTCATTAATTAATTCCAATATTCTTGGACAATCTTCTGCAGTAGCAAATCTGATGTTAAAATCCATATTAGTTGGCCGTAATGTTGTTTTTGAAATGTTTGATTACCCTTTTTCCGAAAATACTGCTACCAATGCGTACCATTGTACTGCCTTCTTCAATTGCGATTTTATAGTCGGCACTCATTCCGGCCGATATTTCTTTAAAAGCATCATCTTTGCGAAAAAAACTCATTTTAATTCCATCAAAAAATACTTTTAGTTCGTTAAACTCTATCCTAATCTGCTTTTCATTCTTGGTATTAGTAGCGATGCCCATTAAACCTACAATACGGATGTTTTTCAATTCGGCTAACTCTTCATCCCGCAACAATTCAACCACTTCGTCAAAACCAAGCCCAAATTTGGTATCTTCATCAGCAATATAAACCTGTAATAAACAGTCAATTACTCGGTTATTTTTTGCTGCCTGTTTGTTGATTTCCTGTAGTAATTTCAGGCTATCTACCCCATGAATAAGTTTAACAAAAGGGGCTATATATTTTACCTTATTGCTTTGTAAATGGCCAATAAGATGCCATTCGATATCGTTTGGTAATTGTGCCTGTTTATCTACCATTTCCTGCACATGGTTTTCTCCAAAAATGCGCTGTCCGGCATTGTAGGCTTCTAAAATTGATTCTACTGGTTGTGTTTTTGAAACTGCAATTAGTTTAACCCCGTCTGATTCAACTTCGCTTTTATATTGTTTAAGATTATCAGCTATGCTCATTTATAACTATTTTTGGTAAAATTAATAACCTTGCCGCAATTTGGGCAAAAAATAATATTTAAATTAAGCATGAAGAGATTAATATGGGTTTTAATGACAGCTATATTATGGTTTGGCTGCAAGCCTGGCATACCTGATGGCATTATTAAACCTGATAAAATGGAGAAGATTTTATACGATATGCACATTGTAGATGGGTACCTTTCTAGCATTTACGAAATAGACTCGGCAAAGAAAGTAGCGGCAGCTTACTATATGGGGATTTATAAAAAATTCGGTACAGATTCTGCTGAATATAACAGGAGCTTAATTTGGTATAACACCAACCCTGTACCCTTAGAAGCGATGTATAAAAACATACAAAAAATGTTAGCCAAGCAAAAAAAAGGAACGGAGTTAGCCGATTTAATGATTAAGAAAAAGGAATTTAAAGCCGATTCACTGGTGATAGCAAAGAAATTCAAGGCCGATTCTCTTGCGATCAGAAAAAAAATGAAACCAGATTCTTTATCAAAGGCTAAAGCTGTGGCGGCAATTGCCAAAAAGAAAAAACAGGCCGATTCACTTATAAATATAAAAAAAGCTGGTGTAGTGAGTGCAGTGCCCACACCAACCGTAGTACAATAATATGTTATATCCAGAAAATTGTTTAGAACGTTTAGGTTTTGTCGAGATCAGGCAACTGATTAGCAAACATTGTTTGAGTCCTATGGGCCAAACGATGGTGGGAAAGATGCAGGTGATGAACCGTTTTGATCAGATTGATAAGTTTTTACGACAAACAAACGAATTTAAGAGCATCCTGCAAAATCAGGAACCTTTACAGATTAATACCTTTTTTGATATTAAATCGCTGGTTGAGAAAATCAGGGTTGAAGGCACTTATCTGTTAGAGGACGAGTGGTTTCAGGTATATACTTCATTGCATACTGTTTTCTCTGTACTCCGCTTTTTTGAAGAGCGTGCAGAAGTATACCCTACGTTAGAAGCTTTATTTGAGCACCTGCCGATTGAAAAAAATATCCTTCGTAAGATAGAAACGGTAATTGACGCCAAAGGAAAGATTAAACCCAATGCATCGAAAGAATTGCAGGAGATTACCGCTGCGATTTCGAAAACGGAGCAAGACGTGCGCAAGCGTATGGACTCGATCTACAAGCAAGCTATTGCTAATAATTGGGTTGCAGACGGTAGTTTAACCATTCGTGATGGCAGGATGTGTATCCCGGTTTTGGCCGAGAATAAACGTAAGCTAAAAGGCTTTGTACACGACGAATCGGCTACGGGGCAAACCGTTTATATTGAGCCGGAGGAAGTTTTTACTTTAAATAATAAGCTACGCGATTTAGAATTTGATAAACGCCGTGAAATTATTAAGATTTTAATTGCTTTAACAGATGACTTGCGGCCATATTCGCCATTATTGCTTTCTTACCATGGTTTCTTGACCAAACTTGATTTTGTACGTGCGAAAGCATTGTTTGCAATGGATATCGAAGCTGAAATGCCAGGTTTGTTAAAAGAGCCTAAAACCAAGCTGATTAATGCAAGGCACCCTTTATTATCGATCTCATTTGCAGCAGAAAAGAAGACTGTTACCCCTTTAAATATTCATATAGACGCCGAAACTCGTGTAGTGCTGGTATCAGGACCAAATGCGGGCGGTAAATCGGTTTGTATGAAAACAGTTGGCCTTTTGCAGATTATGTTACAAACCGGACTGTTAATTCCGGTTGACGCTAATAGTGAAGTGGGGATTTTTGAAAACATTTTTGCCGATATCGGTGATGATCAATCGATTGAAAGTGATTTAAGTACTTACAGTGCACACTTGAAGAAGATGCGCTATTTTGTAGAGCATGCCTCACCGAAAACGATGGTGCTGATTGATGAATTTGGTACCGGTACCGATCCACAGTTTGGCGGGCCAATGGCCGAAGCTGTTTTGGAGGTATTGAACAATAAAAAGGTAAGGGGGGTAATTACTACCCACTATTCTAATTTAAAGCTTTTTGCGGGTAATACGCCTGGTTTGGAAAATGCATCAATGCTTTTTGATAATGCTAAAATGAAACCGCTTTATGTTTTAGAAATGGGTAAACCTGGCAGTTCTTATGCATTCGAAATTGCACAGAACATTGGTTTACCAAAAGAAGTAATTGCACTGGCTAAAGAAAAAACAGGTTCTAACCAGAATAGGGTAGATACCATGCTTGTTGATCTGGAGCGCGAAAAGAAAAACGTTTACGATGCCAAAGTAAGCCTGGCCAATCAGCAGAACAAGGCTAAAAACCTGGTTGCCGAAAATGAAAAGTTAAAAAGCTTTTTAGAAGAGAATAGAAAGATATTGATTAAAGAGGCGAAACAAGAGGCACAGAATATTATTAAAAATGCCAATAAACTGGTAGAAAATACCATTGCCGAGATTAAGGAAAAACAAGCTGATAAGGAAGCAACTAAAGAACTTCGCCAGAATTTGCAAAAAGAACTGGTTAAAAATACTGTTCCTAAAGAGCGCCCTAAACCAGTGCAGGTAGTTGTTGGCGGTGAGATTGAAATTGGTGATTTAGTGAAATTTACCGATAGTGAAACCATTGGTCAGGTTTTAGAAATTAACCGCAATGAACTGGTTTTGGCTATTGGCGATTTACGATCAACGGTTAAAAAGAACCGTGTACAAAAGGTGAGTAATCGGGAAGCCAAAAAAGTAATTCAAAGTAGTGCCAATTCTTTTGCAGGGCGGATGAATGATGCCGTATCTGGTTTTAGGGCAGAACTTGATCTCCGTGGGAAACGCACGGAAGATGCCCTCTTCGAAGTAGAGAAATATTTAGATAAAGCCATTATGCTTGGTTTTCCATCCATTAAACTGATTCATGGTAAGGGTGATGGAATTTTGAGAAAAATGATCAGGGAATATCTACGCAAATATAGTCAAGTAAATAGGATGGAAGATGAACATGCTGATAGGGGTGGAGATGGGATTACTTACGTGTATTTGAATTGATTGTGGTGTCAGATGTTACCATCTGACACTATAAATAATATTTTGCGATAAAATCGCAAGGCTATTTATGCACTCGTTAAAAACGAGTGCTGGCATAAGTATGGTTATGGCGTCGGATGTTACTATCCGACACTAAATCATTTTTTTGAAAATCTGTGAGATGGTAGCATCAGGCAGTACATCAACATGGAATAGCACGCTAAAAAAACAAAACTTTATAACCGTAACGTTGTTATTTTTAAAACGTTATGGTTATGAGAGCAATACTACTCTGCTTATTTGTAATGTTATTCGTTACAGCTTGTAAAAAGAATGGTGATGATAATGACGATCCAGGTACTTTACCTGATGTAGAATTAAAATCAAAAGTAGTTGTATCCGGATTGAGCTTCCCCTGGGAAATGGTTTATGGACCTGATAATTTCATTTGGTTTACCGAAAAAGCAGGTAAAATTAGTCGTTTAAATCCTGCCAACGGGCAAGTAACACCTTTACTTACCATAAGCGAAGTACGTACCAATGGAGAAGGCGGCTTGCTGGGAATGACGCTACATCCTGATTTTACCAGTAATCCTTACGTTTATGTGGTTTATGGCTATGGTAGTACCTATAAAGCTAAAGTTGTACGTTATACTTACAATGGAGGAAATTTGACGAATCCACAAGTTTTATTGGATCAGATTCCTGCGGCTTCAATCCATAACGGATCGCGTTTGCTGATCAATGGCGGTAAACTATTTATCAGTACTGGCGATGCTGCTGATACTGGTAATCCTCAAAATGTTAATTCTTTAGCCGGGAAAATTTTAAGAATAAATTTAGATGGCTCTATCCCAGCTGATAACCCTTATCCAAATAATCTGGTTTGGTCTTTAGGTCATCGAAATGCGCAAGGATTGACCCAAGTAGGCAATAAAATTTTCTCTTCAGAACATGGCCCGGATTCTGATGATGAGATTAATATTATTGAGAAAGGAAGAAACTACGGATGGCCAAATGTTAAAGGTTTTTGTAATGAAAGCGGAGAGCAATCGTTTTGTAGTTCGAACAATGTGGTAGAGCCATTAATTAATTGGACACCAACCATTGCGCCCAGTGGTTTAGCTTATTACAATTCAGATTATATTCCTCAATTTAAAAATTCGTTGCTGCTGGCTGTATTAAAAGGAACTAAATTGATGCAGCTTAAATTAGACGATGCACAAACAAAAATTACAGGAACAAAAGATTTTTATGTCAATACATATGGTAGGATCAGAGCCGTTTGCCAATCGCCAGAAGGAAAAATTTATATCTGTACCAGTAATGGAAGCGACGATAAAATTGTGGAAATAGCGAAGTAGGCTTATTTCTTTTTATTGCCCGGACACTTTTTACAGCGTTTACCTTTCTTAAATTTCTCGCAACACTTTTTGTGCTCAGCTGTACAGCTGAAAATAAAACCCATGCCTTTTTGAAATTCAGGATCGGTGGGTAATATGAATAGACTTTCTTCTCTCTCGTAAATCATTGCAGCACAAAAGTAATAGTTATTTAGATTAATTCCAATTAATTAGTATTCCGCAAAGATTTAAAAAATTATAATGCTACATTTCTGAAGGCAATTTGTAATTTAGCGAACTAACCAAAAAATTCATAAGATGATAAATAAAGTGGTATCTGGAGCTGAAGAGGCTATCAAAGATATATCAGATGGTGCTACGCTCATGCTCGGTGGTTTCGGGCTTTGTGGCATTCCAGAGAATTGTATTAATGCTTTGGTAAGTAAGCAGGTAAAAAATTTAACCTGTATCTCTAACAATGCAGGTGTTGATGATTTTGGTATTGGTTTAATGCTGAAACAACGCCAGGTAAAAAAAATGATTTCTTCGTATGTTGGTGAAAATGCTGAATTTGAAAGGCAATTGTTGAGTGGCGAACTTGAGGTAGATCTTATCCCACAGGGTACCTTGGCCACTCGCTGTTTGGCCGCTGGATACGGTATGCCTGCAATTTTTACGCCTGCAGGTGTGGGTACCGAAGTGGCAGAAGGCAAAGAGGTACGCAATTTTGATGGCAAGGATTATTTAATGGAATATGCTTTTGATGCCGATTTCGCTATTGTTAAAGCTTGGAAAGGTGATACAGCGGGCAATTTAATCTTCAGGTCTACCAGCCGGAATTTTAATCCAGTGATGGCTATGGCAGGTAAAATAACCATTGCCGAGGTAGAAGAGTTGGTGGAAGCTGGTGAATTGGATCCGGATTATATTCATACGCCTGGTATTTATGTCCACCGGATTTTTCAGGGCAAAGACTACGAGAAAAGAATTGAACAGCGTACTGTAAGAACAAAATCGTAATGAAGAAAATTATTGCAATTGAAGAAATAGGTATGTTTTTGCTAGCAATATTTGCCTTTTCTAAACTATCGTTTCATTGGTGGGTATTTCCGGCACTTTTGCTTGTGCCGGATTTAAGTATGTTAGGATACGTTGCAGGCCCGAAAGTAGGTGCATGGTTTTATAACGTGTTTCATCATAAGACGATAGCGATAGTAATTTTCTTGATCGGATTTTATGATCAGTTACCCATATTACAGTTATCTGGCATCATCTTGTTTGCCCATTCTTGTATGGATAGGGCACTTGGCTATGGTTTAAAATATAGCGATGCATTTAATCACACACATTTAGGCTTAATCGGAAAAAATAAATAATGGCATTTTCAAAAGAAGAAATCGCACAGCGTATTGCTAAAGAAATAAAAGATGGATACTATGTTAATCTTGGCATTGGTATACCAACATTGGTTGCTAACTATATTCCAAAGGGAATTAATGTAGTGTTACAGTCAGAAAACGGTTTATTGGGTATGGGGCCATTTCCTTTTGAAGGAGAGGAGGATGCCGATTTAATTAATGCAGGGAAACAAACTATTACCACTTTGCCAGGATCATCTATTTTTGATTCGGCCATGAGTTTTGGGATGATCCGTGCACAAAAAGTAGATTTAACCATTCTGGGAGCCATGGAGGTGTCAGAAAATGGCGATATTGCCAACTGGAAAATTCCAGGTAAAATGGTAAAAGGAATGGGAGGAGCGATGGATTTAGTGGCATCGGCCAAAAATATTATTGTGGCGATGCAGCACATTAATAAAGCTGGAGAAAGCAAGTTATTACCGAAATGTACCTTGCCTTTAACCGGCGTAAAATGCATTAAAAAAATTGTAACTGAGCTGGCTGTTTTAGATATCCTGCCAGAAGGCGGTTTTAAGCTTTTAGAACGTGCGCCCGGTGTAAGTGTGGAGTTTATACAGCAATCTACAGTTGGGAGATTAATTGTAGAAGGAGAGATTCCGGAAATGAGATTAGATTAAGGCTTCGACTACGCTCAACCTGACAAAACGTATTATCAAAAAGAAGTCAAGCTTTAAAAGCTTGACTTCTTTGAAATTTATTCGGTGTCTACCAAAATACTATTCCTTAAATCATTCGAAATATCTTCTGTGATGGCAATGATTTCTTCAGGCTCGTTGGTGTTATTCATTACCACCTTATTACATTGTTCGCGATAAGGCAATAAATATTCTTTATAGGCAGGAACCACATGGTTGTGCCATTTGTACAATACATCTTCTTCCGGGTAACCACGCTCTAAACCATCACGTTTTATACGGCGATCTAAAGCTACCAGTTCATCTGCATCAACAAAAATGGTATGATCCAACAGTGCGGCAATTTCTTTGAAGTGGAGGATAAAAAGACCTTCTACAATAATGATCGGTGCCGATTTAATCTCCAGAATTTTAACTACAGCTAATGGGTTATTGAAGTTATATTCTTTTTTGTAAACTACCTCACCACTGATTAATTGCTTAATGTCTCTCAAAAACTGCTCACTATCAATAGTAGAAGGGAGGTCGAAATTGTATAATTTGTTCTCTTCCTGTGTCATCTCACCCGCAGGGATATAATAATCATCTTGAGATACGAGCGTTACTTCATCCTGTTTAAAATGATGAAGAAAGCAGTTTAAGAAAAATGTTTTACCCGATCCGCTACCACCGGCAATACCAATTATAAATGGTTTTTTGTTTAAACTCATTGAGCACTATATGTTAAATTGCAGAAAAAACGTTTGTCTAAAGCGCCTAATGAATCGGCTACAGCTTTAGTCATTACAATTATAACATCTTTTGTGGATTCGTTCTCTGTAAATTTACCAACAACTTTGGCAAAGGTAGTGCGGTTAGTCATTGGGTTGGTAATCTTAATTACCCTGCCAACAGGAGCTGTACGGTGTAAAACCAACATTTTTGTTCCATCAAGATCTTGGTCTGCAATCCAAACGGCGGTCCCTTTTTCTTCGATCTGACTTAAACCGTATACGCTGGGATCGCGGCGAAGTTTAGGATCTTTAACCATAGTACTGTCTGGTTCATTTTCTTGTTCTTCTTTTGACAGATCATTTACCGACTTAGGTTGCGGTGGTTTAGGGATAATCAGTTTCTGATCAACCTTAATGGCATTATCTTCCAGCTTGTTTGCCGTTCTGATCTGATAAGCGGTTAAATTATATTTTTTAGCAATGGTAAAAATGTTTTCTCCGGTAGCTACAGTATGGATAAAACTCTCTTCTTTTGCTGCTGGTGTTTCTTTAACTTTTGTTTCTGCCTGCTTTTCTTTCGGGACCTGAACATCTGTAATAATGCCACCAGGAACTTTTAAAACCTGACCAATGGTAATGGCATTATCAGGTAAGTCATTTAGTTTTCTAATCTGGTAAGCGGTAATTCCGTATTGCTTAGCAATGGTAAAGATCGTCTCGTTTCTTAAAACCGTATGTGTGCCGGCGGCATCTGTAGATTTGTTTTCCTGAACAGGTTTTTCTTCGGCAGCTGCTACTTTATTCTCATCTATATTTTTGGTTGCCGGAATTTTAAGTTTCTGCCCAATGCGCAGATTGCTTCCCGAAAGGTTATTGGCTTTTTTTACCTCTTCAACAGTAGTACCGTACTTCTCTGCAATTTTCCCTAAAAACTCTTTAGGCTGCACGGTATGTTCAATCATGGTCTGATCTGATGGTTGGCTGTTCTCAGCTACCCGCTCGGCATTGTTTTTTGCTGGCGGTATTACTGGTGCTGCTGTATTGCTTTGTTCTGCGTTTTTTGCTGGGATTTTTAAAACCTGACCAATGCTTAAATTATTTCCGCTTAGGTTATTTAAAGTTTTAATCTCGTTTATAGTTGTGCCATATTTTTCGGCCAACATGTTTAAATTTTCTTTTGGCTTTACAATGTGTTCTATCACATTTGATGTTGATGCACTTTGTGTAATATTTGATGAACCATTAGCCGTAAAAGGGATATTTGTAGGTACCTTGATAATTACCCCGATCTGAAGGTACTTGTTGTCATTAAAGGCCATGATATCTTTTGGCGAAACATTATATCTTCTTCCTATGGAATAATAAGTGTCTTTAGCCACGGTTTGGTGCACGATTAGTTTTTTGCCTTTATTATTTTCTACACCGATAGAGTCTCTCGCTGTATTGGCTTTGGCATTTGCAATGTTTAAAGCAAATAACACTACAGCAGATAAATATATTTTATGCATTTATTTTTATGTAAATTTCTAAGTCAAAGAGAGCAATTATACGAATAATATTGTTAACCATCTTATGTTCTGTTGCCCGTTTTTAAGTAAAAATTAGATGACTTTAACAATGTAATATCGATATGCTATTCATTAACAAATGTTTATAAAATTGTTATTTAGTACAATATTGAATATTAAACGATCTAATAAATAACGTATTGTTCAAAAGACAAAATAGGACAAAACTTTTCTAAATTTGGGTTGTTACATAGATATTAAAATACATTCCTAAAAAGTAAAAAAATGGACGCTAAAGAAATAAGCTTAAACGAAAAAGAGGTTAAACCAGTTGTAGATCTGTTAAATGATTATTTGGCAAATTATCATATTCATTATCAAAAATTAAGAGGTTGCCACTGGAATATTAAAGGACAGAACTTTTTTACTTTACATGTTAAGTTTGAAGAATTATATACCAATGCACAACTAACTATCGATGAGATAGCCGAGCGCGTATTAACCTTGGGTAAAGCACCGCATAGCCGTTTTGCTGATTATATTAAAGAATCTAAGATTAAAGAAATTGATACGATTGGACTGAAAGACCTTGATATGGTAGATGCCGTTCTGGATGATATGGCCGCATTGATCGAATTGGAAAGAGAACTTTTAGAAGCTACAGATGCGGCCGGAGACGATGGTTCTAACGATATGGTTAACCGTTTTATGCAGTTTAAAGAGAAAAATACCTGGATGTTGCGTTCTTTCGCAGGGAAAAAGTAATACCAATCTCTTAAGTTAAAAGCCTCGTATAAGTAGCTTTATTGTAAAATCTGCTTATATGAGGCTTTTTTGTTTCGTAGAAAATCTAATTATTTATCTTTGGGCATGGCATACAAAAGTTTAGCAGAATGCGTATCCGATCTCGAAAAGCACGGTCATTTAATCAGGATAAAAGAAGAAGTAGATCCCTATTTAGAAATGGCAGCCATCCATTTAAGGGTTTACGAAAATAAAGGGCCAGCTATTTTATTTGAAAAAATTAAAGGAAGCCCTTTTCCTGCAGTTTCGAATTTGTTTGGAACCTTAGAAAGATCGAAGTTTATTTTTAGAGATACCTTACCAAAAGTACAACAGCTGGTATCGTTAAGAAATGATCCCATAAAAGCATTAAAAAATCCATTTAAATATGCAGGTTCGGCAATGTCTGCTTTATCGGCCTTGCCACTTAAAACATCTTCGGCAAAAAATAAGTTCTTAAAAACAAGTATCAGTCAGTTACCACAGATTGTAAACTGGCCTATGGATGGAGGACCTTTTGTTACCATGCCCCAGGTGTATACGGAAGATGTAGACAAGCCGGGCGTACTAAATGCCAATTTGGGTATGTACCGGATCCAGCTGGCCGGTAACGATTATATTCAGGATCAGGAGATTGGCTTGCACTATCAGATTCATAGGGGGATTGGGGTACACCAATCTAAAGCCAACGCACTAGGTAAACCCTTAAAAGTGAGTATCTTCGTTGGCGGACCTCCATCGCATCCTTTAGCTGCAGTAATGCCGTTACCTGAAGGTTTATCTGAAATGACTTTTGCTGGTGCTCTTGGCGACAGGCGTTTTCGTTATTTTTACGATGATGAAGGTTTTTGTATTTCTGCAGATGCCGATTTTATTATCACCGGAACGGTTTATCCAAATGAAAATAAACCAGAAGGGCCTTTTGGCGATCACCTGGGATATTACAGTTTAACGCATCCTTTTCCTTTAATGAGGGTACACCATGTATATCATAAAAAAGATGCCATTTGGTCGTTTACGGTTGTTGGCCGCCCACCGCAGGAGGATACCAGTTTTGGTACTTTAATCCATGAGATTACAGGTTCTGCCATTCCGCAAGAAATACATGGTTTAAAAGAAGTGCACGCGGTTGATGCAGCTGGCGTTCACCCTTTGCTTTTCGCCATTGGTAGCGAACGTTATACACCTTATTTAAAAGTGCGCAGGCCTCAGGAAATTTTAACCATAGCCAATCACATACTGGGAAAAAACCAATTGAGTTTAGCCAAATATCTATTTATCGCTGCCAAAGAGGATGACCAGAATTTAAGCACGCACCATATTGAAGCATTTCTTAAGCATGTTTTAGAACGGATCGATTTAGCCAGGGATGTTCATTTTTATACCAATACTACAATCGATACGCTTGATTATAGTGGCGATGGATTAAACAGCGGATCGAAGGTTGTAATTGCTGCGGCAGGGGATAAGCAGCGCGAACTATGGGATAAGCTTCCTGAAGGGCTGAAACTGAGCGACGGATTTTACCAACCCAAAATAGCCATTCCAGGGGTTTTAGTTTTAGAAAGTGACAAATATTTAAACCCGGAGAAAACCGCCGCCGAAATTGCTTTGTTGAATATGGCTTTGATGGATCAGGATTTATCTGGTTTGCCATTGATTATATTGGCCGATGATGCGGAATTTACGGCTGCCAATATTGATAATCTGGTTTGGGTGGCCTTTACCAGAAGCAACCCGGCGGCTGATATATATGGTATCAACGATTTTACCATTAATAAACATTGGGGATGTAAAGGTTCGTTGATTATTGATGCAAGGAAAAAGCCCCACCACGCACCTGAATTGATCAAAGACCCTGACATTGAAAAAAAACTGGATGCTTTGGCTCAAGAGGGTGGAAGCCTGCATGGAATAATTTAGTATCGAATAATTCCGATTTACTCCTGTTAATTTTGTGATGAACAAAAAAGGCTTCAGTTGATTCGCTGAAGCCTTTTTTTAGATAAGTTTTATATTAGTACTTAAAATCTTACACCAAAAGTTAAGAATACATTATTTCTATTGCTTTTAACATCTGCAACAGGTTCACTGTAATCATCTAACAAATACGGACTTGAACTGAAGTTTGTTTTGTAGTTCTGATACGCTAAATCGAAGTAATAGTTGTCGATGCGATAGCCAAGTCCGCCAGTATAATACTGGCCTTGGTAAAATTTATTATCGCCACCTTTAACACCGTTTCCATTTACGCCATAACCAGCACGTAAGCTAAATTCGTTTGTTACTTTTACTTCAGCACCTACTCTATAATTAATCGCTTCCTTATAAGATGCTTTAATAAAAGCATTATTATCACTAATGGTTTTACGGTCAGAGCCGTTAGAATCAGAAAAGCGCATAGAGGCATAATCTACATAATCTACATCAGCTGATATTAATGCAGTACCTGCAATTACATAACTGATACCTGCAGAAGCTTTTAAAGGCGTACGCAGATTATAAGTGAATGAATAATATTGGGTAGGATTATTTGATTTGGTAGGAGGGGTATTGGCATTTCCTGCAGTAGTAGCCTGCAAGGTTTCGCTGGTATTATCTTCAATATTCATCCAGGTTGGCGTCTGGAAATTTAAACCGATCCTTAACTCGCTCACCGGTCTGAAAATAGCACCCAATTTTAAATTAAAACCGCCGCCTTTGGTTTCCTGGTTTCTAAAATGGGTAAGGCTATAATTTTCGTTTCCATTGTATGTAGGTAAGGCATCCCCATCATTATATGAGTTAACAATACCTGATTCCGTGAAAGTAGCATCGCTTGTATATTTCACGTTTACAAAACTGGCTGTTGCGCCAATGTAAACTTTGTTACCAAAGTTCAATGCACCCGCAACGTTAAACTCTGATGTAGAACCTAGACGTGCTTCATCCCAGTTTTGATTAAAATTAGCATTGTTATAAGGTTCTGCAGAAAACTGATTTGGAAAAGTAGGAGTGTTTTTATTGATCAAATAACTTTTATAAGCATCACCTGCAATGCTGTTATCAACTCCATAATTGTTAGCCTGATCCACGTAAGAATCTCTGATAGAGCTGTTTGTGTTGATGCCGCCATAGTTAATATTATTTAAAAAATCGTTGTTACGGGTATAGCTCAATCCAAAAACGGTACTTACTAGTCCTTTATTTACATCAGCACCTTTTACTCTTGCCGCTGGGCTGTAAAATACAACACCAATGTTATTCAGGTTAATCTGGTTTTTACTTGCTTTTGTATTATTGCCTAAATAAGCACTGTTATTAGAAACTGAATTAAACTCTGGTGTAAGAATAAATTCTGATTTAGTAAACAAGCCTAATCCGGCAGGGTTCGCGTTAATTGAGCCGACATCACCACCAACGCCAACCTGTGCACCACCCATTCCTTTAAATCGGGCAGAGCTACCATAATTGGTTTGTGAGAACCGGAATGCATCTGGTGCATAACTTTGGGCATACGACGTTCCTATAGCGGCTACTGTAGCTACTAGTGAAGCTAAAATATATTTTTTCATGTTGTGTGTTTAGATTTAAATTAACCTCTTCCTGCTCTAGATGGTCTTGAGCCACCACCACCACCACCGGCTGAACCACCACCACTATTTCCGCCGCCATTTGATGGTGGAGGTGAATAACTTGGCCTGCTCTCGGTTCTTGCAGGAGGATTGTAGCTCTCGTTTCTGGTAGGTCTGCTGCTTTGTGTACCTTGTTGAGGTGAATAGTTGTCATTTCTGGTTGGTCTGCCAGCTTGGGTACCCTGAGGTTGATATCCGCCATTACCCTGGCTTCTGGTTGGTCTTCCTGCATTAATATTTGGAACATACCCTACACCATTTGGATTTGTAACACCAGATCTGCTCGGCCTGCCCGCGTTTCCGGCATTGCCGTTTCCGTATCGTGGTGTGCCTCTATCGTCACTTCCAGGTCTTGGTCTGCTATAACCTCTATTGGTATACACACCGCCACCATAGTATCCGCCGCCGATACCCCAGCCACCGCCCCAACCGTAACGGTCATAATAAGAATAAGGCCCCCATGAATTCCAACCGTAAGGATTATTCCATCCGTAACCAAAGTTGCCATAATAGAATGGATTGTTCCAGATACTGCCATAACCAAAGCTTCCGCCCCAGCCACCTAAACCGTATCCACTGTTCCAGCCTAGGCCAAAACCCAAATAGTTAGAAGGACCATAACTGCTTCCGTAGTAATAATTGTCAAAATAAGGGTCATAGTAGCCTTGAAAGCTATAGCCATTATAAAAACGGTTTATTCTAGACGAGTAATCCATGTCGTAATAAGGATTACTGGTTCCATAATATTCGTCATATTCTTCTTGTCCTTGCGCCTGGTTTTGTGCTTGTTGGCGTTGTGAAGGAAGTACCACTTCGATCTCTCTAGCTTTTGCTACAGAGTTATAAACATCATCAGCTGGCTTAGTTTGAGCCAATTTTGATGTAGAGCATGAAGCCACCAATCCTGCGGCGGCAATCATAACAATGGGTAAAAATTTAATTGGTTTCATTGTGTTTATATTTAGTTGTGTGTGTTCACGAATGTAATAAACAAGTTTCAAAAGTAGTTAATTTCTAACTATTTACTTAGTCTAAAAATGTTAAATCACAATTGATGTCAATTGTTGATCGTTTGTAGGCATAAATTTATAAATTTGCCGTCGGATTTTACACTTTTTAACATACAAATTACGTTCCAAATACATAAGATGAGCAAAGAAATTACAAGTAGAGAAGCAGATTATTCCCAGTGGTATAATGATATTGTGTTAAAAGCAGATTTAGCAGAGCACTCTGCAGTGCGTGGCTGTATGGTTATAAAGCCAAATGGTTATGCTATATGGGAAAAAATGCAAGCTGTTTTAGATAAGATGTTTAAGGATACAGGGCATCAGAATGCCTATTTTCCATTATTCATCCCAAAGTCATTTTTCTCTAAAGAAGCTTCTCATGTTGAGGGTTTTGCGACAGAATGTGCAGTAGTAACGCATTACCGGTTAAAAAATGATGGGAATGGAAATATTGTGGTTGATGAAACTGCAAAATTGGAAGAGGAATTAATTGTTCGTCCAACATCCGAAACCATTATTTGGAATACCTATAAAGGTTGGATCCAATCGTACCGTGATTTGCCAATACTGATCAATCAATGGGCAAATGTGGTCAGATGGGAAATGCGTACGAGGTTGTTTCTGCGTACAGCCGAATTTTTGTGGCAGGAAGGGCATACGGCACATGCTACAGCAGAAGAGGCGATTGAGGAAACAGAACGTATGTTGCATATTTATGCCGATTTTGCCGAAAATTGGTTAGCAGTTCCGGTAATCAGAGGCCGTAAATCGCCGAATGAGCGTTTTGCCGGTGCTTTAGATACTTATTGTATTGAGGCCTTAATGCAGGATGGTAAAGCTTTACAGGCAGGTACATCTCACTTTTTGGGTCAGAATTTTGCCAAAGCTTTTGATGTTAAGTTTACAGGTAAAGATGGGAAATTAGATCATGTATGGGCTACTTCGTGGGGTGTTTCTACACGTTTAATGGGGGCTTTGATTATGGCGCACAGTGATGATTCAGGATTGATTATTCCACCGAAATTAGCACCAATCCAGGTCGTTATTGTTCCAATTTATAAAGGAGATGAAGATTTAACCAAAATATCAACTTATGTAAATGAATTAACCATGCGTTTAAAAGGCATGGGGGTTTCTGTGAAATATGATGATAGAGATACACAGCGCCCTGGATTTAAGTTTGCAGATTATGAGTTGAAAGGTGTGCCAATCCGTATTGCCATTGGTGGCCGTGATTTGGAAAATAAAACGGTAGAAATTGCCCGTAGAGATACAAAAGTGAAACAGACTGTACCTCAGGAAGGCTTGGATATTTACATCATCAAGCTATTGGAAGATATTCAGCAAAGCATGTTCAATAAAGCTTTGGCCTATCGTGATGAGCATATTACTGAAGCCAACAGTTACGAAGAGTTTCAGGAATTGTTAGATACCAAAGCCGGTTTTATTTCTGCACATTGGGATGGAACGCCAGAAACGGAGCAAAAAATAAAGGAAGAAACGAAAGCGACTATACGCTGTATTCCATTAAATAATAAATTGGAAGATGGTGTTTGTATTTATTCAGGAAAACCATCTATACAAAGAGTACTCTTTGCAAGAGCGTATTAAACAGTCTTGAGCCGGAAGTTCGGAGGCGATAGTTTCCTTTCAACTGCTTTAAAAATAAGTTTAAAATCGTTTTTAGAAGGACTGGTTCTTCTGGCGTACAATTTAAATATTAATGTAAAATAGTATCGGGGATGTAGGTGTTTTGGAATCTTATCTCGATACTTGGTACTTGTCAATCTTGATACTATAAAAATGAAATTCGCAACTAAAGCTATACATGCAGGTCAAGAGCCTGATCCAACCACAGGTGCGGTAATGACACCGATATATCAAACCTCTACCTATTGGCAGAAATCTCCTGGAGATAACAAGGGTTATGAGTATTCAAGAGGAACAAACCCAACGCGTAAAGCTTTGGAAGATTGTTTAGCTGCTTTAGAAAACGCTAAATATGGTTTGGCCTTTTCGAGCGGAATGGGGGCAACAGATGCCGTATTAAAATTATTGCAACCGGGCGACGAAGTGATTACCGGAAACGATTTGTATGGAGGTTCATACCGGATTTTTACCAAAATCTTCACTAAATACGGAATCAAGTTTCATTTTCTGGATCTTTCTAAGCCAGAGCATATATTGCCGTATATTAATGATAAAACCAAATTGGTTTGGATAGAAACACCTACTAATCCTACCATGCAGATTATCGATATTGAAGGGGTAGCTAAAATTACAAAGGAGAAAAATTTAATCCTTACGGTTGATAATACGTTTGCATCACCTTATTTACAAAACCCGATCGATCTGGGTGCTGATATTGTAATGCACTCGGTAACCAAGTATATCGGTGGCCACTCTGATGTGGTAATGGGCGCTTTGGTAACAAACGATGAGCAATTGTATAAAGACCTTTGGTTTATTTATAATGCCTGTGGTGCAACACCGGGTCCGCAAGATGCTTTTTTAGTGTTGAGAGGAATTAAAACGCTCCACCTTCGAATGAAAGCACACTGCGAAAATGGGGAGCGCATTGCACATTATTTAAAAACACATCCAAAAGTTGATAAAATCTATTGGCCAGGTTTTGAAGACCATCCTAATCATGATGTAGCTAAAAAACAGATGCGTGGCTTTGGCGGGATGATTTCGATTACACTAAAAGGTGCTGATCTGGAAGAAACTTTTAGAATCTCTTCTAATTTTAAGGTATTCACCTTAGCTGAATCATTAGGTGGGGTAGAATCACTAATTAACCATCCGGCAACGATGACACATGGTTCTATTCCGAAAGAAGAAAGAGAGAAAGTAGGAGTTACCGATAACTTGCTCCGTTTAAGTGTTGGAGTAGAAGATATTGATGATCTTTTGGAGGATCTAGCAAATGCATTAGCATAATATTTCGAGCGGGCAGATAAAATATTTGCCCGTTTTTTTGTAAAGCAGGTCTTATTCTAAAACTAATGGTAGCCCGGCTTTACACTAAATCTTTTTTGTTTAGGTATCTGCTTCATTAAATTAGCACAAACAAAAAAGGATACCGTTTCAATCCGGTTTAAATGGCAACGATTGTGCTGCTATTTACGTCTAAAAAAAAAGCTAACAATGCAGTTTTTGGAGTTAAAGAATTTTCTGGATAGCAAAGTTGAACAATATAATCAGCCAAATTTTATAGCAAACGATCCCGTTTGTATTCCGCATCTTTTTGAAAAAAAACAGGATATAGAAATTGCAGGCTTTTTTGCAGCGATTTTAGCCTGGGGCCAGCGGAAAACAATTATTAATAAATGTAAGGAACTGTTGGGACGCATGGATAATGCGCCTTATGATTTTGTTGTTAATCATACCGATACCGATTTAAAACGGCTGCTGAATTTTAAACACCGTACATTTAACGATACCGACTTACTTTATTTTATTTCGTTTTTTAAGCAGCATTATCAAAACTTCGATAGTTTGGAGCAGGCATTTGTACCAAAACAAAATGTCTTTAGGTCAGAATATTTAGAAGTATCAGCGGCAAAAACTGAAATAAGCTACACTTCTGAGCTATGTTATGCTGCTGCGCTTAATTTCTCGATAGAGCAAGCCTTGAACCATTTCAGACAATATTTTTTCTCCTTGGAAGATTTTCCTCACCGGACGAAGAAACACATTTCCTCGCCAAAGCAAAAATCTACCTGTAAGCGTTTAAATATGTTTTTGCGATGGATGGTTAGGGTAGATCAAAATGGTGTCGATTTTGGTATCTGGAATACGCTTCAGCCAAAAGATTTAATCTGTCCCTGTGATGTACATGTAGATAGGGTAGGGCGGCTGCTCGGACTGATTAACAGAAAGCAGACTGATTGGTTGACTGCAATTGAATTAACGGACAATCTGAAACAGTTCGATCCTTCAGATCCGGTGAAGTATGATTTTGCATTATTTGGATTAGGGGTAGAAAAGTTATTTTAAAGTTTGTAAAATTTAGAAAATTCAAAAAAAAGATCATTTTTCAATTCAATCTTCCTATACTTACATAGTAATCCTGTTAAGATATATTATATAGCAGGATTGCGCCTATCCTAATTTCTTGCTATGATCGCAGTTAATTTATCTGATGGAGATAGGTGGAAGAAATACAACGATTTTTCTCCACTAATCTCAGTTTTTAAGAAATTCCATCCGCTTAATAATGAAATAGAAAAGCGGATTAACCAGCATACCTTTCCAATTAGCTACAAAAAAAATAAATATCTGGTTTCACCAGTAGACCGTAACAAGTTCCTTTTTTTAATTGTTAAAGGTGTAGTTAGGGGTTTTATTAAGGATGGAGACAACGAGATTACCACCTGGATCGCCAAAGAGAATGAAGTTGTAGGTACCATACGTAATTTGTGGATAGATGGCGAATCGGATGAGTATTTACAGGCATTAGAAGATGTTGATTTAGTTGCTATCCCACATGTATTATCAGAATATCTTTACGAAAATTTTCCTGAAGCCAATATTGTTGGCAGAAAGATGATGGAATTATATTATCGTTCGGCAGAGGAACGTGCTTATCTTTGCCGGATTTCATCTGCCGAGAAAAGATATAAACGCTTTTTAATCTCATTTCCTGATTTGATTAACCGTGTTTCTTTAAAATACATTGCTTCTTTTTTAGCCATCCGACTTGAAACATTGAGTAGGATTAGGGCTAAGATTTAATTCCTGTAATTTGATTTTATTTTCTTGTTTTTTAAATAAAGGATTTAGGATTTTAACAGATCTGAAGTTCCTTCGTGAAAAGGAAATACGCTGAACAAGCAATTTTATATAGCCGAAGCCTTATTATTATTGAGCTGACGAGACATTGTTTCTGCTTTCTGAAGATTTTCAGGCTAAACCTACTTTCCTGTTAAAATACGGCCTGGGAGGTCCGACGAGCTTGGATCTGAATGCATTTTTGATGATCGAAGATTTTATCTGGCTTGACTGTTCCTACCAGACAGGAGTAAAGCTGTATGATAAAAACTATTCGCAACATGATCTTACATCCTGGAACGCTGTTGTAGGAGCAGTACAGATTTTTCTATCAGAAAAACTCAGAATTGGTTTATGGTACGGTTTTTCAATTGACCCGCTAGAGGGCAATAACAGCGGCAAACATGAGATTTTCTTTCCATACCGTTCATTAAACCAAAGATCAGATTAGCAGGTCTCAGACGTTTTAAACAAAACTGTGAACTTGTGTATAATAATATTTACACATTTAAACGAAAAATTAACTACAATTGCGTACAAAAAAATAACTTTTTATTAACTTGCAGAATATTCTTAAAATAATGAAAACAAAAAATGCCGTAAGTACTTTTACTGTGCTCATCGCTGATGATCACGAGATCATCCGTCGTGGATTAAAAGGTTTAATATCAGACTTTTGGCCTGGTGTTGAAATCATTCATGCAGCTAGCTTAGAGCAGGCGCTTGTGGAAACAGAAAAATCACCAAGTTTAATCATCATTGACGTGAATTTGCCCGGAGGTAACAATCTTAAGGTAATCGACCAAATTAAATTGGTTCAGCCGAATGCGAAAATCCTGGTATTTTCATCTTTGAATGAAAACATTTATGCTGTTCCATATTTAAAGTCTGGTGCATCGGGTTACTTAACCAAAAATGCAGAAGAATCAGAAATTGTAACCGCTATTACAACCATTTTAGCAGGCAGTCGCTATTCGAGCAGAAATGTTAAGGAAAACATGTTCAACAGCATATTGGGTAACGATGCCGATAATCCTTTTACCAAACTTTCGGGTAGAGAATTAGAAGTAGCAGAATTATTAACTAAGGGGATTGGAGTATTAGAAATTTCTAATCAGCTAAATCTTCAAATGGGAACAGTAAGTACTTATAAATTGAGGCTTTTTCAAAAGCTGAAAATAAAAAGTATTATAGAACTAGCTGAAAAGATGAGTATCTATGAAAGATAAAAAGAGTATTTTACTCTTTTTATCTTTTCTAAGCCTTCCTGTTTTTATTTACCGTACCAAGCCCACTCGCTCCTGATTCGTTAGGTGTGGAGCCAGCCTGACCAAATTTATCTGAAGAACCCTTTCCGTTTTGATCGAAGGAAGCCTTTCCCTTTGAGCTTCCTTTACTTTTATGCTCTTTTTCAGCTGTGTTTTTATCGTTTCTAGTTTTCATAACATAAATATTTTATTACTCACTCAACATTTTAAAACGGTCAAAGTTTTATTTAATTCTTGCCATTCGAACTACTTCTAATTAAAATAATTTCTGATTATTTAAAATGAACGGCCCATATAATAGCTGTATTTGATGTTGTTTGGTATAGGCATAGCTATAGGTTGTATTTATTTATTTGATTAATATCAAAACATCTGAGTGATAGGTGTTTGTGAAATATCTTAATATATGCTTTAAACCAATATTTTAATTGATAAATATCAAATTATTGGTTTTATGTATAATTAATTATACTTATTTTGCACCTAACGTGAAAAAAGTGACCGTTAATAATATATCTTTGCGCATATAAATAAAATAATAAAGTGCGCTGCTAAAAATAATGCTCGTAAAATTTTCTGTTTTTGAAACCATGGGTTTTAAGATTACGTAAATACTTTTTTGAAATAAAACAGCATTATAAAAAGGTATCATTCCCCCTAATGATACAAGCGCATGTCGTCTCAGCCTATGAATAAAAAATTACACTCTCCGTCTCGCTATTTGCGTATTTTTTTTGGTAAGAAAACTAATTTAAGAGCACAATTTCGCTCCATTAACCGAGCATTTTTCGCTATTTCTGTCTTGCTTTTTTGTGTATCTGTTTCAAATGCACAAACGCCTATATGCGCTACACCTGGTGCAGATGGTGCAGCAAATTTAAGTACCGCTGCAAATACATTTTATCCTTCCAAATCTGGAAATATTACTTTGAACTCTGGAAGTACTTCTTTAGAGTTGGATCCAGTACCGGCTTCATTTCAGGTAGGTAGCACTGTATTTTCTTTTGGTAACACACAAATAACCAAAGGTAATTTGTTGTTAATCATTCAGATGCAGGGTGCTGATGCCAATACAACCAATACTTCATCATATGGATCAGGCATAGCTGCCAATAATGGTTCTGGTTATACGGGAACAGTAACGGCTGGCCGTTATGAGTATGTAGTTGCACTTAATGATGTAACCACTGCAGGGGGAACATTGCAATTTAAAGCATCGGGAACGGGCGGTGGATTGGTAAATAGTTATGTGAATTCGGATGCAACTGCTACAAAGGGGCAAAGACGTTTCCAGATCGTGCGTTTAATGCAATATTCTAATCTGACGATGACCACCGATATCAAAACCGTTCCATGGAATGGTAAAGCTGGTGGTTTAATTGCTATTGATGTTGCCGGAACTTTAACGATGAACGGTCGTGTAATTGATGCAAGTACAACTGGTTTCCGCGGGGGCTATTTGCTGCCCAGAACCATTGCAAATACACAGCAAAGTTTATATGTTACCACGAATTCTGTTTTGGCAAGTACTAAAGGAGAAGGAATAGTTGGTACGCCACGTTTTATGTGGGATGGTTACAACCAGGTAGATAATGGTGTGCAGGGTTATCCGGATGGCGATTATGGTCGCGGTGCACCAGGTAACGCTGGTGGAGGCGGTAACGTGCACAATGCTGGTGGTGGCGGAGGTGGTAACGGCTCTGCTGGTGGATTAGGTGGATATGGCTGGAATAGTGGAGATGGAGACAATACGGTTACTGGCGGTAGACAAGGCTCTACAGTGCCATACGCACTAAATAGATTATTTTTGGGTGGAGGTGGAGGTGCCGGAGATGCCAATAATGCAACAAACGGAGTAAGAGGTGGTGTTGGTGGTGGTATTATCCTCATCACAGCCAATAAAATAGACGGAACAGGAACTATCCTGGCCAACGGAGGCAGGGGTGAAGCAGGTGGTTTAGGTAGTGCTGCAGATGGTGCCGGCGGTGGTGGCGCAGGTGGAACAATATTTATTAATGTAGCCAACCCAAGCCCAACAGCTACCTTAACCATACAAGCAAAAGGTGGTAACGGAGGAAATTCTTTTACTACAACTGCACATGGTCCTGGTGGTGGTGGTGGCGGTGGTGTAATTCACTATAAGATTCCTAATGCTACCGTAACTACTAGCACTGCAGGTGGTTTAAGTGGAAGAACAAATGATGGAGTTACAGTAGCGGGAAATGCCAATACTAATATTCCTTATGGTGCCACAGATGGTTCGACTCCGGGAGTAGTAAATCAGTTCACTTTTAATGATTTACCTCCTGAGCTTCAGGGGGTAAGCTCAACCTGTTTACCAAATTTAGTTATCACTAAATCCAGAGCTAATCCAACAGTTTCAGTACCCGCTGGTTCTACCACGGTTTATACGATCAATATTAATAATACGGGTGGTGGTGCAGAAGGCGTTAGGATAAATGACCAACTGCCTGCAGGTTTAACATTTTTATCAGCTACGATTGTTTATTCTACCAGTCCATCAACCGTAGTTACAGTAACCAATAGTGGAACAGCCACTTCACCGGTATTGGGGAATTTTAATATTCCTGCTGGGACGTCGGCAACTATTCAACTGACGGTTACTATCCCAGCTGCAACGGCTCCTGGTACGTATAGCAATCCGGCCCAGGTAACTTATCTTGATCCGACACGTACTGCTGCAAACCCTACCAGGTTAATTTCTCCTGCATCCTTTGCTATAGCAGGTACAAACACCACTTATGAAACTGGTGGAACTGTTGGTGGAAGTAATTATAACCCTGCTTTACCAGATGAAGATTTACTGTTAACCAAACCCAATATATCAATCGTAAAAACGGTTAGTCCAACCTGTATTGCTACCGGTAGCAATGCTACTTATACCATTACAGTTAAAAATGAAGGTACTACAACCTTAAATACATTTTCTGTAACAGATGTAATTCCGACCGGAATGACATTTGTAAGTTCAACGGGAACAACTGCTCCCTGGACTATTTCGAATGCTGGTACAACTTATACCTTTAACTACAATTCAGGTACTGGCCTTACAACGGGACAAACGGTCTCTTTTACTATTACCGCAACGGCAACAACAGTACAACCTTCTGGCAATTGGTCTAATACGGCATCGGTAAGTGGGGGAAGTAATTCGACTGTTTTACTTTATGCAAATCCTACTACGGCCACATCATCAATTACTTCTGGTGGTACGGCATGTAACGACGGTACATTTTTTATTAGGGGGAATACCCCGACAGTAGGCACCGGGCAATGGAGTCTTACTTCGAATCCAGGTGGCTTTGCCACACTTAATAACCCTAATCAGGCAAATGCAACTGTGGTGGGGGTAAGAAATGGCTCGCCTGTAACTGCCCGTTGGACCATTACCAATGGTACCTGTAGCAGTACTTCAGATTTGGTATTAACCAATAATAGTGTACTACCTACTGGTACCTTAAGTATAGTTGGTAATGCCAGTGGTACGGTTTGTTCTTCTTCGCCAACACCCAATCTTCAGGTTGCGCTAACAGGAACGCCTAACTGGAGTATTAGCTATAGAAAACCTGATGGTTTAATAGTGAATGTAACCGGGATAACAGCAAGTCCTTATATTATATCTTCAACAACTGCAGGAACTTATACTTTGGTTTCTGTAACCGATAATACAGGCTGTAGCGGTACTGTTAGTGGTACCATTGTGCTTGAACAAAGCCCAGCAACTGTTGCCGGGACTGCCAGTTCCAACCAAACCATTTGCTACAATACAGCCCCAGCAGCAATAACACTATCTGGTCAAACCGGTAATGTTGTTATTTGGCAATCTTCTCCAAATAACAGTACATGGACTGATATTGCAGGGACTGAAAATTTAACTTCGATAACACCAGGCGCTTTAACTGCTACCACTTACTATAGGGTTAAGGTTAAAAGTGGTGCTTGTGCCGAAGCCATAACGCCTGCTGTTACGGTTACGGTAAACGCATTGCCAACCGGATCGGCAACACCAACCAGTCAGAATATTTGTAGCGGTGCAGCTATAACTACCGTTAATTTTAGCGGGGCAACAAGTTATACCTGGGTAAGAGACAATAATACTAATGTAACAGGAATTGTAAGTAGCGGTTCGGGTACAAGCGTTACCGGAACTTTAACTAATACAACGGGTTTGGCACAGGTGGTTACCTTTACGGTAACACCAATTGCCAATGGATGTTCGGGTAATACATTTACTTTTACAGTAACTGTTCAGGGTGTTGTTACCGCTGGATCTATCGGCAGCAATCAGACGATTTGTACAAATACACAACCAGCGCTTTTAACCTCAGTAGCCAATGGAACAGGTTCGGGTACCATTAGTTATATTTGGGAAAACTCTACAAACGGAACAACATGGTCCGCTATTTCAGGTGCAAATGCTGCAACTTTTCAGCCCCCTGTTTTAACCACCACTACTTTATACAGAAGAACAACTGTTTCAACTGCTGCAACGGCATGTTCGTCAGCGCCATCGTCTCCTGTAACCATAACCGTTAGTGCATTGCCAACAACGGCTAATGCAGGTGCCGATCAAACACAATACAATTCAGGAACATTTACTTTACAAGGAAATGCGCCAACTTCGGGTACCGGTGTTTGGACAGTTGTTAACGGATCGGCCGCAATTACTACACCAACAAACCGCAATACTACCGTAACAGTTGCAAAAAATACCTCTGCTACCTTACGTTGGACAATTACAAGCTCTCCTTGTGCATCTTCTGCCGATGATGTTGTAATTACATATACTGAAAGTACCGATTTACAAATTGCAAAAACAGTAAATAAAACAAACCCTACGGTTGGCGAAAATGTAACTTTTACTATTACCGCAACCAATAACGGGCCAAGTAATGCAACAGGCGTACAGGTGAATGATCTATTAAAATCAGGCTATACCTTCGTAAGTGCAACGCCAGGAACCGGAACCTATAATTCGGCTACAGGTGTTTGGACTGTTGGTGCGTTAAATAGCGCATCTTCGCAAACATTAAGTATTGTTGCTACGGTTAACGCCAATGCCACAGCGGCCAACTATGGTAACGATGTGAATATTACAGGTACAGAAACAGACCCAACACCTGCAAATAATTCGACATCTATTACCAATATTGTTCCGGTCCCTTCAATTGATTTATCCTTAACTAAAACTGCATCACCGAAACCAGCTGTTGCAGGTAATGCTTTAACTTATACCATCACTTTAACCAATAACGGTCCGAGTACTTTAAGATCGACGGATGTAGTAAAGATTACCGACAATCTTCCAGCCGGATTTACTGCAACTACGTTTACAGCATCAACAGGTACTTTTACCAGTGCAAACGGCAATTGGACTGGCTTAACTTTAGCAACCGGACAAAATGCAACCTTAACAATTGCGGGTACACTTGCTGCAACAGCAACTGGTACCATTAGCAATACTGCGAGTGTAACTGCTCCAACTGGCACGGTTGATCCGAATTTGACCAATAACAGCCAGACAGATAATACCACTATTAACAGACAGGTTGATTTAGTGCTTGCAAAAACTGCATCACCCAAACCAGTTGTAGCTGGTGGAGCATTAACCTATACCATTACCTTAACCAATAACGGAAGCAGTGCGCTACTCTCAACTGAT
Source organism: Pedobacter sp. SG908 (assembly GCF_011759615.1). Taxonomy (NCBI): domain Bacteria; kingdom Pseudomonadati; phylum Bacteroidota; class Sphingobacteriia; order Sphingobacteriales; family Sphingobacteriaceae; genus Pedobacter; species Pedobacter sp. SG908. Next base: position 1,640,063 of record NZ_JAAOYY010000001.1, read on the forward strand.
GTTGTAAACGTGGTAGATAACCTTCCGGCAGGATTTACTGCAACAACTTTTACTGCTGCTGCAGGTACTTACGACCAAACTAACGGAAATTGGACAGGCTTAACCTTAAGCAACGGTCAATCTACTACATTAACCATTGCCGGAACCGTTGCAGCCAATGCAAGCGGAACCTTAAATAACTCCGCTACAGTTACTGCGCCATCAGGCACAACCGATACTAATACTGGTAATAATACTGCAACAGATGCAACAACAATAAACCGTTCAATAGATTTTGCTATTGCAAAAACCGCTACACCAAATCCGGTAATTGCAGGCGAAGCCTTAACCTACACCATTACGCTTACCAATAACGGAACCAGCCAGTTATTAAACAGCGATATTGTTAAAGTAGTAGATGTTTTACCTGCTGGTTTTACCGCAACGGGTTACAATACTTCATCAGGGACTTATACCAGTACAAATGGAAACTGGACAGGCTTAACTTTAAGCAACGGACAATCGGCAACTTTAACCATAGCCGGAACAGTAGCTGCTGCTGCAACAGGAAGTTTAAGCAATACGGTAACTTTAACTCCTCCAACGGGTATAAGCGATCCAAATACTACAAATAACACCGCTACGAACAATACTACTATAAATGCTAAACCAGTACTTGCCATTACCAAAACAGGATCTTCAGGTTTAACAGCTGGTTCGGCAGTAACTTATACTTTAAGGATTGTAAACAATGGAAGCAGCAATGCTGTAAATGCCGACATTACTGATGCCGTACCTGCAGCCATACAAGGCGTAACCTGGACCAGTACCGCTGAAGGTACAGCTGCTGTTACCACAGGGGCATCGGGTAGTGGAAATACCGTTAATTTAAAAGTTAATATCCCGGCAGGAAGTGCGAATGCTATAAATGTAACCATACAAGGTACGGTAAATCCAGGAGCAACAGGTAGCATCACCAATACTGCAACCGTAACTCCGGCAGAACCACAGGGAACGGGAAGTACCTCAAGTGTAAATTCGAACATTACCAGTACATCAGGTGTAACGATTTCAAAAACTGCGGTATCATCAGCAACTGCAGGAAATACACTTACCTACCAGATTCAGCTTGCAAACAATGGCCCAAGTAATGCAACAGGTGTACAATTGACCGATGTTGTTCCTGCTTCTTTAACGAATGTGACCTATACAAGCCAGGTATTGGGTACAGCTGCTGTAACTGCAGGTGCAACTGGTACTGGGAATAATATTAGCCTTACCGGTAATATTACGGCAGGGGCAGCCAATAAAATCATCATTAATGTTACCGGTACCATCAAACCAGATTTTGAAGGAACCATTACCAATACTGCTACGGCAACACCACAGGAAAGTGGAAGTACACCTGTAAATGCACAGGCCATAACTGCAGTAAGTAGAAACCCGGTATTTACCATTACAAAGAGTGGCCCAAGTACTGCCATTGCCGGTAATAATATTGTTTATTCGATAACCGTAAAAAACACAGGACCATCAAATAGCTTAAATACAGTAATTACAGATGCGATACCGGCATCGATAACGAATACCAGTTGGACAAGCGCTGTAACGGGGGGGACGGCAACAATATCTGCCGGGGCAACGGGTACGGGTAACAACCTGAGTTTAACCGGAAGTTTCCAGGCAAACAGTACGGTTCAGATTACTGTATCTGGAAAAATCGCAAGCAATGCGTCGGGTAGTATTACCAATACCGCAACAGTTACTCCAGCAGAAAGCGGTGTATCTCCAATTACCTCGAGCCCGGTTAACACTTCGTTAACAACTCAATCGGGTTTAACGGTATTGAAGAGTGCGCCTTCCACTATCATTTCTGGCGCAAACATTAGCTATACCATAGAAATAGGAAATAACGGACCAAGTGATGCCATTAATGCAACGTTAAATGATGCCATTTCTGCTCAGGTTTTAAACCCGACATGGACATCAACCGTTCAAGGTGCTGCAGTAATCAACGCTGGCGCAACAGGCAGTGGCAATAACTTGCAAACAGGGCTAACCATCCCGGCAGGTGCAACAAATAAAGTAATCGTAACTGTTACTGGAAAAATAAATCCGGCATTTAACGGTACCTTAAGTAATACCGCAACGGTAACTGCCACTGAAGCTGGAAGTCCTTCTCCGTCATCAACAACCAATACAACGGTTAATAGAACACCAACAGTAGCAATTACTAAAAATGGTCCTACGGCTTTAATAGCAGGAGAGAACATTACTTACACGCTTGATGTATTTAATACCAGTACAGCCGATGCGCAAAATTTAAGCATAGCCGACGTGGTTTCTAACCAGATTAGTAATGTAAGCTGGACGGCTACTGCCTCAGGTACTGCGCAGGTATTAACAGGCGCAAGCGGAACCGGAAATACCGTAGCAATTACGGGTAACCTACCTGCCGGAAATGCAAACCACATTACCGTGACCATTACAGGTAAGGTAAGTGCGGCATTAAATGGTAGTTTAGCGAATACGGCAACTGCAACTCCATCAGAAAGTGGAACAACGCCTGCAACATCAACCGTTAACACTAATGTTAGTAAAATACCAGTTTTAGCTATACAGAAAACAGGACCGTCATCTATCAATGCCGGAGAACAGATCAGTTATACCATTACGGTTACCAACCAAGGTACGGCCAATGCAAATGCATCGGTAATTACTGATGCCATTCCGGCAAGTATTTTAAACCCATCATGGACAACTTCCGTAACCGGAACTGCTGTTGTTACAGCAGGTGCCACTGGAAGTACAAATGCGGTTAGTGTAACAGGTGATATCCCTGCAGGAGCAGCAAATAAAATTGTAATCACCGTAACCGGAACTGTAGATGCGGGTACTGCGGCAACAAGTATTGCAAATAGCGCTACAGTTACACCTGCAGAGAGTGGTGCTACAGCTAAAACGTCTAATACGGTAACCACTTCGGTAGGTAAATTACCATCAATCAGCTTAACTAAAACCGGACCGGCAACGGCTAAAGCTGGCGAAACGGTTACTTATATTATTGAAGCGGTTAATAACGGACCTTCAAATGCCAGCAACTTAAGTATTACTGATGCCATACCAACACAATTAACAGGTGTAACCTGGACAGTGGTGGCTGCGGGAACATCTACCGTGAGTGCAGCGTCGGGTACCGGAAATGTAAGTTTAACCAGCAACTTAAAGGTAGGTACTGCAAATAAAGTAACAATAACGGCAACAGGAACTATTTCTGCTGCTCAAAGTAACGTAACTATTACGAATCAGGCGGTGGCCACACCAACTGAAGCAGGTATATCTCCTGTTAACTCAAATGCGGTAAACACAGCTATTTCTAATAAAAGTACAATCACTATCGTTAAAGCAGGACCTTCATCTGTTAACGCTGGTGAAAATATAACCTATACGTTAAGCATCAAGAATGCAGGTCCAAGTAATGCGGTTGCTGCCGTAATCGCAGACAATATTCCAAGTGGCATAACTAATGTAAGCTGGTCTACAGCTGTTACAGGTTCGGCAAGTATTACTTTAGGCGCATCGGGAGCAGGAAACAACATAAGTATTACGGGTGATATACCTGCTGGGGCAGCAAATGCTATTAATGTAACCATTACAGGTAAAGTAAATACTGCATTTGCAGGTAGCTCTTTATCAAATTCGGCAACTGTAACACCATCAGAGGCTGGTAATCCGGTTGTAACTTCGAATACCGTTACTTCTGCTGTTACAAAACAGGCTGACTTAAGAATAGAAAAAACCGGACCAACAGCAGCAATTGCGGGAGAGCAGGTAAGTTATACCATCACAGTAACCAATGCTGGACCAAGCGACGTTACTGCCGCAAGAATTGTAGATACTTTTGATGCAAACCTTTTAACACCAACCTGGACGGTTACTACACAAGGTACGGCAACAGCTAGTGTAAGTAGTGGCTCAGGAAATATCGATATTACAGGTAATCTTGCAGCAAATGCAGCTGATAAAATTATCATTACGGTTACAGGCAGGATTTCGCCAACATTAACCGCCAGCATTTCGAATACTGCAACGGCAACTCCTCCTGCAGGTGTAACCGATTTAACACCAGCAAGCAGTACCGTTACAACCACTACTTCGAGAAAAGCAAATGTGCGTATTACAAAATCTGGTCCGGCAAATGTTGGGGCAGGAGAAGTAATTTCTTATACTTTGCGTATTGTAAACGACGGACCAAGTACAGCTACTACAACCGCAATACTCGATAATATTCCGACTGAAATTGTAAGTGGTATAAGTTGGAACGTGGTGGCCTCAGGGGGGGCAACATCAACGATAAGTGGAAACCAAACTTCAAGAAATATAAGCTTCGATGCAACAATTCCGCCAACAACCGGGCTTATTCTGGTCAATATTACCGGAAAAGTAGACCCAGCATTAACGCAAGGGCAAACCATTTCAAATACAGCAACAGCTACCGTAAGCACTGGTATTACTGATCCGGATCTTTCTGATAATACTTCAACAAAAGTAACAATTGTAGATAACGATCCGGTATTCAGGGTTTCAAAATCGGGTCCGGCGAATGCGAATATAGGAGACCCGATAACCTATACTATTGTGGTGAATAATACCGGTGCCCGAAATATTACCGATGCCTTTATTATTGATAATGTACCAGTAGATGTGCAGGTAAACAGCTGGACTGCAGTGGCTACCGCAGGTGCTTCAGTTACAGGAACAACTTCAGGGTCAACAAATTCGATATCAACTAAAGGAAATATTAATTCTGGAACAGGAACGATTACTGTTACGGTGAATGGTATTATTAAACAAACCGCAAGAGCGGTGTTTACCAATACCGTTGAAGTAACCGCTAGTGATGTTAAACAAAGTTCTGTTACCACAAGCATAAATAAATCAACAGATATTGCAATTAGCAAAACTGGTCCTCAAACCATATCTGCTGGAGAAAATATCAGCTATGCTATTAATGTAGTTAATAATGGTCCTGTTGATGTTAGCGGATTAACTATTGCAGATGTGGTACCAACAGGCATTACCAATGTAAGCTGGTCGGCAACTGCCAGTGGAACTGCAGCTATAACCGGCCCCACAACAGGTAATGGAAATAATATTTCTGTTGGTGCGAATATCAACGCAGGAAGTACAAATTTTGTTACCATTTTGGTGAGTGGAAAAGTACCATCGAGCACCGCCGCATCAACCTTAACCAATACGGCAACGGTAACTTTACCGACAGAAATAGCAGATTTTAATACCACAAACAATTCATCAACAGTAAATACAACTGTGGTAAATTCACCTAGTTTAGTGGTACAGAAAAGTGGCCCTAGCACTGCCGCTTCTGGAACGCAGATTAATTATACCCTTACAGTTAGTAATAACGGACCAAGTGATGCAGTAGCAGTAAATATTGCTGATATAATACCAGCAGATATTACCAATGTAAGCTGGACAGCTGTAGCAAATGGTACAACTTCCATTACCTCAGGTGCAAGTGGTAGCGGAAATAATGTAGCGGTAGTTGGAAATATTCCTTTTGCTTCTGGCAACTCTATTACCATCAATGTTGTTGGAACCATAAATCCTGCTTTTGCCGGAAATATATTAAATACCGCATCGGCAAAAATTGGTGCAGGTGGAACTCCTGTAAATTCGCCAACGGTTACCACAGTAGTGGCTAAACAAACCAATTTAAGTGTCATTAAATCAGGTCCAGCAACTTTAAGTGCTGGTTTACCAATAAGCTATACCATAGAAGTAACCAATGCTGGCCCAAGTAGTGCAAGCGGAACAGTAATTACCGATGCAATTCCTGCAGCGATACAAAATGTAACCTGGAGTACAACAGCTACCAATGGTGCAACTGTGAGTGCAGGGGCTACCGGAAGCGGAAATACGCTATCTGTTACAGGAAATATTCTAGCAGGTGGTAATTCAAAAATATTGATTACCGTAAATGGTGTTGTGGCCTCTAATGCAACTGCAAACATTGTAAATAGTGCTACAGCAACTCCTGCAGAACCAGGTAACCCACCTGTGGTTTCTACACCAGTAACTACGGTGTTACAGAAAACACCTGGATTAGCGCTTTCTAAATCAGCACCTGGTACAGCATCTAGCGGACAGCAGATTACGTACACTTTAAAATTAACCAATACAGGGCCATCTGATGCAGTAAATACTACTATTGCCGACGTGGTTCCTGCTGATATTAGCAATGTACAATGGACAGCTACGGCTAGCAATGGAGCTGTGGTTAATGGAACGGCTTCTGGCACAACAAATAATGTGTCTACCGCTGTAGATGTTCCGGTGAATGGTGTAATCAACATCGTTATAACCGGTACCATTAATCCAACTTATGTTGGCACCATTGTAAATAACGCTTCAGCAACTCCATCAGAACCTGGTGTTGCGGCTAAAACAGCCAGTGCTGCAACTACGGTTTCGGCTATGGTTAGTCCGGTAATAACCAAAAGCGGTCCAACTACAGCTTTAGCTGGGGAGGAAATTAATTACCAGATCCGAGTTCGGAATAACGGCCCAAGTACTGCCTTAAATGCGGTAATTACAGATGTGCTTTCGAACAACTTAACCAATGTTCAATGGACAGCTACGGCTCAGGGTAATGCAATCATCAACTCAGGGAATTCAGGAAATACCAGTTCAATCAGTGTAAATGCCAACATACCTGCAGGTACAAATGATGTGATCATCATCAATGTTAAAGGAACAATAGCCAGTTCATTCTCAGGTACGATTTCGAATTCTGCTACAATTACGCCATCGGAAGCTGGAAGTACACCGGTTACTTCTGCTGCAGTGGTAACCACAGTAAGTAGAAAACCAATATTAAAAATTAGTAAAGTTGGCCCTGCAACCTTAACAGCTGGCAATAACATTAATTACCTGATTAATGTAAGCAACGAAGGAACAGGTAATGCTGTAAATTTAAGTGTAACCGATGTTGTACCAGCTGCGATTACAAATGTTGCAATTACAGTAAGCAGTACGGGAAATGCTACTATTGCCAATAGCAGTGTTACCGGAAACACCGTTTCTGTAACGGGCGATATTAATGCAGGTAATGGCAATGGTTTTACCATTTCGGTAACTGGAAAAGTTCCGGCAAATTATACCGGTACATTGGCAAATACAGCAACAGCTACACCTTCAGAGGCTGGAGCTGCGTCGTCGTCCGCTACTGCAAATACAGTAGTTAGTAGGGTACCAGTACTCGAAATTATTAAAACCGGACCAGCTACTGCAAACGCAGGTACGGCAATAGAATATATTATTACGGTACGAAATACCAGCACCAGCGATGCCCTGGCATCAGTAATTACAGATGCTGTTCCATCAGGAATCCAAAATGTAAGCTGGACGACAAGTGTTGCCGGAGCTGCAACTGTATCTTCTGGAAGTACAGGGACAGGTAATTCGGTTTCATTAACGGCCAATATACCTGCCGGATCAGGCAATACGGTAAGCATTTCTATAAAAGGTGTTATCCCTTCTGGTGCAGCAGGAAGTTTAACCAATGCGGCTGTAGCTACACCTGTTGAAGCAGGAACCACTGCTGCGACATCGGCAACAGTAACAACCACAATCCAAACCAGTACCGACCTCTATGTTACCAACACTGTTGCTAATGCTTTCTTAAAAGTTGGCCAAAATGCGGTATTTACCATCACTGCAGGTAATAATGGTCCAAGTGATGCAACAGGAGTTAGCGTTGCAGATTTATTGCCAGTTGGATATCAGTTCGTATCTGCTTCGGCAACACAAGGAACCTATAATCAATCTACAGGTGTATGGACTGTTGGTAACTTAAACAGTGGTGCAAATAGCGTGCTAACCATTACTGCAACGGTAAAATTAGGAACCGATTATAACACAACCGCCACTATTTCTGGGGCGCAAAATGATCCTGTTACCAATAACAATAAAGCATCTGCCGGAATAACTATTGTAAATAGCGATCCGGTTTTAGTTGCCGATACCAAATCAACCAACGAGGATGTAACATTAACCGTTAATGCTGCAAATGGTGTATTGAGCAATGACAGCGATATCGACAATAATACCTTAACCATAACTAAATACAGTATTGCAGGTGTTGATTATACTCCGGGTTCTTCAAACCTGATTACGGGTGTGGGTACCATTACGCTTAATGCAGATGGAAGTTACGTATTTGTACCTGTAGCCAATTATAATGGTACAGTTCCGGCTATTACCTATACCGTAAGTGACGGTAATGGAGCTGCGGTAAATAGCACTTTAACCATAACGGTAAATCCAATAAACGATGCGCCTTCATTTGTTAAAGGCGCAGATCAGCTCGTAAATGCGAACGCTGGTGCACAAACAGTAAACAACTGGGCTACAGCTATTGTGGCTGGTCCTGCTGATGAAGTTGCAAGCCAAACGGTAAACTTTGTGGTGAGTAATAACAGCAACACATCGTTTACAGTACAACCTGCTATCGATGCCTCAGGAAAGCTAACTTATACACCTTCAGGAAACTTTGCAGGCAAGGTTACTGTAACTGTAGTATTAAATGATAATGGAGGTACAGCAAATGGAGGTGTAGACCAAAGTGCAGCACAAACTTTTATCATTTCTATTAAACCTGTAGGTTTAACTGATAACGTAAATACTTTGGTTAATACCCCTGTAACTACCGATGTTAAAACCAATGATGGGGCAACCGCTAGCAATACAACTGTATTAGCAGGAAATGGTGCACACGGTACAACCACTGTTGATGCAACAGGAAAAGTTACCTATACCCCAAATGCAGGTTATACCGGAACGGATAGTTATACCTATACCTTAACAACAGCTGATGGAGTAGTAAGTGATCCGATTACGGTTAATGTGAGTATCTATCCAACAGTGGTATTATCAGGACCGACATCCGTTAACGAAAATGCAGGTGTAGTTAATTATAGCGTTACCCTTACTGGAACAGCCGGAACAACCCTGGCATCGCCAGTAACTGTAGTCACCGGAATAACACCGAATACTACAAATGCCGCAGATTATAACTTTAACAGCTCGACCATTACTTTCCCGGCGGGATCGGTTGTTGGTGCAGGTAGTGGTACCATTACTTTCCCTGTGACCATTGTTGATGATAATCTGCTTGAAAATACAGAAGATTATACTGTTTCTATCGGATCGATTACAGGTCCGGCATCTTTAGGAAATGCAAGTGTAAGCACATCTATTATTGATAACGATAATGCTTCTGTTGCCATCAATAATATTTCAGTTGCAGAAGATATAACCGGTGGTTTAGCTACCTTCACGGTAACCTTAACAGGAGCGGTGCAGAACAGCTTTACAGTTAATTTTGCGACTGCCGATGGTACAGCTGTTCAACCGGGCGATTATACTGCAACCAGTGGAACCATTACTTTCCCGACAGGGTCGGTAAGTGGTGCTACGCAAACTTTTACCGTTCCAATAATAGACGATAACATTGCCGAAACAACCGAGACCTTTACGGCCACACTTTCGGGAGTAACGGGGTTGGTAACCATTGCGACAGCAACCGGAACAGCCACCATTACCGATAACGATAGCTCAATTGCAAGCATCACAGCTGGTACACCTGGTAATGAAAATGGTCCTGTTAACGGAACCTTTACGGTAACGTTAAGTAATCCATCATCACAGCCTACCACCATTACCTATACTTTAGGTGGAACGGCAACAGAAGGAAGCGATTACTCAGCTATTGTAACCAAAACCATTACCATCCCGGCTGGTCAGACCACCGGAACGATTACCATCCCGGTATTAACCGACAATATTGTTGAGGGTACCGAAACGGTTATTGCTACTTTAACCAGTTCTGGCAATCCATTGGTAACGGTGAGCAATACACCTGCAAGTATCAACATTCTTGATAATACAACGGCTACGGTAACAGTTGCTACCACTAACGATGGTGCAGAGCCGAGCACACCAGGCCTGTTCACCTTTACCTTGAGCAATGTATCTGCAACCGATACACAGGTTACTTATAACGTAACAGGTACGGTAACAAGCGGATTGGATTATACATCGATCGGTACCACGGTGACGATCCTGGCCGGGCAGACCACTGCAACGGTAAGTGTACCTGTACTGGATGATAACATTGCTGAAGGAACAGAAACGGTGATACTGACGATGACTGCTGCCACCAGCAATCCATCAATTACCGCAAATACGACACCAGCTACGGTTAACATTACCGATAACGATAGCTCAATTGCAAGCATCACAGCTGGTACACCTGGTAATGAAAACGGTCCTGTTAACGGAACCTTTACGGTAACGTTAAGCAACCCATCATCACAGCCTACCACCATTACCTATACTTTAGGTGGAACGGCTACCGAAGGAAGTGATTACTCAGCTATTGTAACCAAAACCATTACCATCCCGGCTGGTCAGACCACCGGAACGATTACCATCCCGGTATTAACCGACAATATTGTTGAGGGTACCGAAACGGTTATTGCTACTTTAACCAGTTCTGGCAATCCGTTGGTAACGGTGAGCAATACACCTGCAAGCATCAATATTCTTGATAACACGACTGCAACGGTAACAGTTGCTGCCACTAACGATGGTGCAGAACCTTCAACACCAGGCCTGTTCACCTTTACCTTGAGCAATGTATCAACAACCGATACGCAGATTACTTATAACGTAACAGGTACGGCAACAAGCGGATTGGATTATACATCGATCGGTACCACGGTGACGATCCTGGCCGGGCAGACCACTGCAACGGTAAGTGTACCTGTACTGGATGATAATATTGCTGAAGGAACAGAAACGGTGATACTGACCATGACTGCTGCCACCAGCAATCCATCAATTACCGCAAATACGGCACCAGCTTCGGTTAATATTACCGATAACGATAGCTCGATTGCAAGCATCACAGCTGGTACACCTGGTAATGAAAATGGTCCTGTTAACGGAACCTTTACGGTAACGTTAAGCAACCCATCATCACAGCCTACCACCATTACCTATACTTTAGGTGGAACGGCAACAGAAGGAAGCGATTATAGTACTATTGTAACCAAAACCATAACCATCCCGGCTGGTCAGACCACCGGAACGATTACCATCCCGGTATTAGCAGATAATATTGTTGAAGGAACAGAGACTGTAGTGGCAACACTGGTTTCTTCCAACAGTCCATTGGTAACGGTGAGCAATACACCTGCAAGCATCAACATTCTTGATAATACCACGGCCACGGTCACAGTTGCTGCCACTAACGATGGTGCAGAACCTTCAACACCAGGCCTGTTCACCTTTACCTTAAGCAATGTATCTGCAACCGATACGCAGATTACTTATAGCGTAACAGGTACGGCAACAAGCGGATTGGATTATACATCGATCGGTACCACGGTGACGATCCTGGCCGGACAGACCACTGCAACGGTAAGTGTGCCTGTACTGGATGATAACATTGCTGAAGGAACAGAAACGGTGATACTGACCATGACTGCTGCAACCAGCAATCCATCAATTACCGCAAATACGGCACCAGCTACGGTTAACATTACCGATAACGATAGCTCAATTGCAAGCATCACAGCTGGTACACCTGGTAATGAAAACGGTCCTGTTAACGGAACCTTTACGGTAACGTTAAGTAATCCATCATCACAGCCTACCACCATTACCTATACTTTAGGTGGAACGGCAACAGAAGGAAGCGATTATAGTACTATTGTAACCAAAACCATAACCATCCCGGCTGGTCAGACCACCGGAACGATTACCATCCCGGTATTAACCGACAATATTGTTGAGGGTACCGAAACGGTTATTGCTACTTTAACCAGTTCTGGCAATCCATTGGTAACGGTGAGCAATACACCTGCAAGCATCAATATTCTTGATAACACCACTGCAACGGTAACAGTTGCTGCCACTAACGATGGTGCAGAGCCGAGCACACCAGGCCTGTTCACCTTTACCTTAAGCAATGTATCAACAACCGATACGCAGATTACGTATAGCGTAACAGGTACGGCAACAAGCGGATTGGATTATACATCGATCGGTACCACGGTGACGATCCTGGCCGGGCAGACCACTGCAACGGTAAGTGTGCCTGTACTGGATGATAACATTGCTGAAGGAACAGAAACGGTGATACTGACCATGACTGCTGCAACCAGCAATCCATCAATTACCGCAAATACGGCACCAGCTACGGTTAATATTACCGATAACGATAGCTCAATTGCAAGCATCACAGCTGGTACACCTGGTAATGAAAACGGTCCTGTTAACGGAACCTTTACGGTAACGTTAAGCAACCCATCATCACAGCCTACCACCATTACCTACACTTTAGGTGGAACGGCAACAGAAGGAAGCGATTACTCAGCTATTGTAACCAAAACCATTACCATCCCGGCTGGTCAGACCACCGGAACGATTACCATCCCGGTATTAGCCGACAATATTGTTGAAGGTACCGAAACGGTTATTGCTACTTTAACCAGTTCTGGCAATCCGTTGGTAACGGTGAGCAATACACCTGCAAGCATCAACATTCTTGATAATACAACGGCTACGGTAACAGTTGCTACCACTAACGATGGTGCAGAGCCGAGCACACCAGGCCTGTTCACCTTTACCTTGAGCAATGTATCTGCAACCGATACACAGGTTACTTATAACGTAACAGGTACGGTAACAAGCGGATTGGATTATACATCGATCGGTACCACGGTGACGATCCTGGCCGGGCAGACCACTGCAACGGTAAGTGTACCTGTACTGGATGATAACATTTCTGAAGGAACAGAAACGGTGATACTGACCATGACTGCTGCCACCAGCAATCCATCAATTACCGCAAATACGGCACCAGCAACGGTTAATATTACCGATGACGATAGCTCGATTGCAAGCATCACAGCTGGTACACCTGGTAATGAAAACGGTCCTGTTAACGGAACCTTTACGGTAACGTTAAGCAACCCATCGTCACAGCCTACCACCATTACCTATACTTTAGGTGGAACGGCTACCGAAGGAAGTGATTACTCAGCTATTGTGACCAAAACCATTACCATCCCGGCTGGTCAGACCACCGGAACGATTACCATCCCGGTATTAACCGACAATATTGTTGAAGGTACCGAAACGGTTATTGCTACTTTAACCAGTTCTGGCAATCCATTGGTAACGGTGAGCAATACACCTGCAAGCATCAATATTCTTGATAACACCACGGCCACGGTAACAGTTGCTGCCACTAACGATGGTGCAGAGCCGAGCACACCAGGCCTGTTCACCTTTACCTTGAGCAATGTATCTGCAACCGATACACAGATTACTTATAGTGTTGGCGGAACAGCAACAAGTGGTACAGATTATACATCGATCGGTACCACGGTGACGATCCTGGCCGGACAGACCACTGCAACGGTAAGTGTGCCTGTACTGGATGATAACATTGCTGAAGGAACAGAAACGGTGATACTGACCATGACTGCTGCAACCAGCAATCCATCAATTACCGCAAATACGGCACCAGCTACGGTTAATATTACCGATAACGATAGCTCAATTGCAAGCATCACAGCTGGTACACCTGGTAACGAAAACGGTCCTGTTAACGGAACCTTTACGGTAACGTTAAGCAACCCATCATCACAAGCTACCACCATTACCTATACTTTAGGTGGAACGGCAACAGAAGGAAGCGATTACTCAGCCATTGTAACCAAAACCATTACCATCCCGGCTGGTCAGACCACCGGAACGATTACCATCCCGGTATTAGCAGATAATATTGTTGAAGGAACAGAGACTGTAGTGGCAACACTGGTTTCTTCCAACAGTCCATTGGTAACGGTGAGCAATACACCTGCAAGCATCAATATTCTTGATAATACCACGGCCACGGTAACAGTTGCTGCCACTAACGATGGTGCAGAGCCGAGCACACCAGGCCTGTTCACCTTTACCTTGAGCAATGTATCAACAACCGATACGCAGATTACTTATAGTGTTGGCGGAACAGCAACAAGTGGTACAGATTATACATCGATCGGTACCACGGTGACGATCCTGGCCGGGCAGACCACTGCAACGGTAAGTGTGCCTGTACTGGATGATAATATTGCTGAAGGAACAGAAACGGTGATACTGACCATGACTGCTGCAACCAGCAATCCATCAATTACCGCAAATACGGCACCAGCAACGGTTAATATTACCGATAACGATAGCTCGATTGCAAGCATCACAGCTGGTACACCGGGTAACGAAAACGGTCCTGTTAACGGAACCTTTACGGTAACGTTAAGCAACCCATCATCACAAGCTACCACCATTACCTATACTTTAGGTGGAACGGCAACAGAAGGAAGCGATTACTCAGCTATTGTAACCAAAACCATTACCATCCCGGCTGGTCAGACCACCGGAACGATTACCATCCCGGTATTAGCCGATAATATTGTTGAGGGTACCGAAACGGTTATTGCTACTTTAACCAGTTCTGGCAATCCGTTGGTAACGGTGAGCAATACAGCTGCAAGCATCAACATTCTTGATAATACCACTGCAACGGTAACAGTTGCTGCCACTAACGATGGTGCAGAGCCGAGCACACCAGGCCTGTTCACCTTTACCTTAAGCAATGTATCTGCAACCGATACACAGATTACTTATAGTGTTGGCGGAACAGCAACAAGCGGATTGGATTATACATCGATCGGTACCACGGTGACGATCCTGGCCGGACAGACCACTGCAACTGTAAGTGTGCCTGTACTGGATGATAACATTGCTGAAGGAACAGAAACGGTGATACTGACCATGACTGCTGCCACCAGCAATCCATCAATTACCGCAAATACGGCACCAGCTACGGTTAATATTACCGATAACGATAGCTCAATTGCAAGCATCACAGCTGGTACACCTGGTAACGAAAACGGTCCTGTTAACGGAACCTTTACGGTAACGTTAAGCAACCCATCATCACAAGCTACCACCATTACCTATACTTTAGGTGGAACGGCAACAGAAGGAAGCGATTATAGTACTATTGTAACCAAAACCATAACCATCCCGGCTGGTCAGACCACCGGAACGATTACCATCCCGGTATTAACCGACAATATTGTTGAGGGTACCGAAACGGTTATTGCTACTTTAACCAGTTCTGGCAATCCATTGGTAACGGTGAGCAATACACCTGCAAGCATCAATATTCTTGATAACACCACTGCAACGGTAACAGTTGCGGCCACTAACGATGGGGCAGAGCCGAGCACACCAGGCCTGTTCACCTTTACCTTGAGCAATGTATCTGCAACCGATACACAGGTTACTTATAGCGTAACAGGTACGGCAACAAGCGGATTGGATTATACATCGATCGGTACCACGGTGACGATCCTGGCCGGGCAGACCACTGCAACGGTAAGTGTGCCTGTACTGGATGATAACATTGCTGAAGGAACAGAAACGGTGATACTGACCATGACTGCTGCCACCAGCAATCCATCAATTACCGCAAATACGGCACCAGCTACGGTTAATATTACCGATAACGATAGCTCAATTGCAAGCATCACAGCTGGTACACCTGGTAATGAAAATGGTCCTGTTAACGGAACCTTTACGGTAACGTTAAGCAACCCATCATCACAGCCTACCACCATTACCTATACTTTAGGTGGAACGGCAACAGAAGGAAGCGATTATAGTACTATTGTAACCAAAACCATAACCATCCCGGCTGGTCAGACCACCGGAACGATTACCATCCCGGTATTAACCGACAATATTGTTGAGGGTACCGAAACGGTTATTGCTACTTTAACCAGTTCTGGCAATCCATTGGTAACGGTGAGCAATACACCTGCAAGCATCAATATTCTTGATAATACCACTGCAACGGTAACAGTTGCTGCCACTAACGATGGTGCAGAACCTTCAACACCAGGCCTGTTCACCTTTACCTTGAGCAATGTATCAACAACCGATACGCAGATTACTTATAACGTAACAGGTGCGGCAACAAGCGGATTGGATTATACATCGATCGGTACCACGGTGACGATCCTGGCCGGGCAGACCACTGCAACGGTAAGTGTACCTGTACTGGATGATAATATTGCTGAAGGAACAGAAACGGTGATACTGACCATGACTGCTGCCACCAGCAATCCATCAATTACCGCAAATACGGCACCAGCAACGGTTAACATTAGAGATAACCGTGCGCCTGTTGCAAGTGCACCTGCCATCACTACCCCTGAGGATACCCCTGTTAACGGAAAAGTTACAGCGACCGATGCTGACGGCGATCCGCTTACTTTTACCGTAACTACACCTCCAGCACACGGAACAGTAGTGGTGAATGTTGATGGTACCTACACTTATACACCTGTTGCAGACTATAACGGTCCTGATACTTTCACTGTAACCGTTAGTGATGGTAAAGGTGGCACTACTACGGTAACCGTTCCTGTTACTGTAAGTCCGGTTAACGATGCTCCTGTTGCAACTGCTCCAGCCATCACGACCAATAAAAATACCCCGGTTAACGGAACTATTACAGCAAGTGATATAGATGGAGATCCATTAACCTTTACGGTAACTACACCTCCTGCGCATGGTACTGTGGTAGTTAACTCAGATGGAACTTATAGTTATACACCAGCCAATAACTACAGTGGTACTGATGTGTTTACCGTAACTGTAAGTGATGGTAAAGGTGGAACTACAACGGTAACAATCAATGTAACCGTTAACCCGACCAATGTTGCGCCTGTTGCAACTGCACCAGCAGTTACTACCCCTGAGGATACCCCGGTTAACGGAAAAGTTACAGCGACCGATGCTGACGGCGATCCGCTTACTTTTGCGGTAACTACACCTCCAGCACACGGAACAGTAGTGGTGAATGTTGATGGTACTTATACGTATACACCTGTTGCAAACTATAACGGTCCTGATACTTTCACTGTAACCGTTAGTGATGGTAAAGGTGGCACCACTACGGTAACTGTTCCTGTTACCGTAAGCCCGGTTAACGATGCACCTGTTGCATCTTCGCCAGCCATTACCACACCACAAAATACAGCAGCCAACGGAACAATAACCGCTAGCGATGTAGATGGCGACGTTTTAACTTTTACCGTAAGTACTCCGTCTGCACATGGTACAGTAGTGGTAAATGCTGATGGTACTTACACCTATACACCAACTCCGGGTTATGTGGGTAACGATACTTTCACAGTAACCATAAGTGATGGCAAGGGTGGTACCACAACGGTAACTATTCCCGTAACGGTAACTTTGGTACCAGCACCAGCGATGAGTCTGACTAAAGTAGCCACCAATTCGGTGAGCAAGGCTGGCGATGTAATTAATTACAACATTGTAGTAACCAATACAGGTAATGTAACCCTAACAAACATTACAGTTACAGATGCCGGTGCCGATGCAGGATCGATATTACCAGCTGGTATTGCGAGTTTACTGCCGGGTGCAAGTGTAACGGTTACAGCTAAACATACGGTTACCTTAACCGAGGTAAATGCCGGTTCGTTTACCAACCAGGCTTCGGCAAGTGCCCAAACACCAAATGGTGGTACTTTAAACAAACCTAAATCTGATGATCCGAATACATCGGCTGTTGATGATGCAACAGTAACAGTAATTGCTCCGGCATCGACCATCACTTTGGTTAAAACAGGTACCTTAAGTAGCGATGGAAATAGCATTACTTATAATTTCAGTGTTAAAAACACCGGAAATGTAACCCTGCATATTATTACGCTGGTAGATGCGAAACTTGGACTGAACAAGGTAATTCCTGGTACACTTGCTCCGGGCGCTACTGTAACCGATAGTTATGTTTACCAGTTAACACAAGCAGATAAAGATGCCGCAAGTGTAACCAATAGTGCAACCATTACTGGCCAAACACCAGCAAATGTTTCTGTTAGCGATATCTCTGGTACAGCCGAAAACAACAATACACCAACCGTAACACAGATTCCGGTTATGGGTGCTATAACTTTGGTTAAAACAGCATCATTTAGCGGTAATCAGGTAACCTATACGTTTACAATCAAGAATACAGGAACCAATACTTTAAATAGCATTACCTTAACTGATGCCAAAATTGGCTTAAACAATAAGGTAATCACGGTACCTGGTGGTCTGGCCCCTGGAGCCACTACAACCGATGTTGAAGTATATACCTTAACACAGGCTGATAAAGATCTGGGAACTGTAACCAATACTGCAACTGTAAATGCCAAAACGCTTGGTGGCGTTAATGTAACTGATGTTTCAGGGACTTCCGAAAACAACAATACACCAACAGTTATCGCATTTCCTAAATCGCCAAAAGCTGTTGATGATGTGGCTGGTACAGTGGCAAATAAACCAGTTATCATTAATGTATTGGCAAATGATGATCCTGGAAATTCTACCCTTGATAAATTAACCGTAGAGATTGTAAGTCAGCCGCTACATGGTAAAGTAACGGTGAACCTTGATGGTACAATTACCTATACGCCAGATCCTGGTTACACCGGAGATGATACCTTTACTTATAGGGTAAAAGATGCTTTTGGCTATTATACCAATGTGGCAGCAGTAACCTTAACGGCTAATTTTGCAGGTCTTACCATACCTAACCTGTTTACACCAAACGGTGATGGTATAAACGATACCTTCGAAATATTGGGAATTAACCAATACCAGGTTAACGAACTGCAAATTGTTAACCGTTGGGGCAATGAAGTATTCCATGCCAAAGGCTACCAGAATAACTGGACGGGCGAAGGCTTGAACGAGGGTACTTACTACTACTTACTGCGGGTTAAAAAAGCAGGAAGCGATCAGTATGAAGTGTTTAAAGGTTACATAACCTTAATCAGAGCGTTTAAAAAATAAGATATGAGGCTTTGTACAGTTTGGTTTTAACCAGACTGTACTTTAAGATATTAAGATGATGAAGAAATTAATATGGTTAATAGCAGGTTCGTTTTTGTTGCTTGCGAGGCAGGCATCTGCACAGCAAGATGCCCAGTATAGCCAATATATGTTCAACGGGATTTATATCAATCCAGCTTATGCCGGGTATAAAGAAGTACTGAATGTGCACAGCTTTTACCGGAGCCAGTGGACAGGTATTACCGGGGCACCACGAAGCATGTCGCTGGCGGTAGATGCCATTGCAAACAGCGGTAACGTAGGCTTGGCCCTTCAGGTGGCAAGCGATAAACTTGGCGCACAAACCAACCTAAGCATTTATGGCAACTATTCGTACCGGATCAGGATGAACGATGATGGTAGTTCGAGATTAGCGCTCGGCCTTGGCATTGGAATGGTACAGTTGGGGATAGACGGTTCGCTGCTGAACCCGAACAATCCGGAGCCTAACCAGCCAGTTGGCATGCAGAGCACCATTGTGCCCGATGCAAGGGCAGGTATCTACTTTGCCAACGATAAGTTTTATGCAGGTTTTTCTGCCGATAACCTGATTGCCACTTATATCAATATAGACCGCTACGCCTTTATTCCACAGCCAAAACCGCATTACTACCTTACCGCGGGGGCATTGTTTCCGCTTTCTGAAGATTTTCAGGTTAAACCTTCTTTCCTGTTAAAAGACGACCGGGGAGGCCCAACGAGTTTGGATTTGAATGCATTTTTGATGATCAAAGATTTTATCTGGGTTGGCGGTTCGTACCGCACCGGAGTAAAACTGTATAATAAAAGCTATTTGCAGCGCGATCTTACGCCCCGCAACTCTGCCGTAGCAGCGATACAGATTTTTCCATCACAAAAACTCAGGATCGGATATGGTTACGATTTCTCAATCGGTCCGCTACAGGGCTACAGCAGTGGAACACATGAGATTTCTATCGCTTACTCTTTTATCAGACAAAACGTAAGATTGGCAACTCCAAGGGTATTTTAAATTAACTATATTCGGCATTTTTGACCAACTATTCCTACAACATAATGAAGAAAATTTTAATAGGTACTTTCCTTTCTGCATATTGTTTATTTGCATTCAGTTTTTCGGCAAATGCGCAGTATGTATTAAAAGATGCTGATAAGCAATACGAACTGTTTAATTACAGCAAGGCAATAGATTTATACGAACAAGCCTATAAAAAGAAAGAAACTTTACATGCCGCAGAGCGATTAGCAAATGCTTATACGTTTGTTTATAACTACAAACAGGCCGAAAGCTGGTATGCCATTGCAGCTAAAATGCCAGGTAGTAATCCTGAGAATATTTTGGGTTATGCCAAAGCTTTACAGAGTAATTCGAAATATAGCGAAGCAAAAACCCAGTATCTCAATTACATCGATAAAAAGAAAAATGTATCAGAAAAGCAGCAGGCTGTTTGGCTTGCCTCTTGCGATTCTGCTTTGAAATGGATCAGAAATCCAAAGAAAATTGAGCTCATCAACCAAAAAGCTTTAAATAGCGCACAGTCAGATTGGGGTGCAGTTAACTACCAGGGAGGAGTTGTATTTACTTCCGATAGATTAAACAGTAAATTAAACTCTTCAGAAAGTAAACCATTTTTAAAATTCGACGGATCTAAAGAACCCGATAAAAAAGTGTACGGCTGGACGGGTAATGGATACCTGAAACTATACATCAAACCGTCGCCAAGCGATAGCCTTCAGTTATTTCCTATAAAAGCAGGTACTAGCTACCATGTGGGTTCGGCAAGCTTTACAGCTGATGGCAAAACCATGTATTTTACGCTAACCCGTATTACCGATGAGCTGGAGCGCTTAAAAAAACAGCCAACAACCGTTAATGTAGAAATTTTTAGTAGTACAAAAGGTACTAATGGTATTTGGGGCGAACCGGTTTCATTTGCTTATAATAATGTAAACGGTTACTCCGTAGGTGATCCTTTTATTACCAGCGATGGAAATAGTCTTTATTTTGCTTCAAATATGCCAGGTGGGTTAGGCGGTACCGATATTTATGTTTGCCTAAAAACAGATGCTGGTACATGGGGTAAGCCCATTAACCTGAAAGACGTAAATACCGAAGGTAACGAACGCAGTCCGGTTTTTGATGGAAAGAATAACTTCTACTTTTCTAGCGATGGTAGAATTGGAATGGGCGGATTAGATGTGTATCGGGCCTTAAGAGAGAAAGACAAGATTAGCCAGATCGAAAATATGGGTTACCCTTTTAACTCCCCACAGGATGATTTTGGCTTTAGTTTAAACGAAAAAGGTAATATTGCTTATCTTTCTTCTAATCGCGAGGAGGGAGTAGGTAGCGATGATATTTATACCATCGATCAAAAAATGATCCTGGCTTTCAAATTAGAAGGCAGGGTGTTTGATAAAGATAGCAACCAGCCTATTGCAGGTGCATTGGTAACGTTGGCAAAAGTAAACGGTAATATTTTAAAAACCGAAACCGATGAGAGTGGAGCTTATCAATTTAACTTGGCAAAAGAATCTGAATACAATGTTTCGGCAGAGAAAACCAACTATAGGTCTGATATAAAAAACCTGACAACCATTGGCTTAACAACTTCGAGTGTACTTACACAAAACCTGCATTTAGAAGCTGTTGTAATAAATAAAGCAATTAAGCTGGAAAATATCTATTACGATTTCGATAAGTGGAATATTCGTGCTGATGCTGCCATAGAATTAGATAAACTGGTTAAAATCATGACTGATAATCCCACCATCTGGATCGAATTAAACTCCCATACCGATAGCAGGGGCAAGGATAGTTATAACTTAAATCTGTCACAAAAAAGAGCCGAATCTGCTGTACAGTATATCATATCAAGAGGTATTAATAAAAACCGAATTGCTGCAAAAGGTTATGGCGAAACACAACTGTTGAACAAATGCGGCAACGGGGTAAACTGTACCGAAGAAGAACACCAGCTCAACAGAAGAACGGAGTTTAAAATTGTAAAACAATAAGCACAGTTAAGATTTACAATACATTTTAATTTTTTAGTTCTATGCCTCTGATGAAAATTGGAGGCATTTTTTTGTTTGTGCAATCGTAATTCTCGTTTTCTGTCATTCTGAACACAGCGAAGAATCTTCTAATTCTGATGTCATGGCCTGTGTCTTCACAAGCTATTTTTCTTAAGGGTTTCTTTTGATTAAAAAAAACTAAAACTGTTAGTATTTTGTTTGAAAATAATCAATCATGATTTTTTATAAAACTAAAAATATTAGTATTTTTGATCTTGATCATCCTTATAATACGATAATGGATAAAGAAAGGCAGATTATTCATATGGATCAGGATGCATTTTTTGTATCTGTAGAAATCAGAAAAAATCCCAAGCTGTTGGGTAAACCCGTAATTATTGGTGGTGGTGGCGATAGGGGTGTGGTAGCCTCTTGTAGTTACGAAGCACGCCAGTACGGCATACATGCTGCAATGCCCGGCAGGACGGCAAAATTGCTGTGTCCACAGGCTATATTTTTAAAAGGTGATATGGAAGAATATTCCAAGGCATCACATGATATTACCGAAATTATTGCCGATAAAGTCCCCCTTTTCGAAAAAGCCAGCATTGACGAACATTATATCGATATGACGGGCATGGACCGCTTTTTTGGCTGTATGAAATTCGCATCAGAACTTAGGCAAACCATTATTAAACAGATGGGATTACCCATTTCCTTCGGGTTGTCTATCAATAAAACCGTAGCCAAAATAGCCACGAACGAATCTAAGCCTGGTGGCGAACGGCAGGTTACTTTTCCTGAATTGCGGCCCTTTCTCGATCCTTTGTCTATCCACAAAATTCCAGGTATTGGTCATGCTACCTATAAAAAATTAAGCGAAATGGGCGTCCGCGAAATCCTTACGCTTACACAGATTCCTCAACAGCTCATGTTTAAAATTTTAGGCCAGCATGGTTTAAGTTTATGGCAAAAAGCAAACGGTATCGATCTTTCACCCGTGGTGCCTTACCGAGAGAGAAAATCAATCGGTACACAGGCCACTTTCGAAAGTGATACTATGGATATGGCCAAACTAAAAGCCATTATTACGGGAATGGTTAGCGGACTAACCTTCCAGCTGCGTAACCAGAAAAAACTAACGGCCTGCATTACCGTAACTGTACGTTATACCAATTTCGAAACCGTTACCCAGCAAGAACGCATTCCTTATACCTCGCTTGATTCGTTTCTGATTAACAAAGCACATAGCCTGTTCGAGAAGGTATATTCAAAACGGATGTTGTTGCGGCTGGTAGGCGTGAAACTTTCGCACTTGGTAAGCGGCTATGAGCAAATTGGTTTATATAATATCGCCGAAGAAGAATATAGTCTTTACCAGGCCATGGATAAAGTACGCAACCAGTATGGTGCCGAAGCGGTGGTAAAAGCCTGTATTGTTACCCAACCCCCCCGCGATGAAACGGGGAAAATAATCAAGTACAATCCCCGTAAAAAGAAAATATTAATCGAAAACCAAACAGAAGAAGAACAGCAGGAAGTAAGGAAACGCTCAAAAATCAGAAGCTTTATGAGCGAAAAAGGAACAATAGGTACTAAATCTTATGATTAGCAATGTTTTTAAATGTACATTCTTCTTATAGCCTAAAGTATGGCACACAGAGTATCGGTCAGTTAATTGCTACTGCCCGGCGTTTAGGTATTCACCAAATGGTACTCACTGATATCAATAACTCAACCGGTGCAGTAGAGTTTATTCGCGAGTGTTACAAACAAGGCATTGCCAAAGAATCCGACGAAATACATAAAGGCAATATTCCGTATCAGATTAAACCGGTAGCAGGGATCGAATTCCGGATCGATAACAGACTGTTGTATGTTGGTATTGCAAAGAATAAAGAAGGAATGCGTGAGTTGAATGAATTTTTAAGTCATCATAATATTTACAACATTCCGCTGCCAGAAGTTCCGCCTGAAATGGAGAATGTCTACATCATTTATTCCTTTCAAAAATCTTTTAACCGAGCACTAAAAGCAAATGAATTTGTAGGCATCCGGGCCAAACAGCTTAATCTTTTATACCAGCACCCACTTTTAAAACAAAAAGAAAAATTGTTGGTGTGGCATCCTGTTACCGTTAGTGATAAGATTACCTATCGCCTGCACGAATATTTTAGGGCGATCGAGCTAAATACCCTTTTAAGTAAAGTACCCGATGAGCAGAAATGCGATTCGGATGAATTCCTGATTCCGGAAGTAGAATTAACCCAGCAATTTGAACAGTATCCTTTCATCGTTCAGAATACACAGAAACTGATCAATAGCTGCGATTTAAGTGTTTATTTTGAAGATAAACCCACGCCTACTTCTAAAAATAAATACTACTACACGAAGCAAGGTATGCTAGGCGATAAAAAAATGCTACGTAACCTAGCTCAGATAGGCCTGAAATATCGTTATGGAGAAAACAATAAGATTGCAAAAGAGCGGCTGGAAAAAGAATTGCGCATCATTGAACTTAAAAATTTCTGTGCCTATTTTCTCATCACCTTCGATATTGTAAGGTATGCCATGAATAAACGTGGTTTTTACCATGTGGGCCGTGGCTCGGGTGCTAATAGCATTGTGGCTTATTGCTTGCGCATTACCGATGTAGATCCGATCGATCTTGATCTGTATTTCGAGCGTTTCCTGCACGAAAAACGGACGAGTCCGCCAGATTTTGATATCGATTTCTCCTGGGACGAAAGGGAGGTGATACAACGTTATATTTTTGAACGCTATCCCAAATGGCATGTTGCTTTTTTAGGTACCATGAGCACTTTTAAAGACCGGGCAATTATCAGGGAGATTGGTAAGGTTTTAGGTTTGCCCAAAGGCGAAATAGATAGTTTTACCGACCCGACCAAAGAACACGAAAATTTAATGAATGTTACTTACCAGAAGTTATTGGCTGTACACCATTACATGAAAAGTATGCCCAATCAGCGTTCTATCCATGCCGGAGGGATTTTGATTTCTGAAGAACCGATTACCTATTATACCGCCTTGGATATGCCACCAAAAGGTTTCCCAACCGTACAATGGGATATGTACGAAGCCGAAGCCATTGGTTACGAAAAATTCGATATTTTAAGTCAACGGGGTATTGGCCATATCCGCGAAGCCGTGCAGCTCATTAAAAAAAATAAGGGAAAGGATATCGACATTCACGATTTTAAAACTTTTAAAGAAGACCAGAAATTGAACGGTATCCTTAAAGAAGGGCAGCCCATCGGGTGTTTCTATATCGAATCGCCAGCCATGCGGCAATTGCTCAAAAAACTGAAATGCGATAACTACCTTACCCTGGTGGCAGCCAGTTCCATTATCCGTCCAGGGGTGGCCAGTTCGGGCATGATGAAATCCTATATCGAACGTTACCATGCCCCCGATAAAGTGGTGTACCTGTGCGATGTAATGAAACAGCAGCTTAGTGAAACCTATGGCGTAATGGTTTATCAGGAAGATGTAATCAAAGTATGCCATTATTTTGCAGGCTTAGATCTGGCCGATGCCGATATTCTCCGTAAAGCCATGAGTGGTAAATACCGGTCTAAACTGGCTTTTGATGAACTGGTGAATAAGTTTTTTGCCTCAGCCAGAAAGGAAGGGCACTCAGAAGAACTCATTACCGAAGTTTGGCGACAGATTTCTTCTTTTGCAGGTTATAGTTTTTCTAAGGCACATTCTGCCTCTTTTGCAGTAGAAAGTTATCAAAGTTTGTATCTCAAAACCTATTACCCCATGGAATTCATGGTAGCCGTACTGAATAACTATGGCGGTTTTTACAGTCGATGGGTTTACGTACACGAACTGCAAAAAACAGGAGCTAGGGTACATTTACCCTGTGTTAACCATAGCGATGAGGTCGTGAATATAAGTGGCGAAGATGCTTATCTGGGCTTTATTGGTGTACAGGGACTGGAAGAAAAAAACATCAAAATCATCCCGCACGAACGCAGGACGAACGGCCCGTATCTTGATCTCGAAGATTTTGTAAAAAGGAGCTGTATTTCGCTGGAGCAAGCGATTATTTTAATCCGTTTGGGTGCCTTGCGCTTTACCGGAAAAGATCGGAAAACCCTGCTTTGGGATGTGCACAACTACCTTGGCTTTAAGCAGAAGAAAGTGAACCACGCCGAACTGTTTAAGTTAAGTTACAAAACCTATCAGCTCCCCGCATTGGCCGATTCGGAATTGGAAAATGCTTATACCGAACTGGAGTTATTGGGTTATCCGCTTAATTATAAAATGTTCGATTTTCTGAAAACCCCTTATCGTGGCGATACCATGGCAGCCGATATGCATAAACACTTAGGTAAAACGGTAAAGATGGTAGGCAATTATGTATGCGAAAAAACAGTGCATACCATTAAAAATACCAAAATGTGGTTCGGTACTTTTTTAGATGCCAACGGCGATTTTTTTGACACAACCCATTTTCCAAATACCACGCCCATATATCCTTTTAAAGGAAAAGGTTGTTACCTTATTCTGGGCAAAGTGGTCGAAGATTTTGGCTTTCAGAGCATCGAGGTTTTAAAGTTCGCTAAATTGGATATTCAGATGAATCCAGTGGCGATTGATTAAAATAAAAAAATATGAATTTAAAATTAAAAAAAGACTGGTATTCAATAGTTGTTTACCCGCAAAGAGAAGTTATTAATGATGTTAAAGTTTTAAAAGATAGGCTAGCAGCTAAAATAGGATGGTATGCCAGTAGAAATTCGGAGGCACACATTACCGTAGTTACGTTTTTAGCAGATCGATATGAATTTGGTTTTTACAAAAAATGCATTGAGAAAATTTGTTGCTCACAACGGCCGCACAAAGTAATTTTTGACCATGTAAACGTATCAAAATTTAGCCATGCCATTGTTCTGCTTCCTAATGATTCATGCAAGTTATATTTAAAAGATCTTTTAAATGTATTTCGGGAAAGGCTTAAATCTAAAAATACTGTAAATGGGGCTAACGCGCATATATCAATAGGACGTGACCTGAGTTCGGTTCAAATTGATCGGGCAGCGCATTTGTATGGTAACATTAACTTAGAGTTTAACTGTGATACAATTGCCATTCGTAAACTTGATAAAGTTAAACAACAATTTGTGGTAATTAATGAGTTTAAATTGTTGGGTAGCCCTTTAAATCATTATCAATATTCTTTATTATAACTAGTTTATTTTGGTCATGAGCCGATTAAACTTGCTAATCGGCTCATGATTTAGCTTGTTTTTGAGCCGATTAAATTGTGTATTCGGCTCATGCAGTATAATTGGAGTTAAAAACCTGACCAAAATTTACTTTTAAAGTTTGCGCTCGTTTCCAACGAGCGCACAAATAGCCTAACGATTTAATCGTTTACTTGTTTAAACATAATTTTTATATTTAAACCATGATCCACTTCAAAGCAGAAATA
Source organism: Pedobacter sp. SG908 (assembly GCF_011759615.1). NCBI lineage: Bacteria > Pseudomonadati > Bacteroidota > Sphingobacteriia > Sphingobacteriales > Sphingobacteriaceae > Pedobacter > Pedobacter sp. SG908. The sequence continues at coordinate 1,667,559 of NZ_JAAOYY010000001.1, forward strand.
GAACGTTTCGACACCATGGGCGAAAAAACCGGATGGAGTTATGTATTTATTCCCGAAGCTTTAGCCAATGAAATTAAGCCCGGTTGTAAAAAGAGTTTCAGGGTAAAAGGAAAAATAGATCAGCTGGAGATTAACGGTATGGCAGCCATGCCAATGGGAGCGGGCGATTTTATTATTGCCTTAAAAGGCGAAGTCCGTAAAAAACTGAGAAAAGAAGCGGGAGCAGCGGTAGAACTTTATTTAGAAGAGGATAAAGATTTTAAAATCGAAATGCCCGAAGACCTGGAGATTTGCCTGTCAGAAGAAGCACATTTAATCGGGAACTTTTTAAAACAGCCTAAATCGCATCAAAATTATTATATCAACTGGATTAACCAGGCTAAAACCGAACCTACGCGCACCAAAAGAATTGTAATGACTGTTAAGGCGATGGATAAGGGCCAGGATTTTGGGGCAATGATACGGGAATCGCAGGGGAAGCCTTAATTTATAGTTCCTAAGTCTATAGTCATTAGTCGGAAGTTAATAGAACTAGGCGATGTGGACTTAAGTCTCTGGACTTCGGACTCTAGACTTAAGACTCTCTATTATAATTCCTAAACCAACTCCAAACTTTCATCTGGATTACACCTAAAAAAGCTTCTCTGAAAATACGGGTGCTCATTTTTGATGTTCCTTCCGTACGATCGGTGAAGATGATCGGAACTTCGACTACTTTAAAGCCAAACTTAATGGCGGTGAATTTCATTTCGATCTGAAAAGCATAACCAACAAACTTAATTTTATTTAACGGAATGGTTTCCAATACAATTTTGCGGTAACATTTAAAACCGGCAGTAGCATCCTGAATGTTGATCCGGGTAATCATACGCACGTACATTGAAGCAAAATACGACATTAAAACCCTACCCATTGGCCAGTTTACCACATTTACGCCTTTAACATACCTGGAGCCAACGGCTACATCGGCACCATTTACACAGGCTTCGCGCAAGCGCGATAGGTCATCTGGGTTGTGCGAGAAATCGGCATCCATTTCAAAAATGTAGGCATAATCGTGTTTTAATGCCCAGTTAAAGCCATAAATATAGGCTGTACCCAAACCTTGCTTACCAGCACGCTCTTCAATAAATAAATGCCCTTCGTATTCTTGTTGCAACGATTTTACAATTTCAGCAGTTCCATCAGGAGAACCATCATCAATAATTAAAACATGAAAAGGCTGTGTTAGCGAAAAAACCTTTCTAATGATTTTTTCGATGTTTTCCTTCTCGTTATAGGTGGGAATGATGACTAAACTATCTGACACGTTTGTTGTGGTTTTTTAATATAAGCTTTTGGCCTTTATATGTGCTATGCTGTACTTATTTGTGCTTGCAATTGCTTTTAATGTGCGAAAGTAAATATTTAATATGAAACCTTTATGAATTTTCGTTAATTCGGGATAATTCGTCTTCCAGAACTTGTTTCAGTATCTATCTTTTGATGTTATAGCATGTAGGATTTTCTTTTAGTCCGGAACTTCGTTCTACAGATCTGTAACTTGGTTTAGCAGCACGAACCATTGTTCCTAAACCCGACAGCAGCGGCAGCTCCCGATTGAAAAGAGGGACTATAACGAATGGCGGGACTGAAGATGCCAAGCACTCCAGTCCGTTCCTTTCCAAATTTTATTGAATATGCTTCTTAAAACAATGTCAGTCTGGGGGCGCTCCAAAACCTTCTATTTACACTTTTAGTACAAAGATTTGCTTCGCAGCACCTTTGTGTTCTTTATTGCATTCAGAATGACAATATTACCTCACCTCCTGCATTAACTTTTTAACCAACCGCGAAAAAATAATTAATGCCAAACCTGCAATTAAAGAATATAAAGCCAGGGCCTTATAACCCTCGGTGTACGCCATTAATTTAGTCGGTAAAGATGCATTATCGATACTCGACATTTCTGCACCCAGTTTTCCGGCAGCCAATTGTCCGAAAGCACTCGATAAAAACCAAAGTCCCATCATCATCCCGAACATTTTTTTTGGCGATAGTTTAGTAATGATCGACATGCCTATCGGGCCTAAACAAAGTTCACCTAATGTAAATAATAAGTAGGCTAAGGTAAATACATTTAACGAGCTAATGCCCTGAGTATTGGCGAAGAACCTTGTCGCATAAAAAAGATAAAAACCTAAAGCCAATAGAATGAAACCAAGTCCAAATTTTACCACGGTATTCGGTTCAATTTTGCGCTTGTACAGGCCAAGCCATAAAATACCTACAATTGGACTAAAAACAATAACAAAAAACGAGTTAACGCTATTGTTTACCACATTCGGATCAATATTGAAAAAGAGGACTTTATGATCCAGATTATCTTTCGCAAATAACGATAACGAGCCACCGCTCTGCTCAGATATGGCCATGAAAATGAAATAACAGAAAATAAAAACGAAAGCTGCCAGTAGTTTATACTGTGCTTTTTTATCTTTTATTTTAAAGGTTTCGTACAAGAAATAGATCAGTGCAATAATACCTATCGTGTACATGAAATAATCAGTAAAGGTGGTGTTTTTCACCATAATATAAATCAATGGGATACAAAGTATCGATCCCACATAAACAGCTGTTTCCCATAGCTGCTGTTTTGATTTTTTAAGGTGCAACAAAGGCGAATTCCCAATCGGACCTAAATGTTTTTTTGTGAAAATGAATGTGCCTAAACCGAACATCATTACCAATGCGGCTGATAAGAAACACAAGTGCCAGTTGTAATATTTACCTAAATAAATACACATGGCACCGCCCAATAATCCACCTACGTTAATGCCGGCATAAAAAAGCCCATAACCCGCATCTCTACGGTTGTCTTTTTCGTGGTATAATTCGCCAACCATCGATGAAACATTGGGCTTGAAGAAACCGGTTCCAATAATAGATAAGGTAATTCCTGCATAAAATAAATCGTGTGGAGAGAAGGCCAAGATTAAGTTCCCGATAATCATTAAAGCCCCGCCCCAAAAAAGAGATTTTCTGAAGCCTAAAATTTTATCGGCAAAAATACCGCCTATAAAAGTAAAAGCATAAACAAAGGCTTGTATGGCACCATACTGTAGGTTCGATTTTTGGTCGCTTAAACCCAGTTGCTCTACCATAAAAAAAGCCAATACCCCGCGCATGCCGTAAAAGCAGAAACGCTCCCACATTTCTACCAATGATAGATGCCAGAGCTGTTTCGGGTATTTTCCTTCAAAATTTTGAATATCTTCTATTGAAACTGTTTTTTCCATTAAATAGGTTTAAAAATTAAAAGCCCGATGGAGATCGGGCTTTTTGGTAAAAGTTTTTTTTTGATTAGTGAACACCATGCATCCATTTGCGCAATAATGGGCTTAACGCAAACATAATTAAGCCTGCAACAATAGGAATAATGGTAAATATTAAGAAGAATGTAGAAATTGAATATGCTGAACTGATTTTATCAATCAACGATCCTGTTGCACCAGCGAGGTAATTACCGATAGCGGTACAGGTGAAAAATACACCGAACATCAAACCGACTAAATTTGAAGGGGCAAGTTTACTTACATAAGATAAACCAACTGGAGAAATACATAGTTCACCAACAGTGTGGAAAAAATAAGCAAAAATTAACCAGAATAAACTTACTTCTGCCGAGGTTGCCCCTTGCGGAATCGACGATCCGCCATAAGCTAAACCAGCGAAACCAATTCCAACGAAAATTAATCCAAAACCGAACTTTACAGGTCCGCTTGGGTTGAATTTGGTTTCCCATATCTTCGAAACAATAGGTGCCAGTGATACAATAAAAAAAGAATTTAATACACTGAACCAGGATGCTGGAACTTCGGTGCTTACTGACCCCATTTCCCTGCTTACTTTCCAGATAGCCAGCACCCAGATAATGGCAAAACTCAATAATGTAAACAAAATGGTTGCAGGGTATTTTTTGAAAATTTTGCCCGCCAATGAAAGCAATACGAAAGTTACGGCTACCAATGGAAATATAGTAAGGATAGCATCTACCCATTTAAAGGTTGTAGCTGCTCCACCTGTTAAGTTTCTTAAGGTATAATCTTTTGCGAAAATGGTCATCGAACCACCAGCTTGTTCAAATACCATCCAAAAGAAAATGGTAAAGATAGACAGAATGGCAATTACCCACAAACGCTGGGTTCTAACTTTTTTAGGGATTACTTCTACTGTAGGGTCTGCTTTTTCTACTGCTTTTGCTTTATCAACAGCAGCACCAATTACACCAAATATTTTCTGCCCGAAATAGAACTGTAACATACCAAAAAGCATAAAAACACCAGCTAAGCCGAAACCGTAATGCCAGCCCACTTTTTCGCCGATATAACCACACATTAACATGCCGATAAAAGCACCAGAGTTAATGCCCATGTAAAAAATAGCATAAGCGCTATCTTTTTTGTCGCTGATAGGAGGGTAGAGTTTACCTACAATTGAAGAAATATTTGGTTTGAAAAATCCGTTACCAATTATTAGTAGCAATAAGCCAACATAGAAAAAGTTGGTGCTAAAGCCTTCTAATGCCATCGCTGCATGACCTAAGGTCATAATAAAAGCGCCGATGATAACAGCTCTTCTATATCCTGTAAATCTATCGGCAATTAAACCACCAAGTATTGGGGTAAAGTATACTAAACCTGTATAAATAGCGTAAAGCTGTAAAGCTTCTGGTCGTGGCCAGCCCCAACCGTTTTTACTTAAATCACTAATCAGAAATAAAACCAAAATGGCCCGCATTCCATAGTAACTAAATCTTTCCCACATTTCGGTAAAAAAGAGTACAAAAAGGCCAACTGGGTGGCTAAATAATTTTTCAGGGGAAACGCCTTGACTGTTTAAGTGAAGGTCTAGTTCCTTATCATGGTCAATACTAATGGTTTCATTAGAAGTTTGCATAAAACATTTGTTGGTTTTAGTTTATGAATTCAGAATTTGTGTGTTGTTTAAGTTAGTTTAGCAGGGCGCAATATAGTCAGCGGATGCCAAACTCACAAATTTTTAAATGATGTATCAGGTAATGAAGTTGTTAAGTTTTGTTAAAAATTAAAACTTTCTGATGGGTTTAACATTTTTCTTCGGATCCGCGTAAAGTTCATCGTTCGAATTAGGATCGTTGTTAAGCGTAAGTTCTTCCTGTAATTTTAATTTGCCGCCAATAATTTTGAAACCATCAAATGTGCCGTCCGACCCGTGATATTCAAAGGTATCTTTCATTTCCGGATTGAAGGATGCTAAATGGTCAAACACAATCATACCGGCTTTTGCATCACTTTTTAACATCATGGCATTCGATTTGGCATATTCAAATATAACCCTGTTTTTCCCTTTCAGGTCTTTTCCATCAAAAACCGGGGCACCAAAAGTAATATTGTCCTTATTAAACGAAAGGATTTCGATGACTTTTTTGGTCGTGTACGGTGTATTGCCTTTCCATCCCAGTAGCACATAATAAGGTAAGCGGTTTCCACTGGTTACCGGAATAACTTCATAATACCTGGCGCCGAACCATTTCTGGTTATTCGTAATGCCATTAGGGTCGCTAAGATTATCGGTCTGATCGATTAGGGGATAAAGTTTCAATGGGCCACTTTGGGTATTCATCTGGATGGCACCATAATAGCGGTAAGAGCCATCTGCTAATGGTAGGTACCAGCTCAAAATCCTGAAAGCCTGATCGGGTGATTTAATTACCGATACGTTTTTAAGTGAATCGAAGGGGTAAGAAAAAGAATTAGGAGCTTTTAAAGCCTCTACAAGGGTTTTTACAAAATTGCCGTTTATTTCTAATTTTTGCGTATCGCTTTGAGCAGCAATAACCCTTGCCGATATTTTAATCAGTGTATCTTGAAAAACGGCCAATTTGTTTGGCGTTTGCTGCGCTTTTAGGCTAAAACTTAGCGTTCCAAAGATTAAAAGGATATAAAATCTGAAAAGTTTCATATATGATCAAATGCGAAGATGCTGCAAAAACAAAATTATAACTTCTCGATAACAAGGGCACTTGCACCGCCACCACCGTTACAGATTCCAGCTACACCAATTTTTCCGTTGTTTTGTGTCAGTACCGAAAGCAAGGTAACTACAATCCTGGCACCCGATGCACCAAGCGGATGACCTAATGAAACGGCACCACCATTAACATTAACCTGGCTGTCGTTTAGCGCCAAAAGTTGATTATTAGCGATAGAAACTACAGAAAAAGCTTCGTTGATCTCAAAAAAATCTACATTCTTTATATTTATATTGGCTTTGTGTAAAGCTAATGGGATTGCTTTTGATGGTGCAGTTGTAAACCATTCAGGTGCCTGCTGTGCATCAGCATAAGCTAAAATTTTAGCTAAAGGTTTTAAGCCTAGTTCTTTCGCTTTATCGGCGCTCATTAAAACCAATGCCGCTGCACCATCATTTAAAGTTGATGCATTAGCCGCGGTTACAGTCCCATCTTTTTTAAACACTGGTTTTAATGTAGGTATTTTATCAAACTTAACAGCCGTAGGCTCATCGTCGGTATCAACCAAAGTAATATCTCCTTTACGGTCTTTAACCTCTATGGCTACAATTTCGTTGGCAAATTTACCTGAGCTTTGTGCAGCCTGCGCTCTTTTGTAAGATTCGATAGCAAAATTATCCTGTGCCTCGCGACTAATGTGGCATTCGGTAGCGCAAAGCTCGGCAGCCGATCCCATGTGGTAATCATTGTAAACATCCCAAAGGCCATCTTTTACTAAGCCATCTGTAATCTGTCCGTGCCCCAGGCGATAGCCGTTCCTTGCCTTATCCAGATAATAGGGAACATTACTCATGCTTTCCATGCCACCGGCTACAATAATTTCATTATCGCCATTTGCAATACTTTGTGCAGCAAGCATTATTGCTTTTGTGCCCGAAGCACATACTTTATTTATGGTTGTGGCAGGCAAATCTGGTAAACCTGCAAGTTTTGCAGCTTGTGTAGCTGGCGCTTGACCTAAGTTTGCAGATAAAACATTACCCATGTATATTTCTTGGATCTGTTCTGGTTTTAATCCAGCTTTTTCAATGGCAGCCTTAATGGCAAAGCCACCAAGCTGAGTAGCAGAAAATTGAGCTAATGAGCCTCCAAAACTACCAATAGGCGTTCGCACAGCTGATACAATTACAACTTCTTTCATGTATACTAAATTTTATGAATTTTTGGTTAGGCCGCTAAGTTATACATTTTTAATATTGCAATAACGTATCATTGTTAGTTTTTGCATATTTCAATTGAAAAATAAAGAAGAGTTGTTTGAGAACTCTAATTCATTTGGATTAAAATAAAGCTTGTTTTTTTATTTGAAAAGTGATATCAATAGGATTTAGGAGGGCGTTGTTACTCCCATCCTTGTTTTAAGGAGGGGTGCTCGTAGGGCGGGGTGGTTAAATCATGTCAATTTATTTGGAAAGGTACTGTAGCATTGCTTGGGTTTGTCAAGCCCTGCTGTTCGCTGTAGCCCTCATACTTCGGGGCTGCCGCTGCCATCAGGTTTAAGTTACTTGGGCTGGTGGTTCTTTGGCTAAGTTGCCTTTCTAGCGGTGATTATTCCCATCCTTGTTTTAAGGAGGGATGCTCGTAGGGCGTGGTGGTTAAATCATGTCAATTTATTTGGAAAGGTACTGTAGCATTGCTTGGGTTTGTCAAGCCCTGCTGTTCGCTATAGCCCTCATGCTTCGGGGCTGCCGCTGCCATCAGGTTTAAATTACTTGGGCTGGTGGTTCTTTGGCTAAGTTGCCTTTCTAGCGGCGATTATTCCCTCTAGTTTTAAGGAGAGGGCGTAGGGCGGGGTGGTTAAATCATGTCAATTTATTTGGAAAGGTACTGTAGCATTGCTTGGGTTTGTCAAGTCCTGCTGTTCGCTATAGCCCTCATACTTCAGGGCTGCCGCTGCCATCAGGTTTAAATTACTTGGGCTGGTGGTTCTTAGCTTAGGTTGCTGGGGGCAGAAATTTATTAATATACATTAAAATATACAAACCTATCAGGTTTTAGAAACCTGATAGGTTTAGATTAGGGATCAGTACCGGTTCTTCACTGGTACCGGAGCGAAGCGCAGCCCTGAAAAGCCCGACCCTTGCGTAGCTTGGGGAACGCCCATATTATCACAATTCTCAATTTGCAGTTGGCTAACGTTCCGGGCTTTTGAATCTTCGGAAGCCTTGCTGTTATTCCTCTTTTGTTTTCCCTTTTTTTCTCGATTTTATAGCCTGCGTAAGTAAAAACTCAATCTGCCCGTTCGTACTTCTAAACTCATCGGCAGCCCAGGTTTCTACTTCTTTTAATAAAGCAGGGCTAATTCTTAATACAAAAGCTTTTTTATCTTTCTCCGCCATTCTTTTACTGTATTGCTTGTATATTATACTTTGTTTTTAAATTAATAAGGAACATTTCCAGCTCGTCTATTTTATTGCTGCTAAATAATAGCTTTTTGCCATTTTTAAATTCAATCTGTAAACCTTTATCCTTATCATTTAAGATATAAGCTTTATCGTTAAATTTAAACCAAAGTCTGTTGCGAACACCAAATCCACCATAATCTCCTAAAGCGTTGTATTTATTGATATAAACTTTCTCGATGTTGCCCCAACTCAATAGCTTCAGTTTGGTTTGAAATGGGAAATACTTGTAAGAAATGCCTTCGGTACCGATCTGCAAAGTCATTTTGTTTTTTTGAAGCAGATAGATAATTGCAAAAGGAAGGAGAACTGCCCAAAATGGAGCAAAATAATTGGCTTTTAAAGTTTCAAAGCTCATCCCACCTTTATCGAAAAGCACAATGCTCAGCACTATAACCGCATCAATAGCCAGCAAAATATAGAGCCACCAAAGTTTTAAGCTTTGTTTTTCCTCAAATTCCATTTTTCCTAGTTATATAAGGTGCCGGTGTTTACCACAGGTTGTACATGACGGTCGCCACAAAGCACAACCAGCAAATTACTTACCATAGCTGCTTTACGCTCTTCATCCAGTTCAACAATTCCTTTTTGCGATAATTTCTCTAATGCCATTTCTACCATACCCACGGCACCTTCAACAATTAATTTACGGGCGGCAATAACCGCTGTAGCCTGTTGGCGCTGTAACATGGCGCTGGCAATTTCCGGCGCATAAGCCAAATGCGAAATTCTGGCCTCCAGAACTTCGATACCCGCACGCGATAAACGCTCATTCAGCTCGTTTTCTAAAAGTTCACTTACTTTTTCAGCGCCGTCTTTTAAAGTAATGCTGGTTTCTTCACCTTCAGCATGGTCGTACGGAAAAATGTTGGCTAAATGCCTTACAGCCGCTTCGCTCTGGATGTTTACATATTGCATGTAATTTTCTACAGAGAAAACAGCTTTAGCCGTTTCGTTTACTTTCCAAACCACCACGGCAGCAATTTCGATCGGGTTACCCAGTTTATCGTTAACCTTTAACTGCTGTCCGTTTAAGTTGTTCGCTTTTAATGATAAGCGCCTTTTAGTAGTTAAGGGATTTACCCAAAAAAAACCGTCGGCTTTTACTGTGCCAATATATTTTCCGAACAGGGTGAGCACCATCGATTGGTTGGGGTTAATGATTAAAAATCCCGGAAATATCAAAAATATATCTATGGCTAGTAAAATCCCTCCCCATAGAAAAATTTCTGAAACAAAACAGAAAATGGATGCGCCTAGCAATGTTATGCATAGTGCGAATGTTAGATAGCCCGATGGCGGACTTATAATTTTTTCTTGATACATAATTGATATTAATTTGATATCATAAAGTAAAATATAAAATCTGGTAATTGCAAACAAAACCCGTAAAATGTATATTAGATAAAAATGTTATTTTTGACAATACAATAATTACATCGTTTTGGCCAAAATCAAGAGAAATTCCCACAAGATCCTTTACCGGAAGTATTCATCAAACCTAAAATATGTGATGATGATATTTACCGTTTTCATTATTACGCTATTCCTGCCTAAACAACCCCGGTTTAGATATGAGTTTGAAAAAAATGCGGTATGGAAAAATAAGGACCTGATTTCACCTTTCAGTTTTGCTATTTTAAAAACCAATCCGCAGGTTAGCGCTGATAAAAAAAATGCCTTAAAAGATATTTTGCCGGTTTACCAATTCGATAGGGGCATTACTGCAAATGCGCTGGAAGAGTTTGCCAATGAATTTGATGTGAAATGGAAATCAAAACAACTTAACGAAAAGGATAAAGATATATACAAAAGTGCTGCCTATAAATTGTTGCAGAGTATTTACCAGAAAGGAATTATTGGCTTAAATGTGAAACACCAGGCAGGCGGGAAAAATTACGACTTTTCTTTGCTTGAAAATAATGTGGCTCAAGAGAAAAACACACAGGATGTTTTTACTGCAGAATCGGCCCTGAAGTTTTTCAAAGATAATTTTAAAGCACCAAATCAGGTAATGGGCGATCTGATTGCAAACCTCGCAATAGATCATATTACCCCAAATATTATATTTGATGAGCGGCTGACGCAAACCATACAGGATAATACGGTTAACAATATCTCCACAACCAAGGGTATGGTACAAAAAGGAGAGCTAATTGTGGCCAAGAATGATGTTATTGATGAAGAAATTTATCAGAAATTAGAATCTTATAAGGCAACCTACGATGCACAAACCAAAACAATTGGCAGCAGGGCATTGGTTTATCTGGGGCAGGTTATATTGGTTGGCTTTATACTCGCTATTTTAATGTCGTTCCTTTTTCTTTTCCGGAAGGATATTTTTGCCGATAACCGTCAGCTTTCCTTAATCCTTATTGTAACCACAGGAATGCTACTTGCATTGACCTGGGCTATTAAGATGGAAATCCCGAGTTTGTATTATATACCTTTCTGTGTGGTGCCCATCATCATTAGGATTCTGTTTGATACGCGTTTGGCACTTTACCTCCATATGCTGGTCATTTTAATTGCCGGCTTCTTTGTGGCCAATAGTTTCGAATTTGTGTTTTATCAGGTTACCGCAGGGATGGTTGCCATATTCAGTATTAAAAATTTTGTTAAGCGCGAAAGATTCCTGGTTTCGGCCTTGTTTATTCTATTGGCTTATTTAGTTTCTTTTGTAGGCATTGCCCTACTGCGCGAAGGATCTTTCCGCGAAATAGAATGGATGAATTTTATTCCTTTTGTTTTTAGTGTACTTTTATCACTTTTAGCTTACCCCTTAATTTATCTGTTCGAACGTATTTTTGGTATCACTTCTGATGTGGCTTTAATTGAGCTGACCAATACCAACAATAAATTGCTAAGAGAACTTGCTTTTAAAGCGCCCGGAACATTTCAGCACTCTTTACAGGTGGCAAACCTTGCAGAGGCTGCAATATTTAAAATTGGCGGTAATTCTGTGCTGGTTAGGGCAGGGGCTTTATATCATGATATCGGTAAAGTAGACAATCCACAGTATTTTATTGAAAACCAGAATACGGCTGTGAGCCCGCACGATAAATTACCTTATGAGCAAAGTGCGCAGATTATTATTCAGCATGTGCACAAAGGAATCGAGATTTTAAGAAAAAACCAGATTCCTGAAGCAATTATCGATTTTATCAGAACACACCATGGAAATACCCGGGTTGATTATTTTTATCAATCATTTTTGAAAAATACACCTGAAAAATTTGTCGACGAAAACATTTTTCGCTATCCCGGCCCCATACCTTTTAGCAAAGAAACAGGGGTGTTAATGCTCGCCGATTCTGTTGAAGCTGCCTCAAGAAGTCTGAAAAATCCCGATGCGCAGAGCATAAATGATATCGTTGAACGTATAATTAACTACAAATTGGAGCAAAATCAGTTAGATGACTGCGATTTAACGTTAAAAGATATTGAGACTATCAAATTGATATTCAAGACAATGCTGATGAGCATCTATCATGTGCGCATAGATTATCAACAAATTTTGTAATTTTTTTTTGTTGGATAACTTGTTTTACTATATTTGCAGACCTCAAAACAACGCCGGTAGGGCAGAAAATAGAGGTTTGAAAGGAGAGGTGCCTGAGTGGCCGAAAGGAACAGTTTGCTAAACTGTCGTACTGGTAACGGTACCGCGGGTTCGAATCCCGCCCTCTCCGCAGAAAATAAAAATTTGCAAATAAAAATGGAATTATCAATTTAAAACCGTTACTTTGCAATCCCTTCGAAAAAGGGAGTTAAAAAAAAGAAGATACCAAGTTCGGGATGTAGCGTAGCCCGGTATCGCGCCTGCTTTGGGAGCAGGAGGTCGTAGGTTCGAATCCTGCCATCCCGACAAAAAGTTGATCCACTTTTAAAACAGGATAAAAAAAAGATCGATACCAAGTTCGGGATGTAGCGTAGCCCGGTATCGCGCCTGCTTTGGGAGCAGGAGGTCGTAGGTTCGAATCCTGCCATCCCGACAAACGAAAGCCCTTTTTGCATTGCAAGAAGGGCTTTTTGTTTTTATGCAGGATCAAGCTTATCTTGGATCAAGCGGAAAAATTTGGGGGAGTTATTCTCTAGGCATATTTTTCCTTAAATTAGCTTATTATTTAGTTCTTTTGAGATACATCAATACGGGTCAGGTCATTAGGGAGCCTACTTGATCATATTGATGAAAATAGCTAACATCGCGCCTTTAAGATAAAAAAACTGATCCCATCGGGATCGAATGATACTTATTCCTTTAAAATGCCAAGTTTTGATAAAGAATTACAAATAACCTACATCAGCAGCCTTAATAAGGCGCTACAATTTATAGATGAAAATCTTGATACAAGTTTGTCTTTAGAAATGATTTCAAAAGTAGCTTGTTTTTCACCGTTTCATTTTCACAGGATATTCAAGGCTATTACAAATGAGACATTAAATGCTTACATCAATAGAAAGAGAATTGAAAAAGTAGCTTCTGTTTTAATGCATAAGCCGGAAGCAAGCATTACTGAGCTTTCACTTTTGTTCGGTTTTAACAGTAATTCTTCCCTCACAAGATCCTTTAAAAAATATTATAATATAAGTCCATCTGAATTCCGTAAACAAAAAAAAGGGAAATTTAGCAAGATCAGTAAAATTGAAAGCAAGAATGGACAAGAGTTGGTCGCTTTTGAGGAATACATTTGCAGCATTGATAATCTTAAAAATTGGATAGAAATGAATGCAAAAATTGAAATCAGGGAAATGGCTAATTTAGAATTGGCTTATGTAACAAGCATTGGAGAGCAGGGAATTGCTACATCTTATGACACTTTAGTTAAGTGGGCAACCCCATTAGGTTTACTGAAAAATCCTGAGACAAAAATGGTCACTATTTATCACGATAGTTTTAAAATCACAAGTCCAGAAAAAGTTAGAATAAGCGCTTGCATTACGCTAACGGAACCAATTAAACCATCAGGAAATATTGGGAGAACCTCCATCGAAAAAGGGAAATTTATTGTTGGAAGTTTTGTAATTGGGATTACGGAGTTTGAAAAATCCTGGAATAGCCTTTTTGTATGGATGGCCGAAAATGGATATAAAAAAGCTGATCGAGATCCTTTTGAGATCTATCATAATGATTATAGGGTACATCCAGAGAAAAAATGTATTGTAGATTATTTTATACCGATTTCGTGATATAGCTCAACACTTCTTCTTATTCCTTATTGTATAGCAATGGAATAGCAAAAAAACTATTGGGCTCGAACCAAAATCAGCTTTAAATAACTATTAAGGCAGATAATTTTCCAGTGAAAAAGCAAACCCTCTTTACGGACTGTAAAGAGGGTTTGTGAACCCAAGTGGGCGCTTCTCGAACCATTTTCTGTCTGATTTGCGTTTAATCGTGGATTTTTTTGATAATAAGATAAGTGTAGGAAACAGGACATCGTTTCCTTTTGCTGGGTAACTGATTTCGGGGGCTCGATCCAGGTCACTGATAAAAAGAGCAAAGCTTTTATGCGTATTTCAATGAAACTGCCGAAATACCCACATAATAGCCTATTTTAGGGTGTTTTAGCATGTACTCATTTGTGTTAAAATCCTATTAGAGCAACCAATGTCATTTGCATCCATCATAAAGATAAATTTTCCACCGGACCTTTTGATGCCTTTACTTCTGGCCGCGTAATTTCCGGAAGGATACACTATATGTTTACTGCATCGCTCAGGTTGTGTTGGCGTTATTTTTGCAGGCCTGCAGGGATATTTTGAATTGAGCACTTTGCTCATCGGCATTTTTTCTATTTAATATGGGAAGATCAATTGATACTTTACAGAAATTATTGTTTGATTTAGCAGGTGTACTGCCTGCCGATACCGCACCATTATTTGCCATGGCGACTCCGGTATCGCTTGAAGCCAATGAAGCCTACATCCGCGAAGGAGAAAACAGCCGTCGATTGGCTTTTATTGAACGAGGTGTCATCCGAGCGTACACCATTAAGGAAAATGGAGATGAGGCTACACTTCTGCTGCGCTGGGAGGGCCAGTTTATTGCCTCACATGATACCATTATTAACCGCCAACCTTCACGGTTTATTTACCGTGCACTGGAGCCTGTGGAGTTACTACAGATCGATTATGATATTTTGGAAGAGGTTTTGAAAATCCACCCAGAGTATGAACCGCTCCGAAATTTTTTCCTGATGAAAATGCTGGCCGAATCTTTAAAAATGCTAGAATCCTTTGTTACACAATCGCCAGAAGAGCGTTACCGGGAACTACTGTCCGAGCGTTTTGACCTGGTAAACCGCGTGCCTGATAAATATATCGCATCTATGCTCGGTATCACCCCAGTATCATTAAGCCGAATTCGCAAAAGGATGCATACAAAAGGAAAAACAATAACATAAATTATCTTTTGTTAAGCCCCTAAATTATCTTTTGTTAACGGTGCAAAAACCATTTGCTTTATACTTTTGGAGTATAAAAATAAAATAGATATGGAAAAGATAATAGAAACCATAGTGGGGATTTTTAGTGCTTCGGCTATCCGGTATTTTATACTTGCCGGAATTCCTTTTGCGCTGTTTTATCTGTTTATGCCTGTTAAGCTTGGTAAATCTAAAATTCAGCAAAAACTAGCCACAAAAAAAGATTTCATCCGTGAGGTATGGCATTCCATGCAGAGTACACTGGTATTTTCAATCATCGCAGCTGGGCTGGTTTTTACACCTCTGCATCAATACACCAGAATTTATACACACATCAATGATTTTCCAATGTGGTACATGGGGGTTGCGCTGGTACTGAGCTTGATTATACATGATACTTATTTTTATTGGATGCACCGATTATTGCATCACAAAAAATTGTTCAAACTTACCCATCTGGTCCATCACAAGAGCACCAATCCCTCACCATGGACATCCTACAGTTTTCATATACTGGAAGCCATCACCGAGGGACTTGTTTTAGTGCCAATCGTGATCCTGCTGCCGATGCATCCCTTAACAATATTACTCTTTACCGTAACCGGTTTCATCATTAATGTGTACGGACACCTGGGCTATGAAATTATGCCTAAATGGTTCCGCTTTACCTGGACATTCGAAATCCTGAATACTTCGGTACACCATAACCTCCATCACAGTAAATTTAAGGGGAATTATGGCTTGTATTTCAGAATCTGGGACCGGGTGATGGGCACAGAACATCCAGATTATGTAAAGGAATATGACCGCTTGCAGGATCAGCGCTTCAATTAAATTATATTTGTTTGGAGGGAAAGAACCTTTAGCGCTTCAGCACAACGGGTTTAACCAATTGAATAACAGTAAGGTAAACGACGGTACGTAAAGCCTGTAAAACTGCCTGGCGGTGATCGTTTTTACATGAAAGATTTACTGGCTGCCTAAAAAAAAAGCCAGTGAAAGGACCATATTTGATTACCCTTCCTTTACCTGTTGTTTACCCTTTCTTGCTACCAGGTTAACCCCAGGCTTACCCCAGGGTTACCCCGGCTTTACCTTTTCTTTACCTAAAAGGTAAAGCCAGTGCCTGTTTTTGCAGAATGCCGCCACCGCCTATGGTTATGCTGCCCTTAAGCAGGCTGCCACAAACCCCAAGCCCCTTGTACCATTGCCCGACAACTATAACGGCTCATTTTAGCTCAATAACGGTCTCATTTAGCTCAATTTGGCTCATTTTAGCTCAAAATCAGGCGCCAATGCTGTTCAACCGCTAAGTTTGGGCATGGATTTAAACATACCGGTATAAACAGAAATCCTTTTTTGAACAAACATTTTTTCAATAAAAAACAAAAATGATGGTAACTGTCGAAAAATCTTTCTATAAAGGTAAAAATGCCTTAGTCCTGCAGATAAAAGGTGAGGCTAATGGAGACAATACACTTACAATCTTGAAGGGTATTGAATTTCATAATGGGGTAATTGAAGCTACAATTTGTGGACAACCACTTGCAAACGCTGCAGAAACAGCCCGTGGCTTTGTAGGTATTGCGTTCAGACCGGCTTTAAGCATCCTGTTCAAAATATCTATACCTGTTGTGGATTCCACTAAGAGACGAAAACTGATCACATCTGTTTTCCTGGTCTCATTATGGTCATTCAGCGTATCTAGTATATAAAACCACTCCATCTCCGGGATCTGCCTTAGTGCCAGGCGGTAATTAGTTTTACTAAAGGTTTCATGTTGCTAATCTAAATCAATAGATATTATATTCCGTTGTATTTGCATCGAATTCGTTTTATTTTTACTGAAAATATTTTTTTATGAAAGATTATATCATTTTATTCCGCGAGCCAGATGGAAGAATGGATGAACATCCTGCTGAATATTTGCAGGTTCATCAGCAGCGTTGGAGCAATTGGCTGACCCGGTTAAAAGCTGAAGGCCGTTTAGCCGGGGGGAGTTCCTTAACACTGGAGGGGAGACTCATCACTGGGGATGGAACAACAATCACCCATGCCACTCATAAAGTAGGAACGGAGATCGTGGGTGGATTTTTATTGTTAAAGGCAAACAGCCTGGATGAGGCGGCAGAGATCGCATCGTCATGTCCAATCTATGAATCTACCGGTTATTCGGAAGTCCGCGAATTTAAGAATTAAGCCAGGCTGGTATGGACGAAACTGGCTAATATGGCAGCATTGACTTTATGAAATAAATATTAGGCAATATTGAACAGAGATTTTATGTTTCAGTTCAATATAGCCGGTACTTCCAGAATTGTAAGGAACCTTCTTCATTGTTCATATCAGCTTTCTCTTAGCATCGTGTATCTTTAGCGCCCAGCTGAAAGATGCCAATGTATCAAATACTTGAGAACTGTATTTTATATTCCAGCGGTTTTTTATTCATAATTTCCTTAAACTGCTTGTTGAAATTGGACAAGGTGTTAAATCCACTTTCATAGGAGATTAAAGATACAGGCATATTGGTTTCCATCAGTAGTTTACAAGCGTATTTGATGCGTAGTTCCATAATAAATTTGGAAAATGTCCTGTTGTTCCTCGCCGTAAAATATCTGCTGAATGAGGATGGAGTCATACACAATATTTCTGCCAGTTCCGGCAAGGAAATCCTGCTCCGAAAGTTTGCGAGTGCATATTCGTAAACTTTGTTCATCCGGTCGGTCTCATTCTCATTAACAGGATCACTATATGCTGTATGTGAGATGTAATGATAAGTTTTCGAATTTGCCAGTACTTGAAGGATTTTGAGTAGTTGGATTAAGCTCTCTAATCCACTCATTAGTGTGAGCGCTTTCATCATACGGGTAACAAGGTCTTTGCATTCCCCGTAGAACTCCAATCCTCTGGCCGATTTTTTTAATAACTTTTTGATCAGCAGCATTTCTTCCTTTTGCATCATCTGTTCACCCATGAAGTTTTCCTGTAGGTAGATGACAATCCCATGGACGCTCAATTGACTATCCTTTTTGAAATAAGCCTCATCACTTCGCCAAAGATGCGGCAGGTTGGCACCTGTGAATACCAGGTCGCCACGCCCGAAGGATTTAATACTATCGCCGATAAATCTCGTTCCTGTACCTTCTAACACCACAAATAACTGGTATTCGCAATGCGAATGCCAGACTGGATCGAAATGTTTGTCCTCCAGTTTTTTGATGATAAACATTTGTGTTTCGGGGATCGTAGATTTTTGAACAGCTGCTTTCATATTCGACTCAATAACATTAATACATCCTTTTTGTTGACATGTTAGTGGTCAAATGTAATAAACTGATTGATAAAATACAGTCAGTATTGGACAAAAAAGTAGGAGGCATTGTACGCTTATTTCTAGATATTAGCTTTTAAATGCTAACCAAAATAGACACACACAATGAAAAAGTACTTAGCGATAGGCGTTATTTGCCTGATCGCACTATTCAGCTTTAACGCTAGTTTAATAACAGATATAAAATCGCCGCGATTGGAGATCTTGCTCCTGGGGCACGACAGCCAGCACCATAATTCTGAAAAATTTGCAGAAATCATTTCCCAGGAATTCTTTAAAAATGGAATTAATATTTCATATACAACTGATGTAAATGATCTGAATGCAGAAAACCTGTCAAAGTACGACGCACTAATGATCTATTCAAACCATGATCAAATCACAGGGCCACAGGAAAAGGCTCTTCTGGATTATGTGAAAAGTGGTAAGGGATTTATTCCCGTTCATTGTGCATCCTTTTGCTTTCAAAACTCAGCTGCTTATATCGATATGGTAGGCGGACAGTTCAAGAGCCATAAAACAGGCGATTTTTCTGCAACAATTGTAGATGCCCAACATCCCGTTATGGAAGGCATAACGTCATTTAGCACCTGGGACGAAACTTATGTGCACGATAAGGTTGCAAAAGATATTCATGTACTTACAGAGCGGGTGGAAGGCGATCATCATGAACCTTATACCTGGGTGAAGAACTATGGTAAAGGCAAAGTGTTTTATACTGCTTATGGCCACGACGAGCGTACCTGGAAAAATCCATCTTTCCTTAAATTGCTGGAGAACGGGGTACTATGGGCCGTTAATGATGAAGCAAAAAAGCGATGGGAAGAATTGCCTAAACCAGCTCCGGAATATAGTGATGCCAAACTTCCAAATTATGAAAAAAGACCTGGTGGCTTTAAACTGCAAGCTGCGCTGAGTCCCACAGAATCGCAATTGATGACCCAGATTCCGGTTGATTTTAAGTTGGAGATGTTTGCTTCGGAGCCTGATATATTGAAACCAATTGCCATGGCCTGGGACGAGCGTGGCAGGTTATGGATCGTAGAGACAGTTGACTACCCAAATACCGTTAGAGATGTTAAGGGCGAAGGGCATGACAGGATTAAAATTTGTGAAGATACAGATGGAGATGGCAAGGCTGATAAATTCACCATTTTTGCTGATAAGTTAAATATTCCAACTGGTATTGTTTTCGCTAACGGAGGGGTCATTGTTGCTCAGGCACCTGATTTCATTTTTCTGAAAGACACAAATGCCGACGACAAGGCTGATATCAGGGAAACCATAATTAGCGGATGGGGCACATTTGATACCCATGCCGGTCCTTCAAGTCTACATTATGGATTCGATAATAAAATCTGGGGTACAGTAGGCTACTCAGGTTATAACGGAACGGTTGGTGGTAAAGCAATCAAATTTGGTCAGGGTGCCTTCCGTTTTGACGGTGACGGGAAAAATCTGGAGTATTTAGGTGGTACCAGTAACAATACCTGGGGCCTGGGATTCTCCGAAAACAATGATGTATTCCTTTCTACAGCAAACAATACCCATAGTGCTTTTTTAGGTATTCCGAGTCCTTACCTTGATAAAATCGGTGTTCTGGCTAACCAGGCCATAGATAAGATAGACGGACATTATGCGATGCATGTGGTGACCAAAAACTTACGTCAGGTGGATGTTTTTAACGGCTTTACCTCTGCAGCAGGACATAATCTATATACGGCCAGAAATTTCCCTAAAGCTTACTGGAACCGGATTGCTTTTGTTAATGAACCAACCGGACGTGTAGTTCACCAGGCCATACTGGAGCCTTCCGGATCCGGATTTAAAGAAAAAGACGGTTGGAACCTGGTAGCCAGTGCCGATGAGTGGTTTGCGCCTGTGCAGACTGAGGTTGGTCCTGATGGTGCTGTTTGGTTGCTTGATTGGTATAATTTCATTATCCAGCACAACCCAACTCCTCCAGGTTTTGAAACTGGTAAAGGAAATGCTTACGTTAATCCGCTCAGAGACCGCGTACACGGACGGATCTATAAAGTGGTCTATAATAAAGCAAAGCCATCAGCCATCAAATCATTGGATAAAAATGACCCAAAATCACTATTAAAGGGTTTACAAAGTGATAACCTATTCTGGCGTATGACGGCACAGCGCCTAATTGTTGAAAAAGGGGATAAAACATTGGTGCCTGATTTATACAAAATGATCCGCAATCAAGAGGTGGACGAGCTCGGGATCAACGCACCGGCTATACATGCCTTATGGACATTGCATGGCTTGGGGATGTACAGCACAACTGAAGCTTTCCAGGTAGCAGTGCATGCATTACATCACCCTTCTGCCGGGGTTCGAAAAGCAGCTTTACAGGTATTGCCTAATACGGCTGCCGCTCTGGCGGCTATCCAAGGAACAGGCTTGTTAAAAGATAAAAATCTAAATACCCGTTTGGCTGCATTTTTGAAAATTGCTGACCTGCCGGCATCGCCGTCTATTGCGAATGACCTGCTTGCCGCTCAAAAGGATTCTGTAAACACTGGCGATAGATGGATTAAAGAGGCACTAAAAATTGCGGGTTCAAAACACGTTAAAAATGCTTCGGAGTTAGCAAAAACACCAGCTACAAAACCTGCAGATAAAACGAAAGCAGACCAGGTGATTACCATAAAACCTATTGTAAATGCAATGAAGTTTGATAAAAAAACTTTTACTGTAAAAGCCGGGACGACAGTTGAGCTGGTGTTCGATAATATTGATTTTATGCAGCACAATTTGCTCATTCTTAAAAAAGGGAGCATGGAGAAAGTGGGGGCAGCCGCAGATAAACTGGCTCGGAATCCTAAAGGTGCAGAAATGCAATATGTACCTAAAATACCTGAAGTATTGTTTTATACCCCCCTGGTAAATCCGGAAGCGAAGTTCAGATTGAGATTTAAAGTACCGGATGCAGTGGGCGACTATCCATATATCTGCTCTTTTCCTGGACACTGGAGAATTATGAATGGGGTAATGAAAGTAACTAAATAACCAAATATAAACTAAACCTCTTCATCATGTCAAAATTAAGTGCTGAAAATTCCGGGGCTCAATCTGTTCCGGATATGAAACTCTTTTATGCCTGCTTTATATCGCTGGTTACCACAGCATTCGGATTTATTCTGAGGGCTTTGATTTTACCTCAATGGGGCATTGACTTCAATTTAACCCAGACTCAGCTGGGGGAGATTGCGGGAGTGGGCTTATGGCCTTTCGCCATCAGTATTGTGCTTTTTAGTCTGGTAATCGATAAAATAGGTTATAAAACAGCCATGATATTTGCTGTAGTGTGTCATATATCCTCGGCATTTCTCACCATATTTGCGAATGGATACTGGATGTTATATCTGGGCTCTTTCATTGTAGCCATAGGCAATGGTACTGTTGAAGCGGTAGCGAATCCGGTAGTGGCCACGATGTTTCCCAAACAAAAGATCAAATGGCTCAGCATCCTTCACGCAGGCTGGGCAGGTGGCTTAGTTTTAGGAGGCGTAATGGCACTGACATTAGGTGTTGAAACCAGGTGGGAATATAAAATAGCTTTGATATTGATTCCTACGTTGATTTATGGAATCATGATACTGGGTCGTAAGTTCCCGTTAAACGAAAGGGTTCAGGCAGGAGTGTCTTACAAAGAGATGCTTCAGGAAGTGGGGGCAGGTGGAGCACTGATTATTGTTACCCTGATTATCTTTCAACTTGGTGCCGTATTTGGATGGTCTATCCCAACCAATGTAATCATTACCCTGTTGATCACTGGAGCATTTTGGTATTACACCAGAAGCTTCGGCCGTCCTTTGTTTATTATTCTACTATTGGTAATGATTCCTCTGGCTACTACAGAACTGGGTACAGATAGTTGGATTACTGATTTGATGACTCCCGAAATGACCAAAATCGGACTTCAAGCCGGTTGGGTACTCGTTTACACCTCAGCAATTATGTTTGTATTGAGGTTTTTTGCGGGGCCGCTCGTGCATAAGATTTCCTCATTGGGCTTGTTGTCACTATGCTCCGGAGTTGCTGTAATTGGCTTATATATGCTTTCTGCATCTACCGGAATGATGATACTCGTAGCTGCAACCATTTACGGATTAGCTAAATCTTTCTTTTGGCCTACCATGTTGGGCCTCGTTTCAGAACAATTTCCAAAAGGGGGGGCGCTGACACTAAATATTACCGGCGGACTAGGAATGATTGCCGCAGGGGTAATCGGCGCAGGGATTCTTGGTTTTATCCAGGATAAATCTGTAGATAGGAAAATTGCACAATATGATGTTGTAAACCACACGGTTATCCATAATACCTATGTAACAGAAAAGAAAACCAGTTTATTTGGCGACTATGAAGGGTTGGACCAAACTAAGCTTTCAGGAGCTAGCCCTGAAGACCAGAACACTGTAACTGCCATACGTGATGGCGCAAAGAAAGAAGCCCTTCGTTACATTGTCATCTTTCCGTTAATCATGTTGGGTAGCTACCTTTTGCTGATGCTGTATTTCAGGTCAAAAGGAGGATACAAAGTTGTGCTGTTAGAAAATCGAACGACACAGGAGAATTAAATATGTCAGTAAATATAAAATATGGAGCAAGTACCTGGTTGTGGACTTCTCCATTCCAAACCTCATCTGTCGAAGAACTATTTTCTAAAATTTCGGCGCTCGGATTTGATGCGGTAGAGATTGCTGTCGAAGATCCGTCCCTGGTGGACGTTGAAACGGTACGTTTAGCGCTTCAAAAATATAAGTTAAAGGCGGTTGTTTGCGGTGCTTTTAGTGCTAGCCGTGATCTGACCAGTGAAGATCCAGATGTTCGGCAAAACTGTTTGAAGTATATTGAAACCTGCCTGGATTTATGTGTATCCTGGGGTGTTTCCATTTTTGCGGGCCCAATGTATTCTGCAGTAGGCAAAGCCAGGATGGTACCGCCAGAACAGCGTGAAAAGGAATGGCAATTAGCCGTTTTTAACCTGCAGATTGCTGCTGAAATGGCTGAATCTAGGGGAGTACGTTTGGCTATAGAACCGCTTAACCGATTTGAGTCGGATTTGGTAAACACTGCCGAAGATGTACTGCGCCTGGTAAAGGATATTAACCATCCTTCAGCGGGAATATTGCTCGACGGATTTCACATGGCCATAGAGGAAAGGAATATAGAAACTGCGATTAAGTTGGCTGGTGATCAGCTGCTGCACCTGCAAGTTTCAGAGAATTACAGGGGATCACCTGGTACAGGACAAACACCCTGGGCTGCCTATAAGGCAGGACTAGAAGCTATAAACTACCAGGGGATAGTCTCGATAGAGAGTTTTACGCCAGCAAACCAGGATTTGGCGGCAGCCGTATGTATCTGGCGTCCATTTGCTGATAGTCAGGATGATTTTGCCAGAGAAGGACTTGAATTTTTAAAATCACATTTCAATAAATAATGGAGCAAAGAAAAATAAACATTGCCATAGTAGGCCTCGGTTTCGGTGCAGAGTTCATACCGATTTACCAGAAACATCCCAACGCTAACATGTATGCCATTTGTCAAAGAGATGTGGAGAAACTTAACCATATCGGGGATGCCTTTGGCATTGCTAAAAGGTATACCGACTTTGACGAATTACTGAAAGATCCGGATGTAGATGCGGTACACATCAATACGCCGATCCAAAATCATGCTGAGCAATCGTTAAAAGCGCTTAGGGCAGGTAAACATGTAGCATGTACAGTTCCTATGGCTACCAGTGTAGAGGAGTGCCGGCAAATTGTTGCAGCGGTTCAGGAAACGGGATTAACTTATATGATGATGGAAACGGTGATCTACAGCCGTGAATTTTTATTTGTAAAGGAGCTTTATGAAAGCGGTGAGCTGGGCAAACTACAATTTTTACGGGCCTCGCACCAACAGGAAATGGCTGGGTGGCCAGGGTATTGGGAGGGTTTGCCTCCAATGCATTATGCTACACATTGTGTTGCACCAGTTCTGGCATTGGCCAAAGCCGACGCCGAATATGTATCTTGTTTTGGTTCAGGAACAATCGATGCACATCTAATCCCCAAATATGGATCACCATTTGCTGTGGAAAGCTGTCATATTAAATTTAAAGACTCAGATCTGGCGGCTGAAGTAACCAGGTCATTGTTCAATACAGCAAGACAATATAGGGAGAGCTTTGATGTTTATGCATCGAAAAAGAGCTTCGAGTGGACGCTGATAGAGCACGAGCATTCTGTGATTCATACCGGTGAAACTCCTCAAAAAGTAGCCATTCCAGATTATGCACATTTGCTCCCAGAAGAGATACAGCACTTTACTACTGGTGGTGTGTACGATGGAGAGAACAATCAGCACCTGTCATTTATTCAGGGAGCTGGCCATGGTGGCTCTCACCCTCATCTGGTACACGAGTTCATCTCTGCATTAATCCAGGAGCGTGCACCTTTCCCTGATGCAAGGCAATCGGCAAATATTACCTGTGTAGGCATCCTTGCCCACGAAAGTGCGATGGAAGGCGGTCAGAAAATAAAACTCCCTGACTTCACAATCTCTTAAATCGGAACTTATTTAAAATGGGGTTCAGGCAGCCGTTTGTAAAAATAGCAGCTGTCTAACCCCTTATTAATTATGAATGGACAGACAACGAATACTTTCTTTTGTCCAATCAATATTAGTAATCGATATTTCCATTCTCCAGATGAGCGATACGGAATATTTCTCTGGAAATGATGGCAATATTTTCTTTTAGCTCATCCAAACAGCAATTTATTGTGCCGATAGGAACGGGCAAGCCTATAATTTCTTCCAGAAATTCTATTTTTAATGAACATCCGGGTGCATCTTCTGCGCTACCCTTTAAAAGTAAAAAAATTTCGGTGGCTTGCTTTTTATCCCGGCCAAGAGAAAATTTGCCATAGGTAATTTTTCCACCCGGTCCCTGAAGGCTGATATTGATGGTGAAACGGGTTTCCATAGTTAAACTATTGTATTTTTTCTAAAGGGATTTCAATACATTATTAATAAAAAGTGCCGCAAAATGCGGCACTTGGGAGTTTACTGTATTTCGATCTGTCTGGAGATCGCTTTGGCTTCTTCTTTTTTTGGAATATTGAGTTTGAGTATGCCATCTGTATAAGCGGCCTCGATACGCTCTACATCAGCACTTTCTGGAAGGGTAAATGCCCTGCTAAATGAAGAATAGCTATATTCCCTTCTGTTATAGGTTTTACCCTCCGTATTATTTTCGGTATGCTGTCCCGTAGAAATTGTCAGCATATCCCGCTCTACCGATACCTTGAAATCTTCTTTTTTTAATCCAGGTGCCGCCAGTTCGATGTGGTATTCTTCATTAGACTCGGAAATGTTGACTGCAGGTACGCTGCTTAAACGACGGTCGTTAAAAAAGGTATCCCCTAATACGGATTCAAAGATATCATTAAAGCCTGGCAATAATGAACTGTTCTTTTTTTCTGGATTGAATTTAACCAATGTCATAGTGTTTTCTCCTTTTAATGTTTTAATAATAAATGGACTATAAATCAATTAATTTAACGTTTTAACCTTCTTTTAAAGGTTACGCCTCAAGGGGATCAAGTGCTGTGCCAAGGCGCTTACAACGGTCTGGCGAACGGTTTTTACTGAAAAAATTTCATAAAAAATGAAATTTTTTCAGTGCATTTGCTGAAGTTTTTTCAGTTTTGGCTATTTGGATCAACACTATTGGTGAGCAGGTGGGGACAGAATGATTACAAGGTTATTTTGGTGTTTTGAGCGAAGCTGGCCTGTAAATTGGTTCAGGCCAGCTTGTTCTATTATTCAGAAACCGCTTGTGCGTTTACTGCTCCCACTGCAATTTCAGTTAGCGTAACGTCTGTTGCTTTTTCATTTTCCAGTGTTTGGCTCAAAAGGCCCACAATATCATCACGGCCAATGTTTTGCGCAAATACCCGCAAGGTTCCATAAGTGGCAATTTCATAGTGTTCTACCTTTTGTGCTGCTAAAATGAGCCCGGCATCACGTATCATCGTTCCCTTATCTGTGTCCGAAATAATCCCGTTTGCTTCTTCCAGAAGCCCAGCCATCGCATCACATTTTTTTGCAACAGGTTTTTCTTCCAACAGTTCAAATACTTCTTCAAGTGTTGCAACATGTCCCTCTGTCTCTACAGCATGTTTTTCAAAGGCTGCTGCAAGTTCGGGGCTTGTTGATGCCTTTTGAAGTTTCGGTAACGCTTTCGCCAGGTGTTTTTCTGCCCAATAAATATCCTTTAACTCATCAACAAAGAATTCATGAAATTCAGTGTCCTCAATTTTTCCGGTTTTTGCTGCGCTCTTAGCAGCTGCTTTTGTACTTGCCATAATTACTGTTTTTTAAAAGGTTGATATCTAATGAACAAGGCGAATAAGCCAATGGTTTTGACCAATCGAAATATTAAATGATAAACCAATTGAAATGGCTGAAGTCGGAGATTGAGCCAATTCTGAAAAATACCTCTGGCAAAAAATGCCAATTGTACTAAAACTGCTGCAAAAGAAAGTTTTGGAAGACTTAAAAGGGAGTTATATTTGTTGGGAAAATAGATGATGTGATTAAATACATCATTTAATTTAATATCCATTTGATAATAGCAGATCATTAATCATTCAGTATACCATTCATGCAACTCTCCAGATTTATCGTAGTTCTTTTACTTGTTTTTTTTAGCCTGGCCATTAAGGCTCAAAATGTTACCATTAAAGGTATTCTTATCGATCAGCAGACCAAACAGCCGCTCGAATATGCCAGTATGGCGCTCTTAAAAAAAGCAGATTCGACAGTAGTTGGAGGTGTATTAACCAGGCCAAACGGATCATTTGAGATCAGTAAGCTGCAGATTGGCCAATACGTACTGAAAATAGCTTATATTGGATACAAGAACAGGTTTATTCCTGTAAATATTAACGATACAAGAATGGTTAACCTAGGTTCGGTTACGCTCACACCAACGAGCGAGTTGTTAAACCAGGTGAACATTAGCAGTGGAAAGGTTAATGCTTCCAATAAGATCGATAAACAATCTTATCGCGCAGACCAGTTTGAAAGTGCAAAAGGTGGAACTGCAATTGATGTATTGAAGAACCTGCCTTCTGTCGCGGTTAACGGAGAGGGGCAGATCAGCGTTAGGGGATCGACCGGATTTCTTGTCCTGGTAAATGGCAAACCAGTACTTACTGATGCACAGAGTGTTTTAAGCCAGTTACCTGCCAACAGCCTGGAGAATATAGAACTGATTACCTCTCCCTCTGCAAAATATGATCCCGATGGAAAGGCGGGTATTATCAATATCGTTACCAAGAAAGGTGCTAACGACGGATTTACCTTGACCGCCAATGCCCAGGCCGGACTTCCAAGTACCACCGACTATGACAACAAGGAAAAGCCCAAGCGCTTTGGTGGCGATGTTACGCTGAATTTCAGAAAAGATAAATGGGATATTTCTGTTGGTGGAAATTACCTTAGAAATGATAATGCGGGCTACCGTGAAGGAGATGTGTACACCAAGAATTTTACCAATAATACCATTACACGTTTTCCTTCGAACGGTGAGCGTAGTTTCGATAAATATAACTACGCAGGCAGATTATCTGCCATTTATGCTCCAAACAAAAACAACTCCTTTTCTGTTGGCTTTTTCAGTGGGAAGCGTTACCAGGCGCGATTGGCAGACCTGGTTTACACCAATAGCACGTCAGATCTTTCAACAGGGGTTCCTATTAGATCAACCACTTATTACAACTCTAACCTGCAAACAAAGGAAGGTACTTTTACACTGGGCAATCTGGATTATACCCATACTTTTGCAGATAAATCCTCATTGACAGCTTCGTTATTATATGAAAATGCAAATCTTTATGGCAATACCAGGAACAGGAATCTGGGATATCCCAATACAACAGATACGATTCAGTATGTTTTTAATCCCTATAAGAACCCGATTAATGGCTACAGGTTTAAGTTAGATTACGCTGTTAATGTTGGCAAAGGGAAATTCGAAAGCGGTTATCAGTTCAGGTATGATACCCAGGATGGACAGTTCGATTATTTTGTAAGCCCTGCGATTTCGCAGCCGGATGCCAACCGGTTTAGAGGGACTGCCGGCGCAAAGAACCAGATCCATTCGGTTTATTCGCAGTATTCTGGAAAAGAGGATAAACTGGAATATATTGGAGGACTGCGTTACGAATATGCCACCAGAAGGTTAAATCTTTCTTACGATCCTGCAGTACATAAGCTTAACCTTTCCAATCTTTTTCCTTCTTTAAACCTGCTTTATAATATTAACGACGGATTGAAGCTAAAGGCTGGCTATTCCAGAAGAATTCAGCGTACCAATAACTATGAGCTTAACCCTATACCCGAACGAGAACACTCAGAAACATTAGAACAGGGCGATCCAGACCTAAAGCCGTCTTTTATCGATCTTGTAGAACTCGGACTGACCAGAAACTTTAAAAAGGGCTCTTTTTTTTCAACCCTCTACTATCAGAACATCAAAAATCCTATACAGCGCGTAAATAGTGTTTATGCCGATACGATCCTGAACAGGGTATTTACGAATGCAGAAAAAGCACGTTCCTTTGGCCTTGAGCTGGGAGCCAATCTACAGCCAGTTAAATGGTGGTCCCTATACGTGGGAGGCAATGTTTATAATTATAAGGTATCTGGAGATTTAAATGTACTGGGTAGCAGTTCGGTAATAAATAATGCTAACTGGGTATTTTCTATAAACGCCAATACCAGTTTCAAACTGAGCAAAACCTGGAGTGTGCAGGGAAATGTGAATTATTTATCGAAGCGGCCAACTGCACAGGGCGAAGATTCAAAGTTTCTGGTTCCGAATACCGCTGTTAAGAAAACATTTATGGATGGACGTTTTTCTGCAACGCTGCAATGGCAGAACATGGATCTTGGCATGAACCAATCGAACAGGCAAAGGATAACAACATTCGGAAAAGACTTTTATACTACTACCAACTATATTTATGAAACCGATGTTTTTTTACTGAATTTCAGCTTTAACCTAAATAAGCTTACCGGTAAAGCTAAACTTCCTACCAGTGAATTTGGTGATAAAGAATTTTAAGCCCTTAATAGGTGGGTATTTTGGGTGTTATTATCAATAATATGGACTTGCTAAATGGTAATGAGAAGTGAATTCAAGGTGTAAACCGGGTTATATCTGTATTGTTATAATCTTTTTTTGCCTTGCAGAAACTGTGTGTTTAGTCCTGGGCGAAGCGGCATCCCTGAAGCGCAGTGAAAGGATATAAGAGAGAACAGGAATAGACTTAAATTTTGCTAAGCCCGTGCGCTCCAAAAAATGCATAACATATATAGTTTTTTGGGAAAGCAAATGTAACGTGCTTCGGTTTAGGCAGTCCTTCTTTCCGCTTTTATCTTTTTGTGAATGTTATTGCTCGGTTGTTTATCTGCGCAACAAAAAGGATAGCCGCTACAATAAGGTTTATTTGGCAGCAGGCAGTGCAAAAAAAAGACAAACACTCCTTTCCTAATGCGAAACTGTGTGTTTAGCCCTGGGCAAAGCGGCATCCTTGAAACGCAGTGAAAGGATATAGCAGAGAACAGGAACAGACTTAAATTTTGCTAAGTCCGTGCGCTCCAAAAAATGCATAACATATAGTTTTTGGGAAAGCAAATGTAGCGTGCTTCGGTTTAGGCAGTCCTTCTTTCCGCTTTTATCTTTTTGTGAATGTTATTGCTCGGTTGTTTATCTGCGCAACAAAAAGGATAGCCGCTACAATAAGGTTTATTTGGCAGCAGGCAGTACCAAAAAATAGATGAACCCCTGATTTAACCCTGCATGCCATTTTAGTTCCAATATTTTATAAAACCGGTGAGGGGAGAACGTTCTTGATCTATAGTATGTTTCTATGATGATGTGCCATGATCTACGGTGATAATTGTTAAAAATTGTTAAAATATTTTGAAAAAAATACAACTTTTTTTTGTTTTGGGGCCTAATCAGATAACAAGATCAGAAAGCATTTTTTAGAGCAATTATTAATATTTTGGTTTAGATTATGTCAGTACAATTACTACCCAAACCCTTGCGAAAAGGTTTATTTCGCACATTTTTATTATTAACTTTTTTTGCTGCAACGAAACCCCTTCATGCGCAAAATCAAGGTGCCCCGAAAGAGACATCGGGATTTACGGCCAAGCTGGTCAACATCGAATCGGCTGTTAACGAGCCGTTCCGTTTTTCAGCTTCGCTGCACAATGGAACAGCTACTCAACAAGTTTATGAACTCAAGTCTGAATTGCCTATAGGGTGGCAGATTAGCTACCGTGTAGATGGCAGTCAGGTTACTTCTGTTAACTTAGCGAGTGGCCAAACGCGTGAAATAGCCATCGAAATTACTGCATCAGGTAACGCTGCTGTTAGGAAATACATTATTCCTATCAAAGCCGTATCATCTTCGCTGACATTGCCGTTGCAACTGGAAGCTGTTGTTAAGGGATCTTATGGTGCCAGCCTTAGTACGCCGAGCGGAAGGTTGAGTGAAGAGCTTACGGCCGGTTCTCATAAAGATATTGAGCTTGAATTGCATAATACAGGCACCTTGCCATTATCCTCGCTGAGTATTTCTTCTCAACTGCCAACCGGATGGGAAGCAACTTTTTCGCCAAGCCAAATTGAAAGGTTGGATGGCGGGAAGAAAGTAAGCATTAAAGCGACGCTAAAAGTGCCAGATAAAACAATTGCAGGAGATTATAGTGCCACTTTTACGCTTGGAGGTAACAACACCAACGCTCAGGCAGCCTTTAGAATCTTCGTTAAAACCTCTGTACTTTCTGGCTGGATTGGTATACTCATTATCGCCTTGGCAATTTCAGTAGTATACGTGCTCATCCGTAAATACGGTCGTAGGTAACCATTTTTTAAGAAACGTTAAAATCTTCAACCAAAAAGATGGAACCTATCATAGATTTAAAGAACCTATGCAAAAGTTATGGTTCGCATGTTGCCGTTGATAAGCTTAACCTAAAGATTTCCCAAGGCGAAATATTTGGGTTACTGGGGCCAAACGGTGCAGGTAAAACAACCAGTATACTCATGATGCTCGGCCTAACTGAGCCTGATAGTGGCTCGGCCATTGTTTGTGGCCATGATGCCACAAGAGATCCGATTGAAGTAAAACGAAAGGTGGGTTATATGCCCGATAACCTGGGCTTTTATCCGCAGTTAACTGGTCTTGAAAACCTGATATATATGGCAAGGCTTAACGGCTTGGCCGAAAAAAGCATCGTCGAAAACGCCCGTAGGGTAATGGAATTGGTAGGGTTGAAGGCCGCTTCAGATAAGCCTGCCTCTAATTATTCACGAGGTATGAGGCAAAGGCTGGGACTGGCTGAAGTGCTCATCAAAAAACCGAAACTGATTATCCTTGACGAGCCTACTTTAGGACTAGACCCGAACGGTGTAAAGGAGTTTCTTGAACTTATCAAATCGTTGCAGCAGGAGCAGGGCTTAACTGTACTGCTTTCATCACACCACCTTCACCACGTTCAGCAGGTGTGTGATAGGGTAGGTATATTCGTGGATGGAAAGTTGCTTGCTACTGGAGATCTGCCTACACTCTCCTCTGAGCTCTTCGGAAGCACGGGTGTAGAAACCAATATTCGGCTCACCAAAGTACCAACAGCTATTGATGTAATAAAGGATAAATTTAGTACTTATCCAGAATTTAATAGCCTTAATATTAGCGGTGTGAACCTGCAATTTAATACCACTCAGAATATTATCCCAAAACTCATTCGCGGGCTTATTGAATTGGGAGCAGATATTGAAGCTGTAAGCCAAAAACAATACGGACTAGATGAGATTTATGAAAAATATTTCGAAAAAAACACAAATTTAATCCCAGAGCATGAAAGCGCTTAGCGAAAGCCATTTTTGGGCAACAAACAAAAATAATTCAAAGGAAACTTACCAGCTTAGTCCTTTTAAGGTGATGGTGAGAAAAGAGGTGTCGGACCACGTGCGTAGCTGGCGTTTTATCCTACTGCTTGCGCTGGTGGTGCTTACATTTTTTGCTTCATTGTACATTTCCATGTCTAACATCCGGGCAGCCTTTACCAATGTCAATGACCCTGATCATGCATTTTTTTACCTTAAGTTGCTTAGTGCTACAGACGGATCTATGCCGCCTTTTCATATCCTGATGAGTTTTTTAGCGCCATTGCTTGGTATCACTATGGGCTTCGATGCGATTAATTCTGAACAGAATAGCGGCTCATTGACGAGATTGTTGGCCCAACCTATATACCGCGACAACATCCTGTTAGCTAAATTCTACAGCGCAATGCTGATTATCGCGACGCTATTTATTTCCCTTACATTGCTGATGATCGGTGGGGGACTGTTCCTTACCGGGGTAAGGATTGAGCCTCAGGAACTCTTGAGAATTCTTGGCTTTGCGGTACTCACCATGGTTTATGTTGGTTTTTATTTAAGCCTGTCTATCATGCTTTCTGTCGCCTTTCGCCATGCGGCTACCTCAGCCTTAACTGCCCTGGGAATCTGGCTGTTTTTTACGGTGTTTTATCCGATTGTAGTTAATCTGGCTATTAGGGCCTTTTTACCAGATGCTGCTTATCTGACTCAAAGTGAAACTATGGCTTATAATGAATTGATTATGAATGTTATGCGTGTTGCCCCTGGGCAGTTATACAGTGATGGCGCAACTACCATGCTTATGCCATCTATCAGAAGTTTAGGGCCAATGAGTATGGAGCAGCTTTCCGGTGCCATTCCATCGCCACTTCCGTTACGGGAGAGCCTGATGATTGTGTGGCCACAACTTACCGGGCTTCTGGCAGGTAGTATCGCCTGTTTTGCACTGTCTTATTATCTTTTTATGCGCAGGGAAATCAGAAGTTAATATGAGGAGGATGAATCAGTCTGTATTTCTGCTTAATTCCTAATTACAGATCGCATATATAGTTGCCTAAAACTATATAAACCAGCTTAATGTGTTGCTTAGGTTATTTAATTTTGCAAACAAGGACCAGATCGGTGATGATTAAACCATCCTTATCTGGAGAACTATAGCGTTTTAAAATGAGGGTTTCAAAGTTATTCTCCCTGAGTGCAGTAGATAAGTAATCTTCCTTATGGTAATTTACATATACTTGGTCGCCTGTACTGGATATTTGATACCTTGATTTATTATTTTCGTTTTCCTCCATGGTGCTCAGATAAAAAACACCATTTGGTTTTAACAATTTCGAAACATTTGCAATTAGATTAATGGCTTCTTGTGGGGTTAAATAGGGCAGACAAAAGCCGCAGGTAATCCCGTCAAATTTCGCTCCTATGGTGTCAATCTCTCGGCAGTCCATAAGTTGGAATTGAGCTTTAGGATTGTTGATCTTGGCAAGTTTGAGCATTTTTGATGACAGATCGATCCCCAAAATTCGGTAATCAGGTTTCTTATCCAACAGGAATTTGGTGATGTTTCCAGGGCCGCAGGCAATATCCAAAATACTGGCATTGTTTGCCGATATATTATCGAAAAAGACTTTGAATGCTTCGGTATATAAGCTAACATCCATAAATTTTTCCTGGTATATTTTTGCTGATTTGTTAAATGCTTCAGCAGCTTTTAATATTTTCATCCCTTCATCAGATTGTAAATAATAGAATTAAAAATGGCGTATATCCGGTGTTATATTTTTTTGTTTTCGCTTGATCGGATCCTGCTCAGCGTTTCCAGCCGTAAGCCAAGGAACGAAGCAATATATCGGAGCGGTACACGGTTAATCATCCAGGGAAACGCCTGAAGCAGATGTTTAT
The DNA here is from genome assembly GCF_011759615.1 of Pedobacter sp. SG908. Taxonomy (NCBI): domain Bacteria; kingdom Pseudomonadati; phylum Bacteroidota; class Sphingobacteriia; order Sphingobacteriales; family Sphingobacteriaceae; genus Pedobacter; species Pedobacter sp. SG908. The sequence goes on from NZ_JAAOYY010000001.1 coordinate 1,701,649, forward strand.
AGCGGCCAGTAGCAGATGGAATCTGGCAGATAAAACCCCTGTCATATGCTGCTCTGTAATAAAGCTCCATAATCTTTCTCCCAATGATGTTCGCTTCTGCAAAATTTTCATAAAGCATAGTCGAGAGTTCATGAGGAATGGCAATCAAATCTACATCCTCTATTGCCTGGAGGTATTCGTCTGATTCTTCTGCAGTCCATAGATTGCGGATGGTTCCTACTATTTCATATTCCTGGCATATCCATGAAGTAATCTCGGTTCCCGAGTCCTTGTAAAATCCCCTTACTACTCCTTTTAAAATCAGGTAAAGATATCTATTGCGGTCTATTGGGGAAATAATGTATCTGTTTTTACGGAAACTCACCGGAAAGGTGAGGGCATCGATAAGTGCCTCCATTTCTGTTGTTAGCGGGTGAAAGGTATTGTATAGGGCAATAAGTGGAGAAACGCCGTTATAAGAGTCCCATTTGCTGTTTTCTTGTGCTCCGGCCATGATATAGTAGTTTAGCTTTTTCAGATAGCATAATAAAAGTAATTAAAAGACCAAACTTTTCAAATTTTCGCGTTTAAGATTAGCCTGTTAAGCTGATCATTTTGCTGGCACCTGTACCTTTTTATTTACTGTTTTTAAAAGGTTGATTGCAAAAAAAAAATATCCTGTTTTGAACCTCTTGTTTGGTCTGCAATTAGACCATGTATTGCAATTTAACACTTATTACGTTCAAAATAGATGATATTATTATCGAAGTTGCCCTGGTAAGGATTCCCTTTTGCTCGAAAACCATTGGCTACAAGAAAACGCTGACTGCTGGGGGTAGCTGTTGTAGAAAATACAATACCATGGTGATAACTGATTTTTTTGAGTAACATTCTCTTTAATGTGCTGCTGATTCCCTTTTTACGGACCGATTCGCGGGTGAAGGAATAACCAATCTCTAAAAACGGTTTATCTATGTTCGTAATAATTCCAGCTTTTTTATACACTTCTTGCAGGTAAGAAATAGTAGGCCTTTTAATAGCCGAAATGCCAACCAGCTTTTTGCCATTGTAGCAGAATGCAAGAAACGCTGCATTGAAAATCTTTAAGGGCAGATCAACAGGCGAAACTTTATTTCCCTTTCTCAATAGTAAATAAAAGTGATGGAGCTGGATCATCGAACAATCGCATGGCCTTTTGATTTCAAAGTAGCAATTGCCGAGAAAATTCGGTTGATCATTATAATCCTGATAAAATACCAGGCCGGTAGATATATTGTGGTTCATCAGGATAAATTTAGGTGAGGGTTGAATTTGCCTGTTCTCGTGGCAACTTATTTGTGTTTAGCACTTAACGATGTACGCAAAGGACCTGATAAGGCAAGCATTTCGCATACTTTATCATTCCAGTCTATCAACGCATCTTCGGGCGAAGTTCCAAGACCTGAAACATCGTGTTCCTCTTCAAAGGATAATACCGCGTAAAAGCAATCGCCATCCTGATATACGGATGGTCTAAACTGCATCACAAAAGTGGGTAACCTGTACTTGTTATAATCAAAATCCACAAGTTTTCCCGGGATCGTTCGGGCCTGCTGTTTCATGGCTTGCTGTTTTATTGAAACGTTGTTGTTTAACTTTTTTCTTACGATAAACAAACGTACCTGTAAAATAGCCAATCAATGTTTCCTTAAGGTTAGCAGGTTATTGTTTGTTTGTTAAGTATTTGGTGAGCTGTGTTTGGCGAAAATAACAGGTCATATATTTCTGATAGGGTAGGTCATGTTGTATTACCATAACATGTTGAGCAGGAAAATAAAGGTGATAGATGTTTTGACCAATAAAAATAAAATTTTCTTCCGTTAATCTTTTTGGCATAGATATAGTCAAATCAATCTATACAGTACTGGCAATGAAAGTTGAAAAGAAAACTTTAAACACATCAGATAAAATCGAGAATGAGGTGGATGAAAGCGTCTTCCCCAAAGGGATGATATTTTTTATCCTTGGGCTAAGTGTGCTATTCATAATTTTGATCTTGTTTAGAGTTTAATGAGCTAAAATGTTTCTTGAGTATTTAGGTACCCGTTTATTCTGGCTACGGTGTTTAAAGCGTGGCCGGCTCATCCTGGAGATAAAAGATCAGTTCCCCACCCTGAACCAGCAATTGATGTGTGATTTGGTTTTGGGTAAAAGGTTTTCCATTTAAAATGATTTTTGCGTTATAAATAGATTTTTTACTCTTTTTAATGGTTGTTATGGTTAATTTTTTACCGTTGTTGAAAGATATTACAGCCTGTTTAAATAAAGGACTGGTTAGCTGATAGTTTCCTGAAACAGGATCTACCGGGTAAAAACCAAGAGCTGCAAATACATACCAGGCCGACATCTGTCCGGCATCGTCGTTACCGCTTAATCCGCCTGCACCTTCACCATACTCTTCTGCCATAATGCGTGAGACCTGCAGCTGTGTTTTCCATGGAGAGGAGGTATAATTGTACAAAAATGGAATTTGGTGGCCAGGTTCATTTCCATGCCAGTATTCTTTTTTATGAAAGAGCGAATCGAGCTCGTTTTCGAAGTTTTTACGTCCACCCATCAACCTGATCAGTCCAGGCATATCATGCGGAACATAAAAAGTATACTGTCTTGGGGTTCCTTCTGTAATATAGGATTCGCGATGATCGGGATGAAAAGGTTTATACCAGCTGCCGTTGGCAAAGCGCCCTCTAACCATTCCAACATTTGGATCAAAGATATTCTGGTAGTTGAGTGATCGTTTAAGAAGTTGTTGGTAATCGGCTTCTTTACCCAGATCTTTCGCGATACTTGCTAGTGCATAATCATCGTATGCATATTCCAAAGTCCTGCTTACCTGTTCCTTTTTATGAAAAGCGTTAGGGATACTGTCTTCTAACGGAATATAGCCGTATTTTAAGTAACTGTTAATGCCACGTCGACCTTTTCCATTCAGATAATCGACAGAATCGGGCATTTGAAACGCATTTTGCCTCATCAATCGGTAAGCTTCATTAATATCATAATTACGGATCCCTTTATTATATGCCGAAGCAATGAAAGCAGTAGCGTGATCACCGATCATGGCGGCAGTATAACTGTTCCAGCAGGGGAAAATGGGTAGCCAACCGCCTTGTTGCCCTTTTAGTACCAATGAATTTGCGAAATCGTTGGCCAGGTTCGGTTTTAAAAGTTCTATAAGTGGTAATTGGGCACGGTAAATGTCCCACATTGAAAAATCATCATAATAGTTCCCCTTTTTTAAGACTTTTTTTATGTAGTTACCTGCAAATTGTGGGTATCCACCGTCTACATCATTAAATAAACGTGGGTGTTGCTGCGCATGGTAAAGTGCAGTGTAAAAAATCCGCTTATTTTTTTCATCAGGATCGCTAATCTTTATGTGGCCAAGCGATTGCTCCCAAACCTGGCTGGTTTTAGCCACAACTGTTTCGAAATTGGCTGTATTGATCTCGGTTTCGAGGTTAAGTTTTGCTGCAGTTATGCTGGTAAAAGAAGTGCCAGCGTAAATATTAATGGTTTCTCCTTTTTGTAGTTTAAAGCCCAGATAGGCACCTAAATCTTTTTGGTTTTTAATAGATTGATGTGCTGAAACACTGGCTCCGGTAAACACACCACTTGTTGTAAAGCCTTTGTTTATGCGAATAAAAAAATAGCCGCTAAAGCCCGCCGGCTGTCCCCAGCCCTGGTAAATACGATGAACAGGGTTATAACCCGAAATTTCGCCTTTCTGGCGGTCAATTTTGATATATCCTTTACGTTGATCACTATTTGGAGTAATTAACAGATAAACACTGTCTGCCTTTAGTGCTGTAATTTTAATTAGGCCACAACGCAAAGTTGCGGTAGCCTCAGTGAGCAGGTTATAACCTGGTAAATTGGTTTTGTAATACGCAGGTGTAGCTACTTCATCCGTATGTGCATAATCAACAGCGTAATCTGTTGGACTGGTTTTCAGTTTTCCAGCAATGGGCATAATGGTAAAGCTACCATAATCTTGCGTACACGAGCCGCTGATCCAATGACTGGCCCTGATGCCATAAAATTTCTTATTGTTGTAATAATAGGGGGCAAGGCATTTTTTTTCCGAAAGCTGGGTTTGTGGCGTCCACTGGGTCATGCTAAAAGGTGGCGCAACGGCTGGTATGGTGTTGGCCAGCCTTTCTGTTTTGTCTTCTACATGTTGGCTGGCCAGTGTAGTACTGATCGAGGTACCCGAAAATGGCTGTACATATTTGATAATAGATTGCTGCGCAAAAGCCATGCTACCGGTAAGTATGAAAAGCAATAAACTGGATAGGAAAAATGTGAGCCAGCGAATAGTATTCTGACCTCGCATTGTAAATTGGATAACATTTTTCATCGGTAAAACTATCATATAAAGCTTTTAATAACCTTTTTGCCATAGAGAAATTACTGGTGTATTATCCCCATGGTTTTGCGGTATTTCTGATACATTTCCAATGCTAAATTTACCGGATTCCCAATAGCCTTGGTTGGATAGTCTTTTCGCTGGTTTACCCATTTCCATTCCCAGTTGCTTACATCTTCATTAAACTGGCTGCTATTAAAATCGCTATGCTGTTTTAAAGATTGTTCGACGCGGGTAAAGAAAAGTTGCCACCTTGGTTTATAAAAATCAGTAAGCAAGCCACTCCACTGCCTGCAGGCATACTCGTTCAATGGGCTTTTGGCGTCACCCCAAAGGGTAATCAGGTCTTTGGCATTCATTTCGTAAAGTGCTTTTTCAGCTGGGGTTTCTCCCCATCGCCTGGCATCACTTACCCATGGCCCAAGCATAAAATCTTTTCTGCTGGCCAAAAGCCTGTCCATATCATCAATCAACTGTATAAATTTGCTGCTTTCTTTTTTAAATGTAACCAGATCTTTTTTGCGATAAGCTGCAACAATGTTTCTTTGTATAGGCAGGGCGTAATTGGCCATTACCTGCCGGGTAATATCAACCAGATCGTATTGAAAGCCATCACTGGTTTTGCAAAGTGCTGCAGCTTTTACAAATTCATCCCAGCCGAAGAGCAAATCCTTTTCCCGGTAATTTAAGGTGGTTTTTGCCCAACGGGTTAACGAATCGAAGGTAGGGCGTGCCTGAATAATCGATTCGGCACCATCTCTGATATATTTATCAGCCGGCACGTTGTAAACGGTTTTTCGTAATATTTCCCAGCCTTTTAAAGCATTTACATTACTTTTTCCGTAGCGGTTGCGTACGAATTTAGGTAACCAGGTTTTCAGATCTATAGGTTTAGCTTGCCAGACATTGTCCATCATCAGCTCATAAAGTACCGGATTTTGTTCTATACCTTCCATGCTGAGACCTATGCCTTTCATTTTGCCACTTTGTGGATTATTAAGGGCTTCGGCTGGCGCAGTTGCCACCACATCCATCCGGCCAAACAGGTTGGTGTTGCCACCAAAGTTGTGTAGCATATTCCAAATCCAGGGCTTACCGTCAAAGCCTTGTGTGCGTTTCCAAACCGGTTCAATTTCAGTTGCCAGGTCCAGTAAAATCATCTTATCGTTTGGTACCGCCTTTAATAAGGCCTCTGTTTGTGGCTCTTTCCAAAATTTTCGATCGCTGTAAAACAGCCATCCCTGCATCACCCATATGGCCTTCGGATCAGCCTGTGCCATGCCATCGTAAACCCTTGCACTCAGTTTACCTAAAAAATCGGGATCGGCTGATGGCGGTTCGTTCTCGTTAAAAGTATCGGCCGAGTAAAGGTGATCGGTGCCTAATAATTCGGTTTGTTTCTGTAGAAATTTCTTGCCGATCTGCGCAAACATCGGATCTTCAGAATCAAGGATATAGGTGTCGGCAAAACCATTGGTCCAGTTGGTTGCTTTTAATTTAGCATTCGGGAATTTATTTTTGAACGCTGCTGGCACATGTCCGGTAAAGGCGGGCAGTACTGGTTTCATCCCCAGCGATCTTTGCCGGGCCAAAATTTTCTTTTGCAGTTCAAAGTGGCTTTTCATCCAGCTTACCGGAAGCGGACCACCCCAACCATCAATATTACCCATCCAAAACCACGAGAAATAAGCAGGTCCGGTAAAAAAACCTTTAAGTTCTTCATCTGAAAAGCCCATTTCTTTATATAAAAGGTACCAGGTATATTCTTCGCCTGTAATGGCAAGGGGCATGTTGATTCCATGTAAGGCCATCCAGTCTATCTCTTTTTCCCAACGCGACCAATCCCACCAGCTCATACTATAATTAAACGTACAATAGTTTAGATAGTAGCGGTAATCGTAAGGTGTTTCCTTTCTTATTTTCGTTTTTATAGGAGGTAGGGTAGCAGGTAGGTTTAAATTGGTGCCATTCCAGGTAATCTGGCAGTGCGCATATTCGGTTAAATAATAATAAAAAGCCGAAGCCAGAGCAACACCGCTGCTGCCACTAAGGATGATCTTATTGTGTTTACTTTCAATTTCAAATACATCCTTACCGTTTACTTCGGCAATACTTTTGGTAACGAATGCCTGGTGTTGTTTCGGTAAAATCCGTGCAATAAGTTGATCAGAAGCGGATAGGTATGCCTGAGACCACAGGTTATTGAACGATAGTACAAGCAGTGCTACAAATAATATTTTTATTTTCATATTAAATTTTTAGGAACCACTTTTTATCAAAGAGGAACTTTAAGCCAAACAATTGTATTAGAAGTACACCAGTCCATACGCCTGCCTGTTGCCATGCGGTAGGGATGGTATTAATGATTCCGCCGAAGAGGAAGTTGGAAGTAGATTCGAAATTAAACAGGCCGTGAGCAAAAATGTAAATTAAGATCGAATTGGTACCTATCCATACCATGGGCATGCACCATTTTTGATAACTGCACACATCGATAAAATAATAGAAAAGTGAAAAAAGTATCATGCTCCAGCCGCCCGCAAAGAGTACGAAGGTGCTGGTCCACATGGTTTTGTTGATGGGAAAAAGGAAGCTGCCAACTAGTGCAGTTAACAGGAGTGTAATGCCTGCAATAATTAAATACAATACTTTTTTATTGGGGTTGGGGCACACTGTTTTATTCTTTATAAATGAACCGGTAAATATACCCAGCATGGCCGAGCAGATGGCCGGTATAGTGCTCAGTAAACCTTCCGGATCGTAAACTGTACGGTGAAGTTTGCCGGGAAGTAATAAACGGTCTATATAGGCAGAAAGGTTGCCCTCGGGCGTGAATACGCCACTGCCAAAACCTGGAACAGGTACAAAACGCATTAGGAGGTAATAGCCAACCAGGATAGATACAAACCAGATTATCTGTTTTTTAAGTGGGGTATTGAGGTAAATTAAAGCCGCAAAAAAGGTTGCCAAACCAATACGGCCCAGTACACTAGCAAAACGGATATGCTCATAACCTTTCCATTGCAGCAGGCCGTTTACGACCATACCCAGTAAAATTAAAATCAAGGTTCTTTTAATCAGCGCATAATAAATCTTACCTGTTGAAGCATTTCCGGTCTCTTTATCCGTAAAATACTTCTGATAAGAAAAAGGCATAGATACCCCTGAAATAAATATAAAAAGCGGGAAAATAAGATCGTAAAAGGTAAAGCCATTCCAGGGCGAGTGGTGCAGCTGGTTACTGATGCCTACCAATATCCTTTCAAATGAGGAAAGGCCCGGATTGGTTGCAATGGTCCAGTCGTATGGGTTTTGCACCAATGCATGGTCTTCTTTAATGCCATGGGCCAAACCATGAAAAATACCTTCGCCGCTCACAATCCAAAACATGTCAAAGCCACGTAAGGCATCGAGCGAAAGCAGCCGTTTAGGTTTAGCTGCTGGTTGGGCTGTTGAAGTAACTGTGCTGCTTGGTTGATCCATGGTGCTGACGACGCTTATTTGTGGATTATTTTTTAATTAGGGTGTTATAAATAATCTCACCCTGATCGTTAATGGCTTGTACGCGTAACTGGTTGTTGTTAACAGAAAATAACATAAAACCATATTCTGATGCCACCATTTCGGCATCGGTGATGAGTTTTACAGGTGTTTTTTCAGAAGCTGAACCAGAAATAAAATAATGTGTTTTTCCGGCAGGTTTAATGTACTGCATACTGTGTTCGTGCCCGGTAAGATACACATCTACGCCGTATTTTTCAAAAGTTGATTTTAATGAATTGCGTACTGCTTTGGTATCATATGCCTCGGTTCGGCTGCCGCCAGTATAAATAGGGTGGTGGCCTACCACAATTTTCCATTTAATTGCAGGGTCGGTATCCGCCAGTGTTTTAATCAGCCAGCGTTTCTGTGCTGTGGTATCTTGTCCTTTAACATTTGGACCATATTCGGCATTACTATAAAATTCGGGAATAAGTGGGTTGGTGTCAATAAAAGCAATTAACACCTGGTTATTGAGGTCGCCATTGATGGGGAATTTTTTTGCATAGTAACGGGCAGGCATTTTCCACCTGCGGCTGATTTTGGAATAATCAACCTGTGCATCGGGGTTTGACTTATAATCGTGGTTGCCCAGTACAGGGTACCAGTCCCATTGCAAAGAAAAGTCGGTATATATATCTTCGAAAGAATATTTAAAAGAGGGATCTTGTGCGCTGATTACGCCGCTGGGATAAAAGTTATCGCCGGTAGAAATAATAAAATTAGCCTTAACATCGGATGCTGTAATACCCATCTGCTTGGCTACCTGCTTTTGATGATCAGCACCATTACGGCCCCAATCGCCCATGGCGATGAAATTTAAAGCATTACTTTCTTTAATCAGGTTTTTTGTTGCTGATGAGGCCTGGGGTAAATTTTTTATTAAAGTTTGTGCATGTAATACGGAAGGAAGCAACAGAATAGATAAAAGTAATTGTTTAATCATAAAGGGGGATTGAAATGTGTAAATGAGTTAGGCACCAATGCGAAGAAGAGGATGTATCGTAAATGTAGAATTGTCATCCTGAGTCTGTCGAAGGGCCTGTCGCAACAGCTTATAAAGCGTTTTGACAAGCTCAACGTGACAAACTTTTAGAGAAAATTGTGTTATGATACAACCTCTTCTAAGAAAAATATATATTAATTGTATCCGGGATTTTGTTTCAATTTAGGATTTAATATAATGGCTGATGCCGGTATTGGCATTAACCTATGGAAGGTCTGTGCATCTGTTTTAAAGCCCCATGTTCCTTCATACTTACCGAAACGGATCATATCGTTACGGTGCCAGCACTCCCAGGCCATTTCTCTGCAGCGTTCTTTATATAAATCGTCTAAGGTAACTGATGTCCATGCAGGTGAAGTTGTACGAACAGCACGTAACTGGTTTACCAATGATAAAGCTGTTTGACCTTGCGTAGGTGTTGCACCCCTTAATATGGCTTCGGCTTTCATTAATAAAATATCAGAATACCTAAAAACAGGTACATCGTTATTTTGGTTTCTGCTCGATGAGGTACTATCGCAATAAAATTTATTGTTTCTGTAACCCATATTCCAGGCTATTTCATCATTTCCGGCATCAAAAGGTCTGGATGCATCCCTGAGGGTAACATTCGGTGTAATATCTACCTGGTAGGTGAGTGCAGCTGAACCATCAGAACCGGCATAAAATTGATCGTATCCTTTTTTAGTGGTAGCTACTGTTACTGGTCTGCCGTCATTCAAAAATTGTGGTCCCTTAATCCATTGTGCATTTCTTTTATCGTTAGGATCGTTGAAATTTGCATAAAATTCTGGTAAAGTACTCATCGGGGCACTTGGTGTAAATTTTAAGCTGTATTTTGCCTGTAGCGATCTTGGTAACGAATACCTCGAATAGATCATATATCCGTTACTAAATCCAGGATCGAAAGGGATAGCAAAGATAAATTCCTTTATCTGAGGACCATTATCAATGAAGAACATTTTTCTATAATCGCTTTCCAAGCTGTAAGGAGCTCCTGAGGCACCAATAATGGCATCACACATGGCCACAGCATCGTTATACCGTTGAGTCCCGGTATATACTTCTGCATTTAAGTACATCTTGGCTAATATAGCATAGGCTGTATATTTATTTGGGCGGCCATAAGTAGCTGTTCCTACAGCACTGCTTAAATTGGGCAATACTTCTTTAAGTTCCGCTTCAATAAAATTGAAAACTTCCTGGCGTGATTTGGTTTCGGGTGGGGTTGTTTGTCCGAAAGTGGTTACAATTGGGATATTACCCCATAAATCCATCATCATGAAAAATGCTAAGGCTCTTGTCGCCCTCACTTCAGCTACTGCTGCTGTTTTTCCTGGAGATTCAGCAGCGTCTTTCAATAAAAACAAGCTTTGGTTTGCCTTACTGATGGTTGCTGAAAGCCATCCCCAACCGCTATTAATATGCCCATTGTCTTTAGTCCACGAGTGTTTGTGGTGCATTTCGAATACGCCACCGTCGTACCAGTTTCCGCCTCTGGCTGGCATAATGGATTCGTCGGTACTTAACGACTGCATAAAGAAATAATCGGTACTCCAGTTTTGACGAAGCTGTACATATACCTGACCGGTTAGCTGTATAAAGTGTTGGTCTGTTTGCGGAAATGTTTCAGGAGTTAGCTGTGTTTCCACTTTTAAATCTAGTTTATGGCAGGAAGTTAATACGCCTAGCGATAACGCAGTTCCTGCAATGTATTTGATAAGATTTTTCATCTTCTTAAGTTTTAGTTAAATGATACGTTTAACCCGAATAAAAATGTTCTGGTTTTAGGATAAAAGTTATTGGTATCTACCCCTGGTGCGGTACCACCCTGATTGATCTCTGGGTCTATTCCTTTATAACCGGTAATTACGAACAGGTTATTCGCTGTGGTGTACAATCGAATAGAATTTACACCAGGAATAAGGCCTTTTTTGAAAGTATATCCAAGTGTAGCATTATCTAAACGCAGGTAACTGCCATTCTCTAAGAATCTGCTCGAATATTTATAGGAGTTGAAATCAGATACTGATTCATTTTCAACCTCAACAGGGATATTGGTGAACTGGGCAGTGCTGGGGCGGAATAAATCAGCGCGTGTAACGTTCATAATTTTAACGCCTAATGCCGCTCTCATGAATACGCTTAAATCAAAATTCTTATACCTGATGTTGTTTGACCAACCTAATAACGCTTTCGGTTGTGCATTTCCAAGAATATAATAATCGGTTTTGGTGAGCGGGGTCTTTGTGAGGTTACCGTTAGCATCATAATACTGTGAAACACCATTTGCATCTTTACCTGCATATTTAAATGTGAAAAATGTTCCGATTGGTTGCCCTGGTTTAAGGGTCTGCAGTGTTAAACCACTTTGTCCGGCACCATCAGGAGAAACAGTCAATCGGTCTTCAATGTTAAATCTTGGATCATCCGATAGGGTAATAATTTTATTTTTATTATGCGCTAAGTTAAATCCGGTAGTCCAGCTAAAGTTGTCGGTACTTACTGGCGTACCATTTAGAACCACTTCAATACCTTTGTTGCTCAAACTACCAACATTTGCTGTATAAGAACCTGCTGGGAATAAGTTATTATCAACGCCAAATGTCAAAATCAAATCAGTTGTTTTTTTATCATATACGTCTACCGATCCGTTTAATCTGCCATTAAATAGTCCGAAATCTAAACCAATATTGGTCGTGGCTGTTTTCTCCCATCTCAAATCAGGGTTTTCGTTTTGGATGGCGCCATAAGCACCTTCTCTTGGCGAACCGTTATAATAAAACTGTCCTACCTGTCCGTAAATAAGTTTAGTGGTAAGTGGTGCAAATCCAAGCGAGTTACCTGCAATACCGTAACTACCCCTTAATTTAAGGGTTTTAAGAACGCCAGTGTTTTTAAAGAAACCCTCCTGATCAATGTTCCATGCTGCACCTACAGATGGGAAATAGCCCCATTTTTCGTTGGCACCGAATACATTCGACCCATCTTTTCTGATCGATCCCTGAATGAGGTATTTGTTTTTATAATTGTAATTAACCCTTGCAAAATCAGAAATCATTAAAATTTCCTGGTAAGTTACGTTTGGATTAAAATCAACTCTAAAATCAGGCACCGCGTATGGGTTTCCTAAACTTAAATTGTTATAACTAACCTGGTTGATCGGGAAATTTGTAGAAGTAGCCTGAAAACCATCGTTATTTAGCGATTGCTGATAAGAGTAACCCACTACGGCATTGATATCATGGTCGCCAAATTTTTTATTCCAGGTTAAGTACGTTTCTATAATTTTATTGGTGTTTTGATAAGCATTTCTTACCGCTACACCATCTTTACCCACCAGGTTTACAAAGCTTGGAGTTGCAGGTGGCTCTGGCGTATTACGAACATTGTTATACCTGGAAGTATAAATGCTGTTATAAAATGCACCATAAACGTTTTGGCTATTTTGGTAAGATGCAGAAACATCGTAAGAGAAGCCGAACGGTAATTTTAAGTTAACGGTTAAATTTCCTAGGATGTTTTTATTCTTCAGGTTCTCTGTACCGTTTTCGAGCATAGAAACCGGGTTATAGTAGCTGGTTTGGATTAAGTTATCAAAATAAGATCCATCCGGATTCTTTACCGGAGATGTTGGCAGGTAAGTAAGCATCTGTGCCAGTACCGTATTACGGTAAGGAACCAGGTTGGCGTTAGTTACCGAGTTGCTAATATTCAATCCAATCTTCAATTTGTCGTTTAAAGCCTTTTGTTCAATGCCAATGCGGCCAATAAACCTGTTTAAATCGCTGGTTTTAATAATACCATTTTGTTTAAAATAATTTAAACTGGCGTTGTAAGTGGTTTTCTCGGTACCACCGCTCAAAGATACATTGTGGTTGTACGATAAAGCATTACTGCGTTGTACCTCATCCTGCCAGTTGGTATTTGCTCCCTTATCATTTGCAGGGGTGAGGGCAGAATTATTTTTTGCCAGGAATGCCTTTAATTGATCGGCGTCCATCATGTCGTACCGGTTAGATACGTTTTCTATGCCAAAGTAACCATTATAAGCAATTTGTGCTGCACCTGTTGTACCTTTTTTAGTGGTTACCATGATTACACCATTGGCAGCCCTGTTACCATAAATAGCCGCAGCGGCAGCATCTTTTAATACGTCGATCGTGGCGATATCATCCGGTGCCAAAATCGAAATGTCGGCACCAACTACACCATCAATTACAAATAAGGGCGATTGCGCACCGTCACGCAGGGTAGATGCACCACGCATAATGATTGCTGCGTTACGGTTCGGGTCGCCACTTCTGGTAATGTTTAAACCTGGAACTTTACCTTGTAACATCTGGCCAACATCGCTAATGGCACCTTTATTCAAATCATCGCCTTTAACAGTAGAGATAGAGCTGGTTAATGCTTTTCTTGAGCTTTTTCCGTAACCAACAACTACTACATCAGTAAGCGATGAACTGGCCTCGCTAATGATTACCTGGTAGGTAGATGCATTGGTTACGGTAAGTTCTTTTGTTTGATAGCCCAAAAAACTGAAGAGGATTTTATCTCCTGTTTTTGCAGAAATGGTAAAGGATCCGCCAGCACCGGTTGAGGTAACTTTAGTGGTTCCTTTAACGGTAACTGAAGCACCTACAATAGGCAGTTTAGTTTCGTCTATTAAATTTCCGGTAATTTTTCGTTCAATTTGCGCAAAAGCAGTGTTGAACGACTGGCTGATCAGTAAAAGTAGCAAAAAGATGCCGGCATACTTTAAGCTCGTACATTTAAATCTCATAATTTTGTAGATTTAGGTTCATAAATTGGTTGTTTTGTTTAGTTATTGTTTTGAGATAGAATGTTAAAATTTAATAGTCGCTGGTAGATATTTGGCCACAAGTGCCTTGTAATAGGGCTCAAGCTCTGCCCAGCTTTTTTGATTTGGATTTTTAGAATACAGGTCGTATGGGTTAAACAGGTTAACCCATTTAAACATTTCATGATCCTTTTCATTCATCAGGTGATCGTAGGCATTTTCCCTGTGCTGTGAGTAAAAGGAATGGTAACGGAGCATGTATAAACCTGGCTCAGGGATGTAGGGCTTCATCATATGGTACACATATTCATCATGGCCCCAAGACATATCTACATTATCCAACCCGCAATTTTGAGTATAAACACCCAATTTGGTTTGATAAATTTCATTGTTGTAATCGGGATTCTGACTGAAAAATTCCGGATAAACAATTTTGTCTGAATAGGCACAACCTACAGGGAAAGTATCGCCCACTACAGCCCACTGTGGCTCGCCGAACAAACAAAGTACTTTACCCATATCGTGGATCAAGCCTACCAATACCATCCAATCCGGGTGTCCATCATTTCTGATGGCTTCTGATGTTTGCAGCAGGTGCTGCATCTGGTCTAGATCGGTATCAGGATCAGAATCATCCACCAGCTTGTTCAAAAAATCAAAAGCACTCCAAATTGGCATCTCTTGTTTGTCGAACTTTAAATAATCTGCTTTTTTCTGTTTTACGAAATCGTATGTTTGATAAGTATGGTTTAGCCTGTAAAATTCTTTTACACTATCCTTTTCTGTTTCATCATAATTTCTGAACTGCTCTTCTTTTTTGTCAGCATTGATGTTTTTTGGATCTGGATAACGGATCAAAATATCCTCTTCCCACTGATCAAGGTTTTGCAACGGATTTTGGTTATCCTTTGAAGATGCGCTTTGGTTTCTCATAAGGCTAGAAATTGATTAGTTTAAAAATTTTAGTTGGTTAACTAGGTTAAAGTTGAGTTTTTGAAAGCTTAAAATTTTATGTTTTGCCAACTTTATTTACTTAAACGATTACGTAAATCCTTGTCTAGAATTGCGGAATATGAATTAAAATGTTTAAATTTAAATAGTTGATATAGGTTTTTGATCTCGCAGATGGCCCTTTTCTGCCTAAGGTGTTGGCGAGAGAAATACGCAAAAGAAAAAAAATAAACGTTGATATTACGATTATTTCATATTTTCGTTTGCGGCCTGATATTTATTCAAATAGGAGAAGATATCGGCTTGCTTAATCAGCTAAATGTTTTGAACATCAACTTCGATGGTTATATCCGTATAGCCAAAAAGCTGCTGTTTTTGATTAAGATGCTGGTAAAAAAGAGGAAGGCTTTGGTATATCGCATTCTCGCGGTAAAGGCCAGGTAAACCTCAAAAAACTAACAAACAAATTTTAAAGACATGGCAGAAGCAGTTAATATTAAGCGGTTGGCTCAAGAGTTGAATATTTCAATTGCAACCGTTTCTAAAGCTCTTAACGACAGCTATGAAATCAGTTTAAAAACTAAAAATAGGGTGTGGACCTTGGCTAAGGAACTGAATTACACGCCAAATCCGGCCGCCAGTAACCTCCGGAGCAACAAAACCAAAACTATTGCGGTAGTTATACCCTGCGTAGCAAATAATTTTTTCTCCTTATCCATAATGGGAATTGAAGAAATAGCCAGACAGTATGGTTACCATGTGCTTATTTATCAAACCCACGAAAATATAGAAGCAGAAAAAGCCTTTACCAACAGTTTGTTAAACGGGCGGGTAGATGGCATTCTTACTTCAGTATCGAGCAGCGAATATAACAGTGAATATTATGCCAATCTGGTTAAGAAAATCCCTTTGGTGTTTTTCGACCGGGTATATGAAAACCTGGATGCAGTTAGGGTAACTACTGATGATTATGAAATTGCTTTTCAGGCTACAGAACATTTAATTGAATGTGGCTGTACCAAAATTGCCTATTTATTTGGACTCGAAAATCTTCCGGCGGGCAAGGCAAGGTTTGCAGGTTATCTGGATGCACTGAAAACACATGGAATAACTTTTATGGAGCAACTTGTTGTTAAATATCATGACGGTGAAGAATTTAATCTGCAGCAGATAAAGGAATTGCTTGGGAAGCATAAACCAGATGCACTTTTTTCTTCTATTGAAGAATTTATTATTCCTGCTTACCGCGCCTGCAGGGATTTGAGTTTACAGATTCCAAATGATGTTAAAGTACTCAGTTTTTCTAACCTGAGTACCGCTGAGCTTTTAAATCCTTCGCTCACTACAATTTCGCAACCTGCTTTCGAAATTGGGCGTGAAGCAGCAAAATGTCTCTTCAAAATCCTTAACAACAAACAACTGGATGACGAACAGAATATCATATTGAAATCGGTGCTGACCAAGCGCGAATCTACAGGCGGTTAAGCGGATAAATCTATATTATTGTTGCCCGATGGGCGAAAACGTTTACGTAATTAAATAATCGAATTAAACCCTCAACATTGGGATTTTTTCTGATTTTTAGAAAAAACCAGATGTAAAAAAAACCTTATGAACCACTTGTCTGCATTCGATTATGCTGTTTTTTTGATGTATTTTATTATTGTTTCGGCATACGGCTATTGGGTTTATAGGAGTAAGAAAAAAAAACGTACGGATACCAAAGATTATTTTCTGGCAGAAGGCTCACTCACCTGGTGGGCAATTGGTGCATCCATCATTGCTTCTAATATTTCTGCCGAACATTTTATTGGTATGTCGGGTTCGGGGTTTGCCATGGGGCTTGCCATAGCCAGTTACGAATGGATGGCTGCCGCCACGCTAATTATTGTAGCTATATTCTTTCTGCCTATTTACATTAAGAACAAAATTTACACCATGCCACAGTTTCTGTCTAACCGTTACAATAATACGGTAAGTACATTAATGGCTGTTTTTTGGTTACTTGTTTATGTATTTGTAAACTTAACTTCCATTTTCTTTCTTGGTGCCATCGCTATTGAAACGATTACAGGCATTCCTTTTAATATATGTATTATTTTCCTGGCCATTTTTTCTGCCATTATCACCCTGGGCGGCATGAAGGTAATAGGTTATACCGATGTAATACAGGTTTTTGTTTTAGTGACAGGCGGACTGATTACCTGTTATATGGCGCTTAAACTTGTATCTGAGAAGTTAGATGCACCCAGTGTTTTAGCCTCGCTTCCTTTATTGCGCAGTGAAGCATCTGACCATTTTCATATGATATTTTCGAAAGGAGATAAATTTTATAGCGAATTGCCAGGTATTGCCGTACTGCTAGGCGGTTTGTGGATCAATAATTTAAATTACTGGGGCTGTAACCAATATATTGTTCAAAGGGCATTAGGAGCTGATTTAAAGACTGGGCGCAATGGCTTAATATTTGCCGCATTTTTGAAATTACTTATTCCGGTAATTGTTGTTATTCCTGGTATTGCGGCTTATGTGCTTTATCAGCGCGGTTATTTCCAATCCGAAATGCTCGATGCAGCCGGAACCGTTAAACCCGATCATGCTTACCCGGTACTCATGAATTTATTGCCTGCAGGGATAAAAGGACTGGCCTTTGCTGCGCTCACAGCCGCCATCGTAGCTTCGCTTGCTGGAAAATGTAATAGCATTGCCACTATTTTTACACTGGATATTTACAAGAAGTTTATCAAGCCCGAAGCTTCAGAAACACGATTGGTTTCGGTTGGTCGCTGGTCTGTAGTTATTGCATCTTTAATTGCTATTGTTATTGCTCCGGCATTGCGTAGCTTCGATCAGGTTTATCAGTTCATCCAGGAATATGTTGGCTTTATTTCGCCAGGTGTTTTTGCTATCTTTTTACTAGGCTTTTTCTGGAAGAAAACCACTTCGCGTGCAGCGCTTATCGCTTCTTTATTAACTATCCCTTTATCAACTTTTTTTAAATTCCTGCCTACTATAGCCAGTGGTGCTATTGCGCCGATTCCTTTTTTGAACAGAATGTCGTGGGTATTTGTGATTATACTGGGTTTAATGGTTCTGGTAACATTAACCGATCCGAAAAGTAAAGATAATCCGCAGGGACTTGAAATTGACAGCAGCATGTTTAAGGTTACTCCGGCATTTACCATCGCTTCGGTTATTATCTGCGGTATTCTTGCCGCACTTTATACCGTTTTTTGGTAAGTGAATCTTTACTTAAGTCAGTTTATTGTGTTTATTATTAATGAATTTAAAAAAAATGAAGGTTAAAATTTTACTCTTTTTTGCGCTGTTGATTTCTTTCGGTGCGCTGGCCCAAAATAAATTATATAATATTAAAAACTATGGTGCGGTTGGCGATGGTAAAACCAACGATGCAGTGGCTATCCAGAAAACTATTGATGCCTGTTCGGCAGCTGGAGGTGGACAGGTAGTTATACCAGCTGGTTATGTGTTTTTAACTGGCCCGTTTAACTTGAAATCGTTCATTGATTTAAGGGTGGAAGGGGGTGCCAAGTTACTGGCAATTCCTGACGAAAAGCTGTATACCCAAAGTGCTTTTAGAGAAAATAAAGGCGAGGGTACCATCTGGATTGGTGGAGAAAAACTTGAACAGGTAAGCATTAGCGGAAGCGGTGTAATTGATGGAAATGGGATTTCGTTTATGGGGGAGGAGCTTAGCGACTCCTATGTATTAAAACCCTTTAATATTGTAGATCCCCGGCCACATCTGCTTACTTTGATCGGTTGTAATAAATTGAATATAGATGGGGTAACTTTTCAGAATTCAGCGTACTGGACAGTTCATTTGGTTGGCTGTAATGATGTATCGATATCGAATATAACGTTATTAAACAGTATAAAGATCCGTAATAGTGATGGCATTGATCTAGATCACAGTAAAAACGTCCGGATTACCAATTGTTTTATCGAATCGGGCGATGATTGTATCTGCTTAAAGAACAGGCGCGAGTTTGAAGAATATGGTGCCTGTGAAAATATTGTGATCAGTAACTGTACCATGACTTCCAGTTCATGCGCCATCAAAATAGGTTCTGAAAATATGGACAGGATCAGTAACGTACTTATCAATAATTGTAATATCAGGAAGAGCAACCGAGGCATTGGTATTCAAAACCGTGATGAGGGTACAGTAAATAATGTGATTTTCTCCAACCTATTTATCGAGTCGAAACTCTTTTCGGATGTATGGTGGGGCAAGGCAGAGCCGATTTATATTACCGCTTATCCAAGAGCAACCAGCAACAATAAAGACGCTGGCTGGCGTTTGCCGAAGGGGCAAACCAAAGGCAGGGTTGGAGCAGTTAAAAATATTTATTTCAGTAATATCCGGTGTACGGGTGAAAGTGGTGTGTACATCAGTGGCGAAAGTCCTGATAAAATTTCTGATATCTATTTTGACCAGGTTAGTGTTTACCTTGATAAAACAACAAAAGAAGCAGGTGGGGTATATGATCGTAGGCCAAGCAATGTTGAAGGACTCGTTAAAAGTGCAATTGCAGGATTTTATTTTGAAAATACCGGGTACATCAGCTTACTTAACAGCAATGTAGTATGGGGTACAAATAAGCCAGACTATGCTGGGAAAGCCTTAGAGAGAAAGAATGTTAGTAAAATTAAAACAGTTAACTTTAGCGAAACTACAGTGGGTAAATAAAAAACAGAGGCTTAATTTATTAGATAAAAGCCAATATATGTAGCATAAGAAATGTATGTTAAAAAGGATAAACGTATTGGTTGATCTACCCGATTTTGGCACTATAGAGTTGCCCTTGGTTTATACAATGAGCATGGAAGGAAGTAAAAAAGGTACTTGTTTGGTCAACTGTAAGATAGTGCTTAGTGCCGAAAATTTGCCTGAATGGTTATTAACCACAACTTTTAGTATTGTTTATAGTCGGGCGGAGGCTGAAAATGCAAACATTGTTTCAGTGAGTGCCGATAGCGGAACCACAAACCGCTATCATGAAATAATGCTGAGCATTGTATCGTCGTATATTAAGCTTAAAGAAGATCGTGTTGGTTTAAATTAGTTTCTGGTGGTAATTTAAGGTGTAATTACTTAATTTATTGAAATTCAGCTTGTTGTTTAGTGTTCTTGGCCGGGATTTCAGCCAATGCAGCATTAATTTCATTGATGGTTTTAATACTGAAAATATGTCGGCCCATAAACCATCTTTTGATTTCATCTGGATTAATATCCAATATATAAGCAAGATCGTTTTCTGTCGAATTCTTTTCTGCAAGTACTTCTATGGTTTTATTAGCAACCTCGAGGTTTAGTTGTTCTAGTTTCTCAATTGCAGGATTTCCGGTTTCTTCCAACCAGATAGAAACAAAATCGTTTTCTTTCATTTTATTCTTTTTTACCATTTAGCACAACAGCATGCTTAACCAGCGATTATCCGTTTGGGCGGCAAATTTAATGATTAGGCCCATTATTACAAACCAGAATCAAAAGAAAGATAATAAGGCCGTTATTAATGGTGTATCCTTAATTAACTGGATGATTGTACTTATCTTAGTGCTTAGTACAGCCAAAATTTATCCTAAAATAGGCTTCCTTTTCGATTATTTTTTTGGCCTTGCTTATATTTCTAAAGTTTAAATTAAATCAATTGTAAATGGCATCAGATCAGAAATTCGTAGACTTTATAATCGATCAGATCGATTATTCTGAACATGTTATCTATAAGAAAATGTTTGGCGAATATGGTTTGTATTTTGATGGTAAGCTATTTGCACTTGTGTGCGATAATAAGCTGTTTGTTAAGCCAACTTTAGCCGGCAGGGCGTATATAACAGATGTTGTAGAAGCACCGCCTTATCCGGGTGCAAAAAACCAATTTCTAATCGAGGAACGGTTGGAAGATCGCGATTGGCTAAAAAAACTGGTAAACATCACAGTAGCTGAACTGCCTGAACCCAAACCCAAGAAAAAGAAATAAAGGCAGGGTTTAACTTTGTTTCTAATGCAGAGATGACTAAAAAACTGGTTAGTTGTAGTAGTGGTACTTAAATTAAGTAACAAGCTTGTTTTATTGCCCTGAATTAACGGCTGCAGAGCTGACACAGGATTACTGTAGTATATATTTTAGCTATATTGGAACTATGAAAAATTTATTCCTGTTTCTATTATTATCACTTTCTCTTCGTCCTTTATTTGCACAACAAACGCAAAAACCGATGCTTTATGGCAACAGTTGGATGGCCATTACCGGAAAGCCAATGGCGGCCACAGCGGGGGCAATGGTTTTTCAGCAAGGAGGAAATGCAGTTGATGCGGCATGTGCTATGTTGGCAGCCACTTGCACCATGTGGGATACCCTGAGCTGGGGAGGAGAAACACAAGCGCTGATTTATAACCCGAATACAAAAAAGGTGATTGCCATTAATGCAATGGGGGTTGCCCCAACCGGAGCTACCGTAGCCTTTTTTAAAGCTAAAGGTTATAGTTTCCCACCAGAATATGGCCCTTTGGCCGCCACTACACCAGGTACTCCCGGTGGGTTAATCTACATGTTGAGCAAATACGGGAGCATGAGCCTGAAGCAGGTTCTGGCGCCTGCCATGCACATGGCTGCAGGTTATGCCATAGAAGCACAGGCGGCAAACAGTATGGAGCGCGATAAAGAATTGATTAAAACCTGGCCTTACAGTAAAAAAGTGCTGTTGCCGCATTTTGGCGAAAAACGCGAAGCGCCAGAAGCAGGTGAGGTTTTTATTCAGAAAGATTTGTTGGCCACGTTAACCAAAATGGTTGAAGCAGAACAAGCGGCGCTGAAGAAAGGTAGTTCCCGAAAGGAGGCATTAATGGCTGCTTATGATCGTTTCTATAAAGGAGATATCGGGCAAGAATTTGTTCGCGGAAGTAAAGAACAAGGTGGTTTAATTACCATGGACGACCTTGCTAAATGGAAACCGCTTGAAGAAGAAGCACTACGTACCGATTATAAAGGCATTGAGGTATATAAATTAAAACAATGGACACAGGGACCGGTTTTGCTGCAAGCTTTGAATATACTAGAGAATTTTGATCTAAAGGCAATGGGGTATAACAGCTCAAAATATATTCATACTGTTTATCAGGCAATGAACCTGTCTTTTGCTGACCGTGATTTTTATTACGGCGATCCAAACCAAAATCCTGCTGAACCAATAAAAGGTCTGTTAAGTAAAGATTATGCCAAACAGCGTGCATCACTTATCCAGTTTGATAAAAATGATGCAAACATAGGTCCTGGCGATCCTTACCCATATGAAGGGAAGAAAAATCCTTACTTAAATCTGTTAAAAAGTAGAGGTTTTAACCTTGATACAGCTAAACGTAATTTTGCCCCAAAGCACGACCTGGGCAACAATACGTCAAAAGAAATTTATGAAGACCGTTTATGGCGGGGAACAACATCCATCGAAGCTGCAGATAAAGCAGGTTGGGTGGTATCGGTTACCCCAAGTGGTGGCTGGCTTCCGGCCTGTATTGCTGGTAATACCGGTATTGGAATGAGCCAGCGTATGCAAAGCTTTGTACTCGATTCTGCCTTAAACCCCTTTAATGTTGTTGCACCGGGCAAGCGGCCAAGAGTAACCTTGTCGCCTTCATTGTTTATCAAAGATGGTAAACCTTTTGTATCTGCCGCAGTTCAGGGTGGAGATACCCAGGATCAGAACTTACTGCAGTTTTTTTTAAACATGGCAGAGTTCGGTATGAATGTTCAAAGGGCAACTGAAGCAGCGAACTTTAACACCAATCAGCTCTGGCTTTCTCTCGGTGGCACAAAAACGAGCGATAGAGAACCGAAGCCTGGTCAGATCTTGTTAAATGCCAATACTAAAGAGGAGGTGCGTACTGAGCTGAAAAAAATGGGTTATACACTTAGTTTCTCAGAACGTACCAGTGGCCCCATTAATGCCATTTATTTTGATTGGAAGCACAATAGTTTGCAAGGTGGCTCAAGTAACCATGGCGAAGATTATGGTATTGCCTGGTAGTATATTGGTTTGATGAATAATAGGCGCTACATTTTTTATTCATGCCTAAAAATAACACTTTGGTCTTCGGCTCTTTTTGGTTTCGATATAGTAGCCAACTGAGATTTCGTGTGAGCCATAGTCATAATTACTCAGTTTGTTAAGGCTGTAATCATAACCATAGCCAATGCGCAGATTAGATCTTATAAACAATTCGCTGATGAAACCAACTGCAGCCCTACTGGTTAATCCAGACTGCAGGTTATCTTTTGGATAAATTTTTACTGAAGTGCGGTAAACTGCACCGAGCCAGAAACGCTCTTTCACAAGTAAAAAGGCATTTAAATCTAATGAGGTTGGTCCATGTAAATCGTCTTTAATTAAAAAGGTTGGTTTAAAAACAAAATCTTCATTTACGGGTAAGGCAACTCCTGCACTTAAATAAAAATGAGGCTGAATTTTAACGTTTAGCGAATTGTAATCGTCAAATACAGATAAGGTTTTTGATAAGAGATTATTTGCTGAAAAACCGATAAAAAATTTCTCATTTGAATAATGAATACCAGCGCGTATATCGGGCATGGTCTGGCTTATTGATCCAATTGGGATACGGTTATCGCCAGTTTCAATCGGATCTAACAAATTGCCGTTTAAGGCTGTCTGTATTACACCTATGCCTAAACCAAATGCGAGGATATTGGTTTCAGTACGATCGAGTTTTATCCTGTAAGCGAAGTTAGCTGATGCATTTAAAGTATTTTGTGCACCTATTTTATCTTTGGTTACAATCATCCCGAGGCCAATACTTTCGTCATTTATAGCTTCATCCGCTGATACAGACAAGGTTTGTGGTGCTCCCCGGACACCTGTCCATTGTGCTCTGGCAAAAGCCTGCAGATAAAGCTCTTCCTTATAACCCGCATAGGCAGGATTGATGTACATGCCATTAAAAACATATTGTCCAAACTGGGCATCCTGCTGTGCAAAAACTTTAACAGATGATATCGTAATGATCAAAACAAGAAATATCCTTTTTAAAATGTTCATGTCTGTATTTTGTTTTATTTACCTGATTACCGTTACATAACCTTTGTAATCTTGCCAGTCAGTTGTTCCATTTCTAACTTTAACCACATAGAAATAGGTTCCATCTGCTAATCCCGGAGCCGTCCAGTCGTTCTTGTAATGATTAGATTGATAAACCGTGCTTCCCCAGCGGTTAATGATCGTTACTTCGTTCGATTCAAAAGATTCCAGATGTTCAATATAAAAAGTGTCGTTCTTGCCATCCCCATTAGGCGTGAAAACATTTGGTATTCTTAAACCTGAAATCTCTTTTTTATCGGTTGATGTGTTATTGGCCAGGTTAGGGTCAAATTCTGTTGCAGTGACGGTTGCAGTATTGGTTACCATGCCCGATTGTTTGGATTTTACTTTGATGACCAGTTCGGCAAACTTGCCATTGGGCAGTAAGGGAATGCTCCAGTTAATGGTTCTGCTTAGCTGATCGTAGCTTGCTGCTCCATCAGTTGGCTGGGCCAGGCTTTCTAAAGAGAGGTTATCCGGAAGCGCATCCTTAATCGTTAGTTGGGTGGCATCATCTGTACCATTATTTCTAACGTTTAGGTAATATTCAAAAACCTGGTCGCTTACTACAATTTTCGATTCTGATCGTTTTGTTATGGCTACATCAGCAATAAGTTGTGGTAGTACAATAACTTTTATTTCGTCGGAGATTTCAGATACACAGCCAAATTGATTTTCACTAGCCACTTTATAAATGCCAGCCGTTGCAGTAATGAGGGTTGATTTCTTTTGCCCTTTTATTATCACATCATCCTTATACCATATATATGAAGCTGCCCCAACCGAATTTGCACGCAAAACCACTGACGACCCTTGCCTGATCGTAATGGTTTGCTGCCCATCGGAAGCAATATGGCACATTGCTGTTTGAATAAAAAACAACATCAAGGCCAATGACAGAAAGGAGGATATCCTTAACCTCATTTATATAATAATCAGAAAAATGAAAATCAGCCTAGAAAGTAACTGCTGTTGCTGTACCAGTAATGGTTCCTGGCGTAATGGTTGGTTTTACAGGCTTAGCCGTTACCGTAACATCATGATCTGCCCACTGTGGACAATATTTATTGCCATTAATTACATAACCTACTTTTAACCTATGTGTTTTTGTTCCAACAGTTGCCGGAGCCGATGGCGTATAATCTTTTGATGTAGCACCTGTTATAGCCGTTTCTACGCCTCCTGTTACCGTATACCATTGGTAGGCCAAATCTGGAATGTTGGTGGCATCAGGATTGGTAACAGCACCAACTTGAGCCAATGGACTTTCCAGACAGAAATCAGCAGGTGTAAAATTAACCACCAAAGGTTGAAGCACATATACCGGAATTTCCTGTAATTCAGACTCGCAGGATCCTGGCGTACTTGATTTAGAACTTAAATAGTAATAGCCTGTGTTTAAATTTGCAGCTGGAATTTTTCCTGCAATAAGAGGAACGCCTAGACTTGGTGATGTCGTTTGTGTTGCACTATATTTCACTATCCAGTCTGCACCAGCTGGAGGAGTGGGCAATGTAAGGTCTGATCCCTGGCAAAATAAATTAACGCCACTTGTGGTGGGTAATACCTGGGCCGATACGGTTGAAAATGTGCAGATTACCAAGAATGTAATGGCTAAAATTGCTTTTGTAATTGAATTGTTCATGGGGACGATTTTTTGTTTGATTAATATTGTGAACTAGTTTGTACCAGCACATGCGGTGCTGATGGTTTTGGATTTATTTTAATGTTGAAATTAATTTGAGTACTGCAACCCGCTGCATTTTTAATGGTCAATACACCAGAATGAACACCTAATGCAGCATTGGCTGGAATATTAAGCGGAATATTTCCGGTCGGTAAAGGTTGATTGTTAACCGGATCAAAATCTAATGCATTCCAGGTAATGCTATATGTTGTTGGGTTGTTTAAAGCGTTGGTATACGGGAGAGATAATGTGGTAAAACCCTGGCATACTTCGGGATCGGCACCCAATGTTAAAGCTGGAAGCGCGTTTACGATTACAATAAAATCTGTTGTTTTCTCCGCGCAGCCCTTTGCAGTGGCCGTTATGGTGGCTGTTCCTGTAAATGTATTATCCCAGGTTACTTTACCACTGTTTGCGTCAATAATACCCGCCGATAAGGGTAATAGGGAGTAAACTATGCTTGTGGCATTTGTTGCTGTTGCTACGTAGGTGTCGGTTCCCGTACCAGCACAGCGTTTATCGGTTAATCCACTATTAAAAACCGGAATACTTACATTTCCATTTACCGTTATTGAACCGGTTGTAGTAAATGAAGCTCCTGTAGTATTGGAAACAGTATAAGTTTTTGGTGGGCCTGCAGTAGTTGGCGTACCTGAAATGGTAACTTTTTTAGGAGATGAGCTATTGGTGTAGATTATCCCGGCTGGTAAACCTGTAACTTGAATACCGTTTGAACCTGATGGAATGCTGATAATAATATCGTTCATGGCTGTACCCACACATACTTCTCTATCTTTAGAACCAGTTATGGTACTCACCGAGCTCTGATCGTTAGTGGTTACCTGATCGGGCTGCGAACCCGTAATCGTTGCGGTGTTAATATTAGTTCCTGTTGCTACAACTTTTGCTGTGATGCTTAAGGAGATACTGGCATTACTGGCTAAATCGCCAATAGTCCATATACCTGTAATAGGATCATAACTCGTGCTTGATGGCACTATGCTCGATACATAAGTAAAACCGCTGGGAAGCAGATCCGTAACCGATACCCCAACTGCATTGCCATCGCCCAAATTTTCGGCCTTAAGCGTAAATACCACATTGCTGTTTAACTCCGGATAAGCGATATCAACTGTTTTGGTAATGGCGCGGTCGATATTACAAAGTGAAATCTTTAAGGGGAGAGAAGGTGCACTCAGCCCGCAATCTAAACTATAACTCACCGAATAATTGCCAGATGTACTAGCCACATAAGTATTGGTATTTGCGCCACTTATCGGAACTTCGTTAAGATACCATTGATAATTGGAAGCATTTGGAGTTGCTGTAAGTGTTGCTGATGCACAGTTGGTTTGTGATACTACTGGCTGAGCGCCCTTTTCGGGAAAACGTGAAATGAAATTAGACATCGAAAAAGCACTACTTTGCTGTACCATAGAAACAGTGAGCCTGCTGGAACTTGTTATTATAATTGTACTTGGCGATCCAATATCAGCACGTGTAAAACTAACTAGAGATAAGCCTGTACTACCTAAGGATTTACGGGTACCAATACCTGCTATAGTTTCTATATCCGTATTGTTGTAAAGCGGAGTGCCATTTGCATTAAGATAAATTCTATCTGCACTACTGGTAATGATATAGCCAAAGTAATCGAGGTTGGTAGTTTGAACGTAAGCAGTAAACTTTGAGGTTTCAACTCGCTTTGATCCCGAGCAACTGGATATTGGGACTAAGGTAGCCACATCTACTTCACAACCTGCACCGCCAGAAGCGCCCGCTGTGCCTGAAAAAACTTCAATATTTTTTGTTGCTGAAATCCAGGTCGAAGAATATCTTCCTGTATTACTTGCGGGGTCATATGGGCTACTCAGATAGCCATGATTAAAGGTTTGTTTATCTCCCGCTTGCGCCAAATTGTAGGTTGTGGTACCTTTTTGAATGCCATTTTGATCAAAGTGTATCACTGTAAAGCTGGTGTTTGCCTCAGTTGCAATTACGGTAGTTTGCTCTGCAGTCATATTACCCTCACCTCTAACCACCACATATTCCTTACCTAAGGAGGCAATAGGCGGAATTGGATTGTAGGCACCATCTCCACAGCCTCCGGGAGCATCCAGATCGGCTGCGGTATTCATTACCGCCGATCCTGACGATTCTACCAAGGTTCCCATTGGGGCATTGAATAAATAACTTTGTCCGGCATTTAATGTTGCCTTTGCTACACCAGCTATTTTAACAATCGTATTATTTTCGATGGCCATAATGCTATAGATCGGTGGATGAGCATTATTGGCAAGATCACCGTCCCGATAATAACCTACACGAAAAGACGTTCCAATTGCGGCATCACCAAAACTAAAAAGAGAGGCATTACCCTTAATATCTGTATCCGTACCGTCAGTTCCTAAATTATCTGAAGCAACGTTTCTTAAATTAACTGAAATAGATCCGGTGGCTTCTATAATTAATCCGGCTCCGCTTATAACGGTATTCAACGGGTGCGCAGGTACATCTTTAGGTAATCCGCTAAAGCGTTGTACGTAGGGCGTGCCTTGCACACAAGTAAAGTTAAATAATATGGTACCATCACTTTTTTTTATTGTTCCGGTAACAGTTCCAATATCTGATGTAATTACAATCTCGTTGGCTTTGCTCCAGTATTGCCATGGTGCAGGGGCGATATAATGTTTAGAATAGCTGCTCGCAGGTAAACGTTTTGTGGTGTTTATGTAGGCTTTTGAAGAAAAAGTGAAAGGTAAATTGTTAAAGCCAGTATTTGTTATGGTTTTAATTTCATTGCGCGCAAATGCAATATTTGCTGAGCAGAGCAATATTAATCCCAATAATCCGTTAAATAAAAATAGCAGAAAAGCCTTAATCATAAATAACCTGTTAGAACCCATACATGGCTTAAACATGGAACTTTAATTTATTAAAGGCGGAGTGCGTTTTAATAAATTATAGCATAATAAACCACTTACCTATGTAGGTCAGGTTTTGGTTTACTGTGTATTCTAATGTGTCAGTTTGTAGGGCTCTTTTGGTCGAAAGTAATTAAAAAAATGCACTAAAAAATACCCTTAATATTAATTTTTAATGCGCTTTAAAGCTGTTTAAACGTAGTTTTTGCATAAATTAAATTGCCTGTATTTCTACGGATACGCCTTTAATTAAAAACTGATTATCTTCTTTCCGGATATTTGAATTTTATTAGTATGCAATTTGTTTGTAATCAATTAATTATGACGTTTTTTGAGGGGCTAGGATTATAATAAAAAGCGTTTTAAAGAGAAAAAATGATTTTTCTATAAAAATGATACAATTGATGTGAAAATATTAACCTTATCTGTAACTTAAAATCTATATATCATATTGTTTTGATTTTCATTTAAGCCATGTGGTTGCTATTTGCTGTGAAAATTAAAAAACGGTTAACTATGGATAATATCATTGAGCACAATAATTTTCATGGTAAGGTAACGCCCGATAGAGTTAAGACTGGTGCTGAAAATATTTTGTAAACGATTGAACCCAAAATCTTTGAACTCGAAGGTTTTTGGACTTATCACTATATTCAGCATTAAATTTGCATTTCGAATAAACTAACTGGCTTATGGTGATAATGTGCCGGAAGCTGATCGGTATTGCTTAGCTCATATAGTCCCAAAAAATCAAATCCAAATTTTTGATAGTGTTGAATAAGTCCCTCATTTTCACCAACGGTATCTAATCTAACAAAGCGTTTAGCATTTGCTTTGGCGTACTCTTTTGCCCAGCTTACAATCGTGCCAACCAGGTTCTGCCCCCTGAAATCAGGATTTGTGGCTATGCGGTGAATATAGATGGCTGGGTCGAGGTTCTTTTCTTCCCATATCTGCGGATCGCTAAAAGTAGTGGCCCAAATACAGGCTACCTGTCCGTTAATCATGATTTTCCATTGCCTGTTTTCCTTAATTTCTGTTTCGATCAATGAAAGTTCAAATTTGGGCCAATGAACGCTATATTTCGTTTTCTGGAAATCGGTTGCGATTTCGTATAAGCGGAAAATTTCTGCTATATCGTGTATTGTACTATTTTCTATCTTCATGTTTATGGCTATAGGTTTTTAATGAATGGAGCCAGCTCTCTTTCAACAGCATTGTTGCTATTTTCTAGCTGGGTTACAATGTTTTTTCGTTCCTGTTCTGATTTGTTCTCGCTTAATTTTTTAACTCCCTGAAGATTGCTTACCTCTATCTCGAAAGCTACAATTCCCTGCATCATACCTCGTTTAAATTTTTCTGAAAGACTATCCCATTGTACGAGATATTCTTTTTCATAGTACGTAATCATTTCTTTTAATGCCTGTTCTTTAGCTTCTTCATCGCTAATAATATCGGCTTTTCCATAAGCATGCACGCTAATATAATCCCACGTTGGTACACTTTCATATTTTTCGTAATGGCTAGGAGAGATATAAGCGTGTGGCTCGGCGAATATAATAAGTGAAGTATACTGTTCAATATATTTCACTTGTTCATTAGCTTTTGCAAAGTGACCACTAATGAACACTTTCCCGTTTTTCTCGCTTACAACAAAAGGTAGTTGAGTGGCTATGGGTAAATTATTGTAACTGGTAATGATCGTGGCAAAGCTATATCTCTTCATAAAGGCAATTTGCTCACTTTGGTCATCAAACTTAAAACTATTGGATATCAACATTTTTATTAAATTTTGAAGGATAGATTATGATTATTTAGCAAACTTTTTTGAGCCTGCAACACAGAGAATTACGCCCATTGTAATGGCTAACATACCCATACTTACTTTTTCATGGAGCAGGGTGGTGGCAAGGGCCAATCCAAAAAAGGGCTGAAGGAGCTGGAGCTGTCCAACTGCTGCGGTTCCGCCCTGTGAGAGACCTCTGTACCAGAAAATAAAGCCAATGAACATGCTAAAGAGCGAAATATAGGCAAGGCTTAGCCAGGCAGCGGTACCTACCTCGGCAAATGAAACTGGTTGATAAATGAACATTAATGGTAACATTAATGGGAACGAGAGCACCAATGCCCAGGAAATTACCTGCCAACCGCCCAATGTTTTAGATAATTTTGCACCTTCAGCATAACCAAGTCCGCATAGGACTATTGCCAATAACATTAAAATATCGCCGATTGGTGCAGCATTAATCCCTTGATAAATGGCATAGCCAATCACCAGAAAGCTGCCCACAATTGAGAAAAACCAGAATATAGGTTTAGGACGTTCGCCTCCCCGTAAAACGGCAAAAGCGGCTGTAACCATAGGTAAAAGGCCTAAGAATACCAGCGAATGTGCCGAAGTAATGTGCTGCAAAGCAAGAGCACTTAACAGCGGAAAGCCAATTACTACACCCAGCGCTACAATTATCAGCGAGATTAAATGTTTGGTTGATGGTCGTTTTTCTTTAAATGCAATTAATACACCAAGTGCGAGCAGTGCAGCTATAGAAGCACGGGCAACGGTTACAAAAATAGGGCTCATATCCATTACTGCCAATCTTGTGGCTGGCATAGAACCGCTAAATATAATTACGGCGATAAATCCGTTAAGCCAACCACTCGAAATATGACCTTTATTTGGGTTAATTACTGCTTCTTTCATGTTTTTTGATTTCTTAATTCAAAGGTGCAAAGGTAAAAGCGATAAATACAGTATCAGTTTTGTACATTTGTATGGGTACAGTTTTGGTGATTATGGAAAAGGTTTACAGGTATAATGAAATAGTAAGTGGAATTGCCACACAGATTAAAGACGGTATTCTAAGAGCTGGAGACAAACTCCCCTCTGTTAGAATGCTCTGCAAAGAATATGCAGTAGGCATGAATACGGCAAAAAGGGTATTTTTGGAACTCGAAGCCCAGTCGCTGGTTGAGGTCAAGCCACAATCGGGTTTTTTTGTAAGTAACCATAGGGTAGAGCGGCTTCCACTACCTGCAGTTAGTAAGCCGTCGCTAATTGCAAATCATCATGAACCGAGCGAGCTGAGTAGCCAGGTTTATTCTAGTATTGGTCGGAATGATTTAACCCTTTTTTCAATTGGTGTCCCATCGGGTAGCTTATTGCCATTGGCAAAACTCAAAAAAGAGATAATTTATGCCACACGGGCGCTTAAAGAAGGAGGGACAGAATATGAACCACTTCAGGGTAATGTTAAGTTGCGTAGAATGGTTGCAGTACGGTCACTAGCTTGGGGAGGAAATCTTCATGAAGATGACTTGATTACTACTGCTGGAGGAATGAATGCACTAGCTTTTTGCTTGATGGCCTTAGGGAAGCCAGGTGATACAGTGGCCATAGAAAGCCCTTGTTATCCCGGAATTCTTCAACTGGTGATTAGTTTGGGTTTAAAAGTACTCGAATTGCCTACGCATCCGGTTACAGGCATTGAAATAGATGCGCTGAGGAAAGTGGTATCTAAAATTGATATTTGCCTTTTAATACCTAATTTTAATACGCCATTGGGCAGTTGTATGCCTGATGAACACAAAAAAGAAGTCGTTCAGCTTTTGGCTGCAAATGATATTCCGCTCATTGAGGATGATATTTATGGTGATCTTTATTTCGGTACACAACGGCCAAGATGCTGCAAATCATTTGATACAGCAGGTAATGTGTTGTGGTGCAGCGCAGTTTCGAAAACCTTGGCGCCAGGCTACCGCGTGGGTTGGGTAGCACCCGGAAAGTATAAAGAAAAACTACTTAAGCTAAAACTGGTACATGCCATTGCCTCAACTTCTGTTATTCATGAGGCCGTTGGTAATTTCCTCAAGACTGGGCGGTACGATCGCCATTTGCACCAGCTCCGGCGTACCTTACAGCACAATTATCAGCATTTTATAGATGCAGTTACTGAATATTTTCCAGAAGGTACAAAAACAACCCGACCGCAAGGCGGACTAGCCATATGGATAGAATTTAATAAGGAAGTTGATACTGTAAAACTGTATGAATTGGCAATGAAACAAAAAATCAGTATTGCTCCAGGCCCTATGTTTACGCTGCAAAATCAATATCAGAACTGTATGCGCTTATGTATTGGCCTTCCATGGTCAGATGAGCTTAAATTTAAGCTGAAACAGTTGGGTAATCTGGTAAAAATGATGTGATCTAATACGATATTTGTATGCTTGATTAAGAATTTGCACTTTCTGGTTCAGGAGTGTTCGGTGTTTCGCCTAAGGGCGCTATGCCACAAGCTGCCCATATAAATTTAAAAATATTTAGAAATTCGCATTGAATATCCCTGTCAGATTGTATTTCGTTTTCCATGTTGTGCCGCTTTAATCTGATTATAAAACAAAGAAAGGCTAATTTTGTGTTAGCGAAGATAATCTCTTAATGTAAGTATACTGTTGCGTAAATGTTAAGGATTTAGTTGTTGGTTTAAGAACATTAATGTTTAATTTTAA
Organism: Pedobacter sp. SG908; assembly: GCF_011759615.1. Taxonomy (NCBI): domain Bacteria; kingdom Pseudomonadati; phylum Bacteroidota; class Sphingobacteriia; order Sphingobacteriales; family Sphingobacteriaceae; genus Pedobacter; species Pedobacter sp. SG908. Next base: position 1,734,571 of record NZ_JAAOYY010000001.1, read on the forward strand.
GAGATGTTTGTGCTTGAAGAGGTAAGAATTATAACGAATAACAACGATCCGCTCCGGTTTTCTTTCTGCATTCTTCACAAGTAGTATAGGTTATACCTGTTTCGCTCCATCCACCGTCTTTTCTTTCGAAAACACAAAATTCTCCATCAATTTTTACACATCTTAATGTAGGTAAGAAAAATAATTTATCTCTCTTAGCCTTTTTTTTTCTCAATTTTTTCATCATTAATATACTAAGGTTTCAAAATAATGGTGTCTTCATATCTCATAATAAGCGATACCTTATCTCCTAATACATCGTCAACTGATATCACTAATGCCTTGTTGTCGCTTAGCTGATTGTCTTGGGGGAGTACAACTTTTTCAATCCGAAGGCTGTCTGATTTAAAGTTGGAGCCATATTGTTTATCCAGTAAAAAATATAGCTTGTTATTTTTCCTATTCGAGGGGGTATAAGTTGTGCCTTCAGTAGTGATACTAAAAGTTTCATCCGCAAGGAGATAGGGGCCAGATGCACGGTTGTCTAAAATTCCGTAATAAAAAGGGCTAAAACCTGTGGCAGTATCGGTGTCTAACCATGGCCGCTGTACTGTGAAAAATAAAAAACTATTCTTGTTTCCGCTTTTTGCATCAAATAAAATGAGGTAAACATCGTACTCGCTTTTGCCTCCACGATTATAAGAAGTAAACTCATTTTTCCGCTGTTTACTTAGCACCGCCCAGTCTACAAAATGATTCTGCTCCATCCATCCTTGAAGAAAACCTGCTTTATATACTCTGGCACTGGTGGCATTTTTTTCGGTGGCCAGTATAGATTTGCTTTTGCTGATCACATTTTGCAAAAACGTGTTATCAATATTTTTATTAAAGTTAAACGGATGTTTCCTGACTGTGCAAGAAGAAACCACGGCCGCCAATATAAAAATAATGAACCTGCTACTATTTAACTTTAACATAATTGATATTATTAAATGATCCACCAATAAAAACCCTGTTCACATCGTTATTTGGGTGCAAAGGCATTTTGCCAATTACGTGTATAAGATCTTGAAAAGAAAATATAGTTCCGTTTTCGCCTACCCTTAACGAACCCAAAACACCCGCATCAACACTAAAATGTTCGTTTAGTCCAATCCTAAGATGATATTGAGAACTGTTGTAATTCGAATCTTTTTTTCTCCTCGAATGGTCATCGGTAGACTGAGAATATGGGGGGACATCTATACCGATAATTTCAGAGAGTTCGAACAAAAACGGCTGGTAACCCGTAAACTGATCGAAACTTAACTCGCCATAGTTAAAACCTTTGCGGGAATGTACGAAGAACGAACCACCACCTGTCCACCAGCGATCAAAACCATCACCAATGCCAAGCCATTTTACAGGCGCAGCACCATCATTATAATAATTAAAGCTAAGTCCTGGTCCCGAAAGGGTAATCGAACCCACAACCTGGTTACGCCGATGGTTATTGAATACAATATTGGTAGAGAGCAGGCCGAAATAATTGTTGTTTAGGTTGATGTTGTAGAAAGCTGAATTCTGCATCGTTCGTATCAGTTTCTTATAACTCAGCGGATTGCCGCCATATCCGGCAGATATAGCGTTGGTAAAGTCGATTTCAATATTATCAATCAATGGATTCAGATTGGTACCTACAGTTCTTCTGTATATAGATATACTGCCACCATAATTGGCAATAAAGCTATTTTTATACTCAGCACTCACTGCAAAACCGCCATAGAGGTTTACGCCAGGAAAAGTTTGCTTTTTTCCGTAATTAAGATTTAAATTAAGTCCGAAACTGAAATATGGTGCATAAACCCAATCTTTTTGAGCATAGGTATTACCATTAAAAAGGACTAAAAAGGCAAGCGTAATTAGGTATTTCATGGTAGAGCGGCTTAGATAATCAAGTTGTCAATATGGTAAGTTATCTTTACTTCCTTTAATCAGATCGTATCTGACTTAATTTAGGTTGTAACAGTAGTTTGTATCGGTTACGCAATTTAATTAATGTGGTACAGAATACAAATACCCAATGGTAGGTATTTAAGGTTTTTTTGTATTTATAATTAGATTTTATACCCATTATTGGGTATTGGAATCTATCAGGGGATCCGTTATATTTACGTATTCGATAACAGTAAGCGCTGTAGGTTAAAGCGAACTGTTATTTTCGATTGAGTGCTGCATATTTTTCAATTGATTTAATATTACCAGTATATCCCCATGCGGATTTTGTGCTGTGCCTTAGGGTATTTCATCTAAACCTTTCAACTCATGAATATCTCTGTTGCAGATTTACATTGCCACCCTTCTATGAAGCCTTACGGGCGTAGTTTTCCTGATAGGGTACCTGGTACTGATCCATTAATAAAAGACTGCATTTATTTTTATGGTAATCCACCATTTGTAAAAAAGATTCTCAATAAAATTTTAGGTATTACCAGCTTTCCTCAGGCAGGTATTCAAGCGCTTGAAAAAGGAGGTGTTGGACTTATTTTCTGTTCACTTTATCCTTTCGAAAAAGGTTTTGTCAGAAAAAATGCTTTACCGGGTGATTTAGTTGCCGATAGTGTAAACCTAGTTACTGGCATCGGAAAAGAGCGTATACATTATATTCAGGATCCAAACAATGGGTATTTTACCGACCTGGAAAATGAATATGCTTTTTTAAGAGCTTTAGATGGAAGAGTATTCACCATTGGGTCGAAGAAAATCAGGTATGTATTGTTAATGGATTTTCAACATATGGCTCAAAGCCAAAATGATGAGGTATATACCGTATACATCGGATTGTCTTTTGAAGGGATGCATGCGCTTTACAATCGCTTTGAAGATGTAGGGAGCGTTGATCCTTTGGTAAAACAAAGTTTAACGGATAACCTGGCTAAGGTAAAAGCCTGGCCACACTGCCCGTTGTTTATCACTTTTGCCCATCATTTTTATAATGGATTATGTGGACACGCTGCTAGCTTAACTGATTTTTCTGTGAAGCTGATCACCAATCAAAGTGTGATGCTTGGAAAAGGACTTAATGCATTGGGTAAGGATATGATCAGGGCATTGTTATCCAAAACAAATGGAAAGCGAATCCTTATCGATATCAAACACATGAGCATTGCAGCCAGAAAAGAATATTTCGAGCTTTTAGATCAGGAATACAGCCATGAGCATATACCAGTAATTGTTAGCCACGGCGCAATATGTGGCGATGAGCATGCTTACAACTGGTTCTTAAGTGCCGATATCAACTTTTCTGATCGGGAAATTGTACTTATTGGACAAAGCGAAGGGCTGTTTGGAATACAATTAGATGAAAGACGTATTGCCAGTAGCCATGAAATTGCGCTATTTAGAAAGCACCTTGGGAGCGAGGCAATTTTACTCCATGCAGCACTATTTGTTTGGAGACAGATCCGTTATATTGCAGTGTTGCTTGATATTAATAGGCTTCCGGCCTGGGATATCCAATGTTTAGGGAGCGACAACGACGGTATTGTTAATCCGATTGATGGGATATGGACCTCTGCTGACTTTGGATTGCTAAAAGACAGACTTCTTATCCATGCAAATGCCTTTGTTGAAAATCCTGATTACAACATGTCGATGCCGGCCAATTTGATATCAGGAGAAGAAATTGTAGAGAAGTTTATGAGCAAAAATATGCTCAGTTTTATGGAGAAAAATTTCAGATAAGTCTAAAAGCACTATTAACCTAAAGAAAAATGATATGAACCACGATCGTGAAGCCATGGATCCGGTAATAAAAAAAGATCTTATCGATAAACTGCTCAATAACACAATTACAGTTAACGAGCTGATTAAACTCAGGCCAGAAATTAATGAGTTTGACCTTTCTGATATTATTCAGCACATCTACGATCTTAATCTGGAGCAAGTGCGAAAAATAGCAGCGTTAGCACCTGTTATGGCTAAAGTAGATGCATTAAAAAACAGCCAGCGTAATACCCGTTTTATAAAAAAGGTGAAAAATAATTTCCGTAAACACACGGCTAAACATAATGGCCTTAAAAATAGGGTAGTGGTAGTAGAGGGCGATTCGTGGTTCAATTATCCTATTCTTTTAAGCGATGTAATAGACTGGGTTGCTATGGAAGAGAATATGGCTGTTTATAGCCTGGCTTCGGGTGGTGATTGGCTGATGAACATGGTTAGTGCCAAAAAGTATGTAGAACAACTTTCTACGCTTCAACCCGATGTATTTATCATTAGCGGGGGAGGAAACGACCTGGTTGGAAACAGGAGGATAGCAGCCATGGTTACACATAAAGGAGATTCTAATGAGTTTGAAAATAGTGCTTTTGCAAAATATCTCTATGAAAAGGCGGCTAAGGCACCCGATAAACCAGAAGATTTTAAGCGGGGCACCCAGTTTATATCCAAAGATTTTTATGCTTTGCTGGCCTTTTTTCAGCTCCAGTATTACTTTATTATAAATGGGATTCTTACCGGAGGTAAAGGCAAAGGTGAAAACGGTAAATTTCCAGGAATACAGATTATTACACAAGGTTATGATTATGCCATTCCAAGCGATAAAAAAATAGCAGGATATAATCCACTCAAATGGTATCGGTTGTTTGCACGAACCTTTCTCGGACATGGAGGATGGCTAAAAACGCCCCTGCAGCTCAGGGGTATTTATGATCCCGAAGATCAGCGCAAAATTGTTTATGCCATGATTTACCTCTTTAACGAAATGATGATTGATATTGGGCGCATTTTTAGCGAAATGTTAGGTGAGAATCGGGTATTCCATATCGATTCTAGAGGATCAGTTGGTAAAAACGGCTGGACAGATGAATTACATCCATTACCCCAGCATTTCAAAAAAACAGCAGCAGCCTTTATCCACTGTATTAACAACCCTAATAAAAATGGAACTGCAGTTGTTGAAGTTCTACAACACCAGGAAGGAGGCAAAAAATGAAAAAGATATTAATTTTAGTATTTATCATCATTTGTGGGGTGATGTCTTTTCAGGGAAAGATACTTCAGCAATTCAGTGGAAAAGGAATCATCAACCTAGAGCTTGCCAAGAAAGATACAGGAGTGGAAATTATTGCGCTTTGGAGTGACACGCTTTACGGAGACCAAACACTTTTAAACCTGGCACAAAAGAATACACACTTCGATTTTCTGTTTATTTTTGTATACGTAGTGCTTATCATGACGCTGTCTAATGCACAAATGCAAAGAGAAAAAGCAAGTTGGTTAAATGAATTGCTACGGCTTAATTTATTTCTGGCATTCTTAATCGGCTCACTCGATGTTATTGAGAATATCAGGCTACTGCACAGTTTTCATCACCCTAGAGATATAGCCGAATTTTGGAGAACAGATTTTATTGCCTGGCCAAAATTTGTGATAGCAGGTTGGGTAATTTTAGTCTATGTTTTCTCGATAATTAAAGGGTATTTTAATAAGTGATTTTGTTTGTTATGAGTGCTAGGTGTTCTACTGATTATCTCTTATACAGAAGCCCTTCTTCAGTTCGGAATGACGAAGTTAAGATTCAAAATTATCATTAAAGGATTATTAGGAGATAGCAGATATATCTTTGATTCTATATAGAATGACCAATCAATAGTTAAATTTATGTTAGTTTGTCGTCATAAATCAGATTTATACATCATCCTGAAAGTAATTAACAAAAAGCGTAGGAAGAAGCTTTTGTGTTAAAAATCGTAACTTACTTATCTTAATTCTAGCGGTCAAATGATAATTTGCTCAAAAAGCTAGGCTAAATGATCTGTTTATTGCAATAAATCATCTTCTTTTTACCAAAACACAATTTCTCCAATCCAAATCTGAAGTTCAACTTCATTATAACTTCATAAATCTGTATTTATTTCGCTTTCGAATTAAATCATTGCGTAACCATAATTTATTGAAATCAATTAAGTATCTACAAATCTATTGTAGGCTGCTTTTCATTATAAATTGGTTGCCAAGGGAAACTAATTAGAGAAAAAAATAAATCAGATTAAAACCACTCAACAAAAAAAAATGAAAAGAGTTGTCATGTGCTTAGGCTTGTGTACTTTGCTTTACGTAACGGGTTGTACCTCGAAGAAAGAAGAAAAAGAAGAAGTAGCCACTTATGCGGTAACCACACCGTTAAGAATGGATACTTCGTTTACCAAAGAATATGTTTCGCAGATTAAATCTGTTCGGAACATCGAAGTTAGAGCCCAAGAAAAGGGCTATCTCCAAAATATTTATGTAGATGAAGGTCAGCATGTAAAGGCAGGCCAGCTATTGTTTAAGATTATGCCAAAAGCGGCACAATCTGAACTGGCAAAAGCACAGGCCGAAGCCAAATCAGCAGAAATTGAGCTGGAAAACACCAAATTGCTGTCTGATAAAAATATTGTTTCTAAAAATGAACTGGCTATGGCTAAGGCGAAATTGCAATCAGCAAATGCCGAAACTTCATTGGCCAAATTCCATTTATCCAATACGGAAATCAGGGCACCTTTTGATGGGACCATTGATCGTATTCCTTTAAAGCTGGGTAGCTTGGTTGATGAAGGTGCTTTGTTAACCAGTCTTTCAGATAACAGCCAGGTTTTTGCTTATTTTAATGTTTCAGAACCGGAATACCTGAATTACCAGAGTGCAGCAAAAGTAAAAGGACAGCAAGAAGTGAGCTTATTATTGGCGAACGGCGAATTTCTCAAATCTAAAGGTAAGGTAGAAGTTATTGAAAGTGAATTTGATAATGAAACCGGGAATATTGCTTTCAGAGCAAGGTTTAATAATAGCGATAATCTGCTTAGGAATGGCGAAACTGGTAAAATCCAGATGGTTGTGCCTTTAAAAAATGCCATCATTATCCCTCAAAAGGCCACTTACGATATTCAAGACAAAACCTATGTTTTTGTGGTTGATAAAAACAATAAAGTACACTCAAGGGCGATTACCATTGCTGGAGATATTTCCGATTTATACATCGTAGGCGATGGCATTACCGTTGAAGATAAGATTTTGCTTGAAGGTGTACAGAAGGTTAAAGATGATGATAAAATTGCCTTTAAATTCCAGCAACCTCAAGAAGTGTTGAAACAATTGAGATTGAAAACAGAATAATCTAAACCCTTCTATACTTAATTTATGTTTAGTAAATTCATACAAAGGCCTGTCCTTTCTATCGTAATATCACTTGTTATTGTGTTTTTGGGTGTGCTGGCCATTAGCTACCTGCCCGTTACACAGTTTCCTACTATATCCCCTCCCAAAGTAAATATAACTGCAGAATATCCGGGAGCGAATAACGAATTGTTGATTAAATCTGTAATTATTCCACTTGAGCGTGCACTTAACGGTGTACCGGGAATGAAATACATTGCATCTGATGCAGGTAATGATGGTGAAGCATCTATACAGGTGGTATTTAACCTGGGTACCGATCCCAATCAGGCCTCGCTTAACGTGCAGAACCGTGTAGCAGCCGTTACCAATAAACTTCCTCCTCTGGTAATCCGCGAGGGTGTAAAAATCACGCGAGAAGAGTCTAACATGTTGATGTACATCAACCTGTATAGTAAAGACCCTAAAATGAACCAGAACTTTCTGTATAACTATGCCGATATCAACTTGCTTTCGGAGCTTAAAAGGGTTGATGGTGTAGGTTTTGCCGATATTTTGGGTGATAGGGATTATGCCATGCGTATCTGGTTAAAACCCGATCGTATGCAGGCTTATAAAATCTCCGTTGATGAAGTAATGAATGCCCTTGAAGGGCAAAGCTTAGAGGCCTCGCCTGGTAAAACAGGAGAGAGTTCGGGTAAACGCTCGCAGGCTTTTGAGTATGTATTAAAGTACTCAGGCCGTTTCAGTACCAAAGAGGGGTACGAAAATATCGTGGTTAGAGCTACACCTAATGGGCAATTGCTCCGCTTAAAAGATGTGGCAGATGTAGATTTTAGTGCTTCGGCTTACAATTTATATTCTACTTTAAATGGAAAAGCATCTGCGGCTATCGTGTTAAAACAATCGTATGGTAGTAATGCAAGTCAGGTTATTAAAGATGTGAAGGCTAAAATGGCCGAAATTAAATCTGCTTCATTTCCAAAAGGTTTAGATTACGAGATCAGTTACGACGTTTCCAAATTTCTGGATGCATCTATAGAAAAGGTAATCCATACTTTGGTAGAGGCCTTTATCCTAGTGGGTTTAGTGGTATTTCTGTTCCTTGGCGATTGGCGTTCAACTCTTATCCCAGCCATTGCTGTACCAGTATCGTTGATCGGAACGTTTGTATTTATGCAGTTCTTTGGCATTACACTTAACTTAATTACCTTATTTGCATTGGTGCTTGCCATTGGAGTTGTAGTGGATGATGCAATTGTGGTAATCGAGGCAGTGCACGCTAAGATGGAGCACGATAGGCATCTATCGGTATTAAAAGCTACACAACAAGCCATGAAAGAGATTGGTGGTGCCATTATCGCTATTACCTTTCTAATGGCATCGGTATTTATTCCGGTAGCTTTTATGTCGGGCCCGGTAGGTATTTTCTACCGTCAGTTCTCTATTACCATGGCAACGGCGATTATCCTTTCAGGTATTGTAGCCTTAACACTTACACCTGCATTGTGTGCCATTATGTTGAAGAATAACCATGGATCGAAGAAAAGGAAGACTCCTATTGATCGCTTCTTAGACGGTTTTAATAATGGTTTTGCCAAACTTTCGGGTAAATATGAACTGGTGTTAACCAAAGTAGTAAGCCGTAGGATATTAACTTTTGGTATACTAGTAGCCTTTTGTTTAGGTATTTGGGGATTAAGTGGAAGTGTACCTTCAGGTTTTATTCCGAACGAAGATCAGGGAATGGTTTATGCCATTATCCAAACTCCTCCAGGGTCTACTTTAGAACGTACCGATCAGATTGCTGAGAAACTGCAGAAAATGTGCGAAGACATTGATGGCGTAAAGTCGGTTTCATCTTTGGCAGGATACGAAATTCTAACAGAAGGTACAGGATCTAACTCTGGTACCTGCTTAATTAACCTTAAAGACTGGAGCGAACGTAAACACTCTGCGCAAGAAATTATTCAGGAACTGGAGGAAAAATCAAAATCTATACCAGGTGCAGCTATCGAATTTTTCCAACCACCAGCGGTTCCGGGTTATGGTGCTGCGGGCGGTTTCGAACTCCGTTTATTGGATAAAGCAGGTAGCGGCGATTACAAAAAAATGGAAACCGTTGCCAATGATTTTGTACGCGAGCTGAACAAACGCAAAGAGTTATCATCTGTGTTTACTTTCTACAGTGCCAGTTTCCCTCAATATATGTTGGATGTTGATAACGATCTTGCCCAACAAAAGGGGGTAAGCATCGATAATGCGATGAATACCATGTCTACTTTTGTAGGTAGTGATTATGAAACCAGTTTTATTAAGTACGACCGTCAGTACAAGGTAATTGTACAGGCCTTACCTCAATACAGGGCTTTACCAGAAGATATTTTAAAACTTTCGGTTAAAAACAACCGCGATGAAATGGTGCCTTTCTCGGCCTTTATCAAAATGCGGCGGGTTTATGGTTTGTCGGAGATAACCAGACACAATATGTACAATGCTTCTGAGATCAGTGGACAAGCGGCTCCGGGTTATAGTTCTGGTGAAGCGATTAAAGCCATTACAGAAGTAGCACAGAAAACATTGCCAAGAGGATTTGGTATCGATTGGGCTGGTATCTCTAAAGATGAGGTATCGAGAGGTAACGAAGCCATTTATATCTTCCTGATCTGTTTGGGATTCGTTTACCTGGTGTTGGCAGCACAATACGAAAGTTTTATTTTACCTCTTTCGGTTATCCTTTCTTTACCAGCAGGTATTTTTGGGGCTTTCTTATTCTTAAAATTATTAGGATTGGAAAATAACATTTATGCACAGGTAGCCATGGTAATGTTAATCGGTTTGCTGGGTAAAAATGCGGTGCTGATTGTGGAGTTTGCTACGCAGCGGCATGCCCAAGGCGCGTCGGTACTAAAAGCGGCAATGGAAGGCGCAAGCGTGCGTTTCCGACCAATTTTAATGACCTCTTTTGCTTTCATCGCAGGCTTGATCCCTTTGATGATCGCAACCGGACCAGGTAAGATCGGTAACCGCACCATTGGTTCGGCTGCTGCAGGGGGTATGCTTTTCGGTACCATTTTCGGGGTAATTGTAATCCCTGGCTTATATTATATATTCGGATCAATTGCAGCAAAACACAAGCTGATCAAAATTGAAGAAGAACATCCATTAACTGAAGAAATTGAGAATAATGTTTAAGAATAATCTTTATAAAGGCCTTGGACTGGCATTAATATGTGCTGCATATACCGCCTGTAAGTTACCTGAAGTAGCCCAACGCGCCGAAAATAAAAATGTACCTGTGAGCTTTAACGGCTCACAGGATACAGTAAGTACAGCCACTATCCAATGGCGTAAGTTTTTTACTGACCCCAATCTGGTAAATCTGATCGATACTGCATTGAAGAATAACCAGGAGCTGAATATTACCCTGCAGGATATCGAGATCGCGAAAAACGAAATCAAAGCTAAAAAAGGGGAACTTTTACCAAGTGTAACCTATGGTGTTGGTGCAGGCTTTGATAAAGTGGGCCGTTACACCAGTTCGGGTGCTGGCGATGCTTCTACAGAAATTACACCAGGCAAAGGGGTACCAGAGGTATTACCCGATTACCACTTTGGTTTACAGGCCAACTGGGAAGCCGATATCTGGCACAAATTGCGCAATGCCAAAAAAGGAGCCATCAGTCATTATTTAGCAACAGTAGAGGGCAAAAACTTCGTAGTAACCAATTTGATAGCTGAGATTGCAAATTCATATTATGAACTGTTGGCCGCTGATAATCAATTGGAAACGGTAAAAAAAACTATTGAGCTGCAAAGCAATGCATTGGAGTTGATGAAAATCCAGAAACAAGCCAGTAGGGTTAACGAACTTGCAGTGCGTAAATTTGAGGCTGAGGTATTAAGCTCTAAGAGTTTGGAATTTGATATTCAGCAGGATATTACCGAAACAGAGAATAAAATTAATTTTCTGTTAGGTCGTTTTCCTCAGCCCATTATTAGGGATAAATCTAGCTTTATTGATCTGGTGCCGGCAACTGTAAAGTCGGGTTTACCTTCGCAATTATTAGCTAACCGTCCTGATATTAAACAGGCTGAGTTAGAACTCGCTGCCGCTAAATTAGATGTTAAAGTAGCTAAGGCACAGTTTTATCCATCATTGGGTATTTCTGCAGCAATTGGTTATCAGGCTTTTAATCCTTCATATTTATTGAGAACGCCAGAATCGTTAATATATTCTTTAGCAGGAGATCTGGCAGGACCGCTCATTAATCGCAATGCCATTAAGGCCGAGTATTTAACAGCAAATGCAAAACAGTTGCAGGCTGTTTACGATTATGAAAAAACAATCCTAAATGGTTATATCGAAGTGGCCAACCAGCTATCGAAAATCAGTAACCTGCAAAAAAGCTACGATCTCAAATCGAAACAGGTTACTGCACTTACCCAATCAATCGATATTTCTAACGATTTGTTTAAATCAGCCAGAGCAGATTATTTTGAGGTATTAATGACCCAACGTGATGCTTTGCAATCGAAGTTAGAATTGATCGAAACTAAAAAACAACAGTTAAATGCTGTAGTAGATATCTATCACGCCTTAGGTGGGGGATGGAATTAGGTAATAGTTTAAGTTCATTACCGTAATAGTATAAATAAGAATAGTAATCAAGCAATTCTTATTTGCACGGGCTGCTTCAATTTTTTGGAGCAGCCTTTTTTGTTATGCTGAATGGCGTTAGAAATCTCTTTTATTTCTGACCAAGGATACACAGAACGCACGGATTTGACTCCATGATATTAACTATTGTGCCAGATGTTACCGCTTGACACTATAAAAGCTATTCCATTTGTAAATAAGCCATGACCGGATCACTTTTATTACCAATATTCGCATTTAAGTATGATATTTAAACATGAAACAAATCTTCCTAACCACTGCTATTCTATTTTCTCTTATTTTTCAAAAAGCCATGGCGCAAAACAATACCCCAGCCGTTTTAAATCACATTGCGGTTTATGTAAGTGATTTAAAGCAATCGACCGTTTTTTATGAAAGCGTGTTCAACCTTAAAATCATTCCCGAACCTTTCAAAGATAATCGCCATACCTGGTTTACTTTAGGTCCAGCCGGACAGTTGCATTTAATCCAGGGTGCAAAAGGAAATGAAGTATTTGATAAAAATGGACATTTATGTTTCAGCGTTCGTTCTGTTGATGACTTTGTAAAAAAGCTAAACGCCCAAAATATCAGCTTCGAAGATTGGGCTGGGAAAGAAAAAGGAATTACCTTGCGGGTTGATGGCGTAAAGCAGATTTATTTTAAGGATCCGGATGGACATTGGCTGGAAGTAAACGACGCCAGGTAAATTTTTTGGTACGTCAGAACTTTGTTTTACCACATCGTTTATATTTATTTCTTATCCCATAAGTCTATGAAACTTAAATATTTTTATGCATTTTTTTTGATCGTTGGTTTAATCACCCAATCAAAAGCACAAAACGAAAAAGTTGAAGCGGATTTTAAGCAAATAATGGAGAAGTTTAGCGCAGTAGGGGCTGCAGTGGCTGTAGTTAAAGATGGCAAGATCATTTATACCCATGCTTTTGGCTTAAAGGATTTAGAAAATAAAAAACCTTTAACAAATCAGGATATTTTCAGGATTGCTTCGATTTCTAAATCTTTTTCCGCAACATCCATTATGCAACTTGTAGAAGCTGGTAAAATTTCTTTAGATGATGATTTTGGTGATCTGGTTGGTTTTAAAATCAGAAATCCAAAGTTTCCCGATCAGAAAATTACATTAAAAATGGCTTTGTCGCATACCTCCGGTTTAAACGATTCGCAAGGTTATTTAAATCTGGATGTGATCAATCCGGATAAAAATCCAAACTGGGCCAAATGTTATAACGATTATGCCCCAGGAAGCAAGTTTGATTATTGCAATCTTAATTTTAACCTGATTGGTGCAATCATCGAGAAGAAATCGGGAGAACGCTTTGATAATTATGTAAAAAAACATGTGTTGAAACCCTTAGGGCTCTATGCAGGTTATTGTGTCGACTCTTTAGATAGTACCCGTTTTGTTCATTTATACGAATATCATGCCGATACAAAAACCTATACCCCCTCACCAACAGCTTATGCACCTCGGAGAACTGAAATTGCAAATTATATAATGGGTTATAGTACACCTGTTTTTTCACCAACAGGCGGGATGAAAATTTCGGCTACTGATTTGGCCAAATACATGATCATGCACATGAATTATGGCACATCAAATGGTGTTAAGATAATTAATAAAAAGAGTGCAAAAAAAATGCAGACTGCCTTAACCGATGATGAAGGGTATGGCTTGGCCATCCGGACTGCGGACCACCTGATACCTGGGGTAAAGATGAAAGGACACACCGGTTCAGCTTACGGTTTGTTTAGCACCATGTTTTTTAATCCGAAAGAAAAATTTGGCTTCGTAATTATTACTAACGGAATAAATGCAACCTATACTGATGGTTTTCCCGATTTCAGCCGTGCTGCTATTAATACTTTATACCAATCTTTTTTTAAATAGGTTAAAGCAGGTTAGACAAACCATTCTTATGAAAGAAAACAGTTAAAGTGCTAATGCCGGCTTTTGGATGGTTTACATTATTTCCTTTTACTTTTTGGTTGAAAACACTTTTAACCGGTAGCAGATCAATTAAATGTGCAGAATCGGTAATAGGTTGGTCAACCGCTATCGCATTTTTGCATTCATTTTTATCATCCATATTGTTATTGTTGATTCACAAACCTTTGATAAGTACTTCCAGATTTAACTTTTTCCATCATAAAATGTTCCTTTAGTTTGGAAAATTCCATGCTATGCAGCGCTTTTACTGCTGATTTAAGTGTTTCAGTGCTTATGCCCAATCTGGCAGCCCAATAATTGCGGTCTTGTTCATCTGCAATGTCGATAAATTCTTTTCTTGCATTCATCGAATTAAGTTGATATTCCATTTTTATAAATTTTGGTTAGTAATATTTATAGAAACAGAATTTATCCCTTTTGGTTTTCGGGTTTTGTCAACAAATTCTCAAAAAAATATATTATAAAATAATAATAAACTTAGGTTTAATCAAAAATTGGTTTTTAAACCTTTAAACTGCAGTTTAAAAGAGATTTAGGTGCTCAATTAAATCTCTTTAATATTCAGAAATTACCCCCAAAAAGAGTAGTATTTTCCTTACAAAATATTAGGAAATATCAATTAGCATTTTTATTATTGTATTGTAATGTAATTTTTACAAATGCTGAATCGTTTTCAAACCAGAACTACAGATCTGTCTCAACGCCCAAAATTTTATCAGGATAACCGTTTTGTCTTATTTCTTTGGGTATTGATTACGCTTATTTTTGTGATCGATTCCTGGGCAACACACCGGTATAATAACTACCTCATTTTTGAGAATACTTTCAGGAACCTTCTACACGAAAAATCTCTTTATGCACTATACCCTGCTTATCACGATGATGCCAATCACTATGGACCTGTTTTTAGTGTTTTAATTGCACCGTTTGCCTTAATGCATAACTGGATTGGCTTATTATTTTGGAACTTATTTAATTGTTTCCTGCTTTTTAAAGCCATTCAAACCTTGCGTTTAAGTGAAGATAATAAGGTCGTTATCGGTTATATCGCCATACCCTGTTTAATAGAATCGATGCTTAACCAGCAGTTTAATGCAGGTGCAGGTGCATTGATGATATTGAGTTATACGCTAATAAATAAAGATAAGGGGATATGGGCAACACTTTGTATTGTACTGGGTACATTTATTAAACTTTACGGTATTGTGGGGTTAGTATTTTTCTTTTTTGCAAAGAACAAGCCAGGGTTTATTTTATGGTTGATTGTGTGGTCTGTGGTATTATTCTTACTGCCCATGCTTATTGCTTCTCCTGATTACGTGATACATTGTTACGTAGATTGGAAAAACTCTTTGGTAGGTAAAAATATGGTCAACGTGTTGGGTGGAGGGATCGATATTTCCATTATGGGTTTCTTTAGGGAACTGTTTGGTGAGAAGAAAATACCGAATTCTCTATTTCTGATCCTCGGTGCTATATTGTTTATGTTGCCATTTATAAATGTATCGCGTTTCAAAAAACACAGATTCCAATTAATGATCCTGTCTTCGGTATTGATTTTTCCGATATTATTCAGCACAGGAGCAGAAGACTGTACGTTTATTATTTCTATTGTGGGGGTAGGCGTATGGTATGTTAAAGAAAGTAACCAGGCTATGAAAAAGGTATTATTACCTATTTTACTTGTTATTACATGTAATTTCCCACTATTATTATTTCCAGTCTTTGCCAAATCACACCCGCTATCTTTGGCTATCATCAGTTTGCCTTATTTCCTGGTATGGTTAAGGGTTATTTATATGGCTACCAATAATAGGTTCGCCTATGCCGAAGAAACAGAATCAGATATGGTTACTGCGCTAATAGATTAAGTTTTAAAATTTTATTTTTTAAAGGTTTTAACGCCCGTTTGAAAAAACGGATGTTAAAACCTTTTTTGTTATCGGGCTGTTTTATAACTACCTAATCAAAAATAGTTATGGATGATAAACAAAAAAAAGGTGGTGCTGATCGGGCAAGGATCAACATTAACGAAGGTTATGAGCTAGATTATTGGTCTAACAAATTTGGTGTGAGTAAAGACAAACTAAAAGCCGTAGTAGAAACGGTAGGTACTTCAGCCGATGCAGTTCAAGATTATTTAAAAAAGTAAAATACTAATTATGAGTCTGAAAAAGTATGTTTCCAAACGCGATTTCTCAAAAACTACCGAACCAAAATCGGGTAAAAGCAGCGATCGGAATAAATTACATTTTGTAATCCAAAAACACGATGCTTCGAGATTACACTACGATTTCAGACTCGAAATGGAAGGTGTTCTGAAAAGCTGGGCCGTACCGAAAGGACCGTCAACCGATCCGAAAACCAAACGCTTAGCTATGATGGTAGAAGATCATCCATACGATTACAAAGATTTTGAAGGCATTATCCCACAGGGCGAATATGGCGGCGGAACAGTGATTGTATGGGATGAAGGAACTTATGAGCCTATAGAAGAGATTAAAGGCAAAAAAGCGCAGGAAAAACATTTATTAAACCAATTAAAAGATGGTTCTTTAAAAATCAAGTTGAACGGAGAAAAGCTACATGGTGAGTTTGCACTTGTTAAAACACATGGTATGGGTGAAAATGGCTGGCTGTTAATCAAACATAAAGACAATTACGCATCTACAAAAGACATTACCAAAGAAGATAAATCTGTGCTTTCTGGAAAAACTATTGAAAAGATGGAAAAAACATCCGATAAGATTTGGAAGGCCGGAAAAGAGCAGGACTTAAAAACTGGAAAAAAAAGCCTGACGCAAAAAGTAAAGAAGGAAATCAAGCCTGTGCGCGATGAAGTAACCGTAGATATAAAAAATATATTAAAAAAAGCACCCAAAACTACTATTCCAAAGGGCATAAAACCAATGTTGGCCACCCTGGTCGACGAACCTTTCGACGATGCAAACTGGCAATATGAAGTAAAATGGGATGGTTATCGGGCGCTGGCATTTATCAATAAAGGAAAGGTTGACTTGTTATCAAGAAATAATAAATCCTTTAACGAAAAATTCTATCCCATCTACGATCTGCTTTTGGGTTGGAAAATAAATGCGGTATTTGATGGTGAAATTTTGGTGTTAAATAACAAAGGTATATCTAATTTTGGTTCACTGCAGAATTGGAGAAGCGAAGCGGATGGAGAACTCGTTTTTTATGTGTTCGATATCCTCTGGTACGAAGGTAAGAACGTAATGGGGCTTCCTCTTTATCAGCGCCAAGCCATATTAAATGAAGTTCTGCCAATTAATGATGACCAGGTACGCTTAGGGAAAGTTTTCAAAGCCAGTGGTGTCGATTTCTTTGATGCAGCAGAAAGGATGGGCCTGGAGGGGATTATTGCAAAAAAAATAGATAGCACCTATACCCCAAGTTATAGATCAAAAGAGTGGCTTAAAATTAAGGTGCAGAAACGGCAAGAAGTAATTATTGCTGGTTTTACTAAAAATGCTGATACTACGAAACCTTTCAGCTCTTTGCTCTTGGGGGTGTACGAAAAGGAAAAATTACAATATGTAGGCAAAGTAGGTACAGGATTCTCAGATAAACTTCAAAAAACAATGATGGAGCAGTTTAAGCCTATTATTGTGGATAAAAGCCCCTTCGAAATTATACCCGATGTAAATAAACCTTCGCGCTTCAGACCAAATCCACCAAAGGCAAAAGCAACCTGGTTAAAGCCAGAATTGGTATGCGAAGTTGCTTTTGCTGAAGTAACTAGTGATGGCGTTTTTCGTCACCCTTCTTTTCAGGGGATGCGTGAAGATAAAAGCGCTAAAGAAGTTGTTAGAGAAGTGGAAATGCCAATAGAAAAAATTGTTGACGATGCTAAAGAGCAAAATCCACACGCACAGGCAATAAAAGCACCAGAAGGTAAAAAAACTAAAACTTTGCTGAACCCGAAAGATGAAACACAGGTGAGGAAAATAAAAGGCCACCAACTTAAATTTACCAACCTGAGTAAAGTATATTGGCCTGAAGATAAAGTAACTAAAAGGGATATGTTCAACTACTATTACCAGGTTGCTGAATATATTTTACCTTACCTGAAAGACCGTCCGCAATCGCTTAACCGTTTTCCTGGCGGAATACATGGCCCTAGTTTTTACCAAAAAGATGTAAAAGGAAAAGCACCAGATTGGGCCGAAACTTTTCCTTATGAAAATGGCGAAGGTGAAAAAAAAGAATACCTGGTTGGCACAGATGAAGCTTCCTTACTCTGGATGGCCAGTTTAGGCTGCATAGAAATGAATCCATGGTTTAGCCGCGTACAAAAGCCCGATTATCCCGATTACTGTGTAATTGATTTAGATCCTGATAAACATACCTTCGACCAGGTGGTTGAAGCTGCGTTGGAAACTAAAAAAGTATTAGATGCCATAAACGTTCCAAGTTATTGTAAAACATCAGGCTCAACCGGGATGCATATTTACATTCCCTTAAATGCCAAGTATAATTATGAACAAAGCCAGATGTTTGCCAAAATAGTAGTTAACCTGGTGCACAATCAAATACCTGAATATACCTCACTTGAGCGTATGATAGCTGCGAGAAAAGGAAAGATGTACCTCGATTTTTTACAGAATAGGCCAGGGGCAACCATAGCCGGACCTTATTCGTTACGGCCAAAAATTGGTGCAACCGTATCAATGCCCCTGCATTGGGATGAAGTTAAACCTGGCTTAAAAATGAAAGATTTCAATATTTTTAATACCATAGATCGCTTAAAAGTTGAAGGTGATCTGTTTAAAGGGGTATTGGGCAAGGGAATCGATTTAACAAAAGCGATCGATAAAGCTAAAAGTGTTTTTGGATAAAGCTCACGATCTTTTCTTAATTCATTATATTTGGAAAAAATTAAAAAATGATTGCGCACCACGTTTTATTTTGGCTAAAAGCCGACACCACCGATGAGCAGAAAGTTGCTTTCCGCAACAGCTTACAAACATTAGAAAACATTGAAGTTGTGAAAACTTTTCACATTGGCGTACCAGCACCGATTGAGCGTGCTGTTGTAGATACTACTTATACCTTTAGCCTTCTTTTATTTTTTGACGATTTGGCCGCACACGATATTTATCAGGTACATCCTTTACACAAAGCTTTCTTAGATGAATTCAGGGTTTACTTCGAAAAAGTTATAATTTACGACGCAGAATAAAAGAAATACCTCCGGCAAAATCGGAGGTATTTCTTTTTATGGCTTATTTTATAAATCAAATTACTGCGTTTGGTACTTTTTATATGGTTATTAAAAGAATTGATTAAGATGGTTATTTAAAAAACAGTTGATAGAGAAGAAGGTTATTATTTTACCAGACCATGGTATATTTTTTTGCTGGAATAAATGAATTTTATTCATGAGTAGGATTTATGTAATTATGTTTCGCTAATTAACACTACAATTATGTATATTCGTTACTTATTTATATGTAATTTATAGTACTACAAAACAAAAATGTTTATTTTTACGTAAATACGCTAAACTGCAATCTTATGGAAAAAACAGCTACATTAATTAAAAGAGCATCGCTTAACGTAAATCAGTTAGATAATATTAAAATTGGTGATTTATTGTCTGATGAATACGGTAAATCGGGTAAAGTATGTGAAATCGAGAAAGTTAATCGTCATGGCGAATTTCACTATTACTTTAAATTATTTAAATCGGGCACAATCTTAATTATCCTTTAGTTCCTTTGTCGGTCTAAACAACTCTGCCATTATTCTTGTTAAGAAACAAAGAGTGGTGATGGACGATGTACAAGCGATTGTCTATTTTTTAAAAAACAAAAAGCTCCAGATTTACCAATCTGGAGCTTTTTGTTTAAGCAATTCTTATAATTAGAATTTATAAGATAATGTAGTTACAAACTGGCGTGGAGCAATAGGATTTACACTGTAGTTTTCATGAACGAAATAGTTTAACTCATTAGTGATGTTTGAAACTTTGGCAAGAAGCGAGAATTTTTTCCAGTTGTATCCTGCAGAAAAATCAACGGTGGTGAATGCGCTTAACGGAATCAGCCTCAAAACTGGTGCATTTTTAGCATCGTTCCAGCCTCCGTTACGCTTGCCTGTATAAAATGCAGAGGCTCCCAATTTTAAACCTTTTACTGCACCTTCCTGGAAAGTGTAAAATAAAGTAGCATTTGCGGTATTTTTGGTAGTGCCTACTAAACGCACATCCTCAATCATTCCTATAATATCAGGAGTATTGGTGTAGCGCATAAAGTTGTAGCTATAACCAGCAGTAAGATTTAATCCTGGTAAAATAGAGCCCGTTAAATCAATTTCGACACCATCACTCGATGTAGTTCCATTTAATTGTTTTATGTTGGTATTTGAGTTAAGATTACCATTTTGGTCAAACATTGCAGTTTGTGCAGTGTTGCTGTTCTTAATTTTATAATAAGTTAAATTAGCTGATAGCCTACCTCCAAAGAAATCATTTTTTATACCAGCCTCGTATTGGTCTACCAACGATGGTGGTAGCGCGGCATAATAAATGTCGGTACCGGTGTTGGTTATAAAGTTGTTAGCATAACTTATATACAACGAAGTAGTTTTAAGAGGCTGATATATCAATCCCAACTTAGGAGAAAAAGCATCATCAAACTTTGTAGCACCTGGTGTTGTAACCCCAGTTTCTAAGTTTAACGCCCTCGAACTTGCATTTTTTTGATCTGTATAACGCAAGCCTGCCAATACTTTAAATTGTTCAGTTATTTCTATTAAATCCTGAACAAAAGCACCATATCTATAAGTTGGAGCAAGTGTACTTGTTATCCCAAATGCTTCAGGCATTATCCCGGAGCCATAATAGGTAGTTGGATCGAATACATTAACATTACCATAATTTAAGATAGTGATGTTAACCCCCTTAGCATCTTTACCATATGCAAAGGCATTGCTGGTTACCCTCGATTGATCTGCATCTACGCCAAACAAAACAGTATGTTTAATGCTTCCTGTATTAAAACTTCCATTAATATTAATCTGTTGATTGTAAGTATATTCTTTACTTAGTGCTCTCGAAAGATTTCGGGTAGAAATACCTGCTGCATTCGCTTGGATACGTTCTGATCCATAATAATTTCGGTTATAGGCCTGGAAAGATCCAATTGCATTTAATTTCCAGTTTTCGTTAAATTTATGCGTTAAATTCGCTTGAGCAGTAGTGGTATTCGTTTTATTGTAAGCCCATGGTGTATTGATGAATTTATCGCGGCCGAAATCTACAATCTGATTATTCACGGACCCTACCCCAAAATCTGGAGTGAAATCACTTTTCAAATAATCTCCTTGAACCAAAACCTCAGTCTGTTCACTTACCTTATATAATAACGATGGGTTAACGTAAAAACGTTTTGATTTTACAAAGTCTCTAAAACTTCCAGCATTTTCGTAAGTACCAATTGCTCTAAAAGCAAGTTTCTTTGATATTGGACCATAAAGATCAACTGTCGGTTTGTATTGATCATAACTACCGGTTCTCATGCTTACCTCACCGCCATTTTCAAATTTAGGTTTCTTAGTAACCATATTCACAACAGCTCCACCCGTTACACCACCATAAAGCAAAGCAGCACTTCCTTTTAAAACCTCTACTGATTCTAGTGTACTCGCCTCCGGACTACCACCAATAGTTGTTCTTGCACCATTTTTGAAAATGTTATTGCTACCTAGACTATAGCCCCTTGCGAAGAAGTTTTCACCAACGGCCCCGCGATTAGCACCTAAAGCTACTCCATTCACATTCTTCATTACGTCGCCTAAGCTATTTACCTGTTGGTCAGTAATTATCTGTTTGCCGATAATTTGTACTGCCTGTGGAAGATCCATAGGCGCAATGGCAATTTTGCCTAAGTTGACTGGCTTTCTGTTGGGTGTTTTATAACCATTAATGGCTACTTCATCTAATTGCGACAAAGACTCCGCAATAGTGAAATCAGCATTTACAGTCTCACCTGCAACCACTGTAACCGATTTTTCCTGAGCAGAAACACCAACAGCAGATGTTTTGATTGTATAAGTACCAGGAGTTATATTTTTAATCGTGAAATTACCTTTCTCGTCTGTTTGTGTTGTTTTGCCAGTGTTTTTTAAACCAACGCTTACATAACTGGCAGGATTACCATCACTCGTTTTAATCGAGCCAGAAACAGACCCATTTTTACTTTGTGCCATAATATTTCCCGTTAAAAACAGAAAAAAAGCTATAAAATTTAAGAGGAAAGTAAAATTTTTATTCATCTTTATTTAGATTAATTCTTATTTGGCGCAAAGAAAGTGTTTTTGTGTCGCAATAGCAAAATAATTTTTATTTATTCTAAATAAGGTTTGTAAGCATGAAGGTGACCCTGTTCATTTTGTTGATGGAGCAGATGGAGGATATACACAAGCCATAAGAATCCTTAAACAGAAAATATGCGGTTGTACGATAAATTTAATAATTTAACAGCTTAAGCAAACATTTGCCAAGGCCAGGTTGTATGATACTTAGTATAATTAATTTTATCAAAAAGATCAGCATAATCGGTTTTTAACATTTAAATGCAAATGGGAAGTTATTCAAAGGTTTTAAGTCATAATCAACTTTTAGAGGTTCTTTCCTTATCAAAAGCTGCAACAGCAATATACACTTCAGAACAAATTGTAATCGAAATGGCCAACGATGCCATGATTGCTTTTTGGGGTAAAGACCGCTCCGTTATCGGCAAACCTTTAGAAGATGCTGTGCCCGAGTTAAAGGGGCAGCCTTTTATCAATATGCTGAAAAATGTGTTGTTAACAGGCATTACAGATAAAGGTGATGCCATTCCGGCTGAAACTATAAGGGATGGGAAGTTACAAACCGCTTATTATGCCTATGAATACCGGGCCATTAAAAATGAGTCTGGAATACCTTATTGTATTCTTCACACTGCCAGCGATGTTACCGATATGGTAAATGCGAAAAAAGCCATTCAAGAAACTGAACTACAAAGAGAAGCACTAGATCAGGAACAAATCTTAATCGCTGTAAAGGAAGAACAGCAAAAGAATGATTTTATCAGTATGGTAAGCCATGAGTTAAAAACACCCTTAACTTCTATTAGTGCTTACATTCAATTGATGCAGAATCGACATTTAAGCGATCCTTTTGTTGTAAGTACCTTAGATAAAGTTCAAAAACAGATCCGGAAAATGAGCTCAATGATTGGCTCTTTTTTAAATGTATCACGTTTAGAATCCGGAAAAATACACTTGAACCTATCTCATTTTGACCTCGATAAGCTCATTAGTGATGTTGTAGAAGATCTGAGATTGATTCACTCCACTAATCAAATTACTTTTGTAGAAGGGGAATCTAAATTAATCCATGCAGATAAAGATAAAATTGGTTCTGTTATTTCAAATTTGATTAGCAACGCTGTAAAATATTCAGATTGGAGCAGTACTGTTTTGGTTCAATCGGTAACCAGAGGTAATAAAGTGTGTGTTTCTGTAAGCGATCATGGCATTGGCATCCAAGCGCATGATATGGAAAAGCTTTTTGATCGGTTTTATCGTGTCGAAAACCAGCAAACTAAAACCATTTCGGGTTTCGGGATAGGTTTATATCTGAGCGCAGAGATTATAAACTTGCACCACGGTAAAATTTGGGTAGAAAGTAATTATGGCGTTGGTTCTACCTTTCACTTTTCGCTTCCTATTAAGCCCTAATCACAAATTAAAAGCCTAATCCCGCCTGATTAACCGCTGCTGAGGTTTCGGCTAGTTTAAAAAACAAATGATAGAGTGACAAATTACGATGAATCGTTATTTCGACAGGAGCAAAGCGAAAAGGAGAAATCTTTGAACTATGTTTATTGGATTGTTGAAAGATTTCTCCTCCGAAGGAGTTCTTTTGGAACACTCTGTCCAAATTGGGATTGATTTTAACTATTTAAAATTTCATCAATCAGTTTTATTTCAGTATCACTAAATTCTATATTATCTAAAGCTTTAATTGAATCAGTAATTTGCTCTGGTTTACTGGCTCCTATCAATACTGTGGTAATTCTATTGTCTTTCAATATCCATGATAAAGCCATATGCGCTAATTTTTGTCCGCGAGATTTAGCAACATCATTTAGTTTAGCAATTACAGCTAATTTCTCTGGTGTAATATTACTTTCTTTCAAAAAAATACCACTTGTAGCTACTCTCGAATCGGAAGGAATGCCATGTAAATATTTATCAGTAAGTAAACCTTGGGCCAATGGCGAAAATGGAATACAACCCACACCATTTTGTGCCAAAACATCAAGTAAGCCATTTTCAACCCAACGTTCAAACATCGAATATTTAGGCTGATGGATTAAACATGGAGTACCGTTATCTTTAAGGATTTTGATCGCTTTTGCCGCTTCTTCTGCTTTATAATTCGAAATGCCAACATATAAAGCCTTTCCCTGTTGAACCAAGAGACTTAAAGCCCCCATAGTTTCCTCAAGTGGGGTTTCAGGATCTGGACGGTGGTGGTAAAAAATATCAACATAATCCAGTTTCATACGTTTTAAGCTTTGGTCTAAACTAGAAACCAGGTATTTTTTCGAACCCCAATCGCCATAAGGACCATCCCACATCGTATATCCTGCTTTGCTTGAAATAATCATTTCATCACGATAGCCCTTAAAATTTTCATGAAGGATTTTTCCAAAAACTTCTTCAGCCGAACCAGGAGGCGGGCCATAATTGTTTGCCAAATCGAAATGAGTAATTCCATTGTTAAAAGCGGTATAAATTAAGTTTTTGCTGTTTTCAAAAACGTTAACATACCCGAAATTATGCCATAAACCCAACGATATAGCAGGCAGTTTTATGCCACTGTTTCCACAACGGCGATATAGCATTTTGTCGTAACGATCTGTTGAAATGATTTGATTCATATTTGGAATTTGATTGCCGCAATAATAATCAGTTTTAGCGGATTTTAATCGATATTGGTTAATATTATCTTCTTCAAATAAACAAAACGCTGAAAGTTTAATTAAGCGGTATAGCAATCCTCATGCTGAGACTGTTTCAATATGTAATATTTAGCTCGTCTTTTAAAAAGATCCTGAAATTTAGAAAGGCGATTAAAATAAATCAAAGATTTTTAATCGTTCTACGTTTTGTTATCAACACTTCTACAAATTGTATCATTGCTGATTTCTAAAGCAAATTATTGTTAATATATACTTCTGCTAACTTCTAAATCGTTTTATTTGTAAAGATAAGTGATATACTTATATTTAAAATTATTATTAAAATCTAAACCAAGTATCCATTTTATGAAACTACAATCATTAACGAGCCTGGCTGTGCTAGTGGCTATTAGTATTGCATCGTGCCAATCCGGAACCAAAAAATCTTCATTTTCAGATAGTTTAAAAAGCGATTCAGTAGCAGTTGTAAAACTTGCTGCCGATTCTTTTAAAAAGGAAATTGATGGTAAACCGACAGCATTGTATACCTTAAAGAATAAGAATAATGCAGAAGCCATTTTTACTAATTATGGTGGGCGCCTGGTTAGCTTACTGGTACCGAATAAAAATGGTAATTTGATTGATGTGGTAGTGGGTTTTAAGAGTGTTAATGATTACGAAAAATCAACCGAACCTTATTTCGGCGCAACTATTGGCCGGTATGGCAACCGTATAGCAAAGGGCAAGTTTACGCTTGAAGGTAAAACCTATTCGTTATTTACCAATAACGGACAGAATACGCTTCATGGCGGAAAAAAAGGTTATCAATATGTGGTTTGGGATGCCAGTCAGCCCAATGCCAATACTTTAATGCTTCATTATTTATCAAAAGATAGAGATGAAAATTTCCCCGGTAATTTAGATGTTAAGGTAACTTACACATTAACAGATGATAATGAACTAAAAATGGATTATGAGGCTAAAACAGATAAAACTACAGTCGTAAATTTAACAAATCATGCATTTTTTAATTTAAATGGCGAAGGAAGCGGTGAGATTTTGAACCACGAGGTACAGATTTATGCAGATGAATACACACCTGTTGATTCTACTTTGATTCCGACGGGAAAAATTGAAAAGGTTAAGGGAACCCCGTTCGATTTCACCACTGCAACCACTATTGGTGCTCGGATAAACGATAAAAACCAACAGTTAAGCTTCGGTAAAGGTTATGATCATAACTATGTGCTAAATAAAACCAAAGCGATGGGCATGTTTCATGCGGCTACTGTTAAAGGAGATAAGTCGGGAATAGTGATGGATATTTATACACAGGAGCCGGGCCTGCAATTTTATAGCGGCAACTTTATGCAAAGCAAAAATATCTTTAAAACTGGTGCTAAAGATGATTTTAGAACAGCACTTGCATTAGAAACACAACATTTTCCAGATTCACCAAATCAACCCGCTTTTCCATCAACGGTTTTAAAACCTGGGCAGGTGTATAAAACAAGCTCGATATATAAATTTACCAAATAATTGTTTTGGCAATTGCTACAATGATCAATAAATACGGTCTGCAGAAATGGAGGCCGTATTTACTTTAGAAAAATTCTTGTAAAACGGGATCTGTATAATCTTCTATAAAAGAAATAATGTTGTTGTAAGCTGCAAATTCTTCATTAGTGTGCATAGTGGTGAGTACAACACATTTCATTCCGGCATTTTGAGCTGCTTCAACACCTTTTGGTGCATCTTCAAAAACTATACATTCACTGGCTGCAACGCCTAAAATTTCAGCTCCCTTACTAAAGGTTTCCGGATCTGGTTTACTATTTACCACATCTTCGGCGCTAACTATGGCTTTAAAAAAAGAACGGATATTTAAATTATCAAGTACAAAATTGATATTGAAGGGAATAGCTGCCGATCCAATAGCCATTTGAATGCCTGATTGTTTTGCCTTTTCCAAAAAATTGCCTAAGCCAGCTATTAATGTTAAATGTTTTTTATAAGCTGCTTGATATCTGTGTTCTTTTTCGATAGAAATCTGATCAATCTGTTCTTGAGAGAAATGACCAACACCAAAAACACGTTCTAACAGATCTTGGTTTTTTCCATACATCTGTTTTTTAACTGCATCGAAGCTAATGCTTGCTCCTAAATCTTTTGTAAGTATGTTATGCCAAGCCTGATTGTGGAAAGCCATATCGTCAATCATGGTGCCATTAAGATCAAAAATAAAGGCTTTGGGTTTATTGTTCGTCATGGCGGCAAAATTATCAGATTTTTTTTATGATTTAGTTAAAATATTGTGATCAAAACGAAAATTTAATGAATAACTTATTCCTTAAAGTGGTGCCAAAAACGGATGATGTGAAAAATAAATTTTATAAAACTGTAATTTTTGGGCTGGTACACTCGTTTTTATATTTGAAAATCCGATATTCAGGTAATAACTTATATAGTTTTAAAATAGGGGGATAAATATTATGACCGCTGTACATTATGACATTGATCCTCTTCTCAAATATTTAAATGAACTACAGCCATTAAGAAAAGAAATAATTGAGCGGGTAAAGACCGAAACATTCAAGATTTCTGTGCGTAAGAATGAGCTTTTGTCTAACCTTAGCGATATTAGTGGCGATTGTTTGTTCTTTATTGTTAAAGGGGTAGTGCGGGCTTTTGTGCTGGATGAAGGAAAAGATATTACCGCCTGGTTAGCGGATGAAAATCACCTGATCGGGAGTATTCGAAATCCAGGGACGCTTATCCCGACTTATCAGGAGCAATATCAGGCGCTGGAAGACTCAGAACTACTTATACTCTCGTACCGTTTTATTGACGATATGTACACACAATTTCCTGAAACCAATATTTTAGCCAGAAAATTATTGGCTATAAATTACCATATGTCGCAAGAGCGATCTATCTTATCGCGAATCCCTTCAGCCGAAATGAGGTATAAACAGTTTAAAATCGGATATCCTACTATAAAGTCTAGGGTTCCGCTAAAATTTTTGGCGAGCTATCTGGGGATGCGAATCGAAACTTTAAGCAGAATCAGAAAGAAAGAAAAACTAGGAGAAAAGAATTAGTTCGTTTTCTTTTTAAAGTAAAAATAGCAAAGCGGGAAAAGGCAGATTAAGCCTAACAAAAAACCACCAACTGTATCGGTAAACCAATGTGCACCCAGGTAAATTCTGGAAGGGGCAATGGTAATTATCAAAAACATCGATAAATAAGTTACCAGATTTCTGGTTAGCTTTGGCACATCTTTCAAAGTAGTCATCAAAATAATTAAGAACCCAAAAAAGAGTGTGTAAGAAAGAACATGCCCACTTGGATAACTTTGAAATCGGTTTACTTCCACCAGTCGTACGTAAAATGCAGTAGGGCGTGGCCGGTTAATTACATTTTTTATACCCAGAATAATTAATCCAGATAGTAAAACTGAAGAAATGAATAGTCCCTCGCGTTTATATTTTTGCTGATAAAATATGATTGCCACTACCACTACCGAAAGTAAAGAATAGGGGAGTTCGCCAAAAAAACTGATAGCCAACATTAACTTATCTAACCAATCTGCATGGTACCGTTGAATAAATAACGAAGTTTTAATGTCAAAATCAAGTATGGGATGCTGCGCAATAAAAAAACTTAGATAAGCAAAAGCAGCAACTAGTACAAAGAGTATAAAAATTAGCGTATTTCGTTTTAAAAGCATGTGTGTAGGTTGATGGAAGCCTAAAACTATGGATTTTATGCCAATAGAAATAAAAAAATCCAAGCTTTTTAAATTAGATGCGCTTAATAGCCGAAATTGTTAAAAAATATTATCTTTATGACTTTAACGAATCTCACATGGAGGAAAATCATTCCACAGCAGGTGCGCCACAAAGCCATTTTAACGAAATCCTGTGCGCAAACTGTCAGGTAAACGTATACGAGCCTGGTTATACCATTAATTTATGTGCTGATTGCCGGAAAAGTTTAATTAAGTATCCCATACCCAAATGGATTAAATTTTTCGCACTTGGCATCTTAGCGGTTATGGTGATCAGTTTGGTGCGTACGCAGCAATATATCTCTGCTGCAGTCCATTTAGGTAAAGCTGAGAACGCAATAGATCAAAAACATTTTGTAACGGCACAACGTGAGTTGAGTTTAGTGTTGAACAAGTTCCCGAAAGATTTCAATGCCAATGCTTATATGATGGTTGCAAGTGCCTATAATTTTGATTTTGAAGCATACCAGATCGCTTTTGACAAGGTAGCAGATATAAAAACAGAGGATCAAACTTTATTGAGCACGGTAAATGCGGCCTCTGAATATATTGCCCAATCGTTCCCTAAGGATACGTTGATGTATAAACGTATTGTTGCCGTTGCAAAGGATAAAGAAAAATTATTGGCACTGGTAGATAGTACCGACGAAATTGTATTAAAAACGCATATCGCCAATTTTTTATTCGAAACAAAAGATTATGATCGGGTTGATAGGATTGTAAACAAGGTCTTGGAGGTTGATCCTAATTTTTATCAAGCTTTGAGTTTGAAAACTGCTGTTAAAAGAAATACAGCCAAATATGATGAAGCTTTGGCCCTTTGCGATCGATTATTGGCATTTAATGCTGAAGATATTTATGTTTTATCGCAAAAGGCAAGGATTGAACTTAAACGAAAACATGATAGAGAGGCTGCCGTTTTTGCTTCAAAAGCCCTGACCCTCGATCCTGAGAATGATAGTGCTATTGAAGCTACGGCAATGGTAGACTATTTTGCCGGCAGGAAAAAGGAAAGTTTAGCGAGTTTGGCAAAAATAAAGGCCCACGAAACCCACTCGGGCGATAGTACTATATCGAAGCGTTTATCACCCATTATTTTGGGTTCAGAAATTTATAGGTAATTAGAAGATAAGATTATGTTTGTTCCAGGTATATTAATCAGTATCGTTACTTTTCCAGGTGTAATTGTGCACGAGCTTGCTCACCAGCTTTTTTGCAGGTTATTTAAGGTTCCAGTATTTGAAGTTTGCTATTTTAGACCCGAAAATCCAGTAGGTTATGTTTTACACGAGCCCGCAACAAAGGTTTATCAAACAGTATTTATTTCTGTGGGGCCTTTTATTATTAACACGCTCCTATGTTTTATTATTGGTTTTTCGGCTTCGCTGCAATTTAAATTCGATTCGGCCAATGTTTTAGATTATTTGCTGATGTATCTGGCCATTTCGATCGGTGCGCATGCATTTCCAAGTACAGGTGATGCAAACAGTTTATGGAATGCGGTTGTAAAATCGAAAACTACTTCCTGGTTGTCTAAAATTGTGGTAACCCCTATAGTCGGTTTTATATACGCCGGTGCTTTGGGATCTTTCTTTTGGCTTGATATTATCTATGGAGGTGCCGTAGCTTTAGGCTTACCTTATCTAATCATTAAATTTTTAGTGTAAGAAAAACTACAAGACTAAAAATATTCATCAAGGAAATAAAACTATTCATCAAGGAAATACGCCTATCCGTATAATTCGTTATGATATATTAAAATGATTTTTAATCTTCGAACCAGATAATAAGGATATCTATGCTTACGAGGTTGGCAGGATTAATTTCCTGCCAGCTGAAGGAGCACCCCATTCTACAATTTACTCATAAATTATACTTTTTGTATTAACGCTCCGGCCGAAGCTTACCTCCTTTAAATTAGGAGGTGCTTAGGTTGATAGGTATTGTGTGCCTCAGCCATCTTGTTTTTAAACAATTTACAGCCATTGATGGTTTTCTTAAGTATGGGGCCTAAGCCATATAAAGAAGAGGATATTAAAGTTCCCCGCTTTGAAGAAAGTGCTGGTTTTTACACCACTACGCAACGAAGTAAGAACATGTCTAAAATTAGGGCAAAAAATAGCCTGCCTGAGTTGAAACTTCGTAAGGCGCTTTGGGCTAAACAAGTTAGGTTCAGAATCCATCCTAAAAATTTCCCTGGTAAACCAGATTTGGTTATCAATAAATACAGGCTCGCCATATTTGTAGATGGCGATTTTTGGCATGGATACAAATGGGATGAAAAGAAGTCGACCTTAAAAACAAATGCTGGTTTTTGGATTCCAAAGATTGAACGAAATATACAACGCGACAAATATATTAACCAACAGCTAAGCGCTAATGGTTATACCGTAATGCGGTTTTGGGAACACGAGGTGAAAGAATGTTTAACTGCCTGCGTTAATCAGATTTTGCTTTATATAGAGGCAGCTAAAACGGCAATAATACCACAATCTGATGATTAAGCTGTTTATTTTACAATAATCTGCTTCGGATCAGTAACTAAAATCTGTTTTTTACCTTTAAAATCTGATACGATGCCAGTAACACAAATTTTATTTCCCATAAACATACTTGAAGGTTCTGAAGGGAATTTATGCTCATCTTCTTTATTTATGACTACTGTAAGCAGTTCTTTTGGATAAGCACCACCTAAATTAATTAGCGTTAATTTATCTAAAGCCTTTGCACTATATACTGAATCGCAAATGGTTACATTTTTACCGATGTATTGTGCGGCATCTTTAGCTAATACCAGTGTTTGGCTCTTTGCATAAAATGCCATGGCCATTGGCAAAAGAAAGAGAAATAATTTTTTCATAGATGGGATGATTTTAAATGAAAATTTAACAACGCCAAAACCATTAGTTTAGCCTTTGCAAAGGTAAGGTGAATTTGATAGAATTAATAACTAAAAGCCTAACAAGCGCAAATATTACATGGAGTAGATTTTATGTTGAGCCGGAAATTTGCTAAATTGTAAGATAAATATTGCTAGCCAAATATTTTTTCTGTTTATATGAAAGTAGACTACATTGCATTATCTGTACCGATATTTTTTATTCTGATCGGAATAGAATTGGCCTATAACTTTTATAAAAAACTAAATTATTATCGGTTTAATGATAGTATTGCCAATTTAAGTCAGGGTATAGGGCAGCAACTTACCGGTATTTTTATGAAAACCGCATTGTTTTTTGGTTATAAATACATTTTTGAGCATTGGCGTTTATTTGAATTACCCAAGACAATATGGGTTTGGATCCTGTTATTTATTGGTGTCGATTTTTTCTATTATTGGTTTCACCGGATGAGCCATGAAATAAATGTTTTATGGGCTGCACATATTGTACATCACCAATCAGAAGAATACAACTTAACCGTAGCGCTACGGCAGAGCTGGTTTCAGGGCTGGTTTAGCTGGATATTTTACCTGCCATTGGCTTTCGTTGGTTTTGATCCCATTATGTTTTTAACATTGAGCGCTTTCAATACTTTGTATCAGTTTTGGATTCATACCAGGGCCATTAAAAGCATGGGCTTTTTGGAGTATGTTTTAAATACACCATCACACCATCGGGTACACCACGGCTCTAATCCAAAATATATTGATAAAAACCATGCCGGTACACTAATTATCTGGGATCGCTTTTTTGGAACTTTTCAGAAGGAAGAAGAAGCGGTTTATTATGGTATCACCAAACCTTTAGCCAGTTGGAATCCCGTTTGGGCAAATCTTCATTATTGGAATGATTTGGTTAAAACAGCAAAGCAATCGCCTAAATTAAGTGATAAGATTAAAGTTTTTCTTAAACCTCCGGGCTGGTTTCCATCACACCTGGGTGGATTTCAACCTGCACCTGAAATAAATATAGAAACCTATAAAAAATATAATCCAGGATATCAATCAAAGTTAACAGGTTATGTTTTATTCCAGTTTTTGATCGCTTTAGCTGCAGGCGCTACAATATTGTTTTCTTATCATAAAATGGAAAACGTTCCTTTAGTTTCTGGAGCGGTTTTTACACTATTCACCTTAATTAGCTGTGGCGCGCTGTTAGAAGGAAAGGCATGGCAAATTAGGTTCGAATATTTTAGGCTGCTATTAGGTGTTCTGCTGATTTTGTTTTTGAATTTTCCGGTCGGATATCAAGTAATTTTTGTGGCTATCCAGTTAATATCCGTAATTTGGTTTTTTAATTTGCAAAAGGCAAATCCTGATTCTAATGAAGACTAAACTATTTTCATTTATATTTTTCCTCGTATTTGTAATTCAGCTATATGCAGAATATGCCAATAATATTGAGCTACGTAATTTCTCTAAACCACTAATTGTGGTGGTACTTTTGGTGTGGCTTTATCTCAGTACAAATTTGAAGGGGCGTTTTCACAAGAGAATTTTTGTCGGATTAATTTTTGCATGGATTGGCGATATTTTGCTGATGTTTCAAAGCGATAAATCAAGTTTTTTTATATACGGATTAATTGCCTTTGTAGCCTGCCATATTTTTTACATCAGGGCGTTTACACTCGATCATAGATCGAATCCTAACCACAAAACGCCTTACTTTTTGTGGGCAGTAGGCGTTTTTGCCATTTTTTGCTCTGGCCTGTTTTTCTACCTGCAGCCAAAACTAGGCGCAATGCAGTTCCCTGTTTTAATGTATGCTATTATTATCACAGTTATGGCTATTATGGCCGTTAACCGATATGGGAAAGTGAACATTTTCAGTTTTAAACTCATTTTATACGGCGCCTTGTTTTTCTTATTGTCAGATAGTGTGTTGGCTGTGAATAAATTCGCTCAGCCCATTCCGCAGAGCGGAGCTTTAATTATGGCAACCTATATGATTGCACAGTATCTAATTGTTTATGGAACAATTTCGCGGCAGCTAGTAGTTACAAGAACTGAAGTATAATAAATTTACGTAAGCCATTTAAAGCGGTATCATCCTGCTCCGAAACTTCGAGATCAGGATCTTTCTTGCCATAAAAGATGCTGAAACAAGTTCAGCAAGACGTTGATATCCTTTGAGGTATGCAATTTGTCGAGTATCATGTAAATCTGAGGTTTACATTTGCAGTTACTTCTTTTCTCTATCCAAAACCGTAAAAGTTTGCACCAGCCTTTCTCCGTTTTCATCAACGAGGGTTAAAGTATGTTTACCAGGGGGCGGACTAATAGCCAATTGATGGAAATTAGTGGTAGTGCTTACATATTCATTATCAATATGCCAATATATTTTAGCACTTGGATTTCTATGTGCTGCATTAATCACAATTTTACCTCTTGTTCCATCTAGCTCTAAGGGAATGTAAACTATTGCATTGTTTTTCGGATAAATTACCTCCATTGCACTATTTCCACCGGAGAGGTCACAACCAGCCTTAAAAGGAGGGAGGGATTTATAATCACTATTTTTTATTTTGTAATAATATTCCATTGCTGGTGGTAAAATAAACCAGCTTTTGTGTTGCATATGTGTTATACTTTCACATTGGTCGGTAACCCTAAAAGTGCCTGTTCTATCTAAATGAACCAATTTGTGAAAAGGACAAACAGCAGTCTTTTCTCCTGAAACTGGTACAAGTTCTTGTGCTACTTCAGTACAGTATTCCCCTGCTTTGTAACCACTTTTTTTACATATATTAAGCTTTTTGAGTTTAGTTGTGGGCGTTTCGAACCATTTTCCATTGGGTAATAACCTGAAAATATCAAAGAGTACTGGTGCAGCTGCTTCTATTCCAACAAGACCAGGTCTGCCTTCGCCATCGGCATTGCCTACCCAAACGCATACTACATAATTTGGGTTTAGACCTATAGCCCAGGCATCGCGGAAACCAAAACTTGTACCTGTTTTCCATGCTATCCTTTGCGATGAGGAAAATTGTTCCCACAAACCTTCATCACCCGGGCGCATCACTTCTTCCATGGCATTAAAGGTTGCCCATATTGCACCATGATCTAAAAATGAATTGCGCTGATAGTCTTTTTCTTCTTTGGTTTTATTATTAAAGTAGCTTGCCTGTTTATAATCTTCAGGATTATAAAGGCCTTTATAGGTGTTAAAATGGTTTAGCGTACGTACCATGCCCATGTAGGTGTTGGCCAGATCCCACATCGTAACTTCACTACCACCCAAAATTAGCGATAAACCATAATGATCTGCTGGCTGATTCAGTGTTCCTATCCCAAGTTTTTTTAATTTATCGTAAAAACGTTCGTATTTATATTGCTGCAACATTTTTACTGCAGGGATATTTAAGGAGCGGCTCAGCGCTTTATCAGCAGCAATGGCACCGTCATAACCCAGATCATAATTTTGTGGCGAATAGCCCGCTATTTGAGTCGGAATATCTGGAACCAGGGTGTGCGGCAATATAAAGCCATCACTCAGCATACTGGCATAAAGCAAAGGCTTTAGGGTACTGCCAGGACTTCGTGGTGCTTTAATCATATCCACGTGGCTTTGCAGTTCGGTATTTTCTGGCTGATAGATATTTCCTACATAACTTACTACATGACCTGTTCTGGTATCGAGCACCAAGGCAGAAATATTGTTGATGTCGTTTGCCCGATAGCGGTTATTGTACCGTTTTAATGTGGCATTAACTTTTAGTTGTATATTTTCATCCAATGTAGACGTAATTTTTGTAGAAGAGATTTTAAGACTCGCACGTTCTACTTTAAAACGGTTCAATAGATGTGGCGCATTTTGAGGTAAGGGCATGGGTTTGCCTGGAACCGGTTCTAACTTAGCTAAATTTGCGGTAGCCTGATCGATATATTTTAATTTAGCCAGCTTATCTAATAAATCATTTCTTTTTTTAATCAATCTCGTTGAGTTTTTACCAGGATGGACCAACGACGGACTGTTAGGAAGAACGGCCAAAGTGGCCATCTCACCCCACGAAAGTGTTTTAGCATCCCGACCATAATATCGCCAACTTGCAGCCTCCAGGCCCACCACGTTACTTCCAAAAGGAGCGTTGGCAGCGTATAGGCCAATAATTTCTTCTTTTGAATATTTTATTTCTAAGCGTAAAGCTAAAATCGCTTCCAATAATTTTTGCCAAATCGTTCGGTCTTGTTTTCGTGATAAACGGATAACCTGCATGGTTAATGTACTGCCGCCACTTACTACACTTTTTGCCTTCCAGTTTTGCCGCATGGCTCTGCTCATGGCCAATATATCTATGCCAAGGTGGTTATAAAAGCGTTTATCTTCAAAAGCAATAATACAATCCTTAAATTTTATCGGAACGCTATCAGCTACTGGGAAACGCCACTGTCCATCGCTGGCAATTGCAGCACTTAATAAATTACCATTGCTGGCCTCGATAACATAGGAGGTGGGCGTTTTGAAAAGTTTTGATGGTAATGAAAAAAGGAAAGCCAAAAGCAGTGCAAAGCAGGTGAAATCGGAAATAAGGAAAGCTTTTGGGATTTTATTCATTTAATTTTTTAAGAATAAGAAACCTTGCAGGTTTTTAAAACCTGCAAGGTTTAAACTAATTTTTTATTCTACTTCACCACCTGCACCCATTTACCAGCTTCAGTTGCCGAAATATCGTTATTGTACATTGCTTCACATTGAACAGCCGATAAATAATATTTGCCGAGATAAGATGCGTTAAGCAATACCTTATAAACCAAGCTTTCGCCTTCCCTTACATTAAAATAAGTGAAAACGCGATCATCCCTAATATCCTGATAAGTAAAAGGTGATGAAGCTAAAATACTCTGGTTGTCATTTACACGGGTATTGATAATTTCCCAACCTGAAGGGAAAATCTGTGTTAGCGCCATTTGTTCATAATAGCCCATTCTGCCAGGATTTTTTACAGTTACTTCTGCATAGAAATCTGTTCCTTGCTTTAAAGTTGTCGGGTCCAGTACTTTACCGTTTAAACGTTTGTAAGTCACGCTCATATCCAATACCTCTGGTCGGTTTGGCAAAAAGTTATTCTGACCTGCAACTGGTTGTCCTTCTAAAACCAAACGAACAAACAGTACATTATTGCCATTGTTGGTAACTGAAGCCATATTTCCTTTAAAGGTTACAGGTGTACTGTTGATGTATTGATTTGAACTTACAGGTGCCGATTTTCCATCCAGTATATACTGATATTGCAGTTTATTTGCCGATTGATTTGAACCACAGAATTTAGCGATAGCCAACAAGCTATAAGCGGTTGTTTGTGTGCTGTACCAGGTATTTTCGCCTAATTTTGCAGCTAATGGCTGTAATAAACTTGCGGCTTTTGCTTTCTGACCAAGTAGGGTTAGGGTTTCTAAAATCATAGCTTCATCACGTACATTCGAGCCATAAGTTCCACCCAATTGTTTGTAAGCCTGAATGGATGTATCTAAACCTCTGATCATATTTTGGGCAACATCATTTTGACCAGCCAATTTATAAGCAGCAGCCAACCGCCATTTTGCAGCGATTGATAAGTATTCAAAAGCTTTTAAACGGTTCATTGCTGCCATTTCAGGTTTTTTAGCTAAGGCAAGCATATACAAACGATAGGCCTGGGATAAGTCTCCTCCATAAAAATTATTACTGTTCGGTGCCCAGTTTGCTGCTTTTGATTTTTGATAGCGCAATAGCTCATCTAAAAGACCAACAGGAAGGGTATAACCAGCATTTTGTGCTTCAACCAAGAAATGACCGGCATAATTGCTTCCCCATTCATCAGAAGTGCCTTCTCCAGGCCAGTAAGACAAACCACCATCTGTAGTCTGGAAGCCTTTAATTCGGTTTATTCCGGCTTTAATGTTTTTCTCTGTAGTTGCTTTTTGTTGTTCATTCAACGGACTTAATCTATCAAGGAATAATTGGGGGAATATACCCGAGGTAGTCTGCTCTATACAGCCATGCGGGTATTGAATAAGATAACTCAACCTTTTGCCAAGGCTGATTGCAGGGATAGAAGAGACCTCTAGTGAACCAGAATTTGTTCCCGTCATACCGATTGGTAAATAGTTAACAGCCCATATGGTATGCGGTTGAACAGTTGCTGATACCACATTAGTTACGTAAGGATTTGGATTTCTGATATCCATTTCCACATCATAAACTGTTTTTTCAGCGCCACTTTGCGCAATCACTTTTACTTTGGCAATACCTACTGTGTTTGGTGCTTTAACTTCAAAATAGGTCATTTGTTCACCTGTTTGTTTGTAGTAAAGCTGCTGTTTGTTAGTGCCTTGAACAATTAAATTACTTGCCTGAAGTTGTACTGATACATTTTTTAGGTTATTCTCTGTGGCAAAAACGGTTACTGGTAAGGTGAAACTTTCTCCCGGACCGATAACCCTTGGCAAAGTAGCCAAAACCATTAACGGCTTTTTAACCTGAACCGACTTTTCGGTAAAACCATATGCGGCATCCTGTCCGGCAACTACCATAGCCCTTACCGCACCAATATATTGTGGTAATTTAAACTTGTGTGTTTTACTTTCGCCTTTGCCAATGGTAAATGGCCCCATAAATTTAACCACTGCTTTAAAACGGTTGGCTTTTGCTGGATTTAAGTTCTTGTTGATACTACCATCACCACCAATGCTTAAAATGCGTTCTAAATTCCCTCCCCATGCGCCTAACACATAGTCGAATAAATCCCATGTTTTTACACCCAAACCTTCGCGGGCATAAAATGCACCATGTGGATCAGGTGTTTTAAAACGTGTTAAGTCTAATAAACCTTCATCTACGAGGGCAATGGTATAGGTCATTGCTTTGCCGTTCTGTTCACCAACTGTGATGGTGTTTTCGGTTTCAGGCTTGATTTTATCCAACATTTTTATGGTTGGTTTTAGGATGGTTTGCGGGTCTTCTACCGAAAGAGGAATAGCGCCGTACATCCTGATTGGTAAATCGTTTACCGTTTGTGCATGCGGCTGTAATAAAGTGATATTGGCAAAAACATTAGGTGCCATCTCTTTCTCCGCTTTGAACTTAAATTGCGTTTGTCCGGCTTTGGTATCTACCCAGAAGGTTTTTAATACCCGGCTTCCATTTTCAATGGAGATTAATGCTCTTCCATTTTTGCCTGTTGGTATGGTTAAGGTAATATCTTCTCCAACCGTGAATTTTTCTTTATTGGCAGTGAAAGATAACATAGACGCCTCTGTTGGGTTGCTGCCCTGTTCGCGCTGTGCCCAGCCCGGCCAATCTATATAAACAGATTTTCCGGTAACATGTCCACCATTTACATCGCGTACTAAAATCAGATAACGGCCCCATTCTGGTTCGTCAACACGTAAGTTCCAGCTTCCCTTTCCGTTGAATAAGTTTACCTGATGACTTTCTACCAGTTTGTTATATTGGTTTTGGGTAAAGTTGGCATAAGTATACTGGTCATCCTGTTCCCACCACCAGCGCCATTGCGTTTTATATAATTCAACCTGAACGGTTTTGGTACCGCTTAACAGTTTTCCATCGGTATTTACATTTACAATTTCAACTTTATGCTCTTTCCCAGTAACTAACATACCGCTTAAACGGTCGCCTTTTTCGGGCCGAATACCTAAATAACTGTTATACACATGATAAGGTATACTAAAATTATCGATACTGAAATTACCCCCTGGTTCGAAAACTTTGGTGGTAAAGTTTGCCCTTAATACACCAGGAGCGGTATTGTTTTCATTGAGGTTGGTGTTAATCTGAGCTGTACCGTTCTGGTTTAAAGTACCTTCGAAAATGGTTTTAACCTGCGATTGGAAGTTAACCGTAGGGTTATCAAAACTAAAACCTTCAAAGCCTTTAAATTTGGTTTCGGTAGTGTTTAAGTTTACATCAACCTTTGCTTTTAAGTTTTGTGCAACGGCACCGAATAACCATTTGGCAGATAGTGTAGCGGCTGATGTTCCAGCGCTTAAATATGTTCTATTACCAACGTTGAAATCAATTTTCAAGCGGTTTGGCATTACGGTTTCAATTTTTAAGGTTTTGGTAAAAGTAGCTCCACCTGCTTTAACTTTGGCCATCCAGTTGCCGGTAGGAGCAGTACTTTCTGTAGCGGTTTTAAAGGTATAGAATCCATTTAAAGGTTTGCCATTGATCAATCTTTTGTAAAGCTGACCTTTGGGATTATAGAACTCCATGGTTACAGGATAATTGGCAGGAAGTTTTTTTAGTTTATCTTCCAGAACGAAAGAAACAAATAAACTATCTCCTGGTCGCCAAACGCCGCGTTCTCCATAAATAAAACCTTTTAAGCCACTTTGAACTACATCGCCACCCACATCGAACCTGCTTAAAGGCAGTGAGCTTCCATCGTCTAATTTAAGATAGCCACGTTCTGAACCATTTTTTGCGATCAATAAGAAAGGCTGGCGTTTTAGGTCAAAACTTGCAAAACCATCACCATCAGTTTTTGTCGTAAAAATGATCTGTTTTTGGTAATCCATCAATTCAAGGTTTACACCGCTTAATGGTTTTGCGGTTAATAAATCGGTTGCCACAATGAGCATGCTGTTATCGTTACCGCGTTTGGCTACCAAACCTATATTTGAAGCAATTAAGTTTCTGCTGGCCCAGCGCTGGTTGGTGTAAAACGATGGTGTACATGGATTATCTTTATCATTCCACCTGTAATTTGGTGGGTAATAATTATTGTAACGCTGCCAGAAATCATCGTCCTCATCAATTTTTTCACCATAACCTTCATAATCTCCATATTCAGCATCATCATCACTACCATTGGCTTTTTCTTCTCCGGTTTTACAATTGTAGGCATTGTATTCCTGCCTGAAAGCAATGGTAACCCTGTACATTGCACCAGGCTCTGTACGGATCATCTTGTCAAGATCGAGGGTGAAACGGTTCTTTTTATGGAGGTTAAGTGCCTTATCTTCATCTAATCGCACTGTTTTTTGCAGAATAGGTTTAGCTACCCTACGCAGTTCGTTACCATCTTTATAGCTATTGGTTTGGAAAAACTGCGGTATGTTGTTTTCGTAAATTTTAATTACCGTAACATCAACAGCCTTTAAATTAATCGCTTCGAAAGGTAAAACCAGCTTTCCGGAGTTGGGTAAAATCGTACCTGCACCAGCTATGGTAACCGATGGTAATTTATCTTCGAAAACAAGGTTGGCCATTTTGCCATTAGCCAGTTTTTTGGCATTAATATTCTCAACGCCCGCATTTACATTCAGCGCATAATTGCCCTTAAGTTCTTCTGCTGCATAAACTTTAACCTGACTGGCATCAATGGTGTATCTTAGATCGCTCAGATTGCCGAGTGTTATCATGCCCGTTAAATCCTGGCCAACGCCAATCGGTTCAGAAAACTGTACCAATGCGTAATCTTCTTCGCCCTGAATAGCCTTCATGTCCAGGATTTCGAATTTATTTATTGCCGGAACACGCACTTCTACGGTTCCTTTTTGTTCAGCATCAATAGCATCGCCGTCCCAATCTATTTTTAAAGTTTGATCGTTTCCGGTTTTTTTAATACTGTCGATAGTAAATTTCGAGGTGTTTTTTGCCGGATCATGCTGCCATTTGATTTTTAATTTTTGGTCAAAATCCATTGAAACCGCTTTCTCTATTTTGCTGGTTTCTTCCACATCGGCAGTGGCCACTTCGCCAGTTAATTTCATGTAGTCTAGCGCAGTATTATTCTGCGAAACCAATCCGTTTTGAGAAAGCATTAACCCCGGGGTAATTACTTTAAACTCAAAGTCGAAATCTTCAAGACCTTTTTCTGTGGCAGATACTTCCGAAAGTTTAAAGGTAGCCTCGTAGTTTTTGCCCGGCTTGAGGTTTTCATCAGGTCGAAATTCAACCGTTTGGGGGTCTATCCAATAGGTTTTGCCTGAGATAGAAGGAGAGAAGTCGAAAAGTTCGCGTGTATCTGCTTTGCCCAGATCCTGCATACCTGTTGCCGCATTGGCGAGGTGAACTCTAATAAAACTCTTTTTAGAAATGGTTCCAGAGGTATAGGCTTCAATGTATTTAGCATAGGCCTGATTTTCTTCATGATTTTTTTTCTTTCTATTGAAATAGATAAATACAATCGCCGCTATAGAAACAGCAAGTAATCCGATGAAGATAAATTTCTTTTTGGAGGATGACTGGTAGGTAGATGGTTGTTCCATGTTTGAAATTCGTTAATATAAATGGGAATAATGTTGCGGTAAAAGCAATAGATGTGCCGCAATTATCATTTGTAACCCCAAATGGTATATTCCATCCGAAAATTAACTAAAATTCACCTTAAAATAGATTATGTTGAAAATTAACGTTTATGGTTTGTTCCTTTGCATGGTTTTGGATAAGTTTACAGCGTCAACCCCAATACAACCAGATATGATAAAGAAACTTTTGATTTTTTCGGGCCTATTAATTTCAACTAATTTTTGTTTTGCACAGAAAGCTGAAGTAGAAAATGCAGTTACGCTATTGACCAAACTGATGGTAAGCCCAGATAGTGCAGCTCTCGATAAGATTGTGCTTAATAATTTAAGCTACGGCCATTCGAGTGGAAAAATACAGACTAAACAGGAATTTATGCATTCGTTACTTTCTGGAGAATCTGATTTTGTAGATATCAATTTAACGGATCAATCTGTTATTATTCAGAATAAAACCGCCTTGGTCAGGCATACCCTAAATGCTAAAACAAACGATAAAAATGTTCCCGGGAATGTGAAATTGTATATCCTTTTAATATGGAGCAAAGAAAAGGCAGGCTGGAAATTGCTTGGCAGACAGGCGGTTAAAGTGCCTTAGTTCAGATCCCAGTCTTGAGTCTTAAGTCGGTAATCAAATACTAGTGATTTAAGATTATTTGATCATTACCCCAGGTCTGTTTACCAATGGGATTTTGATCAGATTAGAATCGATGATGCTTTCGGGCAGGAATATAAATTTTTTGTCGTAAATGGTATTGCCCATGTAATAGCTTAGCCAATATTCGTTGGTTAGGCCAAAAACTTCAGGATCAATGGCTTCCACGCCTGCAAAAGAATGTGCTTCCATATCACCAACGAAGTGCCTTAACACAGAAGTTTTTACCTGCTTTCCATCTTTTTCGCCATAACCTTTAGAGCTGATTAAAACATTGGTTATGGGTTCGTTTTTTAAATTAACGAGATAAACCGTCCAGCTTTTTACTTCAGGTGTTTCGCCCATTAATACAACAGCCATTGCAATATCTTCAACTATATTTTCAGGTAAATCTGCTTTCATAATTACTATTTGTCGTCACGCTTAATTTATTTCAGCGTCTTGTATTAAAAGATGCTGAAACAAGTTCAGCATGCCGACTTTATTTTTATTTTTTCTTAGCTACAGCCTTTTTAGCAGGCGCTTTTTTCTTTGCCGGTGCTTTTTTCTTCGTTTCAAAAGCATTAGGAACCTGCTCTACAATCATCTTTTTAACTACTTCCAAATCAATATCAGCCAATTCCTCTGGTGTATATTTTTGCTTGGTAGCCTCGTTATTCCTCAATTTGAGCATCAGTTTACCAAAGCGGATAAACGGTCCCCAACGGCCATTTTCAATAGATATTTTTTCGGTTTCCCAGGTTTTAATGTACCTGTTGGCCTCTTTCTCTATTTTTTTGCCAATTAATGTATTGATATCTTCCTGTGTTAAATTATCGAAATCGTATCCTTTTGCAGGAATATTGATAAATAGATCGTTCCATTTAATAAATGGACCAAAGCGTCCTTTGCCTTTTGTAACGCCTAAACCTTCATAAAAGGCAATAGGTGCATCGGCATCCATTTTCTCTCTGATAATTTCAACTGCTCTTTCATAAGTTACCGATAAAGGCTCCTCATTTT
Source organism: Pedobacter sp. SG908 (assembly GCF_011759615.1). Classification (NCBI taxonomy): domain Bacteria; kingdom Pseudomonadati; phylum Bacteroidota; class Sphingobacteriia; order Sphingobacteriales; family Sphingobacteriaceae; genus Pedobacter; species Pedobacter sp. SG908. Next base: position 1,777,937 of record NZ_JAAOYY010000001.1, read on the forward strand.
TAGGAAGCGAGATAAAACTTTCGCCCCATTTCACATAAGGTCCGAAACGGCCAACACCGATCACTACTTCTTTACCTTCAAAATCAGGTAACTGGAAAGGAAGTTTAAACAGCTCCAGGGCATCATCTAAAGTAATGGTTGCAACAGACTGCGTACGCATTAAACTGGCATATCGAGGTTTTTCCTCTTCGTCAAGTTCGCCTATTTGTACCAATGGTCCAAATTTACCAACCTTGGTGTATACATTTTTACCTGTAGCAGGGTCAGTACCCAATAAGCGTTCGCCAGTAGCGCGTTCAGCAGTTTCTAAGGTTGTTTCTACCTCACTGTGGAAAGGATTATAAAACGAGTGCAGCATTTTAGTCCATTCTTGTAAACCTTGGGCAATTTCATCAAATTCTTTCTCCACCTTTGCTGTGAAGTTAAAATCAACAATACCTTTGAAATGTTCTACCAAGAAGTCGTTTACTACCTCACCGATATCAGTAGGGAAGAGTTTTGATTTCTCCGCACCTGTAATTTCCGATTTGATTTCTTTTTTTACCTGTCCATCGGCTAAAGTGATAGCCGTAAAATTACGCTGTTTGCCATCTCTATCTTCTTTAACCACATAACCACGGTTTTGTACTGTAGAAATGGTTGGTGCATAAGTAGACGGACGGCCAATGCCCAGCTCTTCTAGTTTTTTAACCAAACTAGCCTCTGTATATCTTGCTGGCGGGCGCGAATAACGCTCTGTTGCCTGCATTTCTTTTAAAAATAGCTCTTGTCCTTTTGTTAAAGGAGGCAAAATTGCACCACCTTCTTTTTCATCAGTTTCTTCATCATCAGTAGATTCCAGATAAACTTTTAAGAAACCGTCGAACTTTAATACTTCACCTTCGGCCACTAAGTGTTCTTTTCTGGTTGAAGCAGTAATCTGAGCAGTTGTTTTTTCAAATAAAGCCTCACTCATTTGCGATGCAATTGAACGTTTCCAGATTAAATCATATAAACGTTTTTCTGAAATATCTCCATCTACAGTATGCCTGTCGAAATACGTCGGGCGGATGGCTTCGTGCGCTTCTTGTGCACCTGCTGATTTGGTTTTATATACCCTTGGCTGATGATATTTATCGCCGTAAGCAGATTTAATTTCGGTAGCAGCAGCATTAATCGCAGTTTCTGATAAGTTTACAGAGTCTGTCCTCATGTAAGTAATCTTACCCGCTTCGTACAGCCTTTGTGCAACCTGCATGGTTCTGGCCACCGAAAAACCTAATTTTCTCGAAGCTTCTTGTTGCAGGGTTGAGGTGGTAAATGGGGCTGCCGGATTACGTTTTGAAGGCCTTGTTTCTAAACTGGTAATATCGAATCTTGCATTTACACAGTCTTGAAGAAATTTTTCAGCATCAGCCTCATTTTCGAAACGTTGTGGCAGTTCTGCTTTTACAATTTCTCTTCCTTTGCCAGTAGAAAACTGAGCCGTGATTTTATAGGCTGCAGCTGCATTAAAGTTTAAAACTTCTCGCTCTCTATCAACAATTAAACGTACAGCAACTGATTGTACACGGCCTGCAGATAATGATGGTTTAACTTTTTTCCATAAAACGGGAGAAAGTTCGAAACCCACCAAACGATCTAGTACACGGCGTGCCTGTTGGGCATTTACCAGATTATAATCAATTCCACGCGGATTATCAATTGCTTTTAAAATGGCTGGTTTGGTAATTTCGTGAAAAACGATACGTTTTGTTTTCTCCACTTTTAGGCCCAAAGTTTCGAATAAATGCCACGATATTGCTTCCCCCTCGCGGTCCTCATCGGATGCTAGCCATACCATTTCGGCTTCTTTAGCTAGTTTTTTTAGTTCGGCGACAACATTTTTCTTGTCAGTAGGTACCTCGTAGGTCTGCGCAAAATTATTCTTGATATCAATCGCCATATCGCCCTTAACTAAATCACGGATATGGCCATAGCTAGATTTCACCAGGAAATCTTTGCCTAAATAGCCTTCTATAGTTTTAGCTTTTGCGGGTGACTCGACGATTAATAAATTTTTGGCCATGAAATACGTTTTTGTGCAAATAAAGCTATAATTAAAGCATAAATCCAAACCTGAAGAGAATTTAATACATTTTTTTTATTAGATGAAGGTTAAATATGTCTATTTATAAGAAGTTTTTAATTCGGTTTTAATTTTTTTGTTTTTGAAAAACAACATCAATGCGATTGGGTTAGGGTTAATCCCGCTCTCGTTTCTGCCGGAGAAAATCGGTATCTTACTTTGGTCGGGTTTAAGCGGCCTGGCTGATGCTATTATTGAGGTTTTAATAGCTTTGTGCTATACTGAAGCTACAAAAGAGGAACAGGTGTTGTTAATTAAACCGGATAGAGCGGAATAGCCCACAGCGCAGCGAGGACTATAAGCGATAGCCGGGCTGTAACTGCCAAGAATTGCTGCACTTGCATTTTCTGAAAAAAAAGAATTGATTATTTTGAATGCAGTTAAATCTAAATTTCATTAAAAAGGTGGTGAACAGGATTTTTTGATGAAACCATTCGTTTTCTTACCGCTGCAAAACTTTAAACGCTTTAATTATTGATATCATATAATTTACAGGCACATTACATCAAGGCAACCGATTTGTGACTATATTCGTATATAAAAATAAAAAACGATGATCAGCACAATTTTAATCCTATTAAACTTATTGGTGTCGCCACCAAAAAATGTTTACGATTTCAGCTTTAAAACCATTGATGGTAAAGAAATTAAGCTATCGAAATTTAAAGGCAAAAAAATCTTAATTGTTAATACAGCTTCCAAATGTGGTTTTACCCCACAATACGAGGATTTAGAAAAACTGCAGAAAGAATACGGCAAAAAAGTGGTCTTGATTGGCTTTCCTGCTGGTAACTTTGGTGGGCAGGAGTTTTCTACCAATGCTGAGATTAAAGAATTTTGTACCGGGAAGTATAATGTTTCATTTTTACTTGCCGAGAAAAGCAGCGTTAAAGGTGATGATATCAGTCCTTTGTTCAAGTATTTAACTTCTCAGACCAATACTGAAGAGCAGGGCGATATTAAATGGAATTTTGAGAAATTCTTAATCAACGAAAAAGGAGAGTTAGTACACCGTTTCCGTTCTAAAACAAAACCTACTGACGAAGCGATTGTTAAAAATTTATAAAGCTTAGCGTTTAGGGGTTAGCATTTAGATACTAACCTCTAAACCCTAAACTATTGCATCTTTTTATTTAACCTAGTTTTTCTCCAAAACGGTTTTCCAAACTAAAGCACTAAGTGCTGCACCAATAATCGGCGCTACTATAAAGAGCCAAACTTGGCTTAATGCTTGTCCGCCAACTAACAGTGCAGGGCCAATACTTCTGGCAGGGTTTACTGATACTCCGGTTACCGGGATACCCACGATGTGGATGAGCGTTAAACTTAAGCCAATTGCTAGTCCGGCAAAGCCGCCATTGATATTTTTAGTAGATGTTGAGCCAAAAATGACCAATAAGAAAATAAAGGTGAGTACAATTTCCGCAATAAAACCAGCGTGTAAACTGTAATGCTGTGGAGACAGTGCTTCAAAACCATTTTGGCCTAATCCATTTGCTGCTAAAGAATATTCTGGTTTTCCTGAGGCAATCTGTAACAAAATAAATGCGCCAGCAATACCACCGAGCACCTGGGCTACAATATAATAGGCAGCTTCGCTAATTTTCATACGGCCTGCTATTACCATTCCGATTGAAATGGCAGGATTAATGTGACAGCCTGAAATATGTCCTATGGCATAGGCCATTGCTGTAACTGATAAGCCAAAGGCAAAAGATATGCCCAATAAGCCAACTCCGGTTGTGCCATTTGCGCCAGCTATAACCGCGCTACCACAACCCATTAAAACCAGTACGAGTGTGCCTAGAAATTCGGCACTGAATTTAGAAAGTTTACTTGTCTCCATATAACTTATTATTTAAAGGTTTAAATATTATATCCGGATGATTGTCAATCGAATATAACTAAAAATTTAGAATATTAAATGGAATAAAGTGTTGGCGATTTTAGCCTTTTTAAAATTGAAAAAATAGTTAAGAGAAAGGGGCTTAAATCCATAAGCCCCAATAAACCAAACAAACTATTTATGAAGTTTATATAAAACGCCTGTTTAGATAAAAAGTTTTTGTAAAAATTAAATTATTTGCTGTTAATTATCGCTTCGCAAAATCAGTAAGGGTTTGTTGCTTAAAACAGGCTATTTTGTAGCCGAATTGATAAAGCGACAAGTTATTTTTGACTTTATTATGTTAAAACAAGTTGAGTTGTGCTGCTTGGTGTAAACTTGGGTCGAAACTGTAGACTTCAGATGTGTTTTGGGTATTGCTTACATAATATAGCGCTGTTTCCTCATACCTTGAGGCTACTTTAACAAATGTATCGCCGGCAACATTTTTAAAAAGATTTTCAACCAGCTTTGGGTCGTTATTATCTTTTGATAAGTGGCTTAGTAATAAGTGACTCATATACGAGGCTTTATGGTTGACGAAAAGCTCCAGCGCCTGTGCATTACTTAGGTGGCCGTGGCCACTTGTAATCCTTCTCTTTAAAAAATAAGGGTACCTGCCATTTTCCAGCATCTCTGTATCATAATTTGCCTCTAGGAAAGCGGCATGGCAGTTTTTGAAATGCGTAATTAATCGGTCGCATACCTTTCCTATATCTGTAAAAACACCAACTCTTACTTCGTTACATTCAACAGTAAAACTATAAGGATCAGCAGCATCGTGAAATTTAGAAAAGGCAGCAATTTTTAGGCCGCCAATCTGAATGTGCTGCAGATGAGTTAATGAAAAGGTATTGTCTGCATCCAAAACTAACCGACTGCTTTTTAGGGTTGCTGTGCTAATGTAGACTGGGAGTTTATATTTTTTAGCAAAAACCGCTAGCCCTTTAATGTGGTCGCTATGCTCGTGCGAGATAAAAATTGCCTTTACTTTACTTATCGGTAAACCCAAACGGTTCATCCGTGTTTCAACTTCTTTACAGGTTAAGCCAATATCAACCAAAACAGCTTCATTATCATTACCTATATAGTAACAATTGCCATTACTGCCCGAATTAATTGATGTAAAATACAGTGCCATTTTCAGCCTGCAAGATAAGGCTTATTTGGCGAAGGAAAAAAGAAAACTATACTCTCGTACCGTTGTGTTCTACCAAGCGGGAAAGAAGGGGGAGGAAAGCCTGTATGAGGTTAATTTCTTCTGAAGAAAAGATTTTTTCCATGGTTTGTGCCAACCATTCTTCTTTTATTTTTCTACTGGCAATAATGTGTTTTTCGCCAAGTTTGGTTAAGCCAATAAATACCTTTCGTTTATCCTCTTCGCTGGGGAAACGTTCCACGCATTTGGCATCGAACAGGCGGTTGATGATCTGAGAAATAGCCTGTTTTGATACTCTTTCCATGTCTGCCAACTCTGTAGACAGCATTTTTCCGTGTTGTTCGAGTAACGACATTGTCAATAATTCAGCGTTACTAAAATCTGAACTTACATTCTGCTTGCGTAACTGCCTGGTTAAGCGGGTAACGGTGCTTCTTAACTTTGCAGCAATTTCTTGTGTTTGAGTAGGCATCTTATTGGTAAATAAACTTTACAAATATAGGATTTTAATTTTGTAGATAAACTAATGTTGGTTTCTGTTTTGTTTGAATTATGATTCTGAAGTGATAAAACTTTCTATTTTATGTTTTTTGGTTTGCTGTGAGTTTTGTACTTTTGTAAAGTTACTTTACTATTTTAAACATGAGTATTTTTCGTTCGCTAAGGCACTACAATTACAGGTTATTTTTTACAGGTCAGGCTATTTCATTAATTGGTACATGGATGCAGCGTGTAGCTGTTAGCTGGTTGGTATACCGTTTAACGGGATCGGCTTTTTTATTAGGGTTGATTACCTTTTTGAGTTTAATTCCTTCACTGGTGTTAGCGCCATACGCAGGTAGTTATGTAGATAGGCATAATAAGTATAAGATATTGATCATTACCCAGGTGATCCTGATGCTACAAGCTGGTGCTTTGGCCTTGATGATCTGGTTTAAAGTGTATGATATGTTCTGGATTGCAGCGCTTTCGCTGGTTCAGGGTTTGGTAAATGCTTTTGATGTTACCGCCCGTCAATCCTTAATGGTAAATTTAATTGATGATAAAGAAGATTTACCAAATGCAATTGCACTCAACTCTTCAATGTTTAATGCCGCCAGGTTAATCGGTCCGGCGTTAGCAGGAGTAATTTTGAGTACCTGGGGCGAGGATATCTGTTTCGTGATCAATTTTGTAAGCTTTATAGCAGTATTAGGTTGTTTGGTGATGATGAAACTAAAACTCACTGAGCATCAAAAATCGACAGAAAATATCTGGATCGACCTAAAAAAGGGTTATGATTACCTTAAATCATCTCCAGATTTGGCCTCTATGGTATTAATGATGGCTGCATCGAGTTTATTGGTAATCCCTTTTACTACGCTATTACCTGTTTTTGCGAAAGATATTTTTAATGGAAATGCCACAACATTTGGTTGGTTTGAAAGCGCCGCAGGACTTGGAGCTTTCTTTGGAGCCATTTATATGGCTACCTTAAAGGTGGGGCAAAACCTGCAGAAAATCGTAATGATGTCGGGCATTTTGCTGGCTATTTCGGTTGTGGCACTGGCTATATCACCATCACTTATTCTGGCTTTAATTTGTACCAGTTTGGCTGCATTAGGCTTAATGGCTCAAACTTCATCTATTAATACCTATTTGCAAACCCACGCCGATGATGTGATGAGGGGTAGAACGCTAAGTTATTATATTATGGCTTACCAAGGGGTATTGCCAATCGGTAGTTTGTTAATGGGGTATCTGGCACATCTTTTTGGTACGCAAACTGTAGTTGCTTTTGAAGGTGTTGCAGGCTTGTTGATTGTTGCAGCGTTTGTGTATAATGAAAAACATAGGAATCAATTGAAGGGCAGTGCAATGTCGTTAAATTAATATGTGCCTTAAATTTTCTTTAGTATTTCTATTAGGAATCGTCATGCTGAATTTATTTCAGCATCTTTCTTACATGATAGACCCTGAAATAAATTCAGGGTGACGATCGCTTGGATAAGACGTTGCACATACCACGCTAAACGCCTCCTACTAAACACTTGTTAGTGTACAATCAGCTTACAATCGACCATTATTTTTTGGTAATTCTGAATATCGATTTCTTTATTAATTAATTGTATCAATAATTTAATCGCATTTTCACCTACCGATTCGGGGTTTTCTTCGATAGAAGCAATAGGGGGTGAATCGAGATAACTGATGAAAGAAGTGTTTCCAAATCCTATACATTCAATTTTGTTAAAGTTAGGGTAGTTTATCGATCTCAGGTACTTTATTGCATCGAATAGGATAAGCTCTTTAAAAGCCACGAGCGCAGTGGGCATATTTTCTGGATTGGCAAATAAATTCTTAATTGCTGAGATGGTATTTTCTTTATCAAAATCGGTGTAGGCAACCAATTCTGAGGAAAAAGGCACTTGATTATCTTTTAATGCATTGATGTAGCCATTAAAACGATCGTGCGTAAAATTAATCATTTTCGGACCGCCTAAATAAGCAATCTTTTGATGTCCCCTGTCTATTAAAAATTTTGTGGCCTGGTAACAGCCCTGGAAAGTATTGCCCAATACTTTGTGGCAGCTTAGGTTAAAGCTCGGATTTCGGGTGTAATACACCACCGGAATGCCCATATTTTCGAACTGGTCCAGATGTGCAAAATCTTGTGTGTGTTTCGAAATGGCCACAATTAAGCCATCCACCCGGCTTCGTAATAACATATTTGCAGATTGGATTTCTTTTTCCAGATCATCGTGAGATTGACTGATGATTACGTTGTATCCATTTTGTGTAGCAAATTGTTCTACACCATAAATACTTCTGGTAAAAAAGTGATCTAAAAGGTTGGGTAAGATAATGCCAATAATGCGCGATCTCTTTTCCTTTAAATTAATAGCTGATTTATTGGGTGTAAAATGTAAATCGCGGGCCATTTCCTGAACACGTTGTTTTGTGTATTCGTTAATGGTGGGGTAGTTGTTAAGGGCTTTTGATACTGTTGATACTGACATCTTTAACTTCTCAGCTAAGAATTTTAGTGTAACAGGTGTATTGTTCATCATCTTTTCCAATCTCCATGCATAGTTAAGAAAAAAACACAATTATTTCAAACGTTTGAAATGAGTCTCAGTGGATTTTGTTGCGTTTTGACCTGTTTTAAAAAGGTTTAATTTTTTGAGCTTCTCTAAATTCGTAATCACTAGCGCAAACTATCCAAATAAACAGAATGAAATCATTACTTGCTGCCAGCAAATGTTGCCAAAAACCAGGCTTATGCTTTTGGGGCAAATCCATCGTTATTAATGAAAAACTTAATTTTGCTCAAATTTAAGTGGGTGGTACATCGTCAGCTAATTAATTGTTAGTTTTGAAACGATCAATTAATATTAAAACTTAAGTTATGCTAAAAACAATCTATAGCGTATTTTTAATCTGCTTTTCACTCTTTCCATCAGTCAATTACGGTCAGGTTACCGCTATACAGAACATTCAGGGACGAAAAATCGAGAGTCTTAATGGTAAATGGAATTATATTATCGATCCTTACGAAAACGGTTATTATGATTATCGTCACGATCCATTCGATCAGTCGAAAACCGGAACCGGGGGGTATTATGATGATAAAGTTCAGAAAGATAAGTCGGAGCTGATTGAGTATGATTTCGATCATTCGCCACAAATGAATGTTCCTGGTGATTGGAACTCGCAATCGGAAAAATTAGAGCTTTACGAAGGTAATGTTTGGCTCCGCAAAAAGTTTGATGCAAAACCCGAAAAAGGGAAAAAATATTTCGTGTATTTTGGTGCAGTAAATTATGAAGCACATGTTTACCTCAATGGTAAAAAACTAGGTGTACACAAAGGTGGTTTTACACCTTTCCAGTTCGATGTAACCAATAATTTAAAAGTTGGCGAAAACTCCCTTGTGCTTAAAGTTGATAATATCCGTAAACAGGATGAAATTCCAACTGTAAATACCGATTGGTGGAACTACGGAGGCATTACACGAGATGTTTACTTAGCCGAATTTCCTGAACATTTTATCAGCGATTACAAGCTTCAGCTCGTTAAAGGAAACAATAACCTGTTAAACTTTTCGGTAAAACTTGCTGATGCAACCGCTGGACAGGAAATTACACTTTCCATTCCAGAGCTAAAGCTGGAAAAGAAGTACAAAACAGATAGCGAAGGTAAAATTGTAGACGAATTTATCTGGAACAACTTAAGCTTATGGTCGCCAGAAACACCAAAATTATATGCGGTAAATATTAAAACCGATAAAGAAAATATTAACGATAAAATTGGTTTCAGAACTATCCAGGTTAATGGCGATAGCATTCTGTTAAACGGTAAATCTGTTTTTTTAAGAGGAATCTCACTACATGACGAAAACCCGCTTTTAGCTGGCCGTTTACGTTCAGAAGGCGATATGCGCATGATGCTGCAATGGGCAAAAGATATGAACTGTAACTACGTTCGCCTGGCACATTACCCGCATAACGAAGAAATGATCCGTCTTGCTGATGAAATGGGGCTTTTGGTTTGGGCCGAAGTTCCTGTTTACTGGACAATTAGCTGGACCAATCCGGCAACCTATGCCAATGCAAAAAAACAATTAACTGATTTAATCATACGCGATAAAAATAGGGCAAGTGTAATTGTTTGGTCAATCGGGAATGAAACGCCACTTAGCGATGCCCGTTTGAGTTTTATGAGCAATTTGGCAGAAACGGCCCGTTCTTTGGACGATACCCGTTTGGTAGCTGCTGCGTTAGAGGTGCACCGCGAAGGAAATAATATTATTTTAAACGATCCTTTAGGCGAAAAAATCGATCTGGTTAGTTTTAACGAATATGCAGGCTGGTACTGGGGTGGTAACCCTTCTGAAATTACCAAATACAATTTCGATATCAAATATAAAAAACCTGTCGTAATTACTGAATTTGGTGGCGATGCTTTGGGTGGTTTCCACGCTGATGAAAATACCCGCTGGAGCGAAGAGTACCAGGAGGCATTGTACAAAAACCAGATTATTCTGTTGAGTAAAATCGGTGCTTTACGCGGAATGACTCCATGGATTTTAACCGATTTCAGGTCACCAAGAAGACAACATCCAATTTATCAGAATTTCTGGAACCGTAAAGGATTGATCAGTGAAACAGGCAAGAAAAAGAAAGCCTTTTTTGTGCTGAAAGATTTTTACGACCAGATGCAGGTAAAATATAAATAAACTAAAAAAGAACTAAATAAATGGTAAAAGAAGTAGAAGGCCTGTTTTCGCTAAGAAACAAGGTGGTAGTAGTTACTGGTGCTACAGGTGTTTTAGGCGAAGCTTTTATTAACGGTTTGTGCGCAGCGGGGGCTACAATCGTTGTAATTGGAAGAAACGAAGAAATAGCTAAACAAAGAGTTGCTGATGTGACTGAGGCTGGTGGTAAAGCAATTTATATAATTGCCGATGTGTTGAATGAACAGCAACTGATTGATGCAAATTCAACCATCATTAAAGCGTTTGGCCGGATTGATGCATTGGTAAATGCGGCTGGCGGAAATGTGGCCGAAGCGGTAATCCAACCGGGCAGCGATATTTTCGATCTTAATATTCCGGCATTAAAACAGGCTTTCGATTTAAACCTGTTCGGAACAATTATGCCAACACAGATTTTTGGTAAGGAAATAGCCAAGAATGGTGGCAGCATTGTAAATATCTCATCTGTTTCGGCAACCCAGGCGCTCACCCGCGTATTGGGCTATTCGCTGGCTAAAGCAGCTATTGATAGTTATACCAAATGGATGGCTGTTGAGCTAGCTAACCGCTACCAGGATAAAATTAGAATGAATGCCATTGTACCTGGCTTTTTTATCACGAACCAGAACAGGGCATTATTAACCAACGAGGATGGTTCTTTAACTGCGAGAGGGCAGGCCATTATTTCTAAAACACCATTTAAACGGTTTGGGGCCCCGGAGGAATTAATTGGCGCTTTAGTATATTTGTTAAGTGATGCCTCTAAATTTGTAAATGGCGAGAATATTAAAGTGGATGGTGGATTTACCGCATTTTCTGGTGTTTAAAATTAACTGCTATTCTGTATAATCATTAAAATCAAGGCAATCAAATATAATGAAATATAAAAAATTAGAACAAACCTGGCGTTGGTATGGCCCGAACGATCCGGTGAGCTTACAAGATGTTAAACAGGCTGGTGCCACCGGCATTGTAACGGCACTGCATCATATTCCACACGGCGAAGTTTGGCCATTGCACGATATCCAGGAAAGAAAAGCAATTGTAGAGGCTGCTGGTTTAACCTGGTCAGTAGTAGAAAGCGTTCCCGTACACGAAGCAATTAAAACCCGTAGGGCAGATGCCGCGCAGTATATAGAAAATTATAAAACCTCTTTGCGTAACCTGTCAGCCTGTGGAATTAAGATCGTATGTTATAATTTTATGCCGGTTTTAGACTGGACACGTACGCAACTGGATCTGGAAATGACCGATGGATCGAAAGCGCTTTATTTTAATTGGATCGATCTGGCTATTTTTGATCTTTACATTTTGAAACGGGAAGGGGCAGAAGCAGATTATTCGAAATCTATTTTAGACAGAGCTGCAGCTAAATATGATACTTTAACAGAACAGGATTTAGTAGATCTTCGTATCAATGTATTAATGGGTATTCCTAACGAAAAAGAAATCGAGCTGGAGACCTTGCGTAACAGTATTAATGAATACAAAGCCATTGGAACACAGGGTTTAAAAGAAAATTTGAAATTTTTCTTGTCATCTATTGCCGAGGTTTGTACAGAAGAAGGTATTAAAATGACCATCCATCCTGACGATCCTCCCTATGCTATTTTAGGTTTGCCAAGGATAGCAAGTACACTTGAAGATTTTAATTATATCATTAAAGAAGTAGACCAGGCTTTTAACGGTGTTTGTTTCTGTACAGGCTCTTTGGGTGCCGGAATGGGAAATAATGCTTTAGAGATCTTCAATGCGGTTAAGGAACGTGTTTACTTTGCGCATTTGCGTAACGTTAAAAAAGATGAGGACGGTAGTTTTTACGAAGCAGATCATTTAGGTGGCGATGTGAATATGTACGAAATCATGAAAGCCTTATCAGAAGAAAATGCATTACGCGATAAGTCAATTCCTTTCCGTCCAGATCATGGCCACCAAATGTTGGATGATTTGGCCAAAGTAACCAATCCGGGTTATTCGGCCATAGGCAGATTAAGAGGGTTGGCCGAATTAAGAGGGTTGGAAATAGGAGTAACGGGCAATTACTAATTTAGATCGCAATTGCGAGGAGGAGCGACGAAGCAATCTCATTAATTGTCTTTCTTCGTTTTGTCAATCCTGAGCTTGTTGAAAGATCTTTTTAACCACATATGCGCACAAATAAAAACTGATTTATTTGTGCGCATTTTTTGTAATGGCTAGGCTTGTATCCGTCTTTCGTCAACCACCAAACACTTACATAAATACACATCAATTCCCGAAATTTTAACCCACCTTTGCTTGTGGCTTGAAATTTGAGTCTCTTAAAATTATGGAAAACAGCAACAACCCCAAGAAAAAGATCTTAACACCTTCTGTTGTACATGACGATTTACCTGAGGTTAAGAAACCTGAGCATTTACGGAAGGTGCCGCTAAATCACGACAGTGGATTGCCAGAAAATCCTGAAAGAAATTATCATCATGAAGAATTAAAGAATGTAACCGCCAGTCACGAGAAAATTCGGCATGCCGATGATGATATTTGGAACGGGGAAGACGCATAAATTAAATTTTTGATCATATTTTTTGTAACTTATTCTATGTTTTTAGCATAGAATATGGATCTTAATATTGTTTTTTGTGATTAGCAATCAAATTTTTTAACCTGAATTAAATTTTAATTGCTTCGTTCTTAAATACTTATTTGAAATAGAAAATTACCTTTTAAATAGTTTAAAATATATTTTTACATATTAAATAGAACTTCTATATTTGCAGCTCATTAAAAAATGAGCCTCGGTAGCTCAGTTGGATAGAGCAACGGTTTTCTAAACCGTGGGTCAGGGGTTCGAATCCCTTCCGGGGTACAACCGGACTTTGAACACTTCAAAGTCCGGTTTTTTTTTAATCTAGCTTCTAAACTATGCCGGTACGATCTTTTGCACCAAATCGATAATTACGATCGCACATGTTTTTTATCTATTCTAAAGCTATTCCTTACTTTTGCCATGAATAACGGCTAAATAGCTTAATTAAGAAATGCATAATAGATTTTCTAACAGTAAACAGATTGTGGTTGTTTCCACTTTTTCTCATCTCTTAAATGCGAATTTTAAGGGAGATATAAACGCAGTTTGCTGGCAGAGAGACCTGGCTGGTGACTTTAATGAAGTCGTGTCCAAACTTGAATTGAAAGCAGACCTGACAGAAGTTTCTATGGAAGATCTTCAGGCACTTAAGCTATCAGAAAAAGGTAGTGCCGCAAGGGAGCTTATCTTGAGTGATTTCAAGCTGTTAACAGATATCGGAGCATCGCCTTCGCTCAATTTGATTAAAAGTTATGACCGGGATGAAGAGTTCGATTTCATTTCAACAGATGTATATTCTTTTCATGTAGACCGTTCGCCCATTGGTACCGATACCTTTTTGTGTACCTATTATGGTGCCGCCAGTGAAATTTTAGCCAATAACGAGGCTGAACAAAAAGTCAGGGTACCGGAGATCAGGCAAAAGCTCAAAGAATTGCATAACGGTACGGAAGCAGAATTTGAAAGCTTTTTGACTGAACATTATTTTGATCTGCATTACCAAGCTAAACCAGGTGCCATACCTGTAAATCTGGGAGTAGGCCATTTATGGAGACTGGCAGTAGATCATCCTGAAAAACAGTGTTTGCCTTGTGTTCACCGGGCACCTATTGAAAAAGATGGAGTGTATAGATTGTTGCTTATCTGCTAATTGGTCTGGTTAATTTTTTAAGAGGTATAAAGATAAACTTATCTGTTTTTTCATCAATATAATTCAAATATATTTGTGATATGTTCAATAGCGGCATCTTTTTGCCTGTCATCATCATTGCTGGCATTGCTTATAGTATCCTGGCCAAAAAACTAACGGTTCTGGCTGCTCTTACGGGTGGCATACTAGCCTGTCTTATTTATATCGCTGCTGGTTATGCAGGTGTTGCAATGATGAGCGTGTTTTTTATTCTGGGTTCTGCAGCTACGTCTTGGAAAAAGCATAAAAAACAGGCCTTTACCACAAGAGAAGAAACTAAAAATGGCCGCAATGTGTTGCAAGTACTGGCTAATGCCGGTGCCGCTGGTATTGCGAGTGTAGTGATCCTATTTTATCCCCAGTTTGCCTATGTAATGTTTCCCGCAATGGCGGCAGCTTTTGCTTCAGCTACTGCAGATACCCTGTCCTCCGAGCTTGGGATGGTTTATGGGAGGCGGTTTTTTAATATTATTTCTTTCAGGCCCGACTATTGTGGACTAGATGGGGTAATCAGTCTGGAAGGAACGTTGATCGGTATTGGGGGGAGCTGTACCATCGCTGTTATTTATGCACTGGGATATGGATGGGATTTTAACTTTTACTTTATCGTTATTGCAGGGACGGTAGGAAACCTGACCGATTCTATACTGGGAGCCATACTCGAGCGCAAAGGGATAATTGGCAATGATATGGTCAATTTTTTTAACACGCTGACAGCAGTGCTGATGGTGTTAATATTAGAGGGAATATTAGGTTAAACGTATCTCAGTAACTCCCCTTTGGAGCCCGTCATTTTTGTATAATCAAAATTTATTTTTGGTTAATTATAATAAGCTTTTTGCGATATTTATGCTATTGTTTATTCCTTATAAAATCATGAAAAAAATCATTTTTGTTTTACTGCTGGCAACTTGTGGGTTTTCAGGTTACGGGCAAACCTATCAAAATATTACCAGCAAGAATAAAACTTATCTGGAAACGTTGAGGGGAGTAAGTTATACTTATAAACAGGGCGTTATTACGCTGAAGAATAATGGTAACTATGCTTTGGGCACTGTGAGTATTGTGGCCTCGTCGAAGGTAGACAGTAGCCTATTTGGAATTGCTTTATTTGAGGATGGGCTTGAAAAAGGGGAGACTGCCAAAGCTGAAGTTTATTTTACTACAGGCCTGGGTAAAAAGGTACATGAAGTACCTTTAAAGCAGGTTGACCAAAAGAACCTGGTGCTGTCTTTTGATAAGGCAACCAGGGCTGTAAAATAATCGTTTACTGATTGGCTATGAAAATATAAGCCTTACCATCCGTATTTATAATTATTCGGGGGGGCATTAGATAACACATGATGAATATTTAACACTGAATTAATAATCGGCCATTAGTTTTGCAGCATAAATATTTGGTTAGTATTTATAAGTTTAGGTTAGTTGATTATAAAAGCCCAGATGGATATCGGGGCTTTTAATGTTTTAAACCAAGCGATAGAAGAACTCGTTAGCTATGATTTTCCCGTCTTTAACTTGATAAACGCAGATCTCACTCATGACCATTCTTGCCATTGTAGTTATTTAGTTCTGCTTGGTTACCATGGCCAAGACTTCCATTAAATTGTCTATTACTGCATCAGGTTTAGCTTCTTCTAATTGTTTCTTTGTATGCGCGCCTGTGGTAATACCAATGCTTAGGCTGCAACCTGCATTTTTACCTTCTTCGATATCGATACTTGAATCACCAACTTTAACCACCGATTTACCGTCGGTAATGCCATGATGGCTCATGGCCAACAAAATCATATCAGGTTCTGGTCTGTTTTGGCCAACTTCTGATGCGGTAACAAGTGTATCGAAATCAGTACCGGCCTTCCAGCCAAGTTTGTTCAAGATAGACTCGGCAGTTCCCCTATCATAACCGGTGTTAAGTACTGAAATTATTCCTTCTTTTCGAAGTTTTTCAAAAAGCTCAATTGAACCAGGTTGAGGTAATATTTCTTCATTTTCATAGGCAAGCTTCAGTTTGCCAATAAATTCTTCGTATATATCGAATACCATTGCTTCATCAAAAGAGCCCTCGTAGGTCTTAAGTACCGATCTGATGGCTTCTTTCTTTTCCTTTCCGGCTGCAACAGCAAGAATCTGATCAAGCGTATAAGAAAAACCAGCGGTGTTTATAGCATTCATTAGCGTTTTGTAAACGAGGTTGTTTTCGTTCACTGTAGTGCCGGCCATGTCGAATACTACCATTTTAATTTCAGGGTACATTGCTTTCTTTTAAATTAGATAATTTGTTTTTTTTTTGAACTGTGTCGTCAAATATACAGGCAGTATTTTTTATAAACAAATGTTTAGCAATAGTTAACATTTAAATTAACATTTGTTTACTTAAGCTAAACATTTAAAATCTGATCTTGCTTAATTTTCACTATTTAGAAAGGATTTCTTGAATGAAATAAGTAGCTGATAATTAATATTTTGTTATACTTTATATGAAGTTGTTTGCAATAATTCAAAAGTTAGAATGCTAAATCAGATTCAATAAAACCGATTTGACAGATCTTAAGTCCACTAGGGCGAAAACCAACAGGTAATTACCTTGCGAAATTGGACGATATTAGATAAAATGATACAAGAATACTACATCACCAACATATGCTGGCTTGGGTTGGTCTTTAATCACCAGTGTAGCTTGAATGGTGACTTTAGTTATTCCCCTTAAATTGCTGATGCAATTTAATTTTGCTTTTAACTGCACTTCGCTGTCCACTAAAATTGGCTGACCGAATTTAAAGCGTTCAATGCCATAATTAATTTCCATTTTAATATTACGTACGTCGGCAATCTGCTTCCATAAATAAGGAATTAAGGATAGGGTTAGGTAGCCATGTGCAATTGTTGCCTTAAACGGCCCTTCATTTTTAGCTTTTTCTGCATCGGTGTGTATCCATTGATGATCCAAGGTTGCATCGGCAAATTTATTGATCTGCTCTTGGTTTATAGTATGCCATTGCGAAACACCTAGTTCTTTACCAAGGTGCGATTCATATTCTTCAAAATTGTTGATCACCAACATATATTCTGTTTAAAGGATTAGTACTGTTTTAACAACTCCTTTAGGTACAACAATCCTTCAGGTATTATAGTTTCATTAATGCTTCTGTACCCAATGATAATCATAATAACTGTGTGTTTAACCGTATACAGATTAATTATTTTAAAAAAACTTCGTCCGGTTTTACTTTAATTTTTTAGACCATTTATAATCAGCTAGATAAGAAACATCGCTGTTTATTCTAAATTGATTAAATTTTTAAAAGAAGAAGCAACTGGAAATGAAGGATGCTAACCTGAAAACATAGGATAGGAGATATAAATTGGATGATAGAATACCTTCAAGCTATTATTTGGGTTCGAAAAAAAATGCCTTTCACCTATCACTAAGTGTTTTTCTATTTTATTTAAATGATTTGATTTTAAGTGTGTTAAATATTATCTAAATATTTAATTTGATATATTTAAATTTAAATTTAGATTTGTCTAAAATTAAATTTAGATAAATCATTTTTATATTCATGAAATTCCTGCTGCTATATTGTTTCTGTTTTTGCATATCGTTAAATACCATCGCCCAAAAGGTTATGATTAAGGGATTGGTAACTTCTCAAAATCAACCTGTAGAAAATATTACCATTAAAATTTTAGGAACTAACAGATCAACAAAATCCAGCAGTTCAGGTATGTATCAATTAAGTGGAGTCCCTTCTGGAAATTGCGATCTCGTTTTTTCAGGTGTCGGTTATCAGCCAAAACGAATTAGGGTAATACTAAAGGGAGATACTGCCCTGGTTAATGCCGATTTATTAGGTTTAGCCTCAGACTTAAATGATGTGGTGATTACTGGCGTAAACCGGGCAACACAATTACGTAAAAGCCCTGTGCCTATTGCCGTACTTTCTAAAAAAACAATGGACCAAAACGTAAATACCAATTTAATAGAGGCTATTGTTAAAGGAGTACCAGGAATTACAGCCGTTACTACCGGCCCGAATGTTTCTAAACCTTTTATAAGAGGCTTAGGTTATAACCGAGTATTAACTTTATATGATGGTTTAAGGCAAGAGGGGCAACAATGGGGCGATGAACATGGAATTGAGGTGGATGAATATGCTATTACCAGGGCCGAAGTTGTAAAAGGGCCAGCCAGTTTAACCTATGGTTCTGATGCATTAGCCGGGGTAATTAATATGATTCCTTATACACCGGATTTTGAAGATGGAAAGTTTAAAGGCGATTTTACTGCTAATTACCAAAGTAATAATGGGATGATCGGTTCGTCCCTCGGATTGGCCTACATTAAAGATGATTGGAAATACACATTTAGGGCAACCGGGAAAACAGCACATAATTACCAAAACAAAATTGATGGACTGGTTTACGGAACAGCTTTTAGAGAATACAATTTATCTGCCAGCGCCAGGGTAGATAAAGCCTGGGGCTTTTCTAAAACTGCCATTACCTATTACGATAATTTAATGGAAATTCCCGATGGTAGCAGAGATTCTTTGTCAAGGCGATTTACCAGACAGGTGCTGGATGACGGAGACGATATTAAGAACAGACCAATTGTACCTGAAAGTGATTTGAATACCTACTCCATTAACCCCTTACATCAACACATTCAACATTATAGGTTTTACAATACCAGTCAGTTTAAATTTGGAACAAGTGATTTAAATTTATTAATTGGTGGACAACAAAGTGTAAGGAGAGAATATAATCACCCAACATTGCCAAGTCAGGCAGGGCTTTATGTAGTGTTGAACACTTTTAATTATGATCTTAAATACAACCTGCCCGATTTTGCCGGTGTAGAAAGTACCGTCGGACTTAATGGTATGTATCAGGGAAACAGGAGCAAAGCTGCTACCGATTTTCCCATTCCCGATTATGATCTCTTTGATGTTGGAGCTTTTTACTTCGCGAAGAAATCGATGGGTAAAGTAGATGTTTCCGGAGGCATTAGGATAGACAGAAGAAATATACACTGGAGTGATTTTTATGTAGGTACCGATGCACAAACAGGTTTCGGCAAACAAGTGAGTCCAGCCGATGCCACTGGAAAACTGCAGTTCCCATCTTTTGATAAAAACTACTATGGCTTGTCAGGAAGTTTGGGCTTAACTTACAATATTTCTGAAAAGTTATTAATTAAAGCCAATATTGCGAGAGGATATAGAGCCCCAAATATTACAGAAATCGGTTCTAACGGATTAGATCCTGGCGCACATATTGTATACTTGGGTAACAGAGCCTTTAAGCCTGAGTTTAACCTTCAGGAAGATATTGGCATTATTGCCTATTTGAAAGATGCTGATATTAGTATGGAACTGTTTAATAACAACATTCAGAACTATATTTACCAATCACGTTTAACTGATGCCAACGGAAATCCGGTTGTTATTGTTCCTGGTAACTTAACCTATCAGTATCAACAATCAAAAGCCAGATTGTATGGCGCAGAAATTTCGGTGAATCTACATCCTGCAGCTATGAAATGGTTAAGTTTCAACAATAGTCTGGCTTATGTGGTTGGGATAAACCAGAATCAGGAGTTATTGAATAAACATGGCCGAGAGGCTAAATATCTACCTTTCATTCCTCCACTACAGGTGAGAACAGAGGTTAAGGCAACTGCACAAAAACCATTCGGCATTTTTGATAAGCCGTACATTAAAATAGATGCTGCTTTTTTTGCTGATCAGGATAAATTTTACGCGCTGGATAATACCGAAACTTTTACACCGGGTTATACCTTAATTAATGGAGGGGTAGGATCGGCACTGAAAACTAAAAAAGGGAAAACTTTATGTGATATTTTTCTCCAGGCCGATAATATCTTCAATATTGCCTATCAGTCAAATTTAAACAGGTTAAAGTATTTCGAATACTATAGCGGCGTACCTAATGGCCGATCAGGCATTTACAACATGGGCAGGAATTTAAGTTTTAAAGTTATAATCCCGATTTAAGAGCAGAAAATTATTGGTTGTTATAGCCTTTCTTTTTTCATCATTTCGAGGAGGAATGACAAAGCAATCTTTTAGTTGAATTCAGGTATTGGGCAATGAGCGGTTTGTGGTTCTTGGCAATTACAGCCCCGCTATCGCTTATAGTCCTCGCTGCGCTCCGGGCTATTCCGCTTGATCGGGTTTAGAAACAAGAGTTTGTGCACCCTGCAAACCCCACAATGAAATATTGCCTAAGCCAATTAGCCGCGGTTGCAGCGTTACCCTGCAGCAACGAGGTACGAGGAAGCGAAGCGTATAAGCGGAAAACGGGACGAAACTTTATGTTTAGTACAAGCCTTGCGCTCCAAATGTGAAAAATATTTTAGTGTTAACCCAAATAATAATTGTATTCAGGTGATTTGGAAATGAGCGTTTTGTGGTTCGTGGAGGGCGCTGGTCCCGCTATCGCTTATAGTCCTCGCTGCGCTCCGGGCTATTCCGCTCGATCGGGTTTAGAAACAAGAGTTTGTGCACCCCGCAAACCCCACAATGAAATATTGCCTAAGCCAATTAGCCGCGGTTGCAGCGTTACCCTGCAGCAACGAGGTACGAGGAAGCGAAGCGTATAAGCGGAAAACGGGACGAAACTTTATGCTTAGTACAAGCCTTGCGCTCCAAATGTGAAAAATATTTTAGTGTTAACCCAAATAATGATCATTTCAGCTTATTAACCTTCCATTCTATAGACTGTTCCTCATTTTTCCTACTTTTACTTCCATCATCATACATTTACATTAATGGAACCCTCTTTAAGCGAACAGCGTTTAACTTTTTTAAGGCAATCAATGGGCAAGGTAATTACCGCTTCGCCTTCTAACTTTATGAATTGGCTGGCCCCGGTTTTAATCAAAGCAGAGTACGGTATATTGGTTTGCCAGTATACTATCCGTAAAGAAATGACCAACCCTTATCAGATTTTACATGGCGGCGTAACGGCTGGTATTATTGATGATTTAATTGGTGCAACTGTTTTTACGATGGGATTAAATGAACGGTATACCACTGTAAATAATTATATCGATTATTTTGCCACAGCAAGCGAAGGCGACGAAGTTATTGCAGAAACAGCAATTGTAAAAAGAGGGCGAACGATATTAAATCTGCAATGTGAGATATTTTTACCTTCAAAAAATCGTTTAATAGCTAAAGGCTACTCAAACATGTTAAACATAGGTTAAGCCTTTTCCGCTAGCTTAAGAATTAATTGTTAATTCCTTTAAATTAACGAAACATTCTCATTTATAATTTGTTGTAAATTAACCTAAAATATAATGAGCCATGTTAGAAAATTATTCCACCCTGCAGTTCATCGTGAGAGGCAAAATTTTTAAGGGATTTTGCATGCGTATTCAAGATGATTTTCACGAAACTTATGCCGTTGTTTTAGACGGTTACCACTCTTTCTGTATCTGGTTAGATAACAAAACAGAAAAATGGTGCGCTTCCAAAAACGTAGCAATTGATCCTGATGCTATTGATGAAATCATTAACAGGATATCTGTACCCCAAACCTCTTACTAATATTAAGTAATAAAAATGTTGCAGCATAAATTCTGTTACTAAGTTGCAGGATTTTGCTGTTTTGTGCAGTATTTTCTCTTTTTTTGTTTAACAACACCTCTAAAACGAAGTTCATAATGGGTTTTGGTGCGTTAAATTGTGTATTTTAACAACAACTTAACAAATCGGTTAACCTAAATCTTTCATTATGAACAAAAAAATACTAATACTATTAGGGATTTTAACTTGTTACGTGGTTTCGTATGCCCAAACGACAGTAAAAGGCAAAGTAACCGACGGAAACAACGTTGGTATTCCGGGCGTAAGTGTACTGATTAAGGGCAGTACAACTGGGGCCTCAACAAGTGGGGATGGCACTTACAGTATTGTCATTCCATCAAATAATGCTACGCTGGTATTTAAATCAATAGGCTTTGTTACAAGAGAAGTGCTTGTTGGTGGACGTACGCAGGTGGATATTATTTTATCCAATGATGAAAATAAGCTTGATGAGGTAATGGTTGTAGCTTATGGTACTGCCAAACGTGGTAGCTATACAGGTTCTGCAGCTGTAATTGATCAAGATAAAATAAAAGATGCCCCCTCTACTTCTTTTCAAAATGCTTTAACTGGCAGGGCAGCTGGTGTGCAGGTTACCGCATCTTCTGGACAGGCTGGATCAACACCTAGCATACGTATAAGGGGCATTGGTTCTATAAATGCATCTAACGATCCACTATATGTTGTAGATGGTGTTCCGGTTGTTTCAGGAAATATTGGACAGGGAAGTGATTATACCCAGGCCACCAATAATATTATGAATACGATTAATCCGGCTGATATTGAGAGTATTACCATATTGAAAGATGCCGCTGCATCTTCCTTATATGGTTCGCGTGCGGCTAATGGAGTCGTGTTAATCAATACAAAACGTGGAAAATTGGGTAAACCTAAAATTGAGTTCAGAACATCTCTGGGCCTAACGCCAACCTGGGCTACGGATAATTATGAAACCGCTAATGTACAGGATCAGGTAAATATGTTGTACCGTATTTTTCATGATGTACGTACTTCAGCAGGACAGAGTGAAACCGCGGGAAATACCTATGCTTTATCTCAACTAAATAACAAGTTTAACAAACATGGTTATCGCTTTACTACTGATGGAACAGGCTTAAATGCTAATGTAAATATTCTGGGCATGACAGACGGGATAGAAAATCGAGAAGGGAAGTATTTTGATTGGGATGATGCGCTATTTAGAATGGCGAAATACCAAACTAATGATCTGGCAGTAAGTGGTGGCGATGAAAAAACAAAATATTATTCTTCTTTTTCGTACACTAGAGACCAAAGCCGGATTAAAGTAAACGATTTTGATCGCTATTCTGGAAGGATTAACTTAAGTCAGAAAGTAGGCAGATACGTAGAAATTGGTTCTAATGTAAGTATTACCAGATCTGCGCAGAGTGGTTATAATGATACCAGAAATACAGGTGCTAACAGCTACTTCCAAACGAGAAACTTGCTGTGGCCACTTTACTGGCCAACTGATTATAAAACGGGTCTGCCATTTACTGCCAGATATGGAAGTTTAGCACAGAATAATATCTATTATGATAATCAATGGGATAATAAATCAGTTACAAAAAGATTTGTAGCCAATCCTTATATTCAGGTGAATATATTACCAGAGTTAATTTTGAAGTCTGTATTCTCTTATGATAATTCTCAGGTTGGTGACCATATTTATTATAGTGCGCTTCATTTTAATGGCCTAACCAATAATGGAAGTGTAAATGAAATTACAACCAACTACAATAAAATGGTTTCTTCTAGCACAGTGAACTACAGTAAACAATTTGGATTACATTCTATCAGTTTATTGGCTGGTTTTGAAGCTGAAAAAAATGTGATCGATTTTCAAAGGGCTACGGGTGTTGATTTGGGCAGCAGTGAGTTACAAAGTGTTTCAACTGCTGGTACTACCTCATCTTCAGCGTATAATTGGGGTAATTCCATTGTTTCCGGCCTTTCGCGCTTGGAATATAATTTTAATCAAAAATACTTTATTACTACCTCTTTGCGAAGAGATGGATCATCAAGGTTGGGTGATATTAATAGATGGGGCACATTTTGGTCGGTTGGTGCCTCATGGAAAATAAATAGTGAAGATTTTTTAAAAGAGGTATCATTTCTTGATAACTTAAGATTAAGGGGATCATACGGCACCAACGGTACTTTGCCTTCAAACAACTACGACTGGCGTGAGCTGACATCATTTTCTAATAAATACTTAGGCCAGCCTGCTGCATTGTATGCTTCGCTTTCTAATCCTTTGTTAACCTGGGAAAATAGTTATTCCACAAACATAGCTTTAGAGTTTGGTCTATTTAAAAGAATTAGGGGTACAATTGAGTTTTTTAACAGAGATACCAAAAACCTGTTATTGGGTGTTCCTGTATCAATGACCACAGGTTTTAGTTCAACGCTGAGAAATATCGGAGAAATTAATAACAGGGGTATTGAATTCGATCTGAACGCTAATTTGATGAATAAGAATGGATTTAAATGGGATTTAGGCATTAATGGATCCTTTACAAGATCAAAAGTAACCAAATTGTATAAGCCCGAAGGAACAGCACGTGGAAATGATATTATATGGAACGACCCTACAGGTGGAGATGCAAGGGCACAGTTTCTTTATAGTGAAGGTTTATCAATGCTTAGTTTTTATGGTTTTGAGTGGGCTGGTGTAAATCCCGCAAATGGTAAAAATGTTTGGTACTTAAATGGTAATACCCCTGCTACGGGCAGTTTTGATTTTAATGGCAGACCAGCGACTTATAATTATAATGATGCGAATAGGGTAGTGATTGGTGACGGTAATCCTGATGTTTTTGGTGGAATTAATACTGATGTAGAATATAAAGGATTTAGCTTAGGCTTAAATTTTATCTATAAATTGGGTGGACAAATTTATGATGGAGCTTATAAAGATGTTGCAGATGACGGCTACTATTGGGAGAGGATTAGGGCACAAAGCTATTATGATAATATGTGGACCCCTCAAAATACTTCAGGTACGCAACCAAAACTTGATGGTAATGATCTTACTGATGCCATGCAATACAGTTCGCGTCAGTTACATAGCGCCAGTTTTTTACGCTTGAAAAACGTCTTATTTGCTTATCGCTTTCCAGAAAAGATAACATCTAAACTTGGCGCTTCAAATATCAGAGCATATTTTAATGGCTCAAACCTGCTTACATTTTCCAAATACAAAGAAGCAGATCCTGAGGTAGGAAATTACGGTACCAGAGGTTGGGAAACCCCATTCGGAAAGACCTACACTTTTGGTTTAGAAGTTAGTTTTTAATATAGGAGATTCAAAATATGAAAAGAATAAATATACTACTGATCTGTATCTTCATGTTAAGCATACTATCATGTAAAAAGTTTTTAGATATGACGCCGAGTAATTCGGCAGATTCGAATAAGGCCATTAAAACACCAAGAGACGCACAGATAGTAATTAATGGTATAATGAATCAGATGACAGATGCCTCTTATTATGGAAGAAATTTTTTTCTGTACGGCGATGTTAAAGGAGGGGATATGACTGTTTATTCCCAAGGTCGTGGTTTAGATGCTTTATATAATTATAATCAAAACGCCAATACTAATAGTTTTTCTGGCTATTGGTCGCAAATTTACTTTTGCGTATTACAAACCAATTACCTATTGGAAGAAATAGCGAAGCAAGAGGCTTTAGGAGCAACTGGTTTCGGTTCGTACAAAGGGCAGGCTTTAACCGCTAGGGCATTAATGTATTTTGATTTAGTTAGGTTGTATGGAAAAGCTTATACGGATAACAAACAAGCTTTTGGAGTCCCTTTAATATTAACCAGACAGGGCTATGAGGCACAACCTTTGCGTTCAACAGTCGAACAGGTATATAGTCAGATTATTAAGGATTTAAATGATGCTGCACCTTTGCTGCCAAAAACAAAAACTAATGGTTACATTAACTATTATGCTAATAAAGCAATCCAAGCTAGAGTATACTTGTATATAAACGATATGCAGAATTCACTTTTAGCCGCAGAAGAAGTTATCGGAGCCTCTGCTTTATATACTTTGTATACTAATGCGAATTGGGTTGATTCATGGAAAAGTCAGTATGGATCGGAATCTATCTTTGAATTGGGTGTTAATCCACTGGAGAACGATCTTGGAGCGGCTTCATTAGGTGTTTACCAACGAAACAAAGGTGTGGGTACTACAGCAGCGTTAGGTTTTTTCTATTCCAGTACCGACTTTTTAACACGTCTAAATCAAGGATCCAGTGATATACGTCGCGGAATAATGGGCAGGGATGAAAGTTCGGCTACAAGATTAGGTGCCTTGTATAAATATAGTGGTAGCACAACCTTAGCCGGCGATAAAAGCACAGCGAATAATACAGCGGTTAACATTAAACTAATCCGTTTATCTGAAGTTTATTTAATTGCAGCAGAGGCCGCCCTTTCTGCAAACACAACAAAGGCAGCTAATTATTTAAATGCAATACGTCAAAGAAATCCTTCTTCAGTACTGGCTACACCAGCTACAGTTACTCTTGATATGATTTTAGATGAAAAAAGCAAAGAGTTATATGGTGAAGGCCATCGTTTCTTTGATTTGATACGGACCAATAAATCAATTACGTACAATGATGAATTTGGTGGGTTAACGATTAGTACCCGCCCAAAAACAATTGACAGAACCTTTAATAAAACACTTCTTCCGATTCCACAAACAGAAATAAATGCGAATCCAGGAATAAAGGCGCAACAGAACCCTGGTTATTAATTATTAGGTTATTTACTGAGAAAACCCTGTCAGATTAATTTCTGACAGGGTTTTTTTATCTGTTCAACTGGTATCAAAATAGATTGCTTCGCCCGATGAAGAATCGGTCTCGCAATGACGATAGAAAGGCTAATACACTAGTGACTAATGAACCACTTTACGCAAAAAACATATAACTAAGTGCTATGGCTGTACAAACCCCAACTAAATCAGCCAATAACATCGAACCAATAGCATAACGTGTATTTTTTATTCCAACAGAACCAAAGTAAACCGCTACTACATAAAAAGTGGTATCGGAAGCACCCTGAAAAACACCCGATAATTTACTGGCAAATGAATCTGGTCCGCTGGAAATCATGGTACTTACCATCATTCCGCGTGCAGCACCACCGCTTAAAGGCCTGATTAAAGCTGTGGGTAATGCATCAACAAATTTGGTGTCGGCTCCAAAAAAAACAAACACGTTTTTAATTCCGCTCATTACAACATCAAAAGTTCCGCTGGTTCTCAGCATGCTTACGGCAACTAAAATCCCAACCAGATAAGGAATAATTTTCAGTGCAGTTTCAAATCCGCCTTTGGCTCCGTCAATAAACGCATCAAAAACATCTATTTTTTTATACAGTGCACCCAATACAATCAATAAAAAGATCAGCAAAATTATCCCGCCGCTTAATAATCCAGAAAACGATTTTATACTGTCTGCATTTAATTTGCTTACATACCAAACCAATAAACCCACTACAGCCGAAATGCTGAGTACCCAGGTAATAATAACAGGTTGAAGTAAGTTTATCTTTTGTTTAAAGGATACAATAAACATGGCGGCCATGGTACCCACAAAGGTTACAATTAAACAAGGAATGAAAATATCGGTAGGGTCTTGCGCATTTTGAGTTGATCTGATGGCGATTACACTAACGGGAATTAAACATAATCCTGCAGCATGCAAGCATAAAAACATAATCTGCGAATTGCTGGCAACATCCTTATTTGGATTAAGCTCCTGCAAACTTTCCATGGCTTTTATACCAAAAGGAGTGGCTGCATTATCTAAACCTAATAAATTGGCCGAGAAATTCATGATCATATGGCCCATAGATGGGTGTCCTTTAGGGATTTCAGGAAAGAGTTTTGAAAAAAAAGGGCCAATAATTCTGGACAATAAACGGATACCGCCCGCTTTTTCGGCGATGCTCATTAAGCCCATAAATAAAGCCAGTGTCCCGATTAATTTAATACATAGGTCAACCGCAATCCAGCAGGTTTCAATAATACCATCCAATTTTAAAGGGTTCAATGGATCGGATGATTTCCCGATTACCATCCAGTTAAAAATATCGCTATGTCCGAAAAAGAAACATTTAATACTGGCTACTACAATAGCTACGATAATAAATGCTGACCATATTCTGCTTAATGCCATTAGGGTTGTTTAGTTTTATTTTGAATGGGTTAAAATACCTTTTTTAGTCGAAAGTTCATAGAGGGGAGTCCGGAGTCAGAAGTCTTTAGTCCAAAGCCAGCTTATGCAAGCTAAATAATAGTTTATGGTCAATAGTTTAATGCTTGTTTGCTATGGTTTTTAAACAATATGCTATAAACTATAAAACCATCAACTATAATCTATCAAACCATTGACTAAAAGAAAAGTCCATGGCCAATAGTTTATTCACTATTAACTATGGACTCCGGACTCCCGACTTCGGACTAACTAAGGTTTATCATCTGTTAGTTCAAAACCCCAGGTTTTTCCTTTTTCAGTTGCAGGTACTCCACTTGTCATCCAGACTGGCGCCTTTGCACCTTTTAAATAATAATCGAAAAACTGTTGTTCGCGGATTTGAATATCCTTACGGTTCTGGCGTTGAACCAGGTTATGTGCTTCACCGTTATAGTTCAGCATCCAAACGGGTTTACCTAAACGACGCAGCGCGGTAAACATTTCAATACCCTGATACCAAGGCACAGCGCCGTCTGCGTCATTAGCCATCACCACAACAGGAGTATTTACTTTCGGGAACATAAATAATGGTGAGTTCTCGATATATAATTCCGGTTTTTCCCAAAGTGTTGCGCCGATACGGCTCTGTGTTTTTTCGTACTGGAACTGACGGTTCATACCAGTTTCCCAACGGATACCGCCATAAGCAGAAGTCATGTTGGCTACAGGTGCGCCGGCCCAAGCGGCAGCATACATATTATTTTGTGTAATGAGGTATGCTACTTGATAACCACCCCAGCTTTGCCCCTGGATACCGATTTTGCTACCATCAACCCAACTATTTTTCTTAAGGCTTTCTACACCTGAATTTATAAATTCAACAGCAGACTTACCTGGGTGACCTATTTCGTAGCTAATATCTGGTGCAAAAACCAAATATCCGTTACTCACAAAATAAGAAATATTTAAGCGCGACGGAGTAGGAGCTGGCGCTTGATAGGTATATAAACCATCCGTTAGTTTTTCATAGAAATAAGCAATCATTGGATACTTCTTATTTGGATCGAAATTTTCTGGCTTGTACAAAATACCTTCGGCTTTGTAACCTTTTGGTGTAGTCCATTTTATCAGCTCGGCCGTACCCCAATTGTAGTTTTTTTGCTGAGGGTTGGTATTGCTTAATTTAGTTTCAGTTTTAAAATCGGCAGTGATATAAACATTTGGCGATTCTACATAGTTGGCTTTATCGTAAATGTAAACATCAGCGTCTTTAGCTTTTACCAGGTTGGAGTATTTAACTTTAGCCATTACGACTAACTCAGGTGCCTTAGCCGAACCTACATTGGTGCGATAAAAACCATTTTCTTTAGTTAAATTGTTAAAACCATCTAACCAAACTGTTTCATTCGCTTTTACAAATTTGCTGTCCGCATTGCGCTCAAACCTGTTATCCTGTTGTACTCTTTCATAACGGAAAGTAATGTTGTTAGCTCTTCCAAAGCCAGCAGTAATATTTTTTGGTGCCGATTTCCCATCTGGTGAGAACGACCAGATATCATATCTATCGTTAATTAGAACGGCTTTATCCCCTTCGGTCCAGGTAGCTAAGCCATAAGCAGAAGGTAAGTCTGGAACATCATTCTCCTCGTCAACAAATTTTTCACTTAAACCTGCAGTTAAAACGGTAACCTTTGCTGTAGCTATATGGTAAGTATTCCAACTGCCTGATTTTCGATCGAAATATAGCACATAATTCCCTGCCGGAGAAGCCATTGCATAACCATTCAGGTTGTCGATAATTTTCTTTTTCTGGCCAGTCTTTGTATTAACCAAATAGTAATCTTTTGTGGTAGAACCGCTCCATTGCGATTCTATCCTACGACCATAATCAGTAGAAGCCAAAACCTGCTCTGCATCACCTTCGGCTATGATGTTTGCATCAGGTAGTTTTAAATCTGTTAGTGGAATTACTTTTGGATCACTGCTATAAACGTCAATAACCGATAAATAACTTTTCTTACTGTCTCTATCAGCATTTTTAAGCTGCATAGGTTGCAAGTAATCGTCTTTGTAATTCCAAACATCAACTTTAGCCACTTCAAAATCTACAATAGTGGTATCTTTTGGTTTTTTAATAGGAGAGATGCCAAAAAATAATTTTTTACCATCTTTACTAAAAGTTATTTTACCATCGCCGTTAACTGACCATTTTGCAGGTAGCCCTGGCATATCAAAATCAACCAGTATCTGCGCCGTATCAAGCGTTAAAGAGTTGTAATAAATATTGTAATCTTTTATTTCTTGTTTCTCCGGACTTTGCTCCCCCACAAAAGCCACATGTTCACTTTCCTCATCAAAAGTGAAGTTTTTAAAACTTCCTTTGCCTTTTATAAGGGTTTTTAGTGTGCCTTTTTCAGTGTTTAGCAAGAATACGCCTTGTGGAGCTGTTTTATCTTTTTTAGACCCGCTACAAGCAAAAACCAACTGTTTGCCATCTTTACTGAAATAATAATCGGTAACGAATTTATAGGTTTTATCTGTGCCTGTTAAAAGGTTTTTTACCACTAAATCGGTTCCTTCTTCAGTTTTACCTTTTCCGGCAGGTTCATCATCCGCAAAATCCATTTCACCATCCTTTTTCTCAGCCGGTTTTACTGTTTTCTTGGCTGTATCTGGCTTTTCAGTTAGATAGGCCATTACACCAGCACCTTCTTCAGGAAATTTGAAAGATTTTACCCTTGCCACTTTTGTAACGGCACTGGTAGTAAGGTTGGCAATGCCCAATGAATCCTTTGGCAATTCATCTGGCTTTTTCTTTTTAATTTTAGCCTGACGTAAATCTTTATTTAATGGACGGATATTAAAAGCTGCAAACTTAGAATCGTTACTAAACTGCGAGTTCATCCCTCTTGGGATATTAATCTTCGCATTTGTTTTAATATTGATAAGGTACAATTGTGCATCTCCTTCTTGCTGTAAGATGCTGTACATGGCCCATTGACCATTATTTGATAATTGCTTTGTTCCTATTGATTCCCAAGTATCATATACCGAATGATCCAAAGGTTTCTTTTGTGCATAAGCAAAGCTGACAATGAAAAACAGAATAATAGTTAGTCTTTTTTGCATTTTTAAATTGATTAATTTGTTGGTTGAGATTTAATCTTCTAAAATTGGATTTTTTTAGCTTATTAGGAAACTTGTATGCCAAATATTACAATTAAAAGGTGTTTTTATTATTTGCTAAATGGTTTTTGTACTTGATCAAATATTCATTAAGATAATGCTGATTAAGCAATTTTCTTGTGAAGTCGAGTCCTTAATCCATCTCCGTGGTCTGTGCCCTCACAGATCACAAATAAGCAGTCATTTCAGTTAATTTCTGTCAAAACTAAAAACCCTCGGTCGCTTTAAGCAATCGAGGGTTTTTAGATCATTAGGCTAAATTATTTTTTAGCTTGTTGTTGTTGACGCATATAATCATCTAAACGCTGCTGGAATTTAGATTTTTTCTTTTTCTCATCAGCTGGTCTGGCTTTGTTTTGCTGGATTAGCGCATGTATTTTCTCATCATCAACCATTTTACGGATTAAGAACTGCTGTCCGAAAGTCATTAAGTTGGCTAAGAAATAATAATAGTTTAATCCGGCAGGATAGCTATTTAATACCCCTAAGAAAATGATCGGCATAATATAACCGATGTATTTCATCTGACCAGTTGCTCCAGAAACCTGGTTGTTGAAATAAGTCATAATCAAGGTAGAGATGGTCATCAATACACACATTAAACTTAAGTGGTCGCCAATGAATGGAATTTTTACGCCAAATTTGATAAACTCATCATAAGTAGACAAATCTTTCATCCAAAGGAAACTATGGCCACGTAACTCGAACAAGTTAGGGAAGAAAAAGAAGAAAGCCATTACCAAAGGCAACTGTAATACCATTGGCAAACATCCACCCAGTGGGTTTACACCTGCTTTCTTATATAATTTTAAATATTCCTGTTGAACCAAGGTTGGATTATCTTCACCTACTTTAGCTTTAATTTCGTCCATTTCCGGTTTTAACACACGCATTTTAGCCATTGATAGGTATGACTTGTAGGTAAGCGGCGATAAAGCAACTTTTAGTAAAATGGTTAATACCAGAATAATTAAACCGTAGTTCCAGCCAAAGCTGTTTAAGAAATTAAATACAGGCAATACAATAAAACGGTTAATGTATTTTAATGGCCAGTAGCCCATATCAATCTGCTGCTCTAAATCATAACCCTGTGCTTTTAGGGTAGAGAATTTGTTGGTTCCGAAATAAAATTCCATTTCATAAACCTGGTTCGCTGTATGCGCATATGGTAATTGCATATTGGCATCATAAAACTTCACCTGGCCAGGAGCTGTTGGGATTTTAACTTCTAAACTTCCTTTTTCGAAAGCTTGTTTTGAGATTAAAGAAGCTGAGAAAAAGTGTTGTTTGAAAGAGAACCATTGAATTTTACCTTTCGATAAATCTTCTTTCTCATCTTTCGAAACACTTAAGTGGTTTACATCACCATCCAAATATTTATAGTATGGTGCAGAGTAACGGTGTTCGCTTTCGATCGATTTTTCTTGCTGTAATAAAGTAGTTTGCCAGTTTAAGCCAATGGTATTACCGGCAATTACTTGCTGTAACCCAACTAAATTGATGTTGAAAGCTACTTTGTTACTTAGTGCTTTTAAATCGTATACATATTCTACATATGCGTTAGCACCATAATTGGCACGCATGGTAACCGTATTCCCGGTTTTTGTTGGTGTAAAATATAAATCGTTGGTATTAATTACTTTACCGGCAGCATTTAGGTTTAAGCCAAATTTATTCTCGTTACCGTCAAATAAAATAAGTGGTTTACCGGTAAAGGTTTTCTGTCCTTTAACTTCAACTGATGTAATTTTACCGCCTTTATTACTTAAAGTAATTAATAACTTCTCGTTTTCCAGAACCGTATTAGCTTCTGTACCAGTTATAGCGGTACCAAAAGGACCTTTTAAGGCTAAAGAATCTACCGCTGGGTTAGCAACGGCAGCAGTTTTTGTTGTGTCTTTTTGATTTGGACTAACGCCAATCTTTTTTAGCGAATCGGCTCTTTTAGTAGAGTCGATTCTTACTTGTTCTCTTTTTACTTCAGCTTCATTTGGCTTCAAAAAGTAGAATGATCCTGCCAAAATGATCATGATCAGGAACAGTCCTGTGAAGGTATTTCTATCCATTATTTATGTTTATACTGCTTTTAATTCGTTTTCTTTTTCGCAAACTCCATTGCAGCGGCGACAAATTTAACAAAAAGTGGGTGAGGATTAGCAACTGTTGATTTTAATTCTGGGTGAAACTGTCCGCCGACGAAAAATGGATGATTTTTAAGCTCCACAATTTCAACTAAATTGGTTTGTGGATTCATACCCGAAGCAATCATTCCTGCTTCTTCGTATTGCTTTAAATATGCGTTGTTAAATTCGTAACGGTGACGGTGGCGTTCATTAATATGCGATTTACCATAAATAGAAAAGGCTTTTGTTCCTTTTTTAATATCGCAAGGATAAGAGCCCAAACGCATTGTTCCACCTTTATTGGTTATTTTTTTCTGCTCTTCCATCATATTGATTACCGGATTTGCCGAATTTTCTTCAATTTCTGTAGTATGTGCATCTTTTAAACCTAAAACGTTACGTCCGAATTCGATAACAGCACATTGCATACCCAGGCAGATTCCGAAGAAGGGAACATTGTTCTCGCGAACGTATTTTATGGCATCAATTTTACCTTCAATACCACGGCTACCAAAACCTGGTGCAACTAAAACACCTTGTAAATGGCCTAGTTTCTCTTTTACGTTATCAGGGAAAATACCTTCAGAGTGGATATATTCTACCTTAACCTTACATTCATTTTTCGAACCTGCGTGTACAAAAGATTCGATAATTGATTTATAAGCATCTGGCAACTCTACATATTTACCAATCAAGCCAATTCTTACTTCTGCCGTAGGATTTTTTAAACGGCCTAAGAAATCTTTCCAGCTTTCCATATCCGGATCGTTTTTGGTAGGCAGTTTTAATTTCGATAAAACAGTTTTATCCAATTGTTCTTTTAACATCAACAATGGCACATCATAAATAGTAGATGCATCCATCGATTCGACTACCGCATTGATGTTAACGTTACAAAATAATGCAATTTTTTTTCTTAAGTCGGCGCTTAGGTGGTGTTCGGTACGGCAAACCAAAATATCTGGTTGTATTCCGTATTCCAATAAAGCTTTAACAGAGTGTTGTGTTGGTTTGGTTTTTAATTCACCTGCAGCGGCTAAATAAGGAACCAGGGTTAAATGGATTACAATAGCATTGGTGCTACCTTCTTCCCATTTAAACTGACGAACAGCTTCGATAAATGGTAAAGATTCAATATCACCAACTGTTCCACCAAGTTCGGTAATCACAATATCGTATTCACCACTATCACCTAAAATACGCATGTTGCGTTTAATCTCATCGGTAATATGTGGAACAACCTGTACCGTTTTACCTAAATATTCACCTTTACGTTCTTTGTTAATTACGTTTTGGTAGATACGGCCGGTAGTAATGTTATTTGCCTGCGAAGTTGGAACGTTAAGGAAACGCTCATAATGACCAAGATCCAAGTCGGTTTCAGCACCATCTTCAGTTACAAAACATTCGCCATGCTCGTATGGGTTTAAAGTTCCTGGATCGATATTAATGTACGGATCGAATTTTTGAATGGTTACACGGTAGCCACGTGCCTGTAAAAGTTTAGCTAAAGATGCGGAAATGATGCCCTTACCTAAAGAGGAAGTTACACCGCCCGTAACAAAAATATACTTTGTCATGATTGATAATTTGTGAAATTAACCAAGCTTTTTAGACCTGTTTAATTGTTTTTGTACGGGATACAAAGGTACAAAAAATTATCGCTCGTTTAGATACTTGCCAGAATATTTTTTAATTGTATTATATCTCTGATATTGAATATTTTAAGGAGAAATGTTGGTTTAAAGTATCAGCGTGTAAAGTTCTTTTTTAATATCTTCTATCTTTCTGGGATTCTTTTTATCATCGTAACGCGTATAAAGGTCGAGCATTTTCTTGAAATCTTTTTCCGTATCGGTTCTCTTTCCCTTTGCCGGTGGCGTGATGGTTAAGATCGGAACATTCTTCGCTTCAACCTTGGTTGCAAACCAGGTAGTGTTGTAGCGTGGTATAGCCAAACCCAATATCATTCCCGGTAAACCGGTAAATCCCTCCGGGCCACCTTTTAATAAAATCTCATCGGTATAAAAGGCCACTACAGTAACAGAATCGTTTATTACGGCTGTTGCTTTACGGCATTCGTAACCTGCAATTTGGCGCACATCATTCATAATTTTCCAATGGAGATGGGGGATAGTGTCTTTTAAAATAAAATCTTCACCCCTTATTGGTTTTCTGATTACCCTTGTTTTTTTGCTAAAGTCTGTATACAGTTCATTCGTATTCTCACCGGCAATAAAGAAGAAATTATTGTCGTTTAAGGTTTCCTTCGGTTTAATTTTATAAATGGAGCTACTGTCGTTAAAACTATAATCCCAATTGGAAATCCTGTATTTGCTCATTTTATCCCTGGCATCGTCTGATATCCAGGTGTTAGATGCCAATTGCTGCTTTTGATTAATCTTTTTTTCGAAAGTTATTTTAGCACTTTTGATGAAAACAGTTTGTGCTTTAATCATTGTAACTGTAAAGAACAGCATCATTGTTAATCCTAAATGTTTCATCTTCAGTTATTTTTTGTCTTGTTTAATGAAGTTTCCGGTTAAATTATAGGTAAGCCCGATTAGAACATATCGTGGTATAAAGGTATTGGTGTATTCGCTAATATTATTGCCGCCAACATAACGGTTATAGCCATTTTTTTCGGCCAAAATATCAGAAATTGATACTTTTAGTTCTAATTCTTGCGCTTTAAGCATCTTTTTTGATAAATAAGCATTCCATATTGCAATGTTTACAGGCCTGCTAAAAGAAGCGTTGGCAGGTTGGTACGATAATGATATGGAGGTATTAAATTCGGTATTATAAGGGAGTTCTATATTGCCAGAAATATCATGGTTGTGATAAAAGTTTTTGCCATTATTAATAGAACCGATTGATGATTGGCTATTTGAAAAAGTGATTGATGGATTATACTGTACCTGAACTTTATTGCCATAATAGCTAAATCGAGGTCGTATATTAATGCTATTGTTTACATTTTCATTCAGTTTATTATTTAAAATAGAAACCGAGGTAGAATGATTAAAATTGGCATTTAAACCTGCATTAAAGTGGATTTTGCTAAAACTTTTATTAAAACTCGCACCTGCGTAAAAACTGTTATTACCATTTAAATTGATATAACTACTAGTGGTTTTGTTTACTTCATCTACCGTTCTCACACTCACAACAGCATTTTTGGTAAAGCTATAACCTCCGTAAAGATAGGCGTACATCTGCGATTTTTGCTGATAGATGTTAAAATTAAAACCAAAATTATTGTTGAACGATGGTTTTAAGTTTG
This sequence comes from Pedobacter sp. SG908, assembly GCF_011759615.1. Taxonomy (NCBI): domain Bacteria; kingdom Pseudomonadati; phylum Bacteroidota; class Sphingobacteriia; order Sphingobacteriales; family Sphingobacteriaceae; genus Pedobacter; species Pedobacter sp. SG908. The sequence continues at coordinate 1,814,534 of NZ_JAAOYY010000001.1, forward strand.
GATTACCTTTTATTTCGTAAAGCGGATTGTTTATTTGCCTTATAGGCTGTAGTTGATCTAAGCTAGGCTGTCGGGTATTTCCGTTATAGTTTAACGATACGCTTGTACTTTTACCAAGTTTATAGTTAAAATTGCTCTGCGGTGCCCAGTTTAAATAGTCTCTATTGAATTTATTGTTACGGTCTAAATCATTAAGTTCGAAAATGGTTTGTGTGGCTTCTGCACCGCCAGATAAGGTGAATTTCTTTGCCCTATATTGTAATACCACCTTGCCAATATTCGAAAAATTGTTGAAATCGAAATTATTACTTAGCGAATCAACCCGTTTGTTGTTCAATGATTTATCGAATACTAATTTATGGCTATTTGAGCTTACCGTTTTAAAGCTATAGGCGGTTTGTAATGAAAATTGTTTTCCCAGTGGTTCAGTATAGGCTATTCTTGTGCCAAGAGAACTTTCATGACCGGAGTTGTCGTTTAAAAAATCTTGGGTTATCGGCAGTCCTTTCGGTATACCATTGTCATCATAATAATTGGTTACACTTCGGCTGGTACCCAGACTGGTGCTGTTCTTGGTTTCAGGCTGTAAATCAATGGAAAGTGTTCTTCCTTTTTTTACAAACTTTTTGGAGTAATTAATATTGCCGTTAAATAGGTTATTGTCGCCATTGTTATCATTAGATTGATTACTATTATTTACAAATATCCCCTCACCATTTTTAGTTTCATTTGTACTTATATATTGGCTACTGTTTTTACGTTTACTGCCTGCAAATGAAATTTTCAAAGTTGAAAGTGAATCTAATTTAATATCAACACTTCCTTTTAAACTCTGTCCGGTATTTCGGGTTTCACTGTTTGAGTTACTTTCGCTAAAGAAATTTGTTCCGTTTGGCAGTAGCGACTGGTTTTTCGATGTTGTGCGGTCTAATATGTTTCTGTCACTACCTTTATAATTAAGTTTTAAACCGATTTTGTTTTCGTTCCACTTGTTAGAAAAATGTGCTCCATATCCAGTTACGTCAGGTAGCCCGCTCGATGGTGAAAAATCGTCCTCATCACGGCTGCCACCATAGCTGATCATCACGGTACTGCCATCATCGCCAACTTCAATTACATCATAATCATTGCCTTTTAGCTTACTCATGGCAGCACTTGCCTTCGAATCCTGATTGGTGTTGGAATTGGATCCAAATACGGCGGTTTTTAATTTGTTCTTGTAAATACCTGCCATGCCGCCAATGTTTTTATAGTGTTTAAGGTCGCTATTGGCATCCAGCGTGCTGAGGTAACCATTTTTTGCATTTTCCTTGAGCTTGATGTTCATAACCTTTTCCTTGGCGTCGCCCTCTTTAATGCCCGATAGTTCTTCTGTCTTTGTTTTTTTATCGTAAATCTGAACTTCGCTAACCGCATTGGCTTTCAGGTATTTTTGAGCTAAAAGCGGGTCGTCGCCAAAAAATTCCTCACCATCAACCAAAAGTGTATTTACATCTTTTCCTCCGGCTTTTATTGCACCATCTTTATCAACCTCAACTCCAGGCAAACGTCTTAGCAAATCCTGGAGGTTCGCATGTGGTTTAACGGCAAAGCTATCTGCCTGGTAGGTAATGGTATCGCCTTTTATACTAATGGCTTGTTTTTGGGCTTTAATTACAACTTCATTCAAAAGAGTGGCTTTACTGTCCATCGCAATATGACCGAGGTTAAATTTTGATGAATCAGATAGTTGGATATCTCTGATATAATCGGCCATTTTTGGAAAAGTAACCACCAGGGTGTAATTGCCCTTTTTTAAATTCGATAGCTCAAATGCACCATTAGCTTTTGCGCGGGTATCTTTTACTAAGATAGAATCTTTACTCCTAATGAGCAGGATAGTGCTGTTTTGTAATTTGGTTTTCTCAACGGTATCTACCACAACGCCTTTTATACTTGCGTTTTGCGCCAAGACAGGGAAAAATAGCAATGAAAAAATAAGAACCGAGAAAAGTTGTTTGAGCATGTATGTTGTTGAAGAAGCGTTAATAAAATAGTGTATTTGGTTAAGTGCCTGAAATTACAACTATTTATTTAGTTATTAAAAATAATTCAAAAATATTTTTTTCAAAAAGAAATATACTGCTGGATGTACAGAATATATCCTTAAAAAAGTAGAGGTGGGAAGAAGAAGTACAATGATGTGTTTAATGAAAGTATTTTAGATTGATGTGCCTTACATCGGTAGCAGCATTTATTTTGTTGCTGCTAAAATTAGTTTTTTAATCAGTACAATCTGCCCAAAATGGTAATAGCTATGTTCAATTACAGCCTCTATATTCCGCAGGTAAGTGCCATACTTTTCATTTACAAATACCTGATCAAATTTTTCGTCTGGCATTTGTGCTACTTCATCGGCGAAAGCGGCCGAATTAGTCAAAAACTCTTCTAACAGTTTTTTCCAATCGGCTTCAGAATGTATAGGCGGAAGATCGAAACTGTATTGATCTTTAATTTCCAGCAGACCGCCATTAAATACATTTAAAATCCCCGACAAATAGTAATTGATGTGGTAGGTTAATGCAGCAATCGTATTTAAATCTACTATTTGATGAATGGCCTGTTCCCAACTAATGTTTTCCAGGTGGTCTTTATAGTTGGTGTTGGCAATCCAATACCCATTTAGAAAAACCTCTCTTAAGCGCTTTGCAATTAAATCTGATCTTTTCATCACTAACTTTTCATTATTTAGATTAGCAGCAATTATAGTAAATCTTCACTTTTTGTTCTTTTTCGCTCCAGGCAATGTAAATATTGTTTTCCTTTCCTAAACGATACTTAAAGCCATTTAATCCTGATTTCTTTAATTCTTCGTAAAGGGCTTTATCGGGGGTGTAATTATCAGCCTTATCTTCTGGCATTACCGCAGGCTCTAGAAAATTATCATCACTAAAAAAATCGTCGGCAATGGTTTTTAAGAAAATAATCTGGTCTTTTTCTTGTGAAAGATCAACATTTGGATCGGTACTACCCAATAATTCGGTTCCTTTAATTTTGGTATTATAAATCTCTTTTCCATCAGCATTTTTGATTGTGAAATTCAATACCATTTCTTCGGGTTTTCGGCCGGTAAGTTCAATCTTAAAGGTGTCCAGACGTTTTAAATCTGAAAAAGATTTAGCGATGCGCTGGTTAACATTTTTAAACTCAATAGTATTGGTTTCCTTTTTGTCGTTAGAATTACAGGCGGCAAGCGCTAATAAACAGATAACAGCGAAGAGCGATATATTTCTCATATTCAAAACTACAAATTTTATGTTTTAGTTCATGTCCATATTTTATGATATCCTTTTAAATTTAAAAGGAATACCCAATGGATAACCATAGTTGAAACCTTGTGAGAAGGGTAATGGAAAAAACTTGATCGTAAGTTAGGTTTCCAAAAAGTGGCAGGCGAACCAACACCGTATACACAATGTAATATTCGGGTGGGGAATTAGCGATTAAATAGGTTAGCGGTTAGGATTTAGCGTTTGACTAAATGAACTAACTACTCCAATTTAAGTGCTTTAAGTAATTTATTCAGCTTTAATAAGTCTTCTGGTGTATCTATCGCAACTGTTTCTAAGTCAGTTACTTTTGTTTGGATGTAAAATCCATTTTCGATCCAGCGAAGCTGCTCTAAACTTTCTGCAATTTCTAAAGAAGATGGTGGTAATTTGGTAATGGCTTTTAACGATTCTGTGCGGTAACCGTAAATACCGATATGTTTGTAAAACTGGTGCTTCTCTGCCCATACACCCGGTTCGCCATTTCTGATAAAAGGAATTGGGCTACGACTAAAATACATGGCCCGGCCATTTACATCAATCACTACTTTGGGACTATTTGGATTGTATATACTTTCTTGGCTTTGGATCGATTTGATTAATGTTGCCAATTGTACTTTTTCTTCGGTAAAGCAGCTTGCCAATAATTCAATCTGTGCAGGTTCGATAAAAGGTTCATCACCCTGGATGTTGATTACAATGTCGTACCCCGTTAAAGTTTCAATCACTTCCGCACATCTGTCTGTCCCACTTTGATGATTAGAAGAGGTAAAGATAAATTCTCCACCAAACCTTTTTACTTCATCCGCTATCCGTACATCATCGGTGGCAATTACCACTTTCGATAAACTTTCGGCTTTCGATGCCTGTTCGTAAACCCTTTGGATCATACTTTTTCCTGCAATATCCACCAAAGGCTTTCCCGGAAAGCGGGTAGAGGCATAACGCGCAGGAATAATTCCGATAATTTTAGACATACTATTTATTTAAGGTTCTCAATAAGACAACCGCACCAATAATAAGTGCCATAACTATATAAGAAATTGGATGAGCAAAGTTAAATGTCCAGCCCAAAATTTTATTGCGTTTCGGAACTAAAACCCTGGAATCTGATTTATTGAAATAAATAATTCCCCATTTCCAGTTTAAAGGGTTTTCGTGCTGAAAATCTTTGCCCATCTTATTCGTTCAAGTTAAAATAAACCGTTAATCTCTGCTTCTATAGATTGAATTACGGTACCTAAATCCTCGGGGTTGTTGGTGAAATCTAATTTATCTTTATCCAAAATCAATAATTTACCCAGGTTATATCCTTTAATCCAGGCTTCATATTTTTCGTTCAGTTTAGAGAGGTAATCGATACGGATACCCGCTTCATACTCACGGCCACGGCGCTGGATATTATTAACCAACGTAGGTACCGAAGCACGCAGGTAAACCAATAAATCGGGCGGTTTAATAAAAGAGGTGATATTATCAAAAATAGCCCTGTAATTGTCATGATCGCGGGTGGTCATTAAAGCCATATCGTGCAGGTTTTCTGCAAAAATATGTGCATCCTCATAAATGGTCCTATCCTGGATCACATTACGCTTATTTACTTCAATATCAGTAATTTGCTGAAAACGGCTGTTCAGGAAATAAATCTGAAGGTTAAAGCTCCAGCGTTTCATGTCGCTGTAAAAATCTTCAAGGTAAGGATTATTGTCCACAGCCTCGTATAAAGCTTCCCATCCATAATTTTTGGCCAATAAACCTGTTAAGGTGGTTTTACCGGCACCTATATTTCCTACAATTGCTATGTGCATATTTTCTTACGTTTTGCGTTGGGCGTTTTGCGGGAGGCGTTGTTTTCGCCAAACGCTAAGCGCTTATCGCAATATTAATTAAAAACTTTTAAATCCGATTAAACTGCGAACTTCTCTGATGGTTTTTTGCGCGCTTTCGCGTGCCTTTAATGCACCATGTTTAGCTACTTGCCTTAAATAAGCATCATCTTTAGCGATATCCAAAATACGCTCGCGCATAGGTGCAGTTGTAATAATCATATCTTCTGCCAGTTGTTTTTTGAAATCGCCATAACGGATCTGCATTTTGCTATACAAATCTTCAAAATGTGCAAGTGTATCAGCACTCGATACGACTTTCATTAAATCGAAAAGATTCTGGATAGGCTCAGGCTTCGGTTGGTTTTCTTCCGTTGGGCCGCCGTCACTAACCGCTTTCATTACTTTTTTACGAATGGTTTCAGGATCATCAGACAGGTAAACAGCATTGGCTTCGCCTTCTGATTTGCCCATTTTACCTTTACCATCTAAACCAGGTACTTTAACCAATTTGTCTGAGTAGCTAAATGCGTATGGTTCAGGGAAATATTCTGTATTGTATAACCTGTTAAAACGGTTTCCGAAAGTACGGGCCATTTCTAAATGTTGCTCCTGATCTTTTCCAACAGGTACTTTGGTCGCTTTATGGATTAAAATATCGGCAGCCATTAATACTGGGTAGGTTAATAAACCTGCATTTACATTATCAGGGTTGGCACGTACTTTATCTTTAAAAGAAGTACTACGTTCCAATTCACCCATGTAAGCATTCATATTTAGGTATAAATATAGTTCCGCAATTTCGGGAACGTCGCTTTGTATATAAATGGTGCTGTTTTCTGGATCAATTCCACTAGCCAAATATTCAACCAGAACATGTTTAATATTTCCATGTAAATCGGCAGGAGTAGGATGTGTAGTTAAGGAGTGTAAATCGGCGATAAAAAAGTAACAGTTATAGTCGTTCTGCATTTGAACGAAATTTTTAACTGCACCATAATAATTACCCAAATGTAATTTTCCTGTTGAGCGAATGCCGCTCACCACTGTTTCTTTCATAATGCCACGAAATTAAAAATAAAATACAAGCAAATCATAAATCGCTTCAATTTTAATGGTAAGATTTTTTTTGTGACCGTTGTCTTATCAGGAGTTGTATCCAGCGATCGTTTGCTCAACCGAAGCAAAGTGATCTATTACAGTGACTCCCTTGGTGTCGGTTGTCTCACCGACCAATAAAAGCTTTAGACTGCGTAATCTTATGGCCCAATGCAATCAGTTGTTTGAAATATCAAACTATTTTATATTTTTGGTTATCTATGATTTATTTTCTAAGACAAGTACACCGGATATGGTTTCTATTCTGGATACTGTTTTTTTTCACTCTATTCTATCCTTTATACTACGTTACTTCACGTAATGAGAAATATTATAACATCCTGAATTTTTTCAGGAAAGCCAATAGCTTTTTATGTAGTTTGTTTTCAGGTGTTTTTTTTCGTTATCAATACGAAGAAAAGCTCAATCATGACCAAACTTACATCTATTGTGCTAATCATACTTCTAACCTGGATATCATGATTTTCTGTATCATGGGGCATGGTAAATTCCACTTTATGGGAAAAGATGAGCTGCTGAGTAATCCGGTATTAGGCATTTTCTTTAAAACTATCGATATTGCTGTGAACCGCGACAGTAAGATTTCAGCTTTTAAAGCCTTTAAAAAGGCAGGCGAGAACCTTGAAAAGGGGATGAGCCTGATTATTTTTCCTGAAGGTAAAATTGATGACCATTATCCACCAAAGTTAGGAGAGTTTAAAAATGGCCCATTCCGTTTAGCTATCGATAAAAATATCCCTTTGGTGCCGGTTAGCATTACCGACGTTTGGAAAATTAATTGGGATGACGGCGCAAAATATGGAAGTAAGCCAGGAATTTGCGATATTTACGTCCACAAACCAATCAATACCTTAACTTTGGCCGATATTGATTCGGATGTATTAAAAGAAAAGGTTTACAGATTGATTGATAGTAAGTTAATATAGATATGAATTTAGACGCAAAAACCATCCATAAAATAGCAGATCTGGCCCGAATTCATATTGATGAAAAACAGGTAGACACTTTGATTCCTGAAATGAACAAAATTTTATCGTTCATGGAAAAGTTAAATGAATTGGATACTTCAGATGTAAAACCATTGGTTTACATGAACGAATCGGTAAATGTTTGGAGAGCGGATGTAGTTAAGCAGGAAATAGCTACGGCTGATGGCTTGAAAAATGCAGCGAAGCATACCGACCAATTTTTTATGGTGCCAAAAATTATCGAAAAATAATGGCGTATCGTCATGCTGACCTGTAGTGCAGCGGAAAGCTATGCGGTAAATTTAATTCAGCATCTTTAAGATTTAACATTTGTGTTTAATTTTTAAACTACTTGTAACATCTTACCTGCTATGCTTGTCTAAAAAAGAAAAAACATGGAGAAACCACTCATCACTATAAAAGAAATTGGCCGTAAATATGTTATTGGATCTGAGGTGATTCACGCTTTAAAATCAGTTTCTTTAGATATTAATAAAGGCGAATTTGTAGCATTGATGGGCCCATCTGGTTCAGGTAAATCAACCCTAATGAATATTTTAGGTTGCTTGGATACACCTTCAAGTGGAACTTATATTTTAAATGGAACAAATGTGAGCCACATGAGTGATGATGCCTTGGCAGAAGTGCGCAACAAGGAAATCGGTTTCGTTTTTCAAACCTTTAACTTATTGCCGCGTTCAACATCTTTAGATAACGTTGCTTTGCCTTTAATTTATGCCGGTACAAGTAAAAAGGACAGGGATACAAGAGCAGCTAAAGCATTAGAAAATGTAGGTTTAGGTAATCGTATGGATCATAAACCCAACGAGCTTTCTGGTGGCCAACGTCAGCGTGTGGCTGTAGCCAGGGCTTTGATCAATAACCCTTCTATTATTTTAGCCGATGAGCCAACTGGTAATTTAGATACCAAAACATCAATTGAAATAATGGGTTTGCTGGAAGAAATTCATAGTAAAGGGAACACTATTATCCTGGTTACACATGAGGAAGATATTGCACAGCACGCCCACCGTATTGTACGTATGCGTGATGGTTTGATCGAAAATGATTATTTAAATACAGATATTAAAAATGTATCGCCACGTTTGCAAGCTTTGAAAGAAACTGGCAGCGATTGGGAGAAAATTAACTAACACCTAAATTCCCTAAAGGAGACTTTTTAGGGCTAACCATATTATTCCCCCTTAAGGGGCATAGGGTATGAAAATCTACACTAAAACCGGCGATAAAGGCCAAACATCACTCATTGGTGGTACCCGTGTACCTAAGTATCATTTACGTATCGAAACCTATGGAACTGTAGACGAATTGAATTCGTACATCGGTTTAATCATGTGTCAGAATATTGATACGTACGATCAGAAACTGCTAAAAGAAATTCAGGATAGGTTGTTTACCATTGGTTCATCACTTGCGGCCGACCCAGAGACCTCTAAAATGAAAATTCCCGATCTGCACGATGCTGATATTACCTTGTTAGAAAACGAGATGGATCTGATGAATGAAAAGCTGCCGGCTTTAAAGCATTTTATTTTACCTGGAGGAAATACTGTAGTTTCTTACTGCCATATTGCGCGATGCGTTTGCAGAAGAGCAGAGCGTTTGACAGTGGCGCTTGCAGAAAATAGCTTTGTAGATGAGCGTGTAACAGTTTATTTGAACCGTTTAAGTGATTATTTATTCGTTTTGGCACGAAAACTGACCGTGTATTTTAAGGCGGAAGAAAACATTTGGATTCCTAGGGTTTAATAGTGGAAAAATAAGTTTGTTTTGCTCAAAAATTTTAATATACTTTGCGCAATAATAAGAACAAGAATTTAATTGAATTGACGATATGTATTGGACATTAGAATTAGCATCGCACTTGGAAGACGCACCATGGCCTGCAACTAAAGACGAATTAATTGATTATGGTATCCGCTCTGGTGCCCCTGTTGAAGTAATTGAAAACTTGCAGGCATTAGAAGATGATGGCGAACCTTATGAAACGATTGAGGAAATTTGGCCTGATTATCCAACCAAAGAAGATTTCTTCTTTAACGAGGACGAATACTAAACATTAGAAACTACAAAAAAGAACCTTCCAACAAAATTGGGAGGTTTTTTTATCTCCATATTATCCGGTGGTATAAATAAAATAATTACATTTTTTAAACAAAACCAAAAAGCCGAGTGTTAATACATCAATAATATAACATTGCTAAAAAATTAACACTATGGGAAATTTATTGTATTTAGTCGCAGTAGTATTAGTAATACTATGGGTGATCGGATTTATATTTCACGGCTTCGGCGACGTTGGCGGTATAATCCACGTTTTATTGGTAATCGCAGTTATTGCAATTCTGCTTAAAGTAATTGGCCGGGCTGCGTAAAAAAAATATATCGCACCGATATTCACTGATTTAAAAGTAAGAAACACTTTGAAATTGATGAATTAAAAAAGGAGTTTCATTTTTGAAACTCCTTTTTTATTTTATAATCGATGTTGATTGATTTTTTGCTCTTTTAACCAGTACGATTGTTATGCTGAATTTATTTATAAATAGAAGTTGCATCTTCGATTGTCTTGTAGCTACTACATGGTTAGCATCTTTCCGGCTATTAAGCCCCTGAGCACGTAGTAGCTATTAAACCTTTAAAAAACATAGAAACAACTAATAAAATGAATTCAGCGTAACGACGCTATGTTTAAATCGCTCCAGATCTTTGTATAGTGTCTATTATTAGACGAAACTAAGCTTTTAATTCTTCAATAATAACTCTGCTAGCTCGAGGTCAATAGGATAAGTAATTTTAATATTTCCCCTTTCTCCTTCAATAATATTAATCTCATAACCGATAGATTCTACCACGCTTGCATCATCTGTAAAATGAGTATTGAACTCTTGGTTATAAGCTTCTTTAAGGATATGAAGGCTAAAAGTTTGTGGCGTTTGTACTAAATAAATTTCATCGCGTTTTAATGCCGTTGTTTTATCGTTTCTCAGCATGCGCACACTGTCGCTTGATTGTACCGCTGCAATAACGTTCCCCTGTAACTCAGCTTCTTTAAAACAATTGTCGATAAGAGATTTTGAAACCAGCGGACGAACAGCATCGTGAATGGCAACATAACTTTCTTCTCCAATGGTATGGATTGCATTTTTTACCGAGTGAAAACGCTCTATACCGCCATCAATAACCTGATGTGGTATATGAAAATTAAATTCTTCACATAACCTAGCCCAGTAAGCCTGTTGATCTTTGTTTAGAACTAATAAAATTTTAGGTTGAGTATCGCTTTGTGCAAAAGCTTTTATGGTGTGCATTAAAACCGGAAGGTTTTTGAGCAGTAGAAATTGTTTTGGGGTTTCTGTTTGCATCCGATTTCCAGAACCGCCTGCTACAATTATAGCGTAGTATTTCATAGTTGAGCGTTTAGGGGTGTGGCATTTAGCGTTAAACCGCCAAATGCCAACCGCAAAACTTATATAATTAGCATGGCATCACCATAGCTGTAAAATTTATATTTTTCTTTTACTGCAACCTCATAAGCATTCATAACGTTCTCATAGCCACCAAATGCACTTACCATCATCAATAAAGTAGATTCTGGTGTGTGGAAATTGGTAATCATGGAGTTCGCAATACTGAAATCGTAAGGAGGAAAGATAAATTTACTGGTCCAGTCGTTAGCAGCTTTTAATGTTCTGTTAGCAGAAACAGCCGATTCGATAGCCCGCATTGAGGTAGTTCCTACCGCACAAATTTTTCTTTTATTCTCTAATGCTTTGTTTACAATGTTTGCATCTTTTTGCTCGATGATAAACTGCTCAGAATCCATTTTGTGTTTGGTTAAGTCTTCAACCTCAACAGTCCTGAAAGTTCCTAAACCCACGTGCAAAGTTACTTCTGCAAATTCTACACCTTTAAGTTCAAGACGTTTCATTAACTCGCGACTAAAGTGTAAGCCTGCAGTTGGAGCAGCTACTGCGCCTTCGTGTTTAGCGAAAATAGTTTGGTAACGTTCTTTATCCTCGGCGGTAGCTTTACGTTTAATATACTTAGGAAGAGGAGTTTCACCTAGAATTTCAACGTTTTTTCTGAATTCTTCGTCGCTACCTTCAAATAAGAAACGGATGGTACGGCCACGCGATGTGGTGTTATCTACAACCTCAGCAACCAATAAATCGTCGTCGCCAAAGTATAATTTATTACCTACACGGATTTTACGTGCCGGATCTACCAAAACATCCCATAAACGTAATTCCTTGTTTAATTCACGTAGCAAGAAAACCTCGATGGTTGCACCAGTTTTTTCTTTGTTGCCATATAAACGAGCAGGAAAAACCTTAGTGTTGTTTAATATCATTACGTCTTTGTCATCGAAATAACTTAAAACGTCTTTGAAAATTTTATGTTCAATTTTACCGCTGTCTTTGTGTAAAACCATTAGACGAGCTTCGTCGCGTTGTTCTGCCGGATTGTTGGCTACTAATGATTCAGGTAAGTTGAATTTGAATTGTGATAATTTCATTCTTGATGAATTTTTTGAGGTGCAAAAATACGAATTTAATTTTTCTTTTTCGTATTTTATCAAACGCAATTTATGTATATTATGTTTTAATCATTTTAAATCAAATAATACAGCGCGATTAATGCATTGTAGACATAAAATTAATTAGTTTTGAAGATAAGCTGTAACCTTTTGGAAAGCTTTGCATCTAATCTTTAATTATGATAATCTTTAGGCTAATAGGCGAAAGTTTCCGTTTTGCATTTGATGCGTTGCGCCAGAATAAATTACGCACCATGTTATCGCTTCTGGCTATAACAATTGGTATTTTTACGATTATTGCTGTATTTTCGGCAGTTGATACCTTTCGCGGTAAATTGCAGGCCAGTGTAGATAAACTGGGCTCTAATACTATTTATATTCAAAAATGGCCCTGGAGTTTTGGCGATAATTACCCTTGGTGGAAATATATGAACCGCCCTCAGCCTTCATTGCGCGATTTTGAAGCGCTCCGAGAGAGAATCGAAAATGCACAAGGCGTGACATTCGAAATATCAACGAACGATAGAACGATCAAATATAGAAGTAGCTCGGTTGAAGGGATTTCGGTATGGGCAGCATCACACGATTTTAATAAGACCTGGAATTTTGAGCTTCAGGATGGCCGGTATTTTACTGAAACTGAAAGCAAAAATGGTTCACCTGTTTGTATTCTAGGTTCTGATATTGCGGATGGACTTTTTGACGGCGATGCACCCGTGGGTAAACAGGTACAGATTTTAGGAAGAAGATTAACAGTTGTTGGCGTTTTCAAAAAAGAGGGAGAAGATATGTTAGGTACCTCTCTTGATAAAAACGTAAATATTCCAATTGCCTTTGCAAAAGGCGTGTTAGACATCCAAAGTGAGCGTTATGGTCCGCAAATTACTGTTCGCGGCAAGGATAATGTGAGCTTGGAAGAGGTAGAAAGCGAATTGAAGGGTTTAATGCGTTCGATCCATAGGATCAGACCAGGCCAGGAAGAAGATTTTGCCCTAAATAAAACCACCATTATTTCTAACCAATTAGATTCGATGTTTAAAATGGTCAATATTGCTGGTTGGGTAATTGGTGGATTTTCGATTTTGGTGGGTGGATTTAGTATTGCCAATATCATGTTTGTATCGGTAAAAGAACGTACCAATATTATCGGCATCCAAAAGTCGTTGGGTGCGAAAAACTATTTTATATTGCTTCAATTCATTTTCGAATCAATCTCACTTTGTATTTTAGGTGGTTTGCTGGGCTTATTACTGGTCTTTCTGCTCGCCTTGGTTATTGGTGCAGCCACAGATTTCCATATTATATTGGGTTTGAATAATATTGCCTTAGGAATCGGAATATCGATCATTATCGGTACCATCTCTGGTTTTTGGCCAGCATATTCCGCATCAAGGTTGGATCCGGTAGAGGCGATAAGGAGTTAGTTCCAGTTGGCAATTTTTAGTTCGCGATTTGCAGTTATCTGCACCTAACGTAGTGAATAAACCTTATTGCAGTGGATAGCCCACAGCGAGGTACGAGCGAGGACTAGTAACGGAAAGAAGGGCTGAGGCCTGCAATGAAATGCTGGCTTTCATTTCCAAATTGTTTTGTGGTCGGTGTGACACCAACCACTAGGGAATATCGATCATTATCGGTACCATCTCTGGTTTTTGACCAGCATATTCAGCATCAAGGTTGGATCCGGTAGAGGCGATAAGGAGTTAATTCCAGTTGGCAGTTTTTAGTTCGCGATTTGCAGTTATCTGCACCTAACGTAGTGAATAAACCTTATTGCAGTGGATAGCCCACAGCGAGGTACGAGCGAGGACTAGTAACGGAAAGAAGGACTGAGGCCTGCAATGAAATGCTGACTTTCATTTCCAAATTATTAAGAAATGTTTTGTGGTCGGTGTGATACCAACCACTAGGGAAATAAACTACCTTCGGAGAGCTCGCTAAGGCTCGGTTCAGGGTGATGGTTATAGAAGACGAAAAAAATAAAAATCCCTCGCTAAATTTAATTAACGAGGGATTTTTTTATAAAGTTAACTGAAAACCGGTTAGGCTAATTTACCTAAAGCTTCTTTTATTCTTCTTAATGCTTCAACTAAACTTTCGTCAGAAGCTGCATAAGATAAACGGATGTAGTTGTTGTTACCAAACGAATCGCCACCTACAGTTGCCACATGACCAACGTTTAATAAATACAAAGCCAAATCTGATGAATCTTTAATTACGTTTCCATCCGCATCTTTCTTACCGAAGAAAGAACTGATTTCAGGGAAAAAGTAAAATGCCCCATCAGGAAGATTTGTTTTAACACCCTGAATTTCATTTAACAAATTGTAAACCAATTCTCTACGGCGTAAAAATGCTTCTTTCATTTCTAAAACACTTGCTAACCCTTGCTCGTAAGCAACAATTCCAGCTCTTTGTGCGATAGAACAGGTTCCAGAAGTTGTTTGCCCCTGTAGTTTATCGTTGGCGGCTGCAATTTCTTTATTTGCGGCAATATAACCTAATCTCCAGCCCGTCATGGCGAAAGCCTTAGAGAAACCGTTAACAATGATTACACGGTCTTTAATGCTGTCGAATTGAGCAATAGATTCATGTTTATCAACAAAATTAATGTGCTCATAAATCTCATCAGATAAGATATAGATATTAGGGTATTTTTCGAAAACGGCAACCAGGGCTGCTAATTCTTCTTTGCTATAAACCGAACCTGTTGGGTTACATGGCGAAGAAAACATAAATAATTTCGATTTCGGCGTAATGGCTGCTTCCAACTGCGCAGGTGTGATTTTGAAATCACTTTCTATATCCGTATCTATAAAAACAGATTTTCCTTCAGCCAGGGTTACCATTTCTGAGTACGAAACCCAATAAGGTGTTGGGATGATTACCTCATCGCCCGGATCGATCAAAGTTAAAATAACATTCGATAAAGATTGTTTTGCACCTGTTGAAACAACGATCTGGGAAATATCATAATCCAGGTTGTTTTCTGTTTTTAGCTTGTTTACAATCGCTTGGCGAAGGTCAGGATAGCCCGGTACCGGCGAATAGCGTGTATAGTTTTCATCTAATGCCTTTTTAGCGGCATTTTTTACGTGATCGGGTGTATTGAAATCGGGTTCACCAACGCTTAAACTAATGATGTTAATGCCCTTAGACGCTAATTCGCGGCCAAGTTTGGTCATTTTAAGGGTTGCAGATTCAGATAAACTGTTGATTCTTTTAGATAAGGTGCTCATGGTTAATTACTTTGAGCGCAAATATATAAACCAAATATTATTCTGCACTAAAAAAGACATAGTTTTTCTCATTTAATTTATTCGATAAGCGTATTTTTGAAAAAAAATAGCCTTGTGTCGGTAAAAAAGAAAGCGATAATAATTTCCCTGGTGGTGAGTGTGGTGCTGATGTTAGCTAAGTTTGTGGCGTATTTTATTACGGGTTCAAATGCAATCTTAACAGATGCGGCAGAAAGTATTGTAAACGTAATAGCAGGGAGTTTTGCTTTTTATAGCATTTACCTTAGTACGCAGCCCCGAGACGAAAATCATCCTTATGGACATGGAAAAGTTGAGTTTTTCTCGGCTTTTGTAGAAGGGATATTGATTTTGATAGCGGGAGTGGTTATTATTTTCAAATCATCGTACAACCTGATCTATCCTCATGTGGTGGGGGAGCTATTAACCGGAACATTAATTATTGGTATTACAGGTTTGATTAATCTGATTGTTGGTCTCTACCTTATAAATGTAGGTAAAGATGAGCATTCAATTACGCTGCAAGCCGATGGCAGACATTTATTAACTGATACTTATACCAGTGGAGCGATTGTTATTGGTTTAATATTAATTCAGTTAACAAATATTATTTGGCTAGATAGCTTACTTTCTTTTTTAGTAGGCTTTTATATTGTTTATTCTGGTTATAAACTTACCCGTGGTTCGGTGGGCGGCTTAATGGATGAAAGCGATTTTACTCTTGTTGAAGAAGTAGTTGAGGTACTGCAAAAGAACAGGCACAAGCCCTGGATCGATGTGCATAATCTGCGTACTCAGCAATATGGCCCCGAATTTCATATCGATTGCCATGTAACATTACCTTATTATTTTGATTTAAATAAGGTTCACCGCGAAATATCGCAGATTGATGAACTGATCAATAAAAATGGCGTTCGCAAAGCAGAACTCTTTATTCACGCAGACCCTTGCTTGCCCGAATGCTGTAATTATTGCCACATGAGTGAATGCCCTGTTAGAACAGAGGCTTTTAAAAAAGAAATTGTGTGGACACCTGAAATAGTAATCAAAAATAAAAAGCATTTCGAAAATGAGCTACTTTAATGTTAGGGTTTATGGATTGTTAATTAACCAGAATAACGAGGTTTTGGTAAGTGATGAAGAAGAATATGGTTTTCGCTTTAGTAAATTTCCGGGAGGTGGATTAGAGTTTGGTGAAGGCTTAATTGATGGATTGAAACGTGAGTTTGTGGAAGAGTGCGATGCGGAAATTGAAGTATTGTCACATTTTTATACCACAGATTTTTTTGAAAAATCGTCATTTAACGATAGCCAGGTAATTAGTGTTTATTACATCGTTAAAGAAAAAGCCCCTTTGCAGTTGACCTTTAAAGATACCATTTACGATTTTGATGGGGAAGGTGAAATTCTTCAGGCTTTCAGATGGGTGAAAATTGAGGATTTAAGTATAGAAGATATCACCTTTAAAACAGATAAAACCGTAGGCCAGCTTTTAAAAAATCAATATTCAGTTAAGTTATAATCATGATGCCCGATTCGTCCAAACGCCATACTACAAGCTCCCAATTAAATTTAACTGAACGCGATAAAAAGGTAATCTGGCATCCTTATACCCAAATGAAAAATGCATTGCCACATATCCCGATTGTAAGGGGAGAGGGCGTGTACGTTTTTGATGAAAACGGTAAACGGTATATCGATGCGGTTTCATCCTGGTGGGTGAATATCCATGGTCATTCTCACCCTTATATTGCACAAAAAGTAGCAGAACAGCTCACTGTGCTGGAACACGTAATTTTTGCAGGCTTTACACACGAGCCTGCGGTATTGCTTGCAGAAAGGCTGTTGCCAATATTGCCTGGTAAACAGGATAAAGTTTTTTATACCGATAACGGATCAACAGCGGTAGAAGTAGCCTTAAAAATGTGTCTGCAATACTGGGATAATAGAGGTGCAGCAAAAACGAAGATATTAGCCTTTAAAAACGCTTATCATGGCGATACTTTTGGCGCTATGTCTGTTAGTGGTCGTAGTATTTTTACTGATGCTTTTAATAGTTTACTGTTTGATGTCGAGTTTATCGATCTGCCTGATGAAGGGAATATCTCAAATCTTACAGCTCATATCTTAAATCTTAAGGATACCGCTTGTTTCATTTTCGAACCACTCATTTTAGGATCTGGTGGGATGCTCATGTATGAAGCTAAATATTTGGATCAACTTTTATCAGCTTGCAAAGAAGCAGGAATATTAACTATTGCGGATGAGGTAATGACAGGTTTTGGTAGAACAGGAACTTACTTTGCCTGCGAGAAACTAACTAATAAGCCCGATATTATTTGTTTAAGTAAAGGTTTAACAGGCGGAACAATGCCACTAGGGGTAACCACCTGTACCAATGAGATTTTTGAAGCTTTTTTAAGTGATGATAAATTAAAAACGCTTTACCATGGGCACTCTTTTACCGCGAACCCGATTGCTTGCGTGGCTTCTTTAGCAAGCTTAGATATTTTGTTAAAAAGCGAAACGCTTCAAAATATCAAGCGGGTAGAAGCCAAACATGCTGTTTTTCTGGAAGAGATTAAGGCACATCCTAAGGTTAAAGCCATTAGGCAAACGGGAACAATTATCGCAGTGGAGTGGGAGACCGGGAATGAAACCTCTTATTTAAGTAATCTCCGTAATTTATTGTATGCCTACTTTTTAGAAAAGGGAATTATATTAAGACCATTGGGCAATATTATCTATCTACTCCCACCATATATAATCAGCAATGAAGATCTGGATTATATTTATGCAGCGATAAAAATGGCTTTAGAAGAAGTATAGGCGCTTTTAGGTCGTAACGAGGCGCTACGACCAGTATTTGAATTTAAAAATCGGGCGTCATTTCGACTGAAAAATAGCGAAACGGAGAAATCTCTGAACTAACACTAAAAGATTTCTCCTCCTAAGAAGTTCCTTTGGAACTAGCAGTCGAAATAACGATTTATCTTAAACCGTAACTCAATTCTTTTCCAGATAATTCTTAAGCGCATCGTTAACAAAATAAGTCCAACCGCCGTTGAAACTTGTTTTGGCGAAGTCAGGTCCGTTTGATGCAAAGCTTTCTACGCCGCTATGTGTTAATTTCAACCTGGTTTGCTCACCTTGCTCAAATAACTCCCAGCTTACTACCGAATTGCCCGGATAGCCATCATATCGCCAGGTATAAGCGAGTTTTCTGCCTGCAACAATTTCTGTTACTTCGCAGAGATGTAAATATTGCGGCCCATCATCCGGTCCGCCAGAAAACTCAAATTTAAAACCTACCTCAGGTTTAAAGTCTTCTAATTGAAAATACCACTGTTTAATTTCATTATTATCGGTTAAAGCTTTCCAAACTTTTTCGATAGGGGCGTTATACACCCGTTCTACAATAACTGGTTCGTTTTCCATCTTTATTTTGATTTAGTATCTTTTGATAAATGTATTTCTAAAGCATCTAATTTACTTGTCCAAAAAGTACGGTATTGTTCTACCCATTTAGATACTTCTGCAAGTTTTTGAAATTGTATGTTACAGTAACGGTCACGGCCTTGTTGTGTAATTTCTACTAAACCGCATTCTGTTAAAAGTTTAATATGCTGTGAAATGGCAGGGCGGCTCATATCGAAATTTTCGGCTATGGCGTTTAGGTTTAAAGTGCGATGAGCAATCAGATTGATAATTTCTCTTCGGGTAGGATCGGCAATGGCCTGAAATACATCTCTTCTCATAAAATTAATTGCGTAAGTAATTGCTTACAAATATAAGTGTAAGTAATCACTTACGCAAAATTTTATTGCATTTTATATTAAGCTACTCGAGGTAAGTAACTGGGGGATAAATAAGATTAATCCCTGCTATATTTTGCTGCCAATTTTGACGGAGCCACGTTACAATAGGAAAGAGTAAGTGCATCGATAAGCATTTCATCAGCGAGATCTGTTATTTCAAAAATAGTCCAGCCCTGTTTACCCCAGGCTCCGGTAGCAGGCCATATTCTGCTTGGATCAAAATCGCAGAAAACAGACTGATCAATTGCTGATAATTTGAATGTTGCCTGTTTTTTCTCAAGATTTAGTGTGGCAAAGATCTTTTTATTTACCCGGAAAGAAGTTTTTTCGAAATGCGGCAATTCTACAGCTTCATCAAAAGACAGGCAATGTGCTATAAAAATTGATGAATCCATGGCGTGTAATTAATAATTACAATTTATACAATTTCTGCGGAAATTGTTCTGCATGGCTTAAAATAAGATTTAAGATGTAACTGTTTGATTGGTATGTAGACAAATCATTTTTAATTGATGCCAGACCATCAGCCAGATAATTCTTATCGGTAAAATAGCCCATCCCATAAAATTTTCCATTTTCAACAACCAAACAGCTAAATTCTTCTTCTTTTCTGCCTTCATCTACCAAAGCAAAACTTGGCTGTTGGTTTCGAACGTCACTTAATGCCGCATTTAGCTTTTTGTTATAAACGGCCACGGTTTCTATTCCGCTGCATGCACCAAAACATTGGCCATTTTCATGAGCATAACATTTGGTTGCTGTTTTTTGCAAATAACAGAGTTTTGCACAAAGCTGGTACTTATCAACCAGTTGATTTAAAAAATTATAACCTTCTAATAGGCTATTAAAACTTTGCAGGGCGTTATTGTTCTTTTTATGTTTATCTATCGCTAAACGCAAATAACCATTTTGATCTTCAAAAACATATAAATCATATTTATGCTCATAGCGTTTCATTGCCCGGTTATTTTCTGGCCAAAGACGTTTAATTTCATTTGCTTCTAAAATTAAGGCCATCAGTTCGGTACCGCAAATTACATGGTCTACATGATGAATAGTACGTAAAAAATCCTGCCGCTGCCGATTGGGTGTATTACCGGTAAAGTGACTGGTTATACGTTTTTTAAGGTCTTTTGCTTTTCCAACATATATAATTTTGCCCTTACTGTCCTTAAAATAGTATACGCCAGGTCGGTTGGGTAACCTTAAAATAGATGCTTTATCTAAGTGAGGAGGTAAAACCTGTTCTTTTGATGTTTTCTTCAGCATTTCTGCTATGATACCTCCCTGATCATATTCTAGCAATAAATTGAATAGGATACTTGTTGCATCTGCATCTCCGGCTGCCCGGTGTCGGTTTTGAATCGGGATCTGCAAGGCTGTACAAAGTTTTCCTAAACTATATGAAGATTTGCCAGGAATTAGTTTTCTGCTCAACCTTACCGTGCACAGCTTTTTGCATTGCAGATCATACCCTGCAGCGGCCAAATGATGCTTCAAAAAGGAATAATCGAAGTTTACATTGTGCGCCACAAAAACCTTATCGTTTAATAACTGATAAATCTGTAAAGCAACATCATCAAATGTCGGGGCATCCAACAACATGTTATCATCAATACCTGTAAGCGCCGTAATGTAAACGGGTATAGGCTGCTTTGGATTAATTAGGGTAGTGTAAGATTCAACTATTTTATTGCCATCATGGATGTTAATGGCAACCTCGGTAATACCATTTGCTGAGGCATGACCACCAGTGGTTTCGATATCTACAACTGCGTATAACATTAAATTAATTTGAAATACAAATCTATGCTAAAATAATTAGTATGAAAATAATTTTGATTATTTCTTTAGCATAAAAAAAGCGGTTATGTATTTAACGTAACCGCTCTGGTATTTTGTATGTAAATATTTAAAGTTTACTTAGTAGCTTGCTTAAATTAGGTTTGATGCCTATAGAAATCGGTACAGTGTTAAAAGCCCTGTTCTGGATTTTACTAAAGCCATACATGTAACTCGCCTCGACAAATAAATTGGCACCTCCAATATTATATTCAATACCGGCCCCACCTTCGGCAATCCCCAAACCATTTGATTTATTATTTTGGGTAACCTGCAGGGTTGTGGTATTAACGCTAGCCTGAGGCGTAAGAATAAAACCGCCACCAGCACCTGCAAAACCATAAAAAGCCCATTTGTTTACAATTTTACGGTACCCTAAAGCAACATTTAGCAAGTAGGTGGTTGCCCTGCCTTTTTGTAAAGTATAGGTGTAGCCTGCATCTGGCGTTATCTGGTTAAAAGTAAAAGCATGTAAACTTGCTTTAGGGTATAAGAACAAACCACCATCACCCAAACCTAAATTTAAACCTAATGATGTTGAAAATTTTGGTTTAAAATAATCCGAAGTTTCGCCCATTGGGAATGCAAAGCCAATTCCACTCATCGAATAGAGTTTATCTTGTCTGCTTTGTGCTTTTACTTTGATTGATACCATTGTAAATAGCAATAAAAGAGGTATTAATAATTTTAATTTCATATCTGATTTTTTAATTTTCGATTAAAGCATCTACTTTTTGCAGTAAATCTGCCATGTTAAAAGGTTTTTCTAAATAATCGTTGGGATGATATTTCTGCGATGTGATATAATTTTCATCATACCTGGCCGATGCCATAATAATGGGTATTTGTGCTGTTTCAGGATTTAACCTTAACTCTTTAAACACAGCGCGCCCATCCATTCCATTCAACATAATGTCTAGAATAATCAGATCTGGATTAAAATCTTTTATCGTTTTAAAAATATATCTTGGCGATAGTAGCGGATAAACTTTATAATGTTTAGTTTCTAATACATCCTGGAAAACTTCTAATACATCTGGATCATCATCCACAATCAACACTCTTTTCAAAACAGATAAATCAATTAATTTAATAATAAATAGACTATCCTAAATACAAAGTTTTAGATGTAATGTTTTGATTATAGATTAAAATGGATTGGAAAAGCAGATGTTGAGCGATAAAAGACTACATGGCAGTACCTGGGTGTGGTTTTTCCTGCAGCAAATTGTTTTTAATAAAATTTGCGAAAAGTTCTATATATGTACCTGAAACTGTAAAGGATGTTTCACCAGAAAGCAGTATTTTATTACCAAGCACGCTCTTGATGTGCTGTTTTGCTATAAAAACAGTAGGGTTAACCTGAATAAATGCAGAATGTTCTTTTAGCATTTTCAAGGTCTTGATAAAATTAGATTTCGGGCTTAAAAAAGCATTTTTTGTGGTTTTAAACTGAATATCTTCTCCCATTTCTTCAACCGCAATCAACTCATTCAGATCTATTCTTACCAGGTCGCTATTTTCTCCTTGTAACGGGATGTAAAAGAAATGATCGTCGAAAATGGAAAAAGGATGTTGTGTTTTTTTTCCAGTTGGGTAAAGGTTGTTTATCGCTTTTGCAAAATGTAAAATAGAGTAGGGCTTAAGCAAATAAGCATCCGCGTCAACCTTAAAGGCATCGATGGCATATCTTGGGTGTGCGGTAGTAAAAACCAGGTGTTTTGTTTTTTGCCGTAACAGGCTCGCCAGTTCAATCCCGGAAAGCGAAGGCATTTCGATATCCATAAAAATAATGTCGACAGGGTTAGATACCGATATTTCTGCTAGGGCTTGGAGCGGTTCAGTAAAAGTTTGGATAAGCTTTAAATCAGGCAGCTTGTCCATATACGCTATCAAGCTCTCTAGGGAATGAGGATCATCATCAATAACAATACAATTTATTGACATTTTTTATAGGTTTAGTTAATGCAAATTACAATTTCAACCAATAAAATGAAAAAAAAATACATTCGAAACGGATTTTTATGTATTCGGCAAGGAAATTCAGCTTTTTTTAGAGATTATTGTGTGATTTGAAGTTTTTGGCTAAAATTATTAAAATGGCTTTCTCATCTAATTTTAATAACTAGCGTTACTTTGAAGTACTGGTTTGAATCAGCAAAGTAATCAAATTTGGCATTTTTGCCATAGGTGTAGGCTAAACGCTTTTTTATGTTTTCCATACCAGAACTTAAACCTGAGTTATCTTTAACTGCTTTTATTAAGTTTGAAGTTTCTATTATAAGTTGATTATTTTCGATTCTCAAACTCACTTCGGCAGGATGTGATGGTGTAAGCAGTTCGCCATGCTTAAACATGTTTTCTACCAAAGTGGTTAATACTAAAGGAATGATTTTAGTGTTGCGTATTTCGTCATCGTACCAAAAACGGAGCTGTATATGGTGATCTTTACGGAGTTGGTGTAAGTTAATGAGGTTTTCTACCTGATTAATCTCCTCGTCAAGCAAAATAAATTCTTTATCCTTATTGCTATCAACCGAATAGCGCATCATCTCTGCAAGAGAATGAATGGCCTCTGCTGCAACTGGAGAAGAATCTTTGGCATTTTGGTAAATAAAATCCAGGGTATTAAATAACAAATGTGGCTGTATCTGGGCTTTTAGAAAAGCATTCTCTGATTTTGCGATTTGAATGATGTTATTTAAACGTTGCTTTTCTAAATCTTCGATTTTTTTTCGCTCTTCCAGGAAATTAAGCAGAAAATAATAACTGGTAGAGAAACTCATAAAATAGATAGCACGATAAATTGGACCAGCAAAAAACGATGCTGTAAACTCAATCTTAAACGGGCCACTATAGGATGTGTAGTTGATAACGATATAATCTAAAATTACAATTAATATCAGGTACGCAACCAGCTCCAGTAAGATAAATAATGGCAATCTCCACCATCGGCCACTTAGCGTTTTTAATGCAGACGGCAATATAACGTGGGCATGAAAATAAAAGGTTGCCACGTTGAAACTATAAAAAATAATGTAATTACTGATTGGTTGAAATTTCCCTATAAAAATACCAATGATAACAGCCTCGTAAAATATAAATATGGTCCAACATAAAATGTGGAGTCTTTTATCTGATATCCAGCTTAGAATTTTGTGAAATTTATTTTTCCTACTTATTAAGTTCATCGAGCAAGTTAATTTGGGAGCGGCTACATAGGGTTAATAAAGAAACTTTGGTAGTTTGCTTCTTTTGATAACTAAAATACTAAAAAATTAGTTTAAGATCGGTTTGTTTTAATTGTTTTCTCCTTAATATAGTCGTGTATACTTTCACGGTAACTATTTCCTACATTAATAGTTAGATTATTAATCATTTTTAAGGTATTGCCCTCTACCTTTTCAATATAATTCTTGGCTATGATAAATGAGCGATGTGCCTGGGCAAAATTCTGATAGTCTTTTAAAATGATTTTTATCTCTGATAGCGCAATGTATGATACAATCGTTTCGTTTAAGGTAAAAATGCGTACATAGTTTTGAAGACTTTCTACGGCTACAATGTCGGTGTACCTTACTTTAATTAAGTTGTTTTTTTCGCTTTTATTCCTGACAAAAAAATAATCATCATCTTGCTTAACTGTTAGGTTTGGTACACTAGGGCTATGTGGGAATAATCTATTTATGGTTTCAGCAAAACGGGCAAAAGTGTATGGTTTTAATAAATAAGCACTAGCATACATTTCAAAAGCCTCGTAAGCGTATTTAGAGTGGGAGGTGGTAAATATTAATTTATCTGTTTTATGTCTAATTGCTTTTGATAATTCTAAGCCCGATATCATAGGCATATCAACATCTATAAAAACAATATCAACATGATCTCCAGCTGTAATTTCGTTTAATGCCTGTAACGGATCTGTATAGGATTTTATTAAATGAATATTTGTGAGATTGTTGATGTATGATTTTATACCGTTGACGGCGTGAATCTCGTCATCAATTACGATACATGTTAATTTCATTAGACGTGTTTTAAGGTAATGCGAAATTATAGCATGCTTTTTATATATGGAAATTATTTTAGTCCTGTAACGATGTTTGGTTCGTTTTTGTAGTAAATATGATACGCATATGTTTTTTTTATGCAAGAAACATGACTGAGTAAAAATCTGGAATGTAGATTTTTATAAATAAACAAAACAAATTGATTTAATTGCTTGTATAACAATATATTGTATTTGGAAACGTAGTTATTAATAGATATATTTAAGTAGTTATTAATAGATATATTTAA
This sequence comes from Pedobacter sp. SG908, assembly GCF_011759615.1. NCBI lineage: Bacteria > Pseudomonadati > Bacteroidota > Sphingobacteriia > Sphingobacteriales > Sphingobacteriaceae > Pedobacter > Pedobacter sp. SG908. The sequence continues at coordinate 1,839,529 of NZ_JAAOYY010000001.1, forward strand.
TAAGCATAATAATTATCATTAATTATCTAAAACAATACCCCATGAAAAATAGAATCCGCACCACCAACAGATTAAACGTGTCTATTACAAAAAAGGTTATTGAGCTGCAAGAACAAGGTTACGACTGTGATTTTCTTCTGTTGGCTAACGGAAGTTTGCAGTGCATGCAAACTAACTTAAATTATCCGGTGAGTACGGTAGCTATTAAAGAGAGAGAACATGGCTACGACTTCTTCAGTCATTCGTACAAACATGTGCATACCATAGAAACTGGGAATGGAGAACGGGGAGTATTACTTACTGAAAAGATATTTTAACTAACCAACTTCATGCTCTTCTAATTTAATCGTGTTCTACGGTTCAGGTTTACTGTATTTTAATAGGACCATTTATTTACATGGTCTAAATTAAACTATCAATATCGACGTTACATTTTGTTGATCTTGGCAAAAACCTTTCTTTCTTCTTTTTGTTTAGATTTTATTAGATATATTTAAACAAAAATAATGACTTACGCTATTTCAGATCTTGAACAGCTTTCTGGCATTCGTTCTCATACCATTAGGATCTGGGAGCAAAGGTACAATGCGCTGAGTCCGATGCGATCTCAAGGCAATACCCGTTTATATGATGATAAGCAGCTTAGAAGACTATTAAACATTGTAAGTTTAAATAAAAGTGGTTTAAAAATTTCTAAACTTTGCCGTCTCTCAGATGAGGCGATTGATAAACTTCTTGATCAACAGTTTTCTTACCCCGCTGATGATGAGCAGGCAGATTATTATGTTTCTCAACTGATTAGGCATGGTTTGGCTTTTGATGAGCGCTCTTTTAATCAGTTAATTGATCAGGGCATTGATCAGTTGGGGCTTTCTGACTGTTACCGGAAAATTATATATCCATTGCTGGTCCGTTTGGGATTAATGTGGCGAAAAGACGATATTTGTCCGGCTCACGAGCATTTTTTATCAAATATTATCCGTCAAAAAATATTTACGCATATCGATAGTCTTCCACCAACAAGGCATTCAGACAAAAGCTGGCTGCTTTTTTTACCGGAGGATGAGGATCATGATATTGGGCTGCTTTTTGCCAGTTATATGCTGAGGATGCATCATCATCAGGTTATTTTTTTAGGTAGCAAAGTTCCATTGGATTCAATTAAGCGCATATTTTCCACATTGAATGTAGGTCATGTTTTGCTTTTTATGATAAAATCGAGACTGGCGGCTGCAGCCCAAAAATACATCGATCAATTGTCTGAAATATGTTCATCCACTAAAATCCATCTTGCCGGAAATAGCCAGGTTATCGGTAAACTAAACAACATCGATCACATCAACTGGATTAAAACACTTGATGAATTTGAAAAAATAATACATTACCCTGTTTTACATGAAAGAAATTTTTGATCAACTATCTGCCGATTGTAGCCGGCTTACCACTAAGTTGTATAGTACCAGCTTTTCTTATGGTATTTATTTTCTTGGAAAAGAACTACGCCAACCTATACACGCTATTTACGGGTTTGTACGTTTAGCGGATGAAATTGTGGATAGCTTTCATCATTATAACAAGAAATTTTTATTAGAGAAATTTAAGGAGGATACTTTCGAAGCTATTAAGTTGGGCATTAGTTTAAACCCTATTTTAAATTCATTTCAGAAAGTTGTAAATAAATATCGGATAGATCAGGAACTGATTGTTCTTTTTCTTCGCAGCATGGAAATGGATCTTTCAATACAAAAATATACTTCCGAACTTTACAACGAATACATTTTAGGCTCTGCAGAAGTAGTAGGATTGATGTGCTTAAGAGTTTTTACCTATGGTAACGATGCAGATTACGAGCAATTGAAACCCTATGCCATGAAATTGGGCGCTGTATTTCAAAAGGTTAATTTTTTGAGAGATGTTAAGGCTGATCATCAAATACTTAGCCGAAACTATTTTCCGAATGTTAATTTGGCCTTATTCTGCGATCGTCAAAAAAAAGAAATAGAAGCAGAAATCGAGGCAGAATTTGATATTGCTTTAGCCGGTATTAAGCTATTGCCTACAGCTTCCAGAAATGGCGTATATTTGTCCTATATCTATTATAAAAAATTATTCACAAAGATAAAGCGCTTAAGTGCTGAAAAAATTATGACTGAACGGATAAGAATTTCGAACACCCATAAAATTGGTTTAATGTTTGATTCGATTATCCGCAATAAGTTAAATGTAATTTAAATGGAAGAGCAAGTTATTCTGGTTGATCAGGAGGATGTGCCGAAAGGGCAGATGGATAAAATGGAAGCACACGAAAAGGGTATATTACACCGTGCTTTTTCCGTTTTCATTTTTAATTCCAAGCGCGAATTGTTACTACAACAAAGAGCAATAAGCAAATATCATTCTGGGGGCTTATGGACAAATACCTGCTGCAGTCATCCTCGGATTGGAGAAAGTAATATCCACGCAGCTAAAAGGAGATTAATGGAAGAAATGGGGATGGAGTGCGAATTAAACTATCTCTTTAAATTTACCTATAAAGCAATATTTGAAGATGGCTTAACGGAACACGAGATAGACCATGTTTTTTTTGGTATGAGCGATAAATTACCTGTTATCAATCCTGATGAAGTAGAAACCTTTAAGTATATGGATTTGGAAACGTTGGCGCAGGATATTGCAGTTAATCCGGGTGCCTATACGCCGTGGTTAAGAATCTGTTTAGATAAGGTTGTTATGCATGCATCAACCGCTAGAACAAAAAACGGGCATACAGCCTAAGCCGTATACCCGTATCTAAATTAACGCTCTCGAGGACAAATATAGGACTTGTTTAGAAAATTCCTAAAAGTTTAACATTTCTTTTACTTTAAGATTATAGTTTGAACTTTGAGATTATGTTGGTCTTTAAAGTAAGATATTAGTATATAGGTATTTATATGTTTTTGGCAGAAATAAACACCAAGAATATTTTTTTTCTCAATCATATCGTTTTATGATATTTGTTACAGTTTTATGTTTATCAAGTTGTTTTTCGATGGCAAAAGTTGATGGAGCGAGCTTATTAGTCTTCCTCTAGTTTCTGGAATTCAAATTTATCTTTAATGTATCGGTTAAAGTATCTTCCTTTCGATCCGGAAGCCTTTAACATCTTATACATCTTTTCAGGAACATTTTTGTACAGGTAAATCATATTGGTTACGAAAATGATTTTCAATACTTTAGCTGCTACATCATAACTGAAATATTTAATTACCGATGATGGCATAATCTTCAAGTTTGTGTCTTAAAAAAAAACACCTGCTGCCTAAAATAGTTTTAATCATTTTTTAGTTCCGATTCTTCTCTGGCTACCTTAATCTTTTCTTTTTTAAGATCAATCCTGATGATATTGTACAAACTCATGTAAACATTAGCAATCCACACCACGGAAAAGAAAGAAATAATGTAACCACGCCAGTCTGGATAAATTAAAGTAAATTTGGTAATGAAAAGCAGCAGTGCGGTTACATAATGGCTGAAACAATATTCGCAGGTGAAAACATAGAAAAACTTACGCTTAACCAGCTTATTACAATTCTTCGAACGGTCAATACAGAATTCGCGCGCCTCTCTAAATATTTCCTCTTTTGTAACAGTCCATGCAATACAGGCTACTGGCAGTGCCATAATGAAGAGATAATAAATATGTACTTCCATTTTAATCAAATTCTGGTATAAGTACAACCTTAAAGCCTTGAAAATGTTTAAGTAAGCAATAAACATTTTGATTATATTTATGTTAGTTAAAGTATAGGTAATTATTTGTTTTATGGAAAGATCAGAAATCATATCTCTACTTGAGGTAATCAATCAACAGGTTAGTTCTTCGGTTTTAGGTGGGATGGAAGAAGAGTACGAAGAATTAGAAAGTATGGGCCTAATTAAAATTAACCGCGATTCGGTACAATGGTCATCATCTATGACTCCTGCCGGAAATGCTTATTTGGGGCACGATTAGTTGAGTTATCATTAGCAATAAAACACTATTGTTATTTGGAAAGCAGTTAGGGTAGTCCCGCCCGTTTCTGCCCGATGCATTTCACTATGGTCGGTACTATGTCAGTTTACTGTCCCATCGTACAATCCATTCTGTGTTTCCGTGGCAAGAAATGCTCCAACCAATTTGATTACATTTACCCTTAAGACTAAATTGGACCAATTTATTGTTGGAATTCTGCTAAATTTGCAGCAAGTTTGGAATTGTGCCTAAATAAAATAAATGGCCATTCTTGCCACAGATATGAACAATTTACAACTTAGAACGGTAAATGTAACCAGATATGTTACGCCTTTGCGCGAAGGTGGCTCTATGCCCGCCATTGCAGAGGCTGATGATAACTTTTTATATGTACTAAAATTTAGAGGAGCAGGACAGGGCACCCGGGCTTTAATTGCCGAGCTAATTGGTGGTGAAATAGCCCGATATTTAGGTTTACGTGTACCCGAGTTGGTTTTTGCCAATTTGGATGAAGCTTTTGGGAGAACAGAGCCCGATGAAGAAATTCAAGATCTGCTAAAAGCCAGCGTAGGTTTAAATTTGGCACTACATTATTTATCAGGGGCGATAACATTCGATCCAACAGTAACTACTGTAGATGCTAAACTTGCGTCGCAGATTGTATGGCTTGATTGTTTTTTAACCAATATGGACCGTACCTGCAGAAATACCAATATGTTACTGTGGCATAAAGAACTTTGGTTAATAGATCATGGTGCTGCATTATATTTTCATCATTCCTGGCAAAATTGGGAAGAGCAGGCTGTTAAGCCTTTCTTTTTGGTGAAAGACCATGTATTATTGCCATGGGCCTCTGAACTGGAAAGTGTAAATGAAGAATTCAGCAGATTACTCAGTCCCGAAAAGATAGCAGCGGTAATTAATTTAATTCCTGATGACTGGCTGGAAGGCGAAACAAACTTTGAAAGCAAAACGGAGCACCGCAATGCCTATACACATTTCCTTACTACCAGGTTAACTCATTCAACTATATTTTTAAAAGAAGCGCAGCATGCAAGGGAAATTCTTATTTGAGTACGCTGTGATTCGCGTAATGCCCAGGGTAGAACGTGAGGAATTTATTAATGTGGGCATAATTTTGTTTTGCGCCAAGCAAAAGTTTTTAAAAAGTGTTTTTGCACTGGATGAGAAAAGAATAAAGGCTTTTTCTACTGAAGTAGATTTAGCTGAGTTAAAAGAAAACTTATGCGCTTTTGAAAGAATAAGTACGGCCGCAAAAGGATCTGGTCCCATTGGTCAATACGATCAGGCTTCTCGGTTTAGGTGGCTTACAGCAACAAGAAGTACTGTAGTGCAATGCTCAAAAGTACACCCTGGTTTTTGTGATGATGCCGAAGAGACTATGTTGAGGTTGCACCAAGAGCTCGTTTTGTAGCGCTATTTGCAGGTGCATAGCGTTTGATTTACTTTAAACACTCCATCAATTTAACAATCAAGCAATACAACAATTAACCACCTAACCTTGCCAAAAGAATATTTTAAAAAACTTCAAGATCTGCTCGATACCGAGCGCAACGAAGATTTACAATCGTACTTAAAACTTACTGAAAATACTTCAGCTGCCGATAGGAGGGCATTGGGTTTAACCTGGTACCCGATTGCCATCAGGAATACTGAAATAGGCCGTGGCGATTATTTAACGATAGAGTTAGAAAGGACTACCCACCAGGATTTTTCTCATCAGTTCCGTTTTGGTTCTGCCGTGGTATTATTTTCCAATCACGATGCCAAAGAAGACCGCGTAGAAGGGATCATAAACCATCAAAGTGGTAGCAGGATGAAAATCAGCTTCCGTGTTGATGAATTGCCCGATTGGACAAGAGACGGTAAACTCGGCGTAGATTTACTTTTTGATAATAACAGCTATGATGAGATGCAGAATGCGCTTAAGCAGGCCTCATATTTAGCTGAAAATGAATCAGAAAATAAACTGATCCGTATTTTAACAAAAGGAGAAAAACCATCATTTCAAGGTGAAGAGAAATTTATCATTCCCAATACACTAAACGATTCACAGCAATTAGCGGTGAATAAAATTATAGCAGCTGATGATCTGGCTGTGGTTCATGGTCCTCCGGGCACCGGAAAAACAACAACGCTTGTGCACGCTATAAAATCGTTAGTTAAACACAGCGATCAAAAAATCCTGGTGGTGGCGCCGAGTAATACCGCTGTTGATTTACTTACGGAGAAGCTAGCTGCCGAAGGGCTAAAAGTAATCCGCGTGGGCAACCCAGCAAGGGTTTCTGAAAAGTTGCTTGCGGCAACTCTTGATCATCAAATGGCGGATCATCCGGAGATGAAAACAATTAAAGCTTTAAAAAAACAGGCCAGTGAATATAAAAATATGGCCCACAAATACAAGCGAAGTTTTGGTAAAGCAGAACGCGAGCAACGTAAGGCCTTGTTTGATGAAGCGCATAAAATTGGAAAGGAAGTAGAAAAAACGGAGCAGTATATTATGGATAATCTGTTTACCAAAGCACAGATTATTACCGCCACCTTAGTAGGAGCCAACCACTATACTGTTCGGAATTTAAAATATAATACCATTGTAATTGATGAGGCGGGCCAGGCTTTGGAACCAGCTTGCTGGATACCGATTTTAAAAGCACAGAAAGTAATATTGGCTGGCGATCATTTTCAACTTTCGCCAACCATAAAATCAAATGAAGCAGCAAGAAATGGGTTAAGTAATACTTTACTGGAGAAAACAGTAAATCTTCATCCAGAGTCGGTTGTGTTGTTAAAAGAGCAATACAGAATGAATAAAGATATTATGGGTTACTCATCTCGGGTATTTTATAAAAATGAGCTGCAGGCCCATGATTCTGTTGCTGATCATTTATTGTTTACTGGCGATCAACCGATTCAATTTATCGATACGGCAGGCTGTAGTTTCGACGAAAAATTAGACGGGACCAGTACAACCAATCCTGATGAAGCTGCATTTTTGGTCAAACATTTAACGCATTTGGTTGCTTGTTTGGCAGATCAGACCTTAACGGAAAACTTTCCTTCTATTGCTATTGTTTCGCCATATAAACAACAGGTTCAGATCTTAAATGCCCTAGTTCAGGAAAATGAAATTTTAACACCTTATCGCAATAAAATTGCAGTAAATACCATTGATAGCTTTCAAGGTCAGGAACGCGATGTGGTATATATTAGCCTCACCAGGAGTAATGGGGATGGAAGTATCGGGTTTTTATCAGATACGAGGAGAATGAATGTGGCCATGACGAGGGCAAGGAAAAAGCTGGTTGTTATTGGCGATAGCGCTACATTATCGAAATCTAATTTTTATGCTGAATTTATCCAGTATGCAGAACAATTGAATGCCTACCACAGCGCCTGGGAATTTATGGAGCTGTAACCACAAATGGTTACTTTTTATATCTGCTTCACATTATATGACGCAAGTTGATGCTAAACTTTTTCCAGTTTCTTTTCTTCTTCAAGCTTACCCGATATACTTGCCCCTGCAATTAATAGTTCGTGCGTAATGGTTTTGGTATATTCTGTAATTTCGGATTTAAAATCTTTTACTGATGAACCTGAACGGATTTCTTCCAATCTTTTCTCCCACTGTCCGGTAAGCTCAGCCTGCGCAATCTGTTTATCCTTAACCACTTCGTAAACAGCCAAACCTTTATTGGTAGGTACAAGATTCCGCTTTTCTCTTGTAATATATTCCCTGGTAATTAAGGTTTCGATAATGGATGCACGTGTTGCTGGTGTACCTAAACCGCTATCTTTCATGGCATAACGTAATTCTTCGTCTTCAATCTCTTTACCACAGGTTTCGAGTGCTTTTAATAGCGAAGCCTCGTTGTACATTGGCTTAGGTTTAGTTTGTTTTTCTAAAAGAGATTTTTCTGTTATAGGTAATTGTTCTCCAACCGCAACCTTTGGTAGAGCTGCGTTGTCTTCATCTTTTTTATCGTCTTCAGGGTCGTTAAAAACAGCACGCCAGCCTGCAGAGCGGATTACCGTTCCATTGGCCACAAAAGTAACTCCCGATTGAATGGTTATTTTGGTTAACTCCTTAATACATTCTTGGTGAAATGCCTCAATCATTCGCCCAACAACCATATCATACACGGCTTGTTTATCCGGACTTAATCCATAAGCCTGTTCGCCCGTAGGTAAAACCGCATGGTGATCGGTTACTTTTTTAGCGTTAACACTTCGCTTATTTAAAGTAATGGTTTGCAAAAACTGTGCTTGCTTTCCAAAATCAGCATGATCGGTAAATTTTGCAATCAAATCTGGAACGCCAGCAAAAATATCATCACCAATATAGCGCGATCCGGTACGGGGATAAGAAACCAATTTACTCTCGTATAGGTTCTGCAAGATGTTAAGTGTTTGATCGGCAGTATACCCTTTTTTCTTATTGGCTTCTTGCTGCAAACTGCTTAAGTCATGCAATAACGGAGGTGGTTCTTTTCTTGGTTTAGCTTCTACAGCTGTGATGTTCCCGCCCGTTGGAAAGCCAGAAGCCACGTCCTCAACAAGTGCAAATAACTTTTCTACCTCTTCTTTTTCTTTATAATTAGCGGTTGATATAGCTTTAAAAACCTGTTCATCTTTAGAAAGTAAGATACTGATCTGATAATAGGTTTGAGGAACGAAATTTTTAATCTCCAAAAAACGGGCGCAGATCATGGCCAGGGTAGGTGTTTGTACGCGACCTAACGAAAGAACTGTTCTGTTACCTGCCGAAATACTGAGAGCCTGTGTGGCGTTCATTCCCACCAGCCAATCTGATTCTGAGCGGCAATGGGCCGAATTGAACAAAGTATCGTAATCTGTTCCGGGTTTTAAGTTTCTGAATCCATCTTTTATAGCTTCATCTGTTTGTGAGGAGATCCAGAGGCGTTTAAATGGTTTTTTGCATTTCAGGTAATAATAAATGTACCTGAAAATTAATTCACCCTCACGCCCCGCATCCGTTGCCACAATAATTTCGCTCGCTTCATCAAAAAGTTTTTTTATGGTGTCTAATTGTTTGCGCACAGCCGGATCTTCTACAAAACCATCTTTTGTTTTAATCTTTCTAACGGCAAGTTTAAACTTTTGCGGAAGCATGGGTAAATGTTGCTTCCTCCAGCCAATAAAGCCATAATCCTGAGGTGGAGCCAATTGTAATAAATGCCCGAATGCCCAGGTAAAAGAATATCCTTTACCTTCAATGTATCCATCTTTTCTGGTGGTTGCTCCGAAAACTTTAGCAAGTTCACGACCAACAGAGGGCTTTTCTGCAATTACAATCTTCATGAATGGGCTTATCTTTTCAACCCCAAAGATGATTAAAATATTGGCAACCGATTAAAAAAATTACTCACAATGCTACTTAACATTCGTTTTGGCAAACAATTATCAGATAACTTTGTCCATCATTTGTATCTGGAATTTTTATATCGGATTGATTAACAATTCGGTAATCTCTCTATCTAATGGCTACACCTGATTTTTAATGAATGGATAAAATTTATGAACTGGAAGGCAATAAAATTAAAGTAGGACTCGAACCGCAATTAATCCGCGTATATAGTAATGCCCAACTTTGGGCTTATCTTGATGGAAAAGCTGAGGCAAGGTTTGAGCTGATGGTAAATACAATTAAAACCGATTATGAACAGCATTTTGGCAAAGAACTGGCTATTTCTAACGCTTCGCTTATGGTAGAAATTCTGGCACATGTGTACTGCGATTACCTGGGACTATCTTTCAATCGCATTGTACGGATAAAATGGATTCAGGCTTTGGTTAAAAAACTGCTTAAACGTGCCGAAGTCGTAGATTGTGGCGAAAAAGAGGTAGATAGTAACCGTTGGGTTTGGGATTTACTGGCCAGTAGCAAATCAATCTTTATCTGGATCTTACCTAAAAACCTAAATGCCAAAAATATTAAGCACCATTAATCCATTTGTGCTACCAAAATCTGTTCCTGATTTAATACGACACTTGCGGCGAGTGTTTCATTTAAAAAAGATGAACTGTATTGTTGCTCTGAATTATTGATAAATAGCACCGTCCGATCTGAAATGGTATTGATCACTTGATCTGCCAACTTAGCTGGAACGGCAGGGCATCCCTGGCTTCTGCCCAGTCTACCCAATTCATCTATACTTTTCTGACTTACATAACTTGCTCCATGAACCACAATTGATCTTTCTCTGGCATTGCTGTTAAAACCTTGGTCCATGCCATCTAATTTAAGCGAACGACCATGTTTACCATTATAAATTTCGCCGGTTAAATAGAAGCCCAAACTGCTCTTGTTTGAGTTTATATTATTCGAGAATGATGAAGGTTTATCGCCACCACTGTTTTGTCCATGTGCTACCCAAGTATTTAAGAGTAGCTTTTTATTGGCTATATCGATTATATACAGTCGTTTTTTAGTGCTTTCCTGATCGAAATCTGCAATTGTTAAAATAGGCTTAGCATGTAATAAACCAGAATATTTCATGTTATAAAATCCAGTTAATGCCTTTTCGAAAACCCGTTCATTTAATCCTGCAGAATCTAAATGAACTTCGTGATATATATTTAAGATGTATTGATTGTATAGACTGTCTGCTGCTATGTTTTTAATCGTATCTTGTTGTGTTTGGGGGCGATCTATCGCTTTCCAACTTGTTCCGACAATGCTCATACCCACTAAAAAAATCGTAGCAATGTCCAGGATGTATTTCTTCATTCAGTATGGTTTGATTTGATATTGAGTTATTTATACGGTTGTTTAGCCCAGATGTTGCCCAAATCGTATTATTGCCTTCGGATATGCAGTTGGTTTTACACTCCCGTGACTTAAAACAGAATAATATAGCCTTTGAGAATTAAAAGAGGCAACTTAATTATTTTGCAATAGGTTTATGAATGCAACAAGCCTCTTAAATATAATCAGCCATATTGATTTTAATTTTGCGATCACAAATTATCGATTTTTCTTTAAATCTATTTGCCTATTTTTGTCACAAAAATTAGATAAAATGCCAAACGACGAAAATGATTATTCTTTCTGGACCAAATATAAGAAATTTGCCTCAACAGAAATTTTGATGTACCTGATCATGATTATCGGCATTGGCCTCGGGATTATTTTTTTAAGCTAAGGGCTAATTTTAGATAATCTGCTGAGTTTACATCGTTTATAAATTTCGAAAATTCGGAGTATTGTTCTGCTGGGAACGTACCGTCATTTAAAACAAATTTTCGGTGATAGGTTAATTTGTTCCCTTCTAAACTTGCTTTACAAGTGTACTCACCAAATACACTTTTAAAAGTTTTATTTTGCCCGATAATTAATTCTGAATTTACATTATCTGGAAGGGTATAAATAATTGTATCTTCATCGGTATAACCACGGTTAATGTAAACTGGTAGTGTTCTGTTTTTTATTTCGGGGATTGATCGTTTTACGTTAAAAGCATTGAGCTGTAAAAACATCTTATTCCCGTTAACTGGTGCATAATTTCTGATGTTTACAGTTATATCTTCGATTAATTTAGGATTAATGTCTTTTTTTTGTGCGAAGGAAACCGCTTCAAAATTGATATTATCGATATTATATGTTTCTTTTAATAATTTATGCTGCTCGGTTATTGATTTACCAATCAAGAATTCCTGATTTTCATATTGTGAACCAGCATAAACGGTATTCATTTTTCCGGATACACTGCCGTCTAACTGAAGAGTTAAATTGGCCTTACGTATCTGCAGGTTCTCAGCAGTTGTTAGTTTTGGTGTATGCAATAGTTTTCCGCCATCGGCAGTGCAGGCCAGAACCAGTCTATCATCAGTAAAATCGCTTAAAAAACCAAATGGGATTTTTTGGCTGGTGCATTCTAACCAGGTTGTATCACCCTTTAATGGCATACACAGGATAATATGATTGCCTTGCACCATACTGGCGTATTTTGGATCCATACTTTTCTTTTCAGAACCAGCTGATACTACACAGTAATAAGAATCTATATTTGCTGCACTGAGCAGGCTTTGCATATAGTTTACCAAGGCTTTACAGTCGCCATAGCCCAATCGGTCTACTTCGCTTGCTGCAATGGGCTGAAAACCACCAATACCGATCTGGACGCTAATATACCGTGTTTTATCCTGTAGGTACTGATAGATTTTTCTGGCTTTCTCCTTATCTGTTTTTTCATTTTTTACAAGATCTTTAACCATTTCAATAGTGCTGGTTGGCAAGGCTTTACGTTCTGCTAACAAATCGTCGTATATCCATTTGCCCAATTCTTGCCAATTGGTATAATTACCTTTATGGTTGTAATAATAAAACTCCTGGGGAGCTATCTGGATGTTAGTGGCATAAGTTTGGTGTGCAGGGCTGTAAGGCTCAGTTCTAACCGCTAAAATATTGTCGACTTTCCATATGGTTTTTTTCTGCTTTTCATCAGTTAGTACTTCAGGAGCGCCCTTGTAATTCTGGCTTTTTATCCTCACCTGATCGGTAGGTTTACAAATAAAGGTATAAGTACTTTTTTCCACCGAGACATCATCTGCTGGTTTCGGGTTCCAATCGGGGATGATCAGGTTTTGTTTATTTCTGATTTCGTAATTATAAACCAAGGTGTAAGGATACTGGTTTACCGAGGGTAGATAATGTTTTACGCGGCTATCAACAAAAAGCGAAAATCCATCGGCAGCGCTCACATCGGCAAAATCATTTTGAGAGAATTTATTGATCAGTTTGCCTACACTATTGTAAACTTCTCCCTTTATGCTTTTAATTGAAATGTTTTTATCGTAGTAGATTACCAAACGAGCCTCATCTTCTCCATTCTGATTAAAAACTGTAATGGCCTTTTTTACATTGAGCATCACATTGTCAGGGGAGCGCATATCAATGGTTGTTTCCTCATTACGGATACATGCATTGGCCCGGTTGCGCAGGTTAGCTGAAATTAAATCGACATCATAGTTGGTTTGCGCAAAGGCAGAAACTGAAACTAAAAACCAGGAAACGACGGTGAATAAGCGTCTCATTTAATTCGCCTTTTTTAATAAAAACTCTGTCTTTTGGTTCTGGATGATCTTACTATAGAATTCCTTTAAATAAAGATATTCTTCTGGCGGATAAATAGCATTATTAAATTGTAAAATCTGACTCATTGAAATGGTATTTTCATCTAAATTAGTTTGCAACAGGTACTTTCCACCGGCATTAGGTAAAGCAATGGCCATATCTTTCGGTTTTTCCAGCAATTGGTATTTTTCGGGTAAAAGTACATTGATGATGATACGCTCGTCGGACGCTGCACCTAAATCAACAGGGTAGGTACGCTCGTTTAAATTAAATGGGTTTTTCGAAATGTTATTAATAAAAAACGGACTAAAATAAAACTGATCTTTATTGGTGTCATCGTTTATTGTAAACTCTACCTCGTATTTTTCTATTAAAGAATTTTCTATACTATCCAAATTTGAAATTTGATGATCCAATATCTTAATCCTTGTTAAGCGCTCATCGAGTTTCTCTACATACTCATCCGGAGAATTGTATCGAAGGATTTCTTTGCGTTTACCGTATGCTGCATAACCCATGGTATTGGTAGTTAAAGTACCGATAATTTTTCCATCAGTGGTCATTTTTCCGGTCAGGATATAACTGGTCGTATTTTTTTGGCTGGCTTTTAAATCGATCCAGTAAGATGGTTTTTTTAAATTGATTACCCTTCCTTGGTCGTTAATACAGCGTAACGGTAACAATCCGAAGGGTAGAAGTGGTTCTGTAGCATCCAATAAATAACTTTTATCGGCAATATTTACTTTGGCAATCAAGTAATTAAAATCACTCATTACCGGGTAGAGCTTATTTACAGTGCCATTATCGCGGGTAGAGAGTATAACAGCCTCTGCATCTAAACCAGCTGCAGAAAGCGCTGCAATTAAGCTTAGGTTAACATCGGCCACATTACCAGATCTATTTTCTAGTGCCTTTTTAATGTTGTCTTCTGAATATTTTCCGTAATAATTATTCCATTTGATCTGTTTTTTGATGTAATTATAAATAGATCTTGCTTTGTCTAAATCTGTTGTGCTTCCTTTTGTAATTTCCGGAATGAAGTCTTTAAAAACATCTTTCCTTTTCATCTGATCGCCCAATGTTTTATAAGACGACAGCTCATAATCAATATCTTTCCAGGTTTTGGTATAAGATGTTTTAGCACCATTTAAATTCTGAACATCAGAAAGTTCAAAATAGATGGCCGATTTGAAGTTACTGGGTGCAGTCATGTTATCTTCCTCAATAAATGCCGGAATATCTTTCATCATGTAGTTGATTTTGGAGCAATCGATAGCTACACCCGAAAGCCTTAAACATTCTTTACTCAGTTCTACTTTTTGGTCGGTAAGCTTTTGAAAGCCACGTAACGAAACATTATAATTGTAAATGCCCGGAATATAAACTAAATATTCACTAATCACTTTTGGAATGTTACTTTGAAATTCCCACGTTTTGAAATTAAATAAGTTGGGCGATTTTAACCTATAACTATATTCTATTACAGCGCCTTCTTTGAGATTTGGAAGCGTAAATTTGGTCAGTCTGGTATATTTTGACCGGTTTTCGGTGAAAATTGCTTTTTTATCCATAACTGTTTCTACAAAATTATTGTTGATATAATTAAAAGTAGAAGCTTTTAAATCATCGATTGTTTCTTCCCGAGATTCGTCTTTATAGGTTGGAATAATAATATTCGCTTCCTTAAAGCCTTCTTTATTATAGATTTTGATTTTTACATGATGCTCAAAAATCAGTTCTAAACTACCTGTATTATCATCTCGTTGAATAGATGCTGTACCAAATTCTTTTAAAACAATGGCATTAGCATTACTGTCTAATTTTTTTCTGTCGAATTGGTAATCGTCATAGGTAATTGCACCAAATTTAAAGTCTTGAGCATGAGTAGTTAATGATAAAAATAGAAGGGATAATATGGCTAACGTTTTATTCATTTGAGCGTATGTAAATTGTTGCAATTTAATCCTACAAACTAACATTTTAAAATAATTTGACAATTAAATTTATAAATTAATAAAGCTGTTTTACAGAACTAATGAAACCTTTTTAGCACTTTTGAAAAAAAGAATTTGACATTCCGATTCAAATCTAATGTCGCCAATCTCACATCATAAGAAATGAAATTAAATTTAAAGCGCCCTTTAGCATTTTTTGATTTAGAAGCTACTGGAGTTAATGTTGGAGCTGACAGGATCGTTGAAATAGCGATTTTAAAGGCTATGCCAGATGGTTCTGAACTTGTTAAAACTTGGCGCGTAAATCCAGAAATGCCGATTCCTTTGCAAACCTCGTTAATACACGGTATTTACGACGAAGACATTGCTAATGCGCCAACCTTTAAAACTTTAGCGGCAGAAATTGCTGAATTTATTGGTGAAAGCGATCTGGCAGGATACAATTCAAACAAATTTGATATCCCAATGCTTTTGGAAGAATTTTTAAGGGCAGAAGTTGATTTCGACATGAACAACCGCAAATTTGTTGATGTACAGAATATATTCCACCAAATGGAGCAACGTACCTTAAAAGCGGCGTATAAATTCTATTGTCAGGAAGATTTAATTAATGCACACGCTGCAGAGGCAGATGTAATTGCTACTTACAAGGTTTTACTTGGTCAGTTGGAAATGTACAAAGAAACCGAGTTTGAGAATAAACAGGGTGTAAAAAGCATTCCTGTTGTAAATGATGTGGATGCACTGCATATCTTTACCAACATTAATAAACCTGTAGATTTTGCTGGTCGTTTGGTTTACAATGATAACGGTGAGGTATGTTTTAACTTTGGTAAACACAAAGGTAAAACCACTGATCAGGTATTTTCGGTAGAGCCTAGCTATTATGCCTGGATGAAAAATGGCGATTTCCCATTGTACACGAAGAAGAAATTAGACGAGGAGTGGGCAAAGTTCAATGCTAAGAAAAATGAGAACAGGGCACCACGTCCTCAGCATAATAATACGCCAGCAAGTAAACCTCAATATCAACAGAAGCCTCAGCCGAAGCCAGAAAAACCTGCACAGCCCATCAATACAGAGATGTTGGAGCAATTGAAAATGAAGTTTGGTAAGTAGATGCAACTTAACCACAGATAAAAAGGATAAACACAGATAGTTAAGTAATTGGAAGAACTTAATTCTATATCTATAACTGAGAAGATTATTGGAGCTGCTTACACAGTTTCAAATACACTTGGTTGTGGTTTTTTGAAGAAAGGTTAAAAAAATACGTTATGAAATCTATAAAAATATTTTGCCTTTTATTGTGCGCTTCAATTTATGTAAACGCACAAACTATTTTGCCGTTAGAACCAGTATTTCAGAAAACCTATCAAAAGGAAACGAGAAATACAAATGGGAAACCCGGAAAGAATTATTGGCAAAATACTTCCAAATATGATTTGAATGTAGATTTTAATCCTACCAGCAGGCTGTTAAAAGGTAAGGTTCAGGTAACTTACACCAATAACAGTCCTGATACTTTGAAGGAAATATGGTTTAAGCTTTATCCAAATCTGTATAAAAAGGGGACACCAAGAAAATCAAAATTGGCAGAGTCTGATCTTGGTGATGGAGTTGCAATAGAAAAAATGGTAGCGAATGGAAAATCAATCGCCGATTTTAAAATTGACGGAACAAATATGACCGTTAATGTCCCTGCAGTTGCGCCGGGCAAAACCATTAGTTTTTCTATCAATTATAGCTACACTTTAAATAAAGGATCGCATGTACGTACTGGTCAGGTAGATGAAGGTTCATATTTTGTGGCTTATTTTTTTCCGCGAATTGCGGTTTATGATGATGTGGATGGCTGGAATAAATATCCATACACTGGTGCTGAGGAGTTTTATAATGACTTTGATCAGTTTAATGTTTCGATTACGGTGCCAGGTGCTTATGGTGTTTGGGCAACGGGTGATCTGAAAAACGCTTCCGAAGTTTTCCAAAAAGATATTGTTTCCAGAATGTTATCTGCAGAAAAAAACGATGCTATAACTGATGTGATTACGGCTAAAGATTTGACTGATAAAAAAGTAACGCAACCTAACGCCTATAACACTTTTAAATTCGAAGCGAAAAATGTAACCGATTTTGTATTTGCGTTGAGTGATCATTATTTATGGAAATCGAGTAGTTTGGTGGTTGATCCTAAAACGAAAAGAAGAACCCGTGTGGATGCCGTTTTTAACCCAAAACATAAAGATTATTATGAAGTAATAGATTTTGCGCGTAAAACGGTAGAAGCGATGAGTTATACTTTTCCCAAATGGCCTTTCCCTTATAACCATGAAACGATATTTGATGGTTTAGACCAGATGGAATATCCAATGATGGTAAACGACAATCCTGTGGACAATAGGACTGATGCCATTACCTTAACGGATCATGAAATTTTCCATACGATGTTCCCATTTTACATGGGAATAAACGAAACCAAATATGGCTGGATGGACGAAGGTTGGGCAACTATTGGTGAGTGGCTAATATCGCCAATGATTGATTCTACCATTGTAAATGAATATGGTGTTCAGCCTACAGCTTCATCTTCCGGTGGGAAAGACGATACTCCTATTATGACTTTAACACCCGATTTAAAAGGTTCAGGCTCTTTTACTAACTCTTATCCTAAACCTGGTTTAGCTTATTTGTACGTAAAAGATTATTTGGGAGATGAATTGTTTACAAAAGCTCTACACACCTATATTCAAAACTGGAATGGTAAACACCCAATGCCCTACGATTTCTTCAATAGTATGAATGAGGGTAGTGGTAAAAATTTAAACTGGTTTTGGAAAGCCTGGTTTTTTGATGATGGTGTTACCGACATGGCCATAAAGGCTGTGGATAAAACTTCAGGAGGATACACAATTGTTATTGAGAATAAAAGTGTTAAAGCTATGCCAATTGATTTAACATTAACTTATGATGATGATTCTGTTGAAAAGAACCACAGTACAATCGGCATTTGGGAAAAAGGAGATAAGCAGGTTAAAATAAATGTAACAACTACTAAAAAGTTATCTAAAGTAGTGATGGGTAACCCACATACACCAGATAAGGTTAAAAGTGATAATAGTTTTTCTGTGAATTAGCCGAGTCTCAAGGAAGCCAAGTTTTTTTGCTTAAATAGGTGAATTTTATAGCAATCGTCATCCTGAACTTGTTTCAGGATCTATTTAACTTAATTCTTGATGATGGATACTGAAATAAATTCAGCAAGACGCCCGTATTAATTCATGAGCCTATAAATACATTTATTCAGGCTTCAAAAAATCGATATTTCTTTTCAATCCCGTAAATTTAGTGCGCTTAACTGCCGAGCCCTTAAAAACCTTTTTAAAAACATCATCCGTAATTTCGGTCAAGTCTTTTGCATTCAAATCCAGCAATCCATTCTCTGGCTTAAAAGCTTCCTCATTGTGGGCTTTAGAGAAACGGTTCCAAGGGCAAACATCCTGGCAGATATCACAGCCAAACATCCAATTGCTCATTTTATTTTTAAACTCATTTGGGATTTCGTTTTTGAGCTCGATAGTGAGATAAGAAATACATTTCGTTCCATCTACTACCTGTGGTGCTATAATGGCATCAGTAGGACAGGCATCTAAACAGCGGGTGCAGCTACCGCAATAATCGGCCTGGTAAGGATGATCGTAATCCAGCTCCAGATCGACAATCAATTCTGCAAGAAAGAAAAAGGAGCCATCGGTTTTACTGATCAGGTTGGAATTTTTACCGATCCAGCCAATTCCTGATTTTTTCGCCCAGGCACGGTCTAAAACAGGGGCAGAATCTACAAATGCCCTTCCAGAAACTTCTCCGATGTTTTCTTCTATAAAATGAGTGAGTTCCTTTAGTTTCTCTTTAATTACGGTGTGATAATCCTGTCCGTAAGCGTACTTAGAAATTTTTGGCGCATTGGGGTCTGATTGTTTTTCTTCTGTATAATAATTTAGCGACAAAGAGATTACCGATTTAGCACCATCAACCAGTAATCTGGGATCAAGGCGTTTATCAAAATAATTTTCCATGTATTTCATTTCGCCATGACGGTTCTGGTTGAGCCAATTTTCCAGTCTGGGCGCTTCCTCTTCAAGAAATTCAGCTTTTGAAATACCACATGCCATGAAACCCAAACGCATGGCTTCACCTTTGATCAGCTGACTATATTTTGCTTCATTATTGTACACCGATTTGCAAAGATAAGGCTTAAGATTTAAAACATTTTCATTAATCACTTGTTCTAAATATAAAACTAAATTAATTAGGGTTCATCCTTTATTATTGAAGTAACACCAGAAGGGAGAGTATTAGCTATGGAAAATATAGATCCACAACATACGGAATCAGGAGCAGCTCCGAAACCGATTGAAAAAGATTACGAAAGTCATAAAGCAGATCCAGGACCGGCAAAACCAGCGGTAACAGAAAAAGACGAAAACGGAGGGGGGCAAGCTTTGAAATGGGTACTACCCCTAGCTATAATTATTGGCCTGATTATATGGTTTGTGATGAGAAAATAATTAGCTTTAGATTAAAATGAAATGCCGGTATATTAATACGTACCGGCATTTTTTATAGGTGTTTATTTTAAAAGTTTAACCTGGTAAAGGTCTTTCCGCCTGTCTTTTAGCACCTTTACTGTTCCATAATGATGCAGCTCGTCTAATAAATGTAGATCAACATCTACCACTAAAACCATCTCCGTATTTGGCGTAGCCTCAGCTTTTATGGCATTGGTTGGGAATGCGAAGTCAGAAGGTGTAAAAACCGCCGATTGCGCAAACTGGATATCCATATTATTTACTTTAGGTAAATTGCCCACACAGCCTGCAATAGCCACATAACATTCGTTTTCTATGGCCCTAGCTTGTGCGCAATGACGAACGCGTGTATAACCGTTTTGGGTATCGGTTAGAAATGGTACAAATAAGATCTGCATACCTTGCTCAGCATAAATGCGGCTCAATTCAGGGAATTCTACATCATAACAAATCAAAATGCCTACTTTACCACAATCGGTATCGAAAACCTGCACTTTATCGCCACCAATCATGCCGTAATATTTTTGTTCATTTGGGGTAATGTGGATTTTCCTATACTCATCTATTTTGCCAGTACGGTGGCAAAGGTAAGTGGCATTGTAAAGTTTACCATCTTCAATGAGTGGCATACTGCCGGTAATGATGTTTGTATTGTAGCTCAACGAATATTCGTGCATTTTTTGTACAATCTCTTGTGTTTTTTCAGCAAGCTTGCGCATAGCCTCAATTTCTGGCAAGTGATTGTATGGCTGCAATAGAGGCGTATTAAATAGTTCAGGGAACATCACGAAATCTGATTTGTAACCGCTCAAAGCATCTACAAAAAATTCTACCTGTTCGTAAAATGCATCCATATTTGGGAACAAACGCATTTCCCATTGCACTAAACCTAAACGGATGGTCATCGCTGAACGTGCAGAAGCATCAATACCCTGGTAATAAATATTATTCCACTCAATTAAGGTGGCATATTCTTTCGATTCTTTATCACCCGGTAAATAATTCTTTAATACTTTTCTGACGTGAAAATCATTCGAAATCTGAAAAGTAAGGGTAGGGTCGTAAATTTCTTTTGCTTTTACCTTGTCTATATACTGCCTCGGACTCAGTTGCTCTGCATATTCATGGTAACCAGGAATTCTGCCACCAGCAATAATACTTTTTAGGTTTAGGCTTTCGCAGAGTTCTTTCCTGGCTTCGTATAACCTTCTTCCTAAGCGTAAACCTCGGTAATCGGGGTGAACAAAAATTTCTATGCCGTATAGTGTATCGCCATTTGGGTCGTGTGTTGTAAAAGAATAATCTCCTGTGATCAATTTATAGGTATGCCGGTCTCCATACTCGTCGTAATCTACAATAATGGCTAACGAACAAGCCACAACTTTATCATCAACCGCGATACAGAGCTGTCCTTCTGGAAAAATATTCAATAGTTTTGCAATACTGGATTTTGGCCAGATGGAACCGCCCATACTATCGTATGCCTGTAGCATTGATTCTTTAAGATCTGCGTAATCTTCGAGCGTTAGTTTACGTAATTCAATATTCATACTGTTTGATTTGTATTTAATGAACACAGAAAGATCTTAAATGTTCAGATAGACTGTATATTTCTTTGAAGATCCTGAAACAAATTCAGGAGAATGCGACGTTTAATTTGATACAATAGTAACCCGAGTAATGCCAACCCTGACCTGTAGCACAGCGGAAAGTTACGCCGTAATTTATTTCAGGGTTTTAATGTGTGTGTAAAGATATTAAAACAACTTCCCGGTTTGCCCAGGATAATTTTTCTTTAAGTGTTTGTAAGCCGCTTCGGTAACTTCTCTACCCCTTGAAGTACGCATAATATAACCTTCCTGGATTAAAAACGGTTCATAAACTTCTTCAATAGTACCTTCATCTTCTCCAACAGCCGTGGCTATGGTTTTTAAACCCACCGGGCCACCTTTAAATTTATCAATGATGGTAACCAGAATCCTGTTGTCCATTTCATCTAAGCCGTGTTCATCTACGTTGAGTGCATTTAAAGCATAGCGGGCTATTTCGGTATCGATATTTCCGTTTCCTTTAATTTGTGCGAAATCTCTTGTTCTGCGTAAAAGTGCATTGGCGATACGGGGCGTGCCACGGCTACGGCGGGCAATTTCATAAGCACCTTCATCACTGATCGGTGTTTTTAGTATATCAGAAGAGCGTAGCACAATTGTAGTGAGCAATTTAGCATCGTAGTAAGCCAAACGGGCATTAATTCCGAAGCGTGCTCTTAAAGGTGCTGTTAACAAACCGGAACGTGTAGTGGCGCCAACCAGCGTAAAAGGATTAAGCGATATCTGTACCGAACGGGCATTGGGGCCGGTTTCGAGCATAATATCGATTTTGAAATCCTCCATGGCAGAATATAAATATTCTTCTACAAGGGGCGATAAACGATGGATCTCATCAATAAAAAGAATATCGCCTTCATCCAAGCCAGTTAATAAGCCAGCCAAATCGCCAGGTTTATCTAATACCGGACCAGAGGTTACTTTAATACCGGTGGCCATTTCATTGGCAATAATATGAGAAAGTGTGGTTTTGCCTAATCCAGGAGGGCCATGTAAAAGAACATGATCTAAAGCCTCGCCACGGAGTTTTGCTGCCTGAACAAAAATCTTCAGGTTTTCCATCACTTTTTCCTGTCCTGTAAAATCTTCAAAAGCCTGTGGCCTTAAAACCCTTTCAATATCGCGATCGGTAGGATTTAGGTTACTTGCTTCAGGGTCCAGATGCTCATTCATACAGCAAATATAAAATTAAATGCTAAAAAAATTAGGATTTTTTAAATTTATCCGAAACGATGAGATCTTTTGATCCTGCAGTATATTTATAAAAACCTTCACCAGTTTTAGCACCTTTTTTTCCTGCAGCCACCATATTTACCAATAATGGACATGGGGCGTATTTCGGATTTCCAAAACCATCGTTCAATACTTTTAATATTGCCAAACAGACATCCAGGCCAATAAAATCGGCTAATTGCAAGGGACCCATCGGGTGTGCCATTCCAAGTTTCATTACCGTATCGATTTCGTGAACGCCTGCAACGCCTTCATACAGGGTATAAATGGCTTCATTAATCATTGGCATTAAAATGCGGTTAGCCACAAAACCCGGATAATCATTTACCTCAACAGGAACTTTCTCCAAACTTTGAGAGAGTAACATAATAGTATTGGTTGTTTCATCACTGGTAGCATAACCACGGATTACTTCAACGAGCTTCATTACCGGAACGGGGTTCATAAAGTGCATCCCGATCACCTTATCACCTCTCCCGGTTACAGCAGCAATCTGCGTAATCGAAATAGATGAGGTATTAGAAGCGAGAATAGCATGTGCAGGCGCATACTCATCTAAATCCTTAAAAATCTTCAATTTTAAGTCTAAATTTTCGATAGCGGCTTCTACAATCAAATCGGAACTTTGAACACCATCCTTTATTGAAGTATATGTGGTAATGTTGTTAAGAGTGGCCGCTTTCTGATCGTCTGTCAAGATTCCTTTCGCAACCTGTCTGTCTAAATTTTTGGTAATGGTTTGTATGGCCCTATCTAATGCAGGTTGATTGATATCAATCAGATTAACGCTATAATTGAATTGTGCAAAGATATGGGCTATACCATTTCCCATTGTGCCAGATCCTATAACTGCAATTTGTTTCATTTTTAAGTTTAAGAAATTAAAAAAGAGAATTTACTAATAGATGATTAAGTTAAAAAAAGATCTTGCTTTATAGCTGATACTCTATTATTTGCATTAACACCTTATGGCGCCAGCCTGGTTTTGGTCCAGATTCCCTTAACTTTTTCGAAATTTATCCTGTCGTGCAATCGGCTACTTCTTCCTTGCCAAAATTCAATCCGCGTAGGTTTTACAATATATCCACCCCAGTGTGCAGGTTTAGCTATGCCTTTATTGGCACTTTTGGCTTTTAATTCTTCAACTTTCTCTTCCAGAAATGCCCTGTTTGGAATAACCTGACTCTGTGGTGAGGCTACTGCGCCAATCTGACTGTCAACAGGTCTCGTATTAAAATATTCTTCCGAAGTTTCTTTGTCCAGTTTTTCTACCGTTCCTTCAATTCTCACTTGTCTTTCCAGTTCTGGCCAGAAAAATACTAACGCTGCATAAGGGTTTCGTTTCAGCTCTTTTCCCTTGGCACTTAAGTAATTCGTAAAGAACCTAAATCCATCTGTATCAACGCCTTTAAGTAAAACGATACGGGCATCAGGTCTACCGGCTTTATCAGCGGTAGCCAAAGTCATTACATTGGGTTCATATATCTGCGCATCAATCGCATGTTGAAACCAGTTTTTAAATTGGATAATTGGATCTTGATCAACGTCAGATTCGTCTAGCGAAGCGCTTTTGTAATCTTGGCGCAGGTTTTGTAGAAATTCATTTGTAACTTGCATTTAACAAAAATAGACATCTTTTACGGTGTAACAAATGATTATCATCATGCTGAATAATATAAAACCAAAAACAGGCCGCTTGCTCATCTCGGAGCCTTTTATGGCCGATCCGAATTTTAAAAGATCTGTGGTGTTGTTAACAGAACATGGAGAAGATGGCACCGTGGGTTACATTCTTAACCAAGTGGGAAACCTGATCCTAAATGATGTGATCCAGGATTTGTGGGATGCAAAAAACTACATTTATTTTGGTGGACCGGTTGCAGCGGATACCTTACATTTCATTCATCGAAGTTATGATAAACTGCAGAGCGGTGAGCCAATCGGGAATGGATTGTACTGGGGTGGGAATTTCGAAACACTTAAAATCCTGTTAAATACAAATGCCATAAGCCAGGACGAAGTGAAATTTTTTATGGGTTACTCGGGTTGGGACCATGGACAGCTCGATCGCGAAATAGAGCAGAATGCATGGATGGTGAGCGATATCTTTAACCCTGATCTGATTTTTAGTAATGACGATGAAAAACTTTGGCGGGATGTAATCGTAAACTTAGGTCCGAAGTATGCACATATTAGTAATTTTCCGGCTGATCCGAGTTTGAACTGATCAGTTAACAGCTGCCAGTTTTCAGTTAATAGTTTTAAGTAGATTAGTTAATTTAAAATAAAACGATAAATGTTTATTGTTTTATTTTAAATATTACGCTATGTTTGTTTCATAATTAAATTTACGGTTTATGAAACTCTCAGAAAGTAAGGTGATTAAAAATATAAATAGACTGGCAACCATCGTGCTCGTTTTTTATTTTATATTTTTACTGCAACAATTTTTTACATCGTCTTCGCCTGCAATTAGTAAGGCAGTTAAAAGTTATGAAGTATACAATGTAAAACTCAATTATTTCACAAATAAGGCTGAAGACCCTTTGAAATCCTGGTTTAATGATACTGTTGTGGTACAAAAAACCGATCGGGCTTTGGTTCATTTGAGATTTAGGAGTTATGATCAATTATTTTTATTACCAGCTCTCTTGTTTCAGTTTTCAATTGTTGTTTATTGGTTACTTATTGGGGCTATCATAATTCTAATAAAAATGTTTTTCCAATCGTTAACAAAGGACAAAGTATTTACCATAAGAAATGCATCGATTATAATATGGGGAAGCTTATTGTTAATATGTTTGCCAATAGCAAGGTGGTTTTCTCAAGAGTTATTTGTTTCCTGCATAAATCAGTTACATTTAAACGATTCTAAGTATGCTTTAAGCAATGGAGAAGGTATTATAGCTTCTGAAACTGTCATGGGCTTGATAACATTGGCATTTGGCCTTGCTTTTAAAGTGGGCGTAGATATTAAACAAGAAAACGAATCATTTGTATAAAGCTGAATTATGCCTATAATTATAAATTTAGACGTGATGTTGGCCAAACGAAAGATGTCGCTAACCGAACTCTCAGAAAAAGTAGGCCTTACCATTGTAAACCTTTCCATATTGAAAACAGGGAAGGCAAAAGGAGTAAGGTTTGATACGCTGGAGGCGATTTGCAAAGTTTTAGATTGCAAGCCAGGCGATATTATTGACATTGAATAAAAACGGGCGGTGTAAAATCTATTTACATCGCCCGTTTATTTTATAGTTGAAAACACTAAAGACTCCTGACTTAGTACTAAAGACTATCTGCACTTTCTTCAACTTTCCTTCTCAGTTCATCTTTATACGCCTGCATTTTAACCGTTAAAGACTCATTAGCTGTAGCTAAAATCTGAGTGGCTAATAAACCTGCATTTTTAGCAGCGTTTAAAGCTACTGTGGCAACCGGGATGCCATTTGGCATTTGTAAGATCGATAAAATACTATCCCAGCCATCAATAGAATTTGATGATTTAACTGGAACACCGATAACAGGTAATGTAGTAATAGAAGCTACCATTCCTGGTAAATGGGCCGCACCACCTGCACCGGCAATAATTACCTTTAGACCACGGCCTTGCGCTTCTTTAGCGTAATTGAACATACGTTCTGGTGTTCTGTGGGCAGAAACAACCGTAATTTCATAGTTTATTCCAAATTCTTTTAGTACATCAGCTGCATCTTGCATCACAGGCAGATCTGATTTGCTACCCATTATAATTCCAACTAATGCCGAATTTGAATTTCCTTGACTCATATTTATTTTATTTCTTAAAACTTTACATTTTTATCCTGCTTTTAGCGCCCATTTCGAGGGACTTAGGCCTAAGCAATTACCTTTAATGTCTTTTGCACAAACCGTGCTTTTTCAATCGCTTTTTCCCTGTCGATATCAACGATAGTTACGTGGCCCATCTTGCGGAAAGGTTTAGTATATTTTTTACCATATAAGTGAACATAAACACCATCGATAGCTAATATTTTTTCCAGGTTTTCATATTTAGCCACACCTTCAAAACCTTTTTCACCGAGTAAATTAATCATGATGGCATTGGTAATGCTACTAGTATCGCCAAGCGGCAAATTATAAATAGAACGTAAATGCTGTTCAAATTGAGAAACATAATTGCCCTCGATAGTTTGGTGGCCACTATTGTGTGGGCGAGGAGCAACCTCATTAACCAATAATTCTCCATCTTTACAAACAAACATCTCAACCGCTAAAATCCCGGTGATATTCATTGCCGAAGCAATATTTTTGGCAATGTTCTCTGCCTTTTGTTGCAAACTTTCAGCAAAAGTTGAAGGAGAAATTAAAAACTCAACCAAATTGGCTTCCGGATTAAATTCCATTTCTACCATTGGGAAGGTTTTCATATCGCCATTGGCATTGCGGGCAACAATTACCGCAACTTCTTTTTCAAAATCAACCAGTTTTTCGATAATACAAGGCGAATCAAAAGCTTTATCCAGATCGGCAGCACTGTTGATTTTCATCACACCTTTGCCATCATAACCGTCTTTTCGCAGTTTTAAAATATACGGAAAAGGGATATTACTGTTCTCCATATCTTCCTTCGTATTTACAATCTGGAAAGGAGAGGTTGGGATATCGTTTTCTTTAAAAAACTGTTTTTGTACACCTTTATCTTGGATTAAACGGATTACCCTCGATTGAGGAAATACCTTTTTACCTTCTTTTTCGAGCTGTTCAAGCGCATCGATATTTACTTTTTCAATTTCGATGGTAATGATGTCGGCTTTTTTTCCAAAGCTGTAAACGGTATCAAAATCGGTAATCGAGCCATTTTCGAAGTAATTTGAAATGTGTTTGCAGGGAGCATCTGGATCTGGATCTAAAACTAATGTAGTTACATTATAATTGATTGCTTGTTGAATGAGCATTCTGCCCAATTGTCCGCCCCCTAAAATACCTAATTTTAATTCGCTAATCTGTTTTGCCATGCGCTTGAAAATAATGCTACTTTTGTGCAAAAGTAACCATAATAAATTTTATTGATGAATGCTGATGCAATAATTATTGGGGCAGGTGCCTGCGGATTGATGTGTGCGGCGCAAGCAGGCTATCTGGGTAAGAAAGTAATTGTGCTCGAGAAAAACGAAAAACCCGGTGCCAAAATTTTAATTTCCGGAGGAGGGCGCTGCAATTACACGAACCAATTCGCATCAGCTGAGCAGTTTATATCTGCTAATCCACATTTTATAAAATCGGCTTTTACGCAGTGGACGGTTGATGATACCATTAGCTTTTTTGAAACATATGGCATAACTGGAAAAGAAAAAACTTTAGGTCAATTATTTCCTGATGATAAAAATGCAAAAGATGTTGTTGAGGTTTTTACATCCATCTGCGAAGATTTCGGACAGGAAATTAGGTGTAATGCCGATGTAAAGGATATTGAGATATTACCTGAAGGTTTTAAAGTAAATTATGAGAAAAACGGTAAAACCGTAGTTTTAACTGCAGAGAAGCTGGTAATTACTACTGGAGGTTTACCCATCCCAAAAATGGGTGCTACCGATTTTGCCTTACGCTTTGCGAGGAAGCAAAACTTAAAAATTATCGAAACTGCACCCGCCTTGGTTCCATTAACTATCACCGGAAAAGACGAAGAGTGGTTTGCGCAGCTTTCGGGTAATTCCGTTTTTTGCGAAGTAAGCAATGATGAAATTTCTTTCGAGGAAAATATTCTTTTTACCCACTGGGGATTAAGTGGGCCAGCCATTTTACAGATTTCTTCTTTTTGGAGGAGAGGAGAGATTGTTAACCTCAATCTGTTGCCACATCAGGATATTGTTTCGTTATTAGATATCGAAAGAAAGAATAACGGCAAAACTTTATTATCAACCTTGTTGAATCGTTTTTACACCAAAAAGTTTACAGATGCTTTAGGTAAGTTTTTACCTTTAAATAAACCTGTTGCAGCATTGACCAAAGCAGAAATTGATTTAATTGAACAAACGATCCACCATTTTAAAGTGAAGCCGGCAGGCGATAAAGGTTATGATAAAGCCGAGGTAATGCGGGGTGGAATTGACACCAACGAAATTTCCTCTAAAACGCTGGAATGTAAAAAAATCCCGAACCTGTTTTTTGGTGGCGAATGTTTGGATGTTACCGGTTGGCTGGGTGGTTATAATTTTCAATGGGCCTGGGCGAGTGGTTTTGTTATTGCGCAGAATATCTAATGAATAAACATCCCAAACAGGTTCTTTTAAGGCGTTGGACATTTCGCAAAAGAACCACATGCCTAAGTTAAATAAACCTGATAAAGTGGAAAGCCCGGAGTGAGGTACGAACGAGGACTTGAAACGATAGCAGGACTACACTATCCGAAGTGTACTAGCCCACGATTTCAAAAAAATGTTGATCAACATCTAAGCAAAGAGTACAGCCTGTCAGCTTTCGAAAATTTGATAGGTTTGTTCGACTACAGATAAACATTTGGCATAATTTCCCAGGCCCAGGGCTTTTTAAAGGTTTTAAATGTTCTGAGCTGCGAAAAATAAAGAACTTCACTTGTTTTTCGGTTAGCAATATCCCTTCTGTGCAGGTTACCAACAGTAGTAAATAATTCACGGGTTTTGAAATCGTACACCCTTTCGGTCATATCGCCGCTATTTTGGTTAAAATAAAGATTGATCGCACTCGTTAAAAACCAGTCTTTATTTTCGAATTTAAAAGTATAGCCCAGTTCCCAGCGCCACTCCGAGCCGCCCTGAAAGCGGAGATAGAGTTGCTGATCTTTAATCGCAATCTGTTGTAAGGGATCACCCAATTTACCACCTTCTTCTGAACGCAGAATGAAGTCATTGTTTTGGGTTGATAAGCTAAAAGCCCCAGTTGATTTATCTTTGAAAAATATAGCCAATATTCTTGGTTTCTGGGTTTCTTTAATGATATCTGTATTATTGTCTCCATAAACACGGGTTTCATCAATAGACCTGTTAAACTCAAAAACTACTGCTAAATCATCTGAAGCATCATTGTTGAGGTCGCCATAAACCTGGTCTATAACCGTCCAGTTAGCGGGGGTAAATTGTTCAACAGAAGATCCTTGTGTTTTAATTTTTGGAAATATAAATGTTTTTTGCGCAGAGCTGATTTGCGCACAGAGCATCAGGATGTAAAAACAAAAAACTTTCATTCAGGTAGAAAAAGTGTTGATGTAGGGTTAAAACGTTTAGATTGGTGTTTTAGTTTAATTGAATTATATCTCACAACTTATTATGCCATCACAGATATTACATTGGGATTAGCATTTCTTCCGAAAAATAGACCCTGAAATAAATTCAGGGTGACGACTGTATAAAAATTCCCGTACTTTTGCAGAAAAAACAATTCCATTTGAAAACCGAAATCTTTGCCATTACACCGCCATTTACCCAACTGAATACCCCATATCCAGCAACGGCGTATATAAAAGGTTTTCTGAATACTAAAAATATAAGCACCACTCAAGCCGATTTGGGTATTGAAGTTATTTTAGAACTGTTTTCTAAAAAAGGATTGCAGGATTTATTCAGTTTAAGTATTGATGATCAAAATCCAAAAAGTGACAATGCTAAACGTATTTTCGCCTTACAAGACGAATATTTAAAAACCATCGATGCTGTAATTGCATTTTTACAGGGCAAGAATCCAACTTTGGCATTACAGATCTGTAGTGATGATTTTCTGCCCCAAGCTTCGCGTTTTTCACAGTTAGAAGAATTGGATTGGGCTTTTGGGGCAATGGGTACGCAGGATAAGGCAAAACATTTGGCTACACTTTATCTTGAAGATATATCTGATTACATAGTAGAGTGTGTTGATGAAAATTTTGGCTTTAGCCGTTATGCAGAACGTTTAGGCAGAAGCGCTAATTCCTTTGATGAGCTGTACGATGCTTTGCATAAAAAACCAACCTACATTGATGAGATACTGATTTCAGTTTTAAAAGAGAAAATAGAAATAGTTCAACCTAAACTGTTCCTGATTTCGGTTCCTTTTCCAGGTAACTTGTATAGTGCTTTTCGTTGTGCACAATGGATCAAGGCCAATCACCCTGAAATCAAAATTTCGATGGGCGGTGGTTTTCCAAATACCGAATTAAGATCTTTATCAGATGCCCGTGTTTTTGAATTTTTCGATTATATCACTTTGGATGATGGCGAGCTCCCGATCGAATTGTTATACCATAATATTACGCATCCCATTCCTACAGAAGCCCACTTTTATAAAAGGACTTTTCTGTTTGAAAATGGCAAAGTAGTTTACCGTAACGATGCCTTCAGAAATGATTATAAACAAGCCGATGTAGGCACACCAGATTATACAGGTTTGCTTTTAGATAAATATATTTCGGTAATCGAAATTGTTAACCCGATGCACCGCATGTGGAGCGATGGGCGTTGGAACAAACTCACCATGGCACATGGTTGCTATTGGGGAAAATGTACTTTTTGTGATATTTCACTGGATTATATTAAAGTTTACGAGCCCGTTGCTGCTAAATTGATTGTTGACCGCATTGAGGATTTATATGCTAAAACCGGACAGAATGGGTTCCATTTTGTAGATGAGGCAGCACCACCAGCGTTAATGCGCGAAGTGGCTCTTGAAATTATCAGAAGGAAATTAGCGGTTACCTGGTGGACAAATATCCGGTTTGAGAAAAGCTTTACACAGGATTTGTGTTTGTTGTTAAAGGCGTCAGGTTGTATTGCTGTTTCAGGTGGACTGGAAGTCGCATCCGATCGTTTATTGAAACTTATTGATAAAGGTGTAACGGTAGAACAAGTGGCAAAGGTTACCCGTAACTTTACCGAAGCAGGGATTATGGTGCATGCTTATTTAATGTATGGTTATCCTACTCAAACGGTACAAGAAACGGTTGATAGTTTAGAGATGGTGCGTCAGCTGTTTGAAGTTGGGATATTACAATCTGGCTTTTGGCACCAGTTTGCGATGACCGCACATAGCCCTGTAGGCATGTATCCAAAAAAATTTGGTGTGATAAAGGACACGGAAGTGATTGGAACTTTTGCCAATAACGATATCAATTATACCGATAAAACAGGGATTGATCATAATAAATTCAGCTATGGGTTGAAAAAATCTCTTTTCAATTTTATGCATGGTATCTGTTTTGATTACGAACTGCAGGATTGGTTCGATTTTAAGATCCCGCGAACTAAAATCCCCGCTGATTTTATTGAGAAGGCTTTAAATAATACGGATCATTTTAATACCAAACCAACAGCAAAAGTAGTTTGGATAGGAGGGAAACCATCAACCGATTATTTTACCAAATCGAAAAAAGGAATTACCTGGGAAATGGCTTCACTTACTTTCCATGATAAAAAAGAAACTGTTACCGTTCAAACGAACAAAAAAGAAGGTGAATGGTTAACAGCCATTTTGAATAAAATTTCGATCTCAAATGAAAAAGTATATACTTTTCAAGAGATTAAGTCCGATTTTGAGACGGAATTGGAGAACTTTGAACTTTTCTGGTATTCGAAACCTATCAATACGTTAAGAGCATACGGTTTGATGGTTTTATAAGAGCTCATCACAATAATCGTCATTTCAACCGCAATGGAGAAATCTAACGAATATAGTCTCTGCCCAGCATATATGGGCAAACATTTCGCTACATTGCAATCTAGAAGATAGACTTTATCTCACGGTCCGTCCACCCTGAACTTGATTCAGGGTCTTTAATGCACGGAGAAATTCATTAGCTATAAATAGCTCTCTCTATTTCGCTATGCTTCAATCGGTCGAATCCCTATTAAAAACGAACGTAAGTGCTACATTTTCATTTTAAAATGCGTCAGGAAATAAATGATGCAAATGAGTACAATTGAATTTAATATTAAAAGCAACCACGAAATAACCGATTTTCTATCTTTCATAACCGCTATAAAAGCAGTAATGTAAGCCATTGTGATCAGCGCTAAGAATAGGTTTACAGTTTGGATACCCAAGATATAATATCCACTGTATGAAAAAACTAGTGCACTGAGCACTAAGAATACAACAGAGGCGGTAGTATAGAGTTTATTCGGTTTCATGTTGATTTAATTTACCATGTAAAGAGCATCAATCGCACCCTTTACATGGCTCAAATTTTACAGTTTAATCACAATGTGGAACAGTAAATGTCCAGGTTTCTGATTCTCCGTTTGGAATAATATAGCCATTTCCTTTAGCATTCTCGAACCACAATTTCCCGCGCAGTTTTTCTCTCGTTCCCACTTCGTTTAAGGTGGCACTATCATAAAGCCGTCCGTTGATCATCACATATTTGATTTTCTCCGAATTGCGGATATCATCTAAAGGATTAGCGTCCATGATCACCATATCAGCCAGTTTGCCCACTTCAAGCGAGCCAATTTCTTTGTTCATGCCTAAATAACTTGCACCATTTAATGTTGCTGCCCTAATGGCCTGCAGCGGACTAAAACCACCCTGCACCAACATCCATAACTCCCAATGTGCTCCCAGGCCTTGAATCTGTCCATGCGCACCAAGGTTTACCTTAGTGCCACCGTCAGCAATTTGTTTGGTTGCTTTGGCAATATCAATGTGGTTATAATCACTGTATTCTGAAGTTGTTCTACGTCTTGCTCGCGCGTCAACGATAGAGCGAGGGGTGTAAGTCATCAATTTTTCGTTTTCCCAAACATTAGTTCTATCATACCAATAATTTTCGCCCCATTGGCCGCCATAAGCCACGATTAAAGTAGGGGTGTAGCCCACTTCAGTATTGTTCCACAGCGTGGTTACATCTTTATAAACTGGTAAGACAGGAATGCTGTGTTCGATTCCGGTATGCCCATCTGCAACCATATTCATGTTGGTGAAAAAAGTTGAGCCACCTTCGGGTACAACTTCCATATTTAACTGACGGGCTGCTTCTAAAATCTGTTGACGCTGCTCCCTGCGTGGTTGATTATAAGATTTAACTGAAAATGCACCAACGGCTTTTAACCTGCGCAGATTAGCTAGTGCATCATCCAAACTATTAATCACCACTTTAAAGTCGCCATCTGCACCATATAGAATCGATCCTGTAGAATAAACCCTTGGACCAACCATTCTACCAGCTTTAAGCATTTCACTCTGGCTAAAAACCATTTCGGTATTGCTAGATGGATCATGTGAAGTGGTAACACCAAAAGCCAGATTAGCCATATAACTCCAATCGTTCTGTGGTGTTATTCCATCAGGACTGGTACGCAAGTGAGCATGAACATCAACAATGCCAGGCATAATGGTTTTGCCATTAACATCTATTACTTTAGCATTGGCTGGAATGCTTACTGCATCTGCTTTTCCTATTGCGGTAATTTTATTTCCATCGGTAATGATGGTTCCATTTTCAATTACTTCGTCGCCTTTCATAGAAATAATCCTGGCTCCTTTGAGTGCCACTATTCCAGTAGGCACGTCAGACTTTAATACCAGATTAATGTTTATAGCAGATGCTTCTGTTTTAGGTGTTGTTCCGTCAAAATTGAAGGCACTGTTTACATCAATGGTGAAATATTTTGGGCCTAATGTCCAATGCAGACTTTTACTATCTGCACTCCATTGAATGTATGTTCCGCCATCGGTAGTCACTTTTGTAACTGGTATGGCCTTATTGCCTGCTGATGCATCTTGTGCTGCACCAATATTGATCATTGGTGTAATATAAACGTTAAATAATTCGTTAAATGCTACCCATTTATTATCTGGACTGATAACGAACTGATTAGCATATTGAGAAGTAAAATGTGTTCTTTCGTTGGCACCATTTAAATCGATACTTTTTAGTGCCTTTTTACCATCAGCATAACTTTGAAAATAAATGCGCGTATCGGTATTGTTAAACTGTGGACGGATTCCATTATCTAAAATCAAGGTTTTAGCGCCACCATTGGCTGGCATTATAAAAATACCTGTTCCGCGGCCATAGTTATAACCTAAAACATCGTTGCCACTTCCTTTTCTGAAAACGATTTTATCCCCTTTTGTTGAATATTGAGGAGAATAATAAAAACCTTTCTCATCGCTGAGCATAATGGTTTTTCCCGATTTTACGTCTGTCCGTTTTATTGCTCCACGTAATTCATCACTCCAGGTGGTATAAACAACGTATTTTCCATCAGGGCTAAAGGCTGGTTCAAATTCGAAATCCAGTCCATTGGTTAACCTTTCTGGCGTTCCAGCGGGCAACTCCTGTTTGTATAAGTACCCAGCTGCATTAAAAACAATTATTTTTCCATCAGGCGAAGTGGTTAACTGTCTTAACATTTTGGCAGAAAATTCGTTATTGAAAACCTGCTGTTCAAAATGTAAGGCTTTTTGTACCGTTTGAATGGTATTCGCTTGAAAAGGAATGGTGCTGTTGATCAACGTGCCGATTTCCGTTTTTCTAATTTTTCCTTTTGCATAAAAAACAATGCTTTTACTATCAGGAGTCCATGCAAAATTTGGGTATACACCGAAAATAGCCCAGGTTTCCTGCTGATCATGAGATAAATCTTCATTTACCGGCCATTCTTCGCCAGTCTTCAGGTTCTGCACATATAAGGTAGATTTTAACCTAACACGCTTTACAAAAGCTATTAAATTCCCATCCGGAGAAACTTGTGGCCTACAGGCACCACCTTGCTCATTAATTAAGGTGTTTAATTTTCCTGTTGTCAAATCCAGTTGACGGATGGCATAAATGGTTCCGTTAGGATCTTTGCTGTACTCAAAATTAGGGCCTGGACTCACATCTTCACTAAAGTAAACATATCTGCCATCTGGCGAAACATTGGGCTCACCTGCATCTTGCTGATCGTTTTTGCGTTTAGTTAACTGTACACCATCACCGCCGTTTATGCTATACATCCACATTTCTCCGGCACCTAAAGAACGGCTTGCTGTAAAGTGTTTTCTTGCAACTACGTACTCGCTGTTTGGCATCCAGGTGGCATTATTCAATAACCTAAAGCTCTCTTTAGTAATCTGTTTTTTACCAGAACCATCACGGTTCATGATCCATATGTTATCTCCTCCACTTTTATCGCTCGTGTAGGAAATATATTTTCCGTTAGGACTAAACCTGGGCTGAACATCCCATGCAGCACCTCCGCTAATCAGCTTTGCCACACCACCAGTAATTGGCATCACGTAGATATCGCCAAGTAGATCAAAAGCAATTTCCTGTCCATCGGCACTTACATCAAGGTTCATCCAGGTACCTTCATCAGTATTTAAAGTGAAGCTTTTGGTTGTTCCGAGATATTTTTCAATATCCCATTTCTTTTCCTGGGCGTTAGCGCTGAAAAATAACAAGGAAAGAGCGGATAGAAAATAGAGGTGTTTCATCAAATTTTTGATTAATTGTGGCGCAATTTAGCAATATCAATAGCTTTTTTATAGTTTTGATACCGCCGATTTATGACAGCAATAGAGATTTTACAAAAATATTGGGGACACCAGGCTTTTAGACCCTTACAGGAAGATATTATTGCTTCCGTTTTAGAAGGGAAAGATAGTTTAGCACTTTTGCCAACTGGCGGTGGTAAATCGATTTGTTTTCAGGTTCCTGCTTTGGTTAAAGAGGGGATTTGTATAGTAGTTTCGCCGCTAATTGCCTTGATGAAAGATCAGGTAGAAAATCTGAAATCGAAGGGGATTGAAGCCATTGCCATTTATGCCGGAATGGGTAAACGTGAAATCGATATCTTACTGGATAACTGTATTTACGGAAAAATTAAGTTTCTTTATTTATCACCAGAGCGTTTATTGTCTGATTTGGTACGGGTTCGCATTTCTTACATGAACGTGAACCTGATTGCGGTTGATGAGGCGCATTGTATTTCTCAATGGGGTTACGATTTCCGACCGCCATACCAACAGATTTCCAAACTCCGCGAAATTCTACCGAATGTTCCTGTTTTAGCGCTAACTGCAACAGCTACCGAATTTGTTAGAAAAGATATTATAGAAAAACTGGAAATGAAAGACCCACAGGTTTTTGTTAAAAGTTTTGCAAGGGATAATCTAAGCTATGTGGTTTTTGGTAATGAAGATAAATATAAAAAGCTGATCGATATTTGTAATAATGTTAAGGGTACAGGTTTGGTATATGTTCGCAATCGCAGGGAAACCGCAGAAGTGGCCAATTTTATTAACCGAAATGGAATTAAAGCCGATTTTTACCACGCTGGGTTGGAACGCGATATACGCTTTTTAAAGCAAGAGGCGTGGAAGAGCAACAAAACCCGGATCATGGTGGCTACTAATGCCTTTGGAATGGGGATAGATAAGGCAGACGTTCGTTTTGTGGTGCATTTAGACTTACCAGAAAGTTTGGAAGCCTATTACCAGGAAGCAGGCAGGGCAGGGCGCGACGAAAAGCGAAGTTACGCCGTTCTTTTAGCCCATCAGTCTGATATTTTGGGCCTGGAATCCAGATACTTGGATAGTTTTCCGTCTCCAGAAGAAATCAGAAAAACCTATCATCATCTAGGTAATTATTTTCAGCTGGCATTTGGTGCTGGCGAAGGTTTAACCTTTACTTTTGATATCGCTGATTTCTGTAAGCGATTTAATATTAGCGTTTTAAAAACAATTTCTGCGATGAAGTTTTTAGAACACGACGGTTATCTTACCTTATCCGAAAGTGTTTTCCTCCCATCAAGAATGATGTTTATTGCCAGCCATGAAGATATTTACCGTTTTCAGATCGAAAATAAAGCCTACGATGGGATTATAAAGACGATTTTGCGTTCGTACGGTGGAGCTTTTGACGGTTTTGTTAAGATTAACGAAGCCGATTTAGCAAAAAAAACAGGGTTGTCTTATAAAGAGATTCTTGCTTTATTGAATAAGTTACAGGCCATCGAATTGCTTACGTATATTCAACAGACGGATCAGCCACAGTTACAATATATTAGGCCAAGGGTGGATATGGATCATTTTGACCTGGATGTAAAATACCTGGAACTGAGAAAAGAAATCTTACACAAACAGATCAACGCGGTGGTGGGGTACGCTTCGTCTAATTTATGCAGAAGCATTCAGCTACTCAATTATTTTGACGAACACAACGCTACGAAATGTGGGGTTTGCGATGTTTGCTTAGCTGAAAAAAGAGCCGAAAATAACAGCCAAATGAGCGAAGAAATTGAATATGAAATTGTTTCTTTACTTCAACAACAACCCTTAAGCCTTGACGATCTGGTGATTAGTATTAAAAATGGTGCAGAAGCAGAAAGAATTGATGCGATAAGAGAATTATTAGATGCAGGTAAGATTAAAACA
Source organism: Pedobacter sp. SG908 (assembly GCF_011759615.1). Lineage (NCBI taxonomy): Bacteria > Pseudomonadati > Bacteroidota > Sphingobacteriia > Sphingobacteriales > Sphingobacteriaceae > Pedobacter > Pedobacter sp. SG908. The sequence continues at coordinate 1,877,373 of NZ_JAAOYY010000001.1, forward strand.
GATGGAAAGAAGTATTATCTTTAGCGAGTACAAACAAAATTGTATTTATGATTAGTCGTGAAACGGAGCTAATGGAAAAGATAGATTTACATTATGGAAGACGTGATTTTTCTGAAAATAAGAATTATGTTGAGTTCTCATTTTATGCATGCTTTTACGAGCTGCTGAACATTGAAAACTCATCTTGGGAAACAAATCTTAATGGAAATGAAATTTTTGAAATTTTAACATCATTGAATGTAGATGTGAGTAGAGATTTTTTGATCAAACGATATAATGATCGAATTAATAACGATGTAGAAGTATTTCATTCCAATTGCGATGAGCAAGTATTTGCTTTTTTTGATTTAGATAAAGAAGAAACGGATCAGAATGATATGTTTTTTTTCGGCTTAAGATGTCTTAAAAAGGATGAGCCTATAGTAATTCAAAAACTTTTAAAGATTTATAGGGAATTAATGACCTCATCTCCGTTTGAATTTGATATTTTGAATCATAGACTTTATAATAAGACTTTTCGGAGCTATTTCTATTTTTATGATCGAAATTATAATCAATACAGGAGACAAATTCACCACCATAACCTTACTTCTAGTTAATGATAACAAAAAACAATAAGAAAACCATCCGTTCGTGGGCATTCTTCGATTGGGCAAACTCTGCCTATAACTTAGTCATCACTTCTACCATTTTTCCGGCTTATTATACCATTATTACCACTACTAAAGAGCATGGTGATAAAGTGCAGTTTTTCGGCAGGACTTATATCAATACCTCACTTTCTAATTATGCCTTGTCATTTGCCTATCTGATTATGGCTTTTGCTTTGCCAATGCTTTCATCCATTGCCGATAGAAGGGGTAATAAAAAATCCTTTATGAAATTCTTCACCTATATGGGTGGAGCGGCCTGTATCGGTTTATATTTCTTTAAGTTAGATACGCTCGAAATGAGTATCATTTTGTTTGCATTAGCCGCCATGGGATATATCGGGGGGGTATTGTTCAGCAACTCTTATCTGCCAGAAATTGCAACTGAAGAACATCAGGATCGTGTGAGTGCACAAGGTTTTTCATATGGGTATATTGGTTCGGTTTTACTTCAACTGATCTGTTTTCTATTTGTGCTAAAACCAGAATGGTTTGGTATTACCGATGCCTCATTCCCACCTAGGTTATCCTTTTTATTGGTTGGGGTTTGGTGGATAGGTTTCTCCCAGATTCCTTTTTCGGTACTTCCAAACGGAACACCTCAGCACGATAAAGTAAAAACGGATATCCTTAAAGATGGCTTTAGTGAGTTATCGAAAGTTTGGGCGCAGGTAAAACAAATGAAAGTTTTAAAAGGATTTTTAGTTTCGTTTTTTTTCTACTCTATGGGTGTGCAGACCATTATGCTTGCTGCTGCTGGTTTCGCTGAAAAAACATTAAAACTAGGAACCGCAAAACTTATTGCAGTGATATTGATTATTCAATTGGTCGCCATTCCTGGAGCAATGTTGATGTCGTTTCTCGCAAAAAAAATAGGTAATATAAACGTACTGATTATGGTCGTTTTAGTGTGGATAGGCTGTTGTGTTTATGGTTATTACATCACAAACGAATACCAGTTTTATTCATTGGCGGCAATTGTGGGTTTAATTATGGGCGGAATTCAATCTTTATCGCGTTCCACTTACTCTAAATATCTACCGGTTGATACAAAGGATAGCACTTCATTTTTCAGTTTTTATGATGTAACGGAGAAATTGGCAATTGTAATTGGCCTTTTCAGTTTTGCATACATTGAAGATTTAACTGGAAATATTCGCTACTCTATTATCGCTTTGGCATCATTTTTTATTGTTGGATTAGTTCTTTTAGTGCTTCTAAGAAAAAACGAACAGAAAGAATCGCTAAAATTGTAAGTTTGCAGTCGTTAAGAATATGATGAAAGTAGAATTATTTGTGCCTTGTTTTGTAGATCAGCTCTATCCTGAAACCGCTTTTAATACTTTAAGGTTATTAGAAAAATCGGGATGTGATGTAACCTACAATTCAAAACAGACCTGTTGTGGGCAACCAGCATATAATGCGGGTTATTGGGATGAAGCTAAAGAAGTAGGCACGAAGTTTTTGAGCGATTTTACTGAAAACACTTATGTAGTAGCACCGTCGGCATCGTGTGTAGGCATGGTGAAAGGTGGATTTAATGATCTGTTTACCAATACCATTGTGCACAACAAATGCCGCAGTCTGCAATCGAATATATGGGAGCTTTCTGATTTTCTGGTAAACGTGGCCAAAAAGGATTATTTTGGTGCTGAACTGGAAGGAAAAGCCGTTTATCACGATTCTTGCAGTGCTTTACGCGAGTGTAAAATCAAAGATGAGCCCCGCCTCTTACTTTCAAAAGTACATGGTTTGGAAATGATTGAGATGGAAGATACAGATATGTGCTGTGGTTTCGGTGGAACATTTGCAGTTAAGTTCGATGCCATTTCATCAGCAATGGCCGAGCAGAAAGTTAATCACGCGCTGGCACAGCAGGCAGATTATATCATTTCGACCGATTTATCCTGTCTTTTACACCTTCAAGGTTATATCGATAAAAATAATCTGGCCATTAAAACCATGCATATTGCCGATGTGCTTTGTAATGGTTGGCTAGAGAGTACGGAATATTAGGTTAAACCTCGCAGGTTTCAAAAATCTGCGAGGTTTTCTTTTGAAAGAACCACTGTTTTGTGTAAAATAAACCTGACCGTCAGCGTTATCCCGATTTAAAGATCAATTTTAAATTAGCGCGTATGTTCAATCGGGATTAAGCAGAGGGCAGGATTACCGCAACCAAAGAACCATTGCAATTGCTTTTCAAAAAACAAGCTCTATTGTAAAAAATAAATTACATCTGCCTTTAAACAGCTTGCTCAGTCAATCCAGCTGTTGATTTTAACACAATTTAACATGTTTTACGTTACAATCTACAATATCTTTGTTAAACCTTTTTAAGGCTTTCGTATCTAACAGACAAAACAAAATCGTAATGAAAAAAATAATCTTCGCTTTACTGGGCGTTTTATCAATGGCATCAATTGCAAATGCGCAGCAGAAAAAAACCTCGGGAGCAATACAATTCGAAAATACTATCGATCCGGCGGCAATGGCTTCGGCAAGTGGCATACAGTTAACGGATCAAATGAAAGCAAGGATGCCTTCTACAAGTAAAAGTAATTTCGAATTATTGTTTACAGCTACCAATGCCAGTTACATGCCGGTTGAAGAAACTGAAGATAGCAACGGTGCAGGCGGCGGTGGCGGTGGAATGGGCCGTATGATGATGCGTTTTGGTGGTGCAGGTGGCAACCGCGAGTACTATTATGTTTTTGCCGACAAAAGCTTAACAGAAGTTTTTGACCTAAACGACACTACTTATTATATGCCCAGTAAATTAACCCTGTCTACTTCTGGTCCAATCGGCTCATTCAGAATGGGAGGTGGTAATCCTAACGATACCACTAAGGCAAAGCCTGCCCCGGCACCAAAAATAGAAGTGGTGAAAACAGATTCTACTAAACAGATTTTAGGTTTTACCTGTCACCAGGCAATTGTAAGATCAACAAGGGCGATCAAAATTTTAGACATGGATAAAAACGTGGTAGAAGAAACTAAAATCTGGTACACAAAAGATTTGGGCTTCGATTTTTCTCCAAACCCAAATATGTGGACTGAAGGTGCGGTTTTAGCGATCGAAGGTAGAGGTAATAGCACAATTGCCAAAAGCATCGAATATAGAAATGTAAGTGCAAAAGATGTAACTGCACCTAAAAAAGCAAAACTGATCACTGCCGAAGAGTATAAAACTAAAATGGAGAACATGATGAAACGTTTTAGACAGAACAGACCTGGTGGTGGACAAGTAAGAGCATTTGGAATAAATTAATTAAGACCACCATAATTGTTTTATTTAGCCCTGAATTTCAAGCATTCAGGGCTTTTTTTGTATCATTTTTGAAAAGGTTGGCTTTAGTTTTTGCATATAAATTGAGAATAACTAATATTGGGGTTAATATAACCTAGCCAAAAGTGATTACAGCCGAGAACAAAACAAATTTATTAGCAACCAAACAACATTTCGAAATTTTAGATGGATTAAGGGGAGTAGCGGCTATTGTGGTGGTAATTTATCACTTTATGGAAATCGCGATTACTAATTATAATAAAAATTTTCTTTCGCATGGTTTCCTTGCTGTAGACTTTTTTTTCTGTTTGTCGGGTTTTGTAATTGCCTATGCTTATGATAGCCGTGCGCCACATATTGGGATTATACAGTTCTTTAAATTAAGGCTTATCCGTTTGCATCCGCTGGTGCTTATCGGTTCCGTTTTAGGACTGATCACATTTCTGATCGATCCATACAGCGATCTTTATGAGGTTTATGGATTTGGGAAAACCTTTCTTTTGTTTTTATCCTCAGCTTTTTTAATCCCTTATCCGGCCATGCCCGAGCGGTATACCAATTTATTCTGTTTAAATGCGCCGGCCTGGTCGTTATTTTGGGAATATATTGCCAATATCTTTTACATTTTTCTGCTTTATCGTTTAGGTAAAAAATCATTGATCGCGCTGGTTGTGGTAGGTGCAGTATGCCTCTGTTATGTTGCAGTTCGTGCTACCAATGTAGGCGGAGGCTGGGGCGGACAGAACTTTTGGGATGGTGGGGCGCGCGTGCTGTATTCATTTACGGCAGGCATGTTGGTTTACCGTTTCAATTGGATCATCAAAAATAAACTTGGCTTTTTTGGTATGATTTTGCTTTTGCTCGCCGCCTTTTTAGTTCCTTTTAATGATAAATACAATTGGATTACCGAACCGATACTTGTACTATTTTACTTTCCACTTTTAGTAGCTTTGGGCGCAGGTACAGCATTAAATCCATCGTTTAAAAAACTTTGTAATCTATCGGGCGAAATATCATACCCGCTTTATATGGTACATTATCCATTTGTATGGATATTTTTAACCTATGTAGCCGAAGTTCAGCCACCAGCTTCCTCACTTTGGGTGATTATCCCGGTTTCGGTGTTGACTTTAATTCTTTTCTCTTACCTGGTGATGAAGTTTGTAGATGTTCCTTTACGTAAATATTTGAAGGCTAAATTTTTATAGGAGATATTTGCAAATATTTAAGTTTTACAGCCGTCGCCCTGAACCGAGCCTTAGCGAGCTCAGCGAAGGTAATTCATTTCAGGGGCCATTTCGTAGGTAAGATGACCGTGTTAATGTAGGTGCCTTTAAAAACTTTACCTTGTTTTTTAGCCGAAAATCCGTATCTTTGCACAAAATAGAATCACATTGTAAGTGATCTTTAAAGCTTTTTTATTTAAAATTTAAATCATAGTTGTAGATGATTAACATTACTTTACCTGACGGTTCTGTCCGTCAGTATGAAAAGGGCACTTCTGCCCACCAAATTGCATTGTCAATTTCTGAGGGCTTAGCCCGTAACGTATTAGCCGCTGAGGTTAATGGCGAAGTTTGGGATTCAACAAGACCAATCGAATCTGATGCATCAGTAAAATTATTGACCTGGAATGATACTGCCGGAAAATCAACTTTTTGGCATTCCTCAGCTCACTTAATGGCTGAAGCTTTAGAGGCACTTTATCCGGGTACAAAATTCGGTATCGGTCCGGCAATCGAAACTGGTTTTTATTATGATGTAGACTTTGGCGACCGCGAATTTTCGTCGGATGATTTCAAAGCCATTGAAACCAAAATGATCGAACTGGCTAAACAAAAGGAAACTTTTGTGCGCGAAAGTGTAAGCAAGGCAGATGCGGTAAAATATTTTACAGCAAAAGGCGATGAGTATAAATTGGATTTAATTGACGGCCTTGAGGATGGTAAAATTACTTTCTATACCCAAGGTTCATTTACCGATTTATGCCGTGGTCCACATATTCCGAATACTGGTTTTGTAAAAGCAGTAAAACTGATGAATGTGGCCGGTGCTTATTGGCGTGGCGATGAAACTAAGAAACAGTTAACCCGTATTTATGGTGTAACTTTCCCTAAGGCGAGCGAGCTTACTGAGTATCTTTTAATGATTGAGGAAGCCAAAAAACGCGATCACCGTAAATTAGGGAAAGAGTTAGAACTATTTACTTTCTCAGAAAAAGTAGGAATGGGTTTACCTTTATGGTTGCCTAAAGGAACTGCTTTGCGTGAGCGTTTAGTGAACTTTTTAACCAAAGCACAAGCAAAAGCAGGTTATGAACAAGTAGTAACGCCACATATTGGCCATAAAAACTTATATGTAACTTCAGGCCACTGGGAGAAATATGGTAAAGATTCTTTCCAGCCGATTAAAACTCCGCAGGAGGGGGAGGAGTTCTTCTTAAAACCGATGAACTGCCCGCACCACTGTGAGATTTACAAAACAAAACCACGTTCTTACAAGGATCTTCCGGTTCGTTTTGCTGAGTTTGGTACGGTTTATCGTTACGAGCAAAGTGGCGAATTACATGGTTTAACCCGCGTACGTGGCTTTACTCAGGATGATGCGCACTTGTTCTGTATGCCAGAGCAGGTTAAAGACGAGTTTAAAAAAGTAATCGATTTAGTGCTTTACGTATTTAAATCGTTAGGTTTTGATAACTATACTGCCCAGGTATCACTAAGAGATCCGGAGAATAAAGCAAAATACATTGGTTCTGATGAAAATTGGAGACTATCTGAAAATGCAATTATCGAAGCTGCTGCAGAAAAAGGCTTAAATACTGTTGTAGAATATGGTGAAGCTGCTTTCTATGGCCCTAAGCTCGATTTTATGGTGAAAGATGCTTTAGGTAGAAAATGGCAATTAGGTACTATTCAGGTTGATTATAATTTACCGGAGCGTTTCGAATTGGAATACACCGGTAGCGATAACCAGAAGCACAGACCAGTAATGATCCACCGTGCACCATTTGGTTCATTAGAAAGATTTATTGCCGTTTTAATCGAGCATTGTGCCGGAAACTTCCCGTTATGGTTAAGCCCGGAGCAATTTATTGTTCTTCCTATTTCAGAAAAATATGAAGATTATGCAAAAAAAGTTTTAGATGAACTAAATAATTCCGATATTCGCGGGCTGATTGACTTTCGTGATGAGAAAATCGGTCGCAAAATACGCGATTCGGAAGTTAAAAAGATCCCATACATGCTCATTATCGGTGATAAAGAAATGGCAGAAGGAAAAGTTTCTGTCCGCAAACATGGTGAGGGAGATTTAGGCGAAATGACGTTGGAAGAGTTCAACAATTTATTAAGAAAAGAAATAACAGTTTAAATTAAATAGTACAAATTTGGCATTAGGAAGACCAGGATTTAACAGGGGACCACGTCCACCTTTTAAGAAAAAAGAAGCAGAGCATAACATTAATCAGTATATTAAATCGCCCGAAGTGCGTTTAGCTGGCGATAATGTTGAACCGGGGATTTATCCTTTGGCAAAAGCTTTGGCACTTGCTGATGAACTGGAATTGGATTTGGTAGAAATATCGCCAAATGCCGTACCGCCAGTTTGTAGAATTATTGATTACAGTAAATTTGTTTACGAGCAGAAGAAAAAGCAGAAAGAAATTAAAGCTAATGCGAAACAAACTGTAATTAAGGAAATCCGTTTTGGTCCTAACACCAACGATCACGATTTCCAGTTTAAACTGAAGCATGCAGTAAGCTTTTTAGAGAACGGAGAGAAAGTTAGGGCTTACGTGCATTTTAAAGGTAGAGCAATTGTTTACAAAGAGCAGGGAGAGATTTTGTTATTAAAGTTTGCCCAGGCTTTAGAAGATGTAGGAAAAGTAGAGTTGTTACCTAAGTTAGAAGGTAAACGTATGTTCCTTACAGTTGCACCTAAAGTAGCAAAAAAATAAAAACAATTTTATAAATTAAATAACAGGTTATGCCAAAAATGAAAACCAATTCCAGTGCTAAAAAGCGTTTTTCGCTTACTGGAACAGGTAAAATCAAAAGAAACAAAGCATACAAAAGTCACATCTTAACTAAGATGAGTACTAAACGTAAGCGTGCGCTTGGAAATGCAGGAATTGTAACAGATGCAGATTCAGGTAACGTAAAACGTATGCTTTGCATCGGAAAGTAATTCATTAATTTCACCAGGTATCAGGCATTAAAGTTCCTTAATTGGACGCCGCTTACCAAAAAACAACAACAACATGCCACGTTCGGTAAACGCAGTAGCTTCGAGAAGAAGAAGAAAAAAGATCCTTAATTTAGCCAAAGGTTATTGGGGAGCAAGAAGTAAGGTTTATACTGTTGCTAAAAACACAGTAGAAAAAGGTTTGCAATATGCATACCGTGACCGTAAAGTTAAGAAAAGAGAATTCCGCGGATTATGGATCCAACGTATCAACGCTGGTGCACGTCAACACGGTATTTCTTACTCTCAATTGATCGGTAAATTAGCTTCTAAAGAAATCGGTTTAAACCGTAAAGTATTGGCTGATTTAGCAATGAATCACCCAGAAGCTTTCAAAGCTGTAATTGATGCAGTAAAATAGAAATTTTCGCTCAGGCGATAATCATATTTAAAAAAGGTTCCGATTTTACATCGGAACCTTTTTTTATACAATTAACTTTGATCATCTGTTTCAGCATCCGGTGCGTTCTTCTTAACAGATTCTATTCCGTTATCTCTGGCCGAGGCACTTTCGTACATTTCGCTCGAACCTATAATTTGCCCGTTTGTAGCTTTTAGGTTAAAATATTGTTTGCCATTGCTCGAGGTTTTTCTTTCAAATTTCGAGTCGTCCTGTGAATTCTTTTTAACAGATTCTATCCCGTTTTCACAGCTCGATTTCGCAGCATAACCTTCGCTGGCTAAAATAACCTGACCATTACCGGCTTTCAGATTAAACTGATACTCACCGTTAGTTCTTTTAGTAATCACAAATTTTCCCATAGTGCTGATTTTAATTATTTTGGTTTTAAAATGCTATATACTTAAAGTTATAAAAGTTTATAAGTAAAATCAATATTAGTGTAAGAATTAAAAATAAGTTAACGCAGAATGTTATAGCGCTAAAAAAGGGATCGTCATTGCGAGGAGGAACGGCGAAGCAATCTTTACAGCAAGGATCACTGACATAAAAGATTGCTTTGTCGGCTGAAAAACCCTTCTCGAAATGACGATAATTTTATTAGTATAATCCCAGTTCTGCTAAGCTGGCAAACTGAAGGCCATCTTGTGCCGAATTGGCAATAATTTTAAAGTACTGGAAAGTTTTGGCACTCCCAAAATCAAAATATTGCGGTCCGTTTACGTTTTGGGCTACATAATTATTTACCGACGTAAAATTAATCCCATCTGTACTGGTTAACAGCTCGAAATTCTTAATGGCCCTACTTAAACCACTTCTTTGCGTTAAGCTTAAACCTGTAGCTGTTTTCGAAGAACCTAAATTGATGACCACATTATGCGGATAGGTTGCAGCAGTACCGGTCCAGCGTGAGTGCCAGTATGTACTTGCGTTTCCATCAATTAATCTAATTGCCCGGCCGTTTGTTGCACCTTCGCCACTGGTTTCTTCTGAACTGAATGAGGCAATGCTCCACCCAGTTTTACTTAGCTCGTTTTTAGTTGAGAAACCTAACACCGGCAAACCTCCCGAAAAAGTATAAGCATAAATCTGTTCGGTTACCGTACCATTATCGTGTACCAGTTTCACTTTCAGCTCGTAAGGAATACCATCGGCTTTTTCCTGCAGATCGGCAATTGGCATGACTACCCTAAAACTATCTGTACCAATTTTTTTCGACTCCCAGGTGATGGCATTGTAATCTTTGTTTACACCTGTACCTTCGTTATTTACATTTGGATCGTTGTAATATAATATACTGGTTACATTACCGGTTGAGGTAAATTTTCCAGATACGACGATCGAAGCCAGGCCACTATCGTAACTGGCATAAATTTTCGGGATAGTGGTGGTAACGGAACCGTAGTAGGTATTAGAGTTGTTGTTAAAAACCTGGTTAGCGTTTAAAATAGCGGCATCGGCAGCAGTTAAAAATGTAGGACTTTTACCTAACGTACCATTACCTGCCCACATTAATGCCATACCCAGTGTAGAATTTTCTGAAACTTTTTGCCTGTTGTGTGGTAAATTTAAGCCATGGCCCAACTCATGCACCATTCCCCCAAACCAAACACTGAAACGATTACCTACAGTTGTATTTAAACCAAGGTTGGCAATGTCCATTTCTTCATAATCAAGGGCATAACACCATCGGCCAGTACCGTAAAACGGACCACCACTTGGCGTGCCATTTGAGCCTATAGAGTATCTTGGTATAATAATTAGTGTATGATCGCTGGTTTTATCGGCAGGGTGTGCAGCAAAATAAGCATTTACTTCGCTGGCTACAGCACCAGAACCGCCTGAGTAAGGATAACTGCTTTTCGGTAAGTTTCCTCTAATAGTAAGAATTTTTACACCGCCTGAACCATCATCGGCCAAACCGAAAGTTTTGTTGCCATAACCATTTCGGTTCATTTCCTGTTTATACCAGTCCTGGGTCCACAATAAAAGATCACTTAGTCTTTTACGATAACCAGCTAAGGTATCCAGGTCGTTAGGCACAAAATACACTACATTTACATTACGGGTTTGTGTAATAATGTTTACTGTAGCCATTTTATGGCTTAGGGTAGGCGTTTTTTCCTCAGGTTGTAAGGTTTCGGCTTTTTTACAAGATAGCACAAATAGACAGGCGGAGACAAGGCCTGCAAAAAGTAGACTGTTTTTTTTCATTAGATAATTTTTAGTTTAGGAATTGATAATATGAATTGGTTAATAATGTTTTGTTTAACGTGCTTAACTCAGCCACATGTACTGACCTTCATAAAATAGAAGGCTACATCATCAATATTTGCCAAACCTGGCCGCTATCCCTCAATATTCAATTAAAAATGAAGCGTAATCAGTTAGTTCTCTTTGCTTTGTAATCCTTAAGTTACAAACAGTAATTATACTTTGTTAAAATAAATCAGCGCAAACGTTTGTGTTGTAATTGTCAGAAATACATTTATTAGCTTAACTTTAAAAACATAAACAGCGCGTTTCATGCCTCTTTTTTTTGGGATTGCAAGAAATGTAAAGATTACAACACGCAAACGTTTGATTATCTGAGAAATCATCCTGACAGGATCTTTTTCTTTACTATTATTCTCTGTATGTAGTATTTATCAGACTTATTGGCTAAATTTTATGAAATATAAATGACTGAGCCGGATTTGCAGAATTTTTACAACAAAAATTAGAAATAATGATACCGGAAATTGAATTAAGGAGGGAAGATGACAGACATAATCCTCAGTTAACTGATATGCCTGTTAGTTCAATGTATCGAAAAACAGCTACAATTAACCCAAAGTATTGGTAAACTTCATCCTAATTCCACTTTGAAAGTTCTGGATGATTTTGAAAATTTCGATCAGTGTTACCTTTTCAATTTTAGTTAAACTATCAATTTCGATAAAGTTATTGGGAGCAGCTTGATCATTGATAATGAGATTGGCCTGATGTTTTAGTCTTAAACCCATCAGGTAATAATACGATTGCGAAAGTTCGTTAAATTGCTCTTCGCTAAAAACACCTATTTCTCTTAAGGCCTTTAAACGTTCGCCGGTATTTTCTTTTTGAAAAATCCTGTTCTGTAATGCGTAAACCCTTGCCAGGTCCACAATAGGGGTCATGGCTGTTTTAATATCGAATACCTCTTTTTTATGGATTTTTTGCGTTCTAATATTCCTAAAATAAGTGAGCGGTGGCTCATAGAGTAGGGCATTTTTGGCTAGGTATACGTAGAATTTTTCAATTGGTTTTTGGAGTTCCTCATCAACAAAAGACCTTAAACTTTCCATAATAGCTAAATCGCCATAAATAGCCCGGCAATCGAAAAATGCGGCAAATTTTACAGCAGCTTCGGGTAAAGCTTCTTCTATCCAGTTTTTATAATTGTACTTCCAGTGCGATAGTGAATGTGTCCAGTTTGGATTGGTGGCCATATAATCACCATCACAGTATACAAAGCCCACAAAATTTAGTTTATCAGAAACCTGGGTAGCCAGATCGAGAAAATAAGAGCGTACAGCTGCTCTTTTATCCTCTCCGGTATCTTCGTAAATAATGGCATTATCCTGATCGGTTTTTAGGCTAAGCTCTTTTCTCCCTTCACTACCCAAAACCATAAATACAAATTTTGCAGGTGGTGGACCTAATTTGGCAATTACATCTTCAATAATTTTAAAAGAAATGGTATCGGCAATAGTAGTAATCACCTCGTTTACAATTTTCGAGTGTACACCTCTAGCCAGAAGCTGAGATACAATGCCTGGTACTTTCTGCCATTTTAGTTTTAAATCGCTGGTATTTACAGCCGATTTTACAGATTGGATAAAAACTAATGGAGATTCGGCCTGCTCGCTTAAAAGGCGGTTCCTGCTTAGAAAACCAACATAATTACCATTGTCGTTTACCAATAAATAACGCGATTTTTTACTGAACATCATCAATATTGCTTCATACACATAAGCATCTGGAGTTATGGTAACAATATGAGTATCCATAACTTCGTCAATCGGCAAATTCGAATTCAGCTGTTTGGCAATTACATTATCCCTTAAGGTAATATCGGTTACAAAGCCAAGATAAACATCCTGCTCATTTTTTATAAAGAGACAGCTGGTTTTCTGCTCCGACATTTTAATTGCAGCTTCAAAAATAGGCGTGCCTGGGCTGCAACTCACAATTTTTTTGAAAGTAATGTCTCCAATACGGGCAGTATAAATTTGATCTGCTAGTTTATCTTCCATTAAAAAGTCCCTGTAAAATTCTTTTAAACGAAAATTCTTTTGTCTCTTTCTTTTTCAAGTTAAAAGTATGCTCCTGGCGAAGAGCTGAAGTTAAGCTAATTTTGCCTGTTTTTAAAAGATGAAAGAAAATCTTTGCTGTATTTAATGTATCAGATAAAGCATTGTGCGTATTTTCGGGTACTTCATTAAATAAAATGGTGTAAAATTTATCTAGCTTTAAATGACTGATTACTGTATTGGTAATATATGGTGCGCTTGCTTTCATCGTACAGAAAAAAGCCAGATTTTTAAATATGTTTTCTCTTCCGATACGGTATAACTCTACATTCACCATGTGATAATCGAGCTCAATAAAATGGCCGATAACCAAAGGCTTGTATTTTTCTATATCATTAGAAAACTGCAACATTACTTTTTCTTTATTTTCGCCATGGATATGCAGATATTCAGGGGTGATTTTGTGAATTTTTAATGCAGCCTTATCAATGGTGAAATCGGTATTTTTAATGTAGTGATTCTCTCGCTTAATTTCCTGATAAGACTGATCATAAATAATCCAGGCAATCTGGACAATATAAGGCCAGTTCTTTTCTTTAGAATAAGGTGCTGTCCAATTTTTAGGTAGACCTGAAGTTTCGGTATCAACAACGAGGAAGTATTCTTGCAATTTTAAATGGTTAGCGTATAAGATTGTTCTACTTCAAAGATACTTATTTAAGAACATAAACTATAATTATTCATATATCTGCTAGATAAAGACAATTTATAAATAAAGCGTTTTTTATTTGTTAAAGTGAAAGATTAACCCTTATTTGGTGACAAAATTTAATTAAAAATATGCGCTCTCTATTATTTAGCTCCTTAGCCTATATTTTGTGTCTTGGTTCTGCTGTTGCTCAGGAAAAGCCCGGAGAAAACATGCACTTTAAAAAACTTGATAACGGTTTGGAAGTGCTGGTTGTTGTAGATCGGACTGTGCCGCTGGTGACCATCGAAATGGCCTGTAGAAATGGTTCTTTTACCGAAACTGACGAATTTAATGGCCTAAGCCACCTTTACGAACACTTGTTTTTTAAGGCTAATAAAGATTATCCCGATTTCGAACGTCTAAATTCGAGAATGAACGATCTGGATATCAGTTCGAATGCGACCACCAGAGAAGAAGTGGTAAATTATTTTTTCACACTTCCTGCCGCTAATTTAAAGCCTGGTTTAAATTTAATGAATTCCTCAATCCGTTATCCAAAATTCATAAAGGAAGATATGGCTTTGGAAAATGAAGTCGTAAATGCCGAGTTTACAAGGCATGAATCGAGTCCGATATTTGCTTTGATAGAGGCCAATTCGCGACATATGTGGGGGACAAATTATTCCCGTAAAAATGTAATCGGCAGCCACGAGGTAATTTTATCTGCTACTCCATCAAAAATGGATTCCATTAAAAATAAATACTATTGGCCAAATAATTCTGTTTTGGTAATAGCAGGCGATGTTAATGTTGATGAAGCTTTTGGTTATGTAAACTCCGTTTTTGGAAGCTGGAAACGTTCGCCTTTTGATCCTTTTGTAAAATGGCCCATTCCAGAGTTTAAACCACTTCAAAAAAAGGATTATTATTTTGTAGAATCGAATAAGAGCCCTGTTCCATTTATGCTTTTTAGCTGGCATGGCCCCGATACCAGAAACGATATTCCTGCCACTTATGCTGCCGATGTTTTTTCGTTTATTGTGAATCAAAATGGCTCTAAGATGAAGCAGGCGCTTATTAATTCCGGATTGGCCCAACAGGCAGATGTAAATTATTATACGCAAAAATATACTGGTCCGATTAGTTTGATGGTAAGCCCTAATCCGGCAAAAATAAAAGAATGTTATCAGGAAGTGCTTAAGCAAATCTCGCTTTGGGCCAATGATGATTATTTGTCTGATCTACAGATTGAAAGAGCCAAAAGGCTATTGTCTATCGAACAAGTGGAAAGGAGAGAGGTTACCTCCGACTACGCACATTTACTTTCGTTTTGGTGGGCTTCAGCATCGATTGATTATTATACCCATTATGAAGAAAATGTAAATAAGGTAACAAGGAAGGATTTGCTAGATTATGTACGCAAGTATATTAAAGATAAACCTTATTGTGCTGGCCTGATGATGGATAAAGCAGGTATGAACGAAGTGAAGCCAGAAACATTTTTTAAATCACCAAACTAACTTTACGCTCCATGAAAAGATTCATATTTTTAATAAACTTAATCTTAGTTTTCCATATTGCCAGTGCGCAAACTAAAGCCATTTCATTTGATGTGAATGGCTTAAAGGTAATTTTAAAACCAACCCAGAAAGAAACGGTTAGTATGAGCATGTTTTTTAAAGGTGGTGTAATGAATTATAACGCTGAAAGAGCTGGAATTGAGAACCTGGCCTTGGCATCTGCAGCAACCTGCGGTACTAAAAATTACAGCGTTGTCGATTATCAGGAGTTAGCTGATGAATACGGGATTGATATTTCTGGTTCATCAACAACTGACTATGGCACAATTAGCATGAATTGTATTTCTAAGTATCTTGATCAGGGCTGGAAACTTTTTTCAGATGCAGTAATTAATCCTGCCTTTGATAAAACCGAGTTCCAAACTACGAAAGAGCGTATGATTACAGGTATTTATCATAGTCAATCTGATCCTGAAACAAGGATTGAACAATTAACTATGGAAAGTATGTTTAAGGATACGCCTTACAGCATTAATCCTTTAGGTACAAGTAAAACCGTAGGTGGCTTTACCGCCGAAATAGTTAGCAATTATTACCATAGCGAATTGCTGAACAAGAATAAAATGTTTTTGGTAGTTGCTGCAAATATTACAAAAGAAGAACTGGAGAAGAAGATTCAAGCCTCTTTTAGTGCACTTAAAGGAAAAGACTATACACCGCCAATTTACGATCGGAAGATTTTAACAGGAGAGCATTTGGTAATAGAGCAAAGAGATATTGCAACCAATTACATGAGTTGCATTATGAATGCCCCCACTATGACCAATGCCGATTATTATGCTTTTGTGTTAACAATTAATGCCCTAAGTGGCAGCATGAATTATGAGCTGAGAACTAAACTTGGCTTGTCATATGCGCCTGGTGCAACCGTTAAAGTGCAACAGATTCCATATACTTCTATGTTTGTAAGTACCACACAGCCTAAAAAAGCTTTTAAAGCAATGGTTTCAGTTTATAACAATATTAAAGAAGGGAAGTACAGTGAACGTTATCTTGAGGCATTAAAAAAAGATCATCGCGATAGGTATTACAGGCATCAGGAAAGTGCAAGTTCGATTGTGAAAGATTTAGGTGAAGCAGAAGTTCTTGGCGACTATAGTATAACTGAAAATATGGTTGCAAATTTTAACAAAGTAAGCTTACAGGACATGAAAGATTCTTTTGGAAAATATTTAAAAGGTGCCATTTGGATATACTTAGGTGATGAACAAGTAGGAAGAGCTGCTTTTCAGTAATGCTTTAGGGGCACCATCGCACACGAACGACTAAGCAATCTTATAAGATAAATTTAAAAGATTGCTTAGTCAACTGAAAAAGCTTTCTCGCAATGACGATAAAGGGATGTTTTCTATTTGCTAATCAACAAAAATGCAACTGCAGCTAATACTGATCCGACTATCGGACCAACAATTGGTACCCAGGCATAACCCCAGTCGCTACTTCCTTTTCCTTTCATCGGGATTAAAAAGTGAATAATCCGGGGGCCCAAATCTCTTGCCGGATTAATGGCATACCCGGTTGTTCCGCCCAAAGCCAAGCCAATTACCCATACTAAAAATGCTACCGGGATTGCGCCAATTGAGCCCAGGCCAATAGGCGTGGTAACTGTTTCTTTAGTGCCCATACTGGCATCGGTAAAATAAAAGATCACAAATATTAAAACGAAAGTGCCAATAATTTCTGACAATAAATTTGACGACATGTTTCTGATGGCTGGAGCAGTTGCAAAAGGCGCGGCTTTTAAACCCTGATCATCAGTAGCGTCGAAATGATCTTTGTAAATAAGCCAAACCAGAAAAGATCCTGTCATTGCGCCAGCCAGTTGTGCAATGATGTAGAATGGAACCAAGGCCCAACTGAAGCCTTTTCCTATGGCAAGTGCGAGGGTTACAGCCGGATTTAAGTGTGCCCCACTATAGGGGGCAGCAACAACAACCCCTACAAATACAGCAAGTGCCCAAGCAGTTGTAATTACAATCCATCCACTATTATTCCCTTTAGTGCCTTTAAGCACTACGTTAGCTACTACGCCATTTCCTAAAAGAATCAATAGTGCTGTACCAATAAACTCTGCGAGATATACATTCATATAATTAAATTCTTATCCGATTAAAATTTGTCCAATTAGTCTTCTGCGTTTACACGAGCAGCTTTTATTGCTCTATTCCAGCCTTTTATTCTTTCCGTATTATCAATTCCTTCTTCAGCAACAAAAGTTCTGTTAATTTTCCATTGCGAACGAATCTGATCTATACTTTTCCAGAAACCGGTAGCTAATCCGGCCAGATATGCAGCGCCAATGGCGGTAACTTCTGTTACATCTGGTCTGATTACCTTACAATTTAACAGATCGGCCTGAAACTGCATCAGTAAATCGTTAGCTGTAGCACCACCATCTACCCTTAATTCGGTAATATTTACACCTGCATCTGCTTCCATAGCTTTCAAAACATCCATGGTTTGGTAGGCAATGCTTTCTAAGGCTGCCCTGGCGATGTGCGATTTGTTTGTACCACGGGTTAACCCTGTTATGGTGCCTCGCGCATGTTGATCCCAATGTGGAGCGCCTAAGCCTGCAAAAGCTGGAACAACATAAACGCCATCGGTATCTTTTACTTTTTTAGCTAAGGTTTCAACATCGGCCGATTTAGAAATGAGTCCCATTTCATCGCGAAGCCACTGTACAACAGCACCTCCAATAAAAATACTTCCTTCTAAAGCATAATTTACTTCGCCATTTATCTGCCAGGCGACAGTGGTTAATAAATTATTGGCAGAAATTTTTGGCTTTGAGCCGATATTCATCAACATAAAACAGCCAGTACCGTAAGTGTTTTTTACCATCCCGATTTCGGTACACATTTGTCCGAATAAGGCTGACTGCTGATCGCCAGCTATACCAGCAATAGGAATTTTTGCGGCCAATATACGGCCAGCGGTTTCACCATAAACCTCACTTGATGATTTTACCTCTGGAAGCATTGCTTTCGGTATAGAAAAAAGTTTAAGCAATTCTTCATCCCAGCTTAAAGTGTGGATGTTGTAAAGCATCGTTCGCGATGCATTACTTACGTCGGTTACATGTTTTTCGCCAGCTGTTAATTTCCAGATTAACCAGGTGTCTATGGTTCCGAAGGCAAGTTTTCCTGCTTCAGCTTTTTCCCTGGCACCAGCAACATTTTCTAAGATCCATCTGGCCTTAGTAGCAGAGAAATAAGAATCTATAATCAATCCCGTTTTTTCCTGTATTTTATTGGCTAACCCTTGCGCTTTAATTTCATCGCAATAGGCAGAAGTACGCCTGTCTTGCCACACAATAGCATTATAAATGGGCTGCCCGGTTTCTTTATCCCAAACCACAGTGGTTTCGCGTTGATTGGTAATGCCGATAGAATCAATATCGCCCACGGTTAATCCTGCTTTAACAATCACTTCTGTTACAACAGCCAATTGTGTCGACCAGATTTCCATTGGATCGTGTTCTACCCAGCCGGCTTTAGGATAAATCTGTGTGAATTCTCGTTGCGCAATGGCAACAATTTCACCATTGTAATTAAAAATAATTGCTCTCGAACTTGTGGTTCCCTGATCGATAGACAAGATGTATTTACTCATAATTAGGTATTTGGTTATTGGCTAAAGAGCCGGTTCGGTTATTTTAGGTGTTGAATGATAAATATAACCATCGGCTAATTTATTAAAAGTTTCGATTTGGTTAATTTCCCAGTTTTTATCAGCAGCTAATTCTTTAGCTAGGAGCGAAGCTACTCTAGGTGCCATATCCTTAGCAGCTTGTGCATTAATAAACAGTATCCTAAGTCGTCTGCTTAAAATGTCTTCTACTGTTTCGGCCATTTCGTTCCGCGCAGACCAAAGTACTTCGGCTTCTGTATAAGGGAATGCATGATGTAATTTGTTGCCAAGACTTGGATCTTGTGCAATTAACGCTTCAATTTTACTGCGATCGGATCCATATATAGCTAAATGATCACCTGCAATATTGGCAGAATTGCCATGTATGCTTAAATTTTGGGTTACGCATGCTTTCGATTCTAAATTTGCATGAGTAATGGCCAAATCAACCGTTTCTTCCGCCATTCGGCGGTAGGTGGTCCATTTACCACCTGTAATAGTAATTAACCCCTTTGCCGAAACAATCAATTTATGGTCTCTGCTAATTTCCTTCGTGCTATTTACATCGCCATTGGTAGGTGCGGCTAAAGGGCGTAAACCTGAGAATACGCTTAAGATATCTTCTTCCATAGGCTTGCGGTTAAAATAACTTGCGGCAGTACTCATAATAAAATCTACCTCTTCTTTTAGTGCTCTGGGTTCTAAACTATGTTCGTCTAAAGGCGTATCTGTTGTGCCTACCAATAAATGGTCGTGCCATGGAACAGCAAATAAAACACGGCCATCAGAGGTTTTGGGTATCATTAAAGCCGATTCGCTATTTAAAAAACTTTTATCAAGTACCACATGTACGCCCTGACTCGGACGTACCATTTTTTTTGAATTCGGGTTATTCATTTGCAGGATGTCATCTACAAACACCCCCGTTGCATTAATTATTATTTTACCATTATATTTAGCCTTTAAGCCAGTTATAGTATCTTCTGTTTCTATACCAGTAATTGTATCGCCGCTTTTTAATAAACCAATAACCTTTGTATAGTTCAATAATGACGCACCCTTTTCGATAGCGGTTTGTGCAATGTTTATTGCTAAACGGGCATCATCAAACTTTCCGTCGTAATACCTGATGCTTCCTTTTAAACCCTTCGCTTTAATACCGGGCATCATATTTAAGGTTTCTTTTTTCGAGAAGAATTTAGATTTGCCGAAGCTATATCTGCCCGCTAGCCAATCGTACAGTGTAAGCCCGGTTAAATATTTTATAACAGAGAACCAATCGTAGCAGGGAATCAGAAATTCTTCTTTATTTACGAGGTGTTTTGCATTTTGTTGTAATAGACCACGTTCTTTTAATGCATGTTTAACTAAACCGATATCTCCCTGTGCAAGATAACGGACGCCGCCATGCACCAATTTGGTACTCCGGCTGGATGTTCCTTTGGCAAAATCAGATTGTTCTACCAGCAAAGTCTTAAAGCCCCTGCTCGCAGCATCTAATGCGGTGCCTAATCCGGTAGCACCCCCACCAATAATAATAAAGTCCCAGTTTATGTTTTCTGTTATATGATGTGGATGTAATCTTTCCATTTAGATTTATAAAAATAATAAAACGAAACAATACGCAATTATAAGAAATCATAATCGAAATAATATAATATGCGTGTTAAAAATTTATTAAATATTTGCCTAAAATATTTTAAAGAATGTTTTTATTATTAATTTGCAGGCACGCTAATTAAATATACTATGATGAATTTGGCTGAGAGGCACCAGTTTATTTTAAGTCGCCTGCAACGTGATCAATACATAAATGTAGTAGATTTATGTAAGGAATTGAAAGTGTCGTCTGTAACAATAAGAAAGGACTTAAAACTACTGGAAGATAAGAGCCTCCTGTTTAGAACACATGGAGGTGCAACCGTAAACAATCCATATACGGTAGATCGCCCAGTTAATGAGAAAGAGAAAATACAATCGACCGAAAAGAATAAAATAGGTATTGCTGCTGCTGCGCTGTTAAATGATAACGATTCAATTGTTATTGCATCGGGTACCACAGTATTATATTTTGCGAAGAACATTGTACCTGCAACAAATTTAACAGTGGTTACTTCTGCATTAAATGTAGCGCTTGAATTAATGCGAGAGCCTAGTATTGAAGTAATACAACTGGGTGGCTTACTTAGAAAAAGTTCTTCATCTGTAATGGGCGCTTATGCGGAACAGGTTTTGCAGGATTTTTATTTTAACAAACTGTTTTTAGGCGTTGATGGAATTGATCTTGATTTTGGATTAACCACTACAAATGCAATGGAGGCGCATTTAAACCGCAAAATGATCGGTGCATCGCAAAAAACAATTGTACTGGCCGATTCTACAAAATTTGGAAAAAGAGGATTCGGAAAGATATGTGGATTAGAAGAAATTGATCATATAATTACCGACAAAGGAATTTCTGAACAAATTGTTAAACATTTAGAGAGTTTAGGTGTTACTGTTACTATTGTATAGCGAATTCCACGCAAACAGTATATCCCAAACATTATAATTTGAACATGGAAAGAAAACGAATACACATTTTAGAGGATGATCAGGAGATCAGAAACGTTATTGAAATTCTATTAAAGGACGAGGGCTTTGAACTACAGCTTTCATCATCATTTGCTGAGTTAAAGAAAAATATCCAGGATGCCATGCCTGATCTTTTCTTGCTTGATGTAATGTTGCCGGATGGAAACGGAGCAGAAATCTGCGAAGATTTAAAAACCGATATTTTCACTAAACACATCCCGATTATTGTAATGTCTGCACAGAATAACAGCGAACAGAAAGCTATAGCTGCATTTGCTGATGATTATATCAGTAAACCTTTCGATCTTTACGATGTTTTAGGCCGCATTAATGCACAGCTGAAAAGAAGTGCCGAAAACAGAGCAAAAGTTTAATTACGGTTAGGCTAAATAAAAAAGGGAAGTTAATAATAGCTTCCCTTTTTATGTATAAAACATTTTCTAAGTTTGTTTAACTTGCTGAGCTTTGTTAAACATAACAAAACGCTTCGAGTCTCCTATACGTTGCGGTACTGAGCCGTTAGAAACAATAGCATAATCTTCAGTATTTTTGTTGATAAAAACACCTGCACCAATAATGTTATGACTGCCAATGGTAATATCTTCTTTAACGGCGGAGTTTATACCTAAAAAAGAGTTATTTCCAATATTTACATTACCCGCTAATATATTACCAGATAGCAAAACATTGTTTCCTATGGTAGAGTGATGGCCAATTCTGGCGCCAATAAGCATGCAATTATTGCCTATGGTTACAAAAGGTTGTATATCGCAGCATTGATCGATAAAAGTATTGTGCCCAAACATTAATTCAGGCCATATATTTGCTTTAGAGGAAACGTAATTTGCAAAACTATAGCCCGCTTGGCTTACCCTATGGTATACACTTTCTCTCGCACTATTTCTACCAATAGCAATATGTATTTTATGGGATTCTGGCGAAAAATCTTTAATTACCTGTTCGAAGCTTAAGATGGGTAATCCTTGTAGCGTATTGCCCGCTGGGGGCGCATAAACATCATCAACACAAAAGGCAACAACATTATAATCACTGTCATTCATGAAAGAATAACAGATAAATTCAGCCATTTTTCCAATTCCGTAAATAATAACTTTCATATTTCATTTTTCTTTTAGGTTTTTTACGAATTTATGCATAAAACAAGCTTTTAATACCTTTGAAAGCATACTGTACATGTTTTGCTAATGCATGTTTACAGCTTTCACAGTTGTCAACTTTTTTAGTTTTTTGCACTACGTTAAAGGGATATGCCCCTTATATTAATCGTTTTACCTGGATCGATTGCAACGAACATATCGCAATTAAGGAAAGCTCAATCATGCTGATTAGAATGTAATTTTTAGGCAATTATAAATGTACTGTAAAACAACTTACACAGAAATATGCATATCGCGACTTATCCAGAGCCTGGCTAAGAAAAAGGAATGTATTAAATAGTAAATCTTGGCCTAGTAATCGGCAGTTTTTTGCTAAAATTTTATAAAAGTCATTTTATACGCCTTATAAAATGTAGTATTAAATAGCTTTTTTAAATGTTAAAACATTTTCTGATGTTTTTTGAGCTTTACCGATTAAGATCTCACCCAAAAACAGGTTTGTTTGAGTAAAAATACAGCCCGAATATTATACAAGTTACGCGTTGTAAAATTTACAAATGTTGTGCAATTTATGAGCACAGTATTTAAAATGCTGTGCATGCAGGCTATATTTTATACAATTTAAATACAACCCTGTTTTGCCTATAAAACATTGATGCTTAATTGCATAGCTTAGTTCTCAATAAACTGAAACAAAAAACTAAACATTACTTAAGCTATGAAGAAAGTAATATTATTTATCGCAATATATACAAGCATTATCAGCGGATGCGCTCCCAGAAGAGATCTTGTATACTTTAGTAACCTGGCTAAACAAACCAGCGAAGTTAAGCTTCAAGGGCAGGAAGTTAAAATTCAGCAAAACGACCTTTTAAGTGTAAGTATAAACAGTTTAAACCAAGAGTCGAATGTTTTATTTGCCGTTAATACACGAAACGCAAGTTCCGAAAACAATTATAAAGTAGATGGTTATCGGGTAAGTAAGGACGGGATGATTAATCTTCCTGTTGTAGGCAATGTTCGCTTGGAAGGTTTAACCATTGAGCAGGCACAGGCTACAATATCGAAAGAATTAGATAAATATGTTAAAAAACCGGTAGTTGATGTTCAGTTGGTCAATTTTAAAGTAACAGTAATTGGCGAGGTAAACAAACCATCAACTTTTACCGTGCAGGGCGATAATATTAATCTCCTGGAAGCACTAGGTATGGCAGGCGATATGACTGTTTATGGCAAAAGAGAGAATATTTTGGTGATCAGGCAACAAGATGGCCAACGAGTAATGAAAAGACTTAATCTAAACAATCAGGATGTGATGGATTCTCCGTTTTTTTATCTGAAACAAAACGATGTGGTGTATGTAGAACCAGATAAGTCTAAAGCGATTGAATACAGTCCGAATACGCGCATTATGCCAGTAGTAATTGCTTCAATATCTGCTGTAGCAGTATTGATTACAGCTGTTCTCCGTCGATAACGTTTCTTAAAACACTATATCATGCTTAAACAAAGTTCAATAGGCGGCGCAAATGATTTTGCAGAAACTATGACCAGATTTGCCAGAAACTGGCACTATTTCTTAATCAGTATCATTATTTCTATGGCTGCCGTATATGCATTTTTATACGTTACTCCACCAAAATATAAAGTGAGTAGCACACTACTAATCTCTGATGATAAAAATGGCGCAGCAATGTCAAACAGCACCGCTTTCAGCGATCTTAATATGTTTCAAACGGTTAAAACGGTTGATAATGAAATTGAGATCTTAAGGTCGAGAGACTTGATTTTTAAAGTATTGAAAAAACTAAACCTAGAAACAGCTTACTTTAAAAAAGAAGGAATTAGAGAGAAAGAACTTTATGGAAAAACTTCGCCACTTGTAGTTACAGCTATAAGTTTAAAAAATGGTGCTTACGGAAGAAAAATTAACGTTTCTTACCTGGATGAAATCTCTTATATCATTCAGGATAGCCTAAAGACAAATATAGTGAAGTATGGCGATACCATTAATACTAAAGACTATGCGATTAAGATAGATAAGGGACCTGCGTATAAAACTGAATTTGGCAAAATTAGACTTCAGTTTAAAAACTTATATAAAATGACAGAAGCTTATAATCTGACCTCATTAAAGATAGTTCCGGTAGTTAAAGATGCCAATACCATTACCATAAGTTTGAACGATGTGGTTCCACAGCGAGGAATTGATATTCTTAACGATCTGATTGAAACCTATAACATCAATAACGTTAATAATAAAAATACAATTGCAAGAAATACCATTAAATTTATTGATAACCGCTTAAAATACCTCGTTGCAGATCTTTCTGGTACTGAGGAGGATGTGGAGAGCTACAAGCAGCAAAACCGTGTTACCGATGTTAATATGGATGCGCAGATGAATGCTGCGCGCTCAGGAGAGTATAACCAGTTATTGGAAGCATCATCTGTGCAGTTGAGGTTATTGCAGTCTATCGAAAATTATTTCAAGAGTAAACAAAGTCAGTTTAATCTCGCTCCAAGTGCAATGGGCTTAAAAGATCCGATTTTGAATTCATTGATTTCAAAATTTAACGATCTGCAATTGGAAAGAAATAGAATGTTACGTACCGCTAATGCTGAAAACCCTTTGGTACTAAACCTTAACGAGCAAATAGCAACCCTAAA
Organism: Pedobacter sp. SG908; assembly: GCF_011759615.1. Taxonomy (NCBI): domain Bacteria; kingdom Pseudomonadati; phylum Bacteroidota; class Sphingobacteriia; order Sphingobacteriales; family Sphingobacteriaceae; genus Pedobacter; species Pedobacter sp. SG908. The sequence goes on from NZ_JAAOYY010000001.1 coordinate 1,902,497, forward strand.
AACCAATATTTTAGAGAACTTATCTAGCATAAAACAGGGTTTTGTTATTGAAAGAAACAACCTGAGCGCCAACTACTCTCAATTCGACAATAAAATTAAATCTGTACCCACCATTGAGCGTGGCTTATTAGAAAGAAGCCGTGAACAAAGCGTAAAATCGGGTTTATATAAGTATTTACTACAAAAAAGAGAAGAAACTGCTTTGTCGCTTTCTGCAACTGTTCCAACTTCGCAGGTGGTAGATAAACCAGCTTACAATACTACACCCGATAGCCCTAAGCAACCACTTTTGTATCTATGTGGATTTATTTTTGGGTTTTTTGTACCTGCAGGAGCAATTTATGCCAAAGGATTTTTAAACAATAAAGTACAAGATGCCAGTACTATTGAGTTAACAGGTGCAAAAATGCTGGGTGAACTTTCTCATAACCAAGATAAAAGCACAATCGTTTTTCAAAAAGATAACCGGTCTACTATATCAGAGTTGTTCAGGTACATCAGAATGAATTTAGGCCTGATGTCTAACAATATCGAAAATAAAGTAATGCTGGTTACCTCCAGTATGAAAGGAGAGGGGAAAACATTCTTTAGTGTAAATCTGGCTACTACATTAGGTATGCTTGATAAAAAAGTTGTTATACTGGAGTTCGATTTAAGAAAACCCGATCTCCTAAATAAAGTTGGTTTAAAACAAACTAGTGGTTTAACAAACTATTTAATTGGTGAATCTGTGTTTTTAGAAGATATTATTATGCCAACCAACGTTTCTGATAATATTTGGGTTATTGGATGTGGTCAATCGCCTGAAAATCCAGCCGAAGTAATGATGAGCCCTAAAATGGATCTATTGTTTGATGAACTGAAAGAAAGATTCGATTACATTATCATTGATACTTCGCCGGTGGGGCAGGTGGCCGATGCCTTTAGCCTGGCCGAATATGCTGATGTAAGCATTTATCTGGTGCGCTATAACTATACCAACAAATACCAGTTGGCCATATTAAAAGACATTTGCGAAAACAATAAACTTAAAAATCCGATGGTCGTTTTTAACGACGCCAAAAGAGAAAAGAGCCAAAAATACAGCTATGGTGGTTATGGTTATGCCATGGCAAACTAAAGCTAACATGTTTTAAAAGAGAATACTTTGCCCTTTACCAAATAAACGTCCCCAAACGATTTAATTCTGTTTACAAACAGTAAGGCCGAGGTGCTTAAACTGAGCATCATTTAAGGCATTAGCAGCTTGCAAACAACTCTTAATTAGATTGCCCATTTGCCCAAAAAGCAAAACAAGATTTGAATATAAAATTGTCATGTAAGTGATATAGCGAAGCTGTATCCAACAGACTGAATAAAGCCTTTTAGCATACAGTGAAAAAGGAATAACCGATAGCTATCATGTAAGTGATATAGCGAAGCTGTATCAAATCGCCTAAAAAACCAAACTATAACCTCATCAAAAAATGGAATCTACATTTAACATTAAGCCCTCGTTCACAAAAAAATGGTTTGTGATCTATACCCGTCCCCGTTGGGAGAAAAAAGTTGACCGTTTGCTGCAAGAGCAAGGTTTCGAATCTTTTTGTCCAGTGCGTAATGTAGAAAATCAATGGGCCGATAGAAAGAAAATAGTTAGTCTTCCACTTTTTGCCGGATATGTATTTGTGAAAATAGATGAACGGGAGGGTTACAAAATCAGGTATACACTCGGCGTTTTAAACTTTATTAATTACATGGGTAAACCTGCAGTAGTTCGGGATAGTGAGATTGAAAAGTTGAAACACATTATGGATGCCTACAATGATGTAGATGTGGTGAGTTTAACTGGTGTTTCCAAAGGAGACCGGGTTCGGATCAGTAATGGTCTTTTCCATAATCAGGAAGGAGAGGTGATTCAGATTCAAGGCAAGTATGTTTTAATGTCATTCGATCATTTAGACTGTGCCTTAGTTACCAGAGTGCCAATAAGCAACTTAACATTAACCGTAAATACGCAACAACATTATGTATAACGCTGAAGATAATCTGAAAATGACGGTAATTGGCCTTGGCTACGTTGGCTTACCGTTGGCAGTAGAATTTGCGAAAAAATACAAGGTATTTGGCTTTGATATTAACCAGAGCAGGATTGCAGAATTAAAAGCCGGATATGATAATACATTGGAAGTTAATGAATCTGAATTGAATGAGGTTTTAACATTCGAATGCACAACTTTAAAAGGCCTGTACTGTACCAATGAAATCGAAAAATTACGCAGCTCGTCGGTTTACATTGTTACAGTGCCAACGCCTGTTGATAAAAACAACAGACCGGACTTAACACCTTTAATTAAAGCGAGTGCAGTTGTGGCTAAGGTTTTAAAAAAAGGAGATATAGTAGTTTATGAATCAACCGTATATCCTGGTGTAACTGAAGATGAATGTGTACCTATTTTAGAAAAAGGATCAGGATTGGTTTTTAATAAAGATTTTTTTGCTGGTTATTCCCCAGAGCGTATTAATCCTGGAGATAAACAACATACCGTTGCCAATATCTTAAAAATCACATCAGGTTCTACCCCAGAAGCAGCCGAAAAAATAGACGAACTGTACCGCTCGGTAATTACCGCCGGAACTTATAAAGCTTCATCTATTAAAGTGGCCGAAGCCGCAAAAGTGATTGAAAATGCCCAGCGTGATATCAATATTGCTTTTGTAAACGAACTGGCCATGATTTTTAATCAGATCGGTATCGATACTGCTGAGGTTTTAGCCGCGGCCGGAACCAAATGGAATTTTCTAAACTTTAAACCAGGCTTAGTTGGCGGACATTGTATTGGTGTAGATCCGTATTATTTAGCTCAAAAGGCACAGGAAGCTGGTTATCATCCTGAAATTATTTTGGCAGGACGGCGTGTAAATGATGGAATGGGTAAATATGTGGCCGATCAGATTATCAAAAAAATGATCGCTAAAAACATCCACATTGTAGGGGCAGAAGTACTGGTGTTGGGCTTTACCTTTAAAGAAAACTGCCCTGATGTACGCAATACTAAGGTAATTGATATTGTCAGGCGGTTAGAAGAATACAAAGTTAAAGTAACCATTCACGATCCCTGGGCAAATGCCGATCAGGCTAATCATAACTATGGTATTATCTGCGAAAATGGCTCGTCAAAAACTAGAAAGTATGATGGGATCATACTGGCAGTAGCGCATGAGGCTTTCAATAGTTTAAACATCACGGCATTGCGTAAACCAGCATGTGTGGTATACGATATAAAAGCAGTATTGCCACAATCATTAGAAACGGTTCGATTGTAAGGTCATGAGTTTAACATATAAAGCGCGATCGGGCATTATATGGTCGATTGGACAACAGTTTAGTGTTAAATTCATAAACCTGTTCGTTACCGTTATATTGGCCCGCTTATTAAGTCCTGCAGAATTTGGCTTAATTGCAATGCTCTCTATTTTTATCGCTGTTGGTAACTCCTTAATGGATAGCGGCTTAACATCGTCGCTAATCCGGACAAGGATGGCGGGACAAAAAGATTTTTCTACTATCTTTTTTTTTAATCTGGGTGGGAGCATCATAGTGTATGGTGTTTTGTTCTTTGCAGCACCACTAATTGCCAGTTTTTACAGACAGCCCCTGCTTACCGATATTGTTAGGGTTTACGGATTAACCTTTTTAATTAATGCCTTTTTCAGTATTCAGAGTACTTTATTAACTAAGGAAATGAAATTTAAACTGCAAACGGTCATTCAAATACCTGCAGTAATATTGGGTGGTTGTTTAGGTATTTACCTGGCAAAAAATGGTTACGGCCCGTGGAGTTTGGTTTGGATGAGCTTGCTGAGTGCGAGTGTTTCTACCGCATTGCATTGGTTTTACTCAGATTGGCGGCCGCGACTGATTTTTAATAAAAAAAGCTTCAGGAAGCACTTTCACTTTGGCTACAAGATGACGCTTTCTGGACTGTTGGATACCATTTATCAAAATTTATATACTGTTATTATAGGTCGCTTTTATGCGGCAGCCCAATTGGGTTTTTATGCCAGGGCAGATAGTTTAAGTCAGTTGCCCATTGGGATTATTTCCACAGCCATTAGTAAAGTAACCTATCCCATGTTTTCGAACATCAGCAATGATGATGTAAAGCTCAAAATGGTTTACAGAAGGCTAATGCAACAAGTGTTATTCTGGAATGCACCTATCCTGATTTTTTTAGCACTTATTGCTCAACCTTTAATCTCCTTGCTTTTAACCGATAAATGGCTGCCTTCTGTGCCTTATTTTCAGATTTTATGTATTGCCGGTATTTTATATCCCTTGCACGCATACAACCTGAATATTTTAAAAGTTAAAGGTCATAGCGGTCAGTTTTTGAAATTAGAAATTTTAAAAAAGGTGCTGAGTGTAATCGGAATTATCTGTGCAATTCCATTTGGCATTATGGGGCTTCTATATTTTCAGCTCTTCTTTACAGTTTTTGCTTACTATATCAATTCAATATATAGCGGTAAATTAATCAATTACCCACTTAAAGAACAACTTTATGATGTTGTGCCTATTTTATTGTTATCTAGTATTTTAGGTGTTTCATGTTATTACCTCGATAGTTGGTATTTATCACATTATCACATCAATAATATTTTACGCATAGTTGGTATAAGCATCATCTATGGCAGTTTTTACTTCGGCATAAGTAGCAGTATCAAACTGGCTGCACTCGTTGATTTTAAACAATTAATCCTCAAACAATGATACCTGTAACCAAACCCTTTTTGCCGAAACAGGCAGATTTTAAAAGCTACGTAAGTAGTATTTGGGCCAGACAGTGGCTCACCAATAATGGTCCCTTAGTAAATGAGCTGGAGCTAAAGTTACAGCAATATTTAGGGCTGCCACATTTGTTATACGTAACTAATGGCACTATTGCATTACAACTGGCTATACAAGCTTTAGAAGTAAAAGGTGAAATTATTACCACACCGTTTTCTTTTGTAGCAACCACCAGCAGTATTGTTTGGCAAGGCTGTAAACCCGTTTTTGTTGATATAGACGAAAATACGCTTAATATAGACCCCAATAAAATTGAAGCGGCCATTACGTCTAATACCTCTGCAATTTTAGCTACACACGTTTTCGGAAATCCTTGTGATATTGAAGCGATAGACCGCATTGCAAAAAAGCACAGACTAAAAGTAATTTATGATGCCGCTCATTGTTTTGGTACAAAATATAAAGGTAAATCTATCTTCGCTTATGGAGATGTAAGCACAACAAGCTTCCATGCTACTAAACTCTTTCATACCATTGAAGGTGGTGCTGTTTTTACTCAAAATCCTGAAATTTTAAAGAGAATGGCGCTGATGCGTAATTTCGGTTATAGTGGAGTAGATACTTTTTCGGAGATCGGTATCAATGCTAAAAACTCAGAATTTCATGCCGCAATGGGCCTCTGTAATTTAAAACATATCGATCAGATTTTAAGTAAACGCAAAGAACTATCGCTTCATTACGAGATGCGGCTGAATAAAATTGAAGCCCAGTTTCAGGTTATCCAGGCCGACACTGAATTTAATTATGCATACTATCCTGTAATTTTTAAATCAGAAGAAGTTATGCTCGATTGTATGAAGCAGTTAGAACTAGTTCAGGTGTATTGCAGACGGTACTTTTATCCATCGTTATCTGCTTTACCTTACATCATTAAGGTAAATATGCCGATCTGTGATTCTATTTCTAAACGCATTATGTGTTTACCACTTTACCACACCTTAACCAGTGCTGATCAGGATTTAGTGGCCAGGATTATTTTGAGAACGCAGAATTACCGCAAAAAACAAGTGCTTAAACTTGCCGATTATGATACATTGGTTAATGGTAGAATAGGAATGGCAGTTAATGGCCATTAATAACGGCTTCTATTATGAAACAAGACGATACTGATATAATGGTTAGCATTTTTTGCATCACTTATAACCACCGTAAATTTATTGCAAAAGCGCTGGATGGATTTTTGATGCAGCAATGCAATTTTAATACAGAAATTATTATAGGCGACGATTGCTCTACCGATGGGACCACAGAGATTATTGATGAATACATCGCAAAACATCCTGGTAAAATTAAACGCTTAATAGCCCCTCAGAACATCGGTGCCGTTAAAAACGTTATTCGCGTGGCCTTAGAAACCAGAGGGAAATATGTAGCCACTTGCGATGGTGACGATTATTGGACTGACCCTAACAAGTTGCAAAAACAGGTTGATTTTTTGGAGAACAATCCTGATTACGTGATGTGCTGCCACTATACCCGTGAAGTTAATTTTGATGATACTGAATTGATTTACATGGATTTTAACCCTATTCCGTTGCAGTATAGCTTTAACGATCTGGTAGTGAATAAACAGGCAGAAACATGTACTGCAACTATTGTTTATCGCAATATAGATCCCATTAAGAATCTTTATAAAAACGACTGGCTTTTAAAATGTTATGCCTGCGATAAGTTATTGAAACTTTATAGCACTTGGGTAACGGGTAAAAAAGTATACGTTTTGCCGGAAGTAATGAGCTGCTACAGACGTCATCCTGGCGGTATCTGGAGCCCTGTATCTTATGTTCCATTAAAGAAAATGCAACTGAGCGATTTCTATATCATTACTAAGATTTTTACTTATACGGGTTTGCAGAAAGCCAGGCTTTTGTACTTCTACCTTAGAAAATATTTCTTCTTTGAAGTGAAATATAAAACATTCAGAAACGCTTTCCAGACTATTAAAACGATTGTAAACTAATTCGAAATGGCTACTAAATTATGTTTCGTGATCAACAGTTTAGAGGGGGGCGGTGCTGAAAGGGTAATCACTAATCTGGCTAATCACTTTAGCGATAAAGATTGTAGTGTTACCATGATTTGTCTCAACACAGCAGGAGTCAGGTATGAAATAAATAAAAAAGTTAAAATTATAAACCTGGTTAAACGAAATGACCATCAAAGTCTTTTCAACAGACTTAGGTATGCTTATTTAACTTTTTACCGGTTACTCGCTGTACTAAAGAAAGAAAAGCCACTTTGTACCATCTGTTTTATGACATCTGCCAATGTTTGGGCGGGTTTATGCTGCTTAATTTTAGGTTTGCCCTATCTGGTTTCAGAAAGAACAGCACCAGCGTATACTTTACATCAATACAATAAATTGCTACAGTGGGTTGCATTTCACATTTATAGAAAATCGAAAGCAATTGTACTACCTGCATTTGAGATGTTTAAAGGATTTAAAAGAATTAAACAGTTCGAAACACTGAATAATTTTAAAACAATACATAATCCAATCCATCACTTTTCTCATTTAAACGCAGGTACTGTTCACAGCAAACGATTTATACTCTCTGTTGGCAGATTATGTCACGAAAAAGGCTTCGACCACCTTATTGAAGCCTACAGCAATCTGGACTTGGCTGATGTGGATCTTTTAATCTCAGGAGAAGGACCAGAAAGGGCAAGTCTCGAACGACAGATCGCCGATTTAAATCTAAAAGATAAAGTCAAGTTGATTGGCTTTAAATCTAATCTCCAAGACTATTATACACAGGCTGAGGTTTTTGTGCTTTCTTCCAGAAGTGAAGGTTATCCAAATGTACTGGTAGAGGCTATGGGGATGGGTTGTGCCTGTGTTGCAATGGATTGCGAGTTTGGCCCTTCAGAAATTATTGAACACGGCGTTAATGGTCTTCTGGTTACCAAAGGAGATATAGTAGAACTTTCATTATCTATTGGTAAAATGCTTAATAATAAATATTTAAGAAGAAAATTTTCAGAAAAAGCAAAATCGATCAATGAAACAAATTCCATTGAACGTATTTCGGCCAACTGGGAACAACTCATCATGTCATGATTAAAAAAATAATGTTTCTCTTTTTGTTGTTTGCCTACGTTTACGTAACAACATTTAACATCTTCATGACTGGGGTTTTTAGGATTCCGGCACCAATGGTTTTCCTGGCACCGTTAATCTATTTCTATCGAACAGAAGAAACAGGCTTTCATTATGGCAAAGAATTATTTGTTTTCTTTATTGCTGCCCTGTTTTTTTATCTTATAGGCCAGTCAGATGTTACCGGTTTTTTTGCGCTATTAATTGTTGCGGGCTGTTTTGCCTTGTTATTCAATTACGTTATCGGTACCAATTTAAAGCGAATGAACATCGCAGTCGGATTTTTCTTTGGTGTATTGCTGCTTTCGGGAATCATCATGTTTATCGATCACCGGTACAATATGGCAGCCATCCGTTCGCTTTTGGTGCAGGAGGATGTATTGCAGGCACCAGCGGGAATATCGACCACCATTTTTACTTTCGGTTACCAAATGGCTGCTTTAACACCATTTCTAGTTATTAATGCCATACTGTTTAAAAGAAGCTGGCTAATTAATCTGCTCTTATTCGGCTTAGCGCTATGCCTTATTTTCTTTGGCATGCAACGGTCGGTTTTAGTAGCTTTTGCAGTTGTAACGGGGTTATTTTTCTTAAGTTATTACAAAGCCAAGTCTATTTTAATATTTGGTATGTTTTGCGCGATATTCTTTATTGCGCAAAGCTCAATTGAACAATTTTCAGAAGGTAAGAAGCAACAGAATATTTTAAATAAAAGCACCGAAAATGCGAAGACCAAAGAAGAACGTGGCGATTTGATGGGCGAGAACATTCAAATTATAACCGATTATCCATTTGGACTATTGTTTTATGGAAAAACCTGGAACGATGTAGTACAGCACAACTTTGTTTATAAAAAAGGACCAGTTGTAATTACATCCCATAATGCCTATTTAATGTTTATTACTTATTTAGGGCCTTTGCTGGGTTTTATTTTACTCATTTTATTATATCGAAAAGTAGGGAAGATTATTTTTTATGCCTTTCTGCATATCAAAGATAAGAAGAATGCACTCCTTGTATGTTTAAGCTGCTCTTTTCTGGCCATATCCATTAATTCATTTTTCCATAACGAGTGGCTTTTGGCCACCAGTGGTCCTACGTTGTTCCTCTATTTTGCCATTTTACAACTCTCCAAAATCAAAACAGAAGATCCTATTCTACTTCAATACAATTAACCGTTCGGGTTATCCTAATTATGCAGATTTTGAATTACCAAAATTAAATTAACGAATATGAACATTCCATTTTCACCTCCGTTTATCGATCAATCTGTGATCGATCAGGTATTAGATACCCTTAATAATAAATGGATTACAACCGGACCTAAAGTGAAAGCTCTTGAGCAAGAAATTAAAAGTATCACCGGAACGAAAGAAGTGATATGTGTTAACTCCTGGACATCTGGCGCTATTTTAATGTTAAAATGGTTTGGTGTTAAAGCTGGCGATGAAGTAATTATCCCAGCTTATACTTATAGTGCTACAGCTTTAGCCGTTCTTCATTGTGGGGCTATACCCGTTATGGTTGATATATTGGATGATTTTAACATCGATCCGGATAAAGTAAAAGCAGCCATTACTACTAAAACAAAAGCCATAATTGCAGTAGATATTGCAGGCTGGCCATGTGATTATACGACTTTAAAAGAGCTGATTACAAACCATAGAGTGCAGAAAAAATTTAGGTGTGAATCAGAAAAACAATCGCTGTTAAAAAGAATCCTGTTAATTTCAGATGCGGCCCATTCGATTGGTAGTTTATTTCATGATAAACCGGCCGCTCAAAAATGTGATGTAACTATATTTTCTTTTCATGCAGTTAAAAACATAACTACAGCAGAAGGTGGTGCAATATGCCTAAATCTTCCATATCCGTTTGATTCAGAGGCAGAATACCACTACTTAAAAATGTATACACTTAATGGACAAAATAAAGATGCACTTTCTAAATCGAGAGGCGGAGGTTGGCGTTACGATATTTTATTTCAGGGACTAAAGATCAATATGCCCGATATCTGTGCGGCCATTGGTCTTGCACAGATCAGAAAGTATAACCAAGAACTTTTGCCGCAACGAAAAAAAATTGCCCAGCGTTATTGTGATGGTTTTCAGGATGAAGATTGGTTTATCGCTCCACCTTTGGTAAGTACACAAAGAGAATCATGCTACCATCTTTTTCCGATGCGCGTTAACGGTCTTACAGAAGAACAAAGGGATCAGGTTATTGATGACCTTGCATCGTTGGGCATTGCCAGTAATGTTCACTTCATTCCAATGCCGATGCTCACCCTGTTTAAAAATCTGGGTTATAAAATTGAAGATTACCCAATGGCTTATCAGAACTATGCAAATGAAATTTCACTGCCTATTTACCCGCAATTAACGGTAACAGAGATCGAGTTCATTATCAATTCGGTTATCAGCTGTGTGAATATACAATTGAATAACCGCATTAAAACTTCTGAAGAAGCTTTTACCCCACATAAACAAATGGCAATTGCATTATGAAAAAGAATAAAAAAAGAGTATTCGATGTGGTATTCGCAAGCTTATTCCTAATCCTTTTTAGTCCGCTTTTAATCCTGATTGCAATTTTGATTAAGCTTGATTCCAAGGGCCCTATCATCTTTAAACAGATCAGGGTGGGGCGAAATATGAAAGATTTTCACGTGGTAAAATTTAGAACCATGCATATTGTACAGAGTAACCATAGTTTACTCACTATTGGGAACCACGATACCCGCATTACCAGACTGGGTTATTGGTTAAGAAAATATAAACTTGATGAATTGCCACAACTATTTAACGTTTTAAAAGGGCAGATGAGTCTTGTTGGTCCGAGGCCAGAAGTTAGAAAATATGTAAACCTCTATAATGACGAACAGCGTTATGTTTTATCGGTTAAGCCTGGTATTACCGATTGGGCTTCGGTAGAGTTTTGCAACGAAAATGAACTGCTTAAGCATGCCGAAGACCCTGAAACTTATTATGTGGAACGCATTATTCCCGCAAAAATAAAACAGAATATGAGGTATATCAATCATAACGATATCCTAACCGATTTCAAAATTATTTTGTTAACGATTAATAGAATTGTCATCAACTAAAATAGTATGTGCGCTCCTCAAAAAACTATTAACGAAGAAGTTATCCTGAAGAAGAAAGTTTTCTTTATACTCAGCTCGTTAACCTCAGGTGGATCAGAACGGGTGTTCTGGAACTTGGCCCAAGGATTTAACAAAGATAAGTTTGATGTAACCATTGTGATTTTAGATTCGACCGTGAATTGTTTTTCGATGGATTTAGATGATGTACGTTTTATTGATTTAAAAACCAAAAAAGCATCTAAATCTTTTTTTGCACTTTATAACCTGTTAAAAAAAGAAGAACCTTATGCGGTTTTTTCCACTACCGATCACATCAATATCTTGGTATCACTGGTTGGGCGGTTTTTAAAAATTCCGATGCTTATTGCAAGGGCTTCGAATATTCCGCACGAACAAAGATTGTTCGAAGGATTTAAGTCGAGGTTTTACGAACTTTTTGCCAGTGCAAGTTATCGCGGGTACAAACAGATCGTCTGCCAGTCTGAAGAAATGAAACAATCCTTGATCGATACTTATAATGTTAATCAAGAACTGATCAAGGTAATTGCCAATCCGGTATTGAAAACTAATACGGTAAAGAAGGTGAAAACACCTGATAAAATCTATAAATTATTAGTTGTGGCTCGTTTTGCATTGGAAAAAGGCTTAGAGCGGCTGGTTGATATCATGGCGCATTTGCCCGAAAATTATCATCTCGATTTCGTTGGGACTGGAGTATTGAAAGAACAGATTAGCACCAAAATTAAGAACCTTCAGCTCGATCACAGACTTAAAATTTTAGGAGAGATTAAAAACATTCACGAAGTAATGGTTCAGCACGATTTAATGGTGTTAAGTTCTTATACAGAAGGTTTCCCGAATGTGGTTTTAGAAGCGCTTACCGTAGGCTTGCCAGTGGTAACCTTTAAGGTGAGCGGAATCCCAGGGTTAATTATTGATGGCTTTAACGGTTTTGTTTTAGAACAGGATGATTTGGTAGGCTTTAGGCAGCGAATTATCCAGGCCTGCACCCAAGGCCAATGGAACCCAGTCGAGATTAGGCGAAATGTATATCAGAAATGCGCATTGGATAAAATCAGCGCACAATATGAAGAATTAATCAGTTAACAATCTAAAATATTATCGCTATGTGTGGAATATACGGCACAACCATACCTTATTCAAACGGTACTATCCGTGAAAAAATGGCAAGAATCAGTTTTCGAGGTCCAGATTATACTGGCATCCAACATTACGATCAAGTTATTTTTGCGCACAATAGACTGGCTATTATCGATCTTGATGCCCGCTCCAATCAACCCTTTTCGTATATGCACCTTCATATTGTTTTTAACGGAGAAATATACAACTTCAAAGACATTAAAAAAGATCTGGAACGGAAAAACTACCAGTTTAACACCAGCTCAGATACCGAAGTAATATGCGCCGCTTATCTGGAATATGGTACCGATTGCCTAACCCATTTTAACGGGATGTTTGCTTTTGTAATTTATGATAGCCATAAAAATGAACTGTTTGGTGCCAGAGACCGCTTTGGCAAAAAACCTTTTTATTATGCCCACGATCACCTATCGTTCGAATTTGCAAGCCAATCCTCACAAATTAATATAAATAGAAACCTAACTGTTAACGAAGAGGCCATTAATCAATATTTAATTTGGGGATATCTACCAGAGCCTCAATCTATTTACACAGAGGTAAAGCAATTACCTGCGGCTAATTATTTTAAATATGACCTTAAATCTCATAAGCTTAAAATTACTGAATACTGGACTTTAGATTATGGCTGGAAGAACAAATTTGATGGAAGTTATGAAGCAGCTAAAGAAGCTTTAGCGCTTATTTTGGCCGATGCGGTTAAAATCAGGATGAATGCTGATGTGCCATTGGGTGTGTTTTTATCAGGTGGGATAGATTCATCGTTAATTGCAGCTTTAGCAACAAAAGAAATCGACCATGTTAAAACATTCTCTATAAAATTTAATGAAAAAGGCTTCGATGAAAGTGCTTATGCCAATCAGGTTGCTAAACATTTGGGTACTGATCATTATACTATTGAGTGTAATTACAATGATGGTATTGAATTAATTGAAAACTTTAACCGTTTTTATGATGAGCCTTTTGCTGATTCGAGTGCCATACCCACCATGTTGCTCAGTAAAAATACCAGGAAACATGTAACTGTTGCATTGAGCGGTGATGCTGGAGATGAGGCTTTTTTAGGATATCATCGTTATAAATGGATAAAACAGATAAACAGCCTGTTTTATGCGCCACACGGCATCAGAAAAGCATTGGCAGGCATAATTAACCAATCGCCAAGTTACCGCCATAAATTAATTGCCATGGGCATTTCTATGGAAGACGTAGAAAAATTATACGTAAAGATGTTTGGCAACATGGAAAATTCATGGGTAAAACAACCTGATCTGGCCAAGTATAATCCATTGATGCATATTTTAACCAATCCATCTAAACCTTTGTTAGAACGTATTTCTGATTTTGATATTAAAACCTATTTGAATGGAGATATTAATACGAAAGTAGACCGCGCATCAATGGCCTTTTCGCTAGAGTCTAGGTCCCCTTTAATGGATTATCGGGTAATCGAGTTTTCAAGAACTCTGCCCACAGCATTCAAATACACCAATGGAAACCAAAAACGGATATTAAAAGATTTATTGTTCGATCGTGTCCCTGCTCATATGTTCGATCGGCCAAAAGCTGGCTTTACTATGCCATTCCAGCACTGGTTCAAAAATGAATTAAAAGATTATGTGATGGATAATTTATCAGCCGATAATTTGAAGAACATTCCTGGCATTCATTTGAAAAGGACACAAGAAATTATCAATGAGCATATGACAGGAAAATGGAACAGGTATCCACAGATATGGAAATTGCTTGTACTCTCTCAATGGTTAATTAAAAATAAATCAGGCGCTGATAAAGTTTCATTATTAGTATAACATAACATGATGAATGCAACAGTTAACCTCTTTAATAAAATATTCACCGCCGACAAATGGAATATTGGTTTTGTTTATCAAACGCCAGAAGAGCTGATCAGCACAAAAAAGCTTGGCACAGCAATAAACTGGTTACAGGAAGATAACATCGATTATGCTGCTGATCCTTTTGTGGTGAATATAAATAACACACCAAGGATCTATTACGAAGAACTGGATTTTTGGAAAGGAAAGGGCGAGATTATGATGATTGATGGATTCGACTTCAAAAACAAGAAAAAAGTACAGGGCATTAAGCCAAAGGCAATACATTTATCTTATCCTTATCTTATTGAAGAAAATGGATGCTTATACTGTATCCCGGAAACATCAGAAGCAAAAGAAATAGCACTCTATCAGGTTGATCTGGAGCATCCAAACCAGTTAACCAAAATAAAAGTGTTGATTAGTGGAAAAGCTTTTGTAGATAGTTCGATTATTTATCATGAAAATAAATATTGGCTTTTTACTAGTGTATCCGGAGATCAAAATCACTTGTACATTTATCATTCAAAAACTTTAAACGGTCAATACACTGGGCATTATCAAAATCCCATCCCTGTAGAAAAAGAACTTTGCAGGGCTGCTGGGAGTTTATTTAAAGTTGGTAAATCGCTATACCGACCCACACAAAACCCAATTAACCGTTACGGAGGTTCAATTATCATTAACGAAATTGAAGCACTGAGCGAAAAAACGTTTACAACCACCCATAAATTCGAAATATTACCCGATAAACCTTATAACAAAGGACTTCATAACATCAGTTTCGCTAACAACATTATTGTAATAGACGGAAAGCGGAAAGTGTTAAGCTTGATGATGCCCTTCAAAAAAATTGTTCGGAATCTTAAAAAATGATAAATCGCCATTCGAAATGACCACACGTGAAAAAAGAATGATTTTCATTTCGTTAACTGATGCACCCAACGGGGCGGAAAATGTGCTATTGACAATGGCTACCCAAGTTAACGGCGAAATGTACTTTTTAAAAAAACATGCTTTTACAGGGCTTAAAATTTCTGACGGGATTTTCAAAAGATATTTATCTGAAAAGACAATTTTTTGGGGTTTTGTAAAAATGATACCACTGCTCCGAAAATATAAGAAGGACGATGTGATAATGAGCACGCACCCGTATTTAAATGCTTTTTTGGGTTTTTTAAAACGTATAGGTTATTTCAGGTCGAAATTAATTGTACGCGAATGCACCTCTATTTTTACCCGTTTTACCGGAATTAAAAAACGCATTTATCAGATCATTTATCGCATGGGTTATCCGGCTGTAGATTTAGTGGTTTGCCAGACCACATTAATGAAAATGCAGCTGCTTGATCATAATAAATTTTTATCGAAGCAAAATATATTGGTACAACCCAATCCCATCGATTTTAATAAGATCATTGCTAAATCTGAACAGCCTCTAATTAATGGCGATGCCAAACTCGATTTTATCTGCTCTGCAGGAAGGTTGATCCCGGAAAAAGGTTTTTCGATTTTGATCAAAGCTTTTAAACTGATTCAGCAGGAGCACCCTAAACTTAAATTGCTCGTACTGGGAGAGGGAAAAGAAAGAGCATCATTAATCAATATTATCCAGGAGAATAACTTAAGCGATTCGGTTTTTTTAAAGGGACAGATAGATAATCCGGCCCCTTATTTTAAACAGGCCAAACTTTGCGTGGTGTCTTCCATCAAAGAGGGTTTTCCGAATGTGCTCTTAGAAATGATGTCGGTAAACAGCGCAGTAGTTTCTACACTTTGCGCAGGAGGCATCAGCGAAATTCCAGCTATTGCCAAAGTAGAAGTAAACAATGTAGAAGCCCTTGCCGAAGCAATGGGCAAAAAATTAAAGCAAAACCAACCTCAGAATACTGAAACTGCGATGCAGTATTTGTACAGCCGTAGACCAGAAATATTTGCTCAATCTATTTTAAACGCGCTGCAGCACCAAAACTAAGACCAAAACATAAACAAACCATTGCCCCATTTTCTGATGGGATGCTTTGCTGTATCCTAAAAACAAACAATCATGCCTTTTTCGAGGCCATTTTTAACTGTTTCTCAAACTTAAATTTTATGAAAATTTTAATTACCGGTACAGCCGGATTTATTGGTTTCCATTTAGCAAAACGCTTGTTGGAAAGAGGAGATGTTGTTGTGGGCATTGATAACATTAACGATTATTATGATGTAAACCTGAAACATGCCCGTTTAGCCCAAACTGGTATTAACCACACCGATTTGGTTTATGGTGTTCCTCAGGTAAGTGATAGATATGAAAATTACACTTTCATAAAGTTGGATATCTGCGATAAAGAAAGTTTGGAAAATTGTTTTAAAAGCTATCAATTCGATGCGGTTTGTAATTTGGCGGCTCAGGCAGGTGTGCGATATAGCTTAACCAATCCAGATGCCTATATAGAAGCAAATATTAAAGGTTTTTTAAATATACTGGAATGTAGCCGTCATTTCAAAATTGGCCATTTATTGTATGCCAGCTCTTCCAGTGTTTATGGATTAAATAAAAAAATGCCATTTTCTGCGCACGATAATGTAGACCATCCGGTTTCATTATATGCGGCTTCGAAAAAAAGTAACGAATTAATGGCGCATGCATATAGCCATTTATTTAATTTACCAACCACTGGTTTACGCTTCTTTACAGTTTATGGTCCTTGGGGGCGCCCAGATATGGCCTTGTTCTTGTTTACAAAAGCAATTTTGGAAGGTAAGCCCATCGAAGTTTTTAATAATGGCGAAATGAAAAGAGATTTTACCTATGTGGATGATATTATTGAAGGCATTGTAAGAGTCTTTGATCAACCAGCACAGGCCAATCCAAACTGGAATAACCAAAACCCTGATCCAGCTACATCAGCAGCACCTTTTGCCGTATTTAATATTGGGAGAGGAGCACCAGTTAACCTGTTAGATTTTGTTGAAGAAATTGAAAAAGAAACCGGATTAACCGCGCAAAAAATATTTATGCCCATTCAAGATGGCGATGTGGCAGAAACATCAGCAGATATTGACGATTTAAAAAACCTATTAAATTATGAACCATCTGTTTCTGTGCAAAAAGGTGTAAAGAATTTTGTAAACTGGTTTACAGCGTTTTATCACCCAAATTTACAGTTGATTCCTAAAACAGCTATTGTTACAATTTAATTTGTCATAGTTGTGTAAACTAAGTGTATAATAAATTTTATTAAACTGAATTATTAAACTGTCATTTTACAATCTGTAAGCAATTGGTTTACAGTATAAGTAATGCCAAATATTAAGCCTATTATTTAATTATCAGCGTTTTAACTGCATTTTCTTAAACGTACTCATTTATCGCATATAGCGTTAAGTGGTAAATTTAAAAAAAATAAAAAATGCAGAGAATGACAAAATTGTTTAAAAAAGTGAGTTTAATTGGTTTAGTATTAACGACAATTATTTTCTTTAGTAATTGTAAAAAAAGTGTGAATGCCGATGATAAATTGGCCAACAGTACAGAATTGTTTTCAAGCGATTCTACATCAGTATTAGCAGCTACCAGTGGCAGCACAGGTAAATTAAGCCTTACAGGTGTAAAATCTGACGGAGGTTATGCATATAAAATTTCAGAATCAATTCCTGGTGGCGACAATTCTACTTCAAAAGAACAATCGATTTTAAGATTATTTGAAAACGGAGTAGAACTGGGTCCTGCCCATAGTGTACACGATGATATCAGAAATTTAGGTAAAGGCAGGTTCAGCCATTGGGGTACTACGGTAATATTTTCGGCATCAGACAATACCGATCCAAGAACTAATGGCCGTTCTTATACTTATGTAATGGGCGCCACAAGCGCTGTTTTACCACCAACAGAAACTGTAACCCCGCCTGCTAATACTACCATTAATTCTGCTTTAGTAGGTTATGCTTTGGTAAATGGTAAAACAACCGGCGGTCAGGGTGGTGTTGAAACTACGGTAACCACACTCGATCAATTAAAAGCTGCAGTTGGCGATAATGTTACACGTACTATTTATGTGAGCGGTACCATTAAAGGTGCTGGTAAAGATATTGTTTATGTAAAATCAAACAAATCTATTATTGGCAAATCTGGAGCTGTTATAGAAGGGGTTAATCTATTTATTTACACAGTAAGCAACATTATAGTTCAGAATATTACTTTTAAAAACTACGTAGAACAGGCAGCTGTACAAATTAAAGAAGCTGCTCACCATGTTTGGGTAGATCATTGCGATTTCTCTACAGACCGTACCCATGGCTGGGATTATTGGGGTAAAGATATTTGTATTACAAGAGAATCGGATTACGTAACTGTTTCCTGGAGTAAATTCCATGATACCAACCTATCAGTGCTAATTAGTGGTGGTATTGTGGGGCACGAAGCTGATAAAGGCAAACTGCACGTAACCATGCACCACAATATGTGGTATAATGTTACCGAAAGAGAACCATCAATGAACTATGGTAGTGTACATATGTTTAACAACTATCACCTTAACAACTCTGGTTACTCTATCGGTACAAGAGCGGGTGGTATAGTAAGAACAGATAATGAGTATTTCTCAAATTGTGTTAAACCATTAACCACAAAAGTAGCAAGCGATCCGGAAGGATATTTTAGCGGTATTACCACCAACATTTACGATAAATGTGGTCCAAACAATATAACGACGGCAGTTTCTACCTGGGTTCCAGAGTATGATTACAAATCATTCCTTAACGATGCAGCGAGTGTTCCTGCAATTGTTACGGCAAATGCTGGTGCCAAGTAGGTAAGCAAAACCTTCATATTTTTTCTGCAATAAGCCACCTGGATAGGTGGCTTTGCAATTTAAATTAAAATTTTGACATGATGAATATAACCAGGAAAAAGATTTTTATCGTCTGCGACTCATCCAGATCCCTGCTAGATTTTAGAGGGAAATTGATCGAAAAGATGCAGCAACATAACCAGGTTTATGTGTTTACGCCAAAAATTGAACAAGAATCGGTTCGAAGTAAACTGAAAGAACTCAATGTAATTACCTACGAGAGTAAATTAGACGGTAGTAACGTTTCCATCTTATCCGATTTAAGGTTTATCTTTTCGTTGTATAAACTCATCAGACAGATAAAGCCAGATATTTTTTTCCCCTACACCTTTAAACCTGTTATTTATGGTTCTTTCTTAGCTAAAATTTGCAAGGTTAAATTAATTGCTCCCATGCTTACCGGTTTGGGGTATAACTTTACCGATAATTCTTCCAGTAATAAACTAATTGTTAAAATAACGAGGTTATTACTAAAGTTGAGTCTGAAACCCAACCCACATTTAAGTATTATTTTTCAGAACAAAGACGATTCTCAACGTTTAATCGACCTAAAGATCCTGAATAAAAAACACCAAGTTTATGTGGTAAACGGCTCGGGAGTAGACTTAAGCCATTATCACTATTCCAAACCGAGCGCCTCGCCCGTAACATTTTTAATGGTATCGAGGCTCATCAATGCAAAAGGCATTAAAGAGTATTACGATGCCGCTAAATTAACCAAACAACGATTTCCACAAACCGTTTTTAAACTGATTGGACCATACGATCCTAATATAGATGCCATTGCACCTGAATTGTATCAAAAAATTATCAGTGGAGACACCATCCAATACATAGGACAGGTTGATGATGTGCGCCCGGATATTGAGCGCTCATCGGTAATGGTGCTTCCTTCTTATTATGGTGAAGGTGTTCCACGCTGTATACTTGAAGGAATGGCTATAGGCAGGGCGGTAATTACCTGCGACTCTGTAGGCTGCCGGGAAACGGTTAATAATGATCCTGAACAGGCTAACGGATTTCTTATTCCTGTTAAAGATGCAGGTGCACTAGCTAGTAAAATGGAGTATTTTATTACAAACAGTGATGATATTATTGCCTTTGGAAACAAAGCGCATGAATTTGCAAAAACAAAATTTGATGTAAATATCGTTAATGCAGCGCTTTTTAAGATTATGCGTTTACAAGCTTAACTACCTTTTACACATTGATAACTAACCAAATAAATAAACTAAACCTAAAATTGTGAACAATACATTTATTTATAAACGAGCAACTTTAGCCGACTTTAGGGAAGCTATTGATGAGTATGGATGGGTTGTGTATGAAAAGGCAATCAATCAGAAATTAATTTCAGAAATAACCACAGGTTTCGAAACTTCTTACCTGTTAAGAAGAGAGATACAGGTTTTAAATGGAATTGAGGAGAATATGGAAGGAACGTTACATCATTTGCTTGAGAAAGATAATTTCGCGATTGAGCTTTTGAGTAAGTTGTACTGCCACAGAGAAATCCGTGATTTTTTAGGCGGAAACTACATTCTTAATGGGATAAACGGAGTAATTAATACAAAAAAAAGCAAGTCCTATATCCAGAATATCCATCGCGATGTACGTACATTTTCGTCTGAATTTAAGTTTATGATCCAGATGATTATTGTACTCGATGATTTTACCATATTTAATGGTGCCACGCACTTTTTGTCGGGCTCTCATAAACTGGATATCAAACCAGAAGAGAAGCACTTTAAAGCTTTTGCTAAACAAGCTATCGCCAAAAAAGGAAGTATTATACTATTCGATTCCAATATCTGGCACGCAGGGGGCATTAATTTCACCCGCAAACAGCGAAGAGCCTTAACCTTAGGTTTCACTAAACCTTATATTAAACAACAATTCGATTATCCTAGATTTTTAGGATATGAGTTTGGCGAAAAAATAAATAGCGATTTAAGGCAGATTATCGGTTATAATGCAAGGGTGCCAGCTAGTTTACAGGAATATTATAGGCCTGTAGAAAACAGGATGTATAAAGCAGATCAAGGATAGAGGATAATACTATGGGAACAGAAATCCATTCACCCAAAACTATAGGTGGTTATATTCCACTCGAATTGTCAAAAGGAGAGGGGTATTACCCTGATTTAATTGCACTTAATACAGGCAGAAATGCACTGGAGTATGTATTAAGGATAAGAAAATACTCCACCATATATCTTCCATACTATACCTGTGAAGTTTTGCTTGAACCACTCAAAAAATTAAATGTACAATATCACTTTTACCATATAGATGAAGATTTAGATCCGGTTATAGATTTTGAGATAGGCGAACGTTGCTGCTTGCTTTATACCAATTACTTCGGACTTAAAACGGAAACTGTTAAAAGGTTAACCAAAGAAATCAAGAACCTGATAATAGATAATGCGCAAGCTTTTTTTTGCAAACCGGTAAACGATTGCGACACTTTTTACTCATGCCGCAAGTTTTTCGGCGTACCGGATGGGGCCTATCTCAATATCTCGAGTACATTAGGTTTAAATTTAAAACAAGATCAATCAATAGATCGGTTTTCTCACCTGATTAAAAGCATCGATATCAACATTGAAGAGGGTTATGCCGATTACATAGAAAACAACAAGCAGTTATGCAATAACGAAATCAAAAGGATGTCGGTTTTAACAGAAACCATTCTTTCAAGTATTGATTATGGTAAGTACGCCGAGATCAGAAGAAAGAACTTTGCCTACCTCAACGAACATTTGGGGCAGGAAAATATCTTGAGACTAAACTTTTCAGGGGAAGATATTCCGATGGTTTACCCATTATTGTTAGAAAACCCATCCGTAAAACAGCAGCTCATTGATCAAAAAATATTTGTGGCCACCTATTGGCCTAACGTTTACGAATGGGCACATGTTGATAGTTATGAATACTTTTTAGCCAAACATCTTGTTTCGTTGCCAATTGATCACCGTTACAGCATAGCCGATATGAAAGTAATTGTTAAAACTTTAAAATCGCTCATATGAACACGCAAATATACTTAAGGCCACTAGAATTAAAAGATGCTGATGTGTCGTACAAGTGGAGAAACGATCCTGAAGTATGGTCGTACACCAAATTTGTGTTAAAAGATCCCATTACGGCCGAGGTTGAAAAACAGTGGCTATTAAATAAACTAAATCTGGCTAATGAAAAACGCTTTGCCATCTGCGTAAAAAATACGAACGAATATATAGGCAATATTCAGCTGCTCGATATTGAAAACGAGACTGCAGTGTTTCACCTCTTTATTGGCGAAAAGAAATACTGGGGAAAAGGCATAGGTTATAGCGCTTCTTTAATGTTGCTAAAATATGCCTTTTATAACCTTAATCTTAAACGCATCTTTTTAGAAGTACACGCTGATAATCTGGCTGCTTATGCCATTTACAAAAAAGTAGGCTTTCTGCCTGTTTCACAACAGGAACATTTTATAAAAATGGTAATTAATTCTTCTGTTTTACTTGCCGCAAATTGATCTATTTACAATCTACCCAAATTTAATAGCTCAAAATGAGAAAGATTCTTACAATTGATGATAAACAAGAATGGTCTACATATGTAAAGCGCGCTTTGCATTACGATTTTTATCACACCTGGTATTACCACTCCTTAGATAAAAGTGGTTTTCCCATACTGTTTGTATATGAGGAAGGCGAAAATTACATTGCTTTTCCGCTTTTAAAGAGGAATATTCCCTGTTCCGATTTTTTCGATTTTACATCGGTTTATGGATATACTGGCCCCATTTCAAACATGGATTTCAATGCACTTGATGATGATTTTATGGAACGTTTTAAAAATACATTCATAGCGTTTCTTAAAACTGGCCAAAATGTAACTGTTTTTTCAAGATTACATCCGTTTTTTCATCAGGAAAGGTTAATGGAGAAGTTTTCAGGGGTATACGCCAATGGGAAAACGGTTGTGATTGATTTAACCACCACCATTGAAAGTCAGCGGGCAGGCTACCGAAAAAGTGTAAAAGAAAAAATCCGACGCCTGCGAAAGCGGGATTATGAAGTCAGAATTTCTACCGATATTAATGATGCAAGCATATTTTCTGAAATATATACCGAAAATATGATTAGAATAGGCGCCAAAGATCATTATCTTTTTAATAATGCTTATTTCGTTGCACTACTTTCTTCTGACGAATTTGATAGCAAGCTTTTTTTGGTGTATAAGGATGGAATAGCCATATCGGGGGCCATTGTAGTTTGTACCAAAGAAATTATGCAAGTGCACCTTTTAGCTACCAGAACTATTTATCTGTTCGAATCTCCAGCTAAGTTATTAACCGATGAAATTACAGTAATTGGTAGGCAATTGGGCTATAAATATTTTAATCTGGGTGGTGGTGTTAATTTTAAAGAAGACACCCTATTCGGCTGGAAGATGGGTTTCTCTAATCTATGCTTCGAATTTAATAGTTGGCGGTATATTGCCAATAACGAATTATACAATACACTCCTCAGCGAGAGATCGCTTGATCCCTTTTCGACTGTTGATTTTTTTCCACTCTACCGTAGTCCTGTAATTGCTTCATAATTAATTATTAAACTCTCTTAATAAATGGATATGCTAATTGAAAATAACGCGAGTGGCACTACTTTACAATTAACTTTAACACAAAAGGATGATTGGGTAAAGTATATTAGCTTGGCTGCCGATTATGATTTTTATCATACCTGGCACTACCATGCTATGGCAAGCAACGGAAGACCCATTTTATTTGTGTATTGCGAAGCTAATAATTTTATCGCCATACCTTTATTAGAACGCGCAATTCAAGACACACCATATTACGATTTACATTGCGTTTATGGTTATTCCGGTCCGATTTCCAACCTTAAATTTAGCGATACAAGTGAGCGCTTGAAAAGAAATTTTCTAAAAGCTTTTTCAGCATTTTTATATAAAGGTAGCTATGTTTCTGTTTTCTCTAGACTTCATCCTTTTTTTGATCAAAATATTCTGTTACAAGAAACGGATAGCATATATGAAAATGGAAAAACGGTTGTTATTAACTTACAACAAAGTATTGAAGAGCAACGGAAACAGTATAGGCAAACAACAAGAGATAGCATTAAGAAGTGTAGAAAGTTTGGTTATGTTTCTGTAGAGACTACCGCTCAGGAAGATATTGCTGCTTTCACAAAGCTCTATCAATCTAATATGAACCGTATTAGTGCTACTGATTTTTATCTTTTTACTGAAGAATACTTTACGAAGCTTGTTCGGGCCAAAGAATTCGACTGTAAGTTAATCTTGGTTTATTCAAACGATGATTTAGTTTGTGGCAGTATCATTATGTGTACTAATGGTATTATACAGGGGCACTTAATTGCCACTAATGCGCATTATCTTAAAAATTCTCCGGCTAAATTTTTGGTTGATGAAATTAGTGAGTTAGGTCGTAAATGGAAGATGAAATACTACCATTTAGGTGGTGGGCTTGGTTATAAAGAAGATTCGCTCTTAGAATGGAAACTGGGCTTTTCGAATATGGTTTTAGATTATTACAGTTGGCGTTTTATTGCCAATAAAGCTGTTTATAACCAGTTAGTAGAAAAATCGGGTAACCAAATACATACAAATGCTGACTTTTTTCCCCTTTATAGAATGATACCTCAATAAATTTTAAACAAACATTTAATGATTCTCAATTATGAAAAAGTTCTTCTTTCCAGATAAAGCACACTCAAGGTGGTTAATTTTATTGATTGATCAGATGATCGTTGTATGGACATTGTTTATATCCATTGTATTAACGAATACATTAAACTATACCGAGGTTTTTAACTCAGGCAATGCTATTTATGTGGCCCTTTATTGTTCCATCGCGGCAGGTGTTTTTATTTCTTTAAGAATACACACCGGTATTATCCGTTATTCCAATACCGAAGATATTTTAAGGGTTTTCCTTGCAGTTTTTGTAACCAGCTTACTCTTTGTTGGTGTAAATAAAATACTTTCGCAACGCTTTCAGTTGCTTTGGCATCTAATGGATAAAGCATTGATATTGAATTTTTTTATCTCCTCATCGCTGCTGATTCTTATGCGTATTTTAGTAAAAGGAGTATTTTTCTTTTTTAAAGAACTCAAATCGGAAGCTAAAGAGAATATTCTGATCTACGGATCGGAAAAAAAAGCAATCTTGATCAAGAACGCAATAGAACAGAATGAAGATTCTAATCTGAATATTATCGGCTTTATTGACGATAACCGAGACCGCGTTGATAAATACCTTGAGCAGAAAAAAGTATACCATTCTTGTTCTGTTGAGCTATTAAAAGAGAAACACAATATAAAAAAGATACTTTTTGCGGAAGATGCGCTAAACACTTTAAACAAAAAGAAAATTATCGATATCTGTGTTAATAAGGGGATTAAAGTAATTATGGTGCCACCATCAGATAAATGGCTGTATGGTAAGTTAGATTCGCACCAATTACGCGATCTGAAAATTGAAGATCTGTTGGAACGTGAACCAATTAAGCTCAATAACAAGAATATCCTGAAAGATTTAAGTGGTAAATGTATTTTGGTTACAGGCGCTGCAGGTTCCATCGGATCGGAGATTGTTCGGCAGGCCTTACAGTATAATCCTAAATCGGTAATCCTTTGCGATCAGGCAGAAACACCGCTTCACGATTTAAAACTCGAACTGGAAGATAACTTCCAGAACTTAAATGTAAAGATATTTATGGCCAATGTGCAGAATATAAACCGGATCAGAACGTTATTTGAACTTTATAAACCTGAAATTGTTTTCCATGCTGCGGCTTATAAACATGTTCCTATGATGGAGAATAATCCAGCTGAGGCTATTTTAACCAATGTACTGGGCACTAAAAACATGGCCGATATATCAGTAGAATTTGGCGTAGAAAAGTTTGTAATGATCTCTACCGATAAAGCTGTTAAGCCAACAAATGTAATGGGTGCATCCAAACGTTTGGCCGAAATTTATATTCAATCGCTAAACAGTCCGGAAGTTATTTCAACAGACGAAATTACCACCCAAGCTTCACGAACCCGCTTTGTAACTACCCGTTTCGGAAATGTTTTGGGTTCAAATGGCTCTGTAATCCCAAGATTTAAAAGCCAGATAGAAAAACGAGGACCTATTACAGTAACCGATCCGGAGATTACCCGCTACTTTATGACTATTCCAGAAGCAGTTCAGTTGGTAATGGAAGCTGGGGCAATGGGCAAAGGAGGAGAAATATATCTTTTCGATATGGGAAAACCGGTTAAGATTGTCGATTTGGCCGTAAATATGATCAGATTAGCCGGTTTAACACCTTATGTAGATATAGATATTGTATATACAGGTTTAAGGCCAGGGGAGAAGTTATATGAAGAACTTTTGCTTATAGATGAAGAAATTATACCTACCCATCATCCAAAAATTAAAATATCGAAGAAAGTAGCTTATAACTATTTGTACGTTAATCAGATTATTAAAGACTTGATTGTGTTGAATAACGATGGCAACGATCTGAATATGGTAAAGAAAATGAAAGAAATTATACCCGATTATGTCAGTAATAACTCAAGGTTTGAAGAATTAGATCTGTTGGTTGCCAATTAATTACCGTAAAAACACCCTATTAAAATTATTATATTTTTTTTCGATAAATAATTATTAGATTGCATTAATAGTAATAGTCGTCCCTGATTGTTGATGGAATTTAAAGGTTTTATTTTAAATTAAATTAACTGCTATGAGTTTAAATATAGGCCAAGTTCTTGAGCGTGTTGTACGCAGAGACAGAATGGGAATAAGTGAATTATCCCGAAAATTAAATGTAAGTAGAAGAACTATTTACAATTGGTTTGATCAGAAAAGTCTAAATCCTGAAATTATTTGGAAAGTAGGTACTGTAATCGGTCACGATTTTTCTGTTGAGTTACCCGAAACTTTTTCTAAAAATAGTCATTACCTTCATGAGGCTTTTGATGCACATACGGAGGATCAAACCAAAGGTGATGCAAATTCTGTGTACTTCTGGATGAATAAATACATTAAGCTGCTCGAAAAATACAACGAAATATTAAGCCATAATAACATAGAAAAAAATGTTTCTGAAACTGTAGCGCATCACACTATGCCAAGAAATAACAATCGGTCTATTTCTTAAGCTGCTGCAGGTATTTTAATTTATCTTAAACCAATATCTCCTTAAGGTTTACCATTCAGTAAACCCTTTTTTTTATAGTACTTCTTTAAACAATCCGCCGTAAACATGTTTTATGGTGATGGATTTCTATTCACAAAATTTTGAAATCATGAAAACAATTAACGCATTAACTCTACTGTTGCCATTGTTTGCTTTTCAAAGCGCCAAAGCACAATCGCAGGTTTATAGTGGTACTGGTATCCGGTATTCTGTAGGTATCGAAACAGGTTTAGCCACTGGTTATTTGGCCAAAAAGTACGAGGCACCGCTTGGTGTTTCCGTTCAGGCAGAATTTCCTATTACTGAAAGCATTTTATATGCCTCGGTAAATACCGGATTCAACAACATTTTTGTAACGGGCAATTACTCCCATCTGGTAGATGATTTACAGTTAGTACCAGTTAAAGCAGGTTTAAAATATTTTTACAGAAGTAATCTTTACCTGCAGTCGGAAATAGGTTTTTCCTTCCTTTTAAATAAAACAAATTGTGTTGAGGGAAAAAAGGCTGCATTTGTATACGCACCGCAGGCAGGAATGATATTTTATCTGCACAACAATAATTACATCGATGCAGGGTTACGCTATGAAAGCAACGGCAAATTCTATCACTGCGACCATACGAACAACTTTGTTGGCTTCAGAATTGCCTGGGGCTTTAGTTTATAAAACGGGTATTCCTAAGTAGTCATCTTTAATAAGCTTCATAAATGAAAGCAAGTATACAATACAATACGATGAACGGATTGTGGATTCTCTTTATTGATTGTAAATATGAGGATTCTCCCAAATACATTAGGATAATTACGAAAATTATAATCAAAATGTTATCTGGAACAGTAATTTCCGGCAATCGGCGAAGGGTAAGATCTGGCAGGCATTACCTGATTCACGAGCATGTAGTAGAATTGCATACCGACGAATGGTTTCCACTGGTGCTGGCAAGCGAGAGAAAAGAACTTCTTGAAGGCATCAGATCTATTTTTATGGATATGAGCGGAAAAAAATAATCCGCTCACTTTATTTTATCAAAGATACGGGAAGGTTGCTCCGAAAGGAGTAGCCTTTTCTTGTTTCTGGCTTAGTGCAGGCCATTAAGGTTATATAACATAACGTTAAAATCGTGCGTCATTTGATAATCCCTAATATTCAATTACAACCTTACCAATTGTTTTTCCACTTTCTAATAAGCGGTGCGCTTCTTTTAAGTTATTTACAGTAAATTCTTTCAATGTAGTATTCAAGGTAGTTTTAAGCGTACCATTATCAAAAAGCTCGGTAAGTTTATTTAAAATATGGTGTTGTTCGTCCATATCATCGGTTTGATACATCGAACGGGTGTACATCAATTCCCACGAAAAAGTAACACTTTTATTTTTTAACTTATTCAGCGCAATAGGAGCGGCAGAGCCAGTAATGGAAACAATATGTCCCTGAGGTTTAATCAGTTCTACTATGGCATCCCAATAACTGTTCAGGTCTACAAAATCGAGAATAAAATCCACTTCCTTAAAACCTGCCACACGTACTTCTTCAACCAGATTATTGTGGTTAACCACCACATCGGCGCCCATCGTTTTGCACCATTCCTTGGTTTCTGTACGCGAAGCCGTGGTAATTACCTTTAAGCCGCTTACTTTTTTGGCAATTTGTATCGCAATTGAACCCACACCACCAGCACCTCCAATAATGAGTATACTTTTGCCCTTATCTTTTTGCTCGTTAATGCGGATGCGGTCGTATAACGATTCCCAGGCTGTAAGTGCGGTTAAAGGCATAGCGGCAGCTTCGGCATTGCTAAGTGTACTTGGCTTTAAGCCTACGATTCGTTCATCTATCAATTGATATTCTGCATTACTCCCGCTGCGGGTAAGGTCGCCAGCATAATAAACTGCATCACCAGGCTTAAAAAAAGTAACTGCCTCTCCAACTGCTTCTACTATTCCGGTCGCATCCCAGCCAATTATTTTCGGCGTTTCCAATACAGTATCTTTAGCACTGTTCTGGCGTACCTTATAATCTACCGGATTTACACTGATTGCGTTTATCTTAACCAATATATCGCGTCCGCTAGGTTGTGGAACAGCTGTTTCAAATTCGATAAAACTTTCATTTTCTATTATGGGCAGTGATGTTTTAAATCCAATTGCTTTCATGCTTTCTTTTTTATAAATGTACTATCCGTTTTTGTCGATCTACAATTTCAATTGACCAAATATAACCTGATTTTATCGCCTTTTTTGGAAAAAAAATGCAATTATAGAAAACGATATCTCTACTGGGTACGCTTTTTTTCCTCTTCACTTGCCGAGGTTCTTTTTCTAACGGCAGCTGGGTTACCACCCAATCGGTATGAGAAGCTTAAAGTAACACTGCGTGTGTCACTTTTTTCAGTAAAACCATTTTTTTGGTTCTGGTAATCAACGTCAATCCGATAGGCATTACCATAAAAAATGTCGTTTACAGCAAGCCTGAGGGTTCCCTGACCTTTTAGTAATGTTTTACGTAGCCCTGCACTTACATCATACAGCCGGGCAATATGGTAAATACCTTGTATGGTTGGGGAAGAATACCATGCACTTATTTCGGCCTTCAGTCCTTGTGCCTTGTTAATGGTAAAGGCATGGTTAGAACTTAAATAGATACCCCAAACACGGTAATCGTAACGGGCCTGTAAATATCCCGATTTTTCCAGGCGATAAGAACCTTGAACATAATTGTTGATTTCCCACCAGGCAGCCGGCTTGTTGGGAAAGGAGGCTGAAAAACCTATTTCCTGACTCAGATCCAGGTTTCTCTGGGTATCGTAAAAGAATTTTGAGGTATTATCCTGAACTGTAATATTGCTAAAATAATCAGCCGTCCGCCTTAAATAGAATGAAATATTATATTCTTGTTTATAGGTATAACCCAGTTCGCTATTATAAATAAAGGCAGGTTGTAATGCCGGGTTACCCTCCAAATAAGAGTACGGGCTTGTATAGGATTTAAAAGGGTTAAGCCTCCAGTATTCGGGCCGACTGATTCTTGAATTATAATTGAAATTGATTTCATTGTCTTTATTCATTTTATAAACCACGAAAAGTGTTGGGAAAAGCTTAAAATAGTTATTCTGATTGTTGGTATTCAATACGATCGATCTGCCATTTGTACGTGTATATTCACCACGCAAACCACCTTCAACACTCCAATTGCCAAAATCTCCGGCAAGACTGGCGTAAATGGCCGATACATTTTCTGCATATTCAAACCGGTCGCTGCGATTCGGTATCAATTCGCGACCGCCAGCCGGATTGTTATAAAAATCAAAATTGTTGCGCGTACGGATACTGCTGTATTTCAGGCCCGATTCAAATGTCCATTTCTTCCAGAACTTATCGGTATAATCCAGTTTTCCGGAATAGATATCAATATTCTGATTGGAAGGTGTAAAGATATGATAACTATCGGGTAGCAAACTACCACTACCTAGTGTTCCATATGTGTCTACCTGCTGGCTATTTTTGTTCTGATAAGGTACATAATCAATATCTACATTAATATTCCTGCCATTCGTATCCAATTTAATTTTATAGTTGACATTAAAGCTATACTGATATGCTTTTCCATTAGAAAAGTTTTGGGTATGTAAGATAGAATCAGGCATAACTGCATGATTATTAATAACAGTAGTTAATATATTGTTCGGCCTGCTGTTGCTGCCGTTGTAACCATTTATCAAAACACCGATCACCTGTTTATCGTTAAGGTTGTAATCGGCGCCAATTTTATAACTATTAGCATTTCCCTGGCGCAAGCCTGATTTTTCATTCCTCCAATCAGAATAACTACCCAGAGCATTATAAATGATGTATTCACTTTCGGTATGGTCTTTTTTACGTCGGTTATACCCATAACTGCCATAAACATTCAATTTGTTTTTGCGGTAGTTGAATACCATACTCGGGCTATAGCTGCCATACGTTGATTGTGTGTAAGCACTTGAAAGTACGATGTTAAACCCGTCGCCTTTTGGTTTTTTGGAAATAATATTGATTACTGCACCACCCTGAGCATCATACCGGGCGGTGGGGTTAGCAATAATTTCTATTTTTGCAATATTATCCGAAGGTAAGCTACGAAGATAAGTAGCCAGATCTTCGCCAGATAATCTGATTGGCTTATCGTCCATATAAATTACCACGTTTTTATTATTTGCCGTTACTCCGCCATCAAAACGTGTTTGTACGCCAGGTGCTTTACTAAGCGCATCCCATACTGTTGCTCCACTTGCCACGATGCTATTTTCGACATTAAATATTACCCTGTCTATTTTTCTTACAATAAGCGGTTTTGAAGCCGATACCGTTACCTGATCCAGGGTCTTATCGTCACTGATCATCATTAGGGTGACTGAATCCATCGGTAAATTTATCAGTTTGCTTATATCCTTATATCCAACGGCTTTCAACATTAAAATATAATTGCCTTTTAAAGACTGCTGGAAACTAAACAAACCATTTTTTGAAATTTGGACCGCTAACGTCGAGTCTGCACGACGCAGGTTAATGCTTACCCCATCAATCGGTTCGCCGTTTTTATCGGTTACCAAACCTTTACGTAATTGCGCCAAAGTAATAAGGGGGAAAAGGGAAAGAAGGACAAGGATTAACTTTTTCATGTTTCAAAACTAAACGTCCAGCATGTAAAGCAAGGTTAATCTCAGTTAAATATGGTTAAATTTTGCGCTCATTCTTCCATTGATAAAATGATTTGTTCAATTTAGAGGGATGAAATGGCTTACGTCCAGATATGTTCTTCCTTTGGCGGTAATTACACTGATCATTAGTCTTTGCCTCCAATGTGCATGGATACGGCAACTGTATATGGCGCAAAAGAAATCCGTTGCCACGGTACTCGAATCCATCGTTAGTGATGCTTCGAGGCAGATAACCTATCAGAGTATTGCCAAAGGGCACGAGAAAAGCATCCGTTTTCAGCAGTTTTTCCTTTCGCCGGAGTGGCTAGCGCTCAGGCAGGCTTTTGATGACCTAAAGGTGGATAACCTGCGTAGCCAGTTCCATTATGGAATTACCAATGATAGCTCTGTGGTGGAAATGAAAATGTCGTTCCTGAACGATCTCAAAAAGAAAATGAGCCATCGCTCTACCACCATTACCAATGGCAAATCACAACGGGAAGTTTTGTTGCAAGATCAGCGCGACCTGAAAGTGATGGACAGTTTGGTGAACCATCGCCTGGATTTATTGGGGTTTCATATCGATAGAAGTTATGCACTTTACGATTATTCTGTCGGGAAATTGGTAAAAGGCAAGGCGATTTCTAATGCTTCATCTGCTTTCGTTAGTGGGAAATATACTTATAATCTTAAGTTTCAGAACAGGTACCAGCTAGTGGTTCCAACCATAACCTGGTTGGTCATTTATCAGATGAAGTATTACCTTATTTCGTCGTTTATGATGCTGGTGCTTACGGCAGCAGCCTTTTACCTGCTGATCAGGCTGATGAAAAACCAGCAGCTTTATGCGCAGGCGAAAATGAGTTTTACCAGTAACATGACGCATGAGCTCCAAACCCCGATCTCAACGATTGCTGTTGCACTTGAATCGATCAGCAAATATCATTTAATTGATGAACCCGGAAAGCTGGAGAATTACATCAATATAAGTCGTCACGAATTGCAGCGTTTACAGGCCATGATCGAAAAGGTGCTTAAACAGGAGCAGATGGATATAGGAAGAACAAAACTGCAATTCAGTCTGATCGATATTCAATCTTTACTTAAACAGGTAATGCTTTCTATGGATATCCAGGTGCGCGAGAAAAATATGGAGCTTATACTTGTGCCTGCTGATGAACCCTATTTTATTAAAGGTGATGCTATGCATATTGCTAATGTATGTTATAACCTGATCGATAATGCATTGAAATATTCACCTGCACAATCCAGAATTGAGGTGTCTTGCAGTGTTGCTGATCATGAATTAACCATTAGCTTTAAAGATAATGGTCCGGGGATTAAAGAAATTTATCATCAGCAGGTTTTTGAACGCTTTTTCAGGATTTTTAACCAGGATAATATACATAATGTGAAGGGTTCCGGCCTGGGGCTTCACTATGTAAAACAGGTGGTATCGCTCCACGGCGGACGTGTTGCATTGCAGAGCAAGATAGCAAAAGGAAGTAATTTTATGATCATTTTACCATTGTATGAAGAAAATTAAGGTTTTATATGCTGAAGATGAGCCTTTTTTGGCGCGGATAGTACTCGATGGTTTAACCAGCAGTGGTTACGAGGTAAAACTTGCTGCCGATGGAGCACTTGCCTGGAAGCAATTTTTAGCAGAAAAACCCGATATCTGTGTGTTCGATATTATGATGCCTCAAAAGGATGGTTATACACTGGCAGCTGAAATCAGAAAATCAGATCCCAATGTTCCAATTATCTTTTTGAGTGCCAAAGCCCTTACCGAAGATGTGGTAATGGGGTTTAAAAACGGAGGTAACGACTACCTTAAAAAACCCTTTAGTATTGATGAACTGCTGGTGCGGATGGAATCGCTTTTAAAGAGATTTGGCCCCGTGAATAAGGATGAAAACGACGCGAATAAAAAATACCAGTTCAGAAACTGTGAACTCGATCCCATCGCCCAAAAATTAAAAACATCTGTAGACGAATATTCACTTTCTTATAAAGAAACCGTTCTGCTCGAATTACTATTGAAAAACCGCAATAACATTTTGGAACGGGAGGATGCTTTGATCAAAATATGGGGCGAAGATAGTTTTTACAACGGCCGCAGTATGGATGTTTTTATGGCACACCTTCGGAAGCTGCTGAAAAGTGAGCCAGAAATCCAGATCATCAGTTTAAGGGGAGTGGGCTATAAGCTTATCTGTTGATTGTACAAAGTATGTTTGAGGTATGAACGTTCTTAATGTTATGTTCCATACATTAGGTGTTTATCTTCGTCCTAAAATTTTCTTTCTGATTACGTCAGAATTTTGGATTAAGCCTTTTAGGAGTTCACTTGTGAGTTAAATACAACTAATTGTTGCTTAAAAGTAACAATAAGTAGTGTAATTACAACTAAAATGAGCGGGTGATTTATTGAATCCAATTATTTGACCAACTACCTTTGTCATGTCGAAAGATAAAAAAAGACAGTATCTATGGATTCAAAAATGATAGGCAATAAAATTGCCGGAGCACGAAAAAAAATAAACATGTCTCAAGCAGCATTGGCTGGACATGTATTTGTAAGCCCGCAGGCCGTTGGAAAA
This sequence comes from Pedobacter sp. SG908, assembly GCF_011759615.1. Classification (NCBI taxonomy): domain Bacteria; kingdom Pseudomonadati; phylum Bacteroidota; class Sphingobacteriia; order Sphingobacteriales; family Sphingobacteriaceae; genus Pedobacter; species Pedobacter sp. SG908. The sequence goes on from NZ_JAAOYY010000001.1 coordinate 1,936,881, forward strand.
TGGGAGCGGGGAGAGTCAATGCCAGATATTATTACACTGAACCAACTCACTAAGATTCTGAATGTTGATCTTAACTATTTTTCAGAAAACCTCTCATCTCCAAATGCCATCATTACGGTTGAAGAGACAATACCAGAGGTAAACGGTTTAACAGATTCACATCAACCTCAGCTGCTGACCAATTTTAGCGGGAACGATCTTGCCAAAACCGATTTTGCTGGTGTTATTGCGCATAAGTTGAAATTTAACGGGAGTAATTTACGTGGCTCAGATTTTACCGGCGCTGACCTGACTGGCAGTTCGTTTCTAGGTAGCGACGCACGTGAAACTAGTTTTCAAGCTGCAAACCTTACCGATTGTAGCCTGTCGGCTACTGATCTTACAGCTGCTAATTTTGATCAGGCCATTTTGGTGCGTACAAAATTCTATGCTTTAGAACTGGCTGGGGCAAAAATAAGCAATACCAAACTTACCGATGTAAAACTAAGCAAGACCGATTTGAGGAAAACAATTTTTGAAAATTGCGTGTTTGACGGGGTAGATTTTGACTATTCCGATCTGCGCGGACTTAGCTTAGATGGTCAGACTTTTACAGGGGTATTGTTCCACAACGCAGCACTTAATGAAGCTACATTTAAAGGTGCAACACTTAAAAACGTATCTTTCCGCTCTACCTTTGCCCTTACCAATAAATATTACAAAGCCATCAAAACGATTTGCTTTGAAGGTGCAACAATGGATAAGCTAACTTATGCTTCACTCAAAGGTTTGGGGGCAAAGCTTTCAAAGGTTAATCTTTTATAATAAGATCAAAAGAAAGACAAAAGTTGCTCCGGTACTTAAGGTATTTAAAATAGAATGACTGTTCGGTTTAATGCACGAACCGCTAATATACCATTATCACAATCGGTGCGTTGAACATTTTTGCTAAGTTTGAACCATGGCATTCTATTGAGTAGTAGTTTATAAACTCTAGGCCTGAATGCAATATCCAAAACATTATACCGCCTTGCATAAAATGGAAATCAGAGCGCAAAAATTAAAGGCCATCATTGAGTGGTCTGAAAAAAACGAAGATGTAAGAGCACTCTTATTAACTAGTTCACTAGTAAATCCATCAGCTCCTGTTGACGAATTCAGTGATTTAGATATTGAATTTATTTTTAAGAGTAATGTAAGCTACGTTTCAAATAAAAATTGGACACTTGATTTCGGAAATCCAATAGCGATGGTTGAAGAAGATGAAAGTTGTTTCGACAATAAACACGCCATGAAAATGGTCTTGTATGATGATGGTGTTAAAGTAGATTTTAAACTATACAGTATATCAAAATTTGTAGAAGAAACCCAGCAAAAAGAACTACCTGAAGATTGGGATATCGGCTATAAAATTCTTCTTGATAAAGATGGTGTTACAAAGAAAATGTTAAAACCAACTTATCGGGTTTCCATTATAAGCAGACCATCTGAAAAAGAGTTTAAGGTTATTCTTAACGATTTTTGGTGGGATACAACCTATGTAGCTAAATGTCTTGCAAGAGAGGACATATTTTATGCGAAATTTATGTCGGAGACCATTATACGTACAGAATATCTGATTCCTTTAATCGAATGGTATATTTCGAGTGAGCATAATTGGAATATCACAACTAATAAATACGGAAGACTCTTTAAAAAGTATCTAACCTCAGAAATATGGGCAAAAATAGAAGAAACATTTTCAGGAAGCAATTTAGGCGATAATTGGAAGGCTTTATTGGCAATGGCAGACCTCGTATCTCAAATTGGAACTGATTTATCAAAAAAACTAGGTTATCCATACCCCGATAAATTGGAAAAAGATATTCGAAAATATTTAGCTGGAATAAAAACTAAATGTCAACTTTAAAGAGTAATGATATTTCTTTTGCCAGACAAATATGATTTTTTTGCTAGGCTTGAATAAGAAAATGATGCTAACTATTTAGTAATAAAAATTGAACTAGAAAGTGGTTCCTGTTCTAAAAAATCAAATATGAATTTGTTGTATTCTTCCCATATCGGCAATTCGAGATCAGTGTACAGAACTCTTTTATCAGCGAATACATATTCATTGGTTTCAGGATTAAATCCTTCTTTTTTTATATTTTTCCAATAAAACCCTATTCCTCTTTTTTGCCAAGCAGGCAGGTTATTGAAATTGATACCATATTGAAATAATAATTCGTTTTTGGCAGCAATACTCATGCCTTTAATTTTAGAAGAAGCCTGATTTCTGCTATGATTATCTTTTCTCAATTGCCAATAGCAATATGCATTCAAAGCATTTCTGTGCGCATCTTCACTACGCCACCTGAAATAATCCTCAACTAGTCTTCTGTTTGGCAGTTCAGAAATACGACAGTCAAACGCACCTACGTCCCCAAAAATGGAAGAAAATTTAGCACTTGCTTCACCAGCCAGTACTGAAATATATTTTCTTGTCTTTCGCCCAAAAAGATTTTCATTAGGATGAAAAAGCAACGATATTTCATCACTTTGTGTATAATCGTAAATGATACTGAAACCACAATTCATCAGGTGTTTTACAGTTTCAATCATCAGATTCCGAAATTTTTCATCAAAAGGCGTTTCAAACTGATGTACTTCCTTGGTAAGCCTGGTAAAACCTCGACCATAAATTCTGGCAATCATATACATCTACGGTAAAACACAATAATCTTGAGCGGTTTCATAAACCCTCATCTTCGCATCCAAACTATTAAATTTCACCTGACCAAGGTTTTATTGTGAATGAGTTATTCTCAGCTATCACATATATAGTTCGTCGAAGCTCTCATTGATAGAGGGTAAGGACAACTTTTTAAATGTCCCCCTTATACCAATTTCAGGAACTTTTTCTTTGCCTGACCGTTGATTATTACGGTCAACAGCATCCCTAACCAATACAATAATAGCCAAAGCCATAATGATAACAAAACACATAAGACGTTTTTTTAGAGGGGTAAGTTGTTTCTTTTAATTATTAAATCTATAAAGAGTTGCTATTAAAGATAGCGCAAATACAATTACTAACAGCGGTAATATCTTGTATTCCTTCTTTTTAAGATGAATCATAAAAGCGACAAACATGATCAAAGCAAAACCAACCGCCGCTAGTGGTGTAAGAACAGGTAGGATAACGGTAATAAAAATCCATGACGAAATTTTACCTATCTATCACGGATTTAGGCCTATATATATAAACAAAGGTGACACAATATGTTATTATTTCTAAAAAAATTATATTTATAAATAGTAAGTTTTGTTCTCATATCTTATTAACTATTAAATCTCCATTTAAATGTTATCTAAACAAACATCAAAGCTCTCTTTAATTAGCTTGTGCCTTATTCTTGGGATATTAGCTATTTTTAATTCCTGCAAAAAAAAACCAAAAACCAGAAGATCCGATAGAGAGTGCAAAAGACTGGTACTTAAATGACAATGTAAATGGCAATACCGTACTTCAATCAAGTAAGGGCACTAGACAACTAATCAAGCAAGAAGTAGACTGGAGTACCGCAAGGACATTCAAGCTTGATGACGGAAGCGATGTGGTAAGTGTTCCTGTAAAAATGGTTTTAGGCGAAGGAGCGCTTGGAGGCAGCTATATGCTCCTAATCGACAAATTTAAAAGTAACTATAGGGTGCAAGTAGCTTTTAGCCCTGAAAAAGAGTACTTTAATGATCGTATTAGTGATAATGGGATGATAGCTGTCTATAAACAGACGATCAACAATAATCTTATGGATGTTCCGCGTAAAAGTAACAAAGATAAACTGATGGCCATTACCTGCACTAGCTGGTATCTGACAACAACTTATTATGATTATAATGGATCAGTACTTGGCAGCACATCAAGATACCTCTTTCAGTCTTGTAGCGGTGATCTGGGAGACTATCCAGAACCAGACCACGGCGGGCCAACAGATTGCCAGGGAGTAGTGGCCGGAGGAGCTTATCCGACGGATTGTGGCTGCATTGGAGGAGCTACTGGAATAACTGAATGTCCCTTGAGGGAAATTATAGATAGTGTCACCAATCCTTGCATTAAAACCCAGGTTGCTTTGGCAGGTTCTGCTCAGACAACTATCAGAAATATGATGAGAGAAGTTTTTGGTGGGCCAAGTGAGGTTGAAAGTTTAAATTTAACATTCAAAGATGTTACCAATTTACCTAATACCACTTCTGGAGATGCCAAAAGATGGAGTGCCACCAATAATGATTTTGAGATTCGATTGAATCAGAACACACTAAAGCTTTCTTCAAAGGAATATATTTTAAGCACAGTTTACCACGAGATTTTGCATGCGTATATGTTCAGTAAATTAACTCCCGGTCCAGATGGAAGATACAATATTACCTCCCAGCATGAAGATATGGCAAATAAATATGTAATTTTAATGACGGGTGCATTGAAAATTGCTTTTCCGGGCATCAGTGATCAGGAAGCGTGGGGGCTTAGCTGGGGAGGTTTAGAAGAGACTAATCTTTTTACAACAAAATTAACACAGGGACAAAGGGATGCAATACATGAAACCAACAGACGGCATACCCACAGTTCAGCTACTGACAAACAGGGAACATATTGCAACTAACTATGAAATATTTATTATTTATTTTTATTATGCTACAGGGTAGTGTAACATTTGGGCAAAAAACACCTAAGTTGTCCGTACTTATCAGCAACTGTATAGTTAAAGGTACAAAAGGAGAAGCTTATGAGAATACAAAAAAGAATTTTGCACACTTTTTTGCATTGGCGCTATCTTTTGATGCAACAGGAAAAATTGACACCCTGTACTACTCAAGCAAATTGAATCCCGAAACAAAAAAAATATATGCGCTGGACAGCTCTTTATTAAAGAGAATTAAAACTTACAACTTTAACTTTAAAGAATATGCATCTAAGCTAGTGCTTTTTTCTTATTATTGTTACAATTCAACAGATGATTCCGTAGATTATAAAAACGGTTTTTTAAACAGCATAAAGAATTTAGTTCCTGATGCGGTTTCCGGAAAACCTCTAATTATATTGGAACCTATTGTTGACGCCAATCTTCCGGCAGAGATTAATTAGATTTTTAATAAGTCTTTTTATGAAAACGATAAAATAAGGACATGTTATGTCTAGGCTGGTGCACTTTTTTTTATGACTCAAATTAAAATAGCAAATGAATTAGCCATTTTTTTAGACATAAAAAAATGGGGCTTAAATAAGCCCCATTTTTTCTATCTGGCGGAAAGCGAGGGATTCGAACCCCCGGACCTGTTACAGTCAACAGTTTTCAAGACTGCCGCATTCGACCACTCTGCCAGCTTTCCGGAGGCAAAAGTACGAACTCCGGTTAAATCTGCAAACTATGAATGCTTTTTTTTTATATAAACTTGATAATTCCTTAACACAGAGGGAGAAAAAATTATTTCTTCTGTATATTTTCTTCAATTGGCTCCGATTTTTTGAACAAATTAAAGGTAGGACGGATGATCTTCACACTTCTTTTACTCACATCAACACTTGCATTGAGCTCAAAACCGATCAATAAAATCAAAGAATTGAGGTAAAGCCAGATCATCACCACGATTAATGTTCCGATAGAGCCATATACTTTGTTATACGACGCAAAATGGTTGATATAGAAAGAAAAGCCCCAGATGGTAAGGAAGGCCAGTATAGTAGCCAGCCATGAGCCTGCACTGAACAAGCGCCATTTTTTGGTATGCGATGGCCCGTAACGGTACAGAATTGAAATGGTAATGAAATACAGAATCGCCAATAATGCCCAACGCGTAAATTTGATCGTATAAATCAAAAAACTATCTTTTAGGTGTAGTTCGTCGTTGATCTTGTTCAGCAGAACCTCTCCCAAAGCCATCGCACTGATGCAGATGATGATCGAAAAGCAGATAATGATGGTTAGTATAAGCGCTATTAAACGTTGTTTTATCCAGCCTCTGGTTTCGATAATCAACGATGATTTATTAAAAGCCTTCATTAGGTTTTTAACTCCATTGGTAGCAAAAAACAGCGCCGAAAAAAAACCGAAAGACAACAAGCCAGTATTCTGCTTTTTGATGATGTCTTTCAATGTCGTTTCAAAGGCATCAAAAGCATTGTGTGGCAATACTAGCTGGATTAAATTTAAAAGCTGATCCTGGAACCCCTTAATTGGTATAAAAGGAATCAAAGTAAACAAGAATATGATCCCAGGAAAAATGGCCAGCATGAAACTGTATGCTAAAGATGATGACTTGTTTACCAAAGCATCTTTTCCGATTTCGCGAAAGAAAAATGTAGCTACAGTATACAAGGGGAGTGGGCTAAAACCAGGCAAAATACATCCTTTCGTCCATTCTATAAATCTAGAATAGAGTTTAAGATGTAATAATTGCCTATGTAACCATTCCATTGTATTTGTTAATTAAAAAAACACCGATAGTTTTTCCATAAAATTTTCGGGCGGATTTGTAGGTTTGTTTTTCTTCATGTCAACAAAAACCAGTGTGGTTGCCCCAATGTTTATGAGTTCTTCTTTTTCATTGTATAGCTCATACTCAAAAAAGATCCTGATACCTGGCAAGGTTTTGATGATCGTTTTTACGGTAATTTCCTGGTCGTAAAGGGCAGGTTTAATGTATTTGCACTTTAATTCTAAAACAGGCATCATAATCCCGTCAGCTTCCATCGAACTATAGCTCATACCCAAACTGCGCAACATTTCTACCCGGCCTACTTCGTAGTACTGCGCATAATTGCCATAATACATATAGCCCATTTGGTCGGTTTCACCATACCGAACCCTGATTTTTGTACTGTGGCTATACATTACTTAAATATATTTCTTTTGTTTAAAGCCTCACGGTATTTCTTGGCATTTATTTCGTGTTCTGCCTTGGTTTCGGCAAAGTTATGGTAGCCAGAAAAATCTTCTTTGGCACACATATAAATATAATTGTTGTTGTCGCGGTTTAGTACAGCATCAATGGCATTAATACTAGGCATCATAATTGGTCCGGGAGGTAAACCCGCATATTTATAAGTGTTATAAAGCGACTGTACCTGTAGTAATTTCCCGGTTACCCTTTTAACCGTAAAATCGTTGTTTGCAAAAATTACTGTTGGATCGGCCTGCAGCAATATGCCTTTATTTAAGCGGTTTAAGTACAAGCCTGCTATAATGGGCATTTCTTTGTCGTAAAGCGCCTCTGCATCAACAATAGAAGCCAAAGTGTATACTTGTGCTGGTGTAAGGTTTAAACTCGCTGCTTTTTGCTTGCGGTCTGCTGTCCAGAATTTATCGTACTCCTTGTGCATACGCTCAAAGAAGTCAACAGGAGAAATATTCCAGTACATTTCGTAAGTATTCGGGATAAACATGGCATACACATTATCCTGGTTAAAACCATATTTGCTAATCAGCGCTGTAGAATCTAACACCTTGATAAAGCTTAACGAATCGGCTTCCAGATTACTGGCCAGATATGCGGCAAAGTTTTCTTTCTTACGGATGTTATGGAATTTCAATTTAACCGGATCCTGATTTCCGGCTTTGATCAGGTTAATCAGCGTACGATTGGTCATTCCTTTGGTTAAACGGTAACGTCCCGGTTTAACGCTTGTAGCTAAGTTCATTTTTCCGGCAGCTGCAGTAAAAGAAGAGATATTTTTTACCAGATCTTTCTTTTTAATTTCTGCAATCAAATCATCGTAGCTGCTTCCGGTTTTGATATATAAATATTTTTGATTTTCGGTAACGTTGGGGGCAAAGTAAAGCCTGTAAATATTTAACGCAAAGTAACCAGCAATTAAAATAACCACAAGCGCAATAACTATTGCCGCTTTTTTGCCTGTACTCATGTTCTTTTTTTCTACTTCAGTCATCTGTAATATGATACTTGTTTATTGTTGTTTATTAGATAGGGTAATGTTAATCTTGGTACCTATAGCTACTTTAGTTAACGAATCAACCAGCATAGGATCTTGTTTGATAATAATAGCAGCAGCACTATCGGTAATAGGACCATCGTAAGTGATGTTACCTAAACTCAGGTTTGAACCTCTTAAGCTAAATTTAGCTTCATCCATGGTTAAGCCCATTAACTGTGGAATATCTACTTCTTCGTTTCCACGTCCATCGCCTAAAACCAGGTTAATCCTCGAGCCAACAGGCACAATCTGCCCAGCCGCAATCGGCTGACCGCCAAAAGATGCTTCTAAAACCACATCGCGACTTACATCAGGTTTATAGGTCGTATCTCCAAGTTTTAATCGCGAGCTCTCTATAATTGCCTGCGCTTCTCTTAAGGTCTTAAACGCTATATCTGGGAATTTTGTATTTGGTGTTTTACCTGCATTAATGGTTAAGTAAATGGTGCGGTTATCTTTTACAAAGGTATTAGGATCTGGATCCTGATCAATTACAATTCCCGCAGGTTGATCCATTATAAAAACAGAATCTACCTCATATTTTAGTCCGGCATCCTCAAGTTTCTTAACTGCCTGTTCAAATGGTAAACCTTTCACCATAGGCACATTTAGGCCTTGTCCGTGTTTGGTGTAATATCTTAAACTAAAAAAAGCGACCAGTAGAAGCACAACAACAGTTACTATTGCAGCTAAAATGTTGTTTCTAAACGATTTGGTTTTTAAATAATCTATAAATTTAGACATGAATCTTAATTTGGGTTATGCGTACAAGCTCAAATGTAACTATTTTAATGATTGATTGAATTATTGAATACTTTTCCCCGTTCAATCCTTCATTAAACCATTCAATAAATTCTCTCCTTCAATATTACTAAAGCACAAAGATATTTATATTTTTGAGGATATATTTATATTCAATTTCTATTTATAAAAGGATTTTTAACATGAAGAAAACTATAGCATTGTTAACAGGCGGTACCACAGGCGAATGGGTTGTTTCGGTGAAAAGCGCGGCCACTATTGCTCAAAATATCGACCCCGATTTATACGATGTGTATAAGATTATGCTGAACGAAAAGGGCTGGTTTTATGAGCCTGCTGATTCTGTTAAAATTGAAATTGATAAAAATGATTTTTCCTTAATGCTTGAAGGAAGAAAAATTAAGTTCGACGGCGTTTTTATTGCCATACACGGCTCTCCTGGCGAGGACGGAAAATTGCAGGGTTATTTTGATATGTTAGGCATTCCATATACCGCATGCGATGCATTAACTTCGTCAATTACGATGAATAAGGGTTATACTAAGGCTGTTGTAGCAGGTATTGATAACCTGTATACCGCAAAATCCGTTCAGATATTTAAAGGTGGAAACTATAGCTTAAACCAAATTAAACAAGATTTGAGATTACCTTATTTTGTTAAGCCGAATAGCGGAGGCAGTAGCATCGGCATGAGTAAGGTAAAACATGCCGACGACCTGGAAGAAGCCATTGAAAAAGCATTTAAAGAAGATACTCAGATTTTAATCGAAGAGTTTGTGAGCGGCAGGGAGTTTTCGATCGGTGTTTTTGGAGCTGAAGGCAAAATCATTGTTTTACCTGCAACAGAAGTGATTCCGCAAAATGAGTTTTTCGATTTTGAAGCAAAGTATACACCTGGAGCAACAGAAGAAATCACTCCTGGTAGAATGAATGCCGAAGAGGTAGGGCGTGTGCAACAAGTGGTAAAAGATGTATATAAGAAACTAAATTGCAGGGGAGTGGTACGCATTGATTACTTTCTTGAAGAAGGAACCGGTAAGTTTTATTTTATCGAAATCAATACCATTCCCGGACAAACGGCAACCAGTTTTATTCCGCAACAGGTAGCAGCAATGGGTATTACATTGAAAGAGTTTTATACCCGTTTAATGAAAGAAACATTAGGATAGTTTTCATAAATCTTGTCATTACCCTTATTCTCAGCCATATCCATCTGATTGAGAATAAGGGTAATGCAATAGGCTTTAAGATTCACGCCTGCGCGGGAATGACGACTGTTTGAGCGGATTAAATTACTATAAGCAAGGAGATGAACATCCAAAAACTGATTGATAAAGGCTTAAAACTTAGGAGCTATCTAAAAGATTCGGTTATTTACGAGCCAGACATGCAGCCGAGGCATGTGTATTTTATCAAATCAGGTGAGGTACGAATGGTTACTGTGAGCGATGAAGGAAAGGAGTTTATTCAAGGCGTTTTTAAAACGGGACAGTATTTTGGTGAACCTGCTTTATTAATCAACAGGCCATATTTAGCATTTACCATTGCCAATAAAGATTCGCAGATTATTGCTGTAAATAAAGAAGATTTCTTTGAACTGATAAAAAATGAGCCCGATTTTAGTATGGATCTGATCCGTACTTTAAGTAACCGCTTATTTTATAAATCGATGATGTTGGAAGAACTTGCGAGCGAAAAGGCTGATCATCGCTTGTTAACGATTATCAATTACCTCCTTAACGATATTGCTGTAGGTGAACATTTAAAGGTAACGCGACAAGAATTAGCCGATATGACTGGTTTAAGGGTAGAAACAGTTATCCGCGGAACTAAAATACTAGCAGAAAAAGGCCTGATTAGAACTGTTAAAGGGAAAATTGTGAAGATTTAAGATTATTAAGAGAATAAACAATAACCAACCGGTGAACCAATAGACTAATCCCTCAAACATGATGTAGATCATAAATTAGTTTTTAATTTTAAGTTTACCTTTGTGCTATTAAATTATAAGATTATGGCTGAGTTATCTAAATTCCAGGCTTTTATACAGTGTAAGTGTCCGCGCTGCCGCAAAGGTGATATTTTTACAGGAAGTGCTTATTCTTTCAAACTCCAAAAAACAAATGTTAGCTGCCCACATTGCAACTTAAAATTTGAGCGTGAACCAGGGTTTTTCTATGTAGCGATGTTTGTGAGTTACGCCATGAATGTTGCAGAAATTATAACTATCGGAGTAGCATCATATGTTTTGGGCTTACCTTTAATTTATGAGAACCTGTGGTACTATGTAGCTTTAATCTTAGCTGGAGTTTTATTATTATCACCAATCAATTACCGCTATTCTAGAGTTATTTTGCTTCATTACCTTACGCCAGGCCTTCATTACGTTCCTGGAAGCGGAGATTAATAAAAACTAATTTCTCTTTAGGTTTTTATTAGAAAATGAGCGTTCAGTAATGCTTCGGAAACAGCAGTCCCGTTATTCGCTATAGCTCCGATAAAAAGATCGGAGGCTGTCGCTTTTACCGGGTTTGTGGAACAGAGGCCTGTATAAAAAGTCCCGAATCCTTTTCTAAGAAGCCAATCGTTATCATTTGTAAGGAGGATGGAAGAGAAGGACAATTTTATTGCCATCAAACTGTTCTTTTCGCATTACAAATGCAGACCTAGATAGCCCTCGTTGCAAACGATGACTATTTTAAAGTTATTTGGCAAGCCTAATTAATAGCCTTATTTATACAATCAACCAAAGCCTTAACTTTTATTGCTGAGGTGAGTTCGTACCGATATTCGTCTTCAATACTGCCCATTTTGGTTTCCGTATTTCTGAATTCCATTTTACTTGGTACAAATTCTTTGGCAGAGGCATGGAATTGCGTGGCACCAGTTTGATCAATAAGACTTTCGATATTGTTTTCATTTATCCCTGCACCAGGCATGATGGTAATCCGGCCAGCGGCCTTTTTTACAAGCTGTGATAATTTTTCTGCCCCTAGAATTGCAGAAGAAGCGCCTCCTGATGTAAGTACTCTTTTTATTTTAAGAGCGATTAAATCTTCCAGCGCCTGATCCATATCGTTACTCATATCGAATGCCCTATGGAAAGCTACTCCCATAGGTTTGGCCAGCTCAATAAGTTCAGTACACCTTTCTTTATCGACGGTGCCATCCGATTTAAGTATTCCTATAACTACTCCATCACAATTTAATGATTTGCAGATTTTTATATCTTCTTTCATTAATTCAAACTCGATCTCAGAGTATAAGAAATCTCCTCCACGAGGACGGATAATCGGCCAAATTTCGATAGATAAATTTTTCTTAGCAAAAGCAATTTGAGCATAACTTGGTGTAGTACCACCTTCTGCCAGGTTATCGCAAAACTCCACTCTTTTCGCCCCACCATTTTGCGCGGCCAATGCCGATTGGTAAGAATTAGCGCATACTTCTAAGCAACCAATTGCCACTTCACTCATTATATTAGATTTAGTTAATTTATTATTATTCCTGTGGTCCTGCCGGCCCTAAAACCACCCATCCTTTTGGTGATTTGTAGGTATTAAGCAACTGTACTGATTTTCCACCATCCGGATACCAGCATACTTCTGTAATTACCCAATGCGTTTCGTCAACTTTTTTACGCTCAGGAAAAGCATTTTGGACAGTAGAAAAATCAGGAAAACCATGTTCTTCTATATTATTGATGAAAGATAATTTGAGCACTTCGGCCGTTTCGTTGATAATATCCTGATCAATCTCCATTTTCATCACCGAAAGTAAAGATTTAGCTTCTTCAAAAAAATCCTTACAGGCTATGGCAGCATCAATATCTTTATTGTTGTAGGCTTTTTCGATCGCCAGAATCGCACCTTCTGGTGTTTCGAGATCGGCTTTGAAATGATCAACGCCCTCATCGATATATAAACCTATACTGTTATCAAATGCTGCTTTCTCTTTTTCCGGAATGCCATCCCTAATGGCCCGTATGGTATAACCGCCAATTAACCTTCCGTTTTCAATAATCATCCAATCTGAGATCAAATCACGTTTTATGCCAATTTTTTGATTAAATTTTACAGAGCGAATATTTACCGGTTCGTTTCCAACGGTGCCAAATAAATTTCCTTCATCGTCAAAATGCGGTTCCGTTAACCAAATATGCTCGCCTTCGTCGCCATCGGTAATGAGTACTTTAATCGAAAAATAGTTTTGGTAAGCTTGTTGGTTTTTTAAACTTTCTTCGAAATACCAAAGGGTTAAATTGGCTTTTTCGATGGCCCAGTTCATGCGCTCGTCTTTGCTGGGCACATAAACCATACCTGGCTCGCCCTCGCGTTCGGCAACATTTTTCTTTCCAAAAATTTTCGACAATAATCCCATTTATTGTTTCATTATGTTTACCGTTTGGGAAAATTCAGCATATTAATAATAACTTTTGCCTTTAATTAAAAGATCTTGTTTTTCTGCATTGCACACAGCGTAACTAAAACCTTGCTGAATGGCATAGGCACCATATTCTCCCTTTTTGTTGATGGCTAAAAATCCTACCTGTATGTTTTTGGCCGTTTCAGGCTTCTTTTTAATGATACGCATTACTGCCTCTTTGCAGGCTGCTTCAGGCGTATAACCCTGACGCATTAATTCTACTACCAAAAAAGAACCAACATTCCGTACCACCTCTTCACCCACACCGGTAGAGGTTGCGCCACCAATCTCATTATCTACATATAGGCCGGCCCCAATAATCGGGCTATCGCCAATGCGCCCATGTAATTTATAGGCCATACCGCTGGTTGTACAAGCGCCAGAAATGTTTCCTTTAGCATCAATGGCAAGCATACCAATAGTATCGTGATTATATTGGTTTCCAGGAAGTTTTTGCGGAGCAGCTTTCTGGTAGAGCTTATTTTCGATATTCATTACAGGTGCATATTTCGCCGTTTTTAACCATTCTTTCCAGGCTTTTTCGCTGGCCGGAGTAAGTAAGTTTTCTTTTTTAAAGCCCTGCTCTAACGCAAACTGCAATGCACCATCGCCAGCAAGCATCACATGCGGTGTTTTTTCCATTACTTTACGTGCCACAGATATGGGATGTTTAATATGTTCGAGTGCTAAAACAGCACCACAGTTACCAAGTTCGTCCATAATGCAAGCATCGAGGGTAACGTGGCCATCACGATCCGGTAAACCGCCATATCCGACAGATTGGTTGTGCTCGTCAGCTTCGGGTACCCAAACGCCTTGTTCTACGGCGTCTAAGGCACGGCCACCGGTTGATAATACCTTCCATGCATCAGCATTAGCCGCAATTCCAAAGTCCCATGTAGAAATTACAATCGGGAAATTTTCTGTTTTTGTCTCTTCACGCGGAATTACATTAGCGATACTACTTTTATCAATGGCCAGCAATCCTGCTGATAGGGCTGATGCTTTTATAAATTTACGGCGGTTAAACATGTGTGTGGTTAAGTGGTTAATCGTTTAATTAATCGATCGCTAGTTTGAAATTGCGATTTGATTATTGGTTATTATTTAATTGCTAGATTGTTGTGATTGCTCCAGTTTGAATATTGTTATTATCTATTGTATAGTGAATCTATCTGCATCCTTTAAAAAAGGAAACTGCCTTCTTACTTTAACCAGTTCTTCGTAATTGATACTGAATGTATATAAATCTTCGTCTTCCGGTTTATAATAAACGGTATTACCGTAAGGATCTAAACACATGGATAATCCGCTGTGGTAAATCTGGTTTCCATCATGTCCAACGCGGTTTACGGCAATCACATAACTTTGGTTTTCTATTGCCCTGGCGGGAATTAATGCCTTCCAATGTGCCGATCGTTTATCTGGCCAGTTGGCTACTAAGAGTAGGATATCGTATTCCTGATCTACATTGCGCAACCAAACCGGAAAGCGTAAATCGTAACAAATGGCCAATCTTATTTTCCATCCTTTAAGTTCTACAATAAGTTTTTCTTTACCAGGGCTAAAGTGTTGATCTTCGTCGCCCATGCCAAACAGATGGCGTTTATCGTAATGCTGGTTTTTACCATCTGGTTCCATCCAGATCAAACGGTTAAAATATTGATTGTTTTCTTTTATAATAATGCTCCCTGTAACCACACAATTGTATTGATACGCCATTTTTTGCATCCATTGCATCGTTACTCCGCCCATTTCTTCAGCTAAGGCTTCCGAATTCATGCTAAAACCTGTGTTAAACATTTCGGGTAAAATAATAATATCGGTTTTCTCCCTTACACCCATCGATAATCTAAGTGCCAGATTCAAGAGGTTTTTCTCAATGTTTTCCCAAAAAAGATAGGCCTGAAAAACGGTTACTTTCAGATTTTCTATTTGAGTGTAAACAGGTGCTTCCATTGTATACTAGGTTTAGTATGGTTAAACGTTTTTTAATTTCTCGGCCGCTAAGGCTAGTGTAGCGTTTTCTTTAGCAAAGCAGAACCTGATAATTTTATGATCGGTTGCTTTTTGGTAAAATGCAGAAACCGGAATACTAGCTACTCCAAATTCCTTGATCAACCGCATGCTAAAATCGGTGTCTTTTTCATCGCTAATACCACTATAGCTTACACATTGAAAATACGAACCATTGCAGGGCAAAAGCTTAAAACGGCTATCGGCCAGGAGACTTCTAAAATAATCTCTTTTCTGCTGAAAAAAACTGCCTATTTCAGTGTAGTTTTTTGGTTCTTTAATGTAATCGGCAATAGCTTGCTGCATGGGACTATTAACGCTGAAAACATTAAATTGGTGTACCTTCCTAAATTCTTTGGTTAATTTCTCTGGTGCCAAACAGTAGCCCAGTTTCCAACCTGTAGCATGCAGAAGCTTGCCAAATGAGGCTACAATGAAACTTCTTTGCTTTAATTCTGGATAGAGCATTACACTTTGGTGCTTTTGTTCATCGTAAATTAAATGTTCATAAACTTCATCGCTCAAGATTAAAATATCGGTACCCGCAACGAGTTTAATAAGCGATTTCATGTCATCTGATGATAAAATACTACCTGTTGGATTTTGTGGTGTATTTAAGATGATCATTCTGGTTTTTACCGTAAATAACTTCTTAACCATATCCCAGTCAATGGCATAGGTAGGCGGAGCAAGTTCATAGGTTTTAACCAGGCCGCCTAAAAGTTTAATCGTAGGGGCATAACTATCATAAGCTGGTTCGAAAATAATCACTTCATCACCTGCATTAATTATGGCCGCCAATGCAGTAAAGATAGCTTGCGTTCCGCCTGCGGTAACGGTAATTTCAGTTTCAGGGTTATATTTTATGTTATATAGTTTTTCAACTTTCTCTGCAATTGTTTCTTTTAAAAAAGTAGAACCAGGCATTGGTGCATATTGATTAAAACCATCTTGCATGGCTTTATTTACCAATTGAACTAGCTTTGGATCGCAGGCATAGTCAGGAAATCCCTGAGAAAGATTAATAGCATTGTGCTCTGCTGCAAGTTTACTCATCACCGAAAAAATGGTGGTACTTACGCCAGGTAGTTTAGATTGTATATTAAGCATCTTATAAGCGAAAATAGGAAAAAAAAGCTTAAAGCGTAAAACCCTATACCAAAAGCCCCGTTACTTAATCGAACAATTGCAATCGTATATAAAGAAAAATTTTTCAGCATCAGTTAAACCCTCACGCTAAATCAACGTCAATAACCACATTAAATGGGAGAGCCACGGGCTGATTTTAAACTCATGAATTTTGTATTATTTCAAATATATTTCTCCTTATTTAAAATTATTCCAGATAAACCCTTTTCTTTGCATTTTAAAATCTCAATTATCCATTAATATGAAGTTTAAACACTTAAGTGCTGCTTTTTTACTCGTAATAACTGCATCAGCATTTGTTAACCCGAAAAAAGCTTTAAGAACATTTGTTTCCAATTACGAAAATGTATTGGGCACATCATTAGAATTAAAATTTAAAACCAGCAGCCAGGCCGACGCAGATTTAGCTGAAGCACGTGCATTAAATGAAATAGACAGGCTTGATGATATTTTAAGTGCTTATAAAACGAACAGCGAGTTTAATAAATGGATGAGCAATGGTAAACAAACTACCAAAGTTTCGTCAGAATTATTTGAGGTTTTAAAGCAGTTTGAAAACTATAAAACCTTAACTAATGGCGCGCTCGATGCCTCAGCTAAAGTAATAGGCGATGTCTGGAAAAAAGCAGCTGCCGAAAACCATTTACCATCAACTGAAGCATTAAAGCATGCAGTTACTTTGGTTAAACAAAGACATTATATACTGAATGAACAGGATAAAACGGTTACACGTTTGGATGATGCGCCATTGGCATTAAATTCCTTTGCAAAAAGTTATATCATTAATAAAGCTGCCGAGAAAGCAGCTCAAAGTCCTGGAATTGAAAATGTAGTGGTGAATATTGGTGGCGATATGGTAATTAAAGGAAATCAGCCAGAAGCTGTTGAAATAGCAAACCCTAAAGCTGATGCCGAAAATGATGCTGCGCTAACCACAATTAAAGTATCTAATATGGCTGTGGCAACCAGTGGTAATTACCGCAGAGGTTTTAACGTAAATGGAAAATGGTATTCGCATATTGTTGATCCACGCACTGGAAAGCCTGCTTCAGAAATAATTAGTGCAACGGTTATTGGCCCTGATGCTAGTGAAGCAGGTGCTTTAGCTACTTCTTTTAATGTACTTTCAGTTGCCGAGATTGAAGCATTAACTGCAACTAGAAATGATATTGCCTACCTATTAATCACTAAAGATGGCAAAGAAATTAGAAGCAAAGAATGGGCTAATTACGAGGTAGCTTTAAATAAGCCAGCTGCTGTTTTAGAAAAAGCAAGCAAAGCTGATAAACTTTGGAATACAAAATATGAGTTAGTGGTAAACTTAGAAATTGCCAATATAGAATCTACAGATGGTAAACGCGTTCGTCGTCCGTTTGTGGCAGTATGGATTGAAGATGCAGCTAAAACACCTGTACGTAATCTGGCTATTTGGTATAATAAACCACGTTGGCTACCAGATTTAAAATCATGGAACCGTGCCAATGGCGATGAGTTTAAAAAAGGAGCAGAAGGAAAACTAAGCTCAACGAGTTCTGCAACACGTGGCCCAGGTAAATATAGCTTATCATGGGATGGAAAAGACGATAGTGGGAAATTGGTAAAAGCAGGTATTTACACTGTTTTTATCGAAGTTGCCCGCGAGCATGGAACTTATCAGGTGATTGCTAAAGAAATGAAATTTACAGGCTCGGCACAAAAAGTAGAATTAACGCCAAATACAGAACTAACATCAGCATCTCTTGACTACAGAAAAATCGGAACCTCAAAAAAATAACATAACGCCTGTACCTAGTGGCCTGGGAAAAAAGCAGGTTAAAAAAGATAGCGGAAAAGGTAAGGGTAAAAAGCGTTTAGCTGGTTTATCGCGCTGGCTGCATATTTATTTATCAATGGTGAGTTTTACGATCCTGCTATTCTTCGCCGTATCGGGCTTAACGTTAAATCATGCAGATTGGTTTACTTCTGGGAAGGAAGTGGTTACTAAAGATTCTGGCTCAGTGAACTTAAAATGGGTAAATCAACCTGATACCAACAAGATCAATAAGTTACAAATTGTTGAGTTTTTTAGGAGTAAACACGGGGTTAAAGGTGCATTAAGCGATTTTAGGATGGATGACAGAGAACTGAGTTTAACCTTTAACGGACCTGGTTACCTGGCCGATTCTTTTATAGACCGTGAAACCGGGAAATACGAATTAACCATAACCCGGTTTGGCGCGGTAGCTGTTATTAATGATTTACACAAGGGCAGAGATTCTGGTAAGGCTTGGTCGTGGATTATTGATATTTCGGCAGTATTAATGACTTTGGTATCTATCTCCGGAATTATCTTAATCTGTTTTATTAAAAAGAAGCGATTGAGCGGCTTTATTATTGCAGCTGTGGGTACAATTGTTTGCTATTTGATTTATAAGTTATTCGTTCCATAACCTAACCACTAAGGCACTAAAGGGAATTGAGATTACCTATTATGCTTAGTGTCTTAGTGGTATAAATATTAATGCGCTATAACCGTCGAATCAGACGATGCCTCCACTTCAGTGGTGATAAATTTTCTGCCGATTAACAAACAACATAAAGCAATAAACGCTGCAACCGTCATTACCAGGGGCATGGGTACAACCGAATGTTCGCTAAATAAGCTTACCATTACCGAAGCCAGAGCGCCTAGCCCCATTTGCAAGGCACCCATTAAGGCCGATGCACTACCGGCATTTTTAGAAAATGGTGCAAGCGATAATGCAGCAGCATTAGGATTAATTAAGCCTAAGCAAGACAGGAACAATGCAATAAAACCTATTGTAGAATATAAATTTAACCAGTCATTTAAAGCAAAAATCAAAAATATTAAGCTGAAAATACATTGCGCGATAAGTGCATAGGTTACAATATTTTTGCTGGTAAACCATTTTAATATCAGGCTATTTACCTGACTCGAACCAATAAAAGATACCGATAAAAGCGCGAAAATCCAGCCATACCCAGTCTTGCTTACTTCGTAGATTTTCATAAATACTGTAGGTGATGAAGATACATAAGCAAATAAACCTGAAAAGGTAATGGAGCTGATCAACGCATAAGTATAAAATTGAGGCTCTTTTAAAACGGTAAAGAAATTGGTTAAAATAGGCTTTGGTTTTAAAGAGTAATTCGGATCTGGTTTATAACTTTCCGGGAGTTTGAAAATTGAAGCCAGGAGCATTAAAACGGCCATCAATCCTAAAAACACAAAAACATATTTCCAGCCCAGGGCCGAAATTAAATAGCCACCTGCAGTTGGGGCAAGCATAGGCGACACCGCAATGACCAGCATTAAGGAAGCAAATACTTTCGGGCTTTCTTCTACCGAAAATAGATCCCGCACCATAGCAACCGAAGCAACCGCAGTGGCACAGCTTCCAATGGCTTGTACAAAACGTAAAACAATGAGTTGGTTAACATCCGTTACGGCCAAACACAAAAATGACGAAAGGATATAGAGTGCTAAACCAAAGTATAGCGGTTTCTTTCTTCCAAATTTATCCAAGAGTGGGCCATACAATAACTGACCGGCAGAAATCCCGATAAAAAAGCTTGATAGTGATAATGCTACAGTTGATTCATTACTTCTTAAATCCTTTGCAATATCAACAAAACCAGGCAGGTACATGTCGATAGAGAATGGACCAAGCGCTGCCAATGAACCTAAAATGAGTATGAGATAGAAGTGTTGTTTTTTAGCCATGAAGATTACCAGAATTTGATGCCGCAAAGATTGGGAGATTTAATTTGTTAACCTATTTTTACAGTCGAACGATTGTAAAAATCATATTTTTAGTTAAAAACTAATTATACAATAGGATGGATGCGTAATCTTTGTGTTATCTCTGTTAAAAATATGATGATTGCTATACTATAAATCTGCTATTTATTTCTAGATTTATAGTCTATGACTTTTAAGACAAAAGAAAGCCGTTTACTACTCATTCTGGGTAGCTTTTTTGTAGCAAACGCTATATTATCAGAGTTTATTGGAGTTAAATTGTTCAGTGTTGAAGAAACACTGGGCTTTAAAAAGTTCGATATAAACTTATTGGGTGTTCCGCATCTATCCTTTGTAATGTCGGCAGGAGTATTAACCTGGCCAATCATTTTCATTATGACGGATATTATAAATGAATATTTTGGTGTTAAACAGGTCCGATTCTTATCCATTCTTACCGCTATATTAATTGCATTTGCCTTTCTTGTGGTTTGGGGGTCGATGCATTTAACCGCCGCCGATTTCTGGGTACATCAAAATATAAATGGAGAAGACCTCAATATGAATAATGCATTTGCAGGAATATTCGGGCAAGGGATGTGGATCATTGTAGGATCAATTACCGCCTTTATAATCGGACAAATGGTTGATGTAATGATATTCCACAGAATAAAAAAAATAACAGGAGAGCGGGCACTTTGGTTACGCGCAACGGGTTCTACTTTGATCTCTCAGTTTATCGACAGTTTTGTGGTGATTTTTATCGCATTTTATATAAATCCTCAATATCATTACAGTTGGCAGCAGGTTTTTGCAATCGGCCTGGTAGGGTATACATATAAATTTATTGTGGCCATATTAATGACGCCGATCTTATATATTGTACACGCCATAATTGATGGTTACTTAGGAAAAGATCTCGCACATAAACTAATTAAAATGGCTGGTAGGGGATAAATATTTAAATAACCAAATAATCCGATTTATGAGAAACATCCTAATGCTATTGGCAGTACTTTCATTATTTTCTTGTGCGAATAAAGATGAAAACAAAAAAGATCTACATCTTGATATTCAGGGCACATGGCAATTATTATCGGCTACAACCATCGAAAATGGAGCCAGCCAAACAACCGATTATTCAGGCAAGCTAAAAATGATCAAGATGTTTAACAACACACATTTTGCCTTTTTAAAACATAGTCTTAACCCTAAGGATACCAGCAGTTTTGATGCAGGAGGAGGAACTTTCGTTTTAAAAGGGGATGATTATACTGAACACCTTGAATATTATAAAAACAAAGATTGGGAAGGCAAAACTTTTAAGTTTAAACTCACCATCCATAAAGATACTTTGATTCAGAAAGGTGTTGAGAAGGTAGAAAAAGCAGGGGTAGACCGGGTGATAATCGAAAAATACATTAAGGTAAAATAATTAACGCAAAAGGTCGGACTCGCTCCGACCTTTGTACTTAACAACAAAACAAATAAAAAAATTAACCTTAAAAATAAATTATAGGCTTGCCAATTCTGCGGCAAAAACATTTTCACTCAATTGCTCTTGTTTGTAAATCTGCCTGCCTGTGTAAGCCACAAAAACAGATTCATCCAAAAGCAGGTCGCGGTTTTTAATTAAGCTTCCTAGCTTAACGGTACCAACCACATATTTATAACTGCTTGCAGCGTAGCGCTCGCTGATGTTATCAAATTCCAATAGGGTAATCAGATCTTCATCAGCATAACGCAGATAGATTTCTAACAGAATATCTTCAGTATGTTTTACACCGTTTTCTGAATGGTATTTTTTGTACTCATAACGGTAATCGTAACGCAAGGCCGCAATATCTGAAAGTACAGCGGCACCAGTAGGATGACCACCCGCGCCTTTACCGTAAAAAAACTGCTTATCAGCAAAAGCTGCTTGAACCGCAACTGCATTATACTCGTTTTCTACGTTGTATAGAAAATCATCTTTAGCCACCAGTTTGGGTAGTACATAAGTTACAATATCTTTTGTATTTACCTTCCGTGCTGTAGGAACCAACTTAATTTTAAAGTTTTTCTCTCGCGCATATTTAATGTCGTGGTTAGAAAGATTCTGTATACCAATGTTTAAAATGGCATCAGGATTTACGAATAAACCATAAGCATGTGCGGTAGCAATAGCCAGTTTATATTTTGGATCGTAACCTCCTACGTCTAAAATCGGATCGGTTTCTGCAAAACCTAAATCCTGTGCTTCTTTTAATGCCGAATCGTAACCTTGATTTTCGTTAAATATTTTTGATAAAATATAATTAGATGAGCCATTAAAAATTCCACTCAAAGCATGGAATAATTCATTATCATAGTATTCTTCTAAATTGCGGATAATTGGGATACTACCACAAACGGCTCCTTCATACAATAAAGAAGTGCCATACTCTTGTTGTAAATCTACCAGCTCTTTTAAGTGTGTGGCGATCATTTTTTTATTGGCCGATACTACGTTTTTACCATTTTTTAATGCCGTAGTAACAATTTCGTAAGCGGCATCCGCATCATTAATCAATTCTACAATCGTATTGATCTCTGTATTGTTCAGTATTTCGTTGCGATCAGTAGTAAACAGATCTTTATTAAGGGTACGCTTCTTTCTTGGGTCTTTTATTGCAATTTTAATGATCTCCAGGTTCAGGTTCTGGCTTTGGATAATATCCAATAAACCTTGTCCTACAACACCGAAACCAAATAAACCGATTTTTAAATTCTTACTCATTATTTTAGACTTGATTACACAGATAAACAGATTACTGATTAACTGCATTTATTTTATATTATTTTTTGTTGAATTTGATAGTACAGGTATTGGCTATTCTCTTTATTTTTCACCTTAACCCCTAAACCATAACCTTCTACCTCCTAGGCAGTGTGCTGCAATTTGATTATCTTTTTATTCCGGCTTTCCTTAATAAAGTTTCCGATTATGTTAGTCAAAGCATCTGTTTCGATTAAAAACCCATCATGGCCATAATCTGAGTGCAAAGCACTAAATTCTGCTCCCGGGATATGATCGGCCAGATATTTTTGTTCCGATAAAGGAAATAAAACGTCATTTTCTATCCCGATTACCAAGGTATTTGCCGTAATTAGTTTTAGTGCATCGGCAATGCTTTTGCGGCTACGGCCCACATTGTGGCTGTCCATTGCTTTGGTTAAATAATAATAACTGTAAGCGTTAAAGCGGTTGATCAGTTTTTCTCCCTGATAGTTCTGATAAGAAGACGATCTGAAATTGTCGGTCTTGTCGTTTACACTTTCTACCTGTGTACTGCCGTAAGCACTGTAGGTTCTATAACTTAATAGTGCAATGCTACGGGCTGTTTTTAAACCTTTACTGCCACCGTTTGGTTGGTTGGCATAAAAAGTTCTATCGGTAGTAATGGCCAAACGCTGACTTTCGTTAAAAGCAATTCCCCAAGGAGAATGTGCTGCATTGGTGGCAATCAAGATCAGGTTTTCGATTTTATTCGGTTCCGAAATACTCCATTCAACAGCTTGTTGCCCGCCTAAAGAACCGCCGATTAATAATTTAATATAATTAATACCTAAATGCGCAGCTAATAACTGGTGTGCCGATACTAAATCGCGGATGGTAAACTGCGGAAAAGAAAGGTAATAAGGTAAGCCCGTTACCGGATTGGTACTTAATGGGTTTGTACTACCATAATGCGAGCCTAAAACATTAGCGCAAACAACATAATGCTCTTCCGGATTGAATAAAGCATTCTCACCAAACAAACCTTCCCACCATTCAAAAACATCAGCATTGGCCGTAAGTGCATGGCAAACCCAAATCACATTATCTTTATTTGCATTTAATTTGCCATAAGTTTGATAAGCAATTTGCAGGTTACGGATTTTTTTTCCGCTTTCTAATTTAAACTGTTTGTTATAATGATATGTTGATGCTGTACTCATTGTTTTGTTGTATTCGGAATAAACGGTTAGGCTTGTAAACTCTCTGTTGGAACTGAAGCATTAATTGTTGCAAATGCCTGTTCGAAATCGGCTTTAATATCATCAATATGCTCAATGCCTACTGATACCCTTAAAGCATTCGGTTTTACACCTGCAGCTAATTGTTCCGTTTCGCTTAATTGTTGGTGTGTTGTGGCCGAAGGTTGAATGATCAGCGTTTTTGCATCACCCACATTGGCCAGGTGCGATACCAGTTTTAAGTTATCAATTACCTGTGTTGCATTTTCTTTGCTTCCGGCTAACTCGAAAGATAAAACTGCGCCAAAACCATTGCTTAAATATTTTTTAGCCAGGTTATTGTATTTACTGCTGGCTAAGCCAGGGTACTGAACTTCTTTAACTAATGGATGGTTTTCTAACCAGGTGGCCAATTCTAATGCATTATCTACATGACGTTGTACGCGGAGCGATAATGTTTCTAATCCTTGTAATAAAAGAAAAGAATTGAAAGGCGATAGGGCAGGTCCAAGATCTCTTAATCCCTCTACACGGGCACGGATGATAAACTGGATGTTTCCAAATGGTCCACCAATACCAAAAACATCACTAAAAACCAAACCATGATAACCTTCAGAAGGTTCAGAGAACTGAGGGAATTTTCCATTGCCCCAGTTGTAATTTCCACCGTCAACTATTACTCCGCCAATGCTTGTTCCATGGCCACCGATCCATTTCGTTGCAGATTCTACAACAATATTGGCACCGTGTTCCAATGGTTTAAACAAATAACCTCCTGCACCAAAAGTATTGTCGACTATTAAAGGGAGATCGTATTTTTTTGCAATGGCAGCAATTTTTTCGAAATCGGGAACGCTAAACGCAGGATTTCCGATGGTTTCGAGATAAATGGCTTTAGTTTTATCGGTAATTTTAGCTTCAAATTCTTCAGGTACATCTGGATTTGCAAAATCGACATGTATACCCAAACGTTTAAAAGCTACTTTAAATTGGTTGTAAGTTCCACCGTAAATGTGAGATGAAGAAACAATGCTATCACCAGCTTCCAATATGTTATTTAACGCTATAAATTGAGCAGCTTGCCCCGATGCCACAGCCAAAGCAGCTACACCACCTTCTAAAGCTGCGATACGTTTTTCGAAAACATCGTTGGTAGGATTCATAATCCTGGTGTAGATATTGCCAAATTCTTTTAAGGCAAATAAATTTGCGCCATGCTCAGCGTTTTTAAAACCATAAGAAGTGGTTTGGTAAATGGGAACAGCCCTTGAACCTGTTGTTGGATCTATTTCCTGGCCAGCGTGTAATTGTAAAGTTTCAAATTTATATGATGTTGACATAGTATCTATTTTTTTAATTGTTGAGTGGGTAAATGCATTAAGATTTTGGGCAATCGTAAAATGTAACAAGGCGTATCCCGATTTTTCGGGACCTTCCAGTTTGAAAGAAACAAAAAAGGAAGATTTTTAAATTACAGTATGCAACAGCACATACAAGCAATCGCGCGCACATCACAACAAGTAATAGAAATAGAAGCTCGTTCTAACTTGTTAAGGTTTGATTTTGGTTCGCTCAGCGATTGAAGATTTAATGTTTTCATCAGTTCTAATTTATATCTCCAAATAACACCATGTTATCCGGTCAGGAATTGGCACCTTCTCTTTCTGAGGGTTGCCAGTGGGTCATCGAGCCAGTCTCTCGCCACTTCTTTATAAATCAACCTGTGAAGATTGACTTTTATTTAGCTTTCCGCCAAATAATATTCCAAATGTCTGAATTAAATTTTAATCGACAAAATAAAATTTCGAATTTAAACTAACACATTGAAAATGAGCAATGTATTTTTGTAGCGGTATACCAAACTAAAACTTTTAATATAAAATTAACGCTTAAAATTCTAAGTTTGTGTTACCTATCTAAATTTAATCATGATGAAAAATATAAAAGCTTTAGGTTTAGGCCTGCTACTAACTGCAATGTGTTTAAGTAATGCAAACGCCCAATTTGGTGGTTTGAAGGACAAATTACTAAAAGTTGGCACGGCCCAGGGTGCTAAAGCATTAGGCGTAGACAAGTTTTTAAAGCAACCTGCTGCCATTACCACTAATTTTGAAGATGTAAATAGAGAAGGCGAAAAACAGCCTGATTTTATTAATTCATTAAATTTAAAAGCCCAGCCCTTGTATTTACTGCCTAAAAATCCAGAAGGCGGTTTCGTGCTTTGCGAGGGGCTTTACGAAATGACCAATAAAAGCTACTGCCTAAAAGCCGGAACTTTTGCGCCATCAAAAGGAGATGGATATATGTTTGCCCCAGTTTTAGGGCCGAAAGAAGAAATTGTGGTTTCTATACTTAAAAGTGCAGAAAAACATCCTGATGTTGAACAACACGATATCCAGGCGTTGTTATGGACCATTATTGCCAGAACGAAATTTGCCGATTTCAATGGACAGGTTAAACTTACTGCGATAAAATTATTAACACCGAAACAACTTACGCAATTAGAAGGAGGTGCTTTAGGTGTTTTGCCTTTCGATGTAATGGAAAAAGCTAAAGATCAGTTACCATCAGGCGTGAGAGCCGTTTTTGAAGCAGAAAATAATATTCGACAACTAGTAGCTTCTGGAAATTATACTTATGCCGACATGGAAAAGTACGCCATTATAGCAGGTATGGCTCCTCCAAGAAGCGATGTGCCAAGTGGTATCTGGACTAAACACCCTGACGGTTATTATGTGCGTTATTTTCCTTCTGGTTATTCGATTACCAAGGTGCAGGTATATGTACCAAAAGAATTATTGGCAAATGGAGCTAGGCTGGTTTATGATGCAGCAGGAGATATTGCCTGCCCAGCCAATACAGGATCGCAACGTTTAGCGCAGACTAATGAGCCCTTGGAGGCAAATTATTCCTTGAAGTTAACCACGATTTGTAATCCTAAATAAGTTTTGGAAATTAGGGTTCTGTAATCCTTAGGGTATTGCATTCCCGCTTTACGCTTTATCTCCCTTTTGGCTACCCTTCGACTTCGCTCAGGATGACAGCCAAAAAGGATATCGCTGCAATCGGGTTTAGAAACAAAGATTCGTAATAACTAGAAACCTATAAGGTCTTTAAGTCCTTATAGGTTTTATATTTTACCCCAGCGCCTGTGCCAAATCGGCAATAATATCATCAACATGCTCTAAGCCTACAGAAATACGAAGTAAATTTTTTGGCGTTTTGCTATCGGGGCCTTCCACCGAATAGCGGTGCTCAATTAAACTCTCTACACCTCCTAAACTCGTCGCTTGCGCAAATAACTTTACCTTATTCACCACCTGATGTGCAGCTTCAATATCTCCTTTAACTAAGAACGACATCATCCCACCAAAATCTTTCATTTGTTTCTTTGCAATTGCGTGTTGTGGGTGATTTTCCAATCCAGGATAAAAAACAGCTTCAACATTCGGGTGTCCGTTTAAATAGTCAGCGATAATCTTTCCATTTTCACAGTGGCCTTTCATGCGATAAGCCAGGGTTTTAATACTTCTGGTTAAGAGAAAACAATCGAAAGGGGAAGGCACCGCACCACCAGTTTGCTGAATGTTTTTGATTTTCTCCCATAACTCGTCTTTTTTAGCGGTTACTAAAATCCCGCCGAGCACATCACTATGACCACCCAGGTATTTGGTGCTGCTATGCATTACAATATCAGCACCTAATAAAACCGGATTTTGTAAAATAGGCGAAGCAAAGGTACTATCGCAGGCTAAGGTGATGTTTTTAGCTTTAGCTATTTTGGCAATCTCTTCGATATCGGTAACCTTTAATAACGGATTGGATGGGGTTTCGATCCAGATCAATTTGGTATTAGGTTTAATGCTCGATTGTATCAGATTTAAATCAGTCTGATCAATAAAATCAAACTCCAAACTATCGTTAAAAATAGTAAGTAATTGCTTTTTAATACCCCAATACATATCATCAGGTGCAATAATGTGGCTACCAGGCTTTAAGGCCTGAAATAAAACCATACCACAGGTATTTCCCGAAGAAAAAGCAGCCGCATCTTCGCCATATTCTAATTTGGCTACAGTGTTTTCTAAAGCAGACCGGTTTGGATTGCTTACCCTGCTATACATGTGCCCTCCGGGATAACCCCCATCCTCAGCACGAAAAAAAGTTGTTGATAGATTAATAGGCAGGGTAACATCGCCTGTAGTGCTTTTTACAAGATTAGAAGCGTGAATAGCAAGGGTTTCGGGTTTCATGATAATTAATTTTGATCGAAGTGATATGGGGATGCAATTTAATAATTTGGCGCTAATTTAAGGTTCGTAATGGTTTTGGCAAGATTTATGTAACAAGTTTGACGAAATTTAAATTAAACAAAAAATGAAAAGATTATTTATAGCTATCGCAATAGCATGTTCTACTTTAGTAATGTTACAAAGTTGTAACACGGCAAAAAGAGTAACTGCAGGTGTAACAGGTAGCAGAGGTACAGTTGTTCGCGACTGGGTAGTAAGTAATGTAGTTTTAGAAGGTTTACCTGATGGTGCTGTGCAAGGCCTATTTGGCGAAAAATCTTACAAATGTTTCCAGGGAAGTACATGGCACTTAACTAACAGCGGTAATGGTTCTTACACTTTACCAGCATCAAGCACTTGTGGTTCGGTAATGCAAACTATTTTCTGGTCGGCAGCACCTAAAGACCAAACTTTCCAATTCAAAAAAATCTTTGAAGGCGATAAAGCTAAAAATGTAACAGAAGGCTATCGTTTGATATTAACTGATCTTTCTAGCACACAAATGATCTTGAAATCGCCAATCGAATTTGGTGGCAAAACCGCAAACATCGTCTTAACGTTTGTACCTGCGGCAAGATAATTAGATTTACCTGTGAAAAACATATTAAGAGCACTTCTGAAAAGAGGTGCTTTTTTTTTGTTACTCCTTCGCATTATCATTATCAGGCCTGATTTATTTTATAAAAAAAATTAGGTTACGAGACGTCGTCATTCCCAGCTGCGCGGGAAAGACAATTACTTAAATAAAAACATTTGTAGATTATAGCGAAATCTAAAGATCTTTATGGGATATTGATTTTAGGAGATCCCTTTTTGTGGTCCGGTGCTTTGTATTGCTTTAGTTAAGTGCCTTAGGATATGGTTAACAATCAAAATCTATCTCATCCTGGGTTATTATTATGAATTAAAGCAGTTCTAAATCGCGGTTTGTTACAAGAAAATGATTTTCAAATCGCCTCATTATTGTATTTTTGTTCAAAATAAATCAGGAATGAATACAACTGAGCAAGTTGAAAAAATATTAGCTGATACCAATTTATCAACTGAATTACAAAACATAGCACACAAAGTCCTTCACGGAGAACGGATTACCTTTGATGAAGGTGTTTACCTGTATGAACATGCAGAATTAGGTTACCTTGGTATCCTGGCGAATTTTATCCGCGAACAGAAACACGGTGATAAAACTTATTTCAACCGGAATTTCCATTTAGAACCAACCAATCTTTGCGTTTACGACTGCAAATTTTGCTCGTACTCCCGTTTAATTAAACAAAAAGAAGAAGGTTGGGCCTTAACGATGGAGCAAATGCTTGATATTGTTAAAAAATACGATGGCGAACCTGTAACCGAAGTGCATATTGTGGGGGGCGTGCTTCCACAATACGATGTAGCATTTTATTCTGCATTGTTTACGGCCATTAAACAACATCGTCCAGATCTGCATGTAAAAGCATTAACGCCTGTAGAGTACCATTATATTTTCAAAAAAGCTAAAATTGATTACGCAACAGGTATGCGTTTAATGAAAGAAGCCGGATTGGAATCGATACCAGGTGGGGGTGCAGAAATTTTTCATCCTGAAATTAGAGAGCAGATTGCAAAAGATAAATGCACCGGTCAGCAATGGTTAGATATACATGAAGAATGGCATAAGTTAGGGATGCGCAGTAATGCCACCATGCTTTACGGTCATATCGAAAAATATTGGCACCGGGTAGATCATATGGAAAAACTCCGCGAACTGCAGGATCGTACTGGTGGTTTCCAGACTTTTATTCCACTAAAGTTCAGAAATCAACATAATCAGATGAGTAATGTGCCTGAATCATCAGTAATTGAAGATTTAAGAAACTATGCCATTGCCCGTATTTACATGGATAACTTCGATCACATTAAAGCCTATTGGGCAATGATCAGTCGCGAAACAGCTCAGCTATCGTTAAATTATGGTGTTGATGATATCGATGGAACTTTAGATGACACTACGAAAATTTACTCTATGGCCGGTGCCGAAGAGCAAACACCTGCAATGAGCACGAAGGAGTTGGTGAATCTGATTAAACAAGTGGGCAGAAAAGCAATAGAACGCGATACTTTATATAACGTGGTGACCGATTTTGAAAATGTAGTTTTCGAAGAGGAAAAGAAACCTCAATATTATAAGCTACCGGTTGTGAATTAATAATCGAATGAAAGAATGAGAGATTGAGTGGATGTGACAGGCAACTCGGTATTCGATCATTCAAAACTCAATAATTAAACAATCAATAACTCAATCATTATTGATGAAGGAAATATACATCATACGCCACGGCGAAACGGAACTTAATAAACAAGGCATAGTACAGGGCAGAGGTATAAATTCTGACTTAAATGATTTAGGTAGGGCACAGGCAGAAGCGTTTTACCAAACCTATAAAAATGTCCCTTTTGATAAGATTTATACTTCGGATTTAAAACGTACCTGGCAAACTGTCCAGAAGTTTATTGATTCGGGATTACCCTGGGAAAAACTTTCGGGTTTAGACGAATTGGCCTGGGGCGTTTGGGAAGGGAAACCGAATACAGAAGATGCTCGTGATGCTTTCCGTGATATGTTGCAGAGTTGGCAGGATGGAGATTATACAGCACATTTCGAGGGTGGCGAGAGCGTTCAGGACGTTTACGAACGTTTAAAACAGCCTATGGAAATTTTGATGAGCAGACCTGAGGAAAAAACAGTTTTACTTTGCATGCATGGTAGAGCGATGCGTGTTTTCTTGTGTTTACTGTTAGGCAAACCGCTGAGCGAAATGACTGAGTTTCCACATCAAAATACGGTGCTTTACAAGATGGGCTTTGAGGATGGGAAATTCTCAGTTCTTGAATTTAATAGTACCGTTCATTTAGACGGTTTAGTAATTGGATAATCGCAAGATAATTCGTCATCATTAACTTGTTTCAGGATAGATGCTGAAATAAATTCAGCATGACGACAATAATAAAAATAACATAACACCTTGAATAAGATTAAAATATCGGCTGTTGCCTATACCAATACCAAAGCTTTTATATACGGATTAGAACATTCGGACATTATAAATAAAATTGATTTAAGTTTAGATATTCCTTCAGATTGCGCAGCTAAAGTAATTAACGGTCAGGTTGATATCGGATTAATGCCTGTAGCTGCCATTCCTTTGGTTCCCAATGCCAATATTGTGGCCGATTATTGTATCGGAAGTGATGGAGGTGTAAATTCTGTATTCATTTTTAGTGAAGTTCCTGCCCAGGAAATTAAAACCGTAAGATTGGATACGCACTCACGTACGTCAAACAATTTAGCCAAAGTATTACTTAAGTTCCATTGGAAAAAGGAAGTGGAGTTTACTACAGACCCTACTGCAAAAACAGATGCATTTGTTTTAATCGGCGATAGAACCTTTGGCAAAAAAGAAGACTTCGCTTACGCTTACGACATGGGTGAAGAGTGGAAAAACTTTACCGGATTACCCTTTATGTACGCGGCCTGGGTGGCCAACAAAGAAATTTCACAAGAATTTAAAAATGAATTTAATGCCGCTTTAAAATTCGGTCTGGAACACAGAAAAGAAGTTTTGCAGGAGCTGCCAGCATCGCCTAATTTCGATCTGGAAGATTACCTGTACCACAAACTTCAATTTGATGTTACCGATGATAGAAAGAAAGCTTTAAAGCTGTTTTTGGGATATATTGAAGAACTGGAAAAAGTAAGTATATAAATAAAATCGTCATTCCCAACTTGATTGGGAATCTTAATGCATTGCTATGACTGCTTTAAGATTCCCGCCTACGCGGGAATGACGGCCGCGTCAAAGAAATTTAATGTGCTTTCATCTTTCCTGCCACTTTTTCGAGCGTACTTTTTAATTTCGTTAATGCACCTGTAATGGCCAAATCGTAGGTATTGCCCATATTGGTAACGGCTATAGGGTCTTTTCCGGTTATTCTCGCCTCTAATAAACATCTTTTATCGTCTAAGCCATCTTTACTTCCGTTTTCATCAGATAGATGAACTTCTAAGCGTGTAATTAAATCATTATATCTGCTCAAACCTTCATTTAATTGCGTTTGGATTTTTTCGTCGTATTCCTGGTGTATGGTTAAATTTTTGTCGGTATTCAGTTGGATCGTCATAATTAAAAAATTAGGTATAAATTTATATTAATATAACACACAACTACGAGAAACGTTTTAAGAATAAGGGTTAATTGTTTAAGAAAGAAAATTATTACGCAACTGGGTTAAAACAGGCCATTGTTTCTAAACCTGGTAGGAGCGAACACGAGTGCAACGAAGTAAAGCGGATAACAGGGCTACATTGACCGAAAAGCACAGCACCCTCCATTTACAAAAGATGGCTACTGTTAAAGAAAAAAACTATAATGGAATCGGGTTAAAACAGACCATTGTACCTAAACCTGGTAGGAGCGAACACGAGTGCAACGAAGTAAAGCGGATAACAGGGCTACATTGACCGAAAAGCACAGAACCCTTCATTTTCAAAAAAATGGTTAACTGGTTAACCGGGGATAACGGGTCAATTGTTTAGATTGCCTGACT
The DNA here is from genome assembly GCF_011759615.1 of Pedobacter sp. SG908. Lineage (NCBI taxonomy): Bacteria > Pseudomonadati > Bacteroidota > Sphingobacteriia > Sphingobacteriales > Sphingobacteriaceae > Pedobacter > Pedobacter sp. SG908. The sequence goes on from NZ_JAAOYY010000001.1 coordinate 1,969,777, forward strand.
GTGATATCTACGATTGACCGATTAACCTTTCGATTTTAAACAATCTTTCAACTTTTCAACAAAACAGCCGTAGAATGCTTATTCATGTTATCTTTATGGCTTTTGTAAATTAATTTCAGTTTTGGCTAAAGACACGAATAAAGAAACCCCGTTAATGCAGCAATACAACGCGATTAAAGCGAAGTATCCGGGCGCACTTTTACTATTTAGGGTTGGCGATTTTTATGAAACCTTTGGCGAAGATGCCATTAAAACGGCACAGATTTTAGGCATAGTATTAACCAGAAGAGGTACCGGGCCTAATGGAGGCGCCTTAGAACTGGCTGGTTTTCCACATCACTCATTAGATAACTATTTATCCAAATTAGTTAGAGCAGGGCAACGCGTAGCCATTTGCGATCAACTCGAAGACCCTAAAACCACAAAAACCATTGTTAAACGTGGTGTAACAGAATTGGTTACCCCTGGCGTAGCTTATGGTGATAATATTGTAAACCAAAAATCGAACAATTTCCTGGCCTGTGTTTTCTTTGATAAAACACAATTAGGTGTCTCATTCTTAGATATATCGACAGGTGAATTTTTAATTGCGCAGGGCAACAGCGATTATATTGACAAACTTTTACAAGGCTTTAAGCCAACAGAGGTTATTTTTCAGAAATCGAAACGACAGGCGTTTACCGAGAATTTCGGCGATCGTTTTTACACTTTTGGTTTAGATGAATGGCCTTTTACAACTGATTTTGGGAATGAAACCTTGATGAAACACTTTGAAGTTTCTTCGTTAAAAGGTTTTGGTATAGAGCGTTTGCAAAGCGGAATTGTTGCTGCTGGTGTTATTTTACACTACCTGGGCGAAACCGAGCACCGCAATTTACAACACATCAGTTCGATTGGCCGTATTGAGGAAGACCGCTACATGTGGTTAGATCGTTTTACCATCCGTAACCTCGAATTAGTGAATTCGCCAAACGACAATGCGGTAACCTTGTTCGATATCCTCGACCATACCTGTACTCCAATGGGTGCACGTTTGTTGCAGAAGTGGATCATTATGCCGTTAAAAGAATTAAAGCCAATCCAGGAACGACTTGGTATGGTGGAGTATTTTGTAAAGCATGAAGAATTACAGGGCGAATTTTTAAATAACATTAAACAGATCGGCGATTTAGAACGTCTGATCTCAAAAGTAGGTCTGCAGCGGGTTGGTCCGAGAGAACTGGTAGCCTTAAAGCGCGCATTGTATCACATCGAAGCGGTTAAAAAATTAGCTGCCGATTCTAAAAACCCGTTCCTGATCAAAATAGCCGATCAATTGAACCCCTGTTTGGCAATAAGGGAAAGGATTGAAAGGGAATTGCAACCCGAACCGCCTGCTTTGCTGATTAAAGGAAATGTAATTGCCGACGGAATTGACGAAGATTTAGACCGTTTGCGTAAAATTGCTTTTGGCGGTAAAGATTATCTGGTTCAGATACAAAAACGTGAAGCAGAAGCAACGGGTATTCCATCGTTAAAAATTGCCTTCAATAATGTTTTTGGGTATTATTTAGAAGTTACCCATACGCATAAAGATAAAGTACCCGAAGGATGGATCCGTAAACAAACGCTGGTAAATGCCGAACGTTACATTACGCCTGAACTTAAAGAATATGAAGACCAGATTTTAGGTGCGGAAGAGAAGATACAGGCTATAGAAATTCGTTTGTATAACGAACTGATGTACGAAACTGCCAGTTACATCAAACCGATCCAACTCGATTCGTTTTTAATTGCGCAGCTTGATTGTTTATTATGCTTCGCACAGTTAGCGGCTAAAAACCATTACAACAAACCTAAAGTTACCGAAAATAAGGTGCTCGATATTAAAGGTGGCCGTCACCCGGTAATTGAGAAACAATTGCCAGTTGGCACAGAATACATCACTAATGATGTATATCTAGACACAGAAAGTCAGCAGATTATTATGATTACCGGTCCCAACATGGCGGGTAAGTCGGCCATTTTAAGGCAAACCGCGCTTATTGTATTAATGGCTCAAATGGGGTCTTTTGTTCCGGCAAAAGATGCAGAGGTGGGTATTGTAGACAAGATTTTTACCCGAGTAGGGGCATCTGATAATATTTCTTCAGGAGAAAGTACATTTATGGTCGAAATGAATGAAACGGCCAGTATCCTGAACAACATTTCTGACGATAGTTTGATCTTACTCGATGAGATTGGTCGCGGAACGAGTACTTACGATGGTATTTCAATCGCCTGGGCCATTGCCGAGTTTTTGCATCAGCACCCAATTGCTCGACCAAAAACCTTATTCGCTACACACTACCATGAGTTAAATGAACTGGCCAATACTATGCCGCGCATTAAAAACTTTAATGTATCGGTAAAAGAAATGACCAATAAGGTAATCTTTTTACGCAAGCTTGTACCAGGAGGTAGTGAGCATAGCTTTGGTATACACGTTGCGAAAATGGCAGGTATGCCAACAAAATTAATTGGCCGTGCTAACGAGATATTGAAAAAACTGGAAATAGACCGTACAGAGGGGCAAAGCATAAAAGATAGCATTAAAAAAGTGCAGAACCAGGCTTATCAGTTGCAGATGTTCGCCATTGATGATCCTGTTCTGGTGAAAATCCGTGATACACTGAATAATTTAGATGTAAACGCATTAACACCCGTAGAAGCCTTGTTAAAACTGGATGAAATACAACGATTGATTAAGAATTAAGAGCGGTTGTAAGGTATGAGATTTAAGGCATAAGGTTTTAAATCTCATAGCCTGCAACTAATATACTATTATACTATACGATGGAAAGAACCTTAAAGCTTATACCTTTTACCTTTCACCTCAAAAGGAATATATTCTTTTTAATTGCAATCATATTTTTCCTTTCGTCATGTGGTACGCGAAAGTATGCGGTTAAAAATGATACAAAAGCTTCTAAAGCGGCAGATGCAATGGCAAATTTACAAAGCAAATCGCTCTATCGTTTCATTACCGACTGGACAGGTGTAAAATATCGTTTTGGAGGTTTAGATAAAGGCGGTATTGATTGTTCTGGTTTTGCTTTTTTATTGGAGAAAGAAATTTATGGGATTACTCTTCCGCGTATTTCGCGCGAGCAAGCCAATGTGGTGAAGCGTAAAAATATCGATAATTTGAAAGAAGGAGATTTGGTGTTTTTTTCTTTTGGCGGAAATGACGTAGATCATGTAGGAGTATACCTCAATAATGGCTTTTTCGTACATGCCAGCACTACAAGGGGCGTAATTGTTGATGATTTAACACTTCCTGCCTATCAACGTGTATTCGTTAAATCCGGATCTGTGAATTAGTTAACCCAATATCTATCGTCATGCTGAACTTGTTTCAGCATCTTATTATTGAAGAAAAATTCAGTTTAGCATGCTCCTCTCACAGCCCCTGAAACAAGTTCAGGGTGACGATCCCATCGATAAAACAAATCTTTTCATTTTTCGTTATTCATTTATGCGCATATTTTTCATAATCTGCTTATCTTTAATTACTTGCTACGCTACAGCGCAGGTAAAATTGCTCAAATTGGATGAGTTGGATAAACGAATTGCCAATGGAAAAGATACTACTTATGTAATCAATTTCTGGGCTACCTGGTGTTCTCCATGTGTTGCTGAGTTGCCGAATTTCGAGAAATTACGTTTAGCCAATTTAAAAAAGCCTGTTAAGGTGCTTTTAGTGAGTTTAGATTTTAAGTCAAAATTGCAAAAGGAAGTGATTCCATTTGTATTGAACAATAAAATTAATGCGGAGGTATTTCTTTTAAACGAACCCGATCAGCAACAGTATATCGAACGGATAGACAAAAAATGGTCGGGTGCTATTCCCGCTACCTTGTTTGTAAACAGGAAAACCAGGCATTTTTACGAGAAAGAATTTACCGAAAAGGAACTGAACAATACTTTGTTAAACTTAAAATAGATCGCAATGAAAAGATTGATTTTAATGGCTTTTATGCTGATCTCAGGATTTGCTTTTGCACAGACTGATGGTTATAAAGTGGGCGATGTAGTAAAAGATTTCTCACTTAAAAACGTAAATAACAAAATGATATCCCTGGCCGATTATAAGGATGCAAAGGGTTATATTATTGTTTTTACCTGTAATACTTGCCCTGTGGCTAAAGCTTATCAAGCGCGTATCTCTGCTTTAAACGCCACTTATGCGGCAAAAGGTTATCCTGTAGTGGCCATTAATCCAAACGATGCAGGTGCCGTTCCGGACGAAAGTTTTCAAAAAATGCAAGCTCTGGCCTCGGAAAAGAAATTCAATTTCCCTTATTTATTAGATCCTGATCATGTGGTAACCAAACAATTTGGTGCAACCAGAACACCACACGTTTTTGTGCTGAACAAAACCGATAATGGAAATGTGGTTGAGTACATTGGTGCTATAGATAACGATCCGGAAGAAACAAACAGTACAAAAGTGGAGTATGTTAAAAATGCAGTTAACGAATTATCCACTGGTAAAAAGCCTGCAATTGCATCAACTAAAGCTGTTGGCTGTAGTATAAAATGGAAAAAAGGCTAAACATACCTTAACCACCATTGTCGGTGTGTTTCCTTATATCGTTTAAACCACCTGCAAGGAAGATACAAAGCGGCTACAACACAAAGCCATATTAAATACACTATTGGTAAACTAAAACCAAAGGCGGCTGGTCTAAATAAAAATGGTACCTGTACAATTTCTTTGGTACTATATCCTGTGGCGAAAAACACCACAATCAAGAAGGTGTGCAACAGATAAAAGTGTATAACATAATAGAAGAAAGGTACAGCGCCATATACAGAAGTTACCCTGGTAAACCAGTTACTCAGGTTTTCAGTAAAAGCTAAAAACAGCATGGCTGGACCTAAAGTCATAGCGATATACTGTAAAGACGGTGGGTATTTGTTTACATTAAAAAAGGATAATAGATTCTTGAAAAAATCGTGATATTCTTTTCTTGGGATGGGATCGCCATATATATTGATCAACCTCAGAGAGATAAACACAAATATAGTGAGCAAGCCTATAATTAATAAATTTTGCTGTCTACGTTGGGCATTATAACCTTTTTTATACCAGGCACCAATTCCATAGCCCACAAACATTACACCTGTCCATGGGAGGATGGCGTAAAATACGCCAACAAAATGATTGATGGAAAGCGGGACAACAGTTCCTGATGCGGTAAAAAATATTTTTAAGATCAAACCACCGTTGGAGTCTGTTGGAGCAGGGAATAAATTAAAGAGATTATGTCCGAAAACCAATATCAAGCCGGTTATGAGCACAGCCTTATACGAAATGCGACTGGCCAATGCCAAAAATATCATACTGCTGCCAATAGCCCAGATCACTTGCAGAATAATAAAATTGTACGATGGATTAAAGGTTAACCCGAATGTGATCACAATAATCTCTATCAATATTAACCATAAACCCCGCTTTAGCAAAAAAGAACTCGCCTGTGCTGGTGTTTTGTGTTGTGCTGATAAATAGGCAGATAATCCTGATAAGAAAACAAAGGTTGGTGCACAGAAATGCGTAATCCAACGGGTAAAAAATAACATTCCTGTAGTAGTATCTGGATTTAGCGGATCGCCAGTCATAGCGCCAATATGAAAGAAATCTCTCGTATGATCCAGCGCCATAATGATCATCACTAATCCGCGGAGTATATCAATAGATAAGATACGTTTAGATAGGGTAGTGTTATCAGCATTCATAGGCGTAGGTTTGGTTATTTAAATATACTCATTCAAAAATTATTTTTACTGACATACTTTATTACCTTTAGGATCATCAAAAATGTTATCAGAATCTATTCCACATGATGTAGAAGAAAATCGATTTAGGAATAGTTTAATTGACTATAATGATTTTGATGTTCGAAAAATTATCATAATATTTGTTAAGCGCTAACCGAATAATATCTTACCACTACTATTTATCATAACCGATAGATTTCGTTTAGTAAAAATTAAATCAAAATATCATACATCATAATGAAGAGAAGAACATTTATACAGAACACAGGCTTGTTAGGGGCAGGAGTTGTTGCATCGAAATTTTCTTTTGCTGCTAATCTTGCACCAGAATTTCCTGTGGTACGTGTAGCTGCTGCAAAACGACATTTTCAAAGTAAAGCTGTAGACGCTGCAATTAAAACTTTCCAGGCAAATGTTAAAAATCCCGAATTAGCCTGGCTGTTCGAAAACTGTTTTCCAAATACTTTAGATACTACGGTTTATCATTCGGAAAAAGATGGCAGGCCAGATACTTATGTGATAACCGGTGATATTGATGCGATGTGGCTACGCGATAGTTCTGCTCAGGTTTGGCCATATCTTCAGTTTGTAAATGAAGATGAACCACTTAAAAAATTAATAGCTGGCGTAATTATCCATCAAACTAAGTGCGTTTTAAAAGATCCTTATGCCAATGCTTTTTATGGGGATGCTACTAAGGTAGGCGAGTGGAAAACCGATAAAACAGCTATGCAACCTGGTGTGCACGAGCGTAAATGGGAAATAGATTCGTTATGTTATCCGATCCGCCTGGCTTACCACTATTGGAAAAAAACCGGAGATAAAACACCTTTTGATTCTAATTGGAAAAAGGGGATCGAAGCTACTTTAAAAACCTTTAAAGAACAACAACGAAAAACGGATAAAGGACCATACCATTTTCAGCGGGAAACTACCCAACCTACCGATTCATTACCAATGGCAGGTTATGGTTTTCCGGTAAATCCGGTCGGATTAATCTGTTCTGCATTCCGCCCAAGCGATGATGCCACCATTTTCCCGTTCCTGGTTCCTTCTAACTTTTTTGCAGTATCGAGCTTAAAGCAGGCAGCAGAAATGATTAAAGCTTTACAACACGACCAGGCTTTGGAAAGCAGTTTGCTAAACCTGGCCGATGAAGTGAGTGCAGCGCTACAGAAACACGCTATTGTTAATCATCCTAAATATGGTAAAATTTACGCCTTTGAGGTAGATGGTTTCGGAAGCTCGTATCTGATGGACGATTCTAATGTTCCAAGTTTACTAGGCTTACCTTATTTGGGTGCAATGAAAATTGAAGATCCGATTTATCAAAATACAAGGAAATTTGCACTTTCTAAAGATAACCCATATTTCTTTAAAGGTACCGCTGCTGAAGGTATTGGGGGACCACACGCTGGTCAAGATATGATCTGGCCAATGAGTATCACCATGCGTGCTTTAACTTCAAAAGATGATGCAGAGATTAAAGCCTGTATCGAAATGTTATGCAAAACACACGCTGGTAAAGGTTTTATGCACGAATCTTTTAATAAAGACAACCCTGCAAATTTTACAAGAGCTTGGTTTGCCTGGTCTAACACCTTGTTTGGCGAGTTACTTTGGAGAACTTACCATGAAAAACCAGCTTTATTGAAGGCTTAATGTAGTTGACCGTATTTATTAGCTGTTATTATTTAGCCTGATGGCGAATAAATACGGTCAAATTCCTTTTCTTTGTTATACGGGTAAAGATTGGGGCTGTAAAATTATTCATTGCAACAGAAATTGCCTGTGCATGGTCAGAATACCTGCGTTTTACACTTCAACAATATGTTTTACATTAACTTACCATTTAAAATGATCACCATCAACGATAAATTACCTACTTCTACACTTTTAGACCTGAAAGTAGGAGATGAGATTACAAACGGAAATGATCAATCCGGTAAGATAAAAAACATCGAGATCAGCGAAACAGATGAGTTTTTATTGTTTCTTTTTCAACTCGAAAATAACAAGATCATTATTAAAAAACTCAAGCAGGTTTGTTAACTATACAATTGGTCTGGGATCAAATATCACCTGGAACGATTTAATCTTCTCATCTTCTAAATGGTACCAACCGCAGGCAAATATGGTGTTTTTGCCCATGTTTATGTCGTACCACAAACAAACATCCTCAAAATCTAAAAATACTTTTTTTACATCGTATTTGAATTTCATTTTCTTCATGTCTTCGATGTAAATATCTGCGCCATTTCTTTCACCCATAACGCCTTTAAAAGTCATATCATCATGAAGTTGCTGTCTGGCCAGATCAAAGTTTTCGGTGTTTAAGCCATTGATAAAATCAAGTACAACAACTTTAGCATTATGCTCGGTGAGTAATTTATTGGATGTATCCATGCTTAAATCTATTTACTTTTAAACGAAAATCTAATAGGAAATGTTTTACAAAGTGAGTGATTGAATTATTAATATCTAAGCTTATCTTTATTGCTGCTTGTTTTATTAATTGTTGATTAAATCATCGTTATTTACTCCTCTTTTTTTCGACAGGTTTTCTTTTAACTTCCCAAAATTATAAGTGAAACCAACATAAGTTACCCTAAATGGGGAGGTAGTTGTTGATTGAATCTTAAAATTGGCATCCTCAGTAAACGACCTGTTTGTTCTCCACTTGTTAAAAAACTTGTTAAAATTGATTGTTGCACTTAGTTTTTCGTTGAAGAATTTATACCCGAAGTTGATCTGATAAAAAGGAAAAGTATTAAAGGTATTGATCAGGCTATATGCTGGTTTATCAATACCACCATTACCACTGATAGAGAACGATTTTACCACTTTATAATTGAAATACAAGGCAACTTGCCAGCTAAAACCCTGTTCCTGTTGGCTTGAAATAATGGTATTTTCAATTTTATTATAACGGAGTGTTGAATTTATACCTCCACTAATTTTTCTTAAAGAGGTAGATAGCGTGAGTAGGGCACTTGCTTCCCTATTTTTTCCAACGTTACCATATTGTGTTGTACTTACTCCGTTAAGCTCGTTGAAAGTAGTATATTGTATAATCATATTTCCTGAATAAGATGTGCTTAAGCCGAATGTGATAAAATTAGCCCCTTTAAGTAGACGGTTTTGGAATGATAGTGTATGGATAGTCTGTGCACTTAAATCAGGGTTGCCATAAGAAATATTCAAGGGATCATTATTGTTTACAAAAGGATTTAAGGTGTTGATATAAGGGCGCTGCAAACGTTTCGTATAGCTTAATACAACCGTGTAATTTTTGCCCAATTTGGTATTTGCTGAGAAATCAGGGATCAATGCAGTGTAATTTTGCCTTACCTCGGTATCTGAACTAAAGAAATTGCCATTTACGCTGGTATTTTCTAAACGTATGCCTGTACGGAAATTTAACTTTTTGAGTGTAAATGACAAAGAACCATAGCCACTGTACACTTGTTGTTTATAAGCAAAGTTGTCTGAGTTAAAATAGTCAGGTTCAAACGGTAGATTTTCATCTGTTTTGCTTAAGCTTAAATAGTTGGCTTTTGCATTTCGAAAAACAAATTTAACTCCGGTTTCCAGTTTCATTGATTTGGTAAATGGTTGGATGAAATCGGTTTGGACAGTGTATTCTCTATTTTTTGAATTGCTTTCATTCTGCCTGAACAGGTCAGAACTAGCGGTATTCATCAAACTATTGTTTAAGCCATCATTTTTACTAAACTGGCCATTAAACCTAAAACTTAGCTCTTTATCCGGACTTCCTTTAAATTTTTTAATAAAATCGCTTCCAATACCAAAAGAAGGAAAGTTATTCCTGATATTTTGATCAAATAAGTCATACTGTATAGCTGTACTTGCAAACGTAGTGGTAATATTTTGGTCGAGTCTACTTTTATTATTTCCTCCGCCAATGTTTGCATAGGCTACTATCGTTTGCAAACTATCTATACTGTAACTTGTTTCTAAAAGGCCGTTATTTGAAAAACGGTTGGTAATGCGCGCTCCCTCTAAAAATCTTTTTTGGTAAGCAGTTGGTTGTAATGGCGTGGTTTCACTTGTTATCTGCGACTTATTATTGTAATTTCCACTTAAGAAATAGGTTCCTGTCATGGCAAATTTGCCAGATTGGACACTAAAATTGCTACTGCTTTGATAGTTGATATTTGAATAATAAGCACTTAAATAGCCATTGTAACCTAAAACAGCTTTTTTGGTAATAATATTGATTAAACCTCCAATACCTTCAGCATCATATTTAGCTGAGGGTGCGGTAATAACCTCAATTTTTGAAACTACAGCTCCTGGAAAGCCTCGGAGTGCATCTTTGACGTTAAGCGCAAACATGGCTGTTTCGCGTCCGTTGAGTAATACTTTATAATTAGCCTGGCCATTCAACTGTATATTACCTTCACCATCTACACTCAACATTGGGATCTTTCTGAAAATATCGGTTAAGTTTTCACTTTTAGCAGATGGATCTTGATCTACATTATAAACAAGTTTGTCTTTATCCTGGCTAATTAAAGCTTTTTGACCTGTAATATTAATTTGTTCAAGCTGGTTAATGGAAGGCTTCATCAGAAATAACTTTGTATCTGCAGGCATACGATGATAAAACTTACAGTTATTGGTTAGTGATGTATAACCAAAAAAAACAATCGAAAGTATATAGGTACCTGTATCAGCATTGATAGTAAACCGGCCATTATCATCTGAGTGAGAACTAAATACAATAGATTTAGCCACATCATTTTTAAGTAAATTAACGGTAGCATAGGGGATGGGTTTCTGAGTAGCCATATCTTTTACCATACCATTAAATTTTACCTTCACTTGTGCTTTTACGCTTAAAAAAGGCAATATGAATAACAGTAAAAAAAGTACGAATAATTTCGTACATTGATTGACAAACAAGAGGTAACAGTTAATTCCAGATTTCATTTTTTACTTGAATTTTATTGGTTTTTAAGTAGACGCTCCATAAATAAAATGGTTGCATCCCATTTTAAAATGAGAATATTTTTTGATCAATTCAAAAAGCAGTCTAATTTAAATCAAGTAGTTAACATTAACAATGACCAGAAACAGCTATTTTTAACCAAGAGTCAAAGAGTGATTACCACTCCATTTTGCTTAAACTTACGGTTCCACTCATGTTAACATTTGTTAAACGGGTATAAGAGCAGTCTAAGGATTTAAGTTTCCTTAAGCCATACACATCAATAGCTACAAGTGGATTATCCCTAAGCGATAATTCTTCGAGCTCTGAAAATTTTCTAAAATCTAATTTCAACAATTGATTTTCATCTAACCTGATCAGCTTCACGGCAGGGCATCCTGTCACGTTAAATTCGGTCAACATATTTTTCTGAAATTCAATATGTTCAAGCTTTGGGAGATTCGAAATATTAATTTTATTAAGTGCGTTATTATGCATTTTTATCTCTTCAAGTTTTTGTAAACCCGTTAAATCTAAAGCACTGATTTTGTTTTGATGAACATGTAAAGTTCTGAGATTTGTCATGCCCTTCAGGTTGATGCTCTGAATCTGATTGTTGTATCCAAAAATCTCTTCCAAATTTTTCATTCCCTCTAGATCCAGTACTTTTACCTGGTTATTCCAAAAACTCAACTCTTTTAGGTTTGTGAAATTCTTAATACCAATTAATGAACTTATGCCTGCCTGATCTACACTTAATTTGGTCGGTTTTTGTGCTTCAGAAAGTTGAATTTCTCCATCTCCGTTAAGGTCTATACCCTGAATAATCAGTTGCTTTTTAAAATTAGGATCTGGTATTTTTATGGACTGAGCAAAAGCACCAAACGATACGGTCATCTGAATGATGATGTACAGATAGAAATATCTTTTCTTCATTGTTTTCTGATTTTAATTACTCACCACTACATTCACTACTGCACCAGCTTCCTTAACATCAACAAATCCGCTGATTTCATTTTCAATAAATACGTCATAATGGTAATCTTCGTAAATTGGCGATGAACCTAAAGCATATCCATAAACATTATAAGAGGTGCTTGTTCCAGTCTGGACAGCAACCGTTTTCTGCCTACCAAATGCAATCCAGCTAATTACATAATACTTTCCAGCTTTTAAGTTGGTAAATTCAAAGGTTCCCTTATCATCCAGAAATCTACCTTCTACCCGGTAACTAAAAGCCAAAGGGCTCATCGTTGCCTGTTTTTTTCGGCTATTGAATTTTTTCTTCAGTTCCAGGAATTCAGTAAGATAAGGCGTTACTGGAAACAATAAAATCTGGCTTCCCTTAACACCAAAGTTATCTTTTCCCTTTTTTTTCAGTGTAGCTGTTCCTTGTATGGTAGCTGTTCCTTTTTCCATCAATTTGGCCGTTTCCAATTCGTTAAAAGGAGTACTTGGAAGAACCCATTCGGGGGTTTTCTGTGCATAAACTACATGTGCATACAATAGAAGTAACAATTTAACCGATAATACCCTTAGTATCCCTTTGTTCATGATTTTTTTTTCTTCAAGTTTTACATTGTTTAACGTGTTGATAAAATCTGGTACAACAAACCTTTTGTATAGTGTCTGCTGTGTAATTATTGGATATTCTGATATTTAAAGCTATCTATTTTTGAACTAAAATCCAAAGGAAAATGCTACAGATCTAATGATTGTAGGATTGAGCTTTTAGTTGGAGAATAATTTAATATTTATTTTTAGTTCTACTCAGTAAGTTATTTATTCAAGCCTTCAAAATAATATATTTTCCCTATTTGTGTCTTAAAACTGTATTTAAAATCATTTTCGGCTTTGTCATTTGTAACTCCATTTAAATTTGCTTTTAATGCATTTGGACTTCTTATGATGCAGTTTTCGCCAGATAAGGATTTAATGGAGAGCTTTACAATTTTACCATCCTTCCATTGCAGATCTGTAATTTCGAAATTACCACGAGCTCTTAAACCTTGAATACTTCCCGTCGCCCACTTATCGGGTATGGCTGGCAGGAGTTGTAACTCACCTGTTTGGCTTTGTAACAACATTTCCGATACACCTGCAGTATAACCAAAATTACCGTCGATTTGAAAGGGTGGGTGTGCGCAGAACAGATTGGTATAAATTCCACCGCCTTTGTTATAATCGGTACCTGAGCCACCAACGGGAGTGATGAAATTCTGTAATATTTTATAAGCATGATTGCCATCTTGCAATCTCGCCCAAAAATTAATTTTCCAGGCCATAGACCACCCAGTCGATACATCACCACGTGCTGTTAAAGTTATCTTTGCAGCTTTTGCGAGTTCTGGCGTTTTAATGGTACTGATCTCTCTTCCGGGATGCAAACCAAAGAGATGTGAAATGTGCCTGTGTTGGTCGGTAGGATCATCGCGATCGGTTTCCCATTCCTGCAGCTGGCCCCACTTTCCGATTTTAGGCTTCAGTAAGTGTGCTTTAAGATCTGCAATATGTTTTTTATAATCAGCATCGATACCTAAAACTTCAGCAGCTTCAATATAGTTGGTAAACAGATCAAACACAATTTGTTGATCGTGTGTTACCCCATCTTCAGTTGGTCCGTGTTCTGGCGACCAGCCCAACGGCGATACCAATGTTCCATCTGGTCTTCTTTTTAAATGATCGTCCCAAAATTCAGCGATTTCTTTAATAATCGGGTAAGCGAAATTCTTTAGATAATTTTTGTCTTTTTTAAAGGCATAATGCTCCCAGAGCGCCTGTGCATACCAGGCGCTTCCAGGGGTATTCCATAGAAAGCTCATGCCGCCAAAAATATTGTTTTCTGTTTTTACCGTCCAACCTCTTGTATTGGGATATTGCTTGCGGGTGGCTATAGCACTCACTTCTCTCATGCTATTAATATAATCCAGGTACGGAATCTGACACTCAGAAAGATTGGTCGGCTCGGCCAGCCAATAATTCATCTGGATATTGATGTTAGAGTGGTAATCGCTTCCCCAGGGTGGGGTATTACTTTCATTCCAAAGGCCTTGTAAATTGGCAGGTAAACCACCTGCCCTTGATGAGCTGATTAACAGATATCTGCCATATTGAAAAATTAAAGCTTCGAGTGCCGGATCGGCCAGCTTTTTATAATTGATTAACCTTTCATGGGTAGGCAGATTCTGGTTATTCGCATCGCTGGTGCCCAGGTTTAAGCTTAAGCGGTTAAACAGCTGTTTATAATCGCTAATGTGTGCATTTAACAGTTTATCGTAACTTTTGGCCTTAACCGCATTTAAAATGCGTTCAATTTTAGGTGCAGGTTCTTCGCCCTTCCAGTTTTGCTCACGTTTATTAACGTAATTGGTAGCCGCAGTAAAAATAAGGGTAACCGCATCTGCATTGGTTATTTTTAATTTTTCCTTGTCACCATCTTTAACTGCCTCAAGCTTCCCATTTTCTACTTTAATGAGGGCAGTAGCCTGATAAGTCATGCCATTTGATAGTTTACCAGTAAGCTGTATGGTATTTCCGCTTGCTATTATTGTACCCTGATGTGCATCTTTTAAACTAATACTGGCAGAATAAGCTTTTTTCTGGTTAGCGGTAAAACGAAGCACCATCACTTTATCCGGAAAGCTGCAAAAATACTCACGTTTAAATTGGGTATCGTTTTGTGTGTAATTAATGGTATGCACCGCATTGGTAATATCCAATTTGCGGCTGTAGTTGGTAAATTGCTGATCTTTATTGTTGAAATCGATAAAGAGATCGCCAAAAGCCTGATACATGCCACGGTCATTTTCATCGCCGGTCCACAAAGTGTTATCATTAAACTGAATGTGTTCCTGATCAACACTGCCAAAAATCATCCCGCCAATGCGGCCATTGCCAATAGGATATGCCTCGGTCATCCATTTTTGCGCAGGTTTATTATCCCACATTATGAAAGCATGATTTTCTTTGTTTTGGGCTAAAAGGTGGTTTGCGAAGCAGAGGAGGAGTAAACACGATAATACGGTGCAAACAATATTTTGCCTGTAATTTGGAAGCATGTTGGTTATTTGATTAGTGTGTAAACCAAAGATATATAAAATAGAATAGGAGGCATGAAAAGCCAGGCAATAAAGTATCCCGATATTTGGCAAATTATTCAACTATTTAAGCATTGGATTTTCTATCATATTTACAGATCCCAGCATTTTGAGTTTCAATTTTCTTCGTAATAGCTGGCATGGTTAATAGTCGATTTTTAAGCCATTTGAAAGACTTCATGAAGTCGTCATTGCAATAACGACTTTTATGGTGGAATATGTGAATAGTAACTATTCTGATATTTTATAGATGAACTTGATAGATTTTATATATTTGGTATGACGTACTAAAACGTTTTATGTTAAATGAAGCCGCTAACCAAATCCTTAACCATTTTCTTACTTCTGGGCGTCGTGAGTCTATACCAAACTCAGGCGCAAACCAAATTAACCCAATATGTAAATACTTTTATCGGTACTGCGCCTTTAACTGATCCTAAAATTTTGGGATATGAATTACCGCAGGGTTGGCGATCTTGGGCAGGTTTAACTTTTCCAGGCAGCTCATTACCTAATGCTATGGTGCAATTAAGTCCGATTACAGAATTTGGCTCTGGCGCTGGCTACGAGTATGAAGATGATACTATTTATGGTTTTGCACACACCAATAAAGGGCATTGGAACCTGTGTAATATACCGATTTTACCGTTATCAAACCCAAATGGTAAATTTGGATCAAAGTTTTCGCACAAAAAAGAAAGTGCGGCACCTGGATTTTATCAGGTTTATCTGGATGATTATCAGGTAAATGTTAGGTTAACCTCGACCTTAAGATGTGGTTTTCATGAATATACATACAAAAGCAATACCGACAGGCAAATCCTATTTAGTATGGGGAAAGCCAACAGTGGCGTTAACACCTGGAATATCGAACAAGTTGGTACTTCGGCCATACAAGGTTTTCAAGGAGGGGAGAATATTTACTTCTATGCAACTGTAAATGGCAAGATCGAAAGACTTGATCAGACTGATGTAGGTAAACGCTCGGGTTATGCCATTGTTCACCTTGCCAATGGAAGCAACGGACCTGTAGAACTTAAGATCGGCTTATCTTTTGTAAGTGTAGCCAATGCTAAAGAAAATCTGGCAAAAGAAATCGGCAATAAAACTTTTATGCAGGTTCGGCATGAGGCTACTGAAAAATGGGAGGCGCTTTTGTCTAATATTCAGGTTAAGGGAGGAACTGAGAAACAAAAACAGATGTTGTATTCTTGCCTGTACAGATCTTTTTTATGGCCAGCGCTAAGGAGTGATATTAATGGTGAATTTAAAGATGCAAAGCGCAATGTGGTAAAAGGAAATTTCAATTATTATACTGAGCCATCACTTTGGGATACCTATCGCAATAAAGATGTACTATTAGGGCTGATTACGCCTAAAGTAACCCTTGATGTAATTAAATCAATGAAAGATGTTGGCGATAAAACGGGTTTTATTCCTACGTTTTTTCATGGCGACCATGGCGCATCATCAATTGCGGGTGCTTATTTGAGGGGAATAGATGATTTCGATATCAAAGGTACTTACCAGATTTTGTTGCGTAATGCCAATGTGGAGGGTGGTGCCCGTCCATTTGTGAAAGAGTACATCGAGAAGGGCTATATTTCAGATCCTGATGTTAAAAACCCTCATGTAGAAACCAAAGCTAAAGCAGGTGTTTCTAAAACGCTGGAGTATGCCTATGATGATTATTCGCTGGCTCAAATTGCTAAAAAACTAGGCGATAGCAGTAATTATCACATCCTGATGGCCCGATCAAAAAATTATAAAAACATGTTTGACCCGGGCACGCGGTTTATGAGGGGCAGGTTAGAAAATGGCGACTGGATCAAACCTTTTAATCCACAATATCCTTACTACGAATACATGTACAGAGAAGCCAATGCATGGCAGGTATCGTTTTATGTTCCTCATGATATGAAAGGTTTAATCGAACTATATGGCGGTGCAAAAGGGTTCGAATCCAAGCTAGATTCCTTATTTACCTTACCCTGGAATCCGAAATATATTGCAAGGAATGTAGAAACCATGATTGGTCAATACTGCCAGGGTAACCAGCCAGATCACGAAGCACCTTTCTCTTATACTTTTATTGGGAAACCAGAAAAATCGCAAAAAATAATCGATAAAATCTTAAACGAACTGTATGGCATAGGGAGCGATGGCTTGGCACTTTCGGGAATGGATGATGCCGGCGAGATGTCTGCCTGGTATGTATTCAGTTCTTTAGGTTTGTATCCATTCTCTGCAACCGATCCGGAATATTTGATTACCGCTCCACTTTTTGATGAGATTAAGTGGAAAACCAGTACGGGCAAATTGTTAACGATAACCAAACCTGGTAGGGGGAGAGCCATTAGCAATATTAAAGTTAATGGGAAAGCAAATAGCGGGTATTTTATCTCCCACGATCTGTTTAAAAATGGCGGTAAGGTAGAGATTGGCACCAAATAGGATTAACAATGACCAAATATTAATCAATGTTAATCCCGCAATGGTGAAATAGTGAGCGTGGTAATCAGTTATTCATTAAAAAAACCTGAATACATCTTAAATGAATATTCAGGTTTAGACACAGGTGATTGAGCAGCGATTAACTTTACAACGGTACTTATTTATTGTTTATTAAGCACCTACTAAAATTTTGATCAAACAATAACTGAGTATGAATTAATAAAGCAATTCGATTTTACTTTTAGTTAAATCTACTGTTTTGCCTACAGAGTAATCGACTGCTAACTTTGCAGAGAATGTTTTACCAGCCTGAACATCGGCTACATAACTATTTTCATCATAACTAGATCCATCAGTTGCTACTACTGTCAGTTTGAGTTTAACAGGATTAAGTGCATATTTTTCAACTGTATAATCAGTACCCGAAATGTTCTTAACGTCAAAGTCAATTAAAACTGCCGATTGCGAAGGAAGATTTTCCTGTTGGGTAATTTTAGCATTGAAATTTGTCAGGGGGAACTTGCCATTTGACGGTGCATCATCCTTTTTTTTGCAAGAAGCCAATAAAGTAACAACAAATAAGAATGTAAATGCACTTGTTAACTGGGTTTTAAATAATTTTTTCATTGAGTAAATAAATTTTTATAGGTGAAATATTAATTACTCAAAGCTACAGGCGCAAAAGGGCAGCAGCAATGACTGAAAAAAGTCAATTTCGAACTAGCTGTTTTCAGCTATTTTTTATATTTATTTTTATATGTAAGATTTTATCTTAAATATTGCGGCAATCCGGTTGGTCATTCAGTATGAAAATAAAAATATGCATCGTTTGTTTTTTGTTCTTTTTTTCTAAGGTTTACGCACAAAGCCCTTCAAATAAGCAAAATTATGCAGACAGTATTACCCAGGTATTAAAAAAGCAGTTACCCCCAAGCAGCAAGCGCTTCTCCGATAGTTTAGTGAATCTTGCAAAACATACAAAATCTGATAGTTTGAGGGCTCGTGTTTTCTTTAAACTAGGTTTCTATTGGCGCGACATAAACCGTACAGTTGCTAAAAAGTATTTAGTTACAGGTTTTAAGTACGGAGCTAAATATCCCTATGTAAAAGCCGTTTATTACCATTATCTGGGCGCTTATTATTATCCTGTCGATGCAACAAAAAGTGAACTTAATTATATTGAAGCTGATAAACAGTTATCGAAATTTAATACTGACGAAGCATATTTTTTAAGAGCAAAAGGCTGGGGGAATTACGCTAATTTACAGCAACAAAAAGGCGATGAGCTTCTTATGGCAGAAATCCTGTTAAATAAATGCATCCCCTTAATAAAAAAAGCAGGAGTAAACGAATTTTTAGCCAAGTACTATGAAGATCTGGCGTCTGTATTCATGAATCAAAAACAGTATGATAAGGCAGAAAAATATTTTCTATTGGCTATTGCTACTTTCGAAAAAATAGAGCTGTGGGATGTTGTTCACTTATATGATGCTTACATCGGAACAACAGAAAACTATTTGTATAACAACAAAATAACGGAAGCCAAAAGAACTTTAGAAAAAGCTAAAAATTTAATGCCGAAATGTAATGATAGTTTAAGTCATACTGAATATTATCTGGCAGAATGCATATTTTATAGAGAAAATAAAGCCTATGATAAATCACTCCAAAGCGCAAATACCGGACTTAAAATTGCGGTTAAAATAAACGACGAGTACCAAATAGAAGTCCTGAATATACAAAAATACAAAACACTCATCGCGTATGGCCGTTATCAGCAAGCTGCTGCGCTGATTGAGGATATTGTTCGGAAAAACAGTTCAAAATCACCAACAAATATCTTAGCCTGTTTTTATGATCTCTCAGAAGTATATGATAAAATGGGGGACCGCAATACTGCTTATGTGTGGCTTAAAAAGTATAGTGTTTTAAATGATAGTTTAAATAAACAAGAGGTTTTGCGAAAGATCAACGCCCTTGAAATAAAATTCAAGACAGCTGAAAACGAAAAAACCATCATGAACCTCAACGCTGAAAACGAAAAGACAAAGCTCATCACAAGAAACAGTAGATTAGCAAACTGGCTCTTGGCTTTAATCAGTCTGTTTTTGTTAATTCTGGCTATTGTAGGTTGGTTCTTTTTTCGCAACAGTAAAAAACTGGCCATACAGAAAGACTTAAACCATCAACAAGATTTAAAAGATATTTATAGCCAGCAGCATATTCAATTGGTAGAAGTAATGTTAAATGCTAAAGAAGATGAACAAAATAGAGTAGCCAGAGATTTGCATGATGGGGTTGGAGGTATGCTTGCGGTTTCAAAAATGAATCTGGCACATTATATTAATGAAAGTAAAAATAACGATTCAGACCTTCAAAATGTTGTTGTTCACCTGGAAAACACGATGAAGGAGCTTAGGCGTGTAGCGCATAACATGATGCCCGAAATGTTGATCAGATTGGGGCTAGAAGCTTCGTTAAGAGATTTATGCGAATCAATAGCTTCAGATAAATTAAAGGTAGAATTTCAGTGCCTCGGTATAGGTAATAATTTGAAGTCACGCGAACAAATCAATATTTATCGGATTGTGCAGGAAGCAATGGCCAATGCTGCAAAACACTCCAATGCTAAGAACCTATTGCTGCAATGTTCTCAAAACAAAAACATATTTTTTATAACCATTGAAGATGATGGGAAAGGTTTTGATACAAGTCATATCGATATCGTTAAGGGGATAGGCGTTCGAAATATAAAAAGCCGTGTAGAATACTTAAAAGGAAAAATTGAAATTTTGTCGCAAGAAAATAAATCTGGTACCTCCATTAATATAGAATTGTATGTTACAGCCTAAAACCACCGTAGCCATAGTAGACGATCACCCAATCATAATAGAAGGCTTGATTAAATTGCTGCATAAAACATCCACTTTCGAAATTGTTGGTGGTTTTACGAGTGGACAGGAGTTTATTTCCGCTTTAAAGCTAAGGCCTGTAAAAATTGTTTTACTGGATATTATACTCCCTGATATTAGCGGAATAGATATATGCAAAGAAATAAAAACCATCGCTCCCGATACCGTGGTTTTGGCCTTTAGCAATCATCAGGAAAGAAGTGCTATAATGAAAATGTTAGCCAACGGTGCCAATGGATATATCCTTAAAGACGCACCTATTGATGAAATTGTAAACTGCATTAACATGGCATTAAACGGACATATTGCCTTTAGTAAGGCGATAAGTGAAATTATTTCCAAACCGCTTTCAGATGATAATCAAGGTATTGCTAATTTAACAGTACGTGAAAAAGAAATTCTAAAACTGATAGCTACTGGTTTAAATACAAATGGTATAGCAGAACTATTGTTTCTGAGCAAGTTTACAGTAGAAAACCATAGGAAAAATCTATTACAAAAAATGAAAGCCAAAAATGTTGCCGACTTAATGCGGATTGCTACCCAGGAAGGCTTACTTTAAAATATCCAATCGTGACTTTTCCCAGAAACCTTTTTCATCAAAAATTTTTAGATAGGAGCTAAATGCTTTGTTAGCATGATAAAGTTGGTACAGCTTATCGGTTAGCGCCGTGAGGAAGTTGAAGAAAATTAAAAACTCTTCTTCTGAGTTGTAAAGTCCGCCCCATTCATTCAATATCCATTTTAACTTTTTTCCATCACAAGTGCTGATCGAAAATTCTAAGTAGGGAGTATTCACATCTGTTCTTTTGTAATAGTCGAGCGGCAGCCCTCCCAATAACCCTATTTCTCTTACAGGAACCCAAATGCAGTTGATTTCAGAAAATAGCACAGAACCGAAACAAGAACTGGAAAAGCCCTCGTTACTTAATGAAATAATTTCCGCCGACCTTCTTCGGGGTGCCAATTTAAACAGATTGTAAATCGCGATTAACGTTAATGGTAATAAGATCAGCAATAGCCAGGCTGGGAAAAGCGGGTGCGAATCTGGTAGTAAAACGATTGTTATGCCTGTTAACGGAATGGTTAGTAATATTGTAAAAAACCAAAACAATAGTATTGAGGTTTTTTTGCTGTTATTAAAACGGAAGCGATAAATGTGCATAAAATGACTACTCTATCGGTTAAATTTATTTTAGATGAGTCTGTTAAAGATAAGCTAAATAAAATTGTTATATCTTAAAATTGGGTAGACAGGTTATTGCCTATCGATCAAATAAGTATTAGTTATGAATTTAAACAGCTGTAATGACTACTACGTAATCGGCATTTCTGATATCCTTGCCGATTTCCGAAGCTTTTTTCCATTGTTTTACTATCATTTTAGTATATTGGGATAATCAAAAAAAGGACGATACCCCAAGTCCATCCATCTGATTAAAAGTTCCAAAATAAATAATCCAAAATCCACCTTTACGCCGCATTTACTCCACGTTTAAGCCGCCTTCCGGCCAGGTCTGCTTATGGCTTGCTATATACATGCTTCACACCTGCATTAATAGAGTTAGGGTATCGTTGCAGATCAGGTTAGTCAAAGATTTGCTTCGCTTTAACTCTAGCGGTTAACAATAGCTAAAAAAAGGTAAAGAGAAAGTTATCTTCCGGTAAGGTTGGTGTACAGCTGTGTCGGAGCAGCCTGGATAAAGTGACAGCAAACGGCAGTTCTGGATTTTAGCGCAGTAAATCTTCTTTTAGACAAAAAAACCTCACATTTCTGTGAGGTTTCTTGTGATACCGCTGGTATCTGCACCTGGTGCTAAAAGAGAAAAATTATTTTAATCTGTACCATTTTTTATTAATACCAACTCAGGTCATTTAGTTTTACCGTGCCACTTAAGTTGAGCGTTTTGATATTCGAATCATAGCACCTGCAGGTTTCAAGATTGGCAAGGCCCCGGATATCCAGCGCAGGGATGGGATTGGAATAAGCTCTGAAGAACTTCAGCCTGGGCATTGCTCTAAGGTCGATAGGATGTGCTATTTGATTCCTAGACATCCAGATATCGAGCATTTCAGGGCAATTGTTGAATTTTATTTCCTGGAGTGAATTATCATTCACCTCCAATTGCAGTAGTGAGGTATGATTACTTACATCCAACCGGGTAAGCAGATTCCATCCCAGGCTTAAAATGACTAATTTTTTCAGGTGAGAAACATCGATACTCCTGAGCTTGTTCTTGTGGCAACTGATATTCACCAGGCTATCGCAGCCTTTTGTCAGAATGGTTTCCAACTGGTTGTCAAAACCATATATAAATTTGAGTTTTTTCATACCCGAAACGTCTACCGTTTTCACTTTGTTTTCGTGAAAGCCAAAATCCACCAGGTTGATAAAGCTTTTGATGCCTTCCAGTGAAACTATATCGGATTTAGTAGTATACAATACAGTCACCTTTCTGGCTTCTTCTACCTGGATTTCTCCGTCTCCATTGGTATCAACACCTTGCTCAATAATACTTCTTTTGAAATTCGCATCAGGTATACGTACAATCTGTGCGATGGTTCTTATCGATAAAGCCATGAATAAGGCACAGCCTGCCATTATTTTTGTGGTCATGTCTGGTAATTTTAGAGTGTAAGATTAATAACCTGCCCATTGGTACTGATCTCTACAATTTTCGCAAGGTTCTCGTCGGTCTGGTACAGGTAGCGGGTTTTTTCCATGATGGCCCGACTGCCTTGTCCCACCTGTATCCCAAGACCATTGTAGGTGGTCGTAGTTTCAGTACCTACTTGCTTTTCACCATTACCTACCTTGGTTTGTACGACCCTTGTTTGCAGATAATACTTGCCCGGATTCAGCCCTTTGAATTCAAAGCTGCCATCTGCACCGATCATAGTCAATATCCGGTAGCTAAAGGCTTCGTCTGAGAGGTATATCGCTTTCTTACCTTTTTTGTCTTTCTTTTTGAGTTCGAGAAATTCGAGGAAATAATCAGTGCAGAGATATAGCTCTACCAGGTTGACCATGTAGTTACTTTTTTTAGATACAAAGCCCTTAATGGTGCAGGTACCGTCTTTGCCGATCATGGCTTCAGCTGCTACTTTGTTAAAGGGGGTGTTCGGGCTAGTTACTTTAGGTGTCTTTTGCGCCTGTAGCTGGAAAACTAGCGGGATCAAGATGGTTACCAAACCTATAGATCGTGTACTCATATTTTAGGGGTTATATATTAGATAGATACAATATGTAAATGTGCTGTTATGCAGGCATTTAAAAATATAAGCCGCTAGGGGTTCCTGAAGCTACTCTGCACTTATATTCAATACTTACAGTTTTTGGATAAACCTTAGTGGGGACCTCAACCTTATCTTTTTTGCGCGATACGAAGGTCAATATCATTGTAGAGATTAGCGCGGAAAATAAAAAAAGTCTTGTTTTCATGATTATCGATCTAAAATTTCAGAGTTTTAATAGCAAAGGTGGAACACTTAGAAATGATAATCGCCCCACGAGGCTTCGTGGCACCTCTTATTGGTTTGTAATAATGAGTTAGTTAAAGTGGAGTTACACTTTAAGTAGTTGATAATAAATGAAATAAATCGATTTTACAAGCATGTATGCTGTCAAGAAGGAATAATTGAGTAATAAGGAATGAGTGGCGGAACTATAGCGCCTTGGGATATGTTATTTCGGCTGGTTTTCTGAAAAAATCTGAAGGGGATTTACCTGTAAATTTTCGAAAATTACGATTGAAAGACGATTTGGAATTGAAGCCGCAATCAAAAGCGATAGATACCCAAAGATAAAAGTTCATCCAAAGTTTCAGCTTTCAGTTTTTAAGTGCGACGATCCGCTCTGCCAGGTTTCCAGAATAGATTTTTATTCCCTGAATCTCTGCGAGGCCCATCAGTCATCATTCAAGACTCTTCCAGGCCCGAAAAAACAGTCCATCTAAACTAGATCACATAGCACAATCTACACTTTCTTTTTTTTGCAGATTTTAAAGCACCTGCAGCGCGTTCTGTTATGTAGACGACAAGAAGATTCTAGAAGTCTGAAAACGCTAAAAATTAGCCGACGGCACGCTTTAAACGGTAATCAGTGCACATTTAGGAGCGAAATGAGTGGCCACTTTTCGGATAATCCCCACTTAACAATCTGATTGTTAAAGCTTCATTGTTTTAAATAACTTTAGAAGTTAGAGCGAACGTCTTTTGATCACTTTTGTCGGGTTTCTTGTAATCACAATTTTTTCATCTAGGATGGCTTGTGCGACTGTTTTACCCATTGCCTCAAAATCGGTTGAGATGACCGTAATACCATCTTCAAGCACTTCTTTCACAAGTGTATCATTATAAGAGATGAGACCTATATCCTTCCCTAACTTAAGTTTCTTTTTTCGCGCAAGCTTAATTAACATGACGTCATCGGTGTCGTACCTGCTGAAGGTTACATAAGCATTACCTTTTTGAAAAGTCTTTTCATCAATCTCAGATTGTATCAGGTAGGGGTATTCAGTTTCAGTGCAATAATGTAAAAAACCTTCAATTACTAGCCTGGCATGAACAGCTTCGGGATGGGCAACCAATATCAGCCGATCGTATTTTTTTAACTCAGCCTTTAATTTATGAAGGCTATTATAAATGTCAAAGCCGTAATCCTGGTATATACTACTGTAATTGCCTGATAAACCTTGCTCGTTTAAATCAATAATTATTCTTTTCTTGTCCGGAATCAGGTTCAGGAGCGGGGCTACATTTTCTTTTAAAAAAGTTGCAATGACGTAATGTGTATATGAACCCAGATTTTCTTTGATCAATTTTTCGAATACCTGATAATTATGATGGTGAAAGTAGATATCTATATCGGCGCGGTTTTCCAGTTGGTTAAAAAGCGTCCTATAAAACTGTTCACGCAGAATATTCATTTTATCAAGCAGCAAAAACACGCGGAAGGAATGGTGAATGGCCTTTTTGCGTACATAATATCCTTTCCTGTATACAGATTCAACGATGCCTTTTTCAACAAGTTCATTTAGGCCTTTGAGTAAAGTTTCCTTACTCATTTTTAATTGTAACTGCAGCTGCTTGAGAGAAGGCAGCTGATCTCCAATATGTAGCTGATCAATTTCAATCAGTGACATAATGTGATCGGCAAGCTGTTGGTATTTCATTTTGCCTTGATTGCCTTTCTGGAGTGTGTTTTCAGAGATCATAGGTATATTATTTAGGCAAATGTAATTAATACACCATACAAACCAAACCAGCCCACCTAACAATTATTCAATAATCACCCCATTTTGTGTGTGAAGAGCTTTTTTTATTTTTTTATTTTTTGTAAAGAAATAAAATATATTATATTTGTTAACCTAACCAGTCCAGACCAGACTAATAATGTTGATCATTTTTTATATGCGTAGTAATTATTGTTATTAAGCTCTAATTGCTATTCCCCGGATCTGGATGAGGTTTTAAATGCTTTAGCGAGTCATTTAAAAATATACTGCAGATGTGTAAATGTTTGTGGTAACAATATAACCAAATATAAACAATGAATATGAAACCAAACTTACTCTTAACAGTGCTATTGGTTCTGGGTATTCCGCTTTCCAGTCTGGCCCAAGCGGTAAAAACCATTAGTGGAACTGTTACAGAAGAAACCGGGAAACCCTTGCCGGGTGCGAAAGTAGTCATCCAGGGGAAAACAGTTTCCCGCGTAACAGATGATCAGGGCCACTTTAGTCTTTCTAATACAAAAGAAAGTGAACTATTGGTGGTCTCTATGGTTGGCTATATCAGCAAAACTGTAGTTATCACCAGTCAAAACCAGTATAAAATTCAGCTGGTGCCTAACAACACCGCTTTAGATGACGTGGTAATTGTTGGTTATGGCCAGGTAAAACGAAAGGACCTGACTGGTTCGGTCGGTTCTGTAGTGATGAAAGATATGGAAAAGGCACCGGTAGTTTCCTTTGAAGATGCCTTGGCAGGAAGGGTGGCAGGAGTGCAGGTTGGTTCTGGTGATGGACAGCCAGGCAGTATTAGCAACATCACCATTCGCGGAGGGAATTCCATTACCCAGTCAAACTCACCACTTTATGTAATTGATGGTTTTCCTTTGGAAAATCCCGACAACAATACCATTAATCCGGATGATATTGAATCAATAGATATATTGAAAGACGCATCTTCTACGGCAATTTATGGAGCGAGAGGAGCCAATGGTGTGATCATGATCAAGACCAAGGAAGGTAAGGTAGGCGCGCCGGTAGTTAATTATAACAACTGGCTGGGCTATCAATATCCGTCAACGCAGATAGAAGTGATGAGCCCTTATGAGTTTGTGAAATACCAGCTGGACTTGAATAAGACTTCCGCTACCGCTTTGTATCTTAAAGACGGCAAAACTTTAGATGCTTACCGCAATGAACGTGGGATAAACTGGCAGGATCATGTATTACAGAATGCATTTATGCAAAATCATAGCTTCTCTATGAGGGGTGGCACTGCGGCTACAAAATATTCGGTAAGCAGCTCTTATTTAGATCAGAATGGAATTGTGATTAATGGTGGGTATAAGCGGTACCAGGGACGGTTTCAGATCGATCAGCGTTTGGGAAAAAATATGAGAATTGGCATTAATACCAATTATACATACGGAATCAAAAAAGGTCAGATAGCAAATCTAACCAGTGATAACCTAAACAGCAGCTCGGCCGGAAATGCCAGCTCATATTTGATGTACAGTACCTGGGGATACAGGCCTGTTACAGGCAATGTGGATGACGAAAATTTCCTTGATCAGCCTTTTGACGACGATGTGGCGGGTAATACAGATTTAAGGATAAATCCGGTAGTAAACTCCAACAACTTGTATCAGTATGCTTTTAACAAATCACTTACTGCCAATGCTTTTGCGGAGTATTCTTTCCTGAAGTATTTTAAGTTCAAGCTGAGTGGCGGGATGACGGATACCCGTTTGATTTTTGAGCGTTTTAACAATGCTAATACGGCAGCCGGAAATCCGAGAACCGTTTACGGGCAAAGCTACGGCATTAATGGTTCCATCGAAAATCAAAATATCCGTAGTTTGCTGAACGAGAACCTGCTTACATTTAACAAGACATTTAACAAGAAGCACCGTTTAGATGCAGTAGTTGGATTTACCATGCAGCGAAATAGTATGGAGGGAGATGGATTTGTATCTATTTTATTGCCAAATGAGTCATTGGGTGTCAGGGGGCTTGACCAGGGGACTGTCCTGGTAAAAACAACCTCAGGTAGTTATTCAACGCTGGTGTCTTTCCTGGGTCGTGTGAACTATACCTTTAACTCCCGCTACCTGTTCACGGCTTCTGTCCGTAGTGATGGATCTTCAAAATTTGCCAAGGATAACAGAGTGGGCTATTTCCCTTCCGGGGCCTTTGCCTGGAATATCGGGGAAGAAAATTTCCTGAAATCAGTTAAGGCCATCTCTTCTGCAAAACTAAGGGCTTCTTATGGAATTACCGGAAACAACCGGGTATCGGACTTTGCGTACCTGAGCGTTTTGGATCAGGAAGTAGGGGCCAACACTGGAAATACCAGAAGTGGTTATTACTTTAACGGACAATACATTAAAGGAACTGTACCTGTTGGGCTGGGAAATGAGAACCTTAAATGGGAACGAACGGGAAACCTTGACCTTGGAATAGACTTAAGTTTCTTTAAGCAACGCATCAGTTTAACTACCGATTATTATTATAAAAGAACTACAGACTTATTACTGAATGCTTCATTGCCTACTTCAACGGGGTACCTTACCGCATTTAAAAATATTGGTGTTGTGGTAAACAGGGGCTTGGAGTTTACCTTAAATACCATAAACCTGAGTACAAAGAAATTTAGCTGGACATCCAATTTTAACATTGCCTTTAATACCAACAAGATCGAAGAGTTAAATGGTGATCAGCCTAGTTTAATTACACGTGTTTCGAACTGGAACGCCAATTTCAATAACTCTTTACCCTATATAGCCTTGCCAGGACGCCCTGTGGCATTGTTTTACGGCTATGTTTTTGATGGGGTGTATCCTTTAAGCGATTTCAATGTATTGTCTAACGGTAGCTATGAACTGAAACCTGACGTACCGAATAATGGGAGCGCCCGCTCGCTCATTAAGCCAGGCTTCATCAAATACAAAGACATTAACGGAGATGGGGTGGTAGATGCAAATGATCAGACGATTGTTGGTAATCCTAATCCGAAACACATTGGAGGCTTTTCCAACAATTTCAATTATGGACCGTTTGACCTCAATATTTTCTTACAATGGTCTTACGGAAATGACATTTTAAATGCGAACCGGATTGTATTTGAAGGCGCAGAAGCCAGGCCAAGTCTGAATATGTTTAAAACCTACGAGAACAGGTGGTCTCTGGAAAATCAGAATAGCGATTTGCCTGTAGCCGGTGGTTATGGCCCTAATGTGTTCTCCGACAGGAATATCGAAGATGGCTCCTTCCTTCGGTTAAAGACAGTCTCGTTGGGCTATAATCTTTCTTCTGCAGTAACGAAAAAGCTTAAAATACAATCAGCCCGCTTTAATGTTTCGGCACAAAACCTAATAACCTGGACCAACTATTCCGGTTTGGACCCCGAAGTTTCAGTGCGCCATTCTGCGCTTACACCGGGTTTCGACTGGAGCCCATATCCAAGGGCGCGTACCATCACCTTTGGTATGAACCTAACTTTTTAACGATAAATGTTTTTACAAATGAAAACGACTTTATTATATATCGCGATGATGCTGGCACTGGTTGTGAGCTCATGTTCGAAGATCCTGGACACAACCCCACAGGATTTTGTATCGCCAGTAAATTATTACAATACAGAAAGTGAACTGCAATCTGCATTGGCCGGAGTATACGACCGTTTGGGCGATAACAGGGTTTATTCACAAGGTATGTCTTGCTATATGGTTTTTAGTGACGAATTTTTTATGAAAAACCAGACATCGGGAATGAATGCCAATATTGTAGATGCTTCGACCCTGGAATTAAACAGACATTGGGAAACGCTTTACACGGGTATTGAGCGAGCGAACATGTTACTCGAAAACATAGATAAGGCTGTTAAGGTGACTGCGGAAAAACGCAACGAAATAAAAGGTCAGGCACTATTTTTAAGGGCTTACTATTATTTTTTGTTAACGGATGAGTTTGGAGGTGTGCCTTTAAAGCTTCAATCCAGCAAATCACCTGAAGAACCGCCTATCCCTGGTACTCCGGTAAAGGACCTTTACGAACGTATTGTTACTGATATGAAACAGGCAGAAGGTCTGGTGAAATCTGTTTCTGATTATGGCTATAATACCCGTATCACAAAAACTACTGTACAAGGTATACTCGCGAGGGTATATCTGACCATGGCAGGCGCCCCGCTAAATGATGTTGCAAAGTATGCCGATGCCAGGACTTATGCAGAAAAAGTAATGCTGTCAGGATTGCACAGTCTTAATCCCGATTTCAAGCAAATCTATATCAACCATGTTCAGGAGCTTTTCGATACAAGGGAAAGTTTGTGGGAAGTAGAATTTAAAGGCGTAAACCAAGGCGAAATACAAGAGGGTGGCATGATTGGCAGTTATAACGGCATTACCTGTGGAAATATTGAAATGGGATATGGTTATGATTATGTTCATGCTACGGCGAAGCTTTACAATGCTTATGCGAATGGCGATCAGAGAAGGGACTGGACAGTTGCTCCTTACCGTTATGTGACAAGCGGACAAACGGCCGTACGGACCAATTGGGCAGCAGATCAGATATACGATCGTAGTAATGGGAAATGGAGGCGTGAGTATGAACTTCTTTTGCCAAGAAATCAAAACTATACCGGTACAAACTGGCCACTGTTAAGGTATGCCGATGTATTACTGATGTTTGCAGAAGCTGATAATTATACCAATAATGGACCCTCTGTAAATGCATATAAAGCAATGAATATGGTAAGGCGAAGGGGTTATGGGAAAGATGTGCTTGTTCCCGATGTAACGGCCGATGCGGCCGCTAACCTGTCTCAGCAGGACTTCCTTGATCTGATCAGGAATGAACGGTTACGTGAGCTTGCTTTCGAGGGCATCCGGAAGCACGATCTTGTACGATGGGGTATTTATCCATCCGTTATGCAAACACAGGCAAGAGAATACCAGGCCAATATGCCAACTGCTTTAAAAGACGCAGCTATTGCACAGGCACAGCGCATAACAGATCGTGCTGTTTTATTCCCGATCCCTAACAGTGAACTGGCCGTTAACCCTAATATCAAACAAAATACAGGATGGTAACTACAAAATTATATAAGATGAATAAGCTATTAATTGCATCTGTTATATTATTCTCCCTGGCTTCCTGTCAGAAGACCTATGAGTTGGCTCCTCAGGATGATTTTTCTGTTGAGCTGGAAAAAAACAGTTATAAAGTTGGGGAACCCGTTAGGTTTATAATTAATGGTAAACCGGAGAACATTGTATTTTGGTCGGGAGAAGCCGGACGCAAATATGAATACCGAAAAAGAACGATCGTGGAAGGAAATACTGTTTCCCTAAATTTTAAAACTTATGCCCAGTTCGGGCTAATGCCCATCGATCAATCGGTGATAAAACTGTATGTATCTACCAATTTCAATGGAATATATGATGCTACAAATGTAAGGGCTGCTAACTGGGAAGATATTACAGATAAAGCTGTTTTATCTGCTGGTCTGGATCAGACCCCCTCGGGAAATATCAGTCTGAATACTTTTGCAGAGCGTAATAAAAACATGGCCTTGGCTTTGGTTTATAAAACCACAGTTATAAAACCAGAAGCACAGCAAAACCGTTGGGTAATCCGTTCTTTCGATCTTAAGAGCACCAACCAGCAGGGAGAAGAAACTGTACTGGCCACTATGGCTACTGCGGGCTGGACTGCTTTTAATTTTAGTGGCCCTGCAACCAATTGGAGTATTACCTCAGCACAGTTGCTTACTGTGAGGAACAGTACCGATCTTGATGATGACTGGGTAGTAAGCAAACAGTTCAACCCCAATAGTATTTTACCTGATGTAGGGGAACCTATTAAGAATATTTCCCAGAATCTAAAAGATTATACCAGGGTTTATACTAAAGCTGGTGTATATAAAGTGTCATTTGTGGCAACCAATGCCAATGTAGAACGATCACTTACAGTTGTAAAAGAAATAGATTTAACCATTACCCAATGAGATTAAACCCTGTAATCGTGCTGCTGCTTGCTTTTGCAAACAGCAGTTATGCCCAGTTAGCGCCCCAAGCCAGATTAACAAATGATGCACTTCGCCTGAACTGGGAAGACACTGGTATGGGATATAAAATAAAACAGCTATCGGTAAAAGGACAAAACGGATGGCATTCCTTGTTTGGCACATTGGGTCAATATACCCTGCTTTACAGTGCAGATCAACCCAGGATGGATTCGGAGGCTAAGGACAAAAACGGGAAAGAAATTCAATTTCCTGAACCTGAATACCGCTATATCATTCCTACCTGGAAGGCGAATACCTCTGCGGTTTCCTTAAATAAGGAAGGGCGTGCCATTTTATTTTATCCGCAACAGTATAAGCAGGTTGGCAATACACTTGTTTTTCAGCAAAAAACAGATGTCTCTATTGTGGAGGCAATCTGGAAACTAGATCCTGTTTACAAAAATGATCTATGTGTTTCCATTCATTTAACAGCAAATAAGGATGGATATTATTCCATAGCGAGTCCGGCATTGAGTACAAACGACAAAAAAAGTTTTGAATGGGGCTGTATCCCCGGTGTGTTTCAAGGCAGCACCATCAACAATAACTTTACAGATGCCTATGCTTATGGACACGGAATTCCGGATAGACCGGTTGTGGTAAGAGAAAGAACAGCGGCTGCACTTACGGCTATGCTCACGAATAGAGATGGAATTACACTTGCCGTAACGGCTGAGCCGGGAACAGCCAGGCATCCATGGGAATATGATAAATCTACCCAGTCGAATTGGCTGCTTGGCCTGTCACTGATCAACAGGCAGGAACAACTGAGCCCAACCTTATATCATCCGGTACTGGGGCAGAACAAGTCGTATTTAAAAAAGGGCGAAAGCATCTCTTTTGATTTCAGGTATACCATTAATACTTCAAGCTGGTATCAGGCATATCAGCATGTTGTAAACGATGTTTACCGCTTTGATGAGCTACTGCATTTAAAGCAAACCAAGCTCTCCTTATCTGGTCGCATGGAGCAGCTTTTAGACTATGTGAAAAAGGACAGTACTTCACGGTGGCGGACTTTCGATTATCACGCCCGGAAAATCGGTGCCCAGGAATATTTGGGTGGGGTGTACGGCTCGGAAAAAGACGCCGTAAAAAATGCCGATTATGGGGCCATGTGGATGTTGGCGAATATCACCCAAGACCCGATTCTGGTTCAGAAACGTCTTAAAGATGCATTGAACTTTAAATTGGCGCAGCAAAATACCGCTGAAGGGTTCTTTCACGGAGCTGCAGCTGGTCAATATTACCTCTACCATTCAAAACGGTTTACCGAAGAGTGGGGGCCTTATACCGAGCCAATCGCAACCACTTATTATATTTTGCTTGATATGGGCAACGTGTCTTTGTTTGAGCCAGATAATCAGCAGCTTAAATCGGGTATGCGTATGGCGGCCGACTGGCTTTTGACTAAAATGAAGCCAGAAGGTTATTGGGAAGTAGCCTATCATAACGACACGCAAAAACCTATGTTTGAAGATCTGAAAGACTATAGGCCTACTTTTTACGGATTGTTGGTTGCATACCAGACGCTTCGGGATAAAAAATACCTGGAGGCGGCTGTAAAAGCTGCAGACTGGTACATCAAAAATGCTGTAGATAAAGGCTACTTTTTAGGTGTTTGCGGAGATGCCAGGTTTGCACCTGATTTTGCAACGGGGCAAAGTGCCCAGGCTTTGCTCGATCTGTTTGAAATTACAAAGGATGTACGATTTAAACAGGCCGCTATTAAAACTGCACAATTCTATACAACCTCCATCTATTCTCATCCGATTCCAAATAAAGAAAGCAAAAAAGTTGGGTCGATACAATTGGAAGACTGGCAAATAAGCCAGGTGGGGCTAAGCTTTGAACATGGAGGGATTTTAGGTTCTGCAAATAACAGTGGCCCCATTATGCTCGCCAGCCATGCCGGCATGTTTGTAAGGCTATTTCAACTGACAAAAGATTCGCTATACCTCAAAATGGCAAGAACAGCAGCTTTAAGTAAAGATGCTTTTGTAGACCCAGCCACAGGAGTTGCTTCGTATTATTGGAGCGCCATGAACAAAGGAGCCGGGCCTTTTCCTCATCACGCCTGGTGGCAGGTGGGTTGGATCACCGACTACCTGATGGCAGAACTTTCCTTGCGTTCACAGGGACGGATTGATTTTCCTTCAGGCTTTCTTACGCCTAAGGTTGGCCCTCACAAAACCTTTGGCTTCAGGCAGGGAAAAATATTTGATAAGCAGGGAGACCTGACATTGATGGAGAAACTGGTTTCATTAAACAATCCCAATATGGACTATGTATGCGCCCTGAATAAGCAGGATAAAGTGTTTTACCTGTTTGTATTGAATAACGATGACGAAATACAGGAAAGTACCTTCAAGCTAGACATGTCCCGTTTTATTCCAGGTCACAGCCTGGATTTGAAAACTGCCAGATGTTTTTCTGCATCAGGTTCAAAAATTCCTTTTTCTACAGGAGATCCTATAAAAATAGCACCTTATGGTCTCCAGGTTTATGCATTTACCTACAAATAAATTAAGACATGTACCAGAAAACCAGGCTATGTTTATTATTAACAGCATTCTTGTTTTTAACAACAGGAACTGTGATTGCCCAGCAGGAAAAAAGCCTACTGCTGGGGACTGATTTTCAGTTTAAAGGCAAATGGTTTAATGAGGTCAATAAAGATGGCATCAGTGGCAGCATTTTAAGGTTTTTAGAAGGAGAACAGGATAGTACATCTGATGCATTAACCGTGATGAATATCGGAAAAGCAGGTCGTTATGCCATCTGGATAAGGACCCCCGATTTTGATACACGTCCCCGTACCCGGTTATTCCAGCTTTCGGTTGGAAATGCCAGGTTAAAAAAAGCAGGAGGACATGGAAAACCAGGATATGCTTGGGAGCGTCTCGGAAGTGCTGACCTAAAGGAGAGTGATGTGCTGTTGCGCCTCCATAA
This sequence comes from Pedobacter sp. SG908, assembly GCF_011759615.1. NCBI lineage: Bacteria > Pseudomonadati > Bacteroidota > Sphingobacteriia > Sphingobacteriales > Sphingobacteriaceae > Pedobacter > Pedobacter sp. SG908. Next base: position 2,004,252 of record NZ_JAAOYY010000001.1, read on the forward strand.
TTTTAATTTTGGCCGCTGTGATGCTATTCTTTTTATGCAGGATAGCACCATCAATCCAAATGAGATAGATAAGAAAATCCTTTTATCCTGGAAAAAGCTTCCTGTTATGCAGGAAACACTTACAGCGGAAAAGAAAAACACGAGCCCCGCACTTCAACTGAGCAAGACGGATAAGATCATTGCAGGAATTGAAAACGAGGCTGTACGTGTGCAGTTTGTAAGGACGGGAGCTGACCATAAGGCTATCGCTTGTAAAACAGAAATAAAAAAAGATGGGGTTTGGCAACAGGTAAGTACTGCAAACATGGAAGACCACCGGGTTTTCTTAATCAGTACTAATGCTACCGCCATCCAGTTTAATAAATATTATCCAACCTGGGACAGCCAAAAACCAAAAGCATATTTTGTTTTTAAGGGTTATAAATATGCAGTTTATCAGCCTGGGGCCGATCTCAATCCTTTTGAGGCTGGTAACCTCAGCGAGGCCATTCCCATAACTGCAGAAGCTGTAGATAAACAAACCATAAAAGTTCAATATGTAACCAGGAATGGTTCTGCAATAACCGGTTTGTGGACATTACATCCGGGTCAGCAACATATTGATCTGCGGTTGATCTGCAAGACTGCCCAGCCAGGGTATTATAGCATGGGGATCGAAGCCTTCCAGCCTGTTTCCGATCAGGAGCTGGAAAGCGTATCGATGGCACCCATGTTTCAGTATAAACGGCTTTCTGACGGCCCGCAAATGATGATTACTTCAATGATGCAGCAACCCTTGGCTATTGTTTCTTCAAAAACAGGGCAAGGTATTGTTTCTAGTTATGTGGCAACAAGTCCTGAATTATTTAAAAAAGACTGGGGTTCTGTAGACTATGCGCCTGCAGGTTTTACACTAAAGAACCACAATAACCAGATACAGCCGGTTATGTTTTCTCCGGTTCTGGGAATGAATGATTCTAAATACCGTGCAGGAGAGTTAATTGACAGGCGATTTATTATTGGTGTAAAATCGGGCAATTGGGATTCGGCCATGGATTATGTGTCGAAGGAAGTGTTTGAGGTAAAGGACTATCGGAAACAAGAACAAGCTTCGCTTACTGATGCGGTATTCAACATGATTGAGCTGGTGAAAAACGACAATGCTGCGGGATGGTCGACTAAGCTAAAAGGTTTTTTTGATATTGAAGGTGACCCTAAAACAGCACCTACAGTTGTAAATGCCACACCATTGGCCAACATCGCGCTTTCTGTATTGCAGAATGATGAAGAATTTTACATCAGCCGGTCATTGCCAACTATAGAATTTACGCTTTCCAGAAGCGGATACCGATGGGCAACCGATATTGTTCCAACAGCTTATAATGCTACACGAAAAACGCTGGAGTTCAACCCGCTTACCTCTCAGTTCACCACATCTTATTACGTAGGATTGGATCGTTTATTGGGCGGATTGAATCCCTGGCTGAAAAATATAGCACTACCGGGAGATAGCCTTAGGGTGGCAAAAGGCTACTCAACAGATTTCCATTCATGGAACCAAGCGCTTTGGGCATACCAGCTCACAGGCCAGGCAAAATGGCTGCAGCAGGCAAAAAAAGATGCAGATCTTTTTATTCAGCAAAAAATATATAACAATACCAATAAAGTATTGAGTCATGTACCTTTTTACAATGCCAGTTTTTATGCACCCTGGTGGGACCTGCTGGATCTCTATGAAACAACAAAAGATAAAAAGTATCTGAAAGCCGCAGAATATGGTGCACATTTTACCATTGCGGGAATACGCAGCTATCCGAAAGTGGAAGATAGCCTGCAAACCATTCACAAGAATAATCATTATGATGGCGTTACGCACATCTGGTGGAAAGGCAACGAGCCTTATCGTTTAGGTTTTCCACGGAAAAATGGTGATGTACAGGAAAAGAAAGTACCCGAATGGCTGGTATCGCCGGTAGGCCTGGGCCTGGAGCAGCCTAGTACTTATTTTACCCGTGTAAAAGATCAAACAGTCCGTCCGGTATTTATGAGTAGCTGGGCACCCCATTTGCTGCGCTTGTTCCAATATGAAAACAACCCTATCTACGAAACCTATGCCCGCAATGCCGTAATCGGTCGTTATGCAAACTATCCTGGATATTACGCTACGGGTTTTACCGATATACCCATGTCAGTTGATTTTCCTTATAAAGGGCCGGATGTGAGTTCCATTTATTATCATCATATCCCACCACATATCGCTTTTAGCCTTGATTACCTGATCTCAGAAAGCATACAGCGTTCGAATGGAAATGTAGCGTTTCCTTATAGCAAACAGGAAGGATTTGTCTGGTTTAACAATCGGGTATATGGTGGCAGAAAAGGAAAGATCTTTGGCGATCAGGAGGCTACATTGTGGATGAATAAGGGCCTGGTAAATATTCAGAATGCAGGAATCAATTATGTTACTGCAATTTCGGATAAGAACTTCTGGATCCTGCTTTCCTCAGAAGCTGAGTCTGAGCAAAAAGTAGCCGTACAATGGACTGATGCTACGGCTGCGCTAAAGGATGGGAAAGCCCTGGTTTATGCGCAAAGCGATCAGTCAGTTTCCAAGGATTTTAAAGCGGCCAAGATTGATGTTGTTGTCCCTGCAAAAGGATTCAAAGCAATTGCTATTCCATTAAAGGCGAACCGGGTAGCAAAGAAATATCAGCCGGTAAAAGATGGAATGAAGGTGATTGACCTGGGGGCTCCCTGGGGACGTATATTCCTGTTCCGTATCCGCTCTCCCTTTGGTTGGGATACCTGCTATGGATTTGCAGAAACGGCTCCTTTAAGTGGGTATTCGGTAAGCATCAATTGTAACAACCAGCTGCAGGAAATAAAGCAATATCCTTACGAATGGAGTTTTAATAAACTGGGGATGGGCGAGGACGCAAAACTGGAACTCATTTTTAAAAGTAATGATGGGAAAACAAAATCAAAAAAAATTGTACTCAATGGTAATGAATAAAAAAGGTGTGAAAACTGCATTGCTTGCTTGTTTATTAATGCCTGTTACTGCATTTTCTCAAACCAGGCCTGATAGTGATAAGATTGCGGCCTCCCAGGCAGGGGCTTCTCCTCTTTATTTTGATGTTTCTGCATCCAATATCCCAGTAATTGAAGTTAGTAATTTCAACAATGAGCTGGAGTGTAATGTTAGGGGAGGCTTTCCGGGCTTCTTTGAAAAAGTAAATTCGGGTAAAAAGGTGGTAGTTGCTTTTATTGGAGGGAGCATTACACAGGCAAATTTTGGTTATCGCCTTCAAACGGCCAAGTACCTGGAGCAAACCTATCCTCAGGTCAGCTTTCAATGGATCAATGCAGGTGTATCTGGCACGGGAACGGAGCTGGGTGCATTTAGGATCAATGAACAGGTACTTAGCCACCAGCCCGATCTTATTTTTATAGAATTTGCCGTTAACGGCGCTTATGCCGCCGGGATGGAAGGGATGATCCGTCAAACAATCAAAAAGAACCCCAATACAGCTATTTGTTTGCTGTATACCATTTTAACTGGACAAACTGCCTTTTATCAAAAAAATGAGTTGCCACCAAATATTAAAGGATTGGAGCAGGTTGCAGCACACTACGACCTACCTTCTGTGAATTTAGGAATGGAGCCAGCAAGCCTGGAAGCAGCAGGAAAGCTAATCTGGAAAGGAAACCCAGCTGAGCAGATGAGAATTTTGTTTTCTGAGGATGGAATCCACCCGACTACGGTAGGGGGAAATTTCTACGCTGCGGCCATAGCCCGTGCTTTCAAAAAAATTGAGACAGCAAAGCCCTTAAAAAAGAAGGAGCTGCCAAAGCCATTAATTAGTGCCGCATGGGAGGAGGCAACAATGGTAGATCCATCAATTTTGCCAGTTCCTGATCAAGGCTGGAGGGTGTTACCAACTGATACTGATCCAAACCTTAAAAAATTCAGTCCCTGGTTTTCTAATGTACTTTCTGCTAATAAGCCCGGGGCCACATTTAGTTTCCGTTTTAAGGGTGATATGCTGGGTGTATTTGATATTGGCGGACCTGAGGTTGGGCAACTGGAGTGGGTCATAGATGGGAAACTGGTAAAACTAAGCAGAGAAAAGGAGGGGAGTTTTATTTATTACCAGGCAAAAGATACAACCGCTGCTGACGTGTTGAATAGATTTAACAGCTACTGCAATAACCGTTACCGCGGGCAGTTTGATGTAATTAAAGTGCCTCAAGGGAACCATTTGGTAAAGGTAACCCTGTCTGGCCAGAAAGCCGATAAACTCATGATCCTGCCTGAGGACAAGAGGGCGGATATTGTTCAACATCCTGAAAAATATGATCAGACAGTGATCTATTTAGGTCGGATTTTACTAAGAGGGACATTACTGAAATGAAACAGATTTTTAAATTAAAAAAGCATATTAAATTCTTCTGCTTTTCGGCTGTGCGCTGTTTATGTAGCTATAGAAAGTAAAATCGGTTGCAGTAAGGCATGGCAGTCCGGTAGAAAGTAATGGTGCCAATGTTTTTAATGCAAAAGGATTTCCCTTGTCGCCATTCAGAACAGACGATTGGAAAAGTATAACAGAAGGAAAGAAATAATATAAAATATTTTTATGATCACAAATCAAGGAGGCGAAAAGAGGCAGCTGCGATCTAACGAACTCGCGGCAGATCTTGCCATTATAGGGGGTGGGGTATCAGGAACCTGTGCCGCAATTACCGCTGCAAGGCAAGGGTTAAAGGTTGTACTGGTGCAGGACAGGCCCGTGCTTGGCGGAAATGCGAGCAGTGAGGTAAGGTTATGGATGCTGGGGGCCACATCACATATGGGAAATAATAACCGTTGGGCAAGAGAAGGTGGTGTGGTGGATGAGCTGATGGTTGAAAATATGTACAGGAACCCCGAAGGAAATCCGTTGATTTTTGATACGGTTTTGCTTGATAAGGTTGTTTCAGAACCTAATATTACCTTATTGCTTAATACCGGGGTGTATGATGTAGAGAAATCAGCCGCAGATCAACTGAGCGCCGTAAAAGCCTTTTGCAGTCAGAATTCTACCGAATATACGATACACGCACCACTTTTTTGCGATGCATCAGGAGATGGCATTGTGGCCTTTCTGGCTGGTGCGGCGTTTAGGATGGGAGCAGAGGCCAAAGAAGAATTTGGAGAACAGTTTGCGCCTACAAAAGAATATGGGGAACTGCTTGGCCATAGCCTGTATTTTTACAGTAAGGATACCGGCAAACCCGTAAAGTTTGTAGCCCCTTCTTATGCATTGGATGATATTACAAAAATCCCCAGGTTTAGGAATTTTAATGCCAGGGAATACGGATGTAAACTTTGGTGGCTGGAGTATGGAGGAAGACTGGATACGGTACACGATACTGAAAAAATAAAATGGGAACTCTGGAAAGTTGCCTACGGTGCATGGAACTATGTAAAAAACTCAGGCAATTTTCCTGAAGCCGAAAACCTTGCGCTAGAATGGGTAGGCACCATACCGGGCAAAAGAGAAAGCCGCCGTTTCGAAGGCGAATACATCATCAAACAACAGGATATTGTTAATCAGCAGCTGCATGATGACGCCGTTGCATTTGGTGGCTGGAGCATAGATCTGCATCCGGCAGATGGGGTGTTCAGCGAGAAACCCGGCTGCAATCAATGGCATAGTAAAGGTATTTACCAGATTCCATACCGCGCTTTGTACAGCCGCAACATCAGGAATCTTTTTTTGGCGGGAAGGATTATCAGTGCAACGCATGTTGCCTTTGGCTCTACAAGGGTTATGGCTACCGCCGCCCATGCGGCGCAGGCAGTTGCCATGGCAGCGAAAATCTGTAAAGACAAAAACCTGTTGCCAGCGGAGATCTATCACAAAGGATTTATGCCCGAACTGCAGACTGAGCTGCTGCGCGGTGGGCATCACATACCAGGTCTTGTACTCCATGATGCGCTCGATCTTGTGCGCAGTGCGCAGATTACAGCATCTTCAGAACTGTTGCTGACAGGTCTTCCCGAAAGTGAACTGTTTAAGCCACTCGAGTTTTCCGTTGCACAGATGATCCCCCTAAAAGCAGGTGCAATCGGGGCTTTTGTTGTACATGCAGAAGGGGATGCGGCAACGGAGTTGGAAGTAGAACTTAGGATTAGCAGTAAAAAGAGCAACCATACGCCAGATTTGACCATAGGTAAAGTTTCACTGCCAATAAATGTTGGGCGTAATTGCCTGCAGATTAGCTTTGATGCGATAATACCTGAAGAAACCTATGCGTTTCTTACCTTTATGAAGAATCCTGATGTTAGACTGCAGTTCTCAGCGAAGCGGGTTACGGGACTATTATCCGTGTTCAACGCCATTAATAAAGACGTATCCAATTATGGAAAACAAAGTCCGCCAGAGGACATCGGGGTTGATGAGTTTGAATTCTGGTGCCCCAAGCGCAGGCCCGAAGGGCACAATCTTGCATTTAACTACGCATCTGGTATCAATGCTTTTGGTGCTGCAAATGTTACCAATGGCATAGATAGACCAGTTTCTGCGCCAAATGCATGGGTGGCCGATTGGAAAGATAAGCATCCGGCATTAAGCATCAGCTGGAAAGAAATCAAGACTGTTAAACGGATCGAGTTGTTATTTGATACCGATTTTGATCATCCAATGGAGTCTGTCCTGATGGGGCATCCGGAAAATGTGATGCCGTTTTGCGTAAGGAATTATGTAATTAAAGATGATAAAGAGAACGTTGTTTTTACTAAAACCGGTAATTATCAAACCAGGAACATCATTGAGCTAACTGAGCCTTTAAATACCAGGAGCCTAACGATATATTTGGAACATCCTTCAGACGAGGCACCTGCGGCTTTGTTCTCCGTGCGTTGTTATCAATAATACTAAATAACTAAATAGCAGATAAATTAAATGGGAAAATTAGATTTTGTGGTAATGGCGATTTTTGCCTTACTTATATTCGGTATCGGACTTACATTTACCCGTGTGGGTAGTAAAAGCGGGCAGGCTTTTTTCGAAGCAGGAGGAGAAACACCCTGGTGGATCAATGGCTTATCCTTGTTTATCAGCTATTTTTCGGCCGGAACCTTTGTGGTTTGGGGATCTATCGCTTATAAACATGGGCTGGTTGCCAATGCAATACAGTTAACAATGGCCATCAGTGGCTTAATTGTCACCTTTTTTATTGCCGGAAGATGGAAAAAAACAGGCGTTGCAACTGCGGCTGAATACATCGGCAAACGTTTCGGTGCGGCCGAAAAACAGTTTTATACCTATATGACCTTACTGCTAAGCCTGTTCACCACTGCTGCAGTTTTGTATCCGGTTGGTAAGATGGTGCATGTAGCTACCCCATACTCACTAGAAACCTGTATCATTGTGATTGGGTTGATCATTGTGATATACACCGCTGCTGGCGGATTATGGGCGGTTTTAGTGACTGACGTGGTTCAGTTTGTAATACTTACAGCAGCGGTACTGATTGTGATCCCTATTGCTTTTTCTCAGATCGGCGGACCTGCAAACCTTGTGGCAAAAGCGCCGCCCCACTTTTTTGAGCCTTTTAACCAGGACTATACCTATGGGTTTATGCTGGCTTTCATTGTATATCAGACCTTTTATATCGGTGGAAACTGGTCATACGTGCAACGTTATACCAGTGTGTCAAACCAAAAAAACTCAAAAAAGGTAGCAGGTATATTTACCATCTTGTATTTTGTAAGTCCTTTTATCTGGATGATCCCGCCAATGATCTACCGGGTGATCAATCCAAATCTTCAGGGACTGGAAAGTGAAGATGCATACATGATGTTGATCCAAAAAGTAATGCCGGCAGGTTTGATAGGGCTTGTGCTGGCCGGAATGGTTTCTGCCACATCCAGTAAAGCCAATACAACGATCAATATGGCCTCAACTGTTTTTGCGCAGGATATTTATAAAAACCTGCTAAGACCAAAAGCCTCAGAAAAAGAAGTGATCTGGATGGCCCGATTCTTTACCCTGGTTTTTGGCGTTCTAACAATTGTTGTTGCCATTTGGATTCCAAGCGCCGGGGGAATTGTTGAAGTGGTTTTAAGTACTGCCTCTATTGCAGGTGGAGCATTGTTTGCACCGATCATCTGGACACTTTTTTCTAAACGTCAAAGCGGATTTTCAGTAGTTACCGCTACTGTGGCATCATTGCTGATCAACCTTTTCTTTAAAGTAATTACTCCCGGTATTTGGGGCTTAAAATTCGATCGTACCATGGAAACCTGCATGGGAATGGGTATTCCAATAGCGGTACTTTTGTTTTTTGAAATATATTATACTGCCAAGGGGCATATTTCTATTAAAGTAGAAGAAATGGAGCAGGAAAAAAGAGTTACCGCGGTACGGGTTGTAGATCCGGCCCTACATATAGAGGCTGCAAAGCAAAATAAATTCGGGATAGGTGTTATTGCACTTTCAATGGGCATTGTGGGGATAGGCATCGGAATACTTGGGTATATCGCAAAGGATTTTTCAATAACCGTAATGGCAGTTGGCGGTTTAATCCTGATTTCGGCAGGGTTAATATGGCGGGTAGCCAGCAAAAAGTTAGTTGTTTAATACAAACAGTACAGAAGTTTTTGGGTGGGTGCTTTTTTACTATCAGGAGCAGAACGCTATAAATACAGGAAAACCCATCCAAAGGTGAGGTAAAAACAAAAATATATAAATATGATACGATTCTTTTTAAAGTACAAAGGCAGCAGATTATTCATTTTTTTGCTTGTTTTTAATCTTAATGCTTTCAGCCAAACCAATAACAATACATTACACTTATTTGTAATTGGAAACAGTTTCTCGCAAAATGCGACCACTTTTCTGCCTCAAATGGCCAAAGAAACGGGTAAAAATTTAGTTATTGGTAGGGCAGAACTTGGCGGTCATTCTTTGGAGCAACATTGGGGTTATGTAGAAAAATTTGAAAAGGATTCAACCGATGTCCAAGGAAAGCCATACGGAGGCAAATCGTTGAAAATGTTATTGTCGCAAGGTACTTGGGACGTAGTGACCATTCAGCAATATTCATACCTTTCGGGCGATTCATCAAGCTACAATCCATACGCGAAAAAACTTGTAGACTATATTAAAAAGCTTCAACCAAATGCAGAAATCGTGATTCACCAAACTTGGGCTTACCGTGCTGATGCAAAGAAATTTGGGAAAGTTGGGCCAGAGCAATTGGCTAAAAACCAGTTTGAAATGTGGCAAAAATCTCGTGAAGCATACCACAAACTAGCAAAACAGTTTAATGCCAGGCTTTTACCTGTTGGCGATGCGTTTGAAGAAGTAGCGACCAATAAAAAATATGGCTATAAAAAGGATACGGCTTTCGATTTTGAACATCCTGTTGCATCCAATTTACCTGATCAAACTCATTCTATCAATGTGGGCTATTTTTGGAACAAACAAGAATTGGCCTTTGATCCAAACCATGCGAATGATGCGGGGAAATATTTAGGCGGTTTGATTTGGTACGGGATACTTTTTAAAGATTCCCCGAAAAAAATAGGATTTAAACCCGCATCTGTTTCAGATGATTTTAAAAGTTACCTGCTTGAGGTTGCCAATAAGGTTATAAAGGTTTCCAAAAACTGATTTTTGTGATTTCAATCTCCTTCAATAATGTTATTTGGCAATTACTTTTCTCTTTCCTTTCTCATTTTCATCAGTCTCCCAAGCTCATTGTATTCTGTCATCTTGGTGTCTAGTTCTGCAGTCCGCTTTAAATTAGCTATAAATTTATTGCTTATCCGCACGATCGTTGACCCACAGTGGGGCAAAGATTTTTTCGCTACACTCGTTTTTGATTGCTCTAAAATCTACAGCATCTATGTCATTATCATCTTTATTTATCGGAGAATTTCCAGTTTGTCTGAGCCTTCAGGTTTATGCAGATAAAAAGTATGGGCTTTTGGCATCATATTTTTTGCTGTTTTAGAAATAAGGGGGGAATAACCATAGGTTTGAGGATCCTTACAGACTAATGTAACCACTTTTCCTCCGCCATAAAATTTCAGTTCTGCATCTGGGCAGGGATAGATGAAACTTCTCTTTTCAACAGCATAATCTGCCATCGATTTGGTAAGATCTTTTTCTGCATCTTTATTCCAGGGGGTAGAAGCCGCTTCTTCGCGAATGCTTTGCTTCAGCATTGATAAATATTTTTGCTGATTTCCTTCTTCAAGTGTTTTTTTGAAATCTAAATAAAACGCATCCACTTCTTTTCGGATTTTGGCAGAATTTTGAAGATTCTGGCTTTTGTCCCAGCCGGCTATTTTCCAGTTAATGTCTTTATTATCAAGAATAAAAGATGTTTTGTACTCAGCAAAGTTTTGTGGTTTATTATCTAATTTTGGAGTCTGATAACTAAGAACCTGCCACTGATATTGCTGACCTTTATCTTTGGCATTCATCTGATCTAAGATTGACATTGGCTCTTTATTTTTCGAAATTTCGACCTTGACAGATGAATTCGGGGAAAGGGAAGGAGCGAACACGGTTTCATCCTTTTTAGCGGGGTAAAGGCGAATGGTAACCTCTTGTTTGCCAGGCTGAAGAATATACTGATTGAGATTTACCGTCAATCCTGAGCGTTCTCCCAATCCGAAATGACTTGTAACTGGCATGTCGTTAATTAAAATTTCATAAGAACAATCTGCATGTTCGTATTTTAATCTAAAAAGCATTCCTTCCTTTTGATAGGGTGAATCGTTCTCACCTGTTTTTTTGGCTGGATACGAGTGCCTTAGTGGTTTTTCTATCTGTGAATAAACGCTCATTGTTGTCAAAAGCAATCCTAAAATTATTATAGTTTTTCTATTCATATGTAGAGTTTCAGATCAATTATAATAATTTTATCACATATTCGAGATTTATTTTAAATTGCTTTCAGGTTTATTCCTGCTCAAGAAGATAAAGCGGATTCGGTTATATTGGTAGATACGATGAAGCGCTAAACTTATAAAACCTTTAAACGGGGGGGTACGACTAATGATATTGCTAATATGTTTTTTTATAATTTAAGAAGAGCGTCACAAATATTAAAATGAATCCCAGAAAGCGTCTTGCGATTGATGATGTGAAAAGCAAAGGACATGAAGCCATTTTCGAAGGTTATGGAAAAGCAGCCGATTACAAATAAAATAAGAAACAAAATATATGTCGCATATAAATTTAGTGATGTCTTTAAAAGATTTTTCTCAATATGTTGAAGATATTATAGAGAAAGAGAATGGTAGTTTTTTTATTGAGACAAAAGATGATGATGAAATTTCCTTACAGAAAATTAATCACGGAGAGGCAGATAAAATTAAAGACAACAGAGAGAAAAGTCTTAGATTTTATATAGTATCGGAGAATCTGGATACTATTTTCCAAACTGAAATTTTTGATGAACTGGAGCCTATCATAATAGATGGGGAAGGAGGTAGAAAAACTGATGAAAGCTGTTTTATACAAATGATAATTTGCAGTATGGGCTGTTCACCAATAATGAACAAAAGCTTTATTTGATCAGATAGATAGGCAGGGTGTTCAGCAACCTAATACCGTTTGATAAGGACAGTCTTTAAAATAACATCGCATTTGGCCATTTCAAGTATGATGTTATTGCGTTCTTCTGATCTGCAATTAAAAATACTTTTTAAAATGAAAAATAAATTATTACTAGCGATCCTCATCGCGCTGTCCGGTATTCATGCATCAGCACAAAGTGTATATACCGGCTATGTTAAATTCAAAAAGAGTGGTTATAGTTTAGTGGTTGATAATGCAAAAACGGAGAAAGAGAAAAGAGAAGGAGAAAAGTTTATCAGAAATTTGATTTTGCAGGTGTATGGTAACGATGCCTTAACAAACGGACTAGGTACCGATATCGAGGAGCATGTTATTGTTGTAGGCAGGAGTAAAGATGCAATTGAATCGATGAACGCTTACTACAAGGATCAGCTAAAGGGTAAGAGCATTGAAAATATATCAATCGCCATTTACAGTATATTAAAAATCAAAGGTGCTGTCAGTTCAGAAGCAGGTGGGTATTCGCTGATAGACCTGAAAAATAAGAAGGCCTATGACCTTTATGATGAAAGAATCATTAACTTAACGATTTAACTTTTTTCGTTGAAGATCTGGAAAAGTCACAATATTTCTGGACTGTGGCTGTTGGGAAAAAAGATTATAATAAAATATAAACGATATCAAAATGCATATATGGCTGGGCTGTATATTTCATCAAATGTAACCCCTCTAATTCAGGCCAAGCTGGCCGCCAATTTAGTTGCCAGATGTAGTATATAATGTTAATTCCCTCTCAACAGATATAAACATTGGTACCAAACTCCCTTTTCCTTATCGCATGCCCCGTCAGGTCTAACTCAAGACCGATTTTCTTGCAAAACCAGGCATTTACATGTCCCAAGTTAGAAGCGACACCTCAAATTCCAAAAAAAAACGGCATGATTGACTCAAATCAATAGCCAGGTCACAAGAGTCGCCTCGCATAGAGATGCTAGACTAGAGCCTCTTATTTTACGCCAATCTGAAAAGTTATTACAGAAGAATATGTTGAAAAAAGTTTGATCTGAAGACCAAAACGGCCAGTTTGCCCTGAAATGGGGTGATCAGCTTAAAATGAAACAGGGTGTCAGCTTAAATGCGAAACGCGCGGCCATTTTTCCTGAAATACCCACATTAACAGTTATTCTTAAATAAACTGGCACACGGCCGCCACGATAGTTTTTCTGCCTTTTAAGATAAAAAAGCAAGCTAAAATTAGTTTTCATATAAACTGAATTAAGGTTAACAAAATTAGCCCTGCAGTCTGAAAACGTCAAGATGTTCGATGATCGAATATCTTGTTAATCAAGTGATTATATGTAATTCGATGAGTAATTTTAGTTCCAGAATTACTCACCGAATCGCACACACTTTTAATATGAGAATCGGTGAGTATTTTGATTTTTCTGGTAAACAAAAAAGCTTGCAATCATTTGATTTGCAAGCTTTTAAGTAGTTTGATACTATCTTCTGTGATCCCGCTGGGATTCGAACCCAGGACCACTACATTAAAAGTGTAATGCTCTACCAGCTGAGCTACGGAATCATTTCCTTTTGTTTAAGGAGGTGCAAATATAGGGATTTATCCTTTTCTTGCAAACATTTTTTAAAAATGTTTTTGATGTTTTTCTCTGAGGTTAAAAATAGCCACTCTAACTACTTGATTTTAAATTTTCTACAATCAAAATTAACCTTAAAATTTACTTTATCCCATCAACAATCCACATTACTTACTGGCTTTAGGGATAAAGTTTAAAAATGATTGGAATTGTGCTTTGTGCTTATTTTTATCCAGTTTAAAATAAAAAGCACCACGACGCGAGCTTGATTTATCCTTATCAGCCTGTTTGATTAATAATCCACTGGCTGTAATCTTACGGATAAAATTTCGGTTATCAATTGGCGAATCGTAAACCTGTTCGTACAAGGCCTGAAGTTGTGGTATGGTAAACCGCTTGGGCAATAGCTCAAACAAAATAGGATGTAGGGCAGCCTGATAGCGAATTTTATCCATCGCTGCCTTAACCATCACATCGTGGTCGAAAATTAGTTCTGGAACTTCTTTAAGTTTGAACCACTCAGCATGATATTGGTCGTTTATCTGTTTATGGTATTTATTGATGTCTATCAGTGCAAAATAAACTACCGAAACCGTTCGTTCAATAGGGTCGCGATCTGGGTGGCCGTATGCATGCAACTGTTCCAGGTATACATCGTGTAAACCGGTTAATTCCAGTAAAATCCTTTTAGCGGCACCGTCAAGATCTTCTTGCTCACCAATAAAACCACCCATCAAACTCCATTGATCTTTTACCGGTTCTATTGCTCTTTTTATCACCAAAAGTTTTAGCTGGTCGCCGTCATAACCAAAAATAATGCAGTCTATTGCAACAAGAACAGGTTTTTGATTTAAATATTTTCCCATATTAAAATAGCGTATTTAGTTTAGCATCGTTATAATCTGTAATATAACCTAAGATATTCGGATAACCTTCAAACTCTTCGATTGTATGTGTGGTGGTTAATACCATACAGGGCATACCTGCATTTAAGGCAGATTCTACACCTTTCGGCGCATCTTCGAAAACCAGGCATTCTGCTGGTGTAATATTCAATGCTTTCGCTGCCTTTAAAAAAGTCTCTGGATCTGGTTTGCTTGTTTTTACATCATCTGCACTAATTATGGCATCCAGATAATGACGGATATTCAAGCCATCTATTACAAAATCTATATTAAAAGGTATTGCTGCAGATCCGATCGCCATTGGGATGTTAGCCTGTTTTGTTCGGTCCAAAAATCGATCTAATCCATCAATCAAAGCCAGGTGCGGCATATAACCTTGTTGATAACGCTTTTCTTTGTCGATAGAAAGGCGTTCTATTTCTTCAGCATTAAATTTACCTTTCCCGAAAACACGTTCTAAAACTTCGTGGTTCTTTCCATACATTTCTTTTTTTACGCTTTCGTAATCGAGACTGGCACCTAAGTCTTCCGTCATAATACTATACCAGGCCAAAGTATGGTATTCCATATCATTAATCATAGTACCGTTCAAATCGAAAAGAAAAGCTTTAGGCTTAAAATTCAAATCATACATATAGCTGCTAAATTATGTGATTTTTTTTACTGTTGGCAATCCTCTTCTATATTATGAAAAATAATAAGTATAATCGTTACTTTAACGTTAATAAATTTTTCCTACTTTAGCCTTAACCAAAAATAAATTAATATGGAGCCGAGTCTAATTTTGTGCGCAATTGTAGATCCGCTTTCACAAATTTTTAATCCATGAAAAAAATATTCTTTAAGGCTTTGCCCTTCGCTACACTATGTTTAGCCATTTCTTTTACTTCATGTAATCCTAAATCTGATAAGGAAACACAGGCAAACGTAAAAACCGATTCGTTAAAATACAGCAGCACCATTGATGGTAAAGCCGTTAAACTTTACACGTTGAAAAACAAACAGGGTGCTTCGGTATCGATTAGCAATTACGGCGGTAGGGTGGTTTCGCTGCTGGTGCCAGATAAAAACAATAAATTAACAGATGTGGTATTGGGTTACGATAGCGTGGGTGCTTACCGTAAAAAAGGCGAGCCGTTTTTTGGGGCCTTAATTGGCCGCTACGGAAACCGTATTGGCAAAGGTAAATTTACTTTAGACGGAAAAGAATACCAGTTACAGCTTAACGATGGGGTAAACACCTTACACGGCGGTACCGATGGCTTTTTCGGCAAAGTGTGGGATGCGAAACAACTGGATAGTACTAAGCTTGAATTAAGCTACGTTTCTAAAGATGGCGAAGCGGGTTATCCGGGTAAACTGGATGTGAAGGTAACTTATACTTTAACTGACGACAACGCCCTGCAAATTGATTACGTAGCAACCACTGATAAAAGCACCATTGTAAACTTAACCAACCATGCTTATTTTAATCTAAACGGCGAAGGTGATAGCACCATTTTAGACCACGAGCTAACCATTGATGCGAATGCTTATACACCAGTTGATTCAACCCTGATTCCGACAGGTAAATTGCAACCTGTTGCAGGTACTGCTTTCGATTTTAACAAAGCCAAACTAATAGGCAAACAAATTGGCGATAACGATGAGCAACTGAAATTTGGTAAAGGTTACGACCATAATTTTGCCTTAACCCATCACGATGGTAAAACACCGGTGGCTGTGGTAAAAAGTGCTAAAACGGGTATTATTTTATCGGTTATTACCACCGAGCCTGGCTTGCAGTTTTACAGTGGTAATTTCTTAACGGGTGTTGATAAAGATGGTAAAGGGGGTAAATCGTATCCACACCGTTCGGCTTTCTGTTTAGAAACACAGCACTTCCCTGATGCACCAAACCACCCGAATTTTGCTTCAACCGTACTTAAACCGAGCGAAACTTATAAAACGAGTACAACTTATAAGTTCTCAAAATAAGTTAATTGGTTAACCGTAAGTGTATGAAAGACCTCGCAGGTTTCTAAAATCTGCGAGGTCTTTTTATTGCAAAGACTATCTCCCTTAAATTACAATAACCTTTCAGGGAATTGTGAAATTTTTTCGATGGTGAGCTGTTGCATAATCTGATATAAATGCGCTTTAAACATATTAATGGTATGATCTCCGCCTTCGTTACCCAATGCACCAACGCCATACATAAACGGGCGGCCCATAAAGTTGAATTCAGAGCCTACCGCATGTGCCCTGGCTAAATCAACGCCCGAACGGATCCCTCCATCTAACATGATTTTAAGTTTAGATTTATAGGCTTCATTTCCGGCAAGTTTAATTAAAGAGTGGATAGATGATTCACCCGCATCAATTTGTCGTCCGCCATGATTCGAAACAATAACCCCATCAACACCGATCTGTATAGCTGCCTGCATATCTTCATCAGTAGCAATGCCCTTTAATACCAATGGTCCTTTCCAGATTTCGCGAATAGCCGAAACCTTTTCTATGTCAACTTTCCCTGTAAACGTTCTATTCATAAACTGCCCCAGCTGCGACATATCCATTCCTTTTTCCATATATGGCTTTAACGTAGCAAAAGAAGGGATACCATGTTGAAGTGTTTTAATGCCCCATAATGGCCTTGCAAATGCCTGTAAAATATTGTTTACCGACATTTTAGGTGGTATAGAAAGGCCACTTTTAATTTCTTTATATCTTAACCCGAAGGCGGGAACATCTACCAGCACAACCAAAACCGGGCACTCAACCGCTTTTAATCGCGATAAAATATCATCCCTCAGTTTATTTTCAGTAGGGTGATAAAGCTGAAACCAGGCTTTTCCTTCAGAAACTTCTGCAATGCGCTCGATACTGCTGGTAGATACCGTACTCAGCGTATAGGGAATATCGTGTTTGGCTGCAGCCTTGGCCAGAATCTCAGGTGCATTGGGCCACATTAAACCCTGTAAACCAATAGGGGATACGCCAAAAGGTGCACTGTATTTACGGCCAAAAAGCTCAACCGACATATCAATATCTCCACCTACACGTAAATAATTTGGTTTTAAGTATATATCATCGAAATCTGTTTCGTTACGGGCAAGGTTAAGCCCTTCGTTACAGCCACCTTCTAAATAATCGAATGCAAATTTCGGTATCCTGTTTTTTGCTTTACGTCTAAGGTCAGCTACAGAAGGATATTGAGGGTGATAAGGAAACGTAATTTTTTTGCTCATTATTTAATTATTGTCTTAGCTGAAGGCATGTTAAAAATCGAAAACTAACACAATATGTTGTAATCTCCGTCCTGCACTATCGGCTATATTTCGTTTTTTGGAGAATTTAGGCACCAGGTATTAGCTCTGGCAGCGTAAAAAGCAATCTTTAAAGGCTGTAAAATCTCTTCGCATTATCAGAAAAGATCATTTTTCTTTCAGCAACCGTAAACCGTTCTGTATACTTATTTACCAAATCAAACCAATCTTGGTAAGGCCTGCTGATTAACATCACCGGCCAATCGCTACCATACATTAACCGTTCAGGGCCAAACTGTTCAAATATGACATCGAAGCAGTTAAACAACTCTTTTTCGGTCCAGTTTTTCCAGTCAGCCTCGGCTAACAGGCCAGATACTTTACACAATACATTTGGGTTGGCAGCCAAAGTTTTAATATTTTCTGCCCACACTTTCAAATCCTGACTTTTTACATCCGGCTTGCCGCAATGATCCAATACAAATGGTTGATCGGGAATTTGATCAACCATTTGTATAATGGCTTCCAACTGATTGTGGTAGCACAACAAATCGTAAGTATAATTGTACTTTTTTAACCGCTTAATACCTGTAATAAAAGCCGGATTAAGGATAAAATCGCGGTTCTCGGCCTGCAGGACATGTCGCCAGCCTTTAATAGTTTTATGATTTTGCCAAAAGCTTAAACGTTCATCCAGATTGGGGTTAAGCAAATCAACCCAACCCACAATACCTTTTATAATTTCGCTCTGCGCTGCCAATTTCAAGAGAAAATGGTTTTCCTCTTCAGACTGACTGGCCTGCACAGCAATACATCCGGTAATATGCAGATTGTTGTAAGGCTCCACCAGGTTTTCAGGAGAAAAATCTTTTTGGATGATTTGCATATCGTCATTAATCCAGTTATCTCTAACCGAGTCAAAATTCCAAAAATGTACGTGGGTATCAATCATATTAAAAAAGCACTAAAGTTTAAATATCTGGTCCATTAAGATCCATTTTTCGCCCGGTTTGGCACCAGGTAGAGCCTGCTGGAATTTCCACATGAGGGTTTCCCATTCCTGCACTTTAGGATTGGCTAAATCAGCAGCGCTTTTCGCTTCAAAAGAAAAGCTTTCGTTCACTTCCATAATCATAAACAGCCTATTACCAGTGTGGTATATATCCAGATTTTCGATGCCAGACGAGCTGATACTTTCTTTAATTTCAGGCCAAACTGATTGATGGTATTGCTTATATTCTTCAATAAGCTTTGCATCATCAACCAGATCGAGTGCCAGGCAATATCTTTTCATATTAATTTTCGCTGTAAGCTTTAACAGTTTGCTTGCTGGTACCTAAACCATCAATACCTAATTCCACTACATCTCCAGGTTTTAAATACCAAGGCTCAGGTTTTTGGCCTAAACCAACACCCGCAGGCGTACCCGTTGTAATTACATCGCCCGGTAAAAGGGTCATAAACTGACTGATATATGAAACCATAAACGGCACATTGAAAATCAGGTTTGAAGTGTTACCATCCTGCAATGTTTTACCGTTAACAGTTAACCAAAGGCGTAAGTTATGCACGTCGGCAATTTCATCCTGTGTAGCAATAAATGGCCCGATCGGCGCGAAAGTATCACAGCTTTTTCCTTTTACCCATTGGCCGTTTCTTTCAATCTGAAACTCACGTTCGCTATAATCGTTGTGCAACACATAACCTGCAATATGATCCAAAGCATTTTCTTCGGAAACATAACTCGCTTTTTTACCCACAACAATGCCCAATTCTACCTCCCAGTCGGTTTTTTTACTGTTTTTAGGAATAATTAAGTCATCATTTGGGCCAACTATGGCAGAAGTAGCTTTAAAGAATAAAATCGGCTCTGAGGGGATTGGCGCATTGGTTTCTGCAGCATGGTCTTTGTAATTTAGACCTACACAGATAATTTTAGAAGGGCGTGCCAAAGCCGGACCAAGGCGTACACCTTTATCAACCTGAGGCAAATCAGCAGATTCGATGTCTTTTTTAAGTTTTTCTAAGCCATCGCCACCAAAGAATGCTTCGTTATAATCGCTAACCAATGCAGATACATCAAAATAATTATCGCCGATAATTACACCGGGTTTTTCTGCTCCTGCTTCGCCAAATCTTATTAATTTCATTATAAAACGCTTTATCGTATTTAAAAATATTTATTAATTGTTTAATGTTGTAAATCCGCCGTCAATTGGGTAGTCGCAACCGGTAATAAATGCGGCTTCATCGCTACATAAATATAAAGCTAACGCACCAATTTCCTCAGGTTTAGCCATACGGCCGATAGGTTGTGTTTTAGATAACTTCTCAAACATTTCAGAGATGTTATCCGGGTAGTTTTTCTGTAAAAAGCCATCTACAAATGGTGTATGCACCCTTGCCGGAGAAATAGAATTACACCTGATATTTTCACCGATGTAATCTTTGGCCACGCTCATGGTCATGGCTTTTACAGCGCCTTTTGCTGTGCTGTAGGCAAAACGATCTGGTAAGCCAACTAATGCGGCAATAGAAGCCATATTGATGATTACACCACCACCAGCTAAACGGATTTGCGGAATAGCGGCATACAAACAGTTGTAAACACCTTTAACATTTACACGCATTATCCGGTCGAAATCGCTTTCTTCAGTGGTATCGGCTTTGCCAATATGTGCAATACCTGCATTATTTACTAAAATATTGATGCTTCCAATTTGCTCAAAAACGGCTTTAACCGCCTGGTGATCTGAAACATCGCAAGCATAACTGTAAGCTTCACCGCCATTTGTTTTAATTTCACCTAAAGTATCCTGAGCCTGTTCGGTTCCCAATTCGATGATATGAACCTCAGCACCCTGTTTGGCTAAAATAGTTGCAATAGCTCTTCCTATGCCGCTTCCCCCGCCTGTAACTACGGCTTTTTTGTTTTTTAGTGAAAACATGTATATGATTGGTTATAAATTATAATTGATTAGGATACAAATAAAATAAATATTCTTGATTAAAAATTTTATCTTCTTGCCTAAATATTAACAGATATTGTCATACGTCATTCTGGATATTCCAATAGCCTTACCTTGCATAAATTTTACAAAGCCGATCAGCATTATTACTTATATTTGAATATTATATTTATATTTAAAAATAAATATTAACCAAATATTACATATAAACCTAGCAAATGGGTTTTGTTATTAGAGCCAATTTGAATGAGAAGTTTTCTGATTTTTATTTCCTGTTATTTTCTATCGATATCATTTTCTAATGCCAGTGTTCGGGCGCCGAAAACAATTGTAATTTCTACGGAAAATCATGTTCGCGTGCGTTTTGGCGCAGAAAAGCTATCAAAAGCTTTAGTGAAGTTGGATTATTCAACCAAAATCGAACAAAAGGATAAACTTGCTGCAAATAACAATGTTATTGCAATTGGGGTGTTTTCAGATAAACTTTTTGTCAATAATCTTCCAGCAGAGATTAAAAATAAGATTTCAACGGCAAAAAAAGAAGGCTTTCATATCTATACAGGGAAAAACGGAATGTTTTATGTAATTGGGAATGATGCATCGGGTGCGCTGTACGGATGTATAGAACTGGCTGATCAGATCAATAGCACAGGTAAATTACCTACGGAGCTGGCATTTTCCGACCAGCCAGAAATGGTATTGAGAGGTACTTGTGTCGGTCTACAGAAACCAGATTACCTGCCCGGACATGATGTTTATGAATATCCCTATACACCAGAAACTTTCCCATGGCTTTACGATAAAGCTTTATGGATCAAGTACCTGGATATGATGGTCGAGAACCGCTATAATTCACTTTATTTATGGAATGGACATCCTTTTTCGTCGTTGCTGCGCTTAAAAGATTATCCTTATGCAGTAGAGGTTGATGATGCTACTTTAAAAAAGAATGAAGAAATCTTCCAGTTTTTAACTAAGGAGGCCGATAAACGAGGTATATGGGTGATTCAGATGTTTTACAATATTATTATTCCAAAACCCTTTGCCGATAAACACGGCTTAAAAACACAAGATCGAAACCGTCCGATTATTCCTTTAATTGCCGATTATACCCGTAAATCGATCGCCTCATTTGTCGAGAAATATCCGAATGTAGGCTTAATGGTGGCTTTAGGCGAAGCAATGGAAGGCGTGGGGCAGGATGATATAGATTGGTTTACCAAAACAATTATCCCAGGGGTTAAAGATGGATTAATAGCAGCTGGCATTAAGGAAGAACCTCCGATTGTACTTCGTGCACATGATACTGACGCACCAAGTGTGATGAAAGCTGCTTTACCTTTATATAAAAATTTATATACCGAAAATAAGTTTAATGGTGAGGCTTTAACTACTTACACACCGCGTGGAGCATGGGCTGATTTAAACAGGAAATTAGCTGCGATTGGCACTATCAACATTTCAAACGTCCATATTTTAGCTAATCTAGAGCCGTTTCGTTATGGTTCGGCAGACTTTATTCAGAAATCAGTTCAGGCAATGAACAAGATTTATGGTGCAAAAGGTTTGCATTTGTATCCTCAAGCCAGTTATTGGGACTGGCCATATGCTGCAGATGATGTAAAAGGAAGGTTATTGGAAGTAGACCGCGATTGGATCTGGTACAAGGAATGGGCAAGATATTCGTGGAATTCGCAAAGAGAACGTAGTGAAGAAATTAACTATTGGGCAAATGAGCTGGCTAATAAATATGGTGTTAATTTAACTGGAGGTAAAGCTATTCTGAATGCCTATGAAGAATCGGGTGAAATATCACCCAAACTTTTGCGTAGGTACGGCATTACCGATGGCAATCGACAAACGTTAACCCTAGGCATGTTGATGACTCAGCTCATTAATCCGTTCCGTTACGGGTTGTTTACGTTAATGTACGAATCGGAAGCCCCAGAAGGCGAAATGATTATCGAATACGCTGAAAGAGAGTGGAAGAAACAAGGCCATATTGGAGAAACGCCAGTTCAGGTAGCACGCGAAGTGGTTGAACATGGCAAAAAAGCCATTCAATCTATTAATGAGGCTGCACCCAGCATAACAAAAGATACTGCAGAGTTTAAGCGACTTAGAAATGATATCTACTGTTATGATGAAATGGCTAATTTTTATGCAGAAAAAGTTAGGGCAGCCTTATGGATACTGCGGTATAAAAATTCGAACCAGGTATCCGATTTAGAACAGGCATTGCCTTTTCTTCAAAAAAGCGTAGATCATTATGCTAAACTGGTTAAATTAACTGAACACAGTTACCTGTACGCCAATAGCATGCAAACCAAACAACGGAAAATCCCGATGCGTGGTGTAGATAAAACTTTTATCCATTGGAAAGAGATGTTGCCTGTGTTTAATAAAGAACTTGATCATTTTAAACATAGCATTGATTCTCTAAAGTCAACAAAACAGGGAACAGTTGCTGCAATTATACCTTATAAAACTGCCGATATTAAAGTCTTAAACGAAACAGAAAGTTATGTGGTAGCCAAAGATGCACAGCTTTTTACAGATACTGCAATTAAGATTAAAGAAGTTGCAGCGCAGTTACTAGGTTTAAAGGGAATTAAACTGACAAAGGAAAAGCAAATTAAAATTGGAACGGAAATTAAATTCAGCACCAAAGCACCTGTAAAACTGCTGATAGGCTTTTTTAATCAGAAAGATCCTCAATATCTTGCTCCTCCACAGTTGGAAACAGATGCGAGTGCCAATAACTATGGACAATCTGAAATCAAGATATCGAATGCGTTGGTGCCTTATGGCTTTCCACCGGTAAATGTTCATGCTTATTCTTTCCCTGCAGGAACACATACTTTAAATTTAGGTAAAGGGACCTGCCTGGTTTTAGGGTTTATTGATGACAAACAGGAACTGCGGATTTTTAATGCAGGTTTAGATGGTAGAGGAAAAGATATCGATTGGTTATTTGAATAATGATGAATACAAGAAATTTAATTGCAACAGCAGCATTGTCGGTGTTGACAATCACGGGCTTTGCACAGCAGAAATCAATCCTGGGTACTGAAAAGCTGAAGAAATATGTGACATATTTCAATTCTATTGACACCGAGGCGGTTAAAAACTTTGTGCCCAATGCTGAAGCCTTTACATGGTTAGCTGAGCAGATACCTTTGTTCGAATGCCCCGATTCGGTATTGGAGCAAAACTATTACTACCGCTGGTGGACTTACCGCAAACACCTGGTTAAGACTCCTGAAGGATTCATTTTTACTGAGTTTATCGAACCGGTTAAACATGCAGGGAAATACAATTCCATCAGCTGCGCATTAGGTCATCATATTTACGAAGGCAGGTGGTTAAAGGACAATGCTTATTTAAAAGATTACATTAAATTTTGGCTCTACTATGCTGATGTTGGCCAAACGAAACAACGTTTCCATCAATTTAGCAGCTGGGTAGATGATGCTGTCTATCAGAATTATCTGGTGCAGCCTGATCAGGGATTTTTGAAGGAAATTTTGCCTGCCTTGGATAAAGATTATAGCAAATGGGAATCTGAAAGGCAGCTTAAAAACGGCCTGTTCTGGCAAAATGATGTGAAAGATGGCATGGAAGAATCGATCAGTGGTTCACGTAGAGACCAGAACCAACGGCCAACCATAAACAGTTATATGTACGGCAATGCCATGGCTTTGGATAAAATTGCAGTTCTTTTAGGCGATAAAACCTTAGCTGACAAATACAAAAACAAAGCAACTGTACTCAAAAAGCTGGTTCAGGATAGTTTGTGGAATGCTGCTTCCTCGTTTTTTGAAACAAGAAAAGCCAAAGGAGGTTCATCGGATGTTAGAGAAGCCATCGGTTTTACACCATGGGAATTTAACTTACCCGATGATCAGTCAAAGTATGCAAAAGCCTGGGATCAGTTATTGGATACTGCCGGATTTAAAGCGCCCTGGGGCTTAACCACGGCTGAAAGAAGAAACCCAACATTCAGAACAAGGGGAACAGGGCACA
Source organism: Pedobacter sp. SG908 (assembly GCF_011759615.1). Classification (NCBI taxonomy): domain Bacteria; kingdom Pseudomonadati; phylum Bacteroidota; class Sphingobacteriia; order Sphingobacteriales; family Sphingobacteriaceae; genus Pedobacter; species Pedobacter sp. SG908. Next base: position 2,028,559 of record NZ_JAAOYY010000001.1, read on the forward strand.
GTTGCGAATGGGATGGAGCGCTTTGGCCTTTTGCCAGCTCACAAACGTTAAAAGGATTGGCCAATCTGTTAACCAATTATAAAAAACATGGTAAAATGACTGCTGAAGTCTTTTACCAGGAACTGTACCAGTATGCTGCTTCTCATGTTAAAAACAGAAAACCTTACATAGGTGAGTATCAGGATGAAAAAACCGGAGAATGGTTAAAAGGTGATAATCCAAGGAGCAGTTTTTACAATCATTCTACTTTTAATGATCTAATCATCAATGACCTGATCGGAATAAAACCACGTCAGGATAATGTGCTTGAAATATTCCCCTTAATCCCTAAAAACCAGTGGGATTGGTTCATGTTAGATCAAGTTTCGTATCACCATAAAACGTTGACTATTTTGTGGGATAAAACCGGAAAAAAATATAATAAGGGCAAAGGATTGTTGGTGTTTGTGGATGGTAAAGAGATTTATAAAGGAAAGGATTTAAAGCCTTTAAAAGTTCAAATGAATTAATTGTTTAACGATAAAATCGTAACACTATTTTGCACTCGTTCGGAAACGGGCGCAAGCATGATCGTCATTGCGAATTGAAGCGTTGAAATGCGGAAAGAGTGAAGCAATCTTTAAAACAGAAAATCCTCGGTCTGTGTCCTCACAGACCGAAACTTAAAATCTTGTTTCGTGAAGACACGAACCAAGGCTTGACAAAAAAATATAACCAAATGAAACATTCCATTAACATCATTAAAGCTTTAATTTTCATCCTTGCTTTTGGTATCGGCTTAACTGCAAAATCCCAGTCTTATTACAACGTAGTTAAATACGGCGCTAAAAACGACAGCAGTAAACTGGCGACGACAGCAATTAAAAATGCAATAGAAGCGGCCTCAAAAGCTGGCGGCGGAACCGTTTATTTTCCGGCCGGAAAATACCTAACTGGTGCTATACATTTAAAAAACAACATTACCATATTGATTGATGCAGGTGCCGAATTGCATTTCAGCGATAATTTTGATGATTATTTACCCATGGTAAAAAGCCGTTACGAAGGTGTTGATGTAACCAGTTTTTCGCCCTTGTTTTATGCCTATAAAGTAGAAAATATCTCCATTATTGGTCGGGGGATAATTGATGGACATGGTAAAAAGTGGTGGGATTTTGTAGAAGGGTATAAAGAGGGGCAAGCACGTTCTAAATGGCAAATTATTTTTGAGGGCTTAAATAAAGATATTATTTTGCCAGATGATCCTAAACAAATGAAACGTGGCTTTCTTCGTCCGCCGTTTATACAACCCATGTTCTGTAAAAATGTGCTGATCGATGGGATAACCATCCGCAATTCGCCTTTTTGGACCGTAAATCCCGAGTTCTGCGAAAATGTTAAGGTTCATGCCGTTACCATTAACAATCCCCATTCGCCGAATACAGACGGGATAAATCCTGAGTCTTGTAAAAATGTGCACATTTCAGATTGCCACATCAGTGTAGGAGATGATTGTATCACGATCAAGTCGGGCAAAGATGCACCAGGACGAAAAATGGCCATTCCGGCAGAAAATTATGTGATTACAAATTGTACCATGCTGTCTGGTCATGGAGGCGTGGTTATTGGTAGTGAAATGTCGGGTGATGTACGTAAAATAGCCATCTCGAACTGTGTCTTCGACGGAACAGATAGGGGGATCCGCATTAAAACAGCCCGTGGAAGAGGCGGTGTTGTTGAAGAGATCAGAGTGAGTAATATTATCATGAAAAACATTAAAGATCAGGCTATTGTGTTGGATATGCAGTATGCAAAAACAAATATAGAAGCTGTTTCTGATCGAACTCCTATCTTTAGAAATATCCATTTCAGCAATATCACCGGTCAGGTTAACCAGGCAGGTTATTTAAATGGTTTAGAAGAAATGCCTATCGATAATATTACCTTCAATGATATTAATATGGATGCCAAAACTGGTTTTTCTATTAATAATGCCAGTAATATTGAGTTTCATAACGTAACGGTGAATACCGAATTAGGTGCATCGATAAAGGCATTAAAGGTGAATAATTTAATTGTTGATGGTTTAAAAAGTAATAAACCTCATGCCAATGCCGCTGTAATTGATATCACTAATGTATCTGATCTGTTCCTGTACAATGCTTTCCCAACGAAAGAAACCGTTACTTATTTGAAATTAAGCGGGGCCGAGACTAAAAATATATACTTAGGAAATAATAATTTTAGACGAGTGAAAGAGGCCGTTAAAAAGGAGAAGGAAGTAAACAGTAACATCGAAATTATTTCAGGCGATAAAGGACAATAATATGAGGTTTAAACTTTTATTAAGTACATTATTTTTAATATTGACTGCTCATTTTAGCAGCTTTGCACAAGAAAACAACCATACGTTATGGTACAATAAGGCTGCAGAAAAGTGGACGGATGCTTTACCAATAGGGAATGGCAGATTGGGCGCCATGATTTTCGCCGGAACGGCTGTTGATCATATCCAGTTTAACGAAGAAACCGTTTGGACGGGCAAACCCAGGGATTATAACCGAAAAGGCGCCTATCAATACCTGCCAGAGATCAGAAAATTACTTTTTGAAGGGAAACAGGCAGCAGCTGAGGCTTTAGCACAAGAACATTTTATGGGCTTGCAAAGTAGCTCAGGCGACAGGAAAGTCTGGGTAAATGAAATGAAAGCCGGCAAAGGCATTCAGGGCAATCCTGCGCTTACAAATTTTGACGATAAACTTTGGAAAACCATAAAAGTACCTGCCTATGAAGGTTGGGAAACGGTAGGCTTAGCCAATTTAGACGGCACCGTTTGGTTCAGGACCACTTTTGATGTGCCCGAAAACTGGACTGGAAAAGATCTTATACTCGATCTTAACCGTATCCGAGACCAAGATTTTACCTATATCAATGGCGAACTGGTTGGCAATACCGATAATACGGAGCCCAGAAAATACACCATTCCAGCAAAGCTGATTAAAAAAGGCAGAAATGTGATTGCCATCCAGGTGCTTAATTATTTCGACAAAGGCGGATTGGCTGGTTATAAAGACAGTACAAAAAAGATTGGTATTTATCCTGTTGGCGAAAGTATGGAGCAGGGCATTTCGTTAGTTAAAGATTGGAAATATAAAATCCAGGATGAAAATCCGCCAGCCGTTCCACAATACCAGGGAAGTTATCAGCCTTTTGGAGATTTGAACCTATATTTCAAGCAGACCAAATCTGTTGTTACTAATTACAAACGGTCTTTGGACATCAGCACAGCCGTTGCACAAACAACTTATACTATAAATGGTGTAAATTATCAGCGTGAGTATTTTGCAAGTCAGCCAAACCAAGCCATTGTAATCCATTTAACGGCCGATAAAAAAGCATCTATCAGTTTCGATGCTGAACTTTCCAGTGCTCACCGAAAATCATCCGTAAACGCTTTAGGAAATAATGTAATTGCTTTATCTGTTCAGGTTAAGGATGGCGCGATTAAGGGAGAAAGCCGATTAACAGCTTTAATCAAAAATGGATCTGTGAAAATGATTAATGGCAAAATTAGCATCAATCAGGCAGATGAAGTGACACTTTATTTGACAGGCGGAACCAATTTTATCAATGCACAAGATGTATCTGGGAACCCCGCAACTGCTAATATTAAAGCTTTGAATGGATTAAAAGGTAAATCGTACACAGAAATCAAACAGAAGCACATTAAAGAATATCAAAGCTATTATAACACCTTTAGTGTCGATTTTGGCCGATCAGATAATGAGAACCTTCCCACAGACGAAAGATTAACAAAATTTGCAACGGCTAACGATCCTGCTTTCGCAGCACTGTACATGCAGTATGGAAGATATTTGTTGATTTCCAGTTCGAGACCCGATACTCAGCCAGCCAATCTTCAGGGGATTTGGAACGATTTGCTTACACCACCATGGGGAAGCAAGTACACCACCAATATTAACCTCGAAATGAATTACTGGCCAACTGAAATTCTCAATTTATCGGCCTTAAACGAGCCGCTTTTCAACAAAATCAAAGGACTGGCGAAAACCGGAGCCGAAACGGCAAAAGCATATTACAATGCCCGTGGTTGGGTTTTACATCACAATACCGATTTATGGAATGGAACAGCGCCCATCAATGCTTCAAATCATGGTATTTGGGTAAGTGGAAGTGGTTGGTTAAGTGAGCATTTATGGGAGCATTATCAATTTAGTAAAGATCGTAAGTTTCTGGAAAGTGAAGCCTATCCTTTAATGAAACAAGCTGCTTTGTTTTATGAAGATTTTTTAGTGAAAGATCCTAAAACTGGCTGGTTGATCAGTACGCCATCTAATTCGCCTGAAAATGGTGGTTTAGTGGCTGGCCCAACAATGGACCACCAGATTATCAGATCGCTTTTCAGAAATTGCATAGTAGCTGCCGAAACGCTTAATGTAGATGCGGAATTTAGAAAATCGCTAGCTGAAAAAGTTAAACAGCTGGCACCAAATCAGATAGGCAAATACGGACAGTTACAAGAATGGTTAACCGATGTAGACGATACCGCAAGTAAACACCGCCATGTTTCTCATTTATGGGGTGTGTATCCTGGAAATGATATTAACTGGGATAGTAACGAAAAGATGATGCAAGCAGCAAAACAATCTTTATTGTATCGGGGAGATGATGCTACAGGCTGGAGTCTTGCCTGGAAGATCAATTTCTGGGCCAGGTTTAAAGATGGTGATCATGCCATGAAACTGGTAAAAATGTTAATGAAACCTGCTAATAATGGCGCAGGTTCTTATGTGAATCTTTTTGATGCGCATCCGCCTTTCCAAATAGATGGAAACTTTGGTGGTGCAGCCGGAATCGCTGAAATGATTGTGCAAAGCCATCAGGGTTATCTGGATATTTTACCGGCTTTACCAACAGCCATGCCGCATGGCGAAATTAAAGGGCTCTGTGCCAGAGGTGGCTTTGAGCTGGATTTAACCTGGGATAAGGGCATGCTTACTTCACTTATAGTAAAATCTAAAACAGGTGGGAATTGTCAGCTACGTTATAAAAATTCAGTTGTTCTACTTAGAACTAAAGCTGGTGAAAGTTATAAACTGAACGGAGATTTGAAATTGCTATAAAATATGGATAATAAAATCGTCATTGCGAGGAGGAACGACGAAGCAATCTCCTTTACAAAAGACTTATTTAAAGTTAATTTTTCAAATATTTTTTGCCGCATACACCTTGGTTCGTGTCACCACGAACCAAAAAGAATTCAATTTAAACAGTTGTTTTTATTGCTGTTATTCTTCATCATATATAGAGCCAATCCCCTTTATGCACAAAGGCAAACCAGAAAAGATATTTTACTAAACGCCAATTGGCTCAGCATTGCCGATGAGAAAAACAAAAATGCTTTTGATGGCTTTCAGCTGGTTAGCTACAAAACCTTAAACTGGAAAAAAGTAAATGCTCCACATAACTGGGATCAATACGAAGGCTATCAACGCAAACTTCATGGCAATAAACATGGTTATGCCTGGTACCGAAAAACATTTCAAACCAACGAAATTAAGGTTGGAAAACGGTTTTTTCTGTATTTCGAAGGCGTAGGTTCGTATGCAACAGTTTGGTTAAACGGTAAAAAAGTGGGCTACCATGCTGGCGGGCGAACAACTTTTACTTTGGATGTTACTGCCGCAATTAAATTGAATAATCAGGAAAATATCTTGGCAGTTCGGGCTGATCATCCCGCAAATATCCAAGATTTACCCTGGGTTGATGGCGGCTGCTCTACCGAACGCGGTTTTTCAGAAGGTTCGCAGCCCATGGGGATTTTCCGTCCGGTTCACTTAATTGTGACTAATGATATCCGCGTTGAACCATTTGGTATCCACATTTGGAACGATAATCAAATCTCAGAAAAGGCGGCCATTCTGAATCTGAGTACTACGGTTAAAAATTATAGTTTAAAGCCTAAAAATATAAGCGTTGTAAACAGATTGCTAGATCTGAATGGAAAACAGATTAAAGAGCTGACAAAATCTCTTGTTGTTCCTGCCGGGAAAGAAATTCAGATCGACCAGCAGACTGACAAGATCATCAGTCCAAAACTTTGGTCGTTGGAAAATCCATATCGCTATACTTTTCAAACCACCATTATAGAGAATGGAAAAATTGTAGATGAACTGAAAACGCCCTATGGCATCCGGTGGATCAGCTGGCCATCCGATAGCTATCGGATGGGCAATCAGGCCAGTCAGAAACAGTTTTTATTGAACGGAAAACCTGTTTTTATTAATGGGATTGCTGAATATGAGCATTTAATTGGTCAGAGCCATGCTTTTAGTAACGAACAGATCAGTTCGAGAGTTAGGCAAATTAAAGCTGCAGGTTTTAATGCTTTCCGTGATGCACATCAACCACATAACTTATTGTATTCTGATTATTGGGATAAAGAAGGGATTTTATGCTGGACCCAAATGGCCGCACATATCTGGTATGATACACCAGAATTCAGAAAAAACTTTAAAGCACTTTTAACAGATTGGGTAAAAGAACGCAGAAACAGTCCTGCAGTGGTGTTATGGGGCTTGGAAAACGAAAGTACTTTGCCTGAAGATTTCGCGAAGGAATGCACAGAGCTGATTAGAAAATTAGATCCGACAGCTTCATCACAAAGAAAAGTAACTACTTGTAACGGCGGAAAAGGAACGGATTGGGATGTTCCTCAAAACTGGACCGGCACCTATGGTGGTAATCCGTTAACTTATGGCGAAGATCTTCAGAGACAGGTTTTGGTTGGCGAATACGGTGCCTGGCGAACGATTGATCTTCATGATACAGATGACAATGGTAAAGGTTATACCGAAAATAAAATGACTGATCTGATGGAAACAAAAGTTCGCCTGGCCGAATCGGTAAAAGATAAAACCGCTGGTCATTTTTTCTGGCTGTATAGCTCGCATGATAACCCTGGAAGGGTGCAAGGTGGCGAGGGATTAAGAGATTTAGATCGGGTAGGCCCGATAAATTACAAGGGCATGTTTACACCTTGGGAGGAGCCTACGGATGTATTCTACATGTTCAGGGCAAATTATGCCCCAAAGCAAACTGAGCCTATGGTATATATTGTTTCGCATACCTGGCCAAACCGTTGGAACAAACCAGGTATAAAAGATAGTGTTGTGGTTTATTCTAACTGCGATGAAGTGGAACTGTTTAATGATGTAAACGGCAAATCTTTAGGCAGAAGAAAACGTGGTGCAATCGGTACACATTTCCAATGGAACAAGCCTGATATCCAATATAATGTATTATATGCAGTAGGTTACGTGAACGGAAAAGCTGTAGCTAAAGACCAAATGGTATTGCAAAATCTGCCTAAAAGTCCAAATTTCGACACTTTAATCAAGGATAAAAAATTAACAGTACCATCTCAGGGATATAATTATGTGTACCGCGTAAACTGCGGTGGTGGTGATTATATAGATGCCAACGGGAATAAATGGTCTGCAGATAGGAATTTAAGCGCTCCTGATAACTTTGGCTCTACCTCATGGACTGCTAATTTCTCGGGTATACCTGATTTTTTCGCCAGTCAACGCCGTACTTTTCAACCCATTAATGGCACCAAAGATTGGAAGCTTTTTCAGACTTTCAGATATGGCAGAAATCAGTTGAAATATCACTTTCCGCTACCTGACGGCGAATATCTGGTTGAGCTTTATTTTATAGAACCTTGGCTGGGTATTGGCGGAGGTTTTGATGTCAAAGCCATGCGCTTATTTGATGTGGCATTTAATGGCAAAACCGTTATTAAAGATTTAGATATCTGGAAAGAAGCGGGTAGTAACACTTTATTGAAAAAAACAATTAAAGCTTCAATCAAAGGTGGCTTTTTGGATATTAACTTCCCTGAGGTGAAAGTGGGTCAGGCAGTTATTTCGGGCATTGCCATAGCTAGTTTAAATCAAAATATTAAACCTGCATCAGCAAGTAATTCGCTTTTAACAAAAATAAAAAATGCTGAATTAAACAGCTGGCTCGATATTGGAGAAGAGCAGTTTAAAGGGGAGAAATCATCATTTACCCATTTACCTTCAAATTTATATGGTGCAGAATGGTTAAAAGCTTCAAGAGGACAGGAAAGTATCGAATTTACGGCTACCGATAGTGTTGACACTTTTATTGCGCTGAATAAAAAAAGTAGTATTCCGCAAGGATTTGAAAATACTAAAACCACTTTGAGCAACAGCAATGATGAAACGTTTGATCTTTATCGCAAAAGACTTATTCCCAACGAAAGTATCATTTTTAATAGTAGAGTGGCAACCGTTTTTGTATTGCCCATTAGCCATTTACAACCCGCTTATGATTTAAAAACCACCACAACCTACAAAGCTACTGACGCTATTTTAGAAGGTAAAGATGTTGTGAAAGCAATTTTAATGGATAAACAGCGTGTAATTTTTAATGCGATGAGCCAAGGGAGCTTAACCTGGCAGCTATCAGTTGGTGTTGCCGATACCTATTCCTTAACTCTAAAATACCATAATCCGTCCGATCAGCCCTTGAAAGCCAAACTGGAATTTTTATCGGCAGATGGTACATTAATGAAAACAGAAATGGTTGAATTTGCACCAACTAAAACCGGAAAATGGAATTACCTCAGTACCAATACCGGCAGCATGATTAATGCCGGGACTTATAAACTCAAATTGATTGCTACAGAAACCAAAGGACTGGCAGTTGATGCTTTAGATGTTCAATAAGATAAGATGGTACAATATGTGGCCAAAATCTTATATTAATGTTGATATTTAGTCATGCATATTTGTTTTAACCAAATTAATAAACGAGCCAACAAATAATGAAAGGACTTCCTGTAGTCGATCTTGCAATCATCTTCATTTATCTTGTTGGAATGATATTAGTTGGGGTTTATTTTTCGAGGAAAAATAAGAACTCCGAGCAATTTACAAAAGCTTCGGGCCTGATCCCCGGATGGGCGATAGGTTTATCTATTTATGCAACATTTTTAAGTAGCAATACTTTTTTAGGGGTGCCCGGTAAGGCTTTCGGGAGCAATTGGAATGCATTTGTATTCAGCATTTCGATGCCGCTAGCAGCATGGATCGCTTCAAAATATTTTGTTCCATTTTATAGGAATACTGGCGAAATATCGGCCTATACCCATTTAGAAAAACGTTTTGGTGCATGGGCAAGGGTATATGCAGTTATTTGTTTCCTATTAACGCAGCTGGCCAGAATGGGATCGATATTTTTCGGTATTGCCCTGAGCTTACAGGCACTTACAGGTTATTCCATGCAGATGATTATGATTGTAATGGGCATTTGTATCATTGTTTATACCGTTCTAGGAGGAATTGAAGCGGTAATATGGACAGAAGTGGTACAAGCGGTAGTGAAAACATTTGGTGCCTTACTCATTCTGTATTTAATCATTTCGAATATGCCGGGAGGAGTTTCGAAGGTTGTAGAAATCGGGAAATCTGCTGATAAATTTAGCCTTGGCAGTTTTAAGCTCGATTTTGTAGGATCATCGTTTTGGGTGGTGTTACTTTATGGTTTTTTTATCAATCTGAATAACTTCGGAATGGACCAAAACTACATCCAGCGTTACCATACGGCATCATCAAGTAAAGCAGCTTCGAAATCGATCTGGTTGTGCGTATGGTTATATATCCCGGCATCATTGCTCTTTTTTATTATAGGATCTTGCTTGTACGCCTATTACGAAATCAATCCAGAATTGGTGCAGTCGATAAAACACCAGGTGGCGATAGAACGTTTGCCCTTACATGCTTCGGCAGCAGAGGTGTTGAAGGTACAGCATACATTACTGCCATCAGATTATGGCGACAAAATTATGCCACATTTTATGGTGACTAAAATCCCTATAGGTTTGGTTGGTTTAATTGTATCAGCCATCTTATCTGCGGCAATGAGTACCATAAGCTCTGGAATGAACGCTTCAGCAACAGTGTTTTCGGTTGATATTTATAAAAGATATTTTAAGCCTGATGTAACCGAAAAGCAGAATTTATCACTGTTACATTTGGCCACTATTGGCTTTGGTTTGTTGGGTATGATTGCTGGTATTGCGATGATTGGCGTAAAAAGCATTTTAGACATTTGGTGGGAATTATCAGGTATTTTTGCGGCAGGAATGTTGGGGCTATTCCTTTTGGGTATTATCAGTAGGCAAACTAAAAACCATGAAGCCATAACAGCAACAACAATCGGCATTGCCGTAATTATATGGATGACATTTTCTTCACTTCTTCCTCCAGAATATGAAGTTTTTAGAAATCCTTTACATAAAAACATGATTATCGTGATCGGCACTTTAACCATTTTTTTAGCTGGACTTTTCCTGACGAAAATTAAAAACGAAAAAACTAAAACAGCCCATTAAAAACCATTCTGGTTTTATCAGGCAATTAAATAGAACAATTTACCATATCAGAATATAATGGAAAACTCACAAAAAGGGTTCATCCCGGTAATGCTCATGCCTTTTTTAAGCAACGGGAACATCGATTACCCGGCACTTACACAGCTTACAGAGATTTATTTACAGGCTGGATCATCGGGTTTATTTGCCAATTGTCTGTCGAGCGAAATGTTTGAATTGACTGGTAAAGAACGAATTCAGGTCATAAAACATGTGATAAAAGTAGTAGATGGGGCAGTACCCGTAATAGCTACCGGGACCTTCGGGGGGGAAATCAGCAAACAGGCCGATTTTGTGAAAGAAGTAAGCGATGCGGGGGTAGAAGCGGTGATTGCAATTAGCAGTTTACTTGCCGAAGAAAATGAAACTGACGAGGTTTTTAACGAAAGGGTATTCGATCTTTTACACCAGACAGATAAAATTCCATTAGGATTTTACGAATGCCCTGTGCCTTATAAAAGAGTATTAAAACCACAACAATTAGCCGATTTTGTTTCTACCGATCGAGTGATTTACCATAAAGACACCTGCCTGGACCTTGTACAGATTAAAGAAAAACTCAAACTGACAGAAGGTAAGACTTTTGGATTATACGATGCATATATCGTACATGCGGTAGAATCGCTAAAAGCCGGAGCTTCAGGTTTATCTTGTATCCAGGGGAATTACTTTCCAGAATTGATTGTATGGCTTTGCGACCATTACAATGATGAAGCTTTTAAAGATGAAGTACAGGTGGTACAACAGTTTTTAATCGATAACATGGACGTAATGCATAACGTTTATCCAGTAGTATCGAAATATTTCCTGCAAAAGAGAGGGCTTAATATTTCGACTTTTACCCGTAGAAATGTAGGCTCGTTTACGCCAAGCATAGTAAAAGGAGTAGAAACATTGTTTGATGATTATACCTTGTTACGCAATAACTTAAATATTAAGATTTTTATATAGTGGTACAGTCGTCATCCTGAATTTGTTTCTGGATTTCTTTAGCTGGTAATTTTTGTCGGTTCGTCATACCCAATCTGATTGGGAACCATGGAGTGTTTATGAAAGCTTCTGAACAATTGTAATGTAATACGCTTTAAGATTCCTGCCTGCGCGGGAATGACGACCGATCTTTCAATGCGGTCGTCATCCTGAACTTGTTTCAGGATCTATTTTGCTGGACCTTATAGGTCTTAAAAACCTATAAGGTCTGAATAAATACTTAATTCAAATACTTCCTCTTATAGTCTAAAGGCGTCATCCCCGTTACCTTTTTAAAATGCCGGTAGAAGTTAGATACATTATTAAAACCACAATCAAAACAGATCATTTCGGTTGGTAGCTTGTTTTCAATCAAGAAACGGCAGGCGTGGCTCACCCTAATTTCGATCAGGAAATCATAAAAGGTCTTCTTCGTCATCAGTTTAAAATACCTGCAGAAAGAAGTTACGCTTAAATTACTCAATGAAGCCACTTCTTCCAATGTAATATCCTTTTTATAATTACTTAGGGTATAATTACAGATTTTATTGATTCGGAGTGTTTCAGACTCATTGCTTTGATAGAATGTATTTTTGCTCGTTACAATCGTCGAAAATTCATCCGTTTCTGCCAATGTTTTTAAGATAGATAAAAGGATAATGATCCGGTCCAAATTGGTCGCATCAACAGCAGCCCGCATTAAATCAACCAGTTTATCTTTAGCTTTCCCTTTAATTACCATTCCGCTTTTGGCTTTTTCGAATAATTTAGGGATCAGGTAAGCTTCAGGCAAAGTAAGCATGTATTTACCCAAACAATCGGGTAAGAAATGGATCACCATGGCTTCGGTTGTAAGATCGGGGTTATTTTGGAAATATTCATCTTTACAACGCCAGGTATGAGGCAGGTTTTCACCTAAAAGCACCATCTCATCTGGCACAAAATTACTGATGTTGTCGCCAATAAAACGAACGCCTTCTCCTTTGATTACATAATGCAATTCCAGTTCAGGATGGTAGTGCCAGATATTTCCAAAGTCAGGTTTGATATCGTGACGGATGCTAAATGAACTTTGTAAGGTAATTGGAACTTTATGAAAATGAGGTTTCATGTAACTAATAAATATTTGGTTAGGACTGTATTACAATATTCTACAAATTATGCCACAGTGGTCTAAAGTTAGCGAGTTTAATGATAACATCCTATATTAATTTGATAAAAACTATCAGGAAATAGTGTTTTTCATTGTTGAGTTTTGTATATAGCCGTAAAGGCGTAACCCAAATATAAACTGACAAATTATTTTTATATAAATTATTTGTTCATTAATAAATCATGAGACAAGGCAAACAAGGCGAAATTCTACTGGTTTCTAGCGGAGATTTACGGCTTTCGGCAAATCAAAACTGCTGGGCTGCTCAAGTCGAAATGGAACGGAAATTAACTTTGGCCATCGAACAATTTGGCTGGAAAGTTAAACGCGCTCATTCATACAATTCAACAAAAAAACATGGCTTTATCGATTCGCAAAGAATGGGTATGGATATCTTTAGAAATATTGATCCCAACCAGCCTTTAATTGTAGCAGAAAGCGTTTGGCAATACTCTCATCACGTATTAGCCGGACTTACCACACATCGTGGACCAATATTAACCGTAGCCAACTGGAGCGGCCAATGGCCTGGTTTAGTGGGCATGTTAAACCTAAATGGTTGTTTAACCAAGGCAGCTATACCTTATAGTACTTTATGGAGTGAAGATTTTACTGATGATTTTTTTACTAAAGGACTACAGGAATGGCTCTCGACTGGTAAAATTAGCTACGATCAGAGTCATGTGAAAGGTTTTGCACTCAGTAAAATCCCAGCAGGTGATGACAAGATAGGAAGAACCTTTGCCCGGAATTTAAAAGCGCGTAAAGTAATTATGGGCGTGTTTGATGAGGGCTGCATGGGTATGTACAATGCTATCATTCCCGATGAATTACTCCATAAGACTGGTTTTTTTAAAGAACGTTTAAGTCAATCGGCGCTGTACGCGGCTATGTTACAGGTAACGGATGCCGAAGCAGAAGCTGTTTTAGACTGGCTTTTGCAAAAAGGAATGACCTTTAACTGGGGTACTGAAGAAGAAACACAGTTAACCAAAAGACAAACGCTAGAACAGTGTAAAATGTATATTGCAGCTGTAAGAATAGCGGATGATTTTAGCTGCGATACCATTGGGATACAATACCAGCAAGGCCTAAAAGATTTAACCGTTGCGAGTGATCTGGTAGAAGGTTTGTTAAATAACGAAGGCCGGCCGCCAGTATTTTCTGTAGATGGTAAAGAACTTTACCCAAAACGTGCTTTACCGCATTTTAACGAGGTAGATGAATGTGCAGGTTTAGATGCCCTGGTAACCTACAATCTTTGGAAAGAATTAGGAATGACCGGAGAAAACACCCTTCACGATATCCGTTGGGGCGAATATTACAAAAATGATGATGTAAATGGTTTTGTTTGGTTGTTTTTAATCTCCGGAGCAGCACCACCTGCACATTTTATTGATGGTTATGCCGGAGCAAGCAGCGATAGGCAGCCAGCTATGTATTTCCGTTTAGGCGGTGGATCGTTAAAAGGTGTTAGTAAACCGGGGTTCATTGTTTGGAGCCGTGTTTATATAATGGATAATGAATTACATTGCGATTTAGGCGTTGGGGAAGTAGTAGCTTTGCCTGAGGAAGAAACCAAAAGACGTTGGAACGGAACAACACCCGAATGGCCCATTATGCATGCCATTTTAAAAGGTATAAGCCGCGATCAGCTAATGGCCAGACATAAAGCCAATCACATTCAGGTGGTTTATACCAATTATGAAGCCGGTGCACACGAAGCTTGCCGCATTAAAGCCGCTGCAATGGATGAACTTGGCTTAAAAGTGCATTTTTGTGGGGATGTGAATCTAAAAAAAATAAATACAATTTAAATATAAAGACATGAAATCATCAATTTTAGCCTTATTGTTAACTTTCTCGAGCATGACCACCATTTTTGCTCAGCGCAGCGCAGTTGCAGATAAGGAAGCTTATACCAAAATGATTACCGAGCGTTCGGCTAAAATTGTTGCCAATCTTGGGATTACCGATGCGAAGAAAAGCGAAAAAGTGACGGTAATCATCAGAGATCAGTATAGCAATTTAAATGATATTTATTCCGCACGCGATGCCCGCGTAAAAGCAATTAAAGAAAAAAACAAAGACAATAAAGTGGAACGCGATTCGGCACTGGCAAAAGATGGCCGTGTGGTAGAAGCATCATTGGCTAAACTCCATAAAAAATACATCAGTAAACTTTCTGCGCAACTAACTAATGAGCAGGTGGAACTGGTTAAAAATGGTATGACCTATAATGTGTTGCCCATCACTTACAAAGCTTATCAGGAAGAAATTTTAACGCTGACCGCAGATCAGAAAAAACAGATCCTGATCTGGTTAACTGAGGCGAGGGAGCATGCCATGGATGCAGAATCATCAGATAAAAAACATGCCTGGTTTGGTAAATACAAAGGACGCATTAACAATTACTTATCAGCTGCCGGGTACGATCTGAAGAAAGAAGGAGTAGAATGGGAGAAAAGGAGAAAAGCCAAGGCTGAAGCCAATTAAAATCAGATAAAAAAAACAAACTAACCAAATAAACTATTATGATCTTTAAAACTTTACGAAAAACCCCATGGGTTTTAATGCTACTGCTTTGTGCCTTTACGAGCGTTTTTGCCCAACAAAAACAGATAAAAGGCAAGGTGGTGGATAAAAAAGACGGGCAGCCCATACCCGGAGTCAGCGTTGGTATCCGTGGAAAAACCAACAATGTAAGTACCAATGATAAAGGCGAATTTGCCTTAGTTGCCGATCCGGCAAGTGATGTACTCGTTTTTTCTTATGTGGGTTATGTTAGGCAGGTGGTTGCCCTGGCTGGCAAATCAACTTTAGAAATCAACCTGGTTGAAGACAGTCAAAGTTTAGATAATGATGCAGTAGTAGTAATCGGTTACGGCGCCAAAAAGCGTTCAGAGATTTTGGGTTCTGTGGCCAATATTAAAGCGGAAGAAATCCAGGATCTTCCTGTACCTAATATCGCAGCCGCTTTGCGTAACAAAATACAAGGCGTTGGCGTTAACACGGTTTCAGGTAAACCAGGTTCTTCTATCACATTAAACATCCGTAATTCAACTGCTTCCGATCAATCGAAACTCTACGGCGTTACCTCCGAACCACTTTACGTTATTGATGGAATTACCGTAACCCGCGATGAATTCGACAATATCGATATCTCTATGGTAGAAGATATTTCCTTTTTGAAAGATGCTTCGGCAGCAATTTATGGCGCCTCAGGCGCAAAAGGTGTGGTTTTAGTCACCACAAAAAGGGGAAAAGCAGGTAAACCTAAAATTAGCTATACCGGTTATGTAGGTTATCAGGATAATACCAGTGATGTGAAAATGCTCAGCGCTTATG
Organism: Pedobacter sp. SG908; assembly: GCF_011759615.1. Lineage (NCBI taxonomy): Bacteria > Pseudomonadati > Bacteroidota > Sphingobacteriia > Sphingobacteriales > Sphingobacteriaceae > Pedobacter > Pedobacter sp. SG908. The sequence continues at coordinate 2,044,494 of NZ_JAAOYY010000001.1, forward strand.
ATCATGCTACTTTACTGAATGATGCCAACAAAATCAAAAATGCCCCAACTTCAGCCTTATTTTCGGATGCAGACCTGGAGGTTTTAAAAAATAATCCCAACAGAAGCTGGTTCGATGAACTTTGGAAGGTAGCCTCAACCAACCGTCATAACATCAACATTTCAGGTGGCTCGGAAACAATAACCTTTTTTGCTGGTGGTAATTATTATAATGAAACTGGTAACTACGGCGGCATTACCTATAATAAATACGCTTTCCGTTCGGGCATGAATGCCAAGATTTTTCCAGGTTTAACCGCAGATGTAACCCTAAATACCGATTTTAATAAGAAAAACAGCGATACCTATAAAAACGGCGGGGAGAACGACCAGGCCTTTTTCCAGCAGTTGATTACCACACCAATGTGGGTACCGATACAGATTGACGGTAAACCTGTAAATTACAATGGAAACACGAATCCACTGGCTGTTATCAATTCTGGAAATAACATTTACAGCAAATCGCAGGGTTTAAATATCAATGCGGCCTTAAATTATAGCCCTTCTTTTATTAAAGGCTTAACGGCCAGCGTACGTTTCGGTAAAAACAACAGGAGTGGTAGTGGTGGTCAATATATTCCGCCGTACACGGTGTACAATTTCAAAATGACCGGTCAAAACGGATTGTTGTATACCAACGAATCTACTGCAGCTATTACAGCGGTTGGTTTGGCTAACACCTTATTGTTAAAAGGTAACGATATGGCTTCAAGCTATCAAGCCATAGGATCTTTAAGTTACAACCGCCTGATCGGCAAACACTCCATCACCGCTTTAGCTGCTTTCGATCAGTCGGAAAATAACAGCGAATCGCTTTCGGTGTACTGGAGAAATCAGGTATTGCCCAATGTGAACCAATATTGGGGCTTTGACCAATCTACCTTCACCATGCAGGAAAATACCTTTGGCGAAGCTGTACAGCGTTCATTCATTACCCGTTTCAGCTACGATTTTGACAAGAAATACTTATTGGAAGCCATTGGCCGCTGGGATGCCTCCTCAAATTTCGCTCCCGGTAACCGTTGGGGCTTATTCCCAAGTTTAGGTTTGGGCTGGGTAATCAGCCAGGAAAATTTCTTTAAAGAAAACGTAAAATTTGTAAGCAATTTAAAAGTCCGTGCCAACTATGGTATGGTAGGCGAAAGCCGCGTGGATGCCCGTTTATGGCAATCGCGCTATAAAGTAGATCCGAACGGCTATTCGTACAACGAATCGATGTATGGTGGACTGAACCCATCAATTTTACCAAACCCTGATATTACCTGGGAGAAAGCCCGCACAATGAACTTAGGTTTAGATGCAGCCTTATTTAACAATAAGCTAAACATTACCTACGAATTTTACCACCGTTATTCTTATGATATGTTTGATAAAGGCAACAACGAAAACTTCCCGATGTATGCCGGCTTCGAAGCACCAATTATAAATTATCAACAGAGAACAGCTTGGGGGCACGAAATTACATTAGGTTACCGCACAAAGTTGGGTAAAGATTTCGGCATATCAACAGATGTCATGTTCGGTTTTGGTAACAGCCGTATCGACAGGATGTTTTATAACCAGTTTCAATTGTGGGATACCACTTATCCCGATCTTAAATACCAGTTTGGTACCAATCCAAATGTATACAATGCCTCAAACTATGGACTGATTTCGAAAGGAATGTTGAGGACACAGGCCGATGTTGATGCTTTATTGAACAAATACCCTACCTATACCATTAACGGATCGGTACCACAAGTAGGCTGGTTATACTATGAAGATGTTAACGGCGATGGAAAAATCACTGAAAAAGACCAGGCGCTAATGTTCAAAAGCCTTAATTCTTTTGGGGTTGGTTTTAACGTTGGCCTTACTTATAAAGCCTTTAGTTTGAATACAAATTTTGTAACCCGTTTTGGTGGAAAAGCATTTTTTGATACCAAATCTAAAGCTCCAGCAAGCACAACGATAAATGTTCCGGCTTATTGGAAAGACCATTGGACACCTGAAAATACCAATGCAGCGTTTCCACGTTTTGATGATCCTTCTATTGCTGCCGGATGGAATTCGACATTTTGGGCAAGAAGCGGCACCATGATCAGGATCAACAACATGACGTTAACTTATAAAATGCCAAGGGATTTTATGAATAAACTGGGCATTGCCGATTCGCGATTTGTATTAACGGGTAATAACCTGTGGACAATTATCAATCCTTTAGATTACAAAGATCCTTATTCATCAACCATTTATGATTACCCTACACTCAGAACCATCTCCGTAGGATTAAATATAAGCCTGTAATGCTGTACCACTCAAACCAAGCTAAAATGATTTTAAAAAATAAAACCACATTGCTGATCGGAATGATGGCGATGCTTATCTTATTCTCTTCTTCCTGCAAAAAGGATTTCTTCGATCTCGAAGATAGAAATGGAATGGACTCACGGATTTGGGACAACGAAGGTTCTATCCAGTTTCTTTTAAACGATACTTACGATGTGACTATGCCCGATTTTCCTTATGAAATAACGGCCGATAATGTAATTTACGCCAGTGATGAAGACAAATTTTCTTCTTCAGAATCGATTATGCGTAAGGCCATTGGTGTAAATGGGATTTTAACCGCTAACGATGTAAAATTTATTGCGACCAAATATCAGGGCAATAAAGGTGATAACCGCTATTTCGATATTGCACGCTGCAATGTTGCTCTAAAAGAAATACCAAAAGGAACCTTATCTCAAAGTTCTAAAAACAAGCTGCGCGGTCAGTTTTTTGCTTTAAGGGCCATTACCTATTTCCAGTTGGTAAGGCTTTATGGTGGAGTGCCTTTAGTGCTTGAACCACAGGATCCGGATAATTTAACGCTTACAGGACGTTCAAAAGCATCAGCATGTTTCCAGGTCATCGTAAACGATCTGGATTCGGCTATAAACTTGTTAAATGGTGTAACCTGGGTAGATGCTACCGAGAGGGGTAAATTTACCCGTCAGGCTGCAGCCGCGTTAAAAGCCAGGGTTTTATTGTATTGGGCCAGTCCACAGTTTAACCCAACCAATAATCCAGCGCACCCATTCGATCAAAGCAGATGGCAAAAAGCTTATGAGGTCAATAAAGAAGCTTACGATATCTGCAAAGCTGCAGGAGCGTCGTTAATGCCAAATTATGCCGATATTTTTCTTAAAGAAGGAACGGCCAATCCTGAAGCCATCATCGTTCGTTCATATTCGGCCAAACTTTCTAAAAGAGGACAAAATGTAGAACAAAAAAGCAGGCCAACAGAAGAGGGTGGCAATGCATCGGCTTTTACACCAACCTTACAATTGGTAAATGCCTATACCATGAAAGATGGTGTTCCGGTAGGGCAGGCCAGTTCTTTCACTTATGATCCGGTTGTATTTTGGGTAAACCGCGATCCCCGTTTAGACGCAACAATTGCTTATAATGGAAGTCAATGGAAATTAAGCGGTCTAGCTACCCGTAAACAATGGTGTTATAACGGTGGAATTACTGAAGCATCACCACAGGGGTTTTATTTAAAGAAATTCTGCGATCCTGATCTGGCCAAAGGCTCGGTAATTAATGCCAACGATTTTGGAGGAAACGGTTTAGACTGGGTAGAACTCCGGTTTGCTGAAGTTATTATGAATTATGCCGAATGTGCTAACGAGATTGGCAATCTGCAGGAAGCCAAAGACCTGATTAAACAGATCAGAATCAGGGCTGGCATACAACCCGGAACTAAAAATTATGGCTTAGATCTGGCTACTTCCAAAGAATTGATGCGCGACCTGATCATGAATGAACGGATGGTCGAGTTTTCTTTCGAGGGCAAACGCTCATTCGATCTAAGACGAACCCGCCGTTACCATTTATTGAGCGGCCAGATGCAGACCATCCAATGGACAGTTAAAACCGCTGCATTGAAAACCGAATTAGAAGCTGTGGGTACCAATGGTATCCGTTTTAGGGAAAATATTAACGTAAACGACCGGACTACGTTTGATAAATATTTTACAGCAACTAACGTAAATCAGGGACCTAATGGTTTTGGAATATTGGATACCTACTATTTCTTTGCCTTACCTTCAACATTTATGAATTCAAGTCCATTGTTAGATCAAACCATAGGATGGGATGGTGGAACATTCGATCCGTTGTAAATCAATATTCATCAGTAAATAAAATTTAAAATGAAAAGAAATTTAAATGTTGTTGGCCTGATCGTAATGGCAACACTTCTTTTTACAGCCTGTAAAAAAGAAACCACCAATATATTTAATATGTTTGAGGATGTTACGGTAACCTATTCGGCCAAAAGCCCTTATGCCGTAACCAGTTATAAAGATGTAAATGTAGGTGATAGTGTGTACTTAGAATACACCATCGAATCGCCGAAAACAGATATGTACGTGGCCTGTATTTTCGAAACTTCGTCGGCCATTCCCACAAAAATTGCACTGGACGATACGCAGCGCAAAAAAGCTACAGGCATCGTTAAACTAAAAATGGACACAAGGGTGGGGCTAATCTCTTACCGGATTTGGGCGTTGGATAAAGGCGGCATTTACCTGGGGGATGGATACAAAACCATTACTTTAAATGTATTGCCTGATTATAAATACTGGACATCAAGGGAGATTTTTATTCCAGATACCGTTACCAAGGTAGCCAATTCTTATATTTCCTTGACCACTGGACAACTATACAGCTACTCGAACGGTAAAGAAAATACTGACAAAATCGATCTTGGTATTTATCGTACGCCGGTAACTGCAAATGGTGTAAACGGTTATTTGTATAATGCTTATGCTTTAGATGCGAATCCGATGCCATTTACGGCCTATGATATGAGCACATGGACAAATAAACGCGCAACTTTACTTGGTGCACCAAAAACCGGACAAGCTTCAACCTTTTTAAACTTAAGAACCGGTGCGCAGATTCTTACGGCAGGTAAAAGTGCTAAACCCACACTCAAATCTATTACCACGGGATTAATACCTGGTAGTTTATTTTATTTCTTAACGCCCGAGGGTAAGTATGGCGCTTTCTATGTTAATTCCATCTCCAGCAACAATTCATCGCGCGGAGTTTTCTTAAACGTTGATGTGAAAATACAGAATTAAAATACGAAGTTTTAGATAGACAATAATGCTGTTTTTTGTTAGAATCGAGACAATTAAATTGTCTCGATTTTTTTATTTAAGAATATTTCATTTATATATGAATTAATTATATCTTGTATCGCCAAATTAAAATACTGAATGTTGTTTGTATATTTTACTTATATGTTTGATAAAATCGTATAATAAATAGCGAACATACTCGCTAAAACAGCCAGTTTTTGATTGCAACTTTGAATTACAATACTTTCTAACCAAAATATTTATCTAGATCCAAATAAAAAAAATGAGCCAAATCACATTGTGTTTTTCATCACTTTAATTTTTATAAGCATTAATTGAACTTTTTATTTTATCGATCCTAATAAAAAATACTTATAAACTGATTGATAAGGATAATTAAATACCTCAGTTACAAAAAAAATAATAAAATACAAACATTAAACTCAGGCTTATAACCAGCCTACATTATAATATTAACTAACCAAATAATAAGATGAACTTAAAATTTTTACGCAAAATTTCTTTGTCCTTGCTTTTTATTCTACTGGCAAGCACAATCCTCTTTGCCCAAGACCGAAAGATAACGGGAAAGGTTGTCGATCAGGCAGATGGACAGGGGATCCCGGGGGTAAATGTGAGCATCAAAGGTGTACCCAGTAATGTGAGTACCAATGCGGATGGTATTTATACTATTCAGGTAAAAAGCAATGCCGATGTGCTTGTATTTTCTTACATCGGCTACATCAGGCAGCAAACTCTAGTTGGTACCCAATCTACAATCAATATCAAACTGGTATCCGACAATAAAGATCTGGATGATGTGGTAATTGTGGGTTACGGTACACAAAAAAAGACCTCGCTCACCGGTTCGGTATCTACACCGAATTTGAAAAGTGTTGAAGATATACCTGCCTTAAACTTAACGGCGGCCTTAAAAGGCACAGCGCCTGGTTTAAGTGTATCTGGCGGCGCACAAAGGCCAGGGCAAGGAACAACTGTAACCATTCGTAATCCGGTGGTTTTTGCAAAAGATGGCGGTCAGGGTACCAATCCTTTATTTGTTATCGACGATATTATCAGAACACAGGCCGATTTTGATAACCTGGATATTAACGAAATAGACAACGTATCTGTTTTAAAAGATGCTGAAGCCGCAATTTTCGGGGTTCAGGGTGCAAACGGTGTTATTCTGATCAGAACAAAGAAGGGCAAGATCGGTGCGCCAAAATTTAATATCAGCAATTCACTTGGTGTATCTACGGCTACCATCATGCCTAAAATGATGAATTCATTACAATTGGGAACTTTCTCTAATGATTATACCCAGGCATCAGCGTATATACAAACTACTCCTGGAGTTCCTGTTGATAAATTTTATGATGCCGATGGATATTTGATAACAGCTGGGGTTAAAGGACCGACCAGGCTTGCCGCTTGGTACACACCAGATGAGCTGGATTATTTTTCAACACACAGTCACAATTATTTTGATGATGCTTTTGGACCTGCTTATGTTTGGCGCACAGCAGCAAACATCAGTGGCGGAAATGATAAAGTAACCTATTTTATCGGTGGCGATTTTGTAAACCAGAACAGCAATTTTAAAGGTATTAACTCTTATAAATATGGATTAAGGGCAACTGTTGAAGCAAAGCCGGCCAAAGGACTGGTTACCTCTTTATCATTAAACACCAATGTGGGTTATAACAGAAGTTATTGGTATAAATTAACCAGTACATCCGAAAGTTTGGATAACGATGCTGCATCATTACAAAATGTTCAGCCTTGGCAGGAATATTTCATCAATGGTAATCCAGTGGTAATGGGGGGAAGTAATACGGGTGGTAATGATAACATCAATTTCTTCGCCATCCAAAATTCAAACAACTATACTGGAGGCACCAATACCTCGACTAATATTTTAGCTAAAGTTACCTACGAAATCCCGGGTATAAAAGGATTGATGGCTACGGCAACATTCAACAAAAACTTAAATTCGGCCAATAACAAGCAGTTCGGTACATCATTTGTTTACTATAAATATGCTGGTTTAGGAGCCAACAATCATATTCCAGGAGGAGCATTAGTAGGTACATTTAGTGTTTTAAACGGCGATAAAGTACGTTTAACCCCAAATTTTGCAGATTCTTATCAGTTAAACGCAGGTTTAACTTATAGCCGCTCGTTTGGCAAGCACAATATTTCGGCATTGGCTTTGGTAGAACAGCGCGAGCAAAATAGTGAAGGAGTAAATGCAGAAGCAACCGGGATGGTAGCCGGGGCTTTAGATTATCAATCATTTGCGGTGGGTGCTTCAAGTTCAAATCAATCCTCAACCGTAAGTCAATTTGGTTTCCAGGCCTTGATTACCCGTGTAAATTACGATTACGATCAAAAATACCTATTACAATTGATTTACAGGGCCGATGGTAGTTCAAGGTTTGCACCAGGAAATAACTGGGGACATTTCCCCGCTGCATCAGTAGGTTGGGTAGCTAATAAAGAATCTTTCCTGGCTAACGCAAAATGGCTCGATTTGTTAAAATTCAGGACTTCGGTAGGTTTATCGGGCGTTGATAATACTAAAGCTTATCAATATTTAGCCAATTATAATCTGGGCACAGGAAGCTCTGGTGGTGCTGTTTTTAATGGTAACGATTCAAGAACGATTGCGATTAAACCCAATCTGGCCATTCCAAATGTGGATGTAACCTGGAACAAAGAGCTTAAAACTTCGTACGGTGTAGATATGGCTTTCTTAAAAAACCGCCTTTCTTTTACAACTGAATACTATTGGAACCACGGTACTGATATCTTAACTTCTTTAAGCTCATCCGTGCCAACAACAATCGGTGCCACCACGCCAACTGAAAATTATACTAATGCCAATACATTTGGTTGGGAGTTCTCATTAGGCTGGAGGGATAAGATCGGTAAAGATTTTACTTATGGTATTAGTCCATTCTATACCTGGATGGATAACAAAATGTTGAAAGTTGATCAGGCAGCTTCGATTATCGGTACGGTAGAAGATGTTACCGGAAGATCATCTGATTTAGGAGTTTTTGGTTATAAATCTTTGGGCATTATCAGAACACAGGCCGAGGCAGATGCAATTATCGCAGAACGTGCCACTGCAGCCGGTGGTGCAGCCAATGTTAAAATATTTGGACAGCCTTTACAGCCTGGTATGATCAATTATGAGGATATAAACGGGGATGGGGTGATTAGTACCGATAAAAAAGATCAGTCTTTTATAAAAAGCAGGCAGAATAACCATAATGCATTAGGTTTAAACTGGAATGTGGGTTATAAAGGAATTGTACTGAACGTAATTATGGGCATGTCGTGGGGCGGATGGACCACAATAGATGGTTTAAAACCAGCCAACCAGTCGAGCTCGTCAACAGGTGCATCAATTTATGATAACAGGGCAGTGTACTGGGTAGATCACTGGACACCAACCAATACTAACGCGGCATACCCTAATCCTTTCTTCCGAACAAATTTTGAAGTAACATCCGATTTTTGGTTGGTTAAAGCAACCAGCTTCAGCATCAGTAGTATTAATTTAAGCTATAATGTTCCAACCAATATCGCGAATAAAGTAGGAATGTCAAGCTTGAGGCTATATGCCGTTGCTACCAATCCGGTTCAGTTTATCAACCCTTTTCCAGGCAAATACAGAGATTTACAAACAGCTTTATATTCCTATCCAACGTTAAAAACTTGGTCATTCGGATTAAATGTTGGTTTTTAAAATATAGAAAAATGAAAAAGATATTCATCATAACTGCATTAAGCTTAGCCGTATTTTCGCTAACGAATTGCAAAAAGGTTTTAGAAAAACAAGATGTTGGTAATTTTACTGCCGATCAGATTTTTAACGACTCAACCACTGTAAAATTAAATGCTGACTACCTATACAGTCAAAATCAACCTGGTTGGTTTGGCACTACAGGTGGTTCTGTTCACTCTGCAGGTACTTATAACCTAACGGAAGAAAGCCAGGGAAGCAACAATTTTGTTTTAGGTACATTAACCATCGAAAGTGTAACCGATATAGGTACATCGGCAAGTGCAAATCCTGCTTATACCAAAATCAGGGTAATCAATACTTTCTTGCGAGATGTTAATGCCGGTACACTCGATCTGGCTGTAAAACGCAGATTTGCCGCCCAAGCTTATTTCTGGAGGGCTTTCAGGTATTTTGAACTGGTAAAATTATATGGTGGCGTGCCTTTAATTTTGGTTCCACTTGGTGCCGTTGGCGATGAGGCAAAACAAGAAGCATTGGTTCCCCGCGCCAAAACAAGTGCGGTTTTCGCACAGATTAAAAGCGATCTTGATTCTTGCATTAAATATCTTCCGGCAAAATGGCCTAAAACAGCCGATTATGGACGGATTACTTCTGGAGCAGCTGCAGCATTTCTTGGCCGTGTATTGTTAACTTATGCCAGTCCACAGTTTAATCCTAATAACGATATTGCCCGTTGGCAGGCTGCTTACGATGCAAACAAAAATGCAGTAAACATATTATCTGCAAATGGTTTTGCACTTTACCCTAAAATAGATTACACCATGTGGACTACAGAAGGTGCAGCAAATACAGAAGCTGTATTAGTTACAGGTTACAATAACTCATCAGTAGATGCAAATGCCAATAATAACACCTTCGATAATGGTGCAAGGCCCAAATCAGTTTCTGGTGGTGGCTCGTTTACGCCTACTTACGAAATGAGTTTAGCTTTCCCAATGGCTGATGGTAAACCTGCCAATACTTCATCAAAATATCCATATTCAATGGCTACCTTTTATAAAAACAGAGACCCAAGATTTTATACCACGCTTGCCTATAATGGCGGTACCTGGGGTTCAGTTTTAGGAGGTAACCGTTTATGGACATATTATTACTACACCGCTACCTCGGGTAATGCCAATAAAACTACAGAGGCCGTAGCGGCTAGCAATACGGGCTTCTACCTGCGTAAAGGGGTTGATGAAACGAAAACTTCTCCAACAACCTTTATGGGTACAGATTGGATCGAAATACGTTATGCCGAAGTATTACTGAATTTAGCTGAATCTGCCGCTGAACTTAATAAACTAGCTGTTACTGACGAAGCCTATGCAAACTTGATTGCCATCAGAAAAAGAGCTGGTATTGAGGTAGGTACAGATGGTTTATATGGCTTAACAGCCGGAATGGGAAGAACCGATCTTGTTGCCGCTGTTATGAGGGAGAGACAGATTGAACTGGCTTTTGAAGGTAAAAGATTTTGGGATCTGAGAAGAAGAAAATTGCTGGAATCTACTTTAAATGGTACAAAACGAAATGCTTTGATTATTCAGCTGAACAGGAGCGGTACACAGACTACTGATTATATTGCACTAACCAGAGAAGCCTCTGCGGCAAATTCTTTAGATGCATTATATGCTTCTAGCTTTACATTATCTTTAAAAGCATTAGATAACCAAAATATCAATTTCCAGGCGGGAAACTATTTTTATGGCATACCAACACTATCCATAAACAATAATATCAATTTACAACAGAATAATACCTGGGGTGGTCCATTCGATCCGCTTCAATAGATATTTCAATATCTTCGGGGTGGTTTGCTCACCACCCCATTTTTTTATTTGGTTTGGAAAAAGGGGACATTAATTTGTTTCCTTTTTTTTTATTTAAGAATGTTACATTTATATATGAATTTTATTCCTATCTTGTAACATGGCTGCGAGAATGAATTTAATTTGTTACAGGCATTTTTACCAATTGATAAGATGATACAATAGATAGCCAAAATTATACATTAAACAGCTGCTTTTTGCATGCAAATTTGAAAGATAATATACTTTCTAACCAAAATTACTTACAAGGATAGACAAAGAAATGAGCCACGATTTTCAATATCAGCGATTAGATTTTTTCTGCTAGTTAAAAATATTTCGTAACTTCTTTCTCTTCCCAACGAACAACACAAATGAAAAAGAACATTTTAAATCTGTTGCTAACAACAGCATTAATACTCTCCGCAAATTATCTATATGCCCAATATCCAAACATTCCTGCCAATATTAAAAAATCTTCTGATTCGATGATGAAAGAAGCCTATCACCAATCTGATATTGCCTGGGAGAAAGCAAAGCCTATTATTGCAAAAGAGGCAGCTCAGGGCAAGCCATATATTCCTTGGGCGGGCAGACCAAACGATTTACCACAATCAGATTTATTGGCTTTTCCAGGTGCAGAAGGTGGTGGTGCCTATAGTTTTGGTGGTCATGGTGGTAGGGTAATCGTAGTAAAAAATTTAAACGATAGTGGTCCTGGTTCATTGCGTAATGCCTGCGAACAAGGCGGCGCAAGGATTGTGGTTTTCAACGTTGCCGGGATCATCAGGTTAAAAACACCACTTATTATCCGTGCACCTTATATCACTATTGCTGGTCAAACCGCACCTGGCGATGGGGTTTGCGTAGCCGGCGAGTCGGTTTGGCTAAATACTCATGATGTTATAGTTCGCTTTATGCGTTTTAGAAGGGGAGAAACCTTTGTTGGCCGCAGAGATGATGCCATTGGTGGTAATCCGGTAGGTAACATTATGATCGATCACGTTTCTGCAAGCTGGGGATTAGACGAAAACATGTCGATGTACCGCCACATGTACAACGATAGTACAGGTAAAACCGAAGAAAAATTGGGTACGGTTAACATCACAATACAAAACTCTATTTTCTCAGAGGCGCTAGATTATTGGAACCATGCTTTTGGTAGCACTTTAGGCGGAGAAAATTGCGCCTTTGTCCGTAATCTTTGGGCAGATAATGGCGCCCGTAACCCATCAATTGGTTGGAACGGAATTTTTAATTTCGCTAACAATGTGGTTTTTAACTGGAACAACCGCTCTACTGATGGCGGCGATTATACTGCTCAATACAATATCATTAACAACTATTACAAACCAGGTCCGGTTACCGAACTAAAAGATCCGATCAGTTACCGCATTTTAAAACCAGAATCAGGACGAAGTAAATTACCTTATGTGGTTTTTGGCAGGGCTTATGTTGCTGGAAATATCATTGATGGCAACGAAAAAGTAACCAAAGATAACTGGGATGGAGGTGTTCAATTGGAAGATAAAAAAGGAAATTTAATGTCTTTCGAAGAAGCAAGTAAATATTTCGCAGCGATGAAAGCTAAGAACCCGTTTCCAATGCCTAAAATTAGCATTATCCCTACTTTACAAGCTAAAGAATATGTTTTGGCTAATGCTGGTGCCACTTTACCGAAAAGAGATCCGGTTGATACCCGAGTAATTAAACAGGTTGCCACAGGTAAAATTGAAGTTCACCCTAATGCGAAACCATCTGAATTTCAGTTCGAACACCGCAGATTACCTGGCGATTCATACAAGCAAGGTATCATTACAGAAGTTTCTCAGGTTGGAGGTTACCCGGAATATAAAGGCACGCCATATAAAGACAGTGATGATGATGGCATGCCTGATGTTTACGAGCTTAAAAATGGTTTAAACCCTAAGGACGCATCTGATGCTACTAAAATTACAAAAAGTGGTTATGCGAACATCGAAGTATACTTAAATAGTGTGGTTCCAGTTTCAATTGTAAAGCCCAACTAATATGCGTACCTGGAATTCAATTTTTAGCGTAATAACGCTTTATGCTATTGGAAATGTAGCTTTTGCGCAATATCCGGTAATCCCAGAAGCTATGGAAAAGAAAGCCGATTCGCTTTTAAAAAGCATCGAAGAAAAATCTGAACTGCAATTTTTAAAAGTAAAACACATTGTAGATGAAGATGCAAGACATGGTAAACCTTATATTCCATGGGCAGCAAAACCAGGCGATTTGCCACAAGCTAAAACAGTGGCTTTTCCGGGCGCTGAAGGTGGTGGTGCTTATTCTTTTGGCGGCCGCGGCGGAAAAGTTTACGTGGTAACGAGTCTCGAAGATTCGGGCAGTGGAACTTTACGCGAGGCCTGCGAGCAAGGCGGTGCAAGAATCATAGTTTTTAATGTTTCGGGGATTATCAAATTAAAAACGCCACTGATTATCCGTGCACCATATATTACCATTGCTGGTCAAAGTGCGCCTGGCGATGGGATCTGTGTGGCTGGCGAATCGGTTTGGATCAATACCCATGATGTGGTGATCCGTTATATGCGTTTCCGTCGTGGTGCAACCGATGTTACCCGCCGAGATGATGCTATTGGCGGAAATCCCGTCGGGAACATCATTATCGATCACGTTTCGGCCAGTTGGGGATTAGATGAAAACATGTCGATTTACCGCCATGTTTACGATCCAAAAGACGGTTCTAAACCTGTAAAATTGCCTACGGTAAACGTTACCATTCAAAATTCGATCTTTTCTGAAGCTTTAGATACCTATAACCATGCTTTTGGGAGTACAATTGGTGGCTTGAACAGTACTTTTATGCGTAACCTTTGGGCGTCAAATATCAGCCGGAACCCATCGGTTGGGATGTACGGTGATTTTGGCTTTGCCAATAATGTGATCTTCAACTGGTGGAACAGAAGTGCCGATGGTGGCGATAATGCCTCATTTTATAGTTTCATCAACAATTATTATAAACCAGGCCCCATTACACCTGCCGGAGAACCGATTTCTTATCGTATCTTAAAACCTGAATCGGGGAGAGATAAAAAGTTTGCCAACGAATTTGGCAAAGCTTATATAACCGGAAATATTATAGAAGGAAACGAAAAGGTAACCAAAAATAATTGGGATGGCGGTGTTCAGCCTGAAAGCAAAAGAGATAAGCAAAAACTATTAGATTCGATGAAAGTGGATAAACCGTTGCCAATGGCAAAAATTTCTATTATCGATACCAAAAAAGCTTACGATTATGTTCTGGCCAATGCTGGTGCATCTTTACCTGTTCGCGATGCGGTAGACCAACGTATTATTAAACAGGTTACAACAGGGAAGATTGAGCATGTTGAAGATGGGAAATTGCCTGCTCAACAAAGTTATGTAAAACGCCGCTTACCTGCCGATTCTTATAAAAAAGGAATTATTTCAGATATCGCACAAGTAGGCGGTTATCCTGAATATAAAGGAAAACCTTATGTAGATACCGATCATGATGGAATTCCTGATAGTTGGGAAACAAAAAATGGTTTAAACCCAAAAGACGCAAAGGATGCCTCAAGAATTTCGAAATCAGGTTATGCCAATATCGAAGTTTATTTGAATAGTTTGGTAGATACTAATAAAGTGAGACCGTAAAAAGGAGAAAGACCAAAGTTGAAAGCGGAAAGGCTTGGCAGTCGTATAGCAATTTTGCTTTTTGGCTGTCGTCATGCTGAATTTATTTCAGCATCTATCTTGTAATAAAGACCCTGACCTGTAGCGAAGCGGAAAGCTACGCAGTAAAATAAATTCAGGGTGACGCGTGTTTGTAGAAAGTTGATTAAAAAACATTAATGCCAAAAACTAACCACATATTAAAAGCCATGCAACTAAAAACCTTACCGATTTTGGTAATGGCGCTTTTGGCGACTAATTTTTCTTTTGCACAAAAGACCAAACCTGTTGAGCCACCAAAACCGATCTTCAAAGGGAAAGATGGTAAAATGGCTTATACCTCAGATGAGCAAGGAAACCGGATTCCAGATTTTTCTTATGCAGGTTACATGGCAGGAGAAAAAGCCATTCCTAATGCAACAATAAAGGTAATAGTTCCGGTTTCAAATGGCGATGCCACTTTAAGGATTCAATCGGCCATTAATTATGTTTCGAAATTACCTCTTGAGAAAGATGGATTACGTGGCGCCGTTTTATTAGAAAAAGGAACTTACGAAGTTGCCGGAACATTAAGGTTGTCAGCTTCTGGGGTGGTGCTCCGTGGAAGTGGAATGGGCGAAAACGGCACAAAGATTTTTGCAACTGGTTTAGACCGGATTGGTGTAATCAGGATTCTAGGTCAAAAAAACAGGATAGAAGAACAGGCAATCGCAGTTACTGATCCTTATGTGCCCGTTAATGCAAATAAAATTACGCTGTCTAATACCAGTGGATTTAAAGTAGGTGATCAGATCATCATTAACAGGCCATCAACTAAAGAATGGATCGAAACCCTTAAAACGGTCGAGTTTGGTGGTGGAGAAAGTGCTTTGGGATGGAAACCAGGGACAAGAGATATTCATTGGGATAGAAAAATTATCGCCATAAACGGCAATACGATAACTTTCGATGTGCCAATTACAACAGCTTTAGATGCTAAATATGGTGGCGCAACGGTTTCGAAATATAAATGGGATGGAAGAATTGCGCAAACAGGTATTGAAAACCTGAAAATTGAATCAGATTATCATAAAGAAAATATTAAAGACGAATATCACCGTTGGACAGCTATATGTTTAGAAAACGTACAAGATGCCTGGGTTCGTCAGGTGGTTTTTGAGCATTTTGCAGGTTCTGCAGTAAATGTTTTGGAAACTTCAAAAAGGATTACTGTTGAAGATTGTAAATCGTTAGCTCCAATTTCCGAAATCGGTGGCGAGCGCCGTTTTACCTTTTTAACTACTGGTCAGCAAACGCTTTTCCAGAGATTATACTCAGAATATGGTTACCATGATTTTGCTGTTGGCTTTTGCGCTCCAGGCCCCAATGTTTTTGTGCAGTGTCAGTCTTATTTGCCTTTCAGTTTTAGTGGCGCAATAGATAGCTGGGCATCAGGCGTTTTATTCGATATCGTAAACATCGACGGACAAGCTTTAAGTTATTTAAACCGCGGACAAGATGGACAAGGTGCTGGTTGGAGTGCTGCAAATAGTGTTTTTTGGCAATGTAGTGCCGCAAGGGTTGATAATTTTCAGCCACCAACAGCTCAAAACTGGGCTTTTGGAACCTGGTCTCAATTCGCCGGAAACGGGTACTGGGATATGTCGAACGAACAGATCCAGCCGCGAAGTTTATATTATGCCCAACTAAAGGATAGATTGGGAAGTGAAGCAGATAGCAGGAATTTTGTGCTACCTGTTGAAACGGAAGCATCAAGCAGTCCGCCTGTAGATGTGGCATTAAAACTGACCAAATTGGCCTATAAACCCGCTTTAACTGTTTCAGAATATATTGATGCAGCATCTGACAGGAACAAAATCCCAACAGATGCCAGTCAGGCAAAAAGCATAGATAAACTTGGCTTAGATCAAGTTGTTCAACCTGCTCTTGCAGGTGCGATGGGCATCAAAAATGGTTGGTTGGTTCGTGGCAGCGAAATCGTTCTGGGCGAGCGTCAGGATGTGCCTTGGTGGAACGGAAGCGCCCGTCCGTATGGATTAAAAAACACCAAGTTTCATATCACACGTTTCGTTCCTGGCCGTTCTGGAAATGGTTTAACAGATGATTTAGATTCGATCACAGATGCGATGAAAAACGGTCAGGTTAAAGTGCTCGATCATAATTACGGCCTTTGGTACGATAGAAGAAGAGATGACCACGAGCGCATCCGCCGTATGGATGGCGAGGTTTGGGCACCTTTTTACGAATTGCCTTTTGCCCGTAGCGGACAGGATAAAGCCTGGGATGGTTTGAGCAAATATGATATTACAAAATATAACCTCTGGTACTGGGATAGGTTAAAGCAATTCGCTAATCTGGCTGATCAGAAAGGCCTGGTTTTAATCCATGAGAACTATTTTCAACATAACATTATTGAAGCCGGTGCGCATTATGCCGATTTCCCTTGGCGTACCGCAAACAATATCAACAACACGGGGTTCCCCGAACCTGTGCCTTATGCTGGCGACAAACGCATTTTTATGGCCGAGCAGTTTTACGATGTCAGTAACGAGCACCGCAAGGCAATCCATAAAGCTTATATCAGAAAATGTTTAGAGAATTTTGATGGGAACACAGGTGTTATCCAATTAATTGGTGCCGAATTTACTGGTCCATTACACTTTGTTCAGTTCTGGATCGATACCATTAACGAATGGGAAAAAGAAACAGGTAAACACCCGATTATCGGCTTAAGTGTAACCAAAGATGTGCAGGATGCGATTTTGGCTGATCCAAAGCGCGCCGGAGTGGTCGACCTGATCGACATCCGTTATTGGTATTACCAAGCCGATGGAAGCGCTTATGCACCGCAAGGTGGTTTAAGTTTAGCACCCCGTCAGCATGCACGTTTGTTAAAACCTAAAAAAACCTCTTTCGAAGAAGTTTATCATGCCGTTTCAGAATATAAGAATAAGTTCCCAGAAAAGGCTGTGATGTATTCGGGTGATAGCTTTGACAGTTTCGGTTGGGCCATTCTAATTGCTGGGGGGTCGCTTTCTAATGTCGATGGAATTGATGCTTCAATTTTAACTGCGGCATCTTCGATGAAACCCTTTTTACCCACAGATAAATCTGCAAAACAATATGGTTTAGAAAACCCAGGTAAAGCTTATATTTTGTATAACGCCTCTGCAAATGCCATCAATCTCGATTTGAGCAAAGTATCTGGAAAATTCAACGTAAAAGTGCTCAACTCGAAAACAGGGAAATTACTTAAAGAAGAGAAAATTAATGCCGGCGCTATTACTAAGTTAGAGAAGGTTGGGTCAGGAGACGAAGTGCTCATCATCAATAAGATTTAACATGAACATTAAAACTAAAATATTTCTGCTTGTTGTGGTTTCTTGCTTAGCCTTTGGCTGTAAGAAAAAACCGCATTTTGGTGATAAAAGTCTCCTGGTTTCAGAGAATGGAAGATATTTAACCACCGGTGATGGTAAACCATTTTTCTGGCTGGGCGATACAGGCTGGTTGTTATTTGGTAGACTGACCAGAGAAGAGGCAAATACTTACCTCGAAGACCGTAAACAGAAAGGCTTTAATGTAATCCAGGTGATGCTGTTACATGATGTTCCATCGAGAAATGTATACCTCGATTCCTCAGTTGTACATGCAGATGTATCAAAGCCGATGCTTACACCTGGCAATAACCCAAAAGATTCTTTGGCTTATGATTATTGGGACCATGTAGATTACATTATCGATAAAGCCGCCGAAAAAGGTCTCTATATGGCATTAGTACCTGTTTGGGGTACTAATGTTAAAGCTGGAAAAGTTAAAAAGGAGCAAGCAAAAGCTTATTCTAAGTTTTTGGCGAAACGTTATACAGAGAAATGGAATATAATCTGGCTCAATGGTGGTGATATTAAAGGCAGCGATAAAAAAGAAGTTTGGAATACCATTGGCGAAACTTTAAGGGCAAATGATCCCAATCACCTTATTACTTTTCACCCAAGAGGAAGAACAGCTTCATCGCAATGGTTCCAAAAAGCCAAATGGTGCGATTTTGATATGGTTCAATCTGGTCATCGCCGTTATGATCAGGATACTTCTAAAAATGAAAAACTGCATTATGGCGAGGATAACTGGAAATATATCGAAGCTGATTATAAATTAAGACCTACCAAACCAACCATTGATGGGGAACCATCTTATGAAGATATTCCACAAGGTCTGCATGATACTACTCAACCACGCTGGACAGACAGTGACGTGAGGAGATATGGTTACTGGTCGGTTTTTGCAGGTGCTTTTGGCTACACCTATGGTCATAATTCGGTGATGCAGATGTATAAAAAAACAGATTTAAAACCTGCTTATGGTCCGAAAGACCAGTGGATCACTGCAATTAATGCACCAGGTGCTAAACAAATGCAGTATTTGAAAGATTTGATGTTATCTCATTCTTATTTCGACCGTGTACCCGACCAAACTTTGGTAGCAGGTAAAAACGGCGAAAAGTATGATCGGATTCTTGCAACAAGGGGTGAAGACTTTGCGCTGCTTTACACTTATACAGGACGTAATTTCAGTGTGCAGCTAGGCAAAATAGATGGTGATGAAATAAAAGCATCATGGTTTGATCCAAGAACGGGAAAAGTTGCCCCAATTGGAGAATTTGAAAATAAAGGAATAAAAGAGTTTAACCCACCAGGCGAGCCTGCAAATGGCAACGATTGGGTATTGGTGTTGGAGGAGATATAAATAGGTAAATCGTCATTCCCAACTTGATTGGGAATCGTAATGCTTTGGCTATTGTTTGTGTATTAAGATTCCCGCCTGTGCGGGAATGACGACTGTGAGAAACGTCATTTCGACTGAAGCGCAGCGAAATGGAGAAATCTATCGCGATCGTTATCCTGAATTTATTTCAGGATCTTATTTAGAAAATAATTAAAGAAAAACAGTGTTTAAACCCAATTCCATATCAGTATTTCGCTTAGCTATTATTGGCCTGCTTTTGTGCGGATTAAGTTCCTGTTCAAAACAAACCTATTTGTTTACCTCCTTCCATGAGCCAGCTAACGAAGGTTTGAGGCTTTTGTACAGTTATGATGCTTACCATTGGACAGATCTAAATAAAACCTTCTTGAAACCTGAAGTGGGAACACAGAAAGTTTTACGCGATCCATCAATCGTTCAAGGCCCGGATGGAACCTTTCATTTAGTTTGGACCTGTAGTTGGAAAGGCGATAAAGGCTTCGGTTACGCAAGTTCTAAAGACCTGATCAACTGGAGTGCGCAAAAGTTTCTTCCGGTAATGGAAAGTGAGCCAAAAACGGTAAATGTGTGGGCACCTGAAATCTTTTACGATAACGAGAAAAAAGAATATGTAATCATCTGGGCTTCAACCATACCGTTCCGCTTTGCTAAAGGAATAGAAGAAGAGGAGAATAACCACCGGATGTATAGTATTACAACCAAAGATTTTGAGACATTCTCAAAGCCAAAACTGTTTTTCGACCCTGGTTTTAGTGTAATCGATGCAGTTATTGTGAAACGGGCAAACAAAGATTATGTGCTGGTTTTAAAAGATAATACCCGTCCAAATAGGAATTTAAAAGTTGCTTTTGCAAAGGATGCTTTAGGTCCTTATGAAAATGTTTCGGAGACTTTTAGTCCGAAATTAACGGAGGGACCAACTGTGGTAAAAGTAAAAAATGACTGGCTGATTTATTTCGATGCCTACGGCCAAAAGATTTATTCAGCCTACAAAACAGCCGATTTTAAGACTTTTAAGGACGTAACTGCTGAGGTCTCGATCCCTGAAGGGCATAAACACGGAACAATTATAAAAGTGAAAAGAAGAGTGATTGAGAATTTATTGAAATAATAAATGAGTCGTCATTGAGAACTGAAGCAAGGGAACAAGCGAGAGCGTTCCGATGAAAAATTGGAAACGCGCAATGACGTACTGAATTGAATAACATGAAAACATTTAAAATACTTTGTTTAAGCCTAACTCTAACACTTGCAGTACAAAGCTCGCAAGCGCAGGATACGGTGCGTTATATAGGTAAAACCTTGGTTAACGCAGATTATCATCATGGCCAACTTTCGCCAGTGATGGGCGTACACAGTATTCAAACTTTCCGTGCCAACAGAGAACATCCTGAACTGGCCGAAAACTTCGGCTGGACTTACAACCATGCGCCGATGTTGGCTTATTGGAACAATAAATTTTATATTGAATATTTAAGCGATAAAATTGGTGAAAGTATCCCGCCAGGGCAAACTTTGGTACAATCTTCGAAAGATGGTTACACCTGGACCAAACCAGAAGTGGTATTTCCAATCTACCGGATTCCTGATGGAACCACAAAAGAGGGTAGAACCGATGTTGCCAAAGATTTAGATGCGGTGATGCACCAACGCATGGGCTTTTATGTTTCCACTAATAATGTATTCCTGGTTTTGGGTTTTTATGCCATCAGTTTTGACGCGAAAGACGACCCGAACGATGGTCACGGAATTGGCAGGGCAGTTAGAGAAATTCAGCAAGATGGAAAATACGGCCCAATTTATTTCATTCATTACAATCCAGGTTACTCGGAGAAAAACACCAAATATCCGTTATACACCAGAAGCAAAAGTAAAGCTTTTATTGAAGCCTGTAATGAATTGTTATCAAATAAGTTGATGACGCAACAATGGAATGAAGAGGCAGATAGAAAAGATCCTTTGATTACTTTGCAAAAACAGTATAAAGCATTCAGTTATTATCACTTGCCTGATGGAAGAGTGGTGGGTTTATGGAAAAATGCCTTAACAGCAATTAGCAATGATAATGGTAAAAGTTGGCCTGAAAACGCGTCGCGTGCACCGGGCTTTGTAAACAGCAATGCCAAAATATGGGGTCAAAAAACTGCTGATGGTAACTACGCGACGGTTTATAATCCTTCAGAGTATAGGTGGCCTTTAGCCATTTCAACAAGTAAAAACGGACTAGATTATACCAACCTTTTACTTGTAAATGGTGAAATTACACCAATGCGTTACGGAGGCAATTACAAATCGTACGGTCCGCAGTATGTTCGTGGTATTGAAGAAGGAAACGGAAAACCTGCCGATGGGAAGTTATGGGTAACGTACAGCATGAATAAAGAAGATATCTGGGTTTCTTCGGTTCCGGTACCCGTTAATGATAAAGCAACACAACATGTAAATGATGATTTTGGCAAAATGCCGACTGATAAGGCGCTCGAAATGTGGAATATCTATAGTCCGCTTTGGGCACCTGTAAAGGTTGATAACGGTACTTTGGTTTTAAAAGATAAAGATCCATTCGATTATGCAAAAGCCGAAAGACTGTTTCCTGCATCCAGAAAAATTGTTGCTTCGTTTTCGGTTATGCCAAAGCAAAATGATTTTGGTTTGTTGGAAATCGAATTGCAGGATGCGAAAGGAATGGCAACTGTACGCGTGACTTTTGATACTGCAGGAACTTTAAGCGCAAAAGCTGGTGCACGGTATAAAAACTTCATGAAATATGAAGCAGGGAAAAATTACGATATCAAACTAAAATTAGATGCATTTACCCGATTTTACACCATCACTGTCAACGGAAAAGATGCATTAACAAGTTTGGCTTTTCAACCAGTTGCCAATGTTTCCAGAATTGTTTTCCGCACCGGCGATGTTCGCCGTTTTCCTGATGTAGATACACCTGCCGATCAAACCTATGATTTAAAAAATGCTGGAGAATCAGAGAAAAAGGAAGCTGTTTATTCGATTAAATACTTAAAAACGGAGGGATTTTGATACAGTTGGCAGTTTTCAGTTTGAAGTTTTCAGTTTTTTCCTCGTTACGTTCTAAAGCGTTCGTCATTCCGACCGCCTCATCGTCATTGCGAGTGCCTGCTCCGATTTCTCGGAGAGGCACGACGTGGCAATCTTTCTTACTCATAGCCATTCTTGCTTTATTCTCCTTCTCCGCCAACGCAAAAATCCTCTTGCCTCAAATCTTATCGAGCAATATGGTTTTACAACGGGATAAACCCATTAATATCTGGGGTTTTGCATCTCCGGATGAAAAAGTCGAAGTCACTTTTGCTGGACAAAAAAAACAGACGATAACCGATAAAAATGGAAACTGGCTTATTGTTTTAGCTCCACTCAAAACATCTTCGAAATCTCAAACAATGACTATCAGCGGTTCAAATAAGATCGAACTTACCAATATCCTAGTAGGCGAGGTTTGGGTGTGTTCAGGTCAATCCAATATGGAATATGCGATGCGCAAACTGGCTAAAATCCCCAAGCCGAAAAATGAGCACTTTGGTTTTCCATCTGATGAAGTAGCCAAAGCACACAATAATCAGATCAGGATTTTCCTGGTTAATCGTAAAACATTAAACAAACCCGATTCGATCCACAAAAGCTGGTCGGTAGCCCAAGATTCGGCATTACGTGCTTTTTCTGCTGTTGGTTATTTCTTTGCGAAAGAAATTCAGGAAAAATTAGGTATTCCTGTAGGCATGATCTCTTCGGCGATTCCAGGCAGCGCCATTGAACCGTGGATTTCAGAAAATGCATTTGCGCAGGAGGATTACTTCAAAAACCAAAAAGTAAATAATGATCCGGGTAAATTTTATCCGACCATGATCGAACCTTTAACACCATTTAAAATCCGCGGATTTCTTTGGTATCAAGGTGAAACCAATTGTTTTCTGAACGAGAAAATCAGCTATGCCTATAAAATGAAAGTATTGATCAATAGTTGGAGAATAGCCTGGAAAGAAAAGGATCTGCCGTTTTATTATGTTCAGATTGCGCCTTTCAATTATTCTAAAACCAAAGGCAAAGTGCCTGTTGATGAAAATACCGAACCCGAATTTTGGGAAGCACAAACACTGTTGCTGCGCTTGCCAAACACCGGAATGATCTCTACAAGCGATTTAACTGATTCGAACGAAGATCTGCATCCAACATACAAGTGGGAAGTAGGTAGAAGATTATCGCTTTTGGCGCTAGCAAAAACATACAACAAAGATATACCTTTTTCTGGGCCGATTTACCAGTCTGTATCCTTTAAAAACGGAAAAGCATTGATGCATTTTACATACCTGGAATTAAACAATAAACCTTTTTTAGGATTTGCAATCGCGGGGAAAGACGGTAAATTCGTAAATGCTGAAGCTATCGTAAAAGACGATAAAGTGGTGGTTTCTTCAAAAGAAATTGTCGAACCAACTGCGGTTCGCTATAACTGGACAGAAAATCCAATAGGAAATTTTAACTGTTACGGTTTGCCAGCATTGCCTTTCAGAACAGACAATCCATTAATCAAATTATTTAAAACCAATTAATGAAACGCAGATTTATACTTTTCTTGTGTTTAACAACCATTTTTTGCTCCCTAAAAGCACAGCAAACGGAGAAATTATACCTATCAGGTACAGGGAACGATAACACTGTTAACTGGGATTTCTTCTGTACAGCTGGAGCAAATTCGGGCAAATGGACCACCATCCCCGTGCCATCAAACTGGGAATTACAAGGTTTTGGAAAATATAATTACGGTTTCAACAAAGAGGAAAATAAAGGCAAAGAACAAGGGCTTTATAAGTATACATTTAAGGTTCCTACAGATTGGAAAAATCGAAAAATCAATGTTGTTTTCGAGGGATCGATGACAGATACCGAGGTTAAAATCAATGGTAAATCTGCCGGAGAAACACATCAAGGTTCGTTTTATGTGTTTAGATACGATATTTCTAAATTGGTAAAACTTGGTAGTGATAATTTACTTGAGGTAAAAGTATCCAAACATTCAGCTAATCAATCCGTTAACGAGGCTGAACGAAAGGCCGATTTCTGGATTTTTGGTGGCATTTTCAGACCAGTTTATCTTGAATCTTTGCCTTTAACACTTATCGATAGAATTCAGATCGATGCCAAAGCTAACGGAAATTTCGATGCCAAACTTGCTTACACAGGCGATGCCGATAAAGTTGAAGTAGAAGTTTTTACGAAAGACGGAAAGCGCTTTGGAGATCGATTTACCACTTCAATAAAGAAAGGAACACAAAGTATAATGCTTAGCCATCAGTTTTCTAATCCGGAATTGTGGTCGTCAGAATTTCCAAATCTTTACACTGCAACATTCACTTTAGTTAAAAATGGCAAAGAAATCCATCAGCTTTCTAAAAAGATAGGTTTCAGAACGGTAGAAGTACGCGAGCGTGACGGGGTTTATGTTAACGGGGTGAAAATGAAGTTCAAAGGTGTAAACCGTCACTCTTTTTATCCATCCTCAGGCAGAACAACGAGTAAAAAAATCAGTATTGCTGATGTGCTGTTAATGAAAGAAATGAACATGAATGCCGTTCGGATGTCGCATTATCCACCAGACAGCCATTTTCTTGATGTTTGCGATTCGCTCGGTTTATTCGTTATGGATGAACTGGCCGGCTGGCATGGCACTTATGATACGCCTACAGGAACAAAGTTGATGAAGGAAATGATGCTGAATGATGAAAATCATCCATCGATTATATTTTGGGCAAATGGCAATGAAGGCGGACATAACCGCGAACTTGATCATCTTTTTGCTGAAGAAGATATACAAAAAAGGCCTTTAATCCACCCTTGGGAAGTTTTTGGAGGTTTCGAAACCACTCATTACCGCGAATTTAACTACGGGATTGGCAATTACGATCATGGTCATAATATCTTAATGCCTACTGAATTTTTGCATGGCATGTGGGATGGCGGTCATGGCGCAGGTATTGAAGATTATTGGAATGCCATGTGGAACAATCCACTTTCTGCTGGTGGTTTCTTATGGGATTTTGCCGATCAGGCTGTGGTGCGTACCGATAAAAATGGCGAATTAGATACCGATGGAAATCATGGCCCTGATGGAATTGTTGGACCTTACCACGAAAAAGAAGGTAGTTTTTTTACCATTAAAGAAGTCTGGTGCCCTGTTTTTGTTGAGAAAAGAGAAATGACAGCTGGTTTTAATGGTTCGTTTACATTAGAAAACCGTTATGCATTTACCAATCTCAATCAATGTACATTCAATTGGAAATTAAAGAAATTAAAAGAAGGAACAGATGCAGCATTCAAATTAGGTAAAGCCGATGCTCCAAACATTAAACCCTTCGAAAAAGGAAAATTACAAGTTAATCTTCCAGGCGACTGGAGGAGCTTTGATGCACTTTACCTCACTGCTAATGCACCCGATGGCAAGGAATTGTTTACCTGGAGTTTCCCGATAACACTGCCTAAAGATGATGCAGAGAAAATTGTTGTACAAAAAGGTTCTTCAAAGGTAAATATTAAAGAGGATGCGAAAGTTTATCAGGTGTCTGCTAATGGCATAAATTTAACTTTCGATAAAACATCAGGTTTGTTGCAGCAGGCAAAAAATACCAAAGGTATCATTCCGTTTTCAAATGGCCCCATTTTACAGGAGGGGGTAAATAATTTTAAAAACTTCACTCAAAAAATGGATGGTGAAAATTTAGTGATTTCATCCAAATTTGACAAAAAAGAAAGTTGGAATACTTTACAATGGACGATTTACCCATCAGGCTGGTTAAAAATGGAAGTGGAATATTTTCCATCAGATTACTTTACCACTTTCGTAGGATTGAACTTTTCTTATCCTGAATCAGAAATTAAAGCAGTTGAATATAAGGGAAACGGACCATACCGCGTTTGGAAAAACCGAATAAAAGGCACCCAATTTGGCATCTGGAAAAAGGATTATAACAATTCGGCAACCGGTGAAACACCTTGGCAGTACCCTGAATTTAAAGGTTATTATTCAAACTTGTATTGGTGTGAGTTTATTGGCAAACAGCAATCGTTTAAGGTAGTTACAGATCGAGAAGATGTGTTTTTAAGACTATTTACACCGAAAAAATCGAAAGATACAGAATATGATAATATGAGTCCGACATTTCCAAATGGTGATATTTCATTTATGAACGCAATTTCGGCAATTGGCACAAAAACACAAAAACCAGAAACAACCGGACCAATGGGAATGAAGAATATTTATTATGATTTTGATAAAGATCCAAGCAGGGCATTGAATATGACCTTGTATTTTGATTTTTCAACCAATACATCGTCATTGCGAGGAGGCACGACGAAGCAATCTCAATAAAGGAATTATAGAAAACAATAACCTTAGCAAAAAAGATTGCTTCAGCTCGCGCAATGACGAATTGATCTTTAAAGAAAATAGAATGAACATTAAAATCTACATAGCGATCATCAGCATTTGGTTCCTATCCTTTTCAAAAGTGATGGCGCAGGTCTCGTTGCAAAACACCACCTGCGAAATGCTCGAGAATCCTTTGGGTATTGATGTTTTGAAACCTCGATTGGCATGGCATATCATCTCAAATGAAAGAAATGTAATGCAAACGGCCTACCAGATTTTGGTATCTTCTTCGCCTGAGAAATTAAATGCTAATGAGGGCGATTTATGGGATTCAGGAAAGATCAACTCCCAAGAATCTATTCATATAGCTTACAACGGAAAAGTGCTTAAAAGCAGGATGAAAGCCTATTGGAAAGTTAAAGTGTGGACCAATGTTGGGCAAAGCGAATGGTCTGCTAACAACTATTTTTCTATGGGTTTGTTGTACTACAAAGATTGGCCGAAAGGCTGGATAGGTTTCGACCGAGCTTTCCCATGGGATAACATTAAAACCGATTCGCGTTTATCAGCCCGGTATTTCAGAAAGGAGTTTCAGAGTACGAAAGAAATCAAGTCTGCCACGGCATCAATCGTTGGTTTAGGTTTGTACGAACTGTTTATCAACGGTAAAAAAGTTGGAAATGATGTTTTATCTCCATCGCCTACAGATTATACTAAGAACGTAAAGTATAACACCTACGATGTAAGCAGTTACCTTCAGAACGGTAAAAATGCAGTTGGTACGATACTCGGAAATGGCCGTTTCTTCGCTATGCGCCAAAATGAAAAACCTTATAAAATTAAAACATTTGGTTTTCCGAAAATGCTGATGAACATCAACATCGTTTACACCGACGGAACAACAGCAAATATTGATACTGACGATAGCTGGAAAGGCACAACAGATGGACCAATCAGAACCAATAACGAATATGATGGGGAAGAATACGATGCAACCAAAGAAGCAGCAGGCTGGAATAAGGTAGGTTTTGACGATAGCAAATGGGCAAAAGCAGAATTTGTACAAGAACCAACAGGAACCATTGAAGCCCAGATGAATGAAAACATGAAAGTAATGAATACAATAAAGCCCGTTTCAATTACTAAACTTTCTGGTGCCCGGTATATTTTAGATATGGGTCAAAACATGGTGGGCTGGCTGCAGATCAAGGTAAAAGGCGTAAAGGGCAAACAAATCAAAATGCGTTTTGCAGAATCACTTCAAAATAATGGCGAACTTTTTACGGCTAATCTTCGAAATGCGAAATGTACCGATTTATACACTTTAAAAGGAGGAGAATTAGAAATCTGGGAGCCTACTTTTGCTTACCGCGGATTTAGATACGTAGAACTTTCAGGGTATACTTACCAACCATCGGTGAATGATTTTCTTGGCAAAATGATTTATGATAACATTAAAACGGTTGGAACTTTCCAAACTTCAGATGCTTTAACCAATCAGATCTTCAAAAATGCCTGGTGGGGCATTGCGGGAAGTTATAAGGGGATTCCGGTTGATTGCCCTCAACGCAACGAGCGGATGCCTTGGCTTGGCGATAGGGGCGCTGTTGCTTACGGAGAAAGTTTTCTTTTTGATAACGGCAGATTTTATGCGAAATGGTTACAGGACATCAGAAATTCGCAGAAAGAGGATGGCGCCATTCCTGATGTGGCACCTGCTTTCTGGAGGTATTACAGCGATAACATGACCTGGCCAGGAGCAATGCTTTTGGTGACCGAAATGCTTTACAAACAAACCGGCGATGTTTCTGCCGTTCGCGATAATTATCCGGCAATGAAAAAGTGGTTAGCTTATATGCAAGACCGCTACATGAAAGATTATATTTTAAATAAAGATAGTTACGGCGATTGGTGTATGCCACCCATTACCATCGAATTTGGCCGGGGTAAAAGTGCAGACAAAAAGTATCCTTCTGAATTAATTTCGACGGCTTATTATTATCACTTTACACAGTTGATGATATCATTCGCTAAGGTAAGCGGCAACGATGAAGATGTAAAAGCATATGAACTTTTGGGGAATAAAATTAAGGAAGCTTTTAATCAGAAATATTATAACGATAAAGGTTATTATACTTCTAATGCCCTAACGGATAACATCATTCCACTTTATTTCGGGATGGTGCCGCAGAACAAAATAGATCAGGTTTTTAAGAATATTACATATACTGTTGAAGTGACAAATAAAGGCCATTTAAGTAATGGTTTAGTGGGTATTCAGTGGTTAATGCGCTGCTTAAACGATTATGGCCGACCAGATTTAGCTTATACTGTGGCTACGCAAAAATCTTATCCTAGCTGGGGCTATATGCTTGATAATGGTGCAACAACGATATGGGAATTATGGAATGGCAATACGGCTGACCCGAAAATGAATTCGCAGAACCATGTGATGATGCTAGGCGATTTGCTGATCTGGTATTACGAAAATCTGGCTGGTATAAAATCGGAGGAGGCTGCTTTTAAAAAAATCACCATGAAACCTGAAATGATTAATGGTTTAAACTCGGTAAATGCAAGTTACAATTCGATTTATGGGTTAATCAAAAGCAGTTATAGCAAAACGGCTAATCAGTTTAACTGGAACATTACCATCCCAGCAAATACAACGGCATTGGTTTATATTCCTGCAAATAATAAAAATGAAGTTTCAGAAAAAAACAAGTCAATAAAGGATTTAAAATTTGTAAAAATGGAGCATAACAGCGCTGTTTATGAACTTGGTTCTGGCGATTATGCTTTTGTAGTGGAGAAAAAGTAATGATTCGTGAGGACACGAACCATGGAGTGCCATCGTCATTGCGAGGCAAGAAGCAATCTTACAACGGTAGCTAGGGCTTTAGGATTGCTTCGTGCCTCGCAATGACGGAAACTAAAAAATGAAATTGAGTATATAACAATATTAAATTATGAGAAAATTTTTAAACCCATTGATGTTGCTAACATTACTGCTAACCACAGTAAATGCATTCAGTCAAACCAAAGATATTGTTGTACCAGAAGAAATCCTGACAAAGGCAAAAGAATGGACTTCTGCATTAAATTTAAGCGACGCAACAAAAAAATCTGCTGTCGAAAATGTAATTGCAGTTCATTTAACAACCATTAGAGATTGGCATAACGACCACCCATCATCAACCGTTCCTGACGGAATAAACCCTGTTACAGGCAATAAACTAAGTGATTTAGATAAACAGATCATCGCTGATTCTGCTATGCCGTCAACCGTTCATCAATTGCTTATGGATGGATTGAAAAAGAATTTAACACCAGAGCAGGTAGAAACCATTTTAGATAAATACACTATCGGAAAGGTTGATTTCACGATGAAAGGTTACAAAGCAATTGTTCCTGATTTAACCGCCGATGAGGAAGCCAAGATTTTGGCTTTTTTGAAGCAAGCCAGGGAGCAAGCTGTTGATTATAAAAACATGAAGCAGATTTCAGCCATTTTCGAGATTTACAAAACGAAATCTGAGCAGATGCTCAATAACAATGGTCGCAGTTGGAGAGCACTTTACAGTGCGTATACCAAAAAAATAAAAGAGGAGAAAGCATCTAAGCAGTAGGCAGTTAACAGTTGGGAGTTTTCAGTTGCAGGTGCATAAAATAAATCTGTGAAATCAATTAATCTGTGTAATCAACCTCAAAGAGAAAAAAGCATGAAGTTTAAAAAAATATACATCACACTAGGCCTTGTTTTCGCAACCACCATTTGTGCCAATGCTCAGGTCGGAAAATGGCAAACTGGAATCGTAAAACAAGAATTTCTTTACGATAAAGCACCATTCCCATCGTGTCACTCTGCAACAATAGCAGAAACACCAACAGGTTTAGTGGCCTCGTTTTTTGGAGGAACCAAAGAACGAAATCCAGACGTAGAAATCTACATCAGTCGTTTTGTGGATGGAAAATGGCTGGCACCGGTTTCGGCTGCTAATGGTATCCAGCCTGATGGTAAAAGATTACCCACCTGGAATCCGGTTTTATATCAGGTGCCCGACGGAGATTTACTGTTGTTTTACAAAATCGGTCCAAAACCATCAGAATGGTGGGGCATGATGAGAACCTCAAAAGATGGCGGTAAAACCTGGTCGGATGCTACAAAATTACCAGATGGTTATATCGGCCCTGTAAAAAATAAACCTGTTTTGTTAAGCAATGGAAACCTTTTTGCACCATCAAGTAAAGAAGGCGATGGTTGGAAAATTCACTTCGAGGTAACCAAGGATAATGGTAAGACATGGAGAACCGTAGGCCCATTACCCGAAAATGGAATCAAAGCCATTCAACCGAGCATTTTACAACATGGCAATGGAAAATTGCAGATTTTGGCCAGAACAGCAAATCGAGCTATTGTAGAATCCTGGTCTAAAGATAACGGCGAAACCTGGTCGGCCTTAACCAAAACATCATTACCAAATAACAACTCCGGTACAGATGCAGTAACCATGAAAGATGGCCGCCAAGTATTCGTTTACAACCATGTTTTGCCTCCAGGTGATTTAGCCAAAGGACCACGTACCCCATTAAATGTTTCGGTTTCAAAAGACGGAAAAGAATGGTCAGCCGCATTAATTTTGGAAGATTCACCCATCAGCCAATATTCTTATCCCGCAGTAATTCAAACAGCTGACGGTATGTTACACTTCATTTATACCTGGAGAAGAGAGAAAATTAAACATGTTGTGGTTGATCCTTCAAAGCTAAAATTAAAGAAAATTGTAAATGGTGTTTGGCCAAAACTGAAAGGTTATACTGCACCGGTTATTACTGAAACTAAAAATGAGGAGGGTTAAGATGATAGATTTAACTAGATACGTCATTTCGAGATTTTGGCGATCGTCATTGCGAGAAGGCACGACGCGGCAATCTATCCTGTCAAGAAAGATTGCTTTGGCAGATGAAAAATCAACACTCGCAATGACAGGCAGGGTGCTTAGATATTTTGCCATATTATTTATTGCCTATATATCGGCTGTAAATAATCTCTCCGCCCAAACCCAAAATACAGATAACCTCTATAAAAAGCCTCTAGCCGAAGTACTTAAAGAGATCCAAACACGCTTCAAGGTGCAAATCAAATACTCCGAACCACAGGTAAAAGACAAATTTGTGAACTATGCAGAATGGCGCTTTCGTGCAAACGTTGATGAAACAATATCGAATGTGCTTGCCCCTTTGGATATGAAAGTAAACAAAGAAAGGCCTGGTGTTTACAAATTAAAAGAATACGAATATTACCGTTGGGAAGTTCAGGATGGCTGGGCCTATCTGGATAGTTTGGCAACGAAATACCACGACCAGACCAGTTGGGAAAAACGTAAGGCACAAATAAAGCCCGAATTATACCAAGCCTTATTGTTATCGCCATTGCCTGCCAAACCAAATTCAAAACCCATTATCACAGCGAAAAGAATTTTTGACGGGTATTCTGTAGAAAACATTGCACTAGAGATTTTACCTGGGGTTTGGATTAATGGCTCACTATATAAACCGTTAAATTTTAAAGGAAAAATCCCATTGGTTTTAAGTCCTGACGGACACTGGGAAAAACAACGATTTAGACCCGATTGCCAGATCCGCTGTGCAATGATTGCCAGAATGGGCGCTATGGCCTTTAGCTACGACTTATTTGCCTGGGGCGAATCGATGCTCCAGTTTAAATATGAAGATCACCGCAAAAGCTTGGCGCAAACCGTTCAGACTTTGGGAGGAATTAGGATTTTAGACTACTTCAGCGCGCTAAAAGAAACCGATACAGCCAGAATTGGCATCAGTGGAGGTTCTGGTGCAGGAAGTCATTCCATTTTAATGACCGCTATGGATGATAGGATTAAGCTAAGTGCTCCCGTAGTGGCGATGTCATCTTACTTTTATGGTGGCTGTCCTTGCGAAAGCGGAATGCCAATCCATCAATGTGGTGGCGGAACTGATAATGTAGAACTGGCTGCAATGGCAGCACCTAGGCCCCAGTTATTGGTGTCAGATGGTAGCGACTGGACGGCACACACACCCGAACACGATTTTCCTTACCTCCAAAAAATGTACAGTTATTATGGTGTGAAAGATAAGGTGGAGAATGTTCACCTTCCAGATGAAAAACATGATTTCGGCATTAATAAGCGCATTGCACTTTACGATTTCCTGATCAAAAACTTCAAACTAAATGGTACTGCAGTTAAAGATAAAAACGGCAAATACGATGAAAGTAAAGTAACCATCGAAAAGGAAAATGCCCTTTATGTTTTTGGCGATAAAGGCGAAAGACTACCTAAAAATGCAGTGATGGGATTTGAAAATCTGGAAAAATTATTCCCGTTAAGCACAAGCAAATAATAGATATGGAGCATCAAAACAGAAGGTCTTTTATTGGTCATGTGGCATTGCTAACAGGCGCTTTAATGATGCCCGATCAATTGCTTTTGGCAATAGAGAAAAACAGCAATTATAAAGTTGCTGTGATTGATTTAATGATTTTAAAGCGTCAGAAAATCAGTGCTTTGTCGCTTGCCAAAGAAATCGGCGCTGACGGACTGGAAATTGATATGGGTGGTTTGGGTGATCGGGAAACCTTCGACAATAAACTGGCAGACCCAAAAATCAGGCAGGAGTATATGGATAAGGCTAAAGAACTGAATTTGGAGTTCTGTTCCTTGGCGATGACCGGTTTTTATGCGCAATCATTTGCCAAGCGACCA
Source organism: Pedobacter sp. SG908 (assembly GCF_011759615.1). Lineage (NCBI taxonomy): Bacteria > Pseudomonadati > Bacteroidota > Sphingobacteriia > Sphingobacteriales > Sphingobacteriaceae > Pedobacter > Pedobacter sp. SG908. Next base: position 2,077,861 of record NZ_JAAOYY010000001.1, read on the forward strand.
ACTTATCAGAAAATGATCCAGGATTGCTTGGACACTGCTAAAGCAATGCATATTAAAGTGGTCTTTCTTCCATTGGGTATTCAAGGCGATTTGGTTAAAAACCCCGAACTCCGCGAACCTATTGTAAAAAGGTTAAAAGTAGCCGGAAAAATGGCCTCCAAAGCGGGGATTACAATTGGAATTGAAAGTGCTTTAGATGCAAAAGGCGAATTACAATTGTTAAAAGATATTGATTGCAAGCATGTTAAAAGTTATTTCAATTTCTCGAACGCCATAAAAAATGGAAGAGATTTATACCAAGAGCTGAGAATTTTAGGCAAAAAGAACATCGTTCAGATCCATGCCACAAATGAAGATGGTGTTTGGTTACAGAACGATCCCAAAATTGATTTGAATAAAGTTAAAGGAACCTTAGATGATATGGGATGGAGTGGTTGGTTGGTTGTAGAAAGAAGCCGGGATGCCAAACAGCCCATCAATGTAAAATATAATTTCAGTGCCAATACCAGCTATCTGAAATTGGTTTTTCAAAGTAAGGATTCGTCATTGCGAGGAACGAAGCAATCTCAATAGCGATTATAAAAATGAGTTTAACTACAATACTACAAACAATACAGCTGCCTTGGTTCGTGTCTCCACGAACCAAACAATTTAAATCATTTTTAATTCTCTCTCCTTGGTCTGTGTCCTCACAGACCAATCCAGCGAAATGTTTTCCATCAAATTACTTGAATTTAAAAAGGTGTTCGATAATCTTAATAATACTAAGTTTGTTGCACCTAAAAACAAGCGCAGCAGATATTTACGTATCCTTAAATGGCAATGATGCTAATTTAGGAACCAAGGAAAAGCCTTTGGCCACACTTCATTCTGCCATCAGAAAAGCCCGCGATTTGAGACGCTTAAACGATAGTTCGGTTAAAAACGGAATCAAGATTATTATCGGCAAAGGTTTTTATCAATTGCACGAACCCGTAGTTCTTCGACCTGAAGATTCTGGCACAAAAGATAGTCCGACAGAAATTATTTCAGCACCTAACGAAAAAGTTATTTTGAGTGGAGGTATTCAAATAAAAAACTGGAAAAAGTTAAATCGCACCATTGCTGGTCTTCCAAAAGAATCTGTCGGAAAAGTTTGGGTTGCTGATATTCCAAATTTCGATGGCAGCGATCTACAGTTCAGACAGCTATGGGTAAATGGCAATAAGGCCGTTCGTGCAAAAAACTATTATGGAGAAGAAATGGGGAGGATTTTATCATGGGACAGCAAAAAGCAAACCTGTAAAATTCCACTTCAAAAAAACATCAGTTTAGCCAATATCAAAGGAATGGAAATGCTTATCCATCAATGGTGGGCCATTGCAAATCTTCGTGTAAAGTCTGTTAAAATTATAGGTAATGCTGCAGAACTTTCTTTTATGCAGCCCGAAAGCAGAATCCAATCTGAGCATCCATGGCCAGCACCATGGATTTCGGACAAAACAGGGAATTCTGCTTTTTACCTTACAAATGCCATTCAATTCTTGAACGAACCTGGAGAATGGTTTGAAGATTTACAGCATCACAAGCTTTATTATTGGCCAAAAGCATCAGAAAATATGCTAAATGCTGAAGTGATTGCTCCGGCTTTAGAAAACCTGGTTAAAATCGAAGGAACGATTGATCAACCTGTTTCCTATGTGAGTTTCAAGGGTATTTCATTTGAGCATTCAACATGGTTAAGGCCTTCAAAACAAGGTCATGTTCCTCATCAGGCCGGCATGTACATGCTTGATGCCTATAAACTTGAAAAAGTAGGGACACCAGACAAACCTACACTGGAAAATCAGGCCTGGGTTGGTCGTCCGGCTGCTGCAATTGAAGTAAGTTATGCCAATCACACTACTTTCGAATCTTGCCAGTTCGAGCACTTGGCGTCAACAGGTTTGGATTATAAAAAAGGAACTGCTGAGAACGAAATCAAAGGAAATTTATTCAAAGATATTGGTGGTTCAGCTATTCTTATCGGAATTTTCTCTGATGAGGCGACCGAAGTGCATTTGCCTTACAATCCCACAGATCAAAGAGAAATTTCAACGAACAATAAAATCGAGAATAACCTAATTACCAATGTAACCAACGAAGATTGGGGGGCAGTGGGCATAGGTGCAGGGTATGTTCGGGGGATTAAAATTTTGCATAACGAAATTAGTGATGTGTCTTATTCTGGAATCAGTATGGGCTGGGGATGGACAAAAACGAAAAACGCGATGGAAAACAATACCATCAGCGGCAATAAGATTCATCACTACGGAAAACACATGTACGATGTAGCCGGAATTTATACACTATCTGCTCAGCCCGGATCATTCATTACCGAAAATGTAGTCGATAGCATTTACAAAGCGCCATATTCGCACCTGCCTGACCATTGGTTTTATCTTTATACCGACGAAGGTTCTTCGTATTTTACCATCAAAAATAACTGGACACCAACTGAAAAGTATCTTCAAAATGCCAACGGGCCAGACAATTTATGGGAAAGCAACGGGCCAAAAGTTGCCGATTATATCAAGCAAAGTGCAGGCTTAGAAAAGCCTTTTCAATATTTATTAAAAGAGAAAGCCAATTATTCGAAAAGAGGCACCAATCAGGCCGTAGATCAATCTGTTGTATTCGAATTGGTCTTTAAATCTGATAATCTGCCAAGTAACAGCGCCTTAAAAACTTTTGCTAAAGAAAATAACCTCCTGCCAGGTTCAATTTATAAATGGGGAAATCGATTGGTAATTTATACTTCAAGTTTAAAGGTGGAGAGTTTGCAGCAAACTTTAAAACGCTTAAGTGCGGCAGAAATTAAATTGTACGACAATCTGTTTTATGATTTCAACAGAGAAAGGAATTGTGGCGATAAACCCGTAGCAGAATGGGACAATATCATTTTATCAGCCAATTTGGTGAAGGATGAAAAACTCCAGAAAGAATACCTGGCTTACCATAAAACGCAGTTCGAAAAATGGCCAGAAATTTCAAAAGGATTCTGTAAAGCCGAGTTTCAACGCTTGGCCATCTTTAAAAACGATAGACAGTTAATGCTGATTATTAGTATTCCTAAAGGAAAAAGTTTAGATGAACTAAATCCAAAAACCACTGAGAACAATCCAAAAGTAAACGAATGGAATGCAATAATGAAAAAATACCAGGAAGGAATAGAAGGAACAAAACCAGAAGAGGTTTGGGTTTTCTTTAAACCGATAGAATAGAAAACTTATTGTCCCCCTTTGGAGGGGGCAGGGGGAGGAAAATAATAACGCTTAAAAAATAATATCATGTTAAGATTAGGGATTTTAGGTTTAGGAGAGGGCAGAAGCACAATTTCTGCATCATTGGCAAGCAAAAAGTTTAAGCTTATCCAGATTTGCGATGCCAATAAAAAGCTTTGCGAAGAACGTGCTTTAGAATTTGATTTTCAAAACTGGACAACCAATTACGAGGATATGTTAACCAGTGATAAAATCGATATGATTGCGATTTATACGCCAGATCATCTGCATTTTGAGCACATTAAACTGGCGCTTGAACATGGGAAGCATGTGGTGTGTACCAAACCATTTATCGATGATTTAGCTCAGGCCAATGAGCTGTTGGAGTTAGCAAAGAAATCAAGAAAAAAGATTTTCGTAGGGCAAAGCTCTCGTTTTTTTGAGCCCGCCATGCGCCAGAAGAAAGATTTTGATAAGGGTCTAATCGGCGAATTGATCACTATCGAAAGTCATTACCATGCTGATCATCGCTGGTTTTTGGAAAAAGGTTGGTCGCTAAAACAATCATTTAAATGGCTGTATGGCGGTTTAAGTCACCCTGTTGATTTTATCAGATGGTACATGCCCGATATCGAAGAAGTTATGGGTTATGGCATGTTGAGTAGCAACGGTTTAAAAGCCGGGCTGAAAAATCAGGATACCATGCACTTTATCTTTAAAGCAAAAGATGGTAGAATAGCAAGGGTTAGCGGTGCTTACACTGGCCCAACACAGCCCGCAAGCCGCGATAGTGGTATGAGCTGTATTCTCCGCGGAACAGAAGGAGCGAGCCAGGCCGATTACCATGAATTGCGTTATTCGGTAACCACTAAAACAGGGGAGGAAAAGATAATTACCTGGGGTGATTCGACCTTAAAACACTATTTCCGTTTCGAGGGACAAAGCCATCACGCTGGTGAGTACCAAAACTACCTGGATTATTTTGCAGATAGCATCAACAATAATTTTACCGCATACCCTGATTTAAAAGAAGGCATAGGTACTGTGGCATTATTGCAGGCTATGGATCAATCTTTAGAAACGGGTTTACCTGTAAAAGTTGATGAAATTTTGAAAGCAAATCATATTACAAGGGAATCGATAGGCTTGTAATTGTTTGCCACGGAGACACAGAAAACACGGAATATAATACGCCATGGTTCGTGTTTCCACGAACCACTAGTGACAAAATCATGAAAATCTGTATCTATCCGTGTTCATCTGTGGCTAAAAACTGTCAAATAATACAACCAAACTAACCAAAATACACCTAATGGGAAACATTGTAGAACGATTAACCAGTTTAGATTACTTTATCGTAATTGCTTACCTCATTATCCTGATCATCATTGGTTATCGGGCCAGTTTTTCGAAAAAGAAGAACGATGATGAGACCTTATTTTTGGCCAATAAATCATTAAACTGGAGCAGCATAGGCTTCAACATGTGGGGTACCAATGTTGGTCCGTCGATGTTATTGGCTTTTGCCAGTATTGGCTATAGTACTGGTATCGTAGCAGTTAATTTCGATTGGTATGCTTTTATCTTTTTATTCTTACTGGCCATTGTTTTTGCCCCAAAATATCTTGCCGCCAAAGTGAGTACCATGCCAGAGTTTATGGGCAACCGTTATGGCGATTCTACACAAAATATCCTCGCCTGGTATGCGCTGGTTAAGATTTTAATCTCGTGGTTATCACTCGGTTTGTTTGCTGGAGGTTTTTTGGTCCGTCAGATTTTGGGTATACCCATGTGGCAATCGGTTACCGTATTGGTCGCTTTTGCAGGACTGTTTACCTTTTTCGGCGGTTTAAAAGCCATTGCTAAAGTCAATGTTTTCCAAATGATATTACTCATTGCCGTTTCACTTTCTTTAATGCTTTTAGGCTTGAACAAAGTTGGTGGCATTTCTGCGTTGTATGCAAAAACGCCACATCATTTCTGGAATTTAATTCAGCCGGCAAGCGACCCGAAATATCCCTGGTATGCCATTTTATTAGGTTATCCAGTTGCAGCGGTAGCCTTTTTCTGTACAGATCAATCGATGGTTCAATCGGTTCTGGGTGCTAAAAACTTAAAACAAGGACAATTAGGCGTGAGTTTTATTGGTTGGTTAAAAATCCTTTCCTTACCGTTATTTATTGGAACAGGAATCCTTTGTTATGTACTTTTTCCTGGTTTAAAAGATCCGAACGAAGCGTATATGACCATGGTAACCAATTTATTCCCGCCTGGTATGAATGGACTGGTAATCGTTGTACTAATTGCGGTTTTGGTGGGTACCATAGGATCTTCTTTAAACTCATTAAGTACCGTTTTTACGATGGATATTTATGTGAAGAAAATCAACCCACAGGCGAGTAATAAACAAATTATCCGCATTGGCCGATGGGCAGTTGTTGCAGGATGTATTTTCGTGGTTATAGTGGTTTTGGCCATCGATAATATCAAAGGATTGAATTTATTCGATGTTTTTCAATCGGTTTTGGGCTTTATTGCGCCGCCGCTATCAGTCGTGTTTTTACTTACCGTTTTCTGGAAAAGAACCACAAGAAAAGCGGTGAATTTTACACTTTCAATCGGCTCAATTTTAAGCTTGGGCGTTGGTGTAACTTATCTCTGGATTTTGCCATCGGATAAATACACTTTCTGGCCCCATTACCTGATGCTTTCGTTTTTCATTTTCGCAGGATTAATGATCATCGCGATTTTGATTTCTTTACTGGATAGATCGCCAAGTATTTACACAGTTAATGAAGAACACCAGGCCAATATCGAAAAGCCAGCCAAATCGGTCTGGATTTCGTGGATAGCGCTTGCAATCGTAATGGTTACACTTTACATTTTCTTTAATGGGCATTAAAAAATAGAAGAATCGTCATTTCGACCTTAGTGGAGAAATCTATAGGAATTATACTCCATAGATTTCTCCATTCCACTACGCTTCAGTCGAAATGATGATAAATATAAAACTAAGCAATATGAAAAACTTAAAAAAACTTATCCTCATTGCCATTTTCACCTGCTCGGCAGCACAACTTTTCGCGCAGAAAGCTTCATGGATCTGGTATCAGGGCGATTTCGATATTTACATGAGCAATGTGATGCAGAACCGCAGAACTGAAAGAGGATCTTTTTTTCCTGTCTTCTGGAAAATGGACAGTCATTATGTGTTGGTCGATTTTCACAAAGAATTTAATCTTGCTCAATCTGAAGAGGTTAAGTTGTTTGTAGAAGGCACTTACAACGTTAAAATCGATGGTCAGGCCATTGCCGGTTTTCCAAAAAGCATTCAAATTCCTGCAGGAAAACATAAATTAAGTTTGAAGGTTTACAACCAGGCTAATGTTCCTGCGATTTTTGTTCAAGGTAAAACGGTGGTTTCTGATGAAACCTGGCTGACTACTTTCGAGGATAAAGAATGGATTGATGCGAGTGGAAAAACCTCCGATAAATCGGGAACCACTTTTGTTTCAGCAGGCTCATGGAATTTAACTGATCCAACTCAATTGCCATCACAGTTTAAATTGCCTGTTAAAGGTATTGCCGCGGTAAGTAGAAAAAAGAATGAGGGGGGAGAAGTATTAGATTTTGGAAAAGAAACTTTTGGCTTCATTAAGGTTCATGGTTTAAAAGGTAAAGGCAGATTGAGTTTATTTTATGGTGAATCTGCTGAAGAAGCTTATTCTGAAGATAAATGTGAGACTTTAGATTATGTGGATATTGATTTGGCTGTGAAAAAGGATTCCATTATGCCACTTTCGAAAGCATTTAGATATGTGAACCGTCAAACAACTGGAAATGTAACAGTCGATTCTATTTCCATGCTATATGAGTATTCACCAGTAACAGAACGCGGAAGTTTTAAATCTTCGGATGAGGAGCTCAACAAAATCTACGATGTGGCCAAATATACCTTCCATTTAAATACCCGCGAGTTCTTTATCGATGGGATAAAACGCGATCGCTGGGTGTGGAGTGGCGATGCTTATCAAAGTTATTTGATGAACTATTACTCGTTTTTTGATGCACCAACTGTAAAACGGACTTTATTGGCTCAGCGTGGAAAAGATCCCGTAACGGCGCACATCAATACCATTATGGATTACTCTTTTTATTGGTTTTTAGGGATTTATGATTACTATAAATTTACCGGCGACAAGAAGTTCGTACGGGATATTTACCCGCGGATGCAGTCGCTAATGACTTACATCGATGGAAGAAAGAATAAAAATGGCCTGTTAGAATGGATGCCTGGTGACTGGATTTTTATCGATTGGGCAGATAAACTGAGTAAAGATGGTGAAGTAAGTTTCGAACAGTTATTATACGCCAGGAGTTTAGAAACCATGGCTTTATGTGCCAAGTTAGCCAATGATACAGAAGGTATTACGAAATATGAGAAACAAGCAAAAGAACTGAAAAGCAAAATTTTCGAACTTTACTGGAACCAAAACAAAAGTGCTTTGGTGCACAGTCGTATTGATGATAAACAAACCGATAATGTAACCCGTTATGCCAATATGTTTGGGATCTTCTTTGATTATTTTACGCCTGAACAAAAACTGGCCGTTAAAAAGAATGTGTTACTTAACGATCAGATTGCAAAAATTACCACCCCATACATGCGTTTTTACGAGCTAGAGGCATTGTGTGCGATGGGCGAACAACCTTATGTATTAAAGGAAATGAAAAATTATTGGGGTGGCATGTTAAAATTGGGCGCAACTTCTTTTTGGGAGGAATACAACCCAGATAAAAAGGGAACCGAACACTTGGCTATGTACGGTCGCCCGTTTGGAAAAAGCCTTTGTCATGCTTGGGGAGCCAGCCCGATTTATTTATTGGGAAAATATTATCTAGGTGTACAACCCACAACACCAGGCTACGAAACCTATACTATTGAGCCCAATTTGGGCGGCTTAGCGTGGATGGAAGGTAAAGTACCAACAACAAATGGTGATATATCAGTGTTTTGCAGTAAAAAAGAAATCAAAGTTTCTTCTCCAACAGGTGTAGGTAAACTAAAGATAAAAAGCAAAACCAAACCAGTTATGAAAGGTGCTAAAGTAAAAGAGGTTTCGAAAGGAATTTATGAAGTGATGATTGAAAAGGGAAAAGATTATCATGTGAAGTATTCGGGATAATCTACGAATGTAAACCTGGTTTTTAAAACCTGATAGGTTTGAAAAGAGGCTTAAACCCCAATCCGTTGTTCTATCTTTTTAACACATTTATAGGCCTCGGCAAGGATCACATCATTTTCAATCGCTTGATCTACGTTGATCGCATTTAACATCGAAATGGTTAAACAGGCAATAATTCCATTATTGCCATTAATACCAATTGGTACCGAAAGATCGGTTACACCAGAAACTGAATCACTATTTTTGAAATAAGAGCCAGTTTGCTGAATATCTTCCAATGAAGTCAAAAAATCTTCTTGCTGGGCTTTAGCATATTTTTTAAAAATGGAATTGTTTTTTAATGTTGTGCTGCGCTCAGCCTCGGGCATATAAGCCAGTAAAACCTTGCCCGATGCAGTTAAAGGCAATGGAAACAAATTTCCCTCTTCGATAGAAAGCGCAATTGGCCCAGGGCTTTTGGCATGGATAATTACCATAACCTGGTTCATATACAAAATACTCAAATGGCACGATTGACGAATGCTGTTTGCCAGTTCTTCTAAAGGAAACTGCGCAGCTTTACGCAGTTCATCAATAGGCGAGTGCCTGTGCGAGAGGTAAAAAAGCTTTAACGACAACCTATACTTGCCCGAAACCTCATCGCGCAAAATATAACCGCGACTTTCCAAACTCATTAACATCCTGTAAATTTCGTTTGGCGTTTTCTCAATACCAAAAGCGATTTCAGTTTGTGACAATGGGATAGATTGTGCTGATAAATACTCCAATATATCAAGTCCTTTATCCAAAGCAGGGGCTTGGTACTTTGATTCTTTTTCGTTCATACGGGTTTAAATTTGGCTGTATCGTATTTTTTACAATTTCAAACATACAAAATGCTTTCTTATTTATCCAAGAGAAGATTTTGTATAATTTAAATACGAATATATGTTTTCATATTTAAAAAAAACATTTATATTTGAATTAGAGATAGTATTTTAAAGTTAAGAAATTTATAAAGCTTAATTCAAAAGAATTTAGAATTTATTTCTGAACGGATTTTATCCCTAATAACCATTTATAAACCTAACCAAAACATCCGAAACGGTGTGCAATAGTGAATGAGCAAACTCGTAATATTTTCTTGGCTTTATCTATTAAGCATTCCGCTTTTTGCGCAAGATATTAAGGTTGCTCAATTGGATTGTGCGTATCGGAATAATCCTCTAGGCATTGATGTTCTTTCGCCAGCTTTGAGCTGGAAACTGCAATCAGCTAAACACAATATCATGCAAACAAGCTATCAAATCGTAGTTTCTAGCAGTTTAAGCAATTTAAATAAAAATATTGGGGATGTTTGGGACACCAAAAAAGTAAAGTCTGGCCAATCGTTACAGATTAAATATAAAGGTAAAAAGTTATTATCAAGCAAAACCTATTATTGGAAAGTCCGTGTTTGGGACAGTTCCGGACATGAATCTGGCTGGAGCGCTTCTGCCTTTTGGCAAATGGGATTGCTCAACACAGCCGATTGGAAAGGTGCAAAATGGATTGCCTACGAAAAACTAGCGGATTCTAACGTAAATAGTCTGCCAACGGATGGTAAAAAAGATAAATACATTGGCAATAACATCTTGCCAATGTTCCGAAAAGGTTTTACGGTAACGAAGACAATTAAAAAAGCCACAGCTTTTATTTCTGGTTTAGGCCATTTTGAAATGAGTTTAAACGGAGCGAAAGTTGGCGATGACTTTTTAGCACCTGGCTGGACGAAGTATGATAAAGAGGCCTTGTACCTGACTTATGATTTAACTAAACAGCTTAAGAGAGGTGAAAATGCAATAGGAGTGATGTTGGGCAATGGTTTTTATTATATTCCTCCAGTTAAAGAAAGGTATAGAAAATTAAAAGTAGCTTATGGTTATCCGAAAATGATCTGCAGGCTGTTAATCGAATATACGGATGGAACTTCAGCGAATATCATCAGTAACCAAAGTTGGAAAACCGCGCCATCGCCCATAACTTTTTCAAGCATTTATGGCGGTGAAGATTACAATGCCAACCTTGAGCAAAAAGGCTGGAATTTAGCAGGTTTTAACGATAGCAGATGGAAATCGTCGTTATTAGCTGATGGTCCGAAACTAAATGCCCAAAAAGAAGAACCTGTAAAGATTTTCGAAAATTTTTCACCTCAAAATATTAATCCGGTTGCCCATGGCGAATGGGTTTATGATATGGGACAGAACGCTTCTGCAATTATCGAATTGAAAGTCCGAGGAAAAAAAGGCGATACTGTCAGTATTACCCCAGCCGAATTATTAAAAGCTGATGGTTCGGTAACACAAAAAAATATCGGCGGACCATCTTATTTTACCTACATTTTAAAAGGCGGGGGGGTAGAAACCTGGCGTCTTAAATTCTTTTATACAGGCTTTCGCTACCTGCAGGTTAAAGGAGCTGTTCCAAGCGGCAAAGAAAATCCATCTAACAAATCAGTAATAGAAGCTTTAAAAGCTTTACATATCCGAAATGCTGCTGAGCAGGTGGGTAAGTTTTCATCCTCGAACGAGCTGTTCAATAAAACTTTCAGCCTGATCGATTGGGCGATTAAAAGCAACATGGTAAGTGTTTTTACTGATTGCCCACATCGCGAAAAATTGGGATGGTTAGAAGAACTGCATTTAATGGGCAGTTCTGTACGGTACAATTATAATGCAGCACCGCTTTTCAAAAAGGCATTACAGGATATGAAGAACTCGCAATTGGCTAGTGGTTTAATTCCAGAAATTGCTCCTGAGTATGTAAAATTTGAGTGGGGTGGCGATATGTTCCGCGATTCGCCTGAATGGGGCAGCAGTAGCATTTTAATGCCATGGTATTTATATCAGTGGTATGGCGATAAACAGGCTATGGTTGATTATTACCCAATGATGCAACGTTACATTAATTATTTGGGCACCAAAGCAAATAACCACATTTTATCGCAAGGTTTAGGCGATTGGTACGATCTGGGACCAAAACCTCCCGGCGTTTCTCAGTTAACGCCAATGGGCGTTACGGGTACAGCCATTTATTATTATGATTTAAAAATCTTAGAAAAAACGGCTACGCTGCTGGGCAAAAAAGCCGATGCAATGGCCTATGCAAAACTTGCCCTTGAAGTAAAAAATGCATTCAACAATCAATTCTTTGATGCAAAAAGCAGACAGTATGCAACAGGCTCTCAAACTGCAAATGCAATGGCGGTTTATATGGAATTGGCTGAAGAAATGCATAAAAATGCAGTAATCGAGAATTTGGTTAAAGATATCAGAGATCGTAAAAACAGCTTAACAGCAGGCGATATAGGTTATCGTTATGTGTTGCGCGTTTTAGAAGATGCCGGGAAATCGGATGTGATTTTTGATATGAACAGCCGTTCGGATGTTCCCGGTTACGGGATGCAGATCGCCAAAGGAGCAACGGCTTTAACCGAATCGTGGGCAGCTTTACCAACCGTATCCAACAACCATTTTATGCTGGGGCACTTAATGGAATGGCTGTATAGTGCTGTTGGTGGTATCCGTCAGGCAGAAAACTCAATAGCTTTTAAGCAAATTAAAATCGAACCAGAAGTTGTAGGCGATTTAACCTCAGCTGATGTGCGTTACAATTCTCCTTATGGCAAAATCTCTTGCAAATGGGAAAAAACAGACCGAACTTTTACACTGGAGGTGAATATCCCGGTAAATACAACAGCAACAATTTACTTTCCTGTTTTGCCGAAATATGAAATCTCCGAAGAATACAATTCGACCTTTACGGATGCAGGAATAGAAGCTGGGAAAGCTAAGGTTGCTGTGGGATCAGGATATTATAAGTTTAATTTAAAGTACAAATGAAAAAGATAATCCTCGCATTTTTCCTTTTTGTAAGTGCATTAAAATTGAATGCTCAAACCACGAATCCTGTTTCAGCCGAAACCATGGAAAAAATTTATCAGGAAGTAAAAACGCCTTACAAATATGGCTTGGTAATGGTTCCTGAAGACAATCAGCATAAAATGGATTGTCCGACAGTTTTCCGCAAGGGGAAGTTTTGGTACATGACCTACCTTATTTTTAGTGGTCGTGGTTACGAGACCTGGCTGGCAAAAAGTAAAGATTTATTGCATTGGGAAAATCAGGGTAAACTGATGTCGTTTGGAGATGCAGGTCATTGGGATGATAACCAAAAAGCGGGTTATAATGCTTTATTGGATACCAAATGGGGCGGAAATTATGCCCTGAACACCTTTGACGGCAAATATTGGATGTCGTATTTCGGAGGTAAAGAAAAAGGTTACGAAGTAGAACCCTTATCTATCGGAATGGCTTATACCACAAAAGATCCATCAATGGTTCAAGAATGGAATAGGTTAGATAAACCTGTTTTGACTTCGGGTGATGCAGATGTACGTTGGTGGGAAAACCGGAACAAACTTTTTAAAAGTACGGTGATTGAAGATAAACAAAAATTAACGGGAAATCGGTTTGTAATGTATTACAATGCTGTGGGCGATTCTTTGGTTAACAATAAAAAAACACGCTGGTACGAACGGATCGGCATGGCCGTTTCTGATGACATGATTCATTGGCGGCGGTTCAATAAAAACCCTGTTGTTCATCACCCCGCTGGCATTACAGGAGATGCTGTAATTCAAAACATTAATGGAACCTGGGTAATGTTTTACTTCGGTGCTTTCTGGCAAGACAGAAAAGGTTCATTTAACCGTTTTTCGGCCTCAAATGACCTGGTAAACTGGACAGATTGGACTGGTGACAACCTGATTGAGTCGTCAGAAAAATATGATGAATTATACGCGCATAAATCTTTCGTACTGAAATACAAAGGCACGGTGTACCATTTTTATTGTGCGGTTAACAAACAGGATCAGCGTGGAATTGCCGTGGCTACATCGAAAGATTTAGGTAAGAGTAAATTGAATTTCGTAAGCGAAACAAAGAAATAACATGAAGAGGCTAAGTAATTTTAATGTTGTATTTTTTTTAGTATTAGGTCTGTGTGCATCCCGTCATTGCGAGGCACGAAGCAATCCTAATGCGAAAGAACAGCCAACCCATAATAGTAAGATTGCTTCGTGCCTCGCCATGACGACCAATAGAGATAAGATTAGGCATGAACCCCGCATCAGAACCAGCTTTAACAAAGATTGGAAATTTCTTTTGGGAGACGAACCAAATGCAAAATCCCCAGCATATAACGATCTTAAATGGAGAAAACTCACTTTACCGCACGATTGGAGCATTGAAGGAAAATTCGATGAGAAAAACCCTGCAAAACCTGAGGGAGGTGGTTTACCCACAGGCATTGGCTGGTACAGAAAAGAATTTACAGCTCCTGCCAATTTTAAGGATAGATTAATCACAATCGAATTCGACGGCGTGTATAAAAACAGTGAAGTTTGGATCAATGGTCAGTATCTGGGCAAAAGGCCTTACGGCTACAGCTCTTTTTCTTACGAGATCAGCAAATTCTTAAAAGCTGGGAAAAATATCATTGCAGTTAAAGTAGATAACTCAGCGCAGCCCGATTCGCGCTGGTATTCGGGTTCGGGGATTTATAGAAATGTATGGCTTACATCTACAGCAAAAGTTTCAATCAAACGCAATGGCACTTTTGTGAAAACCTTCTTAATCAGCGGCGATAAAGGTCAAAGCAACGAAAGCAGAAAATTAAAACCTGGTGAAAGTATCGCGTCAGTAAATGCGGAGATCGACATTGAAAATAAATTCAACACAAAAGGTACTTATACAATCCTGACGACCATTTTGGATGATAAAAATATCCAATTGCAAAAAAAGGAATGGCCACTCCACACCAGTGAAACTTCTACAACAATGGCAATTAATGGTCTTGGGATAGCTAATCCTAAACTGTGGTCAGTTGATCATCCGAACATGTACAAGTTGGTGGTGGAAATTGCACAGGCTGATGGGAAGATTATTGATCAATATACAACACCTTTTGGCGTGCGTGAATTCAATTTTGATGCAGCTAAAGGCTTTTCGTTAAACGGAAAACCAATGAAAATTTTAGGTGTTTGTTTACACCACGATTTAGGTGCTTTAGGCGCCGCAGTAAATGTGAGGGCTATGGAACGCCAGCTGGAAATAATGAAAGCAATGGGGGTGAACGCTATCCGTACAGCGCATAATCCACCTGCACCTGAATTTTTAGATTTATGCGATAAAATGGGTTTTCTGGTTATGGATGAGGCTTTCGATATGTGGGTGAAAAAGAAAACCAAAAACGATTACCACCTCGATTTTCCAGCGTGGCATAAAAAAGATCTGGAAGATATGATTAAACGCGACCGTAACCACCCATCCATAATTCTATGGAGTATCGGTAACGAAATCCGCGAGCAGTTTGACAGTACAGGCATCGCGATTACAAAAGAATTGGTTGGTATCGTTAAAAACTTAGATAAAACCCGGCTGGTAACCTCAGCTTTAACGGAAACAAAAGCCGAAAAGAATTTTATCTACCAGGCCAATGCGCTTGATATTTATGGATTAAACTACAATCACAAACTGTATAAAGATTTCCCTACAAACTACCCTGGAGTCAAATTTTTAGCAACAGAAACTACTTCTGCGCTAGAAACCAGAGGTTTTTACGATACAGCCGATACCATCCGCCGTTGGCCTAAAGACGGAAAAACAAAGTTTACCGAAGGTAACAGCGAATGGTCGGCATCCGCTTACGACAATGTTTCAGCCTATTGGGGTTCTACACACGAAGAAACCTGGGCAGCAGCTAAAAAATACGACCATGTTTCAGGTTTATTTGTTTGGACGGGTTTTGATTACCTGGGTGAGCCTTTACCTTATCCGTGGCCAGCAAGAAGCTCATACTTTGGAATTGTTGATTTAGCAGGTTTCCCGAAAGATTCATATTACATGTACCAAAGCGAGTGGACAAACAAACCTGTATTACACCTTCTGCCTCATTGGAACTGGAAACAAGGAAAATCTGTAGAAGTTTGGGCCTATTACAACAATGCCGATGAGGTAGAATTGTACCTGAACGGAAAATCGTTAGGAAAAAAATCAAAACAGGGCGATGATTTACATGTGCTTTGGAATGTGCCTTTTGAGCCTGGAACTTTAAAAGCAGTATCCCGTAAAAGTGGCAAAGATGTTTTAGTACGTGAAGTGAAAACCGCAGGAGATCCGGCAAAGATTGAATTAATAGCCGATAGAAAAAATATTAAAGCTGATGGTAAAGATTTGTCTTTTGTAACCGTTCGCGTTTTAGACGCTGCTGGTAACGTAGTGCCAAATGCAGATAATCTGGTTGATTTTCAGGTTGAAGGTGTTGGTTTTATTGCAGGTGTTGATAATGGGTTTCAGGCAAGTTTAGAGCCTTTTAAAGCCAGTTACCGTAAAACTTTCCATGGTTTATGTTTGGCCATTCTTCAATCAACAGAAAAAACCGGAACCATAAAATTAACAGCTTCATCAGCTGGTTTAACATCATCATCGATAATTATAAAAACAGGAAAATAGAATAACAGAAATGAATCTATCGGTTGGTGTATCACCGACCTAAATAAGTAAAATAAAAACATGGTTGGTGGAGATACCAACCATTAAATCTATCGGTTGGTGTCTCACCAACTGAAAAAATTAAAATAAGAACATGGTCGGTGGAGACACCGACCATTAGATAAAAAGAAGAAATAAAGTGGAGAAGATAATTAATTTAAAAGGAATAACCTGGAACCATAGCCGCGGGCTTTTGCCATTGGTGGCTACGGCACAACGATTTTCTGAATTGCACCCAAATGTAAACATCACCTGGGAGAAAAGAAGTTTGCAGCAATTTGCCGATTTTTCAATCCAGGAGTTGGCAGAACGATTTGATCTCTTGGTTATCGATCATCCCTGGGCAGGTTTTGCCGCAAAAACAAAATCAATAGTGCCTTTGGATCTTTATCTTTCTAAAGAATATTTGAAAGATCAGGAAGAAAATTCGGTAGGTCAATCTTACGAGAGTTATTTTTATAATGAACACTTATGGGCTTTACCGATAGATGCTGCAACTCCTGTAGCAGCTTCAAGACCAGATTTATTCGCTCAAAAGGATTTGCAATTACCTAAATCTTTTGAAGATCTATTGGTACTTGCAGATAATGGTTTGGTTGCTTTTGCAGGTATTCCCATCGATGTTTTAATGAATTTTTATACCCTTTGCTGCTCTTTAGGTGAAGATCCTTGTCAAGGAAACGAAGAGGTGGTCTCTAAGGAAATTGGTAGCAGGGCTTTGCAAATGTATCGGGAACTAGCCTCCAAAATAGATCAAGCAAACTTCAACAGAAACCCGATCCAGGTTTATGAAGCAATGACTTTAACCGACGAAATTGCGTATTGCCCCTTTGCTTATGGCTACTCGAACTATTCGCGTAATGGTTATGCCCGCAAAACCTTGCATTTTCACGATATGATTTCTTTAGATGGTAAAACCAACCTGAGAAGTACATTAGGTGGAACAGGTTTAGCCATTTCAGCTAAATGCGAGGCATTGGAGATTGCTGCCAAATATGTAGAATTCGTAGGTTCACCGGCTTGTCAGTCTACTTTGTTTTTTGAAAGTGGTGGTCAGCCAGGGCATTTGGCCGCATGGAAAAATGAAGAAGTCAACCGCCAGAGCCAGCATTATTTTCTGAATACTTTACCGGCCTTGCAAAGAGCTTTTCTCCGTCCACGTTACCACGGTTCGATGTATTTTCAAGATCACGCGGGCGATGTGGTGCGCGATTATTTAATGAATGGAGGCGATGAAATCCAGGTTTTATCGGCACTGAATAAATTATATCAGCAATCTAAAAGTTTAGTGTTATCATGAACAGACCGCTTGAAGGACTTTTGGTTTTAGAGTTTTGCCAATTTTTGGCAGGGCCATCAGCTGGCTTGAAACTGGCCGATTTGGGTGCCCGTGTGATTAAAATCGAACGACCAAAAACAGGCGATGCCTGCAGATTTTTATCCATCAAGAATCTTTTTGTGGATGAAGACAGCCTGCTTTTTCACACCATTAACCGAAATAAAGAAAGTTATGCCGCCGATTTAAAAAATCCGGAAGATTTAGAACGACTTAAAAAATTAATCAGCAAGGCTGATGTAATGACGCATAATTTCCGTCCTGGTGTGATGGAAAAAATTGGTCTGGATTACGAAAATGTTCAATCCATTAATCCTAAAATTGTCTATGGTGTAGTTACAGGCTATGGAAGTGAAGGTCCGTGGAAAAACAAGCCAGGGCAGGACTTATTGGTACAATCCGTTTCAGGATTAACATTTTTATCGGGTGTTGATGTAGACGGACCAGTTCCTTTCGGACTTTCTGTTTCGGATATTATGTGTGGAAACCATTTGGCACAAGGTATTATGGCCGCTTTGATCAAAAGGGCAAAAACCAATAAAAGTGTTTTGGTTGAGGTGAGTTTGCTCGAATCCATTTTGGATGTACAGTTTGAAGTATTAACCACCTACTTAAACGATGGTGGTAAATTACCCGATAGAAGCGGAGCAAAAGGCAGTGCACACGCTTATTTAAGCGCTCCTTATGGCATGTACGAAACCAACAACGGTTATATTGCCATGGCCATGGGCAACCTGCCGAATATCTGTACGATTATTAATTGCGATATTACTGACTTATATGTTGAGGCAGGTTCAGCATTCGAAAACCGCGATAAATTAATTGTCCGCCTGGCCGAAACCTTTAAAACAGCTGGTACAAAACATTGGGTTGATCTTTTGGAAAGCCACGGGATTTGGTGCGCAGAAGTATTAAACTATCAAACTGCAACCGCCACGAATACCTATAAAAGCCTACAGATTGAACAGGAATTGGATTTAGATGATGGCAAAAAAATAAAGACAACAGTTAGCCCGATTAGACTGGATAATGAAAAGTTATTTGCCGGTAAAGCAGCGCCAAAACTTGGTTTTAATACGGCTGGGATTAATAAAGAGTTTGAATTAAATTAATTGTCACGGTGAGCCTGTCGAAACGCAGAGATAAATCTACAAAAGGTTCTTCGACTGGCTCAGAATGACAAACGAAAAATAAAATAAAGTCGTCATTTCGATCCGATAGCTATCGGATGAAGCGCAATCCCGAAGTTTCGGGAGAGAAATCTATCGGAGAAAGACTTAATAGATCTCTCCTCCGAAGGAATTCCTTTGGAACACTACGGCCGAGATGAGGATTGCATTTAGTGAAGTGACGATTTAAAAAATAAAATTATGCTACCGCTTGAAGATTATTTAGTTATCGATTTCAGTCAGTTCCTATCGGGGCCATCAGCAAGTTTGCGCCTGGCCGATATGGGGGCACGTGTAATCAAAATTGAGCGTTTGGGTGTAGGCGACATTTGCCGCACGCTCTATACCTCAAATCTGATTATGAACGGCGAATCATCTGTTTTTCATGCCATTAACAGGAATAAAGAAAGTTTTGAAGTTGATTTAAAACGTGAAGAAGATTGTGAAATGGTACGCGAACTGCTTAAAAAAGCAGATGTTATGATCCATAATTTCCGTCCAGGGGTAATGGAGCGTTTAGGTTTCGATTATCAATCCGTAATCGCTTTAAATCCAACCCTAATTTATGGCGAAATTTCAGGCTATGGCAACAGGACCGAATGGAAAAACAAACCTGGTCAGGATTTACTTTTACAATCAGTTACCGGCTTAACCGCTTTAACCGGAAATGCCGATAGTGGCCCTGTAGCAATGGGTTTATCCATTGTAGATATGTTAGCAGGCGCACATTTGGCGCAGGGAATCCTGGCCTGTTTATACCGAAAAGCATTAAAAAACGAAGGTGGTTTTGTGCAGATCAGCATGATGGAATCCGCTTACGATTTTCAGTTTGAAACCATCACCACTTTTATGAATGATGGCGGATCTTTGCCTCAACGTTCTAAAAAGAACAATGCAAATGCATATTTAGGCGCTCCTTATGGGATTTATCAAACAGAAAACGGATATTTAGCCCTGGCGATGGTGTCCATTCCACAGCTCGGCAAGCTGCTTGGCTGCGAACCATTAGAAGATTACATCGAAATCACCGAGGCATTCGATAAACGTGATGAGATTAAGGCCATTTTGGCTGATCATCTTTTATCGGCGACTACCGAAAAATGGCTTTCCATTTTAGAACCTGCCGATATTTGGTGTGCAGATGTGTTAAACTGGAATGCTTTAATGGCCCATGAGGGTTTTAAGGTGTTGAAGATGGTTCAGGAAGTGGAAATGATTGATGGTTACAGATATGAAACCACCAGATGCCCGATCCGCATTGATGGCGAATTATTAACTTCAGCAATTGGTTCGCCAAAATTAGGACAGGATAATGAGAATATTATCAAAGAATTTATAACCAAGCATAGCACTGCAAATGCATAACCAAATAGAAACTTTCAGGATAGCCGTTCGTAAATTTGCGCCATTTGAAGCTGCGATGCAGAAATTCTGGGAACAATATTGTCTCAGTTCGGGCTGTACACTAAAGTTGGATATGGTGGTAATGGACCTGCACGAACTTTACGACAGTACCATCACTCAAAAAGGATTGGCAAACGGCGATTTTGATATTGCGCACATCAGTACCGATTGGGTGTTGGAAGGCTATTCAGGCAATGATTTCGAAGTTTTAAATCCCTACATCAACAAAAACAAGCCCGACGATTTCCCGAGGGGGTGGAGCAAATCGCTTTTAGGACTGCAGCGCTTCGGCTGGGAGGTGGTTGGCCTGCCATTTCATGATGGGCCAGAATGTTTTATTTATAGAAAAGACCTGTTCGAAAGTGAAACCGAAAAAGCCCGCTATTTTGCTCAATTCGGCAAAACCTTAGCAATACCCCAAACCTGGGAAGATTTTCATCAGATTGCGCGTTTTTTCAATCGTCCCGAACAAAATTTATATGGCAGTATTTTCGCCTGTTATCCTGATGGCCATAATACTGTTTTTGATTTTGCGCTGCAATTATGGACGAGGGGCGGGACACTGGTTGACAAACATGGTTTTATCCAGATCAATACACAAGCGGCGATTGATGGTTTAAACTTTTACCGTAAAATTGTTAACGATAAAACTGCTGTCCATCCAAAATCTGCAGCATTCGAATCCGTAGCCGCAGGAATAGCCTTTTCGCAAGGTGAAGCCGCTATGATGATCAATTGGTTCGGTTTTGCAGCGATGTGTGAAGTAGATGCAAATTCAAAAGTGAAAGGCAATATAGATGTTGAACTTTTACCCTCAGCCATTAACGAAAAATCAGCTTCTTTAAACGTATACTGGCTTTACACCATTGCTAAGGGTAGTAAACACAAAGATATCGCATACGATTTTCTTCGTTTTGCCTTAGCCAGAGAACAGGATAAACAGCTCACTTTAGCAGGAGGGATTGGTTGCCGGATTTCGACCTGGAAAGATGAAGAGATCAACCAGGTTATTCCTTATTACCATAAACTGGAACAATTACACCAGGTGGCGAATATGTTGCCACAGAAACAAAATTGGGCTGCTATTGCCGCCATTATCGACCAAATGGTGTTGCAGGCCATCAATACCGATGCCGCAACCGAAGAACTCATTCAACGTGCACAGAACCAGATAAATGAAATTGACAAATGAGTATTGATATCAAATATAAACCCCAAC
This sequence comes from Pedobacter sp. SG908, assembly GCF_011759615.1. Classification (NCBI taxonomy): domain Bacteria; kingdom Pseudomonadati; phylum Bacteroidota; class Sphingobacteriia; order Sphingobacteriales; family Sphingobacteriaceae; genus Pedobacter; species Pedobacter sp. SG908. The sequence continues at coordinate 2,098,988 of NZ_JAAOYY010000001.1, forward strand.
TCCCGCAGACCAAACAGCCCATCATTATTATTGGTGCAGGCGGAATAGTGGCCGATGCACATTTGCCAGCGTATAAAATTGCTGGTTTTGAAGTGCATGGCATTGTAAACCGGACGAAAGAACGGGCACAGAAGTTAGCAGATGCTTTTGGAATTCCAAATGTCTATAATTCTGTGGCCGAAGCCGTAAAACTGGCTCCAGCCAATGCAGTTTACGATTTAACCATCATGCCTGAGCAATACATCGAAACATTAAAGCAGTTGCCCGATGGAAGTGCGGTGTTAATTCAAAAACCTATGGGCGATGATTTTACACAGGCAAAAGAAATCCTCGAACTCTGCAGAACCAAGAATTTAAAAGCGGCTATAAACTTTCAATTGCGTTTTGCACCATTTGTAAGTGCCGCAAAATACATCATCGATAAAGGTTTAATCGGCGAATTATACGATATGGAAGTCCGCGTAACGATTAAAACGCCTTGGGAGATTTTTCCGCATGTAATTATCCATCCACGTTTAGAAATTCAATACCACAGCATTCATTATGTCGATTTAATCCGTTCATTTTTGGGTAATCCTGAGAGTATTTTAGCAAAAACCTTAAAACATCCGGCGAAAAGTTTGTCATCATCTCGTTCTACGATCTTATTCGATTATGGCGATACGATGCATGCGGTAATCAACACCAACCACGATCACGATTTCGGTCCAAATCATCAGGAAAGTTATATTAAATGGGAGGGAACCAAAGGCGCCATTGTGGCTAAAATTGGCTTATTGATGGATTATCCGCACGGTGTACCAGATGTTTTTGAATACTGTATTGTAGAAGATGGAAAATCACCAGAATGGCAAACAGTTAAGTTAGAGGGATCTTGGTTTCCAGAGGCTTTTATTGGTACTATGGCCAATTTGATGTGTTATAATGAAGGTTCAGGCGATGTTTTACATACCAGTGTCGAGGATGTAATCCAAACCATGGCCGTGGTAGAAAGTGCCTACCAATCGAGTGATATTGGAGGGGTAAAGGTAAAAGAACAGTTAAATAATTAAATCGTTATTGTGAGGCAGATAATAAGCGATCGAGGTAATATGATTTAGGAATTGGACAATATATGAACGGATGCTATTTGCAATTTGAAAGGCCAAAGCACTAAAAACCGTTCCACTTAAATCCAGCCTAACAAATTTTTCGGAACGCATTGTCAAGGCCAACGCAGTTCCTTTAAAAGAAAAATTTTAAGCTGGGCGTTTTGTTTCTTTTGCAGTCAAAAGAAAAGAGCCCGTCTGGCTAAGACAAAGAAAAATTAAAAAATAATAAGATGTATTTCAAATCAACATTTTTTGAAGATTATCAATTACAAGATAAACGTGTAACGCTAGGTCGTACCATAACAGAAACCGATTTTGTAGTTCATGCAGGTCATACAGGCGATTTTTTTCCGCACCATATGGATGCCGAATGGTGTGCAACACAGCCGTTCAAACAACGAATAGCCCACGGAACGATGATTTTTAGCATTGGTATCGGTTTAACTGCATCAGAAATCAATCCTGAAGCCATGAGTAAAGGATATGATAAATTGCGATTCGTAAAACCTGTTTTTATTGGCGACACCATTCACTCCGAAATAACCATTTCTGAAAAAGGGGAGAGCAAAAGGCCAGAATATGGCACCGTAACCGAGCATGTAGAAATCATCAACCAACACGGAGCGGTTGTATTAGTCTGCGACCATCTTTTGGTAGTGAAGAAAAAGTAAGATAAAAATCGTCATTGCGACGAAGAACGGCGCGGCAATCTTTTTTTGCCAATTCAAACAAAAAAACCAAATATAATGAACCACAACACACAGCAAGAAATTGTAACTGAGCGCAATCCCTCATCAGGAAAGAAGTATTTATTGCCGTTCATACTCGTAATCAGCTTGTTTTTCCTTTGGGGAATGGCACATAACCTCGATTCTATCCTGATTCCACACTTAAAAAAAGCCTGTAACCTCAATAATCGGCAGTCTACTTTAATTGATACCTCAGTTTTCTTTGCTTATTTTTTAATGGCGATTCCAGCCGGAATGATTTTGAAAAAGTGGGGTTATAAAGCAACCATGATCTCAGGTTTACTTGCTTTTGCTTTCGGTGCGTTTTTATTTGTGCCAGCTGCCAATAACCTGTCGTACATTACATTTTTGATTGCACTTTTTATTATTGGTTGTGGTTTAACCATGCTCGAAACTTCTGCCAATCCTTATGCTGCTGTATTGGGTGATCCAACGAAAGCAACGAGCAGATTAAACCTGGCGGCATCTTTCAACGGATTGGCTGCTATGGTGGCTCCAATGATTGGCGGATTGTTTATCCTTTCAGGTAAATCGCACAGCAAAGAAGAATTGGCAGCCATGACGGAGGCAGGTAGAAACAGTTATTTCTTAAAAGAGGCAGCATCAGTTAAAACACCATACATTTCCCTTGGCATTGTTTTATTGATAATAGCCGCTGTATTTTACTTTATTCACCTTCCCGAAATCAAAACCAAAAGTATTGATGGAGAAGCAAAAGGAAGTTTTTTTGGCGCACTACGCCATAAACACCTCAAGTGGGCAGTTGTTGCTCAGTTCTTTTATGTTGGTGCGCAGGTTTGTGTTACCAGTTTCTTTATTAGAATGGCCCAACAGGGTGGAGGCTTCGATGAGCGGACGGCAGCCTCATATTTAGCGATATATGGATTTTTGTTTACTGCTGGACGCTTTGCAGGAACTGCGATTTTACAGTTTGTATCATCGAATAAACTGCTCGCTATTTATGCGGTAATCTCTATTTTATTGTGTTTAGTTGCCATTTTAGGTAAAGGTTCTTATGTAGTTTATGCTTTAGGTGCTGTCGGATTCTTTATGTCGATTATGTTTCCAACCATATTCGCGTTAGGAATCGATGGTATAGGTGATGATACCAAGCCAGGCTCTTCATGGTTGATCATGTCGATTGTGGGCGGCGCAATTTTACCATTCGGTATGGGAAGTTTAATCGATATGTATGGCGATAATATCCAGATTGGCTATAGCATCCCTTTGGTTTGTTTTGTTTTCGTCCTTTATTTCGGCTTACGGGGTTATAAAATCGCACACAAATAAAATTTAACGTCTTCCGATAGGTATCGGATGCAAGGAGGAACAACGAGGCAATCTATTCTTGAATAAAGATTGTTTCGCGGGTTGAAAGCCACCTTCGGTATTTATAATAAAATAAAAAAAATGAAATTTAGGTTTAGCAAGATTTTTATATTCATGCTGTTGTTTTGCTTTGGCTTTTCAGTAAGCCTTTTTGCGCAACGGAACGAAAGTGCAAAACCTTGGGTATTTTGGTATTGGGTTAAAGGTGCGGTTTCAAAAGCCGGCATCACAGCCGATCTGGAAGCCATGAAATCAAACGGCATCGCGGGTGCTTATTTAATGAGCATTCAAGGACCTGATAAAGTACCAGTTTATTCACCGCCTGCCGTTCAACTAACACCAGAATGGTGGCAAATGGTTGAGTTTGCCATGAATGAGGCGAAACGGTTGGATCTGAAATTAGGCATGCATGTGAGCGATGGTTTCGCGCTGGCAGGTGGCCCATGGATAACACCTGAATTGTCGATGCAGAAAGTAGTTTGGTCTAGAATAAATAGCAGTAATACAGTTACTAAGATCAATTTACCTCAACCAGAATCAAAAGAAAATTATTATAAAGATATTGCCGTTTACGCTTACCCCTCACCAATTGGTGAAAGCATTTCAACAAGAACGGTTAGCCCCAAAATTACAGCCAGCAATGGTGCTGATGCCACTGGTCTCGTTCAGCCAGGGAATAAGAAAAACTTTGGTTCAAATGAACCATGTTATATTCAGTACGAATTTGAAAAACCTTTCACCTGCCGAACGATAACCATTAAAATCAGCGGAAATAACTATCAGGCACAACGTTTGGCCATTGAGGTAAGTGATGATGGGAAAAATTTCCGATCAATAGGTAGGTTGGAAGCGCCCCGTCATGGCTGGCAGGATACCGATGAAGATGTTACCCATTCCATTGTACCTACCACCGCTAGGTTTTTCAGGTTTATTTATGACAAAAAGGGATCCGAACCAGGTTCAGAGGATTTAGATGCAGCCAAATGGAAGTCATCATTAAAGCTCGTGAATCTTGAACTGTCTTCTGAAGCGCAGCTCAATCAATTTGAAGGTAAAAACGGTTCTGTCTGGCGGATCAGTAAGAGAAGTACAGAAGCAGAAATTGCCAAAAACCTGTGTGTACCGTTGAATAAGATCATTAACCTAACGGATAAATTAAATCCAGATGGAACCTTAAATTGGAAAGCGCCGAAAGGTAATTGGACAATTTTAAGGATCGGTCATACCTCAACCGGGCATACTAACGCAACTGGTGGCGGTGGAAGAGGATTGGAATGTGATAAATTTAACCCAGAAGCCATAAAATTACAGTTCAAGAATTGGTATGGTGAAGCCTTAAAACATGGCGGACCAGAAATAGCCAAAAAAGTTCTAAGCGTTTTCCATGTAGACAGTTGGGAATGTGGCAGCCAGAATTGGTCGCCGGTATTTAAAGCAGAATTTTTAAAGCGTAGAGGTTACGATTTAACGCCTTATTTACCTATCATGACCGGATTGCCTGTAGAGAATGTATCTGTGTCCGAAAATTTCCTTTACGATGTTAGAAAAACGATTTCGGAATTGGTTGTAGATCAGTTTTATAAAACACTTGCGAAACTGGCAAAGGATCAAGGCGTAACTTTTACAGCCGAAAGTATTGCACCAACGATGATGAGTGACGGATTAATGCATTACAAAACGGTTGACATTCCCATGGGCGAATTCTGGTTAAACAGCCCTACGCACGACAAACCAAATGATATGTTGGATGCCATTTCTGGCGCACATATTTATGGTAAAAACATCATCCAGGCCGAAGCTTTTACAACAGTCAGAATGGACTGGAACGAAAGTCCAGCGAATATGAAAACCTTACAGGATCGTAATTATGCTTTAGGGATCAATAAATTGGTGTATCACGTTTTTACACATAATCCCTGGACAGATCGGAAACCTGGAATGACCTTAGATGGTGTTGGCCTTTATTTCCAACGCGATCAAACCTGGTGGAAGGCTGGAAAAGCATGGGTAGATTATGCAGAAAGAACCCAAAGCTTGTTACAACAAGGCAAACCTGTTGTAGATATCGCCGTTTTTACTGGTGAAGAATTACCACGCCGTTCTGTTTTACCAGATAGGCTGGTAGAAACCTTGCCCGGTATTTTTGGTGCTGATGTTGTGGAGGTTGAAAAGAAACGCCTCGCAAATGTTGGTGAACCTTTAAGGCAAATACCAGCCGGTGTAACCCATTCAGCAAATATGTCCGATCCCGAAAATTGGGTAAATCCTTTACGTGGATATGCTTATGATAGCTTTAATCCCGATGTATTGAGTACAGCAACTGTTAAAGATGGCAATGTTGTTTTCGAAAGTGGGGCAACCTATAAAATTTTGGTAATACCGGGTAACATGAAAATGAACCCGAATTATCAGCATATGAGTTATACAACTGTAAAAAAAATATTTGAATTAATTATAGCGGGAGCTAATGTGATTGTAGCAGACATGCCTTTGTATCAAAATGGTTTACAACAAGTTAGTAAATCTGCGTTTAACTCGGCAGCGGATGAAATTTGGAAGAATAATTTTCATGAGATAAATAATCATCATCATCCTGTTTTAATGAAAGTAATGGATAAAGGCAATCTGTTTAAAGCTCCTTTTAATGCCGATAATTTTAAACTTGTAGGAATTGAACCAGATCTTTATGTAACGGAATCCAATCCGAACAGTAAGCCAATTACTTATGCAAAAAAAGTTGCTTATAATCACAGGAAAACTGACAAAAAGGATATCTATTTTATTTCTAATCAAGAGGCTAAAGAAAGAAATTTCTGGTTTTCATTTCGTGTAACCAATAAAATACCACAAGTTTATGATGCTGTTGCCGATAAGTTAACTGACATTAATAATTGGTCTAGTAAAGGGGGGCGAACAGGTTTTACTTATAAAATTGCTCCTAATCAAAGTTTGTTTTTTCTCTTCGAAAAGGAAACCCCTAAAACTCAATTTAATAATGGCAACAACTGGTCTAACTTCAAAACGATTCAGGATATTTCTAAAACTTGGCAAGCTCAATTTGATCCCACTTATGGAGGTCCATCAAAACCAATAATATTTAGCGATTTAACCGATTGGACACAAAATACAGATAGTTTGGTTAAATATTATTCAGGAACTGCAATCTACAGCAAAAACTTCACCTTCAATAACGATCTTAAAGGTAAAATCTGGCTCGATTTAGGCGAATTCTCCAGTATTGCCGAAGTAAAAATCAATGGAATAAACTGCGGCACTTTGTGGACTGCTCCGCACCGTTTAGAAATCAGTAAAGCCATTAAAAGAGGCGAGAATCAAATTACCATCGAAGTGACAAATACCTGGGCTAACCGTTTAATAGGCGATAGCAAATTGCCAGAAAATAAAAGAATTACCAAAACAACTGCACCTTTCCGATTGGAAGGTAAAGCTTTAAATCCTGCAGGACTATTAGGGCCGATAGTGATACAAGTGGAAGAGTAAATGGAGATTTAATGATTTCAAAATAAATGAAAAAAATAATTGTATTAATTCTGGTTCTTACCCAAACTATTGTTTACGCTCAACAAAAGAAGGTGAAGGATAATTTTAATGTCCAGATCAGGTTAGAAAAGGGCGATTTAAATAAAGATGGCTTGATCGACAAAACCGTAATTATGATGGATACGATCGATACAGCGGTTCCATTAAGGTTACAAATATTTTTTTTACAGCCAAATAAGAAATTTAAAATGGTTTTCTCTTCAACTGATGTAATTGAACCCCAATATGTAAACGGTGTACATACTAAAAATCAAATCCCTTATTTTTTTATTGAAAACGGATTTTTATTAATGAACACTGAAAAAAATGATGTTCGCTTAGCGTATCAATTCATCTACAAAAAAGGAATTTTTCAATTGATTAAAGTCTCTAGCGTAGTTTATGATGGGAAAAATTCGACAACCGAGACTGTATTTAATCTTTTAACAGGAGTGAGAACGGAAACTACAATGTTATTGGGTTCCGAAAAAATCTTAAAGAAAAATACAAAGAAAATAATGATCAGGCCATTACCTACGCTTCAGAATCTAAGGACTTTTGGCAATAAACTAGATTAATAACACCAAAACAAGAAACATTTGCAGTTTAAAAACTAAAAAATAATGAAAAAGCTATCCCATATAAGCAAAAATTTTGTCCTGCATACTTTACGAGTTCAGGTAATTGTTTGTGTAGCGCTTTTTCTAACGTTAAGTGCTAAAGCACAAGACAAAGCTTTGGTTAATACGTCAAATTCGCCTTATGCGAAATTGCACAGCATCAATATGACGGATGTAACCTGGACAAAAGGATTTTGGGCCGACCGCTTTAAAGTAGCTACCGAAACCATGGTGCCCAATATGTGGGCCATTTATAACGATCCCAAGATCAGTCATGCTTTTGAAAATTTCAAAATTGCAGCAGGTTTAGATACGGGTTCGCATGCTGGTCCATCTTTCCATGATGGCGATTATTACAAAACCCTGGAGGCTGTAGCTGTTTTATATGCTTCAACTAAAAACCCGAAACTGAACGAAATGATGGATAAGGCCATTGTGGTAATCGGTAAATCACAACGCGACGATGGTTACATCTATACCAAAGCAATGATTGAGCAGCGCAAAACAGGGTCTAAAAACCAGTTTCAGGATAGGTTGAGCTTCGAATCGTACAATATAGGCCATTTAATGACAGCTGGCTGCATCCATTATCGTGCAACCGGAAAAACTACTTTGCTCAACATTGCTAAAAAAGCGACAGATTATCTGTATAATTTCTATAAATCTGCTTCGCCAACATTAGCACGAAATGCGATTTGTCCATCGCATTACATGGGCGTTGTAGAAATGTACCGCACCACAAAAGATCCCCGGTATTTAGAACTGGCCCAACATTTAATTGCCATAAAAGGTAAGATTAATGACGGAACAGACGATAACCAGGATCGCATTCCTTTTCTACAACAAACGAAGGCCATGGGCCATGCCGTTCGTGCCAACTACCTTTATGCGGGTGTAGCTGATTTATATGCCGAAACGGGTAAAGATTCGCTATTAAATACTTTAAATTTAATGTGGGACGATGTCAATCAGCACAAAATGTACATTACAGGTGGTTGTGGCTCGCTATATGATGGGACTTCGCCCGATGGCACATCTTATAACCCGGCCGATGTGCAGAAAATCCACCAGGCTTTTGGCCGCGATTTTCAATTGCCCAATTTTACCGCACATAACGAAACCTGCGCCAACATTGGTAACGTACTCTGGAACTGGCGCATGTTGCAGATTACAGGCGATGCAAAATATGCTGATGTAATGGAACTCGCTTTGCACAATAGCGTTCTGTCTGGAATTAGTTTGGATGGAAAAAACTTTTTATACACCAATCCTTTGGCGCAATCAGACGATTTACCTTTTAAACAACGCTGGTCGAAAGATAGGGTGCCTTATATCGCATTATCCAATTGCTGCCCGCCAAACGTAGTCAGAACCATTGCAGAAGTTAGTGATTATGCTTACAGTACTTCAGATAAAGGACTGTGGTTTAATCTATATGGCGGTAATAACCTAAATACAACATTAACTAGTGGTCAGAAAATTTCTTTGTCGCAAGAAACCAACTATCCCTGGGATGGGAAGATCAAAATCAGCATTAAAGAAATAGGGAATAAAGCTTATTCATTATTTTTGAGAATCCCGTCGTGGACACATAATGCACAGATCACAATCAATGGAAAAACTGAAAATGTTAAAGCCATTTCCGGAACTTACGCAGAAATCAGCCGCGTTTGGAAAAACGGTGATGTAATAGAATTAAATCTCCCTATGGATGCCACTTTGATTGAAGCCAATCCTTTGGTTGAAGAAAACAGGAATCAGGTAGCGGTAAAACGCGGACCAATTGTTTATTGCCTGGAATCGACAGATTTACCTGGTAAAAGTATTTTTAATGCTTTTATTCTGGCTTCAACCAAATTTGAGGTCAAACCCATTAATATCGATGGCGCTGCGATGATGAGTTTGGTAGGAAATGCAAAAATGGTAATGCCAAACAATTGGAAAAATGTGTTGTACAGGCCGATTGAAGATAAAAATACAACAACAGAAATTAAACTGGTGCCATATTTTGCCTGGGGAAACCGTGGTCATTCAGAAATGTCGGTATGGCTGCCAGTGAGTAGATAATGTAATAGGGGCGTCATTCCCAACCTGATTGGGAACCACGAAGTGCTCATCGGAGATAATCCTAATGCAAAAAGCTTTAAGATTCCCGCCTGCGTGGGAATGACGAATATTTTTAAAGCAGAAAAAACAAAAATGAAACTAAAACTCTTCATATTCTTAAACCTCGCATGTGGTCTCGTTGCATCAGCCACAGTAAAACCTGCATCGATTTTTACCGATCACATGGTGTTACAACAACAAAGCAATGTAGCCATATGGGGCTGGGCCAAACCTGCTGCCAAGGTAAAAATCAATACCTCCTGGAACAAACGGCACTACACCATTATTACTGATCAGGCGGGTAAATGGAAAATAAAAATTGCGACTCCATCAGCCGGAGGCCCATATCATATTGAATTAAATGATGGCGAAAAACTTGTCCTGACCGATATTTTAATTGGCGAAGTTTGGTTCTGTGGTGGCCAATCGAACATGGAAATGCCCATGAAAGGATTTAAAAGTCAGCCGATAATTGGTTCAAATGAGGCCATTCTAAAATCTGCCAATAAAAACATCAGGCTTTATACGGTTCCGCGTTCTTCTGTAACCGAACGACAAGAAAATAGCAAAGCTTCACAATGGAAATTAGCTGCGCCGGAAACCGTTGCCAATTTTAGCGCAACTGCTTATTACTTTGGTTCCTTATTAAGCGAAATGTTAAATGTTCCCATTGGGATCATCAACGATAGTTATGGCGGTTCTACAATCGAGGCCTGGATGTCGCCCGAGGATTTAAAAGCATTCCCCGAGGTTAAAATCCCCTCAAAAACCGACAGCATAAAAGAAGTAAGCAGAACGCCCACAACTTTATACAATGGCATGCTCTATCCTGTAATCGGTTATGGCATAAAAGGTGCCATCTGGTATCAGGGCGAATCGAATTATGAACGTCCAGACCGTTACGAAGACTTATTGCCTGCGATGGTTTCTTCCTGGAGAAAAAATTGGGATAATGGCGATTTTCCTTTCTACTATGCGCAAATCGCACCGTACAATTATGCACAATTACCGCCTTATCATGTTGGTGGAAAATTTAACTCAGCCTTTTTACGGGATGCACAACGCAAATCCCTGACTAAAATTCCAAATTCGGGAATGGCAGTTTTAATGGATATCGGCGAGGAAAAATCAATCCATCCCGCAAACAAGAAACAAGGTGGAACTCGTTTGGCTTACCTGGCCTTGTCTCAAACCTATGGTATAAAAGGTTTTGGTGCATTAAGCCCGAACTATGAATCTTTGAACATCGATAAAAATAAAGCGGTGATCAAGTTCCAAAATGTAACAAATGGCTTAACTTCATTTGGCAAAGATTTGGCCTTATTTGAAGTAGCAGGAGCAGACCATATATTTTACCCGGCCAAAGCCACTATAATCGGAAGTAGCATCACTGTTTCAGCAGTACAGGTTAAAGCACCAGTGGCTGTTCGCTACGCCTTCAAAGATTTTGTAACCGGCGATTTATTCGGAAACGATGGCTTACCGGTTTCCTCATTCCGCACTGATGATTGGGAGAATTAATAATTTTAAAATGAATTTATCCACGAAGACACTAAGCGCACCAAGTATTTTATTTAAGAACTTAAATGTTCTGATATGCCTTATATGGTCAAAAAACGTAAACCTTTTCTTGGTGTGCTCCATATCTTTGTGCTTCCTCTCTTCAAATGCTTTTTCCCAAGAAAAATCCTCAACTAACGTAGTTTGGAATACCCAAAGCCTTAATTCATCAGCATCCATGCCTGTAGGTGGAGGCGATATCGGCCTTAACCTCTGGGTAGAAAATGGTAATGTTTACCTCTATCTATCCAAAAGCGGCACCTTCGACGAGAATAATACCTTGCTTAAGCTTGGTCGTGTAAAACTCAAATTATCCCCAAACCCTTTTCAGGGGAAATCATTTAAACAAGAACTGATCTTAAAAGATGGTTACGCCCAGGTCTCAGGCTCAAACGGTAAATTAAGTACGAAAGTCAATGTTTGGGTAGATGTTTTTAATCCGGTTATCCATTTAGACATTAAATCCAGCCAAAACATCATAACCGAAGCCAGCTACGAAAGCTGGCGCTTTGAAGACCGCATCACAAAAGGCAAAGAGAACAACCAAAATTCGTATAAATGGGCGCCTCAGGGCATTGTAAAAACCTTTAGAGATGAAATTACTTTTAAAAACAATACCGTTCAATTTTACCATCAAAATAAACCCGAGACCGTATTCGATATTACAGTAAAACAACAAGGTCTTGATGATAGAAAGGCCGAATTGTTCAATCCGCTAAAAAACCTGATTTTCGGCGGCTCAATGCAGGGAGATAACCTGTTTCCGGCAGGCAATGATGAAGGTATTTATTTAAGTACACCTTTTAAAGCCTGGACTTTGAAAAGTAAAAAAGCTTCGCGTTCAAACCACATTACCATTGCTTTACATACCGTTAAAAATGAATCAATTTCTGATTGGGAAAAACAGCTAACTTCATTAAAAATCAATAACAATCATAAAACTAGTATAAAATGGTGGAACGATTACTTTGAAAAGAGTTTCATTTACATCAATTCAAAAGATGGATCAGCCAATCAATCGGCTAAAAATTATCAGCTATTCAGGTATATGTTGGGCTGCAATGCCTTTGGCAAATACCCAACGAAATTTAATGGCGGGTTATTTACCTTCGATCCACAACTTACTGATACGGCGCTGAAATATACACCCGATTTCAGGAATTGGGGAGGAGGTACGCACACCGCACAAAACCAACGGTTGGTCTATTGGCCGATGCTAAAAAGTGGCGATTTTGAGATGATGAAGCCCCAATTTGATTTCTACCTGAATTTGTTAAAAAATGCTGAAATCAGAACGCAGGCTGCCTGGGGACATAATGGCGCCAGTTTTACAGAGCAATTGGAAAACTTCGGGCTACCAAACCCAGCAGAATATGGCTGGAAACGTCCTGCCGATTTTGACAAAGGCATGGAATACAATGCCTGGCTAGAATATGAGTGGGATACCGCTTTAGAGTTTTGTATGATGATTTTAGAAACAGAAAGGTATAATGGTAATAATATCGAAAAATATCTTCCATTGATTGAAAGTTCACTTGCCTTTTTCAAAGAACACTATACTTATTTAGCCAAACAGCGCGGGGCAAAAGCTTTAGATGCCGATGGACATTTGGTTTTGTACCCTGGCTCTGGTGCCGAAACCTATAAAATAGCCTATAACTCCACCTCAACCATTGCTGCACTAAAAACCGTTATAGAACGACTTCTGGAGCATCCCAATTTAGCTGAAAAGCAAAAATCGGAATGGAAAGCCATGCTAAAAACCATTCCACCAATCAGTTTTAGAACATTTGACGGCCACACCACAATTGCTCCGGCAAAACTTTGGGAGCGCATTAACAATACAGAAGGCCCACAGTTGTATCCTGTTTATCCATGGGGAATTTACGGAATTGGTAAACCTGGTTTAGACACCGCTATCAATACCTTTAAATACGATACAGATGTATTGAAATTCCGCAGTTATATCGGTTGGAAACAGGACAATATTTTTGCAGCAAGATTAGGTTTAACAGAAGATGCTGCAAAATTAACCACAACCAAGTTAAAAGACTCGGGAAGGAGATTCCCGGCATTCTGGGGACCTGGCTTCGACTGGACACCAGACCATAATTGGGGTGGCTCGGGTATGATCGGTTTACAGGAAATGCTGATGCAGGTAGACGGAAAAAAGATTTATCTTTACCCAGCATGGCCGAAAGAATGGGACGTACATTTCAAACTATATGCACCTTACCAAACCACCGTTGAAGGCACTTTAAAAGATGGGAAATTAATGGATTTAAAAGTATTGCCGGAATCAAGGAAAGCGGATATAATTAATATGATTAAATAATAGGCTAAGGTTTAGCCACTTCGTCAGGCTGATCCGATTGCTATCGGATTTATTTTACAAGTAGGGTAGTATTTTCAATTGTCTTGTAGCTACTTCGTGGTCAGCATCTATCTAAAAAAGCCCCTGAAATGAGTTCAGGGTGACGATCAATATAAAATTAGTAAAAAATGGATTTATAATTAAAAGAAAAAGGTTAGTCCTACCAATTATATTACGCATCAGGTTAAATTTGAAGAAGTAAAAGATAAGTTTGAAAGCTGGTTAGATCCAAAGAATGGGGTGATTAAAGCAATGGTTAGTGTAGGATTGTAGATGGTATTTTAGTTACGATCAAAGGGAATGACAATCACAGGATGACGATTGCATAAAAAAGCCGATAATCAAGTGATTACCGGCTTCAGCATTGAGCGTGCTTTATTAAAATTACTTATAAAAAACCTCATTCCAATGCAATTCATTCCTGAATTGATTGATTTTGGTATCAGCGCCAATATTTACATATTCTAAGCCAGCAATATTCGCAAAATCTAGTAAATGCTCCGTTGTTAAATTCTGGCTATAAGCCGTATGATGGGCACCACCAGCATAAATCCACGCTGCACATCCCGTTTTCATATCAGGTAATGGTTTCCAGAGCACACGGGCTACCGGTAAGTTTGGTAAATCATGTTCAGCTTCAACAGCTTTTACTTCGTTCACCAACAAACGGAAACGGTTGCCCATATCTATTAAAGATGCATTTAAAGCATCGCCACCAGCAACGTTAAAAACCAAACGCGCAGGATCGGCTTTACCACCAATACCTAATGGATGAACTTCAAGACTTGCCTTACCACTTGCCAATGAAGCATCAACCTCAAGCATATGCGAGCCTAAAACCATCGAATTTTCCGGATCGAAATGATAGGTATAATCTTCCATAAATGCATTACCACCGGCTAAACCTGCACCCATTACCTTGCAGGCACGTACTAATGCCGCAGTTTTCCAATCACCTTCACCAGCAAAACCATAACCATCAGCCATTAAACGCTGTGCTGCGATTCCTGGCAACTGGATCATACCGTGTAAATCTTCAAAAGTATCAGAGAAGCCTTTAAAGCCCCCATCTTCTAGAAATTTCCTTAATCCCAATTCAATTTTGGCCGCCTCGTAAACAGATGAATGCCTTGCACCACCTGCTTTTAAATCGTCGGCTATTTCGTAGGTAGCCTCGTATTCTTTCAATAAAGCCTGAATGGCATCTTCACTTATTCCATTAATTACGGCTACCAAATCACCTATACCATAAGTATTTACCGCAAAACCGAATTTCATTTCGGCTTCCACCTTATCGCCATCTGTAACCGCAACATAACGCATATTATCGCCAAAACGAACAAATTTAGCGCCCTGCCAATCGTGCCAACCGGCAGCAGCCCTGCACCAGGTATCGATCTGTTTAGCCACTTCTTCATCCTGCCAATGGCCAACAACTACTTTACGGTCTTTACGCATCCTCGAAACCATAAAACCAAATTCACGGTCGCCGTGTGCACTTTGATTCAGGTTCATGAAATCCATATCAATGGTATTCCATGGGATATCGCGATTAAACTGCGTGTGTAAGTGCAATAAAGGTTTTTGCAGCACATTCAAACCCCTGATCCACATTTTAGCAGGAGAGAAGGTATGCATCCAGGTAATTACTCCAATACAGTTCTCATCAATATTGGCTTGTTGCAGGGTTTCAAAAATCTCTTCGGTTGTTTTTACAATCGGCTTGTACACTACCGAAACAGAAATACTTCCGTTCTGGTTTAACGAATCGGCCACTTGTTGGGCGTGCTCCGCTACTTGTTTTAAGGTTTCTTCACCGTACAAATGTTGCGTACCCGTGATGAACCAAACTTGTAACTTTTTTAAATCAATCATTACTATTTATGTTATTTTTAATTTATTTAATCTTCAAACCTCACAGGTTTTAAAAACCTGTGAGGTTTACTCCTGCGGTTGGGTTCATGTCCACTCCAATCAGGTTTAGGTTACTTAGGTAAACCTAACTAGGTTAAACCCGACAGTAGCGGCAGCCTCCGATTTTTTCTATCGGAGTTATAGCGAATGGCGGGGCTTTCGTTTCCTAAGCACCACTGCAATTGCTTTCCATAACCCTTAATTCAATTTATGCAACCAAACTCAAAACTCAGAACTCCGAGCTCTAAACTCACTTCTGTCCATAATAAGCGCCATCACCATGTTTACGTTCGTAATGCTTATCTATTAACGAATCTTTCAGCTTTGGGGCCTGCGGATTGATCTGTTCTGTTAACAAAGCCATCTGCGCTACGGTTTCCAAAACTGCACTGTTATAAACTGCTTTCTCGGCCGTTTTGCCCCAGGTAAAAGGAGCGTGGTTACCCACCAAAATCATTTCGACTTCTTTATAACTTAAGCCTAAACTTTCAAAATGGTTCATAATCTGAAAACCGGTCTCATACTCGTAGTTCCCTTTGATCATTTCATCAACCATTGGTGGCGCACACGGAATATCTACTGTTAAATGGTCGGCATGGGTAGTTCCGAAAATAGGAATGGCCCTTTGTGCTTGTGCCCATGCGGTTCCATAGGTAGAATGCGTATGCACAATCCCCCCAATTTCTTGCCAGTGTTTATATAAAACTGCATGGGTTTTAGTATCTGATGAGGGGCGTAAACTCCCCTCAACCGTATTTCCGTCGAAATCTACAATGACCATTTTCTCTGGCGATAAATCCTCGTAAGGCACGCCGCTTGGTTTAATCGCAAAAACACCTTTCGACCGATCTGCAGCGCTCACATTTCCGAAAGTAAAAAGTACTAATCCCAATTTGGGCAATTGCATATTGGCCTGGTAAGCCTGTTCTCTTATATCTTGATAGTTGCTCATGATAAGTAAGGTTTTACATCTTTTTTGTTGTATTTCTCCAGGTACCTGCCTAGCCCCAAATATTGTTGGTAATGCTGGCGGTAAAGTTTTTGTTTTTTGGTATTTGGTTTATATTCTTTCTCAAAACCTGTTCCCATGGCTACCATTGCTGCTTCGATATCTGGATAAATACCAGCTGCTACAGCAGCAAACATCGCCGCACCTAATGCACAGGTATGCTCAAAACGGTGTATTCTAATGGGCATTTCCAATACATCTGCCATCATTTGCATAATATAAGCCGATTTTTTTGCTACACCTCCAATACCGATAATTCCTTTTACCGGAACGCCTTGTTCTTTAAAACGATCTACAATAGCTTTCGCACCAAAACAGGTGGCAGCAGCTAAGGCACGGAAAAACCGTGGTGCATCGGTTCCTAAACCTAAACCCGTTATGGCACCTTTAAGTTCTTGATTTGCATCTGGTGTTCTACGTCCGTTCAACCAGTCTATAGCCAGTTCGGCGTAGTCGCCCTCTGGTAAAGCTTCAGCTTCGTTACTTAAATTAGCAATAATTTTTCCCTCTAATTCTGCCTTTAAAGCATTCGCAGTAGCCTCATCAATTACATCAGATTCAGTAAGTAAATGGTTTAATGGCCAGCTGATTAAATTCTTGAACCAGGCATAAACATCGCCAAAAGCAGATTGACCAGCTTCTAAACCTGCCATACCCGGAATTACAGAGCCATTAACCTGTCCGCAGATACCGTTAATCAATTTGCCATCTAAATCCTGATTAGGAGCCACTAAGATATCGCATGTACTTGTACCCATTACTTTACTTAGGTAATAAGGTTCAATCTGTCCACCTACTGCACCCATGTGTGCATCAAATGCGCCAACGCCAACAACTACATCAGTGTTTAAGCCTAGTTTTGTAGCCCATTCTTCGCTCAATGTTCCTGCAGAAATATCAGAAGTATAGGTGTCGGTAAATAATTTATCTCTAAAGCCTGCTAACAGCGGATCGAGACTGCTAAAAAAATCTTCAGGAGGTAAACCGTTAAATTCTTCTGCCCAAAGTGCTTTATGCCCAGCAGCACAACGGCTGCGTTTCATTTCTTTGATATCTTTTCCACCACAAAGTAAAAACGGAATCCAGTCGCAGTGTTCTACCCATGAAGCTGCGCCTTTTTTTATAGTCGAATCAACCCTTAAAATATGTAGTAATTTAGCCCAGAACCATTCTGACGAATAAATGCCACCAACATATTTAAGATAATTAGTGCTGAACTTGGTTGCATGCTCATTAATCTCAGCCGCTTCTTTAACTGATGTATGATCTTTCCAAAGTACAAACATGGCATTTGGATTCTCTTCAAAACCTTTGGTTAAGGCAAGGGGAGTACCTGTTGCATCAACCGCCACTGGGCTAGAACCAGTTGTATCAACTGAAATTCCCTTTACCAAATGTGCAATTTCTGCACCACCAGCTTTGGCAAGACAATCTTTTATAGTGTGTGTTAAACCTTCAATATAATCTAAGGGATGCTGGCGGAATTGATTAACAGCGGGTTTACAATATAAACCTTTCTGCCATCTTGGATAAAGAAAAACCGATGAGGCTAATTCTTTTCCGTTTGCGGTATCGACTAGAACAGACCGGACAGAATCTGACCCGTAATCTACTCCAATTACATAGTTTGCTGTGCTCATAACAATAAATAAATGTCTAATTAACGTTTATTTATTTAAATTAAAAAATTTTATTATTTTTTTAATCAGAAACATCGAATTTAGGCTAATAGAGACATTATTTTGTTAAGGAGTTGTTACCAGCTCAAAATAAGAATACAATTAACAGAGTAAGATTAATAACTTTATTTAGCATCAAAGAGTTGCAAATGATATTAATTAGAAAAATAGAAAATGATGAGCTGTATAAGATCAAAGAGATTGATCGTTCAGAAGAAATTTTTGAAATGTATAAGCATAGCGGAGTTGATTTAAAACTTATTTCACATGCTGAAAATGTTTCAGGCTTCGATGAATTAGAATTAACAGAGATTATAACCCGGCAGCTAAAGTTAGCAAAGCGTGGCGGAGACTAGTAGTTGGCGCATTTGATGAAGCGAAAATAGTAGGTGTTGCCTCTGTAGAAAAGCAGAAAAGGGGCGCCCAGCAAAATTATTGCAAAATGGACATTCTTTATGTTGATAATCAGTATAAAAGGCATGGAATCGGCAGTCAATTACTAGCGGCCTGTAAAAAAGAAGCAAAAATATTTGGAGCAGAAAAGCTTTATATCTCTGCAACGCCTACCAAAAATACAGTTGATTTTTATTTAAGAAGAGGAGCTCGGCTGGTAGTAGAATTAGATCAAGTTTTGTTTGCTAAAGAGCCTGAAGATATTCACCTGGAGCTGGATATTTAGTATTTAATTAAACCTATTCTTTTTTAATTACAGGATATAAAAATTTAAAAGAATTGGAAACGGCCTGATGCATGATGGTGGCATGGTTTTCTAAAGGCAGATAATCGAAATATACCTTTACGCTTTTAGCTTTAGCATCTTTAATCTTTTCGGCCAAAAGGTTTGCATCCACCTCCATCACCCTTGGTATTGCTGTTGGCGTTAATCCCTCTTTACCTACGGCAATGTAAACCTTTGTAGTTTGATTAGAACCATTTTCGGTAAAATTTAATTGCTCATTCAATAAAGAGCCATTATTCCACCATAAACTAGGGCTAATAATGATGTATTGATTAAAAAGTGCGGGTTTTTTGATTAAAATTTCGGCGGCCAGCAGGCCTCCTAAAGATTGGCCGATAATGGTTTTGCTAGTATTCGTTTTATATTTTGACTGAATATAAGGCTCAAGCTCTTTTTCGATAAAGGAAATAAATTGATCGGAATGGCCTGTTGTTGGGTAGTTTTTCTTATCGCACTCAATTGATGTAGGAAAAGTGAAATCCCTTTTACGATCGACAGTTGCAATGCCAACCACAATTGATTTTGGAACCTGATTTACCCATTCGAAACTATTAAACTGTACGAGGCCTACAATATGAATGAAATCTTCATCGGCAGAACCGTCAAGCAAATAGATTACCGGATATCTTGTGGTATCATTCTGTTTATAACCTTCGGGAAGATATATGTTTAAAATTCTCTTTTCAGCAAGTGCTTTTGATTGTATTTCATCTATTATGCCTAAAACAAATGGTTTACTTTTAGCAGTATCTGCTGATCTTTTTTTTGTCCGAAAACTATGGCCGTAGAAAAAGTTAAAAGAAGAATTAAAAATACTTTATTCATATATTTCTTAATGGGATGCACAGTATGATAAGATACACTTAACTTATGCGTTTTTTTGGGAAAAATACAATTTTCAATCGGCCTGTTAAAATTAATACTGATTTAATGGTGCCAGAAAATAGCTGACTGGAGTGTCTAAATTTACGCTTAAGCCTGTACTAGGGAGAGGCAATTAAAATGCAAGTTTCTCACCTTGCCAGCCGGTATACTGTAAAAACTTTTCCCAGGTAATGCTTTTATCGTTCAGTTGTCGACTCCATTGCAAGTCACGGTCTTTTTTGAAATAACCATATTCAACAGCGTATTCTGCCATTCCCAGAATTTCACTAACTAATAGTTCGTTAGTACCAAATTCCGGGAAATGATGAAGCATTTGCTTCCGCGTAAACGCAGAACTGTAAACAGCCTTCTTTCCTGTAACCTGCACAAAAGTATCAACCATTTCTTGTGGAGAAATGATATCGCCGATTACGGGCAACGACTTCCCTTTATAGTACTCGGGATGCGAAAAAATTTCGAGTACAGCCGGGCCTGTGGCTGTAAGGGGATCTACAAATGGCGCACGGAAGTCTTTTGGTAAATAAATAGGGAATACCAGTGTATCTCCCTCCATACGAGGAGGGTAAAACTCCATCAGGTTGGTATAGAAAAAAGCCATATAGATAAACGAGCTTGTAATTGGAAGTGTACGTATATATGCTTCAATTTTGGCCTTGTCTGTAAAATGAGGTGCAAATTTCTTTCCCTCCGTAATTTTATCTACATTTTCCAGGCTACTAAAAATAACATGCTGCACGCCAGCCTCAACGGCTGCATCGGCTAGCTGTATGCCCAGTTCCATCTCGTGGGTTTGCGGAGGAGCAATGCTCGGTGTCATCAAGAAAACACCATACGATCCCCGAAATGCTTCAACAAAATCTTTTTTATAGCCTAAATTAAGCGGTAAACTAATGAGTTCTGCTCCCTTTTGGGCTAAAAGCTGTGCCTCAGGCGAGTCAATCCGCCGGGTAATGCCGCGCACACGGTACTGTCCGCTTTCTAATAGCGTACGTGCAGCACTCAGGCCTTGCTTCCCTAAAACACCAACTATAGTAATCAGGGGTTTCACTTTTTGTTCCATTGCCTCTTGTACATTTAAATCTGATTTCATTATTTATTTATATTTTAACTATAAAAATTATAGTTGCAAAACTATTTTTAGTAAGGTAGATTTGCAATAACTATCCAAAACGATAGGCTAAAAAACATCGATGAAAACAGAATGTATTGCTGATAATGTAAAGTTAGGAGGGAAGGTTTATCCTTGTACGGTGAGCCTTGCGATGGATTTGATAGGCGGTAAATGGAAAGCGGTTATCCTATATCATTTAAAGGATACTGAAAAACGTTACAATGAACTTCGAAAAGAAGTACCGCATATTACAGAAATGACCTTGAGTTTACAGTTAAAACAGCTAGAAAAAGACGGCCTGGTATCAAGAAAAGTTTATGGCAAAAAACCGCCTATTAAAGTGATTTATGATCTTACAGATTTTGGCAAGACATTTATACCAGTCTTGGAGGTAATTACACAGTGGGGAAATCAGATCGCATCAGAAAAAGGTGAATTTTTAACATCTGGCATATAGATTTTTAGAAATAGTTCAAAAAATTAGCTCGGAGCTCATTTAAGCTCAATTTTAAAAGTAATTCTTAAAGGAGTTGTTGTTTTTTTAAGCTTTGCGTTTCTTTTGCTGCATCCCTTTCGAAACTGGAGTTGTATCATTCAAACAGGCCAAGCTTTGTAGCCTTGCCAATTAACATGGCGGTATTTTTTACATCAAATTTTTCTAATAAACTTTTACGATGCGTATTTACGGTTGGAATGCTGATAAAAAGTTTTTCAGCTATTGCTGCGTTGGTTAGTCCTTCGGCAATTAACAGTAACACTTCTTTTTCTCTTCGGGTGATCAGGAGTTGAGTAGGTTCAGGTTTTCTCAATGCGCTTAGCACCTCGAAACTATAATATACTTTGCCTTTGAGCACGCTATTTATGGCCTCCATTAATTCTTCCTTGGTAGCGTTTTTTAACACATAGCCAGCAGCGCCGTTATCGATCATATTTTTGATAATGGTCTGCTGATTAAAAGTACTTAGGCCAAGTATAGCCACGGAAGGATATAATTGTTTGACTTCTTTACATAAATCTATTCCACTTTTATCGGGAAGGTTTATGTCCATTAATATCACATCAGGTTCTTGTCGCTTCAAAAAACTTAAGCAAGATACGGCATTGGTGGCATGCCCCATCCAGTCGAGCGTCTTTTCGTTTTGCAGCAAAGAGCGGATGCCCTCTATCACCATATAATGATCGTCAACTACAAAAACGCCTATTTTCATCACTTAGATTAAATGTTAATTTCTATCATTATCGAAGTTCCCTTGCCAAGGCCAGACCGCAGGTCTACTTTACCTTTTAAAAACTCAATACGGTTTTGAATATTTAGCCAACCCATCCCGGCAGATTGTTTCAGCAACTCGGTATCAAAGCCATTTCCATCATCTTCTACAGTAACTACCAGTAGTTTATCCTGATCAGATTGGTGGAGCTGTACCAATACATTTTTAGCGTGGGCATGTTTCATTGCATTGTTCAACAGTTCTTGTACGATACGATAAATGGTAATTGATGTGGTTTGTGAGATATCTGTCTGATGCATACCTACCGATTGGTAGTTTACGTGAAGTACACTACTGCGGTCAACTTCTGCACAAAACTCCTTCAATGCCGTGTCCAATCCATATTTTACTAAAATTTCAGGCATCATATTATGTGCTACACGGCGCATTTCCTTAATTGAACTGTCCAGCATATCTATGCTTCGTTCAAAAGCATGTAGATTATCGGGTGTCATTATTAGATTTTCTTTCACGTTATTTAATGAAAATTTTATACCACTCAGCATCCCACCAAGCCCATCGTGAAGATCTTTGGCCAATCGGGTGCGTTCCTGTTCTTCGCCTTTTAGTACGGCTTCTGTAGCAGTAAGTTGTTGTGCTGTTTCTAATTCATCTATTTTGGCTTGCTGTAATTTTCGCCTATGCTTGTAATTCCGGTAGCTAAGTAAAGAAATTGCAAGCAATGCAATAGCACCTGCATACAAGGAATAAATTAGGTTGTTTTTTTGTCTTAGTTGTGTTTGTTGCAGTTTTATTTGTGCTTCTTTTCTTGAGGTTTCAAATTTTTTTTCGGTAAGGATGGTATGTTTTGTAATGGTTGCATTTAGCAAACTATCATTAAACATTTCGGCTTTGTGATAATAAAAGTAGCCCTGCTTTGGTTCCTGTTTAGCGTAAAATAAACTTGAAAGTAAAGGATATAACTTTTGATTTAAGTAGGGTATATTATATTGTTGAGTTAAGCGAAGAGCGGAGTCTGCGTATAGTTTTGCATTTACATAGTTCTTTTTTTGCAGGTAATAATAAGCCAGTCCGTACTGTGCTAAACCTTCCTGCTCATGCCAATTATTAGCCTTGGAAAGCCTAAGCGCTTTAGTTACATAGGGTTTTATGCTGTCTATTTGTTGAGACCTGAGTGCAATTAATGCAAAGTTTAGTGCCGTTGTTGTTTGTATCTGTTTGTTTCCACTTGCATTTGCCAAAACCATTGCCTTATTTAAGTGGTATCTGGCAGAGTCATATAATTTTAGTTCGATATAATTTAATCCCAGATTGCTTAAAGACTCTTGAAGCCATACCTTATTTTTTGATTTTGCCAAAATATTAACTGCTAACAGGCCATTATTTACCCCTTTTCTGTATTGATGCATGCGATAATACAATAGTTGGAGCACATCATAAATTTTACCGTCGTATTTATGGTTGTTGTTTTTAATTAATATATCTTTTGCCTTTTCATAGTGGTTTACAGCACTTTGATAATCTTCGATTAATGTATAGCCAATACCGACATTAAGCATGGTACGGGCAAATTGGGTAGCGTCAGCATTTTTTTTTGCATACTCCATAGCCTCCAGATCTAATTTTAGGCAGTCGTCAAATCTTCCATTCATATATAGCACATTACTATAATTGGTATAATAGTCCAGTATCCCTTGTTTATAATTTAGTTTCCTGCTTAAAGCTTTAGCTATGCGGCAAAATTTTTCTGACTCTTTTAAATTGAGATTAAGATATTGGTCGGCTAAGGCATAATACAATTTTACCTTGTTGGTATCATCCGGTATAACTTTGATTTTCTTTAACAGACTGTCTACTTTGTGTTCCACCTGGGCACTACATACAAAACAGGTTATCACCGAAAAAAATACCAGCGTTAATTTTCTCATATCCTAATTTACAGTTTTCTATTTGCAAATTAAATACAGATCTAGCCTGTTTTATATCGTCTTTTTTAATGATTTTTTTTAGAAATATGGCTATAAAAATCATCTTTTTTAATGATTGATATGCCTCTTCCACGCCATTAATTTTATACTAATAAATTTTACAAAATGAAAAAGCTAACGATAACCATCTTTTGCATTTGTTTTTTAAATCTGCTTCATGCACAAATTTTAAAACCTGTCAAAAACACTGGAAATATCCAGCAAACGTCTACAATACCGGTTACAATTAATGATGCCGATTATTTTTTAGCCGTAGCAAAAGTTACAATTAAAACGGGGAAGGATAATAAGGAGCTAAACTCAAAATTAATTGTAAGAGTATATCCCGCCTCCGGTACCGACAATTACCAAAAAGGATATATAATGGAAAATTACATGCCAGAGCTAAAAATCTGGAGTACAAAAGAATTTACATTGCCGCAAGCATCTGGTTTCGATCAAGCCTTTAATAGCCTTGCCCGCTACAGACAAACCGGTGTTATGTTAGATATTTTATACAACACACAGGGCAATGGGCCATTTTTTGGATTGGATGCCTGGAAAATTGATGAAGTAAGCGCTACGCTTGAGTTTAAGGATAAAAACGAAAACCCGCACCCAACCATACCTTCAAAAACAATCTATTTTACAGGATCTGATATGTATCTCGATTTTATGAAATGGCATTTATTCTGTAAAACCGATGCCTATTTTAATACGCTTCCAACTTTTATTACCAAGAGGGAATAATCCAGTATAGGCTTTTAATGGTATAATCCATTTATCTGTCCAGATACGCTTACAATATGAAATTTTACGGCCTTCAGCAATAAAGCTCATCCAATGAACAAGTTACCTCATAAAATCTAAAATACATGAAAAAAATACTCACCTTATTCTTATTCATTGCAGGTGCAATAGGCAGCAATGCACAAGTAAAAAAAATTGATTCAAGTAGATTGGTTAAACCAATTATTAACGCTAAGGTTAAGGGGCAAATCATTACGTCAACACCACAGCAAACGAATACGCCGCCAACTACTAACGTTTCAATAGTTCCGCCGAAACAAACGGCAACAGGAATATTATACGTACCCCCATCAACCACAACGCAAACGCCAGATCAGCCCGCCACAACGAATTCGACTATTACACCAGCGCCCCTTCCAGACATTGTGATTACAAATATTAGCTTCTCTCCCAATTCAGGTAATACATACGCCGTAAATTATACCTTAAAAAATGTGGGAACTGCCGCTGTAAAAAAAGGTCTACTATCAGTACAAGGCTATATAAATAGTGGCGCCGTGGGAGGTGGCAATTCTACCAGCCAAACGACAGAAATGAATCAATTGCTAAATCCCGGAGAATCTATGAGTAGCAGAAATACATTTAGCACTAATGGTATTATAGTGGGCAATGCATACACATTTGAACTTTGTGTAAATGGAATGAAATCAAATGTTGGTACTGCTTCCGAAACATGGGTTGGACAGCAATTTTCTGAATTGAATTTTACAAATAATACGATCCAATCCTCATTTACCATTCCACCACCGCCACCAGCTCCGGCAGATATAGAAGTTACCATTACCAAAATAGAAAAGAGCCCGGTGGATACAGCAACATTCGTTAGGATTTATTATACCTTAAAAAATATTGGGGAAACAGCTATTCCATCAACTGCTTCACTAAGCTTACAAAGCAGAGTTGAAGATACAGACAATAACCCAAGTACTTTTCTCGAAACGGCCTGTTGTGGGCAGGCCACAGGGGGAAATACCTTAAACGCAGATGAAATTCCATTTACACCCGGAAACGTAAAAGAACTTTTCTATGATGCGAGAGTAGCTGGAGGCGCTAATTTCTCCACTTTACCCAAAAATGTACTTTACAAATTCAACATTGAAATAACCGGATCTGGTTTTACCGATGGCAACAATTCAAATAATAAAAACGGATATAACTATTTACTTCGCTAACGTATAACTGCTGGCATTTTGAAATGATTTTCCAGAAATGACAAACCTAAAAAGATGGAACCTATAAAAAACATGCTCCTGTTTTACCTGCTGTTGATGGTAAGTTGTACTTGTTTTGCTCAAAAGCAGACTTTTGATGTAATAAACTATACGATACCCAACGGTTGGGATAAAACAGAAATGGCAAATGGCATTCAGTTGTCTACCAAAAACGATGGTAAAGGAAACTATGCAGCAGCTGTTATTCTGCGTTCGGTAGCAAGCACAGCCCCAGCAAATGAAAACTTTACCGCCAGTTGGGAAAAACTGGTAAAAGGTACCGTGTCTGTTTCGGGCGAACCAACCATACAGGCACCTGTTACTGAAAAAGGATGGAACGTTATTTCGGGGCAGGCCAGCTATACCGACGGCGCCAATAAAGGATGGGTAACCCTGATAACTGCTACAGCAACCGGTAAAATGGCCAATGTGGTAATCATGACCAATACCGATGAATATCAAAACCAAATATCGGATTTTATAAAAAACCTTGACCTAAATGAAACTGCTAGTGAAAAAGCTGTTAATGAAAACCCGGTTTCGCCCACAAACTATGCAACTGGTTCAAGCAGTAAAAATATTTATTCAATTACTGTTCCGCCCAGCTGGAGTTTAAATGCCGGCCAAAATAGTTTAACGTTAGAAAAAACTACAAATACCGGGAAAAGAATTATCGAGTTTATGAGTTTGATAAAATCATCTGGCAGTTTAGAAAAAGATATGGAACATATTTTCTTTGATGTTTTTGATGGTTGGAGCCTACATAACAGCCCTAACAGTCTATTATTTGAAAAAGGTGATCATGAAAAAGGCGTTACCAGTCAGGGGCTGCCTTATTATATGTTAAGCAATAGCATTACTAAACCTGGGGGTGACGTTATAAAAGCTACCGTATTGATTATACAGGTAGGTACAAACATAGCCATTATCAATACGGCTGATAACATACTGGGCAGCGAATCAGAACAGGCTTTGAATTTTCTTTTATTCACTTTAAAAATAAACGGTGTTGCCGATAAAAATGTGGATTATAAAAAACAGCTGACAGGTACATGGGCTTCAAGCAGCGGCTCATACGGAAATAGTTTAATTGCTGCTACCAGTTACACGGCAGAAGGAAAATATTATGTGTTAACACAATCTTCTTATACGGTGGGCTATGACTATTATAATGACTTAATTAAGAAAAAACAATTCAAAAGCGAGGGATTATACTCCTTTAAAGGAAATGTACTGGAAAGAAGGTCTGGTTCAGGTTCAAGCTCAAAATACTTCACCAGGTTTTATTCAAGAAAATATGGTAATAATACATGGAGAGATGTAATGGGTTTGTATGACTGTAATTATGATCAAAACAAAATAGAAACGGTACTTCCTTTTCAAAAAATTTAATTACTATGCCAATTTGAATAAAGGAAAGCAGATGAAAATCAGGATGGCTTTTACACAGGACAGGCATGGGGCAGCTTTTAAAAATCAACAGCTAATTTTCTATAATACAACATCCGCAATCATGACCAGATTTACAGCCTTAACCATTTTGCTATTTACGGTGTGCGGTGCAAAAGCCCAAAGCGACTTAGAACTTAACCGTGACTCCATAATAGGATGGCAGTATATAAGTAATCCACTCAATGCTAAAGTCATTTACAAACCCGTTAAAAGCCAGGATGGCGGTGTTTATTCTGTATGGCAACAACAGGCTTCGGATTTGCTGATCAACTGGATTCAACAATCGTACCTGCCCCGTGGCTTGGTGATGCGTACCATTGCAAAAAACGATGAACGTTGGTATCTGGATGGCAATGGCCCTTTACACAGTTATGGCGTAAATTTTCTGGGATATTCCACTCATTTTGTCAAAGGAAAAATTGACCTCCATTGTTGCGAACAAGGACAAAGATTAGTTGCCGGATTTAATGATTTTCCGGGTTCATTCATTAAAGGTTTTAATCCCGGTGGGATGTATTTTTTTGCCGAACAAGCACAGTTTGCGAGTGGCGATGATGATGCCCAACTAACTAAAGAAAACATTGACAAGAGCATTCAGCCCAATCTCTATAATTATCGCACCTACTTAGATCATTATCACAATAATGGGCAACAGGTTTTTAAAATGGGCGTGGTGGTTCCAAAAAATGGCGAATGGCCTTTTAAACCGGTTCTCGTAAAAGATGCCGTGGCATACATTCAACAGCAAATGGCAACTTACCCCGGCATCATGCAAAAAAATCCCTACTCGGTAGAGCCGTTGAAAAAAAATTTGGAAAGATTGAAACCTTACTACAATGAAGTTGTAAAATTAAATGCAAGCTATAATTACGACAACGGCATTAATGATGGCAATGGTCATTATCTGCTCAATTCCGAAGCTATTATAAACGGGAAAGGTAGCAACAAAACATTTCCCGAGTACAACATACTTGTTTCTACAACACAACAAACCATCGACCAAACAAAAACAGACGGCCCGCTTTGGATGTATTTTAATTTAACGCCAGCGATTGTAAACCTGGAAGGAAACCCGGCAAAATTTGATACAAAGTTTGGCACAGGCATATCGCACATGATATATTCTTTGTTGAACAATTTCAATTTTGATTTTGTGGCAAAATGGTTGGCACAGCCGGATACAAGAAAAACTATGGTTTATACGCCACTAAAAATTCCGGCAAAATCCACAGGCAATATTTTGGTAGTACCTACAGCGGTTTCTGCAACCTCATCTGAAAAAAATAAAGATCCTAATACCATTTTATATGAAGATTTTGAGGGTTATCCTGTCGGGTTTCTTTCTGCAAAGGGATGGCATACTCATGGGCGCGACGGGCATAGTGTTGAAAACGTAACCTTGAATAAAATTAATGGAAAGAGTGGTAAATGGGTTTCTATTCCTGATATGTACACTTTTTATCCGGATTTTAATAAGCCTTTAGGGAGCAGTTTTACGGTTAATTATGATCTTTATTTTGGTAATGATGTTCAAAACAACAGAACGCCCCTGTATTTCAGATTGGATACTAAAGACCCTAACAAAAGCAATCCGATTGATTTGCACGATATAAACAGGGAAGGATTCCAGTTTGCAATAGCCATGAGTGGGGAAACTGAAACCAGCAAAAGATTTATGAGCACAAGTTCAAATGAGATAATCGGCAAAGTAAAAATACCTGCATTTAAAGCAAATGATATAGCCCACATCAGTATTTCGATAAAGGGAGCTGTAGTAGCTATAGCTGTAAACGGAAAGGAAATCATGCGTGATGAGAATGTAATTCCTTCGGGAAAAATATTTAAAAGATATGGCTGGTACTGCGGTGTGCCAGGCGTACACCTTGGCAATATTGAAATAAGAAAATAAAGGACAACAATAGTTCTTCATTAAACAAAATAAAACATCAAAATTTAGGATATGAAATATTTAATCGCAGTCATGCTGATGCTCATCAGCAGCATTTCTTATGCCCAAAAGCCCTCTAAAGAGCAAATGGAAGCAGACAGGAAAAAAATGGCCGAAGCCCAAAAACAACTGGAGGCTAAAAAAGCATCCATGAGCCCGGAGGCTAGAAAGAATTTTGAAGATATGATGGAAAAAATGGGCGCGAACAAAGCCATGCAAAGTGCACAACAGGGTTTGAACTATAATGCCAAAGGCAACACGAATGTAATGCTGCGGAGTACCGACCCCAATCTTGTTCCCGATAAAATTGCTGAACTTAAAATTGCCACTACACCACAGACCAAGCCACAGCTAACAGCTTATCTTACGCCCATTTTTACCGAAGTGGATAAACTGATAAAGCCTGAAAGCAAAAACGCGGTAAAAAACCTGATGAACAAAGGCGAAAAAACCGGAAAGTATGCCATGGTATTTTGGGCAAATAATGAATTGGACAAAGCATTGTATCTCTTGCTGAATGCCTGTATGACCAATCCAGATGATTTGGCTTCCTTAAATAACTTGGGGAGCCTGCTTACCATTTCGGGTTATGCGCATAAATCGCTGCCTATATTATTGTATACCCAGAAGTTGTTGCCCAATAGCGCTACCGTACTCAACAACACCGGGCAGGCTTTGCTTAGTGTTGGCCATGTTGATCAAGCCAAAACGATGTTAGTTGGGGCAGTTACAAAAGATTCTACCAATTCTCAGGCGTATCGTTCTTTGGCATTAATTGCTCAGAAACAAGGAGATAAACCGCTATGCGCCGGTTATCTTCAAAAAGCCATTGCTCATGGTGGTGCAACCACGCAAAACATTAACCTTTTACAACAGCTGTCTCCAACAGCCGATAAGTCGGCTATGTACCGGGCTATACGCAATAATTTCAAACAATTTTATAAAGACCATAGCATCACCAAAAGATTTATTATACCTCCAATACCTAATAGTTACGAGACTGCCTTAGCAGTATATCCGGAAGTAAACAGCTTTTTTCTTAACCTGGATGCAACCATAAATGCAGCAGATAAACAGAGCAAAGAATTAAAGAAAGATTACGAAAAATCATTTATGGATAACGTGAATAAACGGATGGCGCAAACGAAACAAATAGTGGATAATGTGGGAAAGCCGGGCGCAACCAAAATGATACAAAATATGAAAGCAGAGCTTACCAATCCGTTTTTGGCCCATGCCCTCCTGATGCTCAATGCCATTGATAACCCACAATACAGCGTTTCTTACATCAGCCGAATGAAAAAAGAAAAGGCAAACGCAAAGCAAGGAATTGACGAATTGAAACTAGGATTGAAAACAGATTATGACGATAAAATAAGCGCCCTGGTAAAAGAAAAAAGTAAACTGGATGACGGAGAAGGCAAAGGTGCGGCAAACCAACGGTCTATGGAAATTGAAAAAGAACTCTGCGAATTAAGGACAGCAAGGCAAAATAAATGGCTGGAAAAATCGGCTGAGATCAATAATCAATATATCCGCAATATGGAAGATTTGATGAACCAGCGATTGCAGGAATATCTATTTTGGAATACGATAGCCATGCAATCTTTTCAAGATCCCACACCTGTAAACTATCAGGCTTATGTTGGCTACCTCAACGATTTAAAAAGCTTCCGTTCTTTTTTTCCTTTTTATGTAGATGGCGGTTTGTCGAAGCCTTGCGGCGATTATTTAAAACCAGATTACAATACCAAAGGGAAAATACAGGTTTGGGAGAAGGAACATTGCGAAGTGGATTTTGGTTTTGACGCTAAGGTAGTCGCTGGAAAAATGAACTGCGAAGGATTTTCAGTTTATGGCAGTATTCCCGCAGGCGAATTTACCTATAGCCGAAGCTATGATCCGGTAACCTGGGAAACCACTGGCCACAGTATTACAGTAAAAGGAGGGAAGGATAAAGAATTTGAAATTGGCAAACTCGGCGGGAAAATTGGCGCTTCAGTAGAAACAACTGTACAATTTGACGGTAATATGAACCCAGTTGATCTGATCGTGACAGGATCGGCAGGAGCAGAAATAAAGGGACCGATGGGGGGAGGGGTTTCAGCAGATTTAGGTGCTGTAACCGTAAGTGTAAACGGAGGC
Source organism: Pedobacter sp. SG908 (assembly GCF_011759615.1). NCBI lineage: Bacteria > Pseudomonadati > Bacteroidota > Sphingobacteriia > Sphingobacteriales > Sphingobacteriaceae > Pedobacter > Pedobacter sp. SG908. The sequence continues at coordinate 2,130,456 of NZ_JAAOYY010000001.1, forward strand.
TTTAATTCTTCAGGCCCCGGATTTACACCATTCGGAAGTAGTTTTTTAAAATAGATATATTTCAATGAAAAAAATAGTACTCATTAGCCTGCTGTTTTATGGTTTTGCTGCACAGGCACAATTTAATGCCTTGGCAAAACAAATGAATAAGGATTGCACTGCTGAAAGTGTATTAAAAGAACCGGGTAGGTTTCTTGATGCTCATATTGGCGGCGTAACTGGAGGGGGCAAAGAAGGTATTTCTTCGACGGAGATTGCCAATGCAAGAAAAATGATGGAGGCATTTGAAAACATAACCAAACCAAAGCTACAGTTTACAGGCGGGCTGGCCAAAGCCAGCTTTGGGCTAAATTCTAAAATATGTTATAATCAGTTTTCTATCTGTAGCTATACGTACAACCTGGGTTTTCATGCATTTGTATGTAATGTGCAAACACATAAGCTGGCCATTGTTGACGAATACCAGGGCGTGCTTAGGGTAATCGGGAATCCATCGTTTCAAAAAGCGTTTAATTCATTCCAGGGAAATGCCGATGCTTATAAAATCCCGGCAAATTCACAGCTTGTAAATGCCCCTTTTATTGCTATACTTAATTACTATGGTTTTGCAGACAGCAGGGTGGTAAATGCCATCAACAACGGAAATGGTTTTATTGATCTGAATAGTGAACAAGCAGGTAACCTTAGTTCCTATCCGGTAATTGAGAATAAACCAGGCAAAGGATACGGCATTAACTTTCCTAATTCCGGTTTCGTTACAGTAAATAACGATTTTGTATATCGCCACGCATTTATTACACATAGCGATATTCCTTTTTTTATTCCCATTACAAGGAAGAAATTTTTACAGGATATGCTGGAATATTATGACCGGGAAAAAATAGGGATTGTACCTCTACTCGAAGAGAAAGTAAAAAATAAAATAGCCTATGCAGAATTGAACTTAAAAGAATTCTATGAGGTAAATGCAAGAAAAAAAACTACTGCACAAAACCTATTATCAAAGAAAGATGAAAAATGGCTGAACCAGCAGGCTGTTATACCGGGTGATAACAAAGCTTTTGTTGTGCCAACCGATCGTAATCGGTATTTGGGTGATGTGTATGGTAATTTTTATTTCACCGAATTTTATACCGGCACCGAAGGCTTCTGTCTGTACCAGATCAACCCCGAATACCTGAAAAAATATCCACCAAATGGCACAAAACCAATATTGGTCGATGTAATGTATCGTTTCAAGCCAAATTATAATTTTTTAATGGGCGTAAAAGAATCTTTTATAGACCAACTTAACCTGGATGAGTTTAGGAAACTGTTACAATAATCCGATAGGCAATGAAGCACATAAAAATATTTTTACTGTTCAATATGATAGTAGCGATAAGCTTTACAAGCTTCGCCCAAAAACAAACTTTCGATGTGGTTTCATATGCCTTACCCAAAGGCTGGCAAGAATTAAAAAATGAGGCTGGTATTCAATTATCCATTACAGATAAAAAAAATGCTTCCTATGCGATAGTAGTTATTACCAAAGCAACTGCATCTACTGCATCGGCAACAGAAAATTTCAACAATGATTGGCTTAAGCTGGTAAAAAGCACTGTACAGGTAAATGCGGAGCCAATTATGCAGCAACCCACAAACGAAAACGGCTGGGAAGTAATTTCTGGTGGAGCAAATTATGCCGATGGTGCAAATACAGGTATGGCTACTTTATTAACCGCCACTGGCGGCGGGCAAATGGTAAGTGTGGTTTTAATGACCAATACTAAGCAACATCAAAACGAGTTACTCGCATTTTTAAATTCTTTAGCGTTAACAAAACCCGCTCAAAATGAAATTGGTAATGCTACTGCTACTATCTCAAACCAAGCAGGGAAACCTTCGGTTGCAGGCTTGTGGTGTGATAACCATTTAGAAACGAGTGGGTATTATAACGGATTTCCGCAGTATACAGCGGGCTATTTTAGGCGGGAATATTTATTTAAAGACGACGGCACTTATATTTTCCGTCTAAAAAATTGGTCTACACTGATGAAAGAAATACTTTTTGCGTACGAAAGTGGAACTTATGTTGTTCAGGCAAACCAACTTATCGTAATTCCTAATCAAGGCAGAGGCGAATGGTGGAGCAAGAAGGATAATAATGCATCGCTATGGGGAAATAGATTAAAAGCATCCGATTATAAGCCGGAAAAAACGAATTACATCTTTGAAATAAAATATTATTCGGGAACAGATAGTTATAGTCTAATTCTTAACCCCAAAAAGAATACCGAAAGAGACGGCACTTATAATCAAAATGGTTTTTCATATGCCCGGAGTAGAACCGGAAAATCAATTATTGATAACCCACCAGGTTTTAAAACAAGTTTAGAAAATAAATAACTGCCAAAATGGAATCCGTTTAACTTGGTTTGAGCATCTCGTAACGGATTAAAATTTCAATTCTAAAAATCATTTTTAACCGATGAAACAGATCAATACCCTAATCATCGCTACCTTATTTGCATCAGCAGCTTTTGGCCAACAAAAAAATCCAAGCAATAAAAAAGAAGTAGATGATAAAATAAAACAGGCACAGGGGCAGTTAATTAAACTAACACCTGAACAGAAAAAGATGTTGGAGCAGATGGGAATGTCTACCAAAGTTCCTTCAATGCCTACCGGGATTACGGATGCGGATGTGAAGACCACCATAAGTGGTGGCGGAGCATTTGATGTGCCATCAAAAAATAATACGCTTATTAGCGCTATCCCTCAAATCACATTAACTGCTGCTACAGTTCCAGCTTATATCAAAACCCTAAACGATTATGTTGAAAAAGGAATTGCAAATGATGCAAAGCAGGTGGGACAAAATGTGTATTCCTACTTTAAAACCAATAAATATAAACCTGAAATAATAGGTAACGAAGGTATTGGCTTTTGGACAACAGGCCAGCCTGAAATTGCGGTGTACATTATGGGGCGAGCTTGTGCCGACAATAGTTCTGATGCAGATCTGCTCAGCAACTTTGCGGCTATGCTAAGTATGGGTGGTGCACCACATCGCGCCATTCCATTATTGGAATATCTTAACAAACAATACCCTGATAATACAACTATTCTGAACAACCTGGGGCAGGCCTGGTTTTATTTGGGCGAAACGGATAAGGCAAATACCAATTTAGAAAAAGTGATAAAAGCATTTGCTTATCATCCACAGGCAAACTATACCCAATGTCTTATTCAGCAAAGTAAGGGCAATACAACACAGGCAGTTGAAAAAATGAAAAACTCTTTAGCATATAGTTTTTCATTAGATAAAATAAATATGCTGCGCAAATTGGGCTACAAAGTAAAAGGCAGCGACATGCGGAAACCTTTTCGCCCTGATCCCAACCCTTTGGGTTTGAAAAATTTTGTGCGTCCGGATGTACCAACAAGCTATGAAGATGAAATGAGACTGAAAGTAGACTGGGATGCCTTTCAAAAACAAGTAGGTGATCAATCAATGGCGTTGGCAAAAGAAATGATTCCATATCAACAGGCAGCCGCAGCCAAGGCGGCACAAGCTTATAAAAAATTCGATAATAAGGGCGTGAAAGAAATTAGTGAAATGAAAGCAAATTCAGTATTGTCCGATAACCTTTATCGAATCGTTGGCGAAAAAAACCTGGAAGAAATGAATAAAGATGGGGGCGTAGGTTACCGTTTTAAAAAAGCAAAAGCACAGGTTGACTCGTTGATGAAAGATTTTATGGCAAAAGATGAAGCACAAAGAAAGAATTTGGAAAAACAAAACAGCGTCATTGCCGACAAGGAAACTGAGCTTGCTAAAAAAGGAGAAAATATTGGCTATGATAACTGCAAAGTACAACAGCAATACAGTGAGTGGGTATATAAAAATTATAATAAGCCACTAGAAGCAGCCTATCAAAACTTCCTGCACCAAGCGTATTTAAAAATAACCGAAGAGTTGTACTGGGAACAATTTACGATGGATGATGCAGCTTTTGAAGCAACAAAAATTGCAGCCAAAAAAGAATGGCTGGGAGTTCTTGGCAATACAAGATACATTGCTACCAATAAATATGGTAACAATTGCATAGCAGCTGAGAACAAAGCCTCAGGCTATAAGTTGGCTGATTTTGACGATATGCACTGCACTCATATTTCTACTTTGGATTTTGGTGCGTACAAGCAAATTGTAGCATGTGGTAAAATGCGTGTAGAATTTGATGCTGGTAAGTTGAAAGGTAGCTTTGATTTCAAGTCGGACAATGCAGGCAAAGATAAATTTGTAAAAGGTACGGTCGAAGCTACAGTAATTGATAAATCGATAGGTAAGGGGCCCTTAGAAGCGTCAGCTAAGGCCGGTATGGGCATGGAGTTTACCAGCCACGGTGTTGAAGATGTGTATGTAAGCGGCGAAGCATCGGTGGCAAACGTTTCTGCTTCTGGTCGCATGAGTTTGATTTCTGGAAGTATGTCGGGGGCTATTAGTGGCTTTGGTAAATAAAACTAAAAATATACACCATGAAAACAATAACTTCTTTTCAAATAATTGTTGCGTTTTTTGTATTCACTCAACAAGTACATGCACAAGATTGCCAGTCGTCAAAAGATCTGGAAAACCTTCCCGGAAAACTGATAGACGCGGCCCATTGTGAATGGCCACAACAAAAAGCCCATTGGTTAGATGACTTAGGTACAGCGGCCAATAAGGCCATGGCCAATACGGTACTCACAAAAATAGAGGCCCTCGAAAAACAAAGCCGCATTAACTATCCCCTTAAAGGTTGTATACTCAAAACCACCTTTTCGGGCCATACGGCTGTTACAATAGCTGGTAAATATCCATTAGCAAGCTATGACCTTAATATGGGTTGTTATGAATATATCTGTATCAAAAACAAAATGATAGTGAACAGCGAATACGCCAATGTTTTTCGTGCCTATGTTAACCGGTATACCGACATAGAGAATGCCTTTTCTTTCCCTGATGAGGCATACTATTACGAAACAGCCAAAAAATACAACGGACAGTTTATCGCGCTGCACGATTTTATCAAAATAGATGCCTCAAAAAATATCAACAATGGGAAAGGCTTTTATCAGGATTTGGCCGAGACCACTGTAAAACAGGGCAACCGCAGTGTATATATGACCCGCCATTGGTATTTTACCAAACCTGGTGTTTTATTGTTTGTGCCTGTTACCCGCAAAGAATACCTCGAAGCGCTATTGGTCTACTACGAAAGAGAAAAACTATTGGTAGCCGATAAAATAAAGGAGATTGAAAATGAATCCGCTGGCATGATGAAAGATCCACAAAAATATCCTCAGTTGTATGAAAACGGCAAGCGAAATCTTATCGTCAGGAAGGCAAAATATCCCGATTGGCAACAAAAAATCGAAGCAAAAAAAGTGATTGTACAAAAGGCATTGAAAGAAAATACTGCAAATTGGTTGGCGCAACCTGCTATAGTGAAGCCCAAAACAGAAACCTTTTCTTGGAAAAACAATTATGGTCCAGGTTCGAATGATAATGTTTGGATTGATACCTACAATGTGGATACCAAAGAAGATGCACAAAAAACAGGATCATTCACCTTTAGTGGCTTTTGGGATGATAAAAATGGCGCCACCCTCTATCAATATAACCGCGAGTATTTTAAGGGCGCAGAAAAAAATCCGGTCAAACCTTATATGATAGAATTGACCTATAGATATGTAAAAACCACACTTGGGAAAAGCCTTGTAGAAAATTTTACCGAAAACTTCGACTTTGATGCCATCAGGAATATGTTGGAATAAGCATATAAAATCATCTTTTTTAATGATGTTAACTAAGATTGGTACTATTTAATTTTATATCATCAATAACATTTTCTAAAACTGAATAACATGAAAAAAATCTTCTCCATTCTAGGCTCACTGTTGTTTGTAACAGCAGTTAAAGCACAAACTGTTACGGTAAAAAAAGAAACTGTAAACCCAGGTAATAATCAAACTACTAATACTTCAACCCCATTGAAAGATCCTAAGGGAGCTGCTGTCGATCCTAAAAAGGAAGCAGCCGATAAAGCTGCAGCAGAAAGAGCGATTAAAGATGCAAAAGTTGCACAGCATACTGATCCGCAAAGCATTACTGCAAAAGACCCTAAGGCAGCTCCTACAGATTTCAAAAAACAAGAAGCAGATAAAGCTGCAGCAGAAAGGGCAGCTAAAGAAGCAAAAATTGCGCAACATGTTAACCCTAAGGCCACCACGGCAAAAGATCCTAAAGCTGCACCTATCGATTATAAAAAGGAAGCAGCCGATAAAGCAGCAGCAGAAAGAGCAATTAAAGATGCAAAAATTGCACCCACAAAAGGCAACTAATGCTGTTCAATAGAAACATTTATCAACCGTTGTGTATTGAAGTAAAAGAAAGTCTCGCACATGGGCGTGGCGTATTTGCAAAAAACAAGATCCTAAAAGGGAGCCTTATAGAGCAGGCTCCCGTTGTTTTCTTATCGCATAATGAAAAAGAAGCGTTACGGTTTACCAAGCTTTTTCATTATTATTTTTTATTGGGCGAAGTTGAAAAACAGGCAGCTTTTTGTTTCGGCTACGCCTCGTTTTACAATCACTCGCCCCAAGCAAATGCCTTTTACACGTTTTCTAAGAAAAAAAATACCATTAATATTTATGCTTACCAAACCATTGAAGCTGGCGATGAAGTAACCATTAACTATAATGGCAAACCAGCAGATAAGAGTGAGGTTTATTTCCCAAATCCGGATGAATAATGACGAAACAATTATACTTAAAAACGATAAAGGGAAAGGGCAGGGGTGTTTTTTGTAATACAGCTATTCGCGAAGGAGAAGTGATAGAAGTTTGCCCTGTCATTATTATCCCTGCTAAAGAATTTGCTGCATTAAACGCTACAGCTCTGATGGATTATAGCTTTTATTTTAATAAAGAAGAAAATACATTGTCGTTAACCATGGGTTTTGGCTCCATGTATAACCACAAACAATATCCTAATGCTGTTTATATACTTGATAGAGGGAAAAAACAGATGGTGTTTACGGCTCACGAGCAGATAGATGCACATACTGAAATATGCATCAACTATGGAGGCGAGTATGGCAGAGATTACACTAAATGGTTTATAGACAGAGATATAGTTCCGGTTTGATCAGAAAAATCATCTTTTTTAATGATTGACCTGCCTACGCAGGCAGCCTATTTTTACTAGAAAAAAGCAAACCATGAAAAAAGTAATTTTGGCCTTTTTCCTCACTATTGGTATAGGAGGGATAGCACAAGCACAGATTTTGGGCAAACTCAAAGCAAAAGCAAAAACTGCTGCAGAAACCTCAGTCGATCGCTCTACAGATAAAGTTGTAGACAAGGCTGTAAATAAAACCGCAGATAACGTTACCGACAAAGCAATAAACAAAGTAAGCGATAAACTGAACAACTTGTTTAAGAAGAAAAATAAGAAACGTCCTGATACTGTTCCATCTCTAGTACCAGATTCGGGCAAAACTGCAATCAAACCTAAAAATCAAGATAAATAGTTTGCGCTATAAAATTAAGAAGTGGCAATAAATCGTAGTTTTTCCAAACTGGAACATCAAAACTACAATATATCATATGCCAACTTTTTGTGCTAAAGTAACCTTCTCAAGGTAAGTCCATTTTTAAATTACCTTGAGAATTACTGCATTTCCATATAATTTTTCGCTGTAAATCTTCAATAATGAACACGATAAGCTATAAAAAACGCTTTAAGCGTTAAAAAATTTTAAATCAGTATTAGCCATTCACGCCAAAAATAACCAGGTATATATGAGTCAGTAATATTTAATAGAAAGTTAATACATTAGGACTTGCTTAATTGCAATTTTTTTTTGGAACTTTATCTTTTTAACAATCTTAAGCAAGATATAAGAGCCATGGCTGCCTACGCCAAATTTACTGATGAGGAATTGACTGCCTTGCTTATAGAGGGAGACCATGCTGCATATACTGAGATTTATCATCGGTATTGGAAAAAGCTGTTTTATATAGCCGGGAAAAAACTGGGCAATATGGAAGAAGCAGAAGAAGTGGTACAAAATATTTTTATGTCGCTTTGGAACAGAAGAGCAGTTATTACCATCACCACTACTTTGGGCGCCTATCTTACTACCTCGGTAAAATACTGGATCATTAAAATACTAGATAAGCAGTACCATCAGCAAAAGTATGCCAAGAGTATTGCCAGTAATGTACTTGACGATTCTACCCAGCAATGGCTGGAGTTTCTGGACCTGAAAGAAATTCTAGACAGGTACGTCTCTGAACTGCCCGAAAAGTGCCAGCTGGTATTTAACATGAGCAGAAACCTGAACATGTCCCAGAAACAAATTGCCGAAGAACTTAATATTTCTGAAAAAACAGTTGAGGCGCATATGGGAAAGGCCATAAAAACCCTACGGACAAGGTTTAATCACTTCTTTTTGATTTTGTTGTAATTTTTTTGAGGGGGAACTAAGGGATTTCCATTTTACGATGGATATTATAGTTACAGACCCCTAAAAAATGGAACATTCAGAAGAACTACAAAGATATAGATACCTTGCCTCAAAATGGCTGGACCACAGCATTACGGAAGATGAGCTTAGGGAGTTTAATGATTGGTATAGTACAAACCTTGAAACACCATTAAACATCCCGAGTTCTTTTGCTGCAACCGAGCAGGTACTTGAAGCGCGGATACTCCAAAAATTAAACGACACACTAGAAGTTAACGTAATAACAGAAGACAGTAAATACAAAAATGGCAGCATAAAAATTGGCTGGCCTATACGTATTGCGATAGCTGCTTCCATTCTGATTGCCCTGGGCACAGGATTATGGTTTTATCAGAGCCAGACAATAGCACCCCAATTACAGGGTGTAACCCACACCGATATCTCTCCGGGTAAAAATACCGCTATGTTGACTTTTTCAAATGGGGCAGTCATACAACTCAGCGACAAAAGGAAAGCAGTATTCGTTACCCATAACAAATTAACATACAATGATGGCAGTGTAGCGGGCTTGGGCAGCCAAGACAGAAATATTGCAGCAGGTGAATTGATTACTGCAGTTACCCCAAAAGGAGGGACGTACCAGGTAATTTTATCCGACGGAACCCGTGTCTGGTTAAATGCTGATAGCAAATTATCATTCCCCTCACAGTTTACCAGTAATAAACGGGAAGTAAGTCTTAGTGGAGAAGCTTATTTCGAAGTCGCTAAAAACAAGGCAAAACCATTTGTTGTAAATTATGGTAGGGCAGAAGTGGAGGTTTTAGGTACTCATTTTAACATTATGGCCTATAAAGATGAAACAGCCAGCAAAGTTACCCTACTTGAAGGTGCAGTCAAAATAAATAATGGAGCCGAAAAAGTTGTATTGAAACCTGGGCAGCAAGCAGAAATTTCTGAACGTACAGGGCAGGATATTATACTCAATAATGAAATTGATACAGAACAGGCCGTTGCCTGGAAGGATGGATATTTTATGTTCGCTAATGAACCAGTTGAAAGTATCATGCGTAAAATAGAGCGTTGGTACGATGTATCTATTGTTTACCAGGATAACCTACAGGACAAAGCCTTATGGGGTACAGTGTCGCGGTATAAAAATGTGTCGGAAGTTTTAAAACGCCTAGAGCTTACAGGAGTGGTACGCTTTAAAATGGACAACCTAAACGGCAAGGGGAAAGAAAGGAGGATAATTGTTATGAAATAGCAATACACCATTTCAGCATAATTATCTAAAAAACCAGGAGCGATTGCAGCGCCCCCGGTTTACCCGCATCAATGCGGTTTAGGTGATTACTGCCGGTATAGACATTATAATAAGATCAAACAAATTATTGAACCAACCTAATATTCAAAGATATGGAATTTTATCCTTATGAACTCTGTAATAAAAAACGTTACGGGGGTTATAAACTATTTTTAATCATGAAACTAATAGTTTTTTTTCTCCTTATTGGTTTGCTGCAGGTAAGTGCTAATGGCTTTGCCCAACGGGTAACGCTGTCAGAAAAAAATGCAAAGCTGGAGCAGATTTTCAATAAAATCCGCAAACAAACCGGTTATGACATTTTGTGCGATGCAGATATTATCAAACAAACCAAACCAGTTACAATAAATGTAAAAGACACCCCATTAACCACTGCGCTTAAAAAATGTTTTGAAGGGCAACGGGTATCTTTTAGCTTTATTCAGGATATGGTCGTTGTTAGAAGAACGACCGACCTTTTGCTTTCCGAAATCAACCTCGTTACAGTTAAGGGAACTGTAACAGATACAAAGGGCTTGCCATTACCTGGTGTTTCGGTTAAACTCAAAGGTACATCTTCAGGTGGTGCAAGCACCAACAAGGACGGTAATTACACAATAACAATACCTGAGTTAACTGGTATCCTTGTTTTTTCCTATATTGGTTATGCCCCAAAGGAGGTTCCTGTTAATGGCAAAACTACTATAGATGTTCAATTAACGGAGTCGAATACAGCATTAAACGAAGTAGTTGTAGTTGCTTACGGAACGCAGACTACAAGAAACATAGTTGGATCTGTTGCAACGCTATCGGCTGCCAATATCAAGGATCAGCCAACGGGAACTTTTGCTGAAAGATTAACGGGAAAACTTCCGGGAGTACAAGCCGCTCAGGGAACCGGACGCCCTGGCCAGGGTATGGATATCCGCATACGTGGAGCCGCCTCGCTAACTTCATCGGTAAGGCCACTGGTTGTTATTGACGGAATACCTATGATTGGTAACCCAGATAACATCAATAATATCAATCCTGACGAGATTGAGTCTTTCTCCATATTGAAAGACGCTTCGAGTACTTCCATGTATGGTTCGCGCGGAGCCAATGGGGTTATCCTCATTACAACCAAACGGGGTAAATCAGGCGCACCTAAAATTGAATTTAACAGCTATTACGGGCTTGCAGAAAACATGAAAGAGCTGAAGCCTGAGGTAATGGATGCTACGCAGCTGGCTACTTACATGAAAGGTTTTTTTGAAGATAAGGCTTTATATGAAGGTTATACAGGAGGTGTACCCGGCGCTTACCAAAACCCCGAACAATATGGTAAGGGAACCGACTGGTACGATTTACTGACCCGTCAGGGTGCCGCCCAGAATTATAGCCTGGCCATTTCATCGGGCAATGATAAATCTGCCTTGAGCATAACAGGAGGTTATTTTGATCAGGATGGTATTGTAAAAAACACAGGTTATAAACGTTTTTCGCTACGTATAAACGGCGATGTAAAATTGACCGATAATATTAAGTTAGGGGTAAGCCTTGCTCCATCGGTGCAACTTGAGCACAACAACAGGCAAAACAGAGCAAATAGTTCAGGTTTCAATGTTGACGGGCAAAGGGCAATTTTTGCTTCAACCCTGATGATGCCCACTATGGGATCGCCATATAACGCGGATGGATCTTTAGCGTTAGGGGTTGGATCTTTTCCGAATCTGTTTGTGTGGGCGAATCCGTTGCGACAGTTAACTGAAATTAATGATGACGTTAAAAGAACACGTGTGCTGGGGAATATCTTTGCAGAGATCGGTTTTTTAAAACATTTTACCTTCAGAACTTCTGCCAATCTTGATCTGGGAAACATGCAGGCAAAAAAATTCGTGCCATCTACCGCATTCGGAGGATTTAATGATGTACCAGTCGAATTTCCTACTGCAGGAAGCAACGATACTGCTTTGGGCGAATCATATACAGAAAACCCAACCACCTGGTTAAACGAAAACCTGTTGAGCTACAAGAATACTTTCGCTAAAGACCATTCATTGGAGGTATTAGCCGGTTTTACTGCCCAGCGTTTTGATGTTTACTCTTCACAAATTGTTGGACGCGATTACCCTGATAACAGCGTACCTTATTTAAGCGCTGCTACGCGTTTTACAACAAATACATCAGCCGCTTACGCCTGGACCATGTTATCAGCCCTTAGTCGTGTAAATTATACGTATAAGAACAGATATTCCCTTCAGGCTTCGGTAAGAAGAGACGGCTCATCGCGCTTTGGTTCGAATAACAAATGGGGAACTTTCCCTTCAATAGGTGCTAACTGGATTGCCAGCGAAGAAGCGTTTTTAAAGGATTTTTCTAAAATAAGTTTTTTAAAAATACGGGCCAGCTATGGTTTAACAGGTCAAAATGAGTTTGGCGGCAGTCTTGCCAACCAGAATTATGCGCATACACCAACTATAGGCAATAGCAATTATGTGTTTGGCAGTGTATTGGCCCCTGGAAAGGTACAAAGTGGTTTAGGAAACATTGATTTGGTTTGGGAACGGAATAAACAGCTAGATCTGGGGATAGATATTGGCCTGTTTAAAGACAGGATTAATTTTACCTACGATTATTATAACAAATATACTGATGGCTTATTGTTTACCGTTCCGGTACCGCACTCATCCGGCTATACCAGCGTACAGGATAATTTGGGCGACATTAAACAATGGGGACACGAATTTACCTTAAGTACCAAGAATTTAACAGGTGCATTTAAATGGAATACTGATTTTAATATTTCTTTCAATAGGAATATAGTTAAGAAAATCGGTGTAAATAATATATCATTTGCCGATAATCCTTCGGGAGTATTGTCTGAATTTACCGACTGGAGAACAATTGTGGGCAAGCCGATAGGCCAATACTTTGGTTATGTGTTCGATGGTGTGTTTATGAACCAGGCAGAAGCAGATGCAGGTCCTAAATACTATGGTACAAGCCCAACTACATTATCGCAGGCAGGAACTGTACGTTACAAAGATTTGAATGGCGATGGTAAGATTACGTGGCCTGAAGACATGACTATTATTGGAAATCCTAATCCCGATTTTATATTTGGTTTCACCAACAGCTTTGCATACAAGAACTTCGACCTCAATATTGTACTTTCTGGTACTTATGGTAATGATCTGTACAATGGTATGGAAGAAAGCACCTATAATCTTGATGGGGTTTTTAATGGTCCACCAGAATTGTTGCAGCGCTGGCGTTCAGAAGCAAACCCGGGAAATGGTTTGGTTCCGCGTACATTGGCCGGAACAACGGGGGCTTATCGCGCCAATTCAAGCAGATGGGTCCATGATGCTTCACATATTACCATCAACAACATTGCGTTGGGCTATACTTTCAGGAATTTTAAAAAATTAACCTATATAAAAAGCCTGCGTTTGTACACGACTGTACAAAATGCCTACATATTTACCAGTTATCCTGGCAATCCTGAAGTGAGCATAAACGGCCTGACCTCTGTTGCACAGGGACAGGATTTAGGGGCATACCCAATACCCAGAACATTTACGTTTGGGATTAACCTTGTTTTATAAATTGATGTACAGTTCTCATCTAAAAAGCATTAAAAATGAAAAAGCATATTTTATATAGCATCATTATACTTACCCTGGGATTAGCTTCCTGTAAAAAGTTTCTAGACGAAAATAATCCGAACAGCATCAATCTCGGCAGTTATTTTAAAAGCCAAAATGATTTCGATCTGGCGGTGAACGGGGCTTATGCCCAACTTAGAGGCATATACAACAACAGAAGTGCCTGGCTTATGGGCGAAATGCGGTCAGATAATGCGCATTACGATTATACCCCGACTGATCAGGCCGTAGCAACTTTTAGTAAATGGGCCATTGCCGATTTTATTAACGATGGATCTAATATCGAAACCCCGGCCAAATGGGATGCAGCGTATAATGCCATATCAGCAGCAAACACCATACTGGATCATATCAATGATGTGGATCTCGCTGTAACTAGTAAAAACCAGATCATTGGCGAAGCTAAATTTATACGCGCACTTTCCTATCTTGAACTGGTACGGTATTTTGGTGGCGTACCTATTTATCCGCGGGCCCCGTTAAGTCGAAACGAAACGTATATAGCCCGTTCATCAGCACAGGAAGTCTATGATTTTATTATAGCTGATGCAAAAGATGCAGCAGAAAGGCTTGCTCCACCTTCCTTTCCTCAAACTGGTAGGGCCACAAGAGGAAGTGCGCTTACCTTACTTGGCGATGTATATGTAACAACAAAAAAATATGACCTGGCAGAAGCGGTATTAAAACAGGTTACCCAAATGAATTATGGCCTGATGACAACCTATCCTGATGTGTTTCAGCTTGCCAATAAAAACAGTAAGGAATCAATATTCGAAATCCAGTTTAATACCGGTTTGTCAACCCCTCAGGCAAATACAGGAGGAAATGTTTACAATTATTTGCCTAGAATGACGAGCACTACAATCATAACAGGCGTAAATACAAATACAGTAACAGCTCCTGGAGGATACAACACACCAACCCAGGAACTGATCTCAGATTATGAATCAGGAGATCAGCGGCTGGATGCGACTATCGCAGTGGCAGAAGGCTCTTTCAATGTAAATGATATATTTACTGCTACTGCGGTTAAATCTGTTGTTGGATACACGCCACCTTCGGGTAAAGTAGGCAGACCCTTTGCCAAAAAATTTCTTCATGCACACACCATTGCCAACCAAACAAACGATAACCTGCCTATTTACCGCTACGCAGAAGTGTTGCTGCTGCTGGCCGAAAGTTTAAACGAACAAGGTGGAAAATCGGCACAGGCATTACCTTACCTGAACCAGGTTAGGGACCGAGCATTTGGGGCAGGTAAAGGTACAATTAGCACGACCGATCAAAATGCATTAAGGGCTATTATACTACATGAAAGACGGGTAGAACTGGCTTTTGAAAATAAACGCTGGATAGATCTGGTAAGGACCGGAAATGCAATTACCGTGATGAATGCTTTTGGGGTAAGCCAAAAGCAGAGATTCAGCTATTTACAGGCGGGAACTTATAATATCACCCAGGAAAAGCTATTATTTCCAATTCCAACCTCCGAAATAATGCTGAATGATAAACTTAAACAAAATCCTGGTTACTGATTATTCCGAACGTCATGAAAAGATTTTTTATTTTATATGCCATTTTTACACTGGCACTGAATTGGTCATGTGGTAATAAAAAGACCACAGAACCCCCGGTTGTTAAACCTCCTTTTGTAAGCAAGCCACCTGAGGCCTTTGCCGGCTTTTTGACGGTGCTTACCAACGATGCCAGCCGGAAAATTGAAATTTACGATCCAACAATAGAAAACTGGAATGCTGCCGAGGCGAAGAAATGGTCATGGGCACCTACAACTGCGCTTGGCTTCGTTACTGCCGATATCAATACTTTTGGTGGCGGGACAGATTTTAAGCTCAGAAAAGTTCCGGTATGGAATAATGCCGAATATGCAGCACTCACTGATAATGGCTTTGCGGCCATTATCGAATATCCTTCGGGTAAGCGCAAATGGTCAAAACGCCTTAGCGGAAACCTTCATTCGGCAGAACTGCTGCCCAATGGAAATATCGCCATCGCTGCATCAGATGGGGGCTGGGTTAGGCTGTATGCTTCATCGCAAGGCCCAGATCAGGAATATTATGCCGAATATCCCCTTATTTCAGCACATGCCGTTTTATGGGATCCCAAAACCAATGTACTTTGGGTTACCGGTCAGCATGCCATAACCAAGGCGCATATTATTACAGCGCTTGCCATTGGGGGTACAGATGCTGTTCCGGAACTTACTGAAATTGATTCCTGGAGAACTACCATTCCATCTGCCTGGGGGCACGAAGTATCAGCTTACTATGGCAATGACAATTTACTTTGGGTAACCAGCAATGGCGGAGAGTATGTGTACAACAAAACGACCAAGACTTTTTCCATCGCCCCAACCGCAGGCCTCACCTTTGTTAAGGGGATAGCAAACCAGCCTAGCGGGCAAATTGTGCTGACCCGTCCTGATTACAATAAAAATCCACGTCCTGCAATGAACTGCGGTTTGAACGACTGGAGCACAAGCACGGTAGATTTTTATTCGGCCAACGGCCAGCTCGATGGCTCAAGGGTAGTAAATGGAGCATGCTTTTATAAAGTTAAGCTGCTTAATAGTAACTATCAATAACAGCTTCTGTACAAGCTTTTTCATACACAATCAAAATGTATAAAGATGAAAACATTAAATGCTAAAATCATATTCTTTTTATGTTGTTCAATCCTATTTTTGGCATGTAAAAAAGAAAACAAACAGCAGGAAGCGAATAAGCTTGCTGCTGCAAACAAACAATTAAATGCAAATGCTACGGCAAATGCAGTGCTGGCAAGCTGTTGCTGGATCGGTACCACCAACCAGGCCAATGCCACCATGGAAGCCTACGACCCTGTATTAACGAGCTGGGCCACCCCTAAATGGTCGTTTAAGCCAACAACAGCATTGGGATTTAATGCTACTACAGAAATACCTTTATGGGGCTATGTGAATGATTTAAAAGTTAGGAACAACAACCACTGGGGTTCTGGTCAGGTGATTACAGCCCAGGCAGAAAGATTATCGGTAATTGCTAAATACCCGGGGGGACAACGCATTTGGGCAACGGGATTTCCGGCTGATGCAGGTGTGCATGGTATGGAAATTCTCCCCGACGGAAATTGTGTGGTAGCTGCTGCCGGCACAAACTCTGGTACCGGTGGTAATTACATCAGGATCTATTCTTCTTCGCAGGCTGCGCCCAATCAATATGTAAATACAATTTATCCGTTGAAAGCTGCCCATCAGGTACTATGGGACCCTGTTAACAATTGTTTATGGGCAATTGGCGATTCACTGAAAAAGTACGCTTATAATACCGCTGCGAGTGGAGGAACGGTATCAAATCCTAAGCTGTCTTTAATAACAAGTTATTCCCTTAGTTCTATTACTCCTTGGGGGCACGATATTGCGCCTTACGATGGGGATACCAATAAACTGCTGGTTACCACCAATGGAGGCGTTTATGTATTTGATAAATCTGCTGGTGCATTTATTCCCAACGCAATAACCGGTGCTGCACAACGTACCTTTGTAAACTCGGTAAGTACCCTGCCAGGCCAGAACACCATGGTGCAGACCTATAAAGATCCTGGTTGTCCCATTAATGGCTGGTGCAGTACGCATGTAGATTTTTATAACCTCACCACCGGCGCATTTCTATATTCACGTACGGTTAGTTCTGCAGGATTTTACCGCGGAAAATCATTTGACCCCAATTATCTTTAAAATCTATGAGATCAACGATAACAGCAGGATGCATATTTATTTTATTGTTCAATTTTGCCTTAACAAAAGCACAGGAAACCGGCCATAGGAGCGCTATTATCCCTGCTCCTGTGACGTTTGAAAAACACGCGGGCGAATTTGTGTTCAATGAACAGACCGTCATTACAGCCGATGCTACTGGGCAGCCACTGCTCGTTTTTTTTAAAACCTATCTTTCTGGACTAAGCAAATTTCCGGGAGGACAGCCCGCCAAAAGGATGCTTCCCCAAACAGTAAAAAATAAACCGAATAGGATCCTGTTTACCAGCAAAGGCGCAGAAAATCTGCCAGATGAAGGCTACAAGCTTAGCATTACGCCGCAGACCATTGTGGTGACGGGCAAAAAAGCGGGGTTATTTTATGGAATGCAATCGCTCATCCAGCTGTTCCCCGTAGAAACTACTGGGGAGCTGAGGCTGCCCTGCCAGAGCATTAGCGACTATCCAAGATTTGGCTATCGCGGGCTAATGCTCGATGTATCACGTCATTTTTTTACGGTTACTCAGGTTAAAGATTTGCTCGATATGATGGCACACTATAAATTAAATCGCTTTCACTGGCACTTAACCGACGATCAGGGCTGGAGAATAGAGATTAAAAGTTTGCCAAAACTTACACAGGTAGGTGCTTTTAGGGTGCCCCGTATAGGCGATTTTGGCGCAATGGATCCGCCTAAACCTGGAGAGAAGGCCACAGATGGTGGTTTTTATACACAGGATGAGATACGCGAGGTGATCAGGTATGCTGCAGAAAGAAACATCCAGGTAATGCCCGAAATCGATGTACCTGGCCATTCCATGGCCGCCATTGCCGCTTATCCCGAACTTTCCTGCACACAGGATACCAGTATTAAAGTAAATCCGGGCAGCAGTTTTGCCAAATGGTTTTCCGACGGGAAGTATGAGATGTATGTCGACAACACCCTTAACCCTGCAAACGAAGCAACCTATGTATTCCTAGACAAGGTTTTTACTGAGGTTGCCTCCTTGTTTCCATATGAGTATATCCATATCGGTGGTGATGAGTGCTTTAAAGGATTTTGGGAGAAAGATGCTGGAATACAGGCGTTCATGAAAAAAATGAATATCGCAACCACCCATGAGTTGCAGGGCTATTTTATCAGCAGGTTGAATAAGATCATTAGTTCAAAAAACAAAAAACTGATCGGCTGGGATGAAATACTGGAAGGCGGATTGAATGACCAGGTTGCCATTATGAACCGTTTTGGAGAGAAAGGGGCCATAGCCCAATTAAAGAAAAAACTGAATATTGTTCTGGCACCTGGAAATAATGGTTTATATTTTGATTATGCACAGAGCCAATCAGATATGGAATCCATCAATCACGGAGGCTTTTCGCCGGTCTGGAAAGCTTACGCCTATAACCCCGAATATGAATCATTAACAGCCGAAGATAAAAAACATATCCTGGGTGTTTCCGGCTGCGTGTGGACTGAACATATTCCTTCTGTTTCCAAATTACAATATATGATATTTCCGAGGATGTTTGCGCTTGCAGAAACGGCATGGAGCCAGGAAAGCAACAAGGATTATAAAGGATTTGCTGAAAACACCCTGCCAAAGCATCTCGAAAAACTGGATAAAGCCGGCTACAATTACCGCGTACCTACACCTTTTGCCTATACCGATACTACCCTTGTTGGAAAACAGTTTTATTTTGACCTGAAAGTGCCAATGGCGGGAGCAAAGATATATTATACGCTGAGTAACCGTTTACCCGGCGATGCCGATCATGAATATCGCGGGCCGATAAGCCTCGATGTTCCGGAGGGAAAAAAAAGAGTATTGAAAATATTGGTGGTTTCGCCTTCAGGCCGTAGAAGCGTGGTTACGAACATTACATTGGATAACAGCATTTAAAGCAAACACACAAATGAAATTAAAACAATTATCAGCCCTTGTTCTGGTTGCCGGATTGCTGGTTCTCTTCGGTTTTCAGCTAAGAGAAGAGCAGCCTAATCCCGGCAGTTTCGAAGTATTGAAAAGAAGCTTTAAAAATCCTGTCAGCGCCTACGGCACAACCCCATTTTGGGTTTGGAATGCTAAGGTAAGCAAGCCGCTAATCGATTCGATGCTGCTCGATTATAAGAAAAACGACTTTTCGGGGGTAATCGTTCATGCCAGGCCCGGACTGATTACCGAATATTTATCAGCAGAATGGTTCAGTCTGTTTGAATATGCCGTGCAACAGGGCAAAAAGCTGGGCCTTAAAGTGTGGATCTACGATGAGAATTCGTATCCTACCGGTTTTGGCGGCGGCTTGGTTCCAGACCAAATGCCAGAATCGTATAACCAGGGGCAAATGTTATACATGAGTGAGGCAGAGCAACTTCCCGATAACCTTACCGATATCTTCATCGTTTTGAAAGCAGTTGACGGATCCTTTGTAAACGTCAGCTCAAGCCTGGCTGCAGAGCATGGTAAAACAGGAAAATATCAGATTTTTAAAAAGGTAAATTACGAAAAATCGAACCGGGGTACGGTGGCAGGCCCTATTGGATCTTCTTATGTAGATCTGATGGCCAAGGGTGTAACACAGAAGTTTATGGATATCACCTTCAAGGGATATGAAAAAGTTGCCGGCCGCGAATTTGGAAAAACCGTTCCGGGTATTTTTTCTGATGAACCAACCATTATTAATGAAGGAAAGGATTGCGTACGCTGGACACCTGATTTGTTTGCCAGCTTTAAAGAAAAATGGGGCTACGATCTGACCCTGCATCTACCTTCTTTGTTTGAGGAAACCGGAAACTGGAAAAAAGTAAGGCACAACTACTATCAGACCCTGTTACAGCTGTTTATAGACCGTTGGTCTAAACCTATGTTCAACTATACGCAGCAGAAGGGCTTAACCTGGACAGGGCACTACTGGGAACACGGCTGGCCAAGTCCTTATCACGGACCAGACAATATGGCCATGTATGCCTGGCACCAAATGCCGGGGATAGACATGCTGTTTAACCAATATAATGAAGAAAAGCCGGTACAGTTTGGCAACATCAGGGCGGTTAAGGAGTTGAGTAGTGTTGCCAATCAGCTTGGTAAACAGCGTACGCTTTCAGAAACCTATGGCGGCGGTGGTTGGGAACTCACATTTAAAGACATGAAACGATTGGGCGACTGGGAATTTGTACTGGGTGTGAATTTTATGAACCAGCACCTTTCGTTCATGACCATTACCGGGGCAAGAAAATACGATTATCCGCCCAGCTTTTCTTATCACGAACCCTGGTGGCCGTTTTATAAAACGCTGAACCAGTATTTTGCCCGATTGTCGCTTTGCCTGGCCTCAGGTCAGCAAAAAAATGAAATACTGGTGCTGGAGCCAACAACTTCAGCCTGGATGTATTATTTCAAGGGTAAGGAAAATAAACGCTTCTTTGAGATCGCAAAAGGTTTCAACGATTTTGTTACCACTTTGCAAAAACAGCATGTAGAGTATGATCTGGGTTGCGAAAACATCATCAAAGACCAGGCGAAAATTGAAAACGGAAAGTTTGTCATAGGGCAGCGTGCATATAGTACGGTGGTTATCCCACCCGGGATGGACAACTTGGATGGCCCTACATTTAACCTATTGAAAACATATGCCAGTCAGGGTGGCAAAGTAATCCTGTTTGAAAAACCGGGTTTTGTTGACGGAAATACCGGTATCTCCGACGATTTTTTCAATGCCGGTCATTCAAACATACAACAGGCCATGGCTTCAGATAAAATACAGGTCATCAAGGAGCATTTGCTGCCAAGCGATTTCAGAATTTCCGCTGTCAGCGATAAAGGAATAGGGGGTAACCTCTATTACCAACGTAGGCAGCTTGCCGACGGGCAATTGGTTTTCCTTTCCAATGCAAGTATGGACGCTGCTGCAACAGGCAGTGTGGCACTTAAAGGTAAAGATGTACTGCTTATGGATCTTTTTAAAGGCGAAATTGATGACTACCCTGAAAAGAGGATCCAGAACAAGATTGAATTTAATTTTACCATCCCACCCGCAGGGAGCATGATGGTTTTTGTGTCTGATAAGAAAGAAGCTGGTTTTAAGGTGGCAGCGCCTCTAATAAACAAAAAAGTGATAAAAACGTTGCCGGCTAAAGTTCTCCGTCCCGATGAAAACACGCTGATGATAGATTTTTGCGACCTGGAGTTGAAACGCCCCGACAGCACATACCACGATCTGCATGTTGGGGTAGCTTCTAATACTGCTTTTAAACATTTTGGCTTTAAAGACGGGGTAGGAAATCCCTGGAACAACCGCACACAATTTAAAGACAGGATAGTTGCCCGCGATACTTTCTCTGCTGGAAGTGGTTATACCGCAACTTATCATTTTGAAATAGATAGAAATGTAAAATTGAAGCACTGCCGTGCCGTAATAGAGCAGCGCGGGCTTTGGAACAGCGTAACCATAAACGGGATAAAAGTAGAAGCCCAACCAGGCAAATGGTGGCTTGATCGGTCTTTTGGTGTTTTTGATATCGGTAAATACCTTAAACCTGGCAAAAACAGCCTGGCCCTGTCGGTTTCGCCTATGCGGGTGTATGCCGAAATAGAACCGGTATATATCCTTGGTGATTTTAACCTGGCTGCAGCTGCCAAAGGCTGGAAGATTGTGCCCCCGCGGGCGCTTACATTTGGCTCATGGGATAAACAGGGACTGCCGCTTTATGGACAGGGCATTAAATACATTAAAGAACTCCAGGTTCAAAAAGCTGGAATACCGTGTATCCTTAGATTGAAAAAATGGAAGGGTACTGTGGCCGCAATAAAAGTTAACCGTGCTTCGGTTGGGATTATCACTTCAGAGCCGAATGAGCTTGATATAAGTTCTTATCTGAAAAAGGGGAACAACCGTATAGAAGTAGAAGTGATCGGAAGCCTGAAGAATCTGTTAGGACCTCATCATAATAAACCTTTGCCTGGACTGGTAGACCCCGGTAAATGGTATAATGTGAAAACCTATCCTTCGGGAAGTGATTATCAGACCTATAGTTATGGACTGGAAGAGGATTTTGATTTATTGACGTATGCTAAATAGTTTAACAATAAACTATCTGTTCACAATCCTTTTGGTTGCAAACACATTAAAGCAATATGTTTTCTGCTGATTGCAATCCTGCGTATATTTGAATACTATTTTTTTTAAAAACTAATCTATTATGCGAATTTTAGTTACAGGAAGTAGCGGGCATCTGGGCGAAGCCATCATTAGAACATTACTAAACACAAAGACAGATTATATAGGTATTGACCTGAATCCATCTGAATACACAACGGTAACAGGCACTATAACTGACAGGCACTTTGTTGATAAATGCATGAAAGGGGTCGATGCGGTCATTCACACAGCAACACTCCATAAACCTCATGTTGCTACACATACCTATCAGGATTTTATCGACACGAACCTGACCGGCACACTGAATTTACTGGAAGCGGCAAGGGCAAATGGGGTAAAGGCATTTGTTTACACCAGTACCACTAGTACCTTCGGCGATATGCTTACACCCGAAGCAGGAAAACCTGCTGTATGGATCACAGAGGATACAAAAGCAATCCATAAAAATATTTACGGCGTGACAAAAAATGCGGCCGAAGATCTTTGCCAGCTGTTTTACCGCAACCACCAATTGCCCTGTATTGTCCTAAAAACCTCGCGCTTCTTTCCAGAAGCAGATGATAAAAAATCAGTACGCGAATTATACGACGATGAGAACCTAAAGCTGAATGAATATCTTTACAGAAGGGTGGACATTGAAGATGCCGTAAATGCTCATTTATTGGCTATTGAAAAAGCAGGGAGTTTAGGCTTTGCTAAATATATCATTAGTGCAACATCACCATTTTCTCAAAGCGACTTGCTGGCTTTAAGATATGATGCCCCAGGTGTATTAGCAAAAATTTTCCCTGATTATGAAACCATTTATCAATCCAGAAATTGGATGATGATGCCTACTATTGACCGCGTTTACGTGAACGAAAGCGCAAGAATAGAACTGGGGTGGAAACCACAATACGATTTTGGCTATGCTTTAACATGTCTGAGAGAAGGAAAAGACTTCAGGAGCGAGCTGTCAAAGCTGGTAGGGATAAAAGGATATCATCCCGAAGTGTTTGAACATGGTCCCTATCCGGTAAATGAGCAATGATGCGGCTTTCTATTACAAAAATTTGCAATTACAACTTACATTTATGGCATCCCGCTTGACTGAAAAAAGATTGATAAGGCTTTTGCAATTTTTTCCGGACTGTTGTCGTTATCAGCGGCTATATGTCCTAAACCGTGGAATTCAAGGCGCTTTACTTGCGGCAAAACATTATTTAATTTATCAAGTGCAAGTTTAAAGTAACGTTGGCTCCTGGTTCCACCCATCAGCAGCATTTCAGCTTTAATCTCTTTACACTGATCTATAATTCCAGGTGATTGATGCACCAGCATGAGATCATATTGCATTGTTGGTATCAAGGATTTTAACGAGACACCATCGCCCACTTGTTTCTTCGAATCTGCATTTATCGCAATATTTAGCAATGGTGCAATAAGAAAAGCTGGTAAGGATGTAAATAAAGAGGGGTCATCGGTGCCTTTTATGGCCGCGAACATTGCTTTTCCAAGATTTCCAAGAGAGAGAGCTGATTCATAGCGACTGCCCCAGGCCGCAGGATCAGTTCCTTCGACTGGAATCGGAGGTTCGTAGAGTGCTACTTTTTTAAGCGCAGGTTCTATGATAGCTGTTTGAAGTACACAAATAGCACCAGAACTAAGCCCAAATATATTATCCGTTGCTGTCTTATGGATTAGCGCCTGCAAATCTTCGCTTTCTGATCCAATGCCATAGTTGGGGCCAAACGGACCGCTTAAACCGCGACCACGCCTGTCTGGAATATAAACAGTGAATTCATTGGATAAGAAGCTGGCAAGTTTCATGAAATTTTTAGAAGTCATCATGGCGCTATGGACAAGAATAACTCCTGGCCCGGTCCCGGTTTGTTTATAACCAATTCTTGTTCCATCCTTTGACATAACATAGCTGGTAGTATATTTCTCTAAGAGAGCCATAGGCTGATCGGGTTTTATAATTAAAAATACGAAGAAATTGCGTTACCCAGCTTCAATTCTGTCCGATTAAATATGCTTATCTGAATTAGATCAGTATAATAAAAGAGGGTAGGTCTTTCAAAAAAGAAAAATTCGACCCAGATTTACTGCATTGATAAAGCGATGAAATACATAAATTACCTGCTCACAATCTTTTTTGCTACAAATTCGTTGAAAAAGAAATCCCTATAAATACTTCCGATAGGGATTTCGTTTGTACCGATGTATACCGTGTTATTATCCACTGAGTCAATGTGCTTAACATTGATGATATAGGATTTGCTAACTCTCACAAACATATCTTTTGGTAGTTGATCGTGGATTGTTTTGATGTTCATGGCCGTAATTACTTTCTGTGTTTCGCTGTGCATCACCACATAATCTTTTAAACCTTGAATAAAAAGTATGTTATTGAAATAGACTTTAAAAATTCTTCGCTCTGCTTTCACAAAGAAAAAATCATCTGCCACCTGTTCAACACTGTTATCAGCGTAATCTGCTTTGAATAATTTGGAGTAGGTGTGGGCTTTTTCAACTGCCTTTTGAAAACGCCCTAATTTTATAGGTTTTATCAGGTAGTCAATCGCATCTACTTCGTAACTGTCGGTAGCAAATTCAGAATAGGCAGTTGTAAAAATCACAAATGTTTCTTTTGGAATGGTACGGGCAAATTCAATTCCGTTAATTCCGGGCATGTGTATATCAAGAAAGATTAACTCAACGGTATTGTTTTCCATAAAACTTGTAACGGTTTCGGGGCCGCTGAATGAACCGATTAAATCTAAATCGTCTGTTTGATTAATCAACATCTCTATGGCCTCTCTTGCCAATGGTTCATCATCTATAATAATGCAGTTCATAATTTTATGGTTAAGGTTATGCAATATCTTTCTGAACCATCCTCAATACTTAAACTATGAGCGGTCGGGAACAAAAGTTCCAGTCTCCGTTTCACGTTTGTTAACCCTAATCCGCCAGTATTACCAATATTACTAACAGATTTAAGCACTGGTTTGGAGTTGATGCATTTAAAGAAAAGTTCGTCATTCCTAATATCAAAATACAGGTTTACATAAGACGATCTTGTTACATCGTTGTTGTGCTTCACCGCATTTTCTACAAACGAAATGAGCAACAAAGGTGGAATTTGTACGCCGTTCAGATCTCCCTCTTTTGAAATCAGGAAATCAAAACTATCCCGCCTTACTTTTTCCAAAGCTAAAAAATCTTCCAGGAAATGAATATCCGAAGTCAATAACACTTTATCTCTTGCACTGTCATAAAGCTGGTAGCGAAGCAGATCGCTCAGCTTCATTAAAACCTGCGAGGCCTTTTCAGGATCTTTCTTTGTTAGCACATTGGCATTGTTCAGCATATTAAACAAAAAATGTGGGTTGATCTGGTTTTTCAATTGTTCTAATTCTGCATAAGTTTTAGACTGTTTCAGCTCGTAGATCAATTGCTTGTCCATCATTCCCTTCTGAAAAAGTTTTATGGAAGAGGAAGCCGCGAGCAGCAACACAGTAAGGAAAGAAAAAAGCGGGATGTTAAGCCCATGATCCTTATTAAAAGGATTGAAAAAATAGCCACAAATACCCATTATAACAAGGATGCCAATAACAGATAAGCAGTATTCAATATTTTTATTCCTGAATAAAAGTGTTGGCACCAGCACATACATATTTACATAGAATAATAACATAATATATACAAATATCGCCAACGGATTGGCAATTATAGAAGTGCTGTTGTACAGCACTGTACCCATAAAAGCAATGAATAACAGATGCCGGAATATCCTATGGCTAGGTGAAATCAGGAAACGAAAAAGTACGTTTTCGCTAATCGGCTGTTTATGGGTAAAATCATTCATTGATGAAATTGTATAGCACAAACTTAACATTTAAAGAGATGCTTTGATCTGCTTTTATACAAAAGCGTGTGCTTTTTATACGAAAGCAGGAAATACCATTAAAACGCATAAAACAAGAGCTATTATATTGCTTAGTAGTGCCCCAACATGCTTTGCTATAAAAGATACCGAGTTTGGTATAATTCCCAAAAGGGTAGTTATCCCAAAAGGTAGTTTTACTTCCAAAATTGCAATCGGTAATCGATTTTATTAAAGATGAGAAACATATGAAAGCACCGCGAGGAATATATGTTACTACTATAGGCCGTAAAAAACATCTTATTTGCGTTGTAGCTTTATCCTTATTTTTCCTGAATATCTGCCAGGCGCAACAGAATAAATTTCACTCGGTTGACTCGCTGTTTTCCTACGTGTCTTCTAAAAGTATTACCCTGCAATCGGGTGAAATACGCGTTGAACAGGCAAAAAAGGCCCGCCTGGCGGCTATCTTAAGTGTTCCCGACATATCCGGCAGCTTATCCTTTAGTTACACGCATAACACGAAATTACCCGTCAATTTATTTCCTGCTGCAGTTTTCGGTGGGCAGGTTGGAACCTTCGTACCTATCCAGACTGGTATCCCTTTTGTGAGCACTGGCAATGAGAATATCGATGTAAAGCTGATAAACCATAAGGGCTGGGAGAACCTGAAACTTTCTAAACTAAACATCCAAAGCAGTATTGCCGATAACAAACTTACAATTAAGTCACTGTATGAAGATATTGCATCCACATATTATAATATCGTATCGCTACAGCAGCAATTGTCAAGCACTGAAAAAAACCTGCAAACAGCTGAGCGCCTATTACAGATAACTATAAATAAATATGCCGAGGGTTTAATAAAGCAACAGGACGTGAATGAGGCCAAGATCTCCTCTCTTGATACCAGGGAAAATTACAACCAGATCAAATACCAAATCCAGCAGCAATACCTCGCCTTGAAAATACTTTGCAACTTTCCGGAAGACGAACAAATTACCATACAAGACCGGCAGGATAGCTTGTTTTCTGATAAAGTACAGGTTGGACTGAGCAGGGTTGCCATCGAAAACAGTGAATTAAAAGAGAGTATGGCACTTTCCAATTACCGGCAGCAAAAATATGCGCTGTATCCCACTTTGTCATTTTTCCAAAGCCATAATACCCAACAGAACAACACACGAAACAGGTTATTTGACAGAAATGTAGATTGGTTTAACAGCAGCTATATCGGGTTAAAGTTGAGCATTCCAATCCCATCTTCCTCAACCATAAAGCAGATTTCGGAAGCAAACTATAACTATTTGCTGGCGCAGAAGGATACCGAACAGCAGAAAATTAAAGCCGGTATTGAACAGCGTAAGCTTGAAATTGACTATTACAAGGTCTTGAGCCAAATTTCGTCCTATAGGGAGATCGCTCAGCTGAGGAAAGAAAACCATGAAAAGAATCTCAACCTGTACCAGCAAGGGCTTATTGATTTGCAAAAGGTACTAGACAGTTATAAGGATATGGTAAACAGTAACTATAACCTGGTTTCGGCTCAGGTATCAGCATTGGCCGCAAAAACAAAAATTCATATTAATAACACCATAAGATGAAAAATCACTACATAAAAACGGCAATGGTCATTTTTTGTTCCATGTCTTTTTTTTCATGTGGAAGGAAGACTGAAGAAACGAAACCAATACGGAAAGACGTGACTGAAACGGTATTTGCATCGGGCATGCTGGAAGCAGGGCAGTCCTATAATCTGGCAGCAGAATCGGACGGTTACCTTGTTGCAGTTAATTTTGAAGAGGGAACTGTTGTCCATTCGGGGAATGCCCTTGCCGTAATTAATAATCTTGAATCAAAATTCAACCAGCAGAGTGCAAACAGCCTGTACATCATAGCAAAGAGCAACACCCATACTGGTGCTCCGACGCTACAGCAGGCACAAAATACCATAGAAGTAAACAGGAGTAAAATGGAACTAAACCTGGTCAACCTGAAACGATACCAGAAACTTTGGGCCGGTAATAGTGTGGCGAAAGTAGACCTTGATGATGCGGAATTACAGTACAAGACTTCTAAAGTAGACTATGAAAGCGCCATGGAAAATTACCGAAAGCTGCAACAGGAAGCAGAGCAGGAAGTGATAAATACCCGTGCCACGAAAGAAATAAACGACCTTGTGAGTGCCCGTAGCCTCGTTAACGCCATTGGTGAAGGAAAAGTGCTTAAAGTATTTAAAAAAAAGGGAGATTACGTGAAACGTGGTGATGCGATAGCGTTAATCGGTAATCCCAACACCATCTACGCGAAAGTTAATGTAGATGAAGCGAACATCTCCAAAGTAAAAGAGGGGCAGGCAGCATACATACAGCTCAACACCCGAAAAAATAAAATCTACGAAGCCAGGGTAAAAGAAATCTATCCCGCGTTTGATGAGGCAAGCCAGTCATTCATCTGCAAACTTGAATTTACTGATACACTGGATTTTACGATAGTGGATACACAACTACAAAGCAATATTGTAGTAGGAGTAACTAAAGATGCGCTATTGATTCCACGCAATTATATTGATTATAGCGGTTATGTTCAGGTGAAAGGTGAAAAGAACAAGATAAAGGTCGAGACTAAATTTGTTAGCAGTCAATGGGTTCAGGTCTTAAAAGGCATAAGTGACAATACAATATTGATAACGGAAGACCTGCCCAAGAATAAACAAACTGAAGGAAAACCACAATGATAAATTATGAAAAAGAATGTAAATGTAGATATCGCCTTAACACATATCATTACCAGGAGAAGGCAAACCCTGATAGCGATACTTGGCGTAACATTGGGAGTAAGTATCTACCTGTTTATTAACTCCCTTGTTTCAGGATTTACAAACTTTTCTGTGGAAGAGATGTTCAAGAGCAGCCCGCATATTAAAATTTACCACGACGATGAGATAAGCACTTCCCTCATACTTCCAAAAGATTCGGCTGGGGTAGTTGCAATTATAAATCCCCAGATAACAACGCTTTCTAAAAAGATTGTTGATCCCGAAGCACTCCTGGAACGTATAAAACAAGAACCGTATGTGGTTAAGGCAATAGAGCAGGTTAGCTTTGATCTATTTTACAACCGCGGGCAGGCACAGCTTAATGGTTCGGGCAGCGGCGTTGATATATTTGAATATGATGCCATGTTCAAAACCGGAAAGACCCTTGTGGCAGGAAGGCTTGAAGACTTGCAAAATAATCTTAACGCCATAATTATCGGTAGTGGTATAGCAGAAAAGCTTAACCTGGCCATTGATGATAACATTACAATTACCTCCGCGTTCGGCGTTGTAAAAAGATTGAAGATCGTAGGCATTTTCACTAGTGGGGTAACTACAATAGACAATTCAAAATCCTATGTCAATATATCCACAGCCCAACAGTTTGTAAAGAAGGGCCCTTCCTTTGTCAATGATATATACATCAACATACCGGATCCAGATAAGAGTGACATCTATGCGGCAAGGTTGAGGCAGCTTACCTCATACACCGTAGAGGACTGGAAAGCCATCAATGCAGACGCACTTTCATCAAACAAGACAAGAAATGCATTAATGAACGCAATTTCACTTTCCATATTGATTGTTGCCGCTTTTGGTATTTACAACATCTTAAGTTCCACGATTTCACAAAAAATAAATGACATTGCTATTTTAAAGGCCATTGGTTTTTCAGGAAGCAATGTGGTATGGATATTCCTAATTGAAGCAATCTTCATGGGGCTTGCCGGAATTTTTATGGGTTTAATTGTTGGTGGGATATTTATTGCAATCATGTCTAATGTATATATGGGAGGCCACATCGGCTATTTTCCTATCAAATTCGAGGGCAGGCTATTTGCCAGCAGTTCAGCACTTGGTTTATTTATTACAATATGTGCGGGCTATTTCCCGGCAAAAAAAGCTGCCGATGTTGATCCTGTTGAAATTTTTAGAAAATAATGGCATGAAAAACAAAGAAATCATACTGAGCACTGCATCACTCGGAAAATATTTTTATGAGCCCGTAAAATTCAAGGTGCTTGACGATATAAATATAGAAGCCTATAAGGGAGAATTTCTGACACTTGTAGGGAAGAGCGGATCGGGAAAGTCTACATTATTGTATTGCCTGAGTACCATGGATACATCTTATGAAGGCGAAATCTATATCAATGGTACAAAGGTCACCGGGCAAAAACAAAATCAACTATCTGCTATGCGAAACGTGGATATTGGATTTATTTTCCAGTTTCACTATTTGTTACCAGAATTTTCCTGTCTAAAAAATGTTATGATCCCTGCACTAAAGCTTGGAAAGCTATCACATAAAGAGGCTGAGGAAAAAGCCTATCAAAAACTCGAAATGTTAGGCCTTAGAAACCAGGCGTTAAAACAGTCTTCAAAACTTAGTGGCGGACAACAACAGCGAGTTGCTATTGCAAGGGCGCTTATTAATGACCCGTCTATTATTATGTGTGACGAACCGACGGGTAATCTGGATAGCAAAAACAGCCAGGTTGTCTTTGATATTTTCAAGCAAATTACAAAAGACCATAATAAAACCATTATCGCGGTAACACACGATAACGACTTTGCAGCAAACAGCGACCGTACAATTGAGTTGGCAGATGGTAAGATCATCAGCCACGATAAACACTTTGATTAAGCCTCAAATTACCGCACCTAATAACCTGGCAAACCTAAATTTATAATTATAATAATGAAATAATGTATAAAGAATTTGGTAGTACCAAGATGCATTTTAGTATAAAAAGAAACCAACTTGGTATAATTTAAAAAAAGGTAGTTGCTCAAAACAATAGGTTTACATCCAAAATTCAATCGTTACACCGATTTCCAAAAAATGACGAACAAAATCATTCACACCTTGCTCCTTATCGTGATTTCATTTGTGGCATACGGACAGGAAAAATTTACACTTAGCGGCACTATCGTCGTAAAAGCAAACACCGAAACCATAAGCGGCGCAAGCATTTACATTCCTGAAGCAAAGGTATCAACAGTTACCAATGCCTATGGCTTTTATGCGATTGCCTTGCCCAAAGGCACCTACACAATCATTATTAGCTATGTAGGCTTTGAGCCTATTGAGGAACATATCGTTCTGACGAAAAACCTCAAGAAAGATTTTTCGATGAATGAAAAAAGCAAAGCCCTGGATGAAATAGAGATTAAATACAATAGTTCAGTAAGTAACATCCGAAAACCAGAAATGAGTGTGAATAAACTTGCTATCTCCACGATCAAAAAGATGCCGGCGGTTATGGGAGAAGTTGATATTT
Organism: Pedobacter sp. SG908; assembly: GCF_011759615.1. Lineage (NCBI taxonomy): Bacteria > Pseudomonadati > Bacteroidota > Sphingobacteriia > Sphingobacteriales > Sphingobacteriaceae > Pedobacter > Pedobacter sp. SG908. The sequence goes on from NZ_JAAOYY010000001.1 coordinate 2,162,008, forward strand.
TGAGAGCTATTCTGCAACTTCCAGGAGTTTCCAATGCACAGGAAGGAGCAACAGGCTTTAACGTTAGGGGCGGTTCGGTCGACGGTAATCTGATCTTGTTAGACGAAGCCGTTGTTTACAATACTTCACACCTGTTCGGCTTTTTCTCTGTTTTTAATGCCGATGTGATTAAGGATCTGAAATTGTATAAAGGTGGCATACCTGCTAATTTCGGTGGGCGCGCTTCCTCCGTTTTGGATATTTATCAGAAAGAAGGGAACAATAAAGAATATCACCTAACAGGCGGCATCGGAGCGGTTTCGAGCAGATTATTGGCAGAAGGCCCTATTGTAAAAGATAAAGGCTCGTTCGTGGTTGCTGGTCGTACTTCTTATGCGCATTTGTTCCTGAAACTGGCTGACAACCCCAATGCTGTTTCTTTTTACGATTTGAATGCTAAACTGAATTATAAAGTCAATGACAATAACAGGATTTTCCTTTCAGGATATTTCGGCAAGGATAAAATGGATTTCAGTGATTTTTTCAGCAACAATTATGGGAACTCGTTTTTTAATCTTCGATGGAATCACATCTTTTCTGAGAAATTATTTTCCAATGCATCGGTCATTTACAGCAAGTACGATTATGGCCTGAAGATAAAAAATGTTGGTATTGATTGGGCATCAGACATCCGCAATTATAACCTGAAGTATAATTTTAACCATCACCTGTCTGATAAACTGGCTTTGAACTATGGTATCAATTCCATCTACTACCAGTTTAATCCGGGCACTATAAACCCTATAGATGCGACATCACCTATTAATGCCGACCAGATTGAAAAAAAATATGCATGGGAAAATGCATTATATATCAGTGCCGAGCAAAAAATTGGGGCTAAAACAGCATTGGTTTATGGACTGCGATATAGCAATTTCCTGCGATTGGGAGAACAGAATATAAATAACTATGTGAATAATCAGGCGGTGGTTTTCAACCCAGAGTTGCAAATTTACGAGGAAGGAACGCCTGCAGGTACAACACATTACGATAAAAACAAAAAGATTATTGGTTTTGGAAATTTAGAACCACGGCTGGCAGTTTCTTATGCCATAAATGATGAGCAATCTATTAAGGCAAGTTATAACCGGATGAGCCAGTATATTCATTTAATTTCCAATACGGCTTCTGTTTCTCCACTTGATATTTGGGCGCCGAGCGACCAATACCTGAAACCCGAAATTCTTGACCAGGTTGCATTGGGCTATTTCAGAAATTTCGGCAATGGAAAATATTCTTTGGAAACAGAAGCTTTTTACAAGAAAACCAAAAACAAAACGGATTATATTGATGGAGCCGAATTGATCGCTAACAAAGCCATAGAAAAGGTGTTGCTAAACGGGGAGGCGAGGGCCTACGGATTGGAGGTGATGCTGAAAAAAAACACTGGAAAATTAACAGGCTGGCTTTCTTACACACTTTCTAAAGCAGAGCAGCGTACACCAGGAAGAAACGCAGAAGAACCTGGCATTAACAACGGCGAATGGTATCGTTCCAATTACGATAAAACACATAACCTTTCGCTTACAGCTGCTTATCAGTTGTCGAAAAAATGGAATTTTGGTGGTATTTTCACCTACCAAACAGGCAAAGCTGCAACCTATCCCATTGGCAAATACCAGTATCAGGGAATTACCATTGCGAATTACGGCGCAAGAAATGCTAATTCACTTCCAGCTTATCATCATCTGGATTTATCGGCAACCTACACCCCAAAGCCCGACAGCAAAAAAAGGTGGAAAAGCGAGTGGGTGTTTAGTATTTATAATGTTTATAACAGGAGTAACGCCGCATCTGTTATGTTCGAACAAAACAGAGAAACAGGGGGGAGCGAAGCGAAGAAGATATCGATCTTCGGCATCATTCCAGGTGTTGCTTACAATTTTAGGTTTTAATACAAATCATATAAAAATGAAACCATCATGATCTTTCAAAATCACACAGTAGAATGATTAAGGTCATGATAACTTCATCACAAATAAAAAACAAACCGAGCTTTTGCGAACTCATTAATGCCATTGAAAACAATGAGCAATAAATTAATAATTATAACCAGATGAAAAATATACTTAAATACCTTATCGTTTCATGCTGCTTTTTTTTGCTGTCTTGCACAAAAGTAATAGAAGTGGATTTAGCAACGGCAGAGCCGAAATTGGTCATTGATGCATCGATTGATTGGGTGAAAGGTACAACAGGCAATGCGCAGAAAATCAAACTCTCCACTACAACCGGATATTACAGTACCGTATTTCCAACAGTTTCGGGAGCGGATATAGTGATAACAACTGCCGCAAATACTGTTTTTAGCTTTATAGAAAATCCTGGTACGGGAGAATACAGCTGCTCCAATTTCCATCCGGTTATTGGCGAAACTTATACCCTAAAAGTGGTTTTAAATGGGGAGATTTATACCGCAACCGAAACTTGTATGGGTGTGCCGGATATTGAAAATAAGATAGAACAAAATAATACCGGCGGATTTGGAGGTGATGAGGTGGAAATCAAATATTACTACCAGGATAATGGCAATGAGGAGAATCACTATCTACACCGTATTGTATCACCTGTATCAACATTTCCTGATTATAAAGCCAAAGATGACGAGAAAAGTCAAGGCAAACTGATGCAGGAATATTTTTCTGATAAAGAGCTGAAAGCTGGGGATAAGATAAACATCAGGCTGTATGGGATTTCTAAAAGATATTATGATTATTTCAGGAAATTGTTAGCAGCTGCCGGAGCTGGAAATGGCCCGTTTCAAACGGCGCCAGGGTCGGTAAGAGGAAATATCATTAATCAGACCCATTTTTCAAACTTCGCTTATGGGTATTTCAGGTTATCGGAAGTGGCCGCAAAGGATTATACGATACAATAATTAATTGGATTAATGGATATTGTATGTGCTTAGCTTCGATCAATTAACAGTGCAAAGCAGGAATGAGTCAACCAACACAAGTCCAATACTTTAAATCTCAATAATCAAATCTTTATCATATCCATTATATTGCTCACTAAGATAACCATGTGGATTACATATAATTTCAGTTTTGCCAATTTTATACCTCACAGGTGTATGAATGTGGCCATGAATCCAGTAATCAGGCTGATATTTTATAATAATGTCTTCCAAATTCGAAGCGTAGGCTGAAGATATCGGATCATTTTTATATAGGTCAGGTATCGATTTTATACTAGGAGCGTGATGAGTGATTACAACATTTTTATAACCAATAGATTCTTCCAGGCTTTCCTCTAGCCATAGCTTTGATGCCTGGTGAATTTTATAGGTGTCTATACTTCTGAGCTTTGAAAAGGATGGGGCTTTGCGGATCTGTCTATAATCGTTCATCTGTCCTTGGCAAATTATACCATATTCTACCGGACTGCCAAAAAGAGAAAAGTCGGTCCATAAAGTTGCACCGTGAAATCTGATGTTTTCAAATTCAAATCTTTTATTTTCGAGAACAGTTATATTTGAATTAAGAGATGCTTCAAGTATTTGGTTAAGGGTTTTGGGATATGAACCCTTATAATACTCATGATTTCCCAAAAGATAAATTACAGGCTTATCGCTTATGTTTTTCTTAACCCATTCTATTCCACTGGTACCCAGGTTCGTATCGCCAGCTAAGATCACAATATCAGCATTGCTAAAATCTAAATCGGAAATACCAAATTCTTGATGCAGGTCACTGATGATCTTTGCCTTCATTTCTTTATTCGTGTAATGGCTAAAGTAGATATTAATTAAGGAAAATCATATGCTGTTCTTAACTCAACTTAATCTCTCCTGGAACGACGCCGCAATTTACATTTCTATTTAACCGTTACGGAATAGACATCCGAAAACATTATTTTCCTTATTTTAGCTATACCAAAATTATTGAAGGATTATCTCATATGAATAAAAAGCTATTATCGATATTGACCTTAAGCTTAGTGTTTAGTTTGAAATCTAAAGCTCAAAAAAATGCAATAATGCCATCTGATGTAATTCCATTTCAGGTAACTGTCAAAAAATCTACCTTTAAAAGTAAAAAAGCATTAGCCTTGGAAATACAGGGGCAAGCTAATGGAGACAGTACAGTTGCAATCTTGAAGGATATTAACTTTCATAACGGCATAATTGAAGCCACAATTAGTGGGCAAACACTCGCAAACGCTGGTGAAACAGCACGTGGGTTTGTAGGTATTGCGTTTAGGGCAGCTTTAAATGCTTCCAAAATGGAGGTTTTTTATTTACGTCCTACTAATGGCCGGGCAAATGATCAAGTACGCAGAAACCACGCTAGTCAGTACATTTCTATTCCGGGATATCCCTGGGAAAAATTAAGAAAAGAAACGCCAGGAAAGTATGAAGCATACGTGGATATATTGCCGGCGGAATGGATCAAAATAAAAATTGTAGTGAAAGATGAAATGGCCAGGCTATATGTTAACGGTGCTACTCAACCTACATTGATTGTAAATGACTTAAAGCAAGGCAAAGATAGGAGAGGAAGCATTGGGTTATGGGTAGGCCCCGGAACACTAGGTCACTTTACTGACGTAAAAGTAACCAAAGAAGATTGATCTATTGTTTATCAGTTAATACCCTCCAAAAACAAAAGCCCGATAGGAAACTATCAGGCTTTAACAATTTTTCTCAAATTCTTTAACACCCTAATACAACTGTGTTAAATTTCGTTATATTTCCATACGCCCGAAATGGTAAGCAAAGTCAATCCAGGTTGTTTTTCACCATAACTGAAAACACAAATATATTTTGAGCGACAAGATGGGCAATCTGTTCCAAAGTACAATGTTGGTAAATCATTTACCGTTAATTCTCCGAAATAAAGTGAATTTTTTGAGGTTTCGGACACAATTTTATTTCTGAGTAATTCATTTTTAGCTAAAACCTTTTCTTCATTATACAATTGAAAAATCGGAAAACCAGACTCATATGGCGTTATTTTAATGGTATTTTCATGTCCGCAATTGCAACATTTGAATTTTACTTCTGCCAAGTGATCAATCTCGGCATTACTAAAAGTGTCTTTGTCAACAGAGACCTGTTTTTCAATGAATATTTTTTTTGAAATTGAATACATCTAAATTATTTTATTTTGCAATAACTACCCCCACAGCTCCAGGATATTTTCCACTGGGATTTTTCTTAATTGTTACTTTGATATATCCTTCCTGTGCCAATTTATTCCAGGTTTTTTGGTAGCCAGTCGCTGGATCTATCGGGATTTTCCACATGGTCTGCTTACCATTACCTACCTGATTAAACCAGGGAATAATGTCTGCTGTTTGCCCCCCGAAATTTAGTGAATTATTTAAAACTTCTATTTCATAATAAAAATCATAAGAATTTTCTGGTTGGTTCAAGGCCCTTTGCCCGAAAGTATACGCAGATCCATTGATGATCGGACTTGTAAAACTGCCTCCCAGAGTCGGAGCTCCCGTTCCACTATAAGTTCCGATCCCATTACTGTACCTATCATACTTTTGTCCAGCCGTGATCGGTGTATCATCTACTATATTAAAACCTCCGTTTGCAGGCGGCCATTTTCCATTTAAATTGTTGTTTATAAATAAGTTTTCCAACTCGCTCCACTTTTGCGACTTGTATAAATCGTAAACGCGATCTCTCACGGTCTGAGTTACAACGTTCGAAGGATCATAGGTTGCGGCCAGTTCGTTTGCATTTTTGTAAAACTCAATGGCTGGCTTGTTCGGCTCTTCGTTCAAAAGGTCATCCTTATCTGAGCGACAAGCCACAGCGAATAAGGTAATGTTTAAAAGCAGCAAGTACTTGAATAAATTTTTCATAGTTGTTAGTTTGATTTATTAAAATTATGGTTTCAAAAAAAGAAGGATGATCACGTAAAATTCAGACATGAAACTGTATAACGAATCTAATATATTTTTACAGCAAAATATACAATGAATAAGAATAATCACTACACCACTAAACAAGCCAGTTTTAGGATCAATTAGGAGGAAGTTATCCAAATTGTTCATTTTACCTGAATCAATATTATCGCTAGCTCCAATTACCTAAATCAATATTATCGCTAGCTCCAAATTTCTTCTGAGAGACTGGTGGATCTTTTTTTTGAAAATTGACTTTGCAGCATTTAAGGAACTGCATCAGGCTATATCCAAAGTCGTTAGCGGAAGAGGATATCGCGGTAGGTGCATCTTTTATAATTTCATTTCGGAAAGCCATAATTTTAGTATATTAGTTTAATCAAAAAAGGATGATAACCCAAATCAATCCATCTGATTAAAAATCCCCAAAAAAAATATTCCAAAATCCACTTTTACGCCACATTTACCCCACGTTTAGGCCGCCTTCCGGCTAGGCTTGCTTGGTACCTGCTTGCACACTACTTCGCACTTGCATTGGTTGAGTCTTAGTCCTAGTGTAGATCAGATAGACCAAAGATTTGCCCCGCTTTATATTGGCAGGTTAACAATAGTTCAATAAAAAGGTAGAGAGAAAGTTATCTTAAAGTATTGTTGGTGTAAAGCTGTGTCGGAGCAGCCCGGTTAAAAGGGCAATAAACAGCTATTCTGGATTTTAGCACAGTAAATCTCCTTTTAGACAAAAAAACCTCACATTTCTGTGAGGTTTTCTGTGATCCCGCTGGGATGTGAACTTCGTTCAATTTTCAGCGTTTAGAGCCTATCTGGAAGGGTTTTTAAAAGCGACTCACCGAATCACTCACCTTTTTGTCTGTATTTTTTAGTTGCAATTGCTATTGTTTAAAAAAAACAAACAACCATTCGAAAGAATTTAACCATGATTTTAGAGAAACTATAAGGACTAAAAGACTTAGAATCTTTGACTCCTATCTTCTACACCATCTGAGCTCATTTCGAATTATCTTAAATTTTTAATAAGTACCAGCTATCGCCGTAAACCATAGTTGAGATATATCAGTAAAAATATTGGGACTCAAAGATAATGTTCAGTTATCCTTTATTGATAGCAAAATTTATAGTCCGATTATTCTATATAATTGAATTGTTTTTGGTAATTCAAGCGATTGGACTGGTAAAACTTTGATTCAACCCAGTTGAGCAAATTAGAAATAGAGCTGATTATGACCTGACCTCCAGACGGACATCTATGTCTTTGAGTTGTGAATTAAGTATATTTGTAGTAGAGATAATTCACATACCTTAAACCAGATATAACATTGAAAAAACTTATACCAGCAGTATTTCCAATCGTAGGATATGACGACCTTAAAGAACCGTGGATAAACATAGGCACCGCATTTTTTATCAATAAAGATGGCATTTTTATTACTGCCGCACATACCTTCAAAAAGGACCTAAATGGACAAGAACGTACATATTATGCCATTATCGATTACCAGAAAGTGCCGATCACCCAAATCTTCCGGGAGCGGGAGGATATGGAAAATCAGATTCCACCAATCCATAAAGACCTTTATATCGGTCGCCTGGTACTCGGATGTGAAAATCTGTTCTTTAATTTAGATACAACTGATATTTCTGAGGGCACAAATTTGTTAACGGAAGGCTTTGCCAGAAAAAATTATGTCGAACGTGCTGCCGACGACCAGCCACTCATGAGCATTGATGATCTTTACGACGATAGCTCAGAAGAAGCTGACGCCGCATCTGAAGATGATTTGATAGTCGATAATAAGGGAGAATTATTAATTCCTGAAATACAAACAGCGGAGTTAACGGAAGAAGAAAGGGATTTGTCCAGAATAAACTATTCAAAACTTAATGGCAAGTATAACAGTGCTGGACTTGAAAAGATATTTGAATTCAGCCCCGATGATATGTTTACTAATGGCTTTAGATTTAACTATCCGCTTTTTGATGGTGAGCCAAAGGGTTATAGTGGTGGCCCAATCTCCGTCGATGGTAATCTTATCGGTATGTTAATATCAAAGGATGCAGGAATTTCAGCGGCACATATTGTGGAAAGACTAAAAGAAAATAATCTATCCTTTATCTTGGTTAGCAGTTGATGTTATTCTGAAAACAGCTATCTTCTTATTAATGCTTAGCTTGGTATTTGGCAAAGCATCTTTACTTAATCGCAATATTTTAGTATGTCAAAACAACTACTCGAACAACTCAAAGATATACCGTTAAGAAATCTGTCCCCGGTTTCAATGGAGGATCCAAATGAAACGATTAAAATCTACACCGGGGATTTTGCACTGAGAAATCAGGGAGAAACTTACAATATCAATGGAGAGATCCATTTCAAGTGGTTTCCGGATATGGGTGTGAAATTTAAAGGTTCTTTTGTCGATAATGCAAATCCAGGGCTTAAATGGCTGGAGCAATATGAAATATTAATAGACAATAGAGTAACCGGCAAAATATACGTTACGGGTATCGATCTTACCGGCAAGCCAACTTGCAGCGGCGAAGGGAACGTATTTATTTGGGGGGAAAGTACTATTCCGGTAACTGAGGTCAGCTTTTCAATTCCCAATATGCGTGAGTTCCTGGGGGGATCTGTAAAAGATATCATGCCAACAGGCGTCAAAATGCAGAAATCAAGACTGGTCCTGGATGACAAACCTTATAATATAGTGATTGACAAACTGGTAAATTATAAAGAACGAAAAGAAAAGCTAAGCGATAGCGGTGGCTATTTGATCACCTACGCTGGAAAAATCACCAAAAAAAAGGGATCCATCAATCTCGCAGAATTACATAAATGGCATGACCGTTTTCATCATTTTCTCTATTTTCTAAACGGGAGAAGAGTTGCACCGATGTTTTATACTGGTGCTTACGAGGGACAGAATATTTGGACAGATTACTCCAATTATACGATCGACATACATAAGCATGTCAATTGCTGGTCTGACATCATGTTTCTAAATGATCTGCCCCAGCTATGGAAATCTTACAACAAACTTTGGAAGGAAGAGTCAGACCAGGATTTTTTGATTACTGCCATTCATTGGTATGTGGAAGCAAATTCCAACGCCGGTATGGTAGACGGTTCCATTATTCTGATCCAAACGGCTCTGGAACTAATCTACAATTGGCTGATCGTTGAACATCAAAAAGTCATTATTGGTGGCGATGCGGAAGGTATGTCCGCTGCAAATAAGATCCGTTTATTAATTTATCAGTTCAGGATCAGTACGGCCGTTCCGCCTGCTTTCAAGGAACTTGCCGCTATCCCAAATGTGCAGGATGGCCCGGAAGTATTTGTAAAAATAAGAAATGCACTTGTTCATGGTCAGGAGAGTAAGCGGGCAGAACTGAAGAAAATTACACCAAAGGCGAAATATCAGGCGCTGCAACTTGGGATTTGGTACGTTGAACTCGCCCTGTTATACATTCTGGGTTATAAGGGCAAGTATAATAACCGAACTGACGGGAATGCCTGGAGGAATACAGGTGTATTGGTGCCTTGGGTAAATGACCAGTCATTCAAGGTCGGCAAGCCGTCAGAATTCACAGATGATGAAATCAATAGTTTCGTTGAGCTATTGGAAAAGCAAAATAAGGTACTTGACCCGACGGTGGCCAAAGTAAAACGGTGCAAACTCATAGGAATGGGATTTTCATGGGGACAACCTGTTGCCATCGGGGCTGTAAAACAAAAAACACAAAGCGATTTCGGAACGGCAAAAGCCAATTTGCCGGAGCTAGCAAATGACTATGAATGGGAAGTGGGCTATTTTTTCACGGAACCGGGACACGAAGGTAAAAGGTTTTCTTCAACCATCCTGAATCATTTACTCAAGAGTTTTGGTGAAGGCAGGTTAATGGCCACCACTGAAATCAGAGAGGGCAATAACATGATAAACAGTTTGGAAAATCGCAGGTTTAAGCAAGTCGGGGCAACATGGAAAAGCGTAAAGAGTGGCAACGATCTTCGGCTTTTTCTAAGAGATTTACCTGAAAAACAGGATATGCGGCAAATCCTCGATCAACTTCGCCCTGAATTAAATGCATAATACCTAATCGAACCGTTCATGGACGTAATGAAATACATACAGGAAAATGTCAGCTGGTTAAAGGATATTTTTACGCTTGTTTTTACGGCAACGGCTACCGTCGTGGCCATACTTACTTATAGAAGAGCACGGGCAACTGTTTTACAGCCCATTCGTTCAGAGGTAATAAAAAAACAGTCTGAATTATTATCTAACTTTTTACAATTGCTGAAGGAGCACGATCATTCTTTCGAGGCGGGATTGGATTACACCAATCTGGTTCAGCTTAACGTAATGATGGTGCTTGATGCTTACGGCTTTATATTTAATAGCCACAAGGAGCTAATGGAAAAGATAGGCGGAGAAATTTCGTGCTGGATTCCCTGTGGAAGCAGCAATATTCTTAAGGATGTGGAGATTGTCAGCTCTTTCAAAGAACAGCCAAAAGAATCAGATGTTCCGAATAAAAGTCCGGGTCAGGAAAAATTCGAATTGCTTAAAGTTGGTGTGGCGGAGGTGGATAAGATCTACCTAACCAAGGTTCATTTTGAATTCAGCAAGAAAATAAGCGAGTTCGGAGTCGATCCCTTTATGCCAACCAGCCTCCAGATCACACTTGAAGAACTTACTAATGACATCAACAGCAATTTGACAATCATTCTTAAACATGAGTTAGAGGCTTTTATAATTGAATTTGGTAGGTATTATTTTGCAAACCAATCAGCGCCGGCTTTTGATCCGGTTGGCGTTTTTAATGAATTTAACCATGCCAGGGCGCATCACCGGCTTACACTCGATAAACTGCGGAAGGATATCAGGAAATATCTTCGTATCGATGAAAGCTGGTGATCGGAAGATCTAAGCTGTTTTATGATGGTCAATTTACACGAATAAATCCTACCTTAGTTCTTTTTACATAAATGGCTGAATTTAACAATATTGATTATTTACAAACAGGGTCAATCAGGCAGCAACAGCTTTATAAAACTTTGGAAAAAAGCGGCTTACTCGACCTATTAAGGGCTTACGATCCGATAGTTGTCGGCAGTATCCCTTTGGGTCTGGACTTGCCGGATAGTGATGTCGACATCATCTGTTCTTATGCTGACAAGCTGAAATTTCAGAATTATTTAAAAGCTGTTTTCGGGGAAAAGGTTGGTTTTGTTACTAGCCAGTCAGCTATCTATGCCAATGAGACGATCACCGCTAATTTTCGCGAGGATAATTTTGAGTTTGAAATATTCGGACAGCAAATACCAACCAGGGATCAGATGGGTTATAAGCACCTATTGATTGAAGACCATCTGCTTATGACCCACGGACAGACATTTAAAAATCAAATTTGTGAGCTGAAAGAAGACGGCTACAGAACGGAAGAAGCTTTCTGCAAGTTGCTTGGCATAAATGGCAATCCCTACATCGCACTTATTGAACAGTATGAACAAGTTCTCCATCAGCACGATATTTAGATTATGGCCCAATTTGCACCCCATTACAATCTGTTCAAAATAATAAATGCGCTTAGAAGCTTCCTTACGGTAGCATTTTGGGGCATTCTCATTGTGTCGATAATTCCGTTTATTGTGAAATATTTCGGGATTGACTGTCACATTGATGATATTCTCAATATTGCCAATATTATTTTCCTGTTCTTTTACTTTTTTATAGACATCATTATTGAATTCATTTTGATACCGCAGGCGGATGGTAAACGCCGTGATGACTTTCTTGACAATTCTTTCGGTAGTAACTTCGCGCTTCAGTCATCGGTAGGCTACTTTGATAATGATGAAGTTGCACAAGGCATATACAAAGCTGCCGTAAATCTTTTTGAAAATTGCTTTTTTACCCATAGTCTCATCAAGTATATCACCATTAGAAAAATTGTGCTTCCGCTGTGTGTATTACTAATTGTGGCAGTCTTTGCCTATATTGGTTTTAAGGATGCGCCTATAGCCTTATCCGTTTTGCAGGCATTGTTCTCAGCGACGATTTTAGGGGGGCTGATCAAACATTTGATCCTGATGGCACGCCTGAATACAATAGAGAAAGATTGGGTGTTCCTGTTTCAGGACCCGGCCTTTAAAACCAGGACTGTAGATTATGCGCACCATGTTTACAGAAACTGGTTGAGTTATGAATCCTTGCACAGTAAATTACCTGCGGAAATACCGGGGAGTATTTATAATAAGCTTAATCCTAAGCTAACCGCGGACTGGCAGCTTTTAAAAACCAGGTTTAACATCAGCTAGGATTCGATGAGCCTACTGCTTTACTGACATGGATTAACTGATCTGTTAACTAACACGACAAATTGACATTCCGTTTTCTGAAAATTGAAGCTGTGCAAATTAAAACGGGCGTTGGCACGATTATGAACAAGCCTTAATTGATTGAAGATCAATAAGGATAACAGTGCATTAGAGCTATAGCGGAGTTGACGGAAAAATGCTGTACCTATTGGTTATAACCAATAAACTGAAAAGTATGGCAAATAATGTTACTCAAGCTTTTAATGAATTTTTGGCAAACGCGGTTCGATTGGACACTGGGCGCTCAGATACCGCCAAAAGCAGTAGAGATTATCTCAAAGGACAAATACTCAAATTTCCCGATGATAAAGATTTCCCCGAAATACATCCCGATGGCGTTATAGACTACGGCTCCTTTGCACGGAAAACGAAAATCCGTCCCCTTGATGATATTGATATGATGGTGATCATGCACGGGCAAAGCGGCACTTATAATGAATTTTATGATAAGATCGAGATAACTGTTCATCCGGATGCCAGGACCCTGGTAAGTTTATGCAATGCCAATTCAGTTATCCTGAATTCGCGAAAAGTAATCGAAAAGTTTAAAGCCAGCTTAGGTAATATTACAGTATATGGTAAAGCAGATATCAAACGGAATATGGAAGCAGCAACACTAAAACTGGATTCTTATGAATGGATATTCGACATTGTGCCCTGCTTTCTGACCACGGCGGATGCAACCGGCAAAAGTTTTTATTTGATCCCGGATGGCAATGGAAATTGGAAAAAGTCAGATCCCAGGTTTGACAAAGAACGTATGCGGTCGACTAACGCACTGCAAAATGTTTCTGTTTTGGATATGATCAGGCTTTTCAAATACTGGACCGGCAGGGCGACCATGCCCACTATCAAATCCTATTTCCTAGAAAATCTCATTCTCAACTATTATAATTCCGGCGTGACAAGTTCCACGTATGTTGATTATGAAATCCCCAATGTCTTGGCTTACATCTATAACAATATTCACAATGCTTTAAACGATCCCAAAGGGTTCCAGGGAGATATCAATCACCTTACCTGGGACGAGCGTGAAAAAATAAAAAACAAAGCAGCAAAGGACTATCACATCGCAAAAGCTGCTATAGAATTTGAAACCAATAAAAACATGAGAGAATCAATCAATAAATGGCGGGAGATATTCGGTGAAAGTTTTCCTCAATATGCTTGATATGGAGACGATCTTTACGAGGCAGAACGAGCCGCAAAACATTGACAGGCTTGCTGCACAGAAACAGTTGTATATTGAGGCTAAGAAAGCTTTTATTTTTATGGTTTTCCTCGCCGTTCCATTAACAGTGACCTTAGCATTCGTAAAAATCGGCTTTGCATTATTTGGTATTGACATTACAGCCTTCGTGAACGTCTATTCCGTTAGTGTGGTCATCTCCGAATTGTTATTGGTTAACGTGGTGATCAATGGCTACAAAACGGATGCAGCTAAAATTCAGGAACAATTCGATTGTAATGTTTACAAGCTCGACTGGCATCGCATTGTAGTTGGGAAAAAGCCTAAGCAGGAAACTATTAATAAATATGCAGCGAAACTGAAGAAGTCCGGGGCCGACTTAAATAAGCTATATGATTGGTACCCCACCGAACTGGCTGCAAAGGATCATCTTACCGCTGTCCTGTTATGCCAGAAAACCAACCTGAATTATGACCAGGCAATAAGGACTTACTTTAAAAAATTAGTCTATAAGATCAGCCTTGCAGTTTTTCTTTTATTAGTAATTTCAGCATTGTTTTTCAACTATTCCTTTTGGGACTTCGTTGTAAAATTATTTATGAGCTGTCTGCCGGTGTTTGCCATGGGAATCAAAATTATTTTAGATCAAAATAAGGCCATTGAAACCGCCAGCATTCTGGCCGAATCTATAGAAAGTATTTTGGAAAACAATCAAATACAGGTGCAGGATATTCGGAGTGTTCAGGATAAATTATTTGCCAACAGAAAAGAATCGGGACTGATACCGGAAAAGTTATACGATAAAATAAGACAGCGGCTCGAGGATGAGATGCATCGCAATGCGGCGAGCTTTTGATCCATCAATATAATCCTTAGTTTAAACGACAATGACAGATAAGTGCAGATTATACGGTGTAGAGGAAGAACTCAGGCAAAGTCATATCCTGCCAAAGTTCATAATTGATTATTTCAAATCGACGGGTTCGAGATTTATCAGAGGTTTTAGTACACCAAACCAGCGCCGCCAGGATGGTATCAAGAGGAACTATCTCTCACATCAGGCCGAGCAGGATTTCAGTATCAGGGAAAAATGGTTTGCGGAGAATTTTTTCAGACGTTTTATGGACGATGGACAAAGCATTTTTCCTTATGACAAGAACCTCTATTATTTTTTGATCTCAGTGCTGTGGCGCGGATTATTGCATCAACTGGAATTACCCGAGATCTACAGCAACCCGCAGCTGAAGGTGGACTTTCCCAAGAACAGCTCTCTCTGCTTACCGAAGTATCCCAGAGTCAAATTGCTAGAACAGAGCTCGGTCAGGTAAATACCAGTATTAGTCATGTTTCAATCTATGCTAAGTTTCTGAAAGTTGATCCGAAAGATTTGTTCGATTTCGCTGATTTGAAGCAGAAGAGATGAAAAAGAGCGAGTAGTGCTACTAATTCAATAGCGTTTTGTAGATTTAAAAATTATTCGCTCTCTAATGAAAACATTGGTCAATATTCTGTTGCTTATTTCATGCCTGGGTTGTTCTTCACCATCTTCTCCGAAAACACAGGCAATGCCGAAAAACCTGGAGGAGTCAATCTCTTACCTCAAAAATGGATGGACTTCCTCCGAATTGAATTCGTTTAAAACCAAATCTGAACAAAAAGCCGTTGCTGAGGCCCACTTTGGAGCTGGACTTTGGATCAGAAATAATTGGATAAGAGGCGACAGAAATGTTCCTTTAGCCAAATATTTTAGATCATTGGGCATTAACCATCCCGATGATATGTCCTCGATCATCCTTACATCTTTGCACAGAAGATTAAATAACAAAAAAATCGGTGTGGATGAACAGGTTGAAGAACACAAAGTATATTGGAAAACCTTAAAGGAATGTCAAGAAAAAATTGCACTCATAGGCGTTAAAAACTATAACCGGTTTAAGGAAGGAGATCATATTTCAATCTATATGCACATAGATAATACTGATGGTTCGAGAAATGCTGTAGTTCTCAGCTGCCCAAATGTATACTGGAAATTTGATCCACAAACTGACCTTTTGATTAAAGGTACTATTGAAAAAAAGTATAACATCAATGCGCCATCGAATGTATTTTTTAGAGTAAAGATAAATAGCGCAAATAGAAACGATACTGATATTCTTATGCAGAAAATAAAAATTGGAGAAGATATCGACTTCTCACTTACAGGTTTGACCGTCGAATAAAATTGCAATTTATATTTCAGAAGAAAATTAATGGCTTATCACAATGAGTAAATGGACACCAATTTCATTAACAAAATTAAAAGAATGCATTTTACGTGTTGAATTAAAACTTGATGGTGAGTTGCTGAATTTCTGGAACCTGATTAAAATTGCGTCCCAGAAATGGCAGGAAAAAGAATATAGAAACGAAGGAGGAGGATTTTGGGTTGTTGCTGTTTTCGAAAATACAGTAATTTTTTATAATGATATCGAAGATGGGTTTAATATTTCGCCATATACAGTTTACGAACAGATTAGCGAATATGCATGTGAGCAGACCTAACTTGATTGCATAGTTAAAATGCTTTACAGGAGGATAAGCAAAGACCTCGTAACTAACTAACAATAACCCCCTAAAAATTGAACTTTTTAAACAAGTTTTTTGGAAACAAAGCTCCTGTGGTTGACTGGGAGATAGTAAAATATTCGGATCAGGTATATCCGAAACATTCTTTCACCCTCTTAAAGCTAACCATGCAAAATGGCAAGCTAGGCACCGGCTGGGTTGATAAATCATATAGAAAGTACGGGTTCAAAGAATTTTGCCCTTATCATATCGGGATAAGTATTGATCTCACTGATAAAGTTGCCGAGGATAATCCAGATTTGGATATGGGCACAATTGAAGATTTCTTTTCAGATGAATTGAAGAGGATATGCATTTGCCACTTGGTTTCTAGGTTGGTATCAGATAGAGGAATGGAAATCGAGTTTTATTCGGAAGAGAATGAACCTATCGAGCAATTTTTAAGAAAGGTTAGTCTGGCAGAAAACAGATTGGTATCTTTTACCTACGAAATAGATTTTGACCCGAAGTGGAAGCAAGTTAATACGTTACTTAACATATAACCTATTTTGCTTTTATTGAAAACATCAATAATTGAGCTCCAGTGCCTGAAAAGAGCGATCATACTATGAAAAACGAAATCGACATTTTATCTGACAGAGAAGTAGAAATTTGGGATTATGCCGAGTCTCAAAATGGAACGATGGATTTTGTAACCGAAAAACTTTCCGCAGAAGGAATATTCGAGCGATATCGGAATATCCATAAATCTTATCTTGAACTCTATTTTCGCATTGATGAAGAAACAATAAAGCTTGAAATCTTAAAGCGGCTGATATTTTTAAATTGGTACGCTCTAATAGAGCCAAGTTGTTATACAGGAATTGAAAATCTTGACAATACAACCGTATCTGAATCGTATTCCATTTTAAATCAATATTTAATCGATGGAAAAATCGATACAGAATTTAAGTGGATGTTGTCTTTTTATTCCAGTTGGGATTACACTATACTTGCATTTTCAGAGAATAAACTTGAAGCCTTAACTGCATTCGTAAAAGGGGTAGATAGTTCCATTTTAAGCTGTCCTAAAAATCAGTTGCCAAAAGGAACAATGGATAACAGGGGACAAATGGGAATTTACTGGATAAGTATGTCAGTTGAAAAAAAGATTACATGAGCACCCAAAACAAAAAGATATACAAGTCCTTATGCTTAACTATAAATTAATATATTAGTGATACAAAACCAGCAAATTTATAGCTCAAATACCACCGCTTATAGCTGCATTGGAGAATGTTTATGCTTGGTATATGTAAATTAGGCACAATATTGAAAGAAAACCGAATGAAGAAATTAATTATTGGAATTTTATTTTTCTCAACTTCTGTTTATGCACAGGAATTTAATTTTGAAATTCACAACACGAAGCTTACTGAATATTTGAAAATGGAAGAAAGATTGGGAAGTGAAAGAATTCCAACAACTTCAAATTACGTTTCTTTTGGTGGAGAAGCACAACCAATTAAATTTTTAAGAAAAGAAAAAATCATTCCTGACTTAACAGCGTATTATTTTTTCAAAAAAACAGACTCAACTATGTCCTATGTTCTTTATGAATGGGACGTGTCAAATTTTGAGAAACAAGATAATAACCAAAAATCAGAAATTTTTCAAAAAGCCTTAATTGCAAAATATACAGCACTAAAAAAACATATTTCACAGAATTTCGGACAGCCAGTGGTAAAAAGAAATTATTCTAATATTAGTCAATTGGATTCTATAAACACATTTGTAGAAAGTTCTACGTGGAAAACTAATGACAGCACTGAAATAGAAATGTATGCGACTGTTTCTAATTATTACGAAAGAAAAGGTGCAATGACTATTAACCCAACTCACAGAATAAGGCTTTATATTAAAAACCAATCGAAAGGAAGAGAAAAGGAAGTGCCAAAATTGGACGATAAAAAGTTGTCCGATTTAGAAATAATTAAAACCGATTTTTTCAAAGCCTTAAAAGCAAAGGATTTACCAAAATCAAAATCGTTTTTATCTGACTTAATCCGTGAGAAGGTTACAGACGGACAAATTAATATGTTAATTGACAATATTAATTTTGATAAAGAAACTAAATTGGTTTATAGCGGAATTCAGATGGGTCTTGATGGAAGTATGTTTACTCTACTTCAGTATAAATATTCTGACGACAATTCTAATCCTCCAAGTGAAATTATAAAGTTGACTTTTGACGACAAAAACAAAGTCGTAGGAATACAACCGATTAAATTGCAAAAGAAAATTAATGATTAAAAGTACTGTGCCTAACAGCGTCTTGGCAAAGTGGCGGAAAATCCTTCTACAACCTTTCCAATCTTTTAGTAATTTTATCAAAACCGCCACCATTCGCCAAGCCGCCAAACGTTACTGGAAAGCTTAAGAGAACAATACAGTGGACAACAAAATTGAAACATATTCGACACTTTGGAGTTTGGTTGACCTCGACCAGACAGACCACAAACTGAAGGAAATCGCGGTAATCTTCTTAAGTGCAATGAACGACTGGCCGACACATGATCAGCACAAAATTGCAGACTTTGACAAGGAACTTAAAGAATATTTCGGCTCACCATTGACAATTGAGAAAATACAACTAAAGAAGTTTAACGGAAAAAATGCTTGGCAGGTTGAAGCGGGCAGCTCAATAGTTGAAGTCATTGACACTTCGGCAAGATTTTGCAATGAAAGTAACTTCGATAATATATTAAAAAATATTCTTGATTTCTATGAACAGGAATTTAAGAAGACTGACTTTATTGCACAACTGAAATATAGGACAACAGAACAAGGTGGGAGACAGACTCCAGCTAAAAGCGGTTACAGACCACAAATAAAGTTTGACTTCATAGAAATGCAGACATCAGGACAACAAACTTTTATTGACAAGGAAACTGTTTTTCCTGGTGACACAGTTAACGCAAAAATTAAAATATTATCACCAGACTATTTTTCGGGTTGTCTAACAGAAGGAATGGAGTTTGAATTTAGAGAAGGTGAGACAGTTATTGGGGCAGGAGAAATAAAATATATCGTAAATGACAAACTTGAAAAAGCCAACCGGTAACAGCCCCCACCCAGATGGCGGGGTTTCGTGTTCCTAAGACAGTAATGATGAAAAATCAGTACTAAATCACAAATTGCTTTCAATTAACCACGCTTCGTTAGAGCCTGTATGAACAGAAATTATATGTTATTTAAGTATAAATCAGCCAAACATTTCATAATGCTGTTTTTTGCATTCTGCTTTATTTCGTGTGCTACGATTTTCGAAGATAGTCCTCTTACGCTCTTGAAAGAGGCTTATAATCATAAGAAAACAAAAAAAGCCATGGTGTTTATGAACGGTGGGAACGCAACAACTGATAATTCGTTGCATGTAGTTCTGGAAAATGCAGATTTTAAATTAACCGACGCAGAGTCAGGAAATGTTTTTATAGTAGATTCTGACCATAACTCTGCAAAACTGGATTCAAATGCGATAAACTTAACCTGGTTAAGTGAAAAAACTTTGGAAATCTCATTCGATTCAAAATTGAGGACATTTAAAAAAGCTGATGAAATAGATGGAGTGAAGATTGTATATAAAGAACGATAGAAACAACCATATGAAATAGGTAATGAAATTGATCATCTATATCTATGGATTGCCAGTGTCCGATCCTTAAAGATAATGCGGTACCGCCTACAAGGTAAAAGGAATTGAGCTGATGGTCTTGCATCAGTGTCTGGATTAGATACAGTTGTACTGGGATGGTGCATACACGACAAATATCGACCAAATAATTGGAAAGGTATTTGAGAATTATTTAGATAGGAATAATAGCAAATAGTATTTTACTACAACTCGTAAATATTCAAATGAAATTTTTGGCCAAAATATTATTACTTGTCATTATCGACTTCTGCATTATATGGGGCTGGGTGAGAACAATGGATCCCGATCCTAGTGTATCAATTGGCATAATTTTGCTAATTCCATTTGTGATTGTAATAAATCTTATTATCGCTGGAATTTTATTTTTCTTCAAAAAACAGTACTCGAAATTTTTTTTGATTAATGCAGTGATTTCAGCATTCATCATAAATTTTCTTTTTAGTGCAGAAATTAGTAGACATCAGAGAAATAGACTTGAAAGTTGGGAATTCAAATATAACAACAGGATATATAAGATAGTGCATTGGAAATCAGAAGGTACCTTTAGTATGAGTGAACAACTAGATCCTGGCGCATCATTACAATTTCTGGAAGGAAAGTTTATTGAGTCTAATAAGGAATATTATCTAACTACAGATTCCACTAAATATGTTATCCGAAAAAATATTCTTTACGGTTTCGGAAATGGAAGTAAGGGGATTGCTTTAAAAAAAAATGACCTCTAAGTTTTTGTACTTATGAAAGTTAATTCGATTTATGAAAATTGACCAAATATCAGAGATTGGAATAGACATCGAAGAAAGGCTGTACATAAAACCCTCAATAGCCCGTTTTGATCTCATTTATAGAACAGCTACAGAAGTACTCCCTCTGTCCGTAGAGTTAAGCATAGCGCCTCCAAGGATATTAGAGAACTTATAGACTCAAATAAAAGCGAGTCATAGACTCTTTTCTATTTGCTAATCCGTAGAGCCCTGCGGAACTCTACGGACAGACATGACAAGAACGATATTAAATAGTATAGAAAAAAAAATAAGCTTATCTTGAACAGAAAGGAAAAAATGGATTGGAGATTCAATGGCATCTGGTGGGATCAATTACAAGACGATACAATATTTAGAAAAGACTTTAAAGAACCTTCTAAATGGGTTACAAACAATGATCTTTCTGATTCTGAATACGCAGTTATCTGGCATTTAAAAGGAAAAGTAAACTCATTTGAAAACCTTTCTGACTCCGAGAAGTTATTGTACCTTGAATTGAACTGGGCTAATATCAAAGACTTTATTGGAATTGAAAAATTTAGTAACTTAAAAAGACTCGAGCTACATTATTGCACCAAACTAGCAAGCGATACCGGTTTGAGTGTTTTGAAAGACTCCTTAGAATTTTTACATATTAACCGAAGTAAGAAATTTGTACCAACAGACGAACTTCTTTCACTCAAAAAAATTAAAGTTTTGTGCCTAAATGAATGTGGAAACATCGATAATCTCGACTTTTTAAGCAACTTTCCAGAACTTATCGATTTCCGTTTCGTTAATACCAATATTTTGGATGGAAATCTCCAGCCAATCCTCGACCATCCCACGATAAGATCTGCAGGCTTTTTAAACAAGAGACACTATAACTATAAATATGAAAAAATCGACTCAATATTAGATGATAAATTTGCAATCGACAATAAAATATACGCCTATAAGGGCGAATACCGGACATTCAGATATGATTATGAATAGTTGAAATAAGGCGTGAATGATCATTGAACACTCACGCCTTAATTAAATTAACACACTTTTATATAATCAATATTTAAGAGAGACTATTATACGGCAGATTGAATTTATGCAATTTCTTTTTCAGTATCGCCATATCTTCACTCACTTTGATATCCAAAATTTTAGCGTAATGCTGTGTTGTCCTAATGTTCGTATGCCCGAGCATCTTTGAAACACTTTCAATCGGCACCCCATTCAATATTGTAACCGTAGTCGCAAAAGTATGGCGGGCAATGTGTGAGGTAAGTTTTTTCTCAATTCCGCACAGGTCAGCGATTTCTTTAATCTACACAAGATGTTCAGTTTGTAACAACCTGTACAGTAATTGATTATATGCCATTCGGTGAGTCAATTTTAACCGTTTTGCCTTACTCACCGAATCACTCACCAAAGTTTTGTGAATTCATGCGAATTTTGGCAATTCCCTAAAAGCAAAAACCCTGCTAATCGTGCGATTGCAGGGTTTTATACATTTTGATAGTCTTTGGTGTGATCCCGCTGGGATTCGAACCCAGGACCACTACATTAAAAGTGTAATGCTCTACCAGCTGAGCTACGGAATCTACTTTGTTCAAAAACGTTGCCCGTTTCCTTTAAAGTGGTGCAAATATAGGGTTATGAAGCATTTCTTGCAAATAAAAAATAGCCAAATGCGTTAGTGTATTGATTTATAGGCGAATTAATTATTTGCCTTCTCTTTTTTAAATAGATTTGATATTTTTATCGCTCCTAATTTAATATCCTCCTATGCGTAGATTACTTCTTGCCTTACTTTTTTTACCAACACTCTCCATATTATCCTGCCAATCTAACAAAGCTAAAGAAGAAGAAAAAGTAAGACATAAACAAGATTCCCTAGCATCATGCGAAAAGAACATGCCCAGCCGTTTTGGTGCAGTAAAGGATTCTTCGAGTTTTGCGGGCAATAAAGTAAGTCACGATGGTATGGTTTTAATTCCCGCTGGCGAATTTGCCATGGGTGCATCAGATAAAGAGGGCAGGGATGA
This sequence comes from Pedobacter sp. SG908, assembly GCF_011759615.1. Lineage (NCBI taxonomy): Bacteria > Pseudomonadati > Bacteroidota > Sphingobacteriia > Sphingobacteriales > Sphingobacteriaceae > Pedobacter > Pedobacter sp. SG908. The sequence continues at coordinate 2,184,545 of NZ_JAAOYY010000001.1, forward strand.
TGAATATCCCCAACATCAGGTTAAAGTATCTTCTTTCTGGATTGATGTTACCGAAGTAACCAATGCCAGTTTTAAAAAATTTGTAGATGCAACCGGATATAAAACCACTGCTGAACGTAAACCAGACTGGGAAGAGATGAAAAAACAGCTTCCCGCAGGTACACCAAAACCACCAGACAGTGTTTTTGTTGCTGCATCATTGGTTTTCTATCAACCTAAAAGTATTACGACCTTAAATGATGCCTCGCAATGGTGGCGTTGGGTTAAAGGTGCCGATTGGAAACATCCTCATGGCCCAAATAGCAATATTAAAGGAAAAGAAAACTTTCCGGTTGTACATGTATCCTGGGATGATGCCATGGCTTATTGTAAATGGTCAGGTAAACGTTTACCAACAGAGGCAGAGTGGGAGTATGCTGCAAGAGGGGCCTTGAAAAATGAAAAATATCCATGGGGAAATGAGGATATAGAGAAAGGTAAAGTAAAAGCCAATACCTGGCAGGGAGACTTTCCGATTAAAAACACCAATTGGGACGGTTTTAGTGGTTTAGCTGCAGTCAAAAAATTTAAGCCGAACGGCTATGGTCTTTACGATATGGCAGGCAACGTATGGGAGTGGTGCAGCGATTGGTATCGCCCAGATTATTATAGCACGATTACAGGGTTGAGCAACAATCCTAAAGGTCCATCAGATAGCTACGACCCTATGGAACCAACCGTTCCTAAAAAAGTGGTAAGGGGCGGTTCTTTTATGTGTAACGCCTCTTATTGCAAAGGCTACAGGGTAACTTCCAGAATGAAAACTTCTGTTGATACAGGCTTAGAGCATACTGGTTTTAGGTGCGTGAGCACTAACTAAAGCCCTTTTCTGTTAAAGTTAAAATTACGCAAACGTTTGACCCATATTTTATTAAATATTATTGTTTAGTTTGGCCCAAACAAATTAAACCGAACCAAAACTTTATGCAACCAACAACAAAACCAGGTCAAACGCAAGGGCCGAAACCACTTATTATTATTTGTGCCTTATTCTTCATTTTTGGCTTTGTAACCTGGGCAAACGGAACATTAATTCCTTTCTTTAAATTATCTTTCGGATTATCGAACTTACAAGCATTCTTCGTAACCTTTGCATCGTATATGGCTTACTTCTTTTTAGCTTTGCCATCTTCGTGGATACTAAAGAAAGTTGGTTTTAAAAATGGAATTGTTTTAGGTTTAGTAATTTTAGGCCTGGGCTCATTGATATTTATACCGGCGGCACAAACCAGAACTTTTGGTTTGTTTTTAACCGGAATTTTTGTACAGGGTGCGGCACTAGCTTTGCTGCAAACAGCATCAAACCCTTACCTCACCATCATTGGCCCAATAGAAAGTGCCGCAAAACGTATCAGTATTGCCGGTATCTGTAATAAGTTTGCCGGAATGATTGTGCCTTTGATTATGGGCACTTTGTTTTTGAAAAATGCTTCAGAAGTAGAAAAACAGATCAAAGCGGCCACCGGTGCTGTTCACGAACAGTTATTAAATGATGTTTTAGGTCGTGTAAATATGCCTTATATTGTTTTGGCAATCGTTTTCTGTCTTTTTGCGGTTTTTATTAAATTTACCAACCTTCCAGAAGTTGAGGTAGAAGAAGATGTGATCGACGAAACCAAAGGAGAGGTGGTAAAACATAAAAGCATTTTTCAGTTTCCACACTTATTCCTTGGCGCCCTTTGTATTTTTGTATACGTAGGAGCTGAGGTAATGGCCGGTGATATTATTGGTATTTACGGTCGTGAATTAGGTATCAGTACCGAGATTAGCGGTAAATTAACTTCCATTACGCTGTTTAGTATGTTAATCGGTTATATTATCGGTATCATTACCATTCCAAAGTACATCTCTCAACAAAAAGCCCTTAGAATTTGTGCCATTTTAGGCATTATATTTACCATATTATCTTTTGCTATTTCGAGTTGGTTTGCTGTAATTTTTGTAGCCTTATTAGGCTTGGCAAATTCACTAATGTGGCCTGCAATTTTCCCGCTGGGCATTAGCCATTTAGGCAAATTCACAAAAATTGGCTCAGCCATTATGGTTATGGGTATAGCAGGTGGGGCAATTATGCCATTATTATATGCGTTTTTAAATGAAAAATTACACATACACTTCCAGTTGGCCTATCTGTTAACCGTATTGCCTTGTTACTTATACATTCTGTTTTTCGCCATCAAAGGCCACAAAGCCGGATTGAATTTAAAATAACCAAAACCAAATAAATTTTATGATTAAGCCCGGTCTTTAATTAGATCGGGCTTTCTTTTGTCCTTAATTTTCGCTTATTTTACCCCAATTATTACAGAGGTTGAATCTTGATACGCAATACTCAAGTCTTGATACTTAATATTACAATACTCATATCCCAATAATGAATAAAGCTATTTTTCTCGACCGCGATGGTGTGCTTAATCACGAAATATACGATTACATCTGCCGCGTTGAAGATTTTAAAATCTTAGATTACCAAATTCCAGTATTAAAAAAACTATTCGACGAAGGTTATCTTCTAATCGTAATTACCAACCAGGGCGGTATTGCCTTAAAGCGTTATACCGAACAAGAACTGGCCATTATGCACCAAATGCTCCGTAATGCTTTTGTGGCTAAAGGGGCCGATATTGCTGGTTTTTATTATTGCCCGCATCATCCAACTGTTGGCGGCGAATGCAAATGCAGAAAGCCGGCTTCTGGAATGATTTTAGATGCAATTGACATGTATGATATTGACCCGGCACAATCTATTATGATCGGCGATAAGCCACGGGATGTTGAAGCTGCAAATGGGGCAGGAGTAAAGGGCATTCTAATCGAACCTGATGAGCAGATTAGTTATGAGAAGGTGAAGGAAGTCTTGAGTCGGGAGTCTTTAGTCTAGGGTTTTCAGGAAAAGTGCTAAGGACTGGTATTATCATTTGGGCGTTTTAACACGCTGTACACTGTATCTTTTTGGCTTTCTTTCGGCTGCGCTCTCCACAGGAGTCCTTTAGACAGGATGAAAGCCAAAAAGGATGCCGTTTCCATCGTTAACGCGTAATCACTTTATGGAGTTTCTAAACTGGCAAAAGAACTTTTATTACTGCCAGCTAGCCCTGATTGCAATGGCATTCCGGTTTTCGACTAATTTATCATTATCGAACATTTACCGGAATATAATGGAAAGCAGGACTGCAGAAACCGATCAGCACTGTTTCTGCGCTCCAAAAAAGAGAAAACGATAATATAACCTAACCGGTAATTTGTCCGTCATACATTTTACCGTTTACATTTTCTATAAAACAAAAAATCCTAAGTCTTAAACCGGAAACCCGACTCAAGACTTAGGACTAAAAGACTTTCGTCTTTATAATTCTTATTTCCCAGCAGCTTTAGCGTGGTCAGCTAAAAATGTAGCTAAACCGCTATCTGTTAATGGGTGTTTTAATAAACCAACAATAGCAGCCAAAGGTGCAGTAATTACATCAGCACCTAATTTAGCACAGTTTACAATGTGTAATGGGCCGCGGATTGATGCTGCTAAAATCTGAGTTTCGTAACCGTAGTTATCAAAAATAGTTCTAATATCTTCAATTAAAACCAAGCCATCGCTAGAAATATCATCTAAACGACCTAAAAACGGAGAAACGTAAGTAGCTCCAGCTTTAGCAGCCAATAAAGCCTGGCCGGCAGAGAAAATTAAAGTACAATTTGTTTTAATTCCTTTTGAAGAGAAATATTTAATGGCTTTAACACCATCTTTAATCATTGGAACTTTAACTACGATTTTTGGGTTTAAGGCCGCTAAAGCTTCACCTTCTTTAACAATTTCATCAAAAGTGGTAGAAATAACTTCAGCACTTACGTTATCATCAACAATATCGCAAATAGCTTTATAATGGTTAATTACATTTTGTTCGCCAGTAATACCTTCTTTCGCCATTAAGCTAGGGTTGGTGGTTACGCCATCTAAAATGCCAAGATCTTGCGCTTCTTTGATTTGATCAAGATTTGCTGTGTCAATAAAAAATTTCATGTTTATAAATTCTTAAATATTTGAGTTTCTATGATTGAACCCTGAAGAATTTAGTTCCCCCTTCAGGGGATTAAGGGAAAAGAAAAAAAGGGCAAGCACCTTCTATCGCACCGCTACAACCTTCTACCCTTGCTGTGTTCCCACCCTGGGGGAGTTCAAAGGGAGCTGGTCGTAAAAGACTTGCCCGGGCACAAAGGTAGAAAAAGAAGTTGTTACACAAAATGCATTTTTGTATTTTTTTTCTCTTTTAGGCTATCTGGCTGATTAGTAAATTAATAAAATTAAAATGTGTATTTTTAAATAGTTGTAAAAAATATGATATCAAGAATACTCTGAACATAGTATTTATATATAAATTATACGTTCACAAATAAATCAATAATTAAATCGATTTATTTACGGAATTAGCAGAAAAAGTGTATTTATTGTATGATATTACCATTATTAATATGGCAAATTTTTATCAATATCATTGTCATTTTTCCAATACTAAGGCTTTAAATTACTTAAGGACTAAAATTTTTCTAAAAATCGTGTCAACTCTGTAATTTAAGATTTGTTTTTCGTATCTTAGTGTTTCCTATACACTAACAACTAACGAGCAAAGAATGGAACCAAACAGTGGATTGTACGATGCGCAATTTGAACACGATGCCTGCGGTATTGGGTTCGTTGCACATGTGAAAGGGCGAAAATCGCATCAAATCATCTCTGATGCACTTACTATTTTAGAGAATCTAGATCATAGAGGGGCATGCGGGGCAGAACCAAATACAGGCGATGGAGCCGGTATTATGATTCAGATTCCTCACGAATTTTTTTACGACGAATGTTTAAAAGCTGGCTTTAGCCTACCAGAAACCAATAATTATGGTGTAGGTATGTTATTTATGCCAAAAGATATCAGATCGAGAGAAGAGTGCAGAGAATTGATTTACCGTGCCGCCGAAAAATTAGGCCTGGAAATTTTAGGTTTTAGAAAAGTTGATGTTGACACAACAGATATTGGCAATATGGCCCTTTCTGTTGAACCAGAAATTGAGCAGGTATTTATTGCCCGTCCTTATGCAGTAGCACCAGGGGCAGATTTCGAACGTAAACTTTATATTTTTAAAAATTACCTGATTAAACTGATCGTAAACACCGTTCATGGTGGTAAAGATTTTTATATCGTTTCGCTTTCTGCGCAAACCATTATATATAAAGGTCAGCTTACTTCCTTACAGGTACGTACATATTTTACCGACCTAACCGATAAGCGCATGGTTTCTGCTTTAGGTTTGGTTCACTCACGTTTTGCAACCAATACTTTCCCTTCGTGGAGGTTGGCCCAGCCATTCCGCTTTATTGCACATAATGGTGAGATCAACACTTTACAAGGAAATTTAAACTGGTTTAGAGCGGGCGTTAAATCTTTTGCTTCTGCTTACTTTACGCCAGAAGAATTAGATATGTTATTGCCTGTAATTGACGAATCCAATTCAGATTCAGGCTGTTTAGATAATGTTATTGAACTGTTACTTCACTCTGGAAGAACCTTGCCTCATGTATTAATGATGTTGGTACCAGAGGCATGGGACGGTAACGAAGATATGGATCCTGTTAAAAAGGCATTCTATGAATTCCACGCTACTTTAATGGAGCCATGGGATGGACCTGCAGCCATTGCTTTTACCGACGGTAAATTAATCGGTGCTACTTTAGACCGTAATGGTCTTCGTCCTTCCCGTTATGCCATTACTTCTGATGACCGTGTAATTATGGGTTCTGAGGCTGGTGCATTAGCCATCGACCAAAGTACGGTAATCGAAAAAGGCCGTTTAACGCCAGGCAAAATGTTTGTGGTGGATATGGAGCAGGGTAGAATCATCAGTGATAACGAAATTAAAGAAGAAGTTTGCGGTAAAAGCCCTTATGCCGATTGGATTAATCAATACCAGATCCGTTTAGAGGAATTACCCGAGCCACGTGTAATGTTCACCGGCTTATCTACAGAGTCTATTTTTAAATATCAACAGGTTTTTGGTTACAGCAGAGAAGATGTAGATCTTTTACTTAAACCAATGGCCATTGAAGGTAAAGAACCGATCGGTTCGATGGGTACCGATACACCACTGGCTATTTTATCAAAACGCCCTCAGCATTTATCTTCTTATTTTAAGCAGTTATTTGCACAGGTAACCAATCCACCGATTGATCCGATCAGGGAGAAAGTGGTGATGAGTTTGGCCAGTTTTATGGGTAGCATGGGTAACTTGCTGGAAGAAACACCAAAACAGGCACATTGTGTAGCCATTAAACACCCGATTTTAACCAACCAGGAATTGGAGAAGTTAAGAAGTATTGACACAGGTGTTTTCCAGGCGAAAACTTTACAGACTTATTTCAGGGCCGATGGCAAGCCGGGTGCTATGGCGAAAGCTTTAGACCGTTTATGCCGTTATGCAGTTGATGCGGTTGAAGATGGTTTCCAGGTAATTGTATTAACCGATAGAGCTATTGACTCTGAGCACGCTGCAATGCCTTCTTTATTAGCCGTTTCTGCCGTACACCATCACTTAATCCGCAAAGGATACCGTGGGGCCGTGGGTATTGTAATAGAGGCTGGTGACATTTGGGAAGTACATCATTTCGCCACATTACTGGGCTTTGGCGTTACAGCCATTAACCCTTATCTGGCTTTGGAAACCATTAATGAGTTTAAAGAAGAATCGGGCTTATCAACAGAGCAGCTTACCAAGAACTATATCTACGCGGTAAACAGCGGTTTACTTAAAATTTTCTCTAAAATGGGAATCTCAACCTTGCAATCATATCAGGGAGCGCAGATTTTCGAGATTTTAGGTTTAAATAAACAAGTAGTGAATACTTATTTCACCGGTGCAGTTTCGCGTATTGGTGGCTTGGGACTAGATGAAATTGCAAGAGAAACGTTAATTAAACATCACCGCAGTTTTGGCCCGTTAACAGAAACAGAAAACTTGTTGCCAGCTGGTGGAACTTATAAATTCCGCCGTAAAGGTGAAGCGCATTTGTTTAACCCGCAAACCATTCACTTGCTGCAAAATGCAACACGTAAAAACGATTATAATATTTTCAAACAGTACTCTAAACTGGTGAATGAGCAAACACAACAAGCTTATACCATCCGTGGATTGTTCGAATTTAACTATAGTCGCCCATCGGTACCTTTAAATGAGGTAGAATCTACAGAGTCAATCTTAAAAAGATTTGCAACCGGGGCAATGTCTTTCGGTTCAATTTCTCATGAGGCACACTCTACTTTAGCGATTGCCATGAACCGTATCGGTGGAAAGAGCAATACCGGAGAGGGTGGTGAAGATGAAATGCGTTATACTAAATTGCCAAATGGCGATAGCATGCGCTCGGCAATTAAACAAGTGGCCTCTGCACGTTTTGGTGTAACCAGTTACTACTTAACCAATGCTGATGAGTTACAGATTAAAATGGCTCAGGGCGCTAAACCAGGAGAAGGTGGTCAATTACCAGGACATAAAGTAGATGATTGGATTGCAAAAGTTCGTCACTCTACACCAGGGGTTGGTCTAATTTCACCTCCGCCACACCACGATATTTATTCGATCGAAGATTTAGCACAGTTAATTTTTGATTTGAAAAATGCTAACCGTGCCGCAAGGATCAATGTGAAATTGGTTTCGAAAGCGGGTGTAGGTACTATTGCAGCGGGTGTTGCGAAAGCACATGCCGATGTGATTCTGGTATCTGGTTTTGATGGTGGAACGGGAGCATCTCCTTTAACCTCAATCCAACATGCTGGTTTACCATGGGAGTTAGGCTTAGCAGAAGCACACCAAACTTTGGTAAAAAACAAATTGCGTAACCGTATCGTGTTACAAACAGATGGCCAGCTTAAAACTGGTAGAGATATCGCTATTGCTGCATTACTAGGTGCTGAAGAATGGGGTGTTGCAACAGCAGCCTTAGTAACTTCGGGATGTATTATGATGCGTAAATGCCATTTAAATACTTGTCCGGTTGGCGTAGCAACGCAAGATCCGGAATTAAGAAAATTATTTACGGGTGATGCTGATCATGTAGTAAACTTATTTTATTTCCTTGCCGAAGAGTTACGTGAGATTATGGCTGAATTAGGTTTCAGAACCATCCACGAAATGATCGGTCAGGCTGATATTTTAAAAGTACGCGAATTGCCTGCTGAAGATTGGAAATTGAAACACCTTGATTTATCAGCTATATTATATAAAGCAGAAGACAATGGCTTGCCTTTATTTAATACTGAAGGCCAGGATCATGGTTTGGACCAGGTTTTAGATCATAAATTAATTGCAGCTGCACAACCTGCTATTGACCATAACGAACCTGTATTTGCCAGTTTTGATGTGAAAAATACCGACCGTGCACTGGGTACCATGTTATCAAATGAAATTTCGAAAGTTCATTTAGGCGCTGGTTTACCTCCGGATACGATCAACTTTAAATTTGTTGGTTCGGCCGGACAAAGTTTCGGTGCTTTCAATACCCGTGGGGTAACGTTATCACTAGAAGGTGAAGCGAACGATTACGTAGGTAAAGGATTATCGGGTGCAAGATTAGCCATCTATCCTTTCTCAAACTCAACTTTTATCCCTGAGCAAAATATCATAATCGGTAACGTAGCTCTTTATGGTGCAACATCTGGTGAGTTATTTGCCCGTGGTAAAGCAGGTGAGCGTTTCGCCGTACGTAACTCTGGTGCAACAGCTGTTGTTGAAGGAGTTGGCGATCACGGCTGCGAGTACATGACAGGAGGTGAAGTGCTGATTCTTGGTGATACGGGAAGCAATTTCGCTGCTGGTATGAGTGGTGGTGTAGCTTGGATTTATGATGCCAATGGAACTTTTGCACGCAAATGCAATAAAGAAATGGTTGATCTTGATCCATTACAAGCTGAAGATGAGGAGCGTATTTTAGCTTTACTTAAAACACATATCCGCCTAACGGATAGTAAAGTAGCTGAGTTTATCTTAAGTGATTGGAAAACTCAATCTGCTCATTTCGTAAAAGTATTCCCTAAGGAATACAAAGCAGTTTTAAGTAAACGTAATCAACAAGTAAAAACACACTAGGTCATGGGAAAAGTAACAGGATTTCAAGAATACGATAGAGTTGCGCCCACTAGAGAAGAGGCTGCAACGCGTGTAAAACACTACGGTGAATTTTTAAATAATTTACCTTCACAAGAATTAAACAATCAAGCTGCCCGTTGTATGGATTGCGGCGTACCTTTCTGCCAATCAGGCTGCCCACTGGGTAATGTGATACCAGAATTTAACGACGCTGTTTATCAAAGTAAATGGGAATTAGCTGCCAATATTTTATTAAGCACCAATAATTTCCCTGAATTTACTGGTAGAATTTGCCCAGCCCCATGCGAATCTGCATGTGTGTTAGGCATTAACAGACCACCTGTTTCTATCGAGGAAATTGAAAAACACATCATCGAAATTGCTTTCGAAAAAGGATTTATCAAAGCAAAAGCGCCATTAATCAGAACTGGTAAAAAAGTAGCTGTAATTGGTTCAGGTCCTGCGGGCTTAGCTGCTGCTGCTCAATTAAATAAAGTTGGACATGAAGTTACCGTTTTCGAACGTGATGATGCTCCGGGTGGCTTATTGAGGTATGGTATTCCTGATTTTAAACTACAGAAAAATGTAGTAGATCGCCGTATCGATTTAATGAAAGAAGAAGGCATCATCTTTAAATGCAATGCCAATGTAGGCGAAAATGTTGAAATAGGTACTTTGTTGCGCGATTTCAATGCGATTGTATTGGCTGGAGGTTCAACTATTCCACGCGATTTACCAATTGATGGTCGCTCGGCTAAAGGTGTACATTTCGCAATGGATTTCTTGAAACAACAAAATAAACGTGTAGCGAGCAGAACCGTTGAAGCGGAAGATATTATGGCTACCGGTAAAAATGTAATCGTAATTGGTGGTGGCGATACCGGATCTGACTGTATTGGTACTTCAAACCGTCATGGTGCAAAATCGGTTACACAATTCGAGATTATGCCGATGCCGCCACAGGCACGTAACGAGCATATGCCTTGGCCAAATTACCCAATGTTGCTAAAAAATACTTCTTCTCACGAAGAAGGTGCACAAAGGGCTTGGTCGGTAAATACTAAAAACTTTATTGCTGATGAAAAAGGAAACCTTAAAGGATTAAAAGTAGTTGATGTGGAATGGGAAATTGATGCAAACGGACGTCCGGTTACTTTTAAAGAAATAGCTGGTACCGAAAGAGATCTTCCATGTGAACTGGTACTTTTAGCAATGGGTTTCTTACACCCTCAAAAAGAAGGTTTAATTGAGAAGTTAGGTGTAGAGTTAGATAACCGCGGAAACGTAAAAGCATCTGAACACACTTACCAAACCAATATTGCTAAGATTTTTGCTGCAGGCGATGTTCGCCGCGGACAATCATTAGTGGTTTGGGCCATTTCAGAAGGTAGAGAAGCTGCCCGTAAGGTAGACGAATACTTAATGGGGACAACCAAACTGGCATCGAAAGATGCAGTTGCATACGCTTAGTAGGTTTTAAATTCTATATTTTTAGGGTCGTGGTGCAAATCACGACCTTTTTTATTTAATCCTTTTCTATCATATACTGTCCGTGGAGTTAAACGCAGAATCTCTACGGATTTGCTAATAGGATTGAGTTTTAAACTCAGCAATAAGACTGATTCACGTACTGTCCGTGGAGTTAAACGCAGTGCCTCTACGGATTATCAATAGAATTGAGTTTGTAACTCAAATAATGGCGAGTCACAGACTCTTTGCCATTCTGCAATCCGTAGAGCCCTTCGGAACTCTACGGACAAAAACTATACAGAAACTATATACTGTCCGTAGAGTTAAGCGCAGAATCTCTACGGATTTGCTAATAGGACTGAGTTTTAAACTCAGCAATAAGACTGATTCACGTACTGTCCGTAGAGTTAACGCAGTGCCTCTACGGATCTATAAATAGAATTGAGTTTGTAACTCAAATAATGACGAGTCACAGACTCTTTGCCATTCTGCAATCCGTAGAGCCCTTCGGAACTCTACAGACAGATATTCTTTAAACTAAAAGCTTATATTAGTATATGGGAGAAAGGGGCTATCAAATAAAAGATCATGAAGCATTACACTTTATAACATTTGCTACAGTGCAATGGGTAGATGTATTTACTAGAAAAGAGTACTCGGATATTGTTGTAGAAAGCTTAATTTACTGTAAAGAAAATAAAGGTTTAAGGATTCATGCATGGTGTATTATGAGTAATCATTTACATTTGATATTATCCGTAAATGAGAATAACAACTTGTCTGACGTATTAAGAGATTTTAAGAAATTTACATCTAGCCATATTATTAAGGCCATCAAAAATAATACTCATGAAAGTAGACGGAATTGGATGCTTTGGATATTCAAAAAGGCTGGTGAAGAAAATAAAAGAAATAAAGATTACCAGTTTTGGCAACAGGAAAATCATCCTGTAGAACTTTCTACAAACGAAATGATAGATCAGAGGTTAAATTATTTACATAATAATCCTGTAAGATCAGGGGCAGTTAGAACCGCAGAAGAATACGTTTACTCTTCTGCAATTGATTATTATACAACAGAAAGCGGCTTGATAGGAATAGAGTTTATAGCATAAAAAACAAATAATATCAGGTGGGGGCATGCTGTCCGTAGAGTTAAACACAGTGTCTCTACGGATCTATAAATAGAATTGAGTTTGCAACTCAAAAATAATAACGGGTCACAGATCCTTTTCCATCCTCCAATCCGTAGAGCCCTTCGGAACTCTACAGACAGAAACTATATACGATATATACTGTCCGTAGAGTTAAACGCAGTGCTTCTACGGATCTATAAATAGAATGAGTTGTAACTCAAAAATAATGACGAGTCACAGACTCTTTGCCATTCTGCAATCCGTAGAGCCCTTCGGAACTCTACAGACAGAAACTGAATATACGATATATACTGTCCGTAGAGTTAAACGCAGTGCCTCTACGGATCTATAAATAGAATTGAGTTTGTAACTCAAAATAATAACGGGTCACAGACTCTTTTCCATCCTCCAATCCGTAGAGCCCTTCGGAACTCTACGGACAGACATTTATTTCTTCTCCTAGCATACTGAATTAACAATCGTGATTTGCTCAAGAGTCTTGTTCTATGCATGTTTTCAGAATTTTTAGGGTTGTGTTCCAGTAAAATACCAAATGTTTATAAATGATATCTGTAGGGAAATTACATAGATTAATTGTTAAGTTACTTCCTTTTTCATTTGGACGGAGCAGGAATTCGATGGTAGTATAACTTTCTGGTTGTTCTGGCAGGTTGGATAGAGAGCTTAAATGGCTATATTGTAACTGTTCTTCAGGCTTAAATTGAAGAACATTTCCTTTATTTTCAAACGGTGTTTGCGATAGTATACCGCGGATGGTGATTGGAGCGCCGATAATCCAATCGGTATTGATTTCGATCAGTGATTCAGACATCCACTGCTGCATGATTTCTGTATCGGTTAGGGCTTTCCAGACTTTCAAAGGGCTGCTATGAATGTCAATACTGTTGCTGTATGGAATATTGGTAGTTTGCATAACATTTCTAAATATCGCTATTATCTAATATGTTTTAACTCTTTTATGCCAAAAGGCAATAACAACTTTTAGCGGGGTGAATAAGAAAGGCGATTTAATCGCTATTAAGTTTCTTCCCGCATTACAAATGCAGTTTCGTTAGCGATTTAAATTTAAAACAATTTCAATTGCTCGTTTCTCGGCGGTTTCTCCTTCCCAAAAACGGTTCTGCCGCCATATTTCCAGCTTTCAGCGCGTTCTTTGTGAATCAGCTTTTCAAAATCCATATTCGGAACAAAGTTTTTTTCTGCATTACTGGCAATTTGATGTAATGATTTAATGGCTTGTTGTTTATCGGTATTTCCAATCTTCGCTTTTTCAATTGATTTCTGCAAAACCCTTATGGTCTCATCATAAACATTTACAGGCACAGGAAAGGGATGTCCATCTTTACCGCCATGTGCAAAAGAATAACGGGCAGGATCGGTAAATCGGGAAGGCGCACCATAAATTACCTCACTCACTAAAGCCATCGATTGTAAGGTTCTTGGCCCCATGCCTTCAAGTAATAATAATTCCTCAAAATCTCTCGGCTGCTTTTCCTGGGCCAGCCACAATATACTGCCTAAACGTTTTATATCTACATCTTTTGATTTTACATCATGATGGTTGGGTAATACCAATTTTTGTATTTCACCAAGCATCCGCGTCGGCGATTCAGCTGTAATGCTCATCATGCTCTGCCTTGCCTTATCAGCATCATTAGCTGTTAGGTTCAAGATCTTACCTTGATTAATGCCACAGATACCTGTGTGCGGTTCTTCCACAAAAGATTTTAAGTTTTCAGAATGCCAGTGGTATCTTCTCGCTGTTGAGCTGCTATCACTCATACCTTGTTGCACCACTGCCCAATCGCCTTCGTTGCTTAAAATAAAACTATGAAGATACAGTTGAAAACCATCTTGAATCGCCGTGTTGTCTACTTTTGCACTGAGTTTACTGGCCCGTACCAATGCTGTTCCATTTAAACCCGTTTTATCGGCAATTTTTAAAAGTTCATTTGGTGTTTCTCTGCTGTGTTTTCCTTTGCCTCCACAAATGTAAATTCCCAACTCTTTCGATAAGGGATTGATCGATTTCTTTAAAGCGCCCATTACCGATGTCGTAATACCTGAGGAATGCCAATCCATACCCATTACAGCGCCTAAGCTTTGGAACCAAAAAGGACTGCTTAATCGGCGTATTACTTCCGCCTTACCATATTCTAATAGTATCGCTTCTGTTATAGCCAGGCCAAGTGCTGCCATACGCTGTGCCAGCCATGGTGGTACATGGCCATAATGTAGGGGTAAATCTGCGCTTCCTGATCTTTTCAATACTAACAAATTTAGTAAAATATTATTTAAAAAAGGTTTTATTTTATTGGCGATAGAAAGGACCTGACTTTAATAAAGGCGATTAACCGATGTAAACTAAACTTGATTGGAGTGAGCATGTCGATTTTTCATCGGCATAAAACGGAAAGCAAGGCTGAACCTAACCTAAGAATTACAACTATTGCTTTTCAGAAAAAACGATTGATAATATTTTTTGTTATTTTGAGAAACTATTCAATAGCGAAGACTCATTTTATACATGCGGAAATTCTTACAACGTTTACTTAGTACCTGGATTATTCGCATGTCGAATAAATTTGGATCAAGGCCCAACCGTAAACGTATCCATTCGGCTTTAAATAAACTTTACAAAACCATAAATACCAACCCTGGAAAACGCGGACTTATTTTTGAAGTTACCGATACGGATAAATTTATCATTTTATCAGACCAGCATAAAGGTGCCCGCGATTATGCTGATGATTTTACTTTAGCCGAAAAGAATTACCTAAAAGCACTCGAATACTACAACCAGCAAGATTTTCATTATATAAACCTGGGTGATAGTGAGGAGCTTTGGGAGAATTTACTCGAATCTGTAATAAAACACAATAAAGAAACTTTCGAAGCAGAAAAAGCCTTTATTTCTAAAAACCATTTCACTAAGATATTTGGCAACCATGACTTATATTGGGATAATGATCCTTTAGCAGGATTTAACCTCAATAGAATTTACGGCACTAAAATCCACATTTATGAAGGCGCAATCTTAAGAATGTCCTTGGGCGAGATTAAACTCGATATTTTTTTAACCCACGGCCATCAGGGCGATTTACAAAGCGATGGAAACTGGTTTAGCAAATGGTTTGTGAGTACAGTTTGGGCACCACTGCAATCGTATCTTCAAATTAACCCGAATACACCAGCATACAGCAATCAGCTCAAAACAGCACATAATGCACTCATGTACAGCTGGGTAGCTACAAAAAAGAACATAGCTTTAATTACCGGACATACGCATCAACCGGTTTTTGCTTCATTAACACACCTGGAGCGGATTTATATAAAACTGAATAAGGCCAAAAAAGAAAAGAATGCTGATAATCTTGCTATTTTAAATGCAGAACTTCGTAAACTGATAAAAGAGGGAGATAAAGCACCGCAATTCGGCAAATACACCCCAGCTTACTTTAATAGCGGTTGTTGTTGTTTTAGTGATGGCGATATAACCGGTATCGAAATTGATAATGGTTTTATAAGGCTTATAAAATGGTCGTATCATAGAAATGCCATACCAGAAAGAATTTTACTCGAAGAAATGAAACTCAGCGATTTATCAGATTTAAAGCTATTTGATGGGTAACGTTACGTAAAAAGTAGTACCCAAATCTTTTCCATCGCTTTCTACCCATAACTTCCCTCTATGAATATCAACAAGTGCGTTTGCTGTAGTAAGCCCCAACCCATAAGTATTTTCCTGATTTGTGCTTACCGAGCTCAGCCGTGCGAATTTAATAAAAACTTTATCCAGGTCTTCTTCAGTTAGGCCCACACCATTATCTTTTATCGAAATAGTTACCTCGTTATCTGATGTTTGATGACTGATGTAAATATCTTTTCCCACCGATGAGAACTTGATGGCATTATTAATCAACTCACTAAAAACCGTTATTAGTTTGTCAGGATCAGCAAAAATTTCAATAGGCTGCTCAATATCAATAAAAACAGTTTGATTTTTATGCTTAAGTGGTAAATTGAGTTCTCGTTTTACCTGTTCTAATATTTCTTTTAAATCTATTTTATCTTTTTTTGGCTTAAATGAGTTAGCTTCTTTCCTGGCAGAACTTAAAATACCGTTCAGATTATCAATCATTTTTTTAGATTGCGTATTAATCTTGCCCGCAATTAATAAAGCCTTGTCATCAATACCCGGAATGCGCCCAAGTAATTCAGATTGAAGTGAAATGGTAGTCATCGGGTTTTTAAGATCGTGAACAAGCACATGTAAACGATCATCGTAGGCCCTTAATGCTCTTCTAATTGCAATTCTAGACTCCAGTTTTTCCATTACTATACCGGCTAAATGCCCTAGCATTTTTAGCTGCTGCTCTTCGGCTGGTTTAAATTTAGTATCTGCAACGTAAATCAGGCCAAGTTCATAACCCTCTGGCGACCTGATAGGGGTGGAAGCAAAAAAAGTAAATGTATCATTTTTTAAAGGTAAGGAGATAGATGCTCCTATTTGGGCCTTCATAAACATATTCCCATCTGCCTGAAAACCGATACCCGCATTCGGAACATCAAATATTTCAGCAGCCAATTGTGCAATCTGATCAAAAGCACTTTCTGCAGGTGTACTTAAAATCTCGTAGTATCTTAATTTTCCCAAACGCAAGGTTTCATCAGTTGGAATCGTGTTATCTGCTTTTTCGTATTGCATTTAAGGTTTAATTAACATATGGGGATGAATAACTAAAGGTAAAAATTATGTGTAAATACTGTAAATAATATAAACAATTAAGTCGTAAATTTCGTTAATATAGAGTTGGAAGAAATAGGGCCAAAAGCGTTAAATTACTACAAAACAGCTTAAATAATGAGATTATACATAGAACGTAAACCTGTTAAGGTTAACCCGGATACTAAAAGAGTTATTGCCCGTTTTTTTTTTAACGGAGAGGAGAGAGCACTAGAAGTAATCAAGAAAGTTTTAGAATTTTCAGATGAGAAAGTGTTTTCACTAATATCGCCCATATTACAAGAATATTCTAAAAGACACCGGAATATTACCAAAATCTTAACCCGGCATTGTAAAAAATTAAGAAAACAATTTGCAGCCTTAGGTACTTCATTCGAAGATATTGATGAATATACCAGATTGTTGATTGGTGCCTACTTTACACATGAATATTCAATAGAATCGGCCGCTTTTTTTAATCCTAGTATTGTTGATGATCCTGATCAAACTGATTTAGTAGAGGGCGAGAAGCGGGTAATCATCAGCTTCAGGGCTGTAGGTGAGGGGCATATTTCTTCAATTGTTTTCCGGCGCGCTTTGATTGATAAAGACAACAATATCCAGGTTTTACCTGTTGGAAATTATGTTGATGAGGCTGAAGTGGTGAAGAATGCCATTTATGTTAAAAAACTATTTCTAAAAAAAGCCGCCTATGCACAGATCGATCCTTCTGTTTTAGAAGAAATTGAATCGAAACTTGATGACAAATTTGAATACACCAGCTTAAGCAATATCATTAAAGATTCCAAAAGTTTACATAAAGAAGATCCATCCCGCTTAATCGAATACGACAAAGTACTTTGGCTATCAGATACTTACCACACCATAACATTTTCAAAAGATACAGATATTTCGGATCGGGTAATTTTTCCGATTTCAGAATTTGAACGTAAAGGGATTGAAGACGCCCGTTTTGTAAAATTTGTTAAAGACGATGGCAAAGTACTGTACTACGCTACATATACTGCTTTCGACGGTTCTTTAATTATTCCCAAGCTCGTACAAACCGAAGATTTTTACGAGTTTAAAGTGATTCCACTTTATGGCGATGGTGCGCAAAATAAGAACCTGGCACTATTTCCACGAAAAATTAAAGGGAAATATGTGATGATGAGCCGGATAGATGGATGGAACAATTATCTGATGTTTTCTGATAAAGTTAATGTTTGGGAAAACCCAATCCTTTTAAAACAACCGCGCTACGATTGGGAGCTGGTACAGATCGGCAATTGTGGCTCTCCGATAGAAACAGAAAAAGGATGGATTGTAATTACACATGGCGTGGGACCAATGCGAAGATACTGTATTGGAGTAAGTTTATTGGATCTTGAAAACCCAAGTATAGAAATAGGCCATTTAAAAGAGCCGTTGATTATTCCTAATAATGATGAACGTGAAGGTTATGTGCCCAATGTAGTATATTCCTGTGGATCGATTATCAGTAATGGCGAATTAATTATTCCATATGGCTTATCTGATTATAGTTCGTCGTTTGCAAGCGTAAATCTGGAATTATTGCTGGCTAAATTGCTGGAAAATAACTAGAAGTTTATCGTCTCTATCGGTCGTACTGCTGAACTTGTTTTACAAGTAATAATAGAGTTTTCAATTGTCTTGTATCTACTACGTGGTCAGCATTTTACCGGTCATCAAGACCCTGAAATAAATTTACTTCGTAGCTTTCCGCTGCGCTACAGGTCAGTGTGGCGATCGTCTCTGCTTATTCTTCAAAACAACATAAAAAATGCTGATTCATTTCTGAATCAGCATTTTTGTCTTTCCAGGGCAATTTAGCTTCTAACTACATTTATCTGCTTCCACCAAGGGAGACGACATCGTTTCGTATTCCGCCTCTGCAGCCTTTAATATGGCCAAATGGGAGATGAAATAGGCCAATGTACTCTCAGCACCCTGATTCCTATTCACACTGTTGAACTGTAGTCCATCTGCACATCCATGTGTTTCAAAATCGTATAAAGGAATATGCAAGCTGTTTTTCCCTAAGAACCACTGATAGCTGATGTGCATTAAATTTAAATATTTATCATCTTTGGTTACCTCGAATGTTTTAGCATAAAGTAAAACCATTGCCATCGTTTCTATAGCCTGTTGGTCGTAGATGGGGTTTTTGCCATGTTTTTTCATCCATCCTGCATTTCCAACCGGATTTAGATATCCATTTTCGAAAGAAAAGCTATTTAAAAACTCAATACTTTCCATCGCAATTTTATAAGATGTTGTATTTCCGGTAACTTCGTAATGATGAAGCAAAGCCAAAGGAAGTATCGCATTATCGTAGGTAAGGATATCTTCAAACCAATGCCAATCGCCATCTTTATTGTCATGATATGATGCTGTTAATGAATTGGCCAGCATATTGATTTCTTTCGTGATTAACTCATCACCAGGATGGGCACACAAGTAATAGGATAAACCGATAATCGTATTTGCTTTTCCACGGAGATATTTTAATTCTCTAAAATGCGGAATAGAATGCGAAAATAATTCCCTGCCGAATTCACGGTAAGAATTATTGGGTGCACTGCAAACTAAATAACCCAATGACCAGATGGTACGGCCAAAAGAATCTTCTGAGCCTATTTCATCCAGGTAATTGCGATTAAAACTCAAGAAATTCCTAAAGTTCCCATCATCGGTTTGCATATACTGAATAAAGCTCAGATAAACAGGCATGAATTTTAAAGCTTTAGGATTTTTATCCCGTTCAATAGCCATTAATGCCATAATTAAAGCTCTGGCATTATCATCAATGCAATAGCCTTCCTTCAAATTTGGAACACCAAAACGGGCATGCTGAATAATTCCGGTATCATCTGTTAGTAACGAAATATGATCTAAGTTAAGTGCTGGCATACCCTCTACATCGATAATAGGCGGAGTAACTCTTTCGGGTCTTTTTCCATCGGCCACAGCTTCATTTAATATGTTAAGATAAACACTTCCAATGGCTGGCCAACGAAGATTTAAGCCATATTCGTAAGCATTTTGCTTCAGTTTTTGATATTTATCTTTATCGCTTAAAAGTTCGTTTACAATTGTGGCCAATTGCGCATCATTCTTAAAATCAAATAATTTGCCTCTGTTATCGGCCAAAAGCTCTTGTGCATGCCAATATGGAGTAGAAACCACTGCTGCACCTGCACCAATAGCATATGATAAAGTACCGCTGGTTATCTGAGCCTCATTTAAATAAGGCGTAATGTATAAATAACAGGCGGTTAAATACTGGTGCAATTCTTTTTCAGATACAAATTTATTAACGAAAGCAATATTATTTTCTACGCCTAAATCTTTAGCCAATGCTTTCAAGCTATCGCGATACTCTTCGCCATTATGTTTTACGACGCCAGGGTGGGTATTGCCCAGAATCACATATAAAACATCTGGGTGTTGAGCAACAATTTCTGGTAAAGCTTTAATTACGGTTTCTAAGCCTTTGTTCCGGCTAATTAATCCAAATGTAAAAAGCACTTTTCGATCGGTAAAAAGTTCACTTTGCGCAATTTCGTTATTGGGTATAGGCTCCAGATCTGGAACGCCATGTTCAATTAATTTGATTGAAGCCTTAGGAATTTGGTAAACACTGGTCAAAAACATGACTGCTTTTTTGCTCATCACGACTATTTTAGACGACTTAACTGCAATCTCTTTAATAATAGTCTGTTGCATGAAATTCGGTTCTTTTAAAACCGTATGCAAAATGGTAATGAATGGCTTTTTTAATCTATTGATTAAGGACAATAAGAATACGCCGCTGTTGCCGCCATATATACCGAATTCATGTTCAATAATACAACTATCTACTTCACTGTTATTGATAAAATCTGCAGCATCGATATAATCTTTTTGATTTTGCTGACAGATAACGAATTTCACTTCGCTTGGGTAATCGTGTTCATTAACATCATCCGATTCATTTAATGCAACAACAAAGCTTTTCTGTGAATTATAGGCAGGATTTAAACTTAAGGCATTAACCAAATTCTGATTAAAGGTAGCTAAACCGCATTCACGAGGAGGATAAGTTGAAATATAGGCGATTTTCATATGTATTTCAAATAGGGTTGATACTTAAATAACATTGTATTATCTAAATAGTTTGTGATTTCCTCAATTTACGCTTTATAAAGCCAAAACAATCTGATTTGGACACTTGTTAGTAAGTAAATATTTAACTATGAGATCAATATGGAAAGGTTCTATTGGATTTGGTTTGGTAAACATTCCAATTAAGTTGTTTTCTGCTGTCCAGAATAGTAATCTCGATTTAGATATGCTCGATGAGCGTGATCATGCAAAGATTAAATTTTTAAGGGTAAATGAAAACACCCATAAAGAAGTGCCATATGAGAAGATTGTTAGGGGCTATTTTTTAAAAGACAGGTATGTTGTGCTAGATAAGCACGATTTTGAAGAGGCTGCACCCGAAAAAACTAAAATTATTGAATTAGAGAATTTTGTTGATATAAAAGATATTAATCCTATTTATTATGAAACTTCTTATTATACAGAGCCTGAAAAACAGGGCAAGAAAGCTTATGGATTGTTGCTAAAGGCCTTAGAGAAATCGGGTAAGGCCGGAGTGGCCAGATTTGTACTGCGTAATACAGAAAATCTTTGTGTTATCCATCCCATGGAACATGTAATTGTGATTACTAAAATTAGGTTTGAACAGGAAATAAGAAGTTTATCTGAAATTACCAAGGTTGACGATATTACCATTACCAAAAAAGAAATGGATGTGGGCTTGGCTTTAATTAAACAATACAGCTCGAAATTCGACTTGAGCGCCTTTAAAGATGATTACAGTAGCGAATTATTGAAAATTATCAAAGCAAAGTCTAAAGGCAAACGGGCAACGGTTAAAAAGATGAAACCACAAAAAGCGACAAGCGATGACCTTTATGATCAATTGATGCAGAGTTTGGGCTCAAAGAAAGGTGCATAGCTAGGTTAGCGGTTAGCATAAGAGATTTTTAGGCTTGTACTACAACCAGAAATACATTTGGGGCTTGAGGTAATGTAATAGCTGAACAAGTTCGAAAAATAATTTAACCACTGATATAAAGTACAAACACAGATACTAAGATCTGTGTTCAACTGTGGTTAAAAATGCTTATTTAAAAGCAGCTTTTAATTGATCTGCGGCATAAGCCTGAGCGGCTTTCGCTTCTGGTACAAGCAGCGCCATACCAAAAAAATCATGTGTTACGCCCTCATAATTTTTACTATCCACTTTTACCCCCGCAGCTTTCAATTTATTAGCCAGTATTACACCATCATCGTGTAAAGGATCTATTTCGGCCGTAATAATAGTTGTTGACGGAAGCCCATTTAAATTGGCATTAACCAATGATATTTTAGGGTTCTGGGCTTCGATCATTGTAGTCAGATATTTCTCTGTAAACCAGCCCATCATTGCTTTGTTCAGCGGTTTTGCCTTTTCATACATTTTATAAGATTCGGTGTTCATATTTGCCTGAGCAATGGGATAGATCAAAACCTGGTGCACAGGAAGCATAATATGTTTGTCTCTGGCCATAATAGATACATTTGCCGCTAAATTTCCACCTGCACTTTCACCAACAACTGCAATTTTAGCTGGATCAGCTTTTAAATCTATCGCATTTTTAACTGCCCATTCGTAAGCTGTAAAAGCATCATTATGCGCAGTAGGAAACTTGTTTTCTGGTGCTAAGCGGTAAGCTACAGAAATCACAATAGCACCAACCTGCTCGGCCAAAGCCTGTGCAGATGCATTATAAACATCTAAATTGGCAATAACGAAACCACCGCCATGGTAATAAACAATTAATGGATAAGGCCCGTTGCCTGCCTTTGGCGTATAAATACGCAGATGGATTTTACCTCCGCTAACATCAATATCTTTCCCCATGGTATCTACCTTAGCAACTGGCACGGTAATATTATTTTGTTCTGCCAAATCCCTTACCGCATCGGTTGGTGTATGATTCTTGCGTGCATCAGTAGCCGTTAAAGTTTCTAAAGGTTTATCCCCATAACTACTTAATTTTTCTATAACCGCCTGCATTTCTGGCTTTATTGTTTTCCCCCACTCAGGGGCAGGCCCTGCAGGTTTTAATGCTGCAGCCGATGTTGAATCTGTTATAGTCGAATCTGTAACGGTAGTTGTTTTTGTTCCACCTGTACAGGCACAAAGCAAAACAGCCAAACCACAAACAAAAGTAATAGGTTTTAAGAAGTTGGTTTTCATAAGATTGTTTATTGATATATATTGTTTCTATAACAGCATCTGTAAGATAGTGTTTTTGATGTTGCATAAATTTCAAAATTTATTTAAATGGCAAACATCTTGGCGAATTGGTGTGTTCATTAACTAAATGAAATTTTATGCTGACAGAAATAATAGGATTACCGGACCATATTTTTGGTGTAAGAGCTACCGGAGAAGTAACGAGCGACGATGTAAAGAGCGTTTTATTAACCGGCTTAAAAAGAACGGCTGAGCGATTTAAAGAAATTAGATATTTATTGGTATTGGAAACTGATGTTAAAAATTTTACTGCCGGCGCATGGATAGAGGATGTTAAAGCTGGACTACAGAATTTTACCAAATGGAAAAAAATTGCCGTAGTAAGTGCCGAAAAAGGAGTGGAGTGGTTTACTGATATTTTCACAGTAGCTACACCTGGTAAATCTAAAGGCTTTAAGCCAGAAGAAATAGAAGAAGCAAAAGCATGGCTAAATGCCGAAGACTAATTTAAAATAGTGTATGAAAAATGCTAAAACAGCGGCCGAAAGTAGCAAGGCTACCGCACCGAAAAATGCAAAAGCTAAAGGGGCTGATGATAAAGTAACATCAGCCAAAGATGCAAAGAAAGTAAACGTAACTAAAGACACGCCAGTTAAACACAAAAAACCGTAATAATATAAGAAGAATTTTAAAAACACCAGAACGAAGAATAGGCGTGTCTGCTTTAGAAGATAGTGGCTTTAAAGTAAGGTTAAATATTTGGGTAAATGCATACGGTTTTACAGATATTGAACTTTCTTTTTGGCAAGTATTGATGAAAAACCTAAAACTGGGAGGAATAAAATTACCTGGTATGGCTGAGTAAAAAACTATTTTCTTAGCAAAGCATAAATCTTGTCCATCAATTCATCGATGTTAAAAGGCTTGGCCATAAAATCGTCGGCTTCAATACCATCCAACGCATAATTGTTTGCATTATAACGGGCAGAAATCATTAAAACGGGAATATGGTTTGTAGTTGCGGTATCTTTAAGTTCTTTTAAAAGTACCCTTCCATCAGCGTCAGGGAGCATTATATCCATGATGATTACATCTGGGTTAAATTCCTGAACATGGTTAATAAAATCAGCACCTTTGTTTAATCCATCAACATTAAAAGCTTCGCTTTCTAAAATAAGGGTTATAACATCTAGGATTGCATGGTTATCTTCAATAACCAAAATATTTTTCTTTGCCAAAGTTTGAATGATTTTTAAAAATTCAAACAAATATATAATAAAAAATAAATCTCAAATCTGAATTTACCAAATTAGAGTGATTCTAAAAATAGGCTTAATATTTGTTAATTCGTGAAATTAAATACGCTGAAATATCAAATATATATGACTAAATTTTCTGTAGACCTTACCAATTGCGATAAAGAACCCATTCATATTCCTGGTAAAATTCAATCACATGGCTTTCTTGTAGCAGTTGATAAGAACAGCTTGTCTATTACCTATATTAGTGAAAATGCTGAAGTTTTTTTAGGAGAACAAGCCAAAAGCTTACTAAACAAACAACTTTCTACCTTAAATCAGTTTCTTAAACAACAAAATCCAGCATTTGAAATCGAAGACCTACTTAAGCTGGGTATTATCCGCAAAAGTTTTGATGCCATTAGTCCCCATCCAGTTGAAATTAATAGCCGCTCTTATTATTTAATTATTTCTTCATCGAAAAACGACTGGCTATTAGAATTTGAGCCAGTAACCTTACAATTCGATATTCAGAGTTCTATAGGTCGCTCCGCCTCATCTATGCTTCAGGGGAAAAGTATTTCAGCTTTGTTAAAAGGTGCTGCGCAAGAAGTAAAAAAACTGATCAATTACGATCGGATAATGATTTATAAATTTTTAGACGATGGACATGGTGAAGTTGTGGCAGAAGAAAAAGAGGAAGACTTAGAACCATTTTTTGGATTACATTACCCCGCATCAGATATTCCGAAACAGGCTAGCGAGCTTTATAAACTAAATTTAACCAGGTTAATAGCTGATGTAAACATACCTGATTCACCCATTTTTACTTTTAAAGAAAACGAAGCACTTGATTTAACCAATAGTGCCTTACGTGCGGTATCGCCCATACATATTCAATATTTGAAAAATATGGGTGTTCATTCGAGTTTTAGTATATCCTTAATTGCTCATGGCGAATTATGGGGTTTAATTGCTTGTCATAACTATAGTCCTAAGTTTATAGATTATAAAGCCAGAGAAGGGGCTAAGTTAATCGGGCAGATCCTTTCCTCAGCATTAGAATACCGCCAGGAAGAAGAGGATACAGAGATTATCCAGCAATTTAAAAATACGGCCAACATTCTTCTAGAACACTTAAACCGTGATAAGTATTTAGTAGAAGCCATAACCATGCACCAAAGAACTATTTTGGACACAACCAAAGCCTCGGGAGTGGTTATCATATTCGACAATGAACTTAAAACCATTGGAGATGTGCCATCGGAGGAAGAAATAAGAGAACTTGCCGAATGGTTGAAAGCGAATAATGATGAATCGATCTATTACACCCATCGATTGCCTGAAATCTATTCTCCAGCTAAAAAATACAAGTCAATAGCCTCTGGAATCCTATCTTGTATATTAAATAAAGAAATGGGCGAAATGATCATCTGGTTTAAGCCCGAAATCATTACTACTGTAAATTGGGCTGGAAATCCCGAAAAACCCGTAGTTCCATCAGAAAATGGCTTATTGGCCCTGTCGCCACGCAAATCTTTCGAAACCTGGTCGCAGGTAGTTAATAATACCTCTGAAAAATGGATGCCTGAAGAAATCGCCTCTGTTTTAAGGATACGCGAAATTATTATTACCGATATCAATAAAAAGGCTAACGAAATTAGATTGCTTAATGAAAAGTTGCAGGCCGCTTACGAGGAATTAGATACTTTTAGCTATACCATATCCCATGATTTAAGAACACCATTAACCTCAGTAAAAACTTATGCTGAGCTTATGCTCAAGAATAAAAGTATTGATGAAAATGGCCAGAAAATGCTCAGTAGGATTTTAATAGGTGCAGATAAAATGAATTTCTTAATTAAAGAGATTTTAAATTTAGCAAGGGTTGGCCGTTCTGAGATAAATTTTGAAACAGTTGATATAGAATCTTTGTTAAAAGAAATAAAAGGCGAAGTATGGTCGGCTTTTAAAGCAGATCATACCGAATTAGTTTTAGGGCAACTTCCACATATCAAAGGAGATAAGACCATGATAGCCCAGGTTTTCACAAACTTGATTGGGAACGCGGTAAAATACTCTGCCATGGTGGACAAACCTAAAGTAGAGGTTTCTGCGTATATTGATGGAGGAGAGACTATCTACGCAGTTAAAGATAATGGTATAGGAATAGACAACCGTTATTACGACCGGGTTTTTGAGCTTTTTAAACGTATGGATAATGTTAAGGATATAGAAGGAACAGGAGTGGGGCTGGCCATTGTAAAAAGGGTGGTAGAAAAACACAATGGCAGGGTTTGGTTTGAGAGTAAGTTAAATGTAGGATCTACCTTTTTTGTAGCTTTTAAAAACAGATAATATGAAAACACCAGATATATTTTATGTTGAGGATGATATAGACTATGCATTTTTTATGCAAAGTGCCGTACAAGAGGTTAAGGATACTCTTAATCTAACTATAGTTGAAGATGGTATGAAAGCATTGCAAAAACTTCAACATTTTGCCGAAAGTAAAACCAAGCCTAAATTAATATTGCTTGATTTGAACTTACCCGGCTTATCAGGCTTAGATCTCTTAAAGTTTGTACGGGATATTCCTTATCTCAAAACAGTACCTGTAATCTTGTTCTCTACGTCTGATAATCCTGATGATGTAAAAGCATCAATAGAGTTTGGTGCCAATGCCTATCTTACCAAGCCTGATGGTTACGAGAACTTGCTTAAATGTGTACATTCTGTACACGATTTTTGGTTTAACCAACATTTGAGGTTAAATTAAAATTTTATAAAACCATATGGAGAGATTCGGCTATTAAATCCGGATCTTTTCTTTTTAATAATTAAATTTCCAACAATGATTGCCAATTTATTGAGAACTGAAACAGCAGAAAACCATAAAACATTAGAATCCTTAATGTTTGTGAATGAGATTATGAACAATTCCTTAAGCATTGAACAGTATAAAAAGCTGTTGACCATTAATTATATTATTCACCAGAAATTAGAGAATACGCTCGCGAATATGTTGGATACAGCCATTGCCGAACAATTAGAAATGAAAAGCAGATTGAAACTCACTGCTTTAGAACAAGACTTAAATTATTGGAATATAGATAGTTTAACATTACCAGGTTTAGATTTTGAATTGTTTGTTCCAGAAAAAAATACGGCAGAAATTTTAGGTGCGCTGTATGTGTTAGAAGGAGCTACCTTGGGCGGAAACGTAATTAAAAGGCATATTTTAGCCAATCCCAATTTTAAAGATCACGAAGGTGGCTTAAATTATTACGGTGTTTATGGCGATGAGCTAAGTGCAAAATGGAAAATATTTGTCTCTGTAATAAACCAAACCGTTGCTGAGGCAGACTATAAACGTTGTGTAAATAGCGCCAACTTAACCTTTAATAACCTGATCAACTTATCAAAACAACTGAATTAAGTTACCAAATTTTGAGAACAAAAACTAAAAAAATACGTCTATAATAGTGCCAGGGCATTTTTTTGATTGTGAAAATGTGCAAAACTTCTTTCAAATAAATATTTGCTTTCTGTTGTTAATTCAAGGTAAATATGTATTATTGAAAAAATAATTTTTTTAAACCTTAAAAACATCAATTAGCGATGGAAAAATTCTCAAAAGTTAAAGCTGCTGTTGCTGCTATTGAAGCAGATGTAGAAAAATTTTATAATGCTGGCAATGCAGCTGCTGGTACTCGTGTGCGTAAAGCAATGCAAGATCTTAAAGTTTTAGCACAAGAAATCCGTGCAGAAGTAACTGACAAGAAAAACTCTGGAAAATAATATTTCGCGAGTAGAAACAAAAAGGGTTCTGGTATGCCAGGACCCTTTTTGCGTTTAGGGCAAAATTGACTTATGAAGTCTGATAGAGCCGTACCATTTAGACCTCCAAAGTTTTACGAAGCCACCAATCGTCTTCCTGAACTTGTTTCAGGATCTTAACGAGCTACCAATATAGATGCTGAATTAAATTCAGCATGACGCCCATAAATTAATAATCCCAATAAAAAGATAAAGCTCCCCATCGCGGAGAGCCTATATCCAACTAACAAAACATATTTTTTAGGTAAGCCTTAACTTACGTTATCCTTTTTTCACCAATTTATATTCGATTATTGGTTTGCCACGGGTACCACCATCACCAGCACCCATCGAAATGAATTTCAACTTGTAAACATTACCAGCTGCATCTTTAATTACATAAAAAGTTTTAAGCGTAACTCCTGTAGCCGGCTGTGTGCTTCTCCATGTTGAGCCAATTATTGCTCTATCTGATTTAAAATCTACTGTACTGATGTTTGATTCTTTAAAATCTGCATAAGCAATAGTGTTTTCTGAAACAATACCAGCCGTTACACCTCCTAAATTGTTAATGAAAATCAAATCAGAAAATGCATAAGGGAAAGTAGCGGTCCAGTACATGCTGTAAGTCCAAACAATATCCCAGCTAGCCTTTACGGGCTCAGCAGAAACAGTAGTTCCTTTTATCAAAGCGGTAAACTGGAAGTTAGCATCAGCATTTTTGATAACATCTAAAGTCTTAAAAGTAGTTTCAGTAACCTTAGCATACTGCAAAGTATAACCTGTTGCACCTTTTCTAATTACCCTGATTTTGTAAAGTTCATCGTTAGCTAAAACAGTTGCAGTACCACCTTTCCGGTTAATGATATAAACTTTGTTTTCGGCATCTGTAGCAGAAATAGCAGCAATAGCCGTTTTATTTAAAATATTGGCTTCTCTACCATCGTCAACTATGGTAAAATTACCTTGTCCCTGACCAACTTTTAAAGCATTAGGATCAAAATCGGCAGTGGTTACAGCGTTTAAATCTGTTTTATTAACTACTAAAGCAGAAGCACCATTGGTTGAGTTTAATATCACTTTAAAATCTGCTCCCGAATAAAAACCTAAATCCCAACTATCTCTTTCAACAGCAGTTTGTTTATCAGCACTAAAATCTACATAAACACTGTTCCCGGCAGCGCTTCCTGCCTCCGTGCCAACTATTCCATTAAGCGTTAAAGTACTTCCATCTGAGGGCGGCACCACTACTATTGGTTCTTCAGTGTCTTTTTTACAGGCTGTAAAGGTTACCGCCATAAAAGCGATGGCAATCATTGAGTTTAATTTATTCATGTCTGTATATAATTATTTTGTTTTTATTATAGTTTATCCCAGCTATAGCTTAAACCCAGGAGGTAAGAACGACCATAGCTGTATGGTACGGTTGCACCGCTAGTGCTATGTGCGCCACCACTTGCTACTGAGCTATTGGTGAGTTGTGTAACATTGAAAAGATTTTTAATGCCGGCATTAATGGTTAGCGATTTAAGCAGGTTTTTGTTGAACATTAAATCTGCTGTGTGGAAGGCGCCAATTTTTACCAGTTTTACCGTAGCATTGTTAGTTATCTGATAGCTTGGTAAGTTGCCAGTATATTTATAAAACAGGCTGATGCTTCCATTAAGCTTAGTAAAAGTGTAGGTAATGTTCGAGTTTAGCTCTGTAGCCCAAGCAAATTCTGGTGTTTGCAGGTTGGTGTTTTCGCTTAAATCGTTATATCTCCCGATATACGATGCACCAAGTGTAGCCTGAAGATTTTTAAAGATGAACGTGTTTTCCAATGTACCACCGGTTGTTTTGTATTTAGAAATATTGATTAGTGTGGTAATGGTTGGGTTTGTTGGATCGAAACCAAATTCTATCCTGTTTTTAAACAGATTGTAGAATCCTGATAGGGTAGAACGGAACTGAAAATCCCTAACCTGTACGCCCTCCCAAGCCAATGAACCATTAAAACTGTTCGATTCTTCTGCTTTTAAATTGGGATTGCCCAAAATATTATGACTGGCATCAACAAAATCATAATATAGCTCCCGCAACGCAGGAGAGCGGAAACCTTTGGCAAAGGCTAAGCGTAAATCGAGTTTTTTGGTTAAAATAAACTTTGTATTTAACGATGGAATTACAGGAGGTGCATCGTAAACAGAATTTTTAATCACCCTTAAACCTGGTCTGATGCTTATTTGATCGCTTACTTTGAGCGCTGCGGTAAGAAAAGCTGCATAATCGTTAATCATCGGTGATCCGTTAATTCTTTGTCCGCTGGCGGCATCTCTACTGTATTCAAAACCTGGCTGAAAAGAAACCGATTGGCTTAGTGTGTAAATAGCAGTAACCCTAAAATTAGCAGCATTAAATTTGGCTATATCCTGTTCACCAGCTCCTGTACTTAATTCTTCAGTATTGTTTGTGAAATTATGGATCACTGTTTTAGTTGCACGGTCCAGTTTGGTAAAACCTGCAATGGCAGACAACTGTAAGCTGTTGTTTATTTTGTATTCCGACTGAAGTTGTTGTGTATACCTGTGTGTGGTGTAAGTTTGCAATATTCCTTTATAATTGTTGGGGTTTAGGCCATAACGTACATCAATATCTTCTTTCAAGGCATCTAGCCTGTACCAGATATTAAAGTTATTGTAACGATAGCCTACCTTGGCGTTACCCAAAAACTGTTCTTTTGGTTTCCAGCGGTTAGCAATGGCATTAACTTCATCTATAGTGGCTGTTTTTGCTGCTAAATTCCAGCCACCGAAATCGTTGTGGCTAAAACCAGTCAGTACACTCCAGTTATTATTTTTCCAATTTGCAGTGATATTCTGCATATGGTTACCCTTGCCCGATAAAGCTTCATATTCGTTACCAGCAGTTTCTTCCTGTATCCTTGCAGATAGATTTAGTAATTCCCTGCCAGGTTTTTTGGTGATAATATTAATTACACCTGCCAGCGCATCGGAACCATATATAACAGACATGGGGCCTTCAACAATCTCAATCCGCTCAATGGTATTGATATCGATCTGGTTTAAACTCTCGCGGGTATCCGAGCGATCAACCATGGGTACCCCATCTAAAAGTATTTTAACGTTTCTTCCTGTCATACCCATTAACTGAATATCTGTAGTGCCCAGGGTTAAATCATTACTAAAGCGAAACCCGAGTTCGGTATTTAAAACCTGCTGTACATTGGTTGCGGCTCTTAACTTAATCCGTTCTGCACTTATTGTTCTTACATGGTATACCGAATTTCTTAAAGTTTGCGGGCCATACTGCCCCGTAATTACCACATCTCTTAAATCATTTGCCTTTGCGCTATCAACTTTAATCTCCTGGGCTACAGCAACAAATCCGTAAAGCAATAAGGCAATTGATAAATATATCTTCATTTATTTAGACTAATTATAAATAATTATGCAAATTTGTATATAATCACAAAAAGCAGATAACGTTAAACGGATAATTAATACCGCCAAACGGATTAAATAAATATGGAAGTTAAACTCTCAACCTATCCAACAGGAAATATTGTTTATAAGAATACCTATCCCGATAATTTTGATAGCATTAATGATGTAAGCGAAACTGTGTTAGCATTTGAAAAGGATGGTGTAAAATACCATATAAAGGAAAAGTGGTTTAGGGGAATCCACATTGGTATTACGGAGATCCATCCGCACAAAGAAGAGAATTTTTGCTTTGAATCTTCTCAACAACATATTGGCTTTTTATTTTGTCTGAACGGTGCGATTAATTATGGTAACGATCGTCAACAAGATGCTTTTTTATCGCTTACTAAAAACGAGCAAGATTTTAATATAGGCAGGGTTAATTCGATGAGATTTAACGTAACACTGAAAACCAGATATCTTTATATACAGTTTACGTCAGATTATTTTCGTCAGGTAACCGGAGGAAAACTCGATAATGACATTAAATCTGAAATCTCAAAATCCATCACCCCAGAAATCGGGTTGATATTGCAGCAAATTATTTATCCTAAGTACGAAGGTAGGGTAAAGCGCCTGTTCCTGGAAGCCAGGATATTTGAGCTGATTATTGTTTATATTAATCAAAAACCAGAGAAACAAACACGCCTTTTAAAAAAGGAAGACGTAGAAAAAATTCTTTTGGCCAAACAATTGGTTGAGTACGATTTACAACATCCAAATTCATTAATCGAGCTATCACGCAGGGTTGGAATTAATGATTACAAGCTTAAAAGAGGTTTTAAGGAGCTAATTGGACATACCGTATTTGGGTATCTCTATAAGATCAGAATGGAGAAAGCCCATTATTTTCTATCCAGTGAAAAGAAAACGGTAAACGAAGTTTCTTTTCTTGTAGGCTATAAAAACGCACAACATTTTATTACTGCCTTTAAAAAGTATTATAATATTTTACCAGGAAGCTTAAACAAAAGCTAGAAATTTAGCGCAAACGTTTGTTTATTCTTTTACATCGTTTATAATCAAATCAGACTCTACAATGGTGTTGTAATAGGCCTGGTTCTCAGAATTAGGACTATGAATAAGATCTAACAAGATGTTGGCCGCTTTTTGCCCCTGCAAATATGGATATTGCTCTACTGAGGCTACAGGCGAATTATCTAAGTAACTGATAATAGGTAGGTTTGCATAACTCACTATATCAAAATCATTAATTACATTCAGCTTTTTGAAGTATTTAATCAGGAAAAGCGCTACATAATCATTAAAGGCAACAATCGCTGTTGGTTTCCGCTTGTGATTTAAAAATTGATTGGCTGCGTCGATGGTGCCTTCCTCAGTTAGGTCACAGTTCACCACCAACGATGGATCAAATTTTAAGCGGTTAAAGGTAATCGCCTGCATATAGCCATCCTTGCGTTCCTCACTGGCGTATAAGGTACTTGGTCCATTAATCATTCCGATACTTCTATGTCCTTTTTTCAAAAGATAGTTCACAGCCTTAATTGTTGCGCTCTCTAAGCTACACGCTACATAATGCACGTTTTTAAACGGAGGTATCCGGTCGAAAAATACGACAGGTATATTAAATGAATTAAGTTTTTCGAAATGATCAAACTTTGAAGTGTCTTTACTGATGGATACTAATAAGCCATCTACCCGTTGATTTTTCATTTTTTCAACGAGTTTTACTTCCTGGTCATAATTATCATGCGACTGCGCAAAGATAACCGTATAATTTTTCTTAATAGCCTCATCTTCAATGGCAGAAATAGCGATAGAGAAAAAGTGTTCTGATAGCTCAGGTAAAATTACGCCAATAGTATATGTTTTCCCTTTTTGAAAAAGAATTGCCGCATTATTAGGCTCATAGTTTAGAGACTTAGCCAGCTGCTTAATTTTTTCCCTAGTTACCGCTCCAATGCTAGGATGATCATGCAATCCCCTAGAAACACTGGATGGAGAAATGTTTAAGATTCTGGCTATTTCTTTGATGGTTGTTGGTTTCGACTGCATTCTGAGTGCTAAACTACATTAAATTTCTTCAATATGTAATAATACAAAATTAATCAAACGTTTGCGTTGTTTTTTTTTCTTATTTCTTTCCTCTACTATATAAATATCAATACTTTCGGGAAAACTTAAGGGCTATACGCTCTAAAAAATAATAATATAAAAATTATACATAGAAAGCAATTTTAGCCTCTTAAAAAGACAAAATTGATATGCACCCCAATGATTAACAAAGGTGCCCGTCAATTTTTGGGAGTATTTAAATAAAAAAGGCGAGAAGTGTTCGTACCACTCCTCGCCAAACGGGTTATTTTCCTGCAAGCAGGCACAAAAGTTATCTAAGCTATATGTTTAACCCTTATTCAAAGGTATAAAATTTACGCGTGTTATAAATAAAGTGCCTTATTCTAATTATTATAAAGTTTTTACAGCAATGCTTTTACCAGTTAAGGCATTGCTATTTTAACCCCTAAGAAGTAATCCATACGTCATATATCTCACTCCAGCTTCTTTTTTAAAATCATATTCCTACTTTGGTTTTATTAATTTTTAATAATGATAGCTATATACATTTTACTTTTTATCCTAATCGCGTTCTTCATTATAACGAACCTCCCGGTTTTTGGCCGTTTGCCAAAGGGGGCAAGATTGGAAAAAATCCATCATTTAGCTAACTATCGTGATGGTGCATTACAAAATCAGTCGATAACGTTAATGCAGCCCGAAGGTGTTAGCTTTTTTAAGGTTTTAAATGCATTTCTTTTTAAAAAACATCCCAACAGGGCTCCAGATAAATCACTTCCTTTTATTGCGCCTAACTTAAACGGAAAACCTAAAAGCGATGCTCCTGAAATTATCTGGTTTGGGCATTCTTCTTATTTAATCAAAGTTGATGGACTAAGGGTTTTAGTTGATCCGGTATTTAGCAAAACTCCATCTCCATTTTCATTTATTGGGAGTAAGGCTTTTTTAGGTACAGACGTTGTAAAAGCAGAAGAATTTAGAAATATCGATATCCTGATCATCACACACGATCATTATGATCACCTCGATTACCAGAGTATTTTAAAAATCGCGCCTGAAGTTAAGACTATTGTTACCTCGCAAGGGGTTGGTGAACATCTGGAAAGATGGGGAATTAATAGCGGGAAGATCAACGAATTAGGCTGGGACGAATCAGTTGATTTATTTAATAACCTGAAAATCACAGCTGTTCCGGCGAGACATTTTACCGGACGAAAATTTAAACGGAATCAAACCCTTTGGTCGGCCTTCGTATTGAAAACTGAAAATTACCAATTGTTTTTGGGAGGCGATTCTGGCTATGATGCACACTTCGCCAAAATAGGTGAGGAGTTTGGCCCCTTCGATTTAGCCTTGCTCGAATGTGGACAGTACAATGCCTATTGGCCTTACATCCATATGTTTCCCGAAGAAACGGTGCAGGCTGCAATCGATTTAAAAGCAAAAATTCTGATGCCGGTACATTGGGGCAAATTTAGCTTAGCCATGCACCCCTGGAATGAGCCAGTAAAAAGGGCAGTTTTAGCTGCAGCAGAAAAGCAGCTTCCTTTGGTTACGCCAAAATTGGGTGAAACAATAATTTTAAACGAATATTTACCAACAGAAAACTGGTGGCTTGAAGAATAAAAACTAAACAATAATTGTAGTATGGTGTTTAATTCTAAAATCAAATACAATTATGAAAACTGATCTTGTTGAAATTTTTCAGACCATTAGAGCTGGATTACAGCCCTACGCCAGCCGTGGATATACGGTACACGAAAATTCGGAGAATGGCTATGATCTTTATAGTGAAAAAAACATTGAATTAAACGGCGAAAAAGTGACCGAACGCTTTTTTACCGGCGTTTATATTAATGGGGATACCGTAGAAGTTAAAATCAATACAGACGAATTTTCTACAACAAATCATAATTTAAATGATTTTGGCAAAAATAAAGCAGGCTTGAAAATCGCAGTACTTGATGATCCCAAATTAAAAGAAATAGAAACTTTGATAGAAATTATCCATACTAACTTTAAAGAAAAAGAATGGATTTAACAATCTGATGGTTAAATTTGCAGCAGATAATTTATTCTGAATAACCCCTCTGCTGATTGAACAATTTAATTTCTGACTGTAACTGGCATCATCAATTAAGTTTAGCGCTCGCTAATAACAAAATTGGTTATGCTTTTTTTATAGAAGATGAATTTCGGTTATTACGGATCGAACATCAATTGATCATTCACCTGGTAAGTTTAAAAAATAAATTTACTCCACGAGATCTCATTCAATTGCAAGAAAAACACGATCAGGAAGGAACTAAACTCATTCATCTTTGGGAAGATCTTTGGCAATCAAAACCAGATCAGGTTTTAGGAAGAATAAAATCTTTGCTTGGCAAAAATATCCGTATTCACGGAAGAAAAACCAAAGTATTAAAAATTACTAAACCAGTTTCTGATTCTTTTTTAACTGAAAATCACTTACAGGGATCAGTAAGTAGCCGTTATAAAATTGGTTTATTTGAAAAAGATGAGCTCGTGGCTGTTGCTACTTTTTCGGCATTAAGAAAAATGAACCATACCGAAAATTATAAATCGGCAGAATTGATCAGGTTTGCGGTTAAAGCAGGTTATTCCATTACAGGAGGATTAAGTAAACTAATTTCCTTTTTCGTTGAAACCTATAAACCTAATGACCTGATGACTTACGCAGATCGTGACTGGTCGACAGGAGCGGCCTATATCAAATTAGGTTTTAAACAGACTGCAGTTTTAGAACCTCAGGTTTACGTGCTGGACGAAAACCTAAATCGTCAGTTAAAAAAAGAACAGCTGATTTTAGCACAGGAGATGTTTAATACGGGAAGTTTAAAATTTATTCTCAAATTTTAATGGATCAGTATAACCTCATCATCATTTTAGGGGCAACCGCCGCTGGCAAAACCAAGCTAGCCGTAAGTATAGCCGATGCCTTAAACGGCGAAATTATTAGTGCCGATAGCCGTCAGATATTTAAACGAATGGATATGGGCACCGGTAAAGATTTGGAAGAATATCATATTAACGGAAGAAAAATCCCTCACCATTTAATTGATATTTTAGAACCTGGTGAACGCTATCATGTAGATGCTTTTAAAAATGACTTCTATCAGGCTTTTGAATTTATCACGCAAAAAAACAAAATACCTATCCTTTGTGGTGGAACAGGGATGTATATCCATAGTCTTTTGCAAAATCAAACTTTAACCGCTGTTCCCGTAAATCAACCATTAAGAGATCAGCTCAATCCATTGTCGAAAGAAGAGTTGATTTTAAAACTTCAGCATCATAAAAACCAAAACATTGATCATGTTGATCTTTCCTCCAAAAAGAGATTAATCCGTGCACTAGAAGTAGCAGATTATTTAAACCATAATACCATCGAAGCTGTTGAGCGACCAGAAATTAAACCGATTATTTTTGGATTGAAGAATGAAGTAGAAGTAACCAGAGCTAAAATTCTAACAAGACTAAACGAAAGATTCAATGCAGGTTTAATAGAGGAGGTAGAACAATTAATTAAAGAAGGTATTAGCAAAGAAATGTTGGTTTTCTATGGACTGGAGTATAAATTCATTGTTAATTACCTGGATGGATTATTGACTTTTGAAGAATTAAAGCTAAGACTGGGTATCGCCATTTGCCAATATGCCAAACGACAAAATACTTTTTTCAGGAAAATGGAAAAGGACCATATCGAGATTATTTGGCTCGATGCATCAGCACCTTCAAACCTACTAAAACAGTTGATAATTGAAAAAGTTTTAGTTAGCGGAAATTAACTTTTATTGGTCATCTTAGTGTTGCTTTATGGCCTAAATAGTATCAAAAATGCCCTTTTGGCACAACCTTTGTATTTGTTGAAGCATATTAATTTAACTCAAAAACAATATCTTAAGCATGAAAACAATTACAAAAATCATTGCTACTTCAGCAGCTGTCGTGGCTTTATTCTTTAGTACAAATGCTAACGCGCAATCTTCTCAAAAATTAGGAATAGGAATAATAGGTGGTATCCCTACCAGTGATGCATATGGTGTAGCCCTTGGTGCCGATTTACGTTATCAATTTGATATTGATAAACAATTATCAATTCCAGTAACTGCTGGTTATACCCGTTTCTTAGGTAAAGAAATTGGTAATACCGGTGTTGATTTTCCTGATTTTGGATATATCCCTGTAAAAGCTGGTGTTAAGTATTTTTTTAATGAATCTGGTTCTGGTTTCTATGGTTTAGCAGAGTTAGGTGCTGGTTTCGGTACAAACGAAGGTAGCGGAACATCATTTGTGTATTCACCAGCTCTAGGTTATGCATGGAGTAACGGTTTAGATTTAGGTGTAAAATACGAAGGCTTAGCTAGAGATGGTGGTAGCACAGGTTATGTAGGTTTGCGTTTAGCATATGGATTTAGCTTATAAACTTAAACCGCAGATCATATTGAAAGCCCCGACTTTGGTCGGGGCTTTTTTATTTCATAATATTCTGAAAAAAATGAAAATTTAAAAATCCATAACAGATATTTTAACGTAAATACACTAAACCCTTAATTGATAACTTAAAATATCTAAGAATGAAAACAATTACTAAACTTTTTGCAACAACATTAACGGCCTTTGCAATTTTAACCTCAACGAATTTAAAGGCCCAAACAATGGGAGCCACCGAATCTACGACAAGAGAAAGTGGAATGGCATTTAAAATTGGTGCAGGCGTAAATTATGGGATATTTCCAGATAGATCTGAAATGGATTACGGTTATGGTGCAGATGTAAAACTTCAGTATGATTTAAGTCCGTTTGTAGCAGTAACAGCTTCTGGTGGTTATACCCGCTTAAAATGGAAAGGTAGCCCACTTAAATTCGAATTTATCCCTTTATTAGGCGGTGTTAGGGTATTCCCGATTGAAAGAATGTACCTGGCTACTGAGCTTGGCTCAGGTTTGGCCATTAAAGAGGGGGCCAATATGAACTTTATCTATACCGGTGGTTTAGGTTACGAATGGAAAAATGGTCTTGATCTTGGTGTGAAATACGAAGGTTATGTAAACAATAGTGCTTCCGATCTTTACTTCATGAAAACCGGGCAATTTAACTTGAGATTAGCTTATAATTTTAAATTATAATTAAAACATCATATAATTTAAAGTCCCGATGAAAATCGGGACTTTTTTATTTATTTACCATTTTAATTACTATTTTGAGCCGAAAACCAAATACAATGAAAAGAATATTCGGATTAGCAATACTTACCGCATTAATGGCCTGCAACCAGGCTGATAAAAAATCTACAGAAACTAACGATTCAACAAAAACCGATTCAGCATCGGTGAAAAATGAGATTTCTATAAAAGACAAGCAGAAATCGGAAATCTTTAATCAATATGTAGATTTAAAAAATGCACTGGTAAAATCAGATTCAGCAAGTGCACAAAAATCTGCAGCACAGTTACAAACGAGTTTAGCTGCTTATAAAGGTTGTGAGCCTACTGCAGCTGTTGCTGGCAAAATTGCTGCAAGCAATATTCTCGTTTCGCAAAGAAAAGATTTCACGGTTTTAAGTGCCGATTTGATCGCTTTACTTAAAAATGCTGAAATAGAAAAAGGCACAATTTATGTTCAGCATTGCCCGATGGCTAACAAAGGAGATGGAGGTGACTGGTTATCAACCGAAAAGGAAATTAAAAACCCTTATTACGGCAAAGAAATGTTAACCTGTGGCAGAGTTGCCGAAGAAATCAAAGCAAAATAAGATTTCAGATCCTGTTTAATTAAGCATGATTGTTACGTCATTTTGACTAATTATTCATATTAATTTAACAGATTTGTTATGCATGTATATTAATTTTATATAATTTAGAAAGCTATAAACACAATACAATAATATGTCAGATATTGCAGAGATAAAAGTTGATGGTAAGACAGTTGAATTGCCAGTAATTACAGGAACAGAGGATGAAAAGGCCATTGATATTTCGAAATTAAGAGATCTTACGGGCTTCATAACTTTAGATACTGGTTTTAAAAATACTGGTTCTACAAAAAGCAAGATCACTTTTTTAGATGGTGAAAAAGGCATTTTAAAATATAGGGGATATTCTATTGAAGAGCTTGCCGCAAAATCGAGTTTTTTAGAAGTGATTTATCTGATTATTTATGGTGATCTTCCAACGCAGGCTCAGTTAGAAGGGTTACAGGCAGAAATCAGCAAACATACACTCATCCATGAGGATATGAAGAAATTTTTTGATGGTTACCCATCAAGATCTCACCCAATGGGTCAATTGGGCTCCTTGATCTTCTCATTATCTACATTCTATCCTGAGTGCTTAAAACCAAATCAAACCGCAGAAGAACAAAATTTAACCATTATCAAACTTTTGGCTAAATTCCCAACCATTGTTTCTTTCGTTTATAAAAAATCATTAGGCCACCCACTTATTTATCCAAAAAATAAGTACGATTATGTTACCAATTTCCTTTGGATGACATTTGGGCAACGCACCGAAGATTATGATGTAAACCCGATTGTTGTTAATGCCATGAATAAATTGCTAATTCTGCATGCAGATCATGAGCAAAACTG
Organism: Pedobacter sp. SG908; assembly: GCF_011759615.1. Classification (NCBI taxonomy): domain Bacteria; kingdom Pseudomonadati; phylum Bacteroidota; class Sphingobacteriia; order Sphingobacteriales; family Sphingobacteriaceae; genus Pedobacter; species Pedobacter sp. SG908. Next base: position 2,224,565 of record NZ_JAAOYY010000001.1, read on the forward strand.
TTCGGCATCTACAGTGCGTATAGTAGGTTCATCTGATTGTAATTTATATGCTTCAATTGCTGCTGGTATTGCTGCACTTTGGGGTCCACTACATGGTGGTGCTAACCAGGCGGTGATCGATATGTTAGAATTGATTAAAGCTGATGGCGGAGATACAGAGAAGTGGATTGCAAAAGCGAAAGACAAAAACGATCCATTCCGTATGATGGGCTTTGGACACAGGGTTTATAAAAACTTCGATCCAAGAGCTAAAATTATTAAAAAAGCTTGTGATGATATCTTAGAAAACTTAGGCATTGATGATCCGATTTTAGAAATTGCTAAAAAATTAGAAGAGGCAGCTTTAACTGATCAATACTTCATCGACCGTAAGTTATATCCAAATGTAGATTTCTATTCAGGTATTATTTACCGCGCATTAGGCTTCCCATCGGAAATGTTTACCGTTCTGTTTGCTTTAGGCCGTTTACCAGGATGGATTGCACAGTGGAAAGAGATGCACGAAAACAAAGAACCGATAGGTCGTCCACGTCAGATTTATGTTGGCGAAACCGACAGAGAATTTGTTGAACTTAAGGATAGAAAATAATCCAAATAAAAAATCCCTTAATTATTTAAATTAAGGGATTTTTTTTGTGCTCTTCTTTATTTAAACGGCTATGTAGTAGATTAGATTCATCATAACGGCTTCGGTGATGAAAAGTGATACCGCGTAAAGTATAAAAATCATAAACATTTTGCCGATAACTTTTTCCCTTTGGTAAAAGATCTTAAGTGCATTAAACATGTACCAACAGATCCAGGCAATAACTGCAAGTGAAATAATATTCTTCATTACGCCTTTGCCACCAAAAACATATTTTACCAGCGGCTGTGTAAAAATTTGCACCACAAAATAAGCCGTCATACCATGAATAGTAAAAATCAGGTGATCGAGATAATAAATATGATTTTTCCTGAAATTCCACATAATAAACAAAGCCAGTAAAGGCATCAGTAAAAAATACTGTTTGGGTCTGTTATGCTCTAAAGTATCCTGTATTACTTCTGATTTTTCTCCAATTGTAATCGAACGCTTCTTAACCAATCTTTCGTACCAGCTGTCTTTTTCGGTTATTGGTAGTGTCTTTTGTCTTGCCAGGTACGCTTCATAGGTACTATCATTTCTATTGTTATGGATCTTACTAAATCCATCAATGATATCAGTTAACGAATCGGAGCTTTTCGCTTTATTCATTTTCTTTAAATCTGCCAAAACTATACGCTGCTCATTAAAGCTTAGATTTTTAAACTCCTCCTTATCCATCTCTTCTTCAAAACCTTTTTTAGCTTTATTCAGTATATTGGGTGCCTTATCCGCTATCCCAATTTTATTTAAAACATTTTGCGCACTGTCTAGTGCTGCTTTCTGTTCAACTTTCGAAACTGCATGCTCTTTTTTCTTTGATTTATGTTCAGGAGAATAAGCCACTAAAAAATAAACAATGGAAACAAAGATGTACATGCTTACCGGATTGATGTACCTGGCTCTTTTACCAGCTAAATAATCGAGTGTAACTTTTCCGGGCTTTGTTAAAAGAGGAGTGAGGGTTTGAAAGAATTTATTGTCGAAATGAAAGTAATGTGCAATACTGTGACTGATAAAAGCCCAGAAACTTTCTTTTAATTCTAAATTTGGCTGACCGCAATCGCTACAATAATGTTTCTCAACATGAGCGCCACAGTTTAAACAATTGTGTTCTTTTCTATACTTACCGGCTGACATGGGATAAATGGAAATTATAAATGATTAATGGCTTCTACTTCTGCTCGTGTATGTTTGTGTTTAAATATCACAACAAAAACGATTGCAATAACAAGTACATAAATGGTAAAAGTTAACCAGATGTTATGCCAGTCTTTTACATCAAGCGCCCTGCTCAGATCTCCATTAGGTAATACATCAATTCCTTTATTTTTAAGGAATTTAAGCAGGTGTACATTATCTTCCTCACTTTTAACGTATTTGGAGAGCGAGCCAATAGTATGGTAGTAAGTGGTAAAGAAATGGCTAATCATCCAGCCAGAAACCAAACTGCCAAACACGGCACCAAAGCCATTGGTCATCATCATAAATAGACCTTGTGCTGAAGAACGGATTTTTGGCGTAGTTGATGTTTCTACAAACAGCGATCCCGATATGTTAAAGAAATCGAATGCCATGCCATAAACAATGCATGAAGTGATGATCATCCATAGGTTGGTTGATGGATCGCCATAAGCGAATAAACCAAAACGCAGCACCCAGGCGAACATCGCAATTGCGATTACCCATTTAATTCCAAATCTTTTCAAAAAGAAGGGAATAGCCAGGATAAAAAGCGTTTCTGATACCTGCGAAATGGATAAAATAATGGTAGAATATTTAATTACGAATGACTCTGCAAAAACAGGGAATAATTTAAATTCATCTAAAAAAACATCGCCATAAGCATTGGTTAGCTGTAAGGCTGCACCTAAAAACATCGAGAAAATAAAAAACAAAGCCATTTTGTAATCGGCAAAAAGTTTAAAAGATTCGAGTCCGAGCTTTTGTGCAAATGTTTTCTTATCGCTTATTAAGTTTAAGGGCTTACAAGCGGGCAGCGTAAAAGAGTATACCCCCAATAACAACGCACTTATTCCTGCAATATAGAACTGGTTGGCACTGGCTTTATTACCTGTTAAATTGGTAATCCACATGGCAGCAATAAAGCCAATAGTACCCCACACCCTAATGGGAGGGAAGTCTTTTATTACATCGAAATTGCCGTTCTTTAAAGTAGTATAACTAATAGAATTGCTTAGTGCTATTGTTGGCATGTAAAAGCACATGGCTACCAGCATTACCCAAAAAAAACTATGCGGACTTTCTACTTGAGGTAAATAAAACATAGTGGCTGCATAAAGGATATGCAAGATAGCGTAAAGCTTCTCTGCATTGATCCATTTATCGGCAATGATACCTGTAATGGTTGGCATAAATAATGATGCAATGCCCATTGTAGAGAAAATTATCCCAAAATCTGCGCCATCCCATTGTTTGGTTCCGAACCAATAATTTGCAATTGTAATTAACCACGCAGCCCATACAAAGAATTGCATGAAACTCATTATAGTTAAGCGAAACTTAACGTTCATAATAATAGTTTAGTTTGAGTTATTGAAAGTAAAAGCTGAATATAGAACTATTTTGAATGATAATCCAAAATGAGCCCAAATTATTTTAAACAATTTGGGTCATCTTAGAATTTAGCTTTTTATTTAGAGATTTTTAGCAAAAATCTGAAGGAATTTTGATGGATGAATATTTTTTAAAGAAAAATTAAGAGGTTCCGCGTTTGTTTAGTTCGTCTCTTAACCGTGCTGCCTTTTCATAAGCCTCTTCAGCAATAGCTTCCTGCAATTTTTGTTGAAGTTCTTCTAAGGTAAGATCGCCAAAACCTTGTTGCTGGGTTGAGGTAGGCAAGCTATCTGCTTCAGGTTCTTTTGCAATAGAATCCATGTTTTCGAGGAAAAGAAAATCATTACCTTCTATCACAATACCTGCAGAAGCCAAAATAAATTCGTAAGTATAAATCATCGCATTAAACCGGACAGCTAAAGCAATAGCATCTGATGTTCTGGCGTCAACTTCGTGTGTATTTTTACCATCACTACAGATCAACTTAGCATAAAACACACCGTCAACCAGATTGTATATAATAATTTCCTGAATATTGATATGAAAAGTATCAGCCATTGATTTGAATAAATCATGTGTTAATGGCCTACTAGGAGTCATTTTCTCAATTTCTATCGCAATGGCCTGTGCCTCAAATGCACCAATAATAATCGGTAGGCGGCGGCGTCCATTTACTTCTCCTAAAACAAGGGCATAAGCACCAGATTGAGTCTGGCTGTAAGATAAACCTACAATATCTAATTTAACTTTTTTCATATTTATGATAAGACCTTATAAGTTTTAAAAACCTATAAGGTCTATAAGATATTATCCCTTATGTGCTTTTAATGCTTCAATTAATTTGGGTACAACCTCAAAAGCGTCGCCAACAATACCATAATCGGCCACTTTAAAGAAAGGAGCTTCTGGATCTTTGTTGATTACAACAATCACTTTTGACGAACTCACACCCGCTAAATGCTGGATAGCCCCAGAAATACCGATAGCAATATAAAGGTTAGGGCTAATCGCAATACCAGTTTGACCAACGTGTTCTGAGTGTGGTCTCCAGTCTGCATCCGATACCGGTTTAGAACAGGCTGTAGCAGCCCCCAACAAACCAGCTAATTCTTCGATCATTCCCCAGTTTTCTGGTCCTTTTAAACCCCTGCCAGCAGAAACTACCAATTCTGCATCAGGCAACGAAACTTTATCAGTTGCCCTAACAATTTCTTTAATAACGGTTCCTAAATCTGATTGTTTAATATCTGCAGCAAAGGTTTCTATTGCAACATCTGTAGCATTTTCTTTAACACCAAACGCATTCGGGTTTAAGGCGATTACTTTATTAGCCGATGTTAACTCTGTAATAGCAAACGCTTTACCTGAAAAGGCAGTTTTTTTAACCGAAAATTTACCATCAGTACTCGGTAATTCTACTGCGCCATCAGCTAAACCAGCTTTAAGTTTTACTGCAATACGCGGTGCTAAACCTTTACCAGAAAAAGAGTTAGACAAAACTATAATATTGGCACCTTCTTTTTCTGCTGCTGCAGCAATAACACTCGCATAAGCCTGATTTACAAAGGTTTTTAATTGGTCGGCATTTACATTTAATACCTTTGATGCACCGTATTTACCTAATTCTTTTAATTCACTGTCGGCAACATCGCCAATAGAAATTGCGGTTAAATTAGTTGATTGTTGATCGGCAATGGCTTTGGCATAAGATACGGCTTCAAATACAGATTTCTTAAATTTCCCCTCAGCTTGTTCTACATATACTAATACTGACATATATTTATTTCTTTATCCTTAACAGGATGGTGTAAACGATTTGATTTATTATGACTTAAAACTAGATTACTTTAGCTTCACTATGAAGTAAGCCAATTAACGATTCTGTTTGATCAGCAGGAATTAACTTAACCGTTCCGCGAGGAGCAGGAGTTTCATATTTGGTTACCTTGGTTAGCTCTTCTACAGCAACTGCATCTACCACCGTTAATGGTTTAGTTCTAGCGCTCATAATACCGCGCATATTCGGGATTTTGGGTTCTGCTACACCTTCAGCACAACTTGCAATAAACTTACCAGAAACGGTTAGAACTTCTTTACCACCTTCAATTTCTCGTTCAATTGTCGCTGTATCGCCATCAATAGTTAATTTTTTGATGATAGATACTGAAGGGATATCTAAAAATTCGCCAACCATAGCAGCCACCTGGTTACCGTTGTAATCGATAGACTCGCGACCAGTTAAAATAATATTGAAATCTTTGTCTTTCGCATATTCTGCAATCTGTTTTGCTACAAAATAAGCATCTCTTGGTGCCGCATTAATCCTAATTGCATCATCTGCACCAATTGCAAGCGCTTTTCTGATGGTTGGATCGTTACCCGCTTCGCCAACATTGATCACAGTTACTGTTCCTTTTCCGCCTTCAGTTAATTCAATTGCACGTGATAAAGCAATTTCATCGTATGGATTAACAATATATTGCACTCCCGACGTATTGAATTCGGTATTATCATTAGTAAAAGTTATTTTTGTCGTTGTGTCTGGCACGTTACTGATACAAACTAATATTTTCATATGTTAATAGTGGTTTTTATTACTATGAACGATCTGGAACTAAAATTGTTTAGCTGTTGATCGGTTCATATATGATATCATTATTATATAAGGTCTTTCTGCAAATTTAATTAAAAAAGCAAGGAATTAAAATGTCATCCACCCGATTAAGCAAGTTATTAGAATTTTTAGAAAGCGATCCTAACGATCCATTTATACTATATGCCTTAGCCACAGAGTATAATGCGCAAAATGATAAAGAAAAGGCCTATTCTTTTTACCTTCAGTTAACTGATAAACACCCTGATTATGTAGGTACTTACTATCATTTAGGCAAGTTATTCGAAAAAGACGATCAAAAAGAAAAGGCTATCGCTATTTATCAGAAGGGTATGGAAGTTGCCCGCAACAAAAGAGACATGCATGCTTTTTCTGAATTACAGGGCGCATATAATACCGCAGCGGGATTAGATTATGAAGACGACTAGGTCAGTTTTTAGTTAACAGTTATCAGTTTAAATTAATGCAAAACAAACCTATCGCTGCAAAAAAACAGTGGTTATTTATTAGAAACGTAATCTTTTTTACATTTACTTCATTTGGAGGTGCACAGGCACACCTTGCACTGTTGCTTAAATACTTTGTTCAGAGCACTAAATTTATTTCTGAGGAAGAACTTTTAGAGTTAAATGCACTGGCGCAGGTACTCCCTGGACCAGCATCTACACAAACCCTGGTTGGGATAGCCTGGAAAGTTGGAAAGCTTAAACTGGCCATTATTACTTTCCTGATCTGGATATTACCCACAGCCACCATAATGACCTTTGCAGCAATTAGTTATGCTTTGCTCGATCAAAAACAAAAGTTTAACGATATTTTAGAATATATCCAGCCAATTGCACTAGGTATTGTAGCTTATGGCGCATGGAAACTTGGTAAAAAGGTTTTATCCTCACAGGTTTCCATATTCCTGGCTACCGCTTCGGTTATTGCTACATTGGTTTTAAGAAATGCTTATGTATTTCCATTATCAATATTGATTGGCGGAATGATCTCTTCGGCCATCGAAACACCAAAAGAGGAAACAGAGTTAAGGGTTAAACTTTTTTCAAATATCAATCCTCGAAAACTGATCTACTTTTTAGGTGCTTTGCTCTTGTTCGCATTGGTAGGTGCAATTATAAACCGAACTTCGCCTTTTAGCTTGCCCATTCGCTTACTCGAAAACTTTTACCGTAATGGAATATTGGTTTTTGGAGGAGGGCAGGTGCTTGTTCCTTTAATGTTTACCGAATTTGTAGAGATGAAACATTATCTGCCTTCATCAGGGTTTTTATCTGGCTTTGCACTCCAGCAAGCTTTACCTGGGCCAACATTTTCTTTTACCAGCTATTTGGGTGCACTAAGCATGAAGAATTTTGGATACGGATTATGGGGCCAAATTTTAGGCGGATTGATCGGAGTAATTGGCATTAACTTACCTGGACTAATCCTCGTTTTATTTATTGTACCGTTTTGGGATGATTTAAAAAAAATCTCCAGGATCCGTCATAGTCTTTCCGGAATCAATGCTGTTAGCGTTGGATTTATTATTGCTGCTTTTGTGCTTCTTTTAATACCAATGGGCTTTAACTGGATATTTTTTGGGATTATGATCGCCACATTTCTACTGCTTAACTTCACAAAAATAAGTCCACCGATTATCGTATTGGCAGGTATTCTTATCGGATATATTTTTTAATCCCTCATACTATTTTCAAATCGGTTGTTGATTTTTCAATAACTTGCTTTTTAGTTTTATCTTCGCCAAAATTTAAAATCAGATAAAATTATGAAGAAACTATTAACGCTTTTATTATGCGCCGGCTTAGGCGTGACCAGCCAGGCACAAGAAAAAAACAGTCTTGAATTAGGAATTCATGTTGGCTATAATCTGGCCACCGTATCAACAAGTAACCAAACGAACAGTGACTACAGAAATGGCTTTAACGTTACAGCGGTTGGAGATTATTTCTTTTCAGACAGATGGAGTATAAAGGCAAAGATCGGGTATGATCAAAAAGGCTGGGACAGTGGTTATTTAACCAATTTGGATAATGGGCAAAGTTTTACTACTGATTATCATATCAATTACCTCACCATTCCGGTAATGGCGAACTGGCATTTTGGTAAGAAAAGAAACTGGTATTTAAACTTTGGTCCGTATTTTGGCATTTTATTGAATGCAAGCGAAACAAAATTTAATACCGACCTAAAGAATTTTATCCACAACAGGGATATCGGCATAGATTTAGGCATTGGCGTTAAATTACCAGTGGCCAATAAAGTAAAGGTATTGTTAGAACTTGATGGACAATCAGGTCTTACTGACGTATTTAAACAAAATCAAGGTTATCAGATTAGAACAGTAAGATCAGGCATTAATGCAGGTTTGCTTTTTAGCTTATAATATTAAAAATAAAAATGCCCCCAAATATAAAATTGGGGGCATTTTTATGATCGAATTATTTTAAAACGGTGGATCGTCATCATTATAATCGTCCATTTTTGAGGGACGGATAATTACGTTGCTCTGTTTTTCAAAATCCTGTGATGGATACATTCCAGCTGAAGGATCGGCAGCGAATGAATTTGGTGGAGCATTAAAATCATCTTCCAGATCCTGGAATTTCACAAACTTACCTACGAATTTAAGCGGAACAATTCCGGTTTCACCGTTACGGTGTTTTGCGATAATCACCTCGCCAATACCTGCCTGCGATCTTCCTTGCTCATCTTCGGTAATACCATAATATTCAGGACGATACAAAAACAAAACCATATCCGCATCCTGCTCAATTGAACCAGATTCACGTAAATCGGATAACATAGGCCGTTTTCCCTGTAAACCTGGCCTGCTCTCTACTGCACGACTTAACTGTGATAATGCCAGCACAGGCACATCTAGTTCTTTTGCAACAGATTTTAGTGCCCTCGAAATACTACCAATTTCCTGCTCACGGTTACCACCACCTTTTCCTTCGCCTTTACCATGCATTAACTGCAAGTAATCGACAATTACCAATTGAATATCGTATTGTGATTTTAATCTTCGGCATTTTGCCCTGAACTCGAAAATATTTAATGCAGGTGTATCATCAATTAATAGGGGAGCTTCGGTTAAGCGGCCAATTTTGCTGTGTAACTGCTGCCATTCCCATTCCTGTAAATTTCCTTTTCTGATTTTTTCCTGCTCAATTTCTGCTTCTCCGGAAATTAAACGATTAACCAGCTGAACTGACGACATCTCTAGCGAGAATACTACTGTTGGTTTTGCAAAATCGACTGTGGCATTTCTCGCGCAGGTTAGTACGAAAGCCGTTTTACCCATCGCCGGACGTGCAGCAATAATTACTAAATCTTGCTTTTGCCAACCACCAGTTATTCTGTCTAATCCTGTAAAACCTGTTGGCACACCTGTTAAACCATCGGTTTTAGTACGAAGTTCTTCAAGCGTAGCTAATGATTGCTTGATAATATCGTCCATTTTCTGTGTATCTCTACGCAGGTTATTTTGGGCAATTTCAAAAAGTCCCTTTTCAGCCTGATCTAAGAGATCGAAAATATCTGTAGTATCTTCGTAGGCATTTGTAATGATTTCGGTAGAGATTCTGATCAGCTCACGTTGAATGTATTTCTGAGAAATAATACGGGCATGAAACTCAATATTTGCTGCAGAAGCAACACGGTTAGTTAAGCTCGTAATATAATATGCACCGCCAACTATTTCTAGAGAACCTAAAGTCCGCAGTTCGGCAGTTACAGTTAAAATATCAACCGGACGAGATTTTTGAAATAAAATATGAATCGCTTCAAAAATTTTCTGATGGGCAATGTTATAAAAAACCTCTGGTTTTAAAACATCAATTACAGCAGAAAGTGCATCTTTTTCGAGCATTAATGCTCCAAGAACTGCTTCCTCAAGATCTAACGCCTGAGGAGGGATTTTCCCTTGTGAACTTATGGTATTACTTAACCTGCTTTTTCTAGCAGTCATACTGTTCTTTCCGCCTTGTTCATTATCGATACTCATTCAACAAAAGTAATTAAATTTTGATGTGGTTGCTCGAATTAGTTACTAGCTGTTTGTTAACAAATTGAAGCATAATCAGATTAAATTTTATTGGATTTATGATGCCGTAAAAATTTTTAAACAATTAAATGTTAATAAGGCGTACATTGTTTAAGGCGAAAACATTTTATTTGAATACTTTTGCCTAACAATTTAAAAACATGGATAATTTTAGAAGACCGCAACGCGCAAAAGAGAATAATGAGTTTGTATTCGGTATCAGGGCCGTAATAGAAGCCATTAAAGCAGGAAGAGACATTGAAACCATTTACCAGCAACGCGGTCTGGGCGGCGATCTTTTTTTAGAATTAAAAGCCCTGCTAAAAGATACTTTGATTCCCTTAAACTCGGTTCCGATTGAAAAGCTGAACCGCATGTCGCAGAAAAACCATCAGGGTGTAATTGCTGTAATATCTCCAATTACCTATCAGAATATTGAAGATATTATCCCTGCAGTTTTCGAAAAGGGCGAAGTTCCATTAATTTTGGTATTAGATAGCGTGACTGATGTGCGTAATATGGGCGCAATTGCACGTACGGCGGCTTGTGTAGGCGTTCATGCTATTGTTGTTCCGTTAAAAAATGCAGCGCAGATCAATGCAGATGCCATTAAAACATCAGCAGGTGCATTATTCAGCATTCCGATTTGCCGACATGCCAATCTCCACAAAACCTGCTTATTTCTACAGGAAAGTGGCCTTCAGATTGTAGCCTGTACCGAAAAAACCAACGATTTTATTTATGCGCCAGATTATACCATGCCCACAGCAATTGTAATGGGCTCAGAAGATGAAGGAATTTCTAACGATCTTTTAAGGGTGGCCGATCATTTAGCTAAAATACCAATGGCTGGAAAAATCGAATCGTTAAATGTTTCGGTAGCTGCCGGGGTAATTTTATACGAAGCAGTTAGACAGAGAACGGTTTAGAGCGGAAAAGGGAAGATGGGTGATAGAATTTAGATTTGCAGCTCCATCTCGCCGAGACTCGTTATCCTGAACTTGTTTCAGGATCTATAAAACGAACTTAATGTAGATAATGTAAAATGGATAATGAGAAATTATACTACATCATCCATTTTACATCATACCTTTATATAAACTTGTTTCCAAATCTGGATTTAACCTCCGCAACAAACTCTTTAACTCTTTGCTCTTCGTTTCTTGGGCAAATCATGAGCATATTATTGTTTTCAACTACAATGTAATCATGCAGCCCTTGTAAAACAACCAGTTTATCTTTTGGAACATTTACCATACAGTTCGATGAGTCGAACATCAATACCTGCTCTGAAGGAATAACGGCATTACCTACATAATCTTTCTCAGCCATTTCATAAATTGAGGCCCAGGTTCCTAAGTCAGACCAACCGAAATCAGACGGTAGCACATAAACATTCTCTGCTTTTTCCATAATACCAAAATCGATTGAAATATTGGTACATTGAAAATAGGCATTATTGATAAATTCTTTTTCGCCAGCTTTGTTCAATTCAGACCTTCCAATATTAAATATTTCGTACATGTCTGGCAGGTGTTTTTCGAAAGCGCTTAAAATCGCTTTTGCCGACCAAATAAATATTCCGGCATTCCATAAGAAATCGCCGCTCTGCAAAAATGATTTTGCCAATTCTAAATTTGGCTTTTCGGTAAAAGTTTTAACTTTATGCAGATCGGTATCTGTATTGAGCACATAATCTGTATGCTGAATATAACCATAGCCTGTATCAGGGCGGTTTGGTTTGATACCCAAAGTGATTAAACAATCATTTTTTGATGCAGCCGCTAAAGATTGCTCAATAGATGCTACAAATCCATCAATATTGGCAATGGTATGATCAGAAGGTGCAACCACAATTGTTGCATTAGGATTTAACTCAGCTATTTTTAAACTTCCATAAGCAATACAGGGTGCCGTATTTCTCATTAAAGGCTCAGCCAAAATCTGGTTATCTGTTAATAGTGGTAATTGCTCTTTAATTAAATCTGAATAAATTTCGTTGGTAACGATAAATATATTTTCAGGAGGACAGATATTTAGAAATCTTTCGTAAGTGCTTTGAATCAGGGTTTTTCCAACACCGAAAAAATCGATAAACTGTTTTGGATACTCCGTTCTGCTTACTGGCCAAAAGCGACTTCCGACACCACCGGCCATAATTAATGCATAATAGTCTTTATTCATTTTATAAATTAAAAATTACACGATACCTTCATTTAAAAGATCGTGTAAATGGATCATGCCAAAGTAAGTATTTTGTTCCAATACTAACAACTGCGTTATATTGTTTTGTTTAATAATATCTAAGGCATCAACGGCTAAAGCATCAAATTGTACGCTCTTTGGTGTTCTGCCCATGATATCTTCGGCTTTTAAGTTTGCAATAGAATTGTTATTTTCTAACATCCGCCTAATATCACCATCAGTAATGATGCCTAGTACCTTATCGTCGTTATCCACAACAGCAACAGCACCTAAACGGTTTTTACTAATTTCTATCAGCACATCTTTAACTGAGGCAGATGGATGTATAGCCGGTTTTTCGTTAGATAGAGCAAGATCGCGGGCTTTTAAATATAATTTTTTGCCTAACGATCCTCCTGGATGATACTTTGCAAAATCTGATTCATTAAAATCTCTACATTCTAATAAACAAATAGCTAAGGCATCGCCCAATGCTAACTGTGCCGTTGTACTGGTAGTAGGCGCCAAATTGTGTGGACAAGCTTCTTTTTCGAAAGAAGTGTTCAAAATCAGATCAGCCTGCTCCGCTAAAAAAGAATTCAGCTCACCAACCATTCCAATTAGAAGGTTGCCAGATGTTTTTAACAAAGGGGTAAGCACTTTTATTTCTGGCGTATTTCCACTTTTAGAGAGGCAGATTACAATATCATCTACCTGTATCATTCCCAGATCGCCATGAATAGCATCTGCAGCATGCATAAAAATAGCAGGTGTACCAGTTGAATTAAAAGTAGCCACCATTTTTTGTGCAATGATTGCACTCTTTCCTATACCCGTAACAATTACCCGTCCTTTGCCATGTAAAATGCTTGATACGACTTTTTCAAAATCGTTGTTAATATTCTTGGCAACATTTAATATTGCTGCTGCTTCAAGCTCTAATGTGCTTACAGCTGATTGGATTATTGATTTTTTACTTTTCAAAGAGAAAATAATTGTTTGTTAATACTTGAAATTCTTGTAAAATTATGTTATTTTGGATACAAAAATAGCATCGCATATTTTATTACACAAAATGGACGTGAAAAAGTCGTTATTTGATAACCTACAAAATTTCTTCGGGTTTGATAATTTCAAGGGTGATCAGGAGTCGATCATTACCAATATTTTAGAGGGCAATAACACGTTTGTTATTATGCCTACAGGCGGAGGGAAGTCTATTTGCTATCAGTTACCTGCTTTAATGAGCGAAGGAACAGCAATTGTGATCTCTCCACTAATCGCATTGATGAAAAACCAGGTAGACCAATTAAGGGCTTTTGGTGGAAATGACAGTATTGCTCATTTTCTTAATTCATCCTTAAACAAATCTGAAATTACTCAAGTTAAATCTGACCTCTTAAGCGGGCAGACTAAATTATTGTATGTTGCGCCCGAGTCTCTGGCAAAGCAGGATAATATTGAATTTTTAAATCTGATTAAAATTTCTTTCGTTGCCGTTGATGAAGCGCATTGTATTTCTGAATGGGGACACGATTTCAGACCAGAATACCGTAAGATTAAACAGGTTATTGCAGGATTGGGGAATAACATTCCAATTATTGCACTAACCGCAACTGCCACACCAAAAGTGCAACAGGATATTATGAAGAATCTTGGTATGACGGAAGCAACGTTATTCAAATCATCATTTAATAGGCCTAACTTATTTTACGAGATCCGCCCTAAAAGAGACATTACCAAAGAGATTATTAAATACATCAAGTCTAATCCAGGTAAATCAGGTATTATCTATTGCCTCAGCCGTAAAAAAGTAGAGGAAGTTGCCGAAGCCCTGAACCTCAACGGAATCAGCGCTTTGCCTTATCATGCCGGTTTAGATCCAAAGGTTAGGGCCGAAACGCAGGATAAATTTTTGATGGAAGATGCGGAGGTGATCGTTGCAACCATCGCCTTTGGTATGGGGATCGACAAACCCGATGTCCGCTTTGTAATTCACCATGATGTGCCTAAAAGTATGGAGGGTTACTACCAGGAAACTGGCAGGGCCGGACGTGATGGAGGCGAAGGTGTATGCATTGCTTTCTACTCCCAAAAAGATGTAGATAAGCTGGCCAAGTTTATGAAAGATAAACCGGTTTCTGAAAGAGAAATTGGTACACAGATATTAAAGGAGGTGATTGATTATGCCGAATCTGGCGTTTGCCGCCGTAAGCAGATTCTTCACTATTTCGGCGAAAACTTTAACGAAACAGGCTGTAACTGCATGTGTGATAACTGCAAAAAGCCTAAAAAACAGTTTGATGCCGAAAGTCAGTTATCTACCTTATTAAAGTTTATTGAGAAATCTGGAGAGAAATTCGACGATGCACATTTACTAAACGTTTTCTTAGGCTTAGAAACAGCGCAAACCATTGCCTACGAACATAGTAAGGTTCCAGAATTTGGAATTGGTAAAGAAGAAGGTGAGTTGGTGTGGAAATCGATTATCCGCCAGGCTGTTTTAAATAATTACCTTTTTAAGGATATTGATAATTATGGCTTATTAAAGTTAACTAAGCAAGGAAGAGATTTTATTGTTAATCCTTATAGCCTTAAATTTATACTAAATGAACCCATAGAGAACGGTGCTGATGACGATGATGATGATGTAAAACAAGGCACAGGTGCTTTAGACACCCATCTTTTATCATTGCTTAAAGAACTACGTAAAAAAATTGCGAAGCAGAAAAGCGTTCCGCCATTCGTAGTTTTCCAGGATCCATCTTTAGAGGAAATGTGTACCCATTATCCGATCACAATGGAAGAGCTTCGTCAGATTTCTGGTGTAGGCTCGGGTAAAGCAATGAAATTCGGGACACCTTTTATCGAATTGATCAAAAAGTATGTCGAGGATAACGATATCGAACGTCCTATTGATTTGATTATTAAAACTCAGGCCAATAAGTCGCAGATGAAAGTTTCGATCATTCAAAATATCGATAGACAGATTGGTTTGGAAGATATTGCCGATTCGAAAGGCATTACTTATGAAGAAATTCTGAAAGAAGTAGAATCGATTGTAAATTCTGGTACTAAACTTAACCTGAACTATTTCATTGATGAGGTGATTGATGATGATAGACAGGATGAAGTTTTTGATTATTTCAGAGCAGCCGAAAGCGATTCTATAGATGAAGCGCTTAATGAACTTGGCGAAACCGACTATACCCGTGAAGAAATTCAATTGATGCGGATTAAATTCATGTCAGAACTAGGAAATTAAAAACCAGATTTGAGATATGAGACATTAGATTTGAGACAAACTCATATCCAAAAGCTCATATCTCATATCTCACATCTCAAAAATGATAAACTACTTAGATAAATTAAAAAATACAGATTCAGGAAATTTCTTTTTAATGGCTGGTCCATGTGCCATTGAAGGCGAGGATATTGCCATGAGAATTGCCGAAAAGATTATTACGATTACCGATAAACTACAGATTCCATATATATTTAAAGGTTCGTACCGGAAAGCTAATAGAAGCAAAGGAAGTTCTTTTACCGGCATTGGCGATGAAAAAGCTTTACGTATTTTAGAAAGGATTGGCAGAGAATTCGGTGTACCAACTGTTACCGATATCCATGAAAGTGCTGAGGCTGCAATGGCTGCCGCGTATGTAGATGTGCTGCAAATTCCTGCATTTTTATGCCGCCAAACCGATTTGTTAATTGCTGCAGCAGAAACCGGAAAAGTAGTTAACGTTAAAAAAGGACAATTCCTTTCTGCAGTTTCAATGAAATTTGCTGTAGAAAAAGTAAGAGAAGCTGGTAACCATAAAGTAATCTTAACTGATAGAGGCAATACATTCGGTTATCAGGATTTGATTGTTGATTATCGTGGATTACCGGAGATGCAGAGTTTTGGAGTACCTGTAGTGATGGATTGTACACATTCATTACAACAACCCAATCAAAGCAGTGGGGTAACAGGGGGTAAACCAGAACTGATTTCAACCATTGCCAAAGCGGCAATTGCAGTTGGTGCAGATGGTTTATTTATCGAAACACATCCTGATCCTGCAAATGCAAAATCGGACGGTGCCAATATGCTACATTTAGACCTATTAGAAGAAACCTTAACAAAACTGATCCGGATAAGACAGGCGATATTATAATACATAAGATCGAAACAATACCTGAAGTAATTGGGTTTTATATTTATTGATGTTAGCTCCTAGGTGTAACTTTTCCTTTACTTACCAGTTTTAAGGGGGCTAGCCTTGGTTTTTTTATATTAAATTTAGAGATGGAAATACCTGGAAACCTAGCGTAGTTATATCAAAGAATTTATAAAAAAGGCGAACCTGGGCGCACATCCATATATAAATGTCCAACTATGAAATCTTCCGATCAGAAACCAAATCAAGGCGATAGCAGGCGCGATTTCCTCAAAAAAAGCTCAGTAATTACTGCCATTGCATTAACGCCCGGTGTTGCAGTTAAAGCAGCTGAAAGCAATGCGGACGAACGTTTTGCCGAACTTTTTGAAAAAATCCCCTTAAAACTTACGGTAAACAATAAAGCTTATCAAACAACAGTAGAGCCGAGGATAACACTTTTAGATTATCTGCGTGAAGAATTACACTTAACAGGTACTAAAAAAGGATGTGACCATGGCCAATGCGGCGCCTGTACCGTTCATGTTGACGGGCAAAGGATAAATTCTTGCCTCAGTTTGGCGGTAATGAATGAAGGAAAGAAAATCACTACGATTGAAGGTTTGGCGGATGGTAATACTTTACATCCCATGCAGGCTGCATTCGTTAAGCACGATGGTTTTCAGTGCGGTTATTGTACGCCTGGTCAGATCATGTCGGCTGTAGCCTGTGTACGCGAAGGCCATGCCAACTCAAGAGATGAGATAAGCGAATATATGAGTGGAAACATTTGTAGATGTGGCGCTTACCCTAATATAGTTGATGCAATTATTGAAGTGAAGGAAGGAGGTCAAATCATATGATCAACTTTCAATATCTAAGAACCACCACAGCCAAATCAGCAATTGCTTTGTTGGCAAAAGATAAAAACGCAAAATTCCTTGCAGGCGGTACAAACTTAATTGATCTGATGAAAAGAGGGGTTACTGCACCTGAAAAACTCATCGATATCAATCACGTTCCGCTAAAACAGATCGAGCAGATTGGGAATAAAATCCATATTGGTGCCCTGGCTTCCAATTCTGCGGTTGCAGATCATCCTCTGATTAAAGAAAAACTACCACTTCTTTCATGGGCTTTGCAGGCAGGGGCATCAGCGCAGCTAAGAAATGTAGCCACTGTTGGCGGTAACATGATGCAGCGTACACGTTGTGGGTATTTTTACGATATCGAAATGCCCTGTAATAAACGTCAACCAGGAACAGGGTGTGGTGCCATGGAAGGTTTTAACCGGATGCATGCTATTTTCGGAACTTCAGAGAAATGTATTGCCGTTCATCCCAGCGATATGTGTGTAGCTCTTGTTGCTTTAGATGCTGAAGTGGTATTGGCCCATGCCAAAGGGGAACGTAAAATATCATTTAAAGATTTTCATCGCTTAGCAGGAGATACCCCTCAGTTAGACAACAATTTAAAGGTTGATGAAATGATTATTCGTTTAGAAATCCCTATAAATAACCTGACTAAAAATTACCATTATCTTAAAGTTAGAGATAGGGCTTCTTATGCTTTCGCGCTCGTATCGGTAGCAGCGGCATTTGAGATCGTCAATAATAAAATTATTGATGTTCGATTAGCGATGGGTGGAGTAGCACATAAACCCTGGCGTTTAACTGCATCTGAGAATTTTCTAAAAGGAAAAGAAGCCATCTTAACCAATTTTGAGCAGGCCGCGCAATTGGCCATGAAGGATGCAAAAGGCTTTGGAGGAAATGACTTCAAACTAAAACTGGCACCCAATACGATTATTGAAGCATTAAATCTTGCAAAATCAAAAGCCTAGTTATGGAAAAGCGCATGTTAAAAGACGATAATGATCGTGTAGATGGAATCTTAAAGGTTACCGGTCAGGCTAAATATTTCGCTGAATATGAATTACCTGGCTTAACTTATGGTGTTTTGGTAACCAGTACTATTACCAAAGGTAGAATTACTGCACTAAATACTAAAGATGCAGAAAAAGCTCCAGGGGTAATTGCTGTGATTTCGCACCTGAATAAGCCATCGGCTGCTGCTTACGAGCAGGAGGGTGGTCCACAGATGAAGATTTTTTACACCGACAGGATTTTTTATAACGGACAGCCAATAGCAATCGTGGTAGCCAACACTTTTGAAAGAGCAACTTATGCCGCCTCATTGGTTAAGGCCACTTACACTAAAGAAGAATTTAATACCGATTTTGAAAAAGCGCTAAAAGATCCTAAGGCTAAAAAGCTGCAGGGGCAGGCTGATTATAAACGCGGTGAGGAAAACGCTTATAAAAATGCAGAAGTAAAGCTCGAAGAAAGATACTTTCTACCGATTGAAACACATAACCCTATGGAACTTCATGGGATTATTGCCGATTGGCGACCAAATAACCAACTCACCGTTTACGCCAAAACACAAGGGGTAAAAGCTACTCAAGGTACTATTGCAAATGTTTTTAAAATTCCGATGGAAAATATCCAGGTGAATTCGGAGTTTGTTGGAGGTGGTTTTGGCATGGCATTACGCACGTGGCCGCTTGAAATTGCAACGGTGATGGCTTCTAAACACATTGGTAGACCTGTAAAAGTGGTTATTACGCGGATGCAGATGTTTACCATGGTAGGAAATCGTCCGGCAGCGATACAAACTATTGGTTTGGGCGCAAATAAAGATGGTAAATTAACAGGTATTACGCATAGGGCTTATGGCGAAACTTCAACTTATGAGAACTTTACCGAAGGCGTGGTTAACATGGCGAAGTTTATGTACCAATGCGATAACGTAAATACTTCTTACGCGATTGTACCAGTTGACCTTGGTGTACCCATATGGATGCGCGGACCAGGTGAAGCAACCGGAGCTTTTGCGCTCGAAAGTGCAATAGATGAGATGGCGCATGCTTTAGATATGGATCCATTGGATTTTAGAATCAAAAATGATCCAGAAACCGATCAGCAGAAAAATAAACCATTTTCGAGCAAGAATATTAAAGAAGCCTATAGAATCGGGGCAGAGAAAATAGGATGGAACAACCGGAAAAATAAACCAGGCAGTTTGGTAGAAGGACCATGGCAAACGGGTTATGGAGTGAGTGTTGGCGTGTTTAACGCCAATAGAGGTAAGGCCAGCGTGAAAGGTACTTTAAAGGCTGACGGGTCACTGCTTTTACAAAGTGCAACCAGCGATATTGGTCCCGGAACAGGAACTGGTATGACTTTAATTGCCAATAAATTAATGAAGATCCCTGTAAATAAAATTACATTTGAGCTTGGCGATTCTTCTTTGCCACCAGCACCAAGTCAGGGTGGTTCGGCTACATTATCTACGGTAGGCTCGGCCGTAAACGACGTTTGTGTAGCGTTAAAATCTGCAATTGCAGAGCTGGCCGCAAATTCAAATATGGATGCAACGGCTAATTTTGTTGATGTTTTAAAAAAGAACAATCTTCCACAAATAGAAATAACCAAAGAGAGCCAGAGCGGTAAGGAAAAAGATAACTACTCCATGTACTCTTTCTCCATCCATTTTGTACAGGTAAAGGTTCATTCACTAACAGGTGTAGTAAAAGTTAGTAAAATTGTTTCTGTGGGCGATTCGGGCACCATTGTAAGTCCGAAAACAGCCCGAAGCCAGATGCTGGGTGGTGCTGTTGGCGGCATAGGAATGGCTTTAACCGAAGAATCAATAATCGATCACCGCTATGGAAGATACATTAATAACAACTTTGCCGACTACCATGTTCCGGTAAACGCCGATGTACCGGAGATCGATGTTAATTTCATTAATAAACCCGATCCCTACATTAATCCGATGGGAGCAAAGGGCATGGGCGAAATTGCCTTAATCGGTTTTTCTGCGGCTGTAGCCAATGCCGTTTTTAATGCCACCGGAAAAAGAATCAGGACATTACCGATTACACCGGATAAAATATTGGCATAATCATTCGTTGAATAATACCCATAACAAAAAATGCGTCCCAATTTTAAAATGGGACGCATTTTTATTTGTTTAAACTTCGCTCGGACAACAAACCGAATAATTATTTAGCAACAGCTTTACCTGAGTAAGTTGCCGCTAATTTTAATGCATTGTAAGCATTCACAATACCACCGCTTATACAAAGATCAGAGAAAGGAACAGAAATTTTTTCTGCACCAGGTTCTTCACTTTTGGCGTATTCTACATTATGATTAACCTTCGTAACCGATTTAACAATAATTTCTTTCACCTGGGCAGCAGATAATTTTGGGTAATAAGAGCGGATTAATCCAGCTAAACCAGCTACAACAGGAGAAGCCATACTGGTTCCATCTAAGTTTTTGTATTTAGAACCAGGTACTGTTGAATAAATTTTAACTCCTGGAGCAAAAACATCTACCTGCGTTTTGCCGTAATTAGAGAAACTGGCTTTAAGTGTTGCATCATCTTTAGGACCAGACGCACCAACAGTTATCCATGAGGCAATGGTCTTCTCATCTAAATCTTTATGATTAGGAAAATTGTTTTCCACATCAATATTTTTGTTTTCGTTACCTGCAGCCTGAACGATCAGTACATCTTTAGATGCAGCATATTTCATCGCTTCGTTAACAATGGCTTTATTCCAGCTATAAGCTTTACCAAAACTCATGTTAATTACCTTTGCACCGTTATCAACTGCATAACGGATTCCATTTGCCACATCTTTATCTCTTTCATCACCATTTGGCGTACAACGAACACCCATAATAGCCACGTTATCGGCCACGCCTAAAATACCAAGTTTGTTGGTTCTATCAGCTGCAATAATACCTGCTACGTGCGTACCGTGCATAGCATCAGGGCCTGCAACGTCGTTATTGCCATAAAATTTCTCGTTAACATTGTTCGGGTCATCACCAACAATAGCGCGCGGATCATAATCGAGATTTAAATTGTAATTAACCTGGCGGTTATAATAATCAAATCCTTCCGTAATCTGCTCTTCATAAAAATCTTTAAAGCTATTTTTTCCTAATTCCTCAATTACAACCCCTTGTACCCGGGCATCAACATCTGTAACTGGTTTAAAATTTTTAAAGTCTTCGATAGTTGGATTCTGTTTACCAATTTTTTTTACCACTGCATCTAGTGCAGCTTTGAACCCCGTTAAACCTGCAAGATTTTCTTTAGCTTCTGCCAGTTGTTTTTCTAAATCGGCTCTCTCTGCTTTGAATACAGCAAAGTCCTTTTTATCTTTTTCTGCAACATTTGCATCAGTGGTATTGGCAAAACGGTCTTGATCGCGACGAACTAAACGTGTTAACTCTAGCGTTTCAAAATTGATGGATTCTTTTGGCCCGCCAATAAAGTTCCAGCCATTGATATCGTCGATATAGCCGTTTTTATCATCGTCTTTTCCATTCCCAGCTATTTCTTTGGTATTTACCCACATTATCCGCTTTAAATCTTCATGAGTGGCTTCTACACCACCATCATTAACGGCAACGATAACTTTAACAGATTTTTTTCCCTTTAAAAGCTCTTTGTATGCTTTTTCGGTACTGATACCGAATGTACTGTCGGTTTTAAGATCAAGGTTTTGCCAATTAGTTTTTTGTGCATTGGCTAAAGTTGGTATTGCACTGATGAGCACAACACTTAAAAGCGCGCTAAAAATTCTACTCCTATTCATTGATGTATTTTTGTATTAAACGGTGAAAATTAATTTTAATTTCTCTAATAGGAAGAAATTGTATCAAAAATGATGTTTTTCACACATTTTTATCGCTAAACAAAACTTGTCGTTATTTCATATCAACAACAATCTTTTTGGCCATATCATTGTGCAATTCAATTACCTTTAAAGTATTACTTGCCCAGGTTTTAATTGCCTGATCACGGTTTTGTATACCGGTTTTAAACAGTGCAATTGTTTTTTCATGATCAGTAACCATCATATGCATATAATGTTGATCAAATGCTTCGCCCGTCATTTTTTTCATTTCATCCAAATGAATCTGCTCATCGGCAGGCAAGGCATCGGGAGTAATTACTTTCTTTTTTATAGCCAATGCTTTTAATTCTGTATTGGCTTTGGTATGGTCGGCAAGCATTTTAGCAGCGAATTCTTTCACTTCAGCACTTTTTCCATTTTTAGCTGCAATTTTTGCTGCCTCCACCTCCATAATACCACCAATCGCAGCTTTTCTTAAAAATGTGGCACCGGCTTCATCAACGCCCGATTCTGTGCTTTCAGCGCCTGTAGCGTGGTTGCCATTTATCATATTGGTATCGCTAGCAACACTATCTTTTGTGGTTGCCGATTTTTTATCTGCAGTTTGGCAGGATCCGAATGATAATATCAACGCAAAAGCTGTAGGTAATAAAAATATCTTTTTCATGTTTTCTCTATGTTTTGATGTGTTTTAAAAACAAGAGAACTTAAGAAAGGTTTTTTGCCTATTCAGCAGCTCTGGTGTAAATATCCGGAATTACGATGCCCATCTGTCTTTCCGGATGCTCAATTACCGAAAAGCCAAACTGTTCATAAAGGCCATGGGCATCCAGGGTGGCCAGTTGGTAACGGCGTAAACCCTGCAAATCGGGATGAAAGATCATAAACGACATCAGTTTCTTAGATAAACCGAAGCCACGGTAACTTTCTTTTACATAAACATCGCAGAGCCAGGCAAAAGTTGCTTTGTCTGTTACCCAACGTGCAAAACCAACCTGTTCCTGATCTTTATAAATACCAAAGCAAAGTGAATTTTCGATAGATCGTTTTACTGTATCGAATGGAATGTTCTTTGCCCAATACGATTCGGTGCTTAAGTAATGATGGATGGCCTCAATATCCAATAGTTCCTTTTTATCTGAAAATATAAAACCGTTTTCGCTGATTTCCATTATTTTTAGGTTAAGCGTATAAATCGGTTAACTGATAGAATATACTAAAACAGTTAACCTAATTACGCATGTTAATATACTGCAATGGCTGTCCGAAATCTTCGCCTCTACACAAACTGATCACCGCCTGTAAATCGTCGATTTTTTTTGCTGTTACACGTACCTGGTCGTCCATAATGGAAGGTTGCACCTTTAAACCGCTGGCTTTGATTTTCGCAACCACTTTTTTAGCAGCTTCTTTATCCAATCCTTCTTTAATGCTGATTTCTTTCCGGATCATATTGCCCGAAGCCTGTTGTTCATCACCAAAATCCAGACTTTTAGGATCAAGGTTCTGTTTCATCATTCTCGAAATGATCGAATCTTCAATGGCTTTTAAGCGCATATCATCTTCAGTTACAATGGTAATTACATTTGCTTTTTTATCCAGATCAATCGTGCTTTTCGAGCCGTTAAAGTCATAACGGTTAAGGATTTCTTTTTTTGCGTTGTTAACCGCATTGTCTAATGTTTGCGCGTCAACTTTACTTACTATATCAAAAGAGGGCATGGTTTTAGCTTTAAAGTAAAAAAATAAGTAGATTTAGTAGAAATTAATCTTACCTCACAAAAAAACGAAAAATAATATGAAAACCACTAAACCAAAGTCTCAAAAAAAGATCACCAAGAAAGAAGCCAAAAAACAATTGGAACAATCTATCACCGATAAATTTTTAGAGGTAATCAAAAGTTTAGGACATGATGTATCGGAAATCAGTACAGAGGTTGGAAAGGCGAGTAAGCGTGTGGCTAAAAAACTGACGAAAAAGTTTACCATTGTAAAAGCCGATGTGGGACAAAAAATAGATGAATTGATTCATGCATCAAAAGAGAAAGCTGTGAAAAAACCAGTTGCCAAAGCTGTAAGTAAGTCTGAAAAAACAGCTCAGAAAGTGGTTAAAAAAGCCGTTGCAAAGGCTAAACCAGTAGTACAAAGCATTAAGGTTGCGGCAATAGAAACAGAGGAAAAAGCAGAAAAAGTATTGGCAAAACCAGTAACAAAAGCAAAAGAAGCCGTAAAGGAGGCTACAACAGTTGTTAAAAAAGCGGCAACCACGGCAAGTAAAGTACCTGCAAAGGCTGCTACAACAGTTAAAAAGGCTGTAGCTCCAGCCGCTACCCCTGCAAAAGCAGCAACAGTTGTTAAAAAAACAGTTGTTAAAGCTACGCCCGCAGTTAAGAAAGAAACAAAAACACCAACTAAAAAATAAATTTGTTAACGTTAATGCGCATATGAATTAACATCGATTTAACAAATTAATGTGCAGTTTTGAACATCCCTGTTTTGGCAGGGATTTTTTATTTTTTTAAATGAGCAATAAGAAGATCCCTTTTTTAAACCGCGAAATCAGTTGGCTTTACTTTAACGAACGTGTACTGCAGGAAGCTGCTGACGAAACAGTTCCGCTGATTGAACGGATTAAATTTCTATCTATATTTTCTTCAAATTTGGAGGAGTTTTACCGTGTGCGGGTAGCCACCATGACCCGACTAACCAATTTGAACGATAAGGCTAAAGCACTTTTAGGATTTAACCCAAAGAAAATTCTGAATGAGATTAAAAATATTGTTGTAAAACAGGAAAGAAAATTCGACCAGCTTTTTCAGGCTACCCTAATAAACGAACTTGCTCAAAACAGGATTTTTATTTTAAACGATACCCAACTGAATGTAAGCAGGGGCGAATTTGTTAAAAATCATTTCAGGGATAAGATTTTATCTAATCTGGTTCCCATTATGCTGGATATGGATAAACCTTTTCCAGAATTGAAAGACCGGTACCTTTACTTTTTTGTTAAACTTTCAAAAAAGGATACAAAAATTAAAGAGAAATATGCACTCATTGAAATTCCGCCCAATTTGCCGCGATTTTTGGTGTTACCCGAAACAAACGATCTAAAATTTATAATTCTGGCTGAAGATATTATCCGATATTGTTTAGACGATATATTTTATGTTTTTACGTACGATAATTTAGAAGCTTATTCGATCCAGTTAACACGGGATGCGGAATTGGACATTGATAAAAACATTAATGATAAATTCATCGATGATTTAAAAAACAGTTTAGAAAAACGCAAAAAAGGAAAACCTATGCGTTTGCTTTATGATTCGGCTATGCCTTTAAATATGCTTACTGTACTGGTGAATAAACTTAAGCTTGAGGCCGAAAGTTTAATTCCAGGTAACCGTTACCATAAGTTTGGCGATTTTATTGCCTTCCCAAATGTGGGTAAAAAGGAATTGGAATATGCGCCGAACGTGCCACTAAAGGTACATGATTTACACAGAACCCAAAGCATGTTCGCTAAAGTTGCCCAGCGCGATTATTTGGTGAATTTACCCTACCAATCGTACGATTACATTATTCTGTTTTTGCGTGAAGCCGCAATTGATCCGAAAGTAACCGAAATACAGATTACCTTATACCGATTAGCCGAAAACTCAAAAGTAATTAATGCATTAATTAACGCTGCTAAAAATGGTAAAGCAGTTTCTGTTTTATTAGAACTTAAAGCCCGTTTTGATGAACAGGCTAATATTTACTGGACGAGCCGCTTAATGGAGGAAGGTGTTAAGGTGAATTACGGTTTAACTGACTACAAAGTACACTCCAAAATTTGTTTGGTTAAACGGATCGAAAAAGATAAGCCTGTATACTATGCAAACTTAGCAACAGGAAACTTTAACGAGAAAACCGCAAGTTTATACTGTGATCATAGTATTTTCACAGCTAAGAAAGAGATTACCAACGATCTGGTAAAACTTTTTGATGCGTTGAGTAAACGTACCGTAACCAAAGGATTTAAACACCTCATCGTTTCGCCACTGGAGAGCCGATCGAAATTGGTCAATTTTATTAATCGCGAAATCAGGAACGCAAAACAAGGTAAACTCGCTTACATCATGTTAAAGGTAAATAGTTTAGCGGATGAAGGGATTATTGCCAAACTTTACGATGCGAGCAATGCTGGCGTTAAAATTCAGCTGATTATCCGTGGCATCTGTTGTTTGGTACCGGGAGTAAAGGGCTTTAGTGAAAATATTACGGCCATCAGTATTATCGATAAGTTTTTAGAGCATGCCCGGGTTTATATTTTCGGTAATAACGGTAAAAACGACATGTATTTATCATCTGCAGATTTAATGAGCAGGAATTTCGAACACCGTGTAGAGGTAGGATTCCCGGTTTTGGATCATGATGTGAAACAGGAGATACAGGATATTATTGATCTGCAACTGCAGGATAATACCAAATCGAGACAGATCAATGCGTTAAACAATAATAAATACCATAAAAACAGATTAAGCAAAAAGATAAGGGCGCAGGTAGACATCTATAACTATTTAAAAACCAAGCATCAATCATAATGTTAAGATACGCAGCTATAGATATCGGGTCTAATGCGGTGAGGTTACTCATTGCCGATATTAGCAAACAAGACGGAAAATATAAGTATAAAAAGAACACCCTTATACGTGTGCCGCTCCGGCTGGGAGATGATGCATTCTTAGATCAATATATATCGGAAAAAAAATCTGCAGATCTGGTAAAAACCATGACTGCTTTTAAAAATCTGATGGACGTTTATCATGTTTCTGAATATTTGGCTTGTGCAACATCTGCTATGCGCGAAGCCCGTAATGGAGAAGATATTGTTAAGTTGATTAAAAAGGAAGCAGACGTTACTTTAGAGATTATTGAGGGGCAGCGGGAAGCGAATATTATTTATGCTAACCATATTGAAGAAGAGTTAGACGAAAATAAAAACTACCTATATATTGATGTTGGTGGAGGTAGTACTGAACTGTCGGTTTTCGTAAAAGGTGCGCCAGAAGCATCAAGATCCTTCAATATTGGTACAATCAGGATGCTCGATAATCAGGATAAGGAAGAAACCTGGGAAGAGATGAAAGATTGGGTAAAAGAGCATACAAAAGAATATAAACATTTAGCTGGCATAGGTACAGGTGGCAATATTAATAAATTGTTCCGCATGTCGGATGAGAAGGAAAATGCGCCTTTATCGTTGCAGAAATTAAATTCGATGTATAATAAATTAACCAGTTATTCATTGAAAGAAAGGATCAATACGCTGGGTTTAAACCCCGACCGTGCAGATGTAATTATTCCGGCCTGCGAAATTTACCTTACTTTAATGAAATGGACAGGTATAAAACAAATTTATGTACCTAAAGTGGGAATGGCTGATGGAATTATTAAGTTATTGATAGAAGAGAAATTGGATTAGAGGCATTTTACTTGTGAAGCCGTCATTGCTTCGTCGGCTGAAAAAGCCTTCTCGCAATGACGGCCATATACATGGTGTCAGATGTTTCCATCTGACACTAAAATTTATTAAACTGTCGGATGATAACATCCAACGGCACCTATGTTCTGGGGCAAGTAACTCACTCCATCGCCATCCTTAAAAAACTTTTCACCTCATCATTAATATCTTCCTCGAAATAAATCCTCAAATGGTGATTATATTGATTAATTCCTGGTACCTGTGCAATTTTGGTGAAGCAAAGATTGTTTTCATACGGTTGATTGAAAGGAATAACCACATGGATAAAGTTCTTTCCCAACTGCGTAATATATGCAAAGCTGGTTTCGGATTCGATCGAGATCATGGACTTTGTAGGCCTAAGATTTATCTCTCCTAATTCGGTCAATTGCGCAATAAAAAAACGGAACAACCCTAAGGTATATTCCGTTTTTCCGTTTAAAAAGTCTGATAAATGTTTTTCTTCAGACATCATAATTTTTTAATCTTCTAATAATTTTGTTGCAGCCTCATCTGTAAACCAGGTTAATTTACCATCAATCGGATCGATTAACTGAGAAGGGTATAAGTCAACATTTTTTTCGGTATCACCGATAACATGTTTCAGCGCTTCTGCCTTATTCTCTCCAAACACCAGGAAAGCGACGTTATCTGCTTTGTTAATTAACGGTGCGGTAAAGCTAATGCGGTAAGTATCTAATTTTTCTACATACACCGCTGCTATGTTTACTTCTTTGTCCTTAACTAACGTGGTATGCGGAAAAATTGAAGCCGTATGCGCATCATCACCCATACCTAAAAGGATCAAATCGAAAACAATATCTTCACCATTAAAATGCTTGTCGATTGCTTTTTTATATTCGATAGCTGCTTTTTCTGGAGCCAAAGTGGTATCAACGTAAAAAATATGATCTTCTTTAATACCTAGTGGATCTAAAATGGTTTTCTTGGCCATTAATCCGTTGTAGTTATCGTCATTAGCCGGAACGTTGCGCTCATCGCCAAAGAAGAAATATACTTTTTCCCAATCAATTCTGTGCTGGCCTTCTGTAGCCAGAAGATGATAGAGTGCTTTAGGAGAACTACCGCCAGTTAAAACGAAATTGAAACGGTCGTTTTCTTCGATAGACATTTCTGCAATCTTGATGACATAATCTGCCAGGTCCTGGTTAAGTTCTTCTAATGTTTTATATATGAGTAGATTCATTTTATAACTTATTAATTAATGTCATGTTGAGCTTGTCGAAACACCGATCGTTAAGTTCTTCGACAGGCTCAGAATGACAATCCGCTTATGGCTGTAATGCTATTGGGCCATTAACCTAATATTATTCCTTATTCTTCAATGGTAGGTTAAACCAGTGGAAACCATCTCTTGCAATAAGTGCTTCAGCTTCTTCTGGTCCCCAACTATCGGCAGGGTAATTAGGAAAGTTGATTGATTTTTTACTTTCCCAGGTATTTAAGATCGGCATTACCAACTCCCATGCTGTTTCTACCTGATCGCCACGCATAAACAAGGTTTGATCGCCCATCATGGCATCTAATAATAAGGTTTCGTAGGCCTCAGGGGTATCGCCCTCGTAAGTTCCTTTATAATCGAAAACCATATCAACAGGATTCAATACCATATCCAATCCAGGTCTTTTAGCCTGTACCTGCATACGGATACTCATTTCAGGCTGTATACTGATTACTAACCTGTTTTGTTGCCAGTTTTCGGTTACACCTGATGAGAAAATCTGATGAGGCACATCTCTAAACTGAATGGTAATTAGAGATGAAGTCTGATTTAAGCGTTTTCCAGTTCTTAAATAGAAAGGAATTCCTTGCCATCTCCAGTTATCGATATGGAATTTAACAGCAGCAAAAGTTTCAGTATTAGAATGTGTATCAACACCTTTTTCCTGACGGTATCCAGGTACTTCCTTACCTTCAACCCAGCCTTTACTATATTGACCGCGAACAGTATGAAAACGGATATCTTCTGCAGAAAAAGGACGCATCGCTCTTAAAACCTCAACCTTACGATTTCTGATTTCATCGGCATCAAAATTAATTGGTGCTTCCATTCCAACCAAACAAAGCAATTGCAACAAGTGATTCTGAATCATATCTCTCAAAGCGCCAGAACCTTCATAATAACCTCCACGATCGCCCACACCTAACTGTTCGGTTACCGAAATTTGAACGTGATCGATATAAGATCTATTCCATAACGGCTCGAACAATGCATTGGCAAAACGGAAAGCCATCATATTTTGAACGGTCTCTTTACCTAAGTAATGATCGATACGATAGATCTGTTTTTCGGTAAAAATGGTACTCAATAATGTATTCAGTTCTTTTGCAGATTCTAAATCATGACCGAAAGGTTTCTCAATAACGATGCGGCTGTTATCTTCATCTTGCGTAAGTTTATATTTCTGCAAACACTCGGCAATAATAGGGAAGAAGTTAGGCGCAACAGCCAGGTAGAAAATTACCTGCGTACCAGCACCAAAGTCTTTTTGGTATTTTTCTACAGTTGCCTTAAGGTTTTCGAAAGTTTTTGGCTGAGCAAAATCGGTAGGACAGTAACTCATAGTTTTTCCAAAATCGTCCCATTTATCTTTTTTTACTTTTCCGCTGCGTGAAAACTGGTTTACAGCATCTTCTAAAGCAGCTTTGTAGCTATCGTCGGTAAATTCGGTTCTACCGGTACCAATAACGGCAAACTTATCTGGCATGTAACCCTCTATAAACAAGTTATATAGGGCAGGTGCTAATTTTCTTTTGTTTAAATCACCTGTTCCACCAAATATTACAAAAATGGTAGGGTTTAATGCGGTTTTGGTTTTCATTTTATGTTCTTGTTCGTGAATCTAATAGGTTTATGATAATTTATTCCAATCAGCGTGGAAAACACCGTCTTTATCAATGCGCTCGAAAGTGTGTGCACCAAAGAAATCTCTTTGTGCCTGGATTAAGTTAGATGGCATTCTAGCTGTGGTAATGGTATCGAAATAGGTTAGGGTAGATGCAAATGCAGGAATGCCTAAGCCAGAATTGATACATGCACTGATTGTTTTGCGTGTGCCTGCTAAAGTGCCTTTAATGATATTCTGGATGCCAGCATCACCGAATAAATGTTCCAGAGAATTGTTTTTATCATAAGCCTGATAAATATCTTCCAAAAATTTAGCCCTGATGATACAGCCTCCACGCCAGATTTTGGCAATTTCCTGTAACTGTAAGTTGTATTGGTATTCTTTTGATGCCTGAACCAATAAATGCATTCCTTGTGCATAAGCACTAATCATAGAGAAGTAAAAAGCATCTTCCAGTTCATCAATGGTAACAGCAATTTTGGTGTCTTTTTTCCCGAATGCTTCTTCTAAAGAAACTCTTAGTTTTTTGAATTTAGATAAATCCCGGTTAGAAACAGCCTCGTTAATGGTTGGTACAGGTAACTGAAGTTCCATCGAAACCTCTGATGTCCATTTCCCAGTACCTTTTGAACGTGCTTCATCTTTGATCTGATCTAAAAGATCATTTTGTGTTTCAGTATCTTTAACAAGGAAGATTTCGGCAGTAATTTCTAATAAGAAAGATTGTAACCTGCCTTCGTTCCATTTTTTGAATACCTTATATATTTCTTCGTTGGTATAACCCAATCCATTTTTAAGGATGCCATAAACTTCGGCAATAAGCTCCATTATGGCATATTCGATTCCGTTATGTACCATTTTAACAAAATGGCCAGAAGCACCAGGGCCAATGTAAGTTACACAAGGATCGGTTCCAACTTTTGCAGCTACGGCATCAAAAACATCTTTAACTACGCTATAAGCTTGTTTATCGCCACCTGGCATCATACTCGGACCAAAACGTGCTCCTTCTTCACCACCAGAAATGCCCATTCCGAAGAAATGTAAGCCATCTTTCTCCAGTTCGTCAACACGGCGGTTTGTATCGGTAAAATGTGAGTTTCCACTATCGATAATAATATCGCCTTTGCTTAAAAGCGGTTTTAATTCTGCAATAACGCTATCTACAATCGGTCCGGCTGGTACTAATAAGATTAATGTACGTGGTGTTTGTAAGCTAGAAATAAAGCTTTCAATATCGTCAAATCCTTCTAAGTTGTGCTTCTTGCCTTCTTCTTCAAGTTTCGAGATCATTTTTCTGTCTTTATCGTAACCAGTTACAGAGAAGCCTTTATCAGCCATGTTTAATAATAAGTTCCGGCCCATGGTGCCTAAACCGATCATTCCCAATTTATATTTTTTTGAATCGTTATTTGCCATTTTTTATTTTTTATAATGTACCCAAAATTAGGGTTTACAAATTAATATTGCAGCTATTGTTGTTAAAAGATTGTAATAAAGATTAATTATTTTTTAGGCTCAACAGTAAAGATGTTGTACTTGTCGGCCAGTTTCCAGAGTTTTGCGCCACCTTTAATGCCGTCTCTGTTGGTTACAATTTTAATATTGCTTTCCAGTTTAAAATCTATTTGTTTAGAATTGCCACCACCAATATATAAGGTGTCATAATTGAAAACCGTTTTGTAGATTTCGATTACTTTTTTGAGCCTTTTATTCCAACGTTCAGTTCCAATTTTTTCGAAAGCCTTATTTCCGATATAATCATCGTAGTCTTCTTCCTTATTGATCGGGAAATGTGCGAGTTCTAAATGCGGCAGTAATTCTCCATCGAATAGTAAAGCCGTTCCAAAACCTGTACCTACTGTAAAAACAATTTCAAATCCTTTGCCCTCAACCACACCTAAGCCTTGCTGATCTGCATCGTTTACCAAACGTACTGGTTTACCTAACTCATTGGCTACACGCTGAGCGAGATCAACATCTGCCCATTTGTTTTTTGCCAGGTTAGGGGCGGTTTTAACAATTCCGTTTTTAACATAACCCGGAAAACCGATCGATACACGGTTGTAGCTAACAGGAAAAGGCTTAATCAACTCAATAATTCCAGAAACAATGTCTTTTGGAGTAGCTTCTGGTGGGGTTTTGCTTTTTAAATATTCGGTAAGCATATTTCCACTTTCATCCAAAAGAACCGTTTTAATGCTTGTGCCGCCTATATCAATGGATAATATATTGTTGTTTTCAGCTTTTTTATCTGTAGCCATAATGGTGTATTTATAATTTCGAAGTTCTACAAATAAATTAAAACAACAAACATAAAATGAAGATCGAAGTAATTTAGGTGTAATAATATATTCTATAAAATCTATGTATTTAATAGAATATATTTATGTTTGTTCCGTTAAACTAAAAAAGACCACTACAGTTATGACGGTAAACTACCTTGCATTTGCTATACCAGCATTTTTTATTTTTGTATTTATTGAGTTTAAGATCGCCCAACATCAAAAAAAAGCGAAAATTTTCAAATATGAGAGTACGGTTGCAAATTTTAGTGTAGGTATTGCTGAAAGGTTACTCAACTTATTTATTGCGGCCAGTTTTTACCAGGTTTATAATTGGGTGTATGCGAGCTATGCTATTTTTGACATTCCTACCAAATGGTATGTATGGATACTTTTATTGCTTTCTACCGATCTGGTTTGGTACTGGTACCACAGGTTGGGGCATGAGATCAATTTTTTATGGGCGGCACACATTGTTCATCACCAGAGCGAAGAGTTTAATTTATCTGCAGCAGCTCGGATTACCACGATACAGGCCATTTTCCGTAATGTGTTCTGGTGCATCCTGCCACTGATCGGTTTTCATCCGAATATGATTATTACCATTCTTCTGGCGCATGGTGCTTATTCGTTCTTTACACATACACAATTGGTTGGTAAACTGGGCTGGCTCGAAAATATATTCATTACACCATCTTTACACGGCGTTCACCATGCATCGGATGAGAAATACCTCGATAAAAACTATGGTGATGTATTTGTTTTTTGGGATAAACTCTTCGGTACTTTCCAAAAGGAAGAAGAAGCTCCAAAATACGGCCTAACACATCCCATTAAGAGTTATAGTTTTTTATGGCAACATTTCCATTATTATTTGGAGATAGCAGAAGCTTACAGGCGGGCAAATGGATTTAAGGCAAAATGGGATGCTGTTTTTGGTAGTCCGGCTTTAATGGACCAGAATATCAGGCCGATTTTGGAAGAACGTTATTATCAGAATAAAATACAAGATGAGACAAAGCCTAAACCAAAGTTTAAAATCTATCTGAATATCCAGCTGATAATGGTGGTAGCAATGCTTACAGGTACTACCATGTTTTACGAATCGCTAACCTTAGTACACAAAACTGCCATATTGATTTTTATCCTGGTTACCCTGATCAATATCGGTGCTTTATTAGAGCAGCGCAAATGGATTTATTACCTCGAATGTTTCAGATTGATATTAATCTTTGGCTATTTTTTCTACGCTTTAAACCTGCTTGGTTTTTTAATATTTCCGGTGATTATCTTAATCGCGCTGGAACGGACATTCTCTTTACGTAAACTTTACATGAAGCATGTATTTGAGTACGCAAAGATAGGTTAGTCATGTTTCTTTATCTTTCGGTTTTGGTTGATATATAAATGTTACAACAGGATGTTTCGTTTTGTTGCTCTATTTATTTTCCTGGCACCATACCTTGTAATAAAATTATTACGTACCTCCCTTGTGTCAATGATTTAATCAGGCATTGCCTCCTTTTTCTTTATTTATAGCTAAATATTCTATTTTTTGCTTTATTTAGTATAACTTAGTTATCCAATTCTTTTTGCGATCATCAATATTTCTGTCTGTTTAAACATTCAATTAAAAAATATTTCTTGCTGATTTATTTTATTGTTTTTAGTTTCGATTTGTTTTGTTAATTTTAATTAACGAAATATATAGTAAGTAAAACCAAATAAATCGCAATATATTTAGGTTGCTTTTTAATACGTTAATGTTTGCTTAATATATTTTTAACATAAACAGACTTACTTTGCCCGCAAATCCGGACAAAATAAATCGCACATATGAACCCCATTACTAACCGGATATACTATAATAATTATGATCAAAAATTTTACTCAACAGATTTCGTGGCATCATTGCGTTCTGCATGTAAAGCAAAGTAGCCCTCATAATCACCAAACGAAAAGTCGAACTTTTTTTAAGGGCAAACTAAAACGCTTTAGTTTTTTAGTTTGTGTTATGCTGCTACAATTAATTTGTATTAACGAAAGTTTTGCACAAACTCCTGCGCAAAATATTGTAATTAAAGGTACTGTGTTAGATGACCAGGACGGACAAATATTAATTGGAACCACGATAACGGATAACAATAAAAAATTTTTAGGGGTAACCAACGAGAAAGGAAATTATATCATCACTATTGCTAAAGGAACAACCGTTTTATATAATATGGTGGGGTATACAACCTTGCGGAAAACGTTTAATAATAACGAAAACAATGCAACAATAAGGTTGGCTTCATCTACCAGCCAGTTAAGCGAAGTGGTAGTTACGGCACTAGGAATAAAACGTGAAGAAAAAGCATTGGGTTATGCCGTAACAAAGGTTGATAGCACACAACTCACCGATGCAATATCAAGCAACTGGACAGACGCATTATCTGGAAAAGTTGCCGGATTAAATCTTGTTAGAAACAGTGGACCCGCGGGTTCTAATAAGATTATTTTAAGGGGCGAGAACAATCTTACCGGGGATAATGAGGCGCTTATTGTGATTGATGGAGTAGTAGCAAGTAGCAGCTCAAGGCGTACTGCAGCAACGGGCGGTGGAGTATACGGAACATCGGGCGATATTATGCCGGTAGATTTTGGTAGTGGTATTAATGATTTAAATCCTGATGATATTGAGAGCGTAACGGTGTTAAAAGGTCCCGCAGCTTCTGCACTTTATGGGCAACGAGGCGCCAATGGAGCGGTTATGATTACAACTAAATCAGCTAATAAAAATAAAAAGAAGTTAGGAATTTCTTTTACTTCTAATAGCTCTTGGGAGGATGTTAATCGTGGTCCTGCCAGACAAAATGAATTTGGAGCCGGTACAGATGGTACTACAAGTTATCAATTTGGTACAGGTAATACAAGTTCAACTTATGGCCCGGCTTTCGCTGATGGATATATGTTTTTCCAATATGATCCTGCAACTAAAGCAAAAGGCTTAACCAAAACACCATGGGTAGGCTATGGAGACCCTGTTGATGGTTTTTTTATCACAGGTTTCGAATCTACCAATTCGGTTAGTTTAGATGGAACACTTAAAAAAGTAGGTCTTCGTTTCTCGGCAAGCCACGGTAATAATGAGTGGATTGTACCGAATACCGGTATGGAAAGAACAAATGTTTCGCTAAACGCGAATACGAATATTACCAAAAGATTAAGCTTAAATTTAAAAGTACAATATAGTAACAGGAACAGTGATAATTTGCCTGCCACAGGTTATGGCAATCAATCGTTAATGTATTGGTTTATGTTTGCACAGCCTAACATTAATCCAGATTGGTACCGGGATTATTGGGCTCCAGGTAAAGAACTACAACAGTTTGTAAATTTAACAACCTCTTTTCCGGAAGGCCCTTATGCTATTTCAGAACAGTATTTAAATGGACAAAAACGTAACGGCTGGTTAGGAAATATACAAGCTACCTATAAATTTACTGATGAATTGAGTTTAATGGTGCGTGCATCTGGAGATTATAATAAAGATAGACGTGAAACCATGCGTCCTTGGGATACTTCATCAGGCGGTATGTTTGCACAAGGATCTTATCGTGTAGCTGATATTAAATCGTATGAAATTAATGCCGATTTTATGTTGAAGTACGATAAAAAACTAACAAAAGATTTTAATTTATCAGCAAGTGTTGGAGGTAGCCAAATGCGTAACGAATATAGTAAGTTAGAAACCCGTGCAGATGGTTTAAAAATACCAGGGTATTATAGCTTAACCAATAACATTAACAAATTGGTTTATGTGCCAGATACCGCCCGTTATAGAATTAACAGTCTTTATGCAATGACATCGCTGGCTTACAAAAACTATTTATTTTTAGATTTAACTATCCGTCAGGATTGGAACAGTACATTGGCTACTTTAACAAGAAAAGATAATGTTGGTTTTTCTTATCCATCGGCGAGTTTAGCTTTTGTAGCGTCAGATTTTTGGGAAATGCCAAAAGCAATAAGTTTTGCAAAGTTAAGAGCATCTTATGCACAAGTAGGAAGTGGTAGTACAACTCCTTATCGTACTGCTTACAACTACTTAATAGCTGCCAATGGTGTTTACCCTGGCAATGCAATGACGAACCCAAGGATTTTACCAAATCCAGATTTAAAACCATTAATGACGACAACCATTGAATTGGGATTGGATTTGAAATTATTTAAAAACAGGTTAAATTTTGATGTTGCCGTTTATAGTGGTAATACAAAAAATCAAATACTTAGTCGTGTACTCGATAAATCATCGGGTTATGATATTGGTATTTTTAATGTTGGTAGAGTAAATAACAAAGGTTTAGAAATGTCAGTTAATGCTACGCCATTAAAAACTAAGAAATTTACATGGACATTGAATGGTACATTTAGCGCTAACCGTAACGAAATTAAAGAATTAGCAGATAGCTCGGTAATTTTGCGTACAGGTGGTTTTGGCAACTCGGGGCAAGTGGTTGCGGCAGTTGGCGGCAGTATGGGAGATTTGTATGGAACTGGCTTTTTACGTTCTCCTGATGGTCAGATAATTTTTGATGCAGTAACAGGCTATGCCAAACCAACTGCAGAAGTAAAATATTTAGGTAATACTTTACCTAAATTTAGGTTTAGTTTTGGTACTGGTGTAACCTATCAACAAGTAAGTATGAGTGTTTTATTCGATGCACAATTAGGTGCTGTTGGTCACTCGTTTACTTTTGCCCGTATGGCTTCATTGGGTAAGTCAACAATTACTTTACCTGGTAGATATAATGGTATAATTGGTGATGGAGTTGTAGATAACGGTGGAGGTACCTATCGTAAAAACGATATTATTGCTACAGATATAGAGGGATATTACAATTCATTATATTACAACCAAGCAGAAGGAAGTATTTTTAGTACAGATTATTTAAAATTCAGAGAAGCAAATATTACTTATGCTTTTAATAAGAAATTCCTGAGCAGAATTGGCTTTAGTAAACTAACAGTAGGCGCTTACGGTCGTAATCTGTTCATTTGGTCACCTTGGCCTGCATTCGATCCAGAGTTTGGAACTTTAGCTGGCTCAGATATTCAACAAGGGTTTGAAACCGGTCAACTTCCCTCTACAAGAAATTATGGAGTGCGTTTAGTTGTTGGTTTATAAAAATTATAGTTATGAGAAAGAATAAAAACATTATTATATATATCATCCTGGCAGGATTGAGTTTATCAACACTCTCTTGCACAAAAGATTTTAATGAAGTTAATACTGATCCGCTTGGAAAAACAGAAGTAAATGCCGATCAGCTATTGGCGCCAACATTAGTAAACCTAATGTCCACCAATATGTTGCGTAACCGTAACTTTAATAACGAGTTAATGCAGGTTACTGTTGATTTAGGCGATGCTGAAGGAAAAACGTTTAGATATGATATTAGACGAAGCGCTGCTGATAACACATGGAACAATTGGTATTTAAATTTAACCAATATTGTTGATATTCAGAATATTGCGAGTAAACCAGAAAAATTAAATAAATCATATCAAGGTATTTCTCTTATCATACAATCTTGGATATATTCTTTACTTACAGATACTTATGGCGATGTACCTTTTACAGAAGCTAATAAAGGAAAAGAAGGTAATTACCAACCGGTTTTTGATAAGCAAAAAGATATTTATTTAGGAATGTTTGAGAAACTTGAACAGGCTAATAATTTATTGAAAGATGGAACACCAATTGTTGTTACCAGCGATCCTGTTTTTTACGGAGATGTAAGTAAATGGCGTAGATTAGGTAATTCACTGTATTTAAGATTATTGCTTCGCGTATCGGGCAAAGCCGAAGTTTCACCAACTGTTATTGCTAAAATAAAGGATATCATTGATGTTAATTCTGCTAATTATCCAATCATGGTCAATAATCAGCATACAGCTAAATTACAATGGACAGGTTCTAATGTAAGCAATGCATTACTTACATCACCCTTTATGGCAAATGTACGCGTTAATGATTTTTACGTGCCTGCACTTGGTGAGTTTTTTATAAATAATCTGGTAGTATGGAATGACCCCCGCATTCTTCAATCTTACGGTACAAGTGGTATTAATCGTTTCCGTATTAGGCCAGGTACTAATGGATATGCAGGTGTGCCAAGTGGTTATGTACCAGGTAACGAGCCTGCAAAACAATCTAGTTTTTATTCGGCAAGTGATAATGCAGTTTTATCTCTTCAAACCGATCCTTATACAGGGATAATTATGAATGCTGCCGAAGTAGATTTTATTTTAGCAGAAGCAGCCGCCAAAGGATGGATAAGTGGAAGTGCCCAAACTTATTATTACAAAGGAATTGCAGATGCGATAAATTATTGGTTACCTACGGTAATGACTGGCGGTGCAACCGATCCAGCAGTAACTGCTTATGTTAATGCAGCTGACATTGAATGGAATAATGCATTACCATTAAACAGCGCATCGCCTAACACAATGAGTAAAATGTTGTTAATCCATCAACAAAAATATTATGCATTGTTTTTGGTCGATTTTCAGCAATGGTTCGAATACCGTCGTAGTGCATACCCAATTTTGCCAAAAGGTTTAGGTTTGCTTAACAATGGGATAATGCCTGCCCGGTTATTTTATCCAGTGGTTACTCAATCAGCAAATCCTACCAATTATAAAAATGCGGTAGCGACGCAAGGTGCCGATGCAATCAGTACACAAGTTTGGTGGCAAAAACCTTAATTTTAAGCTAAATTAATATGAAAAATACATTAAAATATATAAATGCTTTCGCTGTTATTGCATCTATATTAATCATAGGATGTGATAAACAAAAAGATGAATTTGTATTAGGTACAATAAGTCCTTTTATCTCTAATTTTGATTTAAAGAAATCTTATAAAGAAACCGATTTGGTACTTAATACAACTGTTATGAAAGGTGCCTCCTCTATAAAAGGAGTAGTAATATCTGATTTTGTGGCGGGGAATACACCAAAAAATTTATTAGTTGTTCAAAACTCAAGAATTGTTGGTAATGGTATTGACTCGGTACGAGGGATAGCCATAAATATTGGTGCAGATGCAGCTAAATACACAGTAGGCGATTCGGTGCACATTAAAGTAGAAGGTGGGATTTTAAAGCGTGTAGATGGTGTGCTTCAAATTGAAGGTGTAAATAGCACCGCAGTTAACAAAATTGCTTCTGGTAAAAACATTAAAGTGCCAGTTGTAAATATTGCTAATTTAATAGCTCAACCTTTAGTGTACGAAAACACATTGGTTACCGTAAGTAATACCGTAGTAGAACCCGAGCCGATACAGGGCGATACTTTTTCTGGCGATAAAACCATTAATGACGGTTTTGGTAAAGCAAGACTACATACCGAAGCTACAGCCAATTTTTCTGGTAATCAATTACCTTCTGCTGCAAATTTTACTGGAGTTGCATATTTTAAAACACAAAACAACCAGCCCCAGCTTTCTTTATGGGTGCGTAATGCGAATGATGTATTTGCCTTGCCATTAGTAAAGCCTTCTCCAATAATTATTTCTGGCTACTTAACCAATCCCGGAGGGAGTGAAGCTGTAACTAGCGGAACTCAAAAGGGAGCATATGAATATGTACAATTATTGGCAACAAAAGATATCGATTTTTCAGTTACTCCATACTCTTTAGTTACTACTAATAATGCAGGTTCTGCAAATCCGGCTCCTGCAAATGGATGGGCAACTGGTGGGGTACGTACCTATAAAATTAACATTACATCTGGTACTGCTAAAAAAGGTGATTTTATTTATGTTGGCGGTTACAGCAAATTGATATGGGGTTTTGGCTCAACAAATATTTCATCAGCAAACTGGGTGGCCGCAGTAGATTATGCAAATAATGATGGCGCAAACTTTGGAACTAAAAACACAAATTTATTAGCAAATAGCGGTAATGTAGCAGGTATAGCTCTTTTTGAAGGTACCACAGTTAATGCAAGTACAGTGCCAGTAGATGTGATTATGTATGGCGGAGGAAATCCAAATTCTGGAAATGTATATGCTGCAGGCCCACCAGAACTTGGTTATAGAATTACAAATACAGATTATTACACTACAATAAATCCTTCTTCTCGCTTACAGCAAAACTTCTTTGGTGCTGGCAGCAATACCAATCGCTTAGGTTTTCAAGTTGAGCAGACCGGCACAAGTGGAGGTGGTTTTATCCAACTTGGTGGTATATATATAACAAGTACAGGAAGATGGGAAAAAGGTAGATTACTTACAAATATTGTAATGTCTACAACTGCTACTATTTCTGATTTGCAAACCGGAGCAGGCGTTACTGTTTTAAAGAATTAATTAAAAATAAATGAATATAACAAGGATAGTAGTATGCTATCCTTTGTTAGTTAAAATAGGTGCTCAGCAAAAATGGATAGAAGATCATTTATACAAAAATCAACTTTATTAACCACCACCTTATTTGTTAGCTTAAAATCCTTTCCTTCATCGCTTTTTTCTGTTGATGGCCTAGTAAGCGGAACGGTAACTAGCAAAGGTAAATCTGTTGCCGGTGTGGTTATTTCTGATGGCTACAGCGTGGTACAGACAGATACAAATGGTAACTATGAAATTAAACTGCATGAGCTTTCCCGTTTTGTTTGGATCAGCACGCCTTCGGGTTACGAGTTTAAAACGGAAAGCAGCATTGCGCGCCATTATTATAAACCAGATACCGCTGGTAAGTTGAATTTCGATCTTAAACCCCTAAAACAAAATGATAACAAACATAATTTTATCATTTGGGCAGATCCTCAGGTGAAGAATAAAAAGGATGTTCAGCAAATGATGGAAACTTCGGTTCCTGATACAAGAGAAGTAGTAAAAGCAATGGGGAAAACACCTGTTCATGGAATCGGTGTTGGAGATTTGGTTTGGGATAATTTTGATCTTTTTCCTGCATATGATGAAGCCATTGCCAAAATTGGGATTCCATTTTTCCAGGCATTAGGAAATCATGATCAGGATTACAGGCTGGGTGGTGATGATACCTCTGACCGTACCTTTCAGGCACATTATGGCCCAACTTATTATTCTTTCAATAGGGGAAAGGCCCACTATGTGGTTTTAGACAACGTACGCTATTTAGGTGTAGAAAGAACTTATGATGGGTATATTACCTCAACACAGTTAGAATGGCTGGCCAAAGATTTACAATTGGTACCTAAAGATGCTTTATTAATTATATGCCTACATATTCCGGTACACAATTCGGTAAAAAACAATGATGATTTTTATGCTATTTTAAAGGATTTCAAAAACGTACATATTATGTCTGGTCACACCCATTTTAATAAAAACGTAATTAAAAATGGTATTTACGAGCATAATCATGGTACAGTATGCGGTGGTTGGTGGACAGGACCAATCTGTGGCGACGGCACACCGCGCGGTTATGGTGTTTACGAAGTAAATGGAACAGATTTAAAATGGTACTACAAATCAACTGGCGAAGACCGTAAAAAACAGTTGAGCATTTACGTAGATTCCCTAACCAATCAGAAAAGATTGATAGCCAATGTGTGGAATTATGATCCTGAATGGAAAGTAGAATATTTTTTGGATGGAAAAGCGATGGGTACTTTGACAACCCAGGATGGATTTGATCCTTTATCAGTTAAATTATATAAAGGAGATAAATTGCCAAACCCTAGGCCATTTGTTGAACCGATCTCTACAGATCATTTATTTTTGGCACATTTTGAGCCTTCAGTTAAAAAAGTGAAGGTAATAGCAACTGATCGTTTTGGAGAAAAATTTGAAGCAGAAATAGAAGCCTAATAATGCTTTCAGATGACTCTGGTTATAAATTTAATATAGATTTAATTAACCGCGTTAATTGGTAACACGTAATACCATTATCTTGTAGATTAATTAATAGCGTTGGATGTTAACGTTCAACGCCACCGTAAAATCCCTCTTTTGGATATGAAACTTAAAAAAACAGCAATTTTGATTCTTTTATCCGCATTTGCAGTAAAATCG
The DNA here is from genome assembly GCF_011759615.1 of Pedobacter sp. SG908. Taxonomy (NCBI): domain Bacteria; kingdom Pseudomonadati; phylum Bacteroidota; class Sphingobacteriia; order Sphingobacteriales; family Sphingobacteriaceae; genus Pedobacter; species Pedobacter sp. SG908. Next base: position 2,267,187 of record NZ_JAAOYY010000001.1, read on the forward strand.
AATGCTCAGGACGTTAAATTCCCTGTATTTAGTGCAGAAGCACATCGTGGTGGAAGAGGGCTTATGCCCGAAAATACTATTTTGGCTATGTTAAACGCCATGAAAATAGAAGGCATTACCACTTTGGAAATGGATACCCACATTTCTAAAGATGGTAAAGTCGTGGTAACGCACGACGATTATCTGAGTCCGGCATTTATGCTTACCCCAGAAGAGAAAGACATTCCGGTAACAGATGCCAAGAAATATCCGATTTTCGGCATGAATTACGATGAAATTAAGCAGTTCGACTTGGGCACCAAATATTACGATCTTTTTCCTCAGCAAAAAAAGGAAAAAACGTATTTACCTTTACTTGCTGATTTAATTGATGCCGTTCAACGCGATATCAAAACCAATAAACGCAAACAGTTTTTCTACAATATTGAAACTAAATGCAGCGAAAGTGGTGATGGAATTACCAATCCTAAACCTGAAGAATTTGTCAAACTTTTGATGGACGTCATCATAAAGAAAAAGGTTACTGATTTTGTGGTGATTCAATCTTTCGATAAACGTACCATTCAGATCATCCATGAGAAATACCCAAAAATGAAAACTTCCTTTTTGGTTGCCAATAAAAAAACATATGAAGAAAATATTGCCGATTTAGGCTATAAGCCTTTTATTTTGAGTCCGGTTTGGCAAATGGTGAACGAAGAGTTCGTAAAAAAGGCACATGCTGATGGCGTAAAAATCATTCCTTGGACCGCCAATACTTTAGCTGATATTCAGAAATTAAAAACCTTAAATGTTGATGGTATTATTTCTGATTACCCTGATATTTTAGTTCAGGCAAAATAGTATTTTCGACTTTGTAAAAAAATAGAAAATGAAGGCACTCTTAAATAAGCTATTCGTAACTGCTGTTGTATTTACCATAAGCTTCGCAACAGCTTCGGCTCAGGTGGTTAAATGGGACAGCACCTATCGCCCGGGGAAATATATTGAGCAGGTGGCTAAATTTAAAGCCGATCCAAAATCTAAAAAAGATATTGTTTTTTTAGGTAACAGCATTACTGCCGGAACAGATTGGGCTAAACTTTTAGATCTTCCACAAGCAAAAAACAGAGGGATTTCTGGTGATATTACTTTTGGCGTTTTAGAGCGTTTGCAAGACGTGATTGATGGTAAACCTGCAAAAGTGTTCATCCTGATTGGTATAAACGATATTTCCAGGAATATTCCAGATAGCGTGATCTTAAGGAATTATAAAACAATGATTGCCAGAATCAGAAAAGGGTCGAAGAAAACAAAAATATATTTTAATACACTTTTGCCTGTTAATGCGGCCTTCGAAAAGTTTAAAAACCATTATGGTAAAGATGAACACATTCTTTGGTTAAACGATGAAATCAGAAAATTTGATGCTAAAAATGTAACGGTTATCGATCTGTATCCAAATTTTACCGATCAGGACAAACATTTAAAAGCAGAGCTTACCAAAGATGGTTTACATCTTATTCCTGCCGGATACCAGGTTTGGGCCGACCTTCTTAAAAAGTCTGGTTATTTAACCCAGAAATAATGTGATTTAATAGATGTCAAATTTTTAAAAATTGACTTCTCTGAAGTGATTAAATGAAAAGATTCTGGCCAGCAGCCTTCACCTTTTCTTTATCAATATTTTTTAAGCTAGGTATACTACCTAGCTTTTTTATTTTGCTATATTGAAGAATAAACCTTTCCGTTTCTGCATTCTCATCGCCATTAAAAATGATTCCTTTAATAGGAATTTCGTACTGTTTAAGCAGGTTGACTGACAATAATGTGTGGTTAATGCTTCCTAAATAATTTTGTGAAACCAGTATTACTTCAACCTCCAGCTTTTTGATCAGATCGATAATCAGTTCTTTTTCGTTTAAGGGTACCATTAAACCGCCAGCCCCTTCAATAATTAAATTATTATTTGTTAAAGGCGTATTGATTTTGTTCAGATCAATCTCAATCCCATCTAATCTCGCCGATAAATGCGGCGAAAGGGGCTGCGTTAACCTATAGCTTTCTGGGTGGATAACCGTTTGTGTGTTGCTAATTAAACTATCTATTGTGATACTATCACTTGTATCTAAATCTCCCGATTGGATCGGTTTCCAGTAATCAGCCTTTAATTTTTCTGTTAAAATGGCACTGATCAATGTTTTTCCAATACCTGTTCCAATACCCGTAATAAAATATTTAGTCATTTAATGTAATTCTTTAAGATGATTAACCAACGAGATAATTTCCTCGTCGGTATTAAAGGCATGAAGGCAGATCCTGAGCCTTTCTTTGCCTAGCGCAACTGTTGGGCTTAATATTGCCCGTACATCAAAACCTTTGCTTTGCAAGTTAGCAGCGGCAAGTTTGGTTGCTTCGTTTGATGAAAACAAAATACCCTGAATGGTACTTTTGCTATCGAGTGCGTTAATGCTTTGTTCTTTTAACGTTTTTCTAAACAACGCAATTTTTTGGTGAACCAGCTGATGATCAATTTTATTTAAGTATTGATATGCCGATCTAACTGCAACAATATTATGAATGGGGGCAGCTGTGGTGTAAATGAACGATCTTGCAAAATTAATAAGGTAATGCCTTAAGTTTTTGCTTCCTAAAACAATGGCTCCGTGTACGCCTATGGCTTTTCCGAAAGTTACAATGCGTGCGAATACCCGATCAGTTAGGTTGAGTTGATTGATTAATCCTTGGCCATTTGTGCCAAAAATGCCTGTAGCATGGGCTTCATCTACAATCAGGTTGGCCTTGTAGCGCTCGCAGAGATTCGATACCGCTATTAATGGCGCAATATCTCCATCCATAGAATAAACACTTTCTACCACTACAAATATGTTTCCTTTTGCTAGTTTTAGTTTGGTTTCAAGATCATTAATATCGTTATGATTAAATTTATAACGTGTAGCATGGCTTAATCTACAGCCATCTATAATACTCGCGTGAATCAATTCGTCGGCGATAATCGTGTCGCCACGTTGCGGCACGCTAGATAGTAGCCCAACGTTGGCATCATAACCGGAGTTAAAGATTAATCCGCTTTCAGCCAGATGAAAATTGGCAATAAACTGTTCGGTTTCTTCAGTAAATTTGGTATTTCCGCTTAACAGTCGCGAACCACCAGCTCCATTCAGATAATTAGGCAGTGCTGCCAGGGCATCATCGATCATTTTTTTTAATTCGCCAGATCTGGCAAAACCTAAATAATCATTAGAGCAAAAATCAAAAGGAGGGATGTTCGTTGATAAATTTCTGATCGAAAGCTTATCTTTTCGTTCCTGAAGTCTATCACTAATAAACTGTTCAATTTTGCTCATCGCTCAAAAGTAAAAAAAGCGTCCCGAATAATCGGAACGCTTTCAAAAATATAATTAATTAATGTTTGTACTATTTATCCTTGTGCAGGAGGATTAGAGACTACAGGTGCTTTGTCTTTTTTACCTCTGCTACCTAATCCTTTTCTCATTTTCTCACCTTTTTCTTTAGCTTCGGCACGAAAGGCATCCATTTTAGTTTTTTGTTCAGCAGTTAAAATACCATCTATTTTAGCTTTTTGCTCATCAATAGCTGCTTTACGTTCTTTCATTTTGCCTTTCATATCACCTTGATCAGCAGATCTCCAAGCCTCCATTTTCTTTGCGTTTTCCAATTCAATGGCATAAATTTTGGTTTTTTGATCAGCGGTTAAGCTTAGCTGTTTCTCTAATCTTGCAGTTACCTTTTCTGCTCTTTGCTCTGCAGTCATTTTAGGCATTGCCCGTCTTACCCGCTTTGTAGTGTCTTGAGCAAATGCAGCGGTAAATCCCATTACTGCAATTGCTATTGTTAAAATTGCCTTTTTCATGTTATGTTTTTTTATGTGTTTGTTAAATCAATAGATACATAAAAACGCAAACGGTTTAATCGGCCCTTGTTAAAAATTGTTAATTTTTATTTAGCTGAGAGATTGATTTCTGCATTTGCGCCATCATCTGTGTCAGGGTTTCCATTGTTGGGTCTGGTGCAGGCTCAGGCAATGAAGTTGATATATAGGCTTTGGCTTTCCAGATTTCAAGGATATCATCGGCAGCAATGGTATAAGCATCGTATACTTTATTATCTGATATCAATTTCAAATCTTTATTCTCCCTGAAACGGTTACCTGCTCGTTTATATACTACGCCTTCATTTTTACTAATCACAATGTATGTTTCACCAGTTTTTACCTCATTCCAGTTATCAAGGTACTCACCAATAATTACACTGCCCGGTTGAACAGGCAACATACTATCGCCCATAATTTCAAAAGCCCTAAAGGTACCTTGTCTTAATGCAGCTAAGGGGAGTTGAAATTTAGGCAGGTCGCTAATATATTGAGGATCTGAAAAACCGTTCAAATAACCGGCACTCGCTTTAACCGGAACCAATTCGATGTTTTCGCGATCGTTCTGATCAACAGAAATACTCAGTACCCTGAGGTTAGATCCCTGGCTTTTTGGCTTAGGTTTCCAGCTGTCAGATATTTTCTCATTGATGAATTCATCGATGGTAAGATCAAAGTATTCGGCTATTTTTTTTAGCAAATCATATTTAGGTTCCGCCCGGTCTTCCTCGTAAGCCCCGATGAGCGATCTCTTGATTTCCATAATATCAGCGAAATTTTGCTGTGTATGGCCTTTTTTCTTCCTGAGGTACTTTAAATTATTTGAAATATTTGACATAAAAATAAATTTTAAAATAAATTTGGAATTACTAAAATAGTTAGTAATTTTATGCTCATAAAGTTAGTAATATTATTTTGAATTGCAAGAGGGTATACTAAATAGTTTAGTTTTAAGTTTTAAACATAAGATCATGAAAAAGTTTGTTTATATCGTTACCGACAGAAATCGTACAAGTATGCACGTGGGCATGAGCTCTGATTTAATGAAGACACTGGATTTCTATAAACAGATGCCAAACTTATTTTTTGATAATGGGCACCAGTTAACCCGCCTGGTTTATTTTGAAGAGTTTAAAACAGAAGCACAAGCTTTGGTTCGTTTTAAATCAATTAGCCGCTTTACGCGCATGCAGAAAGAGCGTTTGGTAAGATCTTGTAATCCAGATTGGATTGATTTAACTATAGGCCTTGATTTCGAAAATATTCTTTTGCGTAGAAATACCTCCAATCAGGTAAAACTATCATTTACAAGTTTATCTTAATCGATTTTTAAACCTTAATATTTTGCAGATCGAATTGGAAATAATAATTAATAAATATCTACCTATAAAAAATGCTTGAATGATAGGGATCATCAACACCCAATCATTCAAGCAATCATTATTATTTGTTATTTATTTAATTCATAAGAGATTTATTTATTCCGTCATTTAATTAATCTCTCATTCATTTTTTACCATCCTGGCGCAAATGTTAAACCGAATACTCCAGTTTTAACATCTTTTCTTTGGAAAGGGATGGCATAGTAAGGTTCTAATACAAAATAACCAAAAATATTTACTCTTACCGATACACCAACACTCATTGCCGGTACACGTTCTGTTGTAGCCTGATAAGTAACTGGTTTCCCCTTATCATCAAAAACTGGCTGTTTATTTGCATCTAAAACAGGTTCGGTAGTGTATGTTGGTTCACTTTTAAATTTTACTTTGGTATCATTTGTCCAGGCTATACCAGCATCAAAGAATAAATTTAGATCTGAGAATAAAAACTTAGAAGGTATTGCAGCCAATTTTTTAGGGCCTGTAAATGGTAAACGGACTTCAAAATTAAAAACAGCTATTTTACTCCCTGTTAATTGGTTAATATCAAAAGATTCTGATGATTGGGCCGAAGTACTTTTGTAAATTGAGTTTGATTCGTAACCTCTAATCAGATAAGGATAACCAAGATACATTGGGTAAAGCCTGTCAGCATCTTTACCAATTCTTAAGGTGTTATAACTTCTTACTGCAAAGGTTACGGGCTTAGCTCTCCAATATTTACGAAGATCTGCTGTTACACCGGCAAAATTATAAGTACCAAAATATTTTTCACCGCTCACACGGTATCTGAAACCATCAAGTGGACCAGTAAGACCAAAGATTGAGTTGTCGCCTATAAAACCAGCGTTTAATTGATACAAGGTAAAAGAATTAAAAGGAATGCCGTAATCCTGAGAAGCAACATCGTTAGAAATTCTGCTTTTGTCTGAACCTATGTAATTACCTACCGAATTGTAATAATTGCTATATCTATCAACTCTGTAACTATAGTGGGAAAATGAACCGCCTAACTCAAAACGGTGTATTTTACTAAATGGATAAGCCCCGAAAATCTGAAGCTGATCTTCGAAAGTTCTAATAATATCTGTTCTGTCTGCCAAGGCTTTAATACTTGTATTATCTCCTGTTGGGACATTTTCATATCCGTAAGACCTAAAACCAGATACATATGGAATGTGCGAAACGGCAGCGCCCCAATTTATTCTACTTTTCTGATTAATGTAACCCACTAATCCACCGGCATCATAAATTTCACCATTTACAGAAATATTTGCTATAATCTGATTAGTTCCTAATATGTCGCTGAACATCCCTACAATACCTCCTGAAACACCCGTTCCGAAGCGGCTGGTAGAAACACCAACACCACTATTGGCTAAATAATCTAACCTGAATTTTGGTCTGTAAGGTACCGTTTTCATCGAATCGGCTGTTGTTTTTTCGAAACGGTCAAAATTATTTAGGTTAGAATTGATGATGTTTACCCCAATATTTTCCATTGGAGGAAGGATAGCCGCATCAAAATTTTCTTCCTGGTTGCCTATTCGTTTCGCTTTAAAGCTACTTAGTTTAGCATTATACAGGGTATAACGCTGGTAACGATAATAGCTGTACACAATATCATCAGTTGTAGAGACAGAAATTGCAGGCGAAAACTCAGTAATCCCACTAATTCCAGTAAAATAATCGGTCAACTGATCAACAGTATTATCTACTAAATTGTATTTGTATAAATTTCTAAATCCATCTCTGTTCGAGAGGAAATAGATATTTTGACTATTTGAAGAGAATTGTGCATTTAGGTTATTCGCTCCGGGAAAAACATCTAAATTACTCACCGTTTTAGATGCAATATCGTAAATGGCAAGGTTTATCGGCAAAACTGCATTAACTACGTTGGCCTGGATTGCTGCTCTATCTGATGAAAACACCAGTTTTTTACCGTCAGGTGAGTAACTCGGTGCATAATCAGAATATACGTCGTTAGTAATTTGGGTAACTGTTTTAGTGTCTAAATTGTAAGAGAAGATATCACTCTGTCCTTCAACCATCCCCGAGAAAGCGATATCTTTTCCATTTGGCGCCCAGGTTAAATTACCAAACTGTTGAACCTGATCCATCGCTGTTTGAGAAACTGTAGTTCCGTTTGAAACATTGATAATCATCATCTGATTTTTACCCTGACTGAAGATACTAAAGGCAAATTGTTTACTATCTGGCGACCATGCACCGGCTGATTCTATAAAGTTGAAATCATCAATGTGACCATTAGAAATCTGACTGCTTAGCTTTCGGATAATTCTTCCAGTTTTAGCATCTGCGAGAAATAAATCTATACCAAAAAGGTCTTTTTCAGACATAAAGGCTAAGTATTTCCCATCTGGACTAAGGGCAGGGGCAACGTTCATATTGCCTGCGTTTTTATTGTCGATGATTTTTGTACCCGTAATTTTAATCTGCGAACTATCTGCTTTTAACATTGGTTTATAGTGCGCATCGATGGAATTTTTCCATAAACCCGATAATGTTTTATCATCATATCCGAAAGTATACCTAATGGCATTTTCGTAACCGTATTTTGCGGTATTCTTAAATAATGGAACAATGGTAGTATCGCCGTATTGGGAACCTATGTAAGTCCAAAATGCCTGACCATAACGGTAAGGGAAATATTTATTTGAGTTTGTTAAATCTTTAAGCGAGGGAATATCACGGTTTAACATCGCGTCGCGCATCCACATGGATGTAAATGCATCCTTTTTCCCTATTGAAAGATACTCGGCCATACCTTCAACCATCCACAATGGTGTTTGGCCAACGTTTTCTAAACTAATTGAATCTTTTTCGAGCAAAAGGTGATATTGAAAAGCATGGACAAGCTCGTGACCTAAAACGTGCCTTGTTTGACTATTCAGTTCCATAACAGGCATAATCACCCTGTTTTTTAGCGCCTCGGTAACCCCGCCGGTACCAATTCCAATTTCACCGTTAAGTACTGTTGTTTGCTGGAAATCGGGATGGTTATTGTATAGAATAATAGGGTTTTTCTTTAAAAAAGTATCTCTAAAAACTTCCTGATGCATTTTGTACCAGGTTTCGGCATCTTGCGAAAAACGTTTTAAAAGTTTTTCGTTTTTGATGTAGTAATAAATCTCAAAATGGGGTGTTTGCAAAACCTTAAAGTCGAGTTTTTTATACCTTACCTTGTTTTGTCCGAAGTATTGGGCCTGAACTGAAAAAGAAAGAATAAGCAGGAGCAATAAAGAAGAATATCGCTTTAATAAAGTAGAGCCTATTTTCATATGTGTGGTTTTAGTAATAAAGTTCAATAATTTACGAAAATGAATTGTAAGAGATCTGGAAAATAAAAATAGTAATTGTTTAAAACAGTATTAAAATTTTAACATTTTTTAAACGTTTTTCTACTAAAAAGCATAGATAGGTGATATATCAGGCTTATTTACTGCAATAAAAACTAGGGCTGATTATTCTCGTTCTTTTTCCTTTCTTTTTCTTCCTGGCGCTGTTTTCTTCTCAATTCTCTTTCTTCCTTTTTAGTTAAAGGAACAGTAGCTGCTGGGGGAGTTTGAACGGGTTCAGTTTTATTTTCTTCCTTTTTTACTTCTGGTTCAACAGTTACGGGAATAACTGTTTCTGGTGTTTCAGGTACAGTAAAATCTGTAGAATCTACCGCTAAACTATCCGTTGATGTGGTATCTCTAATAATCCGCGGGCTAGGGCAGTTGTAGGTTCTGGTAATATTAACAGTCGCTTTTGGAAACGGGCCATAAGTATAACCTGAACTTGGATCGAGGTATACCTTTTCCATAAACTTAGCGAAAATAGGTAGAGCTGTTCTTGAGCCTTCTCCCTGTTCACCGTTTTTAAAGTGTGCAGTTCTTTCATCACAACCTACCCAAACACCAGTGACCAGATCTTTAGTTAGCCCCATGTACCAGGCATCTACATAATCAGATGAAGTACCTGTTTTACCACCAATTTGATTGTTTTTTCTAAACAGATCTGGCCATTCCCATAATGCCTGTGATGTACCTTCTGGCTCTTCCATGCCACCACGGAACATATAAGTCATTAACCAGGCAATTTCTTCTGTTAAAACCCTTTTTGTTTTAGGTTTAAACTCATCAATTACATTGTTATCCTGATCGGTAATTTTCTCCACTAAAATAGGATCAGTTTTAATCCCCTTATTCATAAAGGTAGCGTAGGCTTTTACCATTTCGTAAACGGTAACATCGTTTGAGCCTAAACTTACTGATGGTACAGATTCTAAATGGCTGTCGATTCCACACTCGTGTGCATATTTTACAACATTATCCCAGCCCACCTTTTCGGTTACCTGGGCAGTAATGGTATTTACCGATTTTGCCATTGCCCACCTTAAACTCATTTCGCGGTATGAAACACTGTAATCGGCGTTTTTTGGCTCCCAGTATTTCGTTTGACCTTTATCCTGATAAGCAATTTTAACAGGTTTATCGGTAAATTTATCACAAGGGCTCATGCCTTGTTCTAAAGCTGTTAAATAAGCAAATGGTTTAAAAGTAGAACCTGCCTGACGTTTAGATTGATTAACGTGATCGTATTTGAAAAACTTATGGTCTATACCACCAACCCAAACCTTAATTTTACCACTTGCAGGTTCGATGGTCATCATTCCGGTATTCATGATTTTCCCATAATAACGGATCGAATCTAAAGTAGAAAAGGAAGTATCTCGATCGCCTTTATAAGTAAAAATCTGCATTCTTTTCTTTTTATTAAAATAAGCAGTAACAGAATCAGGATTGTTAGGGAATTTCTTTTGCAAAAGCGTATAAATTGGTAATTTTTTCATCGCTCTATCTGGATAATCAACCTTTTGCTTTTCAGAATCATACCAGGGATCTTCGTTACCCCACACACTATAAAACCTGCGCTGCAAGATCCTCATCTGATCAGCAACTGCATCCTCAGCATATTTTTGAAGTTTAGAATCGATAGTCGTGTAAATTTTTAATCCATCTTCATAAAGGTCGTAACCATTATCAGTGCACCATTTCTCTAAATATTTTGCTACAGCAGCCCTTAAATAAGAGTCGCCATCGCTACCATCCTGCATTTTACCTTCTTTTAGTTTAATAGGCTCCTTTGATAATTCAGTTAAACTATCTTTGCTCAGGTACTTGTACTTGTTCATCTGTGCAAGCACTATATTTCTTCTTTCTAAAGCTTTTGCCGGGTTTTTGGTTGGATTATATAACGTTGTACCCTTTAGCATACCCACAAGCATGGCTGCATCTGTTGTGGACAAATCTTTAGCTTCCTTATCAAAGTAAATCCGGCTGGCTGTTTTTATGCCATAGGTATTGTTACCGAAAGAAACGGTATTCAGGTACATGGTGATAATATCATTCTTAGAATAGTTGGATTCTAACTTTACAGCAGTCATCCATTCCTTTAATTTTACAATTAAAGTTCTTACCAAAGGTATTTTGATCAGCAATCCCTGCGATTTATTATAACGCGTACGATAAAGGTTTTTTGCCAATTGTTGCGTAATGGTACTTGCACCTCCATCTTTTCCTAAACCAACAACTGCACGGCCAACCGCTTGCACATCAATACCCCAGTGTTTGTAGAAACGAACATCCTCGGTAGCAACCAAAGCTTGCACTACACTTGGCGCAATTTCATTATAATTTACAGGCGTTCTGTTTTCTTTAAAGTACCTGCCAATCAGTTTTCCATCGGCAGTGTAGAGCTCTGAACCCACACGAAGGGTAGGTGCTTTGATATCTCGAACACTTGGTGAATAGCCAAATAGCCACAAAAAGTTTAGTTGAAGGGCAGAAAAGAAAATTATTATAAAAAATAAAACTATTATCGAATAACGTAAGTACTTGTTTTTTATCTCTTTAAACATACTGAATAGAATGATCTTTAGGTAAAAGCTGTGGCGTTAAATATAAAAAACTCTATATGCAAATTAACGTATTTAATTTACTTATTTTTTAGTTCTATATTTAAATTATTGATGCATCGATTTATCTAAAACAATACATGATTATGAAAAACGAATTTAAAGGATTAATTGTACAGGGCGATAAGAAATTTTCTTTAAAAAACCATAAAACAGATTTTACCGGCGGTTATAACAAAGAAAAAGCTAAAGATGCATTGGTGAATTCGAAAATAGAGCTAGACCATTTACAGGAGAAATTATATGCATCTGGAAAGCATTCTGTTCTGATTATTTTTCAGGCGATGGATGCTGCTGGGAAAGATAGTGCAATTGAGCATGTAATGAGTGGACTAAACCCACAGGGATGCCAGGTATATAGTTTTAAAGTACCTACACCTGAAGAATATGAGCATGATTTTTTGTGGAGACATTATAAAGCTTTGCCGGAACGAGGTAGAATAGGCATTCATAACCGTTCGCATTATGAAAACGTTTTGGTTTGTAAAGTGCATCCCGAATATATTTTAAGTGAAAATATCCCAGGTTTTAATGATATTAAAAAGATCAATAAAAGCTTTTGGCAACAGCGTTATAAGAGTATCAAAAATTTTGAAGAGCATCTAACGGCTAATGGAACTGTAATTTTAAAGTTCTTTTTAAATGTGAGCAAGGATGAACAAAAACAACGTTTTTTAGAACGTATTGATGATCCTACTAAAAACTGGAAATTCTCGTCTGGCGATATTAAAGAAAGGGCCTTGTGGGATAAGTATATGGAAGCCTATCAGGATGCAATTAACGAAACAAGTACAGCAGAATCGCCTTGGTACATCATACCAGCTGATAAAAAATGGTTTGCACGGTTGGCAGTAAGCGAAATTATTCAAGATAAATTAAAAAGCCTTGATCTGAAGTTTCCTGTTTTGGGTGAAGAAGAAGTGGCCAAACTCGACGAAACAAAAAATATTTTATTAAGTGAATAAAAAAAATGCAGGTCTATAAGCCGGGTTCTGTTTCCTGATTGCTCAGGATTTCTATCATTTATCCACTATAAACGTTGCCGTTTATCTCTAACGACCTACCCACTAACATCGGACGGGCAGCCCTTTATCCCGACGTAAAGTCGGGACGTTAGCCTATTTGGTCTTTCAACTCTCGGGGTTTACAAACCATTACAGTCGCCTGTAATGCTCGTGCGCTCTTACCGCACGTTTTCACCCTTATCCCGGTTAAAGCCGAGACGGTATATTTTCTGTTGCACTAATCCGTAATTCAGGTCTTCATTCCTGAACCCCTTTCCGTTAGAAAGCGAGATGCCCTGTGTTGCCCGGACTTTCCTCTCTTCCGATTTTACCCGAAACAGCGATAGAACAACCTGCATTTTGTGCAAAGATGGTTTTTTTTAAGCATAAAGGTACAAAGAATAGGAAGATTTATCTCTTGATATCGCCATGCTGAATTTATTTCAGCATCTGTATTAATATTTAAGACCCTGAAATAAATTCAGGGTGACGTACTCAGTAAAAGAAAAATAGCCGAAATAGAAAATAATTAGAACCAGCCTATTTACAATTCTGTAAATCTTTTGAAACCTGCGAGTAAGGTACAAATCCCTGCTTGTTGCCAAACGAATTGGTGATATAAACCACCACCTGTGCTACATCAATATCAGCTAGCTCGGGGAAAGCAGGCATTTTTTCCTTATATTCTTTACCATGAATGATCAAAGCTTCGTTCGCTCCATTTTTGATAAAACAGGCCAAACGTGTTTTGTTTGCTTTTAAGAAAACAGAATCAGTTAGGGGAGGTGTAAGTTGGCCCAATCCCTCACCATTTTCGCCATGGCAGTTCTGGCATTTGGCTTTATAGATATCTTTTCCATTCGACATATAATTTTGCAGATCAATTGTTTCTTGGTTTTGGCAGGAAACAATGATGGCAACCAGGGAAAGAAAAAATATAATATTGATAATGTACTTGCGCATGGGTGTTTTGTAAAGGAAACCGTCATCTCGCTGTACTTCAGTTAAAATGACGGTTAAATTATAGCTCTATTTATTGTACTCTGCTAATAAAACCGGAATATCTTTTATTAATTGTTCTACTTGATCTTCCTTAGTACCATCGTAAGCCCCACGGATATGCCTGTCTTTGTCTATTAAAACCAAATAACCTTGATGAATATAGCCATCTTTTGCTGTACTATCTTCACCAACAGCAACTAAATAGTTTTTCTCTGCCAAGGTATAAACGCTATCCTTGCTACCATAAAGAAATAGCCATTTCGGTCCATCTACACCAAGTTTTTGCGCATATTTTTTTAAAACACTTGGTTTATCATATTTAAAATCGATTGTGTGTGATACAAACATCACATCGGGGTTGAGTTTAAATTCGCTGAAAACCTTCGCAAGATTTCGGTGCATGGTAGGACAGATAGTTGTACATGAAGTAAAAAAGAAATCGGCTACATAAATTTTGCCATCAGTTGCTTTGTTTGTTGTTACCACACTATCCTGGTTCAGGAAAGACCAATTTGGAATAGTTTGGTAAACAGTATCAATTTTCTCTATGCCTGCCGCGTCTCTAACAGTTTCGGCATGACGCTCGCCATAAAATGGAAGTGTTCTTTCTTGTTTGCAAGCGCTAAATATAGAAACAGCTAGCAGGGATGTAGCTAAATAAGCAATGATTTTATTCATGATGTTATTTTAAAAATGTAAATATACAATGTAATTTAGTCTAGAACGTTAATTGTTTGGAAAAGTCTGAGGGTGAGAGTCCGGAGACAGTGGCCAGGATGTTCAAACAATTTGATTCCGTAGTTTTTAACTTCGATCTTTAGCCCCCGACTTATTTTTTGACATACTTTGCAGGTTCAGCCACAAATTTTTGCTTACAGCTTTCTGAACAAAAATTATAAGTAACGTTATTGTACACGGCATTTTTTGAAGCACCAGCCTTCACCTTCATTTTGCAAACGGGATCTACCAATACTTTCTTTACCGAATCGATGAGTTTGTTTTTTTGCTTGTCGATTATCGGATTTGCATTTGATTTTAGCGTTATTGTGATCAATCCAAGTAGGATTACCAGAAGAATTAATTTTTTCATGTTTGATTATTAAAAGTCAGAAATCCGAATACTGATGTTTTTGATATTTCGCTTGCCAAACTTCGGACCTCCGACCTGTAGACTAATTTATTTAACTTGATATATGGCTATCAACGAATCAGATTCTCTGGTAACCTTAATGTAGCTATCCTCAACAGCCCTGATTTTGATCATTTCAGTTTTGTAATACTCCAGATCTTCTTGTTCTGTTTTCCCTTTAAAATCATCTTTAAAGAAATGCATCCAATCCATCATTTTTTCATCAGCAGCATTTAACCGTGTAATTAAGTCACTAATTTTTTGCTTTTGTTTAGTCGAATCTGGAGAAAGTTTAATCTGATCTGAAACCAGGAGCGTGTCTAACTTCATTTTATTCTTGATTACTTTTTCGCCATCAATCATCAGTTTATCATGGATATTGAGCACTTCTTGACGGACTGCTTTAGCATCAGGTTCTGTTTTGCAGGAAATAAACAAAACCGTTATAAAACATAGCATTGCAATATTTAATCTGTTCATATGCTGTAATTTAAAAATTATAAGTAATTCCAACGTAAGCCTTTCCTGCACTCATCGGGTGATCGGTTTCGGCTTCCCAGATATTCTTTTGTACTCCAGCGTTTAAAGCAATATTTTTATAAAAAACATCTATACCTACGCCCCCCATTAGGTTATTCATTACATGTTCTCCGGTTTTTTGACCTTTATACTTTTCTCCACCAGAATATTCATAAAAAAACTGGGCAGAAGGCATCAGCTGAACATCTTTACCAATTCTTTGGGTATAAAAAATATTCAGGAAACTGGTGGTGCTGTTGGCAATACCTTCATCGCGGCTGTTGGTCCCGTTAACCTTGTAAGAAGTGTTCAGGCTAGCACCAAATTTACCCAAACCCACCATATAGTTGAGGTATACAAAGCCATCGGTACTTCCGGTTCCAGCCTGCATGAGTGAGGAATAACGGATACCTGCTGTATTTTTGAAGTCATTTTTACCTGTTGGTAATTTTATCCCTGCTCCGGCAATTAACTGTTGTTTGAAATTATCTTCCAGTTTCTGAACCAGGTGATAGCCCGCATATAGATTAACATCACCAACACTTGAGATAGAAGAGGTATATCCGTTGTAGCGCTCACTATTAGAAACATAAGGTAAAATAGCATTGATTTCGAGTTTGCTATTGATGAAATATTTTCCCCTTATTTCTAAGGAGCGGTAAAGTTCATAGTCATCAGGATTACCATTGTGATTAGTTATCGGCGAATCCTGACTTCGTGCCGGGATAAAGAAACTTCCTCCATTCGGAAATAAAGAATGCGATTGTCCTTCGTAACCATTAAATGAGCGATAGCGATACAAAAGGCTAATACTATTTCGGTTATAGTATGGAGTAATCCCCATAAAACAGCCACATATATCACAAGCGATAACCTGGCTGCTCATGAGAACGAAAACTAAAATCAATAATTTACGACTCGCTGTATAGTGTATTTTTGATAAATTCATTGTCTGTTAATGTTTTTAAAAAAGCTTTAATCTGTTCCTTTTCTGTTATATTTAATGGGATACCTGTTTTCAATTGCACATCAAGATTTGTGGAGGCTTTTATGCCAGAACTGTAATGTTCTAAAACTTCATCTAGACTGTAAAAACGCCCATCGTGCATGTATGGACTGGTATATTCGATGTTGCGTAAGGTAGGTACACGGAATTTTCCAAAGTCTGCAGCTACTCCTGTAATGTGCGAACGGCCCTCATCTGCACTTAGCAGATCCAGGCCATTACTTCGGTAAGAAAAATCTGTAAAAAATGGCTCTGCATGGCAAGAGGTGCATTTTTCTTTGAACAGGTTATAGCCAGCCAGCTCTGTAGAGGTAAAAGAAATGCCACCCTCTTTGCGCATCACCTTATCATATTTCGAATTGCCTGAAACTAATACTGCTGTAAATTGAGCAATCGACTTTAAAATCAGCTGTGAGTTGATTTCTGTTGAACCGAAAGCCTGTTTAAACAAATCAGGATATGGCGCCGTATTTTTCAGGAAGGCAACAATGGTTTGTATATCGGTACCCATTTCGCAGGCATCGGTAATGGCATTTAATGGTGATGTTTCGATATTTTTTACACCACCATCCCAGAAGAAAGCTTTTTGCCAGGCCAGATTGAAAAGGGGTGGGGTGTTCCGCTTTCCCTGGCAGTTGTTTACGCCATGGCTTACTTTATGATCAAGCTGTGTAAAGGCAGCAAATTGCTGGTGGCAACTTCCACAAGAAACACTTTTATCTGCCGATAATCTGGCTTCGTAAAATATTTTTTTGCCTAGTGCAAAACCAGCATTACTTAATTTATTGTCTTCGAAATTGTATACCGGAGCAGGAAAGTTGGAAGGAACTGAAAAGGTAATTTTCTTTTCTTCCGGAGTTACTTCTTCTTCACTCTTGCTACAGGCATACATCAACGCAATGCTTAAAAAAAGCATTGCGAAGACTGTCATTTTCCTTAACATTTAGTTGTGAATATGATCTAACCGGAATAAACCATTTGCATAGTTGTTGGCAACAATTACAGAATTGGCACCACCCATGGTGAGATATAAGGTAGAGAAACTAATATCAGTTTTACCTGTGAATAATGCGGCCGCATTTACTTTGAAATGCATATTTGGCTTACCATCTGTTCTTACACGAAGTGGATTTGCAGCATTAATTTCTGTAGCAAATGTTCTGATTGTATTATTTGGATCGGTAACGCCACCGATATGGAAAGTAAGTGCATTTCCTGTTGCTGGCGATTGTGGCGAAGTTCCTTCTAGTTTAACAAATATGTAACCACTGTTCCATGTCCAGAACATGCCGTTGATTGGATCTAAAGCACCGGTTTGCGCACCAGCAAAATTACGGGCATAATCTACGCCGATTGTATATTCAATTTTGGTATAATCACCCGTTGGCACATCTTTTAGCGTAATGTTGGTAGATTCTTCTTTAGATGCATCGATTAAAAAATAACTCTCTGGAATTAAATAAGTTGTTCCATCTGCCTTGCTTAATTTAATATTGCTTACATAGTATTTAAATACGTTGATTTTGAAATCTTCGCCTTTAGCATTTTTGTAAGTGGTGGTATTTAGAACCAGCGGACTTCCATTTACCTGGTTTTCGAATTCAATTGAGAAAGAAGATTTAGTATCTGCTGTAACTTCATCGGCGCCTTTTTTGCAAGAAGATAATAGTATAATAGGGCATAACAATGCCAAAAAGTATTGTGATAATTTCATTTTAAGAAAATTGGATAAATAAATTTTAAAGAATTCTAATAGGAGTCGTCATGCTGAATTCAATTCGGCATCTTATAACTAAAAATGTGATAGACCCTGAAATAAATCCAAGGTGACGATCCAGAAAAAGGAATTTACTTAAACCGTTTTCGGTGGATGAAAAATAGAGATGGAAAGATCTTTAACCGGTTTTTCGATGTAAAGATTTTCTGAAGTAATAATAAAATAAGGAAGATGGTGATTTACTGCTATTGTCTGAAACCTTGGTTCAGCCTCTGCAACTCTTTTCAGATTTTCCTGAGCCTGTTTATTTTTACCTTCAAGCTCTTTTAACTTCTTGGCAAGGAAACACTGTCCATCACAATGCAATTCGGGATGTTCTTTATTGATACAAAATACGCTGGTAATGTATTCTTTGTTCATTTTATAACCAGAATAAATCACGAGCTGCATGAAACCGTTGCTAACGGTGCATGTAATGATTAGATATATTAAGATTTTTTTGAACATGGGTATTGCGCTGCAAAAGTATTAAAGAAATTGATTGCGGCAAAGAAAAAATAAGAAAGACGCAGTACTTTTTGATACTAACAACTTATTTTGAAATTGCTATGCCTAAAACGGCTTACAAATTGCATATTTCAATCCAGTTACGTCATGTTAGTTGCTGCGCTTCAGTAGAGATGATGACACTAATAAATACTGAATAAACAAAAAACACAGATGAATGATCTTCATCTGTGTTTTTCCTTTTTATCTATGGTTAAAGCTTTCTGATCAGGCCTGTAAATCAGCCATTACCGCTTTGATTTTATCATCAAGCTGTGCATTAACAGATTCGAAATCTTTTCTATCGGCTAAAGGTGCATTTACACTACAATAGAATTTGATTTTTGGCTCTGTGCCGCTTGGGCGTGCAGAAACAATACTGCCATCTTCTGTAATAAACTGTAAAACATCAGAAGTCGGATAGTCCAGTTTACTTACTTTTCCGGTTGCTAAATCTGTTTCCTGGCTCAATTCATAATCTTTCAATACCGAAACTTTCGAACCGCCTAATGTTGCAGGCGGATTTTCTCTAAACTTAACCATCATGGCTTTAATTTCTTCAGCTCCTGATTTACCTTTTTTGGTTAACGAAACTAAATCTTCTTTGTAAAGGCCATATTCTACATACATATCTAACAATGCATTGTATAAACTTGCACCCTTATCCTTATAATAGGCAGTCATTTCAGAAATAAAAGCTGCAGAAACCACCGCATCTTTATCGCGTACCAAATCGCCAATCAGATAACCGTAGCTCTCTTCGCCGCCACCAATAAAGTATTTTTTACCTTCCAGTTCAGTCATTAACTGACCGATGTATTTAAATCCTGTTAAGGTATTATAATAGGTAACATCTTTTTTCTTTGCGATTTCTTCGATCAGATTAGAAGTTACAATCGTTTTAACAATAAACTGATTACCATCTAATTTACCACGCTCTTCCCAGGCAGATAAAAGATAATTGATTAATAAACTTCCGGTCTGGTTACCATTAAGTAATACCCATTCGTCATTATTATCTTTTACGGCAATTCCTACGCGGTCGGCATCAGGATCTGTTGCTAAAACTAAATCGGCATCAATTTCCTTTGCCTTGTTCATGGCCAGGGTTAACGCATCTTTTTCTTCTGGATTTGGATATACTACTGTTGGGAAATTTCCATCCGGTGTGCTTTGCTCTTCAACTAGAGTTACATTAGTAAAACCAAATTGGGCTAAAGCTTTAGGCACCAAAGTAATTCCTGTTCCGTGGATAGGAGAATATACGATTTTTAGATCATGTTGTCTTTTAATAGCATCCGGAGAAATCGAAAGTGCCGTAATACCATCTAAATAAAGTTTATCTACATCTTCACCGATCAGTTCGATATTCTCATCTACACGGTCGAATTTCACTTCATCAATACTTTTGATCTTATTTACTTCATCAATTACCAATTTATCATCAGGAGAAGTAAACTGGCCACCATCAGCACCGTAAGCTTTATAACCGTTATATTCTTTAGGGTTATGCGAGGCGGTTAACATTACACCACTTTTGCAACCAAAATGACGTACAGCAAAAGAAAGCTCAGGTGTTGGTCTTAATGAAGAGAAGAAATATACGTGTATGCCATTTGCGGAGAAAACGTCAGCTGTAATTTTCGCAAAATAATCAGAGTTATTGCGACTATCGTGTGCAATGGCAACTTTAATTTTTTCATTCGGGTATTTATTGTTTAAATAGTTGGCTAATCCCTGTGTGGCCGTTCCTATCGTGTATTTATTTATACGGTTAGAACCCGCACCCATAATGCCGCGTAAACCGCCTGTTCCAAACTCTAAACTTCTATAAAATGCATCTGTTAATTCTGTAGTTGCGTCTTTGTCTACAAGGGCCTGAATTTCTGCCTTGGTATTTTCATCATAATTCCCACTTAACCACTGATTGATTGTGTCTTGTGTTGATTGGTCAATTGCCTGCATTGAGATTTTTTTTTAATTTAATATCTGGTGTTGAACAAATTTTAATGAATGATGTTTGGTTGAAACGTATTTATTTCAACTCATCCAAATTTTATTTTGTTGAGGGTGTTGCTTTTAAGCTGCTTTTGTTTAATTTCACGCCCCGATACAATAATAAAGAAAATCCAGTATTAATGTGAGGCGATTGTAACTTTTTTAAAATAGTTGCAGAAACAACTAGGTTACCGTTGCTTGATCATGGATAAAAACAATTTATAAACAGATGAAAATATTAAAATTTGGGGGTACTTCTGTAGGTAGTCCCGAGCGCATGACGAAGTTGTTGGATATCATTAATCCAAATGAAGAGCAGATTGTAGTTTTATCAGCAGTGTCTGGTACTACAAATAGTTTAGTAGAAATTGCAAATTATTTTTTAGCTGGAGATAAGAAGAAGGGAAGCGAGTGTGTAGAAAACCTATATCAAAAATATAAAGCTTTTGTTATTGAATTATTACCTGTTGCCGAATTTCAGGAGCAGGGAAATGAAGTAATTGATTATCACTTTGGTTTCCTGGCAGGTTTAGCGAATGATATTTTTACTTCAATCGAAGAGAAAGTAGTATTGGCGCAAGGTGAGTTATTATCTACCACACTATACCATATTTATTTAAAATCAATCGGTGTATCATCGGTGTTGCTTCCGGCTTTAGATTTTATGAAAACGGATGAAGATAACGAACCAGATATTCCTTTTACCACAAAACATTTAACGCCGCTTTTGGAGCAGCATAAAGACAATAAATTATTTATTACACAAGGTTATATTTGCCGTAACAGTTTTGGCGAAGTAGATAACTTGCGTCGTGGAGGAAGCGATTATACAGCATCTTTATTGGGTGCTGCAATTTTGGCTGAAGAAGTTCAGATCTGGACGGATATAGATGGAATGCACAACAACGATCCACGTATTGTAAAAGGAACCAAGCCGATTGCTCAGTTATCTTTTGATGAAGCAGCTGAGTTGGCATATTTTGGTGCAAAGATTTTACACCCTCAATCTGTTTTCCCTGCACAGAAATACAAAATTCCTGTTCGTTTATTAAATACGATGGAGCCCTCTGCAGCGGGTACTTTAATTACCCATAATAGTGAAAAAGGTAAAATTAAATCAATAGCTGCTAAAGATGGCATTACGGCAATCCGTATCCAATCGAGCCGTATGTTGTTAGCCTATGGTTTCTTACGTAGGGTTTTCGAGGTTTTTGAGCGTTACAAAACGCCAATTGATATGATTACCACTTCGGAGGTGGCTGTATCGCTAACAATAGATGAAACAGCACACTTGCCACAAATCATTGAGGAACTGGAGAGTTTCGGAACAGTAGAAGTAGATACTGATCACAGTATTGTGTGCGTAGTAGGCGACTTCGGTTCGGAAAAACATGGTTTCGCCAGCAGGGTTTTAGAAGGTTTAAAACACATTCCCATCCGCATGATTTCTTACGGAGGTAGTAATTATAACGTTTCGCTTTTAATCCTAAGCGAGCATAAAACGGAGGCTTTAAGAAGCTTGCACAATAGATTATTCGAATAGGAGAAAAAAGGCGCCGATGATGACCAGCAACCCGATAAGGAAGTGAATAGCCAGGAAGCTTGATGGTAATAATCCGTTTTTATATTTTTTGTAGGAGTTATACAATCCTGCAGAAAGAATGAGGACGATAAATATGGCGGCTGCTATCTTCATTTTTTGATAAATAATAAGAACAATACAATGAGGAGTAATACGATAAAAAATCGAATTTTTCCATTGTATTGTTTCTGGGTAATTCTTCCATGCTTTAAATCCAGGTAGTTACCCAAATAAATTAGCCCAAAGAATAAAATTAAAATTATAATAAGGAATTTGAACATGTTCGCCGATAAAGATATATCAAAGTTTAACAATATTGAAACGCCTTTTTACTACTATGATACCGATCTGTTGCAAAAAACCTTGCACACCTGTGCAGATGCCGCAGCTCCATATCAATTTCATATCCACTATGCACTAAAAGCGAATTTCAATACTGTACTGTTAAACCAGATCAGAGAAATTGGTTTTGGTGCAGATTGCGTGAGTGCCGGTGAGGTAAGAAGAGCAGTTGAAATTGGCTTTGATCACAAAAAAATTGTATTTGCCGGAGTTGGTAAATCTGATAAAGAAATTAATGAGGCATTAGATCTGGATATTTTCTGTTTTAACGTAGAATCTATCCAGGAATTAGCGGTATTAAATGAACTTGCTGGTAAAAAAGGTAAAACCGCTCAGGTGGCTATCCGTATCAATCCGAATGTTGATGCGCATACCCACCACAACATTACCACTGGTTTAGACGAAAATAAATTCGGGATCAATTCATGGGATTTACCAGAATGTGCCGAAACTTTAAAAGCTTCACCAAATCTTAAATTTATCGGCATTCATTTTCATATCGGTTCGCAGATTACCAATTTGGATGTTTATAAAAACCTTTGCGTTCGTGTAAACGAATTTGCTGCATGGTTTGAAGATAAAGGCTTTAAACTTAAGGTATTGAATGTAGGCGGTGGTTTAGGTATCGATTATTACAATCCTGATCATCAAATTCCTGATTTTGGATCTTACTTTAAAATTTTCAATGAATTCTTAACCGTTAAACCTGGTCAGGAAGTACATTTTGAATTGGGTAGGGCTTTGGTCGGTCAATCAGCATCGCTAATTACAAGAGTCCTGTATGTAAAAAACGGTAAGAAGAAAAATTTTGTGGTACTGGATGCAGGGATGACCGAATTGATGCGTCCGGCATTGTATCAAGCGTATCACAAGATCGAGAATCTTAGTAAGCAGTTTCCAGTTGACAGTTCACAGATTGTTAAATACGATATTGTAGGGCCGATCTGTGAGAGTACAGATTGTTTTGGCAAAGAGGTTGAGCAACCAGAATCTTTCAGGGGCGATATTTTCGCAATCCGTAGTGCTGGTGCTTATGGAGAAGTGATGGCTTCTAAATATAACTTAAGAGATGCAATAAGATCGGTTTATAATTATGAGATATAGTTTTTTCAGTTTTTGTTATCCTAAATGCAATGAAGGATCTTTAACCAAAAAATACCTGCTAATCTAATTAATGGAGCCTTTTTTCGTCATTCCGGAATATGAAACTGGTAAATCAACACCCTGAATTAAATTCAGGATGACGACCAGAACGATATCCTGGAATGACGATTTTTTCTTTCAATCAAATCGTCTCCAAATACAGTTTCTGAAGATCAACTGCCGAAATATCCTTGGCATCCAAAGTATACACCAGCGTTCCCTGTCGCATAATTCCAATCCTGCTCCCTACATTTACCGCGTTAAAAAGGTCATGTGTGGCCATAAAAACACTCCGGCCATCCTGCGAAAGCTGTCTTACAATTTCACTAAACTCATTGGTAGCTTTAGGATCGAGACCACTTGTTGGTTCGTCCATCAAAATAACTTTGGCATTTTTAGCTACTGCAATGGCTATACCTACCTTTTGCCGCATGCCCTTACTGTAATTGCCTAGCCTTTTATGAAAAGCATCCGGCTGAAGACCGGCTTGAAGCAAAAATGCTTCAAGCTCATTTATTTTATAAGTATAACCAGCAATGCGGCTAAAAAAATCAAGATTTTCAATGCTACTCAGGTGACCATAAAGCATTACCACTTCGGGAATGTAGGCTAAAAACTGTTTGGTTTGCTCATTGTTGGGGCTAACCAATATATCGTTTATCCTGGCTTCGCCACTACTGGCTGCTGTAAAGCCAAGAAAAAGATTAATGGTAGTGGTTTTACCCGCACCGTTCTGTCCAAGCAAACAAAATACTTCTCCAGCCTCCACTTTTAAATTCAGGTTATTTAAGGCAACGTGGTCCTGGTATTTTTTGGTTAATCCAATGGCTTCTAACATATAAAGAAAAAATTAAAATTTTACACCCAAAGAAAGCCTGATGGTAAAAGGCTCGCCTTCTATAAAGAAATAATTATTGCCCGGATAAGGGAAATCAGTAGTAATATCGCCCGAAGCCATATAACGTTTGTTGGTTAAATTATCGGCAATAAGTCTGAACATATATTTAGGATTGCTAAAACTCAATCCTGCATCAAATTTGGTGTAATTGGGTAAGTAGGTATCGCGCTGACTAATAGCCGAAAGTTTGGTAATGGTGGTTTGGCCTGCGCTGATTGAAATTTTGTTATAACCTTTTAAAGGAATACTATATTGCAACCAGGTATTAAACACCTGTTGAGGAACATCGGGCATTTTTTGTCCTACAATTGAAGGATCGTCGGCTGTTGGATTTAGGTTATTATCTTTGGTAATTTTGGCATCTACATAAGTATAATTGGTAATCAGCGACAGGCAATCGGTAATATTTCCGATTACATCAACTTCAAAACCATTGCTCACTACTTCGCCCAATTGAAGATAATAGGCTATTGCCCCTGCAGAGGCGGCGTAATTCCTGAAATCTCTTGCCGCTACATTTCTTTTTACTGTATGAAAACCATTTACTGTCGTCAACAAACGACCATTAAACCAGTTCTTTTTGAGGCCAATTTCAAGGTTGGTGCCTAATTCGGGTTCAATAGGTTTTGATGCTGTAACAGTTTTTTGTCCGGCCTGCGGACCATCGATGGTTTCGGTAACTACCTGACCTGTCTTAGGCACAAAGGATTGGTCAAATAGAAAATAAACGGAAGATGTAGAGTCAGGCATAAAACTTAATGCTGCACGGGGTGAAAATGCATGTTGTTTATAGTAGTCGGGCACACGCGGACCTTTGGTTGTGGTTAAAATATTGCGGTTGCGGTAATCCGTATAACGTGCACCAACAGTCAGTAAAAATTTATCCAATGTGATATTATCATAAATATAAGCTGCAGAATAGTGAATGTGATTTTCCTGCCTGATTGATCTTTTGGTAATACTCACCATATTCGGATCTACATAAAAATTAGGGCTATTCCTATCAAATGGAGTAGAAACGGTACCGTAGTAGGTAGATAAAGAGTCGTTTCCCTTGGTATAATCGCTTCCGATCAGTAAATTATGCTTAAATACACCGGTTTTAAATTTCCCAGATAAAAACAGATTGGTATTATAGGTTTCGCCCAACAGGTTCGAGTTGCTGGCAATGCGGTTGGTTTTACCCTGGTCGTTAAAACTGATCGATGTTCTGTTATTTGCCGATACCATATACCATTGGTTGGCTGGCGATTTGACAAAATTTGACTGGGAGGTAAGCTGCCAGTTTTCATTGAATTTATGAACGGCGCTAAATCTGAAAGTATGTGTTTCTGAAACACTCAAAGGTAATCCTTTACCTGCACTGAAATTTAGGCTGACCGGATCCTGTAATACATCTTTATCCTGACGTAATTTGTTAATTGATGAACCGTTTTTAACCTCTCCGCGGATGTAATTGTATTCGGCAATCAGGTAAGTGCGGGGGCTTAAATTGTATTGTAGCACAGGTGCAATTACATATTTGGCGGTTTTCATGTAATTCAGGTACGAATCTTGATGCTGAAACGCCGTATTAAAACGGTAGGAAAAGCCTTTGCTTTTTAAAGCACTTCCAATATCTGCAGTGGCGCGCAAAAGATTATAATTACCACCTGTAAGCTGTACATTAAGTAGTTTTTCCTTTGGTGATTTGGTCACAATATTTAAAGTCCCTCCAGGTTCGCCTAAAGCACTTATAAAACCTGCCGGACCTTTAATAAACTCAAGATTTTCGATTAATGATTCATCATCC
This sequence comes from Pedobacter sp. SG908, assembly GCF_011759615.1. Classification (NCBI taxonomy): domain Bacteria; kingdom Pseudomonadati; phylum Bacteroidota; class Sphingobacteriia; order Sphingobacteriales; family Sphingobacteriaceae; genus Pedobacter; species Pedobacter sp. SG908. The sequence goes on from NZ_JAAOYY010000001.1 coordinate 2,293,125, forward strand.
AGTGTTGCCCCCAGAACCAGGCGGTTTGGCATACCGTTAATTGTGGTAGCGGCATTAAATCCCCTTACTTTTATTGATGCCGAGTTATCAAAAGGCGAACTGTTATAACCAAAATAAATACCACTGGCATTTCTGGCCATATCTTTTAACTGCAATGCACCCTGTTGCTGTATCAGGGATGAAGAAATACTGATGATATTCTGTGGCATCTGCAACAGGGGAACCTGCATCCTTAAGGTGTTGGAGAGGGTATCTTTTTTGAGTTTAACAGCTTTCTGACCATCAATACGGACTTCATTAAGCTGACGTGTTTTGATGACAGAATCCTGCGTTGATCTATTCCGTTTTTCATGCTGTGCAAAAACCTGTTGTACCGAAATAAATAAGAATAAAATCAGGTAAAGTGTTTTCTTCATTTTTTTGTGTGATTGGGATATATTATTGTTTGAATTATATTTTAACAGTGATTTTCCTGGAAAGAAATATGATGCAGAAACTGATGCCAGAGAGGTATAAAATACCTATAGCAATCTCTGGGTATTTATTTTTTAAAGGTTTAAGTTTAAATTGAGGTAGATCTTTTAAATCATTTAATATTAGTTTTTTATCTGAAATAATATAACCAGTCATAAAATCAACCCATGTTTTTTGAAAATCATTTACCTGTCTTTGATAAGAGAGATAATCGTTAAGGCCTGTGCCAGCTATTCCGTTCAGTAAGTATTGTGTTTTAATTGCCGGATTAAACCAGCTTAAACATAGATTGGCTTCGTTCTGTGCAGCAGGATATTGGTTGTAGTTTTCAATAGCTTGTGTCATACGCCTACCCAAAAGATCGTAATAAGCTGCAAAGCGTTTATTACTGGTCTCGCTTGTATCTGCTGCTTCCCTTAAAGGGCTGTATTTAGGATTGTTCAGGTAAAAAGTATCGATCAATAATTTATGCGGCATGGCCCAAATGGCTTCACTGTTTTCTCTCAAAGCCACTGCAGCTCCGGTTTTTAAAGGAATGGGATAGTACAAGCGTACAACAGTATTGCATAAAGCTGGCAATAAGATCAACAAGGCGCACCACAGGCCCAAAAGATAGAGGGCATTATGCACAGAACTTTTTCCCAGCCTCAATATAAAAAAGGTAACAGCAAACCAGAAAAAAAGATAAGCACTGCTGCTCAACAGCCAAAATAGAGCTGCGCTAAGATCAAATGGAATGAGTGTAGCTGAACTGATAAATCCGATGATACTCAATAGCCAAACCATTAAACCAACCAGGAGGAAGCGAAAAACAAGTTTGTAACCAATAATCTTCCTGAAATAAATTCCCTGTAATGAAAGTAATCTATCAGTTTGTTGCTCTTTCTCTTTAGACCAGGTATTGTAGCTTAATGCAATAGCCAGTATCGGTAGCAGGAAAATAATCACATAAGCCAGATCAAAATTACCCGACACTAACATTTCTGGATTTGAGATTTCGGCATTCGAACCCTGCATAAAATTGCGTCGGCGGGTAATCACATCGTAATAAGGTTGCAGATCGCTTTGTCCAATTGATAAAACACTTATTGATTGAGGTTTACATACAGCAATTAAAGGGTTTTTATACTCAATTACTGAAGGAATGCCAGCCTGGTTAAACAGAATTTTACCTTCCGCAGTAGTGGTATCTGCCGAAAAAGCGGCCTCTATTTCTCTATATTTTTTTTGATATCCGCTTTCCAGGCTATCTATAGCTGCTAACTGCTTTTCAGTAAAATGATAACCATAGTAAATGCTATAAATTCCGGTCAGGAAGAAAAAACCGATCAGTAACAAGATAAATTTTTGCCTGGCAAGCAGTCTGAATTCAAATAAAAAGATGGTTTTAAGCAGCTGCATAATGATAGGCTAAATAACGTGAAGCAATAAATTGGAGAAATAATACAAGCATCAAAATCCAGCCGGCCAGCGATAAAAAAGCTACCTTTCTTAAGTTTAATACCTGGTTAAGCTCAGGCAGTTGATATTTAAAATCTTTAAGCCTGCTAAAGTATTCCGGCCCAACAATGTATTCGCCCTTAACACCCTTACCGTGCATAGCCAGTTGCATGTTCAGCCGCTTGATGAGCGCGTTTCGGTAAGTTTGGGCCTGTTTAAAGAATTGTTGGTGATGATAAAAATCTGATCCTGCCAAAGCCATCGATAAACGTTTTGTGGACAGAAAAGGATCGAAAATTCCGGAGATAGTTAAAAAATGCTGCTGTTGATCAAAGCTCTTTTCAACCGATTTAAAATAATGGTTAAAAACCATGCTTCGGTAATCTTCATTAAACTGAAGTGTTAAACCATTTATATTAAAAGGTAATGCCGCAACGCTATCTGCCTGATATTTTTTTAATAAGCTATTGATATAGCGCTCGCCGCGTGCTGCATAAGGATCGTTTCCGGTTAAACCTTTTCTATAGCCTTGTTCAACCAGGTCGCTAAAAGTAGCGCGCGACATTAATGGATAACTTCGGTTTGCAATACCTGTAATTATTTTGGGAAAGATGATCCCGGTAAAAATCCATAGGCATAAAGCCATTAACAATGCCTTGCCAGAGTGGCTGCTGATGGCTGAAATGAGGGTACCAGCCAATGAGATGATCAGGAAATACAATAAAAAAGTAATCAGGATCCATCCCAATCTGGGCAGTAATAGGACAGAATCGGTTGAAGATAAAACTGCTGCAGCCATGAATATAAAAACAGGTAGCACAATCGCTGCAATGAGCAGGTAATTAGCCCAAACTTTCGTCCAGATAATCTTCCGGCTACTCAGGCCCTGGGCTAACAGCATTTTAAGCGTTCCGCTTTCCTTTTCATTGGTAATGCTGGTAGAAGTATTGAACAGTAAAAATAGAGGGATTAGTAATTGTAGAATAAGTGCGAAGGTGAGTTTTCCGAAACGCATGACTGTATCATTATTCACCGCTTCGTCATCGCTGATTTCGTGCTGTATATGAGCTTCAACCCGGTAGGTACTGCCTGTAAAATCGTTAATGCCAGTATCAAAAGCATTGAGCAGGTTAACAGGCTTAAACAGGTAGGTTCCGAAATGGCCTGCATCATGCGGATTTCGCTTCTGGTGTTCCCATTGTTGCCTGAAAAGTGTATTTGCAGACTGACGTTGCTTATGATCAGTCTGGTAATTTAAAATTGTACATATAGTAGCAGCTATAAACAATATCCATATTATAATAGTCGAAATCATAATCGTCTTATTCCGATAATTCAGCAATAATTCTTTTTTGATCAGCATTAACCAAGTGGCAAAATCCTTTTTATGCATCTGAAATTTTATGGTTATTTAATGCATCAAAGTTGCATTATATTTTACATATTTGCAACTGTATTGCATTTACAAATTTTCTTTGCACCATGTTTAAAGATTTTATCCGTAGAAATAAGTACCCGTTTTATAAGCAGCCCGATGCAATGGATTGTGGCCCTGTATGTTTGAAAATGGTCGCAGCTTATTACGGCAAAAATCTTTCGATGCAGTATTTAAGGAAGCTGTGCCAGATCGGTAAACAGGGAACAAACCTGCTCAATTTGATCGATGCTGCTGACAATATGGGTTTTAAAACCCTTGCTGCAGAACTACCTTTCGATAAATTGAAAAACGTTCCGTTGCCATGTATACTGCATTGGCAGAAAGAACATTATGTTGTGCTTTATGAAGTAAATGATCAATATATTTATCTGGCCGACCCTGCTTTAAGCAGTAAGGTTAAACTTCGCATTGACGATTTTCTTGCTGGCTGGGCAATCAGTGCAGAAAATAAAACTGGAAGAGCTTTGCTGCTGCAGCCCGACCGTACTTTTGATGATTTAAAGGAAGAGCCCGAGCATAAAACTTCGCTATGGTCATTGCTGCCTTACCTCAAAATGCACCGTAAAAACTGGTTACCGATACTGGTGAGTTTAATATTGGCCAGCGGCTTTTCGCTTGTTATACCGTTGCTTACGCAAATGGTGGTTGATAAAGGCATCAGTGCCAAAAACACCAACCTGCTTTTGTTGATATGTTTAGGTCAGTTAATGCTCTTTTCGGGTCGGATGCTGATGGATTTTATGCGTGCCAGGATATTGTTCCGCATTGGTGCCAAAACAAGCATCATGATGCTAAAAGATTTTTTGGCCAAATTGATGAAACTGCCTTTTTCTTTCTTTGATAACCGCCAGGCAGGCGATAATATGCAAAGGGTAAATGATAATCAGCGTATAGAGGAGTTCTTAACTAATTTTCTGATCAATTTTATCCTTTCGGCTATTACTTTATTGGTACTTGGTGGGGTATTATTTTACTATAACTGGCAGATATGTCTCCTTTTCACTATAGGGGCAGGGATCAGCATCTTGTGGTCCAACTCTTTTCAGCAGAAACGTAAAATCATCGATCAAAAGAAATTTAAGGTCCTTTCTGCCAATCAGCAATTGCTTTTGGAGATTTTTTATGCCATGCAGGAAATCAAACTCACCGGCAGCGAAGAAGATAAAAAAGACCTTTGGGAAAGCCTTCAGGATCAGTCGTTTGACTTAAAACTTGAAGCACTTCAGCTCGATCAGCGCATGCAAGGGGTGGGGTCTTTTATCAATGAGGTAAAAAACGTATTAATCACTTATGCTGCAGCTATGCTGGTAATCAATGATCAGATTACACTGGGTGGCATGCTTGCCGTTACTTATGTGTGCGGTCAGCTTAATGCGCCGGTAAATCAGCTGGTCGAATTTTCGAGGGTATCTCAAAACACCAAATTCAGTTTGATGCGAATGGAGGAAGTTCAGCAGGAAGAGGAAGAAGACCTCGAACTAAAAGAAGAATTGAAAAACCCTGGCCCAGTTGATATTTCATTGAAAAAGGTCTCTTTTCAGTACGGCAGCAGACATTCTCCTTTTGTTTTGAAAAATATCGACCTCTTAATTCCTGCCCGGAAAATTACTGCGATTGTGGGCATGAGCGGTAGTGGCAAAACAACACTCATTAAGCTCTTATTGAAATTTTATGGCTTAACCGGAGGTGAAATAAACCTGGGCAAGCAAAATATAGCTCAAGTGAATGCGAAATCGTGGCGGAAACACTGTGGAGTAGTTATGCAGGATGGTTACGTATTTATGGATTCTATCGCCAATAACATTTTTGCTGGAGCGGTTACAAAAGATTACGAAAGGCTTTATGAAGCTGCTAAAATGGCCAATATGCACGATTTTTTCTCTTCCATGCCATTTGGTTACGATACTGTGGTTGGTAGGGATGGTTATGGGCTTAGCGAAGGACAGAAGCAACGTCTGTTAATTGCCAGGATGATTTACCGTAATCCTGATTATGTATTTCTGGATGAAGCCACCAACGCACTTGATGCACAGAATGAGCGATCGATCGTAAATAACCTGAATACTTTTTTTAAAGGCAAAACGGTACTGATTGTAGCACACAGGCTAAGTACCGTTAAACATGCCGATCAGATTATAGTGCTGCATCAGGGCGAAATCCAGGAGCAAGGTACCCATGAAAGTTTACTTCTTAAAAAAGGAAGCTATTATAACCTGATCAAAAACCAACTCGAACTGGGCAAATAAATACCTATTAATATGAGCTTACAGATTTTTCCTTATTCATTGGTGCGTTATGCCGGATTGCATCATCAACTTTTTGACAATTTGAAGTTTAATGATACTGAAAAATTGCTGAAATCTATAGGAGCGCTCATTAATGAAAAAGAGCAGCTAAAAAACTGCTTTTGTGATGCTTTATATCCGATCATCACTGAGCAGCAAGATGATAAAGTAAGACAACTGTTAATTAACATTAAAAGACAGATATTCAATGATAAAAAGATAAATAATGAGCACATCCTTCACTTGCCGCAGACGGTAAGAAATGATCTGCAAAGCTACCTGGATAAAGCTGAAGAGTTGGCTTTTTTTTTGGAAGAAAAGGCATTAAAATTCGAAGAAGAACAGGATCTGAACCGGAAATGGCTACAGCAAATGGCACTCAATCCAGAACTTCAGAACGGGCTTTTGCTTTCCAGCCCGCTGCTTTACGAACAGCTAAAAAATTTTGTAAAAAAAGACAGCCATAGCTTTAAACAAAAGGAACAGCGTATCCTGTTCAGTTTGCTAAGGTACCTCAGCAGGATGGCTTTTAAAACCTCGCCGTTTAGCAGTTTCACCTATACAGGATTAATGACTTTAGATCAGTCGGGTACACCTGAAAACCCGGGAGCTGTTGCGCAGGTTAATAGCCGGTTAAAATTAAACAACTCCATATTCGAGTATCTTAAAGCCATTATCAAAAAGCATCCCTTATTAAATGAGCATTTGTTTGTTAAATTAAACTTAACTGCAGAAATAAAGGAAGATAAAATCTGTTTTCTGAGTAATTTCAACAACATCGAATCTTTTCAGCAGATCAATGCAAATTCCTTACAATTAATTGTTTATCAATATCTTGATGGTTATCATAAACCTGTTACCCTGAAAAATCTGATCGATCAATGTGCGATTTATTTGGAAAATCCCAGTCACGAAAGCATAAAGATCTACCTGATCAAACTGGTTGAAAGCGGTATGCTCGAAATGAATCCCGGATTTTCCGGGATGGATGAGCATTGGGACGATAAGCTATTGCTTTTTCTTAAGAACTTAAAAAGAGAAGAACCCTCAGTTTTAGCGATCATTGCGCTTTTTGAACGTCTGAAAGATTATAGAAGAGTATACCAAGGCACTGATCTTTTTGAGCGGTATAATATTCTCCAACAAGCCGAGAAGCAGCTGAATGCAGTTTTTGCCGATCTGCAGCAGGAAGCCGGCCTTCCTTTGTATAGCGCTGCATCAGATGGGAAATTGATGGCTGAAACTCCCGAAATAACTGCTTTTTCAATGCATCAATTTGTGCCTTATTATTTTTCGGCCAGGCATATTTTTTACGAAGATTGTTTTACTTCGGAGAGTTTAGTGCTTCCAGGTCAACCTGTTGAAGATTTTGTATCGAAAACCGATGAACTGATCAGTTATTTGCTTCCGCTCGATGTAATGAGGAATGAACGGAAAAAAATGATCGGTTTCTTTCTGAAGCAATACTCAAATGATGAAGCCGTAGCCCTAGCTACTTTTTACAAAGACTATTATCTCTACGTTAAAAAGCAAGAAAAAGAGCACAAAACCGAAGAAGGACTTGATTTTTTAGCACTCAGGCGTTGGAAAGAGGCTGTTATGGCTAAAATTGATCAATTAGATCATGCTAACGAAAATCTGATCAGGTTTAATGCTGATTTTTTTGCTGATCTGCCAAAAAGCCAAAATTTGGCTCAAAAATCATCACTGGGTATGTTTGTTCAGTTTTCGGACAACGAAGATGGTTTTTCTGGTGTTATCAATGCACTTTTACCCGGCATGGGCAAAGTAAGCGGCAGGTTTTTGTCATTGTTTGATCCAGAGGTTACCCTAAGTTTTGTTCAGTACAACGAAAAGCTTTTTCCCGATCAGATGAAGCTGGAGCTTAACGATGCTTCAACATTCAATGCCAATATTCACCCGCCTCTATTGGCGCACGAACTCGAGCTTCCCGGGGGAAATAATATATACCCCTTAGCTCAACGGTTTAATATCCGCGACTTAAAAGTCAGATATAATAAGGAAAGAAAGGCGCTTAGCTTACATTCTGCCGATTTGGAATTATTTAGCTACGATTTAAGCCTGGAGTCTTTTTATAATCGGTCTAACCTTTACCAGCTACTTGCACATTTCAATCCCGATGCCCGTGTATCATTACAACCTTTCATTCAACTGGTTGACCGGTTTTATCTTGATAAATACCCGGTTCCGGCACCGGATATATTTGTTCTGCCAAGAATTGTTTATGCAGAAAATGTGGTGATCAGGCGAAAAACGTGGCGGGTAAAAACCGAAATCATCCCGGTTCAGGGACTTGCCGAAGCAGATTTCACTTACTTTATCAGACTAAATAATTGGCTTGACCGCAATAAAATACCCAAAGAGATTTTTATTTTTTTACGAAAACGTGCCTATCAGGCAAAACCTGAAGGAAAACGGGAAGGACTGCATGATGATTATAAACCGCAATATCTTTCTTTTACCCATCCTTTGTTAGTTGGTATGTTTAAAAAACTGCTTTTAAGGGCAGGAGAATACATCACCTTAGAAGAGGTTTTTCCCAAACCTGATCAGAATACGGTGCGCGAATACCTCATTCAATGGTACAATAACTGATCGGCTTATGGAAGAGCATAAAGAAAAGTGGTTTTCATTGTATATTTTTTATCATGAAAATGCTGACAGGCTTTTGATAGAACTTATCCATCCTTTTATCTGGCAATGGCGCAGGCCCTGGTTTTTTATTCGTTATTGGGAGGGAGGGAATCATATCCGTTTGAGGTTAAAAGCGTCAGAAAACGAACATAATGCTATTGTTAAAGCATTAAGCCCGGGTAATGCAGCTATTAAAACTATTCAGACAGCCCGATATGAACCCGAAATAGACAGGTACGGAAATTACGAAAGTATAGTCTGGGCAGAACAATATTTTGAATGTTCTTCTCATTATGTATTGAATTGGATCGTAAAAAGAGAGGCAAATCAGTCGATCATTACCCAGGCTATAAAGCTGCATCTATCATTACTTCACACTTTAAAGTGGGATGAAGAAGATTTAATTGCCGTATGTAATTTCTTTTTAGATGGCTGGTTACCAAAATTATACAACTCAACCGATCCGAGGGAAGAACAGCGTACATTTTGGTTAAGCCAGTTTGAAAAAGTTTTTGTTCCGCTGAAAAATCAAACGCTCCAGGCAGGCAAGCAGTTTTGGCAGCAACTTAACCAGGATATTGTGGATGATGATTTAATGGAATATTTATCAAAAACGACTAAAGTGATATGTTCATACCAAAAGATTGATTTTGAAAAAAACAAGATGTTTCAGGTGATTTCGAGTTTTATGCACATGAACAATAACCGCTTAGGTATTTCAAATTATGAGGAGGCTTATATCATGTACATTATTACAGTATGCCTCCGGTTTATACATGAAAATTCAATCCAGCAATCCTCAAAATGTTTACTGTAGAAGAGATCAAAAGACTGAAAGATCAGCTATATGAAATTTATGGCGAATTAATTTCCAGTTTTAAAGAAAATGAGCAGGAAATCTGGTGGCAAACGCCGTTTTACATCAATCCGGATGAGTATGAACTCAGGGAAAGTTACGACCTTTTTAACGGTAACTGTGGTATTATCCTATTCTTTTTGGAATTATACCAGTTCGATGGAAACAGTGATCATTTAAGGATAGTGGACAAAGGGATGCACCGAATCTTAAATGCCAATGCCGTACAGCATCCGAAGTTTTTTGCACTTTATACCGGATTGGGTGGTGTGATTTATACCTGTTTAAAGGTTTTTGAGGTTGCGGGCAATACTTTTTACAAAGAAAAAGCGCTTGAACTTACTTTAGCCCATAAACAGGAACTAACAGCAGGTTTATCGAAGGCAGATCTTCTAAGCGGCTATAGTGGTAATTTATTGATGTTGACCTTACTTTACCATCATACTGGTGATAATGAGGTATTAAATATGGTTAGTTTATTGATTGAAAGGCTGATTACAGAAGCGCGGATATCAGAACAGGGTTTAAAATGGGATTATTCCAGTTCAAAAAAAGCTTATGATAGCATGACTGGCTTTTCGCACGGTGCAGCTGGTATTGCCTTGGTTTTAATGCAGGTTGGCCAATATTTTAAAGCCAACGGTTTGATCTATCTTGCAGAAGAAGCCCTAAAATATGAGATGCAATATTATTACAGCCCATCGAAAAACTGGCTGGATCTGCGCCTTGGGCCGCATCGCTTAAATAAGGCTGATGTACATGAGTGGAAACTGCAAACCTTTTTAGCCGAAATGACCGATGTAAACGCCTGGGCCCATGGTGCGGCCGGCGTTGGCATTACAAGGCAAATGGCATTGCAACTTACCAAACAGAAACAGTACCGATTAAGCTGCAGCAATGCCTTGCAACGGTGTTTGGATGATTTAGAAAAGTTAGACCGCACAGATTTTACTTTGGTGAGCGGTTACTGTGGTATGATTCCGCTTCTACTAAACCATAAGAAGAAAGCCCAAATTGTTCTGATCTTGGATAAAGCCAAAATGCTTTACCAAAAAACAAACAGCTATAATGCCTACGTTTCATGCGGATGTGACGATTACGGATTACTCTCTGGAAAATCTGGTATTGGTTATATCATCCTGAATGTTTTGAATAATAAAACTACCAACAGCATACTAACACCAGAATTGCCTAAAAATTATGGAAAATCTATTTTTGAAGATAACTACACCGAAAAACAGGTTAAAAAATCTGTTTTTTCAAAATACTATACCAGAACATTGGAGGAATTAAAAGCTGTTGATTCAACAATTTTTGATGTAAAAGATATCGATGAGTTTAAAATGAGACTGGAATTGCTGGTGTTGGCATCCAGTAATACAAGAATTCAAAAAATATTCGATTTGGAAGGCAAGCTGGTTAACTTGTGGAAACAGCACAAAGGCTATTTCAGTTTCGAACAGAAATACAGGTATTTGTATAAAATGGCCAACGAAAGCCTTTCTATAACCGATCAGGCTTTGATGGCCAAATCTTTTGGCTTAAGTGCGCATATAGAACTTTATCACCATCACGATGATTTGAATGATCCAAATATTCTTTTATTGATCAGTGAAGGGAGTGGAATAAAGGAGTTAAGCGTGGGTGTGTTTGCCGCGGTGATTTTAAATACAATTTCTAAGAAAAAATTAACAGGAGTGGAGCTTGTAAAGTCGATTCAAGCTCTTCTTTTTGAAGAGAATCCAACTAAAAAGTCTTTGACTGAGTTAGAAAACAAAGTAGTTAAGCAGATCCGGTTGTTGATTAAGGCCGGCTTTGTGATGGTTCATTAGGTAGATAAAACCGGTTAATTACGCTGAACGCAAGCCGCTAAGCGCCATACACTTAACCAAACAAGGCGCCCTAAAGCGCCTTGAGATGAAAACACCTTTATCAATTAACAGATAACAGTAGTACACTTAACAGGAGGGGTGTGGTGATCATCTGTTTGTTCAGTGTGGGTAGGCTCTGAAAGGTTACCCAAACCGCCTGATAAACGCATGGCCACTTCGCTATCGATACTGGTTACAAAACTCTCTAATTGAAGGTCTTCTAAGCTTAAAGTGATTTTTTCTGATTGATTTTTCATAAAATAATTGATTAATATTGATGCCTACTGGTGGTTACGGGGTTTCGGCTTATCCCCGGTTGCAACAGCACTAAGTTAGTTAATTGCAACTATGTTGCAAAATAAAGATCAACATTTATGCAACTATGTTGCATAAATGTTTTAATACATACATAACAATCTGTAAATCAATAATTTAAAATCATACAAAAAGAGATGAAAACTCAGGCAATTGCTGAATTGAATGGATGTTATTTCCTGTTTTTGGAAGCCACAAACACAATTACCCCGGCTATCAAAATAATCCCGCCTGCATATGGTGGCCAATTAACTGACTTTTCTCTGTCAGCAGATATTTGAATAGGACCAGCATCAGCTAATTTTTCTTTTTTAGTATAGGTAAAACCTGTCCAGACGAGCATAGCAATGCCCACAACGATCAATATAAGTCCCAATGTTCTGTTCATAATATTTTATTTATGTCAGAACAGTACCTGATCCATTATGTTTTATTGAAATGAATAACCAACGCTTATTTTTTGCGCATAATTAACATTATCAGCCATTTCGAGCGAAAGAGAAAAATGTTTGATATACAAGAAGTAGCTAAAAACCCAACCCATCGAATTTTTACCCCTAATCAGATCATTTGTTTTAATACCAGATCTAAAACTATTTGCAAAGTTAGGAGTTCCACCAATAAAAAGTCTAAAAGCATGTCTGATATCATGGTTATCCCTTACTCTCCAGATAACCTCTGTAGATAGCCCTGTGGTCCAAAGCACCTTCCTGTTTGTAACGGCTACATAATCAGGAATGCGGTTGCTATAAACCTGCTGTCTGAATTTGGTGTATGCTCCACCTTCAAAGCTTAGCGCATTTTCAAAGTTGATGTATCTAAAATCTGTATTTCCATTAGCTGAGGTATTGTGAAGGCCAGTAGAGAATCTTAAACCAATACCACTGATCGATTTTTTAAAGGGTGGGAGATAATTTTTTGAGTCTTCTGTATTGCTATCCTGATCTCCACCCGATGCCTTTCCCGCATAACCGAAAATTCCATAAGAAATATTTGCTTTCTTAAAGGTATGCGACTGACTTATATTTGCCATTCCCAATTCGAAACCAGTACCGGCGCTCGGTGAAGCAGAACCGGCATAACTTGCTGACAAATTTGTTAACGTTTTAACACTATCTGCACCCATTGCCTTTGGTATATATCCCATATTGTTCCCCAAAATAGCCGGAGTAAGGAAAGATGTGCAGGAAGTAAATGCGGTAAGGAAAAGTAAAGAAGAAAGAGCGGTAATTTTAATTTTCATTTTTTTTTGATGTTGCTTTATTCGTCGAAAAAATCTACCAGCCCACCTATATAATACTCCTGAATCCCTTCGGTAAAATCCTCATAATCTTCGTCAGGGATATTGGTTTGTCTAAATTCCAGTGAAGTTCCTTTTTTATCTTCGTGCAGTTTGATGGTTACAATAGAAGGCTCATTTTCTTCACCAAAATACCATTGCTGTACAATCTGTTTACCATAAGTAAATTCGATGTTTTTACCGGTAATATCACCATCCCAGAAAGAAAACTCTGTTCCCGGCACTTCTTCAAACTCTACTTCGGCACCCGTCCATAATTTTATGCTGATATCTTTGGTAAGCGCTAAATAAACTTCTTCGGGTGGGGCAGGTATGTAGGTGTATTTTTTAAAGTCCATAAATATTTTTTGATATAAAGCACAAAGCTAAGAATGTAATATGAAAATAGGGTTGATAAAATTAAGACCAGGTTTATTTAAATGCATTTAACCCGGTTACATCCATTCCCGTAATCAGTAAATGTATATCGTGTGTGCCTTCGTAGGTAACCACCGATTCGAGGTTCATCATGTGTCGCATAATCGAGTATTCGCCGGTAATCCCCATTCCGCCAAGCATTTGGCGTGCATTTCGGGCAATATCGAGGGCAATTTCTACACTGTTTCTTTTTGCCATCGATATTTGTTCTGCAGATGCCCTATTTTCGCTCTTTAATACACCTAAGCGCCAAACCAAAAGCTGGCCTTTAGTAATTTCGGTAACCATTTCTGCCAATTTCTTTTGCTGTAACTGAAAACCGCCAATAGGTTTCCCAAATTGAATACGCTCTTTTGAATAACGCAAAGCGGTATCATAACAGTCCATTGCTGCCCCCAATGCGCCCCAGGCAATACCATAACGGGCCTGATTTAAGCAGCCCAATGGACCTTTTAATCCGCTTATTTCAGGAAAAACATTCTCTTTTGGCACTTTTACATTATCAAAAACCAGCTCACCAGTGGCAGAAGCGCGTAGGCTCCATTTGTTGTGTGTTTCAGGAGTCGAAAACCCTTCCATTCCACGTTCAACTACCATTCCCCTGATTTTGCCCGATTCATCTTTTGCCCAAACTACTGCAATATCTGCAAATGGTGCATTACTGATCCACATTTTTGCACCATTTAGAATATAATGGCTTCCGGCATCTTTAATATTGGTTACCATGCCACCCGGATTGGAGCCATGATCTGGTTCTGTTAAACCGAAACAGCCCATCATTTCGCCACTGGCCAATTTTGGCAGGTATTTTTTACGCTGTTCTTCGGTCCCATAAGCATAAATTGGGTACATCACCAACGAACCCTGAACAGATGCAGTAGAGCGGATGCCTGAATCGCCACGTTCTATTTCCTGCATCAAAATCCCATAAGCCGTATAATCCAAGCCTGCACCACCGTACTCAACCGGAATGGTTGGGCCGAAAGCACCAATATCGGCCAGGCCTTTTATTAAATGCTTTGGAAATTCTGCTTTTTGTGCATAATCTTCAATAATCGGACTCACTTCTTTTTTTACCCAATCTCTGGCTGTAGCACGGATTAATTTGTGCTCATCGGTTAACAATTCATCCAATAAATAATAGTCTGGCGCCTCGTACAGGTCTTTTTTTACTGATTTGCTCATGTAATTCGTGTTATCTGGTTAAGAAATCGCGTTAATTTCAAAGGTAACAATTTACGGCAAGGGGCATTATATTCATGAATAAAAAATTAATTTTGCAGCATACAAAATATACATGAGCCATTTCAAACAAACCGTAGCGTTAAAAGATGTAAAATGCTTTGCCTTACATGGATATTACCCAGAAGAGCAACTTATTGGAAATCATTTTGTTGTAGATCTCGAAACAGAGTTTACGCCGCAAGGTTTTGATGATGAAATAGGTCAGACCGTTAATTACGAAGACCTGAATGCTATTATTCTCGAAGAAATGACACACACACAAAAGCTTTTGGAAACTGTTTTGAAGAATATCATTTCTAAAGTAATTAAATTATATCCTTTTGTTGAAACTGTACAGGTGAGTATGAAGAAATTAAACCCACCAATGCCGGGCCAGATTGGACATTCCTTTGTTAAACTTACTTACACATCAGCCAATTAAAATGAATTTTACGAAGATAAATGCTGAAATTTTAGCAGAAATTAAAGCTGCTATTGGAGCAGATAAGGTTTTTACTGATGCTGATAGTTTAGAAAATTACAGTCATGATGAAACTGAGGATTTACGTTACCAACCAGAGCTGGTGGTAAAGCCAACTTCTCCCGAAGAAGTTTCTGCTTTATTGAAAATCTGTAATACATATCATGTTCCCGTTACGCCGCGTGGAGGTGGGACAGGTTTAAGCGGGGCTGCTTTGCCGATTTATGGCGGTGTTTCTTTATCGATGGAAAAGTTTAAGGCTATTCTTGATATTGATACCGAAAACTTGCAGGCAACCGTTGAACCAGGGGTGATTACCGAGGAATTTATCAATGCCGTAGCTGAAAAGGGACTTCTATATCCGGTTGATCCAAGCAGTAAAGGATCTTGCTTTATTGGTGGTAACGTGGCGCATGGTTCTGGTGGACCAAGGGTAGTAAAATATGGCACCATACGAGAATATATCTTAAATCTTGAAGTAGTTCTGCCTAATGGCGATATTATATGGACTGGTGCCAATACTTTAAAATATGCATCGGGTTACAACTTAACACAGTTGATGATCGGATCGGAAGGTACACTGGCTGTGGTGACCAAAATTGTGACTAAATTATTGCCTAAACCTAGTCAATCCGTTTTAATGATGGGCTCCTTTAGCACCAATGAAGATGCATGTGCAGCGGTTTCTGCAATTTTTAGGGCAGGTGTAACGCCATCGGCTTTAGAGTTTATGGAGCGGAAAGGAGTAGAGTGGGTAATTAAATTCGATGATATTAAATTCGATTTAAAAGATGATGTTGCTGCCCTGTTAATGATTGAGTTTGATGGAGATGATTTGGACGATATTTTTAAAAACTGTGAGAAAACCAATATCGTTTTAGAAGAACATAATTGCACGGAAGTACTGTTTGCCGATACTGCGGCTCAAAAAGAAGAACTCTGGCGGATGCGTAGAACCATGGCAGAATCGGTTAAATCAAACTCTGTTTATAAGGAGGAAGATACGGTTGTGCCACGAGCAGCTTTACCTAAACTTGTTAATGGTATAAAAGAAATTGGTGCCAAATATGGCTTCGAAAGTGTTTGTTACGGACATGCAGGTGATGGAAACCTGCATGTAAATATTATTAAAGCCGGAATGAGTGACGAAGATTGGAAAAACAAACTCAAATTCGGTATCGCAGAAATATTCGAATTAACCACTGCTTTAGGCGGAACATTATCTGGCGAGCACGGTATTGGCTTAGTTCAAAAAGATTTTATGCCAATTAAATATTCTGAAATCCATCTTAATTTAATGCGGGGTATTAAAAAAGTTTTCGATCCTAACGGAATATTAAATCCTGGCAAAATTATGCCTGATTAATTTTACTCGTCACCCTGAACTTGTTTCAGGGTCTTTATATAGATGCTGAAACAAGTTCAGCATGACGGCTATTTTATTGTTCTAACTGTTCAAAACCCAGCATTTTTTGCTTTTCCTCTTCTGGGATAGCAGTTGGTTTGCCTGTGGCGTAATCAACCGCAATGCAAACCGTTTTTCCTTTACTGCAGATGATCTCTTCTGTTCCTTTTATCTTAACAATCTGGTAGTCCAGGTCGAAACTTGTAGTACCAATCCTCGATGTTTTTACATGAATAGCGATTTTATCATTCATTACTATCGGTAGAATATAATCCAGTTCTGCGTGGGCAATTACGACTCCTGTTTTCTTCCAATCCCATTTTATAATTTCTTCCCAATATTTTGTTCTGGCAATTTCTAGATAGGTAAAGTAGATTGAATTGTTTACATGCCCCATCATATCAAAATCAATAAAACGCAAATGAATATTGGTTTTATAGTTGAACTTGTCTGAAAAACCCTTAATTTCTGCCAATTTGTCTTTTGTTTTGGATTTGTTTTGCCAAAATGTCTTAAAAATCATAAATATTTGATTTGGTATGCAAGTTGAATATGGTGTATTATCAATTTAAAAATTAAAAAATAAAGAATAAGCGATATGACACTAGTAAATTTTAACAACAGAACCCGTAACACAGCTCCTTACTTTAACAATGTTTTCGATTCATTGTTTAGCGATGCAGTAACTAAAAACAAAATGGTTGATAAATCGCCAAATGTGAACATTTATGAAAATGAAGCTGCATATGTAATTGAGTTAGCTGCTCCAGGTTTGAAGAAAGAAGATTTTCAGATCAATTTAAAAAAAGACACACTTTCTGTTTGGGCAGAAGTTAAAAAAGACGAAACCCAGGTAGCTAAAGATTTTACACGTAAAGAATTTGATTATAGCTCATTTGCTAGATCATTTAATTTACCTGATAGTGCCGATGGTGATAATATTACTGCTGAATACAAAGACGGTATTTTATCGATCAATATTAGCAAAAAAGACGATGCTAAATTACAGCATAAAGAAATTGTAGTATCGTAATAAAGATTTTCTCGAGAGAGGATTTTTCATAATAGTTTAGTTTTTTCAAAGTTTATGAAGCTTGCATCAGGTGAATTTGATGTAGATGCGATAGATAGTTGATGCAGGTTTCATAATGGTTTAAGTTTAGTTTTATAAGGTTAATGCTGGATGGCATTAACCTTATTTTTTTACATTTCATTCAGGTTGCCGTGCTGAATTTATTTTACAAGTAGAAATAGTGTTTTCAATTGCCTTGTAGCTACTTCGTGGTTAGCATCTTTCTTGCAAAGTAGACCCTGAAATAAATTCAGGGTGACCTTTAGAGAATGCAGTATTTAGATCGATTTTAAGTTACATTCTTAAAATTAGCTTAACCTCAATTTTTTGTACTTTTGCGGCATGGAGAGAGAAATTCTGGATACAAAGCGTAAGGCACTTAAAATAAACCTTGACCCAAGAATTTATGGTACTTTTGCCGAAATTGGGGCAGGGCAAGAAGTTTCACGAAACTTTTTTAATGCTGGGGCAGCATCTGGAACAGTAGCCAAAACCATGTCGGCTTACGATATGACTTTTAGTGATGCCATCTACGGAGCAGAAACCAACGGTCGTTACGTTAGTCAGAACAGGCTTTTACAGATGCTCGATCATGAGTTTGGCTTACTTAATGAGCGTTTATCAGGTGAGAAATATGAAAGTCGTACCTTTTTCGCCTTTGCCGATACCGTAACTACGCTAAATTACAAGCGTACAAACGAACCTCACGGCTGGGTTGGAATCCGTTTCCAAAGCGAGCCAGGAGGTTTGCCTAATGAAATCTTTTTCCACGTACGTTTGCTAGATACCGATGTAAACATGCAACAACGTGTTTTGGGCATTATTGGTGTAAACCTACTTTATGCTGCTTTTTATCATTATCAGGACCCAAAGCTGATGGTAGAATCGTTAGCCGATAATTTAACCATAGGTTCGGTAGAAATCGATCTGATTTCAGTTAAAGGGCCTGCTTTTCCAGGTATAGATAATATCTTGCTTAATCTGTATATGATTATGAAAGATTTCTCGGCGGCAGCAATTTTCGATGCAGATGCACATCCGCGTCAAGCTAAAGATCTTCTGTACAAAAAGGACATTATGATTTTAAGAACTAAATATGGTCAGAAATCATTACCTAACTTTAACTTGTTTAATAAGGCTACCGATCAGTTTAAACGTACAAATAAGGTAGAAGAGGGGAACCTGGCAGTGATGATTGAGGTTTTGGCGACCAATGTTTTAACAGATGCACAAGAAACGCCCGATGATATTGATTTAGTAGCAGTGGCTAAACGTGCCCAGGAAATGTGCGATACCGGAAACATTGTTATTGTTTCTAATTTTACACGCCACAACCGTCTTGCAAAATATTTAGCCAGATGTAAACCAAAAAGTGTTGGTCTGGCCACCAACATCAATAACTTAAAATTTGTATTCAATTCTAAAAACTTTACCGGCGAAAACTACTCTGGCCAGTTGTTGAGTTACGTAAACGATATGTTTAATACGAATGTGCGGTTATTTGCTTACCCTTTTCTGGATAAAAAGACCAATCAGGTAATTACCACAGCCAATATGCCAGTTACACCAGAAGCCAAGCCATTGTTTGATTTTCTTTTGATAAACGGGTATATTACTGATATTAAGGATTATAGCGAGGACGAGGTGAAGACAGTTTAAGACTTACATGGTGTCATTCTGAGGCTAAATTTATCGCATAACAATCATTATTAATGAATAAGGATTTTTAGTGCATATTAGGTCGTGTTGCGCGAATTAAATTATTTAATCAACTTTTCAATTACCTGTTTATAGCTATCGCTTACGGGTAGCTCCTTATCCGCTATAAATAAAACGTTTTTTCTAATGGATGTTATTTTGTTGATATTTACGATAAATGATTTGTGGATCCTCTCGAAATAAGCAGGCAGCTGTTCTTCTATACTTTTCATACTCATACGCACCACCGCGGCTTTTTGGCTCGTTGAAGTATGGATCTGGATATAATCTTTGAGCCCTTCTATGTAAGTAATCTCATTATAATTGATCTTCACCAAACTGTAGCCAACATTTACAAACATATAATCCTGCTTTGGTAGGTTGTTATGTTCTGCTGATTGTTTGAGTTGGTAAAGATCTTTGGCTTTATTACATGCTTTCATAAAACGGTCGAGCGATACCGGTTTCATTAAATAATCTACCACATCGAGCGCGAAACCATCTAAAGCATATTGTTTATAGGCCGTTACAATAATTACCATTGGCTTTTTAACCAAACTCTGGATAAATTGTAAACCAGTAATACCCGGCATCTGGATATCGATAAAAATGAGGTCTATCGATTGTTCCTGCATAATTTTATTGGCAGCAAAAGCATCATCGCAGCAGGTCACCAACTCCAAAAATGGAATACGGCTAATATTATCAGCCAGTAATTGCAAGGCTAAGGGCTCATCATCAATGGCTAAACATTTTATCATGCTGTTAATTTTAAAGTGAGGTAAACATTAAACCAGCCATCTTTTTTCTCAATTTCCAGTTGATGATCTTTACCGTAGAGTAAGTTTAAGCGTCTGCTTACGTTCGCTAGACCAATGCCAGATGCGGCATCTTTTACCTCATTCTCATCTTCGTTAAATTTATTTCGAACAGTAAACGTCAAGAGTTCATCTTCTGTTTTTAAATCAACAAAAATCTGTGGTTTTTCAATCATCCCAACCCCATGTTTAAAGGCATTTTCGATAAATGGGATAAGTAACATGGGTTCTACTTCGTCAAACTCACTTTCAATATCAATGTTTGTCTCTATGACTACTTTTTTGCCGAAACGCTGTTTTTGCAGATCTATATAAGCCTGCAGATATTCGGTTTCAGTTTTAATGGAGACCTTTTCTTCGTCGGTTTCATATAACATATATTGCATCAAACCAGATAATTTCATTACGGTTGGCTCCAATTCATTGCTTTTTAATCTTACCAGTGCCACAATGTTGTTTAAAACATTAAAAATAAAATGTGGACTGATCTGGGACCGTAAAAACGAAAGTTCGGTTTTCATGTTCTCCTGTTCGCGCTGCAAAGCTCTTTTTTCTTCGCTTATCCGGTCTGAGATCATGGTAAAAGCGGTACTGGCGGCAATGGTTAATAAAAAAGTTGGTGTGTTAAACCAAAGCGTTCTGCCAAGGTTGAAATCAAAATTGGGCAGTAAGATTCTGAATAGTACGGAGTGAATGGTAATGGCTAAAAGTAAACAGCCAATAAATGATAGGCCGTACCACAAATATTTCTTTTTATAGAAAAATGATGGAATTAAAACTTTATTATTTAAATAAAATATAGCAATCCAATAAAAGTAACTGATGAAATTTAATCGAAGGAACTGGTTTTCATCGTAACTGCTTATTGGGTGAGGAGGGCGGCTTCGGTTAACATTAATAATATAGGGCAAAGTGATCAAAACCACCCATACCAGAATGTGTAGGGTAATTTTTATCCACTTTTTGGAGAAATTAATTGTCATTATTTTTTCTTTGGCGCTTTGCATCGCTAAGTTATTATTTATTATGTTTTTTAATGTGTTTTGTCATGCTGAATTTATTTCAAAGTAAATGCGAAATGTTTAAAATCTCCCGCCTGCATGGGGATAAGGACACTTTTGTTTGGATGCTTAATGCTACTCATACCTTAATGCATCGATAGGATCTAAATTAGATGCTTTTTTTGCTGGATAATAGCCGAAGAAAACACCAGTAATGGCACATACAACAAAGGAAATAATAATTGAAGATTCAGCAATTAAAATTGGCCAGTTTAAGAAATAGGAGATGAGGTACGCTGAACTCACACCCAAAACTACGCCTATAATTCCGCCAGTAATGCTGATTAAAATGGCCTCTATTAAAAATTGCATCAAAACATCTTGTCCGCGGGCACCGATAGACATACGCAGACCGATTTCACGGGTACGCTCGGTAACCGAAACATACATAATATTCATAATCCCAATACCACCAATAAACAGTGAAATGCCTGCAATCGCGGTTAAAAGAACGGTTAGCATACTACTGGTAGAACTGATGGTGCTGATTAATTCGGCCTGTGTACGTACCTGGAAATCATCTGTTTCTGCTGGAGTTAACCTGTGGCTTTCTCTTATAGCTTCCGATATTTCGGTTGTGGCAGCTGCGCTCGAAGCCTCAGTTGTTGCGGAAGCATAAATACTCTGTAGATAATTGGTTGCAGTAATCCTTTTTTGTACAGTAGTATAAGGAGCGAGGATAATATCGTCCTGATCCTGTCCGAAGTTACTTTGTCCCTTAGGCACTAAAACACCGATTACCTGGAAAGGAATATTTTTAAAACGTATAATCTGACCAATTGGATTACTTCCATCAGGAAATAGATTATCAATAACTGTTTTACCTAAAAGACAAACTTTAGCAAAGCTTTTTACATCATTTTCAGAGAAAAGAATACCATCCTGAAGTTTTAATTGGCGGATGTTCAAGTAATCTGGACTCACCCCAGCAATGGTGGTTGGCCAGTTATAACCACCTTTAATAGCCTGTCCGTTAGTGGAAACCACAGGCGATAAACCGTTTATATTTTTGGATTGCAGATTTTTAATGGCGGTAATATCTTCTAGTTTTAAGGTCTGAATGCTGCTTCCCTGCAAACGCACACCACCAGGTTCATTGCTTTGGGGCATAATGGTAATCATGTTAGAGCCCATTCCTGATAATGAAGACCTGATACTTTGTTTCGAACCCTCACCAATGGCCATCATGGCAATTACCGCCGCCACCCCGATAATGATACCGAGCATGGTTAAAAAAGCACGTAGCTTATTTCTTTTTAATGCCCTAAAGGCAATCTTTAATAAATTTATAATGCTCATGATCTTCTCAAATTAGTAATCATCAGATTCTGGTAAATTGGCAAGTGCCTCTTTGGCCGAACGTTGATTTTGGTTAATGCTGTCCTTTTGGATTTTTCCGTCCCTAAGCATAATGGTTCTGGTGCTAAAAGCAGCAATATCTGGCTCATGTGTTACAAAAACGATGGTTTTTCCTTCTGCATTCAGTTCCTGCATCAAAGCCATAATCTCATAAGAGGTGCGGGTATCCAGGTTTCCTGTTGCCTCATCGGCCAAAATCATCACAGGGTGATTAACCAGTGCCCTGGCAATGGCCACACGCTGTTGCTGACCGCCAGAAAGCTGACTAGGGGTATGATCAAAACGCTCGGCAAGTTTTACCGATTCGAGCGATTTTATGGCTCTTTCTTTGCGTTCTTCGGCCGTGATGGTTTTATTGTAAAATAAGGGTAGCTCTACGTTTTCCAACGCTGATGTTCTGGGCAACAGGTTATAAGCCTGGAAAACAAAGCCGATCTTGGTATTCCGCAACCCCGCCAGTTCATTGCGATTTAAACCTTTAACATCTACACCATCAAGCAGATAACTGCCTTCTGTGGGTTTATCTAAACAGCCCAATATATTTAAAAGCGTAGTTTTACCCGAGCCACTACTGCCCATAATGGTTACAAATTCACCGGCTTTGATATCGAAAGTGATCCCTTTCAAAGCCCTAACGGTTTGATCGCCCATTACAAACTCACGTTTTAAATCGTGTATATCTAATATCTTCTGTTCCATTATCTTCTTCTATTACCGCCTGGGCGTTTTGGCATAAAAGGACTAGATTGGCCTTGGGCTGCCGCCTGACTTTTAACCATGCTTTGTGAACCTGTAACTACTACATCTGCTGCCGCTAATCCTGATAAAACTTCAACATGAGTATTGTCGTTTATACCGGTTTTAATCTTTTTTTGTACCAGTTCTTTTGAATTTTTTTGCACCCAAACATAAGCTTCGTCAGCGCCAGCTGGTTTCCTATTGGAATTAACCCAGGTCATTTGATATTTACCAGCTAAAGTTGAATCTGGAGCGAATTTTATAGCCTTAGTAGGAATAAGCAAAGCATTGTTAACCTCTTTGGTGAAGATGGTGATGTTTGCTGTCATACCGGGTTTTAACTTATTCCCATCATTTGAAGTATTTATGATGGTTTTATAGGTAACCACATTTGAAGAAATAGATGGACTTAACCTGATTTCTTGTATGGTGCCTTTAAAAGTATCGTTTAAAAAGGCATCAACGGTAAATGTTGCTCTTTCACCTTTCGAGATATCGCCTACATCTGCCTCATCTACAGATGCTTCCACTTGCATTTTGGTCAAGTCTTTTGCAATACTGAAGATGGTTGGTGTACTAAAGCTCGCCGCTACGGTTGTTCCTTCACTTACACTTCTAGAGAGTACTGTTCCGTCAATTGGAGAATAAATACTAGCTAGTGATAGGTTCTTTTGAGCAGAAGCAAGTTGAGCCTTAATGCTGTTAACCGATGCTTTTGAAGCATTGTATGTATACAATGCGTTGTCGTAATCTGCTTTACTTACCGCGCCAACTTTATACAAATTACTTTGACGGCTGAAATTGCCCTGTTGGTAAACCAACGCGCTCTGCGCACTGACTAAGTTTGCCTGATATTGATTTACAGTGGCCTCAAATAAAGTTTTATCAAGTTCGGCCAATAGCTGTCCTTTTTTTACCTTCGAGTTAAAATCTGCATATAGTGTTTTGATGGTTCCTGATACCTGAGTACCTACAGCTACCGTATCAACCGGTTGCACCTTTCCTGTGGCCGTAACATTTTCGGAAATATAACCCATTTTAGGTTTTTCGGTTTCGAGAACAACCACCTGTTCTTTTTTGCGTAAAGCGAAGTACCAAACCGCAAATAATGCAACTGCGATACTGATAATAATAAATATTGTTTTCTTTTTCATGATTCAAATATTAAGTAGATTAGGCGGTAGCCATCATCATGTATTTTAGTTAGTAATAGGAACTCCTGTGTAAAAATTATAGATCTTGGTATAAAGGCTCGCTGTATATTTAGCCTGAACAAAGGCCTGTAAAGCCTGTACGTATAAATTTTTCTGTTGCAGGTTTTCTACAATATTGTTGGTGCCTTCTTTTAAAGCTGCATTCGAAATGCGCAAAGCCTCGCTGGTATAGTTAAACTGCTCTTGTGCAGCGGCATACTGGCTGTTAGCGTTCTGTACATTGATGTAAGCACGTTCTACATTTTGGGTCAGTGTTGTTTTGGCATCTAAAAGCGATAAACGAGCCTGCTCAATGCCAATATTAGCCTTGGCAACATTTGTTTTGGTTACTTTTCTATCAAAAATCGGAATTGAGAGTGTTAAACCTAAGTTTTGGTAAAAACTATTGTTTAACTGATAGCCGTAACCGCCGATATTGTTGTTGTTATAACCTGTATTTAACGATCCACCTAAACTCAGCGTTGGGCGTAAGGTAGATTTTGCTTTCGCCAGTTCAGTGGCTTGGAGCTGTATATTCAATTCTCCGCTTTTAATTTCCGGACGGGTACGCAGTGCCTGATCTTGTGCCGAAGCTAAATTATCCAGTACCGGGGCTACTGCAACCGTATCTGTTGTACTTACTTCAAAAGGAGCAGCCGTAGGCAATTGCAACAGTTGTTTTAAGGTTAAAATATTTTGCTGTAAAGTATTTTGTGCAGTAACCAAAGTATATTTATCATTGGCGTAAGTAGCCTGTAACTGCAATAAATCTTTTTTGGCAATGGTGCCAAACTTATATTGTTGTTCTGATTGTTTAACCTGAGCCTCGCTGGTGGTCAACAGATCTTTTAAATAGGTGATGTTTTCTCTGGCCAATAAAATATTCAGATAAGCCTGTGTGATGGAGATGGTAATGTCGTTTTTGGCCGCTTCTACCGATAGATTTGCGGTCTGTAAGCTGAGTTCTTTAGCCTTGATGTCATTTTTCAAATAATTTCCATTGTACAGCGTCATATCCGAACTTAAACCAAAACCACTGGTGTTTTGTAAACCCGATTTATAATTGGTAATGGCTTGGGAAACATTTCCAGATAAATTTGGGAGCACAGCTGCTTTTGAAGCGATTAAATTTTGCTCTGCCGTTTGAGAATTCAGCTTTAAGGTATTGATACTGATGTTTTTTTCTTTGGCATACTCGATAGCAGTTTTTAGATCCCAAACTTGTGGAATATCCTGAGCTTTGATTGCATAAGGCGCTACAAGCAAAATGAGTACGACAATATATTTGATGTATCTGCGCATGGCGAATAAATTTTGTGTCTATAGAACTATTGAACACAAAAATATATCCGGTTAGGGCCACGTTTTTACAATTGAGACCAAAGGAGGAAATGCTGAGACGAAAGCTTAAAACTTTGAGATCACTCAAAATTTATATTTTAATACAAATTGTAGTTTGTCTGTTTTTTTGGACCATTTAAGGCATCTTATGTTAGCTGGATTTCACATTAAAGACATCGTCATGCTGAATTTATTTTACAAGTAGAAATGGTGTTTTCAATTCTCTTGTAGCTATTACGTGGTCAGCATCTTTCCTGCAATAAAGACCCTGAAATAAATTCAGGGTGATGGTCGCATATAGAATAATGGTGGATGTTAAACCGTTCGTAATACCGAGCCGGTTTCGTTAACAA
Organism: Pedobacter sp. SG908; assembly: GCF_011759615.1. NCBI lineage: Bacteria > Pseudomonadati > Bacteroidota > Sphingobacteriia > Sphingobacteriales > Sphingobacteriaceae > Pedobacter > Pedobacter sp. SG908. Next base: position 2,318,919 of record NZ_JAAOYY010000001.1, read on the forward strand.
TTAAGGTATGGTTTATGCCACATTTTAAAGCAAAATTATTTCGTTGGTGCCCCACTGGGAAATCGAAAGCTACAGGATAATTGTATTCCTTTACTTTTTCTAAAATGCTATCGTAAATGGTTTTGCCGAATTCTTCACCGATATCGTCAGGTTTAATCTTAAAACCACCAACGATTAAGCCCTTAAGCTTTTTCAGTTTACCGCTGCGTTTTAAATTCCATAACATTCTATCAATACTGTAGAGGTATTCGCCAGTATCTTCGATGAAGAGGATTTTGTCTTTTGTATCTAAATCGGATTTGCTACCAGCCAAAGTTTCGATAATACTCAGGTTTCCGCCAACCAAAATACCGTCAACCTTTCCTTGCCTGTTATTAATGTGGATAGGGGCTGTGTAGCCCATTTGCTCACCGACCAAAGCATTTTTTATAGATAAAATTGTTTCAATCTGTATGGGTTCGGCTTTACTCCAATCATCAGGAAAACTATTACACATTTTGGAGTGGATTGAGGCAATGCCATAATTTTTGGCCAGGTGGCAATGTAACACGGTGATATCACTAAAGCCGATAATCCATTTGGGCCTCCTTTTAAAGGATGAGAAATCTAATTTATCAATTATCCGTACAAAACCATAGCCACCGCGAGCACACATAATAGCTTTAATAGTGGGGTCGTCGAGCATTTGCTGAAAATCAGCTAATCGCTCGTCGTCTGTTCCGCCATAGGTAAAATCGCGTTTACCAATGGTATTGCCAACTTTTATGGTAAATCCCCAGCTTTGCATCTGTAAAAGCGAAGGCTGGATCTGTTCCTGAGTGATGTAACCTGCAGGACTTGTAATTCCAATGCTATCACCAGGCTGTAAATATGGAGGGATTTTAAATGATGAAGTTTCACTTTCAACCGTATTGGCAAATGTTTTAAAAATGGGAAGTACAGTTGTGGCTGCAATAAACGAAGAAAGGAAATGTTTTCTGTTCATCTAAAGTATAAATGTAATAGCAATCAGACTAAGATATGATTTTAAATATTTGCATAAAAGAAAAGGGACTTATATCCATAAATCCCTTTTTAAACCAAACAAATTAATCTGTAAAAGATTAGTATAATGTGAATTATATAGATAACCGCGTATTATATAAAATGTTTTGAGATTTTGAAAAAAAGTTTTTGTCAATGCTGAGCGCTGCGAAGAATCTATTCATTATATGCAGTTTTTTTAACATAATCAAAAAGGTAGGATATTTGATTGAGATGCTTAGCTGTGCTCAGGATGACGGCATCTGTGTAAAAAGGTAAAGGCTACCCATCGCGGGTAGCCTTTGCTAACAACAAAACAAATATAAGATAACCAAATCTTGCCTGATTGAGCAGAATCAGGGTAAAGTGCTATGAGATACACTTTGCGGCCTAGTAATGGATTCGAACCATTATAGAGAGTTTATGAAACTCTAACCTTCCTATCGGTCAACTGGCCATGTTTTATAATTGCTTTAATGTTAAATAATCGCTTAATTCTAAAATCTGATCTTTATTTAAGCTATCTTCATCCTTTGCAAACGAAGGCTCATCTGTTTCCGTTTGTAACGGATAAATGAGTTTCGGATATTCATCTATAGCTGGGTATTGAAAATAAATCGACATGATTTTAACGTTTTAATTGTTCAACATATTTTTGTTATTGATTAATGTTGAGCAAATATAGAAATAAGTATATAATATCTATAGATTTAGTAGTATTTATTTTATAAAATATTTTAACCTATTCATTTTCAGCAAAATAATTTTTATATAATCCACTGCTTTATTGGGAATACAGACCTGAACTAGATAAACGGGATAAGAACAAACTCAATTTTATTCAGTTTAACGGCACATAGTGGAGCCATTGTAGTCATGTACGGCAACATCTGTTTCTCAAGGCTTTAAATTGAATTTCAGAAAAGCTAATTATTTTAAGGATATTTGCAGTTCAAACATTAAAATAGTAATTGTGTCTTTAGATAAATTAAAACTTAGCAAACCACTTGTAGCGGCCATGACTGATGCAGGATTTCTAACCCCAAAAGAAATCCAAGCCAGAACAATGTCGCGCATTTTAGGTGGACAAGATGTTATAGCGGTGGGACCAGAGGGTTCGGGAAAAACAACAACTTACGTTTTAGCTACTTTAATGAAGTTGAAATACGCTTTTGAGGAAGCACCAAGGGCTTTAATTTTAGTACCAGATGCAGAGCATGTAGATCATGTTCTGGAACAATTTAAATTATTAAACCGGAACAGCACATTCAGGATTTTAGGAATTGATAGCCGTGGCACTATTGATACGCAAATGAATGAAATTACAGATGGCTGTGATATTATTGTTGCTGTACCAGACCGTGCCCGTGCCTTGTACCTTAAATTAGCGTTAAACACCAATAAAATACAATTGTTTATAGTAGATAATGCAGAGCTTATTGTTAAAAAAGGCCTGCAGCTACCAGTTGTAGAATTGGCTAACAGTGCTTATAAATCTCAGCATGTGGTGTTTACCGAGGTAATGCACGAGAAATTGAACCACATGATTTCGCCATTTATGAAAGATTCTACTGCGACCATCGAAGTAGATGAAATAGGCGAGAAGCAGGCAGAAGTTTATCAACAGATGCTTTATCAGGTGCCTAATTTCAGAACAAAGCTTAACCTATTAACCTTATTATTAAAAGATACAGAGGTTTTTGATAAAGTAGTGGTTTTTGTAAATACACGTTTAACTGCACAAACAGTTTATAAAAACTTCAATCAGCATAAAGAAGGTGAGATTAGCATTTACCGCTCTTTGTTTTTTGATGATAAAGGTTATGACGATATTGAAGACTTTAAAGATAACCCTGAGGCAAGAGTTTTAATTGTAGCTAATGAGAATTTAGGCGAACTCAATATTCAAGGAATTCCTTTTATCCTGCACTTTGAGTTACCTGAGCAGAAAGAAACATTAATTCAGCGCATTGTTAAGCATGGCGATGAAGATGTGGTAGCCATTACTTTTTCTACCGATATTGAATTGATTGAGGTGAAAAAAATTGAGCAGGCTATTGGCCAGAAATTAGCGCTAATGGAGTTGCCTGAAGATTTAAAAGTGGTTGATGCTGCTGCTAAACCTAAGAAAAAGAAGGGTGCTGAAGAAGATGAAACTTCTGAACGCGGTGCTGCTTTTCACGAAAAGAAAGCCAGTAACCTAAAAAACTACAATTATAGCGCAGGTACTAAAGCCAAAATGACTTATAAGAATAAAAAGGGATTGTCTTAATAACACAATCGCCCATAGAATCGTCCTCCTGAACTTGTTTCAGGATCTTTTAGCAATTGTCAATACTATAGCATGATAGATGCTGAAACGAGTTCAGCATGACGCAACAACAAAAAAAGCTCCTCAGAATTAAATCTGAGGAGCTTTTCTGTTAACCGTTAATTCCGGTTAGTATAAAGTAAACTCTACACGACGGTTTTGTTGACGGCCAGCTGCAGTTTTGTTGGTTGCAATTGGTTGGTCAGGTCCGTAACCTGTAGCTTCGATTCTTGATGCATTTGCACCTTGAGATACTAAATAAGCTTTTACCGATTCGGCTCTGTCTTTAGATAAACGTAAGTTTAACTCTCTGCTACCGGTATTATCAGTATGACCAGCTAATTTTAAGCTAAAGTTTTTCTCTACCAATAAACCAGCAACGCGATTTAAAGTAGCATACGATTTAGAACGGATAGTCGATTTACCTAAATCGAACTCTAAGTTAGAAATTGCATCTCTAACCACTTTACGGTCAGCCTCGGTAATTACTTTGGTTTCTTTAATAATTTCGCGTTGAACTTTGATTGGGCAACCAGAACCATCAACAACTGTACCCGATGCAGTTCCAGGGCATTTATCAAATTTGTTTGCTACACCATCATTATCATCATCACCCAAATCTTTAGCATATTGTTCTCTATCACGTTGTGCATTTTGCTCAGCAGTTGATAGTGCTCTTCTTAATTCAGCACTTTCTTCAGCACTTTCTTTGCGTAAGTTTGCTAATGAGCTATAGTTCTGCAATTGAGGTTTTTCTTTACTACCTAATGCAAATTCTACACCAGCATGCGCATAGGCAAATCTACTTTTCGGTAATGATTCAGGAGATTTAATGAAGTTAACATCATAACCCAAATCAATATTTATTCCTTTCGCAACGCCTAATTTAACACCGGCACCCACTGGAATAAACCAACCTTCTCTGCCTTTACTTTCGCTAACAATTGCACCGCTTGTACTGTAATCAGACGACATATAACCTGCACCACCTTTTAAGTAGGGGATTAAAATTGCATTTTCGTTATTAATATTGATATTAGCAACGTTAAAAACAGCAGTTAAGGCGCCAGACCATTGAACACTCTGTTGAAAATCAGTAGTTCCGTTGGTTGATTTGATATCACCTCTTAAAAAGTCAGCCTGCAGGCCTAAAGATGGTAAAATTTGTTTTCTAACATTTACTCCGTAACCGATACTTTTAAATTCTTTTGCTGTAACACTTCCAGAACCGAAAATAGTATTAGGAGAAAGTATGCCTCCATGTACACCTACGCTCCAGGTACGAAAAGATTTTTCTCCAAACCTAGAACCAGTTGTAGTAGTTGGCGTTTCCTGTGCAAATAATTGTGATGATAAACCTAATAAAGCAATCAACATTGTTGATTTAGTAATTTTTGTATTCATGTTTTTCTATTTTGTAAATATTAGTCTCTTAACAGTTTTTATATCATACTGTTTTGCATAGACTAAGAAAAAACCCTGCCAAAAGCATTATTTTTCTTACAAATAGCATATTATCAGAAGATTAGGAGGGTAAATTAATTTCACAAAAATATTACCATACAACTGAAATCGTGTTGGTTTTTGTATAGTATTCTATACAAAAATTTTAAAATAACTTTAATGTAGTAGTTTAAATTCTACTTGTCTGACGGATTTTTCTTATTATTCAATAACATCTCTAGTGTTTTTTCGAGCCTGCTTATACGCGTCTTTTCCTGTTTTGCAGATAAAAGCCAGAGCACATATTCTTTCCTGTGGCTGTAAGCGAGTTGGTTAAAGTAATCTAATGCTTTAGGATGGCTTTCTAAAAGGGTTTTTAAATCTTCAGGGAGTTTAACAGTTTTATTCACCGGATCTATATATTCACCAAACCCGTTGGTTTTAATGTGATCGTTCCGCATTCCAGATGGCTTAACTTCTGTGATGCGCTTCAGCCGTAAGGCTGTCCAGGTTTCGTTTACTGCTGCCGATGCACATGGTGTTAAACCAAAAACATCCAGTTCTTTCCAGCTTTTCATCAGATCAAGATCGGATTTGATATTTGATGTTTTCTTCGGGTAGAATATCCAGATAATAGTCTTGGCATCAATATATTTAAGATTATTTTTAATCTGCTTATCGAGCTGATCTTTGTTTATGGTGAAAGCGATCAATACATTAAAAACAGCTTCTTCATTATATTTTATTACAATATCCAAAGGGATATCACCAAATATAGCACCCCCTTTCTCAGGAGCATTAACTACCTTAATCACATTACCAGGTCTTACCTGAAGTTTTTTTAAGAATAAATTTTCCATTTAATAAATAGCCTGAGGCCAGAAGATGATATTGCAAAAAAAAAACGCTGTGGTTCTCTGTACTCTCCTTGATAAAAAAGCTGGATAAGTTACAACCTTAATTTAGCAAAGAAATCCCAAAAAACGATACCAGCAGAAATCACAATATTAAAAGAATGTTTAGTTCCAAACTGAGGGATTTCGATACATTCATCAATTTTGGCCATTACCTCATCGCTCACACCATCAACCTCATTTCCAAAAATCAATGCATATTTTTTGTTTGGATCGGGCTGAAAAGTGTTTAACATGGTACTATTTTCTGCTTGCTCAATAGCAACGATTTCATAACCTAAAGCTCTTAAGGTATCAACAGCCTGTAACGTATCTGTATAATGTATCCAATCAACAGATTGTGTAGCGCCTAATGCTGTTTTTTCAATCTCACGGTGCGGTGGTTGGGCGGTTATACCACAAAGTATTACTTTTTCTAAAGCAAACCCATCTGCGGTACGGAAAACCGAGCCTACATTGTGCATACTGCGAACATTATCCAAAACCACTACAACAGGTAGTTTTTCCTGTGTTTTAAAAGCTTCAATATCAGGACGGTTTAATTCGTCTAATTTTAATTTTCTCATTATTTTTAAAGTGATTACAGAGATGCAGGGATTACACCGATTACATTACATCTCGAATCTATGTTTATTCTTACCTAAACAGTAGGCTAGGGGTGTTAATCTGTTATTAAATACGGGCCACTGCCAATTTCGCTAACGTAGATTGCAGCAGAATAGCCAATCTTTTCTACATAATAATCAGTTAAATGTTTTGCAAAGTCTTCTTCAAAGCCTTTCTCTAACAAAGCTATTGCACAACCACCAAATCCGGCACCCGTCATCCGCGCACCGATTACATGATTATACCCAGCGCAAAAATCAACTATCGTATCCAGTTCCTTTCCACTTACTTCGTATAATGTTCGCAAAGATTCATGAGATGCATACATCAAACGACCAAACGCTGTTAAGTCTCCTCCATTTAATGCTTTAGCCGCTAAATGAACCCGGTCATTCTCTTTAACAACATGTGTAGCACGGTTTAAAATAGTTTTATCGGTTATTACATGACTGTGCAGGGCAAATTTCTCAGCGGTTAATTCGCAAAGGTAATGAAGGCTTATTTCTTCGTTTAATAGTTTTAATGCTGTTTGACATTCTGCAACGCGCTCATTATACTTAGAATCGGATAATTCGCGCGACTTATTCGTATTAATGATCGCCAGCACATAATTGCCAAGGTCAATATCAACCATTTTGTATTTTAAGGTTTCACAATCTAAAACAATGGCTTTATCTTTTTCTCCAAAAGTAACTGCAAACTGGTCCATAATGCCCGAATTTAGACCGATAAAATCATTCTCAACGCGTTTAGCGATTTTAACAAGCGCCAATTTATCGTAACCCAGATTAAAATAGGTATTCAGTGCATAAGCAGTGGCTATTTCTATAGAAGCTGAAGAAGAAAGACCTGATCCGATTGGAATGTTTCCGTAGAAGAGAAAATCTAAGCCGTTAATTTCCTTACCATCTTTTATAAATTCGTTGATTACACCAATGGGGTAATTCGCCCAAAGGCTACCATCTTTTTCGTTTATGGTATTGCTTGGTACTGCTGTTTGAGCATCGAAGTTTAGACTTTTAAACCTAAATCTGCCATCGTTATTCGGGGCAATGGCTACCCATGTTCCTAAGGAGATAGCACAGGGCATAACCAAACCACCATTATAGTCAATATGCTCTCCAATGAGGTTAACCCGGCCAGGTGTAAAATAAATGGCATCAGCATTTTTATGGTATTGCTCGGCAAATTTTTCCCGTAGGTTAATGTTCATTTGGCTAAAATATATTTATAAAAAGCATTAATAATAGTATGTTTGTTTAGGAAACAAAAGCCCTAAGTTACAATTTATGAGCATTCAGCAAATACCCACCGGAAAAATTATTGATGGCGAAGAAGTTATCGCAATCGAACTAACCAATAGCAAAGGCACTTATGTCAAAATATTTAATTATGGTACAATTATCAACAAATTTATAGTTAAGAATGCCAAAGGTGAAAAGCAGGATATCGTTCTTGGCTTCGATACATTTGACGAATACCTCAATCCAGCGTATTTAGCAAACTACCCTTATTTTGGTGCTATAATTGGCCGATATGCCAATCGCATTAAAAATGGAAGACTCATTATTGATGATGAAACCTATCAGTTGGCACAAAACGCTGGTACCGACACGCTGCATGGTGGTATAGTAGGCTTTGACAAAAAAGTTTGGGATATTGTTGAAATTAATGATGGGGCACAACCTTCGGTTACCCTGCAATATGAAAGCGTAGACGGCGAGGAAAATTTTCCTGGAAACCTGGTTATTGATTTAACTTTCGAACTGACTGAAAATGATGAATTGATTTTAAGTTATGAAGCAGAAACAGATAAAGCTACAGCCATAAATTTAACACACCATAGTTATTTTAATCTGGCACCCGGAGGCGGAAATATCAAAAACCATAAACAGCAGATTTTCGCTTCAAACTATTTGGAGCAAGATGATAATTATTCGGTAACTGGTACATTAATTCCTGTTGAGGGTACACCTTTGGATTTTACCAAATCAAAAAAAATAGGGCAGGATTGGAATGAAGATGAAGGCTATGATCAAACGTTCGTTTTAGATAAGATTTATGGCGATTTATCGCTGGCCAGTAAAACAATTGAGGATGAAAGCGGTTTAGTTCTAAGCGTATACACTACAGAACCGGTAGCCCATTTGTACACAGCGAAGTATTTAGGGGTAAAGAACGGTAAGGATGGAAAAGATTATGATAGTTATGGTGCCTTTTGTGTAGAAACACAACACCATCCAAATGCCGTTAATATTCCGACATTTCCTAGTACCATTTTAAGACCGGATGACCTGTACACGCAAACAACAATTTACAAAGTTTCATTAAACAGATAAATTATGTTTACGATCGAAAACATCCGGGCAGCAGAATCAAAAATTAAAACTGGTGCAGATTTTCCTCATTTTATAAAAGAAATTAAGGAAATGGGTGTTAAGCGTAATGATGTTTATGTATCAAACGGCTTATCGATTTATTTTGATAATGAAGATAATGCTCAACAGGTGAGTCCTGATGCGTACCCAACGCTGATAGTGAATACAGAATCATCATCTGATAAACTCGAACACGCGTTGAAAATACACCAAAAAGGTGAAACAGATTATTTTACGTTTTGCAAACAGGCAGCGGATGCGGGAGTAGAGAAATGGGTTACCGATCTGGACGAAATGACCTGTACTTATTTAGATGCTGAAGGAAACGAACTGGTTAAAGAGATCATACCAACAATATAGTAAAACGCATAAAAAAGGCCCGAAATTTGGGGCCTTTTTTATTACGCTGCAATCGTCATCTAGACCGAAGTAAAACATAGTGAAGAGATCTATTAGTAAAATCTTTTTTTTCGATGTTAAACCATCGCTTTAAGATTGCTTAGTGCCTAGCAATTACGATTTAGGGTTAAATCCTTTCCAACACCATTTTTATTGCTTGTTCTACAATTTTGTTTGGTTCTTTGCTAAATTCGAATTTTACACGGCTGGCTAAAATTGCGTTTATCGAAATTGCGTTGTGACCTAAAACTTTGGCCAAAGCATAAATTCCTGCGGTTTCCATTTCCAGATTGGTAATGCGGTATTGATTGCTTTTAAAATTATTGATCAGACCGATAAAATCGGGAACTGCATTTTTTGCACGCACAATTCTACCCTGTGGCGCATAAAAGCCAGGTGCAGTGATGGTTATACCTTTGGCCATATCTTTACCAATGGTATTTAATAGTGTTTCACTTGCAGCCGTTAAATAGGGGTTAATATTTTTAAGGTGACCAAAATGAGCCTTAATATCATCCATTAAAAGCTGTTCATCACCAGATAATTGTTGGAGATAATAATTCATTAAAGCATCCATTCCCAAGCCATAAGACGAAGCTAAAATGGTTCCCATCGGAATATCTGGTTGAACAGCACCAGAAGTACCTACTCTAATAATATTTAATGAGGTAAGCGCTGTTTTAATTTCACGGGTTTCAAAATTAACATTAACAAGTGCATCTAACTCATTAAAAACGATATCAATGTTATCCGTCCCAATCCCTGTTGAGAGCACGGTGACACGTTTTTTGCCTACATAACCAGTGTGGGTAATAAATTCGCGCTTACCTTTTTTTAATTCTATCTTATCGAAATATTTGCTTACCTCGCCAACGCGATCAGGATCGCCAACGGTAATTATCGTATCGGCAATATCCCCAGGCAAAAGGTTCAGGTGGTATATGCTGCCATCAGGATTGATGATTAAGTCGCTTTCGGATATTTTCATATTTGGTTTGTATTGATCTGCAAGTTTCGCTGACGAACATAGTTATACTTGCTTATTATATTATCAGCGTTTTTATTAAACAGTTTGCAGGTATTTTAATTTAACACCTTCAATTTTATCAAATTTACTCAAAACCTGATTGAGTTGTGCTTTTCTCACTTCAAATTTCAATATGCAGTCTGTATCAAATTGCTGGCCTAAGATCTGCAGATTTTCTTCTTTGCTTAACTTCATCACCTCGTTCATTTGCAGATATTCGAAATGCACTTCATAAACATCGTTAACTGTTTTGCTAATAATTGTTGACATCTTAATTGATGCTATACTAGCAGATTTATACGCATTAATTAAACCAGGAACACCTAATAATGTACCTCCAAAATAACGTACAACAACAATTAGGATATTAGTGAGATCTTCTGATAATAAACAGTTCAGAATCGGCCTGCCCGCTGTGCCCGAAGGTTCGCCATCATCGTTAACCCTAAAAACAGATCGATCGGGCGTGAGACGATAAGCATAACAAAAATGCCTCGCTTTGGTATGTTCTGCACGTAGATTGGCGATAAGTGGTTTTACTTCATCCTCACTGCGGATTGGGTAGGCATAGGCCATAAACTTGCTTCCCTTATCTCGAAATATACCTTCTGAAGTACTTTCGATGGTTTTATAAGAATCATCGAACAGCATTTTGCGACAGTGTAATGAAGATAACGGCTACAATCGCCAAAATTATACCTGCGTAATTTAATCTGCTCAACTTTTCTTTAAATGCGATTACTCCAATTAAGGTTCCTGCAATAATTACCCCTAAATTCATAGCAGCAAAAACGGTAGATGGATTTTCTGCCAATGCTTTATGCGCCTTCATGTAAAAAAAGATATTCCCAAAATTGAAGAAGCCTAAAACGAATCCACACGCCACATTTACCAGTTGTATTTTTATTTTACCAGCCATTACCATCGAAATTACAATAAGCAATGAAACAATAAATGCCAGGCAAAAAACAGCAAAAAGCGAGGTGGTATAAGACAATTCTTTATATAATGCAATTTGTTTAAAAAGCACGTCGATTACGCCAAAACCGACGAAAACCATCACAGGGTAAATTAGACCTTGTTTACTGGCTTCTTGATGATCTGATTTTCTAAGAAAAGTGAAGAAAATAGCCACAAAACCAATGGACAGGCCAATAATTTTTAGGTTATTAAAATCTTCTTTAAAGATAAAATAAGCAGCCAGTATCGGAATAAATAGTGACAAACGTTGAGCAATGTCGGTTTTAACGATGCCAAGTTTTTTTACTGATGCGGCAAGGAATAAAAATATCGACGGCAATAGAATAGCCAGCGCAATATAAATAGGCCATGGTGCAGCAGATGTGATCAGTTTAACATCAGGTTTAAAAAAAACAAAACATAAACTTAATGCAGCAAAGTAATTGACGGTAACGGCTTGAATAATACTGATTTGGTACCGTTTGGCCAACTTTAATAAAACGGCTACGGTAACACTGCAGCAAATGCTTAAAATAATGTAAATCATTTATTTGATGTCGTTTAGATAGATAGAAAGTTTGTCATTTCCGATTTGCACTGTTTCCTCCAGATTGCCATTAATTTTTGGAGAAGAAATCCCATCGCTCCAACTGGTAGATGAAGTAAAAATACGCGCTTCATCCCATAGGTTAGTACTTAAAAATTGATTTAAAATATTAGCGCCCCCCTCAATAATGACCGATTGTATATCCATGAGGTAAAGCTGAAAAGCGATTTTTTGCGCTAAATAAAAGTGCATATCTTCCATCTGGATATAATGGATATTGTCAATTACATCAGTTTTAACCTCATTGAAGACAATGGTTTTTGCCTCTGAATTGAAGATGTGGTTCGTTACTGGCACCTGAAGGCTTTTATCGATTACCAAACGGATCGGGTTTTTACCCGGCCATTCTCGTGAAGTTAACTGCGGGTTATCCACGATGGCAGTTTGTTTGCCGATCAGGATTGCATCTTCTTCGCTACGCCATTGATGTGCCAAACGTTTAGCCAAAGCTCCACTGATCCATTTCTGGTGACCATCCTTTGTTGCGAAATAACCATTCACGGTTTCGGCCCATTTTAAAATGATATATGGCCTCTGTTTTTGTATCCTCGTAAAAAATCTTCTGTTAAAATTGCGGCATTCATCATCTAAAATCCCACTCACTACCTCAATTCCTGCATTTTTGAGTTTCTCGATCCCTTTACCATCAACACCTGAAAAAGGGTCTCTATTGCCAATAACCACTTTCTTTAGCCTGTGTTTTACCAATAAATCGGCACAGGGCGGTGTTTTGCCAAAATGCGCGCAAGGTTCCAGGTTAACGTAAGCGGTAGCCTTTTTCAATAGATTTTCGGCCTCATTGCCATGTGTATCAAATACAGCTTTAATGGCATTGGGTTCGGCGTGCGATTTTCCATATTCCTGGTGATATCCCTCTCCAATAATTTTGCCGTCTACAACAATAACACAGCCAACCATTGGGTTCGGACTAACATTCCCCAAAGCTAAGGCTGCTAGATCAATACAACGGTTTATATAAAATTCATCGCTCATTAAGGCAAAAGTAGTAAAAAAAGAGTCATGGCCTTATCAAAAGCGTGCTGTTATCATCTCAAATAAGTAATTTTGTACATATGAAGATAGGAGAACTAGCGGACCATTACGAACTCGAACTTGAGCCTTTTTACGATAATAATGAAGCAAAAGCAATATTTAGTATTGCTGCCGAGAAGGTTTTGGCTTTATCTTCTGCTAAACTGATCATGCAAAAAGATATCGATGTCAGTTTTATCAACATGCAAAAACTTTTGAGTATCCTTAACGATTTGCAGATCGGCAAACCAATTCAACACATTTTAGAGGAGGCTCATTTTTACGGCGCTGTTTTTTGTGTTAATGAACATGTGCTTATTCCTAGACCAGAAACTGAAGAATTGGTTGATTGGATCATTTCAGATAACAGTTCGCAGTTTTCAGTCAACACTAACCATAAAATCAGTATTCTTGATATTGGAACCGGCTCTGGATGCATTCCCATCACACTTAAAAAACATTTGCCAAAAGCTGAAGTAGCTACATTGGATGTTTCTCCTAATGCCATCGCCGTAGCCAAAGAAAATGCTCAACAAATCAACGTGAAGATCAAATTTATTGAAGCAGATATTTTGACTTTCAAATCTGAAGAAAAGTTTGACATCATTGTAAGTAACCCTCCTTATATTAGAGATTTAGAGAAAGTAGATATGCATAATAATGTATTGGTTTACGAACCCCATTTAGCATTATTTGTTCGCGATGAAAACCCGTTAATATTTTATAAAGCCATCGCTGACTTTGCGAGAACAAACTTAACACCTAATGGACAACTTTATTTCGAGATTAATGAGTATTTAGGTAAAGAAACGATTGATATGTTAGCTACTAAAGGATTTATTGATATTGAGTTAAGAAAAGATATGCAAGGGAAGGATCGGATGGTTAAAGCTGGAAGTCCGATGTCAGAGATCAGGAGTCGGAAGTAACCTAGCTTTGGTATGGGGCTTTCTCCGTTCGTCCTCCTGAACTTGTTTCAGGATCTATAATTGAAGGAATGCCGCATCTGCGGATTACATTAAAGATGCTTTAGTCTTTCTGCGCTTCAATTAAGATCTCGGATGAAACTGCGTAATTACCTCTCTTAAATAATCGCGATCGATGTGGGTATAAATTTCTGTCGTGGTAATACTCGAATGTCCAAGCATTTCCTGTACGGCGCGTAAATCAGCCCCACCTTCAATTAAATGTGTAGCGAACGAATGCCTTAACGTATGCGGACTTATTATTTTCTTTATTCCAGAAGAAATAGCCAGACTTTTAATCAGGTTAAAAATCGAGATACGGGAAAGTTTAGCGCCAAACCGATTCAAAAAAATAAAATCTTCGTTTCCTTTTTTAATATTAGCATGTACCCGAACTTCATTAATGTAAATATCGAGCAGTTTTAAGGCCACGCTTCCGATGGGCACTAAACGCTCTTTATTTCCTTTTCCAATTATCTTTATAAATTCGATCTTTGGGTACAGATTTGATATTCTTAATTCGGTTAATTCAGTTACCCGTAAACCGCAGCCATACAAAACCTCCATAATGGCCTTATTACGCATTCCATCTGGTTTTGAAGCATCTATAGCAGCTATAAGTTCATTAATCTCATAAATATTCAAAGTATCAGGTAATTTTCTACTGAGTTTTGGTGCATCAAGTAATGTTGTAGGATCATTTGAAATCACATCTTCTAGCATTAAATAAGCAAAGAAAGCTTTTAGTCCTGATATTACCCGAGCCTGTGTACTGGCTTGCATACCTAGCTCATTCAGCCATGAGATAAAGGCTTTCAGATCAGTTATACTAATGTCGGTTAACAAGGGCGCTTTATTCAAAGATTTAAAATACTGGATCAATTTATCAATATCGCTCAGATAAGCATCAACAGAATTGCCAGATAACGACCGCTCTAACTTTAAATACGATTTAAATCCTTTAATATATGATGACCAAAGCATGTTTTTATTTGAGATTTTTTTATAACATTGCAACGTTACAACATTATATTATGAAAATACAAATTATTAACGGGCCAAACTTAAACTTATTAGGTGTACGCGAACCATCTATTTATGGAAACACCAGTATTGAAGATTATATTAAAGAATTAAAAACAGTTTACCCGAATATCGAAATTGAATACTATCAGAGTAATGTTGAGGGCGAAATTATTAATAAACTGCATGAAGTAGGTTTTAGTTATGATGGGGTAGTGCTAAATGCTGGCGGTTATACACACACTTCAGTTGCCATTGCTGATGCGATTGCAGCTATTAAAACTCCAGTAGTAGAGGTACATATATCTAATATTTATGCCCGTGAAGAATACCGCCACATTTCTTTAACGGGTAAAAACTGTCAAGGTGTTTTAACGGGATTTGGTATAAAAGGGTATCGCTTGGCTATCGAAAGTTTATTGATTTAATTTGATCTACTCTGGTATTACTTCTGTCAGATGGCATCATCTGACTGCATTCCAATTAAAGTTCAAAAAGATTGGTCGTCATTCTCGTGCAAACGGGAATCTTAAAGCTCATGTAATTTGATTCCCAATCGAGCTTGGTATGACGATTCGCTATTTTACTTCAAATTCGAAAAATATTTAATTTTCTTAATAAAAAATGCCCAAACAACGCTATTGTTATATACTCCTGTATGTTGGCTATATGTTTTTTGAACAGCTTTCCGTTTTTTATTGGTTTTAGAAAGTGATTTTAGAAAATGCCAGTGGCCTTTGCTTACTGCCATTGTAAATTTAGGCTTTCCGGTAAGCAAAAAATGCCACCATGCAATAAAATCAATAAACATCCTGATTGTTATTCTGAAAATGGCATCACCGGCAGGTAAATTTTTCTGCATGATGATCAGGTTGTTTCTGAAATTGAGATAAGTTTTAAATGGATTCTCTGTTTGTAGTGTTCCACCGCCAACATGATAAACTTCGGCATCTGGACAGTACATAATCTTGTAATTCAGATTCTTTAAACGCCAGCACAGATCTATTTCCTCCATATGTGCAAAAAGATCTGCATCTAAGCCACCCGTTTCTCGCCAACATTTGCTTTTAATAAAAAATGCCGCTCCACTTGCCCAAAAAACTTCGATTGTATCATTGTACTGACCATAGTCAAACTCATATACATTAAACAGCCTGCCACGACAGAAAGGAAAAGAATAGATATCCAGATACCCCCCGGCTGCACCAGCATACTCAAATTGTTTTTTGTTTAACTGCCATTTAATTTTAGGTTGCGCCGCAGCAATCTGTGTATCGCTTTCCATCAAATCGATCACAGGTTTTATCCAATTGGGGATTACCTCTACATCCGAATTGAGCAGTATAAAATAATCAGCCTCAACGCGTTCTAAAACCTTGTTGTAGCCTCCTGCAAAACCATAATTCTGGTCGTTCTGTATAATTTTAACAGTAGGGAAGTTTTCTTGTAAAAATGAAACAGAATCATCAGTAGAGGCATTATCGCCCACTACAATTTGGAGATTATCATACGCAGAAAGCAAAATTCCAGGTAAAAATTGCTTTAAATATGCTTTTCCATTCCAGTTTAAAATTACAACAGCTACAGATGGGTTCATTCTTTTTTATTCGGGTTTAAATTTCCAGCGCTTATGGCTCCAAAGCCAATATTGCGGCTGTTCTTTAATAATATTTTCTAAAAACTTAAAGTGCAGATCAGTAATCTCGAATTCATGCATTCGTTCCGGATCCAGGCACATGGGCAAAACTTCTATATGGTAGTAGCCCTTTTTAACTACATTAACTTTAAAATAATATATTGGTCTTTTAGTAGATTTTGCAATTTTTTCTACGCCTAAAAGCGCTGCAGTAGGTTGATGCAGAAAATCTACAAAATATTTGGTTTCTTCTCTGGTAGGTGATTGGTCGCTCGCAAAACATAAAAGTGTTGGTATGTTTTTATAAGCGGCTATCCCGCGCAACGTTTGTCGCATAGGCATAAAAATATTTCCATACTTGGTCCGCAAACAATCAAACCAGGTTTCGAAAATTTTATTTTTGATGGGTTTAAAAATAACCATAGTTTTAGCTGATATGCTCAGGCCAAGCGCTAATGTGCCTAATTCCCAGTTGCCATAATGGCCGGTACAGGCTAATACACTTTCTCCTGTTTTAAAATGAGTCTCCAATTGTTCCAAACCAGTAAACTTTACCCTTTTTAAGATTTCAGCTTTCGAAATACTGGTCATTTTAATAATTTCAAAGATAAGTTCAGCCAAATACAGGAAGAATTTTTTCTCTATAACCTTAATTTCGGCTGAAGACTTTTCAGGAAAAGAAACAGTTAAATTCTGTCTGACAACTTTTTTTCTATAGCCTATTACGTAATAAAGCAGATAATATAGTAATCTTGCAAAAAAAAAGAGCAGAGATAAAGGCAGCAGCGATAACAGGTATAAAAAAAATACGCCAACGTGCGCAATCCCTCTTTTAATCATTATTTTTAAAACGTTTCAACTACAAACATAAATTTTCAAATGCAGAATACAGCTATACTTCCATTATTTTATCTTCCACCAGTGGGCTATTTTAGTTTATTACAAAAACTGGGAGAGGATTTTTTAATTGAAAAACACGAGCATTTAGCGAAGCAGACTTATCGTAACAGAGCCAGTATTTATTCGCCCAATGGAAAACTGGATATTACCGTTCCAGTGGTTAAAGGCTCAAAAACACACACGCAAATGAAAGATGTACGGATTAGTTATGATTTTAAATGGCAACGTTTACATTGGATGAGCTTAGAAAGTTGCTATAGAAGTTCGGCCTATTTTGAGTTTTATGAAGATGAACTTTCGCGGTTTTATAATCAAAAATTCGAATTCCTTTTCGATTATAACCTTGAATTGATAGAATGGCTCTCCAAAAAGTTAAAGCTTAATAAAAGCTTCGAAGTTACCACCGAATATTTTGATAATATTGCTCCCGAGCTTGATTTTCGTACTAGTATGAATCCTAAAAAAGAGGAAGATATTGTAAAAAATAAGCCATATTATCAGGTTTTTGAAGATAGACATCAATTTTTACCCAACTTAAGTATTGTTGATTTGTTGTTTAACCAGGGTCCGCAAGCCCGGCTATATTTATAAAGTATGGGAAAAAACAAACCGCGTAACCGCCATAAGCACTATAAAGTTCCAGCTCCGGGTACCAGTCCGGGTTTATACACTATTGATGAAGAAGCATTAAAACCAATTATTGTACTTCATATTTATAACGATAAGAGTTATAAAAAAGTGGAATTGGAGAATATCAATAATATTGATAAACTGATTGAAAATAAGGATTTTTGTTATTGGTTTGATATCAAAGGACTTGCAGATCCCAATATATTCGAGACACTTTATTCAAAATTAGGTATCAGCAGGCTTGTATTAGAAGATATTACCAGTTCTTACCAGCGACCCAAGCTAGATGAATATGATAATGACAAGTACATTTTTGCAGTGAGCAGGCATCTGTTTTTAAATGAGGAGAATATTTTAAATAATGATCAGGTCTCTTTTATCCTCTCTGAACGTACATTGATTACCTTTCAGGAAACTTATGCCGACTGTTTTGAGCCCGTAAGAAAACGATTGGAAATAGGGAAGGGGAACATTCGTATTGGCGGCATTAGTTATCTGATGTATGCCATTATGGATGTAATTGTAGATAATTATTTCGCCTTATTAAATTTTTGGGGTGAAGAATTAGATGCAATTGAAGACCGCCTATATGATCAGCCTGATAAAAGGATCATGTATGATACACAAGCCATTAAAAGATCGTTGATCATGATCCGAAAAGTAGCCTGGCCAGAAAGAGATAAACTTAACGATATTATCCGC
This sequence comes from Pedobacter sp. SG908, assembly GCF_011759615.1. Classification (NCBI taxonomy): domain Bacteria; kingdom Pseudomonadati; phylum Bacteroidota; class Sphingobacteriia; order Sphingobacteriales; family Sphingobacteriaceae; genus Pedobacter; species Pedobacter sp. SG908. The sequence continues at coordinate 2,337,475 of NZ_JAAOYY010000001.1, forward strand.
ACCGATAGCCCGTTAATATCCGACCTGACCAAAACTTACATGAAGGATGCTTACGATCATTGTATCCAGATTATTGATTTCATTGAATCCCTAAAAGAGATTGCATCGGCCAATATTGATATGAATTTATCTATTATCAGTAACCGGATGAACGAAATCATGAAGGTTTTGACCATCATTTCGTCCATATTTATTCCATTAACCTTTATTGCAGGGATTTATGGGATGAACTTTAGCCGGGAAGACCCTACAACTGGAAAGATATTGAAAGATAACATGCCAGAATTATATGCCGAACATGGTTATTTATACACCTGGATTGTAATGGCTGTGATTGCGGTTTTACAAGTGATTTATTTTTGGCGTAAAGGTTGGTTTAAATAATTTTTTATTTTTTTAAAATGTACCAATTTTTGGTAACTTTAATAAAATTTTAATATTGAAACAATGGGACGGAATACATCTATGGCTTTAGGAGATCATTTTGAAAATTTTGTTGATGAAAGAATTTCTGAAGGAAGATTTAAAAATGCTAGTGAAGTTATTCGTGCAGGGTTAAGGTTATTGGAAGAAGAAGAAAATAAAATCAAAATTTTAAGAGAAGCTCTTCAGGTTGGAATTGATAGCGGAATAGTGAAAGACTTTGATCCGAAAAAACACCTTGAAATGTTAAAAGCCAAAAAAAGGAAAAATGGCTAGCTTCTCTCTTAGTAACAAAGCGCTAGAAGATTTAAGTGAAATTTGGGATTACACCTATGATGTTTGGTCTGAAAACCAAGCAGACAAATACTATAAACTACTAATTGGATTTTGCACTCAAATTGCCAAAAAACCAGAGATTGGTAGAAATTATAAAGAAACAAACCAAAATGTATTAGGATTCAAAGCCGGTGAACATATTATTTTCTATCGGATAATTGAGGATGGAGAAATTGAAATAACTAGGATTTTACATGCTAGGATGGATTTAGGTGCTAAAATGTCAGAACTTTAATTGCGTAAAGCTCAATTTTTGCAAAATCAACTTTTAATATTTGTAGCTTTAGGGCGTTTATGGTTAGGTTATAGATGCAGTCATTCGAAATAGATAAAAGCGACGTACTCAAGGTTAAAAATGCAATTTTAGCTGGCGATGAAACTTTAAAAGTAGTTTTAGAGGAGTATCATGCCTCAGAAATTGCGATTTTGTTTGAGCGTTTGGATAAATCCGAACAACAGCATATTATCAACCTGCTTCCTGCAGAAATAGCATCTGAGATTATTTCCGAGATGGATGAAGAGTCCCATCCCGAGGATTTACTTTTTCAGCTTCACCCTGATAAACGTACTGAGATAGTTGAAGAACTGGATTATGATGATGCAACAGACATTATCTCTCAGCTGGAAGACCATGAACAGAATGAAATCTTAGAGGACCTTACCGAAGATCATGCTTCAGAAATCAGGAACCTTTTAACCTACGACGAAAAAACTGCTGGTGGTTTGATGAACACAGAACTGATCTGTGTAAACATAAACCTCACCAAAAAAGATGCAATTGACGAGATTATCCGCCAGAGCGAAGAAATGGAAGAGTTTTATACCATTTACGTAGTTGATGACGAGGAGATTTTTAAAGGTATAGTTTCGTTAAAAGATATCATTAAAGCAAAACACAATGCCAAGATAACAGAGTTGGTTAAGGTTGATGCCGTTTATGTACATCCTGATACCGATCAGGAAGAAGTAGCCAACCTGATTTCGCAGTATAACTTAACCAGTATTCCGGTAATAGATGATCATCAAAAATTGCTCGGAAGGGTAACTTTCGATGATGTGATCGATGTAATGGAAGCAGAAAGTACAGAAGATATCTTAAAAATTTCGGGGGTATCGGAAGATGAGGAGTTGAGTGGTAACTGGGTAGAAGCCGTAAAATCACGTTTACCTTGGTTAATTATCAATTTGGGCACAGCTTTCTTAGCATCATCTGTAGTGCGTTACTTCGATCCGACGATTAAACTAATTCCTTCTTTAGCAGCCTATATGACAATTATTGCTGGGATGGGCGGCAATGCTGCTACCCAGGCACTTGCAGTAACGGTAAGGCGTATTTCGTTATATGATTTAACAGATAAACAGGCTTACAGGACCGTTTTAAAAGAATTTACCGTAGGCTTAATTAATGGTGCAGCTAACGGATTAATTGTATTTATTTTTGCTTTCTTTTTCGACGGAAACCCAATGCTCGGTTTGGTTATCTTCCTGGCTATGACAGGTAATTTGATTATTGCAGGCATTACCGGTGCAGGAATCCCACTTATTTTAAAACGCGTAGGTATCGACCCTGCCATTGCATCATCTATAATTATTACTACTTTTACCGATGTTTTTGGTTTCCTATTAATTTTAGGGCTGGCCAGCAAACTTTTATTATAATCAGGATTTACTTGATTTAGAATTCCAAGATTTAACGCTTGCAAAACTAAATCAGGCGCCTGTAAATTGAACTAATACTACATATATTAAATCTGCAAAATCTGATCCCGATGCAAAAAACAAGACACGATTGGACAAAAGAAGAAATACACGAAATTTATAATAGACCATTTTTAGATCTGGTTTATGAAGCCGCAACCATCCACAGAGAAAATAAAGATTATAATGAAGTTCAGGTAAGTTCATTGATTTCGATTAAAACTGGTGGCTGTGCCGAAGATTGCAGTTACTGCCCTCAAGCGGCACGTTACCATACCGATTTAGAGGTACAGCCATTAATGCAGGTTGGCCAGGTTGTTAGTGCTGCTGTTAAAGCAAAAGAGGGTGGCGCATCACGTTTATGTATGGGTGCCGCATGGCGCGAAGTACGCGATAACCGCGATTTTGACCGCGTGATTGAAATGGTGAAGGCTGTGAATGATATGGATATGGAGGTTTGCTGTACATTAGGTATGCTTACCGAAAACCAGGCACAACGTTTAGCTGATGCTGGTTTATATGCGTACAATCATAACATCGATACTTCTGAAGATGATTATAAACGTATTATTTCGACCAGAACTTACGATGATCGTTTAAATACCATTAAAAACGTGCGTAAAGCCAAATTAACGGTATGCAGTGGTGGTATTATCGGTTTAGGTGAAACTGTAGAAGACCGTGTTTCGATGTTACAGACTTTATCAAACATGGAAAAACATCCTGAATCAGTTCCGGTTAATGCTTTAGTACCGGTAAAAGGAACACCTTTAGAAAATCAACCGCGCGTTCCAATATGGGACATGGTAAGGATGATTGCTACAGCACGTATCGTAATGCCAAACTCGGTGGTACGTTTATCAGCTGGTAGAAATGAAATGAGTACGCTTGAACAGGCTTTTTGCTTTATGGCAGGTGCAAGTTCTATTTTCGCGGGCGATAAATTATTAACCACGCCAAATCCTGCATTTATTGATGATATGGCCATGTTTGAATTGTTGGGACTAAAAACCCGCGATGCCTTTAAAAATGGCAGACCCGCAAATACAAGAATTGAACAAGAAGCTGTTTAATCAGAAAGTAATCAATAAAAAAGTCCCGAAAAAATCGGGACTTTTTTTGTTTCGGGGCATCAGCAATTTTTAAGCCAGGTGCCTTGCTATACCGCAGTAACCCTTACCTCGATATTTCCTCTGGTTGCTTTAGAATATGGACAGGCTCTATGCGCTTTATCGGCCAAAGCTTGTGCTTCCTCATGCGAAATACCTGGAATATGAACGTCCAGATCTGCTGAAAGTACGAAAGCATTTCCGTCTTTATTAAAAGAAACCAAAACCTTCACGTTTGCTTCGCTAACATCAATACCTTCACGCGCTGCCACACCGCCTAACGCACCCAAATAACATGGTCCCCAGGCAGCAGCAAATAATTCTTCCGGATTTGTAGCACCGCCTTGTCCGCCAAGTTCTTTTGGTTTTCTTAAATCGAAATCTAAAATTCCATCACTAGATTTAATGTGTCCGTCTCTTCCACCAGTAGCTGTCACTTCAGCTGTATATAGCTTTTCCATAATGTTTTCTTAATATGGATAATTAACAATTTTTAGTGGCCTTTGTTTTTAGTTTAAATCTTGAACTAATGCACAGCCAGATTACTTGGGTAATAAAGTCTGATCTAAATCTTGATTTTCACTAATAGCTTATAAATATCGTAAGCTACCTTCTGGATAAGATCGAATTGTTCTGGCACCAAATCTTCACCTTTTTTTATCACTAAACCATTATCATTTAGCCTGATTAATGGCACATTATCTATTGTACCGGTTCCTTGCTCCAGATTATCAATAGAGGTATCCAATAAATAATTGGTGTTATTGGCAATCGGCTTTAGCGCATCGAAACTCTCGAAGATAAATTGATGTTCCTTATTGTAGAGCGAAAGCGTTGCAATATAAGAAGACAATAAATGGCTGAGCGCGGTAAACTGATGCACCTCTTTAATAAACAACTGTTTGCTTTTTGGTTCAGAAAACATTCTTTGAAACAGGGAAGCTAAATTTGCCGTACTTACATACACTTCTTTTCTCGCCAGTTTATATTCTGTTTTGTCGTAATTTTTCTCAAAATACAGTTTAATCACTTGCTCGTAATAAGCTTTGTTTGCTTTTAAGATATCAATCATAGCCTCTTTGAGCTTTTCATACTCCCAAGTCGGAAATAAAGAATAACTGGCCAATAACGCAATACCAGAGCCAATAAAAGTATCATAAATCCTTTCACGTGCCAGCGCGATCGATCCCATACCCAGAAAATCGAATAGGATTAAGATATACGGCGTCATAAAGAGTACACTTACTACATAATTTTTCCTTTGGAAACTATAACAGCCAATCATGCATATTAGTAAGATCACAAATAAAGTATTCCGATCGTGGATGTAAGTAATTACGCCCATGCCAATAAACGCCCCAACTGTGGTGCCGATTAAACGCTGATAATTACGTTCTTTGGTTAAACTAAATCCTGGTTTCGAAATAACCAGAATGGTGAGGAGAATCCAGTAACTGTGTGAGAAATTGAGCATTTGAGCAACTATAAAACCCAAAAGCATTACCACTGTAACCCGTAACGAATGCCTGAAAGTAGAAGAGGTATACGTTAAATTCTCTGTAAACAATTTAAAATCGAATTTTTGTCTGGTGATAAATTTTTCTGTATCTACCTCGGCCTGTCTAATATCTTTGCTATTTCTGATTTTAAAATAACTAAAGATGGTTTTAACCCTTGCCAATATGTTTTCGATGTTTACCTCAATATTTTTTAGGGCAATAATGCCCAGGGTATTGTACTCCTGATTTTGATTATTCCTTTCCAGATCGTTGATTTTGATCTTTAATCTTTCGATCTCAATCAATAAACGTTTTGAAACAACAGGTGTTCCACCGCTTTTTAATGCAAATGCAATATCATCAAGCGCATAAGAAATCCGCTTAATGGCCATTTCATAATCTGATAATATACCCACTTTATCAAACTGATCATGCAGTTGCTGGTAATGATAATAGGTAGACATTACCTGTTCGAACAGGTCGACCATATCTACAAATACCAATAACAAAAATCTACCCTCAGGAGTAGAATCTCTTACGATTTCGCGGGTTCTGAATAGTAATTCCCTTACGGCATCTTGTTTTTCGTGAACAGAAACCTGAAGTTGTAACAGATCTGAATAAGTTTTATCGTAATTGTTATTTTGGTGATAAAACTTAGCTTTTTCGCGCAGAAATTCTGCAACTTCTAAAATAGAATCGCTTAACGATTGCTGTACCAAACGAAAAGGACGTAAGCGATATACAAAATAGCTTAAACCAGTATACCATAAGCTTCCGGCCAGTACCATAATCGCATATAACAATACATCCTGCCAAGGGCGGATATCATCAATGCTCAAAACCATAATCAGCAGAACGGCAGTGCCAACCGATGCAGCCCTGATGCCATAGATGTAGAACATCGAAAACACAAAACTCGATATGGCCAATAAAAAGCCGATAAAATAGTGGTTTTTGTTGGTTAGGCCTGTTATGATAGAGAAGGTAAAGATGAGCACAGAGGTAATTAACATGGCGTTTCTTCGGTGCACCATTGGCCCCGGACTATCTACCACGCTTACACATAAAGCGCCTAACGATAAAGTCATCCCATACTTTAACATGCCAAACTGGGCAAAAATTAAGGAGGGGAGCAGTACGCCAATAGTAATGCGGAGACCATCAGCAAAATACGTACTCAATAAAAAGTCCTGTATATTTCGAACGGGTTGCCTCATCTGCATGTTACAAAAATAACATAATAGTGATGTTTTTTGTTGCGATTAAAATTAAGTTTTTTGCTTTTTTTAAAAATTTAAGCAGAAAACAGGTAATAAATTGATTGACAAAATATTATGAATTGTTTATAAATATGATTCCCTAAAATGTTAATAAAGTTGAATAAACAGGAAATACTAAATAAAAATGGCTATTTCAATAATTCAACATGTTGATAACCAATACTTTTAAGTGGATAACTTTGTTCATAAAAACGTTTATTTTTTGCTTGGAAAATCTGTGTTTATGCACTAAATTAGATTATATCAAATACGAAGTACTTTGAATTCTGATAAGACGAGCCAAAAGAGATAAGGAACCGAAAGGGAAATTGTTTCGGAGCGTTTACAGGGAAAACGATTAATTTCTGAAAGGGTTAAACCGAGTAAGGATATATATAACCATCGAAAGATTGGACGATAAGAAAATCGCACAGGCCCAAACAGAGATTATGGAGAACTAGGAAGTTTACGGACGGATGAGTTGGAAATAAATTTTCACGAATCGCAAAAGTTGCAAAACCTAACGATAACGGAAAAATCAAGGTAACAAAGATTTGATGCTTTAAAATACAGCTACGGTTGTTTTTAGAGTTAAAACGGGGAACTGAATCGAAAGAAGAGGGACCCCGTTTTTATTTTGTCTAAAATTTTGATCTTTCGATCAAAAAAGAATAGCAAATCCTTCCACATATTATCCCTAAAATATTAAATTTACCAAATGGCCAAAAAAGGTAAATCAATCTCCAATCCGTCAAAAAAGATATTCGTTTTAGATACCTCGGTTATTTTATACGATCATGATGCGATAAATAACTTCCATGAGCACGACGTAGCCATTCCCATTCAGGTTTTAGAAGAGCTCGATAATTTTAAAAGCGGTAACGATACGCGGAATTTTGAGGCCAGAAGTTTTATCCGCCTTATTGACGAAACTTCAAAACAAAAACTGATCAGCGATTGGATTTCGTTGAAAAGTCCAGGATCAGGAAAATTTAAGGTAGTTTTAAATGAAAGCCCACTAACCATAAATGCGGAAGAAGTGTATGGAAAAGGTAAAACTGACCATAAGATTTTAAATGCAGCATTAAGTTTAAAAGAAGAATATCCAGATAAAAAAGTAGTACTGGTATCGAAAGACATCTGCCTGCGGTTAAAAGCAAAGGCTTTGGATTTAAATGCAGAAGATTACGAAACAGGTAAGATTAAAAACGTAGATGAGCTTTATGCTGGGAAGACCGAACTTATAGATTTTCCAATCGAGATCATTGAGGAAGTAAAAAAACAGCCTTTTATCGATGCTGGTGAGATCGAATTACCGCCAAAAAACGCTAACCACTTCTATATTTTAAAGAACAAGAGAAAAACGGCAAACGTATTTTATAACAATAGTTTAAAAACAATTTCTGCGGTATCAACCGATTCGATATTTAAAATAAAACCCAAAAATATTGAACAGGCATTTGCTATCCACGCGCTTTTAGATCCTGAAATTAAGCTGGTGAGCATACAGGGGAACGCTGGGACAGGTAAAACATTATTGGCTTTGGCAAGCGCATTAGAACAGCGTAAAAACTTTAGGCAGATTTATGTTACCCGACCGATTGTTTCCCTGAGCAATAAAGACATCGGTTTCTTACCAGGGGATGCAAAATCGAAAACTGATCCTTTTATGGCACCCATTTGGGATAATCTGCGATTTATTAAAGAGCAGTTTATTGGCGATGATAAAATGTCGGAAAAGATTGATGAACTAATTGTAACCGAAAAAATAGCGATTGCGCCACTGGCTTTTATCCGGGGAAGAACCCTCACCAAAATTTTCTTTATCATTGATGAAGCACAGAATTTAACGCCGCATGAGGTGAAAACAATAATTTCGAGAGCAGGTGAGCATACCAAGATTGTTTTTACCGGTGATATTTACCAAATTGACACCCCTTATCTCGACTCAGAAAGTAATGGTCTTTCGTACCTGATTGAAAATGCAAAAAACCATCCGCTTTATGCGCATATCACCTTGCATAAGGGCGAAAGGAGCGAATTAGCCAATTTGGCCAATGAGTTGCTTTAAGTCGTCATGGTAAGATTATTTAACTCTTTTCATTCTGATGTCGTTAGGCACTACATTTATTTTCAATAATAAATAAGGAATAAAAATGTAAATAGTATTATTTTTTTCATGAGTGAGAAAGTCTTGGCTAATGATACTTCTGCAATGCCCTAATAGCAATAAACAATCCGATTAAAGTTAAAACTGCGCTCAGTATAAACGGTGCGCCAGGAAAATAAACCGGCGCTTTCCCTTCGATAAAATAAGCAAATATATGTGTCATTACCCAAGGCGCAAATATGGCGGCTAAACTTTGTAAACCAGTTAAAACACCTTGCATTTCGCCCTGTGCATTCGCAGGCACCTGATTGGAAATAAGTCCCTGCATAGCTGGACCGCCGATTCCTGCCAAACCATAGGGAAGCATAAAGGCAAACATCATCCAGCCTTTTGATGCAAAAGCGAAAGCAATAAAGCCGATGATATACAAAATGAGACCAAAATAAACGGCTTTCTTTTCTCCAATTTTTGGTAAAATTACTCTGATTAATCCCCCCTGAACAATTCCAATAACCAAACCCACAAATCCTAAAGAATAACCCACCCATGCAGCATCCCACTTAAATTTTTCCATGGTATAAAAGGTCCAGTTAGATTGAACCGAATGACTGGAAAAATACAATAAGAATAACGTGGCCATTAAGCCAGCTAATGCCGGATATTTACCAATGCTCCGCAACGAGCCGATGGGGTTTGCTCTTTTCCAATCAAACGCCCTTCGTTTTTCAACTGGTAACGATTCTGGCAGGATAAAATACCCATAAAGCCAGTTAATTAAAGATAAACCTGCAGCAATCATAAAAGGGACCCGGGTACCAAAATGACTAAAAATACCACCTAAAACCGGGCCTAAAATAAAACCAACGCCGAATGCAGCGCCAACCAAACCAAAATTCTGCGCCCTTTTCTCAGGAGGCGAAACATCTGCAATATAAGCCTGAGCGGTTGTAAAACTAGCCCCTGTAATACCGGCAATAATCCTTCCTACAAATAACCAAATAATGGAAGGGGCAAAGGCTAAAAAAATATAATCGACACCTAAACCGAACAAAGAGCTTAATAATACTGGTCTTCGTCCATACCGATCGCTCATTGCACCGATAATTGGAGAGAATATAAATTGTACCGATGCATAAGCAAGTGTGAGCCAGCCACCATATTCTGCCGCCAGACCAAAGCCACCGCCGGTAAAATCCTGTATAAGTTTTGGTAACACCGGAATGATTAGCCCAAAGCCCGTAAAATCGATCAGGAGGGTAACCATAATAAAACTCATTGCAGATTTCTTTTCGTTTGCCATATAAAGCAAAAGTATCAGAATTACTTAAGAATGTAAATTTTAGTTCTCTACAAATGATCACACAAACCTATCAGGTTTCAAAAACCTGATAGGTTTAAATCGGTATATAAAATACAGAGCCACTGTTCATAAACCTGATAAAGCGGAAAGGCCCTGAACGAAGCATGAGTGAAGACTTGGAGCGATAGCAGGGCAACAGACCGCCACTAGCACAACACACTACATTTCAAAAAAAATTATCAGCTTAATCCGTCAAACCTATCAGGTTTCAAAAAGTTGCAAGACTTAGATCAAAAAACGTTTAAACTAGCCTTCAATAACTTAAAATTACATTGGGCGTAAAAAACCTATCACAAAGGCCAAAACTTTTCCACAATACCTTAATTCGCCTAAATTTTGTTAAATTCGCAAGGTTATAGTAATACCCTTTTTTTAATATCGTTTTAAGTAGCGAGAATAATAATTTATGGCAGAAGATTTAGAAAATCAACAGAACGACAAAATCATTCCAATTAACATAGAAGAGCAGATGAAATCGGCCTACATTGATTACTCAATGTCGGTAATTGTATCAAGGGCTTTGCCTGATGTACGCGATGGATTGAAACCGGTACACCGCCGTGTTTTATATGGCATGCTCGATCTTGGTGTAACCAGTAATAAACCACATAAAAAATCTGCCCGTATTGTAGGGGAGGTTTTAGGTAAATATCACCCACATGGTGATGCGTCAGTATATTTCACCATGGTCCGTATGGCTCAAGACTGGAGTTTGCGTTATCCAATGGTAGATGGACAAGGAAACTTTGGTCACATTGATGGTGACTCGCCGGCTGCGATGCGTTATACTGAGGCACGTTTTTCGAAAATTGCTGAAGAAATGCTTGCCGATATCAATAAGGATACAGTAGATTTTCAGTTAAACTTTGATGATACCTTACAAGAACCAACTGTTTTACCTGCAAAAATCCCGAACTTATTGGTTAACGGATCTTCTGGTATTGCTGTAGGTATGGCCACCAACATGGCACCTCACAACTTAACCGAGGTAATTGATGGCGTGGTAAACTATATCGACAATAGAGACATTACAATCGAGGAATTAATGAAGTTTGTAAAAGCTCCAGATTTTCCTACCGGTGGTATTATTTATGGTTATACTGGTGTAAAAGAGGCTTTCGAAACAGGTCGCGGCCGTATCGTAATGCGTGCAAAGGCAGAAATCGAGAACATTAAAGACCGCGAGGTAATTATTGTTACTGAAATTCCTTACCAGGTTAACAAAGCACAGATGATTGAGCGTACTGCTGAATTGGTTGGTGAGAAAAAACTTGAAGGTATTTCTAACATTAAAGACGAATCGAACAAAGATGGTATCCGTATCGTTTACGAAATTAAACGTGATGCAAATGCTTCTATCGTTTTAAACAACCTCTATAAGTATACCGCACTACAAACTTCTTTCAGTGTAAATAACATCGCATTGGTAAAAGGCCGTCCACAAATGTTAAATCTTAAAGATTTAATTGTGCATTTTGTGGATCACCGTCATGATGTGATTGTTCGCCGTACCAAATACGAATTAGCTGAGGCCGAAAAACGTGCACACATTTTAGAGGGTTATTTAATTGCTTTAGATCATTTAGATGAAGTAATTAAATTGATCCGTGCATCTGAAACACCAGATGAAGCCCGTTTAGGCTTAATGGAGAAATTCGGACTGAGCGATATTCAGGCCCGTGCAATTTTGGATATGACGCTTCGTCGTTTAACAGGACTAGAGCGTGATAAGATCAAAGAAGAGTATGCCGAATTAATGAAAACCATCGAATATTTGAAATCTATTCTGGCAGATGAAGGTTTACGGATGAAGATCATCAAAGATGAACTTGAAGAAGTTAAGCAGAAATTTGGTGATGAACGTAAAACAACCATCGTTCACTCGGCCGAAGATATGAGCATGGAAGATTTCATCGATGATGAAGAAGTGGTTATCACCATCTCTCACGAAGGTTATGTAAAACGTACTCCAGCAACCGAATTCAGAGCGCAGGGTAGAGGTGGAAAAGGATCGAAAGGCAGTACTTCAAAAAATGAAGATTTTATAGAGCATATGCTCGTGGCTACAAACCACAATTATATGTTGTTCTTTACCGAAGCTGGAAGATGTTTCTGGTTGAGGGTTTACGAAATTCCTGAAGGTTCGCGAACCAGTAAAGGAAGAGCGATCCAGAATATTATCAATATCCCGAAAGAGGAGAAAATTAAAGCCTATATTAAGGTTAAAAACCTTAAAGATCAGGAATACTTAGAGAACAATTTCATTATTATGTGTACTAAAAAAGGTACCATTAAGAAAACTTCTCTTGAGGCATATTCACGTCCACGTGTGAATGGTATCAATGCCATCAACATTAATGACGGCGATGTATTATTGGAAGCTTGTTTAACCAATGGTGAAAGCGAAATTGTTATGGCATTGCGCTCAGGTAGGGCAATCCGTTTCAATGAAAAAACTGTTCGTCCGATGGGCAGAACAGCTACTGGTGTACGCGGTGTTAGGCTTGCGCATGATGAGGATGAAGTTGTTGGCATGATTGCTGTAAACAATCCTGAAGTTACCGTGTTAGTAGTATCAGAAAAAGGATATGGTAAACGTACCGATATTGAAGATTACCGTGTAACTAACCGTGGAGGTAAAGGAGTAAAAACAATTAATGTTACTGAAAAAACCGGACAATTAGTTTCGATTAAAGACGTTACAGATAGCGAAGATTTGATGATCATTAACCGTTCAGGTATTGTAATCAGAATTCCGGTTTCAGCATTAAGGGTAATGGGCCGTGCCACGCAAGGTGTTCGTTTGATCTCATTAAAAGGTGATGACGAGATTGCATCAGTAACTAAAATTGATCACGAAGAAGACGAGGAAGAAACAGTAGATTTAACTGATGTTGTAGTTACAGACGGTGAAGAATTAGAAGCTGATACTACTCCAGAAGTTGACGATACGGAAGAAGAGGCTGATTCAGATAATGAAACGGAAGAAGAAAATTAACTAAAAATAAGATTAGAATAAAAATTATGAAAAGAGTATTTCTAAGTATAGTTCTAGCGGGTGTAGTAAGCGCTGCATTTGCTCAGAAAAGTGAAGTAACCGCGGCAAAAAACGATTGGGGTTTGTTCCAGTTAACTTCTTCAAGTGCATCAACGCCATTAGCGAAGAAACTTGAGTCGTTAGCGAAAGGGTTGGCTCACACGGATAAAGCTATTGCTGATGAAAAATCTAAAGTAATGCCTGAAGCATGGTCTTATCGTGCTTTATTTGCTTCTTCTGCAGCAATTTTAGATTCAACAAGTACTGCGAACGCTGATGCAAACCTGAAAATTGCACAAGAAGCTATTGCTGAAGCAAAAAAACTGGATACTAAAGGTGCGGAGAAAGACAACATTAATTCAGCTGAAATCAATATTAGCAACGCAATTAGAAATGGTGGTGTAATTGCTTACAATAAGAAAGATTACAAAACTGCTTACGCAAAATTTGTAGCAGCAACAGTGATTAATCCAAACGATACAGCAATGTATTTAAATGCGGGTATTGCGGCCAGGCTTAATGAAGATTATCCAAATATGATTACCCAGTTCAAAAAAGTAATCTCTTTGAATTCTCCACAGTCTAAAGATTTATATTCTGAGATTATCTCAACCACATTGGCTAAACAAAAAGATACAACTGCTGCGTTGGCCCTTATTAAGGAAGCAACTGCAAAATTCCCTGAAAATACCGACTGGATTAAAACTGAGACTCAGATTTATATTGATAGGGGTGATGCGGCAAAATCTGAGCAAATGTTAGTGGCTTTAGCAACAAAAGAACCTAACAATGCTAACTACCAGGTTTTATTAGGTAATATCTATTTCAGTCAGGCTTTAAAATTACAGGCCGACAGAAATAAAATTGATCCTAAGAAAGTAAAAGAATTTAACGAAGTAACAGGTAAAATGAATGCTTTGTTAGATAAATCGCTCCCTTTTTACAAAAAAGCTTTAGAAGTTGACGCTAAAAACCAAGGTGCATTAGAAACCTTGAAAACGATCTATGCTTTTAGAAATGATACTAAAAATTACGAAGACATCAAGAAACGTTTAGACGCATTACCTAAACAATAATTCTGATACCCATTTAAAAAAAGAGCCGCGAAATTTCGGGGCTCTTTTTTTTATGTTTATTTTTATGGTTTATTATGTATGGTTTTACCACATTATTTATCTTATGCAGAATTGCTTTAAAATATCATTAATTGCCTTAATTTTCGTCTCTTTTAATGCTGTGGCCCAAAAAACTCAAATCCTTATTGCCAGAAATGCCGTGGGTAAACTACAGGCATCTATCGCCAATAAAGAAGATGAGAAAAAGCAACTTGCTATTATAAGTGAAGGTTTAAAGTCGATTGAGTCTGCAGAAAAAGATAATAAAACAAAAAACTGGGCCGAAACCTGGTCAATAAAATCTTACCTAATGTCGTTTGCCGCATTAATAGATACCGATCCTAATAATGCCAACAAGTTTTATGATAATGCCATTGAGGCTGTTGCTAAAGCAAAATCGCTTGATCGCTACAATGACAATGGGGGACTTATTAAGGCATCAGCGCACAACATTCTGATTAAAAAGCAAGAGAAAGGCAATGAAGCCTACTTTAACAATGAATTTAAAGAGGCGTTCGCAGACTTAAAAGAAGTATCAGATAATTTTCCAGCCGACACTACTTTAGCATTAAATACCGCAATATGCGCGTTAAACATTCAGTCATATGATGAATCTTTAACTTATTTTAAGCGTGCTAAAGAAAATGGCATTAAAAACCCGTCTGTTTTCCAGAAAATGGCTCAGATGTATGTAGTAAAATCAGAAAATGAAACTGCAATTAAAACCTTAGAAGATGGGCTTGCGCTTAATCCATTCAACCGTTTTTTAACCAACGATTATATCAATCTTTTACTCGATACCGAGAATTACAGTAAAGCGCAGGGACTGATCGAAAATAACTTAAAAGTAGAAAAAGGAAGTAAACTACTATATTTTCTTTACGGTTATCTGCAACAAATTGGTGGAAATAATGCTACCGCTATTTTAGCTTATGATAAAGCTTTAGCCACAGATCAAAATTATTTCGATGCATTGTATCAATTAAGTTTGGCTTATATAAACACAGCCAACGAAACCTTAAGTAAAAATGAAGCAGATAAAACTGCTAAGTATAATGGATTGATTAATCACGCGCAGTTTGCTTTGCAACGTGCCAATGAAATTAATCCGAACGACAAAAAAACAGTTCAGTTACTGATTGATATCTACACCAAAAAGAAAGCTACCGACAAAGTTCAAGAACTTAACCGAAAGCTTCAGGAACTCTAGTTTATTTGTTTTTTAAGGGAATAGGGAGGTATTCAAGAAATACAACTTAACATAATATTAATTATAAGACAAATCATTAACGATATAATAAAACAATAACCCTAAAGAATTTGTACTAATATTATGTACGACCATTACAACTTCGATGATGCTGCTGCTTATCAAATTGAATTAGCCAAACGATTAAAGTTGGAGCCACTTAAAAAAATTAGTACCATAGCCGGTGCAGATATTTCATTTAATAAAAACAGTACAACCATGTATGCTGGAATTGTGATCTTAACTTATCCTGGCATGGTCTTAAAATCATTCGCGTTAGAAACTTACGAAACCAGTTTTCCGTATAAAGCCGGATTTTTAGGTTTTAAAGAGGTTCCGGCATTATTAAAAGTTTGGGAATTGATTGCAGATAAACCAGATGTTGTAGTGTTGGATGGAAACGGAATTTTGCATCCACGCCATATGGGTGTTGCTTCGCATTTTGGAATATTAGCCAATCACAGCACAATTGGCTGTGCAAAGAGTCTTTTACATGGAAAAAATCATGAGCCAGAAAATGCCAAATATAGCGCTACAGAAATTAAAAATAATGCAGGTGAAATGCTTGGCTTTGCACTGAGAACAAAAATCAATTGCGCGCCTGTTTATATTTCTGCCGGACATTTAATTACGCAAGAAGAAAGTTTAGATATAATCAAAAAATCTGTTGGAAATTATCGGATTCCTGAACCAACGCATCTGGCTCACAACCTAGTAAACGATTTCAGGCTTGGCAAACTAAAAGCTGGCTTTCATGAGGTGACGCCACCTTTAACCTTATTTTAAAATTGACTATATTTACGTATGAACGATTATTTAATAATTCTCGCTATTGTTGTAATGCTTATTATGTTGGTAAACATTTACGTTATTTTAGAGATTTCGAAATTTCCATATAGCAAAAGACGCCAAAAATGGATGTGGACCAACGTAGTATTGTTCTTACCACTTTTCGGTTCTCTAATTTATTTTTTGATCGGAAAGAAAATACTCAGCGAAAGTTAAACCCGAAATTAATTCAAACTACAATTCTCTAAATCACCGTCCCAGTTTTCTTTCTCATTGGTTAAAATTTCTAAAGAATCTATTTTACAGTTCGTAACATCCAAGCAATAAGTTAATTCATTTTTCAGGTTCGGAGCTGTTAGTTTTGCTTCTGCACTGAGTAAACCGTTTTCAAATTCTTCTTCTTGAAATTCCTTGAGATATTCAAAGTTGATGTATAAAACTGTACCTGTTGACCTAGTACTTTCGACTCTTATGAAGTCTAAATGCGTCGATAAGTAATTAAATTTTTCTGAATTATCTTTTATTATCGTTTTAAGTAGCAGACGCTCAAATTCTTTTAATTCGGTCATTTAGATCCAGTTAATCCCTTTTTTAAGCAGCTGTACAGTTTTATACTCATCAGAATCTAGTTCCGGCTGAACATTGTAGCCCCAGTTAGCCTGTGGAGGTAAACTCATTAAAATAGATTCGATCCGGCCATTGGTTTCCAAGCCAAATTTAGTTCCGGAATCGTAAACTAAATTAAACTCTACATAACGGCTACGGCGCTGATATTGCCATTGTTTATGGGCTTCGGTAAATTCTTTATCCCGGTTACGATCAATTAATTCGGTATAAATGGGCAAAAATGTTTCGCCAATATTAATGGAGAAATCCAGAATCTGCTCCCAAGACAGGTTGGTGTTTTCAGGTTTTAATCGATCGTAAAAAATACCGCCAATACCACGGGTTTCTTCACGGTGTTTAATAAAGAAATAATCATCGGCGTGTGTTTTGAATTTTGGATAAAACTCAGCACTGAAATCGTCGCAAGCCTGTTTTAGTTTATGGTGAAAGAAACGGGCATCGTTTTCGAACACGTAATGTGGTGTTAAATCGATACCTCCGCCAAACCACCGTGTTTCTTCGTTCAGTTCAAAGTAGCGGATATTCATATGGATAATCGGAACCAACGGATGATTTGGATGAATCACAATTGAAACTCCAGTAGCAAAAAAATCATCTTCTGTTACATTAAAGGCTTTTTTTACCGCTTCAGGCAGTTTACCATGTACGGCAGAGAAATTTACGCCACCCTTTTCGATAACGGCACCATTTTGCATAATCCGCGTACGTCCGCCTCCCCCACCGTCTCTCTCCCAGAGCTCTTCTTCAAATTTCCCTTTGCCATCGGCAATTTCCAATCCCCTGCAAATTTCATCCTGTATTTGCTTATACCGTGCTGCTACTTCTTCTTTAAACATGATGATTTTTTCTATTTCCATACAAATTTAAAGGTATTAAAGCAGCAATATTGATTTATGTTTAGATAGTACATTTTGTTGACATTGCTTTTAGTCTGAAGTCTTTAGTCCCTTAGTCCAAAGTCCTAAAAATTAATGTTCTAAATAGTTGAGGTCTTTATTAAAGCTTTCTTTTAAAGAAGCTACAGAGATCATGGCAATTACGGTTACAATTCCCATTACTATAAAACCGGCCGAAACAATATTGTAACGGTGTACAAAAAATTCGAAAACAAATGTGATCGGAATTAACGCTCCGCGTACAAAGTTTGGCGCTGTAGTGGTAACAGTTGAACGGATGTTAGTGCCAAACTGTTCAGCGGCAATAGTAACGAATGTTGCCCAATAGCCAACTGCAAAGCCCATAAACAGGCAGATCAGGATAAAACTACTTTCGGTTAAACCCGTACTGTTTAAATAAACAAGTACAGTAATCACCGATAAACTTTGAAAAATAAGCACTGTTTTTTTTCGTGACTTTAATACCTGGGCCAAAAAGCCACATACCACATCGCCAATAGCTATACCAAAATAGGTGTACATAATCCCTGTACCAGCATTCAATAAATCTTTAGCCCCTAGCGCTTTACCTATTTCTGGCGATTGAGTGACTAAAATACCCACAATAAACCAAAGTGGAAGTCCTAAGCAGATACAAGCCAGATATTTTAAAAATCTTTTCCGATTGGAGAAAAGCATAAAGAAATTACCTTTTGAAACCTCCTTACTTTGATCGGCATGCTTAAACATACCTGATTCGAAAGTACCTACACGTAAAAGCAATAACAAAAGTCCCATGCCACCCCCTACAAAATAAGAGGTTTGCCAGGTAAAATGTTTGCCAATTGTAGCTGCTGCTGCTGCTCCTAGTAAACCAATGCCAGCTACCACCATTGTGCCGTAGCCACGTTTTTCTTTGTCCATGGTTTCGGTAACAAGGGTAATCCCTGCGCCTAACTCTCCTGCCAAACCAATGCCCGCTATAAACCTGATAATGGCATAAGTATGTACATCGGTAGCAAAACCATTGGCTATGTTCGCTAACGAATACATCAAAATTGATCCAAATAATACTTTGATTCTACCGAATTTATCGCCGATAATACCCCAAAGCAAGCCTCCAAGCAATAAACCGAACATCTGCATGTTGATTACATACTCTCCCTCGGTACGCATATGTGCCGCAGAAACACCGATATCGGTAAAACTTTTTACCCGTACAACAGAAAATAGAACAAGGTCATAAATATCTACGAAGTAGCCTAAAGCAGCTACAATAACTAAGAAAATTACATTACGGTTGTTTGCGTTTGCTTGAAGATCCATTTAATTATTTGGTTTAAGCGTTGAAAGTACGCAATAACACAAATATTTAAAATAGATTTTTAAAATAAAAGCCACTCTTGGGTTAGAGTGGCTTTTACATTTCCTACATTGGAGGATTTTTTTTCGTTGTATCAGGTGGCATTTTAGTAGTATCAGGCACTTTTTTAGCGGTGGTGTCTGGCATCTTTTTAGTGGTGTCCATCATTTTTGTCGAATCCGTCGCAGTACTGTCTGAAGAACCAGCCATATTTTTAGACGAATTGCATGCTGAAGTGGCTATCATAAGAGAACCCGCAAAAGCAAGACTTAAGATTATTTTTTTCATAGTTTTTATTGTTATCTATCAACTTAACAACCTTATAATCATTTGGTTTTATTTTTTTTCATTCCATATTGCTTATTTTTAATCGATCGCACTGATTATTAACGCATTACAAAACAAAGAAAAGTATTATTCATGATGAATCTTCAACTTATTCAACAGTTCTGACGATATATTTTCAGCATATACACCATAACCATCTACCAATACTCCTTTTAAACTTCCAGCATTTGATGAAATAGCGTAAACAACCGAGCTATCAGCCGGATCGGTCATTCCTTCGAAGCGGTATACCTCTTCGATTTCAAATTCTTCAGGCTTCAGTAATAAATTAAATGATTTACATTCTAAAGCATCTGCCGTTAAATTAAAATCTAAATTATAACCGCGACGATCTAAATCTGTTAAAGCGTCGGTAATGGTATCATAAACATGCATATTTCTAAATTACGGAAATATTACCAAAACAAGATCTGTAAAACTTTAAAAGGTGATAAAACTTTCTGATATTAGTAAGTATGATTATTTCTCAAAATACCCTAAAATGGGTAATGCGTTTTTACCCCCCCTTATTTTTTCAACGCATTTGGGTTCAGAGATTTGAAAATGAATTTAGAAGCTGTACGGTTAAGCTGAGCAAGAGTTTTCTGAATAAAAATTATAACGGCTCTATTTTTGGAGGTACTATTTATGCAGCTACAGATCCATTTTATGCCTTATTATTTGATCAGTTAATGCAACGCCGTGGCTTTAAAGTCCGTGTTTGGTTAAAGAGTGCCTCTATACAGTATTTAAAACCCGGTCGTTCTACTTTATACTTTACCATAACAGTAACTGACGATATGCTGAATGAAGCCGAACATGCATTAAAAACCATTGGGAAGTTTGTAAAAGCCTACTCGATGGAAATTACCAATAAGGATGGCGAGCTGTGTGCTACTGTGATGAATGAAGTATATATCCGAAACCTGCATCAAGGCGAAACGCCCAGAGTTGCTTACTAATTTTTAGATTATGCCGAGTATTAAGAGTTTAATTTTGCAGGGTGAGGGCGTTATGCTCGATTTTAAGAAAACCATTACCAGTACCGAGAAAATTGCCAAGAGTTTAGTTGCTTTTGCCAATAACAAAGGTGGCAAATTGTTAATCGGTGTGGCAGATGATGGATCTATTAAAGGGGTAAAATCAGAGGAAGAAGAAAAATATATGATCTTAACTTCTGCGCATCAGTTTTGCAAACCCGCAATTGAGCCTTACTTTGAAGAAATTTATGTAGATGATAAATTGGTTTTAGTCGTAAATATCCCTGAAAGTGATACTAAACCACATTATGCACTCGATGATCAAAAAAAATGGTGGGCCTATATCCGCATAAATGATAAAAGCGTTCTAGCCAGTCGGATTATTTTGGAAGTGTTGAAACAGGAATATAAAAACAATGGGGTGCTTATTTCCTATTCTGAAAATGAAAAAAAACTGCTGGAATACCTCGAGCAAAACGAAAAGATTACCTTAAAAGAATTTAGTAAGCTGTTGCGCAGTTCGTACCGCAAGGCCCAGAAAGTATTGGTTAATTTAATTCTGACTAATGTAATCAAATCACATACCACAGAAAAGGAAGAGTATTTTACAGCGGTGAGGTAGGGTGCTTTTTCTCGATGGTCGTCACCCTGAACTTGTTTCAGGGCCTATTTACAAGTGTTTTAGTCATATAAACTAATAGTAAAGATGCTGACCACATAGTAGCTATAAGGAAGGCAATTGAAAACACTATATCTACTTGTAAAATAAATTCAGCACGATGATCGCTTTGTAAACCGAACATTAACTTTTCTACATCCCTATTTTTTGAGTTTTAAAAACCCGACCTTTGCAAACCTATGTTTTCTAAAATTTACACCAAATATAAACCCTATTATAAAGAAAATCTTCATTTGGCGCTGCCAATTGTAGGCTCTCAGGTTGGGCATACTTTGGTACACATGGCCGATAGTATTATTGTAGGTCATTTTACTGATACCGTTCAATTAGCTGCTGTTTCCCTTGTGAATAGTATATTTATGCTTATCCTCGTAATCGGATTAGGCATTTCTTATGGTTTAACACCACTTATTGCGCAGGAAAACGGTCGTCAGAATTATGGTGAATGCGGAAAGCTTCTTTCAAACAGTCTCATTATCAATATTTGTGTAGGTATATTTTTATATATACTTGTTCAATTGGGGATATTTTTTGTGATCGATCACCTGGAGCAAACACCTGAGGTAGTACGTTATGCAAAACCCTATCTGAATCTTTTATCAGTTTCGATCATCCCTTTATTAATTTTTCAGACTTTTAAACAGTTTGCAGAAGGCTTAGGTTTTACCAAACAAGCCATGTTTGTTTCAATCTGGGGAAATGCCATTAACATTATCTTAGGAATCATTTTCGTGAAAGGGATGTTCGGTATTAAATCGATGGGTGTAAGTGGTGTTGGTTTAAGTACATTAATCGACAGGATTTTGATGGCCACCGTAATGTGTTTTTATGTACTGCGCGCTCAGCACTTTAAAAAATATCTGATCAGCTTTAAAGCCACATTCTTT
Organism: Pedobacter sp. SG908; assembly: GCF_011759615.1. NCBI lineage: Bacteria > Pseudomonadati > Bacteroidota > Sphingobacteriia > Sphingobacteriales > Sphingobacteriaceae > Pedobacter > Pedobacter sp. SG908. The sequence goes on from NZ_JAAOYY010000001.1 coordinate 2,359,200, forward strand.
GATAAAATAAGGGCAATTAAGATTGCTAAAATTGGGATGCCTGTGGCGATGCAATATTCTTTTGAAATCAGTGCCTTTAGTGGTGCTGCTGTACTTATAGGTACCATTGGTGCGGTAGAACAGGCTGCACATCAAATCGCGATTAGCTTAGCTGCCATGACCTATATGATTGCTAGTGGTGTAGCATCGGCTGCTACTATCAAGACAGGAAATAACTTTGGCAAGAAAAATTTCGAAGATTTACGTAATTCTGCCATAGCCAGCTACCATGTTATTTTGTTGTTTATGTCTATTACAGCAGTGATTTTTGTTTTGGCCAACAACATCATGTCCTTTATTTATACGGAAGATGCTGCCGTTATTCCTATTGCTGCCCAGTTATTGATTATTGCTGGCTTTTTTCAGCTGTTTGATGGTACACAGGTGGTTGGCTTAGGTGTTTTGCGTGGTATTGGTGATGTTAATGTTCCGACCTTTATTACCTTTTTAGCTTATTGGGTGGTTGGTATTCCCATAGGTTATGTACTGGGCTTTCATTTTAATTTAGGTGTTAATGGTATTTGGTACGGACTAACACTGGGTTTGTTAACGGCTTCTATCCTGTTGTTTTTAAGGTTCCAGAATAAAACAAAGAAATTAAACCGTAACCCTGCTATTGTTTAATAGGATTACGTTTATTGTAGAGCATAATCGTATTTCTAATCACATCTACACTAAACTCGTCCTTTGCCAAAAAGAAATCCAATAATTCTTTATCATCGCCAATTAAGCTATTAAACGCCTCCCTTCTCTGTTTAGCTGAAGTTTTACTGAGTATTGTATTCGTTTTGATCGCAAGCAAGCTATCTGTGTTTATCTTTTTTGCATAAAGGTCAAAACTGCTTACACTGCCCGCTCCATAATTGGAACCAGGCATACCAGAAATAGAGAAACCGCCAGTCCTATAACTTTGTGAAAATTGGTAAAGATCAACCTTACCTTGTTCCAAGACTGCTAAAAACTTTTTTTTATCTTCTCCCGGCAATTTTTTAGCAATAAAAACACATTTATCTTTTCTTTGAAAATATGCGTTAATGCTATCTGCGATGATCGGTTTCATTGTTCCACCAGCAATTGGGTTAAACATCAGCATGCCTTTTTTTCCTTTTTGAAAGTTACAGTAAATTGTATCTCCCGTGTTTAATACGACATACTCAGACTGAGCCATCACAATTTGTGATAAAAATAAAATAGGTAGAATTATCCTAAAAGATTTAAGCATAGATTTTTTGTATTGAACGGTTTTGTCGCAAAATAAAATTTATCCTCCGGATAAAGAAAATTATCCGGGAATTATTTCCCCCCAACATTAACCACAACACCAATGGTAAAGATAGAATTGCCAGCAGACATGTATTTGCGGCTCTTTAAGCCAATATTACTGCTCGTGGTATACTGCAACTGGAAAGTTTTACTGAGCGCCATACGCGTAAAGAATACAGGCTCAAAGAAGATATTGTCTTCTTTTGGCTGAACAACACCATTTAAAAAGAACCTATCCATTTTAATATGGCTAATCCTTAACGCCGTACCGTAGTTAATCGGAAAATCGGTTCCGAATAAATGCAGGTTGTTTTTCTTTTTCGAACTATAATTTACCTGTAAAAATGTCTTCCGATAATCTACTTCCTGCAATTCGGAACTGACGAGGATATCGTCTTTATAATCACGGAAAGTGATATCGCTCCACCCCTTTCCTACACCTGCATAAACTTCTATAATCCGGTTGTTGTCAGGCCCAAAAGTATCAAAGTAACCCCCGCCGATCTCAATTAATTTATGCCCAAAATCCTTGGTTTTTCTTTCGCTGTTCATTCTCGATCCGCTAAAAAGTACACCGATATGATCAGAAACGGCATAAGCACCATTAACACTGGCGTTGCCTTTTAAAGAGATATGTGCACCACCACTAAATTCACCCTGTTTACTCAACATGGGGGTATTTGGAACGTTTGGCATATAAACAGATGAACAACTGGCTGCAAAAAGCGCTAAAACTGGGAGTGTAAAACGTAAGTATTTAATCATAGATGCTATATAAACAGATTTTAATGGCAAAAATTGTGTTAGTGTGCCATTTTCATGAAATCCATCACTCTTTTAAACTCATTGTGTAAACCGGCTTTTAAATGGATTTTTTCTTTTGTGATGGGATGAGAGAATGCTAATTCGGAGGCATGAAGCAACATAGTTGTCATATCCCACTGCTCTTTAAAAAATTTATTTTGTTTATTACAGCCATGTGTTCTGTCTCCAATAATCGGATGTAATATATGGCTAAAATGTCTTCTCAGTTGATGCATTCTCCCGGTTTTAGGTGTAGCCTCAACCAATGAATACCGCGAGGTAGGATGTTTACCGAAAGCTACTGCTACCTCTGCCCTTTGAAGTGTTCTAAACGAGGTGAAAGCATCTTGCATGGTTCCGTTTTCTTTGGCTAACGGATAGTCGATATCCATGGCATCGGGTGTGAAACCACGTAGGATAGCCAAGTATTTTTTATCGGTTTGTGTGTTCATAAATTGCTGATGCATAGCAATTTCAGATACTTTATCAAAAGCAAATAACAAGATTCCACTAGTCTTCCTATCTAATCTATGCACCGGACTAACATGTTTACCAACCTGGTCTCTTAATAACTGAAGCGCAAACTCTGTAGCATCTCTTGCGATGGAAGATTGATGTACCAATAGCCCATGTGGTTTGTTAATTGCAATTAGATTTTCGTCCTGATAAATAATCTCCAACATATGGCCGCGAAGATAAGGATATTATGGTTTTGTGCCTGAGCTTATACAAATAAATCAAAAGCCAGCCGATAAGTGTTACAATGTGCATCTACAATATCTCTGATATCGGTGGAGTAGCCACCGCCCATACTCACCTGCACCGGTAGATTTTTATTTTTACAGGCCTGCAGTACCAAGCTGTCACGTTCTTTGCATGCTGCTTTGCTTAAAGCCAGTTTACCCAACTTATCAGTAAAAAGCACATCTACCCCCGATAGATAAAATACAAAATCAGGCTTTGCTCTTTCGAATGCGTTTTTTAAATTTATATTTAAAGATGACAAATATTCTTCATCTTGTACACCATCATCTAAAGGCACATCCAAGCTTGAAATTTCTTTTCTAAAAGGGAAATTTTTATCGCCATGCATCGAAAAAGTGAATACCCTTGACTCATTTTGAAAGATTTCGGCAGTACCATTTCCCTGGTGCACATCTAAATCGATTATTAAGATCCGTTTAGCTAAATTTTTATTTAACAGATAATTAGCTGCAACAGCCTGATCATTTAGCAAGCAAAAACCTTCTCCCCAATTGCTGCCCGCATGATGTGTGCCTCCTGCAACATTAAAGGCAATTCCGTTAGTTATTGCAAAATGGGCAGCATCAATTGTGCCCTGCGTAATTCTCAGTTCTCGTTCTAAAAGCAGCGCATTTAAAGGAAAACCTATCCTTCTTTGGTCTTTTGCTGATAGTGTTAAATCCCTAAGCTGCTCCCAATATGCTTTTTCGTGAGTCAAGAGTATAACATCCTCTGAAACTAATTCTGGACTAAATAGATTCTGCGATGTTATAGTCCCCTCATGTAAAAGTTGTTCAGGTATCAATTCATATTTAAGCATCGGAAAACGGTGTCCTTCGGGCAAAGGATGTGCGTAGAGTGGATGCCAGGCAATCTTAATCATTAACCTAAAATCTCCTCTACGTGTTTTTCGATGTTCGTACAGATCTGATCTACCGGGAGGTCGTTCGCGTCTTCTCCAAACGGGTTCTCTATTTCTTCAGCTATCAGCTCCAAACTTGCTAATACATAGAGAATAAAGGGCACAATCGGCACCACGAAATAACCTAAACTGAATACCCATCCAAAAGGTAAAGTAATAACGTAAATAAAGATAAACTTCTTGATAAAAGCACTGTAAGAATATGGGATCGGTGTATTTTTGATACGTTCGCAAGCGCCGCAGATATCAGTAAATTGATTAAAATCGCCTGAAAGCACAATAAACTGCTCCTGTGAGATAGCACCTTTTCCAAGTAATTCGTATAACCTGTTAATCAAGCTTCCTGCAATCTGGTTTGGTACGTGTTTACCCTCTTCAACCTCTATTAAAAGGCTATTTTTGCCAAAATACATTCTTTCGCGTAAATGTTCCTTTAAGGCAAAAGCATATTTAGGGATGCCGTATTCGAAAAAACGGACATCTTCCTCTGTTAATTTAAGTGCTTTTATTTTCAAGGCCAGGTTACGGCTCACATTGGTTAGCGATCCCAACAACTTTCTTCCTTCCCACCACCTGTCGTATGCTGTATTTGTTCTAAAAACCAGTAGCATGGATAATACAAAGCCCAATAAGCTGTGCATCATACCAATATTGGTTACATAACTGCTTTTCGATAGTTGAAAAAAATTGAGCTCTGCAAATGCCACCAAGCCCGAAAAAACTGCTACAGCAAGCATTAATGGCCACAGTTTCCGAAAAGTGTCGCTTTTGTGAATATGAAAAATGAAGGTACTCCAGTCTTTAGGATTGTAATTAATCATTTCTTATTTTTTTTTAATGAGCGTTTGTGCTTTGTTATTGTAAAACCTCTTTACTTACTTTTAAAAGCGCTTTTCCGGCGTGATAAATATCTTCGAAAGAGTTATAAAGTGGAACAGCACTTAAACGGATCACATCAGGCTCGCGCCAATCGCCAAGTATATGATTAGCCATTAAACCATCAAAGATCTGTTTACCATTACGCTGTGCGATGATGGATAATTGGGCTCCTCTATCTTTAGCGATTTTAGGTGTGATAATCTTAAACTGCTCTACACCTATTTCTTTATTTACTTCATTTATAATAAATTCAAGATAGGAAGTTAAAGCAATACTTTTACTTCTTAACGGCTCTATAAAGCCAGCCTGTTCGAAAATCTGAAGAGAAGCATGATATAAAGCCATAGGCATTACCTGCGTACAGCTTATCTGCCAACCGTCTGCCCCAGCTTCAGGAATAAAGCCTTTTTCCATTTTAAAGCGTTTACTTTCCTGGTATCCCCACCATCCTGCAAGGCGATTTAATTTGGTATTATTGAAATGTTTTTCATGAACAAAGATTCCGCTTATTCCTCCTGGACCTGAATTTTGATATTTGTATGAGCACCAACAGGCAAAATCTATACCCCAATCGTGAAGCTTTAAGGGCACATTACCTGCAGCATGCGCCAAATCCCAGCCTACAATTGCGCCGATTTCATGCCCTGCCTTTGTAATGGTTTCCATATCATACCACTGCCCGGTGTAATAATTAATTCCACCGAATAATACCAATGCAATTTCGCCTGCATTTTCTTTGATCTGAGCAACGATATCTTCCGTACGGAGTATTTCCTCGCCTCCTCTAGGAAAAACCTCTATAATCGCTTCTTTTGGATCGAAACCGTGAAACCTTACTTGGCTTTCTATTGCGTATTGATCAGACGGGAATGCGCCGCCTTCCATAATAATTTTGAAACGCTTGCCTTTGGGCTGATAGAAACTAACCATTAATAAATGGAGGTTCACCGTTAAGGTATTCATTGGGCAAACTTCCGATGGTAATGCGCCAACAATTGGGGCCATTAACTTTTTAAGCGCCCTGTGGTAGAACATCCAGGGTTCGTTTCCATCGAACCAGCCCTCTACTGCATAGTTGGCCCAGTTATTAAGCTGGCTTTTTAAAACTTCACCAGCTACTTTAGGTTGAAGCCCTAATGAGTTACCACACAGATAAATAAAATCTTTTCCATTATGGTTCGGAAATAAGAACTGAGACCGAAAATCACGTAACTTGTCCGCTTCGTCTTGTGCTTGCGCAAATAATAAGTTGTTTTCAAAATTCATCGCCTCAATATTACAAAAAAAGCAGGTATTGTTTCCAAACCTGCTTTTCAATTATGTTATTTTATTAAACCTTATTGGGTTTACTCACATATTTATTGCCTTTTACAAAGAACCGCCAAGGCAACAAAGCATGCTCCTTTGCGTATGCAATACCCACACGGGGTGTAGCTACAACATCTTCGTTTTGATATCGAATAGCATGGTCTTCGATCCAGATTTCATCACCGGTAAGATTTTTGGCATTAAAAGTTCTATCTATCCCTAGTGCTTTTGCTGCGGAACCCGGACCAGCTGAAATTGCGCCTTTTGTATGCAACATATTTCTCCTCTGTTCAATAATATCAATCCCAATTAAAGGCTCTATACCCCTAATTAAAACAGCATGTGGATCATTTTCTTTTGAACTTACAATATTGAAGAGATTGTGCATACCATAACAGAGGTATACATAAGCAATACCGCCGCTACCATACATAGTTTCTGTTCGGCTGGTTCTGCGACCACCATAGGCATGCGAAGCTTTATCCTTTATGCCAAAATAAGCTTCGGTCTCTACGATAATCCCTGCGCTGATTTCGTTATCAATTTTGGTATACAATACCTTACCCAACAGATCTTTAGCTAGGCTAACCACGTCTTCATTCAGATAGTATTCTTCTTTTAGTTTCAATATATTACCTTAACTATCTGTTTAATAAAATGGATATAACCTGCTCTAAATAAACCTTATCCGTTTCATCAAATTTATTTAAAACCTCGCTATCCACGTCTAGAACCCCTATCACTTCTCCGTTCACCATCAAGGGTAAAACAATTTCTGATCTCGAAGCCGATGCACAGGCGATGTGACCAGGGAATTCCTCAACATCAGGAACAATAATGGTTTCTGCCTGTTGCCAGGACGCGCCACATACCCCTTTTCCTTTTTTAATGCGTGTACAGGCTACCGGACCTTGAAATGGCCCCAGCACCAATTCATCTTCTTTAACCAAATAAAACCCTACCCAGAACCAGTTAAATTGCTCTTTGAGCGCCGCTGCGACATTTGCGAGATTTGCAATAAAATCTGTTTCGCCATAAAGCAAAGCATCTATCTGAGGGATGATTGACTGATATTGCTCTTCCTTTGATGTGTTTCTGGTAATGGTTAAATCTTCTGCCATTTTAATTTTTCTATAATCAAAGTTAGTTATGATTTGCGAGATGTAAAGCAGTGGTGGGTTTTAATGACGAAAATTTGAATGATAACCTATTCTTAAAATCCTTAGTTTTGGCATCATTAATCGTAAAGTTTATGATCGTAGCCTTAACCATTACCAAATTCCGTAGCCTCACCATTCCTTTTGCTTTTATAGGAATGGCTGTTTTACGGTTGCCATTGTGGTTGAATAAAAAATGTAGGTTCTGGAAGTTAATGGGAAGCGGAAAAAATGCTCAGGTAGATTTAGCTCCTGATTACAAACATTGGGCTGTGCTTACTACCTGGGATAACAGGAAGGATTGTGATGCTTTTTATCGTGATTCTTTTGTGATGAAATGGCTTGGTTTCTTCGGGATTGAAAGTTTTCATATCTTATTAAACCCTTTATCTAGTCATGGTTTATGGTCAGCAGTACAGCCATTTAAATCCGATAGAATAAGTAATGTCCACACGGATAAGATTGCTGTAATTACAAGGGCAGCAATTAAATTTAACAAGTTAAAAGAGTTTAGGCAGAATATTAAAAGAGCAGCTGATGCCATGCGCACTGCACCAGGCTTTATCTTGTCGGCAGGTATTGGCGAAAACCCATTTTTCGATCAGGCCACCTTTTCGATCTGGGCCGATGCAGATAGCATGAAAAACTATGCATATAAATCTTTTGATCATTCTGATGTAATTAAGCTTACCAGGGAGCGCGAGTGGTATAAAGAAGAATTATTTGCCCGCTTCTCGATTGTAGATACTTGGGGTACGCTTAATGGCATATCTGTTGAATTGTAAATAAAAATATAAAATAAATGAGAGTAGTAGCAGAACTTCCACATCCGGAATGTAAGATCACCATTTTTTCGATGAACCAAAAGTATATTGTAAAGTTTGAGCAGGGTACCTTTGAGCAAAGTTATAAACTTGCAGAACTTGATCTAAGTGGGGGCGGTGTTAATGATGTGTTTGAAATTATAGACGAAGTGTTTATTCAAACAGTAATAGCTCGTTTTAAAATAATGCGTTCTGATTTCACGGCGGCCTATAACAGGCATCAATACTAGTATTTATTAGTATAACTAATTGATTTTTAGAGTATTATTTGTTTGTTCGAAATAATATTTCGAATATTGGATTGTTTTTTAGAAAGAAAAGCACTTCTAATAAATAGTAATTGTTTAAATTAATTCATATAAACAATTGATATATTGATTTTTATACACAACAACAAAATATAATTTCACTTGCTTATTTTGCCAAATAAATGGGAGGTTTGGACTTTTTTCATCCTGTAGTAAACAATATCTATTTTGTAACCCTGATAAATTCATGGTGACCAATCTCTTCTAAGGTTACTTAACTTAAAATAGATTCTCGGCTGCGCCCGAAATGACTGACCGCGGGATTAACCCGTGCGTAAATGAATATTTAATAAAAATGCGCATAAATGAAATATGTATTCATCTGTGCGCATTAATGGTTAAGACGGGAAGATCTTGAAACAAGTTCAGGATAACGCTCGCAGAATGTTCAGTATGCTTGGCGCTTCTGTGGCTAAAACTTATTAAGCAATCACCGTATCGTGCACCACTACCCTGTACCAGTTTTTCGAAAATTTCTCTACAGCGTCTAAATGTGCTTTATCTTCCTGATAAGCATTATGATCTGCGATGTTGGCAAATGTAATGGTTAGCGAATAAGTAAAAGAGTTATCGGTTACCGGACGCACAGGTGTGTTAGCAGCTAAACCGTAACTTAATGTTTTGATATATTTGATTGGTTTTAAGCTTTCAAAAAAATTGGCGAAATCTGCAATTTCGGCTTTAGTTAGTTGAGGTTTTAGCCAGAACATTACGAAGTGTTGGATCTGTCCTTTATCTGCGGTTTGAGTTTCTATCATGGTTCTTTTTTCACTAATATATAAATCATTTTTTTGGGCACAAAAAAAAGCCCCGATTTTACAATCGAGACTTCCTATTATCTTCTAAAGCTTTTTAGTTTTTAGGTTGCACACGGCCAGATTTTCTGTCTTCACCTCTACCGATTAAATAACCGCCACCAGCTCCAACTAATCCACCGATGATAGCACCTCTACCTTTTTTCTTATCGATTAAAGCACCACCAACTGCTCCTGCCGCACCACCGATAACTGCACCTTTAGCTGCATCGCTCCAGCCTTTTTTCTTAGCTGTTGGTTGTGCACCACCATAAGCGCCAGTAGAACCACCACCAGAACTTGCATAAGATCTAGATGAGCTTGCTCTCCTTGCTGCAGCTAATTCTGCCTGGTGTTTAGCTTCTTTTTCCTGTTCTACCTTGGCCACTTCGGCTTTTTTAAAGCTATCTAATCTTAAACTATCTTTAACTGCTTTAATTGCCAATTGTTTTTCTGCCTGTTGTTGTTTTAATGCTGCTTCTTCTTTTGCCTTATTATTACAAGCAAATAAAACTGAAGAACTTAATGCGATTACTACCAATATCTTTTTCATAACTCTTAATTTTTTAATATGACGCTTGTTTAGCTACCTAACCTCGCTAAACAGGTTTCAATGTGTTGTATGATTTAGTTAATTACACATATTAAAGAAAAAATGATGCCAAAATGTTTTGAAAAGAAAAATTATTCCAATAAATCCATATACCAGAAGCCTGAAAGGGCTGAGGTTGAGCAAGGTGAATCGTCATCTTTTGTTGTTTTACTTGGAGCATTATAAGTTCTGAATACCTTCTCTCCGATGGTGAAAGTGATTTTACTCTTGAAAATTGGTCCTTCAAATGCAAAAGTATGAAACTCTCCATTTTCGCCGCAGGGATCGATATCTGCGGGAAGTTGCCTGATTAAATCAAGGCTGATTACTTTTCCACAAAAATTTTCGAGATTTTGCTGTGTGCAAACAATGATGGTTTTATAGTTCAGGTTTAGGAATTCTTCAATTAAATGTCGTGTATCTTTTTCCCAAAGCGGAAAAATAGCCTTAAGTCCAATTTCTGCTAATTTGTTCTCGCGATAAGTACGTAAATCCTCTAAAAAGATATCGCCAAAAATAGAATGGGTAATACCTTCCTCTTTAAATTTAGAAAGATGATGCTTCATGGTACTATCATAGGTTTCCATATCGGGCATTTCGCCTAAGCGAATCTGATACAGTGGAATACCAATACTTTCTGCCTGTTTGATCAGTAAGGCTTCCCTAACACCATGCATGGAAACACGGTTGTATTTTTCCGTTACTGTAGTAATCAGGTATCGGATTTCGATAGTTGGATCTTGTAAAGCATAATGCAAAGCCAATGTGCTGTCTTTACCACCACTCCAATTAAAAATGCAAATCTTTTTATCTGGCATTGGCTAGGATTTCTTTTAACGTCGCAACGCCTTCTACTGCGTTTTTTTCAATGTTGATTATATTCTTATAACGCTTTACATCGGGTGTTTTTGGATCAATAATGTATTTATCAACAAAGGAAGGCACAAAATCAATTAAACCTGCTGCGGGATAAACAGCTAACGAAGTTCCGATGAGCACAAACAGATCGGCTTGTTTGCAAAGTTTAGCGGCTACCTCTATCATGGGTACAGCTTCGCCAAACCAAACTACATGTGGACGAAGTTGAGAGCCCAGCTCACAAAGCTCGCCCATTTTTATTTCTGAACCAACGATGGGATAGGTTAAATCTGCTTTTCTCTCTGATTGAGACCTGGTAATTACGCCATGAAGATGGGTAACTTTGGTAGAGCCTGCCCTTTCGTGCAAATCATCAATGTTTTGGGTAATAATCTCAACATCAAAATCTTTTTCCAACTCAGCCAGTAATTGGTGAGCCAGATTGGGTTTCGCAGCTAAAACCTGCCTTCTTCTTTCATTATAAAATTCTTGTACCAATTCCGGATTTCTCTCCCAAGCCTCGGGGGTGGCTACATCATAAACATTATAGCCTTCCCATAATCCATCAGTATCCCTAAATGTTTTTAACCCACTTTCGGCACTGATCCCTGCTCCTGTTAAAACAACTAATTTCATAAATGGATTATACAGATTTAAATGATTTCACAGGCTGGCTGTAGTTGATGAATTTTTTGCCTATGTTTTCGTCTGCCTTAAATATTTGCGGGTGAAACATGCAGGCTAAAGCTTCAATACCCTCAACAAGTGTGCCTACACTAGGCTGGGTAAACATATCAAAATCAGCAATATAAACCTGGTTGTTTTTTACGGCCTCTAGCTCTTTCCAACCTGTTTTTGAGGTTAGCAGCTCCATTTCTTCCATGCTTCTTTCCATATCAAAACCACATGGGGCAATAACTAAAACCTCTGGATTATATTTCAGGATTTTATCCCATTGCGTTACAATAGAGTCGCCACCAGGGTTAGACAGCATATCAACACCACCAGCAGCAGCAATCTGAAAAGGAATCCAATGTCCGCAGTTATAAATCGGTTCTATCCACTCCATCAGCATGATCCTTTTTAATGGCGCACGGTTTGCCCTAAGCTGATCTAAAATATGATCTGTTTTCTTTTGCAGCCCTGCCAGATAGTTTAACGCTACCTCTTCCTTTCCTAAAGCGCTGGCAATGGTAATAGCACATTCGAAAACATCCCGTAAGTTATTTGGCGATAAAGGAACTAGTACAGGTTGTTTACTGAGCTTCATTACGGCTGTTTCGGTGCAAACCGTATCGATGTTGCACACTTCGCATATATCCTGTGTAAAAACCACATCAGGTGCGATGCTTTCCAATAGTGCATCATCTACCCAATACAAACTTTTGCCTTGTGCTTTTGATGCTGAAAATATACGGTCTATTTCGATGCTCGAATAGTTTTTACCTTCTAATATACATCGTACAACTTTAGGCTGAGCTGCCGCCTCTTTAGGACATTCGAATGTTACGCCATGCAGGTATTCTTGCAGGCCCATATCGTAAATCATTTTTGTAGCAGCAGGTAAAAAGGAAACAACTTTCATATCAATATTTATGTATTATCCTGAACTTGTTTCAGTATCTGATAGCCTTTATTAGATGCTAAAATAACTCAGCATGATGAGGAGTCTAAGTTAAAAAAAATCCTCTTTTGAATCGAATCAAAAGAGGATTTCTATATTGTTTTCGCTTGATTGATATTATACCAATCAATGGACATCTATAACTTTTGTCTTTGCAGTTTCAATAATGGGTATTTTGCTTTTAAAATTTCGAAAGCTCCAAAAAGTAATGCACCATAAATCACTGTTCCCTCTAAGAATCTGATCTCGAATGGAATGGCTTTAATTAAACAATCTATAAACCCATTGAAGTTTTGTGTATACAGCGGGTTCTTATACCATGAGCCAATATCACTTACAATCCAATGGATGAATACAATTACAATTGTAGAAAGTAATAAGTTAGCAATATTTACCTTTTTTAGTAAGAAACGACTCACTAAAACCATTAATGCAATTGCAAGGTATGTCCAGAGTTCTTGAATTAAGAATATATCTACATACTTTTTATATATGGTTGTATAAAGCACTAAATCGCTTAAAAATAAACTCAATAGCGGAAAAGCGAATGCTTTAAGATGATCTTTAAAATATGCTCCTCCAAATAAAGCTACCGCTCCTATTGATGAAAAATTAGCAAACTTTAATTCATCTGAGTTAAATGTTACCAGCAAACGGAAAGCCGTTATTGCCAATATCATTAACAACAAAATTAAAGTACGTGGATTAAATTTTAAATGAGACATCCTATTTTTGGTTAATATGTATACTGCAAAGTTAAATTTTATTAGTGTATATTAAAAATTACTCCGGTATTAAAGTTGAAACCTAAGCTATTGTAACCAATAATCTCGTTGTATTTTTCGTTCAGGATGTTTTTGGCATCAAAAAACAGTTTTACACGTTTTTTAGCCAAAGCATATTCTGCATAAGCATTTAACAATTTATAAGCAGGTAAATTATCTACCGTGTAAGTCGTAAAATTACCATCGTTACGTTTACCAAAGTAACGGTAATTTGCGCTTACATATAAATTGCTCGTAGCCTGCGCACCTGCAGTGATCCCAAATGTATGTTTTGGTCTGCGGAAAAGATAGTTGGCAACCGCATTATCAACAAAATTGAACTCATTCCCTTCTACGTAAGCATAATAACCATTGATATTGAACACACTGAATTTAACTGCTGGTTCAACCTCGAAACCTTTGGTTTTCTGACTTACCTGGTTAATATATCCATTAGGATAAGCATAAATGATTGCATCGGTTAAATCTCGCTTATAACCTGCTAAACGTAAGCTAAATTTGTCGTCAGCAAAGCTAAAATTAACACCAGCTTCGTAATTCTTCGATTTCTCAGGCTTTAAGTTCAAATTAGCACCAAACTGACCAAAAAGCATGTTCAAGGTAGGCACTTTAAATGCTGTTGAAACAGTTCCAAATAACTTTATTTCCTTAATGATGTTGATACTTGGGGTAATTGAGTAAGTATAGTTTTCGCCATATTGTTCGTGTTTATTGTAACGTCCGCCAACTTCAAGATTAAATACACTTAAATCGTGTAAGAATAAAGATCCATAAGCAGCAAAAATATTGGTTTCCGGTTTATTGGTTGCTGATGATAATTTCATCACGCGGTTATCGATACCCACCAATAAATCTAATTTATTTCCCAATTTTTGGTTGTAGAATAAATCCAACAACGATACGCGACCTTCGTTAACACTAGGATATTGGCTGTGTGCATCGTTTCTGGTGCTTTCAAAACTATAGTTCAAGGTTACTTTACCGGTAGCAAATTCATATTTGGCATTAGTACCTGCAGCAAAGTTTTTCAAAATCGAATAATTGTTTGCATCGGTAAAAGCACCACCATCAAATTTATAATTGCCATAATAATAACGCACAAATGGATTTACAGAGAAATGATTATCCAATTTGATTCCGAAGTTCGCATTTAGGGCGTCGGTTTTGAAACCATCTTTATCAAATATAGCTGCACTTCCCATTGGGGTTGCTGCTTCTGAAATCCCATCGGTTTTAGCATGGGTATAGTTAATGTTATAAGAAAAACCTTCAACTCCACCGTTTAAACCAATGGTTCCTTTATAAGTTTCGTAACTCCCTGCACTGGCCACACCATAAATGGTATTTCCTTTTGGGCCACCTTTTTTGGTGATAATATTGATTACCCCTGCAACGGCATCAGAACCATAAATGGTAGACTGGCCGCCTCTTAAAATTTCGATGTGATCAATCTGATCAATAGAAATCAATCTTAAATCGAATGCACCTCCGTTTCCTGATGGATCGTTCTGTACAATACCATCAATTAAAACCACCGCATAAGCACTTCCTGCACCCCTAAAAAACACCGATTTGTTTAATCCTGGGTTGCTGCTTGCGCCCGCTACAATAATCCCTGCCTGCTCACTAATAAGTTCTGGCAATGATTTCCCGTTACTGCGATCCAATACTTCGCGACTGATGATAGTGACCACTTTTCCAGTCTGAGATTGTTTCTGGTCATTTTTGGTTGCAGAAATTACAACATCTTTGAGCTGCAAACTATCTTGAGTTTGAGCATTAGCCACCTGGCCAATCATTAACTGTGCGAGCCCCAGCCCTGCTACAGTTAGCATACTTTTTTTGTTCATTTGATTGTGAGTTTTGCCCACAGCCAACAGATTAGAAAAGGAAATGAAAATACGAACAACGTTAATATCTCAATCCAAGCTTCAATCCCCGAAAGCTATGAAATTAAACGCTAAAGGCAGGTCTTCTGACTTACTCCCGTTTTTTCTGTCTTCCCGCTCAGTAGTTAATTGGGCAGTGACTTAAGAATTGAAAAACGTTATAGAGCTTACAGCTGCGGGACAGTTACAGATTTACACTGTATTCCCTTTTAATCCCGGATGTAAAGCCGGAAACCAAAAGCGCTGCAAAAGTAACAAAATTAAACAACATGTAAAATGGATGATGGAAAATGGTGATTTTAATAGAAAAAGCTAAATTAGGAATCAAATTTCCACTCATGAAAAGGATTTTAATTATTGCATTTTCGTCAATCAGTATATTTGCTATGGCACAAAAAACCGATACTGTTTTTCTCAGGAAACTGATGGAGTCCAAACCAGAACTTTTTTCTTCAATACTTAACCATCCTGATAAAAACCAGGTTCAAATCCTTTATACCCAGGTTAACCGTGATGTAAAAAATAGACCTACTTTTAAAACGTTTAGCTATAATTTAGATCCGCACCATTATTTTTACCCTGCAAGTACTGTTAAACTCGCTGCAGTGATTTTTGCCCTGGAGAAAATAAACCGGTTAAAAAACACGGGATTAACAGCTAAAAGCACCATGATTACCGATAGTGCCTATAAAGGGCAAACGAAAGTTTTAACAGACACAAGTGCTAAAAATGGGCTTCCATCGATAGAACATTACGTTAAAAAGATTTTGCTTACCAGCGATAACGATGCCTTTAACCGTTTATTCGAATTTATCGGCCGGGCAGAAATTAACGAAAAATTGAAAGCAAATGGATTAAACGATAGTCGCATTTTAAACCGCTTGGCCATTGGTGATGCCGGAGAATCGGCCAAACACACCAACCCTATTAAATTTTACAATGGCAGTCAATTGGTGTATGATCAACCGGCACAATACGATCCAAAAGACTACGAACTGCAGTTAACTAATCTGGTAATGGGTAAAGGCTATTTGGACAGTGCCGATAAATTGGTAAATAAACCATTTAGTTTGGCAGGAAAAAATGCCTTGGCCATCAATGATCAACAAAAACTGATGCAGAAATTAATTTTTCCTGAGGCTTTTCCAACTAATGAAAGGTTTAACCTGACTGCAGAAGATTATAAGTTGATTTATACCTACATGAGCAAATATCCAACGGAAAGCGATTATCCTAAATACGATCATAATGAATTTTGGACAACCTATGCGAAGATGCTGTATTATGGAAGAGAAAAGATAACACCAGCCCCAAACATTAGAATTTTTAACAAGTATGGTGATAGCTATGGCTACATCATTGATAATTCTTATTTCGTTGATTTTAAAAATAGAATTGAGTATTTCTTAACGGCGGTGGTACAAAGCAACGAAGATGGTATATTTAACGACAATAAATATGAATACGATACTGTTTGTTTCCCCTTTATGAAGAACTTGGGCAAAAGCATTTATGAAGTAGAATTAAACCGCAAGAAAATGCACCGAACAGATCTTAGCAAATTTAAACTTGATTATTCCTACTAAGATTAAAACCTTTCAGTCCTTTTCAGGTTTATAGCGTAGAAATTGTATAAAAAACTATACATTAATTAAAAAATAATATATTCGCATTTCAAAATTAAAGAATACATCTCTAATGGCTAAATTATTAATAATTGACGATGAGCGTGCGATAAGGAGTACCTTACGCGAAATTCTAGAGTATGAAAATTACGATGTTGAAGATATCGATAACGGTATTGACGGTCTCGAAATGATCAAAAAAGGAAATTTCGATCTGGTACTTTGCGATATCAAGATGAATAAGATGGATGGTATGGAAGTGCTCGAACAGGCACAGATCATTAAACCAGATTTACCATTCATTATGATATCTGGTCATGGAACAGTTGAAACTGCAATTGAAGCCAGTAAAAAAGGAGCTTTTGATTTTATTTCGAAACCACCTGATTTAAACCGTTTACTGATTACTGTCCGTAATGGTTTAGACAGGGGAAATTTAGTTACCGAAACCAAGGTTTTAAAACGTAAAGCAAGTAAAACCCGTGAGATTTTAGGCGAATCGGAAAGCATTTCTAAAATTAAGGAAACCATTGAGCGTGTTGCGCCTACCGAAGCCCGTGTATTAATTACTGGCGCAAATGGTAGCGGTAAAGAATTGGTAGCCCGTTGGTTACACGAAAAATCGAATCGTGCCGATAGTCCTTTAATTGAGGTAAATTGTGCTGCTATTCCATCAGAGCTGATTGAAAGTGAATTGTTTGGTCACGAGAAAGGTTCATTTACCTCTGCTGTTAAGCAACGTATCGGTAAATTTGAGCTGGCTAATGGCGGAACTTTATTTTTGGACGAGATTGGCGATATGAGCCTCTCTGCCCAGGCAAAAGTTTTACGTGCTTTGCAAGAACATAAAATTTCGCGTGTGGGTGGTGAAAAGGAAATTGAAGTAAATGTTCGTGTTTTAGCAGCAACCAATAAAGATTTATTGAAAGAAATTGAAGATGGTAACTTCCGTATGGATTTGTATCACCGGTTAAATGTAATCAATATCCATGTTCCACATTTAACAGAGCGAACTGATGATATCCCTGTTATTGCCCAGAACTTTTTAGAAAGTATCTGCAGCGATTATGGAATGCCCGTTAAGAAAATAAACGATGGCGGAATGGCTGCCCTAAAAGCTTTGCCTTGGACAGGTAATGTACGTGAGTTACACAATATGATTGAGCGTTTGATTATTTTAAGCGATAAGGTTATTACCGAAAATGACGTGCGTGCCTTTGCTAATCCGGGTGGTGGTACAAATATTGGCGCCGCAAGCAGTGCGCAGATTGCGGGTGCTGGTGGATTGAGTCTATCCTCTTCTTTCGATTCTTTCAATAATTTTCAGGATTATAAAGATCACGCGGAACGTGAATTCATCAAATTCAAACTGGAAAAAAACAACTGGAATGTATCAAAAACAGCTGATGAAATTGATATCCAAAGAAGTCACTTATATAGTAAAATTGAAAAGTTTGGTTTAAAGAGAGCTGAGTAAAGTGTAACTATTTTAAGGAGAAAACAAAAAATATTGTCATCCTGAGCCTGTCGAAGGAAAAATATTTTTTGTTTTCGACTATAAAAGTCTTCGACAAGCTCAGACTGACAACTTAAATTAAAGATTTCTGAAATGACGATCTTGGAGAACTTAGAGCTACCCCATATAATCATTCTGCCTCATCAGCAACGCCCTGTATTTATTAAAAATTGCTGTTTTAGAGACAAAACCTAAATATTGGTTCTGCACGGTAAGCACTGGTAAAATCCATACATTATCCTGTTCCATTTTCTCCAGTACCATTTTAAGATCATCATTTTCTGTAATCGTATTCGGTGCAGGCTGAACCAAATGAGAAGCTCTTAAATTCCCCTTATCAGGATGATTGATCATCTCATTAAATAGTTCTTCCATGTAAATTATCCCCTTAAAATCGCCCAGTTCGTCTGTTACAGCACAAATGTTTTTATGCGATTGCATAATCTCGTTCATCTTAACTGAAATCAGATCGTTCATATATAATTGAGGATAGGTTTTCTCGATCAAATACTTTAGTTTCATCTGGTTTAAAACTGTTGTATCCTTATCCTCATGAGATAGTAGCTCTCCCTTATCGGCCAGTGCTTTGGTATAAATAGAATGTTTTTGCGAGCTGCGGTTAATGGCGTAAGAAATCGCAGTGGTTATCATCAATGGCACCATTAAAACATATCCCCCAGTAATTTCGGCAATCAGGAAGATACCCGTTAATGGGGCATGCATAATCGAGCCTAAAGCAGCGGCCATACCTGCAACAATAAAGTTCGAAACATTCAATTGCGCTATTCCCGATAAATTCACGACATAAGCAAATATAAACCCGATTAATCCGCCCATAATTAAACTGGGCGCAAATGTACCACCATTACCACCTGCACCTAAGGTAACAAGGGTGGCAATTGATTTCATAAAAATGGTCACTACCGTAAACAGTACTACCACAGCCGAAATTGAGCTATAATCGGCAAAAATACTATTATTGATTACCGTATGATAATCACCTTTTAGTAAGCCTTTTATGGTGATATACCCTTCACCATATAGCGTAGGAAATAGAAATACCAAAGCGCCAAGCATTAAACCGCCTACAATTACTTTGGTATAAGGATGTTTTATTTTATAGAATAATCCTTTTACCGCATAATTTGCTTTGGTAAAATAGATCGAGAACAAACCAATAAAACAAGCCAGTATTACATAATAGAATAAAGCATTTACCTTCCACCCTTCTGTAACCAGAAAGAAAAGCTGCTGGGTATAAAATAATCTTGCCACTACCGCTGCCGTTGCGGCCGATAACAGAAGGGGAATAAATGCCGGAATGGTAAACTCAGGCAATAGAATTTCGATGGCAAAAACAATCCCTGCTACCGGGCTATTAAATGCCCCTGCAATACCAGCTGCCGCACCACAGGCCACCAGCATGGTAATTTCGCGGTATGATAAGCCCAAAATACGGCCAAGATTGGAGCCTATTGCCGATCCACTGGTAACAATTGGTGCCTCCAAACCTGTTGAACCACCAAAGCCTACCGTAACGGCTGCGGTAATAATCTGCGAATAAATATTGTGTGCTTCTACCTTACTCGATTTTTTCGAAATGGCATAAAGTAAAGGGGTTAAACCTGTTTCGAATTTTGTTTTACGGATAAAGTATTTGATGTACAAAACCGTTAGAAAAATACCGATCATCGGAAATATAAAGTACAAATAGTATTTATATTTCCAGTGCCAGTCTGACTGAAGAAATTCTTCGATATGGTGGGTTAAACTTTTTAAAACGGCAGCTGCGAGTCCTGCTAAAATCCCGACAATTACAGCAAGGATAATTAAGAAATTACGGTTTGATATTTTAGATTTTCGGTACTGGTTAATCTTATCAAGGTAATTTACAAATCTGATGTACATTCTATTGTTTTTTAATAGAGGGCGAATACCAAAAGTAAGAAAAACAACGAAACGCGCCAATTTAAAGGGCTGTTTTATGCATCAAATTTATCCAATAGCTTAATTAAAGTCGCAAAATCTTTTGGGTATGGTGCATCAATCACAATATCTTTGTCATCTAATCCTTTAAAAACCAAATGTCTGGCATGTAATGCGAAACGTTTCATAATGGGCTGCTCCTCTTCGCCTTTGGCTAATTTATATCCTCTCTTTATTGATGAAAGAAAAACAGGTTTCCCTTTGTACATATCATCACCAACAATGGCTGCTCTTTGTGTCGCCAGGTGAATACGGATTTGGTGCATTCTACCGGTAATCGGTTTACACTCTACTAAAGTATAGTGTTTGTAGTATTTTAAAGAATTGAATATCGTTTCTGCACGTTTACCTTCAGCCCTATCAATGGTCACATTTTTATTTCCATCGTTTAAAATAGGTAGATCAACAGTTAAATCATCAAAAATGACGTGTCCATCTACCACGGCATGATAGGTTTTATTTACCTTTCTTCTTTCGAACTGCATAGAAGCGTGGCGGTAACCTTCTGGATTTTTTGCAATGATTAGAGCACCAGAAGTTTCTTTATCCAAACGGTGACAAACCTGTGCATCATCACTATACTGTTTGGCCAAGCGTAATACATTGGTTTCTCCAGATCCTCCACGTTCATCGAGCGAGGCTAAAAATGGAGGTTTATTGATCACAATAAAATCATTGTCTTCGAAAAGAATAAGGTCTTTAAAATTTGGAAACTTCAAACTGTGCTGTAATTAATGAAGCGCAAAAATACGATTTTATTTTTTTAAGGTGGGCGTCACCCTGAATTTATTTCAGGGACTCAATCTAGAAAGATGCTGATCCCGAATATTCGGGGCAGCATGCCGATTTTTTAGGACTGCTGTCCTCCTGAACCCGATAGCTCGGGTTGTTTCTGGATCTAATTTACGATGCATAAAAAACACAGATTAATCATCAGAAAAAATCTGTGCTAATCTGTGTTATCTATGGTAAAGCTATTTAAGATAGCTCAAACTTATAACCTACTCCTTTTACAGTTGATACATAAGTTTCGCCTAATTTTTCCCTTAGTTTACGAATGTGAACATCGATAGTTCTGTTTGTTACCACTACTGAATCTTCCCAGATATTTTTAAGGATCGATTCGCGGGTATAAACTTTTCCTGGCTTTGATGCCAGCAGATATAAAAGCTCAAATTCTTTTTTCGCCAATACCACTTTGTTACCGCCTTGAAAAACCAAATAAGCTTCACGGTCGATTACTAAATCGCCAATTTCCAATTTATTTTCAGATACTTCTTCTGTTCCTGTATTCCGTCTTAAAATCGCATTAATGCGACTAACTAAAGCACGTGGTTTAATTGGTTTTGCGATATAATCATCAGCACCTACATTAAAACCAGCAATTTCAGAATACTCTTCACTTCTGGCGGTTAAGAAAACCATAAATGTATTTTTGAATTCAGGTATTGCACGCATTAAACGGCAAGCCTCAATGCCATCCATTTTAGGCATCATAATATCCAGAATAATCAAATCTGGGTGCACCTTTTTCGCAACAGTAATTCCTTCTTGGCCATTGGTAGCTGTGAAAACCTGATAACCCTCTTTTTTAAGGTTATATTCAATAAGCTCCAGAATATCTGGTTCATCATCAACAATTAATATTTTCTGACCTGCGTTGTTCATAGTTAAATATTTGTTACGAAAGTAGTGTCTATGATGCAATATTTAGTTAAGCCTAAGTTAAGAAATTGTTAATTACTTAAATTAGTTTAACATGGAATTTGTTTTAAAGTAACGTTTTGGCTAAAAACGTCTCTAATTCATCGCCACGTAAGTTTTTAGCAATTATTTTTCCAGAAGGATCAATCAGATAAGAAGTTGGAATAGCTTGCACCTGGTATTTTTTTACCGTTACACCGTTAAAATCTTTCAATTCCGAAACGTGCGTCCAGGTTAATCCATCAGCTTTTACTGCACCAAACCATGCAGCCTTGTCGGTATCCAGCGATATGCCGATGATATCAAAGTTCTTATTTTTATATTTATTGTACACCTTAACTACGTTCGGGTTCTCCTGGCGGCAGGGCTGGCACCATGACGCCCAAAAATCGATTAATACGTATTTTCCTTTATAGTCTGATAAACTTACAGGTTTATCATCCGCTGTATTAATGGTAAATGCCGGAGCAACCTGCCCTACCTGAACTGCTTTTAAAAGTGCCATCTGTTTTACAAAAGCATCAACCGTGGCATTGCCTTTAATTTCTTCTTTAACTTCATCAGCAAATTGCACCAGTTCTGCTTCAAATTCCTGTGGACTTAAAGTATTCATGGCATAGAAACTAGCAAGCGTACCTTTGTTGTCTTTAGCAAATTTTATAATCTGCATATTCAATTGATTGATGTACGATTCGTACTGAGGTTTCATTGATTCTAGTACAGCCGCCCTGTTTTGAGGCTGTGTTGCTACTTTTGCTTCGAAATCGGCCTGTAGTTTCTCTACTTGTTTGGCAAAATTATTTCTAATCGTATTTAGTTCTGATAATTTTTCTACTTCATTTGCCCCTGAAATTTTATAAGCCATTGTTTTGTCGGCCAAATCAGCTTCCAACTTAATATCGTCGCCATTTTTTGCAATTAACATAAACTCATGATTACCTACCGATACCCTAAAGAAATCAACTGATGGGGTTTTACGGATGAATTTAAATTCACCTTTTTCTGATAAATTAGTTGAATCGATTGCAACCATATTGCTATTCTGCATCCCATATAAAAATACTTTCTTCTCTTTACCAGGGTTTTGGAAAGTTCCATCAATTGTAAAGCTATCTTTGGGTTTACATGCAGTAAAGGCAATCGCGATCAGCATGATCAGGCTCAATTGTTTTAGTCTCATTATTTTAGTTTTTCAAGTATTAATTCATTTAATTTTTTAGCATCAGCTTTTCCTTTGGCTAGTTTCATTACATCGCCAACAAACAAACCTAAAACGCCCTTTTTGCCTTTCTTGTACGCTTCTACCTGTTGTGGGTATTTATTTAACACTTCATCAATAAAACTACTTAATTCGTCTCCATTTTCAGAGATGAGTAAGTTTAATGATAGTGCCAAATCGGCAACTTTTGCATTTTCTTCCAACTCAATCGCTGGTAATAGTTGTTGAATAGCAATTTGCTGTGTAATTTTTTTATCATCAACCAGATTAATGGCTTCTGCCAGTTGTGTTGGATTTACTTTGAAATCGGAGATCGTAATCCCTTTTTCATTTAAAACAGCTCTAATTGGACCAATTAACCAATTTATTAAGCTTTTTTTGTTGTGAACAGCTAATTGAGCCTGGTTAAAGTAGTTTAACAGATCTAAATCTTCAGCAAAAAGCGCTGCATCAGCTTTACTGATCCCAAAGTCAGCAATCATCTGCTGAGAAATTTCATTTGGTAAAGCCGGCATTAAAGATTTAATCTCTGCTAACCAATCATCAGAAATATAAATGGGTTGAAGGTCCGGATCTGAAAAATAACGGTAATCATTCGCTTCTTCTTTAGTACGCATTGGAGAGGTAGTTCCTTTATCGGAATCAAAGTTTAAAGTGCTCTGGATAATTCTTCCTCCGTTACTAATCACTTCTACCTGGCGGCTAAATTCGAAATCCATTACTCTACGTACATTACGCATAGAGTTTAGGTTTTTTACTTCGCAGCGTGTTCCAAATTCGGTAGTGCCCTGTGGTCGTATAGAAATATTAGCATCGCATCGCAAACTGCCTTCCTCCATATTTCCGTCGCTTACATTCAAATGCCTTACCAATTTCCTGATTTCGCTTAGTAAAACAGAAGCTTCTTCCGAACTGCGGATATCCGGTTCGGTTACAATCTCAATTAACGGCACCCCTGCACGGTTTAAATCAACCAACGAATAGTTATCGTCCTGATCATGAATACTTTTTCCAGCGTCTTCTTCTAGGTGAATGCGATTAATTCCGATTTTCTTTGTACTGCCATCAGCCAATTGAAGTTCCAAAAAACCATTTACACAGATTGGTTGGTTATCTTGCGTAATCTGATACCCTTTCGGCAGGTCGGCATAGAAATAGTTTTTCCGGTCGAAATGGTTGGTCTGGTTAATGGTACAGTTTAGAGCTAAACCTATACGGATAGCTTTTGCTACTACTTCTTTGTTTAACTTGGGTAAGGCTCCAGGCAATGCCAGTGAAACCGTAGATATATTTTGATTGGGTAAAGCCCCGAAAGATGCACTATCAGCAGAAAATATTTTAGTATTGGTATTTAACTGAACATGGATTTCTAGTCCAGAAACGAGTTCGAAAGCAGTTTGGGGGCTTGTTTCTTGTAAAGGCATTTAAAGCTTCGTGTTATTATAAGTTTTATTAACCACAGCTTGTACTGTTCAATACAGATTTAATCTATGGTTAAATATTAATGTGTCAAATATAGTTATTATTTAGTCTTTCCTTAAAAAAGGCTCGATGGAGAAATTTTTAGAAATTCTTGCCAAGGCAACCCACCTGCTCCAACTAAAAGTATTTTATCGGGCTTATACATTTTGTTAAAAGCATCCATTCCCGAAGTACCCGTAATCTGGCCTGTACTTTTAACTTCTATACCAATTATTTTACCTCGTTTCTCTAAAATAAAATCTACTTCATCGTTTCTGTGCCGCCAATAAAACACTTTATAACCTTCTACAAATGAGAAATTTAATAAATGTGCACCTATTGATGATTCTACCATTCTCCCCCATTCTATTGGTTGTTTTTTTATCTCTTCAAAGAATTCACTTCTTTGAGCGCTTACTAAAGCATTGTTATGCACTTGGAATTTTGGACTGGATGAACGTTTACGGATCACATCAGCAGCAAATTTTTCAATCCCGCCCAATAGACCCGCTGTATCTAATAATTGTAAATAATGAGACAATGTTGTGGTATTACCTGCATCAGAGAGCTGACCTAGTATTTTGGTGAAAGACAATATCTGACTGGAATATAGACAACCCAATTCAAACAAGCGCTTCATTAAAGCAGGTTTATCTACACGGGTGAGCATTAAAATATCTTTTGAAATACTGGTTTCTATCAAAGCATTTGAGACATAATTTTTCCACCGCTCTTCGTCGTTGATGAGGTCTGCGGCGCCTGGATAGCCGCCAAACCATACGTATTGTTCGGCAGTAAAACCAAAAGCACTTTCCATTTCAGCAAAGCTCCAATGTCCTAAATAAGTTAATTCGAACCTCCCTGCTAATGATTCTGTTAATCCTTGTTGAATTAGCAGTCTGGAAGACCCCAATAAAATTACTTTTAAGTTTACCCCATTTCGTATGTCTTCATCCCACAAGCGCTTCACAATTTCACTCCAATTATCAATTTTCTGAATTTCATCAATCACAAGAAGATATTCATCAATGCCAGGTTCTTTTAATAGTTCTCTGGTATTAAACCATATCAGTTCTATCCAGGTCTTATCCGAAGCAGCAACTGCATCCGCAGATTCGAATATATAAGGCGTATTAATTTCCTTGACCAGTTGACCGATCAATGTTGTTTTACCTACTTGCCTTGGCCCCACAAGGACTTGAATAAACCTTTTTGGTTCATTCATAACCTTTTTAAGTTTCTGTAAATAAGATCTTTGAAACATATTTAACAATTTACTCAATATGTTGAGTAAATTTACTCAATGTATTAAGTAATTCAAAATGCCTAACTAAATTTTAATTAATTATATAATATAAAGTAAGCTTCATTTACTAGTTTTGGCATTAAAAATTACTCAATAAAACACTGTAAATAAGACTATTACATCATTTTTTACAAATTACTCAGTAAATTGAGTAAATTTACTCAATAGCACACACAATCGTTAAAGAATGTTAAATGGAATGATGCTGATTAAACCAGAGTCCATTAGCCCTGTCTATCCCAGCAACACACATAAGAAACCTTTAATTAAAAAACATTATGAAAAAGTTAGTTTTATTTGCTGCAGTTCTGATGGTTTCATTATTCAGCATAAATAATGCAAAAGCGCAGATTAGTTTAAATATCAATATTGGTTCGCAGCCAGTTTGGGGGCCAACAGGATACAACCATGTAGATTATTATTATTTCCCGGACATTAATGCCTATTATTATGTACCTACTGCACAATACATTTATCCGAATGGAAGACATTGGGTTTGGGTAAGTAGTCTGCCTGCCCAATATAGAAACTTTGATGTATATCGTACTTATAAAGTGGTGATTAATGAGCCAAAACCTTATTTAAGAAACAATATCTATGTTGCCAGATACAGTAAATATAAAAATTACGGTGGTCGCCAAAGCATTATAAGAGATAGCCGTGATACCAAATACTATGTAGTAAAAGGGCATCCAAACTATAATGGGAATAAAACTGTAGTGATTAATAATAAACGCCCTGTACGTAGGGAGAAAACTGTTGTAAGGGTAAATCAAAATTTAAGACCTGGCCGAAACAATGAACAGAGAAACAATAACAGAGGCGATAATAACCATCCTGAAAGAAATAATAATCAAGGCCGCGGTAACGAGCATCATTAAATATTTAATTGTAAAAAAGGAGCTTCAAATGGAGCTCTTTTTTTTGTGCCCCACTTTTGGCACGTGGTTTGGCTATAAAAACTAAATGAATTGATTATGAAAAAATTATTTTTAATGGCTGTATTGATGATGGTTTCATTATTCAGCATCCCCGCGAAAGCACAGTTAAATGTGAATATTAACATCGGTTCGCAGCCGCTTTGGGGACCAACAGGTTATGACCATGTTGATTATTACTATCTCCCTGATATAGAGAGTTATTATTATGTTCCGCGAAAACAGTTTGTTTATTTAAACGGAAACGAATGGGTTTTTGCTAACTCTTTACCCGCGAGATATGGCAATTATGATTTATATAATGGCTATAAAGTCGTAATTAATTCACCTAGGCCCTATCTAAATTTCAAAAACGATAAAATAAAATATGCCAAATATAAAGGCAATAAAGGTCAGTTTGTAATTAGAGATAGCCGTGATAGCAAATATTATGTTGTAAAAGGACATCCTCATGGCATGCCTCCAGGACAGGCTAAAAAAATTTACGGAGAACAGAATAAGGGAAAAGGTCATGGAAATGGTAAAGGCCATGGAAATGGTAAAGGAAAGGATTAATAAATCTAAAAGGAGCATTTGAAGCTCCTTTTTTTATATATCTGTTACAATAGAAGTTTTGGCACAGCGTTTGAATTGTTGAAGTACACACAAATAAAATAGATTATTATGAAAAAGTTATTTATTATCTCCGCGATTTTGGGTATCGTGGCTTTAACATCTAATCAATCTAACGCTCAAGTAAGTATTAATGTAAATATTGGTGCTCAACCAGCTTGGGTTCCTACAGGTTACGAAAATGTTAATTATTATTACCTTCCGGAAGTTCAATCTTATTATTGTGTCCCTCAAAGGCAGTTTGTTTATTTAAGCGGAAACAGGTGGACAAGATCGAGATATTTACCAGCAAGATATAGAGGTTACGACCTGCATCATGGAAGAAAAATTGTAATGTATGGAAACAGCCCGTACCGCAATTATAACACCCATAGGGTTACCTACGTTAGCCGTAATAATTATTACCGTGGCTCTTATGGTGGTAGAGACAGAATGAGATACGATTATCCACGAAATAACTACAGAAACTACAGAGAAGATAATAGGTACCACGATAGGAATGTGAATGCGAGTTTGTTCTCCAGAGGACACCGAGAAAAACATGGTCATGGTAGACATTAAAATAAAAAAGAGGCTTTAGGGCCTCTTTTTTATTTTAATAATGTCACTCCGGATTTATTTCATAGCTATTGTATGATTTTTATTAGTGATGAGGAATGAAATTTTCTGCTTTTTCCAATACAACTTTTAATCCTGCTGGGTTTTTACCTCCTGCAGTAGCATAAAAAGGTTGTCCTCCACCACCACCTTGAATCTCCTTACCCAATTCGCGCACAATATTTGAAGCATTTAATCCTTTTTTCACCAGGTGATCGGAAAGCATTACGGTTATTCCTGGTTTACCATCAATTTCTGTAGTAAAAACCAGAAACAGGTTATCAACCATATCTTTCAAAGAGAAAGCTAGATTTTTAACAGCCTCGGCACTTTGCAGGTCGATATGTTTAGCAATCAGGTTAATACCATTAATCCCCCTTACATGATGTACGATTTCATGTTTTAAGGTATTTACACGTTCTATTGTAGACTTCTCAATTTCCTTTTTCAGTTTTGCATTTTCATCCAATAAAGCCTGAACAGACGCAGATAAATCTTTACTTCCATTGAGTAATGTTTTTAAATGGCCAAGTTCTTTTCTTTGGTCTAAGAAATATTGCTCAGCTTTATCAGCAGTAATGGCTTCTATGCGGCGAACACCAGCTGCAACTGCACTCTCAGAAATAATTTTGAACGAGCCTATCTGCCCTGTAGCTTTTACATGTGTACCACCGCAAAGTTCTTTAGAAAAATGGTCGTCAAAAGTAATCATGCGGACAAAATCGCCATATTTTTCGCCAAATAGAGCTGTTACACCGCTTTCAATAGCATCTTGATAAGGAACGTTACGTTGTTCCTTTAACTTAATATTCTGACGGATTTTCTGATTCACAATGATCTCAATCTGTGCTAATTCTTCATCGGTTACTTTAGCAAAGTGAGAAAAATCGAAACGCAGATAATCTGCATTAACCAACGAACCTTTCTGATTAACATGTTTGCCTAAAACCTGTTTAAGGGCTGCATGCAATAAATGTGTTGCAGAGTGGTTATCTTCAGTTAAAATACGTTTATCTTCATCTACAACGGCCCAAAATTTACCATCTAAATTATCTGGCAGGATATCGGTAAAATGAACGGTTAAGCCATTCTCTTTTTTAGTATCTGTAATGTCTACCCAAAACTGGCGACTATGGTCTTCCAAACGGCCTGTATCTCCTACCTGGCCACCACTTTCTGCATAGAAAGGTGTTTGGCGTAAAACTAGCTGGTATTGTTCTTTGCCTTTGGCTTTTACTTTACGATATTTTAAAATTTCGGTTTCGATTTCTAAGTCATCATAGCCTACAAACTCACTTTGATCGTCTGTATTTACTACAATCCAATCACCTGTATCAATAGCTGTTGCGGCACGGCTATCGTCTTTTTGTTTTTTCAAGGCCTGTTCGTAGCCAACCAAATCAACACTCCAGCCTTTTTCTCTAGCCATTAGCTCCGTTAAATCGATAGGAAAGCCAAAGGTGTCTGATAATTCGAAAGCAAAAGCCCCTTCAACCATATCATTAGTGGCCTTGTATTTTTCGAAACGCTGTATTCCTGTTGATAAAGTTCTAAGAAAAGAAACCTCTTCTTCCAGCACCACTTTTTGCACAAAATCCTGTTGTGAAATCAGTTCATCGAACACACCTTTAAATTGATCGGCCAATAAAGGAACCAATTGATTTAAAAATGGCTCCTTAAAGTTTAAAAACGTATAAGCATAACGTACAGCACGGCGTAAAATCCTACGGATTACATAACCTGCTTTATTATTAGAAGGTAATTGACCATCGGCAATAACAAAGGAAATGGCACGGATGTGATCGGCCATAACACGCATGGCAATATCGGTTTTCTCGTCGACACCATATTTAATACCCGATTTTTCTGCAATAAATTGAATCATCGGTTGGAAAACATCGGTATCATAGTTAGAGGTTTTCTCCTGTAAAACACGTACCAAACGTTCAAAACCCATTCCAGTATCAACGTGTTTAGCAGGTAAGCTTTGTAATGAACCATTTTTTAAACGGTTAAACTGCATAAATACATTATTCCAGATTTCGATTACCTGCGGATGATCTGCATTTACCAGGGTAGCACCATCAACTAAAGCTTTTTCTTCATCGGTACGGCAATCTACATGGATTTCAGAACATGGCCCACATGGTCCAGTATCACCCATTTCCCAAAAATTGTCTTTTTTGTTTCCGGGCAAAATATG
This sequence comes from Pedobacter sp. SG908, assembly GCF_011759615.1. NCBI lineage: Bacteria > Pseudomonadati > Bacteroidota > Sphingobacteriia > Sphingobacteriales > Sphingobacteriaceae > Pedobacter > Pedobacter sp. SG908. The sequence goes on from NZ_JAAOYY010000001.1 coordinate 2,389,157, forward strand.
GCTTTCATCAACATATTGTTTCCACAGATCGTAAGCTTCCTGGTCTTTTTCCAGTCCTTCTTTTTCGTCGCCTTCGAAATAGGTAACATATAATTTTTCTTTCGGGATTTTGTAAACTTCGGTCAGTAATTCCCAACTCCAGGCAATGGCTTCTTTTTTGAAATAATCGCCAAAGCTCCAATTGCCCAACATTTCGAACATGGTGTGGTGGTAAGTATCGATCCCCACCTCTTCCAGGTCGTTATGTTTGCCCGAAACACGTAAACAGCGTTGGGTATCGGCAACACGAGAATATTTTATGGCCGCCTCCCCTAAAAACAGATCTTTAAATTGGTTCATGCCCGCATTTGTAAACATTAAAGTTGGGTCGTTTTTAACCACAATGGGTGCGGAAGGAACAACGTGATGTTGTTTTGATTCAAAAAAACTAAGGAATGCCTGTCTAATCTCTTTTGCTGTCATTTCAATATTATTGGAGGGAACAAAATTAAAATTTTATTGCGTTAATAAGGAAAAATCGAGCTACATTTGAATACTTTAATTAATCGATATAAGACACTCATAATCAACCACAAAATATGCCGTATAAAGAAAGAGACATTAATAAAATGTATTATACCATGGGTGAGGTGACTGAAATGTTTAATGTCAACGCATCGCAGATCCGTTTTTACGAGAAAGAATTCGATATCCTCCAGCCTAAAAAAAATAAAAAAGGCAACCGCCTTTTTACGCCAGAAGATATTGAAAACTTAAAAATTATTTTTAATCTGGTTGACGAAAAAGGTTTTACATTAAAAGGGGCTAAAGACTATTTGAAGAACAATAAAACAGGTGTTAGAGAGAATCAAAAGATTATTGATTCATTAGAAAAACTGAAAGGATTTTTAGTAAACCTGGCAGAAGAACTTTAAGCTTTAAGTAGGCTATTCCATTCATATTTGTAAATTTTCACCCATTGATGTAAGTAATTAAAAAATACATTTTTTGTAATTTTTTAATTATTTCTCTATATTAGGATCACTAATACAAAAATCACCCTATTTTTTATTAACCAGTTTAACCCCTGCTTATGAAAATATGGTGTGCGTTGTTGCCCGTCCCTTTCCCCTATTATTTATTTCCCAAGAAACATTTGGGTGTCGTTCTATCTGCATTAATTAGTAATTGGTTTCCACCAGTAAATCTCCCTGTAGATGCGACGTTTCGTAGCCGTAAAACGGTAGTTTCATGGTGTACTGATGTTTACCATAAACTTCTAACTGGAAGCCGTTATGCGTTTAAGATCTTAATTATCGCCTTTGTGATGATTGGATTTATGGCAAATGCCCAAACCAATGCACAGGAAACAGATATACGCGATATTTTGGAGAGTATAGCTGAAAACCTGCCTGATGATTATGATATGACCGAGTTGGTTGATATATTAGAGAAATATCGTAAACATCCGATTAACCTCAATCGTACCTCGGTTGAAGAATTAAAAACTTTGGTTTTCCTTTCGCCCTTACAGATTGGTAATTTCTTTACTCATATAAAGGAAAATGGTCTGCTTGCGGATGTACTGGAATTACAAAGCATTGCTGGCTTTGATATTAAAACAATTCAAACCCTGCTTCCATTCGTAACGCTAACCAATATCGCCGAATATCAGCAGCTCAGTTTTAAAAATCTCGTGCATGCTGGCGAAAATGACCTGATGATGCGTTTTGCACAAACTTTACAAAAACAGAGGGGGTATACTGATTTGCCAGGGAACAGGTATTTAGGCTCGCCAGAAAGATTTCAGATGCGTTACCGATATCAATATAGTTCAATTCTATCGACTGCCATAACTTTAGATAAAGATGCCGGAGAAAAATTTATCGGTAAGCCTTTCGATTTTTATTCAGGAAATATCGCGCTATTCAAATTGGGGAAATTAAAAAAATTGGTAGTTGGCGATTATACACTGCAATTTGGCCAGGGCTTAACCTTATGGTCGGGTTTTTCCTATGGTAAAGGACCTGATGTAACCAGTGTAGCTAAAAAAGATTTAGGTTTAAGGCCTTACAATTCTACTAATGAATATTCCTTTTTTAGAGGCAGTGCTGCAACAGTTAATTTATTTAAGAATATAGACATTACTCCTTTTGTTTCGTTCCGCAATCTTGATGCTAGTCAAAAGTTAGATTCTGATGGAAACTTAATTCAGTCTACAATTAATCAAACTGGGTTGCATAGAACACCTACAGAGATTAAGAATAAAGGTGTTTTGGCACAAAGTGTATTCGGAACTACAGTTCAATATACCAAGAACGAATTTGCTGTTGGTGCCATAGCTTATCATACCAATTATAAAAATCGTTTTATTACGCAAACTGCGGCCTACGATCGGTATAGTTTCACAGGTAAATCGTTAACTAATTTGGGTTTATTTTATAATTACACCTATAATAACATGTACCTCTATGGCGAGGCAGCAAAAGGTTCAGGTGGTGGTTATGCTTACATTAATGGTGTACTCATTAGTTTGTCGCCAGCCGTTTCTGCGGCCTTAACCTATCGCAATTATGCTAAAGATTATCACAGTTTCTTTAATCAGGCAGTATCCGAATCGAGCGAAGCTGTAAATGAAAAAGGATTGTACGCAGGTTTAAATGTTAACCCAAATAAACGGTGGGCCTTTTCTTTCTACGGTGATTTTTTTCGGTTCCCCTGGTTAAAATATCGTGTTGATGAGCCCTCAAAAGGTTATGAAGTTTTAGCTCAAGCTGTTTATACACCAAGCAAAACCTTTAAAATTTTAGTTCGATTTAAATCAGAAAACAAACAACAGAATACCGATCTGGATGTTCCTGTAAATTTCTTAGACCATGTAAAAAGAGAAGGTTACCGGGCAGAAGCAAACTGGCTATTGAATAAGAATTGGCATCTTCAAAACCGGCTAGAGGTTTCTCAATATAAGAAAGGAAGTGCAAATAGGGAATTTGGCTATCTCATTTATCAGGATATAGATTATTCGCCGATGTTTGCTAAGCTAACGGGCAATGTAAGGTTTGCCTATTTCAATACCCCGAGTTATAACAGCAGGATTTACGCGTATGAAGATGATGTTTTATACAGTTTTGCTTTTGGAATGTATAACGGAAAAGGTTTAAGAACCTACCTCAACCTGAGATATAACATAGTTAAAAAACTAAATATTTGGATTCGATATGGCTTATTCGTCTATAAGGACGTAGAAACAGTAGGGACTTATCTGGACGAAATTAAGGGTAATAAAAAATCGGAAGTTAAAATTCAAGTGCGCTATCAATTTTAAACCATGTTTAAGACCGAATATATTTTTGTCAGGATCCTGTTTCCTTTCATTTTAGGTATCTGTATTTTTTATTTCTTTCCAGCATTAGCATATATTAAATGGTTGACTTTAATCCTATCCGTTATTTTACTAAGCATATTATTTTTAAATGTCACCTATAAAAGATTCAATGTATATCGTTTCAAAGGTGCTGTTGGTATTTTAATTTATATACTTTTTTTCAGTCTTGGCGGTTTATTTTGCCTGCTCAATAACGAAAGTTTAAACCAAAATTACTTTGCAAAAGCCGGGTGCGATTATTTAAAAGTTTGGGTTAATAATGAACCTCAGCAAAATAGCAATATTGTGCGCTTTAAAGCAAAGGTAGTAACCGGATACAATAAAAATAAGCAAACGAGCTTATCGGGCCAAATACTGCTTACTGTAAAATTAGACAGCCTAAAACCCATCAAACTAAAGTATGGCGACGAAATGATGATCTCGGTAAAATATACCGAAGTAGAACCTCCATATAATCCTGCAGAATTTGATTTTAAAGCTTGGTTGCGCAGTCAGAATATTTATCACCAGGGATTTATAAATCAGGATCATATCGTTAGCACCAAAAAAAATATAGGTAATCGAGTGATAAAAACGGCTTTAAATATAAGAGAAAAGCAAGTAGCAAAATACAGAACCTTAATTAAAAGTGATGAAGCTTTTGCCGTGGCCTCTACCCTTATTTTAGGCTACCGTGCCGATTTAAGTAAAGAAACTTTATCTGCGTATTCCAATACAGGAACCATTCATGCTTTATCGGTGTCAGGTGCACATGTAGCAATCATCTACATCGTTTTAGATTTTATGTTCTTCTTTTTGAATAAGAATCGGGCATTAAGGATAATAAAACTACTAATCGTCTGTACTTTGATTTGGGGATATGCTTTGCTAACCGGATTATCACCTTCTGTCGTTCGCTCAGCCATAATGATCAGTATTTTAATAACGGCTAAAGTTTTATCTAAGAAAACAAATAGTTATAATGTTTTGGCCTTTTCAGCATTCTGTCAACTCCTTTACAATCCATTTTTAATCTGGGATGTTGGATTTCAACTCTCCTACCTGGCCGTGTTCGGATTAATTTATCTTCAACCTAAAATTTACAATCTTCTTTACACAGAACATCATTGGATAGATAAAATATGGAGTTTCATATCCATGTCTTTAGCGGCACAAATTATCACCTTTCCATTAAGTATTTATTACTTCCATCAATTTCCACTTTATTTCCTTTTTGCGAATCTCTTCATCACCATCCCATTAATATTAATGATGTATTCAGGGATTGTAGTATTAATCCCATCATTCCGATTTCTGGCTCCGGTTTTCGAATGGATAATAAATTTTACAAATGCTAGCTTAAAGTGGATTGCTGATTTACCATATGCCAGCCTTTCATCAATATGGATTAATTTGCCAGAATTTTCCTTATTGAGTCTCTCGTTAGGCTTGTTTATTTACGCATTGACAAAATTTAATAAACAACTTTTGTTTTCTTCTTTACTTTTATTTGTTTGTTACCAACTTTTAATTGTACACGATGATCTAAAGATTTTTAACCAGCGGAAAATCATTTTCTTTTCCCTGAGAAAAAATTACGCAGCGGCATTTATTAATGGAAAAGAAGCTGTTTTAGTTTCAGATTTAAATATTGAAGATAAAAACTATGCCTTTTCTATTCAACCGGCATTAGCTCAATTACAGTTAAACAAGATATCTATTATTGATTTCAAAAAAGATACCGTTTTAGGGCAGTTTGTATTCAAGAACAACCAAATTGCCTTTTTTCAGTATAAGATACTCTTGATTGATGAAAATCTAAATAATAAAAAGATAAAAGGAGATGCCACTTTTTCGAGTATTTGGTTAAATGGAAATACTAAATTTAACTTAGTCAAAATAGATACTGCTATAAAATATAGAACAGCAATAATAGATGCCACCAATAAAGACTATAAAATTCAGATCTTAAAGAAGTTTATGGAGAATAATGATATAGATGTACAGGTTTTAAAGAAAAATAAAGCATATTTGGTGCAACTAACCCAATAACATGGAAAATCTGGTTTTATATCAGGTTGCTGAACGAATAGCAACGATAACTATTAATAGGCCCGAAAAGAGAAATGCGCTAAACCCTCAACTTATTGCCGAATTAACCTCCGCATTTATAAAAGCATCAGAAGATAGCCTGGTAAAAGTGGTTATATTAAATGCAAATGGTGATGCTTTTAGTGCTGGTGCCGATTTAGCATATCTTCAGCAATTACAGCACAATACATTTGAAGAAAACGTAGCCGATTCTAATCATTTAAGAAAACTATTTACAACCATTTATTATTTACCAAAGGTGGTTATTGCTCAAGTAGAAGGTCATGCCATTGCGGGTGGCTGTGGTTTAGCAACCATATGTGATATTGTTTTTGCTACCCCAGAAAGTAATTTTGGTTATACTGAAGTAAAAATAGGTTTTGTACCTGCAATAGTTTCTTGTTTTTTAAAGCAAAAGGTGAGCGAATCCATAGCCAAGGAAATTTTACTAACAGGCAAAACTTTCTCTGCCGAGCAGGCATTGAAATATAATTTGATAAATTTTGTAACAAATTCATCCGAAATTCATCAAAAAACAAGAGAATTTGCATTAAGTTTGTGTACAGAAAGTTCGGGCAATTCATTAATGATTACCAAACAGCTGATTACCCAAACTGTTAATCCGAACTTAGAAAAGAGTTTGGAAACCGCGGTACAGATTAATGCCATGGTAAGAGAAAGTGAAGATTTTAAAAAAGGGATTTCTTCGTTTTTGAAAAAAGAAAAAATTAATTGGTAAATAACTAAAACTGAAATAAAACATGTTTAAATCAATCAAAACCAGTGTTGTAGCTTTAATCTTGGTAAGTACTGCTATAATTGCCCATGCACAAAAGAAAATTGCTGAAGGTACTTTGGTATTTGCAGTAACGGCTAATGGTGCAACAACTGACATTAAAACTAAATTTAATGGTAGCTTAACCAAAATAGAAATTGAAAATGGCCCGGCCATGGTCAACATCATTTCAAATACGGCAGATAAGACCGGATTATTATTAATTGATGTTCCAGTGGCTCAAAAACAATTCGCGGTAAAGGTGAGCAAAGCAGAAACAGAAGCACAAGAAGCTTTATTACCAAAATATTCTGACTATAAAGCAACTGGGGAAAAACAGACAATTGCTGGATTTAGTGCTGAAAAATACACCTACAAAGATGACAAAGGTGGAGCACATGAGTTATGGGCAACTAAAGATGTTGATATTGCTGCAATTACCAATGGTGGTTTCTTTAAAGGTTTAGGGGCACTTCCTGTAAAATATTCGGCAATAATTAATGGTGTAAATTCAGACCTGGTTCTAAAATCTCTTTCTGAAGCTAAAGTAGGCGTCATTAACACTGAAATTCCTACTGGTTACGAAGTAGTAACTATGGACGAATTGAAAGCAATGCAAGGTGGTGGTGAATAATTAACCAATTCCAGATAATTTACAGCTTTTTAACTGCAGGCTTTTTATTTAAATTAGCCCGAAAGTTGAAAAGCTTTTTTTATGTCCAAAATATATATATGATTAAAAGATTATTATTCAGGTTATCCATTGCTTGTATAGCACTTTGTTCGATAATTGATGCAAAAGCTCAAAATATCAATTGGGCAAAAGACGGCAACTCCTACTACCAGATTGCAAATGGAGAAATTATTTCGGTTACTCTCCCTAAAAACGACAGAAAAACAATTTTATCGAGGGCATTGTTAACGCCTGCCGGAAAAGATAATGCTATCGCAGTAAGAAGTTTTCAATTATCTGATGATGGTACAAAAGCTTTGATTTATACCAATAGTAAAAAAGTTTGGCGTTACGAAACGCGTGGCGATTATTGGTTGGCTGATTTAACTACTAACAAAATTACACAGATTGGAAAAGATAAACCAGCCTCATCTCTAATGTTCGCGAAATTATCGCCCGACGGCAGCAAGGTTGCTTATATAAGTAAACATAACCTGTATGTAGAAAATATTGATGGAACTGGGGCAAAGGCCTTAACTACTGATGGTACAGAACGAATGATTAACGGTACTTTCGATTGGGTTTATGAAGAAGAGTTTGATTGCCGTGACGGCTTTAGATGGAGTCCGGACGGCAAATCTATTGCTTATTGGCAGCTGGATGCAACAAAGATCAAAAATTTCTTAATGATCAATAATACAGATTCTATTTATCCATATACCATCCCTGTAGAATATCCAAAGGTAGGAGAAAATCCGTCTGCTTGTAAAGTTGGTGTGGTTGATATTACAACAGCTAAAACAAACTGGCTAAATGTTCCTGGAGATAACATTCAGCACTATATTCCGCGTATGCAGTGGGTGCCTAACAGCAATGATATTATTTTACAACAACTTAACCGCGAACAAAACGAAAGTATAGTATTTATTTGTAATGCAGCTACAGGATCGGCAAAAGCCGTTTATACCGAAAAAGCTAAAGCCTGGATTGATGCACAGGATGAATGGAAATGGTTAAATGATAATAAAGAGTTTACAATTGTATCGGATAAGGATGGATGGAACCACCTGTATAGAATCAGTTTGGATGGAAAAAAAGAAATCTTGGTTACAAAAGGCAACTATGATGTGATTGATGTAAAATTGATCGATGTAAAAAATAACTTGGTTTATTTTCTGGCCTCACCAACAAATGCTACTCAGAAGTATCTTTTCAAAACTAAATTAGATGGCAAAGGTAAATTAGAACAGGTTACACCTTCTGTTTTACCAGGAACGCACAATTACGATATTTCACCTAATGCTGCTTTTGCACGCCATTCGTATAACAGTTCGCTGGTTGAGCCAATTAAGGAATGGATGAACTTTACTACGGGGAACCCATTTACAATGGATGGAAGTATTACTACACAATTAGCTAAGCAAACGTCAACTAAAAACAAAGTTGAGTTTTTTAAAGTAACTACTGAAGATGGTATTGAAATGGATGGCTGGATGAAAAAGCCAGATAACTTTAATCCAGATAAGAAATACCCTGTACTATTTTATGTTTATGGTGAACCTGCTTCAGCTACGGCATTAGACACTTATGGTGCTGGGAGAAACCATTTATATGCCGGTGATATGGCCAAAGATGGTTATATCTATATTTCAATGGATAATAGAGGCGCACCTCTTCCAAAAGGAAGCACATGGCGTAAAAGTATTTATAAAAATATTGGCGTAATCAATATCCGCGATCAGGCTATGGCCGCTAAAAAATTATTGGCTACCCATACTTATATGGATAAAGACCGAGTAGCTGTTTGGGGCTGGAGTGGAGGTGGTTCTTCTACATTGAACCTGATGTTCCAATATCCTGAAATTTATAAAACAGGTATTGCAATTGCAGCTGTTGGCAATCAATTAACTTATGATAATGTTTACCAGGAACGTTATATGGGTACACCTTTTCCAAGTAAAGAGGCTTATATTAAAGGCTCTCCCATTACTTATGCTAAAAACTTAAAAGGTAATTTATTATATATCCATGGTACAGGCGACGATAATGTACATTATCAAAATGCCGAAATGTTGATTAACGAGCTAATCAAAAACGAAAAGGTTTTTCAATTGATGAGTTATCCAAACCGTACCCACAGCATCTCTGAGGGCGAAGGAACCGGTAAACATTTATCTTTAACTTATACTAAGTTTTTAAAAGAAAATTGCCCTCCCGGAGCAAGATAAAAAATAAAAGCAGCTTTCGGGCTGCTTTTTTATGCGATAAACATTTGAATAAGCATGGCAGTTACAATGGCTATACCAAAGCTTAACAAAGTGCCGATTAGTACATATTCTGTTAATTTAAGGTCGTGCGCTTCTTTTAAATCGCCGAACCGAAATATAGATTTGGCTGCAAGTAAAAAGCCAACGGCTTCGAAATGATTGGTTAAGATAAACAAAAAGATCAGCACTCTTTCCAATATTCCGATATATTTACCTGCATTCTCTAACGATTTTGGGCTTCCAGGTTGATTATCCGGGATCCATTTAGCAATGATTACCTTCATTATAATCGATGTAGGCATGGTTAAAAACAAGCCCCCCGCTATTAAAAGCCATGTTTTGGTCTCATTAAAAAAACTGATGTTTAAACTTCCCTTATAAAAAAAATGCCACACCACTATTATCGAAGTAAAATGCAGAACCTGATCAACAAAAAACAGTATCCGTGCATTTTTCTTGGTCTGAAAAATCGATTTTAGCGCATCAATCAAAAGATGAAGTATCCCTATTGAAAATGCAACCTTCCAAACACCAAAGTTTAAAAAAATAAGGAATATCAAAGCTATATGGATGGCCACATGCAAATAGAGCTTTATTGAGCTTAATTTCTTCCTTTCTTTATCTTTTACCCAAGCATTTGGCTGTAAAAAGAAATCACCAATTAAATGGGCAAGAATAAGCTTGATTAAATAGATATCCATTATTTTAAAATCATTTGGTTCAGTTTTTTACGGTAAATTTTATCCATTTCCATAATTTCGGTATAATGTGCACGTTTCAATGCTTCACTTACAGATGATTGCGTTCGGCCCGAAATAGCTGCCAGTTCACTTTGTAACAGGTTATTGTTTTCTAATGCAAGTTTTACCATTTCGGCAGCTACAACTCCCCAGCTATCCATTGCGATCAGAGATAACTTTATTAAAACGTTAATTTCTTCATCAAAATCAGCTGAATCAGTTTTAATGGCTAAATTAACCTTAGCTTGTTTTAAACTGTCAAATGCCGCTCCTGAATTTACAAAAGCATCTCCGCTGGATTCTGAAAGTTTTTTCCGTTTGTTTTTGATATCTCCAATTCCAATACCCATCCTTACATCTGCAGGTTTATTTACCCTGATACATGCTTTTAAATAAGCTGCAGTCCTGATGGCATTTTCCGGCTCAACTTCTAGCTGAAAACTATCTCCCCGATAAATCTCCCATTTACTATTGTGATCGGAAACTATTTTTAAAGCCGTTTTTAAGCTTAATAACCAGCTATCTTTAATCTTCCTTGAGCCTATAATATCACCTGTTATAATGCAAATCATATTACAATATCGAACTTATTATTCATATTTCAAAAATAATATCGGCTAATTAGCCGATATCTCTATTTATCGGGTAATTAGCCGATATTTTAAATTATCGGGTATTTAGCCGATATTCATCTAAAACTAATTAATAATTTTATTGTTTAGTAGCTATGGCATTAGTAGAATTTACCAAAAGAGGAATCTATTGTAAACAGGGCGATTTTTATGTAGACCCCTGGTGGCCTGTAGATTATGCTGTAACCACACATGGACACAGCGATCATGTACGTTTTGGAAATAAATATTATCTCTGTCATACCTTAACTAACCCCATCATAAAACGCAGGATCAGTGAAGATTTAAATGTAGAAACACTAGCGTACGGAGAAAGCATTACCCGTAATGGCGTAAACATTTCTTTTTTTCCTGCCGGGCACATTATTGGCTCTGCACAGGTACGGCTCGAATATAAAGGCGAAGTTTGTGTGATTTCTGGTGATTATAAAATTGAAGATGACGGCATCACCACGCCTTTCGAGCCAGTAAAATGTCATTCTTTTGTTTCTGAAAGTACTTTTGGTCTACCAGTTTACAAATGGCAAAAACAGGAAATTGTTTTCAACGGAATTAGGAACTGGGTACATGATAACATCAATCAACAGAAAACAAGCGTATTGATTGCTTATAGTTTGGGCAAAGCACAGCGCTTAATTAAAAACCTGGCTGGCGATATCCCGATTTATGTACATAACAGCATTGCCAATTTAAATGAAGTGATTATAGAAGCCGGGGTAAACCTTCCTAAAACCATCAGAATTACTCCTGAAACCACTAAAGATGAATTGCAGAAAGGAATTGTAATTGTACCACCTGTGATGCGCGATAGCCGATGGATCAAAAAATTATCCCATCCCGTTACGGGTATATGTTCTGGCTGGATGCAGGTGCGGGCACACCGCCGCTGGCAAAGTGCTGATGCCGGCTTTGCGCTAAGTGATCATGCCGATTGGACTGGCTTAATGGAAGCTATTACAGCAACAGGTGCCGAAAAAGTATATGTTACCCATGGTTTTACAGCTGCATTTAGTCGCTTTTTAAATGATGAAGGTATAGAAGCGGCAGAAGTTTTAACCAAATTTGGGCAAGAAGATGATGAGGAAAATAAAGTAGATCTAGTTGATCAAAATGAAAATAAATAACGATGAAACGTTTTGCTCAATTGATCCAACAGCTCGAACTGAGCAATAAAACCAACGATAAAATTGCGGCATTGGTTAATTATTTTAATTACGCTGATGATAAAGATAAAGTATGGGTTATTGCGTTATTTACAGGTAAAAAACCTAAAAGACCAATTAAATCAGCCCTGCTTAAATATTGGGCCATAAACATTACCGAAACCCCTGAATGGTTATTTGCCGAAAGTTATGCCAATGTTGGCGATTTAAGCGAAACCATTGCGCTATTATTACCTCCTGCCGAAAATACATCAGACTTTCAATTACATACCTGGATTGAAGAGTTGCATGATCTGGAGGGTAAAGATGATGAAACCAAGAAAGATTTCGTTTTAAGTGCCTGGAACAAACTCGAAACCCAGGAACGTTTTATTTTTAATAAACTGATTTCGGGAAATTTCAGGATAGGCGTTTCTAATAAGATGCTGGTAAATGCACTAGCCAAACAAAGCAGTTTAGATAGTGCGCAGATTATGCATAGCATAATGGGTAAATGGAATCCTTACGAAATCACTTTTCACGAACTGATAAATGGTATCCATGTAAATACCGATAACTCCTGGCCTTACCCCTTTTGCCTGGCCTATGCCTTAGAACAAGCGCCTGAAAAACTGGGCGATATTTCGGAATGGCAAGCCGAATGGAAATGGGATGGTATACGAGGGCAGATTGTAAAACGGAATGGGGAACTCTTTATCTGGAGCCGTGGCGAAGAACTGGTTACAGCGCAATTTCCTGAACTGCATTTTATGATCGATATTTTGCCCGATGGGGTGGTTTTAGATGGCGAAATATTGGCAGTGCAAGATAAACAGGTTTTATCATTTAGCACATTGCAACAGCGTTTAAACCGCAAAACGATTAGTAAAAAACAATTGGAAGATGCACCCATCGGTTTTTTTGTTTATGATATTTTAGAATATGAAGCCCAGGATTTTAGGGAAGAACCTTTAATCGTAAGAAGAAAGACATTGGAGCGGCTGATAGGTGGTTTAGATGAAAGTCCGGTGATGATATCTCCTGTAATCAGTTGCAATTCGTGGGAAGAACTAGCCGGGTTAAGACAAACTTCGCGCTCGATTAACAGCGAAGGCATTATGCTTAAAAAGCTAACCTCTCATTATCATAGTGGACGAAAACGGGGCGATTGGTGGAAGTGGAAAATTAACCCGTACACGGTTGATGCGGTAATGATTTATGCACAAAAAGGAAGCGGCAGAAGGGCCAATTTCTTTACCGACTATACTTTCGCCGTTCGCGATGGGGAAAACCTGGTAACCATTGCAAAAGCCTATTCGGGCTTAACAGATAAAGAAATAAAAGAAGTGAACAGCTTTGTAACCCGTAATGCAATTGAGAAATTTGGTCCGGTACGCACGGTAAAACCTGAACTGGTTTTCGAAATTGCTTTTGAAGGAATTGCGGAAAGTAAACGGCATAAAGCAGGTTTAGCTTTACGTTTTCCACGTATATTGCGTTGGCGAAAAGATAAAAAAGCAGATGAAATTAATACTTTGGAGGATTTGAGGCAGTTGTTGCAATCTACCTTGTAATGCGATTCCATGGTCTATGTCCTCACAGACCCAGGAGAAAGAAATTGGTTTAATTTGAACAACTGGCCTGACGATTTTAAACCCGACAGGAGTGGCACCCTTTTTTGATAGAAATAATTAATATTAAATAATAATTGCAAAAAAGGTAAAGCATATGGCGGGACTGCTATAACCGAAGCATTACTGTTATTGCTTTTCAAAAAATAATTAGAAAATTATCAAAAGCAGCGATATTTAAGCATGAACCAAACCAAAGGTTATAAAAAGATAAAAGCCTGGCTAAAGGCCAATAAACGCAAGCCTTTTCAATTTCAGGAAGATGCCTGGCAGTCTTACCTTAATGGCTACAGCGGTTTGGTAAATGCTCCAACTGGATTTGGAAAAACTTTTTCTTTATTTCTAGCAGTAGTGATTGAAGCTTTAAACGCCTCAGAAGCTAATAACAAGAAAGCAAAAGACCGTTTACAGTTAATCTGGATTACCCCGCTCCGCTCCCTGGCCAAAGATATTGCAAGAGCCATGCGCGAAACCCTATTGGAAATGGAGTTGGATTGGCACGTTGGTGTGCGTAATGGTGATACCTCTCAGGCAGAGAAATTACAGCAGAAAAAATCGATGCCCGAAATCTTATTGATTACTCCAGAAAGCCTGCACTTGTTACTAGCGCAAAAAGGAGCTTCAACTTTGTTCAAAAATCTTAAATGCATTGTTGCTGATGAATGGCATGAACTTTTAGGAAGTAAACGTGGTGTATTGGTAGAATTGGCGATATCGCGAATTAAAGGGCTACAAAAATTAGAGAAAAACCAGTTTTTACGAATTTGGGGGATTTCTGCCACTATTGGTAATATTGAAGAGGCACTGGATGTGCTTGAACCTAATATGGAGGCCAAACGGATTATTATTAAAGCCGATTTAGAAAAGAAAATCCTAATCAAATCAATTTTACCCGATGATATCGAAACATTGCCCTGGGCGGGTCATTTGGGTTTAAAATTAGCTTATAAACTTTTACCGATTATCGAGAAAAGTAAAACTACTTTAATTTTTATCAATACCCGCGGACAATCAGAAATGTGGTATCAGCATTTGTTGAATATTGAACCAGAACTGGCAGGTCGGATTGCCATACACCATGGATCTATAGATTTCGAACTCCGTAACTGGATTGAAGATGCCTTACATACCGGGCAGCTCAAAGCAGTTATTGCCACTTCATCGTTAGATTTAGGCGTAGATTTTAAACCTGTTGATACTGTTGTTCAGGTAGGGTCGCCAAAAGGTGTTGCCAGGTTTTTGCAAAGGGCGGGGCGCTCTGGTCACTCTCCTCACGAAATCTCTAAAATATATTTTTTACCTACCCATGCTTTAGAACTTGTAGAAGCAGCAGCAATTAAAGAAGCGGCCAAAACAAACAATATAGAAAGCCGTGAGCCTTTTATTATGGTATTTGATACCCTGGTTCAGTATCTGGTTACATTGGCCATAGGCGATGGATTTGATGATAAAATTATTTACGAAGAGATTAAGAACACCCACGCTTTTAAACTTATCCTCCCCGAAGAATGGACCTGGGTAATGCAGTTCATTACCTCCGGAGGAGACAGTTTAAGTGCCTACACCGAATTTAAAAAAGTGGTTAAGGACGAAGATGGGCTTTGGAAAGTGAAGAGCAGACAATTAGCCATGCGGCACAGGTTACATATCGGAACAATCGTAAGTGATGCGATGTTGAAAGTTAAATTCATTTCTGGTGGTTACATTGGCATGATAGAAGAATATTTTGTTACCCGTTTAAAAGCTGGCGATAATTTTCGACTGGCAGGAAGGGTTTTAGAATTTATCCAGGTAAAAGACATGACGGTTGTGGTGAGGGTAAGTAAACAGAAAAATGCAATTTCTCCGAGTTGGAACGGTGGCCGTTTACCCCTATCTTCCAATTTAGGGTCAGTTTTACGAAAAAAATACAATGAAGCATTGGATAAAACACATCAGGATGAAGAATTAGATGTAGTATATCCTTTGTTTTTACTTCAGGAAAAACGTTCTCATGTGCCAAAAAACGACGAATTACTGATAGAACTTATTAACAATAAAGAAGGTTTTCACCTCTTTGCCTATCCATTTGAAGGGCGTTTGGTGCATGAGGTTTTGGCAGCGCTGGTAGCCTATCGTTTAAGTAAATTGCTACCCATCAGTTTTTCTATTGCTATGAATGATTATGGCTTTGAACTTTTAAGTGAAACGGAAATCCCTATGGATGAATCGATTGCCTATGAGGTTTTTTCACCTGAAAATTTAACTGAAGACATTACATTGAGCATCAATTCAACAGAAATGGCAAGACGAAAATTCAGAGATATTGCCTGCATTTCGGGACTCGTTTTTCAGGGCTATCCGGGTAAATATGTAGCCAATAAGCACCTCCAGTCATCTGCTGGTTTATTTTTTAATGTTTTTAGCGATTACGATAAACATAATTTACTTTTGCGACAGGCATACGACGAGGTTTTTTACCAACAACTGGAAGAGCCAAGATTGGCAGCAGCATTGGACCGAATCCAGCATGGAACGATTGTGATCACCAACCCTAAAAGTTTTACGCCACTGTCTTTCCCAATTAAAGTAGACAGTTTACGTGAAAATATGAGTTCGGAAGAGTTAGAGCAACGAATTGTCAGAATGAAAGCTGAAGCAGAGAGAATTAAGTAGATCATCTTCTTGTGACCCGTTGAAGTTTAAAAGATCCTTCGACGAGCTCAGGATGACAATAGCATAAAATAAATGAACATTACAAGCCAAGGTGAAGAATTGATTTTAGATAAAGAAAGGGCTTTATTCTTACCCAAGCATCAGCTTTTAGCTATTAGTGATTTGCATTTGGGTAAATCCGCACACTTTCGTCGAGCGGGTTTGCAAGTGCCTGCTACCATTGCCCAAACAGACCTTCAACGTTTAAGTTTATTGATTAAACAATACCATCCTAAAACATTATTAATTAATGGAGATATGTTTCATCATGGTTTGAATACCGACATTGATGAATTTTCAGCATGGAGAAAACAATACCAAGAGCTTAACTTTCTATTAGTAAAAGGAAATCACGACAAGCTTTCGGATGCCAATTATGCAGCAATGGATATAGAAATACACGAACCTAGCTTTTGCCTAGGGCCATTCTGCTTTATTCATGATGCGCCAAATGGTACAAGAGAAGAATTATATCCCATCAGTGGTCATATCCATCCAGGAGTTACCATTGTGGGCAAAGCCAAACAACGGCTAAGGTTTCCATGTTTCTTCTTCGGGAACGAATATGCCGTTTTACCTGCTTTTAGTTTATTTACTGGCTTATATAACATTTATCCTAAAGCTAGCGAAAGAATATTTGCTGTAACACCTAAAAGTGTTTTGGAGGTGTAGAAAACTTTTATATTAGCGGAATGTTTTTACGACGCCTGATTTTCGGCCTATTTCTCACCACTCTCAGCTATTCAGCTAATGCTCAAAAGGCATACATAAACCCTGGAGTAGATACAACAGATGTAAGGATAAAAGAAGTTATTCAGTTCTATCAAAGTTATTTGGGCGATTTTAAAGGTAAAAAATTACCTGATTTTAATAAATATTGGTCAGTTGAAGACTGTAAAAACTTTAAAATCCCCGACCCATCAGTTTACGGTATCGGCGGCGATTATCCAACTGTTTCTATGGCAACGGTAAAAACTATTTTTTATGTGAAGCCCTTGTCCGATTCACTATATATCCTTAAAACTACTGGTGGCTGGATAGACTCTCTTAAAACCTGCAATTTGTTGTATAATTCCAATCACTATATAAAGAAAACGAAATCAAAACGTTTGGAATTTATTACACCGTACCAATACTCCATTGATCAGTGGGAATCTAAAAAAGTTAGAAATGTTACTTTTTTTTATCCAAAAAAGATAAAATTTAATAGTACTAGGGCAGATGAGTTAATTAATCAGATTAAAAAACTAGAAAAAGACTGGAATAGCCCTCCCATTGAGATTAAGTATTTTTACACATTAACCTATGATGAAATTCAATTTATAAGAGGTTTCGATTTTACATTGGGTTTGGGAAATGCGGACAAACCCACTGGTATCTCAAATCAAACTGATAATATTGTTTATTGTGCCGGAAGCGGCGAGAATTATTTTCATGAGGTGGTTCATATTTACCTGAATCCAATGCATAAGAATTCTCCGCTAAACGAAGGATTGGCAGTATTTTATGGTGGTTCAATGGGGCACCCACTTAAATGGCATATTAAGCTCTTACAGGATTACTTAATCAACCATAATGCAATAGATTTGGGCAAACTGGATAATTTTTACTTTATGGATAATTATACCAATCCCAATAGTACAATACTTGGAATGTTTTGCCAGTTAGCTTATGATAGGGATAAAATAAACGGACTAAAGCGAATGATGACTTATACCTCAATAAAAGAAATATTAGATAAAGAATTCAATATCAGACCTGAAAATCAAAATGAAGCATTAAGAAAGCTGATTTACAATTACAAAACTATCGATTAGCATCGATAACTTGTTTTAACTGTGCTGCCTGTGCAACGCCGCTTTGACGCCAAACGGGTTTACCTTTCTTAAATAGAATTAAAGTGGGGACACTTTGTACATTAAAAGCAACCGCCGCAGGTTGGTTTTTATCTATATCTACTTTAATAATCGATACCGAATCGCCCACTTGTGATTTTAATTGTTCCAAGATCGGTTTCATCATTTTACAAGGGCCGCACCACTCGGCAAAAAAATCAACGAGAACGGGTTTATCACCGTTAATTAAATCTGAAAACTTAGCCATGATATTTGTCTTTATTTAGAAACAATAATGAGCTAGATTGGTTTTTAACGAAAAATCGTCATTGTGAGAAGAAACGTCGAAGCAATCTTAATACTGTAGTTTTTACAACTCATCAATTAATAGATCGCTTCGTCGGCTGAAAAAGCCTTCTCGCAATAAGGATATATAATTAAGCACTTATAGGCAGTTCTGTGGCTAACGCTGTAACCCAACCATCAAATAAAGCTTTTTCAATTTTGATTACCTCAGCTGCATGGTTTTCCCAGTC
Source organism: Pedobacter sp. SG908 (assembly GCF_011759615.1). NCBI lineage: Bacteria > Pseudomonadati > Bacteroidota > Sphingobacteriia > Sphingobacteriales > Sphingobacteriaceae > Pedobacter > Pedobacter sp. SG908. The sequence goes on from NZ_JAAOYY010000001.1 coordinate 2,407,516, forward strand.
ATCTGAAAAACTAACCAGCTGGTTCATCATTTCTTCTAAGTGGCCTTCTTCTTCTAATATAATCGATTTAACATTTACCTTACTTTTTGCTTCATCTAAAACCGCTTGATAAATTGGATACAATTCATCGGCGCGCACCTCGATGGCGTAAGTAACAAATAAATAAGCAGCGAATTTTAAATCGTAACCGGAAAGATTAAATACAGCTTTTAAATAACGGCAAACCGCAATATCTAAAGCATGTAAATAGTGTTTAGTATGATTTGGAGATAATAACTCTGCATTGGTGTAAGTTTTACAGAGTGCCCCGTCCAACTTTGAAATTTGCTTTTTTAAATAATAAGCATGGCGGTGTTCTTCTGCAGCGTGTTTTAGAATAATCAGGTTTACATTTTCTTTATGTTCTGAAGCTGAAATCTTCTTTGCACCTGCATTCTCCATATAAGATAGCGTATTTAACCATTTGGCATGCAACACGTTATCCGAAACTATCGATTTTAAATTTGACGCTAACATTCTTGATTGTTAAACTAATAAATTGTTTTAATTATTGGCATTATGCCAACTAAAAACTGTTAATTACAAACTATGACCTGATTAAATCTCTCTGTTCAGATCCCAGCTTTCTAAGTAATCTGCAACTCTACGTACAAACATTCCTCCTAAAGAACCATCCACAACCCTATGATCGTACGATAAAGACAAGAACATCATATGCCTGATTGCAATTACGTCGCCATGCTCGGTTTCCAGCACTGCAGGTTTCTTTTTTATGGCACCAACCGCCAAAATAGCTACCTGAGGTTGGTTAATAATTGGCGTACCCATTACATTTCCAAAACTACCTACATTGGTTAGCGTAAAGGTTCCACCTTGCGTTTCATCAGGCTTTAATTTAGAATTTCTCGCTCTCGTAGCTAAATCATTAACCGCTTTTGTTAATCCAACCAAATTTAATTGATCGGCATTTCTTATTACAGGAACAATTAGATTTCCACTTGGTAAAGCAGCAGCCATACCAATATTGATATCACGTTTCTTGATAATCTGTGTGCCATTAACTGAAACGTTGATCATCGGAAAATCTTTTATCGCTTTGGCAACTGCCTCTACAAATATTGGAGTAAACGTGATTTTTTCATTTTCACGTTTTTCGAAACTGTTTTTCACTTTATTGCGCCATAAAACCATATTGGTTACATCGGCTTCAACAAAAGAGGTTACATGCGGAGAGGTGGCTTTACTCATTACCATATGATCGGCAATCAACTTACGCATCCTATCCATTTCTATAATTTCATCCCCACCGCTAACAGATGTGGTAGATGGTTTACTGGCAACAGCAGGTTGTGCCGTATGCTGAACATTTGGTTTAGGCTCGCTTGCTTTTTCAACCGGAGGTGGCGGGGCCAAAATAACGGTTTGTGCTTTAATTACGCTTCCACCATTTCTGTTAGCAATATAATTCAATAAATCATCCTTATTTAACCGTCCATCAGCACCAGACCCTTTAATGGCATCTAATTCAGCCAGCGAAATATTTTCCTGAGCAGCAATACTTTTAACAAGAGGGGAATAAAAGCGATCAGACGAGCTGAAATCAGCTGCTGTAGCTTTATTTTCTGATGGAAGCTGCTCAATACCGGGAATAGCTTCAATTTTTTCTTCTATGGCAGGTATTTCAGCAACAGGCATTTCAACAGGAGGATGATCTCCACCTTCCGTTTCAATAATGGCAATTACATCGCCAACCTGGGCAACTTCATCTTCCGCAAACAACTGTTTTACCAATGTTCCGACAACCGGAGAAGGAACTTCAGAATCTACTTTATCAGTAGCGATTTCCAGAATGGTATCATCTAATTCAATAGAATCACCTGGTTGTTTTACCCATTTAATCACCGTTGCTTCCGCAACACTTTCACCCATTTTTGGTAACAATAGTTCGTATTGAGCCATATTAAATTACAGTATTTTATATTGGTAACGCTACAAAAATACAGTTTTTATTCTTTCTAAACTGTTTCTTTAAGGAGATTTAATAGCATGGCTAATGCCGACGCTGCAGAACGCTCAATGTTTTGAATACGTTTGTTACTGAAATTAAACACCTTAGCTACAGTTTTGTGTTTTGAAGAAATAGCAATCCATACTGTACCAACTGGTTTGTCTTCTGTTCCACCATCCGGCCCCGCAATGCCACTAACCGCAATAGCATAATCTGTTTTGAAATGTTTAATGGCGCCTTCGGCCATTTCCGTTACGGTTTGTTCGCTTACTGCCCCAAAAGTATTTAATGTACTTTCTTTTACACCAAGAATAGATTCTTTAAGTTCGTATGCGTATGCCACTGCCCCGCCCCAATAAACCGAAGAACAACCAGGGTGTTGCGTAATTAAATGTGCAATGTATCCACCAGTACAGCTTTCCGCTGTCGATAAAGTTAGTCCTTTACTTTTCATTAGGTCCAGAATCGCTTTTTCCAAGGGAATATCTTCATCAGTTACGACAAACTTATTCACTTTTGAAATGATCTGTTTGGCATAAACCTCAACTTCTTTCTTTAATTCTACTTCATTATTGCCTTTGGCCGACAAACGTAAACGTACTTGTCCTAATTTTGGCAGATAGGCCAATTTGATATGTGCCGGTAAGCTATCTTCGATTTCCTCAATCTCTTTGGCCAGAAATGATTCGCCTATATTTGCTGTGAGTATGGTTTTGTGAACAATAAAGGGCAATTTAAACCTGCTCGTAATTCTGAGAAGGATTTCGTCATCCATCAGGTACATCATCTCGTAAGGCACGCCCGGCATCGATACAAAAATGGTGTCATTTTTTTCAAACCACATGCACGGAGCAGTACCATTTTTGTTTACAATAACCTCACACCCATCAGGAACATCAGCTTGCTGAATATTGATATCTAATAGCGGACGCTTGTATTTTTCGAAAATCTGACGAACCATTTCCAATGCAGCTGCATCGTTACGGAAACCCATATTAAAATACTTTGCCAAAGTTTTCTTGGTAATATCATCTTTGGTTGGGCCCAGTCCACCCGTAATTAAAACAATATCTGCCCGTTTTTCGGCAAGTGCCAGGGCTTCAATAATATGTTGCTCATCATCAGAAACTGAGGTAATCTGCTTAACGGAAACGCCAATTAAATTTAATTGTTTAGCCATCCAGGCAGAATTGGTATCAATGATTTGGCCAATGAGAATTTCATCACCAATGGTAATAATTTCGGCTAGCATAAATTTATCGGTATGTGCTGTAAAAACCTTGTCTCTTGCTCAATTTTAAATCCTGCAATATCGATGCCTTAACTTTTATCGTAACAGAATAACTTTTGTATGCACCATACGGAACCCAGTTTACACTCATATCCCAGCAATGTAAATCGCGATAAATAGCTAAATTCATTGGAGTTAAGCCATTGTTCTTAAAATCGTAACCTGAGTTAAAAGTAACTTTCCACTTTGGTGTTAAGTTAACATCGCCATTAAAGTTTAGTGTATTCGAAATTGTACTGTTGTTTCCATCATTCGAAAATTGAAAACTGTAAGAGAACGAAAAATTCCATGGAATGTTAAAATCAACAAATGCATTCGGATCACGACTTATAGCCGCCAATTGTTCAGACTGTATATCAGTCAATCCTTTTTTGTTGGCCGCCTCTCCTAATTTATCGTTAGCCTCGTTCTTACGCTTTAATGCTTCCGGATTTAAACTATAATCGAATGAGAAACCAAAATTGGTTAAGCGTGGCAGGAATTTATTCTTCTGGAAAAATAAGCGGTCTTCTCTTATTTTAATGGTTTGACCATTAACCGTTGTGTCTTTTAAAGCGTATGGATCTAAGGTTCCATTATAGTTGATTCCCAGTTTATCGGTAAACTGCGATCGGCCACTAAAACCAATGGTAGATAATTTATAAGATGGGGCCAAGAAATTATATGAACCGCTAAAACTCAAACCCTGAATTATCGGGATCTTTTTTGAACCTGTTCCGGTTGTATCGTTTTTGTTCCTCACCTTTAATTCTACCGTATTATCTAATCCGAAACCAATGGATGCATTGGGGCCACCAAAAGAGCCTGGCTGTGCCATACCATCAAAAATGGAATATTTTAAAGGTTGCCCATTAGCATAAATTTGATTACCATGCTGATCTATTGCTGGTCTAAAAGGCCCTGCCCCTGCTTTGGTAAAATCCGGAGAATAAGAAAAGGAAACATTTGGCGTCATTACATGTCTTAACGCCTGAATTTTACCAGCTGGATTAAAATCTCTTCTTCCATAAATTTTAGTCGACATACTGGTTGACAAGCTATAACTACCTGCCCTTTTAAAACCGCTAATAGTGTCTTCTCTAAAGGAATAGGTGTTGTCTGCGAATTGTGTATATCTTCTGTTTACACTTTGAAAATTCCATACCTCGTTATAAGTACCACCCAAGCTAAAGTTAAGATATTTTAAAGCTGTGAAAGACATATTAACGGGTATACTGTGTGAAAAACCACTTCTTAAGCGTTTCAAACCATCATTTTGAAAAAGCAAACTATCGAAAGTATCAATTCGATTGGTTCCTTGTAAACTGTAACCTACTGTAATTTTTTGATACCATTTTTGCTCTCCCACAGCATTTTTGGGGCTAAATGGGTTAAATGTAGGCACGTTGAATGTCATTTCGGGTAATCTAAGCGATATGGCTCTTGTGCTTAAAGTCTGATCACTTGATGCAGCCAAAGAGAAATTCATACCGTTAGAATAAGCCTTAGCATAACTAATACTGCTACTTGTTGAGTTAGTGGCAATGGTGTTAATATCATAAGTAGTACCCGCTGCAGTATTTTTATAGTATCCTTTTCTTCCTGTTGATACCAATCTTACACTGGCACTGAATGTAGTACCTGGATTGGCATTGGCATTTTGGCTATGGCTCCAGTTAATGCTAAAGTTTTTGGTCGGGTTTTTAAAAGCTTCAGTACCCTCTAAACCATCTTTAAAACTAGAGTAGGCTAAGTTAATATTACCGTTATATTTATATCTTTTGGTATAATTACTCAGTACACTTGCTTCATAAGAGCCATTGGTATAAATAGAACCTAATAGTTTAGCATCCCAATAATCGTTTAATCCGAGATAATAACCACCATTTTGCAAGAAAAAACCCCTCGTTGCATCTTCACCTGGTGTAGGCAAAATTACGCCCGATGTTCGTTTATTTGGTTTAGGAAAAAATGCAAATGGTAATCCTAAGAAAGTAGGGATATCTTCAATAATCATGTAAACTGGCCCGGTAATAATCTGTTTCTCCGTTACCACCCCTTTAGAAATCATTAACCCAAAATGCGGATGTGGAAGATTACAGGTACTGTACATTACATTTTTAATGTGCAGCTCATCATCTATTTGCTTTTTACTCTGGCCGCCTGAAAAGAAACCTCCTTCTTGCTCAGAAAAAACGCCATATACTTTGGCCCGGGTTGTTTCTGAATTGTAAAAAATAGAATCTGCTATGGCAGTACCTTCGGCACCAGATTTAAAGATTGGTTTCCCTGTATATCTACCGGTTTTCGGGTCTTTAACACCGCGGGCAAAAATAGAATTTTGCTTTTTGTCGTATTTAATATAAGCCGCATCTAGCTCAAAATCACCATATACAACCCTAGCATTTCCGTATAAATAAACAATGCTTTTATCGGCACTCATTTTTACCGAATCCTCTGCTTTGTATTCTACTTTCTGGTCGATACTACTGTTATTTTTACCCGTCTTTTTAATTGTATCCTTTTTGGTTGTGTCTTGCTTGATGATTTGTTGCAATGAAAAACGAGAAAATGCGTTAGCTTTACCAACAACAAGTGTTAATAAAATGACAGATATTAGTAAAATAGAGCTCTTAAGAAGTTTCAAATTCGTATTTGAATGTTATTTTTGCACAAATGTTTAATCAAAAACGTTCAAAATTAGTGAAAAATATACCATTGATGTATCTTAAATCCATTTTAACAGTTATTATTTATTTAGTATTATCAAACACTATTGATAATCAAGCATTTGCACAAGAATATAAAATTAAAACAATTGTAATCGATGCTGGCCATGGTGGTAAAGATGGTGCAACCCACGGTGTATATTCTAAGGAAAAAGATGTAGCACTTAAAACGGCTTTAAACCTTGGCCGGGCGCTTCAAGATAGTCTGAAAGATATCAAAGTTATTTATACTCGGGAGTCGGATGTATTTATTCCATTATACGAGCGTATTAATATTGCAAATAATGCAAAGGCCGATTTATTTATTTCCATTCACTTAAACGATATGCCAGTTCGGGTATCAAGAGTAGTAGATTATTACAAAAAAGTAAGAGGCAGAAAAGTACCTGTTTACAGAACGGTTACATCTAAAAGTACTTCAACACGAGGAACAGAAACCTTTGTATCGGGAACAGGTCGTTTAGGTGAACAAGATGAGGTGATTAAAAGAGAGAATGCATCTATGTTCTTGGAAGAGAACTATCAGAAAAACTATGAAGGATTTATCGCGAATACGCCTGAGAGCGACATTATGTTATCGTTAATGAAACAAACCAACAGAGATAGGAGTTTAAAGTTTGCTTCAATGCTTCAACAAGAATATGTTAACGCTGGCCGTATTAACAGAGGTGTGCAAGAAAAAAGCCTTGCGGTACTGGCTCGTGCTGCTATGCCTGCCGTGTTAACTGAAATAGGTTTTGTGAGTAATCCAGAAGAAGAAGACTACATGAACTCTCCTGAAGGACAAAATGAGATTGTTAATGGAATTATTAAAGCAATTAAAAATTATAAACGCATAGCTGAAACATCATTTTAACATCCCTTATGTATGAAGGTTAAACTTCTGATCACAATACTTTTATTTTCATTGCTAGTTGCCGAAAAAGCACCTGCGCAAGGTTATAAGATCAAAACTATTGTTATAGATCCTGGTCACGGTGGCAGAAAACCCGGTGCCTCTGGTCTTTTTTCGAAAGAAAAAGACGTTTCGTTAAAAATTGCATTAAAGTTAGGCGCATTGTTAAAAGAGGAAATGCCCAATATTAAAATAATTTTTACCCGTAAAACGGATATTGATGTTGATTTATACAGGAGGGCAGAAATAGCGAACGAAGCCAATGCAGATCTTTTCATATCGGTACACTGCAATTCGATGCCGCCTGGTAATAAACACATTAAAGGGGTAGAGACATTAGTTGCAGGCTCACATCGGTTAAAAGAACAAGACGCTGCCATTCGTGAAAATGCCGATATTAAATTGGAAAAAAATTACAAAAGCAAGTACGATGGGTATGATCCAAGCGATCCAAGTAGTTTTATCCTTTTATCACTTTTAAAAAATACCTTTAGAGACAAAAGCATTAAATTTGCCAAATTAATACAGAACAGCTATATCAGCAGAGATGAGCGATTAAGCCGTGGTGTTAAAGAACAGGGTGTTTTGGTACTGCAGCGCTGCGGTATGCCCGCCGTTTTAACAGAAGTGGGCTTTATCTCGAATGCAGAGGAAGAAAAATATATTAATTCGCAAAATGGACAGAATGAGATCGCCAATTCTATTTTGGAAGCAATAAAAACATACAAAAAAAATATTGAGGTTAAATAAGTGGCATTATAAATGATAGTTATTTTAACTTTGAAAAAAATATAAAACAGATACCAAACAAATAGTGCAAACTTTGTGTATTTAAAGTTTAGCACAAAAAGTTAATTACGCTCAAACAAGTGAGGAAAGGATGCTTTAGCGCTTGTAGCCATTAAATAAAAACACTCATGAAGATTAAGAACGAAACCAAAGTAGGTATTTTAGCTGCATTTGCCATTGCTTTATTAATAATTGGATATAATTTTTTAAAAGGGAATTCCATTTTCTCTAATGAAACCACATTATATGCAAAATATACCAGGGTTGATGGTTTAACAGTATCGAAACCTATCCTAATTAATGGTTATCAGATTGGCAGGGTGGCCAAATTGGAGTTACAGACAGACGGCAGCATTATTGCGACCTTAAGCGTAAACAGCAAGTATGAAATTCCTGTAAACAGTATTGCCCGCTTAGAAGGCACTGATCTCTTGGGTAGCAAAGCCATTGTAATGTCGTTAGGTAACTCTAAAAAAATGGCTGAAGATGGTTACACCTTAAATGCTAATGTAGAAAAAGGCTTAATGGAACAGGTGCAGCCGGTTCAAAAGAAAGCTGAATTAATTATCGGTAAAATGGATTCTATTTTGAGTAGTGTGAATTCTATCCTGAATCCGAACTTTCAGAAAAACGTTGATAAGAGCTTTAACAGTATAGCCGGCACATTGGCCTCATTAGAAACAACCTCTAAAAAAGTTGATGGTTTAGTAGGTTCAGAAAGTGCTCGTATTGCAGCAATCTTCAAAAATGTTGAAGGCATTACTGCTAACTTAAATAACAACAATCAAAAAATTAGCGATATTTTAACCAATATCAATACGGTTACCGATAAGTTTGCTGCTGCCAACTTTAAACAGACTTTAGATAACGCAAACAACGCCATTGCTAATTTACAAAGCGTAATTTCGGGAATTAAAGATGGAAAAGGAAGTTTAGGATTATTATTAAACGACGATAAAATGTATCAGAATTTAAATAATGCTTCAAAAAACCTGGATGCGTTAATGATCGATTTAAAAGCTAATCCTAAACGTTATGTACACTTCTCTGTATTCGGCGGTGGCAATAAAAAAGACAAGTAATTTAATTTTTATAAATCTGAAAGCCTTGCAGTTTTAAATTGCAGGGCTTTTCTTTTATAATTCTATATGCTTTTTTTTATCGCAGAACTACGCAGCACCGAAAATTGATTAATTTAATTCCTTTGTCATCCTGAATTAAACTAGAAAAATCGAATAATCCGATAAGCGCAGGGCGATGAGTCGCACACACTATCTCCGTGTAAAGCTATGCCTTCCTCTGTGAGCTTGTGATTAAAAATATACCTTAAAATTACAGCAGGAAAGTTCTTCCTTCTACAGCCAATTCTGTATGCTCAAAAACAGATTGAGCTTCTTCCAAAAGCATTTGTAAGGTTTTATAACGTGAAGAAAAATGGCCAATGAGTAATTTCTTTGCTCCGGTAATTTTCGCTATCTCTCCTGCCTGTAAAGCAGTTGTGTGATGTGTTTCTTTAGCTCTATCCAATAAATCGTGCATAAAGGTAGATTCATGATATAAGGTATCACAATCTTTTATGGTAGCAAAGTAACTTTCATCGAACAAGGTATCAGAACAATAGGCATAAGAGCGTGGTGCATCTGCGGCTATGGTATAATCTTCACTGCGCAAAATCTCGCCATTGGGCAGCTCTACATCAATCCCTTTTTTTAGGGCTGTATAATAAGCCATAGGTACTTCATCAGCTTTTTCTTTTATCAGTTTGCGCTGACGTTTCTTTTGCTGGAAGATAAAGCCTGTAGTGGGAATACGGTGATTTAAAATAATTGTCTTAACTGTTAAATCACTGTTCTCGAATATCTGTGTAGACTGATCAGCTTCGATTGGAAAAAACTCAATTGGGTACCTCAACACAGTATCAGAATATTTGAACTGAATCTCTAAAATTTCTAATAAAGGTTTAGGGCCGAATATCTGTATGGGTTTTAACCTACCGTTTAAATGCAAACTGGATAGCAATCCGATTAAACCGAAGTAATGATCGCCATGTAAATGGCTGATAAAAATATAATCGATACGGGCTGCTTTAAGGTTGAACTTGGCTAATTGCTGTTGTGTACCCTCACCACAATCGATCAGGTAATATTTCTCATTACAATTTAAAAGCTGTGCCGAAGGATTCCTGTTAAATACAGGAGTTGCAGAACTGCTTCCTAAAATTGTAACTTCAAATTTCATCATGATAAAATATAAAAAGCCTCGTAGATTTTTAGAAACTACGAGGCTGGAATGTTATTTAAATATTTTGTTATTTAGCGCCTCTAAACTCTTTTTCCAACTCATCCATAAAGATAAAATCAGTAGCTTCTTCTATGGTATTAACAAACGTAACAGATTGAAATATGTTTGATAATTCGATAATGGATGCCAACTCATCATTAATTCCGGTTACAATAAATAACCCTCCTGCCGATTTGCAAAGCCTGTCGCCAACCAATAAGCAGCTTAAATCCTGCGCATCACTGCACTCAGTAACATGACTTAAATCAACAATTATATTTTGAAATCCCTCTGCATTGAGCAAATAAAACTCTGATTTCAAACCTGGAGCATTATCGTTTGTAAACTTATGTTCTTCTAACTTTAAGGTTACATATTTATCGTGTTTATCTACTGAAAATTTCATCTCTCTAATCTTTATTTTACTAATGTATAAATTTCTTTCGAATTTAAAGTGTTTCTAATGCCTTTAAAACATTAGTTTCAATGCGGCTAGAAATTGCATCAGCATCAGCTTTTATAAAGGCCTCTCCTACTATTTTTTCGTAAAGCTCGATGTAACGTTCTGAAATCGAATTTACAATTTCAGGTGTCATTTCTGGAACAACCTGTCCGTCTTTTCCCTGAAAACCATTTTCAATTAACCATTTCCTTACAAACTCTTTTGATAGTTGTTTTTGTGGCTCACCTGCATTTTGGCGTTCCTGATATCCATCAGCATAAAAATAACGTGAAGAATCTGGGGTATGAATTTCGTCGATTAAATAGATTACGCCATCGGCTGAGCCAAATTCGTATTTCGTATCCACCAGGATCAATCCGCTTTTTGCTGCAATCTCAGTTCCACGTTGGTATAGCGCGTAAGTGTATTCTTCTAATTTTTCATAATCGTTTATAGAAACAATACCTTTTGCTAAAATATCTTCTTTTGAAATGTCTTCATCATGCCCTACAGAGGCTTTGGTGGTTGGGGTAATAATAGGTTGAGGTAGTTTATCGTTTTCTTTCAGCCCATCAGGCAAAGAAACTCCGCAAACAGAACGCTTACCGCTGCTATACTCGCGCCAGGCATGGCCGGCTAAATAACCTCTGATAACCATTTCTACTTTAAATGGCTCACAGATACGGCCAATGGTAACCATTGGATCTGGAACGTCTAAAACCCAGTTAGGAACGATATCTTGAGTAGCTGCCAAAAATTTAGCCGCAATTTGGTTCAACACCTGTCCCTTAAAAGGAATAGCTTCAGGCAATACCACATCAAAAGCAGAAATACGGTCAGATACCACCATTACCATAAACTGGTTGGCTATAGTGTATACATCGCGGACTTTACCCTTGTAAAAATTACTTTGATTCGGGAAATTGAAATGAGTTTCTTTTAGTGCTTTCATGAGGGCATAAAAATAGGAAAAAAGTTGGGAAGTCAGAAAGTCTTTAGTCCATAGTCCATAGTCCATTTAGACTCAAGACTATAGACTACCGACTCAGGACTCAACTATTGAATATCGCCGTAAGCTTTCAAGATATCTTTCACCAATTTATGTCTTACAACGTCTTCACCGCTTAAGTAAATAATATCGATTCCTTTAATATCTTCTAAAATCCTTAATCCGTTAAATAATCCCGACATCTGTTTTTTAGGCAAATCAATCTGTGTAACATCTCCAGTAACGATAAATTTAGCCGTTGGCCCCATGCGGGTTAAAAACATCTTTAACTGCATATCTGTGGCATTTTGGGCTTCATCTAAAATCACGAAACAATTATCTAAGGTACGTCCGCGCATAAATGCCAAAGGTGCAATTTCTATTGTACGGTTTTCGATGTAGAATTTCAATTTCTCAGCAGGGATCATATCGTCCAATGCATCGTATAGCGGGCGTAAATATGGATCGATTTTTTCCTTTAAATCGCCTGGTAAGAAACCGAGGTTCTCCCCTGCTTCAACTGCCGGTCGGGTTAAAATAATCCGTTTAATTTCTTTGTTCTTTAATGCTCTAACTGCTAGCGCTACAGCGGTATAAGTTTTTCCGGTCCCGGCTGGACCAATGGCAAATAGAATGTCGTTTTTAGCAATACTGCTCACCATTTTGCGCTGATTGGCAGTTCTTGCCTTTACCAATAAACCGTTAGTCCCAAAAACAATTACCTCTCCACCGCCTCCGGTAGGTTGTTCCACATCTTTTTTTGCAACGCCAGTCGCCTTTGCTCCCAGTATAGATTCGACATCGTTATTGGTAAGTGAGCTATATTTTTCGAGGTGTGCAATAAGCTGGTTAAACTTATCCTCAAAAGTCTTAAGTTCCTGTTCATCACCGAGAACCTTAATGTCACTACCTCTCGCTACCAGTTTCAACTTCGCGAAAGCACCTTTAATCATTTCGTAATTCTCGTTATTCGGCCCCCAAAAGTGAGCAGGATTTACGGTATCCAGAGTTAATTTTAATTCGTTCAAACTGTAGTATTTTAAAAAGTTATCGGGGTATATTAATTAAAATTTGAATATTTGCAGACGCTTAGGCCTGTACACAAGAATAAGCAATAATAATGAATTTTTAATGGGGATAATTACTTTAACAACAGATTTAGGTTCAAAAGATTTTTACCAGAGTGCCCTTAAAGGTAGTCTATTGAGTCTTATGCCTAATGTTAATTTAGTTGATATTACCCACGAGGTTCCATCATTCAATATTTCGTACGCGGCCTTTGTTCTAAAAAACGCTTATCCTTACTTTCCAAAGAATACCGTGCATTTAATTGGTATCGATTCTGTTTATAGCGAAAACACCAAATACATTGCTATAAAGCATCGTGATCACTTTTTTGTTGGGGCTGATAACGGTATTTTCTCCCTTCTTTTTGATGATATCCCTGAAGATGTGGTAGAGCTGAATATTATGCAGGATTTAAAATACTTACACTTCCCCCTGGTTGATATTTTTGTTAAAGCAGCAACGCACCTGGCTAAAGGTGGCAAACTGAAAGATATTGGTTTACCCGTATCAGAAATTGAGCAGAAGATGCTTTTACACCCTGTAATCGAACGGGATGTGATTCGTGGAAGTGTGGTATATATTGATACTTTTTGCAATGTAATTACCAATATAACCAAAGACCTTTTTACCAAAATACAGAAAAACAGGGATTTTACTTTACACTTTAGAAAAAGTGAAACCATTACCCAACTGAGCTGGCACTATAACGAAGTGCAGGAAGGTGAAAAACTTTGCCTGTTCGGCATTAGTAACCATCTGGAAATTGCCATTAATAAAGGCAAAGCAAGTGGTTTATTAGGTTTGCACTTAGGTGATATTGTGCGGGTAGAGTTTCATCCTTAGAAAGGTAAAAGACTAAAGCGAAAAGATTTAAGGAGGAAAAACCATCATTTCCGCAGCATTCCAAAGGAACCCTTTCGGAGGAGAAATCTATTGCCGAGAACTTATTTTTAGATAGATCTCTCCGTTCCGCTTCGATTCGGCTGAAATGACGAATATTTTTGACACTTTGCATTACCCATGAACCAGTAAAACAACTTCCATCCTTTTCACGTTTATATCATCATGAAGAACTATTTTTACCTGCTCCCGATTATTTTGTTGGCCTTTCAAACTTATGCGCAGCAAGATAGCGCCGCCTATGCTGCGCAACGTGTTAAGATAAATTCATTGCTTGCAGAAAGAAGCACCAAATTTGGCCAGTATGATGAAAGTTTAAATCAGCGAACTGGGATATTTGGCTGGCAAACCAAACGTGACATTAAAAATTCCAATGAAATTCTTCGTCAGGTGGTTTTAACGGATAATAACATTTTCAAAGAACTGAAAGTATTAATGGATTATAAAGATTTGCAGAACCAGCAGAAAGTAGCCGTGGCAAACAATTCGCAACAACGTATTGAGGCTTATATGGGTACCATTAAAAAACTTCAGGACCAAAATGCGCAGCTTAAAGAAGATTTAGATAAAGAGAATAAAGGAAGTTTATCAACCTACATCATCATATTTCTGATTTTAATAATGGGGGGTGGATTTTATTTCTTTAATAAAAAACTACAGCAATATGAGAAAAGGCGTGTTTAAAATCCTAGCAAAGATAAACAAGGCCATTTTGCCTAGTTTGTACAAAAAAGATCCAAATAAGCTCACTACTTTTCAGAAGGCGATATTGGCTTACCGTTATTGGGTGTTAACAAATGCGTTAGATTAAAATGTAAAGACCAATCAATCGATTGGTCTTTACACTAAATTCGTCGTGCTTAATTTATTTCACAGATAGAAATAGTGCTTTCAATTGCCTTGTTGCTACTTCGCGGTCGGCATCTATCTAGAGTGGAAGCCCCTGAAACAAGTTCAGGGGTGACGACCTTATTTTATTTCTTAAAATGCTCGATAATCAGCGTTGCCAATTCTGTACCAATACGTTCTTGTGCTTCGTTGGTTGAAGCTCCAATATGTGGTGTTAGGGAGATTTTAGGATGTGTTAAAATTTCTGCCAATGGTGTTGGTTCGTTATCGAAAACGTCTAAGCCGGCGAAAGAAACTTTGCCAGAATTTAAAGCTTCAATTAAAGCTGGTTCATCAATTGTACCACCGCGAGAACAGTTTACAATACCTACCCCGTTTTTCATCTTAGCAAACTCTTCTGCACCTAAAATCGGTTTGTCGGCAAATGGAGTGTGTAAACTAAAGAAATCACTTCCTGTAATTACTTCGTCTAATGTAACCGTTTTAATTGGAATACTTACAGATTTTCCACCTTGGAATTCTAAAGTAATTTCAGATTCTGATGGATATAAATCGTAAGCCAAAACATTCATCCCCAAGCCTAAAGCTACTTTAGCGGTAGCACGACCAATGCGACCAAAACCAATAATACCAATGGTTTTACCACTTAATTCAGTTCCTTTAGCATACGCTTTTTTAAGGTTATTGAACTGGGTTGAACCTTCTACAGGCATTTTACGGTTAGCATCCTGTAAAAATCTGATACCTGTAAATAGGTGAGAAAATACCAATTCAGCAACTGATAATGAAGAGGCAGCTGGAGTATTTACAACTGCAATCCCTTGGCTACGTGCATACTCCACGTCGATATTATCCATACCTACGCCACCCCTACCAATTAATTTGATATTTGGAACGGCATCAATTAATTCTTTTCTAACTTTTGTTGCACTACGAACAGTAATGGCATCATAGTTTTTTAAGGCTTCGGCTAACTGATCTTGCGGAATGGTTTCTGTATCAACCTGGAAACCCGCTTTTTCTAATAATTCTTTTCCGATCGGGTCAATCCCATCGTTTGCTAATATTTTAATCATTGTATGTATGATTGCACAGATTTACTTGATTAAACAATCGCAGTATTCATCTGTGGTTAAAATTTAAATTAATTTACTTTTGCTTGTTGTTCTTCAAATGATTGCATTGCATCTATTAACGCATGAACACTTGTAATTGGCAGGGCATTATACATTGAAGCACGGAAACCGCCTACACTTCTATGACCTTTAATACCCACAATACCTTGTTCTTCTGCATACTTTAGAAATGGTTTTTCCAATTCTGCATTTTCCATTACGAAACAAACATTCATTCTAGAGCGGTCTTCAATTGCACAGGTTCCTTTAAACAACGAATTACGGTCTATTTCTCTGTAAAGTGCTTCAGCTTTTTGTTTATTTTCTTTTTCAATTTCAGCAACTCCACCTTTCGATTTTAACCAGCGAAGATTTAACAAAGCAACGTATATAGAGAAAACCGGAGGGGTATTGTACATCGAATCATTATCAATATGCGATTGATAGTTCAACATTGATGGAATTTTGCGGTCAATTTTGCCTAAAACTTCATTCTTAACAATAGCGATGGTTAAACCAGCAGGGCCAACATTTTTTTGCGCTCCGGCATAAATTAAATCAAATTTTGAAACATCGATTACGCGGCTCATAATATCAGAAGACATATCGCAAACAACTGGTACGTTTGTTTTAGGTACTTCGAAAAGCTCCGTTCCATAAATAGTATTGTTTGAAGTATAATGAAAATAAGCACTATCGGCTGGGATTTCAAAATCCTTTGGAATAAAAGTATAGTTTGCATCTTTTGAAGAAGCAACCACATTTACATTACCTATAAATTTAGCTTCTTTTAAAGCTTTGGTTGCCCATACGCCAGAATCTAAATAACTCGCTGTTTGTCCATCGCCCAATAAGTTCATCGGAACCATTGCAAACTGTAAACTTGCACCACCTTGTAAAAATAAAACGGAATAACCCGACGGCACATTTAATAATTCTTTTACCAATTTATCAGCTTCAGCAACAACTGCCTCAAATTCGGTTGTTCTGTGCGAAATTTCTAAAATTGATAATCCATCGTTAAAATCTAAAACAGCCTGAGCTGCTTGTTTAAACACTTCTTGAGGTAAAATACAAGGGCCTGCGCCAAAATTATGCTTCATCTTATTATATAATGTTTTATGGGCGTAAATGTAAAATTTTTAAAGCAGTTATGCCCATAAAATCGTTACTTAAAAAATTAAATTTTGTTAAAAATCTCGACAAAATTGAGCGTTTTGTTGCAGTTTTTGCAAAAGAATTCATTAATCAGAAAGACAAAAAGATAAAGACTGTTTTGCCAAACCTATCAGATTTTAAAAACCTGATAGGTTTAGTAGTTTAAGGCTTATTTTTCAACTTCACAATCAACTTCAGGTTAAACTGCCTGCCTGTTAAATAATTTGGAATGGCATACTGAACATTATCTACATCTTTTAGCCATAAATATGAAACCGTGTTGTCAATATTCAGCATATTAAAAACCTCAAAAAACAGAATAACCGAACTGAAATTCCTGTCCAGAAACTTAGGTTTACGTAGTGCGGCATCATCAAGAAAATCTTTAGAGAAACCAATATCTACACGTTTGTACGATGGAATAAAAAATTTATCCAAATACCTTGGTGTTTGTGATGGACCAATTGGCAAACGCGAACCATAAAGAGCATTAAGGTGTACTTTATAGGTAGGACTATTCAACAGCCTATCCTGAAAAAATATGGAAAAATTTAAGCGCTGATCTGTTGGCCGTTTTAAATAACCAGGATAAACTGTAGTTCCATTTTGAACATAACTATCATCAATAATATCTTCATTAGCATGCATTACCGACATTCTGAAATAAGAAACCAGATCTTTAACAAACTCGCCACCAATACTAAAATCAGCACCGTAAGCGTAACCACGCGATACTTCATTCGCCAGGTATTTAATCCTCAGATTATCAATTTTATAAGGAATTAATCGATCCGAATATTTAAAGTAAGCTTCCGAAGTAAATTTCAGTCTTGTTCCGAAGGCATCAAATGCATATTCATAGCCTAAGGAAGTATTGTAAGAACTTTGTGCTTTCTGATTGATATTTAACACACCCGAAAAATCGCGAATGGTTCTGTAGGAAGGAGGTTGTTTATAAACACCCGCAGAAAATCTTAAAATTTTATTGTTCGAATTGGGCCGGTAAGCAATTAAAATCCTTGGACTGATTAACAATTGCCTGCTTAGCGAACTGTAAGTAGCACGTGCCCCCAACTGCAACTCAGCGGAACCGGAAAGCGAGTAACTATCCTGGATGTAAGCACTATAATTTTTAATATCAAGGTTATTCTTAACGTTAATTACATTCTGTAAAGTGATATTTTTCGACTTGTTTGGCAAAATATATCCTGCCGAATCGGTATAGTTGTATTCATTCAACTGATCATTGTACTTAGACTGGTCGAATTTCAGTCCCCATGAAAAAACATGACTGTTAAAATTCTGATCGACCTTTATTTCTGAAGCAAAAACCTGGGTATTTAAACTATTCCGCCCATAATTATAGTAACTGCCAATGCCTCTGTTTTTATTGATTACACCAAAATTTTCACCCGAAAAAGCATTATCCACTTCAGCGAAAATATAACTTCCATTGATATCGAAACGTTCTCTTTCAATGGTATTGAAGTAGCTGTTGATCAACTTGATAACCAGATTAGGTTTAGGAGAGTAGGTAGCTGTAACGGCGCTTCCTAATGTTCGGTAATCATCTATCTCCTGACCGGTATAATCAACGTTAAGCCTTAAGGTAGTACTTAAAGTTCCAAATTGGGTTTCTCTGTTGGTTGGTACCAATTTAAACTGGCCAAGATTAAAACTACCGAGGAAACTCACATTGAATTTAGGTGAAAAATCATATTGGTAGAGCAATTGTGCATCAGCAAAATTCGGGCTGTAACTTCCTTTTTCGTCCTGCTTAATTAGTACATTCGAATTGTTTTTATACCGCAACCCGGTTAACAGAAAACTGTTTTTGAATATCTTTTTTGTACTTAATGACGTGTTTAAAAGACTGGTACTAAAAATAGTTTGATTACTATCCGGCTTATCATACCTGATATCTAAAATCGAAGAAAGTTTGTCACCATATTTTGCTTCAAAGCCACCTGCAGAGAATTTTGCTTTACTCACTAGATCTGAATTGATAAAGCTTAGCCCCTCCTGTTGTCCGTTGCGGATTAATACTGGCCGGTTAATTTCTACATCGTTTATATAAATCAGATTTTCATCAAAGTTACCTCCCCGAACACTATACTGGGCACTTAATTCATTATTTGTAGATACACCAGGAAGGGTTTTAAGCATGCTTTCAAAATTGCCAGAAACCAATGGCATTGATGAAACATCGGCAATATTAATAGTTGTGGTGTTACTTAGTTGATTCTGTTTATTGGTAATGTTAACCTGCTCTAATTCATTGATATTGGCTATTAAATTTACCTGTTTAATAATTCGAGCTCCCGAGCGTTCATTAAACTTTATAGTTTGAGGTTGATAGCCCAAAAGCAAATATTTAATACTAAATGTTTTCGATTTTGAATAAATGGTATATACGCCAAATTCATCAGTAACTGTTGATTGCGCTTGTCCGAGAACCGTAACGGTAACCTGAGATAATGGCAACTTTTCATCGCTATAAACTATTCCTGAAACCCTAACTAAAGGCTGAGCGATAGCAAAACCGCAGCCAGCAATTAAAAGGAAAAGGATTAACCGAAATTTGAGCATTTTTTAGTATCAAGACAAATGTATCAGGCATTAAGACTGTATCCGCCTTATCCTAAAAACAATTTAGCAATAAAACATTTAACAATTAAATATTTATAGTGCTAGCTGTCAGGCTTTTCATTTTGGAAATAGTTTCTGTTGGATTATCAGTCGCAAAAATTGCATTTCCAGCTACAAAAGCATTGGCACCTGCTGCTACTAATGTAGCAATATTTTGCAAACCGACACCACCATCAATCTCGACAATTAAGTTTTCGTTTACCCCTTGAATTAAGGTCTTTAGATCCTTTATTTTCTTGTAGGTATTGTGAATAAAAGTCTGCCCGCCGAAACCTGGATTAACGGACATAATAAGTACCAGATCAAGATCTTCTATTATATCCTGCAACAAGGTTACTGGCGTATGCGGATTTAAGGCTACACCCGCTTTACAACCAGATGCTTTAATTAACTGAATAGTTCTATGCAGGTGTGTACAGGCTTCGTAGTGTACGGTAATCCTATCCGCACCTGCCTTGGCAAAATCCTCGATATATTTATCCGGATCAACAATCATTAAATGAACATCTAAAGGTTTGGTTGCATATTTTTTAACTGCTGCCATAACCGGAAAACCAAAAGATATATTGGGTACAAAAACACCATCCATCACATCAACATGGAACCAGTCGGCCTCGCTCTGGTTAATCATTTCAATATCGCGCTGTAAATTGCCAAAATCGGCCGAAAGTATAGATGGGGCTATGATGTATTTCATTTAATTATCTTTTAGTCTTTTAATTTCAAATTCCGCTATTAATTTTTAAAATAACGGTTATCACCCTGAATTCATTTCAGGGGGCTTAATAGCAGGAAAGATGCTGAAATAAATTCAGCATGACGCTACGATGCAAGTTACAAAAGATGTATGAATCTTTTTAGTTAGAAACTATCGAGTTATTGAATATTTAAAAAAAATAATAAAAACTAAAAACAACAAAAGAAAGATACTTTTTTTCATATCTGAGGAGCGATTTAGAACTTGAATAAAGCTAAGAAAACGTTTCATATTAAACAAAAAACCCTTCCAGTAAACTGAAAGGGTTTTGCTATTGAGATGCTGAAACAAGTTCAACATAACGTTTATCTATTTAAGCTTTTGGTGCAGCTGGTTTTTCTGGTCTAGGTAATAAAACTTTACGAGAAAGTTTCATTTTACCTTGTTTATCGATGTCTAACAACTTAACTTCGATTTTATCACCTTCTTTCAATACGCCATCCATGGTTTCTAAACGCTCCCATGAAATTTCAGAGATGTGCAATAAACCATCTTTACCTGGCATTACCTCAACAAATGCACCGAATGGCATAATTGATTTTACTTTACCTTGGTAAATTTCACCAATTTCTGGTTTAGCAACGATATTACGGATACGGGTAACCGCTGCATCGATTGCTGCTTTGTTATCGGCGAACACTTCTACAATACCTTTACCATCAACTTCTTCTATAGAGATTGAAGCACCGGTTTCGCGTTGCATTTCCTGAATAATTTTACCTCCAGGGCCAATAATTGCACCAATAAATTCTTTATCAATAGTTAAAGAAACAATACGAGGAGCATGTGGTTTGTAATCTTCGTTAGGTGTGCTGATGGTTTTCTTCATCTCGTTTAAGATATGTAAACGACCATCTTTAGCCTGTAACAAAGCTTTGGTTAATACTTCGTAAGATAAACCATTAATTTTTAAATCCATCTGGCAAGCAACAATACCATTTTCTGTACCGGTTACTTTAAAGTCCATATCACCTAAATGATCTTCATCACCTAAAATATCAGAAAGGATAGCATATTTACCGGTTTTCTCATCGGTAATTAAACCCATTGCAATACCTGAAACCGGAGCTTTGATTTTAATACCGGCATCCATAAGTGCCAATGTACCCGCACAAACAGTTGCCATTGATGATGAACCATTTGATTCTAAAATATCAGAAACCACGCGGATAGTATAAGGATTTGCCTCGCCCTGTGGCAATACTTTTTTCAACGAACGCTGAGCTAAGTTACCATGACCAATTTCGCGACGGCCAGCGCCTCTGTTCGGTCTAACCTCACCAGTTGAAAAACCTGGGAAATTATAGTGCAATAAGAATTTCTGGTAACCATTAAAGAAAGCTCCATCAATCATTTGCTCATCATCTTTGCTACCTAAAGTAACTGAAGTTAATGATTGAGTTTCGCCACGTGTAAATACAGCCGAACCGTGAGCAGCCGGCAAATAACCAACTTCACTCCAGATAGGACGGATTTCTGTAGTTTGACGACCATCTAAACGGATACCTTCATCTAACAATAAATTTCTGATGGCATCGTACTGAACATCATGGTAGTAATGTTTAGCCATTGCCTTGGTTAAATCTGCAGTATCTTCTGGCATTGCTTCGAAGAATTCGTTAATGATTGCTGTAAAACCTTCTTTACGGACATCTTTATTACCACCGGCTTTAGCCACGGCATAAACTTTATCATAAGTATCAGCGTAAACCTTTGCTTTTAAATCAGCATCGTGATCTTCGTGGCTGTATTCGCGTTTTACAGTTTTACCTGTTGCTTCGGTTAATTCAACCTGAACAGCACATTGAACTTTAATTGCATCATGTGCAAATTTTAAAGCTTCAACCATTTCATCTTCCTGAATTTCATCACACTCACCTTCTACCATACAGATATCGTTAGCAGAACCGGCAACCATAAATTCAAGTGTAGCACGTTCTAAATCGCTGGCAAATGGGTTGATTACCAATTTACCGTCAATTTTAGCTACACGCACTTCAGAAATCGGACCGTTGAAAGGAATATCAGAAACTGATAATGCAGCCGATGCTGCTAAACCTGCCAAACAATCTGGCATGATATTTTTATCAGCAGAGATTAAAGAAATCATCACCTGTGTATCAGAGTGATAATCAGAAGGGAACTGCGGGCGTAAAGCTCTATCTACCAAACGTGAAATTAATACCTCGTAATCAGATAATCTTGCTTCACGACGTAAAAAGCCTCCTGGGATACGGCCTGTAGCCGCGTATTTCTCCTGATAATCAACCGATAAAGGTAAAAAATCAGTACCTGGTTTAGCCCCAACAGTAGATACAACTGTTGCTAACAACATGGTATCGCCCATTTTTACTACCACGGAACCATCAGCTTGTTTAGCCAGTTTACCAGTTTCAATTTCTACAATTCTGCCATCGCCCAAATCGAACGATTTTTTTATTACATTCATTTAATTAGAATTATGGTGTGTTTTCCTCTTTCTACACACCGTTGTTTATATATGTTTTTGTTTTTGCAAACGAAGATAGGATTAAAAAAGCCTATCATAACAAATCCCGTTAAAAAAATTAACAGGAAAGTAAAAAGCCACTCCCGTAAGAATGGCTTTCGCTGATAAAATTCGCTTATTTTTGTTTAATGATATCACGAAGCGATAAAGCTTTGATGATAGCACGATAGCGCTCAATATCTTTTTTGTACAGGTAAGCCAAAATACCGCGGCGTTTACCTACCAATTTTTGAAGTGACAACTGAGTAGAAAAATCCTTACGGTTTTTCTTTAAGTGTTCTGTTAAGTGCGCAATACGGTATGTAAATAACGCTACTTGACCTTCTGCAGAACCAGTGTTGGTTTCTACTTCGCCGTGTTGTTTAAAGATTTCGGCTTTCTTTTCTGGACTTAAATACATTTCTTGAATAATATTAAAGCAATAAAAATTAATTAATTGTGGCGCAAAGATAAGGTTTTTCTGATTATAAACAAACGATGATACAGATAATTTTCAGGCTTTAATATCTTGATTATTAACGTAAATATTAATAGTATTAAAAAATCAATCCTGAAGTTTTTCTACTTTTAGAACCTGGATATAATTAATTTAAGAAAATGCAGAAACCAAAGGTTAATAAAGAACCCCGATTATCATTAAACACTCTAGTTGGTGTGTGTGCCATTGTAACGAGTATTTGCGCAATTATTATAACATTGTACCAAACCAGATTGCAGCGAATCCAGCAATATGCATCAGTAAAACCGTTATTAATGAGCTATTCAAATAGTTTTTCTGAAAATAAAAATTCTAACAACCAAACTTATCATTACGAACTGGTAGTTACAAATCAAGGTTTGGGACCAGCAATTGTATCTGATTATGCATTTTATTATAAATCAAAATCTTATCAAAACATAGCCCAAATCCTTAAACAAATCAAAACCGAACACAAATTGGATTCAACTAAAACGGTAATACTTACCAATCTATGGAAAAATGAGGTCTTGCCAGTTGGTGAAAAATTAAGCTTGATAAAAATAGAGGATGAACGGCTTGGGCCTTTGGTCGAAAAGTATGGTATTAAAATAATGGTTCAATATAAATCGCTTTATGGAGAAGAATGGCGTTTTATCAGTAATGATAAAGCTGGGCCACGGAAAATTGATTAAATTTTAATTTATCATTTTTAAAAAGCAAATTCAGTCTTACATCGTTTGCTACCTCTCGTCTCCGCAGCAATCTTTTTGTCAATGTCAGTCTGAGCCTGTCGAAGACCTGGATCAAAAGTATTTCCGCTAAGTCCGGTTTAAGAACAACAACGTTGCAATTAACTTAATTTCTTTTATTAACGCGCTCTAATTCTAAAACATCCAATTGATCTTTAGGTCTGTTTGTTGCCCTCTTATTGTCTAAAAGGTGGTTATAATGAAGAAATCTAGCTTTAATTCCATTTATTTCATCAATTGTAGCCATTTCAAAATACTCATTAAATTTCTGTTTATCCAAGCCGGGGATATCGGTCATTAGATCGGCATACATGCCATCATCCATTAAGACTTCGCAATAGCCTGCCATAATTGGAACGTCTAACAACATATCGTACCGGCCGTACCCCATTTTATCTAAAGCGTAAATAAGGTTTTGCCTGTTCTCTTTTGTGTCTTTTAAATAGATGTCTAAATCGCCTGTAGTACGGTTGTAACCATATCGGTTAACGGCAAAGCCGCCAACAATTAGATAATTGACGTTAAAATGCTCAAATGTTTCTAATAACAAAAGCATTTCAGGATTTTCTTTATCAAAAGACATAAACCAATTAAATTGATGGCTTACGGATTACAAGCCCTTTGCCTTGCGGAGATTTTAGTGGCTTGCCGCCATTCATGGTAACCGAAATATTATTAAGCTGCAGAACACTAAAAAAACGCTGCTCAGGGGTGCGACTCAAATAAATAGCATCACGTTCCTCAACAATTGTTTCGCGTGGAGTATTTATATCATATATTTTAAGTTTTCCCATTTCATGTCAAAAATACGAAAAATAGACGATATATCTTTACATCAATACATCTTTATATAAAGATATCAAAAGCTTACTTTTGCACAAAACATTTACCCTTGGAAAAGAATCAATATAGCATTTTCGAAAGTGAGTTACGCGTCCGCCCGGATGATATAGACATGTTTAACCATGTACATAACAGCAAATACTTGGATTATGTACTGGCAGCACGTTATGAGCAGATGGAAAAATTCTACGGCATGCCTTGGGAGCATTTTACCAAACAAGGGCTTGGCTGGGTTGTAAGCCATGTTGACATTAACTTTAAACGCCCATTGTTGATGAATGACTTAATGCTGATTAGGACTGGTATTTTAACCATGAACGATAAAGGCTGTTCAGTTCAGTTCGAAATTATTAACCAGAAAACCAGAAAAGTTGCTTCAGATGGTGTTTTTGATTACGTATTGATTGATTTAACTACTGGCCGTGGAACAAAGGTTTCAGAAGAAATGATTAAAGCCTATAGTATATAGAAAGTGATTACACCAATTAAAGATGTTATAAATCCGAGGGTTCCGTGCCTCCGTAGCAGAAAAAATCACAAAAACTAATCACTTTCACAAAAAGAAGTCATCTAAATTTGACAGTTCAAAATTTTATCTATCTTTGGTTTATCAAAAAGAACAGAGCCATGATAGTATCTGCAATCCGTTTGAGGTTCTAAATAACCGAGGATTCCCTTCCCTTTCAATTTTTAGATATGTACGCTTAAAGGCGTATCATTGGTTTATATCCTTACACTTTATTTTATTATATGTCACAGTCAACAAAGACGCAGGGCAAACTGTCGTCTTTTTTCGATATCCTCGTCCAATCTTTAAAAGGTCATGAGGTTGATTTAACTTCAATTAGTATCAAACGCGCAATTATTTTATTGGCCATTCCAATGATGCTGGAAATGGCTATGGAATCGGTTTTCGCCTTAGTCGATCTGTATTTTGTAGGGCACTTGAAAAATAGTAGTCACGCCATACAGACCGTTGGTTTAACAGAATCTGTGTTAACCATTATTTACTCATTGGCCATCGGCTTGAGTATGGCCGCGACAGCGGTGGTTGCCCGCAGAATTGGAGAAAAAAACCCAGAAGCGGCATCAAAAGCCGGTATGCAGACGATTATAATTGCGATTTTCGTAAACGTTATCATCAGCATACTGGGCTTCATTTACGCCAAAGATATTCTATTACTAATGGGAGCTTCAACTGAAACTGCTGATCAAGGTGTGGCATTCGTTCGTATTATGATGGGCGGAAGCATCATTATTGTACTGTTATTCTTAATTAACGGAATTTTTAGGGGTGCAGGTAACGCAGCAATCGCCATGCGAAGTTTATGGATCGCCAATATTGCTAACATTATCCTCTGCCCTATTTTTATCAATGGTTTAGGTCCAATACCAGCTTTTGGTTTAACAGGTGCTGCAATTGCAACCACAATTGGTCGTGGTTTGGGTGTTTCGTATCAGGTTTATAATCTGTTCAGTGGTAAAAACATATTAAAAATACGCATTAGCCACTTTTTGCCTGATTTTGCCCAGATTAAAGCTATCGTTAAGATTGCCGCTCCAGCTATCTTTCAATTCGTAATTGCAAGTTGTAGCTGGGTATTTTTAGCAGAACTGGTGGCCACTACAGGTGGTGATACAGGATCGGCGGGTTACCAAACTGCACTACGGCTGATGATGTTTTTTATGTTACCCGCCTGGGGTTTAAGCAATGCGGCAGCTACACTGGTTGGCCAGAATTTGGGTGCAGGTCATATAGATCGTGCTGAAAAATCGGTTTTCCAGACCCTCAAGTATATCATTATTTTCATGGCAGTAGTAAGTGTGTTGTTCTTAACCTGTGGACATTTGTTCGCTGCTTTCTTTACTTCAGATGAAAAAGTAATTGCCATTGCAAGCCAAGCTTTGAAAATTTTAAGCATCGGTTTTGTTATTTATGGGGCCGCAATGGTATTCAGTAGTGCATTTAACGGTGCTGGTGATACCTGGACACCTACAAAAATTAATGTTTTTGCATTTTGGCTGTTTCAGATTCCACTGGCTTACTTTTTAGCAAAATATTTAGAAATGGGGCCAACAGGTGTTTTTATTGCCATCCCGACGGCAGAAGCCGGTATTGCAGTAGCGGCATTTATTCTGTTCAAAAAAGGAAAATGGAAGAAAACAATGGTTTAATTTTTTTACACAGATAAATAAGGACGGGTTCTTGTTTATCTGTGTAAATTTTAAGCATCAGGCTATAAAACCTTTCAAAAGCATTACTGCTGTTGGTTAAATAAACCTGATTGGAACGAACACGAAATGCAATGGAGTAAAGTGCAAAGCAGGACAGCGGTAACCGAAAAGCAACAGTTCTAGCTTTTCAAAACACTAAAAAATTGGCTCGATACGCTTTATACTTTCCCCTTACATTTTCCATTAAAAAGCATATCTTTGCGCAAAGATGAAGCATATACGTAATTTTTGCATTATTGCACATATTGACCATGGTAAAAGTACCCTGGCTGATAGGTTATTAGAATATACAGCGACGATTTCGCAGCGTGAAGCGCAGGCGCAATTGCTCGATAACATGGATTTAGAGCGTGAGAGAGGCATAACGATTAAAAGTCATGCCATACAAATGAACTATAAGGTTGGTGATATTGAATACAATTTCAACCTGATTGATACACCAGGGCACGTGGATTTCTCGTACGAGGTTTCTCGTTCTATTGCGGCCTGCGAAGGCGCATTACTCATTGTAGATGCTTCGCAAGGCATTCAGGCCCAAACCATTTCCAACTTATATTTGGCTTTGGAGCACGACCTTGAAATTATTCCGATTTTAAATAAAATGGATTTACCTGGGGCTATGCCTGAGGAAGTTAAAGACCAGATTATTGATTTAATAGGTTGTAAACGCGAAGATATTATTCCAGCTTCAGGTAAAACAGGAATGGGTATTCCTGATATTATCCAGGCTATAGTTGACCGTGTGCCAGCTCCTGTTGGTGATCCGGAAGCACCTTTGCAAGCATTGATTTTCGATTCTGTTTTTAACTCATTCAGAGGGATTATTGCTTATTACAAAGTGGTAAACGGCGAGATTAAAAAAGGTGATAAAGTAAAGTTTATTAACACAGGTAAAGAATATCTGGCCGATGAGGTTGGTATTCTGAAGCTAGATATGTCGCCACGTAATGTGGTTAAAACGGGCGATGTAGGTTATATTATTTCCGGTATTAAAGAGGCCAGAGAGGTAAAAGTTGGAGATACAATTACCACCGTGGCCAGGCCTTCGTTGGATGCCATTCAAGGTTTTGAAGAGGTTAAACCAATGGTTTTTGCAGGTATTTACCCCGTAGATACTGATGAATTTGAAGAATTACGTGAGGCGATGCACAAGTTGCAACTGAACGATGCTTCTATCGTTTTCGAACCAGAAAGTTCTGCGGCACTTGGCTTTGGTTTCCGTTGCGGTTTCTTAGGGATGTTGCATATGGAAATTATCCAGGAGCGTTTGGAGCGCGAATTCGATATGACCGTAATTACGACTGTTCCCAACGTATCGTATATTGCATACACCACCAAAGGCGACGAGATTACAGTAAACAATCCTTCAGATTTACCAGATCCCAGTAAATTGGATTCGGTTGAAGAACCTTATATCAAAGCGAATATTATTACCAAAGCTGAATTTGTTGGCCCGGTAATGTCGCTCTGTATCCAGAAACGTGGTATTATTGTAAACCAATCCTATCTAACTTCAGACCGTGTTGAACTGGTTTTCGAAATGCCAATGGGCGAAATTGTATTCGATTTTTATGATAAACTGAAAACAATTTCTAAAGGTTATGCCTCTTTCGATTATCACCAAACAGGTTACCGTAAATCGGATTTAGTGCGTTTAGATATGTTGCTGAATGATGAGCCTGTAGATGCTTTATCTTCATTGATCCATAGAAGCAATGCTTACGATTTCGGAAAGAAAATCTGCGAGAAATTAAGAGAACTGATCCCTCGTCAACAATTCGAGATTAAAATACAAGCCTCAATCGGTGCTAAAGTTATTGCCCGCGAAACACTTAGTGCTTTACGTAAAGATGTAACGGCTAAATGTTATGGTGGTGATATTTCCCGTAAACGTAAGTTATTGGAAAAACAGAAAAAAGGTAAAAAACGTATGCGTCAGGTGGGTAATGTAGAAATCCCGCAGACAGCCTTTATGGCGGTTTTGAAACTAGATTAAAATTAGAATCAAGATTTAAGTATCAAGTAGCAAGATAATTTGCAAATCTTGATACTAAATACTTGCTACTTGATACTTTGAAAAATGAAATTATTAGACGGTAAATACGTATCCGAAAAAGTTAAAATTCAGATTGCAGAAGAAGCTGCCGAATTTTTGAATAAAACAGGTCGCAAGCCACACCTAGTAGCCATTTTAGTTGGTAACGATGGCGGAAGCGAAACCTATGTGGCCAGTAAGATGAAAAACTGCGAAAAAGTTGGTTTTAAATCATCGCTACATAGATATGACAACTCTGTAACTGAAGCTGAGCTATTGGCAAAAATTGAAGAAATTAATCAGGATGGTGATGTGGATGGATTAATTGTTCAATTACCCCTGCCTAAACACATTGATCCGGAGAAAGTAACCGAAAAAATCGATTATCGTAAAGATGTAGATGGTTTCCACCCGGTAAATTTAGGCAGGATGATGCGTAACCTACCTTGCTTTATCCCTGCAACGCCCTATGGTATTTTATTAATGTTACAGGAGTACGGTATAGACACTACAGGAATGCACTGTGTTGTTGTTGGTCGTAGTAACATCGTGGGCAGCCCAATGAGTATTTTAATGGCCCGTAATGCAAATCCAGGTAATTGTACCGTTACACTTACCCATTCGCGTACCAAAGATTTAAAAGAACAGGTTCTCCAAGCTGATATTGTGATTGCAGCCATTGGTAAAAAGAATTTTGTTACGGCTGACATGGTAAAACCTGGGGCCATTATTATTGATGTAGGTATTAACCGCGAAACTTCTGCTGAAACCAAATCAGGCTTTAAGTTATATGGTGATGTAGATTTCGAAAAGGTAGCACCTAAGGCTTCTTATATTACGCCTGTTCCTGGTGGTGTGGGTTTAATGACTATTGTAGGTTTATTGAAAAATACATTGGCATCGGCTAGGAAAGAGATATATTCTTAAGCCTAAAGTTATAAGACTAAGCAGAAAAAGCGGTTCATTTTTGGATCGCTTTTTTTATTTAAAGGAAAGGCCGTTGGTGGCGAGCATATACCCCGCTTACAATGGGCAATTTGCTTTGCCAATGAACGAATGAATTAGTAAACCTAAACACATCAGTGTTTATCCTTTTTATCTTTGGTTAAAAATCAACTCCACAATTTACTCCACCAACTTTCTTCAAAACCAATGTACAGGCCATCTTCACGTAATTCAGTTGGGTAAATGTTGATGTAATCGCCCTGCCCTTCTGCGCCCCTTCCAGTAGTTAAACTGTATTCATATCGATGGATTGGGCAAACCAGATTCCCGTTTTTACACCAGCCACCACTAAAATGGCCACCAGCATGCGGACAATGCGATTGAGTTGCGGTAATTTTATTATCATTATTGATCAGACAGAGCTGTTTTCCTGCCACTTCAATCGTTTTAATCGTATCAGGGCGAGGGATTTGATTATTATTTAGTGCCTTAAACCACTTCATTCTGCTAAAATACAGCAAATAAATATCACTCTTATTTCATCTTTCTATTAAATTTCAAAAGAGGAACAGCATCACCATATTTTTTTAGGATATTTGCATCCTCAAAAATGAAACAAGAAATACCAGAAGACGGCACATTACTTCCTTTAATGGAAGAATTTTACACTATACAGGGCGAAGGATTTAATACTGGTAAAGCAGCATATTTCATCCGTTTAGGGGGCTGCGATGTAGGCTGCCATTGGTGCGATGTTAAAGAAAGTTGGGATGCAGAAATGCATCCACTTACCCCTTCTGATGTCATTGTAGAAAATGCCGATAAATTTCCAGGTAGGGCTGTTGTAATTACTGGTGGTGAACCCTTGATTTATAATCTGGATTATTTAACTAATAAGTTAAAAGAAAGAGGTATCCTTACCTTTATCGAAACCTCTGGTGCCTATCCACTTTCTGGAAATTGGGACTGGATCTGTCTGTCGCCAAAGAAATTTAAAGCACCCAGGCCAGATATTACGCCATTTGCACACGAATTAAAGGTTATAGTTTTTAACAAAAGTGATTTTAAATGGGCTGAAGAATATGCCGCAATGGTATCTCCAACCTGTAAACTATATCTTCAACCAGAATGGTCTAAGTCAAAAGAAATTACACCATTAATTATTGAGTATGTAATGGCTAACCCTAAATGGGAGATTTCTTTGCAAACACACAAATTTTTAAATATTCCTTAAATTAGTTTACATTAGCTTTGATAACCAAATGTTAATGTATGAGGTTTTTCCTATTCTTATTTTTTAGTTTATTCAGTTTTTATGTGTTTGCTCAGGGTTCGAACAATAAAAAAGCACAAAACTTTTTCGAAAAAGCAAATCCATTCATTCAAAAGCAAGACTATACCTCAGCAGAACAGGCTTTAAAAAGTGCTGTTGAAGCCGATCCATTATTTCAAAATGCTTATATACTGCTTGCTGGTGTCTACAAAGCGCAAAAGAAATATCAGGATGCCAGAACAGCTTACGAGAAAGCAATATTAATTAATAAAGTGCTAGCTCCTGAAGCAATTTATAGTCTCGGAGAAACAGAATTTGCTACACAGGATTATTTAAAAGCAAAACAGCATTTTAGTGATTTTTTGATACAAGATTCTTCATCTGATCAAGCAAGAAGAGCTAAAAAATACCTTTTAGATTGCGATTTTGCTGCCATTGCAATAAGTAAACCTGTAAAATATAGTCCAACAAATTTAGGCGAAGGCGTAAATACAACAGATGCTGAGTACTTTCCTGCAATAACTGCTGATGGAGAAACTTTGGTTTTTACCCGTCAAGTAAATGGCAATGAAGACTTTTGGTCGGCCCAGTTAAAAAACAATGTGTGGGGTCTTGCCACGCCGTTATCAAGCAAGATAAACACCGCCAGGTTTAATGAGGGTGCGCAAACCATTTCTCCTGACGGTAAGTACCTATTTTTTACTGGATGCAACCGCCCTGATGGTTTGGGCAGATGCGATATTTATGTTTCTCACCGGGAAGGAAAAGATTGGGGTGAGCCCTATAATATTGGAGAGCCCGTTAATTCAGAATTCTGGGAATCGCAACCCGCAATAAGCCCCGATGGACGGACATTATATTTTATCAGTAACAGACCTGGCGGATCAGGTGGTTACGATATATGGAAAAGCACCATTACTGATGATGCTAAATGGGGACCTGCCATTAATCTGGGGCCAGATATAAATACCGCTTTTGACGAGAATACGCCTTTTTTGCATGCAGATGGCAAAACACTGTATTTTTCTTCTAATGGTTGGCCAGGTTTTGGGAATAAAGATATTTATTACAGCAGACAGGGAAATGATGGCAAATGGCAAAAACCAATCAATATTGGCTATCCCATTAACTCTTTTGAAGACGAAAGCGGTTTAGTAGTAAGTGCTGATGGCAATTCAGGATTATTTTCATCAAATTTAAAAGGTGGTTATGGCATGCAGGATATTTACAGTTTTGGTATACCCGAATCAGCAAAACCATCAAAAGTTTCTTATGTAAAGGGCATCGTAAAGGATAAAGACACCAAAAGGACAATCGAAAGCAACGTACAGGTAATAGATTTGAAAACCAATAAAACTGTTTTTGATGATTATACCGATCCAGAAACCGGCCAGTTTTTAGCGGTAATGCCTGTTGGAAGTAATTATTTATTTAACGTAAATGCCGAAGGTTACCTGTTTTACTCTGAAAACTTCGAGCTCAAAGCGGGAGATATTAATAAACCTTACCAGATTGAAGTTTACATCGAAAAAATAAAGCAAGGTGGCAATGTAACCCTGAGAAATATTTTCTTCGATACCAATAAGTTTAATCTTTTACCTGCCTCTATCCGTGAACTGGATCTGCTAATCGATTTTTTGCATCAAAATGAAAATATACAGATTGAGATTCAGGGGCATACCGATAATGTTGGCGATGACAAATTGAATGAAAAGTTATCTTTCAATCGGGCCAATGCCGTTTATGAATATCTGGTTAAAAACAGTATAGATGCAAAAAGGCTTACTTTTAAAGGTTTTGGAGCTAGCAAACCTATTGCCGATAATAAAACTGAAATAGGAAGAAAAAATAACCGCAGAACGTCGTTTGTGATTACGAAGGTTTAATTTTTCTTGTGGTCCGCTCTATCCTGAACTTGTTTCAGAATCCTCAGCTATGTTATAAAAGAGGTAGTATCACGTGTCGTAATTCATATCGATTTTGTCATGTTGAGCATATGGAACGTCTTTTAGATATTTAAAAGAGCTCCATTCGACAAGCTCTCCGTTGGAGTCCTTTGGACAGAATGACAATTTTATTGCAGCAATTCGGAAATCAGATCTTTTCTATGGAGCAATGTTTTCGTGTAACTCCCTATAAACAAACCATTAACAAAATAATTTTCAAAATGCTCAACCAATTTATACTTTTATAACATGGATAACGCAAAACCACTACCCGATCTATCAGCAGAAGAACAACGTGTTTTAGGCGCATTAATAGAAAAAAGCCGCACTACGCCCGATTATTACCCAATGACTTTAAATAGTTTAACGGCTGCATGTAACCAAAAAAGTTCGAGAAATCCTGTAGTAAATTACAACGAGGAAACCATAACTTTAACGCTAAACCAACTTAAAATAAAAGGTTTAATTTCAACTGCTACAGGCGGATCAAGCCGCGCAACTAAATACAAACATAATCTGGCTATTGTTTATCCTTTATTGCCTTCAGAGTTAGCTATTATCTGTCTTTTACTTTTACGCGGACCGTTAACACCCGGCGAAATTAATAGTAACTCGGGAAGACTATATGAGTTTGAAAGTATAGAAGAGGTTTTGGAGCAGCTTCAAAAATTATCAGATGAAGAGCCTGCCTTTGTAAAACAGCTGGCAAAGAAAGCTGGTCAGAAGGAAGCTCGTTTTGTTCATCTTTTAGGCGAACAGGCCGAAACCACTTCAGAACCTGAAACCGAAACGATGAGTACACCCCAATTTGATCCTAGCGAACTGGAAAACAGAATAGAGAAGCTAGAACTGGAAATTGAAGAATTAAAAGAACTGGTTAATTTATTGATGGATAAATAGGTTTATTTGTTTCAACCCATCAGCATAATTCAAAGCAATTGTCAGTCTGAGCTTAGCCGAAGCTCTTTACAAATTAAATCTTCTGTGCTTCTGTGTCTCCGTGGCAAAAAAATATTAGGATCTTAGCGAGACGCCAAGACCAGTTATAGGGATCGTGGTTACTGGTGTAGCTTTTCAGGCGGTCGCCATTCTCAAGCAGGTGGGAATCTTAAAGCTTATTGCATTACGATTCTCAATCAATCAGATAACGCCCATCACAAGCATGCTAAAACAAAAAAAGTGCCTGGCGATTAACCAAGCACTATCCAATACGGCCGGTAAAACCTAATTAAGCCTCATACTTTTTAAAAATAGTACTCGCGGTATGCCCACCAAAACCAAACGTGTTGTTTAAAACATAATTGATCTCTTTTTTAATACTTTCTCCTAACACAAAATTTAATCCTTTTGGAATGTTTTCGTCCAGATTTTTAGTGTTAATGGTAGGTGGAATTATATTATCCCTGATTGATAAAATACTGATTAAACTCTCAACAGCACCAGCAGCACCCAATAAATGACCTGTCATAGATTTTGTTGCACCAATTATCACTGGCAAGCCTTTAAAAACAGTATTAATTGCCTGTAACTCACTTAAATCACCCAATCCAGTCGAAGTGGCGTGTGCGTTAATATAATCGATTTTATCCGCAGTAACCCCTGCATCTTTTAATGCTTTTGTCATCCCTAAAGCTGCACCAACCCCATCAGGAGGCGTTCCGGTTAGGTGATATGCGTCAGCTGCCATCCCACCGCCAATAATCTCGGCATAAATATGTGCACCGCGCGCTAAAGCATGCCCCAAATCTTCTAAAACCAATGCACCTGCACCCTCGCTCATCACAAAACCATCTCTGTCAGCATCAAAAGGCTTAGAAGCACCCTGAGGATCATCATTGTTTTTTGATAAAGCCTGAGCCGCATTAAAGCCGCCTACAGATGATTTGGTGAGCGCTGCTTCAGAACCACCAGCAATCATTATACTTGCTTTGCCTAAACGAATGGTATCAAAAGCATTAATAATGGCAGTATTAGACGATGCACAAGCTGATACAGTACAATAATTCGGGCCACGTAATTTATGGCGGATCGAAATGGCCCCTGCGGCGATATCAACAATCATTTTCGGGATAAAAAACGGACTAAACCTAGGTGTACCATCACCTGCATGAAATTCTTCCAGTTGCGCTTCGAAAGTACCGATACCACCGTTCCCTGTTGCCCAGATTACACCAACTTCAGCCAATTCATTATCGCTCATAGTGCTAAAATCCAAGCCCGAATCTTTTATCGCCTGATCGCTTGAACCAATGGCGTATTGGGTAAACAGATCAAACTTTTTAATTTCTTTTTTATCAAGATATGCTTCAGGATTAAAATCCTTTACTTCGCCTGCAAAATGAGTTTTAAATTTACTCGAATCAAATTTTGTAATGAGACCAATACCACTTTTTCCAGCTAATATCTGTTGCCAAAAATGCTCAACAGTATTACCCAGTGGTGTTATTGCACCTAAACCTGTTACTACTACTCTTTTCATTTTATTGTTTTTTAGTCAATCCCCCTGGATAAAAATCAACTGTTAATTATCCAAAAGGCATTTTAATATAGCAGGAACAGCTACAAAGGTCCTATCGTTTCATTAAGGTTGATGTAAACCCAGGATTTACACTTAACGCCGCGAAAGTAACAATTCCTATATTGAAAACCATCATCTAAATGGAAACAACAATTTCTTTTGCTTTCCTGTTATATCATTTTAATGCTCAACAGAATCAATCCAGGCCTTTCTATTTGCATTCATTGCATTTAAAGCATCAACCGGCGACTGTCTGAACAATTCGTAAATCTTTGCCGTATCGCCCACCCTGATTTCAAATTCATCATTAGTTAGAGCAGCTAAGAGCTCATCGGCCACAACCGAAGGTTTAATCCCGTTATGTCCACCAATTTCTTTCGAAAACTCAGTATCAACTAATGGCGGCATCAATTCAAAAACTTTAACCGTTGTTTCTTCTAAACTTAACCTTAACGAAGTGCTGTAAGAATGTAATGCTGCTTTACTGGCCGCATAAGTTGGTAAAGTAATCCCAGGTACATAAGCAACAATAGAGGAAACGTTTACGATAGCTGAGGCTTCCTGCTGTTTTAGTACAGGTAATAGCTTTTGGTTAATTCTGATGATAGACAGGTAATTGGTTAACATTTCATCCTCTGCGTAAGCAAAAGCATCCTGGTTTGGATCGGCCAAGTTGTAGAGTAATGCTCTCCCGGCGTTATTGATCACGATGTTCAATTGAGGAAATTCGGCTTTGATGCGACTGACCAATTGATCTACATCGTCAGCTTTGCTCACATCAGAAAGAATAGTGGTTACATTTTGTAATGATGCAGCAGCTGCATCCAGCCTTTCCTGGTTTCTGCCAGTAATAATTACATGGTTATCCAAAGCGGTTAATTGTTTTGCAATTTCTAAACCGATACCAGCTGTTCCGCCAATCAATAAAACGGTATTTTGTGAAGTTTTCATTTTATATTTTTTAAAATTTTAAGATTAAACAGGTGCTCACCGCGTGAGCATAAACGGTATTATTTTCATCAAGTAATTGTGCTTCCACTAAGGCTGTACGGCCTCCAAGATTGATCACTTTACCAATAGTTTTTAATTTCCCAGTTTGAATGGTAACGGCTTTCAGGAAATTTACCTTAAGCTCTAAAGTGGTATATCCTTTTCCCGCTTGTAATAGTGAGTGCACAGAACAGCCCATAGCTGAATCTAAAATAGCTGTGATTACTCCGCCATGTACGGTACCGATCGGATTGTAATGAAATTCCTGAGGGATGAATTCGAAAACTACATTACCCTTTTCGATTATACTTACACTAAAATCTAAAGTATGCAACAATGGTGGCAAAGGAAATTTATGATCGCTCATGGCCTTCAGATAATCGATACCATCCATTTGCATGGCTTCCTTTGCTCCTTTAATAGGGTCTTCCCAACTTATTGTTCTGGTTCTTTCCATAATAAAATACCAATCGGTATATTTTTGTTTAAAATTTTTTAGCCGAGACTATTGATATATTTTTTTAACGAATCCATAATCAAATTCCAGTGTGCAGGTTTTGCAGTAAGCCTCGAAATCATAATTGCACCCTCTATTATGGCAATAATAGTTAGTGCAACCTGTTCTGGATTGTGTTCTGTATTGATTTCTTTGGCAGAAATACCTGTTTCAACCAGTTTAGCAATTTTATTTTTCCAGCCTAAAACTGCTTTCAAAACTTTTTCCCGCAATTCCGGATGGGTGTCATCAGCATCAACTGCAGTATTTAAAACAGGGCAACCTCCTTCTGCTACCGTACCGTCGATAAATTTTTGGTAAATATTGATGTACACAAAAAGCTTATCCTTTACGCTGACTTGTTTGTTCATTTCAGCATCTATCCTCGATGAAACATTTTTCAGGTTATAATCAAAAGCCGCCAGTGCCACTTCATCTTTATTGGTGAAGTTGCCGTAAATACTCCCTTTGGTTAAACCCGTAGCAGCAGTAATATCATTTAAAGAGGTACCCGTATAACCTTTCATATTAAAAATGGGTGCGGTTTTCTCTACAATGAAATTTCTCGTTTTTTCTGCCTTGGTCATGTTCTTTTAAATTGACGATACAAATATATACCAATCGGTATATTTAATACAAATATTTTTATCATCGAAATCTCCTTTTAATTACAGTAATTTAATTTACGTTTGAATTTTGTAACTTTGATTCATGAACAAACCAGAAACAATTGAAGATTTTTACCAGAACAAATTCAAGTTCTTGCCAGATAACCTGCAGAATGGTGTAGGCCATTTTAACGTTTTTAAACTGGAAGATTGTTTAAGGGATGATCATAAACCAATGAGTTATAACCGCAGAGATTATTACAAAATCTGCCTTACCCGCGGCCATAACGTTTACCACTATGCAGACAAGAGCATTGAGATTAACGGTACAGCTTTAATCTTTTTCAATCCGCTTGTACCTTATACCTGGGAACTGGCTAGCGGCAAACAAAGTGAGGTGACGGGTTATTTCTGTATTTTTACAGAAGCTTTTTTTACCGGAAAGATCCGCGGAAACATTAGCGATTTGCCAATGTTTACCCATGGAGGAAAACCCGCATACATTTTGAATGAACAACAGGATAAGCAAATAGAAGCTATTTTTTCAAAAATGTTTGAGGAAATTAATACCGACTACATCTATAAATACGATCTGCTCCGCAATTACATTACAGAAATCACACATTTTGCACTAAAAACAGAGCCATCAGAAAATTTATTCAAACATACTGATGCCAATACCAGGATTACTTCTGTTTTTACAGAATTACTGGAGCGGCAGTTCCCAATCGAAACCACTACCCAAAGGTTTACCATGCGCTCAGCAAAAGATTATGCTGCGCAACTTTCGGTGCATGTAAACCACTTAAACCGTGCAATTAAAGAAACCACTGGCAAAACCACTACACATTATATTACTGAGCGTTTATTAAGCGAAGCTAAAGCTTTACTCAAGCATACCGACTGGAATATATCAGAAATAGGTTATTGCCTCGGTTTTGAAGAGCCTACTCATTTTAATAACTTTTTTAAAAAACTGACCAACCACACCCCTACTTCTTACCGAATTGTTTGAATTTCGTAATCATCAGTTTGATTAACGTAATAAATCGAATTCATCTGCGCTGTAATTTTGTCTTAACAAAAAGAAAAAAACTATGGGCAAGAAAAAAGTTTGGTTTATTACCGGAGCTTCAAAGGGCTTAGGATTAAGTTTAGTTCATCAGTTATTAAATGCTGGCCAATATGTTGCGGCCACATCAAGAAATATCAATGAACTTAAAAAAGCAGTAAATAATGATAGCGTAAAATTCCTTCCACTGGCCGTTAATCTGGCCGACGAACAAAGCGTCGAGGATGCGATAAAGACGACTATAACTAAATTC
Organism: Pedobacter sp. SG908; assembly: GCF_011759615.1. Lineage (NCBI taxonomy): Bacteria > Pseudomonadati > Bacteroidota > Sphingobacteriia > Sphingobacteriales > Sphingobacteriaceae > Pedobacter > Pedobacter sp. SG908. The sequence continues at coordinate 2,446,345 of NZ_JAAOYY010000001.1, forward strand.
GAAAGAATCGATGTAGTCATCAATAATGCAGGTTACGGAATTGGAGGCAGTATCGAAGAACTTAGCGATGTAGAAACCCGCAACAGTTTTGATGTTAACGTTTTCGGAACATTGAATGTCATCAGAAAAGCTTCACCTTATTTAAGGGCACAACGAGCGGGGCATATCATCAACATTGCATCAATTGCAGGTATTGCAGGCGCAACTGGCTGGGCAGTATATGCAGCGGCAAAATCAGCTGTGATAGCATTATCTGAAGTATCGGCAGAAGACCTAAAAGAATTTGGCATAAAAGTAACTGTTGTGGCTCCTGGCGCATTCAGAACCAGTTTCTTAACCCCTGACTCATTGATTTTGGCAGCCAATCCAATTGCTGAATACGAAGAAGTACGGGCAATACACAGCAAATACCTAAAAATGGACGGTCAGCAGATAGGCGACCCCGAGAAAGCTGCTGCTGCTATGATCTCACTGGCAAGTATGCCCAATCCACCCCTTCATTTACTTTTAGGGAACGACGCTTTTCAAAGAGCAAACAACAAGTTAGAATCGCTACAGAAGGAATTTAGAGACTGGAAAGCCATTACGATTTCAACAGATTTCGACGAAAATTAATTCAATAGACAAAAACATCATGGAAAATCAAAAAGTATGGTTTGTAACAGGTGCATCAAAAGGCCTGGGACTAACATTAGTAAAAACATTATTAAACAACGGTGTTAACGTTGCTGCAACTTCAAGAAACCTAAACGATTTAATAAACGCAGTTGGCGAACACAAAAACTTTTTACCGCTAGCGGTTGATCTGATCGATGAAAGCAGCGTAGAAGCAGCAGTTAGTCAAACGATCAGCAAATTTGGTCAGTTAGATGTTGTGGTAAACAATGCTGGTTATGGCATGCTGGGTGCTTTAGAAGAATTAAGCGATAAAGAATCTCGTCAAAATTTCGATGTGAACGTTTTTGGTTCATTAAATGTAATCAGAAAGGTACTTCCTCAATTACGGAAACAACAATCAGGGCACATTTTCAATATTTCTTCAATCGGTGGCTTTTCAGGCAACTTCCCTGGTTTCGGAATTTATTGCGCTACTAAATTTGCGGTGGTTGGCTTTACCGAATCATTGGCGGCTGAAGTAAAATCGATGGGAATCAAAGCAACTGTTGTAGAACCAGGTTATTTTAGGACAGCATTTCTTACAGAAGGTTCATTGGCGGTACCGAGTAACCCAATTGATGCTTATAAAGAAGTACGCGACTCGCAAGCAGTGCACCAAAACGACATCAATAACCAACAGCCAGGCGATCCGGCCAAAGCAGTTGAGGTGATTATTGAAGCTTCGAAAAGTGAAAACCCACCGCTTCATTTATTCTTAGGCCCTGATGCTTATCAGGTGGCGGATGGAAAAATTGCGGATGTACAAAGGGATATGGCCAATTGGAAATATCTGGCAACTGCCACCAATTTTGATGAGGTAGGCGCATAGTATCCAAGATGGTCATCATTGCGAGAAGGCTTTTTCAGCCGACGAAGCAATCTTACAACGATCGCTACCAGCGTGTGCTTTAAGATTGCTTCGTGCCTCGCAATGACGACTTTTCTACTGATCTACACTTTAAAATATCTACTTCTAAACCATTGCGCCAGGTTAACCAGTGCAATTAATGCTGGCACTTCAACCAATGGACCGATTACACCAGCGAATGCCTGCCCTGAATGGATACCGAATACACCTATAGCCACAGCAATAGCCAATTCGAAGTTATTACCAGTTGCTGTAAACGCAATAGCGGTACTTTTACCATAATCTGCACCGAAATATCTGCCCGCAAAAAAACTGATCACAAACATGATCACGAAATAAATCACCAAGGGTAATGCAATTCGCAATACGTCCATCGGAATCTGTACCATTAATTCTCCTTTCAAACTGAACATTACTACAATGGTAAACAACAAAGCAATTAAGGTTATAGGAGAAATCATCGGTACAAAAGTGGAATGAAACCACTCTTCGCCTTTCCACTTGATCAGTACTTTTTGACTTAAAATACCGAGTACAAACGGAATTCCCAGATAAATCCCTACGCTTTTTGCAATTTCTGCAATGGAAATAGATACAGAAAGGCCTTTTAAACCAAAAACGGGTGGTAAAACCGTGATAAAAAAATAGGCGAATACACTGTAAAGCAATACCTGAAAAATACTGTTCAGGGCAATTAAACCAGCAGTATATTCTCGGTTTCCATTGGCAAGCTCATTCCATACCACCACCATGGCAATACACCTGGCGAGGCCGATCATAATTAAGCCGACCATATATTCAGGATAATCATGTAAAAATGCAATAGCCAGGAAAAACATCAGGATTGGACCGATGATCCAGTTTAAAACGAGCGAAGTACTTAATATTTTTACATTTTTAAATACTTCGCCTAAATTCTGGTATTTAACTTTTGCTAAAGGCGGATACATCATCAGGATCAATCCGATGGCCAGAGGAATGTTTGTACTCCCGCTCGAAAATGAATTGATTAATACCGCTGATGAAGGGAACAAAAAGCCCAATCCAATACCAAATAACATGGCCAAGAAAATCCACAGCGTTAAATAACGATCTAAAAAGCTTAGATGTTTTCTTTGAGCTGCCGGTGCACAAACATTTGCTGACATATTAACCTTTTAAGTTTTTGTTCACAAAATCTTCCATGTAAATCTTCACCAGATCTCTTGTATTTCTAAATTCGGCCATGATTTCCTCATCGGTACCCACAGCTTTTGCAGGATCTGGAAAGCTATGGTGCAGTTTTATAGCCTGCGTTGGAAAATATGGGCAACTTTCTTTCGCGTGGTCGCAAACGGTAATCACATAATCGAAAGGTACATCGAAATACTCCTCGATATGGTTAGAGGTTTGACCTGAAATATCGATTCCATCTTCTGCCATTACTTTTATCGCCCTTGGATTAACGCCATGAACTTCGATACCAGCACTGTAAATTTTGGCCTTGTTTTGGGCGAAATGTTTCAAATAACCTTCTGCCAGTTGACTTCTGCAACTATTTCCGGTGCATAACACCAATACATTTTTCATTTTTATAATTTTTAAATGATTAACAACAGCCACTTTCAGGGCTACAACTATTCTGTCCAACTGCCAGATTAACCAGTTTTACTTTTGTTTTTTCGGGCTGGGCAGGTGCACAACATTCTTCACCTGTTTCGGTAGTGCCACAGCTTCCGCCACGGTTAATCGCTTTACATTGGGTAGCATCGGGTGTTAGATCCAAAATCAGGTTCTCCCCGTCAATTTTAAATTCACCTGGAAACATCTGCCTCGTATCAAACACTGAATTACCGAATTCAATTTTCACAATTCCATTGGGATTTAAAGGGAGTTTGCTTTCTACCAGATTGATAATGGATAGTGCTTTTTTCACCTGCATGGCCCTACCCGCTTCTTGTTCGGTAGGTTCCCATAACTGCAGGATAATCTCTGTCCAGGCATTCATCACCCCTCCACAATCTACCGAAACAATCGGCGCCTGTTTAATTTCGGTAATGTGATAATTAGCGTTTACCCATTTGCCCGGAGCATATTGAAACTGTAACACCAATTCTGGATGTTGCTGAAGCTCAGCCTTAAAGCTGCTCCATACGGTTGAAGATGTATTAATCATAATATTGCAATTTAACGATTGATTTAAATAAAAAATTTTAACAGCAGTTTTGCTCGCCTTTATAAGAGGCAAAGAAATGGCCCAACTGTGTTTGTAATAATTTCCAGGTTTTAGGTTCTATACAATAGCAAATACTTACACCCTCTATAGTACCTTGTATAATACCCGCGTTTTTAAGTTCTTTTAAATGCTGAGAAATAGTTGCCTGAGCTAAGCCGAGCTCCTCAACCAAATCGCCACAGATACAGGTATTCGATTTAAGAATACGCTGAAGAATCGCAATCCGCGCAGGATGAGCCATCGCTTTTAATAATGCAGCCATCTGGTTCTGTTCTTCAGTGAAGATTTCTGTTTTGGTGAGTCCCATAATTTTATATCGCAATATTACGATATATAAGCTGGTAATCAAAATTTATTTTAATTATCGTGTTCCATCCAACTACAGAATTGAATATTTTATTTACTATGAGTATGTTTATAAATAAAGATTAAGCAAAATAGATTATGTGGAAATTTTACGCAATACTCTCTGCCCTGTTTGCCGCTGCAACGGCTATTTTAGCCAAAGTTGGACTAAAAGGCGTTAATGGAAATATAGCAACTGCTATACGAACAGTTGTTATTCTATTTATTGTCTGGGGCATTGTTTTGGCGAGCGGAGAAATTTCTCAAATTAAAACATTGAGCAAAAACAACCTTATTTTTTTAGGTTTATCGGGTTTGGCAACCGGTTTATCATGGATTTTCTATTTTAAAGCACTCGAAACGGGAAATGTTTCTAAAGTTGCTCCGATTGATAAATTAAGTGTGGCCATTGCTATGGGCTTGGCCTTTTTGATCTTAAAGGAACCGATAGATGCTAAAACATTAATTGGTGGTGGGTTAATTGTTGCAGGAAGTTTGGTGATTTTGCTTTGAAGATTTGGTGTGTATTTTTAGCCACTGAGGCATGAAAACAGCCCCTTAAAGATTTTCCAATAGAATGATCATCATCTCCTGGAACGCAGTGGAATGGAGAGATCTATCTCGAGATAGATTTTGCTTCGCAGCGCCTTCGGGTTTTCGACTACGTTGCACTTCGCTCGAAATGACGACATTCGAAAGGTAAACAAAAAAACCGTCGACTAAAAATAGCCGACGGCTTAATTTGTACAGGATGAGAAAAATTACTTCTTAGGTTTTGCGCTCATGTAAAAGGTTAGCTTTCCACCATTTGTGATATCAGCATGCTTGATTTTATGATCGGTAATTTCTTTACCGTTCAATAAAACTTTCTCTACATAAACATTTTTATCGCTTTGTTTAATGGCCTCAACGGTAAAGGTTTTACCATTTTCTAAGTTAATTACAGCATTATTAACCAACGGACTACCTAACGAATATACATCAGAACCCGGTGCTACCGGGTAAAAACCTAATGAAGAAAACATGTACCAGGCACTCATCTGTCCGCAGTCATCATTTCCACCCAAGCCATCGGCAGTTGGTTTATATTGCATGTTTAAGATGTGGCGAATCTGTGCCTGTGTTTTCCATGGCTGATCTGTCCAATTGTAAAGATAAGCAATATGATGTGCCGGCTCGTTTCCGTGTACATAACCACCAATAATACCTTCGCGGGTAATATCTTCAGTGTGTGCAAAAAACTCGTCAGGTAAATGCATGGTAAACAAAGTATCTAAGCGGGTTGCAAATTTCTTTTTGCCACCCATCATTTCAATCAGCGAAGTCGGGTCCTGCGGCACAAAGAAACTGTAATTCCAGCTGTTACCTTCAATAAAACCTTGCCCTTCGGTATCTTTTGGATCGAATTGTTTTTTAAAGGTTCCATCAGCCAATTTCGGACGCATAAAACCCGTAGCGCTGTCGTAGTTATTTTTCCAGTTGTTAGAACGTTTGATAAATTCATCGTAAACATCCATACGGTTTAATTTCTTCGCCAATTGAGCAATCGACCAGTCATCGTAAGAATATTCTAAATTGTTGGAAACCGAAATTCCAGATTTTTCTGCCGGGATATAACCTTTATCTATATAATAACCAATTCCCTCATAATCGCGGTGTTTTGCTGTTGCAATACAGGCATCTAATGCTTTATTGGCATCGCCATTGTAAGTACCTTTTATAATCGCATCAGAAATTACAGAAACACTATGATAACCACTCATGCACCAGTTATCATTAGCATAGTGCGACCAGATCGGCAACATGTGCAAGCTACTTTGATCATAATGCGCCAACATCGATTTTACCATATCGTTACTACGGCTTGGCTGCGTAATATTAAAGAATGGATGTAAGGCCCGGTAAGTATCCCAGAGTGAGAAAGTGGTGTAATTGGTAAAGTCATTCGCTTTATGTATACCCTGATCTAAGCCTTTATACTCTCCGTTAATATCGGTATAGATGGTTGGATTGATAAAAGCGTGATATAAAGCGGTGTAAAAATTGATTTTATTATCATTAGAAGTAGTTACCTGTATTTTATTCAATTCTTTATTCCAGGTAGCCTGTGCCTGAGCCTTCACTTTTTCGAAATCCCAACCTGAAATTTCTGCCCGCATATTTTGCAAGGCATTTTCCTGGCTAACAGGAGATAAAGCAAATTTAATCTTGATTTTCTCTCCTTCCTGGGTATCGAAATCGAAAAACATTTTCAATTTTTTGCCAGCAATTTCAGGGAAGTTCTGTTCCTGGTTAAACTTACCCCAGAAACCTCGGTAAGCCTGTTTAGCATCATAGCTTTTACGTCCGTAGCTTTTAAAAGGTTTAGAGAAACTCATCGCAAAATAAACGGTCCTGGTTCTCGCCCAGCCATTTGTTTGGCGATAACCTGTAATCAACGTATCATTCACCACACGCACGTAGGTCCAAACGGTTTTTTCCTCGTAATTGTAAATACCGGCCATTAAATCGAGAATAATGTGCGATTGATCTGATTTAGGAAAAGTATATTGATGCATCCCTACCCTGGTGGTTGAAGTGAGTTCTGCCGTAATGTTATCGTCGTCCAGTTTTACCTTGTAGTACCCTGCCTCTGCAACCTCATTTGCATGTGAATAGGCCGAACGGTAACCACCTTTAGGGTTTGACGCTATACCCGGGTTTAACTGTAACTTACCTTGCGTAGGCATAATAAGAAAATCACCCAGATCGGAGTGGCCGGTACCGCTGAAATGGGTATGACTAAAGCCGGTAATGGTTTTATCCTCATATTTATAACCTGCACAATATTTATATACATCGCCATTGTATTTTCCGTTTACTTCGTAAGATAAGGTATCCGTTTCGGGACTTAACTGCACCGAACCAAATGGAACTGTTGCACCAGGATAGGTATGCCCCATTTTAGATGTACCAATGATGGGCTTAACATACTGCACTAGGTTCTGCTGTGCCGAGGTAACCAGGGCCGATAGCAAAAGACAAGGCAGGATAACTTTTTTAATCATATGAGTTTAAAATTTAGCTTGTTCTGTTGAAAATTCTAAGGTATTAATTTATCTTCAAATATGCATAAAACATATAACTAAAACGTTTAAGTAAAATAAAAAATACAATTAATAAGCTTGAAGATACAATTTATTACGGTTTCCCTTCAAGTTTCGAAAACCTGAGCGATTAATGCGTGATTTTTGTAGTTGCCAAACACCACAGACTTTATGATGTAAACCTGATAGAACGGAAAGCCCGGAGGTGAGGTACGAGCCGAGGACTTGAAGGGATAGCAGGGCTGCTGGCAGCCACTAACACCGAACCATTCATTTCAAAATAATATTGAACATCTCAGCCATATTAGCGCATCTATTAGATAGCCAAGCAATTTAGTAACCGCTTTTTACAAGTAACTGACTTGCTTTAAATAATTTCAGCTAAATAAACCTTATTTTTGCATCCAATATTTTTAAGATGAGTAAACACGGTAGAATTCTGGTTGCCATGAGTGGCGGGGTTGATAGTTCGGTAGCGGCTGTAATGTTGCATGAGCAGGGTTATGAGGTTATTGGATTAACCATGAAGACCTGGGATTATGCTACTTCTGGTGGAAGCAGTAAGGAAACTGGCTGTTGCTCATTAGATAGTATCAACGATGCCCGTACACTTGCCGTAAACTATGGTTTTCCGCATTATATCCTTGATATCAGGGATGAATTTGGCGATTACGTAATCGATAATTTTGTTGACGAATACCTTGCCGGAAGAACGCCAAATCCATGTGTTTTATGCAATACACATATTAAATGGGAAGCACTTTTAAAACGCGCCAATAAACTCGATTGCGAGTTTATTGCAACCGGGCATTACGCCAATATCCGTCAGCAAGACAGCGGCCGCTACGTAATTTCGAAAGGAAAAGACGAAAATAAAGATCAATCTTATGTACTGTGGGGTGTTTCGCAAGAGAACCTTTCGCGTACTAAATTCCCATTAGGCAGTTTTGCAAAATCTGAAATCAGACAGATGGCTTTGGATATGGGGCAGGAAGAACTGGCAAAAAAATCCGAGAGTTATGAAATCTGTTTCGTACCGGATAATGATTACAGGGCTTTTTTAAAACATAAAGTAGAAGATTTAGAAGAAAGAGTGGCCGGCGGAAATTTCATTTTAAGCAATGGAATGGTGGTTGGACAACATAAAGGTTACCCCTTTTATACCATCGGTCAGCGTAAAGGTTTAGGCGTAGCCTTTGGCGAGCCTATGTTTGTAACGCAAATACTGCCTGAAAGTAATACGGTAGTTTTGGGTAAAGCCGACGAGCTTGAGCGCCGTGAAGCCATGGTACGCAACATTAACCTGATAAAATACGCAAGCATTGAAGAACCAATGAATGATGTAATTACCAAAATCCGTTATAAAGATGCAGGTATGTTAAGTACAATTGTTCAGGAAAAAGATAAAATGCGTGTAGTGTTCGATCATAATGTTTCGGCAATTGCTCCTGGCCAATCGGCTGTATTTTATGAAGGAAATGATTTATTAGGCGGAGGGTTTTTAGTTTAATAAACGCCTACCTATTATATATTACAGGAATGATCGTCATGCTGAATTTATTTCAGCATCTTCGATAACTATCGGATCAGGGTAATGATAACAAAAAACGAGATGTTAAACAGCATCTCGTTTTTTGTTTTATTGATTATCAGAACGATCCGTCATGCTGAATTTAGTTCAGCATCTTACTGGCTAGATAGATCCTGAAATAAATTCAGGATGACGAAAACTTTGAGTACAATTACTCATTTCCCTTAAAAACATTTAATGATGCCGTTTTCCAGTGGATGTAACCTAAATTACCACAAGTTTGTGCTACAAAGTTTTCCACTTCTTCTGGCACATCGTTAACTACACGCCATCTTATTTTATATTTAGGGTTATAACTGATATACACCACTAAATCATCACTACGTTGCCCAATGGCATGTAAATGCTGTAAATGAATATCCTGCAAATCTGCAGCAGCAATCCTCAATCTTTCATTCATAATTTTACCTAATGAAAGATCTGGTCTAAAATCTGTTTCGAATATGGCTAAAACGGTAACGGTCATAGAAAAAATAAATATATCAGCAAACAAACCAAGCTAGAAGCTTTTTGTTTAAAATCTTCAATTAAATACATGGAATTATCTCTACAATATTTCCTGTATCCTGTCTCTCCAAAAGCAAATCTATACTAAAAAAATTAGTATCAAAATTTATTTTTATATTTTTTTTAGCCAGCGCAAAAATTATAGAAACGCATGACATGTGCCACTAGAAAGTTAATAACGCTAATATTGTGTATAACTATCTTAAACATCTGATAGCTAGGTTAGTTATCTATATAACAAATTTGAGCTTATGAAAAAGTGCATCTATGTAGTAGAAGACAATCCGTGGATTAGAGAAATCATAGAATTTTTATTAATCGAAGAGCTTTACGAAGTAAAGACCTGTCCAAATACAAACGATTTTTGGTTTCAGATGAGCAAACACCTGCCTGATATGGTAATTCTCGATATTATGTTGCCTGATGGAAATGGCCTTGATATCTGTAATACACTAAAGCGAAACATTAAAACACATGATATTCCGGTAATGATGATGTCGGCCAATAACCACTTGAATGCAGTTAAGGCTAAATGTGATGCGGAGGATTTTATCAATAAACCTTTCGATCTGAACGATTTTATGAATAGAGTAGATAAATATTTACTTAACTAAAGGAAATCGTCATTGCGAAGCCAATTTTTCATTGAATGAAGCAATCTTTATAGCAGGACTATGTGAAAGATTGCTTCATCGTTCTTCTTTTCGCAATGACGAAATCAGGCACTAAAAAAGATGCTATAGTATTATACTTTCAACAGCATTATTTAATGCCACATCTTTCAGGTTGGGTATACTTAAACCTTCTACCCTATAGGCGGTTACATCTATCATCCCTAAAAAGCCCAATACCGATCTCAGATAAGATTCGGTAAAATCGTAGGCTTTCATTGGTCCGTCAGAATATACACCGCCTGATGAAATGGCCAGATAAACTTTTTTACCTTTTATCAATCCCACTGGGCCATTTTCTGAATAGCTAAATGTTTGGCCAGCACGTGCTATGTGATCAATCCACGCTTTTAAAGCAGAAGGAAGCCCAAAGTTGTACATAGGCACCCCAATTACAATGGCATCGGCATTTTTTAGCTCAGTAATGGCTTGGTTCGAATGTTTTACTGCTTCGGCCAGTTCGGGCGTATGGTTTTCGAGCGGGGTAAAGAAAGAATTGATGTGTACCTCTTCTAAGTGTGGAAATGGTGTATTGGTAAGGTTATTAGTAGTTACCGTACTCTCCGGATTAGCCGCCTGTAATTTTTCTACAATTGCATTTCCCAATTTAACGCTGAAAGATGCTTCGCCCCTCGGGCTTGATATTAAATGTAATATTTTCATTTTTTGCTTTTTTTGTCTCACAAAACTATAGATATGAAGTATCAAAAAGCTATTACTATACCAAAGGATAGTGCTATCCTCCAGGATAGTTACCTGGTTATCGCAACAAAAAAGAACAAGACCATAGCTTCAATCTACCCTCGCCAGGTCTTTCGAAATGTTTAATATTTTTAGTATAAGAATTACAACGTTATTTAAACTTAATCACGCTCAAGCTGTTTTATATTAAAACGCACGCCATGGAAAATCAAGAGAACAATCAACCACAAAAAGAGATCCAGAACATTGAGCAGTTTCAGATTAACCGCTCACAAGGAAATGCCCGTGGAGGAGCTGCAGAACAAAAAGATAATGAGGGATATACCGAGGATGAAGTGCATTTTGAAGATGGCACGGGTACTCAATTAAATAAGGAAATTGAAGGCCCTGATGATGAAGAAAACGAAGAGGAAGAAGAAACGGAAACCGAAAATTATAACGAATCTGACATAGGAGAGCTGGATAAAGATCCGAATGCATATGACAAAGACGATAGCGAAATGTTATAAAGCGTCAATTTCATTATTTAAATAAAGATGAACCACAATACTTACAAAATTAAATGGATCTGACGCCGTAGAAATGGTTTAAATATGATTAAAGGCAAAGAAAATTAACCGTTTACCACTTCCCCACCATTTACATGGATTACCTGCCCTGTTATAAATGATGCATCATCTGAAGCCAGGAACACATAAGATGGCCCAAGTTCTGAGGGCTGGCCTGCCCTTTCCATGGCCGTTTCAGATCCAAATGATTTAATCTTTTTTTCATCAAAAGTAGATACAATGAGTGGTGTCCACACTGGTCCGGGTGCCACGGCATTAACCCGGATACCTGTTTTGGCTAAATTTGTAGCGAGCGAACGCGTAAAAGAAGTTATTGCCCCTTTTGTTGAAGAGTAATCGATCAGATTTGGCGAAGAACGATAAGCTGTTACCGAGGTGGTATTGATAATGGTATCGCCTGCATGAAAATACTCCAATACCTCATGTGCAAAGTAAAAATAGCCAAATATATTTGTACGGAAGGTATCTTCCAGCTGTTTATCGTCGATCTTTTTTGGATCTTTCTGCGGTACCTGCATGCCGGCATTATTTACCAAAATATTGATCTTTCCAAACTTTTTAACCGTTGTTTCTACTGCTTTTCTGCAAAATGAAGACTTTTTAACATCCCCTTTAATCAATAAACATTGTTTCCCTTCAGTTTCAACCATTTTCTGGGTTTCTTTTGCATCAATATCCTCATCCAGATAAACAATAGCTACATTGGCACCCTCCCTTGCAAAATGAACCGCTACCGAACGACCAATACCACTATCTCCACCGGTAATCAGTGCAACCTTATCATTTAGTTTCCCCGCTCCCTTATAGTCTGCTTTAATTACTTCAGGTCTTGGATTCATCTTCACCTCTATCCCTGGTTGTTTGTTTTGCTTGGCAGGTGTTTTTTGAGTTTTCATCGTTTCTTTTATCAAATTAAATTTCACAACACTGCCAATTAAACAAGAATACCATCTTCAAAGTTTTAAGAACCTCAACCTCATCTATTAAAACACAAACCAATTTGGCTTAATATTTTGCTCATATCCGATCATTTTAAAAGCCTGCACCTCCCTAAATTAGCCTTTTAATCACTAACCAAAAGAAACCACACAATGAAAAAAACAATTTTATCAGCTTTATTGATGTTAAGCCTGATTTTACCTGGCTATGCTCAAAAACGCTTGGGTAATGAAACTGCCGCCCAAAAAACCAAAAGAATGGAATGGTGGACGGATGCCCGCTTTGGTATGTTTATCCACTGGGGCCTATATGCATTGCCAGCCCGCCACGAGTGGGTAAGAAATTACGAACACATTACCAACGAAAACTATCAAAAATACTTTGATCAGTTTAATCCGGATTTATTTAACCCTAAAAAATGGGCCAGAGAAGCTAAAGAAGCAGGCATGAAATATGCGGTGTTAACGACCAAACACCATGAAGGTTTTACTTTATTTGACAGCAAATACACCGACTATAAAGCAACAAATACACAGGCCAAAAGAGATTTGGTTAAAGAATTCGTTGAGGCTTTCCGTGCCGAAGGTATAAAAGTAGGCTTCTACTATTCGCTGATTGATTGGCACCACCCCGATTTTCCCGTTGATAGGTACCATCCTTTAAGACCTGATAAAGACGATGAGGATCAGTATGCGGCATTGAACAAAAACAGAGATATAGCCAAATACCGTAAATACCTATACGATCAGGTAACCGAGCTACTTACCAAATACGGCAAAATCGACATTCTTTGGGCCGATTTTTCATATCCTGGCAAACATGGTAAAGGCCGCGATGATTGGGGTTCGGTAGAATTGCTTAAACAGATTAGAAAACTGCAGCCACAAATTATTGTAGATAACCGCCTAGATCTTAATGATTATGAAGATGGTACAGATTTCGAAACACCAGAACAGGTTAGTCCGAAGGAATTAGAAAAATACCGCGGTAAAGTCTGGGAAACCTGCCAAACATTTTCAGGCTCATGGGGATATCACCGTGATGAAAATACCTGGAAAAGCAACAGGAAGTTATTAGATTTGTTGATTACTTCGGTAGCCAATGGAGGCAATTTATTATTAAATGTTGGGCCTACAGCGCGTGGTGAGTTTGATAACAGGGCAAACATTGCTTTAGATAGCCTAGGCCTTTGGATGCACGCCAATTCGAAATCTATTTACCATTGCACTTTCGCGCCAACCGAATTTAAAGCGCCTGAAGGAGTAAAACTCACTTACAATAACGACACCAAAAAACTATATGTGCATTTGTTCGAATATCCAAATACGGGCTACATTACGCTGGATGGGTATAAAGATAAGGCGAAATATGCGCAGTTTTTGCACGATAACTCCGAAATACAGATTGATACCCAAAAATCAACTGGAAACACTCTGGTATTAAAATTACCAAAGAAAAAACCCGACTTCGAAATCCCGGTAATCGAATTGACCTTAAATTAATCTACCCATATTAAATTGGCCTGCAAGTTAAACCTTGCGGGCTTTTTTATTTTAAGTGGAAGTTAAATCCTCCATTATTTAACCACTAAGGCACAAAAAACATAAAGGTTGTTTTTTTAAAATAATCAATCTTATATTCCAGACTTCTGGTTACCTCCCTATTCACTATGCTGATAAAAGTTCTCCTTGATTTAAGTTCGCATAAGCTTTAGCCTGCACCACATTCCCTATAATAATAATAGCCGGATATGTTAATTCCGCTTGTTCTGCAGATTCCTGTAAACTTTTCACCGAACATACCACTTGTTTTTGGTTGGGTAAGGTAGCATGTTGAATAATTGCCGCAGGCATATCACCTAAGCCCGCATCGCAATAAGCTTTAGAGATTTCGCCAACTTTTTTCATACCCATATATATAACAACTGTAGCCGAACTTTTCATGGCGCATTTTAGATCGTTAGTTAAACTTCCATCTTTCTTGGTTCCGGTAAGTATCCAAACACTATCACTAATTCCACGGTGCGTTAAAGGCACATCTATAAAACCTGCACCCTGCATACTGCTGATACCCGGAATGTAATGGCATTTAATCCCTCTGGCCTCCGCATAAATCAATTCTTCGAATCCTCTACCAAAAATAAAAGGATCTCCTCCCTTTAAACGTACAACAACCTGATAATTTTGGGCATTTTCGACAATTAATTCATTTATTTTCTCTTGTGGCGTGTATTTTCCGTAGGGTTGCTTACCAACATAGATCATTTTACATGTTTTAGGAGCAATTTCTAGTAATTTTTCATTACTTAAGTTATCATAAAGAACAACATCAGCTCTTTTTAACACATTAAAAGCCTTCATAGTGATCAATTCCGGATCTCCAGGACCTCCACCCATTATAAAAAGTCCAAAATCAGCAGTTTTTTGATTCATAATTTTAATGATTTAACTATTTAAGTATAAAAGTGATGAAAATTTATTAAAAAATTAAATATTTTATGATAAAAATCACACAAAATAAACTTTTAATATAATTAAACCATATATTTGAATATCAAAAATCATATAATTATTAAATTATTAATTTTTAAAACGATTATTTAATAAAAAATACACCAAAACAAATAATCCAAAATAAAAAACAACCAAAAGAAACTAAAATCACTAAACACCTTTAAGATTTATGAAAGAACCACAAATAATCGTAATAGGAAATGGAATGGTGGGATATAAATTCTGCGAAAAGCTTAGATCAAAAACTTCTTCTTTTAATCTTATTGTTTTTGGAGAAGAACCCCGAAGAGCTTACGATCGTGTGCATTTAAGTGAATATTTTAATGGCAAAACAGCCGAAGACCTCTCTCTTTCTACAGAAAACTGGTATCAGGAACAAAATATTACCCTATTTCTCAATAACCCGGTTACCAAAATAGATCGCGAACAGCAAAAAGTTTATACAGCTAATGGTTTAGATTATAGCTACGATATTCTTGTTTTTGCTACGGGTTCTGGTGCTTTTGTGCCCAATATCCCTGGAACTGAGAAAGAAGGTGTTTTTGTTTACCGTACAATAGAAGATCTTGACCTGATTAGTAGCTATGCAAAAAAGGCCCGAACAGCTTCAGTTATTGGAGGTGGTTTATTAGGGCTCGAAGCGGCTAAGGCATTAATTGATCTGGGCATCGAAAAAACGAGTATCATTGAATTTGCACCTCGCTTAATGCCTAGGCAAATTGATGCCGCTGGTAGCGATATGCTTAAATCGAAGCTCACAGATTTAGGTTTGCAGATCCACTTAAATAAAAACACGACAAGCATTGAAGGCGATGGCTCTATTACGGCATTAAAGTTTAGTGACGATACTGTTTTAGATGTTGATATGCTGGTCATCTCTGCTGGTATAAAACCACGTGATGAACTGGCAAAGGCCTGTGGCATTGAGGTTGGTCCACGCGGTGGTATTGTTGTTGATCAAAAAATGCAGACCAATGATCCAGCTGTTTTTGCCATCGGCGAATGCGCTTTATACGATGGAATGATTTATGGTTTAATTGCACCAGGTTACGAAATGGCCGAAGTATTAGCCGCAAACCTTTGCGAAGGTGATAAAGCTTTCACAGGATTTGATATGAGCACCAAACTCAAACTAATTGGCATCGATGTGGCCAGTTTTGGTGATAATTTTATTACCGAACCCGATTGCCGTACAATTATCTTCGAAAACAAACACAAAGGGGTTTATAAAAGAATAAATGTTAGTAATGACGGGCAATACCTTTTAGGAGGTATATTAATTGGAGATGCAACAGCATATAACCTGCTGTTGCAGACCTCTAATAACCGGATTGTATTGCCAGAAAACCCTGAAGAACTGATACTGGGCGCACGTGGTGGAAGCGAACCAGCAAGCGGGGCTGGAATTACAGGTTTACCAGACAGTGCACTGATCTGTAGCTGTGAAGGCGTTAGCAAGGGCGATATCTGCTCGGCAGTCGCCGATGGCCCTTGCGAAAACATCGATGACCTGAAAAAATGCACCAAAGCAGGCACAGGTTGTGGTGGCTGCTTGCCAATGGTAAAAGATTTAATGACCTATACCTTAAAATCGCAAGGCAAATATATCAAAAATGTAATTTGCGAGCATTTTAACTACAGCAGGCAGGAACTTTTCGACCTTATTCATATCCACGAATTAAAAAGTTATGATGAAGTACTGGATGCGCTAGGTAAAAACGATGGTTGTGAGGTATGTAAACCATTAGTATCATCACTCCTAGCCAGCCTTTGGAATGAAATGATCCTTAAAAAAGGAAATGATGTAGCCCAAGATAGTAACGACCGTTTTCTGGCCAACATTCAAAAAGGTGGCTCATATTCTGTAGTACCGAGGGTTCCGGGCGGCGAAATTACACCTGATAAATTGATTGTAATTGGCGAAGTAGCTAAAAAATACAACCTGTACACTAAAATTACGGGAGGTCAGCGTATAGATATGTTCGGTGCACACCTTAACGACCTTCCTATTATCTGGGAAGAATTAATTGCGGCTGGTTTTGAAAGCGGACACGCTTACGGCAAGGGCTTAAGAACCGTTAAAAGCTGCGTTGGTAGTACCTGGTGCAGATTCGGCTTACATGACAGCGTAAGTTTCGCCATCCAAATTGAAGAAAGGTACAGAGGCATCCGTGCACCACACAAATTCAAATCAGCTGTAAGCGGCTGTATCAGAGAATGTGCAGAAGCCCAAAGTAAAGATTTTGGCATTATTGCCACCGAAAAAGGCTGGAATTTATATGTATGCGGAAATGGTGGAAGCAAACCGCAACACGCCCTTTTACTGGCAACAGACTTAGATAACGAAACCTGCATTAAATACATCGATAGATTTTTGATGTTTTACATCCGCACTGCCGATCCACTTACCAGAACTGCAACCTGGCTCAACAAAATGGAAGGCGGAATAGATTACCTGCGGAATGTAATTATCAACGATAGTTTAGGAATGGCAACCCAATGGGAAAATGAAATTGAGAAGTTAATCGCCTCATATAAATGCGAGTGGAAAGAGGCAGTTGAAAACCCTGCAATCAGAAAACGCTTCTCTCATTTTGTAAATGCACCGGAAGACAAAGATCCAACCATAGAATTTGTTGAAATGCGTGGACAAAAAAGAACCGCCGAATGGAAAACAGTTTAATCAATAATCTTTACAAACCTTATAAAACCTCAAATTATGAATGAACAATCAAATTGGCTAGCAGCCTGCCGAGTCGAGGATGCCATTGAGAACGGTGGCGTATGCGTAAAACATGGTGAAGATCAGATTGCACTTTTCTATTTCACCAGAAGAAATGAGTGGTATGCCACTCAAAATGAATGCCCGCATAAAAAGCAGATGGCATTAAGCCGCGGAATGATTGGCTCTACTACCGATGAACCTAAGGTAGCCTGCCCTTTCCACAAAAAAACATTCTCATTGAGCACTGGCGAATGTTTAAGCGGCGATGAGTGCGCAATAAAAACCTATCCTGTAAAGATAGAAAACGGAACTGTTTATATTGGTACAACGCCAAAATCTTAACCTGACCCTTAAGATTTAAACTTTTCCGGATAAAAATTTAACCCAAACCAAACCGACATGAAAATTTCTAATTCTGTAGCCATAACAGGCTGCCTTGCACTTACCTTGTTCTTTTTTTCTGCTAAATCGCAAACTAAAGCCGTTTTATTCGATGGTACTATCGTTGCCGGATATGTTGATCATGGTGCTTTTATAAACTGTACAGGGCCCAGTATCAAATTCAGCAAAAAACCTTACACCGTTTTATTGGGATTGTTACCCAGTTTAAGAATCAAAGAAGATAAAGTGGCTGCCGGAGCGCCAAAAAATGCAGCCCTCACTCCTAACCTTGGTTTTGGCTTAACAACGGCATTTCGCCATGTGGCCTTACAGGTACCGCTATACTACAACCCTAAAACCGCAGTCAAAAATGGCGAATGGAACGTCGGCGTAGGTTTAGGCTATAAATTTTAAAAGAAACCATTTATTTACGCTTAAACAGACCGTTATGACACTAAACTCTATTACCAAACCGCTAGATAAATTAAATATATTTTCGCTCAAAGGTGTTCAAATGAAAACCTTTCACATCACCTGGCTAACTTTCTTCTTTTGCTTTTTTGCCTGGTTTGGCATGGCACCTTTAATGAAGATAGCCAGAGAGCAACTTCACCTCACTAAAGATCAGGTAGGAAATATCCAAATTGCTTCAGTATCAGCTACTATTATTGCCCGTTTACTCATCGGAAGATTGATTGATAAATTTGGCCCCAAACTCATTTACACCTGGCTTTTGGTGCTTTGCGCCATTCCGGTCCTCTTAATCGGAACCAGCCATTCTTATACTTCATTTTTGCTTTTCCGCTTAGCTATTGGCGTAATCGGCGCATCATTTGTAATTACCCAATTTCACACTTCCATTATGTTTGCTGCAAACATTAAAGGAACAGCAAATGCAACAGCAGGTGGTTTTGGCAATGCAGGCGGTGGTGCCGCCAATCTATTCATGCCTTTAATTGCATCGGGCTTTACTGCTTTAGGCTTTTGTAGTACCGAAGACAGCTGGCGTTATGCTATGATTTTTCCTGGTATAATGCTTTTGATCTGTGCTTTTTTATATCACCGCTATACTTTAGACACCCCACAGGGAGATTTTAAGGATTTAAAAGATGAAAACATAAAAAGCACCAAAAATACCTTCTTAATTGCAGCGAAAGATTATCGTACCTGGATTTTAACCATTGCTTACGCGGCCTGTTTTGGTGTAGAAATTACCGTAGATAACTTTGCACCAATATTTTTTACTGATTCGTTCGGCGCAACAATTGCCATAGCCGGAATGGTTGCAGGTATTTTTGGCTGGATCAATGTTTTTGCCAGACCATTAGGTGGCATTGTTGCCGATAAAATTGGCAAAACATGGGGATTTGACGGCAAAACACTTTTGCTTGCCTTACTGCTATTGATAGAGGGAATCGGTTTAATCTGGTTCGCAAAATCGGGCAATATCGGGATGGCCATTTTTATGATGTTTGTATTCGGTTTAAGTTTAAAAATGGCCAATGGAGCAACATACAGCTTAGTTCCTTTCATCAATCCGCTTGCAGTTGGCAGTGTAGCAGGCATTGTAGGTGCGGGCGGAAATATTGGCGCTATGCTTATTGCCTTTATGTTTAAAGCTAAAGCTGGTCACTTTACTAAAAATATAATCGAAAACGGACATAATGTTCAAAAAGACCTGATCGATTACACCAGCGCATTTACTTTTCTCGGTTTTATCATTCTAGGAATTGGCATTGCAGTATTCATTTTCAGAACCATTATGGCACAAAAAGCAGCCGAAATAGAAGACCTGGTGCTTACCCCCAGCAAATAAACAACGTCAACAAAACCTACCTTACGAACCGATCATTTGAAAGAAGAAAAAAACATATCGCAAAATAAAACAACTACCTGCTGCTATTGCGGTGTAGGCTGTGGCATTGTGGTACACAAAGATATCCATGAGCGGATAACGGTTGAAGGAGACAAAAACCACCCTGTAAACAAAGGCATGTTGTGCAGTAAAGGCATGAATCTTCATTACACAGCGAATGACAAAAGCGACAGGCTGCTTTATCCCGAAATGCGCTATAACAAAAATATGCCCCTCCAAAGAGTAAGTTGGGATACCGCACTAGAAAGAACAGCAGCTGTTTTCAAAGCGCTTATTAAAAAATATGGCCCTGATAGCGTGGCTTTTTATGCCAGCGGACAGTGTTTAACAGAAGAATATTACGTAGTAAATAAATTGATTAAAGGATTTATCGGTAGCAATAATATCGATACCAACAGCCGCTTATGTATGAGCAGTGCGGTTGTTGGTTATAAAATGAGCTTAGGTGAAGATACCGTGCCTATTAGTTACGATGATATTGAAATTGCCGATTGTATTTTTGTTGCAGGCGCAAACCCAGCATGGTGCCATCCTATCCTGTGGCGCCGGGTTGAAGCCGCAAAGCAAAAAAATCCTGACCTAAAGATCATTGTAAGCGATCCGCGAAAAACACAAACTTGCTCGCTCGCCAATGTCCATCTGCAGCTCAATCCAGGCACCGATATTACCCTTCACCACGCCATTGGCAGATGTTTAATTGAAGATGGAAAAATCGATGCTGATTTTATCATCAACAGCACCAATGGTTATGAAAAATACCGTTCTACTGTTTTCTCAACCTCTTTAGCAGAAGCGGCAGCAACTTGCGGTGTAACAGAATATGATATTCGTTTAGCGGCATCTTACATTGGGAATGCAAAAGGTTTTATCAGCATGTGGACTATGGGGCTTAACCAAAGTGTAGTAGGCACCAATAAAAACCTTTCGTTAATCAACTTAAACCTCATTACCGGCCATATCGGTAAACCTGGAAGCGGACCATTTTCACTTACCGGACAGCCAAATGCCATGGGCGGACGAGAAGTTGGCGGCTTAAGCAATTTATTGCCTGCACACCGTGTTTTAGCTAACGAAAATCACCGGAATGAGGTTGAAAAATTTTGGCAGATCCCATTGGGAACCATTCAATCTAAACCGGGCTTAACCGCAACAGAAATGTTCGATGAGCTGAATACCGGAAAACTCAAAGCAGTATGGATTTTATGCACCAATCCTTTAATCAGTCTTCCTGATGTTCGTACAGCCGAAGAAGGATTAAAAAAAGCAAAATTTGTGGTTGTTCAGGATATTAGCAATACCGTAGAAACCTTAAAATATGCTGATGTGGTATTACCTGCAGCCGCCTGGGTAGAAAAAGAAGGCACCATGACCAATGCAGGCCGTTATATTTCTTACCTCAGCAAAGTAACGGATGCGCCTGGAGAAGCCTTACCAGATTCAGAAATTATCTGCCGGTTTGCAAAAAAAATGGGTTATCACGGCTTCGATTTTAAAAATGCAGGCGAAATATACAATGAGCATGCGGCCCTAACCGAAGGAACCAACATTGATATCAGTGGACTTAATTATGAGATTTTAAGAGAAAAAAGAGCCGTTCAATGGCCATATCCAAAAGCGGAAAAAGCGCTTGGAACAGCTAGATTATTTACCGATCATCAATTTTACACGCCAGATAAAAAAGCGAATATTTTATCATTTGATGATCGGAACCAATCGGAAGCTTTAACACCAGAACATCCGCTGATTTTAACCACAGGAAGAATCAGGGATCAATGGCATACCCGAAGCAAAACAGGCAAGGTAAATAAACTGAACCAACACATTAGCGAATCTTTTTTAGAAATCAACCCGGTTGATGCGGAAGCTCGGAGCATTAAGAATAATGATATCGTCGAAATTTCCAGTTTACGTGGAAATGTTCGTGTAAAAGCAAAATTTTCGGAAGATATTAAACCCGGAGTGGTTTTTATGCCCATGCACTGGGGAAAAATCTTAAAAAGTGATCTAAACCGGGTGAACAACCTCACCAATAACCTGGTCGACCCACAAAGCAAGGAACCCGATTTTAAATTTAGTGCCGTAGAAGTAAAATTACATCAAAAAGCCCGGCAAAAGATTATTGTTGTTGGTGCGGGGGCTGGTGCATGTGGTTTTGTTAAAAGTTACAGAACCTTAAACACAGAAGATGATATTGAGATCTTTAGTAAAGAGAATTTTCCTTTTTACAACAGGGTACTTCTCCCCGATTATATTATTGGCTCTTTACCCTGGCATAACCTCATTAAAATGAGCGATAGCGAGGAAACCGATTATAGAATTAAACTGCACCGTGGACTAGGTATCGAAAAGATCAACAAAGAGAGTAAAACCGTTATCGATAGTAATGGAGAAACCCATCATTACGACATCCTGCTCCTGGCCACCGGAAGCAGGGCTTTTGTGCTTAAAGACATCCCGAAACTAAACGGCATTTTTACCATGCGAAGCCGTAATGATGCCGACAGTTTTATAAAACACGTGGATACCACAAATGGAAAAGTAGTAATTGTTGGTGGCGGTTTATTGGGGATCGAATTGGCTACATCTTTGGCCGAAACAGGATCAAAAGTGACGATTATCCAGCGGATATCGAGATTAATGGGCCGCCAGTTGGATGCATTAGGCAGTCAATTACTCCATGAAGAACTGCTCAGCAAAGGCATTGAGATTTTTTACAATGATGAAGTAGACCGGATTATTGGAGAAAAAAGCATTTCAGGTATCCGTTTAAAAAGTGGTCTATTGATCGATTGCGAATCTTTGGTGATCGCAATAGGCACCGTTCCGAATACAGAACTGATTAAAGAAGCAGGCATAGAATGTAAAAGAGGTGTTGTAGTTGATGAATACCTGAGAACAAGCGAAAGAGACATTTATGCCATTGGTGAAATTGCTGAATTTAAAGGCCATATGTACGGTATCACAGCAGCAGCAGAACAACAGGCCGAAATAGTAGCGCGGTTTCTTAGCGGAGACATTGCTAAATTTTACCAAGGTAGCTTGCTCATGAATATCCTTAAAATGCACAGTTTAGAACTTTGCTCTTTGGGTGTGACCGAAATACCGAACAACGACCCCACTTACGAAGAAATTGTTTTCATCGACAAAACAAAACGTTATTATAAAAAATGTATCGTATATAATGATAAATTGGTTGGAGCAATATTAATCGGTGATAAAAGTGAGTTTTTAGAGTTCCGCAACCTGATCGAAAATAAAATGGAGTTGAGTGAAAAACGGCTTCAATTGCTAAGGAGTGGCAAAACAACCGAACCCATTATTGGCAAAACAGTATGTAGCTGCAACAATGTTGGCGAAGGCAACCTGATCAACAAAATTAAAGATGGCTGTAAAGATCATTTGCAGCTCTGCCAGTTAAGTGGTGCCGGAATGGGTTGTGGTAGTTGTAGGCCAGAAGTAAAAGCAATTTTGGATTCGTTTGTAAACGTTTTAAAAACGGAGCCTAAGCAGGTTTTAGTAGAGAAATGATAGATTTTCGTGATTCTTCATAAGCGTGTATCATAATACGAATTGTCATCCTGAGCTTGTCGAAGGGCCTTTATTAAATACACTTTGATGTGTTTCGACAAGCTCAACATGACAGAATAAGAAGAGTAAGTTCTCTTTAATGTAAGGTTCAGAGAATAACATTTAAAATTAAACAAAGTGATAAAAGTAAAACTTGGTCCTTCAGAATTTAAAAACCTAAAAGGAATTGAATATTTTAAGTTCGAAGAAGATTTTATTGAAGAAAATGTGCGTTGTATCCCAATGATCGTCCGTTTTAAAATGGATGCCGCAGGAATAAAACTAAAATTGGCAGAATGGAGCAAATTTCATCCAACAGAAAGAATCCAACTGGCTCTACTTCCTGTCTCAACTCAAGAACAAACAGACAAGTATCATCAATTTCTGATTAACCTGATTACCAAATATACTGGAAACCAGGCTACCACACTGGCTATTGATCCACTACCAGATTGGGGAAACCTACACCAAATCCCTACTATGCTAAAAGAAAAGGCCACAGAATTACAATTACAACTATCCATAAACCAGTGGCGTAAACTCACTAATATCCAAAGATTTGCGCTTTTAAAATTATGCCGGCCAGGACACGAAAACAAAAACTTCCCAAAGGCAATAGTAGAATTTGGACTTTTAAATAGCTAAACCATGTATCAAACCATCATCATTAACTTTCCAGGTGGAATCATATCACCGGGCAACCTGTATAACATCCTGGTTGCAGCAACAAAAGCGCGGATCCAATATGTTCGTTTTGGCCTCCGCCAGCAGTTATTGATTGATACTACAAGCTACAATATTGACATTTTTACGGGCGAAATGGATAAACTCGGGATGGATTACGAAGTAGACACCAATAATTTTCCGAATATTATCAGTTCTTATCCTGCTGAAGATATTTTTATCCGTAAAACCTGGCTTACTGAAGGTGTATATAAAGATATTTTAGATGATATCGATTTTAAACCTTCTGTTAAAGTCAATATCTGCGATAGCGACCAAAGTTTTACCCCAATGCTAACGGGCAATATCAACTGGATCGCCTCTTCACAATCCGAACATTATTGGCATTTAATTATTCGCTTTCCAAAAACAAATGTAACCTACGAATGGAACCAGCTTTGTTACACCAACCATATCGCACAGGTTACCAAAGCACTGGAGGGTATTATCAAAAACAATCAGTCACAGTTTATAGATAATCCACAAGCCAACGGTGAAGAGCTCTTTGCACTTTTAGATCAGGAAAACTTTATCCTTAAACCTGCTGAAAACACCGTATCCCTATCATCATTTAACCTACCTTATTACGAAGGTTTAAACCGCTACAACAACAAATATTGGTTGGGCATTTACAGGCGCGATGAGCTGTTCAGCATTGCATTTTTAAAGAAACTCTGTCAGCTTTGTTTAGATACCAAACTTGGTCAGTTGTGCTGTACATCCTGGAAAACCATCATTATAAAAGGGATTGACGAAAAAGATAAAAACCTTTGGAACAGTTTGCTCGAAGAATTTGAGATTAATATGCGGCATGCCGCCAACGAACTTAACTTTCAGGTAGAAGATAACTGTAACGAAGGTCTAATGTTAAAAAATTTCCTTGTTAAACATTTAAGCATTGATGATACCAGGACGTTTGGAATCTGCTTTGGTATTAAAACACGCAAAAAAAGTGAAGTTTTCAGTAGTATCCTCATCCAAAAACGCCACTTGATTAATGTATTAGGATTAAAATTACTCCCCGTTTACGATATCCTTTGTGCTAAAGATTTTAACCCCAACGAACGTACAGGTGAAATTTTTAGCAGAAGCAATCCCAGTTTTTTATTACCAGAACAAGTGAGGCGTTCGATATTTAAGTTTTACAAATACCGTTTAAATGCCATTAAAACAGGTAACCAAAAACAAAGCTTTCAAACTGAAGAAGCAATAAAAAAAGATAGTGAGTTTTTATATCAGTGTAACAGTTGTTTAACGGTGTATAACGAGCGCATTGGCGAAATTGAAAACAACATTAACCCAGGTACGGCATTTAAAGATTTACCAGAAGATTATTGTTGTGTGCTTTGTGAAGGAGAAAAAGAGAATTTCACTAAGATTGATCAATCAGTATTACAGCTTTTGTAAATCAATAGGGATCAGGGTGACGTTACGTTATTTATCTCCTCTTGCGAGTTAAAATTACTGAAACAACGGTAATCCTGGTCCTCAATACCCATTTCGCAAACGCGCAAATTGCCTAAAACATATTTCATGCTGTGTTTGGCCAAACCATTGGTTTGAAGCAGGTGTACAATTTTTTTCAAACCTTCAGCCTTATAAATCCCGCATAAGGGTTCTTGCTGGCCATCTTGGGTGAAAATATAAGCATCGAAAGTGTCGTCAGCCTTAAACGAGTGGATTAGTTTTTCCAGCAATTTGATTTCCATCAATAACATATCGCAGGCCAATAAAAACAAATCTTCTTCTGGATTTGATAAATGAGCAGAAAGTACGCCCAGTAGAGGACCTCTAATATCAAGCGAAGGATCGTCAACAATCAACTGCTCAGCCCCGAAATAACCTGCATAGGTTTCTTGTTGCGATGAATTAACTGAAAATTTTACCGGGAGATCAAGCACACTTAATTTATCAGCCTGCACCTGCGCCCAAAGTTTATCCTGATGGATGAGCAAACCTTTATCGGTACCCATCCGTAAACTCTGCCCGCCACATAAAACGATTCCCAACATACAAATTTTAATTTATTTGTTACTCAAATCTACTAATCCAGCCTCGTTTAAAATACCAATTTGCTTTCCTTTCACTACTATTAATTTTTCAGCCAGCAGTTCATTCATCGTCCTAAAAACGGTTTCGTAAGTGGCACCGGTAAATGCAGCCAGATCCTGACGGCTTAACGCCAGATTTAAAAAGCCTTCTGCATCTAAGCCAAATTGATCTCTCAATCCCAAAATAGCTACGGCAAGCCTTCCTTTAACCGACATTAAAGCTAAATTCCGCATTTTCTTTTCTGAGGCATGCAGTTCATCAGCATAAAACATCAACAAACCATAAGCAAATTCCTGGTTAACTTTTATGGTACTTTTAAAAAAATCGATATCTACAAAACAAAGTTTAGTGGTTTCTAAAGCAGTTGCAGATATTGGATAAGTAGAAATGCTGCTGCTGATTCCCCTATGCCCGATTATGGCACCATCATTCGCAAAGCGTAAAATCAGTTCTTTATCGCCCCATTGTTTATGGACTTTAACATTGCCGGAAGTAACAAAATAAACACCGCTCACCGGATCGCCCTCCTTGATAATTACCTCCCCTTTTTTAACGATAAAATTCCGTTTATGGCACTCAATGGCAGGATGCCATTCTGTTAATGTGAGTTGGCACATAAAGCAGGTTTTAAGATCGCAGTTATTATTTTTCTTCATATTTTATTAGGGATGTTGGGTAAAAATAGCAAATCATTGCACAATTATTTGGTATCGTAAGCAAATTCGGTGATTCTTCACTATTGTTGAAAATTTTACAAGAATAAAACTCATTGAAAGAGAACACTTAGCATTTTTTACAGGCATCCTTATCGCAAAGAAGTTTAAAGATATGCCATCAAATCATAATTTTGTGTTATGGCAAATACAAACGTTAGAAAATCAATCCAGAATAAGATCGAATCATTAGGTAAGGAAATCGAAACCTTACAGGCAGAATTAAAAAGATGGGAAAAAATTGCATCCGATTATGAAACCAACTCGGAAAGCATTGATTTGATTTTATCGATACAATTACCTGAAAAACCAGAACCAAAAGCTAAAAGGGTAAAATTGTAAAACATTAAAATAAGAAAATCCGGACAATGTCCGGATTTTCTTATTCATCATATCCTGTTCTAATTTATATCTCGGCATTAAGACTGTACATCGTTGTATTTTAATTTCAGATGCATGTCTAATTTATTTTAACTTAAATTTCTGGCGGCGTATGCCAATCAATAAAGGCTTTCCTACTTAACATTTTCAGGTATGGATAATTTCCATTTAATTGTTTACGCTGTTTTAGCTCATATAAAAAATGCCCGCCTAAGTCTAAAATAATTTTTGCAGTAGCCAAATACCATACACTATGAGGCTGTTTCCAACAAAAAGAATATAGGTTCGAGGTGAGTTTAATACCCTGAAGTTCGGGATGATAAAAATTAAGTATTTTTGGACTGGGAAGTCCCTGCATTACCTCTGATTTCCTTACCATTGAAAGGTGATCGGAATGACAAAACTCATAATCCTTTAGTTTTGGATCATCCACATCAGGCAAATGTTTCAATATCCTAAATCCCTTAAATTTCTTGCCATTCAATACCCATATTAAATTTGGATAAAATGCCTCTCTGCTATTAAGCTCGGCCAATGTTATTGGCGAATTTTGAAACTCAATGGTATAACCTGATGGTGTAAATACATCAGCACGATGAATATCGGCATTGGCTGCATCATAAAAAGCAACTTCTCTAAATGATGGCGGGAAAGCCAATTTCCAATCTCGGTGCCATGCGGTCTCCTTTCGGTAGTATTCTTTTTTAAGTGACGAAATATCCTGAATCATATCAGAACGAGGGATATCTTTTTTCATTTCACTATTGTTCATTCTCTTTCAACGTGATTAGAACACTATAACAATTAATTAGGGAAAACAAATTTAAACTAAAATTTTTAGCAATAAAATCAGATCTTGCAAAAAAGGAATATATTTAGGATAATTATCAAAAACGTTCCCACTCGTGCAACTTTTTCCAAAATTCTACATCTTTTATGTAAACATATATAAATGAAAAATATCAGCTGTTTCCTTTTTATAATCTTTTCATTATGTGCTACTTATACCTCTGCACAAACTTCGAAAAACATCTTCAGTGATGATTTAAAATTCTATAAAGACAGCCTTCCTGTTAAACACAAAAATCTTTTTGCAAAACTTTCTAAACCAGAATTTAATGCAATGATAACGCATCTTGAAGCGCAGACAGCTGGCATTTCTGCTGAAAAATTTTATGTAGAAATCATGAAAATACAGGCGGCTATTGGTGATGAGCACAGCACAATAATTCCTCCGTATACCACTAAATACCCAGTAAAATTTGAGCGGTTTGATGATGGACTGGTCATCACTTCAACTGATGAAGCAAATAAGCAGCTCCTACTTTCAAAGGTGATCCGAATAGGTGATAAAACTTTACCAGAAGCAGAAAAAGCTGTTTCGTCTGTAATTATCTCTGGCAATATCCCTTATTTTAATGTTGCTGAAGCAAGTTATCTGGCAAGTCCCGGTCTGCTTTATGCGTTAAACTTAAGCCCCAGTCCAAATGAGCTAAAACTTGAACTTTTAAGTCCTACCGGAGAAACATTAAAAGTAAAATTAGATGCCATACCAAAAACTAAGCAGGTAGATATGGTATATGCACCTGTTTATGGCAGTTTACTTGCAAATACCCATAAAGAAAACTACTGGTATTTAATAGAAAAAGGCAGTTTGTACTTCAATTACAACAAATGTGAGGATGACCCAAAGAAACCCTTTGAAGCCTTTAATGATAACTTATTTAAAGAGATTGAAAAACAAAAACCAAACCGCATTATTATTGATTTAAGGATGAATGGCGGCGGGAACAGTGCAGTATTAGAACCCTTTATCGAAAAGATTAAAAATCACGTTTTAAATAAAAAGGGAAAGATTTTCGTTTTGATTGGTCGGGCCACCTTTTCTTCTGCCATTATGAATGCAATTAAACTTAAAAAAGAAACCAAAGCCATTTTAGTTGGAGAAACTACCGCGGGCACCATTAACCATTATGGCGAAGTACGCGCATTTAATTTACCAAACACCAAATTACAGGTAAATTACTCTACCCAATATTGGGAAAATTGGAAAGGGCACGACGGACCCCTTGTACCCGATGTTAAAATCGAGAAGAATTTATCAGATTTATTAAAAGGAAATGATAAGACATTGAACTATGTAATGGGAAACTAATCTGTCATCTTTGGCATTTATAACAGCCGCTAAAATTTATTTATATTGAACATGAGAGAGATACTCGTTCAGGATTAATTTTGTTTAGTCCAACTCGTTACATAATGATAACTTTGCAGTATGACCATCCAAGAAATACAGCAGTTAGAAGATTTTTTTGCCCAAGCCGGAAAACAGCAGGTTCCAATTTATCTTAATCAGGCTACCGTAATTACTGATTATGCTCATTTCCTTGAAAGCCACTTTATGCCGTTAAGACTCAACCCCGATGCAAAAGTGAACCTACCAATTATACACAGGCTGAAAATGTTAAAATTATTGATCGAATCAAACGGATAAAAAACGGGGCAAAAACAATTCGATTAAATCTTTTTGAAATCTTGGTCCCATTTCAAATTGCTTTCTTTAAAGTCATTTTAATAAGTATTTCCATATTGCTCTTAAAACTTAACCTGCTTTAGTTTTTAAAATAAATATTTCCAGCTATATTGGGCATAATTGGTTTATTCCTATACACTGCTCCTTATTATGACTAAAAATATATTTATTGCTTCGGCCGAACCCTATACCGGAAAATCAGTAATTGCTTTTGGGATGATCAATATGTTATTGGCAAAAACCCAAAAAGTAGGTTATTTTAAACCCATTATTGCACAAGACGATCAGAATAAAAAAGATGAGCATGTAGAAGCCATGTTAGATTATTTTTCGCTCCCTGTTAACTATGAGGATGCTTTTGCTTTTACCCGGCAAGAAATGCTCCACCAATCAGAAGATAGCGGGGCAATTATCAATACCATCATCAGTAAGTATAAAAAGCTCGAAGATAACTACGATTTCACCGTAATTGAAGGAAGCGATTTTTTAGGCGAAGGTATGGCATTTGAGTTCGAATCGAACGCTTTAATGGCTAAGAACTTAGGTGCACCTGTTTTAATTGTAGTATCAGGAAAGAATAAAACAGCTAGTCAGCTTTTTAAATCAGCCATCAATATCTACCGTAACTTCCTGTTGCGCGATGTACAGGTATTGGGTGTAGTGGCCAATATGGTAAATCCGGAGGAGGCAGAGCGTATTAAACAAGCTTTAACCAATCAATTGCCGGCCGAATTACTTATTGCTGTGATTCCAACCGAAACAGGCTTACAAAGTCCAACAATGAAAGAAATTACATTGGCGCTTGGTGGCGAGGTACTCTTCGGTGCCGAACTGATGGATAATCAGGTTGATAATTTTGTAACTGGGGCCATGATGTTGCCTAATTTTTTAAGACACATTAAAGATAACCTGCTTATTGTTACTCCAGGCGATCGAGGCGATATTATCATTGGTGCACTTCAGGCTAATTTATCGGCCAATTACCCAAAAATTGCAGGTATTGTTTTAACCGCAGGTAGTTTACCCGATGAACCGATTATTAAATTGATTGAAGGTTTACAAACCATTATCCCCATAATCGCCGTACAAAAAGGAACTTTCGAAACCACTACAACTATTGGCGGTATCCATTCAAAAATCACCATTGAGAACAAGAAAAAAATTGCGATAGCCATAGAACTTTTCGAAAAGTATGTAGATATAAAAGCGCTTGATGATAAAATCATCACCTTCAGCTACCAAGGCATCACACCGCATATGTTCCAATACCAGCTGGTTAAATGGGCCAAACGTGATAAAAAACATATTGTACTACCTGAAGGAAATGATGAACGCATTCTGAAAGCAGTTGAAAAACTTATTGCACAAGATATTGTAGACATTACACTTTTGGGAGACCCAGTCGAAATTACTGGCAGTGTAAAAAGACTTGGACTAAATTTAGATCTTAATGTTATAAAAATACATGATCCTAAAAAATCGACACAATATAACGATTATGTAGAAACCTTGTACGAGTTGCGTAAAGCTAAAAACGTGAATATGGAAATGGCCAGGGATATGATGACAGATGTTTCTTATTTCGGTACCATGATGGTTTATAAAGGCGATGCAGATGGAATGGTTTCGGGTGCCGTACATACCACGCAACATACCATCAGACCAGCTTTGCAGTTTGTTAAAACCAAACCTGGAGTATCTGTAGTTTCTTCTATTTTCTTCATGTGCTTGCCAGAGCGTGTAGCCATATTTGGCGATTGTGCGGTTAACCCCAATCCTACTGCCCAGCAACTAGCTGAAATAGCTATTTCCTCAGCTGAAAGCAGTGCTAAATTCGGTATTGAGCCGCGTATTGCCATGTTATCTTATTCTTCAGGCACATCAGGCGAAGGTGAAGATGTTGAACGTGTAAGAGAAGCAACTGCCATAGTTAAAGCACGGCATCCGGAATTAAAAATTGAAGGCCCCATACAATACGATGCCGCCGTAGATCCCCTCGTGGGTAAACAAAAACTACCTGGATCTGAGGTGGCAGGTAGAGCAAGTGTGCTGATCTTCCCCGATTTAAATACCGGCAACAATACCTACAAAGCAGTACAACGCGAAACCGGGGCATTGGCCATTGGCCCGATGTTGCAGGGATTGAACAAACCGATAAACGATTTGAGCCGCGGTTGTACAGTAGATGATATTTTTAACACCGTTGTTATTACAGCGATCCAATGTCAAGACATTTAAACATGAACATTTTAGTAATCAACTCGGGAAGCAGTTCCTTAAAATACCAACTTTTTAAAATGCCAAAAAAATCACCCGTTTGCAGTGGACTTGTTGAACGGATTGGCATTGAGGGCTCGTTTATAAAACACACGGTTTATACCAATAACAAAAAACACAGCATAGAAGAAACAGGTTTTATTTCTAACCACGGTGAAGCATTAAAACAGGTTTTAGCATTATTAACCGAGGGAGAATATGCAGTAATCGCGAGTCCTGATGATATTGCTGCTGTTGGTCATCGTGTAGTGCACGGCGGTGAACATTTTTCTGGTCCGACAATTATTACTGACGATGTGAAACATCAGATCAAAAAACTATTTTCACTTGCTCCATTGCATAACCCCGTTAATTATAAGTGTATTGAAGTGGCTGAGCAGACTTTTGTAAATGCCAGGCAAATTGCAGTATTCGATACGGCATTTCATCAAACCATACCAGAACAGGCTTATCGTTATGCCATTCCAGAATGGTATTATAAAGAGCACGGCATTAGGGTATATGGATTTCATGGCACCAGCCATAAATATGTAAGCGAACAGGCGATTAATTGGTTAAACAAAAAAGACACTAAAATAATCAGCATTCACTTAGGAAATGGCTGCAGTATAACGGCTATTAAAAATGGCAAATCGATAGATACCAGTATGGGTTTTGGACCATTAAGTGGATTAATGATGGGTACGCGTTCTGGCGATATCGATCCATCGGTTATTTTTCATTTAATGGAGCATTCTGGATATACGCTGGAACAACTGAGTGCCTTACTTAACAAACAATCTGGACTTTTGGGTGTGGGTGGCTCGAGTGATATGCGCGACATCAGAAAAATGGTAAGCGAAGGAAATGCAGCTGCAGCTTTAGCCATTAATCTATATGCCTACAGGATTAAGAAATTTATTGGCGCCTATGCTGCTGTTTTAAATGGCATTGATGCCATTATATTTACCGCAGGTGTTGGTGAAAACGATAGCAACATGCGCGAGGCAGTATGTTCAGAGTTAGACTATCTGGGTATTGAATTAGACCCGAATCAAAATACAGCCTATAAGGGCGAACTAAAAGAGATTAACACAACAGATTCAAAAGTTAAGATATTGGTTATTCCAACTAATGAGGAATACGAAATTGCACATCAATGTTTTGGGCTTTTAACTTAACATCTGAATTATTTTTTTAACACAGAATTCCTTTAAACTTGAACATGAACCTATCTTTCCCGATCCTCAAAGAATATACTTACCTCAACACTGCCAATTCTGGTATTTTATCGACCAATCTGGCTGAATGGCGAACGCAACATGACGAAGCATTTACTGCAGGTGGAAGCATTTTCAGAATGGAAAACCTGCCCATCATTACCGATCTCAGGAACAATATAACGACACTTTTTGGCTCAAAGCCAGAAAACACGTATCTCGTTCAGAATTTTTCGGTGGGCTTTAATATTTTATTGAGTGGACTGGATAAAAGTCATCGTTTTTTGCTTTTAGAAGAAGAATACCCATCGGTAAGTTACCCGGTAATCAGTACGGGGTTCGATTATCATAGCATCACAATCGATGAAAAACTGGAGGAGAATATCATTAATGCCATTGAGAAATTTAAACCTACCGTGCTGGCATTTAGCATGGTGCAGTACATTAGTGGCTTCAGAATGGACGATGATTTTATTCAGAAGCTAAAAACAACCTACCCTAATCTGTTATTGATTGGTGATGGTACTCAGTTTTTGGGCACTACAACCTTTAATTTTGAAAAATCGGGTTTAGATGCATTAATTGGTAGTGGATACAAATGGCTTTTGGCCGGATATGGAAACGGCTACGCCTTTCTTTCTGATCAGATGAAAGATGCGATATACGCAAAAAACAAATTGGCGGAGCTGCCTACAGCGCCTTTTTTAAAAGGAAAAGATCATTTATCGATGTGTTTCGAACCTGGACATCTGGATACCTTAAACTTCGGCACATTAAATGAAAGTTTAAATTATCTTGCTTCGTTCGGCTTCGATCGGATTGAAAAAATCACGCAAAAGCTCAGTAATCAAGCAAGATTGGAGTTAAATACAAGAGGGTTAGTACCCGATTGGATACTTGACAGAAAATATCAATCAACGATTATGAGTATGCCCTTGGACCAAAATACAGTAGATAAACTTGCCGCCGCCAAAATACTTTGTTCACCACGGGGAACTGGCACAAGGATTTCTTTTCATTATTACAATACAGAAGAAGACTTAAATTATTTATTACAGGTTTTGGATAACCACAGGTAATCTATTTTGGAGGTGATGCAAGCATGAAGGGATTGATTTAACTCAACAATTAAAAAAGTTACAAACTATATCTAAAAAGCAACGTTAGATAGTTATAGCCATTTAATTGACAAGCATAAATCAGCCCAATATAGTATGTATACCCAAGCCACAGAAAACACAAACCTAACGGTTTATATCCAGGATGATATTTCGATAGAAGATAAAAGAGAAATTTTATTGAATGGTTTATTAGATGACCTGAATAACGAAACCGAATCTTTTAATTAGAAGGCCAATTAATAAAGCATCTAATTTTTGCTTCTTTACCATATAGGAGGCATTTAAAGGGGCATAAGTATAGATTTCGTCTTTCTTCCTGAATTCATTTCAGAGTCTTTATAAGCTGCTGACCACGGAATAGCCAGCAGCTAAATATTTCAAGCGTTTTGTAAGTTAATCTCTATACCGCTTCTATACCTTAATACCGCCACGGTTATAGACCACAATAATCCTAAGGTAAGGTGTTCTTTACCTTTTGTTTAGCTCATGTTAACCTGCCCATCAAAAGCGATGCAAATCTTTGACAGCGCTGACCTTCAACAAGTCTTTAGCTCAACTGAAGTAAATCTGAAACTGTAGGCAAGTAGGTACACAGCAGGGTGCAGCCAAGCCTGGGCGGAAGCTGGCCTAAACGTGGGGTAAATGTGGGGTACAAGTGGGATTTGGAGTTTTTTTTTTGGGGGGGGATTTTTAGTCAGATTGACTAAATTGGATGATCATCCTTTTGTTTAACTAATGTACTAAAATTATGGCTGTCCAGAGTGAAATAATCAAAATTAACGGGAACCGGGCGATCTTTTCTCACACATTCTACCTGTAAAAAACGTATTCATTACCAAAAAAACGTCCTCAACCAAATTTTTGCACACTAAATAATCCAACTCAGGTTAGTAAAACAAGTTCAGCATGACGATTACGATTTAATCGCAAAAGAAAAGGGCAAACAAATTAATGCTTACCCTTTTCAAATCTAAATTAACGCTCTCGCGACAAAAGTATAAATTCTTCCTAAACCTGTATGTAACAAATTCATTTATTTTAAAGTTTAATGTACAATAATCTGTGCCCGGCGAAGATTATCGGTAGTCTGCAAAATTTTATCTTTTAACTTAGGATTGTAAGCAGGATGTGATTTTAAGAAATCCTGTACAACTGCATTTGCTTCTTTGTTGTTATAACCCGAAAATATAGCGGATAACCACGATTGTGGGAAAAATATATCTCCTGTTTTCTGTATTTCTATCAATAAATCTAAGCTTTCTTTCAAGTAACGAATAGATGTTTTTTGCCTAATAGGGTGATGTAAATAAGATAAAGCCGTAGTTACCCAAGCTTCTTTTTGGCGGTTATTACGTTCTTTTAAGCCATTAAAGAAATGATCCCTTTCCTTAACATCTAAAGATAATGCAGGCATTAAATAAATCAACCGGTTTTTACGATCTTCATTTTTGGTGCGATCTAACTGATCTTTTAAGATTGTGTTTGTAGTGTCTGTTTTAAGTGCCAGCGTTAGGGCAAGCGCACTATAATCATCTTCTAACAATTTAATTCCATTTGGTGCAGTTTGCTTGAGCCAGATATCATACATACGTTTCCCGGCACCAGCACTCAGATACACATTTTGATAAGCATTGAACAAAATCTTCTTGTTATTTTGCGTTTGCTGTTGCTCCATTGCATTCCATATTGTTTTCTCAATACGTTCATTCATGGCATTCCGTACTTCTGCGGTAAGAAAAGTCCAGTAAATATTAGTTAGGTAGCCCGTAATCAGCCTAAGGTTCATCTCGTTTTTCTCAACAACTAATCCCTGTAAAAATATGTCTAAAAGTTCTTTAGGCTTATTGCTTTTACCCGAAAGCATATTTTCATAAGCATTGATATAAGCCGATGCCCGTTCTAACGGATCAGTAATATGATAAAGATTTGCCATCGCCTCTTTATCAATCGGGAAAAGGCCATATCCGGCTCCGTTTGCATTAAATAGAATGTATTGTGGTTTTGGAAAACCTTTTGCCGCTATTAAATCGGTTTTAGCGGTCTTAGCATTTACCACCAAAATCTTACTATAGTTAGGGTAAACAAGCTTAACCGTAAAAGATTGCGGCCAAACCCGTGTTTCCCCCATCTCACTATTTTGGTTTAGGCTTAAATCGCTTATTTTATCACCATTGTATTTAACATGGTAACTAAAAACTGGCCTTCCTGGCTCATTTACCCAAACTTTATTCCAATTCTGGAGATCACTTTTACTGTATTTACTTAAAATGACGATCAGATCATTCCATGTTGCATTGCTATAACTGTATTTTTTCAGATACTCCCTTATTCCTTGTTGAAAATTCTGTTTGCCCATCAATAATTCCAGTTGGCGCATCATAATTGGCGCTTTATGGTAAATTATATTTCCATACATCGATCCGGCTTCCTGTAAGTTGTCCAATTGCTGACGAATGGGATTAGCGCCCAATGTTCTGTCTACTCCATAGGCGGCCGGATAATGATCTTGTAAAAACTTAAGATCAAAAGTGTTTTTACCCATTAATTTTTCGGTTACCTTATCAGCCATAAAATTGGCAAAAACCTCTTTCATCCAAACATCATTAAACCACTTCATGGTTACCAGATCGCCAAACCACATATGCGCTGTTTCGTGCGAAATTAAATTTGAACGCGAAATGAATTGATCTTTAGTTGCACCCTGATCTAAAAACAATGCTGATGCTTTATATTGCACCTCACCAGGGTGTTCCATACCGCCAAACTGAAAATCTGGAATACTGACAAAGCCTATTTTCTGAAAAGGATATTTTATCCCTGTCCACTCTTCCAAAAAATCGATGGCATCGCGATGTGCTATAAAAACAGAATCTACACTGAGCTTAATTTTAGCCGAATCGGTTTCCCGGTGCAGAAATTCCATTTTGTTATTTTTCATTTCCCGATTGATCAGGGTGTATTTTCCTGCGGTAAAAGAGAATAAATAGGTGGGTAATTTATCCGAACGATTAAAATGATAGGTGATGGAATTACCTTGTGCCAGGGAATCTTTTTTAACCGCATTAGCCATTACCTTCCAATGAGTTGGAACAGTTAATGAAAGTAAAAAGTTAGCCTTTAAATCGGGCTGATCAAAGCAGGGAAATACCGTTCTGGCATGATCAGGAACAAAAAGGGCATATAAAAAATCTTTATTTCTGTTTAGCGATTCGTTACCGGCGATAAATTCGATTTCGATACGATTATTTCCCACCTTTAAATAATCTTGCTTTACTAAGATATGTTCCGCTTTAAAATCGATAGGTATAACTTTTCCATTAACCGATATCCGTTTTAAATGATCGGCATTTTGCTTAAAGTCTACCTGCAGGTAAATTAAATTATTGAGCTTAAAATCAATACTTTCAGTTGATTGAATTAATGCTGTCTGCTCTGCTAGAATGGTAAAATGGAGCTGATATTGAATATTACTTATGGCTGCACTTCTGGAACTTGCCAGCTCAAGAGAAACTCCAGGCTCAATGGCTACTGGATTTTTACCCTGCTGCGCAAAACAGGTTGTACTCAGTAGTTGCAACAAGCAAAAGTATTTGGTAATTGTATTCATTTTATAAAAATTTAATCCCCGTTTATCATTTGTATAATAGTACCATAACTCATCCAAACCATGGTTAATACTACAGCTAAGCCTGTTAAGGTTAACCAAAACGGTTGTTTATAATTTGCGATAATTTTGGTTTTATAGGCAGCAATAAGCATAATACCTAGTGCAATAGGTAAAATAAAACCATTTATGGCGCCTACGGTAAGCAGTATTTTAACAGGTTTACCGATAAGGATAAAAATAATACAGGAAATAGCTATAAAAGCAATAGTAATCTCTCTGTTAAACTTTAATATGAGTGGATGAAAGCTTTTGATAAAAGAGATGGAAGTATATGCCGAGCCCACAACCGAAGAAATCCCTGCAGCCCATATCACTACACCGAAAATCTTATACCCTATTTCGCCGCTGGCCAATTTAAAAACCGAAGCTGCCGGATTGGATGGATCTAAAGTAAAACCTTTACTTACTACCCCCAAAGCAGCAATAAACAACAATAAGCGCATAATAGATGCAAGTCCGATGGCGCTTAATGCACCTTTATTTACGGCGCCCAAATTCTGGATTCCGGTTTGCCTGGCATCCAATAAGCGATGAGCGCCTGAAAAAGTAATATAACCACCAACTGTTCCACCAACTATGGTTAATACTGCCGTAAAACTAAACTGCGTGGGGTTTACAGCCCTTATTGCGGCTTCTGCCAATGGCGGCGAGCTGGTGTAAGCTATAATTAAGGCGAGTACAATTTTAATCAGCCCCATGGTTTTAGCAAAAACATCCATTGCTTTGCCAGCTTCTTTGTAAATAAAGATCCCTATTGCCATAATAGCGCTTATTACAGCACCCTGCCCTACACTAATGCCGAATAATACATTAAGTCCTAAGCCAGCGCCAGCAATATTACCAATATTAAAAGCCAAGCCACCTAAAAAAACCAGAAAAGAAATAAAATAGCCCAGCCCAGGAAATACCTTATTGGCTATATCTTGAGCAGGTTGATCAGCAACTGCAATAATCCGCCAGATGTTTAACTGGGCAATGGCATCTAATATGATGGATAGTAATATTACAAACGCAAAACTTGCACCCAACTGTTGGGTAAAAACAGCAGTTTGTGTTAAAAATCCAGGACCAATGGCCGATGAAGCCATTAAAAAAGCTGCACCTAAGAGTATACTCCAATTGTATTTTGGCTTCATATTGCTGGAGCTTTAATTATGATACCTTCTTTTTGTAAGCGTTCAGCTATTAATTTAGCAAAGGCAGCAGCGTGTTCACCATCACCATGCAAGCAAACCGTTTCGGCTTTAACCCTAATGCGATTTCCGTTGATGCTATTTACTTCCTGGTTTAAAGCAAATCCCAATACCTGATTGATAGCATCTTCCTCATTGGTAATTAATGCATTGTCTGCCGATCGTGGAGTAAGCAAACCATCATCCTGATAACTACGATCGGCAAAAACTTCAGATGCGGTTGCAATCCCCTGTTTTACAGCTTCATCAATCATTTTACTTCCTGCTAAAGCATATAAGATTAAACCCGGATCGAAATCGGAAACGGCCTGCACAATGGCTTTTGCCAAAGTGGTATCTTTTGCAGCCATATTATATAATGCACCGTGTGCTTTAACATGATGCAATTTACCACCCGCGGCTTTTACAAAACCGCTTAATGCACCAATTTGGTATAAAGTAAGCTGATAGGCCTCACTTGGACTAATTTTCATTTCTCTACGGCCAAAACCTTGCAAATCGGGCAAACCAGGGTGCGCCCCTATGGCGACTCCTTTTTTTAATGCTAAGTTTACGGTTTGTTGCATTACTGCCGGATCGCCGGCATGGAAACCACAGGCAATATTTGCCGATGAAATATAATCCATCAGTTTTTCATCATTGGGCATGGCATAGTTTCCAAATGCTTCTCCCATATCACAATTAAGATCGATCATCTTCATGTATTAATATATTTAAGGCTTATTGCCATAGTAATCAATGATAAATCGTGTTCACGTTCGAGATAAAGTTCTTCTGCCTCATCTCTCGAAATTTCAGAAAAATGAATTGCATCGCCGGGTTTAAGCTGGGCACATAAAGGCAAATCGACTGCTGCAACGTGAGCAATACGTGGGTACCCCCCTGTTGTTTGACAGTCGGCCATGAGTATAACCAAATCCCCACTCCCAGTTACCTGGATAATCCCAGGTGTTACTGCGGTGCTGAGCAATTCCTTTTTAACTTTCCTTACCAGTGGCTTTCCGGATAAATGATAGCCCATACGATTACTCCTTCTATCTATAATGTAGGTACTGGTTAAAAACGAAATAATGGATGTTGCATCGAACCAACTGATTTCATTAGCAAGTACAATTCTAATGCTCTGTCTTTTTTCTGGCAGTAAACTTTCTCTCGAAATGCGCCAATTTGGATAGGTTAACGATCGTTCGATCAATTGAGCCAATATTCTATTTGATACTTCGCTAAGTAAGGTACCGCCAACCAAAACATCTGCTTTTTGTAATGCTCTCCCTTTAAAGCCACCAAAAGCAGCGGTAAGATAAGTGCTTTTACTTTCCATTATGTCAGGCACATCCCACCCACCGGCAATAGCCAAATAGGTACGCACTCCAATAGGATTATTAATCAACTTTATAACGGAACCTGCCCGAAAAAACAGTGGCTTTTCTGCAGGCATTAATTCATTATTGTAAACTAAAAATGCACCATCGCCAGAATAAGAAATTAAAATGGGTGTTTCAGCTTTAAATGAAGCATCTGCATAGGTAAACTCAATGGTAGCATTGTTATCATCGTTACCAACTGCCTTATTGGCTAACCGGTGAGCCAATTCATCCATGGCGCCCGAAACAGGTACAGCCTGCGAAAGATATCGGTATCGCCCCATATCTTGGACGGTACTTAACAAGCCTGGCTTAATGATGCTGATTTTCATACTCATATTTCGGCATAAGCATTAAACCCGTTTATATCGATGGCTTTAAAAGTAACCGTATCACCTCCCTTTAAAAGTGATGGCTGTAAACGGTTTACGTCAAACATTTTTAATGGTGTTCTGCCAATAATCTGCCATCCGCCAGGTGTTTCCATAGGGTAAATACCAGTTTGGTTGCCTGCAATGCCTACAGATCCTGCAGGTATTTTAGCATCAGGAACCTCTTTTCTAGGAGTCGATAATCTGGCATCCATTCCGCCCATATAGGCGAAACCTGGCACAAATCCGATCATGAAGACAATATATTCCCCGGCCGTATGAATATCGATTACCTCTGCTTCGGTAAGGTTATTAGTGCGGGCTACTGTTAAAAGATCCCGACCAAAATCGCCCCCATAACACACTGGAATAACCAGTTTATTAGCTATTAGCTTCGATTTTTCTCTTTTTGTTTGTGCAATTTTATTTAAATGTGCAGATACTTTTTCCAAACAAACTTCACCTGGTAGATCGGATAGCATTACACTTAAGGGATCAAAAAAAACAGTTAATGTAGTATAAGCCGGAACTGTGGTAATTAAACCAGGAAAAGGATTTTGCAGCAGCAATCGATTAAAATCGGTAATCAGTGCCAACAAATCGTTATCGATTGCCGTTCCAAATGTTATTGTAACCGATTTTTCGCTTAACCCGTAAATTTTTATGGAAATATTTGTTCCAAAATATCCTACCTGCTCAGTCATACAAAAACAGTAAGATTTAATAAAAAATGATCTTCATAAAACGGGCTTAACAACTAAACTGCAGCTATAAAAATGGCTATATATTATCACAATCGCAAAGATTTCGATAACAGGTCATATAATGCTGTTTTTATCAGCAACAAATTACTAAATTACTGATTAATATCAATCTAATTTTTTGTCGTTTCCAGGCCTTTTATCAATTGCAATAACTCATCCTGCTCGTCGGCTTCAAGTTCGATTATGCTATTGAACATTTCAACAATTTCATCAAGCAGATTAGCACGCATTAAAAGATCGACCAGACGTACAAAGGTTTTCTTCTGATCGGTGTTTAAACTGCTAAACAATTTAGGTTCTACTTCATATAATGCCTTAATTAAATCAACCAACGCTGGTTTCCTTAATTCTTTTTCTCTTTCGCTGGCATAAACCGGAAATATCTCATCCTGTTCATAAGTTTCAATTAGGCGGTTG
Source organism: Pedobacter sp. SG908 (assembly GCF_011759615.1). Classification (NCBI taxonomy): domain Bacteria; kingdom Pseudomonadati; phylum Bacteroidota; class Sphingobacteriia; order Sphingobacteriales; family Sphingobacteriaceae; genus Pedobacter; species Pedobacter sp. SG908. The sequence continues at coordinate 2,488,332 of NZ_JAAOYY010000001.1, forward strand.
GCATATTCTTTTAAAAAAGGCTTACGTTTACTTTTAAGATATTCTGTTAACGCTTTAATTAGAAAACGGTACTCTGCCGAAGATTTAGCGGCACCAAATATGGCCACCTGTCCCTCATTTTCGAAACTCTTAAAATCGAAGTCACGGAAAAAATCACTATCGATATAAACGCTATGGAAATAATCGTCGCTCTTTTTATTTAAGGTGGTGTAATCTTTATAAATTTCTTCTCCACCAGCCAAAAAGTAGTATTTAGATAGTTCTTTGTGCAGGTTTTCTTTCCAATGAACATATTTAATCTTAAATGTAACAGCAGTATCAGGATAAAAAAGACTAAATTCTTCTATGGTTTTAACATTGCTGCTAAAATCTAAAGCTTCTCCATTTACAGTAATCGAGTATTTTTTGTGTTTATTCAATTCAATAAACCAACAGAATTCGTTTATCAAAAAAGGAAGTACTGTTTCTTCTATGTCTTGTTGACTTATTCTTAAATTAGTAAAAGAAACAGTTGTTCCAGTCTCACCAGTATTGTTCGGAGCAGTGGAAAAATCGTAGCTGTAACTGTTTAAACCACCTGTGTTAATGTGTATTTCGCCATAACGAAACCCTTTTTCTGATTGATAAGTAGTACGCCAAACAGCATCATGCGCAAAGGTAAAAAAGGTAAGTCGCCCAACCCCATTACGACCATGCATTTTGGAGGTATGTTTTGGCGCTACAATCTGAATGGATTTTTCAGATTCGAAAAAAGGATCGAATTTTTGTTGTAAGCGGTCGAAATTAATTCCATAACCATTATCAGCAATCGTTAACTGTGCTAAAAGACCAAGTGGATTAGCTACATAATCTACATGGATTGTATTCGCATTGGCATCAAAACCGTTCCAAATATACTCAGCAATAGCCTGCTTTTCATTATAGTTTTTAAGTACCTTTTGTATTCCCTTCGAAGTGATATTAACCTTTACCGACATACTTACTAAATTAATTAGCAAATATATCATAATATTTAATCATTTCGGATGTTACTAATAGTGAGTTATACACAAAATAAATTAGCCAGTTTTAGTGTACTAAAAGAGTATTTATATATCTCTATGACTAAAATGCCTGCGAAGTTTTTCTTCCTCAAGATCGAGCAGTTCTAGCTGTTCTCTGATCAGTTCATCATTAATCTGCTCTTTTTTATTTAACCCTTTCAGCAAAATACGCTGTTCGGCCATAATATCTTCAAGTGCAACGCGATAGTCGTGATAAAAGCCTTCAGACCTTGAAATGTTCTCTTCTTTTTCCCAATCTCTCAACAATTCCATTTCTGCCTCAATACGGATTTTTATCGACCTGATCATATCGTTGTGCAATAAGGCTTCGTGGTATTTTTCATCCAGGATTTTAAGTGATAACATGGATAATTTCTTTCTTACCATTTGTTTTTGCTGTTCGAAAGAAACAGTATAATCCGGATCGGGCATGTCTACCCATTTTATTAAAGCGGGTAATGTTAAGCCTTGTAAAACCAAGGTAACCAATATCACACTGAAAGTGATAAATAAGATTAAGTTGCGCTGAGGAAAAGCTTCACCTGATTTTAAAGCTATCGGAATAGAAAGCGCCGCCGCTAAAGAAACCACTCCTCTCATTCCCGCCCAGCCAAAAAGTAAAGGCGCTTTCAAGTTTGGATTGGGGTCGGCAGTGGTAATATAGCGGCTAATGAAACGTGTAAAATACAAAGCACCATAGGTACTCGCGAACCTCGTAACGATTAAAACCAGGCAAATAATAGCACTGTAACGGATAGCTGGCAAAAGACCATCGCTACCCAAACCATGAATAATTACTGGAAATTCTAAGCCAATTAACAAAAAAACAAAGCCATTCAGTACAAAAGCTACGGCTTCCCAAACATTTATGCCCTGCAAGCGGCTCCGATGGGTAAGAATTTGGTCTCTGCGGGCTGAAAGAAACAAACCACCACTTACTACAGCCAAAACACCAGAAAACTCAAACTCCTCTGCGGTTATGTACATGACGTATGGCGTTAAAAAAGTAAGAATAATATCAATATTTGTAGTGGTGGGCAGCCATCGGTGCAAAGCATAAAAAACTAAAGCCACCGCAATCCCTATTAAAATACCCATTACAATAACCAGCACAAAATTGCCAGCAGCCTTACTAAACACGAAACTACCAGTCATTACTGCAGCTAATGCAAAGCGGAATACCACTAAACTGGATGCATCGTTTAGTAAACTTTCGCCTTCTATAATTGTGGTAAGCCTTTTGGGCACTTTAACACTTTTAAGTATGGCTGATGCCGATACCGCATCTGGTGGAGAAATAATACCCCCCAACAAAAAACCCAGCGCCCATGTAAAACCTGGAATTAAACTTTGAGAAATTAAAGCAACAATACTAGAAGTAAGAATAACAATGGGAAAAGCAAAACTGCTGATCACTCTGCGCCACTTCCAGAAGTCTTTCCAGGAAGTATTCCATGCAGCTTCATATAACAATGGCGGCAAAAAGATTACAAAAATAAGCTCTGGTTCAATCTCAATATTGCGAAGTATGGGCAAAAAACTCAATGCTAAGCCTGCAATTACCAGCAAAATAGGATATGCTACACGGATTTTTTGTGCCAACATTACCACAAATAGAATAATTGCAAGCAGGAAAGCATATTGTATAATCAGTTGGTGCATATAATTTTGGGCTCGGTCTAAAATACAAATTTGATGCGAATGCCAAGCCATTAAGATTGTATTCTTTTTTCAGATAAAATTTGGATTTTCTATTATAAAACTATAATTTTTCCCTTGTAATAAGTCATCCCAGCTTTTTTACATTGGTTTAATTAATGAAGACCATTTTTATTCTTATCGCTTTCTTAATAGAAGGCAGCTTTTGCATGGCGCAACCGTTAATCCAGGTAGAAAAACAAACTTTTGTTAACGTTGGTAAAGCAGGATACTTTTGGCAGGACGCTCTCAAAACAACATCTTTTGAAAAGGTAGAACAATTTAAGGCAGAACGTTTTTCGAAAGGTGAATCAGCAATTTTTAATGGCGGAACCAGTGGAAAAGTATGGTGGATGAAATTCCGTTTTACAAAAAACAACCAAACCATCCCCTATCTGTATATCGAATATGCCAATATCGATACTATCGATGTATTTTATCGTGATGAACAAGGGAAGATAAACCAGATTAACTCCGGTATGTTTAACCTGAAGCGAAATGATAACATTCTGGGTACTGGTTATGTATTTCCCTTACAACAAGTAAAAGCCCCTATTGGTGAAGTATATGTGAGGATGAGGGCAATGAACACTTTACTTGTACCTGTTAAACTGGTTACGGAGTCAGTATTAAACCATGCCTTATTTAATGAGCATAGTTTACAGCCTATTTACATGGGTATTGCGCTGATGATTCTCATTTTCCATGTTTTTATGTTTGTTGTTACACGGAGTAAACTCTTTGCCCTTTATATAGCCCGGATTATTTTGCTTTATTTCATTGTGATGGTCTGTTACCTTCAAGGCTATGGCTTACTACTGGGCCAACCAATAGCCAGGTTTATTTTAGTCCATGCACACTTTTTTATCGCCCTCGGCTACATTTCTACCATTCTGTTTAACAGTTATTTTTTAAAACTCAAAAGGCAGCTCCCGCAGCTTCATAAATTCTTTAAGGCATTAATGTTTGGATGGGGTTTAATCCTAATCTGCTCGTTATGGGATGCCAGAAGCATGACCAATATGCTTACACAAATTTTATTTTTATTAACTTCCTTACTTTTTCTCTTCAGTAGTGTTAAAGTTATTATCATTCGCGGGTATGCCAAAAACAATCCATTCATCTGGTGTTACGTATTTGGATGGATTCCAGTGGCGCTTACTTCTATCTACCTTGTTTTTTGCTTAACGAAACTCATTCCCTTTCAATCTTATAGTTTTAATTTACTCACTTTAGCTGGTATAATTGAAGGAATACTTATTAGTCTTGGTCTTTACGGCCAACGGTTAAGGTTATTAACAAGACATAATGCGCATTTTAGGAGGCAACGTATCCTGCTTCAAGAACAGGTAGAAGGTTACCGTAAACAACTCGATGCAAAACCAGAAAAACCTGTTGAACATTTTTCTTTAAAAGCATTAATCGAACTTGCCCATACCAGAGACCCATCATTTATGAAGCGGTTTAGCGAGGCCGAATCTATCTTTATCGAGCGGCTTCTTCAGGTTTCGCCTCAACTACTACCGGCAGAATTGACACTTTGTGCTTATATCAGGTTAAATTTCGACACTAAAGAGATTGCCAGAACCTGTAAACTAAGTGTGCGTGCTGTAGAAAGCCGAAAATATAGAATCAGGAAAAAACTGGGAATAGATGGCGAAACAAATATGCACACTTGGATGTTAGGCCTTACCAATCGTCCTAAATAATATACAAAAACAAATAGCTTTTTCTTTGCTATTATCTTAATAAAAAATATCAAAAATAAACTAACACACTTTATTACAATAACTTACATACTTATGCGTAGAAATGAGTATTCCCCAAAACAACCTACCGCACCCTCTTTGCATATAGCTATGTAGAGTGCATGCGGTGCGATACCGTTTTTTAACCGAACAGGCTTAATGCTTTTGTCTGGGTTGTACTTATATTTTAGCCATGTCGACAGAAACGGTCTTTTCCGGGATGATTTGTTACACGCCTGAAGGCATGGCTTATTTAAAACGCTAATTCATCAAAAACTATATATAATGAACCAAATACCAATCACATTCCATCTTTCTTACTGAAAGCCAAACACTTAAAATTGATGCGTATAACTGCGTAGATAAAAATTTTGATAAGCCTTAAACGCTATATTTCTTTGTCCCTATCCCTTAACGAAAATTTTTAAAAATAAAATGCTGTGCCGCAGGAGGTCTAGACAGGGGACGGTTTAGCCTTCTGCACAACAGCATTTCCGAAACCAACCATGAAACCGAATAACACCCCTGCTAAAATTATTGGCAGCATCCAAGAATTTTACAACGGCAGAGATCCCGAGGAAATTTATACCGCCCTAGAAATTGATAAAGATTGTTTCGACAGCTGGATTAGAGATTTTGGCAGCATAGCCAACGAGCTTTTAGAACTAAGGGATGAAAACGAAACACTCAGAACCATGTTTACCAATTTAAGCCTGGTAAACCAGAGTTTGCGCAACTCTCTTGATAGCCTTACCAGAACGGACTCGAAAATATTTGAGCTATTGTTAAAAAAACGAGGCGCAGGTAACCTTAGCTTTCCTTAATTACTAATACAAAAAAATGTTATCGCTATCTCAACCAAAAATATTAATTATCGAAGATCACCCTGCAACGCTTGATGCCATAAAGATGATCTTCGAATTTGAAGGTTATATTACAATGAATCTTTCCAATGTGGTAGATTTACATGCCAAAATTGCTGCCTTCCAACCCGATATTATTTTAATGGATACTTTGCTTGGTATGACTGATGGAAGGGCGGTATGTACAGAATTAAAGCTATCTGTTCATAGTTCCGTTCCTATTCTACTCATGTCGGCACGCCATGGTATTCATAAAACCACTTATTACAAAACGCATTGGGATGATTATATAGAAAAACCCTTTGAAATGGATGCCATTACTCAAAGGGTTCGGATGCTTTTATCAAAAAAGGCCCAACAAGATTAATAATTTTTGCTTAACCAAAAAGATCGCTGCTTAGGTAGCGATCTCCCCGATCGCAAGCGATAAAAACAATGGTTCCTTTATCTAGCTCGCCAGCAAGCTTCAAAGCAGCGGCGCAGGCACCTCCTGAGCTCATGCCTGCAAATAAACCTTCTTCCTTAGCCATTCTTCTCGACATTAGGGTTGCTTCTTCCTGTGCAATATCCATTACGCGATCTACCCTTAGCGGATCGAATATTTTTGGTAAATATTCTTCGGGCCAACGCCTGATACCGGGAATAGAAGCCCCTTCGGTAGGTTGGCAGCCCACAATCTGAATATCATTATTTTTTTCCTTAAAAAATCTCGAACACCCCATAATAGTCCCTGTTGTTCCCATGGCACTTACAAAATGTGTAACCTGACCTTCGGTATCTCTCCATATTTCAGGTCCGGTTGTTTTATAATGTGCCATATAATTATCAGGGTTTGCAAATTGATTTAATAAAAAATACCCTTTTGAAACGCCTTTTTCTTCTGCATAATCTCTACATTCTTCTATACTTTCTAACAACGTTACTTTTGCGCCAAAAGCTTCCATAGTTACTTTACGTTCGCGCGTAGAATTGGCTGGCATAACCAGTTCAATTTCTAAGTTATATAAACTTGCAATCATGGCCAATGCGATTCCGGTATTACCACTTGTAGCCTCCACCAATTTAGTTCCGGGAGCTACATCGCCACGCTCTATTGCACTTCTGATCATATTGAGCGACGCCCTGTCTTTAACACTACCACCCGGATTATTTCCTTCTAATTTGGCAAATACCCGTACAGCGGGGTTAATATTCAGCTTTTGAAGTTCAGCCATTGGTGTATTTCCGATCAGATCGATTATTCCTGCCATATTTTGATATATTTATTTGGTTTCTTTATGGTTTCTAATGGTAATTATTGGAGAATGATAAGCTGTAGAAAAAGCAGGGATACTTTCAGTAAGCCATACGTTTCCCCCGATGATGCTATCATGCCCGATGATGGTTTCGCCACCCAGTATGGTTGCCCCTGAATAGATTACAACCCTATCTTCTACTGTTGGGTGACGTTTGCTGCCTGCTAATGTTTTTTTAACACTTAACGCACCAAGTGTTACCCCTTGATAAAGTTTCACATAACGGCCTATTATACTGGTTTCGCCAATAACAATCCCAGTTCCATGATCGATATGGAAATATTCGCCAATACTGGCTGCCGGATGGATATCAATACCAGTTTTGGAATGGGCATATTCGGTAAGAATTCTCGGAACCAATGGTATACCGAAATTATAAAGCATATGGGCAATTCTGTAGAAACAAATGGCATAAAAACCAGGATAAGTTCTAATGACCTCAAACCTACTCTGTGCAGCCGGATCGCCTTCATAAATCGCTACAATATCGGTATTCAATACACGGTAAAGCGCTGGCAGTTCTTCAAAAAACTGACCTGCTGCATTTTTACATTCGCTATTTTTAAGCTTACAGCTGGCCGAAATGATATCATAAAGTTCAAGCTCCAAAACAGCTACATATTCCTTTACATCTATAATTGTTGAAAATACTTTAGGAGAATTTTCTGGAAAAAGTACTTGAATTAGCTTTTCTGCCCAAAGGGATATTACTTCATTGGGTGGAATATTTGGTTGTTCAAGAGGGTTCTTAATAATTTGTTCAAAAAAATGGTCTTCCATAACTGGTGGTCATACCTGCCCGATCTGCTCATCGACTAGGTATATAGATTTAATCGCTAAATGTAAGTTTTGTTTTTTTAAACCAAAACAACTGGCGCATTTTTATGACAAAAATTGCTCGACAATAACAATAAAATATTTATTAGTGTACTTTTAAAGAGAATTATCAGAAAATTAAGCCCTATAACTTAGTGGCGAAGTATGTCAGCTGCCAACCTTATTTATTTTTACGCCAGCTGGCTATTGGTTTAGCAGAAAAGTTTTTTTGTGGTGGATTCTCGGCATCTAGAAAAACGGATATAGCTTGTTCACTATCAGCTTTGAGTCTTACTTCGAATCCTACAATAGAAGTTCCCGGATTTTTAGCATCATAATCTGTAACTGGGCCTGTTGACCAGGTTTTCATTTTAACTTTGCTTTCGGCATCCACGGTGAGATAACATTTTTTGTTTTTATAACTCAATTCGATGGTATGTCCGTTAATAATTTGCACTGTTGCAGGCGTAACCATCGACCACCGAAGTGTAACATCCGTATTTCCTACCGTTATTTCATCACGAATCAGCACCGTTTTTTTATCAACCAAGGCTACGCCTCTTATCGATTTTTTTAGTTTATCAGCATATAAGGTACTCAGATCGGCAACTGCGTTCATAAACTGGTTATTATCAGAATACCTGATAAAAGCAGCATCTCCCTTAACATTCTGCAAAGTACTATCAATTGAAAGGGTATTGTGTGCAAAATTATTATAACGGAATATTTTCCATCGCTGCGCATTTTGTTTACTGTCCCAAAGGTTAATACCTTTTGATTCGAGAGATTCGTATTCCTGCATCCCAAAATCCATTGCCCAGCGTACACCTTGCGATTCCATGATGAAAGACCCAACATCCATATGGCCATGACTAACAGATGGCGAACCACCTTTAAAGCCCACAAAAGTAGCCAGTGGATCTGTCCACGAACTTCGCATTAAAGCAACAGGAGTTGGACCATTTCCGATCCAAAATTTAGCACTTTTAGGCTGAATATTACTAAGTGATAGTTTTGCACCCCAAATCATTGCAGATGGCAATAACCTATTCTTTAATGGCATTTGCTCATCAAGTTGTTTTTGGGTTATCCAGAGTAAACGAGGATCGTTCAATTTTGATGCAAACCAAAAAAGTGCAGGGTTAAATTCAGCATTGGCCCCGCAGTCAGAATAGTTAAAGGGCTTGCCCGATGGCGCCATCATATTATCCAGATAATCAGCCGTTTTAAGGAAACCAGGCTGAGCGCTTAAGTCAAAATCCTGATGAAAAATACCTTCTAATGCACTAATAAACATCACATTAAAAGTGGTACCATATTCCCAATACCCATAGCCCTCGGGATAAGCACCATCGGGAGCGTATTGTTTCATGGGTAAGGTTACACTTTTTATTGCCCGGTTAATAAGCTTAGCCGATAAGGCCGGATGTTCTTCAAAAGTAGCGATTGCGCCAAATGAAATGCCCGCATTGCATACCTGATTCCAGTTATTGGTAATATTTAACCAGTTATTATATTTATTGTCTGTTGAAGGCTTTATTCCTTTTTCGAGAATGGCAAGGGCAACAATATTTCTGGTTGATTGTGGTAAATCTTGATATAACCAATCGTAGCCTATTGACAAAGCCATTGTCATTTCACCCACATCAAGAAAATGACTGGGGTTCCAATCTTTAAAGCCAGATACAACAAGCAGTTCTTTTTCTGCTCTGGTTACATACTTTTTATCGTGGCTAAGCCTAAAAGCATAAGAGAGATAATAAATCCGTTTAAGTGCTTCTCTTGATACATTAAGCAAACGTTTACCGATCATTACCCGCTCCAATACCGGTTTGTTTAAAACATGATCTGCTTCGGATAGTATGGCTTGGTGGATCTGTTTAAACTTTGTATCGCGCTTTACATTTTCTAAGATCTGTTTTTCAAGGTCATGACTTATCAATAACCTTGGATGCAAAGGCATTTTAAAAGCGGAATCAATTTCCTTGTTTTGCCCTACTGCAAGCGTTGAGCAAAACAAGGTTATAATGGTAAATATAATTGTGACAAGCTGATTTTTTTTAATAGGCTGTACCATACTTATCAAATTTAACTACTTGAAACTATTTCTTCTGCTCGGATAAGAAAGAAACTAACGAAGCCAGTTCTTCGTACGATAATGAATTAGCTAAGCCTTCAGGCATCATCGAAGTTTCCATTTCTTTTCTTGATAAGATATCGCTTGCTTTAATAGTAAAAACTTCACCTGCAATATTACGAACCACCACTTTGGCTGCTGTTTCTTCTGTTATAAAGCCCATATAGGTACGATCGCCTTTGGCTGTAATCATTACAGTGGCAAAGCCCTGAGAGATAGAAGCACTAGGTTTTAAAATCGATTCTGCAATCTGTTCGCGGTTCATGATCGAACCGATCTGCCCCATAAACGGTCCTTTCATTTTTTCGGTTTTGCTTAAGCTGTGGCAGGCAATACATCCCTGGTTATTAAAGATGTTTCTTCCTTTTAAGGGATCGCCCTGTAATTTGTTGATGGCCAACAATACATCTTCAATAGATGATTTACCAACCTGACCTTTTTTGTTTTTAATTTTCTCCAGATCGATTTTTGGTTCTTCGGCTGCAGCTACTTTTTCTTCTTCGGCAAATTCTGGGATATCCATCCTTTGGCGTGCATTCAAATCAACATAAAACTGTTTCCCCTTCGCTCCGGCTTTTGTTGCTTCTTCTTTCAGGAATTTCTCAATAATAGGAGAACCTTCCCACGAAACAGCCTTAAAATATGGACCATGTGAATCGGGGCGTGTACCCCACCACCAGGTAGCATCATAGGCAATTTCTTTTTTATATAGACGGCCCAGGGTAACCAGTATCTGCTGTTTCAATTTCTCATCTGTTGATTCTTTGTAGTTGGCAATTAAACCATTGACCACTTTTTCATCATGCATGTAACGCAATGCCCAAAGTGCAAGGGTTGAGTTTTCAGTTTTAAGGGCCGAGAGTAGTGCATCAACAGCGTTAAGCTCAACTAAAGCACGTACAGCAAGGTGCGGCAATATAATGGCTGAATTTGGTGTGGCATGAGGTCCTTCAATACCTTTTGCAGGTGCTGTAAACGAAGCAGGCACCTTGGTTTGTAAAAGCACATTGGCAACTTCTACCCTGCCCAAACGGTTTAAGCCAATTATTGAAGCCGCCTGAACACGAGGAGAAGGATCTTTTAAACCTTCTAAAAATGGCTCAACCGGCACTTTATCTATATTCGCTTTACGATCAGCAAGTGCTTTTAAAGCAAATTCCTTTATTGCTTTATCCTTGGTAAATTCAACTAAAGTTGCAATGCCGTTTTCTTTTGTCAACTGTGCATAGGTATACAGGCCAGCTATACGGACATCGAGTGCTAAGCTTTGGTCTGAAGCAACTTTTAAAGCCGCTGAAATGGCCTGTTTATCATTGCGTGAAACCAATTCTTGCGAAGCAGTTAAACGGCCTACTGCACTATTCGATTTAAGTAGTTCAGTTAGTTTTTTAATTGAAGCTTTTTTAACATCAGGAAAAGCTTTGTAGGTCCAATTGTTTGGTACTGCACGAACAACGTAACCTTTATTCGGGCTACCCGAATAACCTGCGCCATCCCAAGCCGACAGATATAATCTTCCTGAGCCATCTACATCAAGGTCTGTAATTTGCGGTAGTTTAATAAATTCTTCGTCTTTCTGGGTAAAAGTTGGACCATCTGTAGTTACTCTATGAATATAAAGCATGCTTCTGCCCCAATCGGCCATCATTGGTACATGGTTATATTGTTCAGGCCAGTTTGGTTCATCCATAAATAATGCTCCAGTACCCGAGCCTCCACCCAAATCGGCAAGTGCCGGAATAATTTCATCGGTAAAATTCTGAAATAAAACCGGATAACCATATTCGCCGGATTGTATGTGATGAGAGAAACGAACATTCCATCCGCCACCGTCATTGGTGTTTTCTCTTGTAAAAACATTCATGTAAGGATCGATAGCTACATCATAAACATTACGTGTACCGTGTGTATATACTTCCATTTCAGTTCCATCAGGACGAACACGCATAATCCCGCCCCCTAACATGGTTAGTTTTTTACCTGAACGATCTACCGCATCATGGAATCCAAAATCTCCCACAGAAATATAAATCCATCCATCAATTCCCATTCTTATACCATTGGTGGCATGATCGGTACCACGTTCGCGAATATATTTGGCGTTACTGATATGCTCAATAAGCGGTTTTTCGGGTCCATCGGCTTTTCCATCGCCATCTTTATCTTCGAAAACAACCAAATTCATGCCTGTAGCCTGTTTTGTTTCTTTAGAAAAAGTGGTATGTAATACATAAACCTGATTGCCTTGAACAATAATACCACGTGGATTATCCACTTCGGCAAAATCTACATGCTCGTCCATTTTACCATCGTTATCCTTATCTATCAATTTAAGGATATGTCCTTTACCAGGATCTTTACCTAAAGAGCCGATCATATCAACACCAACATATACTTCTCCCGTTGGCGCTACAGCCAAGCAGGCTGGGCTGGGTGTAACATCTGGTCCAGCAAAATTGGTTATCGTTAATTCGGGAGGTGATACGCGTTGTATCTTCGGTTCGCTAAAAAAGTTTTTTAATCCAAAAAAAACTAGTGTAAAAGAAATTAAGCTTAAAGAAAATTTAATCATTTGTGTGTGTTCTTGTTTCTTGGTTGGTTGTGTCGGGTAAACTTACAAAAAAATATAAATCCCCCAATGCCACAATTTTATGATGTTCTACCTACTTATTATCCCATTTTTCACCAAATCCAAACAAACTACCTGTTTTTAATCTATCAACAGCATTATAATCCTCAATTTTAAATTAATTTTTCGCTTGATTTTAAAGTAAAACAGCTTCACAAACGTCTTCTAACTTGAAGCCTGATTTAAATTCAGCTCAAAACTGAAATTCAAACATTTTGACGCTAGAATCTTCAGTTATTAAGATCATAACTAATTAAAAAACAGATAAATGAACATAAAATATCAAATAAAAGAGATAATTAAGCTATTTTATCATATTCTGGTAATTTATTTCTGCAAACAATTGATACTAAGGAGATATTTTATTATATTTACTCAATCCAACATTCATTAAATCAGTACGTTATGAAAAATATTCTTTATTTCTTCCTGGCTGCCCTGATCTCCTCCATTGCGTTATTAACTACAAGGGATTCATTTGAGCCCGAATTGGTTTATAGCACAGTGGTGTTAATATGGATTCTGTACATTTGGTACCATATTTATGCTGCTAATAAGAGGAACTACAGCGAGTAGTCTGTGTTTTGATTGATTTTCATTTCCAAACTATTATAGTTAGGCCAAGTTTGCATGCCTTCACCTTTTTGGCCGTAAGCCTCGAAATGTTTTTAATTTAACATGGTTATCGGCTGCATCAACAGTTAATTTATTATCTTCGTCGAAAACTAAAACGAATTATTTTACGTTTATAATTAAGCTAGGCTAATTAGTCGGGCTATACATAAAGCTTAATGAACTTGGAGTTATCGACCTCGTACATGGGGTAGATTAGCGCACAAGATCATGAAATCAAAAGCAAAATTCCCTTGTTTGCCGGGAAATACATTTTACGCGGAGGTTCGCCGCAGAGTAAACAACGACTTTAAAGAAAACAATATCAGTATCAATGCCAATCTTCTGATGTGGGCTAAAGCTTGCCTTTTCCTCATCTTATTTTTGGCACTTTATTTAACCATATTACTTTCTTCTTTTCATACCGCCATTCTGTTAAGTTTAACTATTCTGCTTGGTGCAGTATGTGCTTTCATTGGTTTCAATATCTGCCATGATGCCATTCACGGTTCGTTTTCGAGTTCTAAACGCATCAACTCGTTTTTCAGTTTTCTTTTTAATATGGTTGGGGCCAATCCGTATGTGTGGAACATTACCCACAATGTGGTACACCACACTTATACCAATATTCCTGGCCATGACGAAGATATTGAAGTAGCACCAGGCCTGATACGAATTTGTACAGAGGATAAATTAAAACCACATCAGCGTTTCCAGCAATGGTATGCTTTCCCTTTATATAGCCTGGCTTCGCTTTCCTGGGTGTTTCGTAAAGATTATAAAAAGTTTTTCCAGAAAAGTGTGGGTGCATGCAAGAACAAGCACCCGAAGGTTGAATACTTTAACCTCTTTTTTTATAAGTTTCTGTACTATTTTATTTTTATTGGTTTACCGATACTGATTATGCCGCTTGCCTGGTGGCAGGTTGCAATCGGTTTTGTGGTGTTACACATGGCTCAAGGCTTAACCATGGGACTGGTTTTTCAACTGGCTCATGTAGTAGAAGGAACAACTTTTCCAATAACCAATGCGGAAGGTAATATGGAAGAAGCCTGGGCCGAACACCAAATGCGTACTACAGCTAATTTTGCAACCCAATCGCCAATCTCAGCATTCTTTCTTGGCGGGTTAAACCGACAGATAGAACATCACCTTTTCCCTAAAATTTGCCATATACATTATGGGCGAATTTCAACTATTGTAAAACAAACCGCGCTGGAATTTGGATTGCCTTATCATGAAAACAGCACTTTCTTATCGGCACTTCGCTCCCATTACCGCATTCTTAAAAAAATGGGGCAACCTGAAACAATTTAGTGATTATATGTTAAGGGCGATAATTCAAACTTAATGTGGTTATTGCCTTAACGGTGTAAAACCTCAACCTTGCTTTCTTTGATCATTAAGAAGTTTAGGGCATTAATTTTTAGTTCCTGTAAAATTGAGCAATACCTAATAACATAAACTTAACATAGAATACATTTCTTCAAGAGGCAGATATTTTTATCTTTAGCGGTATGTACTGGTACGAAGAAGAAGTTAAACAATTGGAAAGGGCGCATCGCTTAGACCGCGAGCATCCTGGCGTTATTTTCTATGGCAGCTCATCTATCCGGTTGTGGAATAGTCTCGAAGATGATTTTGATTACATGAAAGTAACCAATTTAGGCTTTGGTGGCTCTACACTAGCAGCATGTGTATGGTTTTTTGAGCGGATTATGATGGACTATAGGCCAAAGGCACTTGTGGTATATGCAGGCGATAACGACCTTGGCGATGGCAGAAACCCAGAGGAGATATTTATTTTTTTTCAGCAGCTGATGGTTAAGGTTAACCAACGGTTTGGCATACTGCCTTGTTATTTTATTTCCTTAAAACCCAGTCTTACGCGTTGGCAAATGGCCGATCAATTCAGATATACCAATAACCTCATTGAAAGCGAAATCATTAAACTCAATAATCATTGGAAATTTATTGATGTTTTTAAGAAAATGCTGAACAAAGAAGGCAACCCAAACCCTGCGCTTTACGATAACGACGGACTTCACCTCAGTGAAGAAGGTTATCGTTTATGGGCAAGTACTGTTAAAGAGAAATTAGGTTAATCATTACGCTTAATTAATATCCCGATAACATTGATGCCTTAATTTTCCGCAAAAGAATTGAAGCTAATGAACAGAGAATATCATAAATGGTTCAGCCATAATCTTCAACGGGATATGGAACTATTGGTTTTCGGCCATGCCGGAAGAGCAGTTATCTTTTTCCCCACCCGTATGGCCAGGTTTTACGATTACGAAAACTGGGGAATTATAGCTTCTTTAAGTACGCAGATTGAAAATGGTGAACTTCAAATTTTCTGTGTGGATAGTATAGATGGAGAAAGTTTTTATAATGATGAGGTATTTCCATCGGCACGGATAGACCGGCATTTACAATATGAAAAATATCTCCTCGAAGAAGTATTATCGCTTATTTATCAGAAAAATGACGGCGATTATATAGAAACCGCTGGCTGCAGCATGGGGGCTTATCATGCCATAAATCTGGCTATGAAGTATCCTTGGTTATTTAAAAAAACGGTTGGTATTAGTGGAAGATATGACCTTACTGATAACATAGGCGATTTTAGGGATCTGTTAAACGGATTTCACAACGATGAGGTTTACTTTAATATGCCAGCCCAATATATAGCCAACCTAAATGATGATCGGTTATTATCGGCAGTTAGAAACATGGAAATTATTTTAGCGGTAGGCGAAACCGATCCATTTTTGACCGGAAACCAGCATCTTAGCAGCTTATTATGGGAAAAAGGTGTACCCAATCAGTTCCACACCTGGGAAAGTAATGCGCACCGCCCCCATTATTGGCGAAAAATGGCACCTATGTACATTTAGCATTTATCCTAAATCACTTCTCAGTTTCGCATAACGTTAATGTCCACTTATGACATTCGGTAATGCCTAGAAACAACATCCCTTTAACCGTGGTAATAACGATCTACAATTCTTCCACTTGTAATCCCTCTATACAAAAAAAGCTAGCAGATATCGCTATAGAACAACAATTAATTTCTAAAACTGACGGCCAGTAGACTTAATTTTAACATTGATTGAACAAGAAAATATTAAGTTTGTACATAAACAGATTAAATCTACAAAATATATGAAACAAGGATTATTAATAGATATGGATGGGGTGATTTATAGTGGGGAAGAATTGATATTTGGTGCTGATAAATTCATTAAAAACTTAATTGATGAAGATATTCCTTTTGCATTTATGACCAACAACAGTCAGAGAACGGCTTTAGAGGTAGTTCGGAAACTAAAAGGACTTGGTATAAAAGTAGAAGAAAGCCACGTATACACCAGTGCAATGGCTACTGGAAAATTCCTTTCCGATCAAAGCCCAAATGGTACCGCTTATGTATTGGGAGAAGGTGGTTTATTAAGCAGTTTGCACGATTATGGTATTACTTTGGTGAACACCGATCCGGAATTTGTAGTATTGGGAGAAGGTAGAAACTTTACACTCGAAATGGTGCAGCGCGCTGTTGATATGATTCTTGCGGGAGCTAAATTTATCACCACAAACAGAGATCCATCGCCAAAAAAACCAGGATGGAATAACCTGGGTATAGCAGCAACCACCGCAATGATAGAGGAAGCAACCGGCAGAAAAGCATTTGTTACAGGCAAACCAAGTCCGGTGATGATGCGTTCGGCACGCAAATTTCTAGGATTGGAAACCAGTGAAACTACTGTTATTGGCGATACTATGGAAACTGATATACAAGGAGGCGTTCAGATGGGATATAAAACCATTTTGGTACTTTCGGGCATATCAAGCAAAGATCGCTTAGGTCACTATGCTTTTAAACCCGATATGGTTGCTAGCTCTGTTGATGAAATAAAGTTTCCTTTAGCCTGGTGGGAAGGTAAGTAGTTTGGAGTTTCGAGCTTAAACGTGCTGCCAGATGTTACCATCTGGCAGTGAGAACCATTCTAGAAACTGGAATAAAGGATTAAACAAAGTGTCAGATAGAAATATCTGACACCACAGGAGCTGAGTACCTAATCAATGCCTAATAAATTATGACCAAGTGAACTAATCAAGACGCCTTTTAATAACAATCTTCTATTCTTATTTTATTAAAGTTTCATTAAAGGCTGGGCTACTTTATTTTATTAATTGTAAATAAGGGGGCTGAGTGGAGATATATAGGCTTAAAAAAACTCTGCCGATAATCAGTTGCAAATACAACAGGTGCACCCTCAAACCTAGCAGCCGTACCAAAATGACTAAACAATTTAAATGAAGCTGAATCATTTACAATGTGTTCATGCACTGGGGTTTCAGATCTTTTTTCGTCAGTAAATTTATTTGCTTTGGTTAAAAGTCCCACTGCTGGTATAACCATTAATAACGCTATGCAAGAAATCAGTCTCATATCATTGTGCTTAAATTATCCTATAATTTGGTTAGGGTCTTTTAACAAAGATGAACCGATGTTATTAGTAAGATAGTTAGCTAGCGTTATGAAATTGTTAAAGTTACAGTGCAGTTTAAATTCAATATTAAATGCATCTGACCAAAGTCAAACTAATTTGCTTTTGCACTGGTGATTTATGCAAATAACTCAAGCTTAAGACTTGCTTGTTTGATAAATTGTGGCATTAATATATTCCGATTAGGTTAAATTTAAGATTGCGTAGAAACATCCATCGCTACGCAATCATTAACTAACCAAATAAATGTATTTACCAGGCGCAAAATCAGATAACCAGTCTAAAGTACGCTTAGTATAGACGGTAAAATTCGGGTACTAATCAACCTATTCATTACCTTGTCGTTTACATTTATATCTTCCTATCAAAACCTGGTTTATCCCCTTTCGGTCATTGCTTCAATTTATTGCAAAGCCTGGTTTGATAGTTTACTACCGAACGGTTTATTTAAATCATACTTAATTAAAAATTTAAGGAAATAACCGTTCATTCAGGCTACATTTTAGCATCCATTAACTTTGCGGCCTTTGCTTTTGGCGCTACCAGTTTCATTTTAATTACAAATGCTTTGTTTGACTGAAAATCTTTTGGCAGTATTACGTCGTAATAGGTATTTTTATCCAGATCCAATCCGATGTCTGATTGTTTTAATTCCAGATTTTTGCTATTGATCAAAAGAGCAGCCGTACCCGGAACTTGTTTCGCATTTTTTGGTACTGCAATGCGTACAATGTTATTTACTGGCCTATTAAATATAGTTAAGTATAAATTATCAGCTTTCTGTGTGAAATAGCCCAATTTTGAAGGTGTTAATGCTGCATGACGTACTCCATAAACAGCTTCTGCATTCTGTTTCATCCATTCACCAATTTCCTTTGCAATTTTATCCTCTTCGGGATGCATATTGCCATTTCCATCAGGGCCAAAGTTTAACACAAAATTGCCGTTCATTGATACCGAATGCATCAACATATCCAATAAATCATCGGTAGTTTTGGTATAAATTCCTGACCAATCTTTCATATAACCCCAACCGTTTGGTGGGATAGTCATTACTGCATCCCAATCGTTACCGTTCAACCATTCAAATTCTGCTGGTAGTTTGCGTTCCCAGCCTTGTTCGTAATCGCCTAAAATATTGCCATTCGAATCGAAGTGCCGCGAGCCATGTTCATCGTTACGGAAACGTGATCCGATAATTAATCCAGGATGTTTTTCGCGCAGTTCTTTTTCTAGATTATAGGTAAACTCGTAGGCACTTTTCCATGAGGCATCCCAGGTACCATCAAACCAGAAACCCTTAATTTTCGGATAGTTATCCAGCTGCTCTAAAAGCTGGTTTCGGGTATAAGTTAAAAATTTACCAAATTTTTCTTTTTCTTCGTCTGTTTTTGGCGCTTTACCCATATAATTTGGGTTGTTCCATTCTAAAATAGAGAAATAGAGATACACATCAATGCCTTCGGCGGTATAGGCATCAACAATCTGTTTTACGATATCTTTTTTATATGGCGATGCAGAAACATTATAATCAGAATATTTGGTTGGCCAAAGTGCAAAGCCATCATGGTGTTTGGTGGTAAAAATTACATATTTTGCGCCCATATCCTTAGCTTGTTTAGCCCAGCGTTTGGCATCGAAATTTTTCGGGTTAAACTGCTTGTACAGGTTATCGTAAGTTTTAGTCCAATCTTTTGGCGCTGTAGGCCCATTCCATGAGCGTATCCATTCTGATGCTGCTGCACCGCCCCTTGCGCTTACCCCATTCCATTCGTTACCCGCAATAGAATAAATTCCCCAGTGGATAAACTGTCCTAAACCATAACTGCGAAAGGCTTCCATATCGGCATCGGTACGGTGTGGTGGTGTTAAGGTTCCATATTTAACTTCAACTTCTTTTGTAGGCTTGCTTTTCGGTCCTGTCCATTGTGCATTTGCATGGCTTACCACAGCTGTTGCTGCAACTGCAAGCCATATATATCTTAATCTATTTTTCATATTCAAATTTTGTACGTATTAGTCTTTATAGTTCAATGGTTTCTTTCTTTTTACCGGAATTTCGGGATGTAACAATGTTTTTGAAGGATCGTAATAATACAATCCTGTTTTGTTGTACAATGCCAGATGCCGGGTTAAATTGGCACTGAAAGTTTTAAAATCTTTCTTTTTATGAGGTACCCAGGCTGCTTCGGACAAGGCTGCAATCCTCGGAAAAAGCAGATAATCCAACCGGGCATTGTTATCTACAGTTTCCGTCCAAAGGTTGGCCTGAATACCTAAAATGAGTGACTTTTCTTTGTCATTTTCGGCGTAAGCACCTGCGTCAAAAGCGTAAACCTGCTCAATGGGATTGTATAATCTATTCCATTTCCGGCCATATTGATGCGTACTATCCTGAACAAAATCGAAATACAAAGGCAACCGTGGGCATAAAACCGTAGGATAACCCTTGCTTAATGCCGTACGGAGCTGTTCGGGTTTTTCTTGTCGCCACCAGAACATAACAGTTTTATGTTTTGGAAGATCAACATCAGCCATTTCGTCCCAAAAAATGGCTTTTACATTGAGCTGATACAACGAGTCGGCCATGCGTTTCATAAAATAATGTTCTACCGCAGCATTATCCTTAAGCTTTTCGCGCTCGCGGAGTTTTAATATTTCTGGATTGGTATTCCACTTTTCATTTCCATAACTCACTTCATCTCCCCCTAAATGGATTAATCCGGCTGGGAAAAGTACATTGGTTTCTTTTAGAATATCGGTCAGGTACGTGTACGTTTTCTCTAAGCCTGGGTTAAAAGTAAATTCGGGATGACCTGCCGATCCTCCTCCCGAATATTCTGGATAGGCTTTATTGGCTGCAGTTGCGTGTCCTGGCATATCAATTTCCGGAACAACCTGGATATAACGTTCTGCAGCATAAGCAATAATTTCTTTAATATCTGCCTGGGTATAAAACTGTGCAGGTAAATCAGGATTCAGATAATCGCCGATGCCTCCAACAAGCGCTAAATTAGGGTATTTCTTAATTTCCAAGCGCCAGGCAGGTTCATCGGTCAAATGCCAGTGAAAAATATTGAGTTTATAAAAGGCCATCCAGTTTAAAATGGATTTCACTTTTTCTTTACCAAAAAAATGACGCGATTCATCTAACATGAAACCCCGCCAACCATAAGCTGGCGTATCAGTTATTTCGACCACCGGAAGCTGGTTATTTTTATTGGTTAGCGCCAGTTGCAACAGCGAAACCACCCCATAAAAAATACCATTGGGATGCGTACCCGAAACGATAATCTGGTCGGGTTTGATACTGATCTGATAAGCACATGAATCTGCATGTTTCCTTCCCGCTTTTAGCAACAGTACAATATTTGCCGTTTTAGCTTTCTGCTGAACGGTAATTCCTTTTTGACTTAATAATTCATTCTGAAAATAATAGGCAATTGTTTTTAACTGTTCGTTATTGTAACCAATGCTACTGTAATTATTAAGGGTAAAGTAGCCACTGCCTTTTACAAATTGCACTGGCATTGGAATAATAGCTACCTGCTGTTGTGCCTGCGCAACATTATAAACAAATATTATAATTGATATATATAAAAACCTCATTAATTGGTTGTTATTTTTAACACATAAACAGGAATTTGATTTCCTTTTTTAAAATCTTCAGGTAAATTCAATTTCAGCTCCTGATCAGTTACCGACCATCGAACTTTGTTTTTATTACCCATTAATTCAATATTTTTAATGCTCAATTTATTTTTATCGATCTGCTTGAGCGTTACATCTGTTGATTGCCAGCTCCTTAGAAAAGCATATACAACTTTATTTTTGCTGGTATAATATACATCAGGGACGATGTTTTTGGGTGTACCATCAAAAACAGCATCTTTAATGGCGTTTTTACTTTCTTCGATACTGACATTATCTATTGTTTTATTGGCATTTTCCTTTACGGCTAGCCAAGGATGACTATTGTAAATGGCTTCGTTGTTTATATCCATCCATTTGCCAAGGGCTTTTAACCTGGCAGTAGCCCAATCCGGAAATGTACCATCACCTTTAGGGCCAACATTTAACAAGAGGTTACCCCCATTGGCTACTACTTCTACAAGGTGACGGGCCAATACTTCGGGCGATTTCCAAACGCTATCGTGTTTGTTGTAACCCCAGTTCTGGCCAATGGTTAAACAAGACTCCCATGCTTGTTTTGATGATGGCGCTAATGATTGTTCAGAAATTGAAAAATCGCCATAACCATTTCCAATTCTATTGTTTACCAAACAGTTTGGCTGCAATTTATGAACTAAAGCTTTAAGTTCGGCACTTTCTTTTTTACTGATCAGTTCGGGTGTATCGAACCACAGTACCCCAATTGGCCCGTAGTTGGTTAAAAGTTCTGTAATCTGAGGTTTAACTTTTCTTTCGAAATAGCGGTTAAAAACCTTTGCATCTTCATTGGGGTAATCCCAAGTATTACTCCTTCCCGCTTTTACTGGCCAATTTGTTGGCACATCAGGGTCTTGCCAATCTCTGCCCAAAGAGTAATAAAGGCAAAGGTCAATTTGATATTTTTTGCAGGCCTTAGCAAGTTCTGCTATCGGATCGCGTTTAAAGGGACTTCTTTTTACAATATTATAATCGCTACTGGCCGAATTGTACATGGCAAATCCATCGTGATGTTTAGCCGTAAAAACGATATACTTCATCCCTGTTTCTTTTGCCTGCTTTACCCAGGCATCTGCATCGAATTTTACTGGATTAAATTGATGGGCAATAGTTCCGTACTCCTGTACGGGAATACGTTCGTAAAGCATAAAATGCTCGCCACCTTTTACTTTATGGTTTTTCCAGTCGCCCGCAGTTTGGGCATACAAGCCCCAATGTAAAAACATGCCGAATTTTTCTGTCTTAAACCGTTCCAATGCATTATTTTGCACTGTTTGCCCAATCAATAGTTGGGCAAACAGTACAAATAACAGACTTAAAAAAAGTGGCTTTCTCATTTTCGATTATGATTTGAAACGTTTATCATCAAGTCTGTTTTAAATATAATGATTAAAGGGCAATCACTTTTATAGAGGATGCCTTATCGTTAAAAGTAGAAACATAAGTACTCGAAGAGGTTAATTCAATGCTGCTTCCTGTAAAGTTATCTCCATCATACAGAATTACTTTTACTCCCAAACCTACATTAACGGACGAAACATCGTTATTGCTGATGCCACGGCTGATCAGATCGGCGGTGGTGTACTGGCCAACCGGTAATGATATGCCATAACCTCCATAACTGGCATTCTGGTAAAATTTAGCTGAACCGTTTGCACCAATCTGTGGTACGCCATTTAA
Source organism: Pedobacter sp. SG908 (assembly GCF_011759615.1). Lineage (NCBI taxonomy): Bacteria > Pseudomonadati > Bacteroidota > Sphingobacteriia > Sphingobacteriales > Sphingobacteriaceae > Pedobacter > Pedobacter sp. SG908. The sequence goes on from NZ_JAAOYY010000001.1 coordinate 2,511,036, forward strand.
AAATGAGAAAGTATAAGTTTGAGTAATTACGTTTCCGTTTTTTAGCAAAAGTTTGGCCTTTAACTCATAAGGCTCATTATTTTTATAATAAAGTTCGCTTAGTGGAATGCTTCCGGCAATGGTATTTCCGGTTCCAGGTGTAAACCTCCAGGTAACGGCATTATAATCTTTGTTCACCCCTGTTCCTTCGTTGTTCACATTGGGATCCATATAAACTAAAATATCGGTCACCTCTTTATTGCTCGTAAAACTACCCGACAAATTAAAGGCTTGAGTAGTGCTATTGAAAGTTGCATTGGCATTAATCGTGGTTGTAGCACTTTCGTATGGTATTTCTATTGGTAGAGGGTTTTGAAAAATCTCGTTACGGTTCAAAATGGCGGCATCCACCTCGGTTAAAAAGGTAGGCTGACCTTTGCTGAAACTTACGTTTCCGGCCCCCATTAGAGAAGTACCTAATGTTGGCTCTTCTGAAGCATATTTGGCATGATCGTGCGGAAGATTTAAGCCATGGCCAAGTTCGTGCAACATTCCACCCAAATAATTAGAGTTAGGATTAGGTATTTTATCAACGGCCATATTTGCATTATCCAGTGCAAAGCAATTTTTACCCAACCCATAAAATGGCTGACCTCCACCATCGGTTCTTTGCGGTAATAAAATAAGCATGTGAGAAGAATTAGAAAATTCAGACGCATGTGTAGCTTTGTATGCGTTTATTTCATTCAGGATTTTACTTCCTGATATGCTTGAATCATAGGGATAATCTGCCTGTGGTCCTGCGGCAGGTATTTCAATAAATTTAATAAGGTTGGTAGAATCAACCCTGGCTAAGCCTAAATATTTGTCATAGCCATACCTTAACATTTCGGTATGGAACCAGTTTTGAAAATGCGTAAATAACGTTGTTAATCTGGTTTTGTAATCAGGAAGCGCCGGGTTATCGGTAGGCACAAACATGACAATGTTGAGGTTTTTGGTATTAGTTACAAAGCTAGGCGTGGTGGTTGAGCTTAGCACAGATTTAGTGAATTTTGCCTGGTTGGTTTCTGGTTCTGAAACCGGTGCTTTTTTACAGCCATTCATTAAAATGCCGCTCGACATTGTTAGAAGTAAGGCAAAGCAAAGTTGTTTTTTGTTTTTCATTGTTAATGGTTTAAAAGTTTATGGTTAATTGGTTATTAGTTTAATGGTTCATTTGTTCATGGTTGATAGCATATTGTTTACAGTGATTGATTAAACCTTAATTTTTATTAACTTATTAATAGTCAGTATATTAAAATCGGTTAACTGATTCCAAGCGCCCAACTAAATACCCTTCAACTCCGCTGGGGGTTTACGGCTTAAACATAACCTTCAATACGCGCCCCATATCCCCTCTACTTTTTGGTAATCCCTCGGGTACCGAAATTCTCAATCCTTTATGATCCTGTTTCCATTCAAGTTTTTCATTTGTTTCTTCTAATAGTACCTCTTTCACTAAAACCTGATCATCAGAAAGTGAGATAATAATCAGTTCGCCAAATTCGGTTTCGTTTAAAAAGAACTGTAGTTCATCATCTTTTCCCGAATAAAACATAATGGGTTCAAGTGTCCTGATATCAATTGAGGTTTTCGGTTGGCTTTCTTGTTGATCGGTATTCATAATAGATGTTTAATATGATCGTGTTGATTTTGGCTGTATAAATACCTAAGACACTTGCCCAACCATGTGGTTGCCTACCTTTATTGGGGTGGGCAACCTGTTGGTACTAACTCAAGTAAAAAATATTTTGACAATTAAAAATATTCGCCTATGGTGTAAGCTCCCCGCTCGGGGTCAGTTCCATCAAATCCTGTTTGGGCCGTTAAGGCAACACTGTAACGCTTGTAGCTTTGCGATGGAATGTCGAATATGATGAACGAACCATAAACTTCGTAAGCAGATAAGGAACAACCTCCATAAGTACTATCTATAGTTACATAAGCATTATTGAACGTATTGGTCGGATCTTCAATCAACACCGATTGTGCACCTGTTGTCGGGTTTAAAGTTACCGTTACATAATACTGCGATTGATCGTAAGCAGTGGTTAAAATTTGCGCGGGTGGCTGTACACATTGTGCTTTTACCCCACTATGAATAGCGAAGAAACTTAAAAACAATGCGAAAATCAAAATAGTTTTTTTCATATTACATTCAATAGTTAAAATTTGGGATAAAAATGTTATCAATTAACTGAAGTGATAATGGGTTGATAACCATATTCTGGTTCAAACGCGCCTGCCCAATCTATTTGATAACCTGCAAAATAGGCTGAGAATTCTGTTACATGAGCAACAGTTGCGCCATACCCACCTGCATAAACCTTCCAGGTAATATGTGCTGTCCAAGAATTGAATTCAGGATCCATGATGTAAACATGATCAATACCATTGTTTTCAGTCAGATACAGCCAAATTTTAAAGGTGCCCAAATCATTTGTTATTTCATGGTAATACTCTTGGGTTGGCACCTGCGCTTTTGCTGAAATAGGTTTAATTACAGCAAAAGCCAACATCATTGCAAATAGAATTAATGTTTTTTTCATAGTTTTTGAGTTTTATTTTTAGTTGATTAATTTATCACCATCCTGGATTCTGCACCAATAAACTTTTACCTTTTAGTATTTCGGTTAAAGGAATTGGAGCAAAATAATTGGCTTTTAAAAACGCACTATTAATTACTGTTATTGGTGCATAAGTAAATGTTCCATTTAATTCTTTAGTTACGATAGTTCCAGTTACCTGCTGTGCTTCTGTAACCTCTGCTGTCTTCCACCTTCTGGTATCATAATACCAATGGCCTTCAGAGAAAAATTCAACCCGATATTCATTTTGAATGAGCGTACGCAAATCAACCTGTGAAATACCTACCGGAATACCATAGCGGTTATCTGCTCCAGCTAAAATGCCTGCACGTTTTCTAATTTTAATCACATTGCTCACCGCGTTTTCAGTTTGTCCGAGCTCATTTAAAGCTTCTGCATAACCCAATACCATTTCGGCAAAACGGATTATTGGATAAGCCCTGTCCACATTTAGGCTGTTAAAGGGTGAAGAATCATTACACATTTTACGATTGTAGTAGCCTGTTCTGGTATGTAGGTTGGCATAACCATCAACAGATGGTGCATTAGTGGCCTTATTGAAGAAAATATCAACTTTATCCAAGGCAGTTGTTGCCTTATTGCAAACCACAGCCTGGTTATAAATAATAGAATAATCGAACCTGGGATCTCTGTTTACATATGGATTGGTTGCATTATATGGGAAAGCTGCCGAAGATGCCGTAATCGGTTTACCATCTTTCATTCCAAATGCCCTTACGATGTTTTCACTTGGATTGCTATAGGTTAGAATGGTTTGAGTAGTTCTACTCCATGGAAACCACATCAGTTCGAGTGTTTTACCTTTGGTTACATTATAAGCAAATATGTATTCTGAATTTTTTCTCGAAGTGATAAACATGTTCTGAAAGCCCAATCCAGGCTTTACTGTATTATCTTCAACCAAGGCATATTCTGGCAAATCCAGTACCGCTTTACAGGCATCAGCTGCTTTCTGCCATAAATTTTGATCTAATGTGCTAGAATATGAAACCAGTGGTCCAATAGTGGCATCGGTGGCAACCGGATTTCCATTATACAACGGGCTGGCTGCGGTAACTAAAACACGCGCTTTTAATGCTTTACATGCACCAGAGGTTGCTCTTCCGTAATCCGCAGCCTCTAATGTTAATGAAGTTGGTAAATTTTTGGCCGCCTCATCCAGTTCGGCAGCAATATAATCAATGCATTTTTTGTAGCTATCGCGTTTGTATTCGTAGCTGGGAAGATCATCGTTTACCTCATCGCCCATTAACTGTACTCCGCCATAAAGTCTAACGAGGGCAAAATAATACCATGCCCTTAAAAATCTAGCTTCGGCAATCACCCGCAGTTTTTTAGGTGCAGAAAGTGTTGACGACGGGATATTCTTCATAAAAATATTTGCCGATCTGATTCGCTTATAATATGCTGGGTAATAAGTATTAAAGGCATGATTACTTGAAGTTAAAGCAGAGGTTAACAATGGGATCTGCGGACCTGACGAATAACCAGCCGCCACATTGGTGGTCATTGTCTCGAAGTTATCGATAATGGTACCCAATCCCGATCCACCATTTATATCGGGAATAATATCCATTCCGGTATAAGCATAGATATCTGTTAAGAAACTCATCGTTAGTGTGCTATCTGCAAAAACCTTTGCTTCGGTTAACGGCTCAACCTTAGGATCTAAAAAGCCTCCTTTTTTACACGATTGTAGCGCAATAAGACAACAAGATGCAATCAGTATATAATAATATTTTTTCATGTTACGATCTATTTAAAGGGTATAACTATAAACCAACCTGGATACCAAAGTTGACTATACGCTGTTGAGGGTATTCTCCTGCCGATGCACTCACTGCCGATTCGGGATCGATAAATACAGGCAACGCGGTATAAACCAAGCCCATATTATAACCATTTGCATAAAGTCTTAAATTATTCAGGTGTAACTTTTTAACAAAATGAGATGAGAAGCGGTAACCGATCTCGAAATTCTTCCAGCGTACATAATCGCCTTTTGAGTACCAATAAGATGAAACCAAAGAGTTGTTCGCACTTCCACTTATTTCAGGAAAAGTTGCATCAGTTGCCGTTATTGGTGTCCATCTGCCTAAATTGAAGGGGATAGATTGTCTATCAGGTCTTTGATAAGCTAAAACTCCCCTGTCGTATCTGATGATGTAATCGAAAGCACCTTGAAATAGTGTGCTCACATCAAAATTTTTGTAGGTAAAGCCAAAGCTTAAACCAACCGTATATTTTGGCTGATTTGTTCCTAAATAACCCGCATCATTTTGATCAATTATACCATCGTTATTCAAATCTTTAAACTTTAAAGATCCAAGCTGTGTGTTCGATAATGGGATATTTGTGACTAATTTAGGGGCATTGTATAGTTCTGCCAAGGTTTGATAAAAGCCATCAGAAGTATAGCCGAACTGGGCACCTACTGGTTTGCCTGTTGTACTTAACCAAGGATAAAGTGTGGCCGGTTCATCTCTAAAAACAATTTCATTATTGGCATAAGTGATGTTGGAGTTGGCGAAAAAAGTAATGTTGTTATTTACTCTGTCTCTATAGGTTACATCAAGCTCGTAACCTGTATTTTTTACGATACCCAAATTGTATTTCGGTACGCTGCCACCAAAACTCCCAGGTAATGTACCAGGGTCTGAAAGGATATTTTTACGTTTTTTGTAAAAATAATCGGCAGTTAAACTCAGTTTACCTTTAAACATTTTTAAATCTACACCCACATCGGCATCTTGCTGTACTTCCCAGGTAATGTCGTAATTAGATAAAGTAGGTTCAATCAAACCCGCAGAAGTGGTAGGCGTTTCGCCGAATACATAACCTCTACCAGAGCCTGTAGAATAGGTTTTGGCATATGAATACACAGACGAACCAATGGCATCGTTACCAGTTAAACCATAAGATCCCCTGATTTTAAATGCATCTACAAACTTGATGTTATTTTTGAAAAATGGCTCTTCACTAATATTCCATCCAATACTCGCGGCTGGGAACAACTGGTACCTTTTGCTCGATTCGAACTTATCTGAGCCGTTATAACCGGCACTAAAATCAAAAAGATATTTCTGTTTGTAGTTGTAACCTACTTTTCCGGTTATACCACGGATGTTATAGGGCTCTGCAGCTAACGCTGCGCTAATATCGGTCGAGTTGGTGGTTTGGTTAAGCAGAGCCAAAGCCGAAATGTTGTGGTTTCCAAAACTTCTGTTGTAGTTTAAATTGGCCTGAAGATTTAACAATCTGTTGGTTGCCAAACTTGCTCCTTCCCTAACCAAAGTACCCATACGGTACATATCTGTTTTCCACGGATCGTAGGTTTTGGTATTGGCATTATATATGTAAGCCAGAATTTCGAGATTGGTACCACTCCCGCTTCTGCGTAAGGTCCGTGTAAAACCATAATCGCTGGCAAAAGATACCAAAGCATTTGCGGCTAAACCCGGGGTAATAAAATCTAATTTTTGATTAGCCTGTGCTACAAAATTCAAGTTATTACCATAAGTTCTGGTATAACCCGAATACATTAAATTAGCTACAGGGTTTGGTTTTACGGCACTTGGATTGGCACTGGAGGCTATTAAACCATTTGGCCAGTATACCGGATAACTGAAAGATGAAAGTTCACCATTCCACAAATACTGAAAAGTTGTTCCGCCATTGTTCCAAGCTTTATCGTAAGGCTCGTTTGTGATGCCGAAACGTCCGGATAAATCTAAACGGATATGCAAGTCTTTGGTTGGATCAATATCCACATTCGACCTGAAGTTATACCTGTTGTAGAAATAATTTGTAGTAAAACCCTGATCTTTAGAGAAATCTTTATAAATACCGCCCTGCGACAGGTAACCTAATGAAACAAAATATTTTGCAATTTTAGATCCCCCGCTGATATCGAGGTTAACCCTATTCTGTAAACTCACCTTTTTCAGTACTTCATCCCACCAGTTTACACTTGGGTAGTTATAAGGATCGTCGTTAGTGCGATAGTGATCTAAAGTATTGCCGGAAAAATATTGTGGATAAGCAACTGCCGGATCTAAATATTGACTTGTAACGCGTTCGCGTAATAAACTTAATGTGGTATAACCATCGTTTACTTTTGGTCGTTGTGTAGGCATTTGCAAACCAGTTTCGTTACGGAAGGTAAGTTGAGGTTTACCTGATTCGCCCCGGCGGGTCTTGATAATTAATACGCCGTTTGCACCACGAACACCATAAACTGCAGTCGTAGAGGCATCTTTTAAAATGGTAATACTTTCTACCTCATTCGGATCAAGTTGGTTTACCTGATCTAAAGTAAATTCGATATCATCGACAATAATCAATGGACTTGTCGCCCCACTTCCAGCATATGTACTAATACCCCTGATTTGGAATGCTGCACCATCTTTACCTGGCTGTCCGCTTCGTTGCTGAGAGAAAAATCCTGGCAAACGACCAGCTAAAGAGTTCTGCAAACTGGCTGAAGGGCTCTGTCTGATTTCAGCGCCCGAAATAGAACTGATGGCTCCTGTATTGGTTATTTTTTTAGTTTTCTGTCCGAAACCTAAAACGACTACATCTTCTAAACCCTTCACATCATCTTCAATGGTGATTTTTAAAGAAGTTTTTCCTTTTGCATCAATTTCGCGGGTAATGTAACCCACATTTTTAATAATCAGGATTTTGGCGGTTCCCTTTAACTTCAAGGTAAACCTACCCTGCTCATCGGTAGTTGTTCCATTTGTACCAAATTCCTTTTCATAAACAGAAACACCAGGTACACCGCCAGATTTATCGGATACTGTCCCTGATATGGTATTTTGTGCTTGCGCATTAGCCTGATAAAAAGCTGCGATCAGTAGCAAAAGCACAAAGTGATTTATAATTTTTTTCATGTTCTGATTCTCCTTAAATAATTACCAATTTGGATTTTGAGACATAAGCGGGTTGGAAATCATCTCTTTGTATGGAATTGGAAATACATACATTTTCGAGGCATCGAATTTCGTTGCAGCTACATCTACCGTTTTATAAGTAGTTGTGGTTCCGTTAAAAGTACCTTGTACACCGTGCAACGTTCCATTTAATACGTTTTCAGCAATTTTCCAACGGCGGATATCCCAGAAACGTTGTTCTTCGAAAGCCATTTCTACCCGGCGTTCATGCCTGATCCTGGCGCGCATATCAACCTGGTTTAATCCTGCTGGCAGATTTGGCATCCCTACACGGTTTCTTATCGCGTTAATAGCATTATAAACTGTAGCATCTGGTCCGACGGCTTCATTTTGCGCTTCGGCATAATTCAATAAAATCTCTGCATATCTAAAAATTGGAAAAACATGGTTTGCAGCTGTATAAGCTGTTCCACTGGCATTACTGGTTAAAAATTTGCGCATGTAATAACCGGTACGGGTTTCGCCACTGTTGGTTTTTCCAAAACCAAATGGCCGGTCTAAACCTCCGTCATAAGTTTGCACTTTACGGGTAAGCCAGTACAAACCATCGAACATTACAGTTGCTGGCAAACGTGGATCGCGGTCGTAATATGGTGTTGCACTTACATAATCTGTTCCGGTTTCGGTAATGGTTTTACCACTGCTCATTTCATAATCATTAACCAACTCTTGCGTAGGGTTGGTTTTGCCCGATCCTGCCCTTGGGTAACCTACCGGATCGTTGGCCGATTCTACCGAGGTATTGGTTCCGGCCATGTAAGGAAGAATAATTTCGTTGTTGCTTGCTGTAGAGAAAATACTCAAAAATTTATTTACTGAAGTTACATAAGCGTTAATTTTGGCCGCCGAAGTAATACCAGCCATATTGGTAGTGGTATAATGTGCTGTTGTGGCTGCATCATTCAATTTATAGGTAAACTTAGCAAGCGTAACACTATCCATAATATCTTTTGCCGCTTTGGCTGCCAGTTGCCATTTACTTGTCGCGTTGCTTGGATTATTTAAAGGACTTGCTGCATAAAGTAATAACCTCGATTTAACGGCCATTGCCGCTCCACGGCTAAAACGACCGTAAAAATTAGAGGCAAATGTTCCTGTGGCATTAGGCGACAGTAGATCAGGCATCGCCAGATCCATTTCGCTGGTGATATAGTTAACACATTCATCGTAGCTATTCCTAGCAATCCTGATTTCTTGCTGTGGATCGAAAATCTGATCGCCAATAAGTGGAACGCCACCCCATCTTTTTACCAATTCGAAGTAAAACATGGCCCTAAGTGCTCTGGCTTCTGCTTTCCAACGTTCTTTATATCCTTTTAAAGAAGCTTTTAAAGTTACACGGTCTATTTTACTCAAAAAAATATTTACTTTTCTAATGCCCGCATAATTGGCATCCCAGGTATTATCTGGCAAAACAGATGAGTTTATCGCACCTGTAGTATAATACTGAACATTATCTAAAGTTGAGTTTGGTAAGGCATCATCTGTGCCCGCATCTAAAATATTATTGTTTATCCTGTTAAAACCTTTAGGCAAACTCGAATAAATATTATTTAAAAACTGCTCGGTAAATAGGCCAACTGAATCTTTACTGTCGAATACATTGTCTTCGTCAGTAAATTCGAGAGGTCCATCCTCTGTAATTTTTTTGCAGCCAACTGCACCAAAAAACAGAATGGCCGAAAATATAATTAGGGTTAAAGAATACTTTTTCATTATCTATCGATTTATGATTATAACTTCAGTGAGATTCCGCCATTAATAATGCGCTCGTTAGAAAAGCCCGATAAGCCCGATTCCGGATCAACATAATCTAATTCCGAAACTGTAAACAGGTTATAGGCATTTACAAATAAGCGTAAGCGGTTAATTTTGGCCTTGTTTAATAATTTTGAAGGAAAACTATAACCAAGCTCAAGATTTTTCAGCCTCAGATAATTGGCATCTCTTAACCAAAAAGTAGAAGCTTGTTGGTTATTGCTATTAGCGCCTAAGGTTAGGCGGGGCAAGGTGGCATTTACATTATTCTGTGGCGTCCATCTGTTTTCGGTAGTGTAATCTAAAACATAACCGTAGCCGTTTGAAAAAGCCGACATACTATTGGCATTCAACTGTAATTGCCTGTTTACAATTCCCTGAAACAATCCACTAAAATCGAAATTCTTGTAATTAAGCGCAAAATTCAACCCGAAGAAAATGCGTGGTTTATTGCTGCTAATCTGTTTCTGATCTAAGAAGTTGATAATTCCGTCGCCATTTAAATCTTTGTATTTTAAATCACCTGGTTGTGGATTATAACCCAAAATACCTGGTATTTTACTTACATCTTCCCCAACCTGATAAAAACCAATAGCTTCGTAGCCACGCTGTTGTGTTACCGGTGCACCAGCCAGGTACAACCACTGGTACGGATAGTTAGGCTCATCTTTATCAACTACCTTGCTTTGCTCTACTGAAACATTAACACCTATCTGATAACCAAATGCAGAATTGGCCTTACTGTTGAATGAAAGAGTAGTTTCTAAACCATTAAATGTATTTTTACCTAAATTCTGCTGTGGATACGTTTGACCTAAAATACCGCTTGCATCGCCATTGTTTTTTTGTTGCAATAAATCGTAATAACGGTTATTATAATAGGTTAATGCTGCATTTAAACGGTTATCGAAAAAGGCTGCTTCTATACCTGCATCATATTTCCATGCTTTCTCCCAAGTTAAATCGGTGCTGGCCAATGGATTTTCGAACGAACCCGACACACCTGTTAAACCCGTACCAAAATTATAACCTGTACTGTTTAAGGTATAACGTTGTGCATAACCGTAGTAATTTGCTGGATTTGCATAAGCTGTTTGACCAACAGAAGCCCTTAATTTTAAGAAACTTATTGCATCTGAATTAAACCAGTCTTCTTTGTTCAAAATCCAGCCTAAACCCAAGGTTGGTAAAAAGCCCCAGCGTTTGCCTGGTTCATAACGGTTAAAACTGCTATAATTACCTGCAAATTCTGCCAGATAGATTTCTTTATAATTGTATCTGGCCGTTAACCCAGCCGTTTGGTAAATCTGATTAAGCTGTGTGTACGAGTTTAAAGTATTGTCGTTATTATAAGTAGCCAATATATTAAGGTGATGGTTATTAAAATCGCGGTCATAACCGATGAGTAAATTGGTATAGGTCTGTTTAAACTGTCCAGCGATAGAACTAGCTGCTTTCCCTGCTTCCAAAACTCCATCGCTACCTACCTTGGTATAAGTGATAGCTCCATTTACAGTTGTTGGGTTATAAGTGGCAAAGGTTTTTGAACGGTCTATATTCTGTTGATAGTAGTTGTTAATCGATAATGTTCCCTTAGCCCATAGGCCTTTGGTTAAATCATCTAGTTTATATGAAAGTGTTGCATCGGCATTTAATGTACGCTGGTTGGCAGCCAGATAACCACTACTAACAGTACTCGCCAAAATATTTGTTCCGTAGGTAACATTACTGATTACCGTTGTGTTTTGAGGGTTGCCGCTGTAAGAACCATTGGCATTGGTAGCTGGATAAGCAAGTGGAGAGGTGCTATAAATCCTGTTCATGATATTATTTGCCCCAACCCCCGGCTCATTAAGGTTTTCTATCGATCCAAAAATATTCAACGTTAATTGGATATCATCTGTAAAATCCATCTGTGCATTGGTGCGGATGTTATACCTCTTATAAAAATTATTGGTATTGTAGGCATTATTATCGTCCGTGATAAAATTTCCATCCGATTTAAAGTGTTCTATACTGGCAAAGTAACGATACGATTTTCCGTTCCCTGCAACATCGATGTTATAACGCTGTTGTGCACTGTTCTTTTTATATACCAGATCGTACCAATTGGTATTTGGTTGTAAAAAAGGATTATTGCTTCCGTTTTGATAGGCTGCAATGGTAGCATCGTTGTATAAAGGCACAGAACCCGGGTTAGTATTTAACTGCGCTTCGTTATATAATCGGGCATAATTTGCACCTGTTACAAAATTTGGTGTTTTAAGATGTTGTAATGCCCCATATTGTGCAGTAAAATTCAGTTCGAAAGGACGTGTTTCTGACCGGTCTTTGGTGGTGATATAAATAATTCCATTTGATGAACGCATACCAAACATAGCTGTAGAAACCGCATCTTTCATTACAGTAATGCTTTTGATATCGTTCGGATTGAAACTGGTAAAATTGCGAATCACACCATCAATTACAATTAAAGGTGTTTGACCGCGTAAGCCGAATATAGAGTTATCAAAACCTGTTCTTCCTGAAGATTGAATGGTATACAAACCTGCTAAACGGCCAGCAAGCACATTTGAAATATCTGATACAGGCGTAGTATTTATATCTTCGGCATAAATGGTTGATGTACCTGCAACATTTAGGCTGCGCGGAATTATGCTGTTCCAAACATTAACCCCCCTTTGGATATATGGCAGCCTGGCGTCCATCTTATCAATGGATAAACTATCTGTTGTTTTCACAACAGGCTGCTGAGCAAAGGCAAAAACCGGAGCAAAAGTCAACAGACTTAAACAGAGTCTTTTCCTGGTGCCTTTGCACTTAAATGAAGTAATATTTTTGATCATGTTTTGTAGTTTGGTAATAAGAAATATGGTTAGCGCTGTTTTTAATTATTAACCTGCCCTCTCACAAGGCCCGCAGCCTGCTGTTGCGAAACAACAACCAGGTAGTTACTCTGGTTAGTCAAAGCATTAGCCGTTTGTGCATCAATGATTAAACTCCCTTTCGACTCTCTATTGGTATCAAAAGCAGGATTTTTCAGATCGATTAATACAGCTCCATTTGCGCCAGCCGCACCTAAATTAATTTTAACAGCACCAGGCACATCTCCATTCTGCAGCGGCTGATCGAAATACACATCATAATGGAGTTCATTATTGTCCATTAGATACAAAACCGCAACAGCATGATCGGTACGGCCGGCAATGGTCGGAGTAATTTTTGCAGCGCTTAGGTCAACCTTCCATTGCTTTCTGATATAGATTTCGGAGGTGTAAACCTCTTTCTTACAGGCGCTAAAAAACAGCAAGGCAAGAACAGGCATTAGGCAATGCCTTTTTAATGATAATAGATTCATAAATTTAGGAGTTGATTTTGTTTTGGAATGTCGATTTTATTTAACCTGGAAAACCAAGCGCTAATTAAAATGTGTACCTCCATTTTGGTTGATTATGATGCTTAGACAAAAAATGTCGGTGCACGCCGCTCAAATCCCTAAGTTTTAAAAGCGCTGCTTTTAATAAGAGTAATTTTTGTTTCATGGTTGGTTTGGTTAATATTTACTGTTGGCTTTCGGATGGGTTGATATCAGATTTGCCCACAGCGTTGGTTGTTAGTTAAATTTGGTTAAGCCAATGGCAGAAATGGTTAATCTCTGCTGATGATTGCTCTTTTACCATCTTGCATTCGCTTTACCAAAATTAGTTGGGCATAAAATGAAAAAGGTCGAAAATTGTAAATGAAAGGGTAGAAAAACTGTAATCCCTTAATATTTTGATCAATTCGCCCTATATTTAATCGAAATACATCAACTGATTATATCCCAAAAAAATAACCCAAAATGATAATGCTGCGTTTAAGCGCGATATGTTTTTCCCTGATGCTTTTGATGTGCACTTCCCTACACGCACAAAAGCCAATTGTTTTTAACCACCTCAGGATGGAAAATGGCTTGTCACAAAATTCGGTGATGGCCATTGCGCAAGATAAAAACCAGTTTATTTGGATGGGCACCAGACATGGATTAAACCGCTATGATGGCTACCGTTTTAAAGTTTATAACAATAGCGCCGATAACCTTAACAGCATTTCGAATAATGTGATTAACACCCTATTAACCGATACTAAAGGAAGATTATGGGTAGGTACAGAAAACGGCCTGAATATTTACAATGAAAAAACCGATCATTTTTATCGCATCAATAAACGCAGTTCTGCGAATTCCTTTAGCTGCGATTCAGTAGAATGTTTATATGAAGATCCTCAAAAAAATATATGGATCGGTACAGATAATGGTCTCAACCTGCTGATAGATGTCGAGAAGCAGATTTTTAAAAAATTTCTTTTCGATAAGCCCAATCATAAATCTGGCCTTAGCTTGATTTTCTCGATTCTTAAAGACGAAAAACAAAACCTTTGGGTAGGTACTTATAATGGTTTAGTACGTATTTACCTCGTTAAGGGCAAATATCACTTTGAGATTTTCAGGCACAACCCCAACAATGAAAACAGCATCAGTTCTAATGCCGTAAAAAGTATTATAATTGATAAACAAAAGAGGCTTTGGTTAGGTACCTACAATGGCTTAAATTTATTTGATTACGAACACAAAACCTTTAAACGGTACAAAACCAGTGCGACAGATCAAAATTCGATTGTTAATAACGACATTCGAAAATTAACCTGCGACAAGGCGGGCAATATTTGGATCGGTACACAGGAAGGATTAAGTATCCTCGATCCAAATACCCGAAAATTTAGTAATTACCGTTACGACCCTGAGCAAACAGACGGATTGAGCCAGAATTCTATCCATAGTATTTTTCAAGATATTAACGCCTCAGTTTATTTGGGTACTTATTACAAAGGTGCAAATGTTGTTTACCCATCTGCAACACCTTTTACCGTTTTTAGAAATTCGAAGAAACAACAAGGTTTGAGCAGCAATATTGTAAGCGCCATGGCCGAAGATCAATACCATAACCTATGGATTGGTACTGAAGGCGGTGGTTTAAATTACATGAACAGAAGCAACAATACCTTCACCTACTATAAAGCAGAACCAAACAGCAGCAACGGGCTCAATTCCAACCTAATTAAAACCTTGTGCCTCGATAAAACAGGACAGCTATTGGTGGGTACACACCGGGGTGGTTTGTACGCATTCAATCCCTCAGATCGTAATTTCAAGAAAATAATCAATGTTAAAGATGTAAAAAATAGCCCGGGGAGCTCAGAAGTGATTGCCATAACTGTAGATAGCGAGGGCACTGTTTGGGTAGGCTCCAACGATGGATTATCTACATTAAAAAAAATAAATGGCCATTATGCTTCTACAACGGTTAAAAGCCCATTAGAGCAGAACCTAAGGAACAAGTATATTCAGGTTATATTTGAAGATAAGGCCAAAAATTTATGGATTGGAACGGTGGCCGGACTATACGCTTATCATCCGGCTACTAAAAGAATTACAGCCTATTACCAGAACAAAAGCAACGCAGGTAGTTTAGATCATATTAATTGCATTGTTCAGATAAAGAATGGAAATATTTGTGTTGGAACCTCTTTTGGAGGTTTAAGCATTTTCGATAATAAAAGCAGAAAATTCAAGACCTACAGCGAAAAGGATGGCCTGCCAAACGGTAATGTATTGGGAATTATAGAAGATGAAGAAAATAACCTGTGGATCAGTACAGATAAAGGACTATCTAAGCTGGTTACCAAAACGGGAAAATTCATTAATTACACCAAAAGTGACGGTCTAGCAGGCAACGATTTTAATATCCGATCGTTTTTTAAAGATAGTAAAGGCGAGTTGTTTTTTGGTGGTTACGATGGTTTAACAGCCTTTTATCCCAGTCAGATTGATATTAATAGGAATGTTGCACCAATCACCTTTACTGAACTCAAACTATTCGATCAACCTGTAGCGGTAAATGCGCCAGATGGACTGTTAAAGGAAGATATCAAAAGCACTAAACAAATTACCTTTAAACACGACAATAACAATTTCACTCTCGATTTTGCCTTATTAAATTACATTAAACCAGAAAAAAACAGTTACCGTTATATCCTTAAAGGTCACAGTAAAGATTGGATAAAAACCGATGTGCCTAGTGTTACCTATACCGATCTTCCCGCAGGTAATTATACCTTTATGGTAACGGGAAATAATAATGATGGAAATCCCGGCAGCAAAGCTGCAACCCTTAAAATAACGGTTCTTCCACCCTTTTGGGCTACCTGGTGGGCCTATATTATTTATTTGGCTTTCTTTTCGGGCTTACTGTTTTTAATTGTACGTTATCTTTTTGTGCGTGCGCTGCTTAAACGTACAGAAGACATCCAGAAAATGAAACTAAATTTCTTCACCTATGTGGCCCACGAAATCAGAACGCCACTTACTTTAATTCTTGGCCCGTTAGAAAATCTTTCCAAGCAATATCAAACCGATACCGAGTTAAATCGACAGATTATCCCGATAAAAAATAACGCAAACAGGCTAATGCGGCTTATTACCGAATTAATGGATTTCAGGAAAGCTGAAACGGGGCATCTTACCCTGCATGTTACAGAAGATAATATCGTCGATTTTATCAACGAAATATTCATCTCCTTCTCTCATCTTGCCCAAACAAACGACATACAATATGAGTTTGTACACGAGCAGGAAAACATCAACCTCTTTTTTGATAAACGGCAGCTCGAAAAAGTATTGTTCAACCTGTTATCCAATGCCTTTAAATTCTGTGATAAAGGTGGCAAAATCTCTGTTTCTCTATTGGAAATGGAGAATGAAGTAGCAATTAGCATTTCAGATAACGGATTGGGTATACCTGCAGAAAGTTTAAAAAATCTTTTTAGTGATTATTTCCAGGTAGATGAGCAACACTCCAATCAAATCGGCTCAGGAATAGGTTTGGCGCTTTCGAAAGCAATTGTAGAGGAACATAAAGGGCATATTGCCGTAGAAAGTACTCCTGCTGAAAATGGTAAACGTGGTTTCACTAATTTCACGGTAAGGTTAAAGAAAGGAAAATCGCATTTTAAAACAGCAATTTTTGATGGGGCAAAAGATTATCCTACCCATCCCGATATCTACACGCAACAGCCCGAAAAAGAGCTAACAATTTTAAAATCCAAGAAAGAAACTGATATTTCCACCGAAACCATATTGGTGGTGGAAGACAATAGTGAAATCAGACTGTTAATCTCATCGTTGGTAGGCAAACATTATCAGGTAGCGGAAAGTGAAAATGGATTAATGGGTTGGGAAACAGCAGTAGAAACACTGCCCGATCTGATTATCTGCGACATTATGATGCCGATAATGGATGGTATAGAACTTTGCCGTAGACTTAAGGAAGATGAACGGACCAGCCACATCCCTGTTATTATTCTAACTGCCCGCTCTTCTCATATCCATCAGGTTAGTGGTTTGGAAACTGGCGCCGATGCCTATATTACCAAACCTTTTAGTCCTGAATTGCTTTTGCTGAATGTTCGTAATCTACTGATGTCGAGACAGGTAATGCGTCAAAAATTCCTGAAACACATCCATTTACAGCCGAAAGAACTCACCATTAATGCCATTGATGAAGCTTTTATGCTAAAACTCTTAAAATATATTGACGAGCACATTGCTGATGAAGACTTTGGGGTATCTGAACTGGCTTCGATGGTTGGTATGAGCAGGCCTATTTTGTATAAAAAAATCAGGAAACTCACCAACCTCTCCGTAAATGATTTCGTTAAATCGATCCGTTTAAAGAAAGCAATGGAGCTGTTTAAACAAAATAGGTTTACCATTTATGAAGTGGCTTATCAGGTCGGTTTTAACGATCCAAAATATTTCAGCAGGGAATTTAAAAAACAGTTCGGGAAAAGTCCACGAGCTTTTATGAACGGGGAAGAGTAGTTTGGAGTTTTTAGTTGGGAGCTCTCAGTAGTTTTGAGCCCAAAGTCTTGAGTCCTCAGCCCAGAGTCAGTTACTTGTGGATAGTTCCCCTTACGAAAAATCGTCATTCCCAACTTGATTGGGAATCGTAATGCTTGAGTAGGACTTATAGATTGCATTAAGATTCCCGCCTGCGCGGGAATGACGACCACATTAATTAACGTTCAACTTTTCACCTTATCTCTCTGCAAACTTTGCGGTAAAAAAATGGAGAAACCGTTATTAGATCTCTCCATCTCGCTGCGCTACAGTAGAGATAACGAACTGGTTAATTTACCTCGCTTCTTCCAATTTTAACACTACACTGGTTCTGGTCGCATTAAGAATGGGATTAAAGCCCACTTTCATCAAGAAATCACCAGTATACGTTTTAACACTATCTATCGGTGATTTTGTACCTGGATAAAGGTTGATTTCTTTAATCTGGTATTTCTTTGTTGGATCTAAGCCATTTAATTTAATCGGATATTTACTGTTTTCGCCATAACGGTAGTTTACCAGATAATTAAAAATCACCCCTTCTGTTTTTTGCTCATTTACATATAATATAGATGCTACACTGCCCGTACGTGGATTGGCCAAACGGTATTGTTCACCCTGCCAAATAATCCCTTTTACTGCATTGTAATTTTTAATGGCATCCTGGCAGAACTGAAGTTCCTTCTCAGGTAGTTTGCTAACAACGATATCAAAACCCAATTTCCCCATCATCGCTACATCAGTGCGAAATTTTATTGGTTGTTTTCCCCAATCGGTTACGTGGTTAGAACTGCTGATGGCAGGATAAAAATAAGAGTATTCCCATTGAATGAATATACGCTCTAAAGGATCGGTATTATCACTTGGCCAAAACTCTGTAAAATACTGTAAGGCAGCATAATCTACCCTACCACCTCCGCCAGAGCATAACATCATTGGCACAGTTGGATATTTTGCGCGGATTCTTTGCAGTACACTATACAATCCCCTTACATAATCGATATAAAAATGAGATTGATTTTTTAAATGTGTGGAGTATGCATTATAAATTACCGCATTACAATCCCATTTAATATAAGCCAATTTCGGATTTTTGGTAAACAGATCGTCAACCACACCGAAAACAAAATCCTGTACCTTTGGGTTACTCATATCGAGTTCCAACTGGTTTCTAAAATAGTATTCAGGTCTGTTAGGCTGTTTTACCACCCAATCCGGGTGTTTTTCGTAAAGTTCGCTTTTTGGATTAACCATTTCGGGTTCTATCCAAATTCCGAATCTGGTTCCTACATTATCGGCCTCTTTTACCAAAGAAGCTATTCCGTTTGGTAATTTCTTTTTGTTCTCCTGCCAATCGCCAAGCCCGGCATGATCATCGTTACGCGGATATTTGTTCCCGAACCAACCATCATCAAGCAAAAAGAAATCGACACCCAGTTTTTTGGTATCCTTTAATAAATCGGCCAACTTTTGCTCATTAAAATCGAAATAAGTGGCTTCCCAGTTATTCAAGAGGGTTAACCTACTGCCTTTTCCATCTAATATTTTATAATTACGTGCCCAATCTTGTAATTTCCTACTGGCATCGCCTTTTCCCTGATCAGAATAAGTGTACAAAAAAGCAGGGGTTGTAAAAACTTCACCTGCTTTTAAGCTATAAGGCGAAGCATAATTGTTCATTCCGGCAATAATGCGGAGGTTATCCTGGTAATCCAGCTCAAGATCGACCTTAAAATTCCCGCTCCATTCCATCGCACCGTATAAAACATTGCCTTCATTTTCTTCAGCAGGTTTATCCATCGAAATCATAAAAACAGAAGGTTGAAACAAATTTGCCCTTGTGCCCAGTTTGCTATCCAAAGTTTTAATACCATGGGTAATTTCACTTTGTTCTGGCTGCATTTCCTTAGCCCAATCGCCATGATATTGGTTTAACCAAAAATGTGGTGATTTTAGATACAGATTGGCCGATGCATATTTATGCAATACCACTGTGCCTTTCTCACTGTGTTTAATCTCCGTCCACTGTTCTATTACATCCTGTTTATAAAAAGACTTATAGAACACCGTTACCTCAAAATTATAAACAGGATCTTTTAATCTGATCTTTATTAAACTCACATTATCATCAATAGCAGTAACGGTATGATCAACATATTTCAGATCGAGGGAGTTATTGCCGTCAGCATGGGTAACACTAATAGCTGGTTCTACCAAATTCCTTGATCCTGATGGCGTATACACCGAATTTAACTGACCAGTATAATCTTCTGTTTGTTTGTACTGACCATTAACCTGTGCATATTCCTGTTTATCGGCTAGTTTTTTTCCAAAAAATATGGTGTTTACATCTTTTTTTGCATCGGCCTGTAAAACCAGTGCATTATGGGCAGTTTCGATGGGTATAATGGTTTGCGCTTTGCTATTCGACATGGCAAAAAGAGAAATGGCCATTGCCAATACGCCCTGCCTGAAGTAACCTGTAGTTTGATGTGATCTGTTCATTGTATTTCAATAGTAATCGATAATGTTTTATAGATAGCGGTTGATTAAAAGTTATGGTTTGAGCGTAATTTTAAAGATCGTTGCATCTTTTGCTGCAAGTTTGATTATTTGGTTGTTTTTTAAGGATTCTTTTTTTCTACTAATTAAATTTTCAGTGCCATACACCTGATCTAATTTTAAACCGATCCTGGAGAAGTCGATATTGAAATCATTTGCACCTTCGCTATAATTAAATACAGCGAGATATTTCACTCCGTTAAGTTCTTTTACAAACAGTTGTGAAGCTGATTTGCCCCTGTTTCCTTCTACCGGAACAAATGCTTTTCCATCCTCCAAAATCTTTAAAATTTCGGTATTGTTCAATAAACGCCGGGCCGTGCCTATCCATTTTCCCTGACGCGAAAAATCATCGCCAGTAATACAGGTACCCGTAACGATGGCCGATAAAAACCTGGCCGTATTTTCTCCGTCGGATTGATCAGAGAATACCACATGGTCGGCGTCGATATAATCGTAAAGGTAAGTTTGCCACCAACCATTGCTTACACTATTTAGGGTGTACTCTGTATCTTTTATCGATTTAAAGGCATCGCAGGCAATCCGGCGCACATGCACATACCTGCCAGAAGCCATGCTTGGTGAAATGGCTGCATAAACCAACATTTTACCATCAAGCTGTTTTAACAAGAACTCCATTCCGGTTTTATAAGCCTGCATCCCCGTGGTGATTTTAGGATTGTAAAAATGATCGGATTCTATCGCCGCATGACCTAAAAAATCAATTTTGATCATTTCGAAACCACATTCTTTAAACTTATTGATTACGGCTGCAATGCGTTGCTGCGTACCTGGATGCGTGGGGTCTAATGCCCTTGCCCCGTCTATATCATGATAACCAGAACCTACTTTAGTCCACATCTCGCCAAAGGTATAATCTGTTCCTTCGGCTTTGCGGTTGCCCCCGCCTGCAAACCCCCAATCAACAAATGGTGCCCAATAGATACCCGGTTTTAATCCCTTTGATTTGGCATGATCGGCAAAGGCTTTTAGTTTGGAGTAATCACCCGTCAAACCACCTTTTAAAAGGTTATCCCAATACGAATCGAGATCGATATAAGCTACGTCCCCGCTCCTGAAACTTTTCAAGCTATCAGTAAAAAAATCAGCTACCTGATTGACTTTTTCGAGTGTGATTTTCTCCTGCATGGCACCCCAGCTGTTCCAGCCTACCGGAGTAGCTTTATCCCATTTAAAAACAATGGGCGGTTCCGAAACCCGGTTTAGTTTGGCATAAGTTTCCATGCCTAAACGCCAATCATCAAAAGCACCGAAAAATACTTTCGCCGAACTTACTGACACGCCACTTAAATAACCATGCGGAATTTTATCACGGGTAATACCTTCTTCGGTATAACCACAGATGGCCTGTACACTGATCTTTTTATCGCCATCCATTGTAGTAATGACACCTGTTTTCCAGCGGGTGTGGTCGATAGAACCGATTACAAAACCTTTTCGAGATTGATCATGGTATAAAGACGTTACTTCAGCACTTGAATTTTGCACATTGGCTGTTAAAGGCACTGTATTATAAGAAATGAAAGTATCGTTATCAAATGGTACAAATAAACTCGTGGGTGCATCTAAATTTCCCTGATCGATCAGGTTTCCGCTTAGGGGAACAATATGATTAATGGATAGATCAACACCCTGTAGAGAAATTTCGATTATGAAATAGTTTTTATCGGCATAAGTATAAAAGATCTGCTGCATGGTAGGCAAACCACTTTTCCTTAACCAGAATGTATGCCGAATACCATTACCAAAGCGATTTTTAATGGATGTTTGAGTATAGTTGATCTTATCATAGGTTTTAGAACTGAGCAATGTTTTCTGATATTCAGCCTGCGAAAAAACATTTAAAAACAGTTTCTTCGCCCCGTCCGATACATTAAAAGTACCAGTTTTAATATTGTAGTCTATTTTGCCGGTTTTGCCATAACTGATCATAATTGCAGAAGCAGATCTGCCGGAAAAGAACAGCATGCCTAATATTAAAAGTGCCTGTTGTTTGAATAAAAATTTAAAAATCATGTATCGTTCTAAAGTTTAACCGAAGTTATGGTGCTTAGCTTTCCGTTTATTTTAACTTTTACCCTCTGTGGTGTTGCTGAAGCAATTTTATAGGAGGTAATTTTACCATCTTTCCAGTTCATATCAACCGTAAAATTGCCCCTTGCTTTTAGCCCTTTAATTTCGCCAAAAGCTTTCCAGGCATCCGGAATGGCCGGTAAGAGTTCGATAAAACCATCGTGACTCTGAATCAACATTTCGGCAATGGCCGCAGCAGCACCAAAATTGCCGTCAATCTGGAAAGGTGGACCGGCCGATAGCATATTCGGATAAACACCGCCACCTGCACCATAATTGATATCGGTACGCAAAGTAGGTTTTAAAATCTCCCTGAATAATTTAAATGCCCGGTTCCCATCCTGTAACCTAGCCCAAAATAACTGTTTATAAGCAATTGACCAACTTGGTCCATCATCTCCCCTAATTTCGAGCGTTTTTTTGGCGGCTTCGGCCAGTTCGGGTGTTGAAGTTGGTGTAATTAAACCAGCTGGATAAACGCCGTATAAATGCGAAATGTGGCGGTGCTGTGGATCGGTTTCTTTATAATCTTCTAACCATTCCTGTATACGGCCATCTTTGCTGATTATACCCAATGGAGGAATAGACTTTAATTTCTCCTGTAGCAATGTGCTAAAGGCTTCATCAGTTTTAAGGAGTTTAGCAGCAGTAATTACATTGTTAAAAAGTTCACGAACAATCTGGTTATCGATGGTTGGTCCCATCGAAATGCTTGCGGTTTTCCCATTGGGCAGGTAAAAAGTATTTTCAGGCGATACGGACGGAGAAGTAACCAACCAGCCTGTTTTTGGATCTTTGATCAAGACACTTTGGTAAAATGCCGCCGATCCTTTTAAGATCGGATAAATGCTTTTCAGGTATTTTAAATCCCGACTATAAGCGAAATGATCCCATAGATTGCTGCATAACCAGCCCGAACCTGCATTTGATGCCCCCCATGAGGCACTTTCGCCAGGCTCAGTAAAACTCCAAACATTCGTGATAACGTGGGCAATCCATCCATCGGCATTGTAATAGGCTTTCGCTGTTTTTGCACCGTGTTCGGTTAAATTCCTTACCAGTTCAGCCAATGGAAGGTTTAGTTCCGATAAATTGGCCGGCTCGATGGCAAAGTGGTTCATTTGTACATTAACATCCAAATGGTAATCGCCGTTCCATGGGGTATTGATCTGATTGGCCCACAAACCCTGAAGATTTGGGGGTAAAAGTCCTAGCCTGGTACTGCTGATGCTTAAATAGCGCCCAAACTGAAAGAACAAAGCGCTTAAAGAAACATCATTTTTATAATCTTTATAGAAATGATCTAACCTTACATCGGTTGGTAATTTTGCAGCTTCGCCTTCGCCCAAATTGATTTTTAAACGGTTAAACAGTTTGCCAAAGTTTGCACTGTGATTGGCCAGTTCTACGGCATAAGCTTTTTTTTTCGCTTCTAGCAAAGCACTTTTCACCCTCGCTTCAAAGTTTGCATGTTTAAAATTGGTTTCTGCCGCAACATAAACAATGATTTCGGTTGCATTTTTTATTTTAAGTATATTCCCCTCACTTGTTATATAACCATCTTTAAGCTTGGCACTTACGCGGCTCATGTACTTCATTCCTTTTCCATCAGTTCCATTATCTAGCTGACCAAACATCAACAGTTCATTGCCCTGGCTGGCCAATGTTGCTTTTTCGGAACGACTGATGGAAATGTTGCAGTTCAGTTTTTTGGGATGATCGGTCGTGATACGGATAATATCTACATCATCATCAAAACTGCAGAAATATTCTCTTTTGTATTTTACTCCATTGAGCGTAAATTCGGTTGTGGCCACCGCTTTATCCAGAGACAAAGTTCTTTTGTAAACCGTTGGTTTTACTTCTTTAACACCAGGAAATTCATAATCGAGTTGCAAATTTCCCAATGTTTGGTACTTGCCCCAGGTTGCTCCACCCGAGCCCTGGCCTTTACATACAAAATCGCGGTTAACCAGTTCCTGTGCTTCATCGTTTTTGCCTTCTAATATTAGCTGCCTAATTTTAGGTAAACTTTTATACGCCTCGTAATTGTTGGCATCTTGTTTCCCGCCGCTCCATAAAGTAATATCATTCAGTACAATACGCTCTCTGATAATGCCTCCATCTGGTGTCATACCCAATTTACCATTACCTAAAGGAAGGGTTTCTTCCCAAATTTTAGCAGGTTTATCGTACCACAATATTAAAGGCTGCTGCTGGGCAAAGGTATATTCACCTATGAAAAACGATAACAATGAAAAAATAATCAAATACTTCTTATACATAGTTTCATTTGTGTGTTGTTATATTAGTGGTTAAAAAATGAATCCAGTCACTGGGTTCGTCATTTCGAGCGGAGTGCAACGAAGTCAAGAAATCTAGATAGATCTCTCCATTCTACTGCGTTCCAGTCGATATGACGAAATTAAATTATTAATCGAATCCAATTACATTTACTGCTTGTTCCAAAACCTGATTTCGCTCATATTGCTATAATTTCCATCACCAGTGGTTACATGCTTAATCCTGACACGGATATAACGAATCGGTTTCCCTGCGTTATCCAATTCTGATGTAAAAGCATTTTTTCCATCATCGGTTCTGGTTATATCTTTTAAAAGCGTCCATCCTTTACTTACTGCCTGTGCAGGCCAGCCATTATCGCTGGCCGATAAAGTAGTGGTGGCATTGGTTAAATCGGCCGTTCCCCAAACTTCAAAACGATCAGGATTATTACAACAATCTCTTCCTGTTTCTTCTATGCGGGCTAAATTGGTGTAAATTTTACCTAAATCGAAGGTAATTACATGCGGCATACCACTATTCCCTGCGCTATGGAAAATATTCGGATAACCCTGCGGACCAACGCTTCCATCCCATAATTTACTGATACTGGTACCCGACTCGTAAGTCTGCGCATCGCCTGGTAAACGCACTTCGTTAAAAAGTGATCTATCGCAAAGCACATAGGTAAAAATCTGCGGAAAGGTAGAGAAATCAGACACTGTAAATACATCCAACGAACCTTTGCCCGGAATATAGGATGATTTATATAGGATGCTGGTTCCGGCTTTATAATCAGGCAGTATAATGGCCGTATCTGCAGGCAAAAGAATTTTATCTACACTTGTGCCTGCTGTGTTGGTGTACCTCACAACCGTATTTACATTAATGGTATCTGGTGTTTTAAAATTCAGCTGTACAGATCCATTGCTGTTCAACACATAAGGGTTTGTGGTGTTGTAAGGTCTGTTCAATAAACCCAATTGATATAGCGGACCAAAGACCCTAACATTTCTGGCTTCAATCGGGATGGATTTATGTCCTTGAGCATCGTAAGAATAAACCGTAAAAGTATAGGTGTATTCCTTTAAATTTGGGATGGTTACTTTAATCGTATCCAGTGGATTATGGGTGGTGGGGATAACCACTACCGAATCGGCATTGTTGTTCCAGTACACGGTATATTTAGTTATACTTGGATCGGGACTTGGATTCCACCATAGGGCAGTTCTCAAATTGCCTGGTTTGGTAACAATATTAGCTACACGGCCTGGATAAACAATCTCTCCATCCTTTAAAAATTCTTTAAAGGCAAGATCATCTTTGGTACAGCTGATGATTACGGTTACCAATAACAACAGCAGGCCGCTATTTTTATATATACTTTTCATATCTGAAAATTTATCATTTTATGTTATCTGTTAACTACCTCGGATCGCCGTAAAAGGCCATTTCCATGGCGTGTGCAAATGTACCGTTAGACCATGTTGTACTTACCGAAAGGCGGATATAACGCACTTTAGGATTGGATAACGGGAAGTTGAAGCTTACCCCTGCTTTTACAAAATCGTTATCGGCAGTGGTGTGCGCTACGGGCGTTGCACCCGATGGAGGATTCGGATAGTTGTAATTACCCATATTGATCCAGTCGCCGATAATGGTACCTTCTGGTGCGGATAGAGGAAGCTGCGCATCACGTGGAGCAGCCACATCAGAACCCCATACCGAAAATACTTTCGGGTTTCCGTGTCCATAAGCAAACTTGTCGCTTCCGTCAGGTCTTTCCCATAAAACAAAGCGGCTTAGTTTTGCACTTATACCCAATCCAAATGTAGCGATGGCAGGCATTGCGCCACCTGGGGCAGTATGCCATCCATTTGAGCCTCCGTCGGTTTTACCATCCCATAAATAAGGAAGATCCCAGCCATAGGCAATTACACCATCAGATGGAAGCCTATATTGAAAAAATTTGCCCCTATCCAATAAGGTTTCGAAAAAAGGCGTAATGGTTTTATATGTTGTATCGGAGATATTTCCAAAATTATCGGTTACATAATAACCAATTTTTTTAGGCACCGGAGCATAACCCCTTACCGAATAATTGATTAAATCAGATTTGCCATAATGCTGATCGATTACATCGGAAACATTGTTATCACCCACAGCGAGAAGAATAATCCCCAGATTATTTTTTGATGGGTTTGTACCCGTAATCTTAAAGCCCCCAAAATCAGGATCGGCATTAATGGTCGGTTTGGCCAGTAAATATGGCGGGGTATCTGGATTAACCCTAACCACCACAGGGTCTGATTTAACCTCTGCCCTGCTCACGGCATACAAAGTAACATCGTAACCTTGTTTTTTGGCAAAACCATCAACCATAATCGAATCTGAATAATAGCTCGATTTGGTTTCGCGTGTGGTTACGCCATTTATTTTATACTGCGCCAATACATACAACAGGTTTTTAGAGTTCGGTAAAGAATAGGTGATGTAAGCACCACCATTAAAATTATCTATTTTAACATTGCTTACCACCCCGGGCTTGGTCATATCAGATGAAGCCGGATCGTTATAGGTTTCCATTTTTTTACAGGCAGCAATGCTGGTCAAAACGAAAACAATAAGGGCGAGGTAAATACTATTTTTAATACGTTTCATATCTTAATATTTTAAACTACCAATAAGGATTTTGAACCAGGTTTGGATTTACGACCAGATCGTAACTTTTGATCGGCCATAAATAATCTTTTAAGCCAAAAACAGGAATAAACTGCGTAGTTGGACGATAATAGTTTATGGCATCTGCATTATTGATGCTCCAGCCCTGTATCGGAGCAGTTAGAACTACCTGAAGTTCTTTCCATCTTCTTAAATCCCATCCGCTTTGTCCCTCAAAACACAGTTCTATCCTTCTTTCCTGATGGATAATCTGTCTTAGACCATCTTTGGTGCTGAACTTATTTGGAGTTTTTGAAAAGTTTGTCCAAGACGCCTGTACCCCCTGCAAACCTGCTCTCTGCCTAACCTTATCGATATAGGTGAATACTTCTGTAGTTGGTCCGTTTACCTCATTAAGTGCCTCGGCATATAATAAGTACAAACCGGCCAGCCTGATTAATGGTAAACGGAATGGTGAGGTTTGGAAACCATCATCATAAACCGAAGCATAACTGACCAGTTTTTTTGGCCAATATCCGGTAATATTCAACCGGATGTTATCACTTGGTGCTGCAAAACCATTTCCCCTGGCCGAAACATAATATAACGGATTAACCGGATCGTCCTGGTTATTTCTACCGTTACCGAACCAGATACCGCCATCAAAAGCAACATCGGCATAAAAGCGGGTTTCGCGTGCAAAGTGGCCTTTAATAGTTTCATAACCCTGCTGAATATAATAACGGCTGGCATTATCGCCCATTTTAATTGTATTTCTTCCTGCATAATCCCAGGTTTTATCCTCATTTATCGGTACTCCGTTAACGGTATAAAAAAGCTCCTGCATACTTATCGGTGCAGAAAAAGTAGAAGGGTTAGAGAAGTTATTTACGGCCGATTTTGCAGTAAGCCTTGGAGTTGAAAACCCCTGGTAGTTAAATTCTGGATTTGAAGCCCAGATCACTTCCGGATTCAATTCCCACCTTTCTGCTACGGCATTCTGTACATCTAATTCCCTTTTTAATGAATCGGAAAGTTTACCTACTGTTGATGGCGAATTAAAAGTATATAATTTTATACCCTGTGCCTCTGCAGCAGCAATGGCCGCTTTTGCCGCATCAGCAACTTTCTTCCATTTTTGGGCATCGTAAACAGCCGGGAATAAACTCACGCCTTCCTTATCCTTAACGCTGGTATAATCCGGATTGCCGTTAAAAAGCGGACTTGCTGCCGTAGCCAACACATTTGCTTTAACCGACAGGGCGATAACACTGGTTGCCCTACCCAACTCTGTGGCCTGACTGGTAATTACTGGAGGCAGATCGGCAGCGGCTTCATCCAACAGGGAAACGATATATTCAACCGTTTCATCAACTGGAGCCCTTTTAACACGTACTTCATCAGTAGTACTATTGATGGCCAGATTGGTTTTAATCAATGGAATGGGGCCATACATTTTAAACAGTACAAAATGATAATAGGCTTTTAAGAATTTGGTTTCAGCAATCCAACGTTTTTTTTCTACAGCACCCAAATCGATCGGTTTATCAATGTTCTCCAGCATGATGTTACAGATCCTGATCGAACGCCAAAGGCTATAACTTCCTTCTTCACCATCCCAGGTATTTAAACCCGGTTTTGCAGCAGTTTGGGTTCCTCTTAATAAATTGAAACCGGTTGGATTAAAACCCTGAAAGTTATCAAGCGTATTTGAATAAATCAGCTCTGATGAAGTGGTAAATCCCGGGTTCGTAGCCATATCATTCATGCGCTGCAGATAGGCATAACATGAATACAGGTAGTTTTCGGCCTCATTTCTGTTTCTGAAGGCATAATCTAAGGTACCAATATCATCAGGCGTTACATCGAGGTATTTTTTACAGGATGCAAAAGTGCAAAGCACTAAAAAAATGCAGCTATATGCGAAATATGTTTTTATCGTTTTCATTATAAGGTTACGTTAAGACCAACATTAAATACCTTTTGGATTGGATAGGCAAACCCGTTTCCACCCTGTTCAGGATCCCATAATTTAAATGGACTCCAGGTAAGCAGGTTTAAACCATTGAAATAAATACGGCATGAGTTTAATTTAATTTTGCTAGAAATGCGCTGTGGAAGTGTATACCCAAGCTCTACCGATTTTAGCCTCAATAAACGGCCGTTCCTCATCCACCAGGTACTGGTTTGCGCATTGTTTTCCAGATCCGCAGCATTTACGGCCAACCTTGGATAAAGTGCATAAAGGTTCTGGTTTTCAGGCGACCAGTGGTTATCGGCAAAATCTTTAAGCAGTTGGGTATTTCCTAAGATATATTGCTGGTTACTTGGTACAAACGGGCTCACCTTTGTTGGATCGATGAAGAAAGTCATCCTATCCTGTCCGGTAAAAAAAGCCGAAAGATCAAAACCTTTGTACGCTGAACTAAAACCAAAACCGTAAACAATTTCTGGCGATTGCGGATAACCGATATAAGCTTTATCGGCATCATCAATTTTGCCATCATTATTTAAATCGCGGTATTTAATATCCCCAGCTCTTGGCGGTTTACCATTTGCCGAAAAAATCTGTGTTGGCGAGTTCTGCACCTCTTTGTCATCCACAAATAAACGTTCGGCAATGTAGCCAAAGTTGCGGTTAATAGGCTGTCCGGTGGTATAGCGGTAAGCTTCTGCCCACTGCGGTTCCTCGTAATTAATGTATTTGTTTTTGGCGAAAGTAAAGTTAGAACGTACTGCAAAAGAAAAATCACTAATGTTAAATTTATAATCAAGCGATAAATCCATCCCCCTTGATCTGGCTTCGCCAACGTTGGCACCCACACCTGCTTCCAAACCTAAAGTAGTAGGCAGGTTGGTACGAGGCATATAGATATTATACCTGTAATTATTATAAAACTCTGCAATTAAGCTAAGATTTTTAAACATCGTGGCCTCCAAAGCTAAATTGGTCTGCCTCGAAGTTTCCCAGGTTACATCCTTATTTTCGTAATTATTGATGAATACACCATTACGGTTAGCAGCCCCATTGAAACCAAACTGGGCATAATTTCCGCCACCATTTAGGTTAACATCCGAGATATAGAAAAAGCGCTGAGCACCAATGGCATCGTTACCCACTATACCATAACTTCCCCGCAGCTTTAAGCGGTTAACCACATTTGCTAAATCACCGGTCCAGAATTTTTCATTCGAAAGTACCCATCCGGCACCAATAGTTGGGAAAAAGCCGAAACGGTGGTTTTCCGAAAACCTTTCTGATCCATTATACCCAAAATTGGATTCAATAAAATACCTGCTTTTATACGAATAAGTTAAACGCCCCGCCAACCCTAAATTCCTGTAAGGAAGTGAATTTTGTAAAGAGCTCGCATTACTATAAACCGTTTGTTGGGCAGTACCGATCAATGTACCGCTAACGTTATGGTTGCCAAATGCCTTATCATAATTTAATGAGGCCTGTGCATATAAAAAAGTATTGATATTGGTACCACCTGGATTGTATGAAAGGTATTCTTGTGCAATATTTGGTGCACCACCTGTTACCGACGAATTTAGCCAGTTTAACACATAGGTATTGCTCTGTTTATCATAAGAACCAATGTTATAATAAAATGGTGAATAAGCCCTTTGCGAATCAAAATATGAATACCTATTGGTACTAAAAATAGATTTGAAAGAAAGGCCATCAGTAAAGAAATCCAATTTCTGGTTCACTTCAAACTGTGCCGACATACGCGATTCAGAAGAGTTTTTATGTCCGCGGAGCATAGCCGCATAAGGGTTATTGTCTAAAATACTGTTTACACCGGCACCGCCCCTATTGCCAAATAAAATGTGCTGTGCATTTTGGTTTGCGGCATCTGCCGGGTAAAATGCAGGGAACGAAACCGGACTGGTATGCACCGCTATATTGTATAAATCGGTAGAAAAACCTCCATCGGTAGCCAATGGACCGTTATATTCGCTAAAATTACCCGATAAACGTACCACCATTTCAGTGGTTTTACTTAAATCGATATTGATGTTGGAACGTAACTGGTAATTGCGGAATTTGATGTTATTATCATTGTTATTACGGTCGTCCTGTTTTAAAACACCATTATCAAGATTATACGAACCTGCAATATAATAACGCGCTACACCGCCACCGCCACTAATGCCCAGGTTGGCCCTTTGCGTGCTTGTACGCTTTTTAAAGAGCATATCTAACCAATCAACTGCCGGATAAACGTATTGGTTATAGCCAGGACTTTTATTTACGGTAGCCTGTGTATTGATGATCTGGTTGGGTGTAAACATTGGGTCCATCCCCCGACCAATTGCAGCCTCGTTAAAAAGCCTCATGTAAGTTATCGGATCGGCCAGTTCTAAATTTTGTACCGATTGAGAAGCAGACTGCTCCAACCTGAAGTTAATTTTGGCCTTTCCTTCTTTACCAGATTTGGTCGCCACCAAGATTACCCCATTTGCACCTCTGGCACCATAAAGGGCAGTAGCACTCGCATCTTTTAAAATGGAGAAACTTTCAATATCATCAACCTGCAGACGAGCAAGATCGGAAGTGCTTAACTCTACGTTATCTATCAAAATCAATGGATCGCGCTTATAACCAAAAGTAGTTACCCCGCGGATAAAAAACTGCGAGTTGTCCTGTCCCGGTTGTCCGCTACGCTGATAACCGATTACACCTGCAATCTGCCCGGAAAGCGCATTGGTTAAATTGCTTGAAGGTATTTTAAGGTTACCCACTTTTACCGTGGTGACCGAACCCACAAGCGCTTCTTTACGTTGCTTTTGTCCCAAAGCGGTAATTACCACTTCTTCTGAGAGCATATTTTCTTCAGCAAGCTTTACATTGATTACATTGGCTGCACTTACAGTTATCCTATACTCTCTATAGCCTACATAAGAAAAACGGAGTATTTCGCCGGGTGCTACATCAAGCACAAATTTTCCGTTGTTATCGGTCTGCGTACCTACGTTAACCTTGTTTACAACCGCTACGGTTACGCCGGGTAGCCCTACCCCTAAAGTATCGGTAACCTTACCTGTAATGGTTTTCTTCCCCGTTTGGGAATAACCTTTAGCAGGCATAAAAATCAGGAAAAATACAAGCATCGAACCTGTCAATACCAGTGCATTTTTTAGCCTGCCAGACACCGGTAGGTGTCCACAAAACAAAAATAATTGCTTCATTTGCTAATAAGCTTTTAAATGATGAATTAAAAAATTGTAGATAGATGTAGATCGACAGGAACTAACCTCTTTTAAGATTTTGTAGATCCGTCGGCCATCCTTTAGCAATCGAAGGTAGGCTTTGCATTGCTGCACAATAAGTTGTAAAATTTCTCATAATTGGGGATTATTTGGTTAATGAAAACATTAGTTTAGGCTCGACAAATGATTTTTAACATCCTATTTACCTGTTATGCCCTTCTCTAAAAGGGGATAACACGTTGGAAAGCAGTCAAACAGCTCATTCTATCCTATACTATCCTATCCTATTATTTTCAGATACAATGATAAACAAAATATTTAATATTCCAAGGATAGAAACAAAATATATAAACAACTGAAATACAGTACTAAGCAAGTATATAAGAGGAGAAAATAAAAAAGACAAGCGCCATAAGCGAAATCAATACAACATGATAATAGTGTCTATTCCGCCAGGGAATAATTTCAATCTTGTTATCCAGTACCAAAGTATAGGGAATTTGTTTGGGATACAGCCTCGAAATGGATAACATCAATAAAACGGTGACGATAAAGATGATGGCCAATGTATGCAGGTAGTGCAGGTGGAAAGAAAATACCCACTCACTCATTACATAACAGGAAATAAAGAAAAGCATGCCGATTTTTGCAGCAATAGGTGGCATTTTTTTAGTGATAAAGCCTAAAAAGATAATGGTAAAGATGGGAAGACTAAAAATTGCGCTGATTTTCTGCAAATATTCGTAAAAACCATTTTTCGAAAAAATAATAAATGGAGCAAAGGCCATGGCAAATAACGATACCGAAATCTGGAACAGCCGTCCTGTCCTTAATAAACTCTTATCCGATAATATTTTACCTTTCTTTTCCATAAAAGGCTTATATAAGTTCAAAAGAAACAAGGTACTCGAACTGTTAAGTCCGGCATTAAAAGTAGTAATAGCAGCCCCAAAAAGTACACAGGCCGATAAACCCATTAGAAGTGGCGGCAGTACATCTTTAATGAGCAAAGGAAATACCTGGTTGGTATTGGTTAAAACGGGATAAAGGTGCACCGCGATCAAGCCGGGAACATTGATCAGTAGTGGACAGAGTAATTTGGCAAAACAGGTTAATGCAATCCCTTTTTGGCCTTCTTCCAAACTTTTTGCTGCCAGCACCTGCTGGATGATATATTGCTCCATGCCCCAGTAATAAAGGTTTACGATCAGCATACCGGTAAACAGGGTAGAAAAAGGAACGGCATCTTTACTGCTTCCTATCGAATTGAGGTGTTCTTTTTTGGTCGACAGTACTGTAGAAAGTCCGCTGAAAAAATCGCCTTGCCCTAAATAGCGTAATCCATAATATGGAAGGGCAATAATGAGGATCAGCATACCGGCACTCAATACGGTATCAGAAATGGTAATGGCCTTAAATCCACCCAAAATGGTATAAACAGAACCGATTAACCCCATAATCCACACGAAAACCCAGATGCTCTCCCAATAGGAAAGGTGAAAACCGGAAAGATCGATCAGGTTACTAAAGGCAACAGCGCCACCATAAAGCACAGACGGAAGCAGGTTAATGATATAGCTAAAAAGAAAAACAACCGAAACCAGCGTTTTGGTCTGTTTATCATACCGTTTCTCCAAAAAATCGGGAATGGTGCGGATGCCGGTTTTAAAATAAATGGGAATAAAAAATTCAGAAACAATAATCATGGCAAAAATGGAGGAAATCCCCCAGCCAATTACCGACATGTTATTGATGTAAACCGATTCGTTTTCGCCGATAAACTGGTTGGCGCTAATGTTGCTGAAAAACAATGAAGCACCTATTATGATAAAACCATTGGTGCGGTTGGCAAAGAAAAAACCACTTATTGTTGATCTTTGTGTTTTTCTGGTTTTGAAATATGAAATGGTCGCGGCCAGAACCGTGAACAGGATAAAACTGATGATGGCCGTTGTTCCCACGCGATGGTGTTAAAGTGAATTTCGTCTGATCAGTTTATTTTCCATTACATGTTTAATGGGCTTTAAACTTAGCACAAACTCGGCAGCTAAGCGGCCCATATGTGCAAAATCGATTGAAAAGGTGGTAATCCCATCAAATATGATCTCTTTAACGTTATCATCATTATGCGAAAGGATGCCCAAATCTTTGCCTACTTTTAAGCCTTTTACTTTAGTATCTTTCAGCATTTCCCAAAGCTCAAGGTTGTGTATGGTAAAATAAACCTTATCGGTTGAAATACTGCCTGCCTCATAGCTGTTTTTGATCACCCCATTAATTTTAAATTCTTTTATAAAACGTTTAAACGAAATCAATACTTCATTCGGTTCGGCAGAAGAAGGTTTAAAGAAGAAAACAAATTCGGAAAACTCTTTAATTCTGGGTGCCAATTCTAAAAAAGCATTATAAGAAGCCTTTTCAAACTCCTGAACAATGTAGGAATAATCGCCTTTCAGTTTTACATAGCGATCTACAATCAATAATTTTTCTTTTGGTAATTGTTCCAAAACTTCTTTCGCCTCGTTACTTTCAATAGGTGCAATTACATATAAGCCATACTGGCCCTTGTTACTATTGATGATAGACTCGAAAACGCTGAAATTATTATGGTGGAAATATACATCAACCTGGATGTTCTCACCCAAGTGATCACGAAAATTCTGGTAAAAAGTTTCCTGAAAGGTATCGAAAGCATAAATCAGTAAACACACTTTGAGGTGCTGTTCTGTATCGTCGGTAGCTACAAAATAGCCCATCCTGTTTTTCGATTCTAAAATCCCCCGGCTAATCAGCTCCTTATAGGCCTTACCAATGGTTTCTTTAGCAAAACCGGTTTCCCGCATCATTTCGTTTACCGAAGGCAGCATGTCGCCCTTGGCAATCAGTTTATGATTAAGGCCATTAATGATTCCCTGTACAAGCTGTTCGTGTTTAGAGAAAGAATTTATGATGCTCAAATCTTTGATTTCATTGAACAACTTTTCCTTATTCATGTAGTAATATTTGGTTTAATCGATTTATCGGAGGTTAATTGCCCGAAATATATAAATTTAATGGAGATATATCAGTAAAAACTTTATCGTTGTGCCTGATGATGCCACTGAGAAAGATTACACTAATTATTGGGTATATCTAATAACTTACAAAAGTTTGCCACGGAGAGGTAGATTAACATGGAGGTATTTTTCTGTGGTTTCCTTATTTACGTGGCAAAAAAGATCGGTTAACAGCAATATCAACTGTGAAATCTAGCATAAGTAAAACGCAAACCAACTAAAATCATTTGTAACAACAGCTATTAGAAAATGTCTAAAACTTTAAACGATCTCAAAATGTTTAACTAATAAAAAAGAAAAGAACATGGGAATTTTAAAAACAGCAATTATTGGCGCCGCAGTTTATGCTGGCGTAAAATATATCACCAAAAAAGATCCAATTACCGGACAATCGATAGTAGATGAACTACTAGATAAAGCTCCAGAATGGGTAGAGAAAGCAAAAGGATACACTGAAGACCTGAAAACCAGGGCAAGCAATGCTGCTGAGGATTTAGCCAGATGAATACCAATTAAAAGAAAGGAACCTGAACAGGTTTATCTTTTTGTTTGATTGTAAGAAGCAAAAAACGTCCCGAATTTATATCGCGACGTTTTTTGTTTTTAGTGTCAGGTGGTAACATCTGACGACACAATAAAACCAGATTATTTACTTAAAAAGTATCAAACCAAAGTTTGGTAGTCAATAAATCCGCCCCCTGGTTGCTTACCGCATTTTTATAATTCTGTCCATTTAACGATTGTTCAGAACCCGGATAAATAAAACGTACCGGAATTTTTCCATTCAACACCGTATTAACAGATGCAGTTAATTGCGGATAATCTAACCTTCTCTGCTCTGCCCATGCTTCTAAACCCTGCCCAAATAAGGCAATCCATTTTTGCTCCCCGATTGATTTTTTATAATTGCTTGCATCATATTGTACCGCAGCCTGATTAATATAATCATCAACAACAGTTCCAGATAAACCATATTGTCCAAATGAAGCCCTAATGGCCTGGTTATATAAGTCAGCTGCATTTTCTGTAGTAAAGCCACGTGCTGCCGCTTCTGCCCTATCAAAAAGCACTTCAGCGTAACTTAAAATTACGGCAGGTGCTAATGGATTTAAAAAATAAGCACCTGGTTTTGAAGAATTTGCCAAACCTATTGCGCTTGCCTCCGAGTTTGTAGAACCATTTGGAATACCTACATAAACTTGTGGTGTTACATTTTCTGTTTTACTTGCATATATTGGCAACCTTGGGTCTTTTAAGTCAAAAAGTTTATCCACTATGGTTTTGCTAATCCGGTAATCATTTCTAGTTTCAAATGATGCCGCAACAGGATTTTGCTGTGGTGAGGTCTGATAAACAAGCTGAGCATTAAATGCATTGCTATTGATGTAATTCCCTCCTTCAGCCTTAATCTCATCAATTACTGCTTTTGATTTTGTCGGCTCTTTATCCGCAATACGCAAAGCAATACGCAAACGCAATGAGTTTGCAAATTCCTTCCAGTGGGTAATATTACCTCCATACATGATATCACCAGAAATAGCTGGAGCTCCTAAAGCAGGATCTAAAGCTGTTTGGGCAGATTTTAAATCGGCTAAAATTCCATAATAAACATCCTTTTGCTTGTCGTAAACTGGTGTAACAAACTGTTTAATTTTTCCTGCCTGAGTATATGGAACATCTCCATAAGCATCGGTAAGCAATAAAAACACCCACGATCTCAGTACCAGGGCTACACCTTTATAATTTGGATTACCTTGGGCATCTGCTAATTCGACAATTTTATTTAAGCCAGCGATACTCTGCGCATATCCTGTAGACCACAATGAGGTAAAACTACTGTTTGAATAGATAAACCGATCTTCTTCCGTGTACTGTACTTTAGCCCAATGTTGTACAAAAAGCAAACTCGAATTCAGATTATTTGTAGTACCCCAGTAGGTATCTGATGTATTTTTGATTGCCCCGGTAAGTAAATAATCGGCCTGTGGAATTTCAGGGGCATTCGGATTGATGTTTACCTCATCCAGTTCTTTGTTACAAGATGTAAAAGCAATTGCCAAAATGGCCAGAATATATAGTTTTTTATTTTTCATCATGGAGATAATTAAAATTTAACATTTAGATTGATACCATAACTGCGTGTGCTCGGGTTAGATAAACTTTCCAAACCCTGACCGTTACCAGTATTGAAAGCAACCTCAGGATCAATATCTACTGTGTTGCGGTGAATAATCCACAGGTTACGGCCGACAAGCGATACCGAAACCCCTTGTAAACTTAATGGGCGAAGCCATTTTGATGGCAGGTTATAACTTAATTTAACCTCGCGGAGTTTTACATATGAAGCATCGAAAATATTTGCTTCATCAATATTTCTGAACGATTTATAATATTGTTGAGCTGGTAATACTTTCTCATTTCGTTTACCATCAGCCGTTACGCCATCAAAAATAATCCCATCATCATAAACTGTTACGCCCGCCGGAGCAGTCCCATTTACCCTTACTGTACCATTTTCTTTCTTATTATCCGGATAATAATATGAGATTCCGCCATATTCTGTTGCTCTTCCAGGAAGTGTAGAAGCCAATACTCCTGTATAGGTACCTGTTGCATAGGTGCCATTATAGATAGAACCACCAAAACTTGCGTCAACCAATACCCCTAAACTGATACCTTTATAAGTGAAAGTATTATACACACCACCAATCCAATCTGGCGTATATTTCCCCAGTACCTGTTTGGTTGGATTTGTTGCAGGTGCGCCCGTTGCGTTTACAACAATATTACCATTACCATCTCTCAAATATGCTGATCCGAACAATGAGCCGTAAGGCTGACCAACGGTAGCAATAACCTGTGCCGAGTTAGAAGCCACTACATAATTTGTTAACAATTTTTCGGCATCTAATTCTATTACCTTACTTCGGTTTGCCGCAAAATTTACATCAATATCCCAGGTAAAGGCTTTTTTTACTGGCGTAATTCCCAATTGTGCTTCTATCCCTTTGTTGTTGATTTTGCCAGCGTTA
Organism: Pedobacter sp. SG908; assembly: GCF_011759615.1. NCBI lineage: Bacteria > Pseudomonadati > Bacteroidota > Sphingobacteriia > Sphingobacteriales > Sphingobacteriaceae > Pedobacter > Pedobacter sp. SG908. The sequence goes on from NZ_JAAOYY010000001.1 coordinate 2,549,223, forward strand.
AGCAATTTTGAGCTGAAACCAGTACTCTGACTTACATCAGCAGCCAAAATCTGATTATAACTATTGGTATTGTATGCACTTAAATCGAAACGTAACCTTTTATTAAAGAATACCGCCTCAAGCCCCAGTTCTGTAGAAGTAGTAGTCTCTGGTTTGAGATTAGGGTTTAAATCTATAGCACCCGGACTTAGCTGAGGATTTGCAACGACAATGTTAGGATATAACTTTTGCAGATCGGAACTGATGCTAAACGGCGCACCAAATGCATAAGTATTAATCAAACGGTAAGGATCGGCATCTTTACCAACTTTAGACCAACCTCCGCGTATTTTTAAATAGTTAAGAGCTTTGCTTTTAATATCGAACGCCTCGGTTGCTACAAAACTTCCATTAAATGATGGGTAAAAATAAGACCTGTTCTGCGCCGGCAAGGTAGATGACCAATCGTTACGGGCCGTAATGTTGGCAAAAAGGTAATTCCTGAAGCCAATCTGGCCAGAGGCATAAACACTATAAGATTTTAGTCTTGATAAATTATTTAATGAAATCAGGGGATCGCGAGAGTTTTTAAGGGTATAAAGTCCGGCGATGGCCAGTTTAGGTGCACTTTGATCGTTCTGCTCAATATATTGTCTACGGATGTTCCCACCACCTAACAATTCGAGGCTAAAATCATCATTCAACTGTTTGTTAAAGTTTAATGTCGCATCTGTATTATTTTCACTTACGGTAAAGGCACTCTCAGTATAAGAGCCGAAAGGTGTTCCATTGGTACCATAGGCAATCCTAACTTTACGTCTATCGTTGTAATAATCGGTCCCTGATCTGAAATTGAAATCAAGTCCATCAATAATCTTATAGTTAAGGGCTAAACTTCCAATAATCCGGCTACGGTTTTGCGATACTGTATTTTCGTATGCTACCCAATAAGGATTGCTGTAATAACTGTTGTTCCAGTTAAACGTTTTTCCATTTTCGTCCAAATAGTTTTTCAATTGGTTAATATCAACCTGACGGCCGAACCAGGTAAACTGCAACATCGTACTGGTTGATCTCGAACCGCCTGTTCCAGGTAAATTATCAGAGTTAAGTTTGCTATAATTTGCATTGGCAGTTAAGGTTAACTTCGGTGTTATTTTTAATGATGTATTGAACACAAAGGAATTTTTGCCCTGACCAGAGTTAGGTACTATCCCCACCTGTTTTAGGTTATTATATGATATCCGGTAATCATATTTTTCACCAGCATCTGCAACCGATACCCCATTGTTCAATGAATATCCTGTTTGAAAGAAATCGCGCACATTATCGGGATGTGCCACAAAAGGAACGGCTACTCCCTTCGAAAAAAATTGTGGAATTAGTCTTCCATCCAATTTAGGACCCCAGCTTTCATCTACGCCATCGTTAATGCCTTTACCTGCACCGTCTACGTAACTAAACTTGCCTTCCGATCCCTGACCGAAAGCATTTTGATAAACGGGCAGGGTAAGTAAAGTTTCTAAAACAGCATTCGAATTGATGGCAATGCCTAATCCTTTTTTCGATTTACCCGTTTTGGTTTTAATGAGTATAACGCCTGCTGCAGCCCTCGAGCCATATAGCGCCGCGGCATTTGGTCCTTTTAACACACTCATCGATTCTATATCTTCCGGATTGATATCTGAAATGGTATTGGCATAATCTCTTGCCCCAGCCGAATTTAACTGAGAGTTATCTACCGGAATCCCATCAACTACAAATAATGGCTGGTTATTTCCTGCAATGGAAGTTTCTCCCCTAATAACCACTCGTGACGACCCCATACTCCCCTGGCTGTTAGTTACCCGTACACCAGCTATTTTTCCGGCCAGTGCATTTACCAGGTTGGATTCTTTAGCTTCAGCCAAATCCTGTCCTTTTAATTCCTGAACAGCATAACCTAGCGATTTTTTCTGTCGCGAAATACCCAATGCCGTAACCACTACCTCATCCAACGCATTATCGCTTGATTGAAGAATGACCGAAACTGGGTCTGCGTTTTTATTGATTTGTATTTCCTGACTCTTAAAACCGATATAAGAAAATACCAATGTGCCCTTATCTGGTGCACTAATAGAGAAAGCTCCTTTTGCATCAGAAATGGTGGCCTGTTTGGTTTCTTTTATTAATATGGAAACACCTGGGAGTGTTTCACCATCTGCCGACTTTACAGTTCCGGTAACCGTGACATCTTGAGCGGAAAGCTTTTGTGCTATGAGGAGCAAAAAGATAAGCGCTATTGATTTTAAATTTTTAAGCATATTGTGTAGTTAATTAGTTAATAAGGGATAATAATTTTGGGCAAAACAATTCCTAACGGTTAATAACCGTGTTTTATAAGAAAACAAAGGAATGGTTAGATCAAAAAAGCCTGTTAAATGGAGCGATTTTAACAGGGCATGCGCATTCGGAAGTATGCACTAAGGTTTACATCAATAGCTTTTAGCTTGTCTGTTTTTTTCATCTGAATAATTTTCTTTAAACCGTATTTACTTTTCAAGCGTGCATCAGGGCAAAAAAAAAGCACCCCATAAATCAGAAGTGCTCCATATATTCTTATAAGGATAACGCAAACAACTGACTTAACTACCCCAGATTCATCTGAGATGGAATTAGCACCATTTCTAAAAATTAGATGGTTGCTAAGGCTTCATAGGGCCATTCCCTCCGCCTTTCTTGATAAGTATTTTAAAATAACTGGGGCAAAGGTATAATTAATTCCATTTATCCTATAGTTTTTATAGATTTTTATTGAAATATTTTTTCTTTGGCAATTACATCCATATCTTTGTCTACTAATTTAGTCGATAAATATACATCCCCAATGAAACTAAAATCCATTTTAGCAGCCGTATTGGCCATATCAACAACTTTTATCTATGCCCAGGAACATAATACTTTACCCAATCAGGTAGTAAAACTCAACAAAATAAAATCAAAAGCCTTTGTTGCCCTCGGCAATTGGCGCGGCATAGCGAAAGTAAAGGAAGGTCTGGAAATTCCTTTTAATTTCGAGATCAATGAAAAAAGCGGTCAACAGAAATTATATTTCCGCAATGCCGAAGAAAGTTTCGAAGGTGGTCTGGTAAAACAGACTGCTGATTCACTTTTCGTAAAACTGGATCAGTTTGATAACGAACTCGCATTTGCAATAGATGGCGATCATTTATCTGGTACATTAAGAAAGCAAGATAAAACTGGCCAACCTTTGGTAATTATTGCTGAACGAAAAAATTATCGTTTTAAAACGGCAGATAAACCAGCAACAGCAGACTATTCTGGTAGTTATGATGTGGTTTTTAAATCGCCAAATGGTAAAGAAGAAAAAACAGTAGGTTTATTTAAGCAAACGGGAAACAAACTTACGGGTACTTTTCTACGCGTAACAGGCGATTCGCGCTATCTGGAGGGTGTTGTGGAAGGAAATGAGTTTCAACTTTCTAGTTTTATTGGCTCATCTCCTGCCTATTATAAAGGAACTTTCCAGTCAGATGGCTCATTAACCGGTGAAATTTTAGGTGCAAGGGGAAGCCAGTCTTTTACCGGGACCAAAAATAAAGATGCTGCCCTGCCTGATCCTTATAAACTCACCTACCTTAAAAAAGGATATAAAACACTTGATTTTAGCTTTCCTGATATCAACGGGAAAAAGATTTCGCTAAAAGATGAGAAGTATAAAAACAAAGTGGTGATTTTGACCATCACCGGAAGCTGGTGCCCTAACTGTGTTGACGAAGCTACCTTTTTGGCGCCATGGTACAAAAAGAACAAAAACCGCGGTGTAGAAATTATCGCTTTACATTACGAACGCTCAACCGAACCTGAATATGCAAAAAAGGTGATGACACGTTTCCGCGAACGTTTTGGAATTGATTACGACCAGGTTATTGCAGGTACTGCCGATAAACAGGTTGTATCCGAATCGTTGCCTGCACTCGATTCTTTTTTATCGTTCCCAACCACGATAATAATTGATAAACAAGGTAATGTAGCCCAGATCCATACTGGTTTTAATGGCCCGGCCACTGGTAAGTTTTATGATGAGTTTATTAAAGAATTTAATACAGAAATTGATACGCTATTGAAGAAATAGGCATAGCACTCTCATTTCTTATCGGTTGGTGTCTCACCAACCGAAATAAAGCGTTGGTCGGTGAGACACCGACCAATAGAACTTCCTTGATTTCCGTGCTTCCGTGGCAAATTAAATGGTAGCACAGGCAAGCCGCTCCAAATAATAAATAATAATGCATAATGTATCGTTTTTGGAAAGCAGGTTTAGCGCACTTCAGTTCGGGCAGTCCTTCTTTCCTCTTCTATCTTTTTGCGAATGTTATTGCTGTTTGTTTGGCTCGGCAGCAAAAAGGATAGCCGCTACAATAAGGTTTATTTAACAAAGGTTTGTACAAGGAACAAAATAGCGTTTTACATTTTGTTCTTAGTAGCAACTGTGTTTTTAGCCCCGGGCAAAGCGGCATCCCTGAAGCACAGCGGAGGGATACAGCAAAGAACGGGAAATAACATTAATAGTAGCTCAGCCTTTGCGCTCCAGAAATTAATTTTACTTTTTTTTAGTAAAGCAGGTGTAATGCCTATCGGCTACGGCAGTCCTTCTTTCCGCTTCTATCTTTTTGCGAATGTTATTGCTGTTTGTTTGGCCCTGCAGCAAAAAGGATAGCCGCTACAATAAGGTTTATTTAACAAAGGTTTGTACAAGGAACAAAATAGCGTTTTACATTTTGTTCTTAGTAGTAACTGCATTTTTAGCCCCGGGCGAAGCGGCATCCCTGAAGCACATCGGAGGGATACAGCGGAGAACGGGAACAAACTTTAATAATTACCCCTGACATTGCGCTTCAAAAATATATACCGTCCCCTTTTTGGAAAGCAGTGTTAGCACGCTTCGGTTTAGGCAGTCCTTCTTTCCGCTCCTATCTTTTTGCGAATGTTATTGCTGTTTGTTTGGCCCTGCAGCAAAAAGGATAGCCGCTGCAATAAGGTTTATTTAACCTGGGCCAGTGCACCAAAAATAGATAAAGGAATTTAAATAAAGATTCTTCGACAGACTCTCCGTAGGAGTCCTTTGGACAGAATGACAACCTTTACTGACTGCTTCAGTGGCAAAAGCACCAAGCTATTGAATAGCTTTCGATACAAAACTAATAATTGTTTTCTTTGGTATCACCACCGTTGTTGTCCGGCTAAACCGAGCAATGTTAATCCCATAAAAATGCCCTTCCCAATCAAAAACTGGCGATCCGCAGGCATTTGCTTTAATGGCTGCATCGTGTGTAAAAACAGCATTAAAACCATCTCTTCGTTCTGATTTTCCACCTTCAAATTTCTCTGCCGGATGATTGGAGACCGGTTGCCCCCTTCCGTCGAGCTTGAAAGTTTTGTGCATTTTCCCAGTTGCGTTGGCCCACTCAAAAGTAACCTCATCTCCTGCCCAATATTTCATCATTTCGGGCGCAAATTCATTTGCCTTTTTGATGAGTTTCCCATTAATGCCAATGAGTTCATCGCCAACTTTTATTCCTGCTTTCTCGGCCGGGCTACCTTCTTTAATTAATGAGAATTGAACTGGGCTGGAATTGTATACCACCATAGCTCCCAAATAAGGTTGACTGTTAATTTTCGACAAATTAAATAGCGTACTGCCCAAAATACTGCGCATCACTTTGCCAGCGGGATCAATGCTATAAAGAAGTTTACCCATTTCTATTTTAACGCTGTCGCCATCAGAAATATTTAAATCAATTCCACCAGTTATTCGCTGTTCAAGTTCAAATAAAACCAGGTCGTTTTCCTGATCTTTTCCAATCAACTTAATCGGCACTGCGATTCCATTAATATCACATTGTGCTTGTTCGCCAACCATAGTGTTTTTACTCAGTAGAAACTGTTTTTTAGCTCCATTTGCTGTGCTAACATTCAATAAAGTAGCGCAAATATCCTGGTTTTCTCCTTTTATCAAACTTTTGACGAAAAAGCAGCTGTTTTTAAGCCTTGGTATATCAAAATCAGGGTGTAAAGCCTTTTGTTTGCTTTCTTTCTGTAATTGCAAAGACAAGGGATCTGTTTTCACACTATCTTGTTTTTCAGGGAAAGCCGTATAAAGTGTTTCACTGTTCAAGGCTGTCCAATAACGGCGGTAAAGGTCAACCGGAATTTCAAAATTCATTTCTTCTGAAACATCAATGGCACTGTGCAACCCGATTACACGACCATAATAATCGAATAACGGGCCACCAGAATCGCCAGGTTCCATTTTGCAGGTGGAGCGGATAAAACCATATTCGTTTTTTACTTCTGCAACACTGCCCAACCTTAAAGTTGGGAGTGTTTGGTTTAAGCTTTCGGGATAAGAAATACTGATACAAGGTTCGTTTTTAAGCAAACTTGCCGAATAACCCATCTCTGCAAACGGATAGGTGCCTTTATCGGTAATTTTCATCATGCCCACATCTGGAATGCCAGGCGTATCTTTATTTTCTATTTTTCCTAAAGCCATTGCAATACATTCACGTCCATCAGGAAAAAACACCTTATAATTTTTACCCGGTAAAATGGTATGTGCAGCCGTTAAGATGTAACCATCGGCACTTACTACCACGCCGCTAAACTGTGCACTGGTTCTTTGGTTCTGCTGTACATCGAAGCCCCACATGCGTACACTTGCAGGATATGCCTTTTTAACCGCTTGGGCAATGGTATACTGAAATTTAGCCACCAGCTTTTTCTGTGCGGTAGCATTTAGGTGAAACAGTATCACTAAGGTTACTGTTAATGCCTTTATAGAATTATTCATTATTATTTATGATTTTTTGCCAATGTAATCCGCTCAGAAATTTCCTGGAGCGCAGCGGCATCGGTTCCGGTAAACCCAGTTAGTTTAAATACAATATTACCTGCTTTATCGATAACGAATTTTGCAGGGATAGCAATCACCCCATAATCTTCAACCGCAGCATTACGCCCAGCTTCATCTTTCAGATCCATCAGCACCTGAAAATTAAAACCCGATTGTGCGATATATTTTTTTACATCTTCAACTGGTGTTTTGCTGGTTTCCCAGGTATGGATAAATAAGAACTTTACAGAAAGATCATTTTTATAGGTATTAACGGCAAGCTGCATCGCAGGAAAAGATTTTTTGCAGGGTACACACCATGTCGACCAAAAATCGAGTACAATTACTTTCCCTTTTAGATCCTTTAGCGACACTACATTTCCAGCGAGGTCTTTTAAGGTAAAATTGGGTGCAGGCAAGCTAATCATTTCTGCCAAAAGTTTCTTATGAAGAGCATCTGCTTTATTCGCAGGAGGTTGTGCCTGTAGCGAAGTACATGCGAGTACACTCAGCATAGCCAATAGGCAAAGCCTGAAAAAAGGTATCATATCTTTTAGGGTTAAAAACAGTAAGGCCATTTTACAGGCCCTACTGTTTGCATAAGTAGCTTAAATGAGTATTTCTAATATCTTTTCTTTAGGTGGGTAACATTTGGTTTCATCACACACCTGATAGTATAAGCCACATTTAATTTTAGTGCCAGCTTTGGCCTTACTGTAATCGACCATTATCCTAAAATTTGCCTTCCCTTCAAAAATAAACATGCCCTCGTTGCCCGGATAAGGAATAGCTGCTGTTGTTTTCCATTCTTGATCAGCCACTGCACCTTCAGGAAGTTCCAATCTGGTTTCGGTAACCACAAATGGATTATCTTTAGATACATAAGCATAAATATGCCAGCCTTTTAAAATTTTAGCTTCGATAAGCAAACTGTCTTTTTTATTGTCATTACCGGGAATAAATCTTGCAGAAACGGCTACTGGATCGGCTGTGGTAGATTCACCACCTGCAATGGCTTTTGGTAATTGATAGCTTTGTTGTTGGCCAACAGGAACATTTTTCCCATAGGTGTTCACCATGAATTTAAAACCACCAGATTCGGTGTAAAACAGGTTATTGCGGTTTAGATTGAGCCAATTTCTCCATTCAGCTGCTTTGTTGAATTTTTGAGTAGTGTAACGTTCGAGCAAACGTTGAGCCATTGCTACCTCTTTTCTGGCCTCCAATAAACTTACACATTTATCTAAAAGCGCCACTTTACGGTTAGAAATACCTAGTTTTTGTGCATCATGGTCTAACTGAAGGGTATACACGCCAGAGGGATAAAAATACTCATAATTTTGACGGTAATACTTGTGGTAGAGACTGATATTAGTGCCATAAATAGCAAATAAACTATCTCCTGCATAACCTTTTACATAATCCTCAAAAGATTGGGTATCGTTGGTTACCGGCATTTTCAAAAACATTTCGTTGCCATGGCCAATATCTTCTCCCTTTGCTTTTTTATCCTTTAATTCCTGCTGCATTTTAAGCATGCGAAGATTGCCTTCCCGCCGCAAAACAATAGCCTGATTATAAAGATCTTTGTTTAACCGATAAATTAGCTCATCTATGCCGCTACGGGTTTCGATCTGCACTTTTTTAACAATAGCCGGAAGGTGATCGAATTTTTTGATGTAACAGATCGTGTTTACAAAAACATCTTTGGCCTCATCTGTCATATAATCTGGAGAGCCTGCAAAACCCCACATAAAGTAATTTCCTTGGCGGCCCAGTGCTACTGCCTCGGCATTTTTAAGGCAAACGCCACCTGAAATAGATTCAGCATCGGGCGAATCATTAAATCCTTCTCCATGCGAAACCATGCCGATTAGATAAGGCTCTTTAGAAGAAAAACCCTGTTTTACCACCCGCCACCTATCCATTTGCTTGGGTGTGCCAACGCCTTGATATCCGTTAAAAAAAGAACCTGGCGTCGCTTTTTTGACCATGCTTAGTTTTACGGCATTTGGCGTATTAAAAATGGGATGATCGATTTTGATATTTAAAGCTTCATCATCTAAACACTGGCAATACCAATCGAATTTTAAACCTAAAGGCAAACCTACGTTTGGTGCCATGGCATGCATTAAAACCATAGGACGGCTAAAGTTTGCTGACATGTTAACCGGACCGGCATCCATTAAGGTTACATCAACCTCATCAGACATTTCTACCTTGTAATCGGCAACATCGACTACCTTAACTTCGGTAAAACGCTGTTCCAAAAAGGCTTTAAAATCTGCCATTCTGGTTTTATATATTTTTTCGACCACACTTGGCGTAGTTGAATAATACACTACGTTTTTGGGCATTGCTTTATCGGGATTATACCCAACATACAAAACCTTTAAGGCAATTTTCTCCCGATATTTCTCAGTCCCAAAAGTGAGCAGCGAAGCCAGCATCAGACATGCTGTTAGCATCTTTTTCATCATCTATATTTTATCAGTCAATAACTAATTGAATATTTCAGCAAGCTTTTTATTCAAAGGTTCGCCACGTAAGCCATTACCGATAATTTTACCCTTTGCATCTACCAGAAAACTTGCAGGTACGGCGCGTACGCCATATAAACGGCCCACTTCGTTGTTCCATCCTTTCAGATCAGAAACATGAATCCAGTCTAAACCGTCTTTTTCAATCGCTTCTAACCAGCGCTCTTTTACATTATCCAACGAAACTGAAATTATTTCGAAGCCTTTATCTTTATAGGTTTGATATTGTTTTACCAGATTCGGATTTTCGGCCCTGCATGGTCCACACCAACTTGCCCAAAACTCAACCAGTACCACTTTTCCTTTTAAACTGGCTAATGAAACTGGCTTACCTACCACATTGTTCTGGGTAAAAAGCGGCGCTACATTTCCAACAGCAGTAATGCTACTTGCAGCAATACGCTGAGCGAGTTCTTTACCCATATCGGTTTCGCGGTACGCTTTGTTCAAGGCATTAAAAAGCGGCTCTACTTTGGCTACATCAACCTTACTACCGGCAGCTTCTGAAAGCGCCACCAAAGCGAAGTATGAAGTTGGGTGTTCTTTAGCAAATTGAAACTGTTTATCAGTTCTGTTCTGGATGTTTTTTCTGAAGCGCAGATCTACCGCTTTCCTGTAAGCCGTATCTTTTTGCTGCTCTGGTGTGCCACTGTTAAAATCGATATTTACAGCTTTAGTTAAGGCCATAATAGTACCACCAATGGCCTTGTTATAGGCATCATATTCCTGGTAAACCTTTGAGCCCGCAAAAACAGCATTCTCTAAAGAATCTTTCGAGCTAATTGTGACCTGTTCTTTCCCGAAATAAAAGTAAATCACATCTCCGGTATACACTGCCTTACCCTTACCGCCACCGCTATGATCTAAGGCCATGCGCGCATAAGCATTGCCAGAAATATGCCCGGTAAATTTGAAATTTCCGTTAACCAGGACCACAGAATCTTCATGGCTTACACCATTATCCATATAATCGATATAAGCCATTGCTGGCGCACCTAATGTGCCTATTTTACCTGTTAAACTAAAATTCGGCGCTTGTGCCCAGCATAAAACCGGTAACAAAAAGGCTAATGCTGTTAATTTTATAATTTTCATTTGTATGTTTCTTTATAATTTAAAAATTTCCATGCCCAAGATTTTGAATACCTAAGCATGGAATAGGATTATTTTCTGATTGCGATATCTACAGGAGCGCCAGGTATACCTGCTATCTTTTTAATGAGTACACCATTTACTCCTGTGGTTATATTTAAAAAAGAAACCGTTTCTTCCGTCCCTACCATCAATGTTTCTTCGTCTTCACTAAGTTTTAACATCGAAATCGTTTTTCCAGTAAAGCTGGTAGCCAGTTCCCTCAACTCTTCATTTACGGGATTATAACGGTAAACTTTACTACCATTGGCAATATAGATTACCCCATTTTTAGCGCCACTCCATTTAGTATTTTCATTAATTAACTCCTGGCGCACAAATAACCGTTTATGCTGAGGTGTAAAGGTGAATGGTCCGTTAAACTGGACGTTAAACTTAAGTTCATAAATTTTACCATCGGTTCCTTTGCAATAAGCGAAACAGTCAGCGTTGTTAAGTTGCTCGATATGAAGAAGGTCCATACCCACATTTAGCGGATCAAAAGCATTGGCAGTGGTAACCGAATATTGGGCACCAAAATAAACAGGGGCGCCATAAAGATTAATCCGCACAAATTGTTTTCTGTTCCGGTCAAATCCAATAAAATAAGTAGCCGATTGCGTAAAACTCATTACAAAAGATGGGGCCAGTTCATAGTCACCATCAGCTGGCAAACCAAACATGCCGTAAGTGGCGGCCTGATCCCAGGTACTTGTTGTGCCACCATAAAACTTACCGTTAACAACCCCCATCATCACCCCTTGAGGATGCGAGATCAGTGAACCAACCTCAAGATTATCTGGTTGTGTAAAGAAGTTATCCTTAAGTGTATTTGGATATTTTGGATCTTCCTGCATGGTATTGGGTTCCAGCCTGATTCCCCCATTTTTTGTAATGATCCAATAGCCCAATAAGGTACCGCCAGTAAATGTATTCTTTAACAGAAATAAATTTGTTGGATTAGCAGGCAAATCTTTCCCCTGCATGGCCCGGTATAAACGTGCCTGTACACTACCATCTGGCTTTACGAACGAAAACTGTGTGATTCCGTTTTCAACGCTTAGTACTGTTGTACCTTTGGCAAATTCGGTTCCGCCATCTATGTAAAATTTATGGAAGTATTTCATCCCATTTGCTTTGTTATAAACGGTAAGGCGTGCAGCATATCTTTTAGCCTGCAAACCGAAAATAATCCTTAAAGCTGGTCCGTTATACAAAACATCATTCCCTTCAATTACACTAATTCTCCATTGAAGTTCTACACTCGCGGCGTCTGCACCTTCTATTTTTGGTTTGATGATCAAACTATCACCTACACTGGCAGTATAAACAGAATCAAGATTGGCCAATTTAGGCTCAATTGGCATATCGATATCATAATTGCCAAGGTCTTTATGACAGGCGGCTAAAGAAAACACGCCTATTATTAATAAGATTAATTTTTTAATATTCATGTCCTTCGAATTAAATAACCTCATTGCCATTTTCATCTATAAAATAATATTTACCATTCTGCATGTTTTTTCTCAAAAGCGTTTTTTTAGACGGATTGCTTTTATTGTAGAAATAATAGCTATCGGTATTGCCAGGTGTTACTTCTTCAATAACATAGCCTTTTGCGGCATTTTTGGCGACCCAATTAAATGGATTGTTTAACATCGTGGTTAATAAACCTATATAATAGAGGTTTTTCGGTGCATCAAGTCCGTCGGTAGTAAGAGAAGTCTGCGCAGTTACCAGAATAAACAGCTCATGCTTGGTTCTCGAGTAAGGCGGTAGTGGCCAAGTATCCCACCAACTCGGTTTTTCCAATTTAGATGAGAATACTACTTTTGCCCTGATTAGATAAGGGTTTTCGATGCCTAGATCAGGCGTACCCGTTAATTTGATCAATATCGAAACCGACCTGTTTTCAAGCTGTCGGTCCTTATTATAAATAACCACCGGAATGTAACCTATGCCCCTGTTCGGAAGAATGGAATATTGCGGTTTCAAAGCTTCATAATGTAGACCAGGTGTGGCTGTAGAAGAATCAGCATCTACACGTGCACTGAATTTCCGATCTGCATCGGTTCTGATTCCTGATAAACGTACCGGCAGCCACACGGTATCCTGAGCTAGTGTAGGATTATAGGCAAAAGTTCTTACTATACTGTCTTTATCTCCGTTGTAAATGTCGAAATAAACATTTGCACTGTGATCAAAACGCATTTCTTCTGCTTTCTTGCAAGAAACCAGGCAGATGATTGCGAATATTAATATGTATATTTTCATAATTTGTGCTTTATAAAATTTCAAATTGTTTTATCTGCCTCCATAAACAATCTCATCATTAGGGAGCGGCAGCACGAAAATGTTATCAGAAGCTGGGATGATTACACCAGTTTGCCCAACAATCCCTCTATTTAGCCTTTTATACATATAGAAAAGCTGGCCTTCTGCCAACCACTCCTTACGTGCATCTTTAAGCAGCTCTTTTAACAGATCTTCTTCACTGTTGATGGATAAAGGATCTCCTATCTGCCTCGCTTCGCGAACTTGTTTAAGGTAATTAACTGCTGTCGTGGGATTATCTGCATATGAACACTCGGCAGCGATATAATATAGCTCACTAAGCCTGATTGCCGGGGCCATCAGATAATGTAAATTGGCGTTTGCTTCTGCGCTTAAAGGGTTTCGGCGGTATTTAACAATATCGTAAGATCTTGACGATTGGTTCGAAGTAGCGGATAACCAGTATTTATAACGGGAATCACTTGCGCCAGCTGTTGCTTTTTCATAAATATAATCCGCAGCATCCTCAATTAAATAAAAGCCCCTGGTGCCACTTTGAAACCAATTGTCTTTTATCTCTTTTGCGGCACCCGGTATATACCATCCAAAAACAAGTTCCTTATAAAGAATCCGATCTTTCTTTGAATCTTCGAAAGCCTCAAAATCACTTTTTGCTGTCCAGGGGAACTTTTTAGAGTCGATTACCTCTTTTGCATTCTGTAAGGCATTAACTTTATCGTTTTTATAAAGATATACCCGGGCAAGCGTGCCACACACTGCATAATAATTTAAGCGGTGCCTTCTGTTCTGTAAAAAAAGACTCGGGTTCTTCTCCTCCGTATTTTTTAGCGTATCGGTAACCAAAGGATAGTTTACGATATAACCGGCACTGCGGATCGGATCTACCATTAATAATTGTTTCGCTTGCTCCAGATCCTTAATAATGAGCGCTATCGTTTCTGATACGCTGGAAACAGGCGTAATCTCTTTGGTATATTTGTTTGCATAGGGAATTCCTTTTGCAGTGGCATTTCTTAAATAAGAAGGTGCAAAAAGACGTAATAAGTCGAAATGCAAATATGCCCTTAGTGCGAGTGCCTCTCCTTTAACAATAGCATAATTACTGCCGCTAAAAATGTTCTTTTTTGCATCTACGTTTTCCAGAATCAGGTTACAGTTAACAATGGCATTGTATAAACCAGCCCATATTTTATCCTTCCGTTTAATAAATTCGCCATGTTTATAATTGTACAGCGAGGTTTGCCTGTAGTCCTGTCCATCATCACGCATCGAAAAATTTTGCGCCAATACTTCTGTTGTACCAAATGTAAGCTCTTTACCATACAGATCTGATTCTGTACTGCGGTTATACACGCCGTTTATGGCTTCCATAAAACCACTTTCGGTACTGAATAAAATTGGAGCTGCTATCTCTGATTCCGGCTCAACTTCCAGCCACTTTTTGCAGGAACTCAATAATCCTGTGATTAAGATGAGGCAGATTAACAATCTAATCTTCATATTTTTATATTTTAAATCTGTTAATTAATATAGCTTAGAAAGCTGCTCTAATAGAAAAGGTTAAACTCCTGGTAAATGGATAATTAATTCCTCTTTCTTCTTTTACTGATGACCAACGCGCCACATCATTCGCAGTTACCTGAAACATAAGGCTCGACATCGACAATTTTGATGCGATTTTTTTGTTCATATCATAAGAAAGGTTAACTGATTGCAGGTTGATCAGGTTATCAGGCTGTATAAATCTCGAACTAACATCCGTTTCGCCATTATCTGCTATATTTTTATAAAAAGATAGGTCGCCCGGTTGCTTCCATTTTTCTTCGAACACACGTTTATCAACGTTATATCTTGGGTCGGCATTTTCAACACGTTCTACCAGGGTTAGGTTGTATTTATCGCCACCGAAAAAGGTTTGAAACTGCACATACAGGCTAAACCTTTTGTAGTTAACCGTTCCGCCAAAGTAGCCGCTCACTTTCGGGTTAGGATCGCCAATTACAACATAGTCTCTCTTATCGTAATCATAGGTAAGGGTACCATCTTTTTTGAGGTATAGCTCTCGTCCGTTTTCCGGATCTATGCCTAAAGAACGTACACCATAAATGGCATTAAAAGGTTGTCCTTCGCTAAATCTAAGCAAGGGAATCCCCCTGTAGCCACCGTCACTTGGCTTTACAGATTGTAGTTCGTCTGCCCTATCATTATATTTCTTTAAGGCGTTTGAAATTCTTACCACCTTATTTCTGTTGGAAACCATACTGGCATTAAGATTTACCGACCAGTCTTTACCTCTTACCGCATCTATGGTGAGCCCCAATTCAGCTCCTTTGTTTTCCATATCGCCAAGGTTTTCTTTATAAGATAAAAATCCTGTTGACGGCGGTAAGGTAATATCGGCCAAAATATCTTTGGTAAACTTTTTATATATCCTTGGCATAATCATTACACGATCTTTAAAAAGCCCGATGTCTACACCTATATCCGTCATTCTTGTTTTTTGCCAGCCTAGGTTTTCATTTCCATAATTATTTACGTGGGCACCAATACCAGATGAATACCAGTTTCCCGTATTATACTTATAAATGGTTTTTGATAAGTAAGGATCAAACTCTACCGAACCGGTGAGGCCTGTTGAGGCTTTTATTCTAAGCTGGCTAATCACACGATTATCTTTAAGAAATTGCTCCTGATGTACATTCCAACCTAATCCGAACGACCAAAAAGGAGCCAGTTTATTGTTCACGCCGAATTTTGATGAACCATCAATACGAACCGTTCCATCCATCAGATACCGGTTTTTATACGAGTAGTTCATCGTAAAAAATGAACCAAACAAACGAGCCTTTTCGAGCCTGCTTTGCGGTTTTCCGTCTTCGGCATAACCTTTGGCAAAGCCAATGCTGGTAAAACGATCGTTAGCAAAGCCAATAGCCGTAAACTCTTTCTGGTCGCGCAGCTCTGTACGGGCGTTTACACCAACCAAAGCGTTAAAATAATTGCCGCCTATCTGCTTTAACCAAGTTAACCTAATGTTGCTATCCCAATAGGTTTCTTTCATTTCCCGGTTTGTATATTCTCCTTTCTCATCTATTTTATCTGTGGTGTACAGGTAATATTTATTGGCCTGTGGAGAGGTGAATATATCATCAGAATTTGATCGTGTGGTTACACTCATCTGCGCCCTCAACCTCAGGTCTTTTGCCACTTCTAAATCGGCAGAAAGGTTATCGATAATTTCGGTGTACTTAGATTTATTAAAACTGCTTAAATTCGCGTCAAACAGTGGATTAAATACATATTCTTTTGATCGGTCTTGTTTTTCATATACGTCCGAAATCCTCATCGCCACGCCATTTGAATCTTTTAATGGATAATAAGGATTCATCCGTACATAATTAGAAAAATCACCATATGGAGATTCGGTAGCGCCTACCTGTGTGATGGATAATTCATTTCTGAACTGAAGTTTCTTCACATTGTACTGAAAACTCATTCCACCAGAATATTGATCCCTTTCAGAACCTTTCATTGCTCCCGGCCGGGTCTGGTAACGAAGATTTACATTGTAGCGGAATGCCTGCGAACCGCCATCCAGGTTTACAGCATGCTTATGCCCTATCGTGTTACGCAGGGGTTGCGATAACCAATAACTGTTAACCCCACCAATAACATTAGCTTTTTTGTGGTAATAAATTTCATCAAGCTGATCTTGTGGCACCTGTTGTTTCGAAGAACTGTACAAACCCGCTAACACTTCATAATCTAGCTTTTCAGCTGCATCTAAAACCTGATAATCAGTCAGATCTGCAGCGGTAAGATTCAATTCGTAATTGTATTCTACCCGTAATTTCCCTTCTAAAGGTGTTTTAGTGGTAATCACAATTACGCCATTTGCCGCGCGCGAGCCGTAGATTGCCGTTGCGGCTGCATCTTTTAATGAAGTAACCGATGCGATCCGGTTAACATCCAAATCAAATACTTTCTGCACACTCACTTCATATCCATCAAGCATAAAAACAGGCATATTCGCCGTTCCAAGAATTTCGTCCCTTCTCAATACCTGTCCGTCGCCGCTGGGTAATGCAGAAGCTCCCCTAACATTGATAGAAGGAATTCGGTTAGGGTTTGAACCTGCAAGATTATTATCGATCAGTTTAAATGAAGGATCGAATGTGCCGATACTTTGCAGCAAATTCTGTGGATTTACCCTTTTCAACTGATCTCCAGATATCGTAATTGCGTTACCGGTATAGTTATCTTTTTTAATCGTTTGATAACCCGTTACTACTACATCATTCATTTGGGTCATCTTAGGGCTGAGCTTAACGTTTAACGTTTTAGTAACTGTAACCTTGGTTTCAAACAAGTCGTAGCCCACATAACTGAAAACCAAAATGCTTCCTTCGTCAACATTGACTTTAAATTCGCCTTTATCGTTGGTAATGCCTACGCTTGCCCCGTTTTTAATAGAAACATTAACGCCGGGAAGGGTTTCACCTGTAGCTTTATCAGCAACAACACCTTTTACCTCAATTTTTACCGCTACACTTGCTGTAACAACTGGCAAATTCTCCTTGCGGTTAATCACGATGGTTTTATTAACGATATTATAACTCAGGTTTTGGTCTTTTAAAGCAGCATTCAGCGCATCTACCAGCGATGCATTATTAAACTCGACTATAACATCAGGTTTATCCTGCAGCAATTGCCCCTTATAAAAGAAAAAATAGCCCGTTTGCTTTTTAATCTCCTTAAAAACTTGTTTAAGCGAGGTTTTTCTTCGAGAGAGCGTTACTGTTTGAGAAAAGGTAGCTGCCGACAAATGTAAGGCACCAACAAATAGTAAGATTGTAGTCAATTTCATGACCAATAAAATTTTAATCTTTACCCTCCGCATGTCGCACACGGGGTTGTAAAGGGTAGTTAATTTCATACCTTTGTAATGAATGAGGTTAAAAAATAGCAGCTGGGTTTCGAAGCAAGCTGCTTGTCCAAATTTCTACCGGAAGCGTTGTCGCGCTTTCGGTTTTTTTTTTCAAGGTACTTGGCTAAATTTCTGGTAGTTTTTTCATCATAAAGTTTAGTTAGTTTGTAAATTGGTTGGTTGATTTTTGTGGCTGTTTTAAGAAAAGCCGTTCTTTTTTAATTTCCAGTTACTGTTAGTACCTTACCCTTAGCATCAATATGAACATGGTTCAGTTCTAATATTTTAAAAACCTCGGCAAGGTTGCTGTTCTTCGGTATTTCGCCTACATATTTTTCTGATGTAATTTTGCCCTGATAAACTACATCTACATCATACCAGCGCGAAATCTGCCGCATAATAGTTTGGAGATCATCATTATCGAAAGAGAAAATATTATTTTTCCAGGCCATTTCTTTATCTATATCTACTTGCTCATTGATAGATAATCTAGCACTATTTGCATTCAACAACGATTGCTCACCTGGGTGCAGATTTACCGAACCCGATGTAGCACTCACTTTTACGGCGCCTTCTAACAACGTGGTTTTAACAATGTTCTCATCGCTATAGGCATTAATATTGAAATGTGTGCCTAAAACTTCAACCGTTTGCACATCTGTTTTTACCTTAAAAGGGCGTGTATGGTCTTTCGAAACTTCGAAATAGGCCTCTCCATTTAACTCCACCAGCCTTTCATTTTTTGCAAAAACATAAGGATACTTTAACGTTGTGGCTGCATTAAGCCAAACTTTTGTTCCATCGGGCAAACTTACCTGATATTGTCCGCCTCGTGGCGTGGCAATTGTATTTGAGCCAGTTGCTGCTGCATTTGGTATTTCTTTAATGATATATTCGAGCTGACCGTTTTTAGCCTTCCGGATTACAATACCATTTTGATTGGCAATCTGACCATTTTTAGCATCATCAAGGTCAACAACAGTTCCATCGGCCAGTGTAAGTACCGCTTTATGTTTGCCAGGAAGAATATCTTTTAATTCAGTTTTGGCAGTCAATGGGGTCGCATTGCGCTGTACCATAAAATAAATTCCCAAACTCATACATACAACAATACTAGCCGCAATGGCAAGCCGTTTAACAGTAACCGATTTTAAAGATCTATTGCGAGGACTTAATTGGTTCCAAACTTCTTGTTTACTGGATGTTATAAGTGAATGGTTAGGCGCTTCTTTTTGAAAAGGGAGCTGAAGGTACCAATCTTCAACAATAGCCATTTCTTCGGGCGTACAGTTACCGGCAAGATATTTATCTAAAAGCTTTTTCGCATTTTTCTCCATTAAAAAAGAAGTTTGTCAGGTTGATTAATGTATATACGGCTAAGGTATAGCCCTGGGGGTATCAGAAAATTATTTTTTTTCAGAATAATTCCAATATAGCTTAATCTAAAGAAAAAAAACTCACTTAAACATGCTTACAGCAGGTTACCGGTAAATTTTAAAAAGGAAAGCAACGTAAACAACTACTCCCAACCTCGATTTAAGAATTCGTAGCGCTTTTTTAACCTGCGTTTTAACCGTTAACTCAGAAAGCCCTAATTCGAGTGCAATTTCTTTATGCGATTTATGCTCTTTGCGACTTAAAATAAATATTTCGCGCATTTTGGGTGGCAAAGCATCAATTTCCTGTTCAATTAATAGCGCCATTTGCTTTTCACGCACCATATAATCAGTCAATACGTGGTCTTGATCTATATAATCCTGTAAAGAATCGACGTATTTACTTTCTACTTTTTGATGTGCAAATACATCCAGCACACGGTTACGTACGGATGTATATAAATATGCTGACAAGTTACCGTCAGGCGCTACCTGTAAACGTTTAACCCAAAGCGATTCGAACAGTTGGTGTAATACATCTTTCGCCTCTTCATCATCGTTTAAGCGTTTGCTGGCATGGATGAAAAGTAATCCATAAAAGCGGTTATAAATTTCGGTAAAGGCCAGTTCATCACCTTGTGTTAACAAGAATGCCAATTCACTATCAGAATATGAACCGTAAACACGCATAGAAATCACGCAAAGATAATACAAATACAATCGGTTTCATCGGCTTGTACCAGGACTTATCTTGTTTATCTCTTGATATTTGCATTTTTTTTACATAAATCAGCGTATTTTACGACCTAAAAAAAGAAACAAAGCAATTCTCAAAGCCTTTGTCATTAAAAAAAGATAAAAAACGGTACTTATAACAATTATTGCATTTCGATTGATGAAATACCAACAGATAGATTAAGCGTTTTTAACCACGGATCCACACACTGATAAACACGGATTTGTATCTGTCTCAAAAGCTATAAAATTAATATACAAGCCTTAAACATTACGGCTTAACATTGCGGCATACGCTAGCAGTACAATACAGATAAATGAGGCGATGGTTCTGATCCGATGGAATAAATTCCAGCTTGGCTCAAATTTTTCGCGCAAAGCAGTTAATTCTGTTGCACCAAGTTTATCAAGATCTGCTCCATCCAATAGGTTGTTGAGCGGTACATTACCAATTATCGTAACCAGAAAAACACCACCAAAATATAATAAGGTTGCCGCCAAAAGCAAGTAAAACACCATAGGCTGCTCTCTAAAAAACCAAACACTTATGGGTAATATCACTAGCGTACCCATAAAAGAAATAAAAAAAAGCGGATTTAAAATAGCCCGGTTGATTGATTGCATCGCTTGTAAAAAAGAAGCATCAGAAAGACGCGCAAGGCCCGGGATAACTGAACAGGAGTACGCATAAAAGAGGCCACCAATAAGTGCAGTAGAAACTGTACTCAACAAAAGAACCAAGGTTTTGAAATTCATAAACAATTGCTTTAAAAATACCCGTACCCGAAAGGTATTACGAATTTAAGCAAAAACGTTATCCGAAAAAATCCTATCTAAAAATAGAGCGCTAATTTAGATAGGAAAGAGAGATAATCCAGATATGAAAAGTTAATAGGTAGATGCTAATGAAAATAATACTTATTGCTTCCAAACAAAACACCGTTTGGATTAAGTTTTCTACATTTTATTGTTCGCATACGCAAGATCGTATTCTGTCCTTAATTTTAAGCACCAGTTTACACAGATCGGTCTGTTTTCGTTACAGATCGGTGCAAATGTTAATCAAACCCTACAGCCAGCACTACAATATTAGTTGCCTGGCACCCCACCTGCCCCTGTTCTAAATTAAAGCGAACCTTGGTTCCTACTTGTAAAGAAGGCCGGTAAATCCCTATCAATTTCTGGTTATCTGCATAAATCATTTCTTTTCCACCATCGGGGGCGATAAATCCGAAACCTCTTACCGGATTGTACCATTTAATCACTCCTGTATACATCATAAAGCTCTTTTTACCTTAAATTAGCCAATATCAAGAAAATTTGAGGCAAAACAGGACAAAGCGTTCTATTTTCGGTATGAAAAGGTGTAATTTCGTTATGTATACCAAGAAGATTAACAAATGATTAAGTGTATAGCCATTGATGACCAGCAAAACTCGATTTCGGGTCTTGAAAAATACATAGCAGACACCCCAAATATGAAGCTCCTGGCTAGCTACACCGATCCGATGGTGGCCTTGAACGAGCTGAAAAAGATTGATCAGGTAGATGTGATATTTATGGATATTCAAATGCCACAGATTTCGGGCATCGAACTTTCTAAAGCAATCCGTTCCAAAACCCGGAAACTGATATTTACCACCTCACATGAGGAATATGCCTTTGAGGCATTCGAGGCAGAAGCAGATGCATATTTACTTAAACCTTATGGTTATGCTAAATTTGCTTTAACCGTAAACCGCGTTTTTGAGGAAGAAATACAAAATATAGAACAGGAAACTTATTTCTTGGTCAAAAACAAATCAGAAAACCACAAAGCGGTTTTAGTGCGTTATGCAGATATCATAGCTTTTGAAAGTTTCCATAACTACATTAAAATCCACACCACAGAGAAAGTAATTATTGCTTATTTAAGCTTGAAAGATGTTAAAGAACAACTGAACATTAAAAAGGGCTTTATCCAATTGCATAGAGGGTATATTATTTCCATCAACCATATTTTACATGTAGAGGGAACAAGGGTAACATTATCTAACCATGTTAGCTTTACAGTGGGCGATCTTTACTACAGTGATTTCCGCGATTTCTTTACCGACAAACTTATTACCAGTAAACGTAAAGCATAAAGACCAAAATCAGCATATAAAAAGAAAAAGCTGTATCATAAAACAAGTTTTTTAATGTTGTCACATTAAGCCCGTCGAAATGCCTTAAACTGCGTTATGGCAGATCCTTCGACAGGCGCTCCGTAGGAGTCCTTTGGACAGGATGACAATTCTATATTTATGATACAGCCTTTTTTTAAAGCGAAAACAAATTATTTAGCGCTATTTTTTTTATCAGTTACTTCAGCTCTAATTTCTTGGGCTAAAACTTTTAGGTCTTGCATTGCTTTACGTACACGTGTACCTGCAGCAGCATTACCACCGTCATAAAATTTAGTTACGTCTGCTTCAACAGAAGAGATTAGATCTTGCACTTTTTTAAATTTGTCCATAATTTTTCTTTTATAGGATGCTAAACATCCATTAATTAAATAATATTCCTTTCCGCTTACAATAAACGGGCCGCAAAACTATTGCTTTTTATAAATTAAACAAACGTTTATGCCAAATCATTATTGCAGATAGTATAAAAAGGCCAATAAAACATAAGGACAGCCACTTGCTGGCACTAATCTTATTTTTGATAAGCTATCTCATTTTTAACATTTTGCAAATGGCACGTTTTATAATAAAATATTTTACAATCGGGGGAATTTAAATTAACAATTATGTTTTATCTTGGTTGGAAATATGCAGTCTCTGAATCTTCTCGTTAGCACCAGTTGTTTATTCTTACTTTTATTTTCTATGCATCTTTTTTTTGCAAAAAGAGGGAATAAACTGCTTAACATTCTGCTTTCGGTTATATTTTTTGCCCGATTTGGCCAGATTTTAACTTCATTGCTCTTTAAATCGGGCCAGCCTTATGCTTTGGCCTTTTTCCATCAAACTTTTACTCCGTTTTATTATGCTGCTCCGGCCTGCTTTTACCTCTACATAACAGGTTTTCTTCAAGATCGTAAAAATTTACAAAAAATAGAATGGCTTCATTTTGTACCTGCCTTGTTAGCCATTATCCACGTTATCCCCTGGCATTTCTCTACAACGCTCAATTGGAATTTAATAGGAAGCCAATTAGCCGAAAACGGTTACTTCTCGCTAAAAGCAAAAAGTGGCCTGTTTCCTCCATATTTTCATTATTTATTTAGGCCAGTGCTTGTATTTGGATATTTATGCCTTACCTGGGTTGCCGTACTCCGTTTAAAAAACAAACCACAACAGATACTCGAAGGTGAAGGCAGAAAATGGATCATCTTTTTTCTTCGGATTGCCACCTTTTTCCAGTTGTTTAGTTTGGTGCCTATTATTTTAAGAAGCTTACACATCCCATATGTGAACGCTTCATTTATTGTACTTAACTGTTTAGCACTATTAGTCATTTTATTGTATGCACTCCACAAGCCTTATATTTTTTATGGCTATTTGCTGGTGGCTGTAGACTGGACTAAAAAACCTGTAACTAAGAAATTAGAAACCAACCAAGCGGAAACTGATGCCCCCTTACTTTCCTCATCAGAAAAAGATCTAAAACCTACAATTGCTACAGTCAAAAAAATTAATCTTTTAGATGCACAACTGTCTGACTATGCCTTTGCGATGAAAGAAATAATGGAACGGGAACAACTTTATCTGCTTCACAACTTTCAGATTATCGATCTGGCAGCAAAACTCAACATCCCCATACACCACTGCTCTTTCGTAATTAACAAACATATCGGCAAAAATTTCCGCGATTGGATAAATAGTTACCGGGTTGATCATTTTTTAAAACAATACCCCCTAAAATCAGATAAAATAACCATCGAAGCCATCGCCTCCGAAGCCGGTTTTAAAAACCTGGCTACATTTTATAATGCATTTAAAAAAGAAACAGGCGTAATGCCAACCACCTATTTTGCATAATAATTAAGCCGTTAACCCGTTTATAGCCATTTTTTAGTCTAACGATCGTATCGTTAGAGGCCACAACCGCTCTGCATTTCATCAAATACTGAAATACCAGGTACTTTTGGTTTCAGATCATCATATGATTATGGTGTTTCTAAATGAGAATGCTTTTATCCATTCTCAAAAATCTAAACAAGCTTTAATTATGTCTTATTCAACATCATTTTTGCGCCCGCTTTTTGATTATATCGCGCAATTCTATCCATTATCTGAAGCCCTTAAAGCCGAATATGAAAAATCTTGTAAGCTCATCCACGTTAAAAAGAATAAACATATCCTTTCACCAATAGACAGTAACGCCTCGCTGTATTTTTTGGTAAACGGTCTCGTACGTGGTTTTGTGCGCGATGGTAAAAAAGATATCAGCACCTGGTTTAGTTTTGGAAATGAATTAATAGGCGCCATACGTCATCCCGATCAGCAGCTAAGTAATTCTATAGAGTATCTTCAGGCCTTGGAAGAATCTCAACTCATCTGCATTCCATATACCTTTATCGATGTGATGTATACCAACTATCCGGAGGCTAACTTCATTGGTAGAAAGCTGTTGGCACTTCATTATTATGCGGCATCAGAAAGATCAATCCTGGCAAGGATACCCAAAGCAATGAGCAGGTACCGTAAACTACAGGAAAGCAGTTTGGATATTACCAGAATACCGCAACGATACCTGGCCAGCTACCTTGGTATGCGCCTGGAAACCCTGAGTAGAATCAGAAATAAGGTTTTAGCACTCGATTATCGGTTATGCTCTTAATTTAGCTACAAATATTCTATCATTCAATCCTTCGTCTTCTTTCCTTTTCGCTTCTTTTGCTAAATTTGCAGCAATGATTTTATATAAAACTAACGAAGAAGTAGAGCTGATGCAGATCAGTGCCTTACTGGTGAGCAATACCCTTGCAGAAGTAGCTAAAATATTAAAGCCAGGCATTACAACCCTCGAGATTGATAAAATAGCTAACGAATTTATACTTGATAATGGTGCTGTACCTTCCTTTTATAACTATAATGGCTTCCCTTTTCATATCATCACCTCGGTAAACGATGTGGTTGTACATGGCTTTCCAACTAAAGATGAATTGAAAGATGGCGATATTATCTCAGTAGATGTGGGTACCATAAAAAACGGTTTTCACGGCGATCATGCTTATACCTTTATTATAGGCGAAGTATCGCAAGCGGTATTAAACCTGGTAAAAACGACTAAAGAATCACTTTTTCTGGGTATTAAAGAAGCTGTTGTGGGCAAACGCATTGGCGATATTGGTGCAGCTATCCAAAATCATAACGAAAAGCAGGGTTATGGCGTAGTAAGAGATCTGGTAGGCCATGGTTTAGGGAAAGATATGCACGAAGATCCACAGGTACCGAATTATGGGAGGAAAGGCAATGGTTTACTATTAAGAGAAAATCTGGTACTGGCCATAGAACCAATGATAAATATGGGCAAAAAAGATGTTTTTCTTGACGAAGACGGTTGGACGATCAGAACGGCTGATGGAAGTCCATCTGTGCATTTTGAACATGATGTTTGCATCAAAAAAGGCGAAGCACTTATTCTTTCTGATTATGCCCCTATCGAGGCCGCAGAAAAGCAGAACAGTAACCTCAATACTTCTTATTACTAATATAAGGGATGCGTTATTGGTTAAAATCAAATAATAGCGTCCCTTTAAAGGTTTTTCCATCTGTTTTGTTTTTCTGGCTTTGCGGTCCTAATAATAAAGCCGACTGAAATTTGGTGCCAATGGCACTTATCCCTTTTAAGAAACCGATATTCCCTTCAGGGAAGGCAGGTTCTACATTGTTGTTGCTTAGTGCGGCAGCTTCACGGGCAGGCCTGTACATCTGTAGATAAGTATCTTCATCGGCTATATAAACCGTAAACGGGGCTTCTTTATTTTCTACCCTAACCCAGTTCACTTCAGCATGATAGCCTTTAAACTCAGGATAACCCCAGGTTTCGCCCGTAATCGAATTATTATAATCCTTATGCCAAACCCCAAACTGCTGCCCTTTTAACCTGTTTTTCCAAACCCGGTACGGCCCGCGGCCAAGGTATTTCATTCCGGTAATTTTATCCTCCGGATAATTAAAGGTAATCCCCATAAAATCAGCATCTCCCTGTTGGTTAAATTGGTATTCAAGTTTCGCTAACTTTCCGGCTTCAAATATCCACCGCGCGTGCAAATGACCAGCACCCTGGTAATCAGATTCAACAATATACTTTGCTCCTTCCGCTTGATGACTAAAATTTTTCAATTCGGTATTTACACCAGCCAACACCGGACCTTTCGATAAAGAAATAATGGCATTGCCTTTAACAACTTTCTCCAGGTAGCCCGATGCCTTTTCAAAATAATAGCTTATACCATCCTGTTTAACCACAAGCGACTGCTTAGTTTCTTCGACTTTTACTTCTGAATTGTTCAGGGTAGTTTCTTGCTTCTCCGCAATTAAACGGGCAGCTTTTATTGGCCAGCTCCAGGTAAATATTTCCTTTTTATCAGCTCCATAAACAGTTAAATATAAGGCATCACTTTGTGCCCAAGATTTTGGCAGAACCAGATTGAGCGTACCTTTTGCACCAGGCTTAAGCCTGGAAGTTACTGCCCCATTGGCATTTACAGTAGCCTTTGTGCTTTCCGTATTAGCCGATGGGAAACTCACTAATTTCCATTTAAAAGTACATTGATCAAGATCGGTAAAACTGAAACGGTTCTCCATTGGAATTTTTCCATTAAAATCACTGTCAATTTTTGGCAGATCAATAAAAACAGGAGACCATATCTCTTTTATGGCGTAGAAACTGCCTTCCTTTTCTCGATGTGGACCAACAATTCCATCGGGTGCATGGTTTCCATCGCCATCATAAATGCCGTTTTTATCTATCCGGATTACGTCTTCATCCACCAAAGCCCAAATAAAACCACCGGCACCGTGAGGGTGGATTAACATCTGATTCCAGAAATCGTCTAACGCAGCGCCAGCACCACCGT
The DNA here is from genome assembly GCF_011759615.1 of Pedobacter sp. SG908. Taxonomy (NCBI): domain Bacteria; kingdom Pseudomonadati; phylum Bacteroidota; class Sphingobacteriia; order Sphingobacteriales; family Sphingobacteriaceae; genus Pedobacter; species Pedobacter sp. SG908. Next base: position 2,576,155 of record NZ_JAAOYY010000001.1, read on the forward strand.
CGTAAAGGCCATGCATAAACTCGGTCGGAAAAAAGACTTCCTGCCCTGAAGTAGCCGCCTTAACCATATAATTATAATCTGGATAATGTTTGGTGTCGGTTCCGTTAAACTTCTCCCAAGGATGAATTACAGTACGTTTCTGTGGGTCGTATAGGGCATAGTCATTGTCGAGGTCAGTATTAAAACCTCCCTCGTTGCCATTGGCCCAAAAAATAATAGAAGGATGGTTTACATCCCTGATTACAAGCTCTTTTACAAGCCTGTGCCCAACGGTATTATCGTATTTTGCCTGCCAGCCAGTTAACTCATTAATCACATACAAACCTAGTGAGTCGCAGATATCCAAAAATTCTGCATCTGGCGGATAATGCGACATACGAACGGCGTTCATGTTCATCTCTTTCATTAACCTTACATCCATTAAATGTACCTCGCGGCTTAATGTACGTCCGCTTTCGGGCCAAAAGCTGTGGCGGTTAACACCTTTTAAAATCATTTTCGCGCCATTAACATAAAAACCATCGCCATTTCGTAGTTCAAGTGTTCGGAAACCGAATTTTTGCTTCACCTGATGAATAATCTGCTGTTTATTTTTGATGCGCACTACCACTTGATATAAATTGGGAAATTCACTACTCCACAATAAAGGATTTGAAAAAGTAGCCTCCAGGCTTTGCCGGCCATTGGCGGCATCCGCTTTTATAGCAAATGCTTTTCCTACATTTTCACCAGTTATTTTTTTTACCTGGGCTTCAATAATATCGCCGGCAGCTAAATTTTGTCCATAAACATCAAGCTGGAAGCGACCATCGGCCTTAGCATTAACCGCAACTCTTTCTATAAACCTGTTTGGTACAGTTTCCAGGTAAACCGGACGGAAGATGCCGCCAAAAATCCAAAAATCGCTTGTTCTTTCGGCTTTATTTATAGAAGCATTTTCAGAAACTTTATCAACCGTTACTTCCAGTAAATTCTTTCCTTCGGGTTTTAAAAGTGTTGTAATATCATATTTAAATCGATAAAATCCGCCTTGGTGCACATCACCTGCCAACTTTCCATTAATACTTACCTTAGTATCGGTCATAGCCCCCTCAAAAACCAGGAATACTTTTTTTCCTGTTATTTTACCCGTCAGAAATTCATAACGATAAATCCCCTGTTCGTTCGCTTTAACTTTATCGTGCCCGTAGTTGTAACTTCCAAAGCCTTGTAATTCCCAATTAGATGGCACAGGTATTTTTGTCCATATACCACTTTTACGGCCAGCGGTGCAATAAAAATCCCATAGTTTAGTATGATCTTTATCCGTTCCTGAAAGATATGTTTTGATCGTTTCCTGCGAAAAACCGGCGGAAGAAACCAATAGCAACAATAATGGCATTAATCTTTTGATCATGATCTATTTTTTGGCATTAGCATTAGAAAATAGCTTCCTTTTTTATCAAAAAAAGGTTTTTGGTTTATTAAACAACGCGTTTACAAGATAGTAGAATTTGTGAATAGATGAGGTTGCATAACCAGCATTTTACATCTTCATCCTTCATAAATTTAAATTAACCTATTAAAAACATTAAAAAATTCATACTTTTAATTAAGAAACTAAACAACCTTGATGAATAATAACAAACTATCCGAACTTAGCCTAACCGAACTAAACAAACAGAAAAAACAATTAAGAGGTCTGTTAATTGGAGGTTCTATTGTGTTACTCTTTTTGTTTGCTGCACTTTTATACCTTATCGCTAAAAAACAAAACTTTGTACTTCTTGCCGTTATTCCAGGCTGTATGTTAGCATGGTTGCCGGCGGTAATTAGATTAAGTCAATTAAATACTGAAATAAAACTACGCAGTTCAGAAACAACCCCAAACCCGTAAACACTAAAATGGAAACAACAAATTTAAAAGATGGCGATTACTGCGTTGTAATTAAAGGAACACATATAGGTAAGCATGGCCGGGTAAGCGATATAAATACGAGTAAAACAGGCCACATTACCATTACTGTAGAACAAGATAATGCGGTTAGGTTTAAAACCCTCGGCAGGAATGTAGTACTAGAAGCGCATACAAAATAAATACCTGAAATTAAGATCGCAATTCAATCTTCTACCACGGGTTAACATTAGCTTAAATTTTTTATGCCAATGAAAATTCAATATCATCTGCATTTATCGTCGTAAAATCTGGGGAGGGACCTGTACCTCAATTGTTTCCCCAGATTACGCTGATTATCGTTAAGCTCACTACATTTTCCATACCCACAGGCTATCCCTTTTCTATTCCTGTTTTGGTAGCCACTGGTTTTTTCTTCCTAAAGTTGGGAAAAGTCATGGGACTTTTGGCCGGGCGTTCATCTCCCAATAGCACTCCCCATTGTTTAAAAGATTCAGTACGATCGAAGATGATTTTGAGTACGGCCACAATAGGCAGTGCGAGGAACATGCCTGAAACACCAGCTATACTGCCACCAATAAATACCCCTAGAATGGCAAACAAGGCATTGATTTTTACCTTAGAGCCCACAATACGCGGCATTAGTATGTTGTTATCTAAAAATTGAACAAATGCAATTACACCTAAAACGGTAATAACCGGCCATAATTCTTGCGATGAAGTAAGTGTTAACAACACCCCTATTACGTTACCAATTAGGGCGCCCACATATGGTATCAGGTTTAATATGGCGAAGATTACGCCGATTAACAAGGCATGTTTTATACCAATTAACATTAATATCCCCCCCAACAAAATGGTCATATAAGTGATCTGGATCAATAGTCCGATTAAGTAGCTTTTAATGATCGATTCAGTTTCATAAATTGCTTCTTTCACTTTTGGATGATCGTCGGTTTTAAACCACATAAATATAAAGCGCAATAAAATATCTTTATAAAAAAGCATCAGGTAAATATAAATGGGCAATAAACCGATAAAGACAAAAATACCGCTTAAGGTTACAGCAGCACCACCCGCCAGCGAAGTCCCCATGTTCATCAGATCGTCGCTCTTAGCTTGTATAAAGGCTTTTTGCTGCTTATCGTCATAATGGGTAATACGGCTAATCCAATCGCTTAAAGAATTGATATGCTGCGTTACATTTGCTTTTATCTGTGGAAAATCTTTAACCAAAATGCCAATCTGGTTCGAAAAAAACCAAATAATCAACGCTACAAAAAGCGCGACCAATAAAATGGATAGAATGATGGCTAACGATTCGGGTATTTTTTTTCTTTTTAAAAAGCGATATACCGGTAGCAGCATAATGCTGATAAAAAAAGCCATCAACATCGGCATGATAATATCTCTTCCGATTACCATAACGGCTACAATGGCCATTAATCCTAATAATTCTATCGACCGTTTAACGGTTAGGGGTAAATTGTTCGTCATAAAAAGCCTATTCTGATTTGAGGTTTAAACACAATCGGGATTAAAATGTTTTAAGATAAGCTTTAATATTGAAAAGTGGAACGAGTTTATAGTCTGGAGTCGGCAGTCCGGAGTCTGAAGTCAATTAACCGATTAAGCAATGCTTAAAAAAATTACTTCCCTTACACGATATACCCATAGATTAGCCTTATTTTTGCAGCTTTAATACCACATATGAACAATCAAGATACCATTATTGCTTTATCTACTCCCTCAGGTTCTGGCGCCATTGGCGTTATCCGGTTATCTGGTCCAGAGGCAATTTCTCTTACCAATACCGTATTTGCAGGAAAAGATTTAGAAAAGCAGGCCTCGCATACTTTACATTTTGGCCTGGTTAAAGATGGCGATCATATTATTGATGAAGTGGTGGCAGGTTTATTTGTTGCCCCTAAATCGTACACCAAAGAAAATGTAGTAGAAATTTCCTGCCATGGCTCCAACTACATTATCCAGCAGATTATTAACCTATTAATCAGTAAAGGTGCACGTGCGGCCAAACCTGGCGAATTTACCTTACGTGCCTTTTTAAATGGTGCTTTCGATCTAAGTCAGGCAGAAGCTGTTGCCGATTTAATTGCCTCCAATTCGAAGGCTTCGCACGATGTGGCCATGCAACAGATGCGCGGTGGCTTTGCCAACGAATTAAAGGGTTTACGCGAACAACTGATTCATTTCGCTTCGATGATTGAGCTTGAGCTCGATTTTGCAGAAGAAGATGTAGAATTTGCCAACCGCGAACAGCTCAAAAACCTGGTCAACAAAATCAATTACGTTTTACAACGCCTGATCTCCTCTTTCGAAATGGGAAATGTGATTAAAAATGGTGTTCCCATAGTTATTGCAGGCAAGCCTAATGTGGGTAAATCTACCCTATTAAATGCCCTCCTGAACGAAGAACGTGCTATCGTTTCGGATATTGCCGGAACCACTCGTGATACCATTGAAGATGAACTCACCATTGGTGGCATTGTTTTCCGTTTTATCGATACGGCCGGAATCCGCGATACCGCCGATATTATTGAGGCTTTAGGGGTAGAACGTACCTTAGAGAAAATGAAACAGGCCAAGCTGATCATTTACATGGCCGATGCTGCCCAAAGTATTACAGAAATTGAAGAGCAGATCCGGGGTTTAGGACAGTTGGCTATCCCCTACTTAATTTTGGTCAATAAAGCCGAACTCCTTACAGCTGCACAGCGTAAAGCTTTCGAAGCTTTAGATGTTGTTTTTATTTCTGCTAAAGAAAAGCAGGGCATCGATGAATTAAAAACCACCTTACTGGAACAGGTTAATTTGCACCACATTAATACCAGCGAAACTTTGGTAACCAATATCCGCCATGTAGAAGCATTAAAACAAACCGAACATGCGCTGCAAAGGGTTTTGGTCAATGTAGATAATCCGGTTACTTCTGATTTTTTAGCCATGGATATTAAACAAGCCCTGCATTATCTTGGTGAAATTACAGGAACAGTGACTACCGATGATTTACTGGAGAATATATTTACGAAGTTCTGTATCGGCAAATAATCCCCGAAAACAACCACTAATTACGACAACTTACGGCAATTAACATACTGATTGTTAATAAGTTATGTTAATATTTCTCCGCCAATTTCTTGGAGGTTTACCACTATTTTTCGCATTTTTGTTGCTCATTTGTTGCTCGAGCGACTGAAATTTTCCCCAAAAAAATCATGGGTGAAATGATGTCGCTTATCGACACTTAACGACACTAAAAAACATTAAACGGCGCTAATAAGCCACTATTTGAGGGGAAATTACCACTGATGTTCTGGGGGCTAAAAGTCCTGTCGACCTACAACAAATGCGACAAAAAAGGATGAAATGAGTAGCAATATAACAGTTGAACGAATCTGCGAACACTGCGGCAAGACATTCTTGGCAAAAACGACGGTCACGAAGTACTGCAGCCTGAATTGTAACAGGCAGCACTACAAACAAAAAATCCGTAATATAAAGATTACTGCCAGCAATGAACAGATGCTTAGTGCCCGTACAAAAGCGATCAATGACCTGCCTGCTGAGTTCCTTACGGTGAAACAGGCTGCTCGCCTGCTTCACTGCAGTAAAAGGATAATTTATCAGCAGATCAATAATGGCAGGATCAAAGCAATTCAGCTTAGCAAACGGAAAACACTGATCAAAAGAAAGCATTTGGATAAGGCCTTTAAACAGGTCGATTTTCAGCCGGTTCAGCAAACTGAAAGAGCTAAAAATCCTGCGCTGGTTTACTGTATAAGTATGACTGATGCCCAACAGCATTTTGGTATATCAGAAAAGGCACTTTATGACCTGATCAAACGGAATGATCTTGAAGTATTCTCTAACGGAAAGTTCAACTATGTACTTCGATCAGCATTGAACCAAATATTTTATAAAAGTTAATAAGTTATGGGAAGCGTTACATTGAGAAGGAAAAATCTTATTACCGGGAGGCAAAGTCTTTATTTGGATTATTATCCTCCGTTTTTAAATAGTAAGACCGGGAAAGCCCAGCGTTCTGTTACGCTGAAATTATACCTGTTCACAAAACCTGAGAATGAACTGCAGCGCATTCATAACAAAGAAACACTGCTCACCGCTCAGACCGTCTGTGCACAGCGCCAGATCGAAATACAGAACAGGCACTTTGGGATCATTTCAGAACAGGATCGAAATGCAAGCTTTACCGAGATTTTTAGGCAGGTGTCCAAAAGCCGCCGGAAATCAATGAATGATCACTGGGAAATGGGACTGCGTTATTTTATTGCCTTTAGCGGTCATGATCTGCGTCTGCCGGAGCTCTCTGACTTTCTTTGTGAAGATTACAAAAACTATCTGTTGAGTGGACCCGGGATCTCGCGCTATGGACGGCCGATCAAAAGGAATACAGCAGTTACTTATTATGCCAAATTTCGGGCCGTATTGCGTCATGTCTACAGGCGAAAACTCATCCCACTGGATCTGCATGCAATGGTTGATCCTATATCACCAAAAGAAACGAATCGGGAAAGACTGACTATGGAAGAGTTCCAGCATTTGGCAGATACACCTGCCAGCTCGGACTTGATGAAAAATGCAGCGATTTTTTCCGGGCTTACCGGGCTTAGGTGGTCGGACGTGAGTACGTTGCACTGGTCTGAACTTAGGGGTAGTCCAGGCAGTTTTGAAATTCAGTTTTCGCAAGGTAAGACAGAGAAGGCAGAGGTAATGCCCATATCGGATCAGGCTGTTGCCCGCCTTGGAGACCGAATGGCACCGGGAGATTTACTTTTTCCAGGCCTGAAGTATAGCCAGCTAAAATCATTCTTTACCAACTGGTGTACTGTTGCGGGTATTTTTAAGAATATCACCTTCCACAGCTTCAGGCATACTTTTGCCACACTTCAGCTCGAGCTGGGTACTGATATTTACACCGTATCTAAACTCCTCGGACACCGCTCCCTGAAAAATACCGAAATTTATGCCAAGATCGTGGATAAAACCAAGCGCCAGGCGGCGGCCAGGCTTTTGCTAAAAGATGTTGAAGATGAAAGTATCGGTGGTGGCCAAGAAAAAAGACCGGCTATTTTTATCCTGCACAGAAATGAGGAGAAATTTGGCGTAAGCTAAATGAATATGTCCTTTTTATCCAAGTGATTGCTTTTACTTTGCGATTCGTGAATGATTTCAGATGCGGTTTTACGTCTGGAAGCTGAGACCCAATTTTTGAGTTCCGATTGGCTAAAGTACAATCGTCTGCCCGGCTTGCTTACCGGTATCTCCATTCTACTGACTTTAGAGTATAGGGATTGCACGGAAACCTTTAGATAATCAGCAGCTTCCTTTACCGTTAAAAGGTCACTCGATCCGTCATCCGCCGGATTAAGGTCTGATACCATTTCTTCGATCCGTTCTACTTTTTCAAATAACTGACGGATGATTTCGGGAAGTTTCTCAAAGCCAAATGGTTCCATAGCGCAGTCTAATTTACCGCAATTTTGGGCATTATTTTGCTGATATTATCCAATATTGGACGGATTGGACTTTTGATGTATTGCCTGCAAATTCCGATCCGCCCTTCTGCGCATTTACGCTGATCTAAGCCGGGAAGCAATAAAAATACGGATACTGTATATTGGCAATAAAAAGTTTGGCAACCTTGCCATTCTGACCAATAGTCTGCAAAATATGAAAACCACTTGTATTTAAGTCAGGGGTTTATTAAGTTTAAGAAACAAACCGTTATGAACCAGAACCCAATTGTATTATACATAGATGCTAACAACAATGACAGCTTTCTAAGCTATACCCAAAATCCAGATAAGATTTCTAGAAACATCAATCATTTTGGAGAAGAATATGCCCAAGATATAGAAATACGAAAATCTATATACACCGATGATGTAGTCAGTATAAACATTGTGGGAAAATATATCTGCATTCTACATACCAATACAGAATTCCAAAGGATGCTCCTTTTTGATGCTATGGCTATTCCGGATGTAGATATGGTTGAGACTTTTTTATCCAAACTGTACAATAGCGCGTTATCTGATGATTTCTTATACAAACTTGAATATCTAAAGACTCATTCTTCCCAGCCTTTTTATCCAGTTTTGTTAAGCAGTGATGTTCCTTCCGCTGAATAAAACTTCAAACAGATAAAATCAGCCTCAATAACATTTATTTTCCTGCTGAAATTGCCTCAAGTTCAGATCGCAGCCTTTCTATACTTTCCTTCTTATAAATCTGGCTGGCGAACTGCATCCATTTCAATGCATCGAGCAACGATTTATCACTTTTGTGTAGGTCTTGTTTAAAAAAATCAGAAACGGTATACAGGATAGTCGCTATATTGGCCGAATACTGAACCGCTGCTAGTTTTTTTTCTTCCTCAAAATTAGGAATCTTGGTACTATCTTCTTTCCCGCTCAAAAAAGGCCACATAGCCTGCTCAAACAATATCTTGTCCTTCACTCTGATTGAATCAAGCGGAATAGACATCTGTTTTTCCGCTATCCTATATCCTACTTTCTTTAATCCGGAAGTATCCCTGGCGGCATGGTAGTAATGCAGGGCGAGATTATCTACTGAAGGGAGTTGTTTTTCGGCAAGCAAAGGTCTTAAAATTTCAACATAGGTCAAATAATGCTTAGCATCATCAACTCTTCTGTCCTTAACTGCTCTTCCCAGTGCATAATAGAGCAGTTTATCATACAGTTTTTGAGCCACTAGCTGCTGATCACCTTTAGGAACCCCATTAATATGTTTTAAAATAACGGCAAGTGCATCTGAAGGCGTACTTCCGATGTTTTCACTTAAAAAATGTAATGTACTGGCAGCATTTCGTTCGTCATCCGAAATTAGCGGAACATAGACATTAAGTATTTCTGCATTATCCAGTCCCATCTGGCTACGTTTAATAACCAGCCGCTTCAAAAAATCTTTATTTCTATCTCCATCTTTGAAACGGGCTTCCATCTCTGCAAGATCCCTCACCTTAAACTGATTTAGTGCTTCTTTACCGGCTGTTATAAATTCTGAAGCTTTAAGATAATCTCCGTTTCTATAAACTAAATTTCCCAGCGTGTCTAAGAAAAGATAGGTCGGGTATGCCTTAACCGCATAACTGTCGGCTAGTTTAATCCCTTCTCCCCGTTCGGCATTCAAGCGGTAACTGATAAATGAGCTGTTGTAGATTTGAGCCACCTCGTTTGAAACAAAAACTTCCCTTTCCATGCGCTTACACGGCAGGCACCAATCGGTATAAACATCAACGAAGATGGGTTTGCCTTGCCTTGCAGATTCTTTGAGTAGAGATTTCCAGTCCCCCTTGAAAAATTTTATCCCATTAGGACCGGCAGTCTGGGCGACAGCTATCGTAGCTAAACCCGAAAAGATCAGGAGCAGGGAAAAAAGGCGCATTTTCATAAAATAAATATCGCCCAAAAATCCTATAAAAAAAATAAGCAATATCCATTTAGAAAACAAGCGAAGATTTAATAAGTTAGCGCTATTAAAGTTTGCTAATCCAACTAAACCATCATCAGCCTCCCCCCTTCCTCTAACATCTTTCAGCCCTCCGGTAAGTAATGGTCAGAGCAAATTAAAAGGACGGCCAGCTGAGTTAGAACAATTTGTAAGATTATCCCTTTTTGGCTTTTCTGACCGCAGATACAGGTTTTATCAAAGCCCTATATTTCACAATCAGTCAGGCATTACCTTTTCATTATCTTAATGGAGAACCATAATATCGATCCCTGTTCAAAATGCCAACGACATCCATCTCAAAGGTATTTACAGAAGTATTTTTTTTTGTATTTACCGGCTTTTCATTAACTTGTTTACATGGAGATAAATGAGTCAAGCGAATATGTTAAGGCGAGAGCCTTGCTCCTAGCCGAATATTTCAGTCAGCGCGGATGGCTGGTGACCGCAGGAAAAAACAACCGTATACTGATTTATGTGCAAAATGAAGAGATATGCAATCTTACTGGAGACCAATTGATGGAGATAATATGTGAATCTGACTGGCATATACCGGGGACAGGCTTAAAGACCAGTCCGGTTACCTACATGTTTTACCATCGGGGCGAATTTTACACAAAATTCGAGGTACTTTCCAGTAGTGAATATGATATCTATGATAATGATTGAATCAGTTGATAACCCCAGGGCGTAGTTGAAATAAAAGATGAAAGCAAAACATCTGCCTCTTCAACATCAACAAATCCCGGCATATACTCCAGCTCCTCTTTTGGCAGCCCTGGCGATTGTCCTGATTCCCTAAAAAACTCAGCTGTTTCCATATCCAGCACAAATGTGCAAAATAATTTTAAAATGCTAATATTTTTAGCATTATATTTGTCCATGTAAAAACAAAAAGGAGGTTGATCATGGAACAGGCAGCAAAAAAACAGGTCATTGAAAGCTTAAGGGAGCAGATCCTTTCCATGCAGGGTTATAAGACCGTATCCAAAAGTCAGCACAACATCTCAGGTCTCGAGCTTTTTGCACCTGCTTTTCCAGGCAGCTCTTTCCCGCTTCAGGGTAGCCATGAATTCATATCTGAAAGCCGGGAACAGACCGCGGCTAGCAGTGGCTTTATCAGCGGGATACTGTCCGCACTGATGAAGGACGGCAGTCCCTGTATCTGGATCAGTGCCTCCAGAAAATTATTCCCGCCGGCAACCAAAAGATTTTTGCTAAATGCGGCATCTATTATCTTCATCGACCTGCAAAACGAAAAAGAACTCTTATGGGTGACCGAAGAAGCACTTAAATGCGAAGGACTCGCTGCTGTGGTCTCCGAAATCCCGGACTTGAATTTTGCCACCTCCAGAAGATTCCAGCTAGTGATCGAAAAAAGCAAGGTCACCGCCCTATTCTTAAGGGAAAATCCAAGAATATGCTCCAATACCACCTGTTTGGCCCGCTGGAAGATCAGCCCATTGCCCAGCATACTGCCAGAAGGCATGCCCGGTGTTGGTCAGCCCAGCTGGAAAGCAGAACTGTTGAAAGTGCGTAACGGCGAAGGTGGCACCTTTGAAGTATGCTGGTCTGGCAGCACATTCGAGCAACCACAAAAAGAAAACACCAGGGCTTTACCTATCCATGAACTGCAGGCAGGATAAAGATGACAAAACGATTTTTAAGCATATGGTTTCCGTTTCTGCTAACGGACTGGAAGACTATCCGCCGCCCGGAATGGAAAGAACGGGCGATGGTATGTGCTGGAACCGGTCACGGACGTATGATGGTCACCGCTACAAACAAGGAAGCAAACGCCCAGGGCATCCATAACGGAATGCCACTTGCCGATGCGCGGGCCATTGTCCATGAGCTCGAAGTCTTTGATGAAAAACCGGGAAGAAAAGAAAAACTGCTCGAAGGCCTTGCCAGATGGGCCATCCGTTACACCCCGCTCTCTTCTACCGGCCCCGATGGCATCCTGCTTGACATCACGGGATGCTGTCATTTATGGGGCGGAGAAGAAGCCTACCTTAAGCATATCAGCAGCAGACTCCAATCGTCAGGTTATACCGTAAAAGCGGCAATCGCCGATACCATTGGCACTTCCTGGGCACTGTCCCGTTATGGTAAAGGAGCTGAGATCGTAGCACCATACCAACAGCACTTTGCTTTACTTCCCCTTCCACCGGCAGCACTCAGGATCCCGGGTGAAACCACCGAAAAACTGCACAAACTGGGCTTAAACCGGATTGAACGCTTTATAAACATGCCCCGCAGCACCTTAAGAAGAAGGTTTGGCGAGAACCTGCTCATCAAAATAGCACAGGCCATGGGCGATGAACCTGAGGCCTTTATCCCAATTACCACCATTCAGGAATTTGAAGAAAGGCTGGCCTGCCTGGAACCTATCCGCACAGCCAAAGCTATTGAAATCGCCATCGAAAGACTGCTTGGCAAACTTTGTTTAAGAATTAAAAAAGAAGGATTGGGCCTGAGAAAAGCAGTACTGAAAGGTTACCGGATAGATGGAAAAACAATATCAACTGCTATCGGCACCAACCGCCCAAGTGATGACCCCATACACCTGATGAAACTCTTTACGCTCAACATTTCGGGAATTGCACCTGGCATGGGCATCGAGCTTTTCACGCTGAGTGCTGAAAAGACCGAAAAAATGGAACGTCCACAGGAAAAAATCTGGGCCGGTCAGGCCGGCCTTGACAGCCAGCCGCTGGCAGAATTACTGGACCGCATAGCTGGAAAAGTGGGTAAAAACGCCATCCACCGTTACCTGCCCAGGGCAGACTACTGGCCGGAAAGAGCAATTAAACAGGCTAAAGATCTCAGTGAAGACAGCGGAATAAATTTCTATAATCCCTTGAACCGTCCCATACAGCTGCTTCCAAGACCGGAACGGATCGAAGTTACCGCACCCATCCCCGATTATCCGCCCATGCTCTTTATCTACCAGGGTGTGCGTCACAGCATCAAAAAAGCAGACGGACCGGAAAGACTCGAGCGTGCCTGGTGGCTGGAAGAAGGAGAACACCGTGATTATTATACTGTCGAAGATGAAAAAGGGAACCGCTACTGGCTTTTCCGCTCAGGCCACTATGCCGCCGAAAACTCGGCCTGGTTTATCCATGGATTTTTTGCCTAAAAGGAAAAGCGATGGAATATACCGAACTTCAGGTCACCAGCAACTTCAGTTTCCTGCGCGGCGCTTCGCACCCCGAAGAAATCGTGGAAGAGGCTGTCCACATGGGTTATAAAAAAATTGCCATTACCGATCACAATACCCTTGCAGGGATCGTGCGTGCACACGCCGCCGCCAGAAAACTTGATTTCCAGCTCATACCTGCCTGCAGGTTAAACCTTGTGGACGGTGCATCCCTGCTCGCCTATCCCACGGACACCGAAAGCTACGGCAGACTCTCTGCACTGCTCAGCCTTGGCAATCTGCGTACCGAAAAAGGCAGCTGTGAACTCTATAAAAAAGATATATTCGAATATTCAAAAGATATTATTTTCATCGCCATCGCGCCCGATAGCCTTTCAGAGAATTTTGATTTTCAAGCGGACTTTTACGCAGACCTTCAGACCTACAAAGAGGGACTTGGGAAAAACCTGTACCTGGGCATTAACAGGAGCTATCAGGGAGAAGACCAGAAGAGGATGTTCCGCCTTTCGGAAATCTCCAAAAAAAACGGTATTCCGCTGGTGGCAACCAATGATGTCTATTACCATAACCCCGAAAGGCGTGAACTGCAGGATGTACTGACCTGTGTAAGGGAAAAATGCACCATCCAAAATGCAGGCTACCTGCTTTTCCAGAATGCCGAGCGGCACTTAAAGCCGGAAGAAGAAATGAAAAGGCTTTTCCGCCAATATCCCGATGCACTCAAAAATGCCGTAAAAATTTCTGATGCCTGCACTTTTAGCCTTGATAGCTTAAAATATATTTATCCAGAGGAGATCACCTCGGAAGGCAGAACGCCACAACAGGAACTGGAATACCTGACCATAAAGGGGGCGCACGAAATCTTTGGTGAACACCTACCCAAAAAAGTAACCGATAACATCAGCCATGAAATGAAATTCGTGGAGGAAATGAACTATGCTTCCTATTTTCTCACCGTTTACGATATCGTGCGTTTTGCAAGGAGCCAACATATCCTTTGCCAGGGCCGTGGCTCTGCCGCCAACTCCACCATCTGTTACTGTTTGGGCATCACCTCGGTCGACCCCACCAAATTCGATCTTTTATTTGAACGTTTTATATCTTCCGCCCGCAACGAACCGCCCGACATTGATGTGGACTTTGAACATGAACGCAGGGAAGAAGTCATACAGTACATCTATAGTAAATACGGACGCGACCGCGCAGCCATTGTAGCGACCGTCACCCAGCAGCGCCAAAAAGGTGCGATCCGCGATGTGGGTAAAGTGATGGGGCTATCGGTGGATACCATCAACCGGCTCTCTTCCTCCATCTGGGAATTTACCGATGAGTGGTTCGAGGGCGGAAAACTTACCGAACAGGGCCTCAACCCGAATGATCCACTGCTTCGAAAAGTACTTGGACTTACCGCCCAGATGATGGGCTTTCCAAGACAGCTGGGTCAGCATACAGGAGGCTTCGTCATCACCAGGGGCAAACTGACCGACCTCTGCCCCATCCTCAATGCCCGTATGGAAGAGCGCACCAATATCGAATGGAACAAAGACGATATCGACACATTGGGCTTTCTCAAAATCGATGTACTTGCCCTTGGCATGCTGACCTGCATCAGAAAAGGATTCGATCTGGCCAAAGCGCATTACAACCTTGATCTGACCATGGCCAAGATCAACGAAAATGAAGATCCCAAGGTTTATGAAATGATCAGCCATGCCGATACCCTGGGCGTTTTCCAGATCGAAAGCCGTGCCCAGATGTCCATGCTGCCACGCCTGAGGCCCAAATGTTTTTATGACCTGGTGATCGAAGTAGCCATTGTACGTCCAGGCCCCATCCAGGGTGATATGGTCCATCCCTACTTAAGACGGCGTAACGGAGAAGAAAACGTGGAATATCCTTCCGAAGAGTTAAAAGATATTCTGCACCGAACATTAGGCGTTCCCCTCTTTCAGGAACAGGCCATGAAGATCGCCATTGTTGCCGCAGGCTTTACCCCAGCAGAAGCAGATGAGCTGCGCAGGAGCATGGCCACCTTTAAGGCCAAGGGCATGGTGACCAAGTTTGAAGAAAAACTCATCACCGGTATGACCAGTAAAGGTTATACCGAGGACTTTGCCAGACGCGTATTCAAACAGCTCGAAGGTTTTGGAAGCTATGGTTTCCCAGAAAGTCATGCGGCCAGTTTTGCCCTGTTGGTCTACGTATCCTGCTGGCTCAAATGTTATTATCCCGATGTCTTTGCCACAGCCCTGCTCAACAGCATGCCCATGGGCTTTTACCAGCCTGCCCAGATCGTCATCGATGCTAAAAAGCATGGAGTGGAAATCAGGCCCATTGACATCAATTATTCCACCTGGGACAACCGACTGGAAGAAAGGTCCGGAAAATTTCATGCACTCCGCTTAGGTTTTAGGCAGATCAAGGGCATGAATACTGAAGATATCGAATACCTGACCAATGGCAGAAAAAAAGCATACAGTCATATCCACGAACTAATGGATGCCGGGCTCAGCTTATCTGCCCTGGAACGGCTTGCCGATGCCGATGCCTTCCGCTCCATTGGTTTGGACAGAAGAGCTGCCCTTTGGGAAGTATCCGCCATGGCCGACCGCCCGGTTGCACTCTTTGAAAACCAGCCTTCAGAAAGCAGCCTGGAAATGCAGGCCACCCTGCCCCTGATGAGCAAAGGTGAGCACGTGATCCAGGACTATGCCTCCACATCCCTATCGCTAAAAGCACACCCGGTGAGCTTTGTACGTGAACAGTTAAGCCTGCTCCGCGTTTTGCCAACCCAAGACCTTGCGCAGGCAAAAGACGGACAGACCATAAAAGTAGCAGGTCTCGTCCTGGTCCGCCAGCGTCCCGGTACAGCAAAAGGCGTATGTTTTATCACCATTGAGGATGAAACAGGATTTACCAATCTGGTCGTATTTGAAAACCTGTTTGAAAAATTCCGCAAAGAAATCATCCAGTCCAGACTACTGATGGTTGAAGGAAAGCTGCAGATAGAAGGCGAAGTGATCCACGTGATCGTCAAACGCTGCTTTGATCTCACCAGCCTCCTGCGATCGATTGACAGGGAAGAAAACAATGGTTTCCCGGCAGTCGCTTTCTCCAGATCTGATGAAAGGACAGCACCCTATTCCGGCAAAGACTTACCACATAAAGGCACTCCGGTAGACTCCGTAATTCCAGGAGGCAGGAATTTTAAGTAACAATCATTTATGTTGGGGCATTAAAATACGCTTTATTCTGCAACAGGGACAGCAGCGGATACCAGCCCGTGGTTAAGGCCAGCAGGCGTATGAGCGGACAGCCCGGCTGTTGCCCAAACGGCAAAGCACGCCAAACCCAATAAAAGCAAAAAAGCCACTGATTAATACCAGTGGCCTTATTTCCCAAAACAGTTTCCTGTTTATTTTGCGCTGTTCTTTTTCTCGGTCACCTCAGCCCTGATCTCCTGAGCAAGGTTTTTAAGGTCCTGCATTGCTTTACGTACACGTGTACCAGCTGCAGCGTTTCCTCCATCATAAAATTTTGCTACATCAGCTTCAACTGACGCAATCACTTCCTGTACCTGTTTGAATTTGTCCATAACTGTTTTTTTAAGGGCCAAAAGACCCGGGTATTAATTTACTTTATTTAATAAAACTCTATTCCAACTAAAACTAAACATTTCAGGGAGAAAGCAAAAGCACTATTGGAAATCCAGATGCCCGGCATCACTGCTTACCCCTATCGCATTTGCCCTCCAGAGGATAAAGCCCAATCTGCCACAGCATTCTGCCACGAAATATTCTATATCGGCAGGAACGTCATTCACGATCCGGAAGCGGATCTTGTATTTAGGGTTATAACTGATATAGACCACCAGGTCATCATCGGAAAATCCCCTGCCGGACAACGGCCTGAAATGGACTTCCTGCAGCTCCTTGGCCGTCCGGACCAAACGGTCGTTCATTACTTTCGCCAATGCTTTTTCGGGCTTAAAATCTGTCTCTAAAATAGCCAGTACGGTTACGGTCATATCGCAAAAATAGACAGATAATGCGCATTGTCAAGATGCGACAAATAAGTTCCTGAAAATCAAGGGAAATATTTTTAGAACATTTGAGTTTCTTATTTTATTCGAAATAGATAGGATCTTCTGTCTGATAAATATGGCGATTATAAAAATCAGCCCTATTTCTATATCAGACAAAACGACAAACAAATCTAGGACGAGTCACATCCGGCAATCAAATTGGTGGCCAGTTTGGCCGGAAACAGGGATCATTTTTACTGAAATACACATGACCAGCTATAGCGAGACAAGACAATAAATAATCTTAAAAACGTCATAACAACGGTTTTGTCATAAAATATAGCAGGTTTGTGTAAAAATCTTTACTATACAGCCTCCAATTCTAAACTTTGCAATCTAAAAAATTCAACCAAATATGCACTCTCAAAAATATTACAATCTACAGTCACATCCGTTTCCTTACCTTTCGAAAGTTATCTTGCCCATATCAAAAAGCATGAGTTAAGTAATTCTTATCGTTCAGGGTCTGACAACTTTTTTCTTTTCTTAAATCCAACTTCTATCCAAATACATAAATTTTATGATGAAACGATTCGTTCAGTTTTTGGCATTCTGTGCCCTTTATCTACTATCATTCAATTGTTACAGTCAAGCTGATATACCTATAGATTACCAAAGGGGAACAGCAATGGTTGCTGTTCCCCTTTACGAGATCAAAGACCGGGGGATCAGTATCCCCATTTCGCTTTCCTACACTTCAACTGGGGTCAAACTGGCTTCAACTGAATCAGGAGGTGATCTGGTCGGAATAAACTGGTCTCTTCTGGCGGGAGGGAGAATATCAAGGAAAGTCAATGGTCTTCCGGATGATTATTCAAGTATGCAAAAAGCGGGATGGCTTACCAATAACACCTCAAAAAGCATAGAAAACTACCTCTTCAGTGCAGATAATGCGCTATCTACGTGTGATGAAGGGCCAGACTGGACCAACCTTGACAGCAATACGGGCTTCCGTTATAAAGACACTGAACCGGATGAATTTGAGATAATGTTGCCTGGGCTATCCGGAAAATTTGTATTCGACAATAACAGGACGATCAGAACTGTTCCATACCAAGATATTACGGTCAAACCTACTTTTGCGGCCGACGGGGCTATCGCCAGTTTTGAGATCCTTTCACCTGAAGGCATAAAGTATGTGTTCAGCAAACGGGCAATGACCATTGTAAGGACAGAAATGATGCAGGAAAATCAAGACGAAAACAATATCACCATATTTAGGAGGAATTATGATCTATACAAATCTCTGCCTGGGGACATTATGGCAGGTGCTGGTGTAACTTATACAATGTATTGGGCGCTTACAGAAGTTCTCTCTCCCCAAGGAGGAGACATCAAAATAGACTATTATGAACCTAAACCACTGACAACATATAACTATACTACCGGAGCCGCGGAAATTGCCTCCCCAGACGTCAGCCCTGTCGCGTTAGTTGATGCAGTTTCTACAGTGAAAAGATTTTATCTCAAACTATCAAAAGAACAGGAGCTGCGTATCAAAAGCGTATCAGCTTCTACCGGCAGCCGTGCGGATTTTTTTATTTTCAAAAACCAGCAACCAGGGATTGACCTCAATAGATTAGAGGAGGCCTATACCAAGATTACTGTTTCTGATTCCGTTGAAAACCAGTTGCAGGTACTTAAGAACTTTGATCTATCCTATTATACCGTAAAAGATCCGCTAAATAAAGTCAGAAGGTCTTTTTTAAAATCAGTACAGGAAGGAACAACCTGCTATAAATTCCCGCCTTATACCTTCAACTATTTCGGCATTGACAACTCAACGACAAATCTTAATGAAGGATCAAGCAATGCACAGGATTATTTTGGATATTCCAACAACACAGAACCAGGCCTAGTTGATGTTCGGGCTCCAAGCATGTGGTATGGAGCAGATCCAGGAGGTCAGATACATTTCAGTTTGTACAATTCTATTGTTACAGGAGATATTACCTATAGATTACCAACAGAACCAAATATACCAAACAGCCGTGAAATCCTGCCCTTAACGATTACAGATGGATCATTATCAAAAATTGTATATCCTCCGGGTGGATATGTGACCTTTGAATATGAGCCAAACCAATATTACAGTCAGTCGGACAACACGCATTTTCTTGCCCAGGATACTTACGGTCCAGGAATTAGGATAAGAAAGATTGTAAGTCATGACGCATTAGACGAAAACAATAACATGGTAAAAGAGATCGAGTATCTAAACGAAAATGGATCATCAAGCGGCGTTGTTACTTCGCCATATCAGTTCGCCGTCGACGCTAACGCTCTATTAGTATCAAAATTTAATCTCAACGAGAATGCAGAACTTAGATATCAAAGAGTGACCCTTAAGGTTGCCGGAAAAAAAAGCACGGTCTTTGAATACGAGATGCCTCCGGCATTCCCTGCCCTAACATCAGGCGATTGGAACGCAACATTGATCAAACCAATCCGGTCAAATATTGACGGAATATGCCCTGAAGGAACCTTCCTTTCGTCAAAGCCTTACAGTTACCCATATGTCAAAAATACAAATACGGATCAGCAAGATGGTCTTTTAAAGCATAAATATGATTTTAATGGAGATGGAATTTTAGTAAAGCGTACAGACTATGAATATCAGCGTATCACACCCGGCGCTGCAATGATTAAAGCCTTCAAGTTCGACAATATGTTCAATAGTTATCTGGTTGGTGAATATAATATCCTAGCTGATGTTAAACGCGTGCTTAAGAAAGAAACTTCGACAGACTTTGATCCTTCAAATCCAGCGATTAAAGTTGAGAAATCTGTTTCAAGTTTCTATGAAAGCACAAAGCACAAGTTCCTTACACGTATTTTAAGCCAAAACAGCACCGGTGAGACCCTCGAAAGAACGTTTTCTTACGCAAAGGATTTCAGTATGGATGCAGCATTTCCCGATGAGACATCTCTTGCCCTAAAAAACATGAATGATGCCCATATCTTGACGCCAATTGTTGAGGACGCTTCATGGATAACAAGAAATGGAGTAAAACGCATCCTAGGATCAACCTTGACCAAATATAAGACTGTGGGCTCCGTAGTCGGGCTAAAAGCAGAAATACTATCCTTACCAAAGCTTGATGGAGGATTCTCCACAGCTGTCCTTTCACCTGTAGGAGGAGTCCAGCAGTTTATTTCAGACCCCCAATATCTTTCTACAGGAAAGTTTGAAACATATGACGACAAAGCGAACCTCATCAATTTCAGCGATGGAAAAAAAAATCAGAAAGCTTTTCTGTTTGGGTACAACAAGAAATATTTGATCGCCGAAATCGTAAATGCAAAAGCTGATGAAGTCGCTTTTTCAGATTTTGAAGTCAGTACTGAACAATCGTTTGAAGTAGAAGATTACGAAAACATCAGCACCAATGATTACTATTCAGGGAACAAAGCACAATACCTTAACTATAGTTACTGGATAAAAAAAACAGTCCACAAAGGGAGAGGCAAATTCTATCGCTTAACCTACCACGGAAAGACCATGGAATTTGCAAACGGACAGGTTGACATTGAGTTAAGCGATGGCAACCATACTGTTAGCGCATCGATAACAACCAATCCTTCGCTTACTGAATGGAAGTTTTACGAGAAAATGCTAGATGTCTCATCACTGAACAGCACTTTTACCATTACCATCAGGCCACGCTGTGATCTTATCATTGATGACCTTGCATTTTACCCTGCCGCTGCCACACTGACGGCCTATACTTATCAGATCCCATTTGGGAAATCTGCTGAAATCGACAGCAGAGGTAATATGGTTTCTTATGACTACGATGATCTTGGAAGACTAAAATTCGTAAAGGATGGGGACAGGAACATTGTGAAACATATCCAGTATAAGATCAACAACGATTTCCCGGTTGAATTTAGTGCCGATTTCACTCAACAAGTAACATCTAACATCGAGGGTTACCAAAAAACCACTCCCGGAAAAGCAAATGTTGGAGACACTTATTATTTTAAACAGCAGAATACCTGCGTCTCTGAGTTGACACATAGCTGGTACGTGAATGATATTTATCAGGGCAATGGTCCTGGCCTGGACTATACTTTCAATGCTATTGGAAACTACACTATTAAACATGTCGTTTCCCATCCGATCTCAGGCACAAAAACAGCAGAGACAACTTTAGAAGCAATCAAAATCCCACTAACAATTGAACTGAATACTAATGGCGCGAGGGAACTGACTTGGTGCGACTATCAAAATGGTACCATTACCAAGACTTTCACAGCCACTATCAAAAGCGGAAGTTCAAATGGGCCTGTCGTCTATAACTGGACTTTTCCTCCGTTCAACAATACTAACCCAGCAATCCAGAAAATTGCTGGCGGTGGAATAAACGATAACTACATCACCATCAGATATCCTTATGGTTATTATGTAATGTGCAGAGCGAGCAATGGACAGCAGGAAACCCTAACCGAATCAATACGGATCGATTACTACAATACAGATTGCTTGAATGGTCAATAAATTACGTCCTCTATCAACCTCTTAAAATATAGAACCTTTATATGAAGTATATATATATCACATTGTTAAATCTGGCAGCCGGCCTTATTGGCTTAGACGCAAAAGCGCAGGTGCAAAGGAACTTTGTAAAAACGACAGTCCTCCTTAAGGAAGGAAAAAAGACGCAGACCGATGTTGAACTAAGTCCCTCTGCTGACAAATTCATCACATATGAGTATCAAGATGGTTTTGCCAGACCCATACAGCTGATAACAGTAGGATCAAGTCCTTCCGGTCATGATATGGTCCAACCAATACAATATGACAATTACGGAAAGAAATCAAAGAATTACCTTCCATATACCGCCACAACACAGACCGGAGTTTACCATGAAGCACAGTTTACCGAACAGGCTGCATTTTATCAGAACCCAAACGATAAAATCGCAGACAGCAATTCCCCATACTCCATTTCCAGATACGATGAATCCCCCGCAGCTAAATTATTAGAGCAGGGAAATCCCGGAGATGATTGGCAACTGGCGAGCGGGCATACGATAAGACAGGGATTTTCTGCCAACACGGCGGAAGATCACGTCAAAATCTATAGTCAATCCGGAATACAGGGTGAATTTTCAGCATCCCTGCTCTCTAAAACAAAGACAATAGACGAAAACAATCATGAAACACTTTATTTTTCGGACAAAAGCGGAAGACTTCTTTTAAAAAGAAAGCAGCTTGACGCCAGCATAATTGAAAACGGACAGGCCGAGCAGGTTCCCTATCTCGACACCTATTACATATATGATGATTACGACAAAATCATTTATCAGATTCCGCCAAAGGCAGCTGCAAAGCTCGCAGCAAATGCGGTAAGCTGGGACCAGAATTTTATAAACGGCAATCTATTCAGTTATACCTATGACAAACTCGGACGGATGGTTACCAAGAAAACACCTGACGCTGCAGCTGTGTATATATGTTATGACAAATTCGACCGTCCAGTATTCATACAGGATGGAAACCTAAGGGCACAGAACAAGTGGTTCTATAATAAATATGACGTCGGAAACAGAATCATAATGCGTGGTATTTATAATTATCAGGATCCTCTGAGCCCAGGAGACAGCCCCCGAGAGAAACTTCAGAATTACCTTGACCAAATGAATTATGCCACCTCGCCCCAACTTAGCTATGAGGAAAGGGTATCAAATACAATCCATGGCTATACGAACCAGACTTTCCCCAGTTCAGGAATAGAAATCCGGTCAGTATACTACTATGATGACTATGATTTTGACAACGACGGTAGTGCAGATTACAACTACATTCCTCAAGGCCTGCCAAACGAAGAAACACTAAATATCACAGGAAGCGGGTTTGGCCAACTTACAGGCACAAAAAATGTATTACTGGGAACCTCAGACTGGCTCATAGCCGTTTCCTTCTATAATAAAGAAGGCAAAAGGATCCAGCTTAGGAACAACAATCACCTATCCTTGGACGTCAATAATCTGACAACAGCTGTATATAATTTCAATAATACTTTAGCAGTCACCAAAGTGGCGCACAATGCAGGGCTAGGGAGGGAAACAAATGTTGTAAACAGATTTGTTTATGATCACATAGGAAGAATGCTTGAATGTTACCAGAATAATAATTCGGCTGCCCAAGATCAGTTACTGGTCAAATACGAATATAATGAAATTGGACAATTAGTCGACAAAAAACTACACGACAAGGGCAATGGTAGTTTTTTACAGTCGGTGGATTTTAGGTACAACATCCGTGGTTGGCTAACAAACATTAACAATAGTTCATTAATGGCTGATGGGACGAGCAATGACGAGGCTGACGACCTTTTTGGAATGGAATTCATTTACAATACAGAACAGGCTGGGCTCACAGACCTACCTGGCGCCACTCGGAATTGGAATGGGAACATCACCGCTGTAAAATGGAAGGTGCAGGCCGCTGCGACAAGTACGCATAACGGAAATGCAATTAGGGAAAGGAGTTATCTGTTAGCCTATGACAAGATGGACAGACTGAGCAATGCAGGTTACAGGGCATACGATGGTGCATCATGGACCGCCGAACAGGGAGGCTATGATGAGTCCGCAGTCTATGACCGGGCAGGTAACATATTGGCACTACAGCGCAATGCATTAAGCAACGGCTCATCTACGTCTACACTAATTGATGATCTTCATTACACTTATAATGATGGTGGCAACCAATTAAAAAAGGTCGAGGACTTGAGCTCTAACCCTGAGGGATTTAAAAACTCAGCAGACAATGCAGTTGAATATGCTTTCGATGATAACGGAAATACGAACCGTGACGACAATAAAGGAATCAGTCAGATGATCTACAATGAGATAAACAAGATCGAACAAATTATATTCACTGACGGCAGAAAGATTACATATCAATATAGTTCCGATGGAACCCGCATTTCAAAATCCGTTTATCAGACGGGAAGCGGGACCCCGTTCAAAAAAACAGATTATATTTCCGGGTTCGTCTACGAAAATAATGCCCTTAGCTATTTTTCTATGCCGGAGGGAAGAGTCAGGGCATCAGGACAAAATCTAACTTATGAATACTTTATCAAGGATAATTTAGGAAATGTAAGGGTTTCGTTTGAACCAGTGGATATCGGCGGGACATTGTATACAAAACTGGTACAAGAAAACCATTATTACCCATTTGGCCTTTCAATGAAGGGAATGGCCATACAGATTGCGCTACCTAGCTTAGCAAATAAAAACCTGTATAATAACGGTAGCGAGCTTCAGGATGATTTCGGAGATGACCCTAACACCTACAGTACCCCAACACGGGAATATGACCCTGTTTTGGCTCGCATGAATAGTATTGACCCCATGTCGGACAAATATGCAGATTGGAGTACATATAATTATTCTTTTAACAATCCGGTTAATTTAAATGACCCAAGTGGGGCCGACCCTTACAATTGGAGAGACCCATATGATTATGGAGATGATTATTTCAAAGGATGGGACGGCGGTTTTGACGATGGCAGCTCTGGCAGTAGTTCAAGTGGCTACGGTGAAACATTCGATGATTTAGTGAACAGGCAATTCGGAGGGAACCCCTGGGCAATGGCCAATTATTTTTGGAACCAAAGCCCAGCGGGTACAGATTATCATTACGTGCCTTCGGGCGATGGTTATGCAGCTGCAAGAATTTCCGGCTTCACTGCTTCCGACGGGATGATGTTCTATACGGTAGGCTCATATTTTCAAAGCGACGGCGAAGGGAACTCGGTTATAAGCAACGGCGTTTCAGGGGAATACACATCAATAATGATCAACAATAATTCCCAACCTATTTCATCTAATCAGAGCGTTGAACAGAGCGGACCTGACTGGAGGGGAGTCGGAGAAGCCACCCTTGGATTGCTCGGAGGAGTAGCCGAAATCGTTACTGCTGTGGGAACTGAATGGTTTTCAGCTGGCCTTAGTACACCGGTTTCACTAGCTCTTGCCACAGATGGAATAGTCCGCGCAAGTACTGCTTCCGTCAAATTGATGGCAGCTATTGGGGGACAAACATGGGCAAGGTCAATGCCGGGGAATTTGGGCGGAGTTATTGGCGCGGTCGCCGACAATTATACCGGATCTACCAACGGACAAAAAATCGGAACTTTGGTTAATGATGCTTTTACCGTAATTTTGACGGGAGGAACATCGGGTACAATGACAGCACTATTGGATCCAGCAGTTCCGATGGCAATGAAAGCGCTTACACTAGGCGCTCAGACAGGTGCCTACTCAGATGTATTAAGTAACGGAGGTGTATATGACAGAAAATAACAAATGGACTTTAGAGGCAAACAGCAAAAGTGATCTCTTTTACAGTAAATGGAAAAAAGACACTTCGCAAAGTGTTTTTTTCGCCGCTCCAGTTGCGGTTGTAATCTGTTTGGTTTGCTTTACTCTGATAGTGGGGGTCTCAGTCAAGCTCATTTTTATATTGCTATTACCATTGGGCGCCATTATAACAAGCTTGGTATACAGCACACTATTCCTTAGGAAAAAGTATATCAACGGCATGATAAAAAAAATACATCTTGAGAACTATGTCATCCAGATCGAAACTTATGGTTGGTTTAACCATAAGCCCCTATATGGTTCCTTTTCTGTAAACGACATTCATATCAGTAGTCATTCCGATAATGCTTTTTTCAAAGGGAAACACTTATGGATACTGAATGGAAAAGGAATGGAAAACACCAACTTATACATGATTGAAGATTTTTTTGATAGCAATTTACATTCATTGATAAAAGAAATTAACTAAGATAGTATCTGTTTGACAATCTTTGTACAATAGTTTTAGCTGCTACCCTAAGCGTGAGCAGTAAATAGCACATATTATAAAACCACAGCCCAGTAAAAAAATCCTGGACTGTGGTTTTAAATACCATATTGCCGATCAAAAAACTTTAAGCTTGCAATCTGAACTGCCTCCGAAGCTTGATCTATAGATATAATATATCGATAGATACGAAAGATCTGTCAGATGATTTCTGAAAAAAAAATATGTTTTAATGACGCAGGCGCGCTGCTGAAAAGAAAAATTATTACAAATATGGCATCTGCGCTTAAGATGGGCTTTCGCTAAAAGTGTGCACCAGTTTTCGTTCCAAAATGTGCACCACCCTTTTTACCATCCGGTCTTGATGGAATCGTAAAGACTGAGCCAAATATATCCAATCTTCCCCGATTCCTTTCCTTCATTTTCCAATCTATCTTTCCTGTATTTGATCTGTCAATCCTCCACGGGAGATGGTTTTGCAAGAAAAACAGCCCTCCTGGACACGATTTATAGCAAATCAGCCGAATTTTAAAAACACATCAGAATAAGGAATATAATTTTTGATTTTAAGGCTATTAGAACATCTCCATCTCGGTTTCTCTAGACGAAACGACAAATGATCCAACCCTGCTTTTCAGAAGCTTAAAACCGCTTAAAATGAGCCGAGCAGCCACTTTCAAGCGAAATCTAGTGACCAATATAGTCCGAAAAAGATGGCCACGATGGATGTAAACCAGTGGCCACTTTTAGCGGAACCCCCAATTTGCTCAAAAAGGTAGAAGCAAAATTTTGTGCAGTTAAAAGCACCTTAACCGCCCACATCTACCCTCATTCACCCCTACCTATCGTTCACCAAAAACCCAGGCCTTTTAGCCCATAAAAAAACAGAATAAAAAAGCCCCTGGCGCGACACCAAGGGCAAACAAAAATCAGAAAACAATAAATCTAATACCTTCCCAACCGCCTGCCCAGTTCCATCGCCGCCATAACCGAACTCGATTTGGCGATCCCCATCCCCGCAAAACGGCAAAGCCCAGGAAAACCCAAAACAGATAATTCCTGCAAGTTTCCCTCTACACTGCCCAGTATACGGTAAGCCAGGTCAATTGCCGATTCACTAGGAGTCCCCGAACCGATCAGCATGGCCAGCAGCTCCGTATCGGTCATTGCAGCCGGACCATTCTCCAGCATTTTTTCCCGTGGCCGCAGCTCCGCTTCCATTCCTTTAATCCCCCGCACCTCCTTCTGCTGATTCAAAAGGTGCATATCCTGAACAGAATCGTAGCCTTGCCCATAATGAGCGGCCATCGTCATCAATGAAGAAAAGCTTCCGATCAGCATTTCAAAATCCTCTTGAAATACCCGCAAGCGCTCCATGTGGTAAGTGCCATCTTCTTGCGCATCGCTCCTTGTAAAACAGATGTAATTACTCCTGTTACTGGCAATCTTATAATCCAAAAAGTAACGCCTTTTCCCACGGGAGAAAGTTTCTGATACCAAAATGTTGTGTTTTTTCATCACCTATAAAATTTAATTCCAGACCAAAATTGCCCCAATCCTCAAAACATTACAGCAGAAAAAATCAACTTATCTGATAACAAAAACGAATAACAGTTGCCAGAAAAAGATAACCGTTTCCAAAGCACCCTAACCGTTTTCAGAAAAAATTATCCGATATTAGATACTATAAACCATTGAAAAACAAGCACAAGACCATGAACCAGAGTGCAGCACCAACTGAAAAACCACACTGCCGCTACTGCGAAAAAGAACTGCACGGCAGAGCAGGAAAAATCTTCTGCAACGTAGACTGCAAAAACAACTACAACAGCCGTATCCGGTCAGTAAAACGTGCAGCAGAAAACAAGCTTTTTCCGGATGTTATAAAAGCAATAAAAAACAATTACAGGATCCTTCTGGATTACGACCTTAAACCGGGAGATTTCGGAGAAAGCATGGTAAAGAAAACCGAACTGAAAAGACAAGGCTTTGACCAAAGATTCTGCACTGGCGCGGTCATCGAGAACAACAGGCTTTGGAAATGCTGCTTTACTTTTTGCTGGCACGAGGACGAACACTACCTATACCTGAAATGCGACCCCTACCTCAATAACAGCAACAAATATTAAAATTTGTGGAATAAAAGATTTCCAGGCAAAGCATTCAATCCATTATCTTTGCATCAATGAGTCTACCCATGCGCATCACCTTTGAGAACAAAGATTACACCTATACCGTTCTCACCAAAATCATCAATAACGAAACAAAGGAAATAAAGATCAGTCTACATGGTGAAGAACTGACTTTAGTGCAAAACCAAAACAAAGAATGGGATGCCCTTGAACGGACAATCGAGGATGACCATGGACTGATCCAAGCAATCGCAAAAAATATCGCCCTACGGTACCGCGTATAAACTAAACTTTACGATTATTCAGAACCCAACAAATAAAACATTGTCAAGTAACTATTTCTCCTTACCTATATCTTCTCTTAGGCTGGTATCGCTTAACAGACTTTTTCTTTCCAAACGTCAACAATAACAAAACGCCTGCAGCAATACCTGCTAAAATCCACCCTAATCCAGAACCGTCCTCACTATCAGGAACAATACGATGATGCTCATCATAGTCCAACATATATTTATTGGAACTTCTTTTAAGTACAATATCCGCTAGCGCTTCATATTCCAAATCCCTATCTTCTTCTTGAAGATCAATCACCATTACCCTCGCATGATCCGCTTTGTATTTAGCAAATTTTAATACATCAATTGGGTTGGTTACAACTACTTCGATATAAAAAGGCCGCCCTCCAATGGTAATCGTTGCATCCGGAATCAACTCATTATAGCCAACCTCTGCGATGGGATCGCAATAATCAAGCATACCTCTATAAGGAACCTGTATGCTGTTATTATCTAAAATAATCTGCTTTGCGAGCAAGTGCAGCTCCGTCTCGGGCATAGGATTACAGGTTGCCCTGTTACTATGCCTAAAATGCTTTCTCCGTACCGTATTTAGAACAGCCTCGAGCCTTCCACTACAGTTATAACAAACACAGTTACATTTTAATCCAGTTTGAGTAACCTTTGAGATCGGAACAATGGCCCTTGTTATCAGGTCAATACCGACAATTGGTTGAGCGTTCATAAATAGAGTACCTAATTACATTTAACAAAAAAATATCAATGAATAATTACGATAAATAAAGAGTTAATTTTTCTACGAAACTAGATATTTGCTTTTGAAAAGCCTCGTAAGGGTTTTTAAGTTCCTCATAGTATTTGGCTGATACCGCGTTATTTTCATGTACTGCCTTCTCGTAATCTTGAAAATTCTTACTCTTAAAAGCAGCCATTTCTTTAAATAAGGCAATTTTGCGTTCACCAGTATGATTGTTAAAAACCTTTTTAATTTTGAGTACACTAGTGATAATTTCCGATGTGCAAACCATAAGTTCATTCTTTCCGTCCAAAAAAACTGAAAGCCTATGATAGTCCACCATCAATTGATCGAATAGATCGTTGATTTCTCCAATGTATTTAACCACAGCACTCATCTTTTGGTCTTCCTCTGAAATAAAGTCTCCAAAGGATTTAGATAGTTTTGCAAAATTCAAGATCAATACTTTATCATAGTAATTCAGAAGTAGATCCGTCGATTTTTGCAGAAACAAGTGTTTCTTGTTAACGCCCTGTAAAAGTGACGCTCTTAAACTTTCGATTTCCTTACTATAAAGAACTTTAACTCCTTCAATCTTGAAAGTAATGTCCGCTATATCCTGCTTCGTTGCTAGATTTTTTCCTTTTTCAGTCAGATAGCTCTTACCGAAAATTTTAAAGACTGTAAATAATGTAAGTATGATGTTTACTGTGACAGTAATATAGATGTATTCCATTCTGATACTAAAGATTGGCTCAAGCAAGGAGGGCTATTATTTGTTTATTTGAATTCTCTACTAAATAACAATACATTTTATCTCCTGTGATATTATTTTAATTTAACTGGATAGAATTAGGTGACTTCATATGAGGCCAATCTTTGCTCAATATGCTGTTTAATAGCAGCCACGACCAAGACTTTTTCATCTTCTAAAGAAAGGTGCAGTAATCCCGCCAATCGTATCTCCAATCTGACCTGTTGCAGAAAAATCCCAGCTACTCCACCAGGCTTTGCGCGTGAATAAAAAAAGCGAAACAAACAACAGCGCTACTCCTGCTGCCAAATACCAAAAATTTCTTCTCATTAATAAAACGTTAATTTTTTAAAAATATCAAAAAAAAATCCCCCCGGTCTATATAAATCTTTTATTAAATAACCTTGTAAAACCGGTAAATCGGCATTTTTCAATTATGATCACTTGTTGAACAACTACGTTAAGGATATACCAACACCTCAAAACCTTTAGCAGTTAGCATAGCAGTGTTCGCAGCAGAAAGACTGGGCACCCTGATATAAAGGCGATTCTGCGCGCGGCTAATGGCAACATATTTTATACGGTTTTCTTCATTACCCAGGTCTGGTTTTAACAAGAACCCAAGCTCTTCCGTTTCATCGAATGACCCGTCCTCAGCTTCAGAGAGCATCAGCAAGGTGCAATCAAATTCATCCCCTTTGGACTTATGAATCGTCCTGTAAGGTAATGATTCATCAATTGCATTGATACAAACAGCAAGATCTGAGTAAGATGCTGTATTATACAAATTCTTGATTGCCAACCCTGTTGGCTTAGGCAAAACCGCAATCGATGAAGTGTTAATAAACTCAAAAAGATCCATTACATTTCCCCCGATAAATTGGGACTTCCCATTCAAAAGCGTCTTTAAAATCTCAAGACTGCGCCTTGGAGCCAGCTGTTCATCCTCGATATCATCAATCTTCTCTATTTCCTTTAGTGCATCCTTGAAATATCCCTGTTCGGCGTACTCTACAGCCCTTGCACACCAAAGCACTGTCCTCCTCCTTTTAGAACTGGAATCTCCAGTTGACATCTCCAATATAACATTGCGGACTACATTAGTAGAAATCCCCTTTCTTATAGCATTGACCATCAGGTTATCCCTGGAGAGAGTGCAAATATCTATAGAACCAGTTATCTCGATCACTTTTTTAAGGCAACTTATTTTGTCGCCGACAATAATAACCGGCTTTTCCCCCACTACCTCCCGGTTTGCCTTTTGCACAAGATCTGTCCGTACCAGATTGAGCAGATCGACGATCTTCTGTGTACTTCTCCAATTATCCTCGATTTTAAATTCACGGCAACCAGTGGGAAAAAAAGCTGTCAATTGATCAGCAGTAGCTCCCATAAAACTGTAAATGGATTGCGCACTATCCCCAACAACGCCTACAATGGTTTCTTTTTCTAAAATCTTGTTCAGCAGCTTCAATTGAATTGGACTGATATCCTGAAATTCATCAATAAAGAAATATGGGAATTTGGCCCTCAATACATCAAGAATAAATGGAAAAAGCCTTATGAGTTCAAAGGACAGATATAGTACATCATCGTGATGGACAACTCCCCTTGACCAGGCCATTTTTTTGTATATCATGTAGGAAGCATTCTTGATGCTGTATCCGTCAGCCTGGTAGGGATATTTCGTCCCAGGGAACAATATACCTGCATCATCGAACTTCCAGCGTAATGCATGAAATGCAGCAGCAACTGCCTTATCATCTTTGATCCTGACCTGCTTAGTTACTTCTTTCCATTCCTTCAAAAAAACATACCCAGTTAAAACCTTATCGTCATGTCCCTTAAGTTCAGCGACATTGAGCTGATAATCGGACGGTAAAAAATGGGCATAGGGTTTTAGCACATGCTTATATAGAAAGCCATGGATCGTAGTTACCTCCACCTGATGTATCCCATCCCGGAGTCTTTTGGTGATGGTATCTACTGCGACATTGGTATACGTAATGCAGGCTATCTTCCTGGAAATGTCCAACCTTTTAGAATTGGTGAGTACGTTGTTGATCTGTTCAACCAGCCATTTCGTTTTGCCGGCACCTGGCCCGGCAAAAACCTTAAAGTGCGTTTCAAAATCATCTAAAACGCTATCTGAGTTGATAATAGTTACAGACATACCCAATCGATTGCGTCCCTTATATAACCCGGTACCGTGAACGCAAATGGCGAAGTGCTTGTAAGGTTTTCTTCAAGCGCAATTGCCAGTTCGAGTGCATTTTCTCCTTTACCTACAGAATTCAGATATCTTGCGGCAACTAATGAATGAGTTAGCTCAGGCCCAGACCACCCAGCGGGAGAAAGCTTCAGAGCATCAAGTATCCGAATATTTTCATCTGTGTCACGCAAAATACTGTCCTTTTCAATCTGTGTTAAATCTTTCCCTGCGATAATGGCATCCATTAATTTTTCCAGTTCCTCCCTGTTTTTGGTAGATTCTGTGAGCAGTTGTTTACAGATCGGATTACATACCAAGAGTTCATATTCTAAAGTTTTACCCTTCAAGTGATGTTGGGTAAAAAACCGGATCGAAGAATGCGCTGCAAACAGTGCTAGATTGGCCCCCGACTTTTCCTTGTAGGTATAAGTTGGCTGCGAATTTGTTTCAAAGGGATAACATGCCTTTGAGCGCTCACCTGGCTTTTGATGCTCCGGATCTCGATCGGTAACGCATGACACCCTCTTAGCGATTGTACCTGCTTTGGGAAAATCAAAAAGCTTGAGAAAATGATCAAAATATCTGCCACCGATATTGATAACTGCTACGTGTCCATCCTCCAAGGATTTGCCAGCTACCTTGGTCAAGGTCGACATTAGCATCTGTTCGGCTAATCCCTCCACCAAGATGATATTTTTCGCAAATAACATATCAGATCTTGTTGCATCCAAGAACCGCTGTACGAAAGCTTTTGACTTGAGGTCTTCAGGACTACTAGAAAACACCCTTCCTGGATATCCAACACTGAGTTTACTTTCATGCTCGCTCAAGCATATTATTTCATCCAGTGAAACTGCTGAGGTAATGTGTGTAGAATGTGACGTAATAAATACCTGCCTAGCCTTGTTCTGAACATTTTCCTTCAGGAATTTTAAAAACTTATATTGCATTGCAGGGTGCAGATGAGCCTCTGGTTCTTCAATCACAAGTACAGGAAACACTTTGGCATTACTACCCAGATAATCCCCATTAGTATCTACCTGCATCTTGGCAAGTAAAAGAGACATAAAAATAAGGTTATTGTAACCTAGCCCATTGTGTGTTGCGGGTATTTCCATTCCAGTTGCGTACCTGATAATCAGTCTTAATGCCGAATAAAGTTCTACCTCTGAAATACTCCCATCAAAGCCTGGAGCGGCTTCATTAAAAGATGCACCGGTATCTTTTGCATATTTTAGAATATGTCCCTGCCCTTCCTTCATCCTTTCCTGCAGCAATCCTAACAGTTCACTTGCGTTCTTTGCAAATTTTTCTTTCTGAACTTTGATTTCGTCAATCTTCTCCTGTGGGGTCTTACCATTATTTTTGATCTCATAATCAATAAAAAAATCAACGACCTCTCTTAAAAGGGTATTCCTGCCGGTAAACATATCACGTTCGACATCTCTTATCGCATTCAAGAACTGGTAGTCAAACTTTCCTATCCCATCTGCATCGGCTACAACTTTCAGATTCTCATTTCCTGCATAAATCTTGTGGATATATTTCCTTAAAAAGGAGTGTTTAATCATATTCCACGCATCTTTGAGATCCGTTGCGGAAGACAAGAGCTTACGGTACTCGTCATGCTCGCCTTGCGGAAGGAAAAACTCATAAGTTAATCTTGCCAGATAAGGAGTTTCCAGCTTAACGAGCCAGCTCGCCACTGTAACTAGGTCATCACCTGCTAGATTTTCCTTTTCGCTTTCTGATATTTCAAGCGAAATCTGAACCCTAGGTGGATCAGCTTGAAGTACGGCTAGATCAACATTTTTGTGGAAATCATCTATTTCAAGTTTTCTGGAACCTGAGCCGTCAAGAATTAGTGAAATGGATTTTAAAAGATTGGTTTTACCAGCATTGTTGTGACCAATGATCACGTTGACTCCTTCACGGAAATCAATCCTTGTGCCAGAAAAATTCCTAAAACCGGAAATGGTCACGGAAGAAATGTACATAAGAGAAAAATTTAGATTGCTAAAGTTAATCTATTTTAACAAACCAACCGTAGCATGTTAACCGAATGCAGATAATTTTGATTAAAATCAATCCGAATTTGCGGATTAGAAAAATAAGATGTTTTAGCGAGCGATCAGAAAACTCAATATCAAGGTTGAAAACTAATTCATTGATGTAGTCCAAAATATTTCACATTTTAGAACAACTGAATCAGTTCTAAAGCCCGGCTAAGTCTACCTTCATGGTTATTATAACTAAACACCGTTTCTAAATATCGGGCTTAAACTGCCCCTTTTCATCAACGAGGTAACTCATAACGCCTTCAAGAATATGCTTTTTAACATAGTCAAAGTTAGGATCATTCTCGTCCATGACATCCTTTAATGCCCAAAATAATATTTCTCCATAATTTGCAGTATCCTGGCTAAGCGCTATCTTTTGGGGAAGTTCAGCAACGATTCTATACTCATTATTCTCAAATTTGGAAGAATATATAGGCCTGTTTTTCAAAATCAGGTTCACATCGACAAATTTGGCGAATAATTCCCTGTACTGAAAAAGGTTCAGCGGACTGCTTATCTGCATCAATAAATTCCAGAGTACATTAATTCCCGCACAAGAGTCATTTAGCGTAGTCATTATGCAGATATCATTGCTTTTGATCATAAGTGTTTTACTTAAAAAATGATCACGGTAATCGAAATCCATATCATCATTTTTAACCGGTAAAACAACGAGTGATCCTATAACCTTCGTATCTATAATCGCACCAGTAAATAATGATCTTGCTATGCAATGTATATGATGCATTGTCTCCCAGTAATAATTATCACCTATTTTTTCTGCAGAAAGGCGTAAGTCCCTTGACATTCGGAGCTGCAAATCCTTGAGATGGGTTTTAATAAAAATCAATGACATCCAGATAAACAATAACATATGATTACCATCTGCCACCCACTTGTTAAACCCTTCAGCTCCCAATGCAAATGCATCAGATACAGGAACCTCAATACTAGCACCTAAAAAACTATTACATTCTTTACAGCAGGGTGTAGTATAGGATCCATACTTAAAAGGTGTCTGGTTGGGCAGCGTGATAGTACTACTAAAGAGATTGTGCCTTTTCAACAGCCAGTGAGGTATTATATGCTCCTCATTAAATTCCTTTTCCTCTCTATCGGCTCCACAAATAAAGCAACGTGCTTCCTTGACAATCTTTTGTTCAAAATCCTGTAATGAAAAGAAAAGTATCTTTCCTGATACAAAATCATATAACGAGTCATTAATTATACCAACTGCCTTCATATTATGGTCTAGATCCTTCTAAATTATCAATATAATTCTAATCCGCAATTTTTATAAAAAAAATGCCCGGTTAAATAACCAGGCATCCAAACAAACCACAAAACCAACCTTAAATCAAACTTTATTTTTCTTTGCACTCACTTCCACACGAATCTGTTGTGCAAGTATTTTCGCCTGCTGCATGGCAATACGCAACCTCGTGCCAGCTGTCTTATTACCTTTACCAAAAAACTTCAGCGCGTCTTCCTCTGCTCCCAGAACAAGCGCCTTTAACGAATCAAATGTTTTCATACAATAGTTTTATAGATTAAAAATTAATGAATTAAAATTAACCCATGGTCATGCCGCCATGTTTATCCAAACTTAGTTGACTATCCTTGGCCGATACTATAGTTACCCCATACTCGGCCTCAAATTCTGCTTGTTTCAACAATAACCAACCCACATCTCTGGAAAGATTACCCATCTCTGCCACAACCACCATATCCAGCGCACCAGCACAATGCTGCACCATATCCTCCAAAATCTTCCATGACATGCCCCCCATCACCTTCCTCAGAAAGCACCACCCTCAGTTCAATCCCATGCTCCTGACAGTAATCATAAATCCGTTCCGCCTGCCAATCAAGTTCCCGCAGGTCCCCGTAGCGCACAATCCTGGCGTAACCAACAGCAACCAATGTTTTATTCTCCTCTTCCATAGCACAGTGTTCGATCACTTACAAATAAAACCGAAAGCCAGAAAAACGCGAAGAGCGGGTTAACCACCTATCCCCATTCCTGCTTCCTGCTGTTTATCCTTGTTTTTCCCTTTCTCTTGCCCAGCATCAAGTACATTAGCAAAAGCCTCCTTGGTCATAAATTGTTCACGTTTCTCAAGACTACCATCAGGTGTATAAAAATTTACTTTACCGTACCTTGGAACCGCTTCCAGCAAAAGTTTTACCGATTGCCCATCTTTCTCCACACTCACTAACGGTGTCAATCCATTACGCAGATCCGCTTCCAGTTTTTCACGTTTCTCAGGCACCGCCAGCTCCTTGATCCTATAATTATCCAATACCTTAGGCAGATCAAAGCCATACTGCGGATCATGGTACTGTTGCAGGTTGAAATTACCGTTCGCCCCAGCCCCTTTATCCATATCAAACTTCACCCAGGCCGCATACACCTCTCCCGAATTGAAATTTACCAGATCATCCCGATATACCGCATAACCCTGGATCATCTGCGCGGACTGCTGAACCGTAAAGCCCTTTCCCCGGTCAGGCCACATGGTCTGCATCGCTGGTTTTCCGTAAAAAGTCCCCCTGAAAGATTTGGCCACAAAATTTACCTTGCCATTTTCCATTGTTGCCAAGGTCTGTTGTTTATGGGCCGCATCTTTTCCAATGGCCAATTCCACAGCACCCTCGCGTTTTTTGAAAGCCTCAACTGCATCGGTAACCAGATCGAACTCTTTAGCTGAACCTGACTTCCCTTTTTCGCCCGGCGTAATAATCAGGTAATGCTGATCCTGCTCCAAAGGCTTACCCAGGTTATGGGCAACAGTAAATTTATTAAGAAAATAATACTCCGATTTGGAAGACTGCTGCAGATAAAACTCCACATCCACCTGCCCTTTATTGGCAGGCATCGCCTGATGAACTTTAAATTTCGGCACACCTGTCTTCATCAGTTCTTCCATTTTCGCAATGCTCTGCTCCGACGCACCGAGTGCCCTCATTTCGTCTTTTCGGTCTTCTAAATTGTTTAAATTCATAGCTTTTGTTTTAAATGATGTTTTAGGATTATTTAATTTCTGATCTGACATCAGCCCTGATTTCTCCAGCTCCTTAAGCTGGTAGATCATATCCGAAATCGGTACCGACTGGTGCCAGTTAAAGATCTGCTGGTGTTCCCGTTCAAAGACAAAGGCATAAGCTGCATCAGCAAAACAGTTCAGGTCAAACTCCGAGGAGATCGGAGTGTCACTGTCATAAACCACCCATTTACAGCCTAGTGAAACCTGCTCCTCCAGATATGCCCTAAGCTCAGCTGCCAGCCCTGCTTTATCGATAAGTTCAACCATAAAAATTTCTTTTTATCCGCTAAGCTCCAGCTGTGATTCCTTTGATTGATCCAACGGTTTGACCGTACCTAGCTCAAACAAAGGCTCCGTTTTTACTGGCACAAACATGTCTTTAAGCTTTTCAAAATCGATTTCCTTTTTAGCTGAATCAAAGAATTCCAGCCTGTTTTCAAATGGCCCGGCACGGATATAAAATTTATCTTTTCCCGGGACACTGATTTCCATCCTATTCCCCTGCTCCAATCCACGCAATACCAATTCAGTACTGATCACGTAACATTCAAGCGCAATGGCATGATCCAATAACTGTTTTTTAAGATCATAATCCTGATCGATGCCGGAAGAAAACAATAGTGGTGCGGTAGAAAAATCCTTCGCGATATCATTAACCCTCATCCAGCTTTTTTCCCATTTACCATCCAACCTTTGATAGTTTTTCAGCACAGATCCACCCTGCAACAGATTGATCGCTTCAGCCAGATCAACTCCAGTGCTCTTAGAAAAAAAACAGGACTTTTCCGTTCCATCCACCTGCAACAGACTTGCATCAAATCCTGCAAAGCGATAATTCCCTAAATCTTCCTTATCCAGTGAAACCTGAAGCGATAGCCTTTCTCCTGTGTTTAAACCCCGGACCACTTCTAAAACAACATGCTGCCTTTCATAATCGAGCTGTTCTTCAAGCTTCAAACTCATCCCTCCTAATCCCAATGAAGAAAGCTGCGCTTTTAGCGAATACATATTTTCTTCCCTTAGCCTAAAAAACCGTCGCAGGTGCAGTGGTTTATCGATCAGCGCAGCCTTAAGCCCTACGAAAAAACGCAAAACCAGATTTGGGTAAAGCTGCCTACGAAGCTTAGCCGTCACCGAACGGAGCAGCTGAATATATAGCCTTTCCATTTCCGATGGCCTGACCGATACCCTAAAAAGCCCCTGAGATAAAAACTGATATTTCAATTGCCTTATCTTACGCTCATCCAGGTTAGCACCCATTAGCCTGTCAAGGGATTTCTGCCGCTCCTCCCAGGCCAGGTAAAGCTGCTCCGCCCTATTGATCCCCGGATCCATGAGCTAGCGCAGTTTTAGTTTATTGTCACGAAGCAGCACCGCCTGCCCTCCTTTTAACTTCACCTTAATTTTGCGCAGCTTTTTGGTCAGCATTGACTTCGCCGCATCAATCCCCGCACCCGCAACCTGCGTAACCAAGGACTGATCGAAAGTGTTCAGCGCCACATCGCCAAGGGCATTCCCTGCCCCATCATTCACCGCCACAGTCAGTACCGCTTCCGGCGCATCCAGCCCCAGCATGCCATCATAACTGTACAGCGACAGGTCAGACGGTATAATGGCATTGCCCAAACGGATCTGTCTGATATCAAGCAGCAGGCGCTGATTGGTAATCTTACATGCCCCAAAAAGCTCATGCCCCTTTGGGATCAATACCCCGTTCACACGTAAAGTATCCAGTAACAAAAGTTTGATTGTTGCGCCCTGAACCACTTTTTTATCGGAAGCGATCACCGCAGGGATGGCTTTGAACAGGCTATCAGTATTGATTTTTTTCGCTCCAGCCATTTTTTGCTTTACCCGTTCAGGATGCTGGATATCGATAATGTTTTCCATCATCGCATTCAATTGCTTCATTTCCGGATCCTCGGCAGCATTTTTATGATCCTGCATCATCTTCATCAGCGCCTCGAGCCTGTCCACATCGTTTTTCATGTTTCCGTTACCAGAACCAGCCACGTCACCGGGACCGTATCCAACTCTAGTACCGGCAACGCTCCCGACACCACTGGTATTTTCTGCCGGGCGGTCAATCTCACGCTTCAAGGCTTCCAGTTTTAGCGAGATCTCTCCTGTCTGCTCATCCTGACTATTTTTAAAGCCTAAGTTTTCGCTCATACGCGAAAGTGAAGCGGATCCCCTTAAAGCAGAATCGCGCTCCGCCTGCTCATAAAAAGCCATTTTATCAGCCGGCTGCTGTTTTTTAATCGCCGCATCAGGGAGCGAAAAATCCACTTTTCCACGCACATCAGCAGTATCGTCAGCCTCGCTCTTTCCACCGCCCAGCATAAAAAATCCCGTGGTCAGTATAGCTGCTGCCAGCAATGGCAAAAAAATCAGCAGTACTTTCTTTTTCTCTATTTTTTTCCTGTTTTCCATCTTGATTGTTTTTTATTGGTTTAGTGATTCTATTTTAAAAAGAGCAGCACAGCTGAAAGGATCAGGTACAGACAGTACATGGAGCCAAGCGCTACGAAGCAGATCAACGATAGCCGCATCTTTCGTTTCGAAATTCCCGCGGTTTTGGTGTTTAAATAGGTCGCTACGAAACGCTGTCCTTTCATTATTTCCCCAGCCAGGTGAGATGACAGATCGGTTTTATTTATCCGTCCAACACCTTGACCGGCACCCAAAGTTCTATCTTCTAAAGCGCTACTACCTTTCGCTGTCTTACCCTTAAAGAAATAGTTCAAAATCCTCATGGTTTCTCCACCTTTAACGATTCAGCCCTGTTTTCCAGCAGCTCAAATTTCCTGATCAGAAAGCCATGGGGATTATTATCCGTCTGGTTCTTTAGGTCATCGATCACGCCCTGACTCACCAGCTTTCTAAACACCGTGGAAGAAGAGCGTACCAGTTTCTGTGTTGCAAAACACCTGAATGGATAAGGAAAGCGGTCCACATCCAATTGTATACTGTCTACGGTAATTTCCTGCGAGATATTGGCTGCGATCAGGTTATTGTAATAACCGTTCTCCTGAAAGTTATCATACTGCTTTTTTGCCGATTCATCGGCCAGGTATAGCGCCCTTGTGACACTCGCCTTGATCGCTTTATCATCAGGAACCAGTGAAAAAAAATACTGGTGAAAGGTCCTGATATGATCACGCAGCTCCACCGGTAGGTTACCCTTGCGGTCAGAAGCCAGAGCCGTTAACAGCTTACCGTTATATAATATATAAATACGCTGATCTTTCAGGTTATAAAACCGATAGTACTGATAGATCGCAAAACAGCTGATCACCATACAGGCAACGATCAGAAAAAAGCTAAACATGCGGATATGCTTGAAAGCGGTATCTATATTTTTAAACTGGCTGAACATATAAATGAAATCATTGGTGAATACTTAATAACTAAATGATGGCAAGGGCCAGCCCTGTGGCTATCTTCCTTCAATGCGCTGCTGCTGATGCGGATTGTCCGGAAAATAATCGCCCTGTGCCCCGGAAGAAAAACTCTGCTTGATATTGCGGTAACCATCGCCCAGGACATCTGTTGCCATACCACCGCCTGCTTTTGCCGCTTGCGATCCCGAACGCGTAGTAGCAGACACGATCGAATTTACTTTTTGCAGGATCGTATTTCCCCCACCTGCATGCACCACATAATTGGCCACATTCGGTACACAGAAATAACCCACAATGCCGATAATCAAAAAAATCAGGTAAGCGGTATCTAAACCGGAAAAGAAAGTATCCCCCTGCTGCTCTATCTGCGAAAGATCCAGCTTTAACATATTTTCCTGCACCTTTCCCAGGATACTGGAAAAGATATTACAGATCGGTAGCCACAGAAAAATGTTCACATAGCGTGCGATCCAAACCGTCAGCGTATTCTGAAATCCATCAAAGACCGCAAATCCAAATACCAGTGGTCCAAGGATCGCCAGTACGATCAGAAAAAACGTACGCACGGTATTGATGCAAAGCGCAGCCGCGGCATAAAGGATCTCCAATACTTCACTCAGCCACTGCTTGATCGAGTTCCTGAAATTGTAAGATGCCTTGGCCATATTAAATTCCAGCCCGTGCCCCAAGCCATCCAAAAAAGTTTCTTCCTCTCCGTTTGGATCCTTCGGATAAGCATATTTATGCCATTTATCCATATCACCACTACCGTCTTCCCCGACATACATCTGCCAATAACGGCTCTTTTTTATCGCGGCTTCCTTCATTTTGAGCAACCGTTCGATTGCTTTGTTGCTGTTAGCAACCATTGCATTGGTCGCTGAAACCGTTGGCTGCAATACCCCGTTGATCATGCCCAGCACCGCTGGAAAAAGCATCACTGCCATGCCCAAAGCAAATGGCCTGAGCAGCGGGAAAAAATCAATAGATTCCGCCGACGCCAGCTGTCGCCATACACGGGAAGCGATATACCACAGCGCCCCAAATCCTGCCAGTCCCCTGCCAACATTGATCATGGCCGAACAAAGCGGCAGCATTTCGCTGTATACCCTGTCCAGCACAGGCTGCAGGCCAGAAATATTCTGCGCCGCCCCTTGCGCAGATGCCATAATAGGTAGCAGTAGAGAAGCCATGCAAGCGCATAGGAAAAGGTTGATCTTGCTATACATATATCTAAATTTTGAGTTTTAAACTTTTTTTGAGCCCAGCAAATCAGCTTGACGTCCCGCAGAGCACATAAGCCTCGCCATCAACTTACCTTCGATCAATTCCTGCCCCTAAGCGCATGACTCAGCCCCTTTACATCCGCCCGTTCCCTGCTTCTTTGCAGGTCCAGCATGGCTGCCTGATCATTAAAAGCGCGCAAAAACATCAGCTTTTCTTCCGTATCTGCAAAGATCCGATCGATCGCCGCCAGCCTTTCCTGATCACTCATGCGCAAATTCGAAGAAGTAATCACCGTGAGCAACTCATCCAGGTTATCCTTGCTCAGCTCAAAAAGCTGTTTATAAACCCCTGCCAGGTAAGCCATATCTTCCTGCGAAAAATTGCCCGAAGCGGAAAAACGCTTAAACGCGCGCTTGTATTCAGAAACAATCCGTCCCTGGTCTGTGATGATATCTACTACTTTATGGTACTTTTTAACTTCCGGACTGACCAGCATCATTCCATCCAGAAAGACTTCATGCAAGGAAAAATTCCCTTCAGCGATATCCTTTACCGCCTTATAACCATTGGAAATCAGCAAATAGCCTTTCTTCATATCGGTTAAAATATTCTTCAGCTGGCTAAGCTTTTCGACATTCAAAAGCAACTGCTGCGCTTCAGCTGACTGGCCATAACCAGGACTAGCGAGTAGCAACATTGGAAGGCAAAGCATGGCAATTAAGTATACTCTGAAATTTTTTATTGCTACGCTCGGTATCCTGCAGGCAAAAAACAACATCAAAAATCTATTCAAATCCATACGCCCTCCTCAAGTCTAAAATATCCAGATGATCCCTTTCCCTATTTCTAACCAAGCCTTCTACCTTTCCTATAAAATCGGCAGTAAAAGCAGCCTTATCCGGCATCGATTCATATAACAGATCAATTCGCCTGATGCGTTCAGCTTCCCCCATCTCCAGCCTGCCCGAAGTCACTACCAAAAGCAGCGATTCCAGATCACGGGAGCAGTCCGCCAGTACCCCAGCTTTCACTCCCAGGATATAAAGCTGATCATCTGGCGAAAGCAAAACATTTCCCTTGAACTCCCCAAACCATCTTGTAATACTGATCTGGTAGGCCAGGATTTCAGCCACCTTCACATTTTTTCGAACCGATGGGCTTACCGTTTTCAAAGAAGAAATAAAAGCCCCGTGCAAACTAAATTCACCATTTGTGATGTTCTTAATCGCCTGCAGACCACCATCCACCAACCGGTAACCCTTCCTCGCATAATCCAGATATAACTGCAAAGCAGCGATCTGTTCCAGCAGGTATTTTTTCTGTGTTTTCTTCTGGTTAAAAAATTCGCCAAAAGTCTGTGCCTGAACGGCGCCTCCAAAGCAGAACACAAAAACCAAAACACCAACAATGAAAGCCCTCACCTTGAAAGCAAAACACTTTAACACGCCAACCGCCAGTACCGAAACCTTTCCAGCCTTAGCGCAACACTCATTTCTCGATTCCATAGATTTCTTTTAGTTTAGCGCTTTCCTCCATCGAAGACGCCCGTTGAATGCTTAATACCGCATTGCCCCGGTTAAAGCTTTTCAGGTCTGTATAATTCACATCCATCTTTTCAGATGCCTTTGAAATGATCTCCAGCCGCTCCGCATCACTCATCTGCGTTTTAAAGGAATTCACCACCAATAACAGTTGATCAATATTTTTGATGCTTTCATCCAGTATCCCTGAATACACCTTTTGCATATAGTCCAGCTCCGAGGGCTCAAAATGTTTATCCTGCCGGAAGAGGTTCCAGGCCCATTTATATTCATCTACAATCGCCACCTGTTTTACCGTCAGGTCCTTTACCTTTTTATAATAGGCAATGGCGGATTTGATCTTCCAGAGTTCCTCGTAATATTCCTTGTATAGTTCCTTCTGCCGCTGCGTCCAGTCCGCAATCTCGCTCAGCTTTAATTTAGAAAGCTGGTTTTCTAAAACCTTCTGCGCATTCTGCAGCCAGATCGTCTCATTCTGCAATCGCTGAATTTTCAGGTCCACCGCCTTGATCACCTTTTTCACCCCAGCCTTGATCACTTCCACCACCGCGATCTGCGCATCCGCTCCTTTTGGAAGCGCCACGATCAAAGTCATCGTGCTCACCGGCAGAATTACCATATATTGTTTCATCTTCCCCTGAATTTTAGTCCATAGTTTTCCCAGCCGGTCAGAAGACCGGTCCAATAGATTTTTCATACGTTAACTGATTTTTATCCCTTATAGATGTAGCTAGGCAATGGTTTTGCTTTCAGCAATACTTCGCTACACCTTACCATATATAGCCTTGCCAATGACTTGCCTCCAGATTACTTTCCAGCCAACTTCCGAAATTCCCGAGTCCCTAGCAGCAGCACACCCGAATCGGGATAAAAGCTGATGATCTTGGAATTCCTGGGCACCTGAACCGACTTGCTTTCTTCATCCCAGATACCCAGCCATTGCTCAGTATCATGCTCCAAACGGCCCGGCTTTCCATTCTCCAGCCGCTTGAAGCCCGTCTTCCGGACAATAGAATAGCTCCCCTTGACCTTGTTAAAATCTCCAACGACCAGCGTATCCCAGGATTCACTATATTCTCCTTTGGCATGATCCACATAGGTACCCGGGATAAAAGATTGCAGATCCGCCATGCCTTTACAGGCAGCAAAAACCAGCGTTAATAGGAATAGATAAAAGCTTTTTGTTTTCATGGTTAGATTGTTTTAGGATTGGTTTACGATATAATTACATCAAATGCTAATCGTCTGTTAATCATGAGACCAGCATTTATTTAGTTTTTTGCTTCGCCCTCATCTCCGCCGCCAATACCGATATACCTTTCTGCATACTGCCGTAACGCGCAGCGTATTCCTGCACCTTTATCTTCTCGCGCTCTTCAGTGGTATAGGCCAGGTATTCTTCAAGACTTACTTCTGTCCGGTAGACTTTACTCATCTGCCCACCCAGCGAGATAAAGATTTCCTTGTATTTCAGTTTGGGATCATTGGCTTTATTCATCGAAAGCACCAATGCCTTTTCCTTATCCGTTAGCCCAATCAACTCCTGTATCTGGTCAAACTTGTTCTGGTACTTACTCTGGTCCAGCAATATCTTACAATCCGCATTATTGATAATCGCCTGCTTGACAATAGGGGAAGAAATCACATCCTCAATTTCCTGGGTCACCACGATCGGCTCCCCAAAAAACTTACGCATTGTTTTAAACAGGTAGCGGATATATTCAGCCATACCCTCCTTTGCAATCGCTTTCCAGCATTCTTCGATCAGTACCACCTTTCGGATACCTTTCAGCTTTCGCATCTTGGAAATC
This sequence comes from Pedobacter sp. SG908, assembly GCF_011759615.1. Lineage (NCBI taxonomy): Bacteria > Pseudomonadati > Bacteroidota > Sphingobacteriia > Sphingobacteriales > Sphingobacteriaceae > Pedobacter > Pedobacter sp. SG908. The sequence goes on from NZ_JAAOYY010000001.1 coordinate 2,620,858, forward strand.
ACCATTTCCATAATGATCAGTGTCACTACCGGAAATAAAATCGGGTGGTCCTTCACATTATCCAGCTCAAAAACAATAAACCTTTCCGACAGCATATCCAGGTTTTCCGAGGCATTAAGCAGGTAATCAAACTCCCCACCCCGGTAATAAGGATTGAGCACATAAAGGAAATTCCCAATATCAAAATCCTTCTCCTTCACTTTTCCATCAGATAATACCTGCATATATTCCGACATCAGAAACTCATAGAAGGAATTAAAGCAGGGAAAAATATCACTCCTAACCTCCAGATGCTCATAATACAGCTTCAGTGCATTGGAAATTGCCACATATTCTGACCTTCGGTAAGGCTCATCATCCTTTTTCCAGAGCGCCAAAAGCAAAGTTTTGATGCTTTCTTTTTTTTCGGTATCCATCAGATCCCCATCAGCGAGATAAAAAGGATTGAACTTGATCGGATCCTCCTCGCTATAGGTAAAATAATACCCCCCGACCAGCTCACATAATCCCTTATAACTGTGCCCGATATCCACCAATATGCAGTGCGCCCCTTGCTCATAATAAGACCGCATCATGTGGTTCACGGCAAAAGACTTCCCCGATCCAGATGGGCCGATCAGCAGTTTCGCCCGATTGGTAATCAACCCCTTTTCCCAGGGCTCATCACTGATATCCACATGCACTGGTTTTCCTGTCAACCTGTCCCCCAGACGGATCCCGAAAGGGCTCAAAGAACTCTGATAAGCCGTTTCCAGGTTAAAAAAACAAGCCGCCTGCTCTAAAAAAGTATCAAACGAATCGTTCATCGGAAAATCCGCCGCATTTCCCGGCAGTCCCGCCCACCAGATCTGCGCTTGTCCATCCGTCTCCTTTTTGGCCGAGGCATCCAGCCCTGCTATTGCCGAACCCACCAGGTTTTTCAGATCCAAAGACTTCGACCGGTCCGAAGACCAGGCCAGCACATTAAAGTGTGCTTTTACCGGCAAACGCTGCGAAGCTACCGCTTCATTTAAAAAATCATTTACCGCGTCTCTTGACAAAGCATTCTCACGGGAATAGGCCGATAGCGACTGCAGACGCAGTTTCCTCGCCTCCAGCCTTTTCAGCACCTTATCGCGGTCACCTATAAAAATATACTGGTTTAAAATGTGGTTACAGGATAACAGCGATCCCAAAGGGCTTGCAAAACCGATACTGAACTTTGACCTGTCCGAACTGTATTTATCATAATTGATCCTGGGGCCGCAAAGCGCAGGCAAATCCTCCACATCCGAAAGCGTATACAGCTCACAGCGTTTATCCCCAACCCGGATTTCATCGCGCAAATGGATATCTGAGATCAGCGGCATTTCCGCTTTGCCCAATAAAAAACAATAACGCTCGATCAGCCCCGGCTTATTAGCCGTTCCTGCCAGATCATCGTCCCCCAAACGCACCAGAGACACAAAACCGCTATCCGATAAAATCCGGACAAACTGCCCTACATGATCCAAAAAAGAACTGAACATCACAGGATCCACCGTCTGTTCCGGAACAATCCGCCTCCGCAGGATATTGCTGTAAGCCGAATTTGAAAGCTTCCGCCCTATTGGCTTTGCTGTCAGCATCACATAACACTCATGCTCCAAAAATTCCCGCTCATTAAAAAAGCGTTCTGAGCTACCGGCCAAAAAGCTGTGCGCTGCCGAAAAATCAGCCTTAAACCTGCTTTCCAAAAACCAGTCCTGTTTATGCAGCACCGTCCCCACAGGCAACACCCTGATCGCCTTTACCCAGGCCTGGTGATAACTTTCGTAATCCCTTTCCGAAAGCGTAAAAATCTCCGGCAAGGTTAACCTGAACACCACCGTCAGATCCCCCTGCATCGACTGGATGCAATCATGTTCTACCTTATAGATCGGAAATATATCAGCTGCCTCTATCATGACCGTACGTTTTTTAATCCTGTAAATAACCGTCGTGAGCGGAACACCAGATATTTAGGCAAACCGCGCTTGGCCAGAAACTTCAAAAGTCCATGCTCTCCGAACCTTGCACTCATGCGGAACACCACCACAAACAGACCACCGCCAAAAACCACGACCAAAACCATCAAAAACACCAGCGGCACACCCGATACATAACCAATAGCGAAACCGATCAGCATCAGCACTAGTCCCAAGGCCAGGTAAGCGATATACTGCGCCTTTAAGCCCTTAAACACAATTGGCCTTCCAACGCCCTTATTGATATGATAAACCATAGCCATGAATCAGATCCCAAAAAATGATTTTAAAACCGTCGCCACAATCACCAGGAAAACACAGCTCCCAAACCAGGCAGAAGCCACCTTGGAAGTATCCGGCTCACCCGCATTCCACTTGTTGAATACCTTGACCGCGCCTATGATGCCCATCACCGCACCGATCGCATACATCAGGTCACATCCCGTATCAAAATACCCCACCACCTTATCGGTCGCTTCCTGGATCCCTGCATTGCCATCCTGCGCAAAAAGCGGTAGCGCAGACAAAAACTGACACCAACAAAAGATATATACCGTCAATAAAAATTTGGCAAAAAGCGTCCTTAAAGGGCTATTGAATTGATTTCTCATAGAAATTGGAATAAGTAGATAGATGTAGGGTTAAAAAAAAGGTCGAGCTAAACAAATAGCCTTGCTAAGGCTAATACCAGAGATTCTCCATTTCCTCGGCACTGAGATGAAAAGCTGCATGCTCGGCGATATATTCATTGATGCGCCTGATCCTTGGATGCGAAGCCATACCAGGATAATTCTCCTTCACCGTTTTCATCAGCTCCAGAAAATCCCTTTTTGATCCGTCCTCCTTTGCAAGCAATAAGAACACATTTTTGATTTCCTCCAGCAGATCCGGCACCAGCCCCTGCTGATCCTCCACATCACGCCCCTCGAAATCGACAAAACCGATCTCTTCCATTCCCACCGAGCTCATGCCTTCAGGTAATTTTGCTTTGCCCATCAGGTCATCCGCCAAAGGAATTCCTGCACCAGCCGGACTGGTATGTTGCTGACCGCGAGAAGCGCCCAGATCAGCCTGTTTTCCAGTGTTGCCAACATCAAATTGCCTCTGCTTTCCTTTAAGATAAAAAAACAGCAAAACACCACCATACCAGACCAGTGCCAAAACCAATAACACCATTATAAACTGAAGCGTAGAAAAACCTTGCAACATAACCGCTCAACTTTTTCCCGGCACCCCATTGTACCGGGATTTGATAAAGCAAAGTTGCAATGCCCGCAAATCTTCCTATCCAATATTGGATAGATTGGAATTCAAACCAGCCCTAAAAGAGTCGATAACCCACATTACCCTACAACTAATGATATCCACTAAAACCCATTTCTCCGCCTGGCCTTTTCCGGATCATAGGCATCATCCTCATCCATTTTTTTCAGCACCGCCGAACGCATCATATCCAGAAATGCCGTTTTACTCATCGTTTTTCTCGCCTTCAGGTCATCAAAGCCGCGTTTAGGTACCCGAAGGTTCACCCCGAAAAACGTACCCACCACCTTGAACAGCTCCACAATCCCGATACTGCCATTATTGACCTGCCCCGTCAGATGAATACCATGTACCAGCTCGATCAGGTGGATATCCTCCCCCGTCCATTTAAACTCGCGCTGCAAAGTCCCAGTAGGATCAACCACAGTAGCGGACATAGGCCCAGGGCCGGAAAGCCCATGCAACAACCTCAGAATATCGTTGCGAAGCCGTTCTAAAGCCATAAACCAGCTGACCAGTTCACTCATCGCAGTCCCCAAGAAGGGTCCATAACCCAAAACAATAGGCTGAAGCACATTCCCAGCATCCACAGCAGAATAAAAAAGCTCATCCAGCATACCGCCATCCAACCTGAAATAGTCATAGTGCAAAGTATGCTGCTCAAAAAAAGCAGCAATGGCACTCAGCCTGGAGAGATAATATTTCTTTTTTGCCTTCAGCCCGGATTCGGGAACACCCACCAAAAGATAATGGTATTCTGTATAATACACGATCAAAGACTTAAACCTGGGATAGGTAAATTTATAATAACCGATCTCTTCCTGCTTATCCAGCGGCGGATGGGCAGCTAAAAAATCAGTCAAATCCTTCAGCGCATCCGCAACTGCAGAAACCTGCGCCTTCAGCAGCGGCACAGGAGACAATTCAACGAGGGACAAAGATTCCAGCCGGGCATGAAGCTCACCCAGCAGCTTTTCACTAAACTTGTTGTACATAGGTTGATATTTAGATCAGTTCCCACCTCGCCCGTTAACCGGCAACAACTCTCACAGGCAGAAAAAAAGTAAATTCATTATAGACAATGGTATCCCCAGGAATATAAGCAATAACGCCCCACATTGATCAGACCCTCTATCGTAAACTGTTCGTATTCAAGAGGCAATGCAAACTGAAGGTTCAGTCACTTCCAGTTCAACCCTTTCTGACACATTTATTCCTCTTTCTTCACCGATACAATTTTTAGTCAAATTCATAAATAGAAAGCGTTAATATCACCCAAAGAGCAATACCATACTAAAACCGCCCTATAATTCGTTATAAATAAGTATCCGTTCCGACAGAACAATATTACCCCGTTTAAAAATAACAATGGTTGATCTGTGACACAATCGATCAACATGCCACAATTTAACGATCGCGAGGCCGACCTACTGGAAACATTAAGCTTCATCATCCCCCTTCCAACTCCTATGCAAAACCGGGTAAAAGCAGAAAGCCTTATTGAAACTTTCGAGCGCAAAAAACTGCTTTTATCGCCTGGTGAAACCGCTCGCCGTGTCTACTTTGTACGCAGTGGATTCCTACGTGCATATTTTATCGACGACAGCGGAAACGAGTGCACGACCTGGTTCACAGGCAAGGGCGACCTGATGATCTCTATATCTAGCTTTTTTACCCAACAGCCTGCAAATGAGTATATAGAAGTCCTTCAGGACTGCAAGCTGCAGTCCATTAGCTGGCTAGAACTCAATGCCTATTACGCTGACTTCAGAGAGGCCAACCTGGTGGGCAGACTTATTACCCAGCGCTACTTTACCCTGAGTGAAGAAAGGGCCATACTACTGCGTACCCGGAGCCCCGAACAACGCTATGATCTGTTACTCAGAAACCATCCAGAAATCGAGCAACAAACCACCCAGCAAAATATCGCCTCCTTCCTCAATATCAGCCGCGAAACGCTTAGCAGAATCCGCCGAAAAAAAATCAGAATGTGTCACCAGACACAAAAACACTGAATTACCCAAGCCTTTTTGGGTCAAAGTGAGATAAAAAATCAACGCATAATTATTAACTCAACTACCGCCAACGAACATATAAAACTGCAGTCAGAAGATGAATCGAATAAGTATCAAACTATTTTAGGACTAGTTAGAGCAAAATCTAAACCGTGTTTTCATTAAAAAATAATGCTATTTATTTTCCCTTTACTGGATGATATAAAATGTTTTGAATAGTGCCAATATTCATCATAACTGGACGATATCGCATAGTACTCATATTCATAAATCCATTGTTTTGGTCATCGTTTTTATAAAACTTGTTTTTAAATTCTTTAGAAGAATATTTACCATTCCCACCAAAGTCCAAAAGTTTCCCCCCACCTAATTTTATTAATGTCGGCATTAACACTTCATGGTGGCCAGTCCAACCACACAGAAGTTCTTTATGTAAAAATTGCAGAGCGGAATTCGAAAGACAATAGACAGGATTAAAGGATCTAACTCTTTTAGAATGCGGGACAAAGTATTCTTTGTTTGAAAATGTATCCCACCATGGCCAATCCTTATCGTCATCATAATCAGTTATATGACTTGAAACAAAATCGAATTCGTAACTAAGATTATGAAACTCAGAAAAAAAGACACTCCAATTACCACTAAATCTAACATCATCTTCGATTAACCAATAAAAGCTGTAAAATGGTTTTTTCATAAAGAAGTCTAGAAGAGGAAAGTGATTACTACCTGGTAATAATTCATTTGTTATGGGTGTATAACCTAGTTCATGTAAAATATTATCGGTAAATATGTGATTAGTGCAATTATTAATTTCAGTAGGTAAGATTGATAAATCATTCTGATGGTAAAGAAGAATGGAATCACCTAATTCTAAACTTTCGTCATTTAGTTTTTTAAATAATGATAGAACTGTAGGCGTAGCCTTGTTTGTAAGAAAAAGAAAAGCATGTTTTTTTTCAATTTGCATTTAATTTAACCCTCGATTAATATATTAATGAATAATCTAAATCGGAAATATTAAATCCGTCTAAGGGACCTATGTTTTCAGTAGAGACCTCTGTGGAAAGATCATTATAAAAAATCTTTTTGCTAAGCATAATACTTATTTTGTTTTTGAAAAAAAAATTCATGTCCCTTAAGCCGCAATTTTCATACTTACATCTGCTTTTAGCTTAGAGATATTTTCTATAAGACCTTTTTCAGTTAAGCTTCCTTAACATTATTTTTTAAGGATTTTAGTAAAAATTATCGCAGAAAATACTCTTCATGAAACAATTAAAATAGATCACTTCAATTAAAGGTACTGGTTGGAAAATAAAGTAAATAACTCGTCTTTTTCAGCTGTTCTTTGATTGTATAGGTAGTAATAAGCATCAATACTAAAGCGATCTTTATGAATAACATTATTTGTTTTGGATCTCTTCATTTTACATTTCACAAATTCTTCTAATGACTTTGTACAGTAGTGTTTGATAAATGCAGTATCAAATGAAATATCTGCCTCATCCATTCTCCAGAAACTTTTCAAAGTTATTATCCTATTATCTGCACTATAATACGGCATATGGTCAGCTAGTGTATGAGCGTTAATACTGTGAATGTCATTAATATTAACCTTCTTCAAGAGTGATTTAACAGCACTATTGAACAAGTAATCATCAGTACCGGAATCCAGTGGTAATGGAATGGTGAATCTATCTTGTACCAGGGCATCTTCATAATAAATTTTATCATTGTCCCCAAAATGAAGATTGTTAAAAGCTATTTTTGTTACATTATCATCAAATGAAGAGATAAAATCTTTGATATTATTGTGCTTTTTTAACTCCAGGAATTCATCATCATCGACAAATAGAACCCAATCAAAATCGTAGTAAGTAAAAAAATTTTTCCTATGCCAATCGTCATTGAAAGAATAATTTCTATAGTCAAAAATCTCAACCATATCTTTTTTATTAAAGCTCTCAAACACCTCGCAGGGATCGATCATGTCGTCATCATTATTGTCGTAAAAGACGATTTTATCAAAACCTAAATTTAGGTAATGCTCTGTAAATTCAATTAAATATTCATTATCTCCTTTGATAGGACAGGAAACAACTACATTGGTTTTCTTCATGTTTTTATTTGGTCACTAAATATTTTTGATGTCCCTGACGATAACCATAAAAACTAACCAGCATTTTAAAGTTTGAGCGTCTTTGAATGGGAAGTTAGGAAATTAGGATTAATATCTGAAATAAAATCCTGATGACCCCTCTATTAACTGATCAACATCCTCTCCTAAAATTTACTGCTAAAAAAGCGAGAAAACAAAGAAAGACATTTTAAGCACATCAGCGAGACCCCAAGGACATTTCGACTTGAAAGAAGATTGATTAGCTGACTAACGTGATATACTTAAAACTGATCAAAACAAAAGAATGAGCATTTTAAAGCAAAAAGATTGATCATTTTAAATCGAAAAAAGTGGTCACCGTACGGTCCCGAATTTGCTCGTAGTTCCTGAATGATAATACTGGGATAGCTTTCATTTAAGTTAGTACTACTAGAATAAGTTTACATCGCCATGTAAAATTTCCTGAAAGTATGTGACGATGAAATTAAAGGCATTTGCTACCTACAAGGCTATCTGTTGTTGAATAAACTTATAACTATAGCAACATGGAATCCTAAACCTTGACTAAATTCGACTTTAGAAAAAGTAGCAGATGATTTGTTAAAATGCAAAGCAGCTTTCTGTTTTGCAACAAATTTGTTACCAACTAAAAACCTCAAATGTTTTTGATAATATTGTGTATAAGCGTTACAAAGACGCTCAATATATAAACCATTTAACCTCTCATGAAATACATCCATTCTCAATCACCAAATCTAATTATCCAATCAGTCTATCAACGGGGTAAATTACCCCTAAAAATTAAATATATCTCTTCCGAGAAAATTTTAAGAGACACGATCTATAGTAATTAATTTTCGTCTGGCAGAATTGTTTCAGAATATATCAATGTCTTGATCCATTAGTCACCTCCTAAAAACTTACGCATTGATTGTAAGGATGATCGATCAGCATTATCATTTCTTTTAAAGACATCTTGACAGTTAATATTTTGAATCATGTTAAAGCTCTTAAAAAACTACTTTCAACCAGAAGAAAACACATTAACGGTAGCTTATAGCTTACTAAAGACATTAAAGGTAAATGTTACTCAAACCTCACTAAAAGATAGGTTGGAGCAACATCCTCAATATCCCAGTCTACTATGTATTTCTGATGCTTTAAATTATTATAAAGTGCACAATGTAACCTTAAGGGTGACTATTGAACGTCTGAAAGAAATCGAGCAGCCATTTTTAACAGTGCTTCGATATTCCGACGACTTGGATGCCTACTTTTGCTTGGTAAAGTCTCATTCTGTGGATGGAATTAAGTTTTTGAACTCCAAAACTGGAAGAAATGAGATGCAGGACTGGTCAGAATTCGAAAAAATATTTCAGGGTATTATTCTTATTGCCGAAGCAGACCAGAATTCTGGTGATAAAAATTTTAAGCGTGAACGATTAATAGAGCGAAAAAGTAGATTTACCACCAATTTATTATTTCTATTTGTGCCAATTTGTGCAATAACCGCCTGCATTTATAAAACGAGGCTAGGAATATTTCCATTCATGTATGGCATCTTAAGCTATTTCGGATGTCTAGTCACCTATTTATTATTATGGTTTGAATTGGACAGTTCAAATAAAATTTTCAATACGGTTTGCGGGAGAATACAAAAAAACAGATCCATCGGATGTGATGCTGTCTTGAAATCAGAAGCTTCTTCCTTTCTAGGGATTAGCTGGAGTATCTGGGGAGCAGCATTTTTTCATGCTCTCTTATTTACACAACTGTTCAAAGAATCCCATAACGGTGAAATTCTACAGAGTCTTAAGGTAATTTCTTGCCTAGCCGTTAGCTATGTCCCATATTCAATTCTTTATCAATGGAAAATAGTTAAAGCTTGGTGCAGATTATGCTTGATGATCCAATCATTACTATTTGCGCAATTTCTGATAGTGCTTTGTTCTGATCATTTTGATACAGCACTTTTATTCTCTCTGTCACCTTTTCGATGGGACGGCCTGCTAACTTTTGCAGCAATAGGGCTCTTATGTATTTTGCTTGCCGATCAATTTCTTAAACTTGCAATATCAAATAAATTACATAAAAGCGAGTTAAAGGAGTCTTTAAAGATCAAACTAGATCCGATCGTTTTCGACTCGGCTTTAAAAAGACAAAAGCCTGTAAACGCCTCAACTGAGTCATTAGGAATTTTACTTGGTAATCCAACTTCCAGTAATAAAATTATCAAAGTCTGCAATCCCTATTGTGAACCCTGTGCAAGAATGCATCCAATTTTAGATGGTCTTTTGGAGCAAGTAGCTGATTTGAGTATTCAGATCTTATTCACTGCAAGCACCAATGAAAAAGACGAAAGGAATAAGCCAGTTAAACATTTGTTAGCTATATATGAAAGCAATGGAGAGACATTGGTAAGGCATAGTTTGGACGACTGGTACAATGTTCCTATGAAAGATTATGACCGATTTGCTGAAAAATACAAAATTGAAGGGGACCTTAATAGGCAAGTGGAAAAGGTTGAAAAAATGCATGATTGGTGTAAAAGTATGGAGATAGCATATACTCCGACTATTTTTTTTAATGGATATCAATTACCTGATGCCTATACCATAAAGGATATTGAATATTTACTTAAATCTTAATACCCAAACGAATTTGCACTTTATAAAGTTAGTACCCTTCAAGGAAGGATAGCTGACAAGGCCAAGTCACCTTAATTGACACATATTTTTAACCTTTAATTTAAACAAAATGAAAAAACTAAAATTAACCAACTTTGATTTATCAGAAATCTTATCACGTGATGAACTTAAAAAAATTGTAGGAGGTGACTTTGGATCCGGTTCGGGATCTGGATCAGGAACTGGGTATCCTAAAATTGACGCTTGCGCAGGTAAGAAAGAAGGCGATTCTTGTTCTTTTATGTACAATGGCTCACCATCTTATGGATATTGCACAGCAAAACTAGCTCCGGCTTATACTATGCACTGCTCTAATCTTCTTTAAGAATCAAATAATCTCAACAGACCTCGTAAGGGGTCTGTTGGATACAACCAAAATACCTATGAATAAAAACTTAAAATTTAATCTGATCTATCTATTAACGCTCCTACCTCTGCTCTTATCGGTAAAAAATTCTTTTGGAAAAATAATTGATTCGGGAAGAATTAAAGCTGGGATTGTTAAAGTATCAGGAAAAATTACCAGCCCGGGCACGACAAATAAAAATGATATTGTAGTAAGCATTACCGTACTACATCCAATTACGGGCGAAAATGTCCAATACAAATCCCCTGTTAATACGCTTGGTCATTATTCAATTGATGTCGAGGTCGAAACTGATGTATCGATGATCGCGTTTAGCACCAATGTGAATTCAGAAAAAATGCTGCTTTTTAAGTTAAAACACGATAGTGAGGCAAATATTGATGTTAGCTATACTAGAGATAATGATATTGAAAAAATTGCTGTCAAACCAGAAATGATGTCTAATGACGTCCTTCGCGGTTTTGATGATATAAATAAAATGGAAAGTTATAGATCGGGCAGACCTATCGAACCTCTTTATAGTAAGAGTACAGATCATTTTTTCAATTTTGTTAATACTATCCTCTCGGAAAGACTTTCCATAGTAAAGAATGACTCATTGATCTCGCAAGAATTAAAGAACCTAATCTCATACGATTATCGCTTATACATATATACTACTTATGTATTTGACTACAATCAATTTATGACACTCAATTATAAAAACTTTAATAGGGACACCACCAATAAGCCTGATATCCAAAAGATTGACAGGACCTACTTTCGTTTCTTAAAAGATTTCAACCTGAATGATCAAAAATATTTACAGTGCTTCAATTTTCCAGATTTTCAGCTGGGACTTCTTCAAAATGAGATATTAAACCTGCCAATGATAGAGGATCAGGATATTCCCTCATGGCAGAAAAAAATAAAATCTATTTTGGCTGGTTTGGTAGGATTTGACAAAGGTAACTATTATGATATTTTGACCGCAAACGCCTATGCCAGGCAATTGAATGAAATGGTTAAACCACTAACTGATAAGCAAAAAGAAAACATTTCAAGATATTGGAAAAATGGAGAGATTGCAAAAATATTATTCCGAAAAAATCAAAAAGTAACTGAACAGAATAACGGAAAAACACCTGCTGTCATCAACGATATCTCAGCAGTTCCGGACGATAAAGTTATGGAAACTATTCTTTCCAAATATAAGAATAAAGTTGTTTTTATCGACTTGTGGGCTACATGGTGCGTTCCATGTTTAGAAGCAATGAAACAATTCAGAACTACGAAAAATAGTTATCACGGTAAAGATGTAGTGTTTGTTTACCTAACAAATGGTTCTTCGCCAAGAAAATTATGGGAGGAAAAAATAGTGGGAATAGGCGATGAGCAGTATTATTTAAAAGCGAGCCAATGGAATTACATTATGGAACACTTCGGATTTGGGGCCATACCTTCATATCTTTTATATAACAAGGAAGGTAAATTGATTAATAAATTCACAGCATTTCCAGGAGCAAATGAAGTGGGGGAAATGATTAAAGGACTGTTATAGCATAAACTGACAGCACCAGTATTATCTGTTCCATGAAACAGTAGTTGTTTAATGTAAAATGCATGAAGAGCTGACTTTCCGAATATATATAGTGAATGAGTGAATTAACTTTTTGCAATCTAACTCCAGCTCAATTACATAATTGACAATTAAAATTAATGACAAGCGAGAAAAAAATACCTGTATTTGCCATCAACCTCAAATCAAGAATTGACAGGTTTGAAAACATCACTTTAGAGTTTCTTAAGTATAAGGAATTTAGATTACACGTTGTTGAGGCTATAGCAAATCCCAATGGGGCTGTTGGTCTGTGGCAAACTATTTACAACATTATAGAAGGTGCACAAAAGCGTGAAGAGGAGTTTGTCATTATCTGTGAAGACGATCATATTTTCACAGACCAATTCCGTACGGATCAATTTAAAACCATTGTTCAAAAATGTAAGTCGCTGGAAGTTGATGTTCTATTAGGTGGTGTTAGCTGGTCAAGGGGCGTAATCCGTTCAACGGCAGACCTTTATTGGGTCGATCGTTTTAATGGTACCCAGTTTATGATAATTTATAAGGATTTTTTCAAAAAATTCTTAGCAATGCCTATTGACCCAGATTTAACCGTGGATTTTGCAATTTCAAATGTAACAAATCATATTATGGTTACTTATCCATTTATCTCAATCCAAAAAGAATTTGGATACTCAGATGCAACTCATCATAATAACGAAAATGTTGGTTACGTTGATGGCCTTTTTAGAGATTCCAGCAATAAATTTGACCAATTAAATAAAGTATTTAAAATCTTATATCCACGAATAAAAAACAATCATGCAGCGTTCCGAAAAAATCCAGGTTTTTGCGATTAATCTTCCAAATAACCCCAAACGGATAACAGAAATACAACATCAGTTTAAATATCGGGAGGAATTTGACCTTAATATTATCCGAGGGGTAAAATCAAAAAACGGCTACATTGGATTTATTAAGAGTGTAAAAAAAATAATAAAACAAGTTATCTCACTAGATTATGACTTTGTTATCATTTGTTCTGACGATCATCTGTTTACTGAACACTATAATAGGGAAAAATTTCTTGAATGTATTCATGATGCAGGTAATGCTGGGGCTAAAATTTTACTGGGAGGACTCGAGCAATATGGCGAAGTTATCCCGCTAACTGATAATTTATTGTGGGTAGATCACTTTATAGATTCCACATTTTATGTGATATATAGATCTTTCTATCAGGAAATTATCGAATCCAGTTTTATCGATGGGGACGCAAATAATAAAATAATCAGCTCAAGTACGAGCAACAAATTTTTGGTTTATCCTTTTATTACGAGTGAAGGAATCTCTGAAAAGAAAAAAAGAGGGTTAAGGGATTTCCCAAGAGAATTTTCTAAGAACTTTCAGCTTGAAAGCATTAAAAGACTTGAAAATATTTTCTATTTAAAAAGATTTGAGGCTACTAAAGGCTTAATAAATGGGAATGATTAATTCAGCCGAACAATTTCTTTATTCAGAAATTCAAACATTACATTAAATAATAGACAAACTCATACCCCAATATAATTTAAACCGAGTGAAGAAAAGATTTCCACATTATAAACAGTTGGACATGATGGATTGCGGTGCCACATGCTTGAGAATGATACTGAAATATCATGGGCAATTGGTTTCCATCCATAAAATACGGAAATTATGCCAAACAACTAAAAATGGCGTCAATCTGCTTGGTATTAGCGAGGCTGCGGAAAAACTACAAATGCGAACCCTTGGAGTAAGGCTAAAACTAGACCAACTTGATGAGATAGAATTGCCAAGTATCCTTCATTGGAATCAAAATCATTTTGTTGTCCTATATAAAATATCAAGAGCCAAGTACTACATAGCTGATCCGGCTGGTGGTTTAATTACTATGGACCGCAGGGAGTTCTCACAAAACTGGTTTGCAAACAAAGAGCTACACGAGGGTTTATCTTTGATATTAAGCCCTACTCCAAATTTTTATAATTTGGATAACGAAGAAGCAGAACCAAGTCTAGAATGGGGAAAAGTTTTTGTATACTTCACAAAATACAGGTCACTTTTTATCCAGTTATTTTTCGGAATGCTGCTGGGTACAGTACTGCAGTTAGTTACTCCATTTTTAACCCAATCAATTGTAGATATCGGGGTCAATTCCAAAAATTTAAATTTTATCAATCTTATTCTGATTGCACAATTGATGTTGTTCGTTGGGGAAACTTCAGTGAGTTTTATTAGGTCCTGGATTATGCTTCATATCAGTACTAGGGCTAATATTTCCATTATCACGGATTTGCTAATCAAGCTGATGCGCTTACGAATGGATTTCTTCGATATTAAAACGCATGGCGATATTATGCAGAGAATGAACGATCAGCAGCGAATAGAGAATTTTCTTACCGGCAACACACTGAGTACTTTGTTTTCGTTGATGAATATGCTAATATTTGGTGTGCTACTGATCATTTATGACAAGATCATTTTTCTGATATTCCTTTCTTCAACAATCCTTTACTTTCTTTGGATGTTATTGTTTATGAAGTATAGAAAAAAGCTTGACTACCAAAACTTTAAGATATCTTCCGAAAACCAAACCTATACTGTTGAAATGATTCAAAGTATAAGGGATATAAAGCTGAATAATTCTGAAAAACAGAAAAGATGGGTTTGGGAATCTATACAAGCAAAGCTATTCAAGCTAAAGGTAAAAGGATTGACATTATCTCAATATCAAAGTATAGGTGCGATTGCGATCAACCAGTCAAAAGGAATACTTATTACTTATTTATGTGCCAGATCAGTTATTCAAGGGGAAATTACCTTAGGTGGAATGATGGCCATACAATACATTGTTGGCATGGTTAGTAGTCCTGTATCATACTTACTAGGCTTTATGCAGTCATATCAAGATGCCAAAATTAGTCTCGAAAGATTAAACGAAATATATAATTCCGATGAAGAGGAAAGTATAGATGTTGACTACGCCAACGAGCTGCCTTCGAATAATACGATTGAAATCAGAAACTTAACATTCAGATATTATGGTGCAGGTAATGAACCAATTTTCAACGATTTAAGTTTGACCTTTCCTCAGCATAAAACAACGGCTATTGTCGGTCTTAGTGGCAGCGGAAAAACGACGATCTTAAAATTATTAATGAGGTTCTACGACTTTGAAAAAGGAGAAATATTGGTTGGCGGCAAAAAGATAGATACGATCAGTCAGCATGCTTGGCGGGAAGCCTGCGGAATGGTCATGCAGGAAAATCACATTTTCGCGGATACGATTGAAAGAAATATTGCTGTGGGTGACGAATTTCCCGATGCCGGTAGGATCCAGGATGCTATCCGGATTTCGAACCTTCAGGAATTTATAGAAGAACAACCCTTCGGTTTAAATACCAAAATTGGTACAGCAGGACGGGGGGTTAGTCAGGGTCAAAGGCAACGTCTTCTCATTGCGAGGGCTGTCTACAAAAATCCGAATTACATCTTCCTTGATGAAGCAACGAATTCTTTGGATGCAAACAATGAGAAAGCAATCATAGATAACTTGAATTCTTTCTTTAAGGAGAAAACGGTGATAATCGTTGCACATCGGCTTAGTACTGTTACTCACGCAGATAATATTATTGTACTTGAAAAAGGAAAAATCGTTGAACAGGGGAAACACGCTGACCTTATCAGTAATCGAGGCCAATATTATTTATTAATTAAAAATCAGCTTGAATTGGGTAAATAATTAAATTATGTTGAAAAGTAGAAATTACGAGGAGCATCTTCATAGCGAAGATATACAGGAAATTATTGCAAAGCCTCCTTCATGGTTATTAAAGCGGGGCATCGGATTAATCTTCCTGACAATCATTCTAGTACTTAGCCTATCGACAGTAATTAAATATCCAAACAAGGTCTCCGCAGTATTGAAAATAAATGCAATCAATGGGCCTAAGATGGTCTCAAATCGCCAGGCCGGAAAAATAACTAAAATACTGGTTACTGAAAATCAATCTGTTAGTCAGGATGATGACTTAGCATATATCGAAAGTACAGCTGATCCAAAACAGGTCATCAGGCTACTTAAATCACTCAATGCTTTACGACAGACTGAGCAGTCAAAAAGGATAGATCTTTACCATTTAACCGCACCAAATTATTTACAGTTAGGCGAGCTGCAAGCATCCTACCAGACTTTTTATCAAGCATTTATAAACTTCACAGGTTCAGTAGCAAATGGAATAAACCTTAAAAAAAGAAATTTCCTTTTGAAAGAAATCGAAAATCTGAAAAATCAAGGGATCAAAATCAAGCAAAACTATGAGTTACAGAAAAAAGAATTGGTAATCGCCCAAAATCAATATCAGAAATACCGAACCCTTTCGGAGAAAAAAGTGATATCTCAAATGGAAATGGATCAACAGGAGGCTTTGTTTTTGTCAAAACAGCAGCCTATCAACATGACTGAAAATTCGATTCTCAACAATAATGCTACAATTTCGGCCAGGGAAAAAGAGATTTCCGAGATTGATAATCAAATGCGGGAAGAGCAAATGAAATTCGCTCAATCATTGAACAGCCTAATTTCAGATATTGAGTCCTGGAAAAAGCTCCATGTGATTTCTTCACCTACCGATGGGAAGATTGTATTTGCAACAAGTATTCAGGAAAATCAATATGTTGACAATGGTCGGGAACTATTCTATATTAATCCGGGAAACGAGTCATATTTCGGTGAGATGAACATCTCCCAAATCAATATGGCAAAAATTAAATCTGGACAAAAAGTGCAGGTAAGATTGCGAAGTTATCCTTCTCAAGAGTTTGGCTTTATTGATGGCGTAATTACATCAATGAGTGCAATTCCCATAAAGGATAGTATTTTTCTTTCCCAGGTGAAGCTTTTCCGTAATCCGAAGGATTCTTTAATTCATTTAAAACCTGGGATGATCGCTGATGCCGAAATCATTACTGAAGATCAATCTGTCTTAAAAAGGATATTATTAAACGTGACCAAAAGTCTAAATATGAGATAATTGATCATTTTGATTCTTTAAATACAAGTAATCAAGACAACAACCCAAACTTCCAGCATTTCGCCGACATCCTGGTTCGCTTTCGATTTAAAAACCGATTAAGCCATCGTTAATATAAGCAAGGATGCACTACAAGCTAAGAGGTTACATTAGATACATTTAAATAATGATTTTAAACAGTAAAAAGATGGATAAACCGTATGACTTCTTAATTGTTGGTGCGGGACTTTTTGGAGCAGTATTCGCAAGAGAGATGTCTCTACGCGGAAAGAGGTGTTTAGTTATTGACAGACGAAAACATGTTGGTGGTAATCTGTATTGTGAACAAATAGAGGGAATTAATGTTCATAAGTACGGACCACATATTTTTCACACGAACGATAAAAATATATGGGATTTTGTTAACTCGCTGGTAAGATTCAATCATTTTGTTTATTCGCCATTAGCAGCTTATCAAGACAAACTCTACAATCTTCCGTTCAATATGAATACATTTTATCAGATTTGGCATTCTAGATCTCCCCAACATGTTAAAATAATTATTCAGAATCAAATAAACGAATCAGGAATCTGCATTCCTAAAAACTTGGAAGAACAAGCCATCAAGATGGTTGGATCTCAGATCTATGAAATGTTTATAAAAGGTTATACCGAAAAGCAATGGGGTCGTAAAGCTAAAGATCTTCCCAGTTCAATCATTAAACGAATACCCGTCAGATATACATTCGATAATAGGTATTTCAATGACACCTATCAAGGAATTCCAATTGGAGGCTATAATAAATTGATAGATGCGCTACTAGAAAAAATAGAAGTTCGGACTAAAGTTGATTTCTTTTCGGACAGGATTTTTTTTAAAGAAATCGCTGACATCATAGTTTTTACAGGTCAATTGGATGAGTTTTATGATTACAGGTATGGCAATCTGGAGTATAGGAGTTTACGTTTTGAAGAAAAAATTTTGGATCGTAAATATTTTCAGGATGTTGCTGTTGTAAATTATCCTGAGATCAGTATACCATATACACGGATTGTTGAACATAAGTACTTCGAATTTGGAAATCAACCCAGGACAGTTATTACCAAAGAATATCCGCAAGAATGGCTACCTGGTACCGAAGCCTATTATCCAATAAATGATCTTAAAAATAACCTTATCCTAAAAAAATACGCACAATTGGCTAAAGAGGAAGAAAAGGTCATTTTCGGTGGTAGATTGGCAGAATATAAATATTATGATATGCACCAAGTTATAGCATCTGCCCTCGCGAAGTCTCGGGTTTTAAACAAATAAGTTAATCTTAGTGAGTATGAAGAAGAATTGTATCATCGCTGCTGTTGGAAGAGGAAGTTTACATAAAACCTGGCTTCATGAAGAACATCCTAATATAGATATTCATTTAATCGTTTATGATGACTCTTTTGAGGATTTTCAATTTGACACCCCTTTTATACAGCAGGCGTACGGGAGTAAATTTAAACTTATAAATGATTACCTAACTGATGAATTAATCGCTAAATATGAATATTTTTATTTGCCTGATGATGATGTCCTGATAGATCATGCAAATATCGATCTCCTGTTTCAATGCATGAAAGAATTTAGGCTGTCTGCAGCGCAACCGGCAATTTGTAACGAATTTTATTCTTTCGGTCACACCTTTAAACGAGAAAATTCCGTTATCAGATTTACAAACTTTGTTGAAATTATGCAGCCATGTTTTTCTAGAGAGGCCTTGAAAAAAGTTCAGTTTACATTTAGTGAAACTCTAAGCGGATGGGGAATTGACTATCATTGGGGGGTGATATTAGATTTCAAAAAATATAACATGGCTATTTTGGATATTGTAGATTCGGAGCACACCAGGCCAGTTCGTTCAAATTACCAGGCGGAACTCGATAATTATCTATTAAAATATAATCTGAAGAAAGATATTTATTCGACCTGATTATTCGGATTGAATCTAAGTATCCACCGGTAAAATCTTTGATATTCTTTTACATGATGCTTTCCAATTCTTGCAGTAATTCATAGGAATCTGAGGGATCAAACTTTCTAGCAAAAAGTTTCTCGCTATTTTTCAGCTCCGTTAAATCGGTACGAATCATTGTGTTAGGATGCATAAATGGCGGTGACCATTTGATATAATGAAGATTTTGGTTTATTATATTTTCCGATATATATTCTTCTCCGCAATTTAAAAATAGCGTTTGGAAGAAACTTTCATCGGGAATCCTAACATATCTAAAGTATTCGGTAAAATCCGGATTTAAATCGAGAAACTCGAAAATAATATCCAATGCTTTGTATGGTATAGAAAACCATTGGGATCCTCCATACAATGCTATTTTTGTTTTAATGTCATCGTAAAAGGGAAAGCGATTAGTACCGCCTGTATGCCAAACACGTTTAGGAATAGCTTCATATTCAATAAAAATGGATTCCGGATGACTTTTTAAGTAGTCATTAATGTGAATCGAATTTTTTATCGGGTAGCAGGTTCCGCTTAAAAGTACAACCCTGCCTTTATGGTTTAAATTATTTTTAATGTATTTGAATCCCTGAAGGGTGGCCTCCACCAAATTGAATGAGCCCCATTTAGTAGCTAATCGGTCATAAATGAAATAACAGTTTTGTATTTCAGAAAGTGACATCTTAAAAGGAAAAATATCGGAGTTCTTATCTATATGGATAACGAAATAAACCTCCTGATCTTGTAATTTTTTCACCAAATTATATAAAGATTCAGGAGAATCGTGTGCGAGAATTAAATATATCATTGATAGAGCGCGTTGATGCAGATACGCAAGATAAGGATTTAGCATCAAAAATTTAATACTTAGATCAAAAATAACAAATTTCTTGTTTTGCCTTGTATTTACCATTAATAACAACCATTTTAGACTATAGGTTCTATTATTAATTGTATCCATGCCGGATATAGCCACAAATAGTAATTTCACAAAAAAAGCACGATGATTACAATTAGTTACCTCATATTGGTCCATCAAAACCCACTACAGCTGTATCGATTGATTGAGACATTAAGGAGCAATAATAGTCGCTTTGTCGTACATATTGATGCAAGGATAGGACACGATAACTTTATCTCTTATTTTGAAAATGATGCTCAGGTATTCTTTCTACAAGATAGATTTGAATCCAAAGAAGGCAGCTTTGGGCTAGTAGATGCGACACTTTCAGGAATGAAATTCATTCAGAAGCATCTACCCAAAACCAGCCGCGTAGTATTAATGAGTGGCAATGATTATCCTATAAAGCCAATACGGTATATTGAAAAGTTTTTGGAAGCTAACCCAAAGAAAATCTATCTAGAATACTTTACACTGCCCCATTCGAAATGGAATAACGATGATAAAAATCGCTTTCCAGGTTTCGAGGTTATTCAGGAAAGGATGAAATTATACGGAGGATCACAATGGTGGTCGTTCCCTTATGAGGTTGTAGAATTTATTTTAGGATTTTTAGCTCTCAATCCTGAATTTATCTCTTATTTTAAATTAGTTAGCATTCCTGAAGAAAGCTTTTTTCAGACATTACTGTTTGCTAGCGAAGAGCCTTTTATTCTAGACAATCTGGTAAACACTAGCCTCCAACTCATTAAATGGGACTACCCTTTCAATCGGCCAGAAATACTTACTCTTAAACACAAAGGTTTCATTGAAATAAGTAAACATTTATTTGCAAAAAAGTTCGGATACGGCATTTCGGATTCATTGCTAAACTTTCTTGATCAAAACATAATTAAATCCCAGGCTTTATTTTTTCCTGACTCTAAAACGAGGTCGGGTAAACCAATAGTAAGCCAGATTGTCGCCTTTTTAACCAACAAAAAGGATATTCGAATACTTGATGAATATCATCGCCTGAAAACCCAGATTTCAGGACTTTCGGATGTTACGATGTTATACCATAAAACCGATGAAAAATTATTGGATAATGAACTTCTGGATATTGCTCCATACACATTTACCGATAAAATATTTACAGAATTGGGGTATCAAACCTTTCGACATTCGGAATTGGACGGAAGTAACCACTTCCCATTGATTAAATTTTTTAGGGATTTTCCAGAATATGATTATTACTGGTATATTGAAGATGATGTTAGATTTTTAAAGGGATGGGATATATTTTTTGCTTATTTTTTAAATAATGAAGTTCAGGATGACTTTTTGAGCAGCCATATCAGAGACTACGAGGATGAGCCAGGTTGGTATTGGTGGAGTAGCTTGCAGAATGATCTGGAACCTGACAAAAAACAACGCATAAGGTCCTTCAATCCAATATTTCGTATATCGAGAGCCGCGCTGGCATATATTGATCAGTGTCACCTTAATGGCTGGTCGGGACACTTCGAAGTTTT
This sequence comes from Pedobacter sp. SG908, assembly GCF_011759615.1. NCBI lineage: Bacteria > Pseudomonadati > Bacteroidota > Sphingobacteriia > Sphingobacteriales > Sphingobacteriaceae > Pedobacter > Pedobacter sp. SG908. The sequence continues at coordinate 2,642,282 of NZ_JAAOYY010000001.1, forward strand.
ATTGCCGACGCTACTGAAATCAGCAGGCTTTAGCATAGCAGAATTCGGTGGAGAGGGGAAATATGTATTACCCGGCTGTACCAACTTTTTTTATAACGCTTCGCGCCCTGACAAGTTGGGAAATGTGTTAACTGGAAGCATGAGGTATCGTCCTGTAATAAAGGCAGAGGAAATGACGGAAGCCCTGATCTATCACCCGGTTAAATTTTCTAATATAATTACTGGGTGAAAGCTCCTTATGGCTTTTTCATTAGTGCATTACGGTCGCATGTGATGGTGTCTTTTTTTAGCGTTCCAGTACCTGCAGATAGGTTTTGATCTTTAGAAACGTAGCAAGGCTCCTCAAACTTGAGCTTATACAAAAAAAAGCCCGGTAATTTTTAAGCCACTGTAGCGTGTGAAGGACGGCTAAGTTACATTTGATCTCTAATATCAAACATATTGAAGGACCTATGATATCGCTTCGGCATCAATTATAAATGACTTATCTCTTAAGTCTTCTATTATACTATCAGTAACGTTCTCACCATCCAGAGCTTTCAGTTTTTCTATTATGGACAACTGCCTACCTTTTTCTTGTATCATCAAGGGATCGTTGGCAATTCTAGTTTCCAGATCCTTAACGTGCATATCAAGGTTGTCCCTAACCTGGATAAACATATCGACGGTATCTCGGGCATAGCTTGCGACATCTGCGACATGATCTAGATTTTGGTCCCGCATAAAGTTTAGTGTGCTATAGACAGAAGTGCATGCATCCAAAGCAAAAGATACAAAAACCTCTGAATAATCCTCAGTATCGGGTGTTACCATATCAACAGCCTCTGCATGCTCCTGGATTTCGTCGCTACCAAAAAGGGTTTTAAAGAATAGAGATTGGTATATAATCTCCATTGAATCAAGAAGTACTTTGGGGTCACCCCAGTCAAACCTCTTATGAAAGTAAACATAGTTTGGATAGAGCCTTTCACATGTAAGCGCAGCAAACAAAAGTTGCTGTTCTGTCGTAAGAGATTTTAATTTGCCTTTTATATCTTCTCTATATATATCCATATGATCTTATCGCAATCGGTTTATAACTGGTTTTAGCGGTAATACGGGTTTCACTGGCTTCAATGGTGTTACAGCTGCTATACCATTAACCTGTATAGTGAGAGCGCACAGTTGAAACATATAGGCTTGCTCGCACCTATAACATTATTGATTACCTAAAACGTAAATCCTATTTCTAGAAAAAACGTCTAACATCATAATTGGCAATTGTGTTTGCTAATTTGACCGGGCTAATTTGTGAATGATTATCATGGTTTTGGTCAGCTCCACTTTTTAATAAGAATTCAATTATTTTACCGTCACCTCTGTAAGAAAAAACTGCTCTCCAAAGAGGTGTATTGCCATAGTTATCCTCACAATCAATGATTGCTCCAAATTGCAGTATAATCTCTGCTGCTTCTACAGAATTATCCTGTGCAGCATAGTGTAAGGGATCCCAACCGGTCCTATCTTTGATGTTAGGATTCTCGCGAAGCTCTAAAGCCAATTTTAATGTGTTGTTGTTTTTTGCTATAATTGAATGAATGACTATATTCCTACCATCCGCATCAACAGTATCTACTCCTTCTTTATTTATCCAATTTTCAATCTCGAAAATTCTGTTACCATAAATTGCTCTTATTATTTCATCCGACAATTTAGTTTTTTTTAGGTTTTTCTTCATGTTTATGACTTCTATTTTCACTTGTATCTTCCAAATGATACAAGCTGGCATCAATTTCTTTAAGTAGATTCTTACTTGTCTTAATCTATTCCACGTTTTACTCAGTCTCAAGGTTGCCTTAAGGTGTTATCTATACTCTTAATAACCGCTAGTTAAAAGGGGATTAAATAATTTGTTTATGCAAAAAAATCCAACCCCAAAAGCTTAACACCATTGAAGTTGGATTGGATTTCATTATTTAGCCTAACTCTGGATAATCGTGATATAATCCGTATACTAGATAAAGAAATAAAACAAGAAGATTAATTGTAATAATTAACAACCCAACATATATGATAGGTTTATAATTGTTCGGGGCCATTTTCTATTTCTTTTTTAATTTCCTCGGTAACTTTTGTACTTGTGCCTTCATCAATGTTTGAAAGTTCAACTTTCACCTTTTGTTTTTTGTTATCCACAACTTTTGTGTTTGTCACCTTTGTTTTTTCACCGTCCTTCGCCTTAATTTTTATTGCCTACTAAAAACCTTATATTAGTTTTGTGGACAGCTTGCTTATGTCATTTAATGTGTTAAATAATCAAAATACATTAGCTCATTTTATCCTAAATACATTAAACTCAAATACCCAATAAAAATATCCGATATTTGAGTTTAAAGTACTTACTATTTATCTGATTTAAATAAAGGTGGCAATTCACTGTAATAATCAGGTTGATATTTGGACATGAGATCACCCGTTAGGCTAACACTATACTCGAATAAGTCGAAATCGAACCTAAAAAAAATTTCCTCATCAAAAAACTTCTTATTCTTCTTGTAAAGTTTTTTACTAATCTGATAGGTCATCGCATCATCAAAAAGAAACCGCTCCGCTACAACCTGGTCAAGAAAAAGCTCTTCCAGCTTTTTATATGGGATATGGGAGATATTGATGGACCCAAACATATGTTCTTCGTTACGTAATGCCACATCTAAGTAGACCTGATAATAATATTTTTCCATGATATTGTTTTTAACATTTATTATGCACCTCCCAAAGATAAGCAGCCCAACGACAATAAATCCAATTGGACCTGGTCTACTAATTACAGCAAGATTGATTAAAGAACCACTCTAAGCTGAAATGGGGTGACAGTTTAAATGCGGAATGGGCGGCCATTTTTGCCGAAATGCCTACACACAGCTGATGGATATTCTATGCTAAAAACTTTTAAAATCGATTATTATTTCCGCACGCACCATGTGGTCATAGCCCTCATGTTCTGTACGTTGGTCGTCTTGATCGGTTCGTGAAGTTGTCCCCCAAGTTTTTTGGTAAGCCGCAGAAGCATTTCCTGGTTAACGAGGAACCGCTCCGATCCGTCCGGAAGAATATACCTGCCATTTCCGATAAAACGGACCAGTGATTCAATACCGATTTCCGAGGCCAGGCGACAGAAGAAATATCCACCGGGTTTAAGTACACGCCACATAGCGCTTAACATCGCTTCAAAATGTTCCTGGTTTTCTGCAAAGTGGAGTACAGCAGAACTGATAACCAGATCAAAATTTTCATGTTCAAACGGCAATTGCTCTACAGGCGCTATCCTGAAATTTTCTTCGGGATTGATATGGGGAAAGGCACTGGCCATATTTCTAAGCTGTGCAATAGCTTCAGGGCTTTGATCTACCCCATAAACCTGTGCACCACTTCTTAAAAAGTAAAGCAGGTTTCTCCCTGTTCCACATCCGGCATCCAAAACAGTTTTGCACCCGCCATAAGTACCTTTTAATAACTGGTCGAATAAATAAATATCAATATTTCCGAAGGTTTCCCGTATATGCTCGCTTTTCATCTCTGGTGCAAAGATAACCACAAATAGTCCGGGACGAAAATCATTGTCCCGAGAAATGACGGCGTTAGCACCTGGTCTTTTGCAAGCCACCGCCTTTGCCACCTCTTCCACAACCAACAATCCTTTTCCTTTCTCATATCAGACCATTTTAATCAAAAAAAATAAACGGGCAAATAAAAGCGCACCTATCCCAACGCCAGAACAACCATTTCGAAGGCCCAGATTACCAAGATGGAATACCAATTTGTGATAGCAGAAATAGGCAATAATTTGAATACGGGGATATGCCCGTCACGGCTTTAAGGCATATCGTCAAGCATACCCAGTTTTTTCAGAATATCTTTTTTGAATTTACTCAATGGCCGTTTATGGTAATTTTCCTGTTCATAAACAACGCCAAAAAGTATTCGGTATACTTCACTTTTACTCATGTTTTTTTTCAGCAGGGACTGCATTATCCTGATGTAACTTGCGGAATAATTCTTTCTTATAGTAAGCAGATCCCGTAGTTCGGAGATATTGCTATTGTAGATTTCATCGATATACATAGCCTCAAGTGTATTTTTGGCTTTAGATCCCGCGACCGTACCGGCGGCTGTATCCCTTAATGAAATCCGGTACCCGTTGAGAGCAGTGTAGGCGTAGTCAAATTCAAACTCTTCGCTTTGTGCCTCATCGTTGTAAGGATGGATATGATCTGTAAGATTGAAATTGATGGTACCTTTTACCGAACTATTGCAACTCGCGCAAGACGGCACCAGATTGAAAAAAGAAATTCTCAGTAAGGGATACTCTGACTTGGGAAACCAATGGTCGAGAGTTGGACGTACTACCGGTTTTCCACTGTCGGTAATGACGGTTGAGGTGTAGCTCCTATTGCAATAACTACAGGTATATCTATCCAAGGAATTACATAGTGTATAGGCGTTATAAGGCTTTGTTTCTTTGCTACTCAACCATTCGTAGTCGAATATACTTTTGATCTGTTTGACATAGGGATGGATTTCATTGTAATTGTCTTGGAAATCTTGGCTTTTATTTTCCAAGGTCTTTTTACTCAGCTCTCCAAAATAGGGAATCAGATCGTTGAGGTCAGCGCCTGGAAATATTTCATTCCAAAAATCGATATTTATAGCCTGTAGAACCGGGGGTAATCCAGTGAGGATATCATCAATGTGGTTTCCTGTCAGTAGGAACGTTTTAATCCTCGCATCAAGGTTTTTAACTGCCCTCATCCCAGAAGTACATACTGCGCAATCATCATTGGCACATTTCGGTTCACCAATTTTTTTATTTACATAACATTTTGTACCTCTCTGATGACTGAGTTTTGCTACAACGATTCCTGGATGCAATGGATTAATATATAACATTTTACAACTCGTTAAGATCAATATTGTTTTTCCTCATTAATTCCTGGATATAGCGCTTCGCCCTATCCTTTTCACTCTCTTCGCGCCGTATCAATTCGTCGTACATCTCCATAAGCTTAAACCGCACCACAGGTTCACCTACCAACCTAATAGTCTTGCTCAGTTTTCCACTCTGAAGTTCCTCTTGCAACGCTTGCTGGAAACTTTCAAATGGTATCCGGTATTCAAGCCCGTTTATCTGCTTTTCCAGGATTGTGATCATATCGAGTTCAGATGCCGTCTTATCCTTTTTCGATCGCATGCTTTCTATTAGTTTGTACAATCTCATCTGCTCGAGATGCGAGATGCATCTTCCAACTATCTTTTCTGCATAGGAACCTATCAGTTTCTCGTCAAGAAAAAAGGAGTCTGCCAGCATATCATGAATATTGGCGCCAAAGGTCTGGCTCTCGATCTCTGTGCGAAAGGGCTCCCCTCGCTGTAGCCTTAACACGTTTGTATGTGGGATATCAGAAAGAATAAAAGGTGAATGGGTTGAAAAAACAATATTCAGTCCCGAGATCTTTTTTAAGTTGATCTTTTCGATGTTCTCCAGTAGCCTCCTCAGAAAATCCCGCTGATAACTCGGATGATAATAGAGCTCGATCTCATCAAGTATAAGATTGACAACCTCATAACTGTATTTCCCTTCTCGAATACTATCGATGTTAATCAGGTGATAGAGTATTGAGTGGATAGAATGTACCATCTGCTGTTCACCGGAACTAAGCTGGGAGAATCCGTGCTCCTGATCTCCTGAGGTAACGTGTATAGTTGGATTAAAGAAAGCGACTGGAACAAATTGGGCCAAAATCTTCCCCTTGTAGCCTGCGGCACTAAAACTATTTCTGGCAAGTGACTTTATCTTATCAAATGTAAGTGTCGCAGTATAGGCGGAATATTCCGGATACTCATCATCCTGAATAGTTGCCCAGTCAAGTTCATCTAGTAAACCAAAATTATGTGCATTGATAGCCTGTTTAAGTTTGAGGGTTACATGATTCTGGCTGTTAAGTATCTGCTGGCTCAAACCTTTCGGGTCTGATATCACATTGAACATAAACTTTCCTTTATTATCAAAATAAGGAGTTGTAAATGCCATAAATTCTGCATATTTATTGGATATCTTAAGCACTTTGGTCATGATATATGTAGCCAGAAATCCATAAAGCGAATCCAGATCCGGCTTTTCCTCGTCTACTCTGAATAAACCATGGGAATTAAATTTATTTACAGAACTGATACGCTCTCGAAGCTCGAGAATAGTTTTTGCTAGACGGCTTAGCTTATCTGAGGATCCGCCAAATGCGATCATCAGAATACTAAAAAAGCTGATCAGATCAACCTTGTTTTCTTCAAATGTTGCGCGAGCGACCTCCACAATATTACTCTCCTCAACCGCCCCTAATCTCGCAGGCCTGATTTTAAAGATAATATCCTTAATTGCTTTATCGTCAATCAGAAATGATGAATTGAAATCTTCACTGCTAAGATTGGTCAGGATCCTGGTCTGCGCCAAATGCAGTTCGGTATTTACGTTAATGTTTCCTTCTTCGCGGTAAGGATTTAGTACAATGGGTGTGCGATAACCATCGTTTTTACTAAAAAGTGGGGTTAGCCAATCAAAGCTACCCATCGAATTCAATCCATATTGCGAATAGTTGATACAGATGGAGTAAAAGAATTTTTTGAATTCAAATCCCCTTGGCACCCACTTGCCTTCCTTGAGTACGTACTGCAAGAATGCTTTTTTGGCCTTCGTTAGCACCAGGTACTCATCGTTGAGTTGATAGTAAAGCTCAATATTAACTGTTTCAAGAAGTTTTTCTGTATTGACCCGAAGTGACGACCAGTAGGTAATATCTGGATATTGGCTAATCTGTTTCTCGAGAAAGCTGCGTCGATGGAGTAAGTCTTTTTGTTCTGCCAGGCAGAAGATTGTTAGATATAACAATTCCAATAAGGTACTCTTACCTGATCCGTTCCTTCCAAGTACGGCAGAGATATTGACATCTATTTTCCTGTCGTTAAATCCCTTTATAGCATAAAGATCCTGCGGGTAGCTCTGCTGATCTGTGATTTTTGTAATTTCCCGATAGCCTTCAACTTTCTCCAGTTGCTGCTGCTTATCATTTTCGAATACGATGTCGTCCGAAAACTTGTAGAGCAGGTCTGGTTTAAGATTTTTAGTAAATGGAAAATCTGAATTAATTCGGAGCGCTAAAAGTTTAAATTTCATTGAGAGCGGCTTTTACTGATAGGAGAGCCTGGATGTAAAAATATCCAAATTTATTAAACTTGCAGTATTTTTATTTCAGCTTCACATTTCCCAAAATCAACTTTTTAGCCATCTATTTTAACAACCCAAACAACTGACTATGAAAACATTGACAAACAGTAAATAATGCAAATTTCTGAAACAACAAAAAAATCAGATGTATTTCCTAAACGCGGCAACCGTCTGGTAAATCCCATAGGCTATTATAACTTTCCCAATAATAAACAAGGTAGCTCCCCAGGCTCCGCCGGCCAGCCGTCCATCCTCAATTAATTGTTTAAATCCTGCAGGCAACCAGAAATAATCAATGAACCCAGTCCAAAATCGGCCATCAAACAAAATAAAACCAGTACTGCTTTCTCCGAAGAACGCAAAATCAATTCTAAATAACTCAAAGAGCATGTAAAATAGCAGCCCACCAAAAAAGGTAAAAAACACACCCAAAAGCCAGTTTGTACCATAATTATTTGATAGGCGATTTAGCGTCAATATTGCCAGATCAGCTACATTTCTCAAACCTACCTCCTTTCTATGAAGCCTCATTTCTAGTTTGTTGTAGGCAACAGCGGAAATTATATTATTCACTTTTTTTGATTCATGTTTTAACAGTCTCGCCGTCGGCCGATCATGAATGGATGCCCAGAGTGTATTATTATCCTGGATATTACCCAGTACTATTGTAGCATCCAAGGATATAGCTGTTACAAATACATCCCTGATATCGAGATAGCCTTTGATCAATGCATGCGAAAAGACAAGCTGGCCTGCGGAGTTCCCTTTAGCATTCAGTCCATATACCCTGATCAGCGACTCAGAAGAAATAAAGGCACCCTGAAAGGAAATCATCCCGGTAAAAGCCAATGGTGCCTGTCCTGGATGACTACCCAACCAAATATCTGAATGGATCTTAGCCTGCGCGAAATAGACCTCGGCAGAATAGATGTCACAGCTACTAAGATTAAGCCTGGAATGAAATACCGAAGAGTTAAAACTTAGCAATTTTCCAACCTTTACATTGTGGAAAATAATCTCCTTTTCAAATATGCACTGAGTGAGGTAGACCTTTTCAGAAATATCTACATCGATAAAGAATGAACTATCTGAGAAAACTGCACCCCGTCCCCTTAGACTTCCGCTAATTGAAACCCTGTTCACCTCGACCGCGCCAGAACACTCCATCTCCGAGCAATTAAGATCTTCAATGGTAGACTTTTCCTGCTTGGAATCACTGCTTACGATATTCAGCGAGGAAAGTTTAGAGAGTGAGAGGTCTAAAGTCCCCTTAATTGTATTACCCACAAAATTAAGCTGACCTCCAACCACTGCCCGGCTCATATTAATGCCGGAAAGAAATACCGTATTCTCTATATGAAGCATTTTCTCTACCTCCATAGCTGGCAAAGACCGGATCTCGAGCTCAAACTGGCTATTAATTATTACCACATTTGATGAAGAATTAAACACCAATCTCGAAAGACCTAGCGCCGATACCGATCGGATATTTACCTCCTGAGAAAAGCAGCAGTAGCAGATATCCAGCCCATGCTTAAAGACCAGATCGGAAAAACGAACTTCAACACTAAAGCTGCAGTTTGTAAACCGGACAGGCCGATCGAAGGAAAGCGCAGAAAAATCTAGCTGTGGATTGAGCTCCTTAATCATCATCGGCCTGGTTTCTCTTCTCTTTTCCCTAACAAGACGAATCCCCTCAACTGGATTCTCGCTGATCAAGTGGTAAATATCGATATCCGATTCAAAGCTGATGCTCTGAAAGTTAAACTCTCCTTTCAATCCCCTAAGTAAAGAAAGCATATCTGTATCAGTTTTGATTACGACATGGTATGTACTCATATTAAAACACCAATTATTTGTAAAAAGCTTAAAAACAGTCTATGCTACTTTGATTCAAGGGTTTCGCTCCGGACCAGCTCTCTTGCCCCTTCAGCAAAAAACAACAGATTTTTATAATCGAGTGCGCTAAGCTCACTCCTACTATAACCACGGATTGCGCCCAGTAATTTTGCCAGCAAACCGCCCGGCAGCAGCAGCTCTCTCTGACCAAAATCAACCGTACCTGCATTCCCCTGCTGATCAAGCAATAAAAAATGTTTAACTATAGCCACTCCCATCTGCGGATGCTGAAGATTCTCCTCCAGCTTTTCGATATACTCCTTTTGAAGAAACCTTGCCATAGCGAACAGAAAAGTACTATCTACCCAACTAATCTCCCCTTCACGAAAATGCATAAAACTAAAACCTGACTCATCTGCCAGATACTTCTCAAAAGGCGCTGTCAGTCCGGCCTTCTTTGAGCGGAACTGCTCAATGACAGCTGGGCTGACACCCGAGACACGATCAATCAGTATCTGATAGATAATTACAAAGCCGATCTTACCTCCCGGTTTTCTGTTTAAAGAAACAGCTTCAGTTGCGTAATTGACCGCCTTATGGCTATCATCGAAAAAATTGATCAGATTGAAATATGCCGATATGATCAGACTTTTATAACTATAATCTATCCTATCGGGTCTTTGGTTCCAAAAACCGATGAAATTAGCGAAGATATCTTTTGAACTGGAAGAAAGACGAATCTCCAGATTAGGGTTAGAGATGCGCTTTAGAAAGTTATGCATCTTATCTGTTCCAAGGATCTGGCTAAGCAACGCAAACTTATTAGAACCCTCGCTAAAAAAAGCTGTGATATAGCTCTCGGTCACATCAGTAGAAGGAACCATTAAAGAGAAGTAACGCTCAAAATATTCCGGGTCACGCAACCTTTTAGGATCCATATACTTTCTTTTGCCATAATCATTGAGCAATAATAAATCCAATAGCGAGGCAGTTGTGCCGTTCGTAAACCGTTTGACAAAATTCTCATTCACCGCTACATCAGCCCATATTGCCTGGCGCCTAATCATTGGGATCTCTATATGTAAACGCTGATAGCTCCTGTGGTCAAATGTCCGGATCGCCTCCAGCAACAGAAAATCCAACAGAAAAATATCATTCTGTATATTGGGTAAGCTGAAGACCAAGTTATTGAGATATCGGTTGATATCCCTTATCGACTGCAAATATTCTCCTAAGCCATGTAATCTCCATGCGCTCTGCAGATCCTCCAGATCAACATTTAATTCCAGTTTAATCAGATAAGCCTTTAAACGCGAAAAGAATATTTCCTCCAACTGACGCTCAAGTACAGGCGGCATCGAAAAATCGACCTGAATAATCTTCTCCAGGTACCGCTCTCCATTCACTCCATATTCGGTTTCCAATGCACGGATCACCACCTCCTTATCATAGGCGATAAGAAAAAAGGTATTCACCATATTAAGGTTCACCTTTAACATTTTGAAAACAGCCGTAATCTCTTTAGGTGTCAGCCTATCCAGGTCATCTATCAAAATGTAGAGTTTGACATTATTCTCCGCCAGTAACCCGCCTATCGCCTCCTTTAAGTCCCCAACCGTTCCAACACCTTCCCCATTGACATAATCATCCACCCCATCAAGTATACCCTTGACCACGCCATTGGTATGTTTTAAAAACTTGACATATTTAAGGTAGCTCAGGTATTTTTTGAGTTTCTGATTGGCTTTGGATATATCTTTTCCCCATTTAAATCCCGATAATTTTTCGAGTATCGTCTCCAGGAAATTGCGTTCAAGACCATCTTCACCAGTATTTCCCCAGCTATTGAATTCAATTATTTTAATGCCCTGTCCGCTGCTTTGATTATCCAGATGGTTTTTGATATAGGATAGTAGCGTGGATTTCCCAGATCCCCAATTGCCGGCAATCCCTACCACCAGACTCTCACTAGTATCCTTAAAGGAGCTCGTCAAACTTTTAACGATCTGTCTAGCGAATATATCTCTGCCCAAAAGGTCTTTATCGGCTTTGCCGTCTGTTGCGATCATTGTGAACTGTTTCTATTTGGTTATATTTTTATTAAAAGAGGGATAATACCGCGTATTTCTGCACATTATCAGCTATGGCTAAACTGAAATAGGTTTAGCATATCCGACAATTCAGATTTATACAAGCTAAAATCCGATTATTCTAAACTCAATTGAAAAGTGCTTTAAATTCAAGCTCAAGGGTATTATCCGTCTTTACTTCCATAAAGGCCTCAAAAATAAGTTCAAGCGTATTTTCTCTTTCAGAGAGAAAGTTCCAAAACTCATTTCCCACCCATGCCTCGCTATGCGCCGCAAGCGGCCAGCCTTTTTTTATACTTTTTTCCCAAAAATCTTTTGCCCCAAATGGATTATATGGAAACACAATTCGGCATTCGGCCTTTTCTAACGGAAACTCGGTATAGAAGTAACTATACCAGTCAACAATTTGGCGAAAAAGATCTTTGAACTTCTCCATATTAGGGCGTACAGTTTTGGTATCAAAAAGATAATGGATCCCAGTCTTCTTTTTTCTTAGCCAGATATCAACTCCCTGTCCCTTTGTGGTAACCTTGAGGGGAATATTCTTACCGGCGAAATGCTGGCAGTTTTCCCTGATCACGCTATTGATGTCCCTAACAACAGATCGCGTTATCCTCTCCTCCTTGACATTCGCTATCACATTGGAAAGAAAGGTAGTGCTCTCTTCAGGCTGATTAAGTTTTTGATCCAAAACCTCAAAACCGCCTAATTCGGCAAGTCTCTTTGCCAAAGGTTCCCACAATGTACTTCCGATTGAGGTTTCAATGCCGCCGACAATGGAACGTATCTTCCGTTCTGTTGGAATGAGGTAATCTAAGGGGTGAAATGTTTTACTCTTTTTATCGTAGTTTTTAATATATGTCCTAATGCTTGAGACCACAACTGTTTTGATCTCCACCATTAGCTCAGCATCTGAGAGTTTTCTTTGTTCGAGCATTATTTTTAGATTATTTCCCTAAAGTAATGATAAAGTCCGCTTTTTGGCTGATCATCTATCGCAAAAAAATAAATATTGAGGATTTTGCTACATTTGAAAAAAAAACGAATGGCCAATACCTATCTAAATTACATCTCCGATGAGCACTTCTTAAAGTGTATCGCAAATCTCCATAGCTCTTACCTGCGTGCAAAGAATAATGTTAGCAAAAAGGATTTTTATAAAAACAAGGTTGATACCATTAAGCTGACCTTTGATACCAAGTTCAATGAAATTGATGAGGAAGCCTTGATTGAATCCGAGATTTTACGTCAGATCGATAAATCGATCAACAACTCCATTGGAACTTTTCACGAGCAGATTCTTGGAGGGATTAATGGTTTTGAGGTGGGTAAACTTAGCGGGTTTGATATCAAGGCTTCAGATGATACCCTTTTTGCCGATATAAAGAATAAACACAATACCATGAACAGTAGCGCTGCTGAAGCGCTTTTCCAGAAACTTGCCAAGTACGCAGATACCTATAAGAAGTCTACCTGTTATTGGGTGCAGATTTTGGCGACAGATAGCTTTGACAGTAAATGGGCAGGTATTATCAACGGTAAGGAATATAGCCATAGCCGGGTGAACAAGATTTCCGGTGACCGTTTCTATGCCCTTTTATCCGGTGAGGACGATGCCCTGGCGAAACTCTATCTTGCGCTTCCCAAAGCTACTGATGCTTATTTGGCTACGATCCCCAAGGCGGAAGAACAGGCGAAGAATTCTGCGCTTTCTGAGATCAATAAAGAGATTGAAAAAAGCCATCGCAGTATCCTAGATCAGATCACTTTTGATAATTTCGGATATTACAATGGCTTTGATAAGCTTTGATATTATGTATTAAGTAGTTTCTTTTATCAGGCTAAGCGCTTTTGCGTTTATCGGCCTGCGCATAATAGGCGTTCAGGAACTCAACGATTGCGCCGCCTATGGCCGCTGCTAAATTGACCGGCACCGCATTTCCGATCTGTTTGTACTGAGCGGAAACTGGCCCCTGAAATTCCCATTCATCCGGAAAAGTCTGTATGCGGGCGTATTCCCTTACCGTAAACGGACGGGTATGATCGGGATGGCATCTCTCGGTCTGTTTTTGAGCTGGACTGCAGGTCAGGGTGAGTGATGGCTCATCCCAGCTGATCCTTCTGGCCATGCCTGTTTTTCCGCCGCCCAGATAGAAACTTTTCTGCATATACTCCTTTTGGATATCCAATGGCAGATCTCTCCAATAACCGCCCGGGGGAACCAGGTCCAGTACTTCTTTTTTTGAGGCTGGATATTTTGTTCCCGCCGAATGGGGCACATCGGTACCGAAAAGTGGCCCTGCCTTGAGCGCATCGCGCAACGTAAATACTTTTTTACTGGCCACCGGGTATTCGAAATCGATATCAATATCTTTTCTTACCCCTACCAGTATCAACCTTTCTCTCTTTTGGGGTACGTTATAGAAAATTGCACGTAATACTTTTGGATCCAGTACCCTATAGCCGATCTCATCTAAAATGGCAATCATCGTTTTGAGCGTTCGTCCAGAATCGTGGTTCTGTAAGCCTTTTACGTTCTCTCCTATACAGATTTTAGGGTTAGTCTCCTGTACTGTCCTTGCAAACTCGTAGAAAAGCGTTCCCCTTGCATCATCAAAGCCGAAACGTTTTCCGGCATAACTAAAGGCCTGGCAGGGAAATCCTCCCGTGACCACATCAACTTTATCCCTGTATTCTTTAAAAGAGATATCCCTGATGTCGCCGGGAACCACGTTCCACTCCGGCCTGTTCGCCTGTAGGGTCTTTACCGCGTATTTATCTATTTCATTTAAGGCAAGGCACTTAAGACCTGCCTTCTCCATTCCAATGGCCAATCCGCCGGCTCCTGCGAAGAGCTCCAGCACATTATATTGGTTATCGGCTTTGGGCAATGATATTCTCTCATCGAGTTTTTTGTTTTTGGGCATATTCTGGAATTCTTCGAACTGTTGGAGTTGATCTAGGTTATAGTATCTGTAATTGCTCATAGGGTCGCGATGGGCACGTAGCTTTTCTGCCCGATCCCATCTCCTTAAAGTTTCTTTGCTCTTGGAGAGTATTGAGGATACTTCCTCCAGAGAGTATTTATCTTTTATAACCATATTATACAACCTTACACATGGTTACAAATATAAAAAGATATTTGGAGCTGCCAATATGCTAAAATATTTAGTTTTCCACATTTTTTCAGACCATTTTTCAGCACCCTGAAAATAAATCACCTGCAGTGCAGGGGATATGGATTTTTATTTTTTTGCTCAGGCAATCCTGGTAAAGCCGTCGGCATTAAGATCCAGCACAAAGCTTCCCTTGGCATTTCCTTTTTGATCCCCCACCCTTTGAATATAGCGATGTAGCGGTGCCGATGCTACTGCTTTAATCATATCGGCGTATTTGAGGCGCCAAACACCGACCATTGGCTTCACCGATATATCCCCTGCGCCCACGAACCTGATTGCCTGCCAATCAACCCAAAAATAAATATCGATTCCGGGATAATTTTCCCGGTAGCGCAAAAAGTCCTTTTCATTAAAAGTAACCGCATACTGGGGATCGATCTCATATCTGGACTGTGAGAGAAAAAATGGGGTATTCTGTGTTTTAAGATCAGCGTAGGTACCGTTTTCGATATAGGATAGATCCGGAGCGTAAATATTGTTTTGCTTCTCCGGGTTGATCATAAGCCCAAGATGAGGGTAGCGCCCAATGAATACTTCCTCGAAGCTGGCTCCCTTTCCGCACCAGTCTCCCTTGTCCTGCAGATCATGCTGTACAATTTCTTTCCCCTCTATGTCAAAGGTTTTATAGGTCATGATGTTTTTCTGCTAAAGTAAGCAATGACCGAATAAACCACAAGTGAAACCTAAGGAGCTAAGGTATAAGGCGATGAACAGCCTGGAGATGAAAAGATTTGTATATCTTGCCAAACTACCTTAAATTGCATTTAACTATTTAACGCCAAGTCTAGAACATTGTCTTAAGTCTAAAGGATACTCTTTTTATTTCCTTTGAATACCTCATTCTTTTGAGTGTATCCTTCCTCAGGGCTTATCAATATCAATTCATGGCATTTATTAACGCTATTTTTTACTTTCATGCCACAACAGATTCCAGCCTCGAAACTCGATAAGAGTATCCACATTCTAAATACCCTGCTCGGTGGGCTTAATACCCACTTAACGACCTTGGTAACCATTGCAAAAGGAGGTCTTTTGGATGGCGAACTACTCCACAACATTCATATCCTAACCTATAATAATGGTTTAATTGCTGTTGCCAGCTATCTGGATGAGATCAACGATTTCTTTATTCCAGCTTTAAATCCGGCAGAAGCGAACAGTATCATGCCCTATATTTCAAGGATCAAAACTGAGATTGACCGTTTTGCTGATATTAAAAAATATAGGAATAATGTTCTTGCCCATAATTTGAGAAAGAATGATAAAAACATTTATTTAAAAGGGCATCTTAGAGACTATAAGGTGCCTCAGAATCTTGAGGAATATATGTTTTTATGCCACCTGCTCAATCTCCTCACCGAAAAGATCAATGAGGTCTTCCCAGGCGCTTATGACCGCGTATTAGATGAGGTGAGGGATGCCCAGGAGAATATTGCGGTACCTCTTCAGCCAGTACTAAGCGAGGCGGATATAAAAAGTATCTTAAGCACCCTGGATCAGGATCTTATAAACATCCCATCGGCAGTTTAGTCTTCGGATTAAAACCGCTAAGGGCAGAACAAAAAGGCCGGAGATAAAACCAGATCTACGAAACGAACACCAACAACTACTACTACATGGATCTTCAAGATAAACAATATGTTAAGGGATTAATGGATCTCCCTCATTTTAAAGATGTAGGCCAATCCGATGTTTTTTATTTCAAAAAGGGTCAGGAGGTATTGAACCAATGGCTCAACCTATCGGTAAGCGGAGAAGAGCAGGAGCATCTATTGATGTTATCCCGGAATTATGCGCTCTTCCAACAGGAAGCCGAACCAGATGGGCTGGTTCAACGGGTGGCCGGCTTATTTTATAGGGTGATCTCCTATTGTGATTCCAGGGCACGCGATAAAGATAATTTCAATGAATATCCCGATAAGCGTACGCTTGCAAGGGCGGGCGTTTATATGGGCGATTGGCTGAGTCATTTTTTACTTTTCAAATTCGCCCCCGATAAGCTAAAGCAGGGCTCTCCCGTTAATGCATTCAATTATCTGCTCGAACCAGAAAATAACATAACTGTTTTATCTGAAAGCCACAGAAAACAGATAGCCGAAAATGTTTTGGAACTCGAATATCATCCGGCATCATTTGTCGGAGATCTTTTAGCCTATTTTTCTGATTTTGATCTACAGGTATCGAATCCCAATAACTTAAGCTATTTGGTATCGATTATCCTCTATCATAAAAAAGATGAATGGTTTGATCAGGTAGTTGCGCTGGTAGCCAATGATGAGCCGGCTTATCTTGAGCAGATGAGCCAGATCTCCAAAGATCATAACGGCATTATCTTATGGAACAGCAAAAAACCTTCTGATGCCGTTGCCTCTGTTAGGGATTTAAGGGCGATGATCCAGGATACCGGCTTTTTTCATCTCTATTACAGTACTGAAGGAGCGGTCAATTACCGGGCGAAGATTATAGATTTTGCGCTCGATCAAAAACAGCTTCAGGAAAAGAACTGGCACCAAAGGGACAATTTATTTGGATTTGAGGCTGAAATGTCCGCTTATCAGAAAGGAAATTTATCTGCATCGATCGTTTTTTTGGCTGAGGAAATAGAAAAGATAAAACCATTGCCAAAGGAAGCCTTCACCACTTATAACAATAGAAAATGGCCATTGCACGATAACCTCACACCATTGAAATCTGCTCCAGAGGATGCGGATACCGAGGGCGGCTCAGTGGGAAATGATGGCCAAAGTGATCAGCAGCCTTTAAACCAGATCCTTTACGGCCCACCGGGAACCGGTAAAACTTTTGGCACCATTGAGCGGGCTCTTCGTATTCTTGGCGATGAAACAAAAGGTAAATCCAGGGCAGATATAAAGGAACTCTTCAAGATCAGAATGGAAGAAGGCCGCATCGTTTTTACAACGTTTCACCAGAGCATGGGCTATGAGGATTTTATTGAGGGTATTAAGCCCATATCGCCAAAAGAAGCCGGAAAAACACTCAACTTTAAGGTAGTGGATGGAATATTCAAATCCCTTTGTATGCGCAGCTCCATCTTTAAGGTTGGCGAAAAAATTGGGAAACATGAGGTAATAGGAGTAACTGCTGAGCTACTCACGCTAAAGAAACCCGGCGGAAACTACCTGCCTTTGGCTTTTTCAATTTTAAATAGCCTTTTGGCATATCTGGATAAAAAGAAGATAAGACTGGAGGATTTTAAGGGCAAGATAGATTCTGAAGATACAGAAAAAGGGAATTTTCCCGAGCTTGAATCTTATCTGATCAACGGCTATCCCAATATTATCCCTGCCCTGCTCTTAAAGATGAGAGATTATAAGTGGGATCAGCTTAAAGAGGAAAAAACGGTTCTGATCATAGATGAAATCAACCGTGGAAATGTCTCCCAGATATTCGGGGAACTCATTACTCTCATCGAAGAGGATAAGCGCCTTGGTGCAGATGAAGAACTCACTGTTACCCTGCCCTACAGCAAAACCCGTTTTGGTGTCCCCCCTCATCTTCACATCATTGGCACGATGAATACCGCTGACCGTAGCGTAGAGGCCTTGGATACCGCTTTGAGAAGGCGCTTTGTTTTTGAGGAGGTTCCGGCTGATCCATCGTTGATTACTAAAATCAGGATGGACTTGGGAAAAGGAATAGCTATAGAGGGGATAGATCTTGCTCTGCTGCTGACCACTATCAACTCGCGTATCGAACGTATCCTGCACCGGGATAATGTAATCGGCCATAGTTTTTTTCTAAAGTGCACTACTTTAGATGAGTTAAGAACAGTGTTCTACAAGAATATTATTCCGCTTTTGCAGGAATATTTCTTCGGGGATTACGGCAAGATCGGACTTGTACTCGGTGCCGGTTTCGTCCAGCCAAGCCTCACTGACAAACAGATAGGCTTTGCAGATTTTGAATACCCTGACGCAGAATATCTAAAGGAGCGGAAAGTACTCCATATCGTACACTATGACAGGCAAAGCGCTATTCCCATCGTGCTCAACAACTCGACAGTTGAGGGCAGCTTTGCGCTGGCTATACAGGTTTTGATGAAAGGGGCTGCCCTATAAAATGATCACCGTCTACGAACATGACTCGCTCTATCTCCATAAGGGCAACCAGCGTTTAAGCGATGATGAGCTTTTAAGCTTACAGCTTTTTTACAGGGAAAAAAACTTTCCCTATTATAGCCTGGTGCATAACGGGGTAAGGTTCTGCGAATATGTCGGTGTGATAAGGGTTGGCAAATTGACCATTGAGATTTTACCAAAGGCAGACAGGCAGCATAATGAGACGCACTGGCGGGAACTGCTCATCGATATGTTAAAGTCTTCTGTCTTCCCCGAGACCAGAGCGCCCTCAACGGCGCAGCTGAGCTTAAAATCCAATTCGATCCTGGATCATTACTTCGAGCTATTTATCGCCGAGGTAGAACAGCTTACACACAGCGGACTGATCAAAAAGTACAGGAAGATCGAGCAGAATTCAACCACCCTGAAAGGCAAACTGCTTTTCCCCAAACATATCGCGGTTAATCTGGTACATCAGGAGCGCTTTTATATCTCCCAACAGACATATGACCACAGTCACCTATTGAACCAAATCTTGCTAAAGGCATTACGCATGTTAAACCGCAGCCGCCTTCATCCTTCCCTTAGCAGCAGACTGGCCAACCTGATGTTAAATTTTCCGGATCTTGCCGATATCAAGGTAAGTGAGGATACCTTTAGCGGCATCAGCTACGACAGAAAGAACGCCGGGTATCAAAAAGCCATTGATATTGCCAGGCTAATCCTGCTCAACTATCATCCCGACCTAAACAGCGGTTCCAGAGACGTACTGGCACTGCTGTTCAACATGAATGTGCTCTGGGAACGGTTCGTTCTAAAGAGCCTCCAACGCTACCGGCCGGACATCTATATGGTAAGGGGGCAGACGAACAGAAATTTCTGGCGGCCAGAAACAGGTTATACCAGAACGATGAGGCCTGATATCCTGATCGGATCTGATGAAAAACCGCTATGCCTTCTTGATACCAAATGGAAAAATGTTAAAGATAGCGCCGCATCGGATGATGACCTTCGGCAGATGTATACCTATAGCCGCTATCACAACGGAGCAAAGATATGCCTAATCTACCCAGGTGAAAGCTATCAGTTCTTTAAGGGTGTTTTTATGGATGAAATAGATAATCATACCGTTTCTAACCAGGAGTGCGGGGTATTAAAGATCAAACTTTTAAACGGGCGCAGCAGCGGTCAGCAGGAACTTGCCTATCAGGTGATGTCTTTATTGGGTTTTGAGCCACGCAAGAAAACAGTACCAGAGATCGTCAGAGATTTTTCAGTTCCATTGATTTAAAACGCCAATAACTCGGTATCTTTTATAGATCTCAAAACACAATCGATTTTAAATTATTGACGATCAATTGACGACAGGTAGCTGTTCTTTCTGTTGAGCTATTACCAATAGAACCGTTATTTCTCCTAGTAATCGGAACAGACATTAAACAAAAAGGGGAAGCATGTGCCTCCCCTTTTCCAAAACAGTGATAGTGATTTATTTCGCTGTGTTTTTCTTTTCAGTAACTTCTGCACGGATGTCCTGAGCAAGCACCTTTAGATCTTGCATTGCTTTACGAACTCTGGTTCCAGCTGCTGCGTTTCCGCCATTGTAAAACTTCTCTACATCTGCTTCTATTGATGCAATGGTTTCTTTAACTTTTGAAAATTTTTCCATTTGATTTTTTATTTAATATTTTTTACTGGGATAGAACCAATAAGCGAAGTTAGAAAATTTTGGTTATCTGCCAACGGAAACTCTTGTCAATCGCGAATGTTAATTGTTTGAGAATGGAAGATCTGTTTTCCATGGATCATTTATGGAACCGTGTAGATAAAAATAACTGGATTCTTTGAAAAACATTTTTAATGCGGTACTTTGCACAATAAATTAACTTCTCAAACATGCTTCTCTCCATAAGACAATTTATATCCGAGAATCTTAATATTTTCAATGCCATCGTGGGTCTAGGCTCACTAGTTTACACTATTGTCGCCGTTATCACCCTCAAAGAATTGATCAAACAGCGCCTATCTACATATAAGCCTGAGGTTTTGATCAAATCCTTTAATCTGAGTATCTCCAAAAGCCCTCTTTTTAAGGCAAAAGAGGAGGTGCTATTATATAAGACCTCGCCGTTTAATGATTCTTCCATCAACGCCAATGACTTAAAGTTTGGCGTTTCCAAAAACTATAAGATTGACAATATAGGTTTCGGACCGGCAAAGAATGTTTTGTGCAAGTGGCAGTTTGACATTGAAAAAGCTATTGGTATGATTAAAGACGTCCTTCCCTCCGATTATGAGATACTGCACTACAAATTTCCCAGTTATGAATCTTATTCACTGCTTAAAACCCTGGATGTGGATTTCCATTATTCTTCTGGCACAGAGATATACGAACATCGTATAGATTATATTTCTCCGATTAATGTTATGGACAATTTTCAATTACATGCAGTACCTGATATTATCATTTTCACCCACTATCTCTACTTGATATTCAAGCAAAAACTGACCTCTCGTACGGTTCCAAACTTTTATGTAGCCGATTTTGAACCTTTCCCCCGGCCTACATTGATAATCGACTATAAGGATATAAACGGAAAGAAATATAGGCAAAAATCGACTTTTAAGGTATCCGCCGTATCTATACAATTCGAGGAGGCCATGCGCATGGATGAAGAATTTGCCTATCTAAACTTTGAACTGTGTTAGGCTAAATCTAAACTAAAAACAATTAATATGAAACTAACTGCTCTCACCATTAAAAATTTCCGTTGTTATCAACACGAGATCTCCGTTAAAATTTCTGATCTGACAACTTTTGTCGGTAAAAATGATATTGGCAAGTCTACCGTTCTTGAAGCTTTGGAGATTTTTTTTAACAACCAAACGGTAAAATGCGACCAGGGGGATGCCAATATTTATTCTGGAAGCAAGGAAATTGAAATAACTTGTGAATTTGAGGAGCTTCCCGCAGTAATCACATTAGATGCCGGTGCTGAGACTAGCCTTCAAGAGGAGTTTTTGCTGACCTCAACAGGAACCCTAAAGATCAAAAAAACATTTGACTGCAGTAAAAAATCAGTAAGTGAGGATGTTTTCATTATTGCCGATCACCCGACTGCTGATGGGGCTGCTAACCTATTAGAGCTTAAAGAAAGCGACCTGAAAGCGTTGGTTAAAAATATCGGGCTGGATATTCCGTTGAAAGGAAACCCAACGATGAGGAAGGCGATCTGGCAGCATATTGGTGATCTCCATCTAGCGTCAACAGAGATAGGGGTGTCCAAGCCCAAGGAGGATAGCAAACGGATCTGGGAGCAAATTGAGAGCCATCTTCCAATATTTGCGCTTTTTCAAAGTGACCGGAATAGCCAGGATTCTGATAGCGAAGTTCAAAACCCCATGAAGGCGGCCATAGCATTGGCCATTTCCGAAGTGCAAGATGATATTCAAAACATCCAGGATAAGGTTAGGGAACGCGCCGAAGATATTGCCAACAGTACCCATGCCGCTTTGCAGTCTATCGACCCACAGTTGGCAAATAAACTCGTTCCCCAGTTCGTTCCGCCTACTACTGCAAAATGGACGAGTTTATTTTCAATAGGTATGGATACCGATGAGGGCATTCCATTAAATAAGCGGGGTAGCGGTATCAGAAGAATGATCCTGGTCAGTTTCTTCAAAGCAGAAGCGGAGCGGCGTTTAAAAGCATCGAATAAAAGAAGTATTATTTACGCGCTAGAAGAACCGGAAACGGCACAACATCCATCTAATCAGCGTATCCTAATTGATTCCTTTAAAGCATTGGCTAACGGCCCTAACTGTCAGGTGATACTTACCACACACAGCCCTGGTTTGGCAGGCGATCTACCGACAGAAAGCATCAGGTTCGTTCATAGAAATGATCAGGGGAATCCAACGATAGACTCTGGGGTTGATGTTTATGCAGAGGTTGCGCGTGTGCTGGGGGTAACTCCGGATAGCCGTGTAAAGGTAATTTTATGTCTGGAAGGACCTACTGATGTTGTTGCAATGAAATGTCTTAGTAAAGCACTGCATGAACATGATCCTACCATTATCAATATTTTTACAGATCCTAGGGTCGCTGTTATTACCATGGGCGGTTCTACCCTCCAGTATTGGGTGTCAGAGAATTTTTTAAAAGGGCTTGGAAGACCTGAGGTGCATATATATGATAGTGATGTGAAGAAATACCAGGAATCGATCGATCTGGTCAACGACCGTGGCGACGGTTCTTGGGGAACGCTTTGTGAAAAACATGAAATTGAATGCTACCTTCACTCCGATGCAATACATGATAGCAGTGGAATAGCAATGACCATAGTAGATATGCCTGGTGCGGATGGGAAATCAGTGCCTAAAATGTTTGCAGAGCTTTACTCGGCCACGCAAAAATTTGATGGTGTTATGAAGGACAACACATCCAAGGGCTATTTGAGCAAGGCGTTCGCACACATGAACTATCAGCGTTTAAAAGAGCGCGATCCAAAAGGTGAAGTCGAGGGCTGGTTTAGGAAGATAACAGCGATGGTAGAAAAATAATGACCGCGAAGATATATCAAAATGAACTGTTTCCAAAGATGGAAAGAGTATTTGCAGAACTCGAGGTAAAGAACGAGTGGGCAGCTTTTTCTGGACGTATCCATCAGTATTCTCCCAGGATCGATCTAGCTATCGGCCCTTTCAATGTGGAAGGTCCCAATTTAAACCACATATATGATGAGCTGGTTGAGGATGAACACATTCGTCATTTTCTATTGCTCTGCTTTAAATACCATAAAGAGAATTTAAATGCCCAAGTATACGATGAAATTATTCATCCAGAATTTGAGACCATTATTCATAAAAATAAAAATGCAAGGTGTTTTATCGCTATTGAGATCGAAAACCAAAACTCAAAGAAACACATTATGGGCAGTGTGGTTAATGCTGCCTCGCTTGGAAGAGTGGGTATTGGGGTGGCATTCAATGAAAGTACCCTGCGGTCGTTCTGTAGGATTGCCAATTATCTGGCCTTTTTAAAACGGGTGGAAAAGAACACCTATGACACCTACAATTTTATGATCCTAACTGTAGATCAGCTTGAAAGTATTTATCAAGATGTTGTCCACAAATTTCCTGAATCAATATTAGCTAATAGAGTAGAGTGATAAACTAGACAAACCAATCTAATTGTCCCATTTCCACTAAATTACCAGCGTACCGGTAAGCATCAATTTACAACAAATTTATTTCCTATTAGAAGTGGATCAGTTAACTATGATTTATCTAAAAGACTTCAAAATAAAGTAATAAACAATGCTTTCGAGAGTGTAAAATAAACAGTATCAAAAGCTAAAATTACTAACGTATAACACAACTTATTTTACACTCTCCAAACAACACAAAAAAAGCTGGTCAATCTGTAAACAGCAAGATTGACCAGCTTTTGATAATAAATGCCTTATATCATCTCCTCGTCCCTGAAGCTAAAACATCCATAAAAATTACCACTTACCCCTCTAATTCTGCGGGATACCGCTCTACGCTATAACCGTATTTGGGATACAGAATGCATATCTATTATTATTTGGCGGCAGGGAATAAACCACACCGTTCAACACCCTTTTAATGATTACAGCAAACCGGGATTCCATGTTCAAACGTCTGAGATCCGGCCACCTCAGACTCCTGAACACCAATTCCTTCCTTCTTTCTTTCAGTACAAGACCCTATATCGAACATTCACCATAAAACCATGGCGGTTTTAGGAGTGGTACAAGATGACCTTCGAAAATGAAAGATTCCAACTGCCATTAGCAAATGAAGATTGATTCAAGGTTAGTCACTTTGAACACTGCTAAGACTCAATAAAATTATTATTTTTATTTCTATCTGAAATATTGATGAGCAGAAAAAATAATTGATCTGCGAAGATTAGCAGAATTAATTCACCGTTTTTTGTGTATCTAAACTTAATTAATGTAATTTACAACTTCAATTTAATAACGCTTATCAATATTAGATGACACTCTCAATTCCTGAACATTTACAGAAAAAAATTCAACAAAATAATTTGGTAATTTTTGTTGGAGCTGGTATTTCAATGCATGCAGGTTTACCAAATTGGAATACACTCCTTGAAAAAATCCTCGATGGATTGGGATCGAAAGAACCCAAAGCTGAGAAATATAAAGGTGCATTGAAAGATGAACTTTTTAGTGCTATAGAAATATTGGGGAAACTTGAATATCTCAAAGAAAGTGCTATTGAGGTTTTCTTCAAAGAAATGAAAAATTTTGAAGCTTGTCAACCAACTTTAATACATAACAAGATTGGTGAAATCGCCGACAAAATACTTACAACAAATTATGATGGCCTACTTGAAAAAGCGTTACCAACCTTTGAGAAAATTATATATACTAATACTTATAAGGTAGCAAAGCTTTCGGAATTTGAAAAGTACATTTTTAAAATTCATGGCGATATACATGAACCGGATAAATGCATACTCTTTCCTTCTGGCTATGACAATCTTTATTCCAACGACGAAAAATCATCCACCTTTGAGCTTAAAAAAATAATATCTGACAAGTCTATTTTGTTTTTAGGTTTCAGCTTAAACGACCCCTATATTAATTATGTGTTCAACTACATAAACAATCTATATTCTGGTTTTAATCCTGAGCATTTTATTATTACTACTCAAAAAAATAAAGCATGGCCTAAAAAAGTTACACCAATTGAGTTAGATGATTTTAATGATCTGGAAAATTTCCTTGATCAATTAGTTCAAATTAGGGCGAGCCAAAAAAAAGAAATGGAAGTGATTCAGCAAAGACTAGAGGAGCGAGAAGATATTTCTATTGTTGAATTTACTCAAAGTTCTGAGTTTGACTCTCCACCAGTAAATAAGTTTTGGGTAGGTAGAGGAAAGGAAATTATAAACATCGGAAATGATAATTTCAAGGTTGTTTTTATCACCGGCATAGGCGGACAGGGAAAATCAGCTTTGGCAGCACATTTTCTTCGAAATTACTTCAACTCAAAGGTATACGAATTTGGAGATTGGAGAGATTTCAAAGAGGAAACTAATCGGTTTCAGACAAAGTTGTTTTCCATGATTAAAAGGCTTGCCAACAAAGACTCTCCTCCGATTCTCGAAAACCTAAAGTCAAACGAATTAGTGGACGTATTCTTTCACTTTTTAGGGGAGCGAAAAATTGTTTTTGTTTTTGATAATGTTGACAGTTATATTGATTTGGAGACTTTCAAACCGACGGGTAGTCTTGGGTATTTTTTTGAAAATATTCTTTCAAAAAATCATAACTCTAAATTTATTTTCACATGCCGGCCATTCATTAGAGAGGCAAGTGTGAATTTCTATCAAATTTCTCTAACTGGTTTGTCTGAAGAGGAAACTGAAGAACTTTTTATATATTTTAAAATTTCTATAAATCCTACAGAACTAAAAAATTTAAGTCAGAGGGCTCATAAGATAACTAAAGGACACCCTTTATGGTTGAATCTAATTGCGGGGCAGGCTTTGCGAGGAATAGAAATCGTGAATTATTTTATACAACAGATTGAGAAAAAATCAGCTTTTGATGAAGATAATTTTTCTGCAATTCTATCAGAAAAGATTTTGAATGAAGTTTGGATATCACTAAACGATAAACAAAAAACTTTAATTCGTGGAATTGCTGAAACTGTTAAGCCGGAAAGAGAGGATAGCCTAAAAACCATTCTAGATAGTGAGCTAAATAATAACCAATTTACAAAGGCATTGCGAGTTTTAAAAAACTTGAATCTTGTTGAAACCCTTAGCGATGGTGAGATCGAGCTGCATCCACTAGTTAAAGAATTTATTTTGACAAAGTACCCAAAGAATGAACGTGCAAAATTCATAACCTTATTTGTTCAGTACTATGATAAGTTTATTTACATATTAAAGCCTAAGCTTAACTCAAACTTGACGATTGGCGAATTTCAAAATTGGACTTCAAAAATTGAGCTACAAATAAACAAGAATGATTTTATTTCCGCCTTGATTTCGTTGGAAGAAGTGAGTTATGCCATCCTTACTTCCGGATTTACGGAAGAATATCTGCGTGTTTCTGAGATATTGTATAATACCTTGGACTGGAATGAAGCAATTAGCAAAGAATATCCCTACTTTCATACTCAATTATTAGGGTTTACAAGAACTCAAGTACATTTAGGGAAATATGTAGACTGTGATGCTACTTTAAAAAAATATTTAAAACTAATCCCTGGAAAAAGTTCAAATTATTTATCTTATTGCGGAATGAAATCCTACACTTTGTGGTATCAAGGATTACATGAGGAGGCAATAGCTATAGCTGAGGAGGGCGCTTATTTACTTGACGAGTCAAGTTTACAGGATAGTTATAGTTTAAGGCATAATCTAGCCCTAGGTTTAAGAGATTCTAAGGTGGAAAAGAATATAAAAAAAGCGCTGGAACATTTCTTACAGAACGAGAAAATTGAGGATGTTTTGAACAGAGAAAAGATAAACTTCGAATTTAGCGGTCATTTTTATGGGAATATTGGGAAGTGCCTTGAATATATTGGTCTGTCTGATGATGCATTATTTTGCTATTATGTTTCTCTTAAATTATTATTGAAAGAGCAAAGTGATACAAATTCAATTCTAAATATTGGGTACGCTTCGCATTGGATCTCGCAAATCTTACTAGACAATAAATATTTTAAAGATGCACTATACTTTCTAAAATATAGCAGAAATTCATACGAAAAAGTTTCACCACCAATGGCAAAGGTTTTAGAGGTTGTTTGGGCAAATATCCCTTTTGATAAAACAACTAAGCAATCTATAGAGCGGTTAACCAACTGGAAAATTGAAAATCATTGCAAAGAACATCTAGGAAAAGCCCTGCTATAGTTCAGGTGGAAAAATTTACAATTATCTAATTTACATATCAGGTAACATCTTTTAAAATCCAGGGAATCATATTTCGAAATGAGAACTTTAAGCAATTACACTTATTAATCAATCCCATATGATATCTCGTGCGCTATATGAGATCCTTAGTTAAAGGTATCACTTTGAGATTATAATTTTCGTTTGTATTGAAATACTCTTCTATTTCCTCTTAAATCGTCTCTATCCAACAAATCTGTATTCATATAAATTCTACCTAGGGCCTTTGATACTGCTTTACTGTTAAAAATAGCTTTATATGCAGAGTATTTTTTGTCTTCACCTACGTAAGTAATGATCTCCTTTGCTCTTACCCAGGTATCAAAAAGTGGGCTTGGTATCAAATCATTTTTTAGTATCATAGTAACACTGTTCTCCAATGCCTTTTGAACAAAAAATTTTTCGTTACGTACATTTTCTTGATAGAACTTCACTATTGCAGGAATAGACCTTGGTTCCTTAAGTTTGATAATTTCATCTAAAAATAACCTACCCGCCTCAATTGAAAATAAAGCTGCTATATTTTCAGCCGTCTTAATTGTGATCGACGCTTTACCATTCATAATTACTCTTGCATGATTTAGAGATATTCCAGTTGCATGGGAAAAACCTGAGATTGTGATGTCCGTTTGCTCAAGTAAAGACCTAAGGTTTTTGCCAACATTAAAATTACTTTTATTTTCCAGGTATTGCATAACCTAGCAAAATGAAATAAAAAGTAGGCGACATTATTAACGAAATATTTGTTTTATTGTCTCCTTTTAATTAAATTTGATTCTAATAAACAGGTAGTAATAAGAGTCTTGTGATTACAAATTCTGAGGCCGTGACACAAGACAGCAGATTAATACCCATATCTATGTGTAGATGTATATCTTTGTACATCGAAATAGATGTGGGACTGCTGTAATTCCATGTCACTTAAGGCCTCAGAAACTTTACTGTAATCATGGTCTGTAGTCCCACATCTATTATAAATGTGGAACAAGGCAAGACTCGTATCAACCATACGAGCATGAAAAGAAAAAACAATCAGGCAACCCACCCTACATCACTCCCACTGATGAACGGTATTGCCCTGTTTTTTCCTTTCCACCCCCCAAAACCCCATCCCTTCTACCCCTTTGACCGGCTTTACGCCCTCAAGCCCAAAAACCCCATCTAGCTTCGGCATAGTTCTGCCCCTCCGCTTGCAACAGGTGCTTTAATAATGTACCGGACGGGCAGACCTATGCCTAACAAACAAAACATCACCCAAAACCAATCACCAAACCAAAAAATTAAACTACAAAACATAACATACTAAATAGTCCCCATAGACCAGGCGGGACCGCCACGTTCATCGGTTAATGATTATTTCAAACATGGCCCCCGTCCTGGCTTTTTAGCAAACAGTAGTAAACCAACAACTAACCCAAACCACATGAAAAAAACAATAATATTTATTGTACTGGCCGCGCTTTGCCCAATATTCCGGTTAAGCGCCCAGAACACCACCCAGATCAGTGGACGCGTCGTCACGGCAAAGGACGGCAAAGCCCTGCCAGGCGCCACCATCAGCATCAAAAATTCAAGCACTTCTGTCCAGTCTTCACAGAACGGCACTTTCACGCTAAGCGCAAAAACAGCCACCGGCATCCTGCTCATTACCTACACCGGATATCAAAGCCAGGAAATCAGCTTTGGCGGAAACCTAAAAAACCTGGAAATCAACATGCAGGAAAAAACGGGTTCTTTCGATGACATCCAGGTCATCGGATACGGCACAACCACCAGAAGGCTCAACACCGGATCAATCTCTTCTATCGGCGCCAAACAGATCGAAGAACAGCCCGTCACCAATATCCTTTCCACACTCTCCGGCAGAATGCCCGGCGTTTTCATCCAGACCACCAACGGCCTGCCAGGTGGAAACATCAATGTACAGATCAGGGGTAAAGGATCCATGGTCGCCGGTACCGATCCCCTTTACATTGTTGACGGCGTACCCTATGATGGCACGCCCATTGGCAAAGGAAATACCGACGTGATCAATATCGCAGGTGCCCTGAGCCCCTTGAATAACCTCAACCCCGCCGATATCGAAAACATCAGTGTGCTCAAAGATGCAGATGCCACCTCTATCTATGGCAGCAGGGGTGCAAACGGCGTAGTCCTGATTACCACCAAAAAAGCACGATCCGGAACGACCAAAATCGACCTCAACATCCGCCAGGGCATCAGCACGGTCAGCGCAAAACCAAAACTCCTCGATCTGCAGGCTTATCTGCAGATGCGAAGGGATGCTTTTGCCAATGATAAACTCATCCCCTCATCCGACCCAGCTTCTACCAATTATGCCCCCGACCTTACCCAGTGGAGCCAGACGCAGGGCACCGACTGGGTAGACTATATCTTTGGCCGCTCCGCGAGTTCCACTGATCTCCAGACGAGGGTATCCGGCGGAAAAGGAAACACCACCTTCTCGGTCAACGGAAATTTCAGGAATGAAGGAACGGTACTGCCCGGGAACAACAGCTATTACCGCGGCGGACTATCCTCCCAGCTCCAACACTATTCCGAAAACCAAAAATTCAGCATCACGATCTCCAATCAGCTCAGCAGGCAATATAGCGACCTCAGCAATATCGTGAACAATATTGACCGGAGTTTCCTCATCGCCCCCAATTATCCGCTAACAATGCCAGACGGAACGGTAAACTGGTATGCCGGGAATATCGAGGCCGAAACCCGTGCACGCAGTAAAAACACCACCGATAACAGCATTACCAGCGCAGCACTCGCTTACCGGATCCTGCCCAACTTAAGCTTTAAGCTCAATACAGGTTATACCCGGAGCAGTTACGATCAGACCTTTATTTCCCCTTCCTCATCGCTCCCACCCGGTACAGCCAACAGTACCAACTTCACTAAAAGTAGCGCGCAGTCCTTTATCACTGAGCCACAGGCCGACTACAACATCACTTTTGGCCAACATAAATTCACGATTCTGCTTGGGGGAACCTATCAACGCAAAAGCACGGAACGCATGTCCGTTATTGCCAGCAACTTTAGCCTGGAAAGCCTGATGGAAAATCCCGGATCTGCCGGAACCATTGCCAGTACCGGGAGTGACTCCCAATACAGATATGCTTCCCTTTTCAGCAGGGTTACCTACAACCTACAGGACAGCTATATCTTAAACCTGACCTTAAGGCGGGACGGTTCTTCCCGTTTCGGCCCGGGCAACCGCTACGGCAACTTTGGTTCCATCGGCGGCAGCTGGATCTTTTCCAACCTGAACTGGCTCAAAGAAAAATTCCCTGTACTTTCTTTTGGCAAGTTAAGGGCCAGCATCGGCACCAACGGCAATGACCAGATTCCGGATTACGGCTACCTTTCGACCTTCAGCAGCCCCGGTTCCTCCAGTTACCAGGGCACAGCCATTATCCGTCCGAGCAGGATCAGCAATTCCGATTTCAGATGGGAAAGCACCCGCAAAATCGATATCGGCCTGGAACTTGGCTTTTTCAGAGATGCCCTGAGCCTTAGCGCCGATTACTACCTTTCCACCAGCTCCGACCAACTCGTCAACTACGCCATTCCGCTGATCACCGGTTTCAGCAGCTACCAGGCCAACCTGCCCGCCGTCATCCAGAACAGCGGATGGGAACTCAGTATCAGTTCCACCAATATGAAAGGAAAAAAACTAAGCTGGTCAAGCAGCTTCAACATCACGCTCCCTAAAAATAAGCTTAAATCTTTTGAAAATTTCGATAATTCCAGTTACGCTGCAGTTTACGAACTGGGTTATGACATCAGCCGCATCCGAGGTTATCAGGCCTTGGGAATCGATCCTGCAACAGGAAAGGTGCTGTACGCAGGCCGGGACGAACAGGCCTCAGCTAGCCCTTATGCCAATTTCACCCTTGGCAAAACCGCCCCGGACTTTTACGGCGGACTAGGCAATACCCTTACTTACCGAAACTTCGAATTCAGCCTGTTTTTACAGTTCGTCAAACAGCGTACAAAAGGAGGCCTTAACCGGAACCCCGGCGGCGGCGGAACTTTTAATGAATTTGACCTGGAACCCTGGTCGGCAGCCAATCCCACCGCTACGGTACCGCCGCCTTCCACGCAGTTCGACTTTTACTACGGCCAGTCTTCAGCCAATATTTTTGATACCTCCTATCTCAGGTTAAAGAATATATCCCTTTCCTATCTGCTCCTCACCAGGGAGGCCAGGAAAATGGGACTCAGCGTTTTAAGGATCTTTGCCGAAGGACAAAACCTGTACACATTGTGGCACCGGGATTCCGCAGTCATGGACCCTGAATCCGGCGCAATATCGACCACCACCGGCAGGAACATCCCGCCACTGAAAACCTTTGTCTTAGGCCTTCAACTCAGTTTATGATACGACTATGAAAACAACACTAAAATTTACGGCAGTCTTACTGCTGCCCCTGGCCTTCCTAAATTCTTCCTGCGAAAAACTACTGGAAATACCAGCCTCCAAAAACCAGGTGGAAAGCGGCACCGTATTCGCAGACAGTACCACAGCCAATGCCGCTTTGCTTGGCGCCTATTTTACCATGGGCACTGTACACAGCTCGATGAAATTCATCAGCCTATATGCTGATGA
Organism: Pedobacter sp. SG908; assembly: GCF_011759615.1. NCBI lineage: Bacteria > Pseudomonadati > Bacteroidota > Sphingobacteriia > Sphingobacteriales > Sphingobacteriaceae > Pedobacter > Pedobacter sp. SG908. The sequence continues at coordinate 2,674,313 of NZ_JAAOYY010000001.1, forward strand.
ATACAATACGACCTCCAGCGCATTGATCAATTTAGAATATGCAAATGGCAAACTCCAGAGCAACAACACCAACAACAATGCGCTCTGGAACAACCTTTATTCCGTCATCTATCAGGCCAACATGATGATCGAAGGTGTAGAAGGTTCCGCAGGACTATCTCCCTCCGCAAAAAAACAGTTCGCGGGCGAAGCTAAATTCCTTCGCGCATTCGCCTACTTTTACCTGGTCAACTGTTATGACGATATCCCCTTGATCCTTTCTACCGATGTTGAACTCAACCGCAGCGCCAGCCAGGTAGACAAGGGTCAGGTCTATCTCCAGATCAAACGTGACCTTACCGAAAGTAGCACCGCCCTTGCGGACAGTTACCAGGGTGCCGGCCGCGTCCGGGCGAACAAAGCCAGTAGCCTGGCCCTGCTTGCCCGGGTCCATCTTTACAACAACGAATGGACGGACGCCATAACTGCATCTTCGAAGGTGATCGCAAACCCTGTTTACCAGATAACAGCAGTCAAAGCGGAAGATGTTTTCCTTGCAGGGAGCCCAGAGGCTATCCTCCAGCTATGGATGGTCAACGGATTCCTGACCGATGTGGCACAGCTCATTCCGGCCACTCCGGCCACGCTCCCTGTTTTCCCCTTAAGGGATGAATTTTATTCCGGTTTTGAAGCCGGTGACCTGCGCAAAAATAATTGGACAGGCCTGGCGAGCGTAACCGGTTCCGGACAAAGCCGGATATACGCCTACCCGGCTAAATACAAGAACCGCATCGCCAGCACCACAAAACCCGAATTTGTCATGGCCTTAAGACTCGCCGAACAGTACCTGATCCGCGCAGAAGCAAAAGCACAGCTCGGCCAGACCGGCAGCGCAACAACCGACCTCAACCTGATCAGGGCCCGGGCAGGTCTTAGCCCCATAAATTCAGACATCAGCAGGGAAGACTGCCTGGAAGCTATTGCAAAGGAACGCAAAACCGAACTGTTCGGTGAATGGGGACACCGTTTCCTGGACCTTAAACGCGACGGAAAACTAGCGGCCACAATGTCCCCAATAAAAACCAATTGGAAGACCGGTATCTCAGCAGCTTTTCCCATTCCCAATAATGAAATTATCTACAACCCTAATTTGAAACAAAACAATGGTTACTAAAATCAAACCACTAATTATGCTGCTTTTGCTGGCCATTTCAACCTATGGATCCGCTCAGCAGGTTACCACCGCTCTAAAGATCGGCGACCAATTACCTGATCTGGCATTCACAACCTACTCGGGCAAAAAGATAATGATCAAGGATCTTTATCAGAACGGGCCTCTGATCATTGATTTCTGGGCTACCTGGTGTGTCCCCTGCCTGAAAGAAATCAGGCTAATGGACTCCTTCGATCAAAGAAAACCAAACCAGTTCAAATTTTTATTAGTCAGCTCGCAAAACAAAAAAGCCATAACAGATTTCATGGCACGCCCGACAAATGAGGATATGAGATCACTCGGCGATAGGATAATTATAGAAGACAGCCTTCTAAACAACTTGTTTCCCCATAAAACTATCCCGCACAATATTTGGATCGACAGCAAAGGGATCATCAGGGCCATTACAAGTGGTGAGGAAATTACTGAAAAGAATATTTTTGATTTCCGGGCAAACCCGAGTGCTTTTAAGATAAGGACCAAAAGTGATAAGCTGGATTTTCGGCCAATGGAAGTATTTCATCTGGGCGATTCTACCTTCACCTACCGTTCCATCATTTGTCCATTTATTGAAGGTATCGCTTCTGGCGAGGTAATCTCGCAACGCGGCGAAATGAAAAGCTACTTTCAGTTCAATCAGCCGATATTGAGAGCACTCTGGGGGGCATACAGTAGTTATAACCATGGAATCAGGCCTGAGATGATCGAAATCCACACACCGGACTCAAGCCGGTTTTTTCAACCAAAAGTACGGAACACCATACATCAGAAATATGCCGACCGGACTGAATGGAAGCAGAAAAATCTCTTTTGTTACTCCCTTACACTTCCTTATGTTGTTCCGGATTCATTATTTGCTTCCTATATCTACAACGACATGGAGCGTCAATTCAATCTCAAAGTAAGTGTAGAAAAGCGTAGGATTAACTGCATTGTTGTCACAGCAGATCAAAAGTTACCAAAACGAAATCCTGAAAGAAAGGAGAATAAGCTAAAAATTAACTACACCAAAGATCGGATTCTAAAGGTTAACAATGCGACGATCACCGAGTTACTGGACTTTTTATTCCGGCTTTTCCCTCCTGAACGCTTACCATATCCTTTTATCAATAATACGGCTTACCCTGCCGATCTGCGTTTTGACATTGAAGAAGACTTTTCATTAGAACCAGATATCTTAAAATCCGGACTATCCTCAGAGATGATTTTTAGGAGACTAAAAAAGTATGGCTTGAATTTTAAGACACAGGTCCAACCCTATCCGGTTCTAGTTATCCATGACTTAAAAAAATAACAGAAAGCCCCTGCACAGAAGTGACAGGGGCTACCTTTGAGCACTAACTTCAAAGGCTAGTTGGGATAACGCAGGATCTGCTCTGTTTGACCTGAAACAATAGGTGTGCCGATTGCGCAGATATTGTTTTCACCATCACACTGCTCGGCAAAAGGGCCGGTAGAATCACCCAATACAGGATCACCATCCGGTGTGGTTCCATCAGGCAGGTATTTCTGCCAGCTGTGGGTGTTGGTCGCTTTGCCATTAAACAGGCTTGAGATTTCGGAAGCGTATGCTCCGATAACACTGGCCATTAATGCAATGCCCAGAATTGCGGTTTTGATGTTTGTTTTCATCTTGTTTAACATTTAAAGTTTTAAAAATTGGTTATTTATATACTCCGCGGTGAATATACTTTGGAAAAAACCTGCCCCAGATAAAAGGAAACAGGGAAATCAGCATAAAAAATGCATTAAAAAACAGGTGCTGCCGCCAACCCAGTTTTGAGATCAGCCCCCCACAGGTGCAGGGCAACCTAAGGCCTGATAGCAACATCAGGGAAATATATAGCGTAAAGGACAGCAGCAAAAAGAAAGAAAGCCAAAGCCCTGTCTTTCTGAAACGTTCCGTGAACAGCAGTCCAACCAACGCCAGCTCGGCAACAGGAACAGCAATTCCCAATACGGGCGCAAGCTGTTTCATCAGCGGCACCGGTGCCAGCTGCATCTGCTGAACGAAACGGTGGTAGTCCGCTAACTTGGAAAAACCTGCGTATCCCCATAGCAGCACCAGCAGCAGCGATGAGATCAGCATAAGCAGTTCACGAGGAAAGTATTTCGTTTTGGATTCTCTGGTCATGGGTCAGTTCCTTTTTTTCCTGGCCATTCCAACCCTGGAAAGGCCAGTACTAATCTCGCGACTAAAGCGTCTGACTATGGAAGGTTTTTGCCTAGAAAGGCGGCGACAAATACCGTGTTTTTTAATACCTGGTCAAAGCCCTTTTTTAAAACGGTGGATACCGTTGTCCTTGATCCCAAGGAAGGATGCGATGTCTTTTGCCCTGGCGGTGAGGAATGCCGCTTTATGGCCATGATAAAATCTGCGTACCATTTCGGCATGTTTCAGGTTCATCAAATCCCCGATATGTGCGGCCCTTGCCGCCTGGTTATGGTAACGCAGTGTTTCGGTAAGCAACGGTCCTTCCTCAAAATCCTGCATCAGTACCGCCAGGTCCACACGCGATAACTCCAAAAGTACTGTTCCACCATAAGCCTCTATTTCCACCAGACTGGGGAGCCCCGCGAAGAAACCCGGATGGGCGAATACAAAATCCCCCTCATACCAAAACCAGGATGTTCTCCCTGTGGCGGTGTCCAGCGAGAGACTGACCTCCCTGACCAGTCCGTTGACCACAAACCAGATCTGCTGCTGTACCTCACCCTCCCTGAGGATATTCTTCGGCCCGGTAAACTGCCTGGAGCAGACCAAGGGCTCCAATGCGTTTTCAAACCCGTCTGATAACGGGCACAGGCGCTCCAGTACCCTGAGCAGTTGCCCGAAGTATTCTTTACTGACCATAATTGAATAGACTATACACCCGGCCCAAAAAAGGGAGCCCTGAGCTCCCTTCCTGTATCCAAGAATCCTATCGGATCCGTTTAAAGAACGATGGCCGAAATGATCGGTTAAAAGTTGATTATTTCGGAAGTCAAGATATGCCTGAAAGGCGTAAAAAATTGAGTTTATTATATAAAACCCGTTAACCACTATATGAAATACCAAAAAAACATAGCGTATTTTGTCTTCATTTCAGTCATCAACTTGTTGATTTAAAAGACAATAACGATATTGCAACTAGCTTAACCTTTTCTGCCTATGGAACTTACCAGTATCGCCATCGATGATGAGCCACATGCCCTTGCCGAAATCGGAGAACTTTTATCACTTACCCCAGGGATCAATCTCCGTACGACCTTCAACAATATAAACGAGGCCATCGTCAATCTCCAGGATTTTGGGCCGGTGGATATCGTTTTCTGCGATATCAGCATGCCGGTTACCGACGGAATTGAAGGCGCAAAGATGTTGAAAGTCTATTGTGACCATCTTGTATATACCACCGCCCACCGGAACTACGCGGAAGAAGCGTTTCACGAAGGCGCATCCGGATATCTGGTCAAACCCATCATCCATGAACGGTTGATCGAAAAAGTGGAACAGTTAAAGGAAATACAGGAAAAAAGCCGACGGATAGAATACGGCGAAAAGAAGTTCGCCTTCGTGACCGGTAATACCAAGCATAGTTTTATCAGGGTGTTCTACAATGAGATCATATACTTTGAGGCGCTGCTGAACCACATCAAGATCATCACGACCAAAAATACCGAGATTACTTATGTGGGCCTGAAACAACTGGAGCGGGACCTGATGCGCCATCCTGATTTCATCAGGATCGGCAAATCGCACATGATCTCGATCAACTACCTGAAAAAAGTTGAAGGCAATATGGCCTTTATGACCAGCGGTGAATGTCTTCCGATCGGCGAAAAATACCGAAATGCATTTACCGAAATCCTGCGCAAGGGCATGCTCAGTGGCGGTTAAATGACAGCGCTGGTATTGGCCGTTGTGGTCAGTACCGTGGTCGGATCTGTACTTGTGGTTGTGGGTTCTGTTGCCGGTCTGATCGGTTTGTTTACACTTTTGAATATGAATACCGTTCTTTTTTGAAGTTTTTTTACCGTGTTTTTCATGGTCTATTGGATTGATTGACCAATTTTACCCACGGCAGACTGCCTGGACATTTTTATTATATGACATGCCCTAACCACTATATGAGATGCGAAATTTTAGCAAAAACGAGTTACGGATCCACCTGATCTGCTGGATGGTCTACATTTTTGTAGAGGTCGTATTGGCCGGATTTATTGCTGGCAAATTCAACAGTTTTTTTCTGTATGTATTATTCTATCCTATCAACATCGGGGTCTTTTACCTACATGCATTATGGGCAATGCCCCTGTTGAACCGAAAGCATAAAAACCGCTTCCTGCTTTTCTTCCTGGCAGTGATTCTTGAATGTATTTTATACTTGGCTGCGGCAACACTGGCAAACCTGCTGCTCAATACTATAGGGCTAAGAGAAACGCCATTGGTGGTCGATTTAAAATACATTTGCATCACCATCTGGCGGGGAAGCTTTTTCATCATGTATGCCAGCGGTTATTTTTATCTTAACAGGCACCTGGAGCAAAAGGATCTGGAGATGCTGCGGGCCTTGGAGATCGAAAGGCTTAGGTATCAACTGGTCATTGCAGAAAAAGACTTCCTGCGCGCACAGATCAACCCCCACCTGCTCTTCAATACCCTTAACTTTATCAAACACTCGACCAAGCATAATGGCGACAATGCAGCACTCGCCATCTCCAGTCTGACCGACCTGATGGAATATGCACTGGAGGACAGCAAAAATGATTATGTTGCCCTTACCAAGGAAATTGAACAGATGGAAAACCTGATCAAGCTGAACCGCCTGCGTTTTGAACACCTGCTTAACCTCAGTTACACCAAGGATATCAGCAACAGCAAAGCGGAAATCTTACCGATCATCTTGCTGACACTGGTCGAAAACCTATTCAAACATGGGATATTAAACGATCCGGATAACCCAGCCAATATTGAGATCCGCGCCGATGAACGGGAAATCTTTTTCCGGACCAGCAACCTGGCCGCAGCGAACGGTAAAACTACAGGGGGACAGACCGGACTAAAAAACATCAGTGCCAGGCTTGAGCATGCTTACCCCAACAGTTATGATTTTGCATATGAGACCAAAGGAAACCGCTTTGAGACGCGGCTGACAATCAACCTGAATAACCAATCAGGGACATGATTTCAATATGCATCATCCTCTGCATATTGTCAATGTAAAGACATTACCAAGAAAATTTTGGGCCGGAACTAAAGTCCGGCGCTTTCGCCACGCCTGCCCCTTGCGGTTAAGGCATATTGGCGTGATTAATACCATATCCAGCAGACATGCCGACATACATCAAATCAATTGACCGCATCGTTCATAAGTTCTGAATAAGCAGGTACGATAGTTATTTTCGATTTAAATGTTTTGAAATTTGGAGGTACAATCGTTTCAGTAGACCTTAAAATAAACCGGACCTGTCAAAAGACAGGATCCGGTATTATTAACGCTCTCGATATACAAGGTATAAAAAATAAGTCACTATACCCACTTTGAACAAGAATTAAAAGCTTTTATAATAATCAACATATACACCATACAGAAAAAACCTCAAGTTTCCCAAACTGATCAGTCCCTTTATAAATTCGTCTGCACTGGTTTACCCTTATCTTGGCCGTCCTTTTTCCATGATAGCCGCTATTATGCCAGCGTTCAAGCCAGTATCGGCCACATAAAACCCTGTTCTATTCTTCTCAACAACAGCTGAGCCGACAAAACCGGAATGCGGGCAATTGTCTTTGGCTTTACCCCAGACAGCGTATCAGAACAGCAAATAATTCTTATATTAGCCGCTTTAAAATTGATCGCTCTCATGAGATATAATATCCTGCACTTCCTTAGGGCATTTGCCTTGCTCTTAACCGTTTTGTCTACCTTACTCATTCAGTCTTGCAAAAAAGAACCGGAAATTCTGCCTGTAACTTCTCCTACCGTTCAGGGACTCGCTAAACTTTTTACTGATAGCGTCTCAGACCTGAGCAACTTCTCGGTCACCTTCCGTGGCAAGATACTCGACCAGGGAGTATCAGCTGTGAGTGAATCCGGGATGGTTGTTGATACGGTATCAAACGCCACCATCAGTAAAAATCTCAATAAGTTTAAAGCAACTCCCGATGCCTCAGGACAGATGAAAGTAATTGTGACCTACGTCCCTGAAGGAACTACTTATTATATGCGCACTTACGCGGTCAACAGCGCCGGAACGGCTTATGGCAATGAAGTCGTATTCCACTCCCCTGAAGGAAAAAGCACCCTGGAGACCTTCGAAATCAAAACCCAGGAGCAACTTGTCGCCCTTGGCGCAAAACATTACACCAGCGTGCAGTCCCTGCGCATCGGTGGCACGGTGAGTGACCTGAGCCCATTAAAGGACCTGGCCTTCGTAACAGGAGGTATGGAAATCAGCGGAACCAGCCTTTTGAAGGACTTCAGCGGGCTCGAACACCTAGAGATGGTCGGTACTAATTTCCCTAACAGCCTTCGCCTGGAGGGCAACCGGGGACTCATTTCGCTTAAAGGACTCAATAAGCTCAAAATGGTCCGGGGCTATTTCTATATTCTTAGCAATCCGTTACTTACAGACCTCAAGGGCCTGGACAGCTATACAATGACCAATGCAGGGGAATTCAGGGTCGACAACTGCGCCAGTTTGCGTAGCCTTGACGGCATTGAAAGCATGATCTATTGTTATGATGGCCTCGCTATTATGAACAACCCGCTGCTGAACGACCTAAAGGCACTGCGGAACCTTAAAGGAACAACTGGAATCATTATCGGCGCAAATAGCACCCTGACCAATTTAAATGGACTGGAAGGATTGACCCAGGTGGGCATTGGCGACCTGGAGTATGCCGGCATCACCCTACAGGGCAACCCTTTACTAACTAGCCTTGAAGGACTTAGAAACATCAGTAAGTGCGGCAATCTGAATATTAACGGGAACGCTTCACTGAGAAGCCTCAACGGTTTGAACGCCCTTTCAGAACTGAACTATGTACAGGTCACCAATAACACTTCCCTTGCGGATCTTCAAGGACTTAACGGCCTGAAAACGGTCAATAATAACCTGAAAATATGGGAAAACCACCAATTGGCAAATATGGAAGGGCTTCAAAAGCTGGAGAAAGTAGGCCGGCTGGACATTGTAATGAATAAAGGAATAAAAGACCTCAGTGGCCTGGACGGCCTGAAGTCTGTCACCGGGCCAAACGGATACGCCATAACCATCTCGCATAATGAGAATCTGTTATCCCTGCACGGATTGGAGCAGCTCGGCTCTTCCACCGAAGGGATACAGATCATGTATAATAAAAATCTGGCGGATTTCTGCCCGTTGAAACTATTAATGAGCAGCTATAAAAGTTACTTTTCGGCACTGGACAACAAAATCAAGATGGATCCGCAGATCCTGCAAAGCAGCTGTAAATAAGCATCCTAACGCATCCATTTAAAAATGACATTATTCGATCTTGTGGAGGCTAATGGGTAGATTGCCATTCTTCCAGCAGCATCAACTCTGGGATCAGCGGAACGATTTCGGCTTCTTTCCTAAACGCTGCGATGAAACCTCGGATATTATAATTTATATCTGCTTAATTGCACGACCTCATATCCGCGTCCAACATTACTGGAAACGGTCAGCGGATGCGACAGCAAGCTTTTAAGGCAAAAGGCAAAGCGGCTGGCTCGCTCTTATCTTCAATCAGGAGGCGCGGAAGCACAGTCATTCAGCCAATATTATCTAAGGTTTAAAATCTGTTTCGCTTACGTCTGAATTGATCTTCAATTCAACAAGGTTCAAGGCCTGCAAACTGTCCTTGTCCCCTATTTTCATTTCGGATGCGAAGGTCAGGCCTGAATACGTTTTATAATTCAGGTAAATTGTTGTTGAAAAGCTGTTTTTGTTTACATCTTCAACCTTATCGTCACGCTACGGCAACTTGCTTTCCTTGTCAAAATACAACAGCTCAACCAACCCACTTTTCCGGGTCGCCTTAATTTTGTAGCAGTCTTTTAGCCCCACTTTTTCTTCATTCAGAAATTCAAGGATCCAGAGTTCCGGTCTGATCCATTCCGCGAAAATAGTTTTAAATCTAACTAAAAGCCTGTTAATTAAATATTTACAGTATTTTTCGTTTTCTGTAAACACCAAATTATTTATTTTTTCGCAAGAAAAAGGTGAGCAATTCGGTGAGCACATTAAACGGTATCAATGCGCACCAATTATAGCTTAAATAGTTGTTTATAAGCTAGTTCAATCATCAAACATCTTGACTGTAAGTGACAGAATTAACAATTTTGTTTCACTTTAATCATTTGTCATGAGAACAAACATGAATCTGCTTTTTTATTTAAAAAAGCGCTCCACTTACAAAAACGGTCCGGTAACCATCTATTTAAGGTTTACGGTAAATGGTAGACGGGCAGAAACCTCAACAGGAAAGTCATGTGATCCCAATCGCTGGAACGCACAGGCTGGAAGAGCCTCAGGCACAAAAGAAGATACCAGAGTTTTAAATTCTTATCTGGATAAGTTACAGTCGAAAGCTCAGGAACTTCACCAATTAATGACGGTAGGGAACGAAACCGTTACTGCAGAAACGGTTAAAAATCGTTTTATCGGAAAAGCTCTGCAATCACGAACTCTTGTTGCGGTTTTTGAAGATCACAACTTAAAAATGAAAAGCCTCATCGGCAAAGAATTTGAAAAGAGCACCCTTCAGCGCTATGAAACCTGCCTAACTTCTATCGTTATTACTCTTCTTTGCTTTCGTGATAATTACTTTCAGTGTTGACGTTCCAAATATTGTGTTTTTCCTTCTGACCTGTTAAAATATTATCAACAGCGACCATTGCAGAAAGCATAGAATGATCTTGATTATTATATCTGTGCATTCCATTTCTTCCAACCAAAAACATGTTGGGAAAACTGTCCGTAAATTCTTTAATTAATTCAAAATGATCATATGTACCAAAATATGCTGGGTATGCTTTTTTTACTTTGATTACAGTATTGTCCAAAACATCCTCCCTATTGATAAAGTCAAGTCTGATCAATTCATTAATTGCAAAGGCAATTAAGTCACTTTCGTCCATAGACCATAAATCATCACCTTCATTGCAAAAATATTCTAACCCTAGCCACACCTGGTCACTATTTGCTACCATATAAGGGCTCCAATTATTAAAAATTTGAAGCCTGCCAAGTTTCACATCGTTTTCCTGAATATAGATCCAATTATCAGCAATTAAATTTTTAAGGGCGCTGTGGGTGGGATGATCCTCTTTATTTTGGATTTTTATAGTTTTGAGCAGCACTCCAACCGTAATGAAATCCCTGTATGCCAATCCATTCGCTACATCCCGAACATCATTCGGCACACTATTCTTGATTCCCAAAATCAGTTCCTTTACAGGCATAGTGGAGACCAAAAAATTGCCAGTGTATTTTACTTCGCAGTTATTAACTTCATCTATCACCGTGACCTCAACACGCTCTTCTGTTTCCCACTTTATTCCAGATACTTTAGAATTAAAATGGACTTTCCCGCCTCGGCCTATAATTCTATCTGAAACTTCCTCCCATAACTGTCCTGGTCCAAACTTTGGATACAAAAACTTCTCAATTAAACTGGTTTCAACTTTTTTTTGATCGAGATCGCGCCCCTTTTCCATCATGCGAACGATAGAATGTTTGATTGCTTTAGAAATTGAAAGCCCCTTGATTCTTTGCGCCCCCCATTCAGGTTTTATATCACGACATGGAATCCCCCAGACCTTTTCAGTATAATCTTTGAAAAAAGTCCGATATAGTACCCGGCCAAATCTATTAATCAAAAAATCCTCAAGCGACTGTTCTTCTTTTATCGGAAACATACGGATCGAAATATATGCGATACCAATTTTTGCAACCTGTTTAAGCCCCAGTTTTTTTAGCGCCTCAAAATTGAGCTTAAGTGGATATTCGAAAAATTTGCGCTGGTAAAATATTCTAGATACCCTGTTTCTTGTGAGCATTACTTTATCCTTATTGCCGCTACAGGCCTCCTGTGTAGTTAAAGTAAGCTCTTGTTCCTTTGAATACCCGCTATCCATATCTGCAGGAAGTATTTTGGACCACCATTTTAAAACCCTATCAGATTTTGAAAAGAATCTATGTCCACCAATATCGATTCTGTTCCCTTTATAGTTCACAGTCCGTGATATCCCTCCGATTTCATCCGTAGATTCGAGTATAATAACGTTTATATCTGATCTCTCAAGTAGTTCAAGTCCGGCAGTCAGGCCACCAGGTCCGGCACCGATAATAATAGCAGTTGGTTTTTCGAGCATTAATAAAAACTTCTTACGCGTATAACAAATGAATTTTTAATTGGAACTTAGACACATACCTACATTTCTAGTAAATAGAATGACACACTTTAATGGGAGGGTGAACACTAAACATAGTGGTGTGATGTGTATCTAAAAGATATTGAGTAATAGTTTTGGTAATTCTATTCATGAATTTATATATTGCAGCAATTACTAAAGTATATAATAAAAACGACAATCAAGCGAAGGTTTATTTGCAATTAATAAAGAAAAATATTTGAAGCATTGTTCAATTGCTCAGAAGAAGAGTTGAGCTTGAAATAGGATATTCATCAAATACCCATTGGATTTAATGCATGCAAAAGCTACCTTTTTCTCAATGATCCGGATTAAAACGCTACATGTCCTTAGCAGGATAATAAGAACAGGATTACTGTTTATCTTTTTGTGTATTTGCTTATTGCTATACGCCTGGTGCTATAAACTTGGTGAAATGCCTGGCCTTCACGGAGATGAGGCATGGTCTGGTATATTAGCTTATTCTTATTCTAAAAAAGGCATACAAAGCCTATTTGGCATGAATCATTATACAGGGATTCTGCAACCCTTGTCGACCTATCTTTCCTTTCAACTTTTCGGAACTGGAATTGCTCAGTTACGAATTATGGGGATCTTCTTTAATACAGTCGGCCTAATTCTAATAACAAGAACATTATACCAAATTAACAAATATTCAGCGGTTATATTCACCTTGTTTATTACCCAATCGGCGATATTTCTCATTTCTCCAAGGATAGCCTGGGAAGTAAATACCTTTACCTTATTTTTCCTTGCTACCAGTATCTGCACTTTAAAGAAACTGACATCAACCAAGGGTGGTCAAAAAGCGTTTTACACGTACTGTTATTTTGTGATAAGCCTCTTGGCAGTCTATAATCATATCATCTTTGCCAGCGTTCCTTTAGCTACCCTTATTGCCTTGATTTTATGGAAAAACTATTGCGGCGAACATGCATTCGCAGGATTAATACCTGTGCTGTTCATTAATTTAGTTAACTGTTTCACTTTTTACCTAATCAATAAGTATATAGGTGCTGTCATTGGAATAGAGTATTTAGCGCTTATAATAACTGGTGGCATTATTCTCTTGATGGAAATCAAAATCATAAAAAAACTTCCCGACAACATCGTCGGATTTAGCCTCCCGTCTAGCCCAATTATCGTCTTGATTATACTTTCGGTCGGAAGCATATGCTTCGTAATCTACCACGGTCTGGCACTATTTGACATTCTTTCAAATTACAAGGTGATGACAAGCATATATGCCTATCAGCCGGCTTATGCTTTTAAGGTTTTTTATACGGCGTGCAGCTGTTTTATAGTTTCTTCAACAATTTACCTTCTTTTTCAAGATATCAGGTCCAAAGGTCGAGCCTCCCTTCCCGCGTTCTTTATACTGTCATACCTGGCGGAATTCAATTTGTTTACAGTCAATAACTCTATCAGGTATTATCTTGTCTTCTACCTCTTGCTCACCCTTTATCTAGCTGTTAAAATTGCTGAACATAAAATACTAAGAAAGTCTTTTCTAATCAGCTTGTCAATATCAGTAATACTGAGCTTCTTTATTTCAACCTATATTTTAAACCTGGACACACGTGAATACCACAACGTAAAGGTTCTGATTGGTAATAAGCAGGAAGAAACTTCCGCACATTTTTTGCCTAAGAAAAATCTGGCTGACACTCTATCAAAATATCAAATAGGTAATATTGAATATTATTCAGACAGGTATTTTACCGAACAGCCTCTCCTATTTTACAAAATAATCAGCCCTTGGAAAGAAAATAGTTCAAATCATGCTAAAATAGATTACCGAGGCGGATCAAAGGGAGGCTTTGTTATTGTTATCAGTAAGTAAAGTCATATACCAAAATCATATCTGTTTTAAAACTACTATCATAAATGCTACAGATAAGGTTCTGCAAGTCACTAAAATTTTGATAAACGAGCTTAAGACCGTTCTTTGCAAAAAGGGCCTCAGTTCTGACACCAGTAATATCTTCACTCCTGATGACCAATAAATTCCTACGCCCTTTTATCCTGTGGAATGCATTTGGTTCCCAGACAGATGACACTTCAGTTTGTGATACATTTGGATGAATGTAAAAACTATCCTTAGGCCAGGTCCAACCCAAATATGGACTTGCACCGTTTACACAGATCACATTAACCTTTTGATCAGCATAGTTTTTATGTATAAATTGCCCAATCGCTACCTGTGCACTACCGGCTCCTCGTAATGAGCTACAATAAATCGCTATTACATTCAGAATTATCAGCACTAAAACTGGTCCAACGAGCAGTTTCTTATCAAAAGCCAGACGTTTACCGAGAAGCTGCCATGCGTCAAGCAATACTACCGGGACTAGGTTGATCAGAGGAAATAAAAACCTAAGTTCTTTATGTGGTATAATGGCGTGTATTATTAGAAAAGGTAAACTTACCCATATCAGGACATTTCTTGGATCATAAATAAGCAAATAGACGTAGGCGATTACTATCAATATACCTAATGGGCCTGTTGAAAAAAGTACGTAAGATAGTATTTCGTACCAGGGTGAAGTACCAAATTGCGAAGCTATGCCCTGTATCAAATTTGCATTGACATAATTATAGAATGTTACTTGAAAGTCACCATAAAATGCAGAATCGATACCAACTCCGGCCAATAGCGTAATTACCAATACGAGTAGCGACAGAACTACTTCACAAAAAGGGATTTGTCGCACTACGAGAAACCATAAATACAGCCCGAACACCATAATTGATGTCTGATACCTAAATAATATTGAAATTCCCAGCACAATCCCGAGAAGAATATTGTTCGGTAAAGAATTTCTTTTCATTCCGCGGATAGCCAACCCCATTGCCAACAGAAAAAAAAGTCCTGACCAAGTTTCAGACGAAAATCTCACATTTACATAGGGCATGAACCATACCAAATAAGATAATAACATCAACGTATTTCTTGAAGTTACCGTCATGTTTTCTGTGTATGATCCAATAAAATATCTGATGATGACTATCGCTAAAGTGGCTGTTATAGCTCTCAAAATGAATGCTAAAAAATATGGATCCTCAATGCCTATAAGCCTAGAAATGTCCAGAATCAGATAGCAGATCAAAGGCTGTAAGGTTGGTCGGATCCTTGCCCCGTACTCCCAGGGCATGTCTTTTAATAAAGCTGTTCCCTTTTTATAACCTGCAAACTCCAACAGCTGAAAATGCTCATCAAAATGATGATAGCCAGAACTTAGGTACGAAACCCACCAGTAGAATAAAAGAACTGCCAGATAGAAATAAGGACTACTAAAAAGACAGATATTGTAAAAAACCTTTGTTTTGAAACGATTCATTATTCAGCTATAAAAAACAGGTAAGACTTTACTGGAACTATGTCAATATTTAAAAACTAACAATATCTGATATGCAGTAGCAATTGAGGTAAATAAGATTACAGTTACAGTCGATAGAATGCTTGCCCATCTTTTTTTACTGTCGAAACCTGCACCCATACCTGTTAATACACAGAACGGCAGCACTGCAGGAAAAATATACCTGAAATCATTGGAACATGAAAACGGATAATTTAATCTGAATACGATCATGGAACCGATCAAACACAATACTGAAATGATTACCGGCAAAAAGATCCTAACATTCTTTATTGCAGAAAAAATACCCATAAAGAAAAGCGGCATAAGCAATAACAGGCTCAAACTTAGCATGCTGGCCGAGACCTTCAAAAGTGTTGACGTTTCCTGAAATTCGCCAAGGATACTTGTTTTAAGTAGAAAATGCCAGAAATTATCCCTTCCAAGAGCTGGGTTAAGGGCACTGGTGTAGGGACGCTTAACAAACTTTACAGGGTTGAAAGTCAAAAATGCATTGAAGTTATTTTCCACCCTTAGTTCATCTCCCAATCCTGTCGCGTTGCTAACAATTAATGGGGTGTCGGGATCACTTCTGAGACGCATGAGTTTATCGGGCACAGATAGACATAAAATCACAGATATGGCAAGCGTTAATAGCAATGCTTGTTTGTAGTAAATACCTCTAATCGGTTTTCGTCGATAGTGGATAAAGAAACCACATATCAGAAGGATCGCAGATGCCCCAATCAGAATAAGTCCATTTGTTTTTGCCCATACAGCTAAAGAAGAAAATATTAGGATCAAAAAGTAATTTTTCAAATTTTGTGAATACCACCATTTTACCATCCAATAAAAGGCCATAGCATAGAAAAGGTCAAAAAAGATATCATTCCCTATCCTTCCCGAGAAAATAGCATTAACCGGCCAGAGCAGAAATAGTAAAACGGCAAATCGGTGACTGTTGTTTAACTGCCGCTCCCTGCTATCCATTTGCATTCTGAAAACCAAGTTAATAGTCATTATACATAAATAGCAGTAGACAATAAAAACCGTTAGCGTGAAGGCCTGTGAGATCTTAAGAAATTCCTCAAAATTTAGGTGCCTACCATAGCTGGCAATTGCCCAAAAGCCAGCAACCGCACGGTAGTAAAATGACGGGTGATAGAATAGCCAGCCTCCCGCCGGGTTAGGACTGTGACCTGTATCTATCATATACTGGATATACTGGACATGGGCTTCAACATCATAGGAATATTGATCATAAAGATGATAGCAGATATATGCTGAACATAGGCAGGTACATAGCGAAAAGATAGTAACGGAAAATTTAGGGTCAATGCACTTCCGGTAAATTAAAATGCAGCATGTAATGAATACCGGTATGACTGTCATCCAGATAAAATACCAACGGTAAACGCTCCCGTCTTTGATGAAAAGTCCCGAAAAATAAAAAAATAGAATTAAGATGATGAATGATAAAAGGGGAGAACTTAAAGCCTTTTTCCAAAAAAGATTTTTCAACCAGTTACACACTTTTACTCTAACGTTTCTATAAAGAATAAGTGATAAAACACATAAAACAAAAGGGATCAGGATCTGATATGCCCCATAGAAAGTTGTATCCACAAATTGCAGCCCGATATATCCTCCAGTGTTCTCGACCTCCAACGTAATGACATTTTCATCTCGTGTTAGATATGGTTTAAGGTTGATATCTATTCCGCTCTTGCTGTCGCAACCTTTACCCGTTTCCCAAAGGTGTTTTACTTCTTTTCCATTAACATGTATGCTAATGAGGCAGTCATCTGGAATAATCTGATAATTCCCGGATGATAACATCGAGTTCTTCAAAGTTATTTTATAGGTATATATTCCGTTAGTGCGGGCATCATTTGATTTAAAGGGAAGAAATACCGTCTCAGATGAATGATCCGCTTTTATAATAGCTGCCTCCTTAATCCTGGGGGTTAGAAAGATCATTAAGCCAAACGATAAAACCGCAACGATTAGAGTGCTATAAAATATTGAGATTTGACACTTATGCATATATTTTTTGAATATAATTGTTTTCGAAGAAAAAACAATCCAAGAGTTTACAATACCTCACTTTACATTTGATTTTCATATATTAACCCCGTTGACAAGCGCTATGAAAAAAACTATTGGAACGGACCTGTCCTTCCTGACCATTGTACTAGTACTAACTGCCTTTGTTTACTGGCCAGTTTACAGATATGATTTTCTGATCGGGTGGGATGACCAGTGGTTTGTAACTAATCATTACACAGAAAACGGGTTTACAGGTAAAAACATATGCCAGATTTTTAGTGATTTTTATTATGGGCAATATGCACCGATAAACCAGATTTACTATACACTCATTTATTCTCTTACAGGATATTCAACTGGGACTTTTCATTTGTTAAGTGTTTGCCTACACTACTGCAACTGTATTTTAGTATACTACTTCTTAAAGGGACTTCTACCGAATCTTACAGTTTTAACTGCCCCCAACAGTTCGAGGGCCGCTTTTATCGCCACATTAATGTTTGCGATCCTTCCCATCAATGTAGAACCCGTTTCATGGGTTGCAGCATCAAAAGTTCTCATTTACGCCACTTTTTATTTGCTGGCATTAATTACATACCAGAGATATCTTAAATCAGGAAAACCAGTGAGATACTACCTGGTAATCCTGTTGTTTTTATTGTCCTTTGGGGCAAAAGAGCAGGCGGTAACCCTACCGGTATGCCTACTTGCTTTGGATTATCTTTATGGAAGGAATCTAAAGGATAAGCTTATATGGTTGGAGAAACTGCCGCTGGTTATACTTGCGGTTTTAATGGGGCTGGTTACAATGGCATCCCAGCAGATCGATAGGACAGAATTTTATACGATAACACAACGCATTCCATTGTTCTTTTTTTCAATAAGCGAATATTTCACCAAAATCATCATTCCCGTCAACTTGTCCTACCTATATCCTTTTCCGTTTCAAAAAACTGATCCTATACCCTCCTGGATGTGGATACACACTTTTTCAATTCCAATTATAACTGTGTTCCTTCTGAAATATTTTAAGAAGCGGATTTTGTTCTTCTGTTTTTCCTTTTTTATCATCCATATTATTTTAGTCAGTAATGCTGTCTCATTGGCACGT
This sequence comes from Pedobacter sp. SG908, assembly GCF_011759615.1. Lineage (NCBI taxonomy): Bacteria > Pseudomonadati > Bacteroidota > Sphingobacteriia > Sphingobacteriales > Sphingobacteriaceae > Pedobacter > Pedobacter sp. SG908. The sequence goes on from NZ_JAAOYY010000001.1 coordinate 2,692,448, forward strand.
TTTTCAGTAATCGCAGACCGTTACGCCTATGTTTCCTCGATAGGGATATGTTTGATTACGGCTATGCTATTTTTTAAATACGCTACTGCGGAATTTAAAGGACACATGGTCGTGAGATTTGTCGGCATCGTTTACCTGACCGGTCTTATATGGACTTCGGTTACCTATGTACGCGTTTGGCAAAATGTGTATACAGTAAAGTCTAAGTTGAGAGAAACAATCGAAGCTAGAAAAGATTATCAAACGATACAAAAAAAATGAGCAACAAATTTTTTACATGGGCTGCAATTTTCCTTGGGTTGATCGTTCTAGCGATCAATATCTATATTTCACTCAATTATTACTTTCTTGACAGCTGTAAACTGCCTGATTTTTATATGTGGCAGACCAACGTTCCAGAAAAATAGGACATTATAAATTTGGTTATTAAGATATTATATATATCTTAGAAAATCTAATTAATCCTACGATGAAGAAAAACTCACTCGTGGCACTCGCTCTTATTATGGGGCTGTGCCTATTCCTATTTGCCTGCCGAAAAGATATCAGTTTGATGGTGAATGGCCGAGACGCCGCCTCGGGAACCGTTCTGGAAAATGCAAAAATTTGGAGATTACAGCATTTAAATGGCAAAAACTCTGTACTCAAACCACTTTGGGATGATTCTTGGAAAGTAATTTCTACGAGAAAGCAAGAATTCTTAATAGTCCCGGCACCCGAACATTATATAGCTGATGAAAACTATAGAATCAGGCGGATCTATGTATTTTCTGTAGTGAACGATGGTATTAAAGATGGACAAATAGTCGAATTTTTTGGAGCAAATTTTAATGTTGAAAAGAATCTCGATCGTTTAATCAAAAATTTTGAAGAGACTGAAATAATTAACTTTAGCGGAGCCATCAACAGATATGATATTAATTATGTTTTTCTGAACAATCGCACTTTCGAAAACGGAAAGTTGAGTAAAAAAAATATTAGGCTATCCCTGACAAGTGTTGAAAGCATCAAGTCAAAAAGCGATTTGATGAGCGCACCTAAACTCAGTAAGATGTTGATGGGACTTCCAGCCGGCAAAACGATGACAACCAGCAGTTGCCCTGAACCTGTTGTAATAAATGAAGGTTTTCCAGCGTCTTATTGTGAGGGGGGTACTGTTCAAATACAGGAAGAAACAGTTTATGCGGATGGGTGCCTGATCAGCCTCAAAAGAACGTACCTTGGGCAAACATGTCCTACTGGTGGTTCGGGTAGCGGTGGTGGTTCAGGAAGTGGCAGTGGAAGTGGCAGTGGCTCCAGTTCAAATGAAAATCCTCCATATGGGAATACTGTAGTGACTTATGAGGCTTCGATCGGATATGAAATTGATGAGAATATTGACCTAGCCGGAGAAACAGAAGACGAAGCATCATACGGCTTTAAAAGTAAAAACCCAGCTAAAACAAGATTTTTAGCAGATATTAAATGCGAAGCATATTTCGGTTCTGGCGCCCCCTTAGCAATTGTCGCACAGGTTAGGAGTATGACTGTTACACTTACGAACGGTTCACAAACTACCTATTTGCCAGACGGAACAGAGGATACTTGGTACAATGTATTAGCGAGTAATCCCTCGTATACACATTCACCAACCGGGTTCCCTACAATAAATTTAAGATGGGTAACATCAAGGACTGCCCGGCATACAGTTAAAAAGCCGGGGCAAGCGGCTGTATCGACACTAAGGACAACACCATATGACGTAACTAGAACTTATAGTGCATATTATAGCGGGTATATCAATTAAGATAAATTTAATGTGCTAGCAAAGTTGATCTGCAAATGATAGTTAAATAAAGATCATTGTCCTTGAAAAAAATTAGTTGAGAATAGAGTGTGATTGATTATGATTTGACATTTATCAATTTCACGCGAAGAGAAGCAACATAGTATTGGATAAAGAGTTCAGAAATCAAGCTTAGCTTATTTAACTGTAAGGTGATAATCATGGTAATTTTCAATATACAACCAATTAAAGTAAATGAATGCGTATTTAATAAGGAATATATTGGTTTGAGCCAAATTGGCGGCAATTATGAATCTGGTTTTGATTATGAGTTTGAGCCCAGTTCACCGAAAACTTTCACCATTATATTTGAACTGCTCTATACGGTTGATAACAACTATTCGGAAACATTAAACCCCATATCCAATATCAATGAATTTTCTGTTGAGATTGGGGGTGAGGCTGAAAGTGATAAAATACTATTCTCATATAATTACTCCTGTGAGTTTAATTTTAAGAATGAAGGTTTTGATTCCGACGTATCATCCCTAAGAGAATTTTTGGAAGATTTTTACATGCATATCAAAAACTATATAAGCAAGCCAGGTTTTGAAATAATAGAAGAAAAGGAACGGCAATTACGTGAGTACAATACCTTAGAAGATACCGTTTTAGAAATTATTGAAAATCTGAGAGCAAATGGTATGTATGAATTTTAGATCTGACATTTCCGCATGAATGTGTTCAAAAAGTAAAATTGCCGTATTTGTTTTAGTATTGCAATAGCCATTCCTGCTACTGTAGTGCTGTCTAGAATTCTACTTTTAACTGGTCTGAATTTGGGGAAGTGCACAAGTGAACAGGACCTTAATCAACTATTTAGAGATAGTTTATCTTCGTTATAGCAAAGAGTGTGGTACAGAATTTACTTGTCGTCCAACGATTGGACAATTGAAGTATCAAAACTAGAACAGCTGTTGAATTACCGCAAATAGGCAAAATTTATCACTACTGAGGTTGACATCTCAGTAGTGATTACTAGTTTAAACAGCTGAATTATAGCTCCCAGTCGGTGTAACCAAATGATTTTTCACCTAGTAGATTTTTCAAATTACGGAACTCCAAAAACTGATTGAAAAGGGCGTTGTATATTGTTACGCCTGTTAGCTTGTCAAGGTACCGAACCTGTAGACCTTCAATTGTCATTGCTGAAATAGCTACCGGAACGATTTTGTAATTTGAAAAAAGACTTTTAACTGTATTCAAACACTCTACGAAGACAGTTTTGAATTCATTAAATGGGGAGACAATCAGAGCATTCTCTGTTCTTAGATTAATGGTTGATCCATCTTCATTCGAGCTCTTAAGATGACTTTCATCGATGCCGTAAATAGTATACAAGTTCTCCAATATACTGACTGCGATACAAACTTTTTTAAATCTCGTTAAATCGTCAGCAGAGGTAGTCTCTAATACAATCTCAAGACTATAACTTGGGGCGCTTCCAAAGGTTGTATCTCTAATCTCCAAGGAATTTTGATTTAAGAGTATCTTTTAAATGGTTCCATTTTTTATGAAGCTCGTTCTGATCAGAAAATGAAGAAATGACTTTCGCTTCAAGGTCCTTTATTCCCGGGTATTCAAAATATAGAGATGGGTAAGCTCCACGGATACCAATTGGATAAAATTTCTTTATCGCATTGTAAATTGGTCAAAAATCATGTAAATGAATGTTAAAGTTAAATTTATTATTCATCGGCGTTTAAAGACGAGGGGCCTTATGAACCAATCAAATACTAACCAACTGCTCCTGATCGTCAACACCTCCACCCTCATTCTTTACCATATCTTCTTCCGATGAAACGCTTCTATCGCCTCTCGCCAGAATCTTCGCACATTCCTCCTCCAGCAAAGCCTCCACCTCCGATTTGATCATCAGGTAATTCTCCACAATATCCCCATAACCCACCTCCCTCGGCCTCGGAATCGGCACATAACCCTGCGTTTCCTGCGCAATCGCCCTATGGTCATTCTGGATCTCACAGTGGAACATCTTTAATTTAATCTTCTGCTCCGGGTTATCCGCCACAATCCCCACAAACTCTCCCGATGACAATGAGGCAATCTTAGAAGCCGGCACCGCATAATCCATCTGTGTAGACCTGGAAATAGAAATATCCGAACTGTTGATACTTTTGCTTTCCTTATCCTGTACGATCTTCCCGAAATTCTCAGACAGCTTTTTCGCCGTATCCCCACTCACCTGCCCGGAGATAATATTGCCCACAATATTTGTAATCACATCCGCCTGCTCCTGCCCGTAATCCTTCCTCAATTGTGAAAAATCCTGCAATCCCAAGGTGGTTGCGCATTTATAGCCTCTCGCCACTGCAATGTGATTGTCCATGCCCCCCACAAAAATCGAAGCATATTCATCAAAGACAATACTGCTTTTCAGCATCCCCTTTTTGTTCACCAGTTTTAGCATCCGATTCACATAAAGCGAAAGCACCGCCCCATAGGTCTGTACCTTCTGTGGGTTATTGCCCATACAGACAATCTTCGGTTCCAGCGGGTTGTTGATATCCAAAGAGAAATCATTACCGCTCAACACATAATACAGCTGAGGTGAGGAAAGCCTGGCCAGACCGATCTTGGCCGAAGCGATCTGGCCTTCCAGTTGTGGCATCGCCTTCCGCTGTAAAGCAGAAATAAATGGATTGATCAGTACCCTGATCTCCGGTTCTTCCTGCAAGACCGCAAAAAGCCTGTCATATTCCGCCTGGATCAGTTCAATCGCATGCGGCAAAGTGCAATAACGCCCGTTTTTATATTTGCGCAGGAACCAGATCACGGCCGTTACAAAATTGATCGCACTCTCTACAAAAAAATCACCCTGCTTTTTGATCCAGTCCCGGTTCAGTCCCAGCATCACCGTCCGGCTGGCCTCGGTCGCATCCGTAATATCCTCCATGCCCTGCGGATCTAACGGATTGCATCTGTGATAAATCCTGTCAAAATCAATTACCCAGAAAGTGGGTTTAACCTTATAATTACCCTGATATTTCAGCAATGCGTTATAGGCAATGATTGAAAGATCGTCGAACTTGAAATCGTACAAAAACATTGAAAAACCCTTGCGGATATGCTGGGTGATCACATGACGGATCACAAAATAACTTTTCCCAGACCGCACCCTGATCCGGGGGTGCCTGTAACGAGCAGCCCCCGGAAAGGATTAATGATATTGATATAAGAATTCCTGATTTTTCCTTTTAGATTGTACCTGGCCGGTAGGTTTACCGAATATTCATTCTCGAGCAAACGCTCTTCTTGCGGAAAGGTCTCGTTCTCGCTGTTGAATACATCTGTATTGACGGATGCTTTGATCAACCTGGAAAGCATGACTCCCCCGGAAAGCATCAAAAGATAACCAGTAGCGGTTATTACGATATAAAGCCCAGCGGTCAGCTGAGCACCAAATCCCAAGCTAAAAACGAAATAAGCCGCAAAATATAACAGTATCCCTGTTATTAGGTAAATAACGATTTCTTTTCTTTTGATCTTTTCATCCTTCCTGCCTTTTACACCCAGCAGGGAAATGACTAAACATAGCAATGCCGCTAACTTTGGCATCAGGAACCCGTCAAAAAGTCCGGTCCTCGAACCATTCAAAATCAATCTATCCGTAATCCCTGCCGTAAAGCCCCAGATCTTAAAAGCTAAATAACAGCTCATATAAAAGTGGATGCTTAAAATAAAAAGGCTGATCAGCCTGGTAAAATCAGTAATCTTACGTAACCCTTGCGTATCTTCTCCCGTATTCATTTTTGATAGTTAAAATTTGAGTTCCTGCTGCTGAGTTTTTCTTTTTTTCCGTTTCCTGTTCCTCAAGGCCGGTGAAACGGGATCAAATGCTGCCCGGGCCAAAAGCAGATCCAATAATGTATCTCCAGGCCCGGCCAATAGCTGTGGCGAAACGTTCGGATGCTGTTCCTGAGCTGAAACAGCCTGTACCTTCTCCTGTTGATCTTTTTGCCCGACCATCGTCAGCCGCGTCTCTAAATCCCCATTCTTTTGCGTATTGGCATATTGGAAACTTTCACCGATAGTCCTCCGATAGTCAAACATTTCGTCGAAGACCTTCTCTCCTGAAGCTTTAAAAGCGACCCGGTCAAACTGCCCGATCTTTTTGGAATGCTGCTGGTTAGATCCCCTGGAATTGTTCATCGGGCTCAGCTTGATCGAATTGGTGATATCCTTACGGCTTACAATGACCTGGATATGCATCTGCTCCCCGGGCTTTGGTTCTCCCCTTTTGGCCGTCCCATTTTTCACCTCTTTATCCTTAGCTGAATAATGGCGGTGGTTTTCGAGCTTTCCAAACCATAATAAATCCTCGTTACTGTTGATACCTTTACGGTGAAAATTACGGGCATATTCATCCATAATCTTAATGGCAAAAGCCTTTAACTCCTCCTTAGCTCCTCTACCTTCCAACATTTTTAAATGCACGATCTCTTTCTGGCTCGGCGAGATATTGACCAGGAAAAATTTGGCATCATGCGCAGAGAGTTTAGCGATATTCCGATCCATCGATCTTTTTACCACATAGGAATCGATCTGCTTTTCACTTCCGTTAAACCAGTGCTCTGTCTCCAGCTCAGAAAATAACCTGTTCTCCTTATCCAGGTAATGCACCAACTGTGCGCTACTGCCTTTATTGTTACCCGTTTCGCTTGGTGAAATATTGATAAACATGCTTATAGACTTTCAATCTGTTTACGCGTCAGCTCTGCCAGTTCTTCTTTTTCCCTGGTTTTAAACGTGCCCAGTTCTTCACGTGCTTTGATATAGGTATTGAGCAACTGGAGCATTTTAAATTTCAAGCTGTCCCTGGATTCTATTTTCTGCGCGATCAACTTAATCAGCCTATCATTATCCTGAGCTGTTTTCAAAAACATCTCCTGGTTTTTAAGCAGGGTTTTATTGGTACCAAGCACCTGCTCATTGAAGAACTTGACAATATCCCTTTGATTGGTAATCATCTTATCCACGCCCTGTTTGATCGGAACCAGCAACAAGTCTTCCTGCGCGCGGATAAAAGCCATATAACTTTTATGTCCCTTAGCAAGCGCAATCTTTAACAGTTCATCATTCAGGTCAACCGGATCCTTTTTATTTCGGTAGAAATAATCCACCATCTGCGCGAAAACCGTGCGCTTGGAGCGGCCCAGGGCGAGGCTGATCTTTTGCAGTTTATCGCCGGTAACCTTGGTATATTTTATTGCGTTCAGGTTTTCCATTACCATATCGTTCGTTGAAAGGGAATTCTTTAGAGATATCCTTTATCGGCCCTGGATGCACTTTTAGTCTACCAAAGAATTCCCGGAGAATTCTACCAATGCCTTTGTAGCTAGCTACAGCGGCATTAAGTGAGGCCTGCCCAACTTCCGCTTGCTCCTTTTTCTACAGGGAAAAAGGACTAACGGCGAGGAACCCGAGCCGGTAATTAAACTGAAATAAACCGTTATGTTGTTAGTGTTTTCGGGTAACCATATCAGTAAGTAGCGGTTTACCCAGCTCATTGGTTTCAACGGTCAGCACCAGTTCGGATCCAAATGGCAGATACCGCACCTCTGTTTCACCAGCCAAATACCTGCCCTGATTGGCCGCTTTACGGTAAACTGATAGGGTTATCTTTTTATGGGAATCTACCAATGTAAAAAAACAGTTGATTGTAAGACCACTTTTTGACCATAACATAAAGTCGAGTTTTGCAGGATAGGTACCTATAGGCACATCCTCTTTGGCATAAGAATAGTTTTTAGGATCGTATCCCGCCTCAAGTGCAGGAAAGAATTCCAATACGGTTGTTTCCATGTTGTTTTGAATTTGATATCCAAAATTGGCCAGGAAAAAACAGCAGTTATCCAATGTTGGAGAGATTGGATAGCACTTCGACTTTATCAGTAAATCAAAAAGATTATGGTCTTCATTATAAATATCTATTCCAAAGCGAGTAGTGTGCTACTACAGACCGCTATTCATGCCCTGCCCCTACAACGTAAAAATCTATACTTTATGCAATGTTGAAGGAAAAGTTATAACAAAGTAGCACAAATTTTGGGCATTCTGCCTCCACGGTTGACAAGCAATTGATCAAGTCTAAACACAATTTGCAGATTACCTTAAAACATATCTGTTTAAAGGTGTAAGATGTTACTGATTGCGGGGAACAGTTGAAGTTGATTTTTCTATAAATACCATTCCAAAGATAGCGAATATGCTATTCTTTCCAGGCCCAAGATTATTGCTGATTGCAACAATTTGGCGATTTCCTTTTTTATTGACACACTATTTTCACTTTTTACGGTCAAACAAGCGATTATTGCAAATAATAAGGGTGACAGAATGTAATATTGAAAGCGTTTTGACGCTATCCGAAACTAATTTCGACTTCAGCAAATGGTTCGGAATTTAAGATGGAAGAAAGAAACTCTTTGATGGTTGAAATTGCCTCTGAAATTTCACTTGTTGAAAAATGTTCCTGAGGTCTAGCACCAAATCCTAATAAATTAACCACGAAAAACTCAGCCTGCTGCTCATTTTCACTATTCCTGACAATTTCAAAGGGTTCTTTCTCATAATATGCTATAGCTGCCTTGGCATTTAAAATATTTTCATAGTTATAAATCCTGCTTTTTCCATTGCCAGACACGCCATTATTATAATCTTCCGCATTTAAAATCTTATACAAATAACTTGACATGACATAATTTGTTGCACCGAATGCGAGACGTGCGATCGGAGTATCATTTTTGAATACGATAATAGAATGTCCCATAGCACAATTTTACAAATAATCGTTGAATTGTTCGTTATGAGTAAAGATACTATGCCGTTAAAAGAGAAAATTCACACGATTGAAAAATATTTTTCATCGTGATGTAGGAAACGATCATGCTAAGCGCGTATTAATAACAAAGACAATAGGTCTTGGAAAATACAATCTACTTAGGTTAATTGAAAAGTGCAGTGACAACAAGTACGCCCCTACGGAATTGAAACAGCTCATTGAGCTAGTATTAGCAGATCTTTAGTAAGAACCAAACGCACAGAGTTAAGAAACAATCATCTTCAAACAATCAATTGAAATATTAAGTGATCCAATACTGAAATTAAACTGATTACAAAAAACAAGGTTATTTTCTTCGGAAACAGTGCTTTCATTGTACTATAGGCAACTTCAGGGTATCTAAGAAATTTATTAAGGAGTTAATTACCGAATATACAAGCATTTTGCATGATTGATATTATACTTGGGTTTATAAATAGTTCTTGCCATAGGTGGCCATTAGTGAATCATCTATGGTCTAACCATAGTATTTATTGGCTGTTTTTTTTTAAAATCATTGACATTACATCACCTCCTCCTCCAAAAAACTATAAAACCCATACCTGGAAACAATCAGATGGTCATGCACACTGATCCCTAAGATATCCCCGCCGGACTTCAGTTTCCTGGTCAATGTCAGATCAGCATCACTCGGAGATAACTCCCCACTTGGATGGTTATGTGCCAGTATGATCGCACTCGCACAGGCCTTCAGCGCCACCGCAAAGATCACCTTGGGATCCGCAACCGTTCCCGAAAAACCACCCTGTGAAATATTCACCACACCCAATACCCTACCCCTCCTGTTGAGCAACATCACTTTAAACTCTTCCACAAGCTCCAACCTTCCATCATCCCAGCGATCCATCAAAACCTCGTAGGCTCCCCTGGAAGAAGTAACCTGCGGCAGCTCTGCCAATTTAAACGCCGGACGGTAACTGATCTCAATCTCTGCCACTTTAAAACTTAAATTTTCCATAATTTTTCTGATTTAATTATGGAACCCCGCAAGGTTCAGCTTCTGCCAAAGCAAAAGGAGGAACGGAATAAATGGGCCAGCGGGCAAAGGCTACAGGAGCGTTTATGCCGGAAATTCCTTTGCGTGCCAGAACTGAACCTTAAATTGGACAGAATTGAGTAAGAAACCCAATCTGTCTTAGAAAATCAAGACTTCTTTATAGTAATTGATTATTGCATGGGTGATGAATCCATGTAGGCAAGAGCAGATCTCTATATTACCATCTTCGAAAACATTTGACGCTTTTCCTCCTATATTAGATTTATCGAATTCCTATGAAAAAGGGTTTATTGACTTCGTTTTCCCTTATTTTATTCAATTTTTCCATTGCACAATCTGTTTCTGATCCATTAAAGGCGTTATTTATTACCAAAGACATTTCAAATTTCTGGAGCGCATTTGACAAAATAGATACTGAATCTCACACTAACCCATTTGAAGACCTTTATCTTAGACCAGGGTTCTCCAGGCATCCAGGCATTTATGAAGGGTAGAATAGAGCATGCAAGCTCACTGCTTAATACGGTTCGGGAACGAAAGAATGAATATTTAAAAGCCAGAGAAAATAGCCTGAAAATGCCCGAGAATAAAAAGCAATGCCGGGCAGCATTTATGGCGCTAAAATATCTGTATCCTAAAGCTGTCTTTCCTAATGAATATTTTGTAATCGGAAGATTTAATTCCAGAGGACATTCCAATCGTAAAGGATTAATCATCGGATGCCAAAACATAAACCAATTTGGTCTGTAAAAGGAAATAAAAACGGCTATAAACTGACTTTTTTGGTAGAAATGTCAGATTAAAGAAATATTGATCATCTGCCTTTCAATAAGCAACTACTTGGTTTGATTTTTGAACCAGGTACACAAATTACTTTAAGTGCCGATATGAAAAAATTTCTTCCATTTTTGTTCGCCAGTGCTGTTTCTGTCATAGCGATACTGTCATCATTTACCCTTGCGGACCCTGAGTTAGGGATCTCCACAGCCTTAGTGAGTTGGATGGCCTGCCTATGGATCATTTCGGGTGACCGCAAGAACCGCAGATGCCTTTCCTAAAGGATATTTTGTGGGACATTATTCCATTTAGATTTCAATATATACTGTATTCTTATGATTTGGGGTATCATCAAGTTCTAATATATACAGGTATTGGACAGAATACAACAGTATATATTTCCTGTCCCGCATTTCAAGTTCAACTGTGGAAGCCTTTCACAGCGATCTTATTTCAATAAACCCGTCGCCTCTGCAATTCTACATGCTTCGATCGCATTTGTTGCATTCAACTTTTGAAAAATATTCTGCCGGTGCCTGTTTACCGTATTAATGCTAATCGCTAATTTTTTCGATATTTCCCTACTCTTGAGTCCATAGCCGATCATTTGTAATATTTCTTTTTCCCTTTCCGATAAAATATCCCCGAATTTTTCCCGGTTTAGGTCGATCACAGTTCCGTTCTGGCTATTGATAATCAGTGCGTCAGGGCATCCCAGATCCGGGTGGTCGAAAATTCTATGGTACAGACAGAGCGCTAAGCTGATACTACCTTCGGCAGTACTGCTGATGTAGATCAACCGGTGCCTCAATGATACAATATTTCCATTTGCCCTGACCAGCCGAAGCCTGGTTACAGCTTCGAAATATGTACGTTCCTCTGGAGAAATCGCATTAAGTAACTGAAAAAACTGCAGTTCGAGTCGGATTTTTTTTTCCATGTCCTCCGGATTGATCAGCTGCAATAAATTATCTTCCCAGATCGAATCCACCTCGGGATCTGTTTTTTCCAGGCCCAACTGTGCCGCAATCGCTCCGTAATAAATATAGCTTTTACGTTTTTTCAGATCACTGAGCACGCTGATACAATTTTCCATCCTTGCATACATCTGAGCGATCAGCTTGCCCTCTTCAAGGTCCAAAACTGGTTTTGCAGGATCATTAAACTCCTGGCTGAACAATTTAATGTTAAGCAGATTACGTGTACTGTTCATCATATTTTAATGGTTAAATATAACCATTGCAGTGGTTTTTTATCCTTATTAATTTGCGGACTTAAACAACGGACATCGGGTTCCGGCAACAATAAAAGCAAAAAATGAAAAAAATCCTTACCGTAATTGGCCTCCTATTTATTTTTAGTAAAACATACGCACAGCGCCTAGAAAAACTGCAATGGTTCAACGAACCTGATAACTGGGAAATCAAAGGCAAAAGCCTAGTTATGCAGGTGACACCAAAAAGTGATTACTGGCGCATTTCGCATTATGGCTTCACAGTGGATGATGCACCATTTTATTACAGCACGTATGGTGGGGAGTTTGAGGCAAAGGTCAAGTTGACCGGTGCATATAAAGCCCGGTTTGACCAGATGGGACTGATGATCCGTACAGATCACAAAAACTATATCAAGACAGGTGTCGAATATGTGGATGGCAAGTTCAACGTAAGCACAGTGGTTACACACAATAAAAGCGACTGGAGCGTAACGACTTTAGACAAAATCCCTCCGTTTATCTGGATAAAAGTCGTTCGTAGGCTAGATGCAGTCGAAATATTTTATTCTTTGGACGATAAAACCTATATCATGACCCGCAATGCTCCATTGGAGGATAACGCACCGGTTCTTGTAGGATTAATGGCAGCCTCCCCTGACGGTGATGGCTTTGAGGCAAAATTTGAAAACTTTTCGGTCAAACACCTACCGGACCAACGCCGACTGGATTGGCTTAAAAATCACTAATAAGAGCTATAACAGCAGTCCTTGGCTCATCAACTTTTAAGGCAGCGTTATTTCTGCAGATAATAGAATGCTACCGTACTTAAAACCGTAGTCAGAAACATGCAGGAATATACTTGTTTCATTACCAAATATCTGATGAAATTGGATAACGTTCTAAAATCCCATAGCAGTTTTGTGGTAAATGAAGTGAAGCGGAATTTGAGCTATCCGCTTCACTAAAACAATGAGTACTAATAACAATTTAGTTAAGGTTTAAAGCCTGGTTATCGGCGTCAACAGCAAGTTGAATAAGGTGATGTACCAGAAAAGCATCAACTGTTCTTTCCGGAAGTAAAAAGCTGCAGCCGCCCGGTTTTAAAAGGATGCAAGATGAGTTTAAATGACTTGGATATAAATCCACATGGGACCTTGTTGAATCTTGGTCTTGTCTCCCGCGTATTAACCTTTAGGTTTCAGCTTCCAAAGCGGTTAACGATGTCAGCAAACCTTTTCCAAAATGGCAAAAGAAAAATTCCTCTAACAATCGGGACAATATCATAACCCATAGCTACACCATTGGTGAGCACAATACAGTTATTCATATATCGCAGCCTGTGTTTCCTGATCGGGCCGATGGTGTGATAGCCGATATAACATTTCATCATTAATACATGGCTTATTTTTCAAAAACCATAAATAAATTAAGCCCCTTATTGTGGCATTTATTTTGGTCTAGTTTTGAAACTATAACTTCCATTGCCTGTTAAAAGCGAGCTCCATAAAATTAAGCACAAGGGTTTGCCTGTTTTTTTTAAAAACAACAAGCTCCAATGATCCTTTTTCTTTAATTAGGGAATCACCTTTGGAAATAGCGCTGCGCCATTCAGGATAGATCTGGTAACGATATCCATTACTGAGTACCAGTGTATCCATTAACTTATTATTACGGCCAGGATGTATAGCATCTACCACTCCCTTAATGGCAATTACTTTATTTATTTGCAATATCCTGTTCGCAATACATCCCCTCAACAGTACAGAAATCAACAGACTGCCCATAACTACCGAACCCACTGCTATCAAGGCAGGAACTAATCCGTTGCGTCGTAAAAACTTCTGGTTAATCTTTTCTTTCAAACCTGCTAATCCCTTTGTGCTCTTTTTTATTTTTTTGGTGTGCATTATAATTTATAGCTTATTGATTCCAGCAGGTTTTATTAATTTACTGTTACAAGTTGCAAAAGGGAGCTACACAAGGCCCAATGTTTCTTTCATTTAGCCTTGTATATGCTCCTGTTGGTGCCTTCTATTTACCCAAAGGGCAACTGGTGTTAAATTCTTTAGTGTTTATCAGGATATGGACTGTTTTCTGTTTAGCACCTGCCTTTTATATGACCAGAAAAAAACTATTGGAAAAACAAACAGGTTGAAAACAGTATCGGTAACCAGCCCCCCTATTACTACTATGGCCAACGGTTTGGAAGCTTCCGATCCTATACCTGATGAAACAGCAGCTGGCAATAGGCCAATTGCGGCCATCATTGCCGTCATGATGACCGAACGGATACGGCTCCCCATCGCATTACGCAAGGCGTCGGTAAAAGTAGCGTCAGGATTTAACTTTAACTCCTCCATATTACTTTTAAATTTCGTCAAAAGGATCACTCCGTTTTGGATACAGATACCAAATAAGGCTATAAACCCTATTCCGGCAGAGATACTGAAATTAACATGGGTAATTAATAGCGCTAATATGCCTCCAGTGATGGCAAAGGGCACGTTATTCAACACCAGCAGGGAATCTTTTATGGAGCCAAAAAGAACAAATAAAATCAAAAAGATCGCCAGCAGACAAATGGGAACAACCAGTTGCAAACGGGCTGTTGCACGTTGCTGGTTCTCAAAATCACCTGCCCATTCTAAAAAGAAGCCTTTATCAAGCTTTACATTCTCTTTAATTTTCTTCTGCGCCTCGGCAATGGTGCTTCCCATATCGCGCCCCCTTATGGAGAATTTAATGGCACCATATCGCATACCATTATCTCGGTAAATGATACTCGGCCCGATCTTTTTTTCAATTGATGCAATTTCCTTCAAAGGAATTTTCGTTCCTGCAAGTGTTGGAACCCTTAGATCTCCAATGGCGTCTCCATTGTTCCTGAAACTTTCAGGATAACGGATCCTCAAATCAAACTTGCGTTCCCCTTCATAAATCTGCGTAGCAGACTGCCCGCCAATGGCCATTTGTATAACTGCATTGGCATCGGCTGTGGTTACACCATAAAGGGCCATTTTTGCTTGGTCTAACTTGATAAGCAGTTCGGGTTGACCAAGATTATACAAAATACCCAGGTCTTCAACACCTTTAATCCCCTTCATGATCTGATAGATCTTCTTTTCTTTTTCTTCGGTAACCTTAAGATCTTGTCCAAAAGTTTTGATTACAATTGAACCCTTTACGCCCGAAACCTCTTCGGCAACATTATCTGATATAGGCTGCGAAAAATTCAAATCTATCCCTGGAAAAATTTTGAGCCGCTCACTCATCATCCCAATGAGCTCGTCTTTGCTGATTTTCCTTGCCCATTCGTTCTTTGGAAACAGATCTACCAAAAATTCCTGATTGTAGAATCCTGTTGGGTCACTCCCTCCATCTGGCCTACCCGTCTGGGAAATAACCTGCTTAACCTCGGGGAATGCTAAAAAAATCCTTCTCATCTGATCGGATAATTTGACCGATTCAGTTAAAGAAGTGCTCAGGGGCCCCGTTGCCCTCACATAGATCGAACCCTCATTTAGTTGCGGCAAAAACTCTGAGCCTACAAACTTGAAACAGACCAGGCCAGTAACCATGAATGCCAGAGCAGTAAAAAAACTTGTCCGTTTGTTCCTGAAACAAGCATCAAATGCAGAAATACAATTACGGCTAAGCCAAACGATAAACAAATTGTCTTTTTCGCGCACATTCTTTTTTAATAAGAAACTTGCCAATACCGGTACCACTGTAAAAGTAAGCAGCAAGGCCCCAAGTAAAGCAAAGCCTAAGGTCCAAGCCAGCGGAGAAAACATTTTTCCTTCTACCTTCTGAAAGCTGAAGATGGGCAGCAATCCGGCAATGATGATCATTTTGGCAAAGAAAATCCCTTTACCATTTACCAGGCATGCTTTTTTGATCAGGCTAAATTTGCTTAACTTATTAAATTTATCCATCCCCATTTCTTTTGCCTTATGATCGAGAATCACAAAAATCCCCTCCATCATTACAACAGCCCCATCAATGATGATCCCGAAATCTATTGCGCCCATAGAAAGCAGGTTTGCAGGCATTCCTTTCAATTTCAGACAGATAAAAGCAAAAAGAAGGGCCAATGGAATAACTACCGATACAATTACTGTAGTTCTCCAATCGGCCATGAACAAGAATACTACCAGCGTAACCAGCACAATACCCTCCATCATATTGTGAAGGACAGTATTTGTGGCATAACTGATCAATACTTCCCGGTCGTAGAAAGTTTTAACCTTCACATCATCAGGTAAGAGGTCTTGATTAAGTTTGTTGATCACAACCTTTAGCTTCTCAATTACCTCACTAGGGTTTTCTCCTTTACGCATCTGCACTATTCCTTCAACGGCATCAGGGTCTGTATCCCTTCCTACCTGGCCAAGCCTTGGCAACGAAGATTCGGTTACTTCACCAATATTTTTCACATACACGGGAAGCCCCTTAATATGAGTAATAATGATATTTTTGATTTCATCGATATTATTCAGGAGCCCGATACCCCTTACCACAAATGCCTGCCCGTTCTGCTCAATCACATCCCCCCCCACGTTTACATTGCTTTTGGAAACCGCTGAGAATATTTCTACCGGCGTTACCCCAAATTCAAGGGCCTTCTTAGGATCAACCGTAATCTGATAGGTTTTTGTTTCTCCACCAAAACTGGTTACATCAGCAACCCCTGGAACTGCCCTGATTTCTTTTTCTACTACCCACTGTTGAATAGTTTTCAGTTCTTTTATTGATTTTTTATTGCTAGTTAGGGTAAATCTAAAAATTTCGCCCGTTGGTCCGTATGGCGGTTGTATAACAGGGCTTACCCCATCGGGCAGGCTGGCCATGCCAATAAGATTGTTGGCCTGCAGCCTGGCAAACGCATAATCTACCCCATCAATAAAACTGATTTTAATTACCGATAGCCCGAAAAGGGATGACGACCTAATCGTCATTTTTTTCTCAGCAGGGTTCATTGCAATTTCTATTGGCCTGGTAATAAACTTTTCAACCTCTTCGGCACTTCTGCCAGGCCATTGGGTAATAATGGTAACGGTGGTATTGGTTACGTCTGGAAATGCATCTATGGGTGTATTTTTAAAACTGATATAGCCCGCAACCGTTAAAATGAACGTGAGCAAAAAAATGAAAAACCTATTTTTCAGGGAAAAAGCGAGGACAGATTTGATGAATTTATTCACAAGATTGATTATAATAAAAGTCTAACTTAGTTTTTAAGGGATTGGTAGAGGTAAACTTGCCTCGAGGCGATCACGCGATCGCCCTCATTAAGGCCTTTGTTAATAAAAACGATATCCTCCATCCGCTTGGCCAGCTCCACCTCCTGGATGCGCACATGCGCTTTTTTATCCAACACCAAAACATAGTTTCTGTCTTTATCGAAAACCAGGCAGCGGCTATTCACAAAAGGCAGCCGATCGCCTGAATGGCCTGTTACATTTACATTCGCAAACATCCCTGGCTTCAGCGCAAAATCTGTATTTTTGATCTTCACCCTTGCACGCATTACCCGGTTATCCTGGTCAAGAATGTCGTATATCTTATCTATTTTACCCTCAAAAACTTTGTCAGGATAAGAAATGGTAGAAATGCTCACCAGATCACCGGTCTTAATTTTAGAAACATCAGACTCATAAATATTTAAAATGGCCCAAACTGTAGAAAGATCTGCCACTGTAAACAGGTTTTGTCCATTATCTGTCCGTACCTGCATATTGGTGGTCACATTTTTTTCAATCACAAATCCGGAGATTGGTGCCCTTAACTCGTATGCCAACTTTGAATTGCCTTTATTAATGCCCATCACCACCTTACTCCTCTGGGTTTCGGCTTTTGCTTTTAGATAGTCGCCTTTGGCCGCTTCGAGATCCTTTTGAGAGGTAAGACCACTTTTATAGAGATCTTGTGCAACTTCCAATGCCCGGCGGCTATTTCTTAATTCGGTTTGGGATACAACAGCATCTTTAGCAAAACCTGCCATTTCAGGGCTTTTCAGTGTGGTGAGCAATTGCCCCTGTTTAACGGCATCACCTTGCTGAATGGCAACATTTCCTGCTATTCCACTAACCAGGGGAAAAATTTTGATCATTTTACTTTCATCTGCCTGTATTTTACCACTTAAGGTAATTAAAGAACTCTGGGGAGCAATTTTAACGGTATCTACCAAAAGCTGCTTGATCAGTTCGTTTGTAACGGCGAATTTTTCTTTTTTTCCATTGGTTTTCCCAGATATGCGAGTGCAGCCCGAAGAGTACATAAAAAGGCAAGCGCACATGCCCGTAATTAGATATCTGTTTAAAAATTGATTGTTCATGACAAGTGTTTAAGGGTTAAAGAATTGGCTTGCGGTTAAGAAATTGATTTTTTCCAAAGCGGTTATCCTTTGAAGCTGAAGATTATTCATTTGGATAACATTGGCTTTAAAAGAGGTATATAGATCTAAAAATTCGACAAGGCTAATGTTGCGTTTCTCATAATTTTTATATACCTCATTAATGAGTTGCTGATAATTATTTCTAAATTTCGGGTCGAATGTTTGATACACTTTTTCGAGTTTGACCGCATCTTCATAACCTGCTGTCAGTTCGTTTTGAACAGTGTTCTGCTGATCTTGTAATAAAACTTTGCTCTGATCTAACATTACCTTGGCTAGCCTGATATTGCCCTGGTTCCTATTGAAGATCGGCAATGGAATGGAGATACCTCCTGAAACATATTGAAGACCATATCCGGCTTTTTTATCATAATTCAGTGAAAGGGTGATATCAGGATATGCCATAGCCTTTTGAAGCTTCAGGTTGGCCATATTGTAATTGATATTGGACTTTGCTATTTTTAAATCCTGCCTGTTTAAAAGTGCCGAATCCAACAAAGTCTGGAAAGGCATTTTGCTAATATCTATGCCATTGCCTATCCCACCACCTAAGTCTGGCTTAACCACAAGTTTTCCATCTGCACCGATAAGCTGACTCAGTTCTGCCTGGAGTGCATGCGTTTGGGTGATCAGACCAGCCTGTTCACTCTGGATAGAATATACCAAAGACTGTATACGGAGTACTTCTTTCTGAGAAATATTACCCTTTTGGTTCAGTAACTGGAAAGCCTGAAGTGTTTTTTGCAAGGATGTGATCTCCTGTTGGTATAAATTGATCGACTGCTGCAAATAATAAAGGTTGTAAAAATTACTCCTTAAACTGAACTTTAACGTTCTTACCAGGTCAAAAAACTCATACCTGGCATTTTCTGAATTTACCTTGGCCAGCTGCAGGGCTTTATTCCGCTTTCCGGCGGTGAGGATAAGTTGGGAGATTCCATAAGTCTGCTGACTAAACACATTGGTATCACGACTTTTCGTGTACAGCCCCTGACCGAATGCGAACACCGGATTGGGGAATAGTTTTGAAGTTAACATTTCTGCATTGGCCCGGTCGATATTATAATGCTGGGCAATCAGTTTAAGGTTATTGCTTAAAAATTTGGCCTCTATTTGGGGAAGGGATAAACTTATGGTGTCCCTATTCTGGGCATGTAGCCTGAAGCTTGATAGACAAATCAAACAAACCGCTAAAAACTGGCTTAAGTAGATCTTTTGGAAACGAAGTATACGCATTGAATAAGTTTGGATATTTTGAATTTGACTCTAAGACACCAGGTTTGAAAAATAGTCCTAACATGGTTATCCAATAAAAAATTCAGATCAAAGCGGATACTAGCTGCAGTCGGAAGATTATACCTGGTAATAAAAAAAACATTAATACAACCTTACCAGGTGCCTTTATCATGATTTTGATACTGGGAAGGCTTTTTTAAAAAACCATTAGGACTTTATATTGAAACTGCGGTCTTAGAGAAAAGTCCTCAGGAAAAAAGAAAATGGACTGTATTACACAACATTAAATTCAACATGAAAACACCAATTAAAATCAACCATATTGCTGCCATCGGGATGATATGCCTGACAGTAATTTCAACAAGTGCCTGTAAGAAAACTACGTTGCAAAAACCTAATTCATCACGTTCCAAGGAAGTCACCTACCGGGTAAGCTCGGTAATGGATGCCAGTATGACCAAAAGCGGTTCGAAGGCTTCGGGAGATCTATCAGGCGCATACGCTGCCAACAGCAAAAAACTGGTATTTGTACTGAACTTTAAAGAGATCGATCCTACTTTGATCGAATTCAGAAATGAAAAAAATGCCGTGGTAGGTACCATCAAAAAGCCAAAAGCAAATTATGTTTCCCCTGTTAAAGGGGAGGTAATTTTAGGCACTGTAGACCCGGTGAGTTTAATGGGTCAAAAAATCTCTGTACACCTTATTTCCACCCAATTTCCCAAGGGCGAAATAAGTGGCCACCTATCAGTAAAAAACAGTAATTAATTCATATAAACAATAAATTAAAAACACCATGAAAATTAAATCAATTTTAAAAAGCAGCATGTTTGCCTTAGTGGCAGCAACTTTGTTAACTTCAACAGTTAGTGCACAAACTAAACCATCTCACAAACCATCAAAAAAGGATACGGCCAAAAAGGAACTTGCGGCAAAAGCTCCTAAAAAAGAGGAGAAAAAAGATCCGGCAGTCGGCAGCAGGCCGGTAATGCAGCCTAAACCGGCAAAGAAAAATTAATTTACCAGAGGTGCCAAAACAGATTTGGCACCTCTTTTTTTCTTTATTCATCGAATGTTGTGCGCTGTACTGTAATTGCACATCTAAATTGTCACGCGGAGAGCCTAGCCTGTACTGAGCTTGAAAGTATTACCCCCTTTAAGACGGTACCGCTATCGGCATTTTGGCGCTCAAAAAACTTTTTGAAAAAAACATTAGGACTTTGGACAAAAAAAGTGGTCTTAAAGATAAGTCCACAGAAAAAAAGAAAATGGACTGTATTACACACTATTTAGTTTAACATGAAAATACAAATTAGATTCAATCATATTGCTGCCATCGGGATGATATGCCTGACAATAATTTCAATGAGTGCCTGCAAGAAAAGTATGCAACAAAAATCTGATTCATCTCGATCACAGCAAGCCACCTACCGGTTAAGTTCGATTATCGATGCCAGTACAACCAAAACCGGTTCAAAAGCTTCAGGAAACCTATCGGGGCTATACTCTACCACCAGCAGAAAATTGATCTTTGCCCTCAAATTTAAAGAGATTGAGCCCACTTTGATCGAATTCAGAAATGAAAAAAATGCTGTGGTAGGCACCATCAAAAAAGCAAAGTATGTTTCCCCGGTTAAAGGTGTGCTAATTTTAGGCGCTGCAGACCAAGCGAGTTTAACAGACCAAAAAATCTCTGTACACCTTATTTCCACCCAGTTTCCCAACGGCGAAATAAGTGGCCCCCTATCAGTAAAAAACAGTAATTAATTAATATAAACGATAAATTAAAACACCATGAAAATGAAATCAATTTTGAAAAATAGCATGTTTACCTTGGTGGTAGCAGCTTTGTTAACTTCAACAGTTAGTGCACAGACAAAACCATCTCAAAAACCATCAAAAAAGGATACAGCCAAAAAAGAACTTGCGGCAAAAGCTCCTAAAAAAGAGGAGAAAAAAGATCCGGCAGTAGGCAGCAGGCCAGTAATGCAGCCAAAACCTGCAAAGAAAAATTAATTTGCTTAGGGTGCCAAAATAAGTTTGGCACCCGTTTTTGCTTTTATCCATCAAAATGAAACCATTCGATCTTATTGAGTGGTTTTTGCTTATTACTACAGGCCATATATTACGTTCTTACAGATTGAAGTTTCCAAAGGCAGCGACTTAGTTATTGATACCAATCCATACAGATTGCTGGAATGGGAATTACCTTTCTTAAGCAGCAATAAAATATTGCAACACATCAAGTTTAAACCAGATTTGCCTTCATTCTACTTGAGATATAGATTTATATAAAATCAGACATGATACCATCCAATTCTCTTGAAAAACCTTTCTACCTGCAGAAAAGATTCGTCCTGCTGTTATGGGTATTAGTTACCATGATATTTGTTATCGATTCATGGATAACCAACAGGCTTAACAATTACCTGATTTTTGAGAACACCATCAGAAACCTTTTGGAAAGAAAGTCGCTTTATGCCTTTTATCCGCATTTCCATGAAGATGCAAATCATTACGGACCTGCTTTTAGCCTCATCATTGCGCCTTTTGCGCTGTTACCCAACTATCTTGGTCTGCTTTGCTGGAACCTGTTTAATTGTATGGTACTTTTTGGGGCGATACAAACGCTGCCAGTAAGCAAAGACCATCGGCAGGCTATTGGCCTAATTGCTATTCCCTGCCTCATTGAATCGATGCTTAACCAACAATTTAATCCTATAGCTGGCGCGTTGATCATTTTAAACTATACCCAGCTTAACCGCTCGAAAGGGTTTATTGCATCATTTTTTATGATGCTTGGGATTTTCGTTAAACTTTATGGCATTATTGGCCTGGCATTCTTTTTCTTTATTAAAGACAAGCCCAGGTACATCATTTATTCGGTGTTTTGGGCGATTATATTTTTTCTGGTCCCTATGATTTTTAGCTCACCTGCGTACATCCTGAATGCTTACCAGGAATGGTTTAGCTCATTGTCCGAAAAAAATGCGCTTAATGTGCTTGGAGCAGGAATTGACATGTCGATTATGGGCTTTTTCAGGAGCCTTTTGCAATTGCCCCACCTAAGCAATACCCTATTTCTGTTTACAGGCGCAATTTTGTTTGCCATCCCCTATTTAAATCACCGCAGGCTTAGGAATACTGACTTTCAACTGCTTATCCTTTCTTCGGCATTGATTTTTCCGGTTATTTTTAGCACCGGAGCAGAAGATTGTACTTTTATCATCGCCGTACTAGGCGTAGGGATCTGGTACATCAAGGAGGAAAATAAGATGTTAAAGAATATACTGCTCCCTGTGTTGCTGTTAATTACCTGCAATTTCCCCCTGCTTTTTTTTCCGGTTTATGCAAAAAGCCGCCCCTTGTTACTCTCCATAATCAGTTTTATCTATTTCGTAGTTTGGCTACGGGTGCTATTCAACGCCTTTGTTATAAGGTTGCCGGATAAGTAAAGCACAGGATTTTATCTCTTGTGATGAAAAACAGGAATGAGATATGTATCGTGCCTTTAGCTAATTTCGCAATTTGTAAACTTAGGTAGGCTATGGTACCTTAAGTGATCATAAGAGTGCTATTTAATTAGCCACCTGAGAACATCTAAGATGTTGAACGATCTACACAATAAAAAATGATTATAAGCTACTTGCACAAGAATCACTATAAACAGAGTAAAGCGAAATTAGGAGCCCGAAGCTCAGTTAAACTAAATCTCTCCGGGAATCGTCACCCATCATTAGTTTCAGGGACTTTCACGAGAGATAAATCGCTCACCCGAACGTTGGGGACTGCGCTTCAGTAGAGATGACGACCATCTTTATCGGCCGCGGTAAATGATTATGAAAAAAGTATGTTGCGATCAGACGCGTTTTAATTTTAATTTTAAAAACGGCGTACTCAGCTCTATTGCAGCGCATTTTCCATTAACGTAGGTATATTGATTATAGCTGCCATTACGTAAGGGGATTTGATAGGTATGTGCTGATTTATTGACAATTTTAACGTTTTGCAAAAGGTTATCTGCATAAATATGCTGGCGGCCAACAGGTTCTAAGAACAGTATACTCAAAAAATTTGAACGGATTTCAGGAACATCAACTGATTGAACCGTTCCTTCATCAATGGCACTGTAAACTCCGTTGGCTATTTTGGTCTGTTTATTGGCCCGTACCTTACCATTAACTTTTCGCAATACTGTAGAATATTTCAATATTCCTTTTTCGAACATGGCTTCTTCATGCCCTTCAATAAGAATGCTTTTAAGCACCACATTAAAACTCGCTGTAAAGTTCAGCTTGATAACGCAGTCCATATCATTGCCTGTTTTAGTGATCAACATCTTCCCCACGTTCTTTTCATTGTAGAACACATCATAAGTATGCGATTGCGACTGTGCAAACACAAATTGAACAGTCAGTGCCAATATTGCAATTAATAAATACTTCTTCATATCATTTTATCTATCTATCGTTGAACAGTGTTACATGTTGAAAAATCAACAGGTGTTTTTTAATAATGACAGTAGATACGCAGAAAAGTCCCAATATGGGATAACTCCTGGCTGGGGTTAAGAAGTTACTTGTGCTTTTTGAGGCCAGTGGTTACCTCAAAATGCAGCGTCAACAGGTAACAGGAACCCTATTGTTTGCCAGGCCCGAAACGTTAAAGCAATTGTTCACTCAGTTACCAGCCAATGTTTTTAATGTGCGTTGTTGCATTTCTACGTCTGTTGCATAAAAAAAGCCGCTTGCATTGCCAGAAATATTGCCTTTAACATCTCCCGGAACGGAAGAGAGTAGCCCCTTCCAGTCCGTTTCCTGAAAAAGGTTATACAGGTAAGTGCTGTACGCTTCAGAAAGTGAAAATTTATAAATATTAACACTATCATTTATTCCCAGATCGAGCACCCTTGCCTCTTGTGTCAAAGGATGCAGGGCATTCGGGGTTCCGAAAACATGCGAATAGCTGAAAGGGAAACTTTCGTCGAATTTATTCTCGGTCCAGGTTTTCCCCTGCACCAAAATCAGCCATTTTTGTGCTACCGATGTACTGAAAGTATGTTTTGGTATGGTAAGCCGGTATCCTCCATTTCTGCTGGTTACAACGGCCGGAACATAAGAGGCATCTATAGGTAAAACGGGCTGCAGTGTATCGGTTGCCATATATTTTTTATTGTTATAGATAACAGTAAGCGTATAGCCCTTAAAAAAATTTTTATTCTGTACTACCTCACCAGAATAAATTCCTGTAGAAGAAATCTCCTTAAATGGAATATCATTTTGGCCATCGTTAATGCTCACTGTAGCATTCGAAACAGGCGTTACATTATCCTGATCTAAGGTAGCCGGTTTTGTAAGCCTGATGAACTGCCAGGTAGTATAGGTACTGATGCCGCCTTCTATAGTCAAATCATAGGGTATTTTAGCAACAGGTTCATCCTTTTTACATCCCAGAAAAAGAAAAACTGTTGCCATCATCGGTAAAACTGATTTTAAACACATAATCTTAAAATTTGAAGGTATAAGATGCGCCTAATGTTCTGCCCGAAAAGGACTGCTGATCAAAGTTCAACTCTTGCAGATTCTGCTGATTGATCCTATAAAATAATGGAGACCTATGGTTATAAACATTAAACAAACCAACACTAAAAGTATTGAACCAATTTCTATTCCATGCCCTTAAAGAAGCCGGGGTCCATTGTATGGTAAGATCCAACCGGTGATAATCGGGCATTTTAGAAGAATTCCTATCGCTGTAGATGGGAACTTTCAAACCGTTCTGTTCATAATAACCAATTGGAGAGGTCACCGGACGGCCTGTGCTATAGGTGAAAAAAGAATTTGCTGAAAAGTTTCTGGAAATCTGATAAGACAAATTTAACTTCAGAACATGGGGGATGTTATACCCGGCCGGATACCGCTTTCCCTCATTGATACCGTTTATTGTACGGAAAACTTTAGAAAAGGCATACATTAAATCCCCCTTAAAGTTACCTACGTTTTTAGAAAAGGAAAACTCCATTCCATAAGCATTTGAAAAACCCGGACGCAGTTCGCCCTCTATAAAACTATTGGAGATAAGCTGTGCATGATCAGTTAATTCAAGCTGGTTTTGCATTTTCTTATAATACAGATCAAAGGTATAATTTCCTCCAAGTAAAACATCTTTGTATCGTAGGGATACAAAATCTGATCGTTGGGGCAACAGGTTTATTCCTGAAGGAATCCAGCTTTCTAAAGAAGAGAATGCCAGTTCATCATTTTGCACCAGCTGTAGATACTGGTAATTCCGGTTATAACTCAACAGGACTGATCTGTTGCCGCCAAGCATATATTGTAAAGATAACCTCGGCTCAAAGCGCAAAAAGGCTTTTTTATTTCCCTCGTCTACAATGACAGGCTCAAACTGCTCGTTCAGGTCATAAGTTCTTTCATTTGAAATCGTATTAAAAAAACTCATCCTGAGTCCGTAATGCAGCTTAAAGTTTTTCCAGGCAGAGAGTTTATGCGAAACATAAAGCGCATGCTCATCTGCCCTTACACGCGAAATATTATTGTAAATTGCACTACTGCTCTCCCCAGGGATAAAAAGGTGATAAATACTGCTAAAGCCATAAAGAAACTGGTTACGGGGATTGGGATAATTGATAAAATCTCCTTTTACAGTTAGGTCCCGGATCCCGGTGATCCATCTGTTGGTTCCCTGCGAGGAATCTGCGTTGATACTTAAGGTATTTTTGTAATTGCTATAGATTGCCGAAAGATTAACAAAGTGTTTTGGACCAAAAATGTGGTTCCACCTCAGCGTAGAAGTCTGATTCCCCCATTTATTGAGGTATCCGTTAGATGAATTAACCCTGTCCCTCCCTACATAAGCTGAAAAGAAAACCCTGTTATTTTGACTTAATTTGTAATTCACCTTAAAATTCAGGTCATAGTAGGCCGGGCGGAGGTTAAACAATTCAAGGTCATGGCTTAAAAGATTATTAAGGCTCCTCCTGGCGGCAAAAAGAAAAGAGCTTTTGTCTTTAACTATCGGCCCTTCCAACGAAGCCCTTGCTGTGAGCAAACTGACCCCTCCTTTTAAATGCAGTTGTTTATCATCTCCATCAGCTGTGCGTACATCGATAACGGAAGAAAGACGGCCACCGAAGTTTGCAGGGATGGCTCCAGTATAGGTCTGGATATTTTTTAAGGCATCAGGGTTAAAAACAGAGGTCAAGCCAAAAAGATGCGAAGGGTTATATACCGTGGCCTCATCAAGGATGATCAGGTTCTGGTCTTTATTTCCGCCCCGTACAAACATGTAACTACTGCCCTCTGTTAAAGCGGTAACCCCATTTTCCATTTGAAGCGCTTTAATAAGGTCGCTTTCTCCCTTAAAATACGCTCGCTGGCGGCCATTGTCCCAGTTAAATGTTTTTCCTGGATTTAAGAAGGCCAATGAATCTTTTTCATCGGGTTGGCTGATCTGAATTTCTGCCAGTTCTTTAACCTGTTTCCGCATACGGAATACCCGGTTTTCATTCAAGACTAAAGAACAGGTGCTTTTAAGCGTGGTATAACCAATAAGGCTAACCTGGATTTCATACCTCCCGGGCGGAACCGTAAGTGAATAAAAACCATAACCATTACTTGCAACCCCCTGCCTAAGTTCCGGGATATATAAACTCGCGCCGATAAGATCTTCACCACTTTCAGCATCAACGATCCTGCCGCTTAAGCTCACTTTATCCAATGGGACAATAATAACCTCGTTGTGGAGTGTCTTATAGGTCAGGCCTGTTCCGGCAAGTATGGTGCGGAGTACTTCTGCAATGGACACATTTACGAATTCCTGATCAACTTTGTTCTCTTCAGGGATTAATTCGGGATCGTATGATAAGGGCAACGAATACCTGCTGCTCATCAGGTCAAGGGCCTGTGAAACAGAAAGATTTGACAAATGAACACTAACCTTTCTGTTCAGGGCACTCTGCTGCCCAAAAGCATTAACCTTTGGAAATAAAAAAACACAAAAAACAATAATTTTTAGCGGAACGAAATTCTTTTCTGTGATTTTATTCATTTACAAATATCGCACATTAATACTGTTGGTTAAATTTTCTACAAATAAAACTAAGGATTGGTTAAGGTAAAACCTCCATTTGTATTTACAACCGTTAGGTTAAGTGAAGTTCCGATGATCTGCATAATTTCTTCAATAGATTTTTGTTTAAAATAGGCGGTCAACCGGCGTTCCCTAAGTTCACCATTTTGAAAAATAATTTTGGTTCCATATATCTTCTCCAGATCCCTGGAGACTACTTCAAGCGGGCTTTGTTTATAGTGTAACGTTTTATCATACCATGATCTGTAATTAATATCCTCATTTTTGCTTTTGGTAATGGCTTTGGTAGCGCGATCCAGAACACCCTTATCCTGCGGATCTAACATTACCCTGTTTTTGATCCCTTTGTATTCCATCGCAACTTTTCCGCTATTCACAATAACAGTTACTGATCCGGGCTCAATGTTCAAATTAAAGCTGGTGCCCAGGTCCATTACCCTAAGGTCTCCGGTCTGAATGGAAAACGGATTTTTCG
Organism: Pedobacter sp. SG908; assembly: GCF_011759615.1. Taxonomy (NCBI): domain Bacteria; kingdom Pseudomonadati; phylum Bacteroidota; class Sphingobacteriia; order Sphingobacteriales; family Sphingobacteriaceae; genus Pedobacter; species Pedobacter sp. SG908. The sequence goes on from NZ_JAAOYY010000001.1 coordinate 2,720,339, forward strand.
GGTTATGCTTCACGTTAAAATAGGCTTCTCCATGGCTGAGTTTTACTTTCCTAGACATGGAGAAATCGCGTTTGTTATAACTTAACGAACTGTTCTGATTTAAAATCACTTCACTTCCATCAGGCAATATTAAGTGATAGCGTTCTTTTTTTCTCGTTTGCACCAGTTGTTCGCCACTATTTTTCCAGAAGTTTATGGCAACCAATATACCAATGAGCAATACCGCCGCGGCAGACCACCTTAAATAATTTACTTTTTTCAGCTTTACAACCTTATGGTCCGGGGTTTCATTGTCTTTAAAAGCCAATGCACTGAACTTTTGCCATGATTTTTCTGTATCCAAACGTTTTTTTTCGCCGAGTAGCTCTGCATTTCTGGAAATTTCAACAATTTCCTGGTAAATATCCATATGCTCCGGGGCCTCCGCTTTCCACTTTTCCAGTATCGCACGATCATGGTTTGAAAGGTTTCCATTCAACTCATCCAGAATAAGCTGGTAAGGGATTTCATCTTGAGTATAATTTTCTTTCATATCTTCTTATAATTTAATACCACTTTGTTAATAAGACAATGCCATGAAACATTAGTCCTATTCCCAGAAGTTGAAAAAGCGCAATAGCGATCAGCAAAGAAAAATCTTTTTTCATCATTACCCTGATTTTTTCATATCCAAGCGTCAGGTGGTTTTTAACCGTTTTAATAGAAATGTTTAAAGCATCTGCTATTTCCTGCTGTTTACAATTTTCAAATTTACTCATCATCAGCACTTTTCTACACTGGGGAGGAAGTGTTTCAATGGCCTGTTCAAGTCGTTCCAGCTTATCTTCCAATAGCTGGGCCTCATCGCTAAACTCCTCAACTTCATCAATCGAGTATTGATAATTTTCGATATGTGCATCAAACCGCTGTTGTTTCTTTATCAAATTTAATGAGCCATTGATGATACTTCTGGATAAATAGGCCCCCAATGATTGCTTGATTAAGATTTCGTCGCCATTATTCCAGAGCTTTAAGAAAACATCATGTGCAATCTCTTCGGCCTGCTCCTGGTTGCGAAGGTATTTATAGGCTAAGAGATAATTTTTTTTATAATACAGTTTATAAAGCTGCTCAAAGCTTTTTTTGTCCTTTTGTCGAATTCCTCGCATTAGGTCGGCATCGCGGTCGATCATATTTAGCAGAAAGTTTTAAATATTTTTTATCCAAATGTTTAGAAACCGATTGGATGATAGCATCACTAACCCAATGACAACAGCATTGGTATTAAGTCCCAATCGAAATCGTTATTTATTTATATCTTTTTTACAACTATCTCGTATACCCCCCTATGCACACTGTTCATCGGCAAAGATAGTAAAAGTTCAAAGCGGGGTCCAGGCTTTCCTGAAAGCCGACTAGCCCCGCATTATTAGCATCAGCGCATTAAAACAAGGCATAAAGGCCTACCCCGAGGCAGATGGTATGGAAACGCGATGAATATATTTTGTCGTCGGATTTTAAGTTTTTCAATCCCGGCGTCATCGTGATCTTTCTGGGGCTATCGTAGTTAAAAAAGGTTTTAACACTCAGATGCTGGTTGATTTTCTTTTGGAGATCGATTCCAACTCCCCAATTGAATAGGCTTGCCCTATCTTTTGAAAGTGCTATCGCTATCTGATGGCTGACCGTGGAAGAACCCTGGCCAATGCCAAACATCAATCTTGAATTTAATGTCCAGTCGCTTCCCAACTCCTGCCTAAAAAAAGGGCCAGCCCGTAGGTATCTTCCTGTGGCAGTAACTTTATCATGCTGGTCCGAAAGTTCAAAAAACACGGGGTGTGCAAAAAGCCCCGCCTCTGCCCCTATACCTAAATACTTATTGACCAACCATCCGGCATCGATACTCATCCCACTTCCAGGCCCCACATAAATATTTTCATTGTTGGCATTTAAAGGCATCCTGTAATCCATCCGGATACCCAGGTACCCGTTTTTATCTAAACCGGAACCGTTATTGCTAAGGGGGCTTAAAGCTGAGCCGTTTTTAAATAGTTTTCCGGCCAGGTAATGTCCAAGCTCAGCAGATGCAATACCAATTGCTGCTCCGGCCAATACATCCGATATCCAGTGCCTGTTGTTAAACTGGCGTCCGGCCCCTGTAAGCACCGCACTGGTATAACCTCCTGCACTTAGCAACCAGTATTGATCTCCATATTGTTGATGGAGGAAAGTAGCATTCATAAAGGCATTTGCGGTATGCCCTGACGGGAAAGAATTTCTGGAGCTGCCATCAGGCCTTTCCACCTTGGTAGAATATTTAAGCGCATTGGTAATGCCAGCCATAATTAATGCGGAAAATGCATAAGAGACAAATGTCCTTTTGGTTTCGTATCTGCCTTTCACACCTGAAAGTTTTAGCGATAGCACCGTTAATGCCGGGGCATACTGAAGGTAATCGTCAAACTTTTTGTTAAATGTTGGAAGGTACTGGTTCCGCAACTGCTGAAACGCTCCCCGTGCATGCCAACTTGATAGACTTCCCGCTAAAAGTATGGCAGGCACGATGGTATTCCCCGAAAGTCTGTTCTTTAAGAATCCATTGCTGTTTACCTCATCATACAGGTGTAAGCCACTGGGAAAAATTGTTTTTTGGCGATTAAGCATATTGTTTTCTTCTGCCTGTAGTGGGCCCGGAATAAATTTCCCCGAAGAATCTACTTTTGGAGACTCTTGTCCACAAGAATCTGCTGCCGTTAAAAGCACGATCAAGATCGACGAATAACAGGCTATCCTGGTAACAGGATAAAACCGCAATCCAAGAATATGTTTACAGGTATTTTTCACTTCAGCAAAGAAATACCTTCCGCAGCTTACGATCTAAAATAAATGAGCAACATGTAGTAATAAATGACAAACAGCGTTGGTCAGCCTTTTTTTTGGAGAAAAAAATATAAATATTATAGTAGATAAGCCCAGTGTACCGTTTCAAATATTGGTTTTAAAACATTTTTCTTTTTGACAAACAACGTTTGTAAGGTATTTATACTGGTTGATCATTTAATTTTCTCAACCAAAGCCCACCGGGCTTTCTTTGCATCAAAATATTGGTCACATCCTTTATACGGATGGACAACAATATTCTTGTTAACAATTGAATAAACAGATATGTCAATACCTTCAATAATGAATCATACAACCGATCTAAAAAAGCCGGCTTTATATTTTACTGCAAAAATATTACTCTATTCAGTAATGATATACTTTGGTTTTACCGAAGACCTATTTAAAATAAATACTTCATTGACCGAGGGGCTTTTATACGCAACCACATTTTTCCTCAGTTTCAATTTAGTTGTTTCTTTCGTAAGGCTAATTGTGATCTCTTTGTACTTAAGAAAGCACCGGGATAAAAAAATGGATATGAATAATTTTGTTCTCGGCATTAACCGCATCTCCTCAATTATCAATACCTGCACTTTCATTATTTCCATCATGATCCTTTTTGATATCGACATCAGGAATATGTTTGTGAGCTTAAGCATTGCTGCAGCGGCAATAGCAGTACTTTCTAAAGATTATATTACCAGTATGGCTAATGGTCTGATCATCATGTTCTCTGACAGGCTCTCCTTAGGCGACAAGATAATTATCGGCGAATTCAGCGGGAAGATCCGGGATATTACACTGATCAACATCATCATCGAAAACCAGGAGGGCGATGTGATCGTAATACCTAATTCAGTTGTATCTTCTTCAATTGTACTGAACCGAAGCAAAAAAGATATCAGGCAGGTGATAGCTGAATTTGAACTGGGACTCGATCGTATATCCTCGGTTGATGAAGTAGAAAAAGCATTAAAGTCTTCACTAACGCCTTTCTTAACAAACATTAGGGAAAACAGCTTTTCGTTACAAGTAGTTTCCATGAAGCAAGATCTGATCAATTGCAAGGCCCAGCTTGCGCTAACGGGGCACAATAAGGCGGTTGAACATCAGATCCATCGGACAATCCAGGATGCGATTATTGCCCTGGCCACCAGGCCGGGCAGCCATTTACCAAAAGGTTAGTGCTTAGGTTATGTAATCAATAAAGCCTGATGCAGGCCCATTACATTTAAAGGCGAGATGAATAATATAAAGATGAAAACCACGCAGTTTTTCGTGTTCTTTTGTATTTGTTGGGTTTCAGTTAAAACCGCTTATGCACAGGAGTTTAAATATGAAATATTAAAGGGCGGAAAAAGCATCGGTAACATGCAAATCAGTCAGAAACGAGTTGGAAAGAACCTCGAGCTTGCCATGAAATTTAACGCAGAAATTGATCTGCTATTTAAGAACATGCTGATTGAAGGTTATGAAAATGCAAGTTTCTATGGGGGAAAATTGCAACGATCATCAATATTAAGGAAAGTTAATGGGCGCATCAAAGCAGATATCCAAACCCAATGGACAGGAAAAGATTACATAAACACCCGCTCGGGCAAGTCAAATATATTGCCCTTAAAACCAATTGAAATGCATTTGTTGTCGCTCTATTTTCATGAACCGAAAGATGGAAGCCTGGTCTATTCTGATGGTTTCGCTCAACTTTTAAAAATCCAAAAAGATGGCCAAACCTACGAACTGAAATTACCCAATGGCAAAGAAAACATTTACACCTATAAAAATGGCATCTGTACAAAAATCATGATTAAAAGTGCATACTATGCCGTTAGGCTCCGTAAAATCCCATAATAGACGACAGGCACAGGAAACTGTACATCACCGAACCGAAATAATACTATCTACAACGAATCCAACAAAGTTTTCCGATAAAGGTTTCCAACCGGAAGCCTGGTCCCGTTGAAAAGAATAGCCTCTCCTCCCGAAACCGTTGAAACTTCCTTTATTGCAACAATATACGATTTGTGTATCCTGACAAAATACTTTGGATTTAGTTTGTTTTCAACTTCTGCGGTGGTGATCTGACTTAAGCGCATCCCGTCTGCTGTAAAAAACTTAACGTAGTTGCCGTAACTCTGGGTATAAAGTATTTGTTCAAACTTAAGTTTGAGCATCGCACCATCAACCTTTAGCACCAGATAATCTGTTGTTATGCTCTCCTGTGGCGCAATCTGTTTAGTGCCCATGCGGTTCATTACCTTATCAACAGATGAGAGGAATCTTTTAAAATCGAATGGCTTAACCAGATAATCTACCACATCGTATTGGTAACTTTCCAGTGCGTATTCTTTATATGCAGTAGTGAGCACCACAAATGGCCGGGAAGACATTGCACCGAGCATCTCCAAACCACTCAGGCCTGGCATATTAATATCCAGAAAAACAAGGTCGATATTGTTTTGATAAATATATTCCATTGCATCAAGAGCGGTATAAAATGACCCTGCCATTTCCAAATACCTCACCTGGCCAATAAAGTGTTCCAAAACCCGGTGTGCCCCTTCTTCATCGTCGACGATAATACATCTTAACAAATCCATTCTTAAGTGTTTTTTAAGTTAATAAATACTTCGGTGCGATGGCTGTCCTGTAATCGCTCGCTGGTTAAGCGATGAGCGTCTTTATAAAGGAATTCCAGCCGCTGTTCAATATTTGCCAAGCCGATCTGCGTAGAATACTTTTTCAAGCTCTCATCAGCGAGCGAATTTTCAATTTTCATTTCCAGTCCTTCTTCAGAAAGGTGAATATCAATATGTACAAACCAATGTTTAAAATTCTGACTGTGCTTAAAGCTATTTTCGATCAAAACGATCAATAATAATGGAGCGATAGTATGGTTCTGTGGACCACTGATACTGTTTGCATAATTTAACCTGATGTCGCACCGTTTACCAATGCGCTCACGTTCAAGATCCACGTAATTTTCTATAAAGCTGATTTCACCGGCCAGCTCAACCCTGGTCAGATTCCAGTTTTCGATCTGGTAGCGCATCAGTTCGGAGAGTTTAACAATCAATGCAGGGGTTCTTTCAGGTTCGGTAAGGCTTACCCCATAAAGGTTATTAAGCATGTTAAAGAAAAAGTGCGGGTTGAGCTGTGCATGCAGGAACTTCAGGTTCATTTCATTGAGCAAGAGCTGATCGTGGTTTCTTCGCTGCAATTCTGTTGCGTAACTTTTCATAAGCGAAAGGGCCATAATGGTTACCGTGCTAACAACGCAGATCACAAAATGGTAGACAAATCCTAAGAAAAATTCTCCATCTTCAAAAAACTCGGGCTTTATCCAAAAATAATCAGCAATAAAAAGCGTGCTTGCTCCGAGAGATACTGCTGTAAGCGTAAGAACAGCATAAACCAGATAGTTTTTGCGCAGGTAGTAAGGATAGATATAAAAGCGGTGTGCCTGAGCTTGCGCATATAAGATGAGAAAGAAGACCAGACCTTTCAGAAAGTTTTCCGGTGAGTTGATAAATATCCACTCATGAAGCATAGTTAATGCGAACATTGCGCAGAAAATTACACTCTCCTGTAACCAGGCACTACGCGTTTTACCAGAATTTACCATATTAAATATTTTCTCAATGATTGCATCATTATTTTTTCAGAATAAGCCTTTGTAAAAAGTACAGCGCTTAAGATGCACAAAACTCCTGCTTTTAAGTTAAAGCTACAAATCTTAATGACAAACGGTCTTCGACATTTTATTTGCCCTGCTGGTCATTTATATTCCTTTATAGCACACATGCCTTTGTTGCTTTGCATCATTAAAATACAACTATATGAACAAAGTAAAATTATTTTTGTCCTATCCACTTATGCTGGGCATCATGCTTATTTCGATAGCTACATTTGCCCAGTCAGGGAATAACTCACTGACAACAGTAAAGGGAGTGGTGGTGAGCAAATCAGATAACCTCACGCTTCCTGCAACTACTATAGTGCTACGGACCGAAAGCGGCGATTTATTGGTTACTGTAGCGTCGGGCAATGATGGAGCTTTCTCGGCAAAGGTCAAGTCAGTTCCCAGGATTAAGATACAGATCAGTTATATAGGCTATAACGATTATCACTCGGACGTAATTGCTGTTAAAGGTGAAGTGCTTGACTTGGGCAGAATGGTTCTGGAAGAAAAAAGCACAACCATGCAGGGGGTCACCATAGTTGGCAGCCGTAAAAAGCCAATCATCCAGACCAATAAGGATAAGATTATCTATAACGCGGCCTCCGATATCAGCAATAAGTCAGGAAATGCCGCAGATGTGCTACGAAAGGCACCAATGCTTACGGTGAGTGCTACTGGAGAATTGAAGATGCGCGGTAATTCCAACATCATGGTGTTAATTAATGGTGTTGAATCCAAAATTATGGCCAAAAATCTTAAAGAGGCGCTGAAAGTAATTCCTGCAAGTTCAATTGTATCAGTCGAGATCATTACAAGCCCTTCTGCCAAATACCAAGCAGAAGGTGCGGCTGGTGTTATCAATATTATCACCAAAAAGAAGCTTCAGGGAACCAGTGGCACCCTGGATCTTTCGGCAGGGAACCTGGAACAGACCGGTAACCTTGCGCTGAATATGGCAGTGGGGAAATTAAATATCACCGCTATGGGAAATTATACTGGTGAACGTGAGAAGAACGCTACTGAATTGCAACGGTTCTCTTTCATGGATGGCAGGCAAACAGGAAGTCTGTTGCAAAAAAACGATGGCCTCATGATCAACCGGGGCGGGTCTGCAAGCTTATCAGCACAGTACCAGATCGATTCGTTACAAACCCTGGAAGGTGGTTTTTCTTACTGGAAAGATTCATGGCCGCAAAAAAACAGTTTTTATAACCGCTATAACAATGGAACGCTAAATGATGAATATCGTCAGGTAAGCGATCAAAGTGGCCGGTTTACCTACAAAGAATGGGTAATGAACTACCAGAAGAAGTTCTTGCGCGAAGGCCAGGAGCTACAGCTTCTTGCCCAACGATCGCTATCTTCAGACTTTTCCGACTATCTTACCAAACAGTATAGGACCGATGGAACACTTTCATTTGAGGAACGCGGACCGAACAAAGGGGCTGAAAAAGACTGGAATTTTCAGGCAGACTATACCCATCCATTAAGCAAATCGGGAAAAACAACCATGGAACTGGGTACAAAGTACCAGGGAACTACTTCTACCAGTATTTATGAAATAAACAACAGCCGCATCCAAACAGACCCTACACGATCGGGTAGTATGAGCTACAGGCAGCGTATTCTGGCGGGTTACATGAGTTTGAACTTTGAAACGGATAATGAATGGACGTTCAGGCCTGGAATACGTTTTGAAAGGACAGCAATCAATGCAGATTTCCAATCTGTTCCATCTTTTGAAAGAACGTTTACGAACTGGGTACCCAATTTACTGATTGCAAAAAAACTTGGGGAAAAACACGAACTTAAGCTAAACTATACTGAAAGGATACGCCGTCCGAATATCTTCGACCTCAATCCCTATGTAAATGCCAGCGACCCACTTAATATTACCCAGGGAAATGCGTACCTGAAACCCGAACTAACACGTAATTTGGAGCTCACACACGTTTTTACCGGCGAAAAGGAATCAACATTGATCAGTAGCCTATATTATAGTGCAAACAAAAATGGAATCGAAACAGTAACTACCGTGAGGGCAGATGGCATTTCTTACAGCAACCCTGTTAACATTGGCCAAAACACCAGAATAGGAATGAACCTGAACGGTGTTTTTAAGCCAGCTAGTAATTGGACCGTAAATGCAGGGGCAGAAATTTTCCACCTCCACTTTAACAGCAAGGCCTTAGATATATCCAATAAGGGCATGTTTTTCAATACCACGCTGAACAATACCCTTACCCTGCCCCATGACCTTTTACTGAGCATTTCAGGTGATTATGGAAATGGTTTTATTACCTTGCAGGGAAAAAATTCGGCCAATTATTCTTACCGTTTTGCCATCAGTAAGCAGTTCTGGAATAAAAAGGCAAGTATCACATTTGCAACGGTTAACCCTTTCCAGAAAACATTTAAAGAAACGGTTTATGCTTTTGCACCAACTTTTCAGAGTACAGGCATAAACAGGTTTTACAACAGGTCGGCAACACTATCTTTTAGCTGGCAGTTCGGCGGACTTAAACAATCTCATGAGAAAGAAAGCCATTTCCCGGATAATCCGAACGGGAAACCCGTACGCGGTAAAAGGATAAGGTAAGTTGATACGGAATGATAATATATTATGCCAGAGTTCAGTAAAAACTGAGCTCTGCCATGTTCCTAAACGCTTAATAAGCTATTTAAACAGGTACTTCGACTACGCTACCATTGACAGATTTCAAAATCTGGCATTATTTCGACTAAAGCACAGTCGCGAAGTTCGGGAGAGAAATCTATCGGATGAAGGACCCACGAAACGAGTTCAGGGTGAGAATATCGTTGAGAGATCTGCTTAACATGAAAATTCTATTCAAAATGCTAAATGAATTGTCCAGCCATAACATTATTGGACGGGGTACTCATCACCTGACTTTAGGTGGTATGGAAAATCCTTGGCCATCCAACTATAATAGTTTTTACGGTCATCCATTACCGTTACCAACCGGTATCTACCTATTCTACCGCTTATCGCACAGATTTTAAACTTTGTATCAGGCTTCGACACTCTTTCTTTCGCAATTTCACTCATCGGGCTACAGGATGAAAGAAACCCTACAAGCAAAGTAAAAAAACAAACAGAAATTAGTATACGATTTTTCTTTGGTGAGCTATTGTGATCTATCATACCATAGTGACAACCAATTTCTCAAAAGTCCCAATTCCGGCCTTATACTCATTTAACAGCTTACCGTTAGCAAACAATTTAACATCAGCACTACAGCGTTATCATAAACTTTGCTTTACAGTGGGTTAAAATGCAAATATTAACATGCCAATGGTGCCCGGTTAAACCTTGGGACCTTTTAAGAAAGCAGTTGTCATTAAAGAAAACATTTATAGGCCGCGCATCCGTATGATCAGTAAAGTAAATTATCAAGGGTACAAGATATTTTTTAAAACATTATTTGCCGTCGCCACCTTGGTGATGTTAGCTATATTCTTCATTCACGAAAGGCATGAAATCAAAGTATCTATTGACCTTTTGACTACGCTTAACCTGTGGATAATTATTGGCCTTAGCTTAAGCTTCATCTATATCTACCTTCAAGGATACCTGTATGTAAGCAGTTTTCGTGCCCTGGGTATCAAGGTAGATTTACAGGGTGCTGTTGGTTTATACCTGAAACGAAACTTGCTGAGCATTATTCTTCCTGCGGGCGGCTTCACTTCACTGGCGTTCTTTTCGGATGAATTAAAAGTGGACAAACTTAGCAGAGAAAAGATCAATATGGGGTCAATCATCTATGCAGTTGCTGGTATTGCCTCATTATTGTTACTGGCTATCCCGGTTATCATTTGGTATCATTTTGTGGGCCAGGCAACATCAACTTTCTGGAAATCAGTTTCATGGATGAGCCTGTCGACTGCATTAATAGGCATTCTTACCTGGTCATTTTTACGGCGGGGAGCCGTTTTTAATATATTGTACAGGTTTTTTCCTTCTGTAGAAAATTTGCTTTCACAAATCGATTTGCTCAAAGCCTCAAAAGTAAACTGGTGGAGACCATTGTTTACTGCCCTGCTGACTGAAATTGTCGGGATTGCCCATGTATATATTGCCATGTTGGCGCTAGGTATTGAGCCAAACCTGAGTATATGCATCTGGGCATATACTATAGCAACACTTTTATATTGCTTCTCGCCGGTATTAAAAGGTATCGGGACGGTCGAAATATCAATGGTTATGGTCTTTATGGGAGCCGGAATCAAAGAGTCGCAAGCAATATCAATTACCCTGTTGTACCGTGCCTTTGAGTTTTGGTTGCCGCTTATTGCCAGCATCTTTCCTTTCATTTTTAAAAAGATGGCATTTTGGGCCCGGCTTTTACCAGCATTATTCGTTTTAATACTGGGTTTGGTGAATATTATTTCCGTAATGAGTCCTGCTCTTACCGAACGTATTGAAGTGTTAGATAGGTTTATTCCCCTCATTACTGTAGACCTGTCCAATGGCATGGTTTTGTTACTGGGTGTGTTACTTACTATCAGCACTTACTATTTATTTCTCGGTGTTAAAAGCGCCTGGTACATGGCTTTTATCATGGTCGCCTTATCATTTTTCGGCAACCTAACAAAGGGTTTTGATTATGAGGAGTCATTGCTCGCCCTTATTGTAATGATATTTCTACTGATATCTTACCCATATTACGATGTCAAGAGTAATATTAACCTAAAAAACAGCAAGTTGGCTATTTGGACCTCTATTTTTCTGGCAATCATTTGCTACGGAACCCTGGGATTTTATTTCCTGCAAGGCAGACATATTGATGGTGAGTTTACTTTAGCTACCGCACTGACAAATAGTATAAAGCATTTTCTACTGCTGAACAATGAAAACATACAGCCATGGAGCATCCTTGGTACATCATTTTTATCTTCGTTAAATATACTCGGGATTATATTCCTGGTCCTACTGGTTTACAGATGGTTGAAGCCCCAAACGCCAAGTCTTGAACGTTTGGCAAAAAACACGAGGGAAGCAAAAAATATTGTGAACAGACATGGCCTGTCTCCGGTAGACTACTTCAAATTGTCGGATGATAAGCATTATTATTTTTGTAAGCAGGTTGAAGGTTTCTTTGCTTTTGGTATATCTTCCGGATACGCAATTGTACTGGAAGGACCGGTCTGTGAAAAACAACCTGATAATATCCGTAAGGCTATCGTCGAATTCGAAAACTTCTGTAAAACCAAAGGCATCCGTCCGGCTTACTACCAGGTAAATCCTTCTTTGCAGGCTGTACTGGTAGAGATGGGGAAAAAGTCATTCCACATTGGCCAGGAAGCTTTGATTGACATTGGAAAATTTACCCTGGAAGGGAAAAACCGCAAAGCATTGAGGAACACGGTTAATAAACTGAAGCGGGAAGGTTACGAACCTAAAATATATCATGCACCAATTTCGGATGCTATACTCGATGAATTGAAGACTATTTCGGATAATTGGCTGGCCACCACAGGTAGAAGAGAGCGCGGATTTTCGCAGGGAACATTTATAGCCAGCCAATTAAAGCTTCAGGACATAATCGTCTTAGAAAACGCCAAAGGTAAAATTGTTGCATTCCTTAATGTAATTCCCGATTATGTTCCTGGCGAGACCACCTACGACCTGATCAGGAAACTCACTCCGGAAGAGGGTGGCAATATTGATATATTGATCCTGAAATTTATAGAATACTGTAGAGAACAAGGTTATAGCCACTTAAATATGGGGCTAGCTCCCTTCTCTGGAGCACTCCGTACAAATAACCTCAAAGGAAAACTCATGGAGCTGCTTCGGAAAAACGCGCCACAGATTAGGGCTTGGCAGGGACTTAGAGAGTTTAAAGACAAATTTGATCCACTATGGGAGGACAGATTTTTAGTGTATGAAAATGCATGCGACCTGATTCTTTTGCCTAAGGCGATAAAAAAGGTGATGGAGGTACCAGCCGACCGTCACCCTTATTGAGGAACACAGGATTTCCGACGATATATTCAAGACTTGCAAATGGGAAATAATCACTACCCTTGCACAGTGCCATATAAACATATAAAGCTGCAAGCGATAGAGGCTTCATTACCGTTTTCCAGTGATTGATAATCTTAACCAACCGTGTATAAGGCTTTAGCCTTCCCCGATTTTCGAGAAAGTAATCCTTATAATATAGGTCGCTGCCAGCATGAATGATTGCTTTCCTGAGGGGGTCGGACAGGCTGTTGTTTCTCTCCGCAATTGATGACGATTTTGCTAAAGTCTGTTAATGTTAGCGATTAAAATTTTTCAAATACATCGGATGGATGATGACAGGTATAGAAGGATTGTTCCGTCCGTAGTGGAGAACTGGAATCTCTGCGAAGCAAGATCCGCCTGGATAGATCTTTACCGGATATCATCACCCTGAACCCGTATCAGGGTCCTTCACACAGGATAGGTCTCTCCCCGCCTGTACGGACAGGTATTCCACAGTATTTCTGTCAAGATGATGACCATTTTTTTAAAATATGTCATTGATTATTTACCATCATGCACGAATGTTCCTAAAAAGATGTGCCCTGCATGGCAGCTAGCCTAGTTACAATTGCATAAGAGTTGGTACATTTATTACGTGGTCATGCAACCCCTATTCCCTCATCATATGAGCTCTTAAAAATCCAGCTGGTAAAAAGTCTACCAGCTGGAAGATAAAATCAAAAAACGTTGTATTAAATATTTAACCTGAAGGGGTTAAAAATCAAAAGAAAGCTTCGCCCTGATTCCCCACGGCGAGACGTTCGGATTGTTCAGATAATTTAATCTGCGCACATAATCCACGCGAAGTACTTTAAAAATATTCCCCAATCCTATGCTCGCTTCCATGTATGGCGCATTTCCCAATCTTCCTGAAAACTGACCATTCGAATTGTGGGCAGGGAATCTAAATAAATCCTGATGAACAGAAGGATCGCTGGAGCTGTCCAAAAAACCCTTCAGCACTTTAAACGATACTACTTCTCTTAACTGAAGTTTTTTAAGCAAAGGAATCTTATTCAGAAAAAAACCATTAAACTGGTGTTGTATGTTAATTCCAACATATTTATTACTCGTGAATTCCATAAAATTCATTAAGTTATAGGAGGAAAATTGATACATAAATGATTGATTGGCCCGGTGTATATTTAAAAGTGGGTAAGGAACCTTACAAAAAGTTACACCACCTTCAAGCTGCACATCCGAATAACCCAATTGGGAGAGAAAAAAGCGTTTAGAGGTATTGAATGTAAAACGCTGATAGTTATATGAACTACCGAAAACACCCTTAAATCCAATGTCGGCTTTCAACGAGAAAATCGGATACCCATTGTTGATGATGCGACGGTAGCGTTTCCCCTGAAAAAATGTTTCATTTGGCGCCCATCTAACCTCACCCGTTACCTCTGAGGTGGTTAAAGAACGGTAAGATTGTGTGGGCGAATCAAAATTGAGACTTCCCATAGGTGTTAATGTCTGTCTGTTAACACCAATCTTGAAAGAAAGATGATTTTCAAACTCGTGCAGGTATTCAGCGGAGAACTTGCCTTTATACCACATTTTATTGTTGACTCCCCTTCTTATAGAAAGCAATACGTTGTCATCAGATACGTTGCTGAGTTGTTGTCCCGGAATTTCAGTATCAAATGCATATTGAATGTTTAATGACCTTACAGGAAAGGTATAAATGGAGTGATCGGTTAATGAAAATGTTGTTCCGAACTTGTATTTAAACCGCTTATCGGTGGTACCATAGGCGGCGTAGGCATCAAAAACAATTTTCCTGCTAAAAGCGTCCGTCGTCCGTCCCCCTATCCGAAAACGGCTTCCTTCCAAACTATTGAAGCTATACAGCGAATTTAGAGGCCCTAATTCAACTTTACCACAATTAATAAAACCCGAAAAAAGAAGTGAAGCGATATCCATAGTCCTATTGAAGGCAGCATTGTTTTTTAGGCTGTCGACATTATTAAAACTTGTCTGTTCAAGGGCAGATAGTTTCTCGGGTCTTAAGGCATCGAAAGAAGGAACATTCATTTGAGGCAAAGTTCTTTTATTGGCCTTTACTGTGCTCGTTGGTAGATCTCCATGTTTATAACTGAAATCACTCATCATCAAGGTCCTCATTCCGAAAACATTCATTCCCTCTTTAAATACGCCCAGGTTCAAAGACATGGTACTTTTCGATAGGTAGTACCGTCCGTCTGTGTACTGCTGGTAAAGGATATCAAATTTTACATTATCAACCCAATTTATATTCGCCTTTTCGTTTATTTTCAATTCCGCTCGTTGAACGGCATCTTTACCATCCAAATCAATAAACAATAAACCTGTTGCCAAAGCGTCTTCTTTGTTTCTTGGAGAAACGAGGACTTGTACCTGCCAAGGTTTCGTGTTTTTTATCGTATCGATAATAAAGTATTTATAAAATGTTGGTGCTTCTGCAGCTATCGGGCTCAAAATCTGCCTATTTCCAAGCTGAATATCATGATCATAGAGATCAGGCTTACTGTATATCTTGTCCATAAACTCATCAAAACCGTCTTCATCAAACTTTTGGTCAATTCTATTTTCCTGCATGGCAACAACTTTACTCGCTACCGGCTTCCCATTGCTGTAATTTTCTTTCAGCGAAACCTCCTTTAAAAAAACAGGTACCAAAGTCCTTCCCGGAAGTAGTGCTGTGTCCATATTATTTTTCAGAAACGAAAACTTTCTCAGTAACCTGGATTTTTCAACAGCATCATTTTTTAACGCCAATGACATGGAAAGCTTATCGTACACCGCTTGCGTATACATTGGGCTAACCCGTGCATTATTTTTTTCCCTGGCATTGATGACGCGCTGAATCAATTCTACAGCCGGATTATCTCTGTTGCGGTATTTGATGCGTGTTGCTTTAACCGTTACTTCGTCCATTTTATTATTTGGTTCAAGTTCAATGGTTAAAAGATTAATTGGAGTGCTGATGGAGCGCACTTCCGATCTGAATCCGATTGCACTTATCCTGATACTTTTTACCTGGCCAGAAAAACCAATACCGAAACGGCCGGCACTATCACACCTGGCACCCCGGTTAACTTCATCAACAATATTGATTGTTGCGTATGGAATGGGCTCTTTTGTAGATTTATCGATAACTATACCTGATAACTGTTTTTGCTGTGCCCTTGTATTTTCAGCTGAGAGGATCAATAGCATAACCGCTATTATTAAAAGCCCTGTTTGTTTTATTTTTTTATTCATCTATAATCTCCTGTACAAATGACAAGAAGTAACCCAAAAAGTCCCAATTCCAGGCTGACGAAAAAATTGGCTGGATTAGAAAATCCGTGTAGCCAATAAATTGGCATGAAGATTTTTTACATTCGACACTAAAATCAACATGAATGATTGTAGCATTTAACGGCTATTGATCTCCCCGAAAAATCGTCAGTAATGACGACATTGTTTAGGCAGTTGTAAATGACAGGGTTAATTATTGAATAAAAATCTACTCCCCTTGTTCGCATCACGCGCACCACCAGGTTATTCAACGACTCCATAACACAAACCTTAAACCTCTGATTTACATCACATTGAGCTAACACACAGAAATAACATATACCATGGTTGCCTTTCCATATCATAAAAAGGCTTAACTACAGAGCGTACACAGCGTTGAATACCATAAGCCGCCAATTGGTCTTAGAGATGATTATCAATCAAGATCAAGACAGCATTGATAAACTACCATAGAAAAGCAGATAATCCCAATCCTACGGACAGTCGGTCGCTGGTTAAGGCGACTTTTTCAGTTTTACCATCCAAAGATATTGGTTGGCCCGGAGTTCCACGCTCAACCAGAAGTTTATGATTTGATATAGCGTAGGTCACTTGCGCTTTTAAAGCTACATTCTTAGCAATCATTTTATGAGCCCCTACGCCAAAAGTCCAATTTACAGCAACATTTGATGGGTATCGCACAACCATTTTCGGGGATTGAAATACGTGGTTGTCAGTTTTCTCGTCTACAAGAAATCGTTGCCTGGTCATTGAGGAAATACCCGTTAATAGTTTACCTGTAATAAACCAGTTCTGTGGTAAAGGAAAACTAAAATACTGGCCAACTTCAGCAGAAAACATCTCGAGTTGCTGACCATGGGTGTTCTGGTTTAAATCGGATATGGTGGCAACGTTGGAAAATACGGCTGAATTTAATCCTCCTCCAAAGCCATAGTTTTTGATCGGAAACCAGGCTCCTTCCATGCCCCAGCCGATACTTGTAAAAGCAACCGCACCTTCAGCAGAAGTATTGTCCAATGGCCTGTTGGTAAGCAATACTGCATTCATATCAAGAGAAAGGAAACTTGGTCTTTGTTGGATGGGGCCAGCACTTTTCCATCGCCTTAAGATTGGCTTTTTATCACTACAAACATTCTTGGCAAAATACTCTCGCACTTCTTCAGAAGCGATAACGATTCCTTTTCCCAGTTGGGCATCTGTAGCCCATTGCTTATTGGTGCCGCTATGGGCCGGGTAGCTCACGGTCTCCGAAGGCAGCTGTTTCCAACAAGACCAGGGTATTGTTAAAGAATTTACGAGCTCCGGGGGAATATTGAGATTGGATTGTGCATTATGGGCTTGAATTTTTTCACTTTTCAAATTGATATTTAACGTATTGATATTTTGAGCAATGCACTGCGTATGTATAACAAATATGAAAAAGATCAATGTTATTTCTGATCTGCGCATAAGTACAGCTTTGGAATATTGGACTATCTGGCTCAAATCGTGCATATTATCCGGTGGTATAAAGAAATCTTGAATAGTAATAAATATTATTTACTCAAAAGAATGACTTGTCATAAAAAGCGGCAGGGCGGCGATATGCAGCCTAATAACTTGACAAGAGGCTAACATATCAAAATTCCGCACCACCGCACTTTGCAGTCAGGACAGCTTAACCTGGTTAAATGGTACTAAAAAGGTATCCATATCGCCGACAATCAAATCCTATTGCCATTCTTCAATCTCATGACAAGGCATCTTCGAAAAAGTCCTATTATTTTTTTCAATTGGTGTTTTATTGCTTTAAACCAAAAAAAAACGACCATAATACCGAGCAATCGTCCCACCTCTTTTCTATACCTGAAAAATAAACGGATTTCTTTTTTTTCAGAAAAAGCTAGGACTTTTTAAAGACCAAGTTGTCATTCAGATGAACTTAAAGAGAAACTATTTTAAATATTAGATTAATACAGTTAAAACATCCTATTGAAGTTTTGGTACCATCAGTTTTTCATCTGGTCTTACCAAAATCTCATCAATAATCCTGTTTGTTTGGAATGGTAGTACCGAAAGGTCTACCATTTTTAATTCTAAATGGTTTAAGCCGAAGCAGTTCCGTGAAACAACTTAAGTGAATATATAACGCACGCATGATCAGAAACCTCTTACTAAGCGCACTGTTAATCTTCTCAGCCACTTATGGCCAGTCGCAACAGATCAATTCAAACAGAACAAAGCACTTTTACATTACACCAGGCATTGAAATACTAAAATCTACACATCGGAATTATTTTTACGGCGGGTCCATCAAGGTTAATTATCTGTTTCTAAACGGCCTTGAGCCCGGTGTCGGGATTGAATTTGCGGGTACTTCTCTTCACAAGAGCAACCATTACACGTTAAGAAATCTTCGCTTCTTTCCTATATATGCTAACTTAAAGTATAATATTAAACCGTTGGGAAAAATCAGCCCATTTGCCGAAACATCATTAGGAATTTCTATAAATAGATATAAAAGTTCTTATGATTTTGGTCCGCCAGAAATAATACAGGTTCGGGAATCAGGTTTTTATACCTATTTGGGTTTGGGGGCAAAATTTAGTTTAACACCTAAAATAAAAGCCTTATTGGGTGCCGGTTTTAAAGGATACAAGATGAGTTTAAATGATTTAGATATAAATCCACATGGGGTATCGCTAAATCTTGGAGTTACTTTCTAAAATGGATCAGCATTCCCGAATAGCTGCTGGACCATTTATCTTGATTAATCTATTTTTACCTGAGGAAACAATCATTAATTAAGACAATCAACACACTGACTATAAATAAGTTATACCAATATTTACTCACAAATTTCTTGGAGGTTTACCACTATTTTTCGCATTTTTGTTGCTCATTTGACTTTCACGTTAGCGTTTACGCTAGTGCCGGGCGCACACAAAAAAAGCCACTGATCTATACCAGTGGCCTTATTTCTCAAAACAGTCTCCTGTTTATTTAGCGCTGTTTTTTTTCTGAGTAACCTCGGCCCTGATCTCCTGAGCCAAAGTTTTAAGGTCTTGCATTACTTTACGCACACGAGTACCTGCTGCCCCATTTCCACCGCTATAAAATTTCGTTACATCAGCCTCAACTGAAGCGATCGTTTCCTGTATCTGTTTGAATTTGTCCATTTTTGATTTTTTTAGGGACCAAACGGCCCCGGTTAATGTTTGTTATGTCCCTTAATAATTAAAACAAATGATCTGTTACCAGCCTGCATTTTGTCTTAACATTCCATTAGAAAGACCGATCTGGGTATATGGTATTTGCTGCAAACCTTTTGTAGCCGTGATATTTGCGGCAGATATTTTTTTCTCTGTACTTACCCCACCATTTAATACGGTTGAAGTTTCGGCAATTTCCTGGGCCGCTTTATCTATTCCCTGGCGCAATAAATCATAATAGCGTATTCCTTCGAAAGCAAATTCCAGCCTGCGCTCTTTAATGATGTTATCCTGGCTTATTGCAAGCGGTGTAAATGCATCTTTATATGCACGCTGCCTAACAGCATCAAAATAGGTTTGGGCATTTCCACTTCCCAACTCTGCTGCCATCAATAATACATCAGCATAACGGATAGATACATAATCCTGGAACTGACCAATCTGGAAGTTGGGATTACCATTTGCCTCTGGCAGAGGCTTGCCGTCTAAACCGATCATTGGGCTGTATTTTTTTACATAGTAGCCGGTATATTCTCTTTGACCTTTTTGATTAGTGAAGGGGAGTTTTTCATCAACAATAGAAATGATAGAACCTGCTCTCCTTGTATCAGTTGGCAGATATGCATTCCATAGTTTAGGGTTTACGGTTTCAGCACCCCATCCGTTTCCGTATGGGTACAGTGCCTGCTCACGGATACCTATCATTACCATCCAATGGTTGCCATCGGTATTGCCAGCATAATCACTTGTATACGTATATTTTATTGCAAAAATGGTTTCCTTATTATCTTCACCTGCATAAGATGTTAATGATGCAGCAGGCCATAGGTTGGCAAAATTCTCAATTAAACCATATCCCCCTTTTGTAATTACATCTTCAAGATATGCAAGGGCTTCTGGTTTAGATACAACACCAACTAAATCTGCCTTTGCATAGTAACCCGTATAAAACAGGAATACTCGACCCATTAGGGCTTCAGCAGCATATCTGGTAACCCTACCATGATTGGCTACCGCCTGAGCCGGGTAAGCAACTTCCGGTAAATTTGCTGCAGCGAATTTAAGATCGTTGGCAATTACCTTATAAACTTCATCTGGATTACTTTGTGGTATATTTTCGGTAGATGGAGCCGTTAACAATGGAATGTTACCCCAAAGCCTAACCATATCAAATAACAGGTAAGCGCGCAAAAAGCGGGTCTCAGATTCGTATGTTTTTCTTAACTGGGTATCGCTACCCCATTCTATCTGATCTAGTTTACTCAGTAGCATGTTGCAGCGAAACAACGCCCTATAATACAAAACCCAGTTTCGATTATATAAATTTTGATCAGATGGCGAACGCGACTTATCAAATTCATCAATCATCTGGTAACCAAAACCATCAGAATTTCCGGTTGCACCGAAAGTATTGTCAGACATTACTTCGGCTGCAACGGGCAAAGCAATCCCCTCAGACCACACCACCTGTAATCCATCATAACAACCAACAAGTGCAGTAAATGCATCTTTTGGTGTTTTGTAAAAATTTTGATCTGTTACTGCTGTTACTTGCTTAGTATCCAGAAAACTTTTTTTGCAGGCGCCTAAAGATAAAAGGCTCAGTGCTACAACATATATTTTTATAGTTTTCATATTTTTATGATCTTGTAGTTAAAACTTAAGATTGGCTCCTATCATGAACGTTCTTGGTCTTGGATAATAACCCAAATCGATACCAGACGCGAATCCCTGAGTACCATAACCTATCTCCGGGTCCATTCCATCGTATTTTGTAAAGGTGTAAACGTTTAATGCAGCAGCATATAACCTTACCTGTTTCAGGTAGCTCTTTTTAAATACTTTGCCAAGATTATAACCTACAGTGATGTTGCTGATCCTTAAAAAATCACCTTTTTGAATATACAGATCAGAGAAATTACTCCAATTCCGGTTGTCTTCAGTTACGCGAGGAATGGTGTTCGATGTGCCCTCTCCGTGCCATCTATCGAGTATTCGGGAGGTATAATTACCAAACTGACTAGACGGATTTCTGTAGGATTGAACAATATCATTTCCGGCCACGCCAGAAGCTACAACAGAAAAATCGAAGCCTTTGTAATCGCCCGAAAGTGTGATACCAAATGTATAATTCGGATTCGGATTACCAATCATGCCCCTATCCAGGTTATCTATCATACCATCTCCGTTAACATCCACGTACTTAACGTCTCCGGGAGCAGCGGTTGGTTGTATTACCTTACCACTGGCAGATCTGTAATTTTGAACCTCGGCTTCGTTCTGAAAAATACCCGCTGTTTTTAACCCCCAGAAATAGCCAATTGGGAAACCGGTTTGAGCACGATAGAACTCAAGTGCATTGTTGAACAGTTCATTCTCTCCACCATGAATAATTCCATCGGAAGTAGGAATATTTTCAACTTTGTTCTTGTTATAAGCGCCATTAACACCAACAGAATAATTAAATTCGCCCACCTTGTTTTTATAAGTAAGGGCCAGTTCTATACCTGTATTTCTCACGTTACCACCATTAATAAAAGGAGGATTGGCGCCAGCTGTGGCCAGAATCGGTACGGCTATTAACCAATCTTTAGTCGTTTTATTATACCAGTCAAAATTCAACGCAAATTTGCCTTGCAAAAAATTAGCATCAAATCCGATATTCGTCTGTTCGGAGGTTTCCCATTTCACAGCAGGATTACTGATTCTTTCTTGGTAGCCGCCAGGAGTAAGCACACCCTCAGTAGGACCAAAAATATAATTGGTATTATTCAGCTTAATTGGTGCCAGATATTGAAACGCATCTATATTTTGACTTCCAACCTGCCCCCAGCTGGCACGGACCTTAAGAAAGTCTAACCAATCCTTTTGTCCCTGCATAAAACTCTCGTTGGTTACTACCCAGCCTACAGAAACAGAAGGGAAATACCCCCAGCGGTTTGCCGGGCCAAAACGTGAAGAACCATCTGCCCTAAAAGTGGTATTTAATAAAAATTTTTCTTTGTAATTATAATTTAACCTACCAAAATAAGATAACCTGCGATCAGGATCGTTAGGTCTGCCTCCAATAGTGATACCCGCTATGTTTTTACCCGTTGCATTACTTAGCCAGGCATAATCAAAACCATCTGCAATCAAATTTGTATTAGTTCCAAAAATACTGGAACCATCTGCACGGTATGCGGAACTTCCTACCATAGCTTCAAAAGTATGGTCATTACCTAACTTAAATTTATAGCTCAACAAATTATCCCAGATTAGTGATTTACCTTTATTCATCGACTGGCTGGCTTTGTTAACAAGGTTATAACTGTAAACCGAAAGGCTGTAAACAGGGGTATAAGAACGGCTTTCACTTGCACTATAATCTATACCTAAACTGGTTCTGAATTTCAGATTTTTAATCGGTTCAATTACCATATAAATATCACCAAGTATACGCTGCGTATTATTTTTGTTCTGGCTGTTATATACCATCAATGCATAAGGATTTGCCTCTCCATTATTCCATGTAGATTTGCTGTTATCGAAGAAGTTTCCATTCTCATCATACATCTTCAAAAATGGGCTGGCACTAAATGCACCACGTAACGTATTATTATACTGATTACCAACCAGTATACCGTTATTGTTAATATCTGTATAGGTAAGGTGCTGACCAATTTTGATGATATCTTTATAAAAATTATGCTCTGAATTGATTTTAAAGCTGTAGCGTTCGTAATTAGACAAGCCTTTACCCCCTACAATACCCTCCTGCCCGGTATAAGACAAACCCAATGAATAAACTGAAGTTTCAGATGCGCCCGATGCGCCAAGTGCATAGTTTTGTGTGAGTGCATTGTCTACAAACATCTCGTCCATCCAGCTTGTACCTTTGCCAAAGGCTTTTATTTGATCATTGGTAAACAATGGTTGTTTGCCGCTGTTTACAGCAGCTTCGCTCATTATAGCTGCGTATTGCGAAGCATCAAGCAACTCTATTTTTTTTGCAACGTTTTGTACGCCTGCGTAAGCATCAAAAGTAATCTGCCCTTTCTGCCCGCGTTTACCTTGCCGTGTAGTAACCAACACAACACCATTAGCCGCCTGTGAACCATAAATAGCAGCAGATGCAGCATCTTTTAGAACATCGATCGATTCAATATCTGATGAGTTTAAATAAGTGATATCACCTGTAAGCACGCCATCTACAACATATAGCGGCGATGCATTGCCAATGGTACCTAAACCCCTTATGGTTACCTTGATGTTTTCGCCAGGCTGACCGGAAGTAGAGGTGATTTGTACACCGGGAGTTTGCCCCTGTAAGCCTTGCAGTGCGTTAGTAGTACTTTGCTTTTGCAGCGTTTCTCCTTTAACCTGAACGGTGGCACCGGTTACCAGTTTCTTTTGCTGAACACCGTAGCCCACCACCACTACTTCATCGAGTTGCTGTTTATCTTCAGCTAAACTAATGTTAATCGTAGCACTTTGTCCAACCGGTACTTCTTTAGTTACAAAACCAACAGAGCTAATCTGGAGTATATCTCCATCCTGGGCACTAATGGTATACTTACCCTCGCTACTCGTTCCGGTTCCACCGGTTTTTCCTTTAACTTTTACTACTGCACCCGGTATAGGGAGCCCATCCGCTGAAGTCACTTTTCCGCCGATCTGGCGCTGCTGCGCAAACAAAGATTCGCTGAAAACAAGCAGTGAAAGAAACATCAACAGAAAAATATGTTCTCCTTTAATTATAGAATTCTTTTTCATGCTGTTCTTAAAAATTTAATAAATAATTGATTCATTTTATATTGGTTTTCTAGTTAGCGCTTGATTGTAGTTGCATTACCGTTGTAGGTAAGACTGTAGTTTGCCTTTTGCTTAAATGCTAATACCTTGGCTGATTTAGGGATAATCACTACGACCTCAAATGTGCTACTTCCTGCTGGTGCTGTCCCAAACCGTAAGGTGTTTCATTCTTCTGCGCATCGAATGGCTGAAAAACCCGATAGGACGGCTCTCCGTTAAATACTTTATGGATAAGTGAAAGTCTCTCGGTTTTTGTTTGGGCCAGTAATACTTTACCCTTGGTAACAGAATAAGTAATTAAACCAGTTTTTGTGGATACTTCCACTGTTAACAATGAAGCACTTAAGGCCACCTCGGGTGTGTTGGTTGTTGTAAATTTAACAGCTGCATCTGATAGCTTTACAGCCATTAAACTTCTGTCGTCAGGAATGATCTGATCAGATACCTGTTGAGGTTTTGTTTTCTTAATTCTGGAGGCAGAATTTTGAATCGGGATTTCTACCCCTGAAGTTGTTTGCACATCATCTTTTACCTGTCCGTTTACATTTATCTGAAGTAGAACACTACCTATAAATATTACGGTGCCCACCCTAATTTTTTGCATAGAAATAGATACAGTTTTATACCTGGTTAAATTATTTCTAAAGGTATCTGTACAAAAAAAAGCGAGGGTGCTCAAATGTTAACAATCACCTATACATATGTTAACAGATTAGGCTAATAAATGTCAAATGGGCTGCATCAAGTTTAATAATGCGTATTCTAGAGTCTACGGTATAGATGGAATCTGACAAATATTTTTCAATATGAAAAGACAACTGTCTGATGAACTTATCATCAACAGATTCAATTTCTGTTTCCAGTGGTTTAAACGTTACCTGCTTTTGGTAGGTTTTTTTTGAAAGTGCCTGCTGCTGCAGTAAGTTCTTTATTTTCGATAAAAGAATCTCAAAGTTAAAAGGTTTGGGCATGTAATCATTGGCACCGGTTTCAAGGCCCATCAATTGTTCATTTTCACTAGTTAATGCAGTAAGTAATATCACAGGTAAATGAGCCGTACGCTTATTCGCTTTAATTTTCCGGCAAAGATCAATACCGTTCATTTCGGGCATATTCACATCACTAACAATCAAATCAGGGTGTATAGAAAGTGTTTTTTGCCAGCCTTCTTTACCATTTACTTTCACTTTACCACCCTGTGGTGTAAATTTAAAAGCATTCGAAAGGAGATTAAACAGTATCCTTTCAATTTTATCATGGTCAAAAAAGGTAACCAGGCTCTTTCTATCGGTTTGAAAACTAAAACTGATTTTCTCTCTGTCGGCTATATCGCTAAAGGAAAGTGACAGCTCCTGAATGAAAGAAATGATATCTCCTGTTTTAGGGTAGGTTTTTGCGCTGTATTTTTCCTCAATGCTCCAATCGAATGACAGAGCTATAATGCATCACCCGGTATCATTAAATCCTCTACTTTTGGCTGAGGCTCTATAGCCAATTAAAAAAATTTCCAATTATAATCAATAACTGTTTCCTTTCGTTGTGATACTTATTTTGAGCAAATACGACGCTACAACTCGACATAAGTAAAATACCACCATTAAACTTCCCTATGGTGATATTGAACTTACACGAATGGTGTTTTGACCCGTAAAAATTATATATAAATGTGATACTAATTTCTTTTGACGGCTTAAAAGCTAATCTGGATAAATTAGGCTCCCTGATATTATCGGCAAATAAACTATAATTATTTTATGGCTTTATAGTTAAAGTTCTTAAACGTTACCTTCCCCTCTCCTATGGAACAAAGTCCTATCCGTAAGCTCAAAAATCCACTAAATACATTATGGTGCATGGCCGAAACCTCAAAAGAGTTTTCAATTTTATTCCAGTTCACACCATCCTTGCTATAATACATATCCACCGTGTTATTTATATTTTTCAGACGAAGGAATACATGATTTTTGACTATATCTTTTTCTGCGGCAAACTGCCAGCCACGCAAATTAGCGAGTATATCGTCTTTGTTAGCCAACATGCCTGAAGATGCACCGCTATTGTAAAAAAGAACCAGACCTCCGGTTGCTTTTCCTTCGATTAACATTTCTACATCTACGCTATAAGAGTGGTCTTCAGGAATACACAACAACGGAGAACTATTGCCTACGCCATTTCCCTTTGCTTTAATGGTTAAGCTGTTATTGGCTAATTTAAACCGATTGGTATCCAGTTCCTCGAAAAATGACCATTGTGGCTTCAATTTATTTCCTGCGAAATTATCGTTCAGCGTAAAGTTAGATGTAGAGGTGGCCAAATTTGGTTTTTTAATCGGTCCGCTATCATTTACGTCCTTCTTTACCTTGTACCAACCATCTTTTGTCCATTCTATTGGCAGTAATAAAGTTTGGCGGCCTTTGTTGTAAAAGTCTTTTTCATAAGCGTGAAATATCATCCACCAGTTGCCCTTTACATCGTCAATGATGGTACCATGCCCTTTTGAAGCCCATTTCTCAGTATTGTCTTTTGTTCTGATAATCGGATTATATGGCGAATTTTCCCATGGTCCCAGCAATGATTTTGAACGTGCAGAAACAACCATATGCCCAGTTACTGGACCTGCTGTTCCCCCTTCGGCCGCAGTAATATAATAGTATTCTCCTCTTTTAATTAATTTTGGGCCTTCCAGACAAAAACACTCAATAGACCAGTTTCTTGGGATAGGCCAGCCTTTGTAAGAAGACTTTTGCTCACCTATTATTGATAGTCCGTCATCAGACAAGGGTACAAATCCGCCATTACTAAAGAATAAATATCTTTTGCCTTGCTCATCTGTGATATGTCCAGGATCGATGTTGCTAATTTTCAGATCAACCGGATCACTCCATTTGCCATTGATTGAATCTGCCCAAACCACATAGTTGGTGCCATTAGCGGGGAAATAGATGTAAAACTTGTTTTTATATTTCACCAGATCGGGAGCCCATACATTGCCGATATGCTTGTGCAAAGCATGGGTTACAGGCTTCCAGTTGATCAGGTCTTTTGAATGCCAGATTAACAAACCCGGATAATATTCAAAAGACGAATGAACCATGTAATAATTATCGCCATCGCGCAGTATACTCGGATCAGGATAATCCCCAGAAAAAATTGGATTCGTGTAGAAACCCGGGGTATTCGGTTTCTGGGCTGACTGAGATTGTGCTATTGCACAAATACTAAATTGCAGGAAAAAAATTGTGATTATAAATTTATTCATATTATTATGGGGTAAAAAGTATTGCTAACCTATAATTATAGGCCTGATTATTTATTATTTCTGTGTAATTCCTTTCCAATTGTTTATTCTGAAGAGGTATGGCGGTAAGCCTGCTGAATTCATCAGGTTATATGCAGTGCTATTCATATCTGTCTGATCAGGTGCTTTTTTTTGAGGGGGGAGTAATATAAAGGGAACAAATTACTAGTCTGTGAGTGTAAGCCGTCTGGCTTTGCCATCGTCTGCAATAACAATTATTACCGCAGAACGGGAAAGACCAGCACTGTTAGGTACCGTAGTAAACTTCGATTCTGTAGTCCCCTCATTTCCGGTCATCTGGTTTAACTGTGATCAGAAGTCTGCAGGTTTTTTAAGACTCCATTTAGCATTACTCGTCACTATTATAATGGAGATTCCCCCTTCTGGTTGAAAACCACTTCAGATAAGCAAACCTTGAGTTGTGGTGCATCTCTTTCCTCTTTTTAAAAAATGAAGTATTGATTGATAGGCTTGCCAATTGCACACCTATTGATGGATTACTTTATTTTCACAAGCCTGTATAATCTATAGTAGCTTCAATAAGCCTCTGATTTGGACGGACATGCCACCATCTGGTTGACCCTAGATTCATTGCGTTACTACTTTATGAACTTGCCCATGTAATGCATGATCTATAGTTGCTGGTTCTGATTTAACAATATCTGCCATTAATAAAGAAAACTACCATAAATATGAGAGCTGGCAATTTCCTGATAAAAGTTGTTCGGTTCATCTGAGTTTATATATGGTTTCTTAAACAAGTAAGAGTAGTCTAAAATGATTAGCTGTTATATCTAGTGAACATTTATCTTACTAAAATAACAAGTCAATAGTCTAAGGTTACTGGATTTAATGTCAAAAATAGTTTTAGCTCAGACCTGGGGATGCTTCAAATGATAAAAACAAGGGGAATTTTGTTAACTGCGAGGTTTTAATTAGAAAATCGCAAGATTTAAAGCGACGGATAAAGGCACAAAACACTAATAATAAACACATTAAAACAACACAAACTTTAGCGCAGCTACGGCCATATGTTTTCCAGACAAACTGCCGTCTGAATTTACCGGATCTTCAGCAACGCTTGGCTTACTGCACCCACAAAAGATGGTTAAAGCGCAAAGCATGAGTTTATTCATTTTTGTTTTTATCGGCATAGGATATGTATAAATGGGTTAAGCTAATTTGGTAATAACAATATATTTTCAAAGATTAACTGCTTGTATTTAAAGCAACTCCAATGAGGCATTTATTTCTGAAGTCTCTAGGTGTTTTAACACAAAAGGTTGCTTTAGCAACCTTTTGTGTTATGGAATTCTTATTTATTTATCGACGATCAGCCTGATCGGTGTCAGGTTATTTAGGTACACGAAATAAACACCTAAACGGTAATTTCCGGAAAGGCCTACCTGCAGGTCGCGGTCTGCGGCACGGTGGCTTCCGCTCTGCATTATCCTACCCACAACATCCCTAACCGTTACCTTAATGTTTTGATCCCTCAGGTCAGGCGTAAGCCTCACTTTGAAAGACTGCTCTTTAACCGGGTTAGGATAGATGATATTGCTGCTTGAAGATTCTGGAGCAAGGGCTTGTGCCGGGATTATACCTGATCGGGATTGTATACCTGAAAGATTACCCGATTGGCTGAAGCCAGCGCTTGTACCTTCGTTGGCAATCTCCGTATCACTTAATGCCCTGCTGTAAATCTTAAACTCATCAATTGAGCCCTTAAAAAGGGGGTCATTGAACTGTGATTTACCCAGGTAATTCAACGTAGTGCCCGTAGTTGTACCTGAAGCGGTGAGCTGCGAAGGTTTAATGTTCAGGTTGGTATTGGTGGCTGCCAAAGTACCGTTAATGTACAGCTTTGCTGTATTTCCTGATTGGGTAACGGCCAAATGTGTCCAGGTATCCAAGGGGAAAGCAAAGTTCGCACTTACGTTTAACTCTGTCCCGCCGTTTTTAGCGGCATAACGAACGGTTGATAGTTTTACCCCATTTACAGTAGGCGTTCCCTGCTGAACGGTAAGGAACATATATTGTGCAGTACTGTTCCCAAAATCAAATACACGCATCCAGTTAGATAGTGCATCCATCCTTACCCAACTCGAAACGGTGAAATCGGATAAAGTTTTTACAATTCCTGTTGGCAGGGTAGCATAAGAAGTACTTGTTCCGTCTAATTTAATCGAAGTTCCATCTTGCCCGGTTGCACGGGTTGCGGTTGCGGCCAATGTTCCGTGGGTAGCTCCCCAGTTGTCAATAGCGCGGGTGCCACCAGTCTCATTAAACTTTAGGTAAACCAGCTGGCCGGCAGCAGGTTTTGCGGTTACTGCTGCGCTGGGAGAACCTTCACCCTGACTATCAACTGCTGTAACCACATAATAATAAGTAGTTCCATTGCTCACACCGGTATCGGTAAACATATTGGTCGTTACATTTGATAAAGTTGCATAAGGACCACCCAGTGCAGTTGAACGTTTCACATTAAAGCTAAAACCCGGAAGAGCATCCCATTCGACCACATTTTTGGCATCTCCCGAAGCAACAATAGCGTTGCTGACCATCTTCTCTACCGTTAAGGTAATGGTCTGTTTTCCAGGGATACTATCATTAACAGCGCCGATCACCAGCGGGAATACACCGTACTCGGTTGGGGTACCGGATATGATCCCGTTTGAGGCACTCACGCTTAAACCGGCAGGTAAACCTGTTGCCGTATAATCGCTCAGTGCATTAGTGCTAATAGTATAGCTAAATGGCCTGCCTATCACAGCAGTTGGTTGGGTATTATTCGTAATGGCAACCGACAATACTTTTGATTGCGGAATTGCAGGCCAGTAAATTGAATTTCCTACCTGCGAAGCAGTAATCGCGCTTGTCCCCGTACTAAGAACACGGACTTTGTTATTTACAATTTTTGCAACTGTGGTATCTGAACTGGTATAGGTTACCGGAAGCCCGGATGTTGTAGTAGCCGCAGGATCAAAATCAGCATCCCCCATGAGTTTAGGCGCAATGGCATTCATCGTGATCGACTGGCTGGTAAATGCCGAAGCGATCTCCGTTGTACTTAAGGCCCTACTATAAATCTTAAACTCATCAATTGAGCCTTTGAACATAGGATCTGCGAATTGTGATTTACCCAGGTAATTCAGCGTGGTGCCGGTAGTGGTGCCGGCAGCGTTCAGCTGAGAAGGCTTAATCGTAACTCCGGTGCTGCTGGCTACCAAAGTCCCGTTGATATACAGGCGAGCCGTATTTCCCGATTGGGTAACAGCAAGATGTGTCCAGGCATTCAGCTGCAAAGGATAATTAAAACTGACTATTTGCTCTGCTCCTCCATTTTTAATCCTGTAACTAATGGTCCGTGTGGTCACGCCATCTACTGTAGGCGTTCCTGACTGGACGGTAAGGAACATATATTGTGTAACCGGTGTAGCACCAATACCAAAATCAAATACCCGCATCCAGGTAGAAAGTGCATCCATCTTCACCCAGGCAGATACCGTGAAATCATTTAAGCTGCTCACAATGCCTGCCGGTAAGCTAGCATAGGCATTCCCCGAACCGTCCAGTTTAAGGGCATTTCCGGATTTCCCGGTATCCCGGCTTGCCGAAGATGCTAAAGTTGCATGTTTAGCACCCCAACTATCAACGGCACGTCCGCTTGTTTCGTCAAATTTGAGGTAAGTAAGCTGGCCAACATTTGGCGAGGCCGTAACTATAGGGCTGGAAGCCGAGCCATCTGGCGAAGCAACCTGGTAGTAATAAGTATTCCCATTACTCACACCAATACTATCGGTATATTTGGAGGTACTGATCGTAGCGAGTGTAGTATAAGGACCAGCCGATGCCATTGCGCGTTTTACGATATACGTTTTGTTCGGGATAGAGTCCCAGTCCAGGATGTTTTTACCATCGTTACCAGCCGCTTTCAGGTTGATCGGGATAGGTCCTACCGGTTCAAAACGGAATGGGAAGCTATAAGGAATGGGGTCGTTATCGCTTCCACCTATAGTAAGTATTTTATTACCACTTGGATACCAGTAGCCGTTTCCACCATTTTGTGCCCGCTGAATGGCATACGAGGTTCCGTCAAAGTAAAAATTCATTGAATTCCAGACCAGCGAAAAGGGCGTAACATTACGACCAAATTGTGCACCCTCGCTCAAATAATTGCTAAAAGCTGCAGGGGGTGTACTCAGGCAGGAAATTTTGTACCTGCCGTTACTCTGCTTTCTGACATCCCAGATCTGAAGATATGGATCGGTGCTTGCCAGCTCAAATAAAGGTGTATTGGTTTCGTTTCTGGTAAATAAAGAATCGCTTGTAGTAGGTTTAATATAATAATATCCATCGGCCAGCATATTCGTCTGATAATATTTAGCCGCTAAGTACCGTTTCATGGCATTGTCCAGTATGGTAATATAACCGCTTATCTGTACAGCCGTAGATTGTGTATTATATTGAGACTGTACATAGGTAATGCTGTCATTTAATTGCGCATTGGCTGTTACCGGAAATTTACCCGGCACATTGGTGGTACTCGTTGCTGTGGTATCGCGTAACTTGATGGCTTCAGCAAGTTTTTTCAGGTAAGCCGTACTCAATTCCTGTGCAGAAACCAACTCCAGTCTAAAAATTTGGTTTGTGCCATCAAGCCACCTGTTAATGTTCATTGTAGTTCCGTCTGAAGTACTTGAACCTGGAACTTCCAATGCTTTCTGGCTTTGTTTACCTACGATGTTAAAAGTTCCGTTCTCCCGGTCCTTAATCGACCAAACCTGGGCCTGATCAGTATTTGAATAGGTACGTTGTTCAATAGCAGCGCCATTAGTTATAGCGTTGTTTACTACATCCAATGCCTTTCCGCTAAGCAAATTGATTATTTTGTAATCGGTACCCGATAGCTGGCTTATCGTCCAATGCTGGCCGCTTGTAGCATCGTAAGTTTTTTGCCCTATCAATGCACCCTCTGCAGTAGAATTATTTTTTACCCCAACTGCTTTATTACTATTGGTTGCTATAATACGATAAATACCTCCTTGTATGCCAACAATTTGCGGAACAGGCGGTGCCTCAGGCGTATCTGAATCTGCTGGTGAATCAGGACTTGTGCCTGCTGTATTTACTGCACAAACTTTGTAATAATAGGTCTGGCCGTTAGATGCACCTGTATCCTTGAAACTGTTCCCCGTAAGGCCAGAGGCAATGGTGGTATAAGTCCCATTTACTGAAGACGACCGTTTAACGGTATAGCTATCTGCACCGAAAGAAGAAAGCCAACGGAGATGCATCTGGTTATTTCCGGCATAAGCATATACAGAATGGGGTGCTTCGGGCAAGGTAACTACTCCACCTTGCCCACCGGTAACACTTACATTTTTGAATACAGCGGTATTTAAAACACCGTTTGCGTTCGAACAAACCGCCAATCCGATATAAGCCGTGCCGGTAAAACCTTCATACCTGCCTTGTACTTCAGTAGCCCAGCTGGTACCATCAGGTGAGTAATACGTGTTAATCACATCACCTATGCGTTCAATTTTCACCCAATAAGCATCCTGCGGGATTGGTCTTTCCGCTTTTTCCCAGTTGGAGCCTCCCCTAACCTCGGTCCATCCATGCATAAATGATTCGGCACGCTTGCCAGATTTAACAGCAATCCATATCCTTTGCGCAGAATTAGGGCTAAGATCTGAACGCAGCATTACCCCTGCCCGTGCATTCAGGGCACCACCTCCGGCCGTTTCCACTTTGGCAATGATAGAACAGTTCCCCGTTACTTCTTTATATACGAAGTGAAATCCGTCAGCTCCATGGGTCAATATTTCTGTCCCGCTTCCCCTTACCGTCCATACATTATTGTTGTAGGTACTGCTACCTGCTGGTGAAGCTGTGCCGATATCAAGATCGGTTAAACCGCCTGTTCCCACTTTTGTAGGTGGAGGGACAGTTTGGGTTTGCGCCGGGACCGTAGCAGTAGAATTATCCTCAGATTTATAAAACCAGGTATAAACGGGATCAAACCGACCTGGGATGGTATTAAGTCTTTTAGTGATGTAAGGGGTAGGAATGTTTTTACGTACCTTATAGGCACTTTGCAGTAAGGTTAAGCCCCATCTTCCTCCATCCCATCCATAGGGTGCAGCATTAAAATAGTACCAGTCTGTAGTACCAAAAGGCACAAAGCCGATGGTTTTTCCCGTGTTGGTTTTTGCAAAATATTCTCCTAATGCAAGCAGCCGGTTATCCAGTTCAGAATAAAGGTCTATCCCTTGCTTCCAGAAAACTTCTGCGGTAAAGGCCATCCCGCTCCACATACCATGAGAATGGCCCTGGTCTCTTCCGCTTTCCCCATGTTCTCCACTCGGCAGCGTATTTTTAAATCCGGTAGAACCGATGTACCGCATCAGGTGAACGATATGCGCCATTTTTATCGGATCATCAGAAAAAGCGGCGATAGCGGCTCCTCCGGCTATACTCAATGTGCCTTTATTGGCTGGTCCTAAAGCATAACCGGCACAACCGGTACGCGGCCAGTATACGTTGTTAAACAGGTTTTTTACAGCTGTGGTATTTTCGGCTGTCCAGCCGCTCCAGCTTCCGCGAAGAATAGAGGCCGCACCGCCATAGGCATAAGCGTAATCACCCAAATCGAGGTTAGATTCAATTCCGTTAAATTCCGTTTGGGTAGTTGCCCATGCCATTAGAATGTCCCTCGATTTTTTAGCATGCTCCTCATTGCCCGTTAAGCTCCACATCATGGCCTGAAAAAATGCAGCAACCATATCCCCTCTCCACGGGTTAAGATTTACATTCGGGTTGCGGCTAACCGTGGCAAAAGGGTGTGGCGTGTAAGTCAGTTGCGACTTGCCATCAGCAGCCAGGATATCATAAGCCTGTTTCCAGGGATAGTCTCCGGCCTGCACATGCGCTTTCAGGGTACTCAGATCGGAAGCTGATAGCGGAATACCTGGATGCACGAAAGTCTGGGATCGTGCAGAGAAGCAGGCGCTCAAAATGAATAAAAGCAGGATAAAAAAGTAATTGTTTTTCATAGTCAATAGTTTAGTTTATCAATTAGTTATTTAAGTATTGCAAAAATTGAGATAGCACCTATGGTCTTTAACGGGTTCTTCACTAAAAAAGAGTGTCTGACCCATTGAATGGTGCCAAAAGCAGCAGAATGGCATATTACCTTCCGCTATGCGTTCAGGAAGGTGCTTACAGCCAATAGCCTGGGCATGGTGCGTTTTAAATGAGACCATTTGTTAATTTATTCTGATAAGATTTTAGCATAGTGCGTTGGGGATGAGGCAACGCAGATTCATTTGTTAAATAGACAAATGAATAGAGAAAACATACTCTTCTTATAAAATATATTATACAAATTAAAAATTATTAATAAACTATATTTGCATGATATAGAATACATTGTTTGGTTAGCCAAATATACACCACGTAAATTATAATCATATTACATATTTGTTAATCTAGTGATTTAAACTGTGTATTTTGGGAATAATATCCATACCTGTACGTTTCAAACTGTTCAGTAGTCACTATGGATTTGTAGCCTGATGCTTATCGCTCGGAGAATATCAGATTCTTGTTGTGCCCCTCTATTCCCCCCTTGTCAATAATCTTTTAGAATGCTCCTTTTGCTTTGCAAAAGCCCTTACGAGTTACCAGAAGCACTTAAAGAATAGCAGTCTGAACAGGCCTGTAGAAGGTTGCATCCGGATGTGACCGTAGAAAAGTTAACTTCATTTCTTTCTGTAATACAAGAAAGATACTAGTAAGGCATGTAAGAAACATGATATAACCTTCACGATTTGCTCAATGCAATACTAAAACTTGCAGATAATACCGGGCTTGCAGTGTAGTCAATATTGTTTATTTCCTTGGATATTTATTCCAAAGCCATTTTCAAGCAACCTATATAGCCATCCTATATATTTATTTTAAAAGCAGTGTATAAAATAATGACGACCGTTTCAATCATGATCTTAGTTTTGACGAAACCTCCAACATTCTGAAATATTCATTTCGCCCAATAACAGTCCTTAAATGGAACAAGAATCGGCAAGTTATCAACACACAGGCGAGATAACCACCGATGTTATTTTAGTTTTTGCATTGCTACTTTTTTGACATAAAAATCTGGCTTACAGATAGATGTATTTTCTGTATCGGCAAATAATCCCCAAAACAACCACTAATTTCGACAACATACAACAATCAACTTACTTATCATCAATAAGTTACATCAATATTTCTCCACCAACTCTTTGGAGGTTTGCCACTATTTTTCGCATTTTTGTTGCTCATTTGTTGCTCGAGCGACTGAAATTTTTCCCAGAAAAAAAATCATGGGTGAAATGATGTCGCTTATCGACACTTAACGACACTAAAAAACATTAAACGGTGCTAATAAGCCACTATTTGAGGGGAAATTACCACTGATGTTCTGGGGGCTAAAAGTCCTGTCGACTTGTAGCAAATGCAACAAAATTATCAGCAGATCAATAATGGCAGGATTAAAGCAATTCAGCTTAGCGAACGGAAAATACTGATCAAAAGAAAGCATTTGGATAATGCCTTTAAACAGGTCGATTTTCAACCAGGTACAATCGTCTGCCTGGCTTGCTTACCGGTATTTCCATTCTACTGACTTTAGAGTATAGGGATTGCACGGAAACCTTTAGGTAATCAGCAGCTTCCTTTACCGTTAAAAGGTCACTTGATCCGTCATCCGCCGGATTAAGGTCTGATACCATTTCTTCGATCCGTTCTACTTTTTCAAATAACTGACGGATGATTTCGGGAAGTTTCTCAAAGCCAAATGGTTCCATAGCGCAGTCTAATTTACCGCAATTTTGGGCATTATTTTGCTGCTATTATCCAATATTGGACGGATTGGACTTTTGATGTATTGCCTGCAAATTCCGATCCGCCCTTCTGCGCATTTACGCTGATCTAAGCCGGGAAGCAATTGATCATTGCCTTGATTTTCTCTCGGTGTCTCAATCCCCATTCTACAAGGGTTTCTGTTACAGGAAGTACAGTATAACCATACTCGGTGATCGAATAGGCTACAGTTACAGGTTTAGAATCGATTACTTCTCTCGAAACCAGGAGGTTCAGTTCCAAGTCATGGAGTTCTTTAGAAAGCATTTTAGCCGAAATCCCCTCAATTTCGCGTTGTATTTTCTTAAAGGTATTTCGCTGATCAATGCGGTTTACCAAGTAGCGCATAATCCTAAGTTTCCATTTTCCACCTAAAATTTCAAGACTATCGCGAATAGCCGATAGCTCTTGTTCACAGGTAGCTTCTTTTAATTCTCCGTTAATATTCGTTGAGGCCATGTCTATAATAGTTAACCCAGGGTAACCGGTTACCTTGGGTTAACCCATAACAAAAATAAACTATTGCGGTTTAATTTTGAGATGAATTCTAAACAAAATATCATGGTTACAAAATTTATCTATTATTGTTCCTGTATTAGAAAGTTATACGGAAGGATTGAAAACTATACCATACTTATAGGTTTAAACAATTAAATCGCAAAAAATGAGAAAACTAGATTATTACATACTGGATGTTTTTACCACCCAACGCTACACAGGCAACCAGCTTTCTGTTGTTCATACTCCTGATGCACTCAGCCTTGATGAATACCATAAAATTTCCAGAGAATTTGGTTACTCGGAAACCTCGTTTATCCATTATAGCGAAACTACCGGAGCTCTTGAGGTGAGGTCATTTACACCTGCCGGCTTCGAAGTTAATGGAGCAGGACACAATTTGCTTGGTGCAGTTATCCTTGCGCTTTTAAAACAATGGGATATTTTTAAAACACAGACTACAGCAACTTGGGTCTCCATTAATGGGACACCAATCGGTGTAAATGTAACTCAAAAAGATGATCACCTATTTGTTACAATGAAACAGCATCCTGCAGAGATTATTGGAAGTGTGCCTTCTGCAAAAATTTCAGCCGCTTTGGGGCTTGATGCTGAAATGCTTGGTAGCAATGGCTGGGAAAATAAGATCGTAAAAACTGAAGTAGCCCATTTGATGGTCCCCGTTAAAGACCTTAATGTACTAGCGCTTGCAATTCCCAATAAAACACGCTTAAAAGCAATTAGCGAGGAATATGGTTTTGAAGGATTTTATCTTTTCTCGACGGCACCTTCAGCAAAAGGGTACCTTGCCAGCGCAAGGTTTTTCAATCCAGGTATTGGCATTGACGAAGATCCCGCTACAGGTACCGCCGCCGGACCACTAACAGGTTATCTTGAAAAACTGGGGCATATCCAAAAACAGAGTGACCATATCATTTTCCAGGGAGAACAGACTGGTCATCCTTCAGAAATACATACGCGCGTAGAAGACGATGGAATAGTGGTTAGCGGCTCCTCGGTAATTGTAATGGAAGGCAGTCTTTATCTATAGGCAAAGCAAAACCGGTAACAGCTAATGTCTGTTACTGGTTTCATTTTATAGAATTAGGATATTTAAGGTTTCAACACATTAGCGCTATTATTCATTAACGGACTTTACCAGCTCTTCAAGCATATTTACAAAAAGTTTCGCTGCAATCGGATCTGTACTGCCCTAATACCAACCAAACAACAGCACATTTTACTGGAACAAACAAACGAGCCATATCTAGCGGATTGCCCATTCAAAACTGCTATCCCAAAAGCCAGTTGACTCCTGGTGAATAACTTGCCTGATCAATTACAGGCAAAACAATCAGCAAGCCATAGACAAAATCAGCCATCATAAAACTAATTATAGAAATGTATATGAAACTGATTATGGAGATAAGAATAGTTGCCCCATAGATTATAGGAATATACCCCATAGCGAGAATTAAGAAAAAAATACGGATACTGTATATTGGCAATAAAAAGTATGGCAACCTTGCCATTCTGGCCAATAGTCTGCAAAATATGAAAACCACTTGTATTTAAGTCTGGGGTTTATTAAGTTTAAGAAACAAACCGTTATGAACCAGAACCCAATTGTATTATACTAGATGCTAACAACAATGACAGTTTTCTGAGCTATACTCAAAATCCAGATAAGATTTCTAGAAACATCACTCATTTTGGAGAAGAATATGCCCAAGATATAGAAATACGAAAATTTCTTATACAAACTTGAATACCTAAAGTCCCATTCTTCCCGGCCGTTTTATCCCATTTTATTAAGCAGTAATACCCCTTCCCCTGAATAAAACTTCACATCAATTTCGTATTTCCCACTTGATGCTTTTAATTGTGGACCTACAAAAAACCTGGTCCTAGAAAAATCTCCGCCGACAATACGTATCTACCTGGACTGAATATTCTGTTCAAGAAATATTTTACGCAGTTCGATTTCATTCAGATAAGCCATTATATCTGGTGGCTCACGTAAAATGCTGCTTATTTCAGATCCGTCGGCAGGTGGATCTATCTCAAAAAGATCCGCAATACAGACAAACTTCCATCTAACCGGTTCACCCAAATAATTTTTGAAAGAAGGATGAAAACCGTCAGCCAGATTCCCGGCTTTCTCAAATGCACCAGCAAGGCAATCAGATTCAATTATTCTTTGCTGTTCATCAAACTGACAGTGGTAACTCCCTTCTCCGCTAACTATCTGATAAATATACTTGACCAAGAACCATTTCATAATATTAAGTAAATAAACACCGCCGGCTTATTATTGCATCTGCAAATTTAAACGGCGTTTTTTGGTGATTTTTTATGATTTGCATATATTTATCATGAATAAAATTGATTCAATCTTTATGAAAACCAACTTAAGCTCAAGAAATAGAGCTGGCAACTAATTAAAACCGATAATTAATGCCTACCCCAACAGAAATGCCATTTTTATTATATTCCGTTAGCGGAATCCGATCATCCAGGCTATCAAACGGAGCTAAATCTATTTTTTCATTTTTATCATAAAAGCCTAGCTTTTGAACATAATTATAGCCTGCATTTATATCTACCGAAAACTGTTTGGATGGCAGATAGGAATAAAATAAAGCTATTTTCGACTGCTGGGCATGAAAATAAGTGGAATTCAAAATTTCGGATAATCGGTACGTACCTCCACCGATTCCGAGATTGTTAATTATACCAATATCATTTTTATCCGACAGGCTATATTTTAATTTCTGGTTAATCGGCAATGACCCCGATAGATTAACCCGGCTGTTGATCTGCCAATCAAATCCCAATAAAGGCAGGAATAAAGCGCCAAAAAACTGCTTTGAATAAACTGCTCCAAGAGAATAGGAAAATTTGTCTGATACTTTCACCTTTAATGCAGCGGCTCCCGTATAGATCATATCTTCACCAGAGAAATCATTCAGATCGGATGAAAGTGTCGGAATAAAAGATACAGAAAGCGAGTATTTTCTTGAAAATGATTTCTGATAGGTTAGCGGTACGGAAAATGAGTGAAAGGAAGAAGAGCCATCGGCAAGACTGTTTCCATTAAGATACAATCCTGTATAGGCTATTCCGGTAAGTAAAAAATCAAGTTTGCCATCTTTTAGTCTACTGTACATCGGAAATATTAAGCTTGCATTTGCTTGCTGGGTGTACATATTTTCTCCGTTTACCTCAAAAGGCGAATAAGTATAATCGGCTTTGAAAGAACCCAGCTGGAGTGCGGGTTTTACAGCGTTTTGGCTTGACGGGTTTTCCTGCGCCTGCGCAGTTAATTTAAGCAGTACTGAAATTACAGCTGCCAGTATAGATACTTTTATTTTCATGTTATTATTTGTTAAACCTCTAATTCGTACGAGGCTGGGTTTGTGATGAGATTTATAGATAAAATTTTATACGGATTGATTTAATTCTTTTTGCATCGCCTTCTTTGTGAGATAATCGATGATTTTTTCCGGTAGAAGAGATATGAGAAAAT
Organism: Pedobacter sp. SG908; assembly: GCF_011759615.1. NCBI lineage: Bacteria > Pseudomonadati > Bacteroidota > Sphingobacteriia > Sphingobacteriales > Sphingobacteriaceae > Pedobacter > Pedobacter sp. SG908. The sequence goes on from NZ_JAAOYY010000001.1 coordinate 2,760,422, forward strand.
GTTGGATGGCATGTGGCCAGTATGGTATTATGCTTTTTCTTCCGCAGCCCACAACCGATACCACGTGCTTGGCATATTTTGCCGCACTTGGCCGCATAAAGGTTATGGATTTGGTATTGGTTCCGGTATTAACACTTCCGGTAACCAGCGAAATCACTTCAATATTCTCAAGCTCACGGGAAAGTGAAATAGAAAAGGCGTTATTATAAGCCTTTGTGCCAGAATAAACCGCTAGATAAGGGGGTGGATATATTCCGGCGTATGAAGAAACATTTAATATAAGCGATGGTTGGCTACTAAGATGTGGCAACAGATCCTTTGTGAGCTGCGAGGGAAAAGTGGCATTGAGTCTTATCGTTTCAGCTATTTCATCATTGGAAAATTCTCTCAGCTGGCCTATCGGGCCAACGCCTACATTATTCACCAATATATTTATAGTCAGCCCATCTATTATCTCCGTATCCATGTGGCTGTCCTTACCCCCATCGTGGTTTATGCAAACCACCCTGCGAGCCGGAAAAAGCTCCTTTATTTCCAGTGCTACCCCATTTAACTTATCCTCGTTCCGCCCGTGTAAAATAATATTGGATCCTTGTTCAGCAAGCTCAAAGGCAACAGCTTTACCAATACCATCAGTAGAACCGGTTACCATGGCAAAAGCATCATTGTTAATATATTTTTTTAAACCTGAGCCCCGCAGATAAGGGTAAAGAGCATATATTAAACTTAATAGCAGATAAATACAGGATATGAATCCTATAATAAAAACAATATGATATCCCATTTCTAATTTTTTGAACAAAGTTAGAATGGATGGATATTGCAGGAAATGGATTAAATAAGGTAGCTATTGGATTATTTACGGTAGTTAGCTCTAAAACTAGAGGGAGACTGCCCATGTGCACTGGAAAAATAGCGGGTAAAGTATGCATGATCGGTGAAGCCCAGCATATAGGCTATTTGTTTTACCGTATTATCGGTAGCATAAAGCAAGCGCTTTGCTTCCATCATTACGGCCTGCTGTATCCAGAACCCGACGGTATAGCCGGTGGTTAGCTTAACCGCTTCATTTAGGTAGGCTGCACTGATATTCAGTTCTGATGCGAAATCAGAGGTACTTTTATACGTTTTAAAATGTTTCAAAAGCAACCGTTTAAATTCCCGGGTTAAAATTTGCGTTCGCAATGTCGCGTCTTCTTCCTTTTCTATCTGTTGATAGGCAGAGGCAAAAATACCCACGCAGGCCCCTATCAACGAATGCATTACTTGCGGCATAAAACTTAGGGCATCATGATTTTCATTAATATCGGCCATTAACTGAAGGCACTTATCTAATGATACGCATTCTAAATCGGGTAAGATTAAAGGTTTACACTGGAAATAATGGTGATCAAAGATTGCCCGATAGTCATCGCTTATAAAATTAATATCGATGGTAATTAGCCAGGCTTCTGTATCATCACAAACAGATACACCATAGTGCACCTGGCCGGGCAATATTGATAAAACCGAACTTCCACTTAATTCCACATCCCTGAAATCAACAACAATTTTACTTTTTCCCCTCTTTTGAAAAATGAAAAGATAATGATCGTCCCGACGGTGTGCAGGTTTTAAATAGGATACCGTACTCGGTATGCCGCCGATAAACTTATTGACACTTATCACCTGATCGGTGATATCTTTTAAAGAATGTGTCGAAATATTATCTGTTATCATATGGCTCCTATTTCAGAATTATTGGTCAATTATAGGAATAATATTTTGTTCAGGCTTATTTAGGTTGGTCTCCGTTATTTGAAATGTCTTGTCGCGCCTAGTGAATTCATAATATACACTTTATGCTCAGCCGCTTCGAATGTATATTGTTTTATTACAGATTCTAAGTCTTCTCTGTTCTCCCTTTTTTCTGACTCAATGATAATTGGAATAACCCCACATTATTTTATCATCCTGCTCTTGTCTATTTAAAGAATTTGATCAACCTCTAGTGTAGGAAATCTAAGAACGATAAGCCCGAGAATGCACAACACAGTTAAACATTATCCTTTCGAACAAGGGATGTTTTGCAACCCCTCTTTATCCATTTGGCAAGCAGCGAGATTAAACCTAAGTTCACCGCCACTGAGAACACGATCTAGCGCTAGTTTAGATAAAAAGTGCAGCCCCTAAGGTTTGCAGCGCGAAAATAGTTTCGAAATAGAGGAAGCTTAGGCCAAAATGAAATTAATTAATATCCCCATCTTGTATACGTACTACCCTGTCAGGGACAGACGCGGCATCCTTTTCGAACAAAAGATACAGCAGATGCACAGGCGCGGAAGATAACAGCCAAATTTATCTCAAAACTGTAAACCTATGTTAGTTGTTAGTAGAAGACAGTAGCATTAACGATTCGCGAAGACTGACATTGCTGCCCAATTTATTCAACTTTTAGCCTAAAAAATCATTATTTAAATTAAGTAGTTATTCACCATTTGTAAAGTATCACAAAAAAAAGGAAAATATGCCCTGGAATCCAGAAATTTACAACAAGTTCAAAGACATCCGTTATCAGCCATTTTTCGATTTAGCGGATTTTATCCAGCCTGCTGAAAAAATGAAAGCAATTGATCTGGGCTGTGGTACGGGTGAGCAGACAGCCATCCTGACTGAAAAATTTGAACAGGCCTTTTTTGTGGGCGTTGATACTTCTGCCGAAATGCTGAGACAGTCCAACGCGCTGGAAAGCGATCGGCTGCATTTCCGCCAGTCGTCTACGGAGGAGGTAAACAGAAGTACTGAAAAATGGGACCTAATCTTCAGTAATGCTGCCCTGCAATGGTCTGATGATCACCAGCAACTTTTTCCAGGACTGATCCAAAAGCTCCATACCGGAGGGCAATTTGCTGTACAGATGCCGGTACAGAAGGAAAATTTACTTAACAAAATACTTTTCGAACTTATACAGGAATCTCCTTTTGAAGATTTTCTGAAAGGCTGGAAGCGGGCTTCCCCAGTATTGAGCATGGATGAATACGCGCAAATATTTTTTGACCAGGGGTTGGAAGATATCCAGGTCGTTCAAAAAGTCTACCCCATTATTGCCAGCGATTACCAAACGCTATATAATTTTATTTCCGGCTCTTCGTTAATCCCATATCTGGAGCGCCTTGAAGGGGAACAAAAAGAGTTTTTTATCCGTACCTATCAAGAAAGGATCGCAAAACATTTCCCGAAACTTCCTGCTATTTATCCTTTTAAACGATTACTTTTATACGGTAAAAAAGCTTGATTATTCACGAAAGACTTCAGCAATTAAATACTTTAGTTTCGATCCAGTAATTGTGTTGGAGGGTATCCAAAGTCTTTTTTAAGAACATAGGAAAAGTGAGAAATGTTTCCAAAGCTAACCTAAAAAAATTTGCCTGTCACTTTTGCTCCTCTACAACATGTTGTGGGCGAATTTAAGACGTTGTTTTAGCCACCTTTGCGGAGTGGATTAACGGGCAAAAAAATTGGACGGAAAATTCTGCCCCTGATACCCGGACCTCCGGAAAAATGGGCATCGTAAGTCACCGGATTCGTGAAGACCGTGCAGTTATGGTTACACTTAACCAATTTCTTCAGGTGCAGCTTTTAAAGGTGGGACAATTTAGGTGAATGACGTTATTGCACCTTTACAGCAGATTATTCTATATTTTCTTCTATATTCGTTTTATAAACTATGCCATCCCTAAACCATGTACCAGATATCGAACTGATCTTGCTGATAAACCAGGAAGATGAGCAGGCATTTACCGAAATTTACAACCGTTATTGGGAAAAGATGGCATCTTATGCGGTGAGGTTAACCAAATCGGAGGAGGAAGCTGCTGATATAGTGCAGGAAATCTTTGTATCGATCTGGAACAGAAGGACTACCTTAGTGGTTAAAAGTACTTTAGGGGCTTATCTTATTCGTAGCACCCGTAATTTATGCTTACGGTATATCGAAAGAAATATCCACAACAGTGATTTTTTAGATAAAATAAACGAACAAGCGGTTGATAATAGCCTGAATATTGAAGAAAGCATCTCGTTAAAAGAATTACAGGAAAATATTGATCTGGGGATTGCCAAATTGCCTAAAAAAATGCGCGAAGTTTATCTTTTGAGCCGCGATGAACAATTGTCGTACCGCGAAATAGCCAAAAAACTCAATATTGCTGAAGGGACAGTTAAAAAACAGGTGAGCAATGCGATCAAAATAATAGCCGATTCTCTAAATGGCAAGCTCTCGGCTACCATGATGGCCCTATTTTTACACCTTTTAAAGTGATAAAAAACTTTTTTTTATTTTTTTTTAAATAAATCTACCACCAAAACCGCTTTTTCGGAATATCTATTTGTAAGTCACACTCAATGCGCTTCAAAAACCTATGAAAACCGAACAGGCAAAACAATTAATACAGCATTATTTAGATGGAACAGCTTCTGCAAAAGAAGTGTATCTGGTTGATTCTTTTGTGGAGCAGCAGTTACTGGAAAATATTTGGAATGCCGATGAAGCGCAAAAAGCGGCTTTTGGCGAAAAGTTGAAAGCACGCATTGATGCACAAAGGTTAAAAGGGGAAGACAACAGGCAAAACCAGGTGGTAAGACCTAAAACCATTACCCGGCGCCTGTGGATCATCGCCGCTTCGGCAGCAGTGCTGGCTTTATGCTTAATGGGTAGCTTGTTTGCGATCAAGAACAGGACTGAAGACCGGTCAGAGCGCTATGCCAACGATGTGGCACCTGGTGGTAACCGCGCCATTTTAACGCTTGCCGATGGTCGCAAGATCGATTTATCAGATAGTAAAACCGGAGAACTGGCCATTACAAAAGGACTAAACGTCAAAAAGGCTGCGGACGGCTTACTGATTTTTTCTGTTATTGATAATGGAGGAGCAAAAGAGGAAGGAAGAAATAATACCGTAACGACCCCGTCAGGTGGCCAGTATCAGGTAAAACTGCCCGATGGCACCCTGGTATGGTTAAATGCAGAAACGAAATTCACCTTTCCGAGTCATTTTAGCGAAAAAAACAGGCGGGTAGAACTGGATGGAGAAGCCTATTTTGAAGTGAGCAAAGATAAAAACCACCCTTTTATTGTTAAGAGCAAAAAACAGGAGGTAGAAGTTTTAGGTACGCATTTCAACATTAACAGCTATGAGAACAGTTTAGGCACCAAAACAACACTTTTAGAAGGCTCGGTAAAAGTAAAAGGAACAAGAGGTGAAAAGATAATTGCCCCAGGTGAGCAATCGGTACTGTATGGCAATACCATTGAGGTAAATGCAGTAGACCCGACATTTGCCATCGATTGGAAAAATGGCGAGTTCAGGTTTAAAAACGAACCTTTACCCAGTATCATGCAGAAACTATCGCGGTGGTACAGTGTTCAGTTTGTGATGAATGTTCATTCTGAGCAAATGCCTTCTTTTTCGGGCTCGGTATCGCGTTTTGATAATATTTCTGAAGTGCTTAAAATGCTCGAAGAAACAGGAAATATTAAATTTTATATCAACGGTAAGGTAATAACCGTAAAATAATATTGCCAACAGCCTTAACCACGCTGTTTAAATAAATCAATATCAACTAAAACCAGAAAAAAATGAAGAAACCACTACAGGAACAGCGTTAAATAACACAATAGGTTTAGAAGAAAAAACCATGGAAGTGTTGGAAGCACGACCATGGCTATGATCTGAGTTAACCTTTTAAAAACGAATTCTAAGGTCCATTTACGCATTAACCCAAACAAACGAAAGTATGAATATTTATCCTTTTTATCAAGGAAGGCATTCGGCATGCCTTCCTAAAAAAATCCTGTTAATTATGAAACTCACCATCATCATCATGACGACTTTACTCATGCATGTTAGTGCCAGTAGTTTCTCGCAAAAACTCACCTATGCGGCTAAAAACATAACCGTAGACCGGGTTTTTAAAGAAATAGAAAAGCAAACCAACTACAGGGTATTGTACGCCACCAGTACGCTGAACGATGCGGCAAAGGTGAACGTAAACTTTAAAAATACGCCACTCAAAGAGGTAATCGAATACCTTTTAAAAGATCAGCAGTTAACCTACAACATTGAGCAAAATACAGTACTGATTAAGAAGCAAGAGCGCTCATTTATTGAGAAAATAGCTTCAGTTTTTACTTCATCGCGCTTTAACGGCCGGATTGTTGACGAAAACAATGTACCACTTGTGGGTGCAACCATTACCGTTAAGGGCAGTAAAAAGTATGCCTTAAGCGGATCCACTGGAGCATTCGTCCTCGATCTGGAAGAAAATGATGTGCTGGTTATTTCTTACATTGGCTACGAAACCAAAGAACTGAAAATAACACGCGGTTTATTGCAGAGTGGTGTAGCCAGTTTGCTCGATATTAAATTAAGCCCTTCGGCTTCATCTTTAGATCAGGTGCAGGTAGTTGGTTATGGTAGTACCACCAAACGCAATAATACAGGTGCAGTGAGTTCGATCACTGCCGAAGAAATAGGTAAACAAACAGTAGAAAACCCATTACTGGCGCTGCAAGGCCGCATTGCCGGTGTGCAGATTACGCAGGATAACGGTTTGCCAGGTGCTGCTGCCCGGATGAATATCCGTGGCGCATTTACTGGCGTATCTGGGGCAGGTTATATTCCATTGTACATTATTGATGGTGTTCCTTTTACCTTATTTAATGGTGCCCAGCCAGCTACCGATAATCTGAATGCTAACGGAGTAAGCGCTGCAAACGGCGGTGTGAGTCCGTTCAGTATCATTGCACCTGAAGATATTGAACGTATCGATATCTTGAAAGATGCGGATGCAACTGCCATTTACGGTTCGCGCGGATCAAATGGCGTGGTATTAATTACTACCAAAAAAGGAAGTAAAGGTAAAACGGCTTTTAATTTCAATGTCAATTCGGGTGTAAGCAATGTGGCCAATTATATCCCGATGATGAATACGCAAGAATACCTGGCTACCCGTAGGGCTGCCTTTGCACGTTCGGGCGTTACCCCAACCACTGCCAATGCCTTAGATTTAACGGTGTGGGACCAGAATGCCTATACCGACTGGCAAAAATACTTTATTGGCCATACCGGGCATACCACTAATGCTACCGGATCAGTTTCTGGAGGCAATGCACAAAATTCCTTCCTGTTTTCTTCAACCTATCGTAAGCAAAGCACTGTTTTTGGAGGTGATTTTGGCGCCACCACTTTTTCAAGCAGGTTAAACGCTGGTCACAAAAGTAGCGATGGCCGCTTTAATATAGATGGTTCGGTAAACTATACTTATATGAAAAACCTGTTGCCCTCTACCGATTTGAGTACCATTTACAATCTGGCGCCTAACTATCCCTTGTACAATGCCAACGGTAGTGTAAACTGGACATCTACCAGTCCCCTTTCTTACAGCCCTAAAACAACCAATGCACAAACCACTAATTTGTTCAGTAATGCAAACCTTTCGTACCGCATTATCGATGGTTTGGTGGTTAAAGCCAATTTGGGTTACACCTCAACCCGTTTAAAACAACAGCAAATTAACCCGGCCAGTTCGCAAAATCCGGCTACTGCGCAGGTAAGTTCGCTAAGGTATACTGATAATGATAACAACAATTACATTATTGAGCCCCAGGCGGTGTACACCACCAAAATTGGAGAAGGTAACCTCGAAGCTTTAATCGGTACCACTTTTCAGCAGACTAAAGCAACAGGGATCTTTTTAACCGGTACTGGATTTAACAATGAAAAGCTGATCAACTCATTGTCAAGTGCTTCTTCGGTGGTTACCTCTTACAGTGCCGATGCGATATACAGTTACACTGCAATTTTTGGCCGCTTAAATTACAACTGGCAGGGCAAGTACATTGTTGATGGAACCTTCAGACGCGACGGTTCATCACGTTTTGGGGGTAACAACAAATTTGGGAATTTTGGTGCTGTAGGGGCATCATGGATTTTTACCCAGGAAGATTTTATGAAGAACCTTAGCTTTTTAAGCTTTGGTAAATTAAGGGCCAGTTATGGTATTACCGGTAACGATCAGATCCCGAATTACGGCTACCTGTCACTTTATACCTCTACTGGTTCTAGCAATGTTTACGATGGGGTAAGTACTTATGTTCCTTCGAGTATTCAAAACCCTGATTTAAAATGGGAGACCAATAAGAAGCTGGATATAGCAGTAGAATTGGGTTTCTTAAACGACCGGATTTTGCTAAAAGCTGATTATTACCGCAACCGTGTTTCTAACCTGCTAAACTTTATTACTATCCCCTCTCAAACAGGTTCAACCGGTTATACAGCCAATTTAAATGCTACGGTACAAACCAAAGGTTTTGAATTTGAGTTGAATACCATTAATGTAATAGCCGGCGGTTTTAAATGGAATACCAACCTGAATTTAACCATCAGCCGCAATAAATTACTGGCTTTTGATAATCTCGAAAATACTTTTTATGCCAGTTCTTATATTATCGGACAACCAACTGATATCAGGAAGTTTTATAAATATACAGGCGTTAACCCGGCAACAGGTTTACCGACTTACCAGGATTTAAATGGCGATGGCAGCATTAGTTTTGCTGGCGATAGGTATGTGGGCTATTATGGCCATCCTTACTTTGCCGGCATGAACAATAGCCTAAGCTATAAAGGTTTTGCACTCGATTTTATGTTCCAGTACAATCATCGTTACGGCATATTAAATTCGACCTTAAGCTCAAGCCCTGCTGGTATTAACTACACCAACATGAGCACTGCCCTGTTAGACCGCTGGGGAGCGGCGGGCGATACAGCGCTTTTCCCGGCTGCTTCTACCGTTAACGATCCATCTTATGGAAACTTAACTTCGTCGGATGTAAACTGGGGCGACGCTTCTTACCTGAAACTGAAAACAGTAAGCCTGAACTATACTTTCCCCAAAGCAATGGCCAGTAAATTAAAACTATCCAACCTCAGCGTGTACGTACAGGGGCAAAATCTTTATACCTGGGCCAAACAGAAATACACTTACGACCCTGAAACTACCTTGCCGGGCACTGGCCCGGGTTTGGGCACAGGCCAATATATTGCCTTCCCGCAGGTGCGTACCATTGTATTCGGTTTAAACTGTTCATTTTAATCAAGGAAATCATGAAAATTAACTATATATTTTTCAAAAAAATAATGGCATTGGGCTTGGTTTTAATGGCAATGTCGTCATGTAAAAAATTTGTTGAAGCCGATTTAGCCAATAATCTTATCGCAAAGGAAGATGCCTTTAATACCGATAATTCGGCGACCAGTGCTACCTTATCACTTTATTCTTATTATTCAACAACAGATCACTTAAAATTCAGTACCTTGTTTGGCGGTTTATTAGCTGATGAATTGCAGAATACCACCTCAAATGCCGATTTAATCCAGTTCTCGCAAAATGTGGTAGCACCAACCAATACCAATCCTACAGGTTATATCTGGGGCTATTCTTATCAAACTATCCGCTATTGCAACCTGATTCTGGATGGTATTGGTCATTCTACCGGAATGACCACACCGGTGAAAAACCAGTTAAGTGGTGAAGCTAAATTTTTCAGGGCCTTAATGTACTTTAACCTGGTAAACTTTTATGGAGGTGTACCCATCACTTCAGAAATAAACGAACTCGATAATGCTTTTAAACCAAGGGCTACAGTTGCAGAGGTTTATGCACAGATCTTCAGCGATTTAAAGGATGCACAAAATCTGTTGCCCGCTACTTATGTAGGTAGTGCCGCATTAAAGGTCAGGACAAACAAATGGGCAGCAACTGCATTATTGGCTAAGGCTTACTTGTATAATAAAGATTATGCCAACGCCGAGGCCGAAGCAACCAAAGTAATTGGCTCAGGTACTTACAGCATGGCTACTTTATCAAATGCCTTCATTAATACCAGCAGTGAAACCATTTTGCAGTTATCTACCTTGTTTGGTGTATCGGCCTTTAGCACTTACCGCACAACCAGTTCGGCAGCTAATGTAGCGCCACCGGCTTATGTGTTGTACAACAATTTCACCAAAGATTTCGAGCTGAACGATAACCGTAAGACCTCCTGGGTTGATTCGACTACTTTTAATGCCGTTAAATACTACCGGATTAATAAGTACAAGGTACAATCGGCCACAGCAGCAACTTTGGGTAATGAATATACCGTGTTGTTGCGTTTAGGCGAACAATACCTCATTAGAGCAGAGGCCAGGGCACAACAATCGAATATTGGTGGTGCACAGGACGATATTAACGTAATCCGCACACGTGCAGGGCTGGGTAATACCACTGCTGTTACACAAAGTGCATTGTTAACGGCTATTGCCAAAGAACGCAAACTGGAGCTTTTTGGGGAGTATGCCAATCGCTGGTTCGATTTAAAACGTACCGGAACTGCTGATGCAATTTTAGGCGCCTTAAAACCAACCTGGAAAACAACTGCGCAACTGTTGCCTATTGGCATGGACCAGATTTTACTGAACAATAAACTCACCCAAAACCCTGGCTATAACTAAGAGATTTAAAATTAGTCTGCCTGAAATTAAATTCAGGCAGACTAATGATTTCAAAAAATAAATATAAAAGCTTATGAAATTATTAAAAACTGCCTGCTCAATACTGTTATTGCTAGTTGCTATTAATGCAACAGAGGCACAAACCACCAAACCAGCCGACACCCTGGTTCAATACCTGGATAAACTGGTAGCCTCTAAAGATTCGGCTGATAAAACTGTGTTAAGGGCCAGATTGGCTAATTTATCAGAAGCTAAAACCGAAAAAGAAGTATTAACAGCTGCCAATTATTATTACCGCATTGGCGATACTAAAAAATCCGATGCCATCTACAGCAATATCGCCACCCGTTTTCCTTTGGGTACACGAGCCAGAAATGAAGCTTCTAAAGATTTTTACCTCCTTAAAACCGCTGCCGAAGCCGAAGCCGCTTACAAAGCCTGGATAAAAAAGTTTCCGCCAGCAATGTACGAGAATATCAAGGTAGACGACCGCCTGGCTTACGATTATGTAAGAGCCGTGATTGCCGGTAAATTTGCAGCCGAAAAAAATGTCGCCAAAGCTAATGAATATGCCAATATGCTTGAAGTTGATTTCTGGAAAGGTAATGCTTATTCGGGCGTCACCGGTGCTTTTTATAAAAACGGCGATTTAGCCAATGCCGAAATTTATGCCAAAAAAGCAATGGATAATTCTTTTTCTTATGTGGATGGCAAAAAAGGCAATGAGAACTGGGCCAAATTTTCAGCTTCGGCCTATGCGGGCCTAACCAGTACTTATGCCAACATTTTATTCGAAAGGAAAAAATATGCCGAGGCTTTGAAGTATTCGGAGATTGCCTATAAAAAATCGACTAGCCTAAGTCCTAATTTAAACTACCGCTATGCGCAAATTTTAATGGGCTTGAATAGAAACCAGGAAGCTTACGATAAGCTGGAAGAAGTGGTTAAGGCCGGTAAAGCGACCCCGGAAATAGTTGCCGATTTTAAAAAACTCTACGTAAAGTTAAAAGGTAATGAAAGTGGCTTTGATGCTTATGCAGCCTCCATTAGAAAGGCTTATTTGGAAAACTTGAGCAAGCAATTAACCAAAGACATTGTAAAAGAGCCGGCTGCGCCTTTTTCATTGACTGATTTGAACGGCAAACAGGTTTCTCTGGCTGATTATAAAGGCAAAATTGTAATCCTCGATTTTTGGGCAACCTGGTGCGGTCCGTGCAAGGCTTCATTCCCCGCAATGCAAATGGCAGTAAATAAATATAAAGACGATGAAAATGTGAAATTCCTTTTTATCCATACCTGGGAAAAAGTAGCCGATCCAGTGAAAGATGCAGCCGATTACATTAAGGGTAAGAAATATTCATTTGAAGTGCTGATGGATCTTAAAGATGCCCAAACCAAGGTAAACAAAGTGGTAAGCAGTTACAAGGTAAACGGTATCCCAGCCAAATTTGTAATTGATGCGGCGGGAAACGTAAGGTTTAAATTAACAGGTTTTGACGGTAGCAACGAAGCCGCTGTTGATGAGCTGAGCATGATGATTGATATGGCGAAAGCCAAATAATTAACAAAGAAGTCAGGTCCTTAAAGCCTGACTTCTTTGTTAATAAGCGAGTGGGCAAAATAATAACTAAAAGTGTAGAATAATGGATGATAACATTCAGGTACTTCTATACACTGTAGGGTTTATATCCGTTTTGTCAAAAAAGACATTTTGAAAAAAATTACAACTAAATTTATTTAACCCTTAAACTAAGGAACATTTCTACAGCTATTAATATTCAATACCATCTGCCTCATCACCGCCTTGGGCGTTGTCGGTTAATTGCTGATATTTTTCTCCGTATTCATCCTCTTTTTAGAAAAGAGAACAGTCCCCCCCTTTTCCATTCGCGTTTTCGTTTTAATGCTTCTTCGTTTTGCGGCGCTATTTTCAAAATATTATTTACGGTTTCAATTGCGGCATCAACTTCTCCGGCAGCTTTACAGCCATCCGCATATTGTAATGCAGCTTTTATCCATGTGTCATCACATCGCCATCCATTTCTATCATAACAGGCTATCGCAGCCAGCGAATAATCGATAGATTCATCCCATTCCTTCAACGCATAACTGCACTGTGCCAAACTCAAATTGGTGTTGCAGGCGATACTTTCATCACTTTCATTGACGGGCGGCTGACAGGTACCAAGCAGTATATTTAAATTTTCTTTAGCACGATTATAATCTTCCAGAAAGAGGTATGACATGCCCCGCATAAAATATACCTTCTGAACAGAATCCACCGTGATGGCCTCACCTTTTATCGACTGATAATTATTGGCACACGCTATGCATTGATGATAATCCTTTAACTGATAGTAGTTTTGCATCAGCATATACCAGGAAGAGTTATCATCCGGGTTTTTATCCAGCTCATCTTTCCAACGCCGGGTGGCATCTTCCAGGCTGCCTTCACTTAAAAGGTCATGGCGTACATTTTGGACAACAATATATTTTTCGCTTAATGTAAACAGTCCCCGTTCTGTTAACCCATTTCCATAGGTTTTAATAAAGTTGTTATATTCCTCCTCCACTTCAGTTAAATGCGCCTTCGCCTCCTCTTTCAGGCCGAGGCCATAAATAGCCGTGAGGTATTTACCCTTTAAATCAATATAATCTTCAAAGCTTAAATAATCGCTGCCATAAGCCATTGCCTGCTCCAGCACATCAACTGCTTCCTGATACCGTTGAGTTGCCAGCAATGCAACGCTTAAGCTATACAGTTGCTCCCAAAAAGGAGATAATGCATATCCGCGCTTATGTATTTCGATAGCATTTTCATAATCTCCCAGCTCGCTTAAAGCTATCCCGTAATTATTACAGCACATCGCAAAAATATGCGGCTCATTGTCGCCGCTATCTCCCTTACCATTATAGAAATAGTTACAGAAAGCATCGTAAGAGATTTTGTAAAAACCAGCCCTGATCTGTAAAAGTTCCCGGGCATTGCTTTTAGTTCTGATCTCTGCCTCCGACTCATAAAAGAAGCTTACCCCGGCATTGTAATACATAACGGCAGCGTCTTCCGGCCATTCTTTAATTGAGGGCAATTCACTGTTTATCCGGTACGAAATTTCAATGAAGCGTTGCAGGCCAAGGGCAAGTCCTCCTAATTCTATACTTTTTTGCAAGTATGGTAGCGCTTCATGATAACTTTTAACCTCATATAACGCGGCACCTGCATAGTGATAAGGCACAGACCAGTTGGGATAGGTTTTTATATAACGTTGTGCTAAACTCAATAACTCAACGGTACCACCATTTACACGTTCTTTATAAATCTTAAGTGCAATAAACATGGCGTATATAATGGATTGGCTGATGATGCCTTCCCTGGTCAATTCATCCAATCTAAAATATAATTTAATTAACTCCTCATCGGCATCACCCATAAATAATGCAATCTGGGCTACTTTTCCACCTAACTCATAATCCTGATTATCAAGTGCCAGGTGAGCAAACAGACAATACACGCGCACATCTTTATGCCGGAAAGGCAATCCTTCCTGGTATGCCCTAAGTGCGTTGGAAGGGTCGTTCTTATGTTCTAAATACAATGCTGCCTTTTTAGTGTACAATACACCTATTTCATAATCGGCACGACCGCGATCTTCCGAAATGTTTTCTTTACTGATATTTATTAAAAGATCTAAATCTGCTAACGCATGGTCGATGTCTCCACTTTGGTAATAGGCTTCCTGCCGGTACTGGATGGCTTTTATCCTGGTATCAAGAAGATTTGATATGGCCAATTGGTTACAGTAGGCTATAGATTCAGATAAATTAGTACCCCTTATGCAAATGTTAATATAAGCTATAAACAGCATCGCTTCTTCATGACCTGGTGCTAACTTGAGCAACTCTTCAAAGCTACTAATGGCCACCTCTAGCATATTACCTGCATCTTCACTATTATACGATAGCTCAAATGCACATTTGCCTTTTAGTAAAAGTCCATCCCGGCTGTCAGGATTAAAAAGCAGGAAAAGATTTACCGCTTCAAGGCATTCTGCATAATTGCCACTGTTATAAATTGATTGTAAATGTTCAAGATCTGCGATGTTTTGTTGTTGCATATGTTTTTAATCGGATAGATGAATCCAGATTTTTGTCTGGATATGATCAGAAACAAAATTAAACATCAGGGTCAAGGGCAACTAATCTTAACGTTATACAAAACGTCTACTACATTACATTAAAGTGTCTACAATACATCTACAAGTCCTCCATTCTGTATTGGAATAGAGCTAAAAAATGTATTGTGCCATGTCTATAGGCATATCGCCAAAAGGATAAAGCATGGGTTTCTACCGAAGAACCCTCTCAATCCCAAGTGACAGGAAAATCAAAAAACAGGTGCCGAATAGAACAACAACCCTCTATTTTGTTCATTTTTTTCTTGCCTTTTGAATACACTCCACTGCATTTGCCACATATACCAATGGCGCATTCCAATTAATGGCAATTTCGTTACTTGCATAAGAGTTAACATCATCCAGGTACGACAATTCGGGTTCGTCATTATACTTCAGTCCATCTTGTTTTCCTCGATTTGGCCCTCCAACCAGCAGACCCGGAATAGGTTCAGCAACACCATCTGCGAATGACAAGCGGTGGTGCGGGTGCATAGGTGATTTGTAACCTACCCCCGTTACAAAAGAATAACCGGTTGCATTTTTACCCAGGATGTAATCCAGATTACTAAGGGCAGCATCGAGATAAGCATCCTTTTTGGAAAATAAATAAGTATTAATGAGTAATATGCTCTGATTCATAGCTAAAGAATTACTTCCCCATGCAAAGTCGTAAAGCGAGGCGCCGATTACGGTATGATAGGGACCTGTTTCAAAAGCAGCTAAGTAACGATCGGCAAGGCCGAGTATCTTCTTCTTCAAAATACTGGTTACACTTTTGTACTGTTCAGGAAGCTGCCCCTCGCACCTGATCAATGTATAATATCCCAATGTACCTACATTATTCCAGCTAGGTAAGCTTACCGGAGCATTTAAACGCGCAAAAAAAGCATCATAATATTCTTGTTGCCCGGTTGAGGCCAATAGTTCTGCCGAGGCCCAGGTCCATTCATCTTCGAAATTCCCATCACCATAACCACCCGTTGTTACCTTTAGGTCTGACATTTTGTTGAGCGCATCCTGATCGTAAGCGATGCTTGGATTTTTTACCGACCAGCTCCAGGCCTTTTTAGCAGCTAACAGGCAGCTATCTGCCAGCCCAGGATATTGTTCAGGGAATTGCTTAAAAATCCGATAAGCCTGTGCGGCAACAGCGGCTAAATTAAGCGTTGCTGCAGTACCTTTTGCCACCACATAACGTTTTGATGTTGCTTGATCTGGCATGATCATCCCGTCGAAATTAAGGTTGGTACACTTATTATAAACTCCCCCATCAGCAGGGTCCTGCATTTTAAGCATCCATCGCAAATTGTAAATGGCCTCTGTTAACACATCGGGAACTTTATTTTTCGCATGGGGAATATGCGCTTCCAAACCTAAAAAATATTCAGAAAAATCTTCATAAGCAGAAAGTAAGGTTGAGGTTGAGATACCGCTATTCACCACATATTTATTGTAATCTCCTGCATCGTACCATCCGCCCGCAACATTAATCTTACTATCAGCCTTTCGGTTTTTAGAGGCGGCCGATGGATGAATATAAACTGAAGTATCTGGATGCCCGGCAGCACGGTACCATTTTCCTGCGTAGTTTGCATCCAGTGCAGCCGAGGCGCGCTGGTAATAAAATGCTTTTAATGCGGCAACTGCAAGATCGTGATGCACACCATCAGCAATTTTAAAAACAGGAGATTCAGAACCTCCGGCAATACGGATGATATATTGGCCAGGTTGGTTAAAGCTGCTAAAATCGGCAATTCTCGTATTAATTTTCGAGTAGCCGGTAGTTTTTGGCTCAGATAATACACCTGTGTACACAGATTTTCGGTCTGGCATGGATAATAACTCGAATTTATTTTCTGAAGCTGCCCGGAGCACGACTGCACTTTTTTCCAGCTTTGGATAATATCCCGACTGGTTCAGAACAATATCAGGAACCTTTATTTCCTGGGCAGCGGCCGCAGTGGCAACCAGCGATAACCATATTAAAACCGACCTGTACAATATGCAATTCATCATACTACAAATATTTTTCGAACTCAGATTGAGTAATTACTTTAAGGCTTACATCATCTACGAACATGGTGCCAGTGACATAACCCAGTGCAAATAACAACTTTATTTTCGTAATACCTGGCGGAATAATATATGCCTTTTCATACAGCTTCCAATCGGCATCTCCTGTAACTGAGGCAATGTTTATTCCCTCGCCTGTTTTAATTTCCTGTTTGTTAAGGGTCTCGAAAAGGAATAACGCACCGTTCCAGGAGTTTTTTCCGGTACTCACCGCATCTACTTTAATTTTGGCACTCATGAGTATATACTGGGTATTTTTAGGCAAAGATACAATCTGGTGCATACCAATCCATTTAGAAGAATCTGAAGAAAATATAGCACCGCTCATTTTCCCAGAATTATACATGTAAGGTGTTGCCTTGGCCGAATAATCGACCCATCCGTCTAATTCACTTTCGAAGCCACCATTAACAACCAGGTTTTTTTGTGCCAAGACATGGGTACTGGCTGCCAACATCATGATACCGGCAAGCATATATTGTATCAATTTCATTAATCAATTATTTTAAAATTATAAATATGGAAGAGGTTGGAGCATATTTATGTTATGGATTTCCTTAATAAAATCGTCATTGCGAGAAGGCTTTTTCAGCCGACGAAGCAATCTTTATGGCAATGGTTACTGGCAAAAAAGATTGCTTCGTGCCTCGCAATGACGATATTTACTAGGTATTATATCTACGTTAAGATTTTCCGGACTTAGAAAAATTCAGAGCAACTTATTTATGATACAACCTCTTTAAACTTAAATATTTCTTCAATTAATACACTCCAATATCATCCAGATAAATGGTTTCTGGTGCGTTTCCACTCAGCTCCTGAAACCCGATCCAGTTTACACTTGTAGGTTTACCCGGCTGGCTGGCATTCTGGAAACGATCTATCGGAACCACATAATTGGTCCACTTGCCCGCATGCAGTACCACACTTACGTTACGGTTGTCAAAATCACCTAATGCAACCTTTACAACTTTACCTTCAGTACCGGTTGTGCCATAAATAGAAAACTTAACGTAGGTTTTGTCGGTCAAATCAATAGGGCTGTTACTGCCAACGGCATATCCTGCATAGCTTCCAGTATAGGTAAGTTTGATCGCATGCGTGCCGCGCTTTACCATCTCAATGTTATTCACATCGGCGTTAGCACCTCCGAAGTTGAAATCGTAACCAGCTGTTATTTGATCATCATAAAATAAATGCCTGAATCCAAACGGCAGCAATATCGGAACCACAACGCCATCATAAGATACATATGGGCCAGTACCTGTACCACCCGGAGTAGTAACACTTACTGCTCCCAGCGCACCAGTTGGAACAGTTACCTTCAATTCTGTACTGGTTGAAGAGATTACCTGCGCTGCTGTGGTACCGAACTTAACGCTCGATACCTGATCAAAACGTAAGCCGGTAATGGTAATTACATCGCCAGGGTTACCAGTAAACTGACTCAGATCAGTAATTACCGGTGCAGGTTGTTTAATACTAAAATTAAAGCTGGTAGTACCGAACGAATTGGTGAGTGTTAATTTTCCTGTTTGATTGATCCATGTGGCGGTTGTCGGGATCATTACCACAATGCTGTTATCACTAAAAAGCGCAGTATTAAGATAGGCTGATGCCCCGTTGAATTCTACTTTGTTGGTCGATTTTAAATTTACCCCTTCTATCACATAAGTAACACCAACATCGCCCGAAGTAACTGTTGAATCAAGCGGAGTAAGTTGAGTATCTCCCGGCCTTACCAAGGTACGGACCCTGGTAATGCTTGGCGCACCCTGCCCTTCTTTGTCTTTTTTGCAGGAGGTAGCAAAGATGAGCATGCAAAACACGCCTATCAGATAAAGGGCTATAGTATTTTTATATAACGTTTTCATATTAGTTTATTTAAAATTGTAAGGCACCGGAGGCAATAGTAATTTAGGACTTAGAATGGTTTCTGTTGTAGGATAAGGTAAACGGAAATTGGCATCTGTTGGGGTATACTTTTGTCCCCAGACTACTACGGGTGTAGTGTTGCTGTAAATTCCTCTTTCCTGGTTGGAAATAATGGCAATTGCTTTAGGATGCGAGGTAACATTAAAACCATCTAACCGGCCCAGATCAAACCAGTAATCAGCCTCAAATACAAATTCCATACGGCGTTCCTGGTAAATATCTGCGATAGTGATAGAGGTTTTAGGGATGAGGCCTGCCCTTTTTCTGATTTTGTTAAAAGGGATAAGCGCAGCATCATCAGAAGTACGGTCTGCACCAGCAAGAACTGCCTCTGCTTCGATTAACAATACATCGGCGTAACGCATTAAATACGTATTGTTTGCTGTCGAAAATGCGGCACCTTTACCCCCATTATCTGCCGGTGTGCCTACTACATATTTTTTAATAAAAGCCGGCATCCCCTGAGCCACCGCCCCGGCAGGTAAAGTGTAACCACCTTTAGCCTGGTTAATTTCAGGATAAACATCGCCCTGCATCATCACCGTTGGCTTTCTCCTTAAATCGCCGGGCTCAAAAGCGGTAAGCAAATCGATAGAGGGTGTAACGCTTCCATAACCGTCGCCAGTACCCGTAATTTCGGAGTTGAATGCAAGAAAAGATTGCAGTGCATTACCATGGCCATAGGAAGATCCACCCAACCATTGAATGGCTGCAACACTCTCTTCGTTATTATTATTGGCCGTTTTAAACAAGTCAGCATAAGTTTTACCCGAAATATCTATTCCATACAATTTAAATTCGCCACTGTTGATTACCTGTTCTGCTTTTAACCTGGCGTTCGAATAATCGCGCATGTACAAATAAACCTTAGACAATAATGCAGACGCAGATCCGCTGGATACTTTACCCTGAGAAACAGAGCCCGTTCTGATCATTTTATCACAATTATCTTCCGCAAATTTGAGGTCGTTGATTATGAATTTGTAAACATCAGTAACCGGATTGGTATTAATCTGATAATTGCTCACATAATCCAGGCTATTTTCGATAATCGGCACGTTTCCCCATGTTCTTACCAAATAAAAATAGGCCATTGCCCGCATAAATCTGGCTTCGCCAATTGCATTATTAACTACCGGCGCCGGCACGCTCGCTGGCACTTTTGCTTTTAGGTTATTAATTAGCGCATTAGATTGAGCAATTACACTGTATAGCGAATTCCAGGCTGATGCCAATTGGGTATTATCTCCTGTTACAGAAAAATTCCCAAAATTGATCACATCCGGAGAATAAGTGTGCGCATTACCGCTTAGCAATTCTGAAATACACCATGAAGCTTTGGCATTCCAATCGAACCACGGAGAGTTGTACAGGGCAATGGTACTGGCCTGAACCTGCTCGGTGTTCTGGTAAAAATTATCGGCACTGAGTGCATCCTGTGGAGGAATATTAAAAAAGTCTTTTTTACAACCAGCGCTAACAATGGCTATAAAAATAAAGCTGTATATTAAATATGATTTCATTTTGTTCAATAATTGTAGGTCACTAAAATTGTGCATTTATTCCAAAAGTGATGGTCCTGGCAATTGGATATCTACCCAGGTCGATATTATTTAAAATGGCACTCTGGTTCATCGCTCCGATTTCCGGATCGTAGCCCTTGTATTTTGTAAAGGTGTACAGGTTTTGTACACTTGAGTACACTTTTAAATTAGAGAATTTAAATTTCCTGATCCACGAAGCAGGTACCTTGTAACCCAGACTAACATTCTGTATGCGTAAAAAAGATCCGCTTTCTACATAACGGTCAGACACGAACAGATTGGGATTATCAATACCGATTTTAGGTGCAGGAATATTGGAATCAGGATTCTGCGGCGACCAAAAATTACTATATGCCGCATATTGATTTTGATACACAGCTGCCAGGTTACCCATGGTATTGTTTAACAGGTTCATGATTTTGGAACCATAAGATCCGTTCAGAAACAAGGTAAAATCAAAAGCTTTATAACTAAAAGTATTGGTAATGCCATACGTGAATTTAGGATTTGGATTTCCGATCGCCGTACGGTCTTTCTCATTAATTACCCCATCACCATTAACATCTTCATATTGCACATCGCCCAGCCAGGTACTGTTGCTGTTGTTGGCAATACCACGACCAAATTGAACCGGAGCTGATTGAAGCTGCTCTTGTGTTTTAAATATCCCCTTTACTTTATAACCATAAAATTCACCTACCGATCTGCCTACTACTGTACGGGTAACCGGGGTTTGCAGGTAAGCGTTGGTTATTGTTCCGAAAAGTTCGGTAAGGCCATTACCAAGCGCTTTAACTTCATTATTATAATGAGATAGTACCACACTGGTATTCCACTTAAAATCGGCCTTATCAATATTGTGCGAGTTAATGTTCAAATCAAAACCTACGTTATCAATCTTTCCAAGATTTACGTAAGGAGGGTTAATACCGCCCAAATAATCTGGACCACCAACCAAATAGGCAGGAAGGGTAAGCTGAAATAAGAAATCTTTTGATGTTTTCTTGTAAACATCTATGCTCGCGTTAATCTTACCGTTTAGAAAGCTCATGTCAACCCCACCATTGTACTGGATAGAGGTTTGCCATTTTAATGATTTATTATCAATCCGCCCGGCAAGAAAACCAGTACCTAAACCTGTTTGTGAAGATCTTAACAAAGAGCTGTATAAATAATTGGGAACATCCTGGTTGCCCACTTCTCCATAACCCAAACGGATCTTAAGCCCGCTCACAACCTTATTGATCCCCTTCATAAATGATTCTTCAGACAATTTCCATGAAGCCGCAAATGACGGGAAATAACCTGTCTGAGCACCTTCGGCGAACTTAGAAGTTTTATCTCTCCTGATGGTAGAAGTAAGGCTATATCTGGAGTTGTAGGTATAAATGGCACGGGCATAGATTGATTCCTGGCGTTGTGTGCCAATGTATTCATCGTTGGTAGCCGTTATGGCCTGTCCTAAATTTAATGACTGTACGTCGTTACTATAAAATCCCTGACGTGTTCCTTCAATCCCCCTCCAGTTCGATTGTTGAACCTCGTAACCTAAAATGGCACTCAGGTTATGCTTTTGACCAAAAGTCTGGTTATAATTAAGATATTCTTTCCAGATCAAAAATGTACTTTGCTGATACCTTTCCTTTAAAGAAGCAGTAGGATTGGTAAAACGGCCCCATGAATAGCTGGGCGTAAACACATTATTATCAGAGAAATTAAAATCACCTCCAAGTTCCGATCTTAGTGATAACGATTTGATGAACTTAATTTCGTTATAAATATTGGTGTTAATGTTACTCCTGTTCAATCTATTTTTGATCTGCTGGGCCTGGGCTACCGGATTTAACGCAGCTGCGGCAGCAAGCGGATCTGAAACAGGAGGACCTGTATACGAACCATCAAGGTTGGTTACGGCTAAATCAGGTGCCTGTAGTAAAGCATTATAAATAATCCCGTTATTATCACTGGTCACTACATTTTCTGCAGATCGGCTTCCGGTTAAGGTAATTCCAAGTTTAAACCATTCTTTCACTTGGGCATCAGCATTTACCCTAAGGCTATAGCGGCGAAAATCGGAACCGATAACGGTACCGTCCTGACCTAAATATCCACCAGAAATGTAGTAGTTTAATCCCTCTTTACCTCCAGAAACAGCTACCTGATGGCTCTGCTGTGGCGCAGTTTTAAATATTTCTTTTTGCCAGTTGGTACCCTCCCCCAACACAGAAGGATCTGCAAATTCGCCCCTTCTTCCGGTGCCGTAAATATCGCCCAATGAGTTTTGGAGTACGGCGTACTGGCGAAGATTCATCACATCCATATACTTTGCCACACGCTGAAAACCGTAATAACCATCATAATTTATAGAAGAATTACCGCTCCTCCCTCTTTTGGTAGTGATGATAATTACCCCGTTTGAAGCCCGGTTTCCGTATATTGCTGTTGCAGATGCATCTTTTAGTACATCGATCGACTCAATGTCATTTGGATTGATCAATGATAACGGACTTACAGTAGTCTGCGAATTGGCATTGGAAGATGAGGCCTGTAAAGGAGATCTTCCACTGGTACTCTGATTGCCCGCATCGCCTGAAATTGGCACCCCATCTATCACATATAAAGGCTCATTACTACCGCTTAAAGAAGTTACACCACGTACACGCACAGATGTATTGCTACCGGGTGCGCCAGAGTTTTGCGAAATCGTAAGTCCTGAAGCCCTGCCCTGCAGCATCTGGTCGATACTGGTTTGAGGTACATTGGCAATATCGGCCGCTTTTACAGATGAAACAGCTCCATTAAGATCTGTACGTTTTTGCGTGCCGTAACCAATTACCACCACATCAGAAAGTGCTGTGGTTTGTGCCTTAAGTATCACATTCAGTATACTTTTGCTGCCAGGACTAATTTCCTGGGGCTCCATTCCAACAAAAGAAAATACAAGGGTGGTTGATCCGGCAGGCAGCGAAATCTTAAATTTACCATTAATATCGGTTACCGTTGATTGTTTGGTACCCTTTACATTAACCACTACCCCCGGAAGCGTGACTCCTTTTTCATCGCTCACCGTACCAGAAATCTCCATATCCTTAACGGAGATGGTTGTAAATGGCGAATAGGCATTCTTTTTAAGGATAATGGTTTTTTTGATGATTTTGAAATCAAGGTTGGTATTTTTCAAAACTGTGCCCATTACCTGCTCAATGGGCATGTCGGTTACATTAAGGTTTATTTTATATTTATCGTCTATATCGGCACGTCTGAAAAGCAAGTGGTAACCACTCTGTTTTTCTATTTGCTTTAAGATGGAAATGATGTCAGAATTGTTCTGTTTAAGCGTTAGATTCTGACTGAAGCTGCTAGCGCTAACCTGCATCAGGGTAAGCGTAAAAAAAAGCACTACGAGTCTCATTGTTAATAAGATTTGGTAAGAATCACGGCGCAATACCTGCCTGATCCTAAAAAATAAATTCATATCTTTATGGAGTTTTGGTTAAATTATAATGTTGTCTAAATCGGATTGTAAGTAACCTTTACATAACCGGATGTGCTGCGAACACGATCCGGTTTTTTCTTGAAAAGCATGGTCACCCATTTACATTATGCAGTGTTGTAGTAGTTTCTCATGTTAAAATATTTATTTGGTTAAAATTTATTTTCTATCAGTAGGTCCCTTTAATCGATTATGGTAAGCTGATGCCCGTTCAATTCATATTTTAATCCCGTAAATTGAAGCATACTTAACAACTCTGAAAGTTCTACATCTTTAGAAATGGTTCCTGTATAAGATATTTTAGAAGGCGTGCCTCTAAATACAACCTGAATATCATACCATCGGGCCAACTGCCTGGCAATTTCTTTAATCTCCATATCTTTGAAGATAAAAAGGTCGTTCCTCCAGGCCATTACAGCTTCCAAATCACAATTGTTATTCACCTTTATTCCATACGGATCTATCAGGGCCTGTTGCCCTGGTTTCAATAGCTGTGAAAATTTACCAGATGATAAATGGATACTGCCTTCAATTAAGGTTGTTTTCTGCTCCGCCTCATCGCCATAAGCCATTACATTAAAATGCGTACCCAATACCTTTATTTCCGTTTCACCAGATTGTACCTTAAAGGGCTGCTTGGGGTTCTTGGCCACTTCGAAATATACCTCACCCGTCATCTGTACAACTCTTTCAGCACCGGTAAAAGCAGTTGGAAACCGTAAACTCGATTTCGCGTTTAACCAGGCTTTACTTCCATCAGGCAAAACAACGCTGTATTTCCCGCCAAGTGGTGTGGTAATCTTATTATAACTTATTTTAGCAGAGGCAGATCCGTTATGCATTTCATAACTGAGTTCGCCTTCGGCTGTTTTTACCACACTCACATTCTGCTGATCAGCCAATGCACCTATTTTGGCTTCGGTTAACACAACAGACGATCCATCGCCTAATGTTAAAACCGCCCTATTGCCACCTGGTTTTATATGAACCGATTGATGTAATTTTGCAGTTTGATTTTGCAGATGTAGCTCCGGATGATATCTCCAGATCAGCACTGCACCCAGCACCAGAATGAGTGATGCTGCTGCCCATAACACTGTACTTACACGTATTGATTTTTTAGGGATTGGTATTATTTTTTGTTGCCCTTTAGTTTCGATATTGAGCAGGATACGCTCAAAAATTTTATCTTCCACGAGCCTGCGCTGGTCATCGGAAAGGCCAATAAGATCTTCAGGTACCGCATCCATACTATCGAACCATTGATCTACCTGTTCGATCTCGTTAACAGTACAATCACCAGAAAGATATTTTTTAAGTAAGGAAACGGCTATTGATCTGCTCATGTTGATGTGTAGTTATATTTGGTTCGTTAATAGTATAGTCGGGTAGCCTGCCCCTAGCCCCCAAAAAAAAATAAAAAAATTAAAATAGGGCGGTATGATCAATATAAATGGAAAACCCGAAAGTTCAGCGAAGCTAAATCCGTTTGGGATATCTCTCCAGAATATCGTCACCCTGAACTCAGTTTTGAGTTAGATGTGAAATTTTGCTTATGATAGATCCTCAGGGAAGATTGTGATTTTAACGAAGTAACCAGGCAAAACCAGAAGCGATCAAAATTACCTTATAATGCATCCTAAAATACTTTAAGGCATTGGTGATATGGTTTTCTACCGTCTTTTCAGATAATCCCAGTAATTCAGCGATTTCTTTATTGGATTTGTGCTCTTTCCTGCTGAGCTCAAATACTTTCCTGCATTTTACAGGTAACTTAGAAATCACTCCGTTGATTCCCTTTTCCAGCTCATTGATAAAGATGGTTTCTTCGGTGGTATTTGTTGCCTCCTGATAATTAAATGAAAGCAATTCCAGGTAATTATTCCTGGTAGCCTCTTTAGCCATATAATCTATAATAGAATAACGGATAGCAGAATGGAGATAGGCTTTTAAAGACCCTTTGATATTTATTTTTTCCCGATTGATCCAAAATGTGGTGAAGAAATTCTGGATAATTTCTTCGGCAGCTTCTTTAGACCTTAATCTTTTATTGGTCATTACATACAACTCATACCAATACTTAGTATAAATTTTCTTGAAAGCAACCACCTCGTCCTCCCTCAACATTACGATCAGTTCCTCATCAGTGTGATTATGCGGGTTGCTCATAGCCAGTAAAATTATAAAAAAAATTGAATCCAAAACGACGAACATAAGGCCAAACTTGGTCAGCGTTTATGATCATCGTAACTATTTGTGCCATTAAGCTACTGATATTGCCCATCATACCGTAGCTAATGGCTTCGTTCAGGTTGTTATCTGCTGTCGTGGTGGTTAAATGTTGTAAATAAAACTGAAAGTATTGGGCACAATTATACGCTAGGTCTTAGCAAGATGCTAAGACTGGATGGGCATTAGGACAAACCAGCGCTATTGAAAATTTAAACAGGCTCTTAACGTGATGGTTATTTCGATTTCTCTAATGCAGAAAGCCTGATCAACACCGCGGCTAAATCTTCGGCAGCCTTTTTATCTGAAGCAGCCTGTGTAGTTTTTATTTCTTTAATTTCTTTTTCTTTCTCAATAAGGTGAAGCGTAAGTTCCTCCACCTTTTTTAAAAGTAATTTATTCATTTCGCCCAGTGCAACACCATTGGTTTCGACTTCCTTAGCTGTTGGTATTTCTGGCAGGTGTTTATTCATTTTAATGTAGCTTTCCAACCCTTTCAACGTTTCAATATTGTAACCCTCTTCAAAAACATAATCAGGCCAGTTGGCTGTTTCTATCTTAATTTCATGTGCCCGGATTTTTCCATTAACGGAGAGTTTTTCTTTAGGTGATGTTGTGCCAATACCTAAATTCCCTCCGTTTATATAGCTATCACCCAGTACATTTAAATAAACTCTTCTTTCCCCCTGATGACTGACAGCAAAACCATGATAACCAGCGCCCTGATTAGTCATCCATTCCAATTCACCATCTTGAGGAGAATATAATTTTTTATCTGCAGAATTGTAATCAAAACCGATTCCACCACCTTTTATAGTAAGTTTCTGGTCTGGATTTGATGTTCCAATACCAACATTTCCATCGCCCTGTACCACCATCCTGTCGTACCATTGGTTATCTACTGCATAAGTAACGCCAATCGCAAATTTGTCTTCTGCCTGAAAATCATCGCCAATACCGAAACGGAATTCACTTTGATTTCCTCCTGAGTTATAATGGCTGATAAAAAAATCATCGGAGTTTCCGAGGAAATAAATCCTTGGCCCATACCCAAATGCATTATGAAAACCCGCCCCAATATTCAGGTTCCCATTAATGGTTTGATCTTGTGCATTTGCGCGGTCTGCATACGCAAACAAAAGGCAAGCAGTAGCTGATGCCAAAATTTTGTAAAAGTTTTTCATAAAAATATATTTGTGTTAATTCAAATCAAAAAAATCAGGTGTTCTGATTACACCTGATTTTTCAATAATTAGAGTTATACTTAGAATGCATCACTTATTTTTTAGCAGAGGATTTTTCCTGAAGTGCTTTAATCACTTTTCCTTGCTCATTAAGTTGTTTTTGTTGTTCGATTAAATGAAGTGTAAGTTCTTCCATTTTCTTTAACAATAACTTATTCATTTCACCTAAGTCAACACCATTACGCTCTATTTCTTTTGCGCTCGGTATTTCAGGAAGGTGTTTATTCGTTTTAATATAACTTTCCAATTCTTTCAGCGTACCAACCTTATAATCTTCTTCAAAAACGTAATCGGGCCAGTTAGTGGCTTCGACCTTGATTTCTTTCGCACGGATGTTGCCGTTAACGGAAAGGCGTTCCCTGGGCGTTAACGTTCCAATACCTACATTCCCATTAGAATTGATCGCCATTGCAGTTAACTTACTGTCTGCTATATCAACATTGCCATGTACATTGAAATTAAGTCCCATGTTCCGTATCCCTGGATAGCCCGTCGCTGCAGGGAATCCACCGCAACAGATCCAATCTGGTGTTGATTCGATTGAAGCACCAAAATAACTGGGCATTATATCACGAAATCCAGGAAAATATATCCCCTTTGTATCGTTAGAATTATTATAGTCTCCAAGCATAATTCTTTCATCTCCTCCAGCAATATGTAAACGACTATGGGGACTTGATGTACCAAGACCAAGATTTCCTCCCACATCCATAAACATTCTGGGCTGCCCTTGAGCAAAAAACCTTATTCCAGAATACCCTGAAAAATAGGCCATTGGAGGTGTATTTGGCAATTCATAATACCATCCTAAGCCATAATGCGAAACAGTATTCCCCATAAAATTAAAAGCATCAGGTGGGTTGTGGGCTATGGCAAACTGATTTACATTGGCTGTTGTTTGGCCAAAGGTTTTTGTAGTTATAATGCAAAATATTAAGCAAATTATTGCACAGGCATTTGCTACCTTATTGGTAAAAGTTTTCATAAGAGCATTTATTTAGTATTAAATTTATTTTTTAACTGATTTTTTTAAGTTATTTATTATTTTATCCTGTTCGTCAATCCGTTTTTTCTGTTTGGTATTCGATTCTTCCAAACGGATCAGATGCAGCGTAAGTTCTTCTACTTTTTTCAAAAGTTTAGCTTGAATCTCTCCCAGATTTTGGCCTTCTTTGGCAACAACATCAGCAGATGGCATATCAGGAAGATGACCGTACTTTTCGATGTAACGCTTTGTCTCGTTAAGAGTAGGCAGTATGTATTTTTTCTCAAATACATAATCCGGCCAATTGGTGGCTTCTACCTTGATTTCTCTTGAACGGATATTGCCGTTAACGGAGAGCCTTTCCCTAGGAGATATTGTACCAATACCCACATTACCTGAGCCATCTATCCTAAGCTGTTCGGTATTATTATTAGTAGAAAAAGTAATAAAACCACCAAATTGACTCGATCCACGGTAAAAATTGATGGAGCTGTTGGTTACGCCGTAGAAATTATGTTCAATGGAGAACCCCTTACCTGAGTACACAGTGTTCTGAGTTTCATAGCCCCTAACACCAAGAAAAGTGCCGCTACCTTCATTGTTACCCTCAGCCATACGGCCAAATACCATACCTAGGTTCCCACCATCCAATGTTTGCGCCATATCAAATGATGCCTGAGGACTATAGGTTCCAAGGCCTAGTTTTCCTTTGATATAAGTATTGCCCGAACCGCCTTCAATAGTTAAAAGAGGCTGAAGACCTGTTGACCAAAAACTGAATTGGCGACTTCCGTGCATATGGATCCCAAAGCCGCCCCTGATAACACCATTTGAAGAAGGTGAGGTTTTAATAAGTCCTTCATCCCAACCCGCAGCGATATCCTGCTGCCAAATAACCCTGGGCCATTCAAAGTTCTCTAAATTGGTAAAATTCCCGAGCACCTGCTGAGAAAAAACTGCAGAAGAGCAGCTCATAAATACTAAAACTAGGGATAAAAATTTAATCTTCATGGTTTGGGCTTGAGTTAATCTATAATTAATGCTCAAGTTATCACATATCATCAAAAAAGAGAAATATTTTTGACGAACGATACTTTTCGGATGATATTCTATGCCTATTTCTTGATAAACGTGATTTTGGCTTTTCTTAAAAACACCAGTTAGTCCATCAAAAATTTCATGAAAAAGCTTTAATTCGCTTCCCTGCAAACTTCAGTTCCTCTGTTTTTCTTCGCTGCTATTTGCGGTTTTCTTCATCAGTATGGCTCCGGCAATTTTGCCAATTCCCAGGGTGGTACGTCAAGCTTGTTTTTGCAGTTTTTCGCCAGCAGCATTGTAAGTATAAGTTAAGTTCTGGCCTCCACTTATGGTTTGCGGCAGGTTAAGGAAATTATATCCCAAACTAATGTTCTTTTGGCTATCGCTGGTAAGGTTGCCATTGGCATTGTAAGCATAAGTACTGTTGGTAAAGCCGTTAATAGCGGTTAGCTTGTTACCATTGTAGCCGATATAGCTGTTGGCTGCAAGATTATCCCAGCTTGAGCACTGGCCTTGATATGATAGAAAGCAAACCTTATTAATAACTAAATATGACCGGGATTACAAATCCCGACCAACCCGGAAAACAACACAGCCAATTTTAAAAAGAAGCCTTTCGGGCTAAAACTGATTAAAACTCATGAAAACCTGCTGCAGTGTGCAGCACCAAATCATGAGTATCATGAAAGTATGCTGCAGTGTGCAGCAATAAATCATTAGAAATGCTTAAAAAACCAAATTAACAACATTTCATTACAACCGCTTAGAAACGGAGAATATATCCTGTTCTTAACTGATGCCTTGCATATTGTATCGAAAAACAACTAAGAAGCCTATTTTAAAAGATTGCTTCACGCTACCGCACGGTTTCCCTCCTTTCTGTTCGCAATGGACGGGCAGGTGCTGATTTAATAATCAATCTGGTTGAAAGCAAGTGCAACACAATCAAGTCTTAAATGCCAAAGCCTGTAAGTTTAACTTATAATTACCATTTAATGCCAAAATAAAAAGCCTGGCGCAAAGGCCAGGCTAAAGTTAAAATTATTTTTAAGGACAAGTTATCCACCTACGATCCCATTAATTAATCCGTAGTCTCCCTACCCTCAATCCAAGGGCTCAAGACTACGGATAGATGGTAATATTGCCCCATTACATCGTAACTAATGGATTGCCTAGATATTGCCCGCTGTCGAGTTGGTCAATCGGTTCAACTTGTTGTATGTATAACTAAAGGTATTGGCCGTACCGTGAGAAATAAAAAGCCTGGCACCATGGCCAGGCTAAAGAATAAAATTGTTTTAAGTATCAGTCCTCAACTAGCGTTCAACATTGATGAATCCGTAGTCTACTTAAGCTCAATCTATAGCTCAAGACTACGGACAGATGGGGGTTAGGACTAGCTCCTTCTTTTGAAAATTCAAACGGAATTGCGGAAATAGAAAAATCGAATTTACCTCCTCCTTTACCTTCATTCAAAATATAACTCCATCTGTTCTCTCTGTTTTTAGGATCTAGCGCTCCCGAATTCCCTAACTTTTCACTATTCTTTCAGAGCTCACAAATACAACTTTATAAATTATTCCATTTTCGATATTCTTACTATCTGTTACGGGATCAACAAAATTATAAGATTTTCGGGTTCCTGCATCAGTGTTTTCAACAACTAATTTGTTTGGTTTTCCATTTCTATCAATTCTTTGAAAATATCCATATTGATCAAATATATAATCATCAAATGGCATTGAAGCCATCCCATCCGGATCAACAAACCTAATCGGATTGTTAAACCCATAGTTGTACGGAGAATGCCTCCCCATCTTCTCTGACAGCGGATCAATCACGTTCCATCTTCCAATTACCGGATCATAGAACCTTACGCCGTAATCTAGGCTTCATGCTTTATATAAAATCAATGAAACGGGAATACATTCTTAATCCCAAAAATGGCTATTAGTAACAGAAAGAATATGCCAATTAGTAAAGGGACTACAATTAATATAATTCTATTAACATTGTTATTTTCTTTATCAAAAAGCATGATGATTGAGAGAAAAAAGATGAAAACACAACTAATGAAAAACGAATATATTAAGGTATTTCTAATCAATGTAATTCGATGATAACCTGGGTTAAACGCGTATCCAATTAGTTTCTCCTTGACGAGATTCAGCACAAATAAAACTACTGTGATAATAAAAATAATATAATATTTCTCAGAAAAAAATTTAAGCATAATTACTGATTTTTATATTTCGGGCTTAATTTTGGAAGACTTTTATAATTCATCATACCCATACCATACTTCCAACGATCTTGGATACTCAATAAATTTCCTTGAAATACTGCACCTGGAATAAATTTAGATAGAAAATAGTTCTTTTTTAAGGAATTTTCTAAGATTGTCAAAGATTTATTAGACAAACTCCAATAGGAATTATTAATCACATTTTGTTCTTTTAATAATTGCTTTCCATCCCACAAACGTGCCGCATCCCCTTTAATAGGATCACCATTATATAAATTTTGTAGCCCTCCCCACACATCATCCATAATTAATTTATTCCCGGACTTAACAAAACTTTTTATTTCATCATTTGAATAGCCAGTAATAGTTGCCCCCATGCCTAACAGATTTTTTAATTTATCCACAGTAGATGCAGCAGCTCCAGCCCATCGAGTTTCAAATCCACGGCTATCTGTTTCTGATTGAAACCATCTATAAAAATCGGCTCTTTGATCAAGATTTTCGTATTCTTTATATCCGTTATTCTTTTGAATATTTGTTTCATTAGCCCTATTCCAAACACCTGTATTATTTTCCCTGTCAGATTTAAGCCAATGCCCATCTTTGCCATCTAATTTCCCATTTGGATTATCTTTCCTATAAGCTTCTTTATCCTCATATTCCTTAAAGAACATTCCGTCTGGATCAATAAAACGAATTGGATTGTTCCTCGCATAATTATACGGCGACCACGCTCTATCTAATTCAGCCATCGGATCTGTCACATTCCACCTGCCAATCACCGGGTCATAGAACCTTGCGCCGTAGTCATACTGTCCTAGCCCATCTTGCAACTCCTTTCCATTGTAAAGGTAATTATTTTTATCTCCAAATAAATATCCTCCGGGTTTTACAAGTCCGAATGCATAATATTCATTTTCTTGTACAACCCTTGCCACATTATTACCCTGATCATCTATAGTTACCCTCACATTGCCTAAGTGATCACTTAAATTATGCTCGTAGCTATAGTTCTGCGTATTTCCAATTCTTACTGCTCTTCCTGTTTCAGTAGTTATGAACTTTATAGTCTCATCCTCATAGTGAATTCCATCCACATAATCTCTGTTTACTCCTCCCATAAAGGATTTCAATTTAGCACCAAGGGCGTCATAAGTATAGTTGGCTGTTGCTGCTCCGGAAATTGACACTGGAAGATTTAAATGATTATAGGTCCAGTTAGCTGTGCCCCCCTTGGTACCATCACTAAGCATATTACCATTAAGATCATAACCATAACTTCCGTTTAGTGCACCATTAACATGGTCCAGGACATTGCTCTGATTCGTGTTTTGATAGGTGTAAATTATAGGATTACCATTACCAGCTCTTTCCAGACTGGTGATATTGCCCATCACGTCATAGGCAATAACCTCGTTCAGTAAGTTTCCGGTACTGTGTACTGCATTAGTAAGCCTGTTAAGTTTATCATACGTATACTTAAAATATTGCGCACCGCTATGGTCGCCGTTGTAACGTTGTGCCGAAATGTTACCATTGTAATTTGCCTGTGGCGCATTGGGTATATCTGTTAAATCAGAAACTGTATACTTAAGTTCTTCTTTAAATTTTCCAGATTCTGCTTTATTTAGCCAGCCACGTTCATTGTAAGTAAATGTTGTACTTTGCAAGAATGAATCGTCAATAATACTAGCCTTAAATACTGATCCTTCTTTGGCAATAAAACCATCGCTTAATGTAATACTTTTACTTGCAGTAACAATTCGGGTTTGCCCGGGTTCTACGGTATCGGCTGCATCAAGAACAACATGCTGTACAAGAGATTGCTGGTTAACATTTTTTCTGTAAATATTCTTTGTTTTCAACTGTCCGATCTCATCATATTCGAGCATATTCAAAACAACTTGTCCTTGCTTGTTTATATTTTGCTTAGTACTGATTTTTCTGCCCATATGATCGTAGGTATAAACATCTTCGATTATTGTGGTTACATTCTTTGCATTATGTGTTCGAGTACTGGAAACAAGTTCACCCGGAAAATTATATTCATTATCGACCTGATCGGTTCCACCTAAATGGTTGGTAGCTTTTGTCTGAATTATACGCCCCTCTATATCATAATAATTTACGGTCAAATCCATGGCGTTAGTGCCTAGATTTTTTACTTTTGATCCTGTCAATAAACTCTTTATACGCTCACCAGAAACCTGATCTCCTGAAGCACCTCCAAAATTATTGTCCGGAAAAGCATAGTCATCATAATAATTTACAGTTAATACATCTAAGCCTGACTGAGGAAAAGAGAGATTATTATAATCTGATCCAGGCTGACGGGTTTCGTATAAAACCGTTTCAGTTAATAAGTCATTTTGAATCTGGCTGGCTGTCCTTACATCAGTATAAAGACCTGTGATTACTATCCTACCAAAAGCATCGTATTTTGTACATAGATATTGGTTTTTATCTTTTTGATTGGCGTCCTGGGTCATCACTAATTGATCTAGTTTATTATACACCAAGTACTCCCAGCCTTTACCTGGTATTTTTTTTTCTATTAAACGCTTTAAGCCATCATAGTGGTAGCCATATATAAAATGATTAAAAACTGGCAATGACTCGTCAAAACTTTCAATCTTATTCTGCCCATTCTCATTTACTGCAGGAGGTAAAACATATCGCAAAGCTCCTAAATCGTCGTAAGCATAATAGGTATCCAAACTGATAGCATTATCTTTCCAGCTACGTTTTAGTACTATCTTACCTTCAAAATCCTTAAATTCCTCGGTTGTATTTTCATGTCCGCTTATCCAATTTTCGTTCTTGATTATCGATTTATATAGTTTACCTGCATCATAAAAAGTTGTCCCAACTGCTCCATTATTATTAACTTGCCAAAAATGAACTTCATTTGTACCATTGGTACCATATTCCATTTTTACGGTATGATTTGCCACAGGTTGCCAATCATCGCCCGGGGCCCCTTGCTGCTCAATCCTATTTAAAGGGCTAGGTTCAAAAACACTTATACTGAACGGACTTGGAGTCGCTTTTATACTTGATGAACTACTTTGATTGGCATAAAAATTTAATTGGGCAGGGAGTGCGTCTGTTCTGAATGCACCGTTATTACTTGTTATACTGTATGGCTGATATTTTATATTTTCCCGCCCAAACCCATCATAAGTTGCAGGTTGCACAAGGTCATTTTTCCCTGGACTCCCCATAACAGATACCATCTGTATCGGTCTGGCCATGCCATCAAAATATTGAACACTTTGGTTTTCGTCTTCAACAGACCTAACGTCACCAATGTTATTTTCGTTTACACCAGCTTTTTTAAAAATTCTGGTCAATAGAAAATTATTCTGTCTACTCACATTTGCAGTAGCTGTGCCTTGTATATTCTGCCTCAAAACCTTGAATTTCATCTCTCCGCTAAAAGTACCGTTATCATATTGTTTTGTGGCTTTTATAATGTGATCACCAGAGCTTAAAGACATTAGATCTAATGTTGTTATTATTGAACCATCCAAACTAAAAATCACGCCACTTACTGGAGTTTTGAGAAAATCAGATAATTGAACACCAGCAGGTACCTGACTCAAATCCTCAAACTTTTCGTCCCCAATAAATTCGGGACACTCTACTTTAATCGTAAAAGTATTATATGGAGTTGCATCATACGGGGTATTGGTATGATTATTTGGTTTACGCCCAGAGAAGGTAACAAACTGATAAACGGGGATCGTCTTGCCATCAAGCGATCGTTTGGGCACAAAGGAAAAAGAGCCATCACCCGCAGTACTATTATTAAAGAAACTATTTCCATAATCCGTAAGGGAATACCATGCGTTTCTATCACTATACCGGCTACCACTACCTTGCACCCTTCTACCCATTGTTTGAAAAATTGCAGTGGGTCCGGCTTCCTGACCTGGAGTGACATACATTACTTTGTTTTGATATGTAGGTATCTCGTCTGAAAAATAAGGACCTAAATCACTACTCAGATAGAATGTGCCGTCTGGAGGTAGCGAAACCTGCCCTTTTGAAAAGAGCGGCATAAAAATTAAGAAAAGAGTACAATACTTTATTATCTTCTTAGCGAATGTCATACAATTAAATTTAAATACGATAAAAAATTATTCTGTTATTACTCTAATACTAAAAGGACGGGTTGGAATACTTAAGCTATTACAATCAACCATCTGTCCGGCATAGTTATAGCAATAACTTTTTATGATATTTCTATGTTGGTCTCTCACATAAGCTAGTCGGTTAAAGCCATCATACTCATAATAAACAGTCATTCCTTTAACATCTGTCATGCTTGCCATTCCTACTAAAGGTTTATGGGTATAGGAAGTAATCTGAGCAGTAGGTATCGCATTTTTTAAAGGAGAAAGAAATGAATCAACCGTCGATTTTTCTGGATTTATCGCATTACTGAATGATAAAATAGCACTATTACCCCCTAATACGGATTTTACAGTAGCAAGATCACTGCCCACAATTTTTGCAATTGGACTCTGAGCGCTATAACTCCATAGGTAAACTTCTCTTAAAGCAGAATTAGCTTCTTGCTTTTCTAATATATTACCAACAACGTCGTAATTATAAAAAGTTGTCTTGGTTTGCGGTGGGCCTGAACCGACTTGCATTTCAATAGTCTTCGGAAAGATTCCGCCAAGATCAAATTGATCATAATTTACACGGTTTAACAAGGTTTGAACATTATCTACACTTGTTATTTCTTCAACAACAGGGGTTATTAAATTTCTACGGACCATTTCTTGATAAACACTTGAAGAAAAGTCATAAGGATATTTATAAGTCGTTTTGGTTATTCCGGCAGTTTTAGAATTTTCGGAGGTTTCTTCAACTATATTATTGTAAGTATCATACTTTAATCGTTTTGTGCTGACTATGGTACCCGATTTTTCGTTTTTAATATTTTTCACCTCTCTTAATAAATCGGCATATCTTTTATACGATATAGCGGAATAGTAAAAATTAGAGGTTGTATTAGACATATATATTGCCCTGTAATCTGGAAAAGAATCTTCGCCATAATCATGTTGGTACTTATAAACAGTTTCTTCTATTGGCAAAACCTGATCATTACTTAAGATTTTTACAGATTTCACCTTTCCTCTCTTAAAAGAATTATCTACAAAGGCATTTTTAATATTATATACATTACCTGAAAAATTTTTATTCTGACTTTCCTGATCACCAAAGCCATTATCAAAATTTGTAAATTCACTAATTGTACTAAGGGAGTTATTATTTTTTTCAATAACTCTTGAATAAGTTACAATACTAGAATTGGTAATATTTGTAGTAAATCCGGAAAGCTTAAAAGAATAATTAACATCTGAATTGACAGGCATTTTATATAGATACTGAGGGGGAGGGGTAGCTAGAACGCCACTAGATAATTGATTTTCTTTAACATAATAATAATTTTTTGAAGATAGTATATGACCATTATCTGTTATTTTAATACTTTTAATCCTAACTCCCCCGCCTGTACTTGGTCCAACAACTGGTTCTAATTGCCTTGAAACATCATTAACCTGTGTATAATAATCATTTGGTTCATATTCAAATGTAGTCTGTGCACCTGCCGCATTCTTAATACTCTCAAGTATTTCAGCTTTACAAAGAATTGGGTCTTGTATTTTATAGTTATTAAAAGATTCCAATACCT
Source organism: Pedobacter sp. SG908 (assembly GCF_011759615.1). NCBI lineage: Bacteria > Pseudomonadati > Bacteroidota > Sphingobacteriia > Sphingobacteriales > Sphingobacteriaceae > Pedobacter > Pedobacter sp. SG908. The sequence continues at coordinate 2,797,631 of NZ_JAAOYY010000001.1, forward strand.
GGTCACTGTATGGGCCGTTTGGATAAATGTTAAAAAAGTCAAGCCCATTATAATATCCCCAATGATCAGTTTTTCTGCTACCATAAAGTGGCAACTGAGTCTGATTATAAAAAAACGAATAGGAATCATATGTATTGGTTCCATCAGAAAAATTGATTTTTTTCAGCTGAAGTCTGCTTGTTACTTCTTCTTTATAACCAAAACTTATTTTCCTGATTAGATCATTGTCGTTATAAACACTGATATTATTTAGTTTATACAAATTGTATGATAAGCTCTTACCATAAAGAAATCGATCTTCAGAAAAACCATCAAAAAGCGAAACACCAGTATTCCCCAATAATTGATTTGACAAACTAGTGTTAAATAAGATTTTATAACCATTTGAGCATGTAATTGCCTTTATGATTTTCGTTCTATGAGCAACGTTATAATTTGCAGTATAATAAAACCTATCGTTCTCGTCTGTGGGCCAAGTATTCCTAGCATTTTCATAAACGATACTAAAACTACTACCAAAGGCAGAATTAAATTTTGAAACCTCAAAAATTGAAGAATTATAACTAAAATTTATTTCTTCTTTTGTATTAAGATTCTTGATTTTCGTAATATTCCATAAGGTAGGTACAAGGTCATAGAAATAATATCCATTGGCAGGGCTAGGATAATCGAAATTATATGCATTTGATACCTTTGAAAATTCAAAATCACCGTCAAATGTATATTCAATTCCATTACTACTAGTCAATACTATTTTAGTGATCACTCCTGGGGTTATTAAACCTTCAGTAGAATAATTTTCTTCAATGGAAACTTCTACACTGCAGCTTATATTGTTATTGGAAACGAAAGTCCATTCCCCATTAAAATTTTTATAAAAGACCCCATTTAATTCTCCAATCTGCACCACAAAATCATCTGGAGCTAGGTCAATAACCGAGCTCATGTTGGTTGATGAAAAATCTTGTTTTACATAATCATATTGTGTTTTTATCCATCCAGTTGTATTAGAAGCAGAAACCGCAGCATTAGGATTATAAGACATAATCCTATTGTAAGAATTCCAATCGCCATTATTTAAAAGAGAATAATTATTGATATAACGCTTATTTTGAGAATGTAATGTAGTGGTTAGTAATTTCTCGTAAATTTTTGTAAAATTACCTGAGTCGTAGGGGTTAATAGACCGTGATGTTGTTGTTAGCTCTGAAGTATAAGTTTGTTGCTCATCAGGAGCACCTTTAACAGTCCTGTAAACATAGCCTGGGGTATTTAAACTCCAGCCTAACCCTACCCAAGAAGGCAGATCATTCAATTTCACACCATTGCCAGCCAGATATTTCAATTTTACAGACAAATCCTCTCCGGCAAATTTTAGATTTACCAAATCAACTCCAACATCAAGCTTACCAGTAAAAAGATCTACGTTTTGGCTATATGTGTTGGAAAAGTTAGCCGAAGGGCTTGCCTGCTTTAATGAGTTTTGTCCATAACTCTTTAATAACAAAAAGAGAATACAGATTAGCGTTAAGTTTATTTTCATATTTTAATTTTTCTTTTTTTAATTGTTTTTATCATTTTACTTGGTTTCATAAAAGATTACGCTTTAAATCCACCATATATCGAATCAATAAATTTTCCTCATTTTAAATCTCATCTTTATTAATTTCAAGCACTATTTTTGTATAATTTCTATAATCATCTCATTGAAATATCTGTTGAACACACTTAATAAAAGATTTTCTTTACAGGTAACATAATATATCAATACCTAGAGTATATACTTATACTCTTAGTATCTCTCAAAAATGATGGACTGAATGTCTTTTTAAACCTGTAGTAATTTGGACGGTGATTTGTGAACTGAATTAACCAGATTTGGTTGTGTTGTTACTTTTTGTAAAAGCAAAGGTCGAGCAAGCGCTAATAGTATTTTTTTCATTTTTATTTGTTAATTCAGATAGTAATTCATCTAACTTTTCCAGTTAAATTATATCATCCCGATTGCGAGTCGGCGAAACTAAACTAAAAAAAAGAAATAGTTAAATCTTTTTGACGAACGATGCTTTCCGAGTGATATTCTATACCTTTTTCTTGACGAACGTGATTTTGGCCTTTCATAAAAACGCCAATTACTGCTTCAAAAAAACAAAAAAAAGCCTTAATTCTCCTTCCCCACAAGTTCCAGTTCCAGGCTAAGTTTATCGCTTTTTTCTTCGTTGCCGTTTGCTGTTTTCTTTAGCAGTTTGGCACCGGCAATTTTGCCAATCCCGGGACTTTTGGCTAAAGTATCGAGTAGTTTAACGATATTAAAATAACTGCCCCTGAAAGTAAATTTCTGCGCGACTATACCTCGTGCAATTTCGCTGGTATCTCTTTCGGCAGTGGCGATGTTAGGACTAAAATTGATCTCTACATTTTTGGCAATGGCCATTGCCGATACCGATTGCCATAAGCGGTTTTCACGGTCTTCGTGCCTTACCTTATAACCTTTTAATACAGCCTGGTAAAAAGCATGTTTCCGCTCCAGTTGAGGAAAAGCCGCATCAGATTCCTGTCCGGGTTGTTGTGCTGCTTTTAACTGTCGGTTTAATGCAATTGATGAGATAGCCTTTTCGAAAGAAAAAAGATAGGCCAAGTATACGACGGCGAGCATGAGCAAAACCAATACGATTTTCTTATTTTTCAGGTTTAGTTTGGCGAGCATATCAATATTGGATCAAAAGGTTAAAGGCAAAATTTTCCGATTCTGTATCCTGCTGGTAACGCAAGAGTTTAACTTCTTTTGCCCATTTCTTTTCTTTAAGTAAAAATATCCAGTTGTTCACTGCCGATAAATTGGATGTTTCACCACTGATTTTTATCGAAGCAAGTGCATCTTTATTTTCTGCTGATTCTTTTAAGCGGTCGAATTGTATGTCGTTTAACGTAAGGGCCCGTGGTTTGCTGCTACCGATCTCGTTGAGCAAAAAGGCATAACTATAACCACCATTCCAGCCCAGTTTTTCTAATGATATTTTTTGATTGGCAATTTCTTTCTTCAACAGATCACTTTGATCTGCCGTAGCTGTAATTGCCCCTACCTGCTGATTTAGTTTTGCATTTTCTGCATTGTAATGTGTAAGTGCAAAAAAACTGATTACCAACAATCCTAATAAAACAAATATAAAAATACCAGCTGTTTTTTTGAGTTTCGAAAATTCAAGAAAATCTTCAAAACGGTTATCAACCTGCTCATTTTCAACTTTAACTACAGCAAGTTTGTCATGTAGAAAGAGCTGAAAAGCCAATGCATACGGAACCAAAAGCGTAGATTTAAGTTTGGTATTACCCAATTTCAGGCTCCCTTTATCTTCTGCTCCTTCCCCATACCGGTATGCGATCAGGTTCCCTTCTACCGCGACCTCAAATTGATGTCCATTGGCTGAAAACCCTTCGCCAGCTCCGCTTAATAATTCCCATATCGAAATAACCGGTAATGCACCGAGGCTCAACATATAAACATTTAATCCGGACGATTGCAGTTTAGCAACAATATCGTCGACAAATGTTTGCCTCACAATACTTACCCAGGCCAGATCACCTGAAAAAGCCTCCTGCACATAAAAATCTTTTCGTTCAACGGATGAAAAAGCCGCTCTAAATAAATCTTTTGTATCTGTGCCAGCACCTTTAAGCTGTTTGTGTATAATACCTTTTCCGTTAATTGATAACGCCACCGGGTATTTTCGTGGAATACGTTCCAGTACTTTAACTAAATTGCCTTCTACCGTATGGTAATCTGCCGCATCTATATTATCGCCTTTGCGCGTAACCACCGCATAACCACAGCGGTACGTTTCGTTTTGCAATAGCGTAAGCTCTACACCCAAAATATGTTCAAAAGTTTCGAACATGCCTAATATAAAATTGTAGGTTTAATAAATACCAGTGTTACCACTTTGTTGTTGGATTTTTCCCTGCTGCTGAAGAGCCACTTCAATACCGGAATCCTCGATAGGATTGGTATGCCCGAACCGCTCTCACTACTCTCGGTACGTTCTAAACCACCCAAAACAATCATATCTTCATTTTTTGCCCTGATAATAGAGCTAAACTTACTGGTTGATTTTGGTGGTGGTGCATTTAAAGGCGGGTTGCCTATAAAATCGGAGATGTTTACCTTAATGTTCAGCGTCACCTGGTCGTCGCCCGAAACCACTGGCCTGATATCTATTTCCAGGTTGGCATTCACCTCTGTAAACTGCTCGGTTACAACCGTTTGTGCATTAAGCGAAGGAATTACATTTTGGGTTTTCTGACTATAAAAACGCGAGCTACCGATACTTAAATTAGCCGAGTGCCCATTAAGGGTTGACAATTTCGGTACTGAGCGGATATCGACATTGTTATTGTTTTCTAAAGCACTGAGTTTAACATAAAAATTAGGGGTTACCCTACCGAGATTTACCGAGCCGTTTCTGCCCAGTTTGGAGAGGAAATTATTGATGGAGTTGGCTCCAAAAGTATAATCGATGCCAGGCAATATGGTTCCGCCTGTTTTTACACTATCTGAAACCCCTGCCGAAATACCGGTTTTAACAGATTTACCTTTTCTAACATCTACCAACGTCACTTCTATCAGTACCATAGGCACTACCCGATCAATTTGTTTAATGTAATTCTCGATTTCGTTTACCTGAGGGGAAGATCCTGAAAGCAGCAAGGTATTCTGTTCGCGGAATTCCTTTATCTCTACCCCCCTTTTCCACTCATTTGGAATCATCATCTGGATGGTATCCAAGGAGCGGTGCTGCAGTTGCACAATCCGATTTGCCCGCAGGCCTTCCAATTTACGGTCACCGATGAGGTAAACGCCACCATCCTTTTTAAAAGTATATTCAGTACCCTGAAGTAAAGCGGTAAGAAAAGTATCATAACCGATACCGCTCAGCCTGGTGCTCACTGTACCTTTAATGTCTGAATAAATAAAGTAATTGGCACCCACCTCGCTTGAAGCCGATTTAATCAGGTCTAATATAGGTGTATTTAGGGCATCAACACTTACCGTACGGTTGCCTTGGGCATCTTTTTTGCCGTTTAAGCTAAAGTTAGAGGGACCGCTTTGTGCAGCGCTCTTATTGCCTCGTTTAACAGCGGTTGCATTATCACCGTTTACATAAAGTTCTTCTCCTTCGCCTAAAGCCTGGAAAATAAATACCCCATCATTGGTTTTGTTCATTTTAAGTTCATTGGCATAAGCCAATTTTTCTAAGGCTACCTCGAACGGAGCTGCAGCAATAAAACCACTCACTTTTTTACTCATTAAGGCAACAGGAACCACCACATTTTTTTGCGAAAGCTGGCTGATTTTCTTGGCTACCTGGCTTAAAGTGTCATTATTAAGTTCAAAACCCAGGTATTCGTTTGAAGCATTGTAATTTACGCGAAAATCTTTAGGTACCACCGCTGGTTTTGGGGTTTGCACTTTGGTTACCGACATGATGGAGCCGATGAGGTTAATATCCAGGTCGTATTCTTTGGCAATGAAGAGGATTACGTTCATGGCCGTTTCGTTACGGAAATTGGTATAAACCTTAAAGTTCAGTTGCGGGTCGATATTGATATTGAGGTTATTGGCCTGTGCCAGGGCCCTTAAAAATTCCTGTGCAGAAGCACCAGACATTGACAGTTGAACAGGTTGGGTTAAGCCCGGTACAGTTACCGAAAGGTTTCTGAGGCGTTCTTCGATGGCTTTTAGCCGTTCCTGACTGTTAACCTGGGCTGAGGCGGTTAAAAAGGATAGATTTAAGACGATAAAGGCTAAACCCATCAACATTTTTAGTAGCGTTTTATTCTTCATTTAGATAGCGAGTAACAAGGGGTAAATTTCTTCAATGGAAGTTAATCCATCGGCAAATAAAGTAAAAGCGTTTTTAGATAGTGTACTTATTTTTTTTTCTTCGAGAACAGGTTCAATAGCCATATTCCCTTTCCTGATTTCCTGTGAGAGTGCTGCATCGATCGGGATAACCTCGTAAACAGCTTTACGCCCGCTATAACCGGTATAGTAACAATGTGCGCAACCGGTAGCCACAAAATGGGTGCTTACTGTTTTGGGTGGATTAAACTGCCGTGGGTATCGTCCTGCCTCAAAGGTTTCTTCTTTTTTGCATCTCGGGCAAAGCAGCCTCACCAGACGCTGGGCTACGGTAGTGTTCAGTGTATTGGCCACCAAAAAGCCAGGTATACCCATATCCATTAAGCGCGATACGGTGCCCCAGGCCGAGTTGGTGTGAATGGTAGACAATACCAGGTGGCCCGTAAGTGCCGCCCTGATGGCCATATTGGCCGTTTCGGGATCACGAATCTCACCAACCATAATCACATCAGGATCTTGCCTTAAAAAGGTACGCAAGGTAGCGGCAAAACCCAGTCCAATATTTTCTCTTAACTGAACCTGGTTTACCCCTTCGAGCGTATACTCAATCGGGTCTTCGATGGTGAGAATATTGCGGGTACTTTTATTTAAAAGTTTTAATGTAGCATATAATGTGGTGGTTTTACCCGATCCGGTTGGCCCGCTAATTAAAATAATACCATTGGGCCGCTGTACACCTTCCATATAATGTTGCATATCCTGTTCAGATAAGCCCAGGGTATTGAGATCGATATCGGTACTGCTGTTGTTTAATAACCTCAGTACAATTTTTTCGCCGTAAAGCGTTGGCAATACCGATACCCTGATATCAAAAGAAGTAAAACGTGCAGAGCTGAACTGGATCCTTCCATCCTGAGGCAAACGTTTTTCGGCAATATCCAGGTTGGCCATGATCTTGATTTTATTGATCAGTGCGGGATAATCTTTCTTTTCGATCTGATAACGTTCAATCATCATCCCATCTATCCTTACCCTAACGCGGGCACGTTTTTCGAAGGTTTCGATATGGATATCACTACTTTTTAAACGCCTGGCTTCTTCAATCAACACATTTAAAAAATCATCGTTGGCCGAGATTATTGAAACTTCTTTATCATCACTTTCGGCCGCTACATCGCCCAGGTAATATTTGGATAGCAACCTGCTGATTTCCTGCTGATCGAGCGGTAACAAGGAGACATTACAGCCTAGCATAACCTGCAATTCATCGGTAAGCTGATCCTGATTGCCGAGGCCATCCCAGCACAATACCAAACTACCATTTACTCCGCGTTCTTTCGGAAATACACGGTACTCCATCGCAAATTCTTTGGATATCAATCCCAGTATTTCAGCTTTAACTTCCATAACCGAGCAAATTTATAAGGTTATCATCAGCAAGCAGATTGATATGCGGTGTAAACCAACCGGCAACCATCAGTATCATAAACAGCAAAGCCTGGTAACCTGCCAACGGTATTTTTTTTCCATGTGTTTTACCATGATAACCAAAAATCGCTGTAAGCAGGATAATGAGCATCAGACTTAAAAGATAAAAAAGTACATAGTTTAAAAAGGAAAAACCAAAACACAGTACCACCAGAAATAACAAATCTCCCAAACCGAAAAATCCATCGAATATGCTGGTCAGTTTTTTTTGTTTGACAGAAATATAGCCCGTTAACACCACAAATTGCAAAGCTAAAAACAGTCCGCTTTTAACCGCCTGCGAAACTGTGGCGGTAAAACCCAGTACCCTTACGGTAGCTGCTGCCATAAGCAGTAAAAGTACCGGAAACATCCACCAATAAATTCCACGGTATTTAAAATCCTGATAAACCATACCCGCTAACACCATAAAAATCCCCCCCTGCAACAAAAACATCAATCAGCAACTATCTCTTTTAAGTTTTTATCCTGGTCTATCTGCCAAACATTATAGGTTCCATCGCCATCAAAATCGGCAACGGCTGTAGCTTTGGCAGTAAAAGTATTATTGGTTGCCGCTGTAATTTCGATTTTATAGTTGGCTTTGCCATCTTTTGCATCCGAAGTTAACTTTTCCTGGATAAACCCGATTTCCAACAAATCTGCCGAATATTTGGAATGTTCGTAAAAGTAACTCTGTTCCAGCTTGGCTACATGCTCTAACTGCATTTTGGCCTCTGTAGTTTTGGCTTTGGTAATGAGCGGCATCAGATTGGGCAATGCCAGCAAAATCAATATGCCGATAATAGCCAATACAATCAGAATTTCGGTTAGGGTATAAGCATTAAACTTTTTAGACGTGTTTATTTTCATTTTGCGCTAATTTCTTTGACCTACTTCGTTTTAATAAGACGAGCCTGTAAATTGCAAAGAAATAAATAATTTTCCCAATATTTTTGACAAACAATGCAAATTGAGTGATTTTCTTGGGTTTTGGAGTAAAAAATTAATCCGTAGTTTTCTTATGCTTAATCTTCGTGTTATATTGATTTATCAATGCGTGTGTTTAGAGGCTTTATAATAAGTAAGATTGTCAATCCTGAGGGATAATTTATTTTATAAAAATCACTATAAATGACGTACCTGATTTCTTATGCCATACCGCTCAGTCTTGCCTCGGCTCGCCGCCGCCGAAGGGCTCTTACTTTTTGGCATCAAAAACTAACAAAACCGAGGCATTGCCGAGCTCATTAATACAGCTAAAAACAGAAGACAACCATTAATAAAATGCCGACTGAAAATTTATTCATTTTTCGATATGGTTTTCATCGGTATTCATGAGGACTTCTCCGTTTTCTTTTGAAGCCACTGTTATGGCTAGAGCTGTGCAGCCCGAAAAATTTATTAGGCCGGTTTTAAGTAGAACGGTGATACGGTGCTATGGCCTAGCTATACCGAAATGCATGATGCCAAAATCTACTCATTAACGGGCAATTATAAAATAACGTCAATTAGGTTGTCCAAAGGCCATGTTTTAAATGCGTTTCGACAGGCTCAACGTGACAGACTATAATAAATTATTTTGATTATCAGTCCTTTACTCGCGTTTCAACATTAATGAATCCGTAGTCTCCTTACCTCAATCCAAGGGCTCAAGACTACGGAAAGATGGGGGCTAATCCCTTTTGTATTCTTAATAAATTGGATTCAGAATAAGTACTGCCATTAAACAAAGCTTCATTTTTCCAAAATCTCTGTCTTACCGTACTCCACGCAGGTACATTACCATTTGCTTATATACTGGTATTAGCGTCTCGTTAAGACCAGATGGGGGATTACTCAATTCGCCAAACTACATTCTAGGATCTACAAGGCAATCAAAGCCAGATTGCTTAAATTCGAGATCCTAAAGAAATCAAAGCCCGGCAATTTTAAACTGCCGAGCTTATAATTTTCTATTTGGTACCAGCTGCAGGCTCGCACCAACGAACCGACTAAACATGCGATGCAACAGTGGCGGCATTATTCTCAATTCATGAACATGCAACACAAGTGCACCAACAAATGAGTGCCAGCTTAGGACCACAAATTTTTATAAAGTTGATAAATGAGCAAGAGTATACCAGCGATAATAAAAAAAAACCAATACTTTTTATACGATGACCATCCATCGTTTACCGAAAACCTAAGCATTATCCCTAGAAAAAAAAGTAAAAGAGGTGTTAGAAATCTAATAAAAATCTCAAAATCCATAAATAAAAACTATAAATTAAATAAAAACTTAAAAAAATAAACAATTCCTATACAAGCAAACAAAAAGATTAACAACCAATTTCTATAAATGGCATTTCCTTTATCAAAGGAACCTAAATCTCCATTTTTTTTCTTTTGAGATATCCATCGCTTATTTTGAATATATAAACCAACTGAAGTTATTAAACTCAAGCTACTATATAGTAAGAAATTCCAATTCATTTATTTTAGTCCTTATCTTTGTTTGTTAAAATCTTCGTGCTTTCTACTGCACTTTTTGTTGTTTCCTTAGCATTTTTAACAGCTTCTCTGACTGGCTTGCTCATTTTAGGCGTGGGACCAGGCAATACAGCATCTAGGGTAGAATCGATTATCTTATCTTTTATCTGATCTCCTACGCCATCAACGCCTTTTTGTGTATCACCAGATACGAAATTTGTAAAAATCTCAATTCCATCTGCTATTGTACTTAAAGCTGCGCCACCTCCGGCCATTGCTAATCCAGGAGCAGCCCCCACTCCTGCTACTGGTGCACCAGCTACTGCTGCTACAGTACCTGAGACGACAGCTGTTTCACCTACTTTTTTTAAAGTTTTAGCTGTATTTAAAAGTTCTGTTTTATTTTCTTTGGTCCAATTTTTTACTGCTTTTGATGCATTATCGATAGTGCTTTTTGTCGTAGCCACCGTTTTGTTATAAGTAGACTGAACTTTAGTAACAGTATTATTAAATAGAGATTGCACACGACTCCAAGGATTTGGCCAAGGCCACATCCCGTCAGGATCAATAAATCTAATCGGATTATTAAATGTATAAGTATATGGTGACCATCGCCTTCCAAGTTCTGCCTTAGGATCAGTGACATTCCATCTACCAATTACAGGATCATAGAACCTTGCACCGTAATCATATTGTCCTAACTCTTCCTGCAACTCCTTGCCATTGTAAAGATACTTATTCGTGTTCGAATTTGGAACGCCCATTTTTCTTAAACCAAAGGCATAGTAGTCATCGCGCTGCAATACTTCCAGCTGGTTGGTAGTCGGGTTTTGGTAAAAGGCAACCCGAACATTGCCCAAATGATCAGACAGGTTATATTCGTAACTGTAACTGCTGCCGCTCTTACGGGCTAAGCCCTCCTCTGTTTGGATGAAATCGATGCTGTTATTCGTATACTGGATACCATCAATATAATCAGTAGTGGTACCTCCTGCCTGTTTTTGTAATTTTTCACCAGCAGCATTGTAGGTATAGGTTAAGTTCTGGCTTCCACTTACCGTTTGCGGCAGGTTAAGGAAGTTGTATCCTAGAGTGATGTTCTTCTGACTATCACTAGTGAGATTGCCATTGGCATCGTATCCATAACTGCTGGTGGTAAAACCATTGATAGCTGTTAACTTGTTGCCATTATAACCAGTGTAGTTGTTCGTACCAAAATTATCCCGGCTTAAACTGGTAATATTGCCCATTACATCGTAACTAATGGCCTCGCCCAGGTTGTTGCCTGCTGTTGCATTAGTTAAGCGGTTCAACCTGTCGTAAGTATAATTGAAGGTATTGGCTGTACCGTTGGTATAACCCTGGCCCGAGATATTGCCATTGAACTGTGGCAAGGTACCATCGTTATATTTCAGTTCCATACTGAACTGATCGGAGGTACTGTTCTTCATCCAGCCACGTTCGTTGTAGGCAAAAGTAGTGGCCTGGCTGTCGTTGTGCAGGTTCTTTTTACTCAACTGCCCAATTTCATTGTACTCCAGGTGGCTTAGTGCGATTTCGCCTTTATCGTTGATGTTCTCGAAAGTGGCGATCTTGCGGCCGGCATGGTCATATTCATAGCGATTGGCAATGGTTGTAACTGCCCCACCTACTGTGTGGGTACGTGTGCTCGCTTTCAGGCTGCCATCAAAGTTCCAGGTATTGTCTACCATATCGGTACCGTTTAGGTGGTTGCTGCTCTTGCTCTGTACCACACGCCCTTCCAGGTCGTAGTAGTTTACCGTAAGCAGCATCGTTCCGGTACCCAGGTTCTTTACCTTGGTACCCGTAAGCAGGCTTTTGGTCCGTGCCGCAGGCGCCTGGTTGCCTGAAGGCTGGCCAAAAGTGTTACCTACAAAATCATAATCGTCGTAGTAGTTCAGTACATAGTAATCCCCGATACTGCCCTGTGGAATGGCATCATTGCTGTAACCAATCTGCGTATTTGATGCATCAGGTTTTTCATAAGCAGCAGTTCCGTTTGCGATATCCTGAAAAGAAACCCTATAATTGGTGCCCGACTGCCCGTTATGAAGATCATCAATATAGCGCCCGTTAATCACTACCCTGCCAAAGGCATCATATTTAGTAAAATTCCATTCCTGAGGGCTCTTGTTACGCTGATTGGCATCCTGACTCATCACCACCTGGTCGAGTTTGTTGTACACCATAAACTCCCAGCCCTTGCCCGGGATCTTTTTCTCTACCAGCCTTTTGCGGCCATCGTAATGGTAACCGTAGATAAACTGGTCGAAAACCGTTTGGCTTTCATCAAAATTGCTGATCGGCGCAGACAGTCTGTCTGTAAACTCGTTTACCGCCGGTGGCAGCACATAACGCAGGTTGCCCAGGTCATCGTACACATAATAGGTATTCAGGCTTTTGGCATCCGTTTCCCATACCCGTTTCAGTACCACACGCCCTTCAAAATCCTTAAATTCTTCGGTGGTTCCGGCCTTTAGATCTGCTTCTTTCCAGTTCTCATCCTTAATGATGGTTTTGTAGAGTTTGCCCGGGAGGTAAACACTAGCTGTTGCACCGTTATCCGTACCATTGATCGTCCATAGTTTTACCTCATCCTGCACATTAGTGCCGTAAACGGTTTTAAGGGTATGGCCAGAACTGATCTGCCAATCTGCACCCGGAGCGCCCTGCTGCTGTACACGGTTTAAAGGCGAGGCCTCGAAAACCGTTTCAGCAAAAGGATAGGCCGTTGCCTTTACCCCTGCTGTCGGGCTGTTATAAAAGGCAAGCTGATCGGCCAGCGCCCCTGAACGGTAAGTACCAGTGGTACCGCTCTGCGCAGCATAAGGCTGGTATTTAAATTGCTCGCGGCCAAAGGCATCATAGGCCACAGGTTGTACAATATCTTTAAAACCCGGGCTGCCCTGTACCTGCACGGTCTGTAAAGGCCTGCCCAAACCATCAAAATACTGGATGCTCTGGTTTTCCTCGCAGACATTGCGGCCGTTGCCCAACGTGGCATCGGTAACTGGCTGTTTAAAAGTACGGGTAAGGATATAGTTCTGGTTGGTACTGGGGGTTGAAGATAGCGGCTGGCAGTTGAGATAGCTTAGTCCAGTAGTAAAAACGTGCACAGGCCCCATGGTATGAAAACCGTCGGTTAGCGTTACACTTGATGGTGCACTGATCTCGCTTTCGCCATTATAAACCGATACCACTTTCTGGGCAGAAGAGCGGCCCGCAAGCAGCAATAGCGCTGCCGCAGCGTAAAAATATTTTAGATGTTGTTTTTTCATGGAGCGTCTTAGTTTTTATAGTGGTAATCGGTCTGTTTTAAAATGTTGCCGTTCTGGTCTTTAATGGTTTTCAAGCGCTGAAAGGCATCGTATTCATAATAAGTGGTCATGCCTTTGGCATCTGTAATACTTAAAGGTCCGGCTAGTGTATTGTATTTAAACTTATTTAAATGTCCATTACTTAGCGGGGCCAAGAAATTATCAATCTGGATGGGCGTTGGGTCTTTAATGTTGCGAAACGCCTCAACATCGCCAAGTTGCGCAACTACTAGCGTATAATCGGGCGAATCTTCCAGTGTAGCGATCAATTTATCTCCGCCATATCCCCAAATGTAAGTGGTTTTCGATCCATTTTCTTTTTGCACTGAAACAGGGGCACCGTGGCTATCATAGGCCAGATAACGTAATCTTATATCAGGATCATTGTTATAAGTTTGGGTAATCACCTTTTCAGGGGCATATAAAGTACCCGACCAGTTTTTATAAGTGGTTTTGGTCATTAAAATCTGGATATTATTCCTGTAATGAATTTCTTTAATTACTGGATTTATCATGTTCAGATTTAACATTTCGGTATGCAGGGATGCATCCTCATTTGCATCAACCATTTCCTTAGGATGAATAAAAATAGTTTTCAGTTCTTTATCTTCGCTGTCGTTTATCCGTTCATCAAGGGCATAGAAATTATTAAGATCATAATTGTATTTAGTAGTGCGTGTTGTTGCGGGTTGTCCATCTACATAGTCAATTACTGTTGATTGACTAAGCTCAGCTCTTCCTGCAACCGGGGTAAAACTCTTTACCTTAAACCAACCAGGATACGCCGATGGATTAATTTGAATTAATGCAGGATCAGTTAAAAAAGAAGCTGGAGAAAAACTGATGGATTTAAAATTTTCAACCCTCGACTGGTCAGTTGAATAACCATCAGTAAAGTTAAAGTACTGGTTTTCGGTCTTCTTTAATATCGTATTACCAGCATCATACACCTCCTCCGTAAGCAATTGCCCGTAATTCCATGGTGAAAATTGAGCCGGTATGGTTGGAAATTCGTCTGAAATAAAAGGTGGGTTATCAGCAAATGAAGTAAAAGTTCTAACTATTTTACCGTTAAAAACACCGCTTTGTCCGGTTTTTTCGATTACTCTCTTATAGGTTACCGGGTTTCCATTTACTAAGGGGATTTCATTTGCTGTAGATGATGAACGAATCACATAATCAGCATGCGGATTAAACCCATAAGCAGCTCCACCGTCATCACCATCATGTATTGTTCTAAAATCATATTTTACAAATTTTGAATAAACTGGGTGATAGCCCAGCGATCCTGAAGAAGTTAATCCATCGGCAAGTACATATTCATACTCTTTCGAACTAGCTACTGCACCACTAGCCGTATAATCCGTAATTTTCTTTGCTCTCAAGCCTCCTACATAAATCTGGTTAGTACCTAAAGTCACCGGAGTGGCAGTTCCCTCGGGATTTTGCTCCCTTCTTGATAATGAAGCATAACCATAATAGATATCGCTACCAGTATAATCAATTAAAAAGGCTCTTACAAAAAAACTATCGCCATGCTGCATGTTAGGAATTGTAAAATTTTTACTAATATCTGCCGAACTTGACGTACTCAAACTCATTATTTGCGTGGAATACAATTGTGAGGTGCCGGTTTTGTAAAGTTCAATTTTTAATGAGCAGCTTGCGCAATCCATAGCTATCGGCGACGCTGACAGAGTGAACTGTACGTTAGTGTTGCTGGCGCCAGCATAGGTAAATGAAGGATTATCGCTACCTGCTGTAGAACTATTGAACGAAATTCCATTTTGAAAGTCGGAATACGGGTTTGGTATTTGTGTAACTATTGCCCGGTTTAACCAGCTATCTACCGCTTTGTTTGCTTCCATCTCAAATTCGGTATAACCTCCTGTTGGATAGGTGATGCGGGTAAGACTTCCGGCCAATACAAGGCTAGGATCGGTATCTCTGTTCCCACCTAAAAATTCGCGGTACGGTGAATAAGGCCCGTTATTGGCACCTACAAGCAAAAATTCGTGCTGAACTAAACTACCTGATGGATTTCCATTAGCAAAACCCCAATGATCTTTTTTTGAGCCAAACCTGGGTGGTAGTGGCGTGGTAGAATAGGTAAATACATATGGGTTTAAAATCTGTTGTTCTGAGCTACCAAATTGTTGTACTGAAAGTAATGTTAAGCGGCCTGCTAACGAATAATCGGTATTAAGCAAATAACCAAAGCTTTGGCTGCCATTATCAATAATTATTTTTTCGAGGGCTTTATCTGTACTTAAAGGCGTTAAATCTGAACGGTTAGTTTGTTTGTATTGGAAAGTTACCGACCGGTTATCGTTAAAGATAATTTTGGTGATCCTTTTTCCAGAAACGCTCTGTGCACTATTGCCGCCTAAATCAGCAGGTTGAGAAACTCCGTCAAGTGTTAGTGGAATCGCTGTATCTTGACTCATTCCGGTTTGAACAACTGCCAGATAATAATCTTCGTATTGAAAAATAATCTGGTCATTTCCTGAAGGGTTAATTACTTTACTCAAGTACCATGATGAGCTATGAGGCGGTGGTAGACCTGCTGTTGAAGTGGTTGTTACTTCATAATCTGCAAACTCATATTTATATCCCATTTCATCGGTAATGATAAATTTGGTTATTCTGGCGCTATAAGAAGCAGGATCGGTAATTACCTTTTCAATTTTAAGTTTGGAGCGATCAAGCATTAAAATATCGTTGTTTTTGCCCAATACAAAACGACCACTTCTTCCATTGAAATTAAAGTTAAAAATATCGTTCTGCGAGTCTGCTTTTCCGGCATACATTTGATTCAGGATTCGATCAGGGCCTGCATAATTAGTTGGGCCATTACCAGTATATTCGTCTGGTACGGGTTTATATAGAAAACCTTCGGTTGGGTACTCATCGTAAATGCCCCTCATGGTTCTTGATATTACCCCACCGGCATTTAGTGCCCAGCCCAAACCTACATTAGAAGCCTGTTGATCGACCTGGATCCCCCCTGCATGATAGGCAAGTGAGATATTCACTGATCTACCAAAGTTTTTCCCCTCCCACGTGTAGATAGGCACTTCAACTGAAGGGATGCCCGTTGATAAGCCTACGGGTACACTTCCAAATTTGCCGATTGAAGCCGCATTTGGGGATGGGGGAATTACATTATTAAAACTCGGATTGAGAGTTAAAGGTGTTTGTCCAAAGGCTGAGCCTAAAAACATGCAACCGATAAACGCTGCTTTAAAAAATTTCATATAATAATTGGTAAGATGGTTTAAAAAATGATAGTATTTAATTTAAAGACTAGACTTAGTCATAATTGCATTCGCCTTTCTGGTTTAGCAAAAAAATGGCATGGTAAATCGGACAGTTAAATACCCGTTTTTGAAATATCCAATTTAAACGTTTTAGTTGATTCAAATTATAATAATGCATTAATATTAATATAGATTATTTAAAGGTTTAAAAACTACTGCTCATCTGGAACATCGGCAGGTACATCGCAATCAAAATCACGCCTACCACCAGCCCCAAAAAGATAATGATTAAGGGTTCCAATAAGCCGCTGATGGCATTGGTTTTGTATTCTACCTCTTCGGTATATTGTTCGGCCAGTTGTTCAAAAAAGTATTCGAGGCGGTTTACTTCTTCGGCTATTTTGATCATCTGGATAAATTTTGCCGGGTAAAAATCATATTTGGAGAGTGCTGATGAAAGGCTGCTTCCTAAAAGGATATCTTTTTCTGCCAGACGGAGTGAATTTTCTACAGGGTAAAAGGTAATCATCTGCCTTACCAGTTCGAGTGCCTGCAGCAAAGGGGTATTGGTTTCGGTAAGCAGGCGCATGGTATTGGCAAAACGGGCCAGGTAAACTTTACGCGTAATCTCGCCCACAATAGGAATGCGAAGTAAAAGCAAGGCGACTCCTTTTTTGAACCAGAATTTATTGCGGTTAATAAAATAAAGGATGACGATTGCAACTAAAACAACCAGCATGAGATAGATATACCGATCGAACCAATCAGAAAAACTCACGATAAGCGAAGTGATGTAGGGCAGTTTGCCACCAAAACGCTTAAACACATCGGCAAACATGGGTACCACAAACTTGATCATGAAAAATACCGCTGCAAAAGAGGTAAACAGTACAAGCAACGGATAGGTAATGGCACCGATAATTTTACGCTGCTGACTGATCTTCGATTTATAATATTTGGCCAGTTCGCCCAGCACCTCGCCCAGTTTACCGGTTTCTTCTCCTATTTTTACACTGTAATATTCATAGGGACTGAATTTCGATTCGGCCTGCATGGTTTCTGATAGCGATTTACCGGCTATTACCTGTTTCTGTACGGATGAAAAAAGTTCTACATCCTTTTTTTGCGTATAAGAACCCGCAGTAAGTTCAAGAGCAGAGCGGATATCGATACCCGAGCGGATCAATGTGCCAAGCTCATTGTAAAAGCCTTCTTTTTTCTTATCTGATAATTTACCCTTCCCGAAAGAAATGTCTTTGCTCAAAAAATCAACAAGGCCTGCTTTCTCCTTCTCTTTGAGCGGATTTTTCTTTTTCTGGATTTTTGAAATATCTATTGACGGCATGTTATTTAAGTAAATCGTGGGCACTATAAAATTTCCCTAGTGTGATCGGGATCATCTGTTGTTTTTCCATTTTAAGCATAAAACTGATGCGATCAATGGTGTCCGTTTCAAGCGCCTCTTTTTTTTCGAAAAGAAAACTGGTTTCAACCGGACGTACATGAAAGCTATCGGTGCGCAAATTTTCTACCTTTCGCAATATGGCAGTATCTGCAAATTGGTAAGTAATATTCAAACTATCTGCAAGGATATTGATTCCTTCTGCTGTTCTGATCAGGTAGCGCCCCTTAGCAATATCTCTTTCCATGGTTCTGCGTAAGGTAAGTACCTCTTCTGCCGCAGCATTTCTTTTCTGAAAAGCCTGAAAATAATCTCCGATCATACCGTATGCAGTATAACAGATACTCATCACTATCGCAGCGAGCAGCATGGCAATAGCTATTTCCATTAGGGTATAGGCCTCAATTTTCTTTGCTTTCATTATTCATCTTTAAAAGAAACCTGATATTACCTGCCGGAGCCCCATGGTCATTTGCTTTGATCTCCAAAAGCTGCATAGCTGAAGCGGTCTGTTTAACTACACTGATCTCGTAATCGACACTGTCGATCTGGAGATGTTCCTGTTCAATACTTCCGTTTTCCATAACCTTCCTTCGGAGGGTTTCCATCTGTTGACCAATCTGCACTTTCCGCATGGATACACCGCCACTCAGCACATTGGAAAAAAGCCCCATAGCAATAGAAAAAACAACCATGATGATCACCATGGCAATGAGTACCTCGATCAATGTGGAGGCTTCAAGCTGCTTTCCTTTTAATTTTGCCATCTCAGTATATTTTGTTTTTCTGCCCCTCCAGTAAATATGGCTGAGCTGAGGTATACCCGGCTCCTTGCCTTTCGGTTCAGTGTTACATCAATCAGGAAATTCTCATAAAGTGTTGCGGGGGTTTTCATGATAAAGCGGTTGCAGGAAACCTTTCCTGCTACCTTTACCTTTTTATCGAGTTTTATCAGTCCTGTTGCATAAACTTCGCCCTGTACCGTGGTTTGCTCTCCCAGACCTACCAGGGTTTGCAAAGCCGATCTTTTAGGTTCGTAACTGAAAATAATGCCTTCAAAACGGTTGTTTTTTCCCAGCGTGATTTTTGCCTGATCGACCATTTTTTCTTTACTGACCAGCCCCAATACCGATGGATAGTTCAGGGTTACATCATTTCCGAGAACAATCGAGTCTCTGGCAAAAAGCTGGCAATTGCCTTTAAAGCCATCGGCCACTACAATGCTTTTGGCATAAATGATGGTATTATCAAGTTTTGCCGCTGCCGAGATCTTCACCGTAGTATCTGAGTACAGGATAACCTGCCCCGAAAGCTGGTTGGTAATCTGGCTCAGCCGCGAAACATTAAACTTTTTAACGCTGGCGAAAAAAGAAACCTGTTCATCAGCCCCATTCAAATTGGGAAGCTGCACGGGATCAAAATCGAGTTCACTTTCTATTTCCTTAATCCATGTGCTTTCCAATCCTTTTAATGTTCGTTTACTATCGCCAATTTTACCATAAACCAGCTGATCGCCCGAATATGGCCGACTATCTACATACGATTTGCGCATCCCCGCCTTGGGCACTTCTACGTTACCGGTAATTCGGGTATCGCCACTAACTGATAAAGGGCGGTCTTCATCGCTCAGGTAAACGGCTATGGTATCATTACTAGTTTCCTGGCCCATCAAAAAACTCCGTTTAAGGGTATCTGCCAATACGAAACTTTTTACGGTAGCAAGGGCAAAAATGCCCCAATGTTTTTTCTCAATCAACACACTATCAGTCTGGTCGCCGAAAAGATCTAAAGCGATGTTATTTTGCCTGTTATTAGTACTTTCTGCCAGTATATAGGCGATCCCCGAATCCATATTCCTGCTAAGCCGGGCCATCCGCATTTCTTTCAGGTAATTTCCACGATAATGCGCTGCCAGCATGATCAGCGATGCGCAGATCACGGCAATGATGAAAGCCACAATTATCGAGAAATATAAAGCGCCGGCTTTGAGCATATTTTTAGTTTATTGGTTCACTTGTCATTTGGTTCATTTGTTCATTGGTCAATAGTTAAGAGCTAAATCCATCTGAAGATTAATTCTTGATAATTGAAAACTGTTAACTGCATACTGTTAATTGGTCATTTGAAGAACTGAAAACTGCCAACTGTTTATTGTTTAACTTTCTTCTTCAGTTCATCGATTTCTTTTTGTTGGCTGATCATGTACAGCGTAAGCTCTTCTATCTTTTCGAGCAGTTTTTTATTCATTTTCCCGAGTTCGATACCGTTCTCTTCGGCTTCTTTTGCTGAAGGAAGACCAGGCAAGTGTTTATTAACCGAAATGTATTTTTCAAGTTCATCCGGACTAAGTGGGCGATAGTCTGTAGCGAAAACATAATCAGGCCAGCCCTCCATGTTTACCTTAATTTCCTTTGCTTTAATTGTTCCATTGACCGCAAGTTTCTCAGAAGGCGTTGAGGTACCAATACCTACATTTTTGGTTACAGCATTAATATGAAAAAGATAATCAGACTGTGTATTTCCAACCTGGTTAGAAATAGAAAAATCATTCCCAGTATTAGCATTATAACCAATTGCCCAGTTGCCATCATAATTATTAGTTAATGGATCTGCTCTTGAGATCCTCAGTCCACCCCATCCTGAAGGTTTTACCACCAAAACTCCCTCTGCCCACGCGGCATCTTTAGCTAAAACTTTTAAATTATCCTCCATCAAAGAGCCACCGGCAACATGTAAAAGGCTTTGTGGATTTTCGGTACCTAAACCAATGTTCCCATTGTCCAAAATCGTCAATCTGGATTGATACAAACTACCATTATAATTACCGATACTCAGTCGCCCCTGGTTCCCAGATGGCGCTTTGGGGAAATAAATACTATGTTCATATGAATGTCCGCCCATATCTGTTCCAAGACCCATCCAAGCATTAGGATCTTCACCCAAGCCATAAATCTGCAATCTTGGCGTCCCTGTATACCCTCCTCCAATCATGATAGCAGGAGCCGAAGACTCTTTTTGAACCTGTAGCCGAATAATGGGGGAACTTGTTCCAATACCTACATTTCCCGTTGGGGGGAAAGTATTTTGGGCAATACATATGGAGCTTAGGCATAACATGCCAGTAGCGAATAATATTTGCAATTTCATCATCAGTATGTGCTTATTTTTTTACTTTTCGTTCCATTTCGTCCATCCTTTTGAGGATACCTTCAATCGTTTTATCCTTTTCAATCAGGTGCAGGGTAAGTTCTTCTATTTTTTGGAGCAACAGTTTATTCATTTCGCCAAGTTCAATCCCATTTTTTGCCACTTCTTGTGCGCTTGGAATGCCCGGGAGATGTTTGTTTGCTTTGATGTAACTTTCCAACTCTTCTAACTTTCCAACCTTGTAACCCTCGTCAAAAACATAATCGGGCCAGTTGGTGGCTTCTACTTTAATTTCGCGGGCACGGATGTTGCCATTAACAGAAAGTTTTTCGTTGGGCGTAGTTGTACCGATACCGATATTTCCATTCCAGGCTACTCTCATTTTTTCTGTTTGGCCAGAATAAAAAGATAAAGCGGTTTTATTGCTGTGCAAATCCTCTGCTACACTGGCTATACCTGCCCATTTATCTTCTCCTAAGTAGCCCGAATAAAACTTTATCCCGTTAATATCACCAGGATTAAAAGCATTGGCCCTCAAACTTATTGGCCAACCGTTATTTGGGGTTTGTACCTCAAGCTTCGAAGTCGGGGTAAGGGTCCCCAAACCTAAATTCCCTCCCGATAACACCATAAAAGTTTGTCCCGCATCTCCCCACATCTGTGTTCCACTATAAGGATTTCGTTCCCACCAGGTCCGGGTATCTACCTGCGGCTGCAAAAAAGAAAGATCAACTGCAATACCATCATGCAATGAGGCTGAAAACCAGTTATTACCTGCTTGATTTCGGTACAACCATTGTTTATGATGCATCATGTTGCCCTCGGTACTACCTCCGATTGTAGAAATTTCGAATGCATCGCCCTTAGCAGTACCCAGTTGGGCCTTCGCACAATTAATAAAGCTGCCTAAAAAAGTTAATATCAATACTATATTCTTCATCTTGTTATTTTTTGGTTTTAAATAATGCTTCCAGCTTTGCAATTCTTTCCTCCTGCGATTGATTTTTTTCTTTTACCTGCTCAAGTTGTTTATTCTTTTCGATCAGATGCAAAGTCAGTTCTTCTATCTTTTGCTGTTGCATTTTAAGCATTTCACTTACCCCAATTCCATTGGCTTCTACATCTTTGGCCGATGGCATACCAGGCAAATGTTTATTCGCTTTGATATACCTTTCCAACTCTGCTAACTTTCCAACCTTGTAACCTTCGTCAAAAACATAATCTGGCCAGTTGGTGGCTTCTACTTTAATTTCGCGGGCACGGATGTTGCCATTTACGGAAAATTTTTCGCGTGGGGTATCCGTACCAATACCAATATTGCCATTGGCTTTAATTAACATTGCAGTTGCTGGACTGGCATCATTTACAGATACTTTAAATGCCAGTCCGGAAGCTTGCCCGAAACCTCCACTACCATCTTCGTATAAATAAATACCAGCATGGCCCGAGGTACCATTTACAGCCTGTGTACCTGAAATTAATGGATACTCGCTATTACTCCCGGCGCGTAAAGTTTTAATGAATACACTGCCATCCTGAAGATGTAACTTCGATTCGGGATTTAATGTACCTATTCCAACTTTGCCACTTCCGTCAATAATCATTCTTGCCTCTCCCCAGGTAAAAAGCTTAATTCCTGCAAAACCTGACATATACATATAGGGCGGGATGTTCATCGCCTCGCTATACCAACCTAAACCATAATGAGCCACCGGTTTTCCTAAATAGTTAAATGCATCGGCTGCTGTCATTGCTACTGCGGGACCATTTCCCCCTGCGTCAAAAGTTTGTGCTTTAGCTAATAAGCCTACGGAAAGCATTGCGATTAATACCAGCCTTTTCATTTATTTTTCTTTTTAATTGCGTTGATTTGATTCTCAAGTAATTTGATATGATCACCTTGTTGTAAGAGTTTTTTATTTTGGATGCTCATCGACTTATTCTGCTCAATCAGGTATAAGGTAAGTTCTTCTATTTTTTTCTGTTGGAGTTTGAGCATTTCACTTACGGCAACCCCATCTGTTTCTACCTCTTTTGCAGTAGGCATTTCGGGTAGATGTTTGTTTGCCTTGATATAACTTTCCAACCCTTCCAATGTTTCAGCCTTGTAACTTTCCTCAAAAACATAATCAGGCCAGTTGGTCGCTTCTACTTTAATTTCGTGCGCTCTGATTTTACCATTTACCGATAGTTTTTCGCGGGGAGTTGTAGTACCTATGCCCACATCGCCATTACCAGAAATGGTTAATTCAGTTGAATAAAGACCTGGAAGGCTTGATGGTATAAGCTGAACATAATCAACATACACGTCGGTTGCGCCGGGCTGAAAATTCATTCCCCGCAACTCAAGGTTAGTAATTCCGTGTGGAATGGATACGGGGATGGTAATCAGCTGCCATTCGTTATTCGCTCTGAACATATTTGGCTTGATCCATAAGGCTCCATGTGTTATATAACCATACTGACTTACAATATCGAGCAGAAAAAGGTTAGCTGTTGAACTATTTGACGCTACTTTTATCCTCGCCTGGAAAAGATAATTACCCGCAGTAACGGTTACATAAGGGCCTGCCCAAATGGTTCCACCGGTAGCGCCAGCAGGTCTGAACATACAAGTCCCGCCGTTCGCACTTCCATCATTAACCATCGTAGTGCCTTCAATAACATTAAGTCCATTACTTTCATCGTAGAAAAGGGTTGATACGCTACCCTGGGAAAAGCAGTTGCCAAAAACCAAGGCAAATGTTAAGGTTAGAAGTAATTGTTTCATTTATTAATTATTTTTCTTTTTATTTTCCAAAATATCTACTCTATTGATCAGTGAGTTGATCTGTTTATCTTTTTCGATCAAGTGTATGGTGAGCTCTTCTATCTTCTTTAACAGCAGTTTATTCATTGCTCCTAATTCTACTCCGTTTGATTCAGCTTCTTTAGTTGTGGGTATTTCGGGCAAGTGCCTGTTCGCCTTAATATAACTTTCCAACTCTTCCAACTTTCCAACCTTATAACCTTCCTCAAAAACATAATCGGGCCAGTTAGTTGCTTCAACTTTGATTTCCCGAGCACGAATCTTACCATTTACCGCTAATCTTTCACTTGGCGTAACGGTGCCCATGCCGATATTACCATTGTTTACCACTAACCAGTCGTTCATGAAGCTGAGCTCCGGACGACCGGAGAAAGAAGGTGAAAACTTAATCACCTGCTCTTCCTGGTCTCCGCCATTCGTTCCCACAATATCCAGATCTATGGCATTACCTCTATCGGTAGTTTTAAACTTCCAGCGATAAATATTCTCGTAATTAGCCGATAGGATGAGGTTTGTTGCGGAAGGAGAGTTACCGTAGATGTGGAGTTCGTTATTGTTAAAAGAATTGGTATTGATACCTATTCCTGGCACACTGAATGCACCAGATGAGATTAACCTGCTCCCAAAAATAGCAAACCTTAAAGAAAAATCCTCTGTACCATTATCACTCTCGTGGAAATCGATATATTTCCCCAATTCTGACACACCATCACCACCTATATATATCGACTTATTCCAATTCTGCGCGTCTGCATTTGTAAAAGCTAAACATAAAACCAGTACAGCTATAATTTTATCTATTCTGTTTTTCATCTTTTTTTAATTTTAATTCAATTTCATTTAAATGTTTCTGCTGCTGTTTTAGTAAGGTTTTTAGTTCATCCATCTCTTTTTCCTGCACAACAGTTTTATTGTGTTCTTCAATCAGATGAAGTGTGAGTTCTTCAACCTTTTGCAGCAGTTTGATATTCAGTTCTCCAAGATTTACGCCGTTATCGACCATTTGTTTAGCAGTTGGAATTTCGGGCAGGTGTTTATTGGTTTTTACAAATTTTTCCAGTTCAGTTAAATCGGTGAGTTTGTAATCAGCTTCGAATACAAAATCCGCCCCTGCATTAGTAGAAACTTTAATTTCCCGCGCACCAATTTTACCAGCTACAGTGAGCATATCTGTTGGGTTGGTTGTACCAATACCTACTTTACTGCCTGTAGGATTAATAATCAGGTCGCCACCCCACTGAGTTAAATTATAATTATGCGTACCAATTATAGTTTTTCCACCAAAGCCACTCCCGATCACCATTCTATCTGACAAATTATCTGATCCTCCAAAATCTGCAGCTATCCAGCCCACTTGTAAAGCAGCATCTTGCCCGGTATTAAAGGAATTAATTGAATTACGGCTATTACTACTAAATACGGCATTTCCTAATCTCAAGCGGTCTAAATGAGTATTTCCATTTACATTAAAAAGTTCAGTAGGATAAAAAGTTCCAATCCCAACCTTGCCCCCTTGTGGATTGATATAGGTATTACCTTGATTGTAATGGTTGATGTAGGTTGCAAAACCAACTTTTGAATCGAGATGCAGATTCCCATTCGTTACAGCCACAAAAGCATGATTGGTTGCTTGCCCGTTTCCGCCGATCTGCAAATATTCAGACCAAGTAGAGTTGGGACCATAAAGATGATATTGATCTCCAGTGATGTTTATGGCTTGTCCGTTTGCTGATAAAACAGCAAAAGAAAAGAATAAAGCAGTAAATAAGGTATGTTTAATTTTCATTTTTCTTTAATTTTTGGTTCTCGGCCTCTAGCTTTTCCATCCGCTTATTCAGCTCAATGACATGCAATGTGAGTTCTTCTAGATTTTTCAACAGCTTTTTGTTCATTTCTCCCAATACCAGACCTTCTTTTTCAATTAATTTAGCAGAAGGGATTTCAGGTAAGTGTTTGTTTTCTTTAATATAACTTTCCAAACCTTCCAACGTTTCAACCTTATAACCTTCTTCAAAAACATAATCTGGCCAGTTGGTGGCTTCTACTTTAATTTCTTTAGCCCGTATTTTGCCGTTTACAGACAATCTTTCAGTAGGATTAGTTGTACCAATACCTACATTGCCATAAGCATCAATTCTTAATTTTTCCTCATTCGCATTAGTGCTGAAACTAATAAATCCTCCTGTAATATCTCCACCTCTATGGAAATTGATAGAACTGTTGGTTTGACCGTAGAAGTTATGCACAATGGAAAAGCTTTTCCCTCCTAAGGCATTGGTATTATGTCCCTGCGTGCCCAAAAAAGTTCCGTTTCCAACATCGTCACCCTCAGGTAATCTTCCTAATACCGCGCCTAATGCTCCATAGGGAATTGGCTTGGTAATGTCGAAAACAGCACGTGGAGCAGAATGCCCAATACTTACATTTGCTGCTTCAATAAATAAGTTATCAAAGCCGGTTGTTATATCATAAGCACCAATCCTTGCATAGCCAAGGTTCCCACCAGCAAAAGCATATTTGTTTGGATTTGCTACTGATCTGAATTGGATTTCCTTATTTGTTTCTGTTCCCCTATCGGTAACTGACTGTAAAGTTTCCTGAGCAAAGCTATTTATGCATAAAACAGCAAAACATAATGTTGCTAGTGTTTTCATATTAATCTTTAAGAGTGTTTTTAGATTCCTCAATCGTTTTTAACTGTTTCGCAAAAGCCTTAAGCATTTCTGCTTGCGATTTTAACTGTTCTGTTAGCTGTGTAATATTTTTATCTTTCTCTATTAGGTGCAGGGTGAGTTCTTCAACCTTTTGCAACAGTTTAATATTCAATTCTCCCAGATTTACGCCGTTATCGACCATTTGTTTAGCAGTTGGAATTTCGGGCAGGTGTTTATTGGTTTTTACAAATTTTTCCAGTTCATTTAAATCGGTGAGTTTGTAATCAGATTCGAATACAAAATCCGCCCCTGCATTAGTAGAAACTTTAATTTCCCGCGCACCAATTTTACCAGCTACAGTGAGCATATCTGTTGGGTTGGTTGTACCAATACCTACATTCCCCAAAGCTGTTCCATCGGTTTTGGTAGCCAATATCGTACTGCCATTCAACGATTTGATCACATCCAGATCGCCTCCATCGGCATTATTACCAACTCCGTTACCATACTGGTAAACACTCCTTAACGCCCAGTTCTTTGCCCCTGTGATGCCAGAATATCCCAGAGAAACTATATTTACTACATTTTTTGAGGGGAAAGTTCCTTGATCTAGGATAAGCTTTAAATTACCGTTTACAACAAGTTTTTCGTTTGCTTCACTTGTTCCTATTCCAACATTACCATTTTGCAGGAAACTAAAAACATAAGGATTATTTGTGTCAGAAAAATTCCCTGTATGCCCTCCAAAACCATTATCCATCGCCAATAACTTAAATACCCCATTGCTCGTTCCCATTTTAAAGGATGAAATATTCGGTTGATGAAAGGTAATAACTGGTTGGTTTGCTCTAATTTCGAGCAACTCTGCAGGTGTATTTGTTCCGATCCCAAAGTTCCCCATCATATAACTTGTTCCTCCTATTTCTGATGAGATTGAAGCATTTGGCGTTTGAGGAGTAGCCCATACAGAAAAATTAAAAGAATTCCCCGTGTTACTAATGCGAGAGGCACTCAAATTAGACCACCACATGATGCTACTGTCGTGCCTTGTTCCTCCAGCAGCATCACTGCCGATCACCACATCGGCCGCATAGGGGTTGGAGGCATTTATCACATTGTTTCCTGTGGTTACAACCTGTGGCTGAGCCATGACGATGCTTGCTGAACACAGCAATAGAGAGAGTAAGAAAAATTTCATTTGTTTGGTTTGGATTAAAGTTTTAAAAGAGCAGTATTTTTATTTTTTGTTTTTTAGCTGTTTGATATAAGCATCCTGAGCCTCTACTTTTTTACCTAACTCAATGAGATGCAGCGTTAATTCTTCTATTTTTTTCTGTTGGAGCTTCAGCATTTCACTCACTGCAATCCCATTTGTTTCCACCTCTTTTGCTGTAGGCATTTCTGGCAGATGTTTGTTGGTTTTGATATAACTTTCCAACCCTTTTAATGTTTCAACCTTATAACCATCTTCAAAAACATAATCGGGCCAGTTAGTAGCTTCTACTTTAATTTCTTTAGCACGGATTTTGCCATTTACGGAGAGTTTTTCAGAAGGAAGGTCTGTACCTATACCTACGTTTCCATCAATCACGTTCAGGTTGCCGACGTAGGTATGACTATTGTCTCTGATGGTATTATAAATAGTAACGATACCTCCGTTATCGTTTAAGTTATCATCACTTATCGAACCCAGTTCTAAAGATCCCGTCAAAAAATTACTGACTTTAAAAACGCCTACATCAGCTCCAATTGCTGCCTTTACCCATATTTGGCTCTCTCCTCCAAAATTTAACAATGCAAACTGTGGTTGCAGCCAATTTCCATAACCCATACTATGGTGTTCTTGAATAGAAAAGTTCTGTGCATTGATAAACTGAATCCTCCCTGAAACTAAAGAGGGTGTATGTGCGGTAGCATGTTTATAGACATATTCAAATTCGCTATGCATACCACCTACTTTAGCTACCAGATACCATTTACCATCAGCAGGTAAACTGAACTGTTGAGCAGATAAGCTTATCACACTACTAAAAAAAAACGTAATTAATATGTATAAATGCCTCATTTGATTCTTTTTTTAAGTTTAGATATTTCTTTTTTTTGTCTTACTAAAATTTTTGCCTGCTCTTTCATTCTGTGCTCATGTTCGATGAGGAATAAAGTAAGTTCCTCTATCTTCTTTTGTTGCATTTTCACAATTTCACCAAGTGCTATTCCTTTATCCTCAATTTCTTTAGCGCCTGGCATATCAGGAAGGTGTTTGTTGATTTTGATATAACTTTCCAACGCTTCCAATGTTCCAACCTTGTAACCTTCCTCAAAAACATAATCGGGCCAGTTAGTCGCTTCCACCTTGATTTCTTTAGCTCTAATATTACCGTTTACAGATAGTTTTTCCCGGGGAGTGATAGTTCCAATACCCACATTGCCCATATAAAAAGAATTACTCGAAACTAAAAGTTCTTCTGTTAGATCTAAAGCAGCCAGATTAGATGGCGGATCTAATTTAGCAAGTGATGGCTGCCAGGTACCAGCAATTGTACTAAGCGATAATACAGCTGCCTGCCCTGTAAAGCTTGGCATTATTGCATAAAATTCCCAGGTAGATTCGTCTATCTGAATCACACGGATTGCTGCAAGAATTTTAGTTCTGCCTGTATTATAAAAACTACCAGCAGCAAAAAAACCATTTGCTTCCGAAACAGCATTGCTGGTTCTAAAATGGATATGGCATTCACCATTTTGATTTAATGATGCATTGTAGCCGCCTCCGGAAGTAATCTGAATAGAAACATCTGCTCCCTGCTGAGGTAATGTTAATGTTCCTAAACGGAACCAACCAAAATTATTACCGGTATTACCAAGATTGATCTGTTGTGCATGCACACCAAGAGCCACACTAAAAACAATCAATAAAAAGTATATTTTTTTCATTTTACCTAATTTTCCTCAAGAATAATAAGTTTTCCAACCTTTATTTTTTTTCTTTCATTAAGAGTTGCAGCTGCTGCTTTAATTCAAGAAAGTTTTTTTGTAGGAATTCAATCTGAACTTGTTGATCTTTGGCTAAAGATGCTCCTTTTTCGATAGCTTTGTCTTTTTCAATTAAATGAAGGGTAAGTTCTTCAATTTTCTGCTGCTGTAGTTTCAACATTTCACTCACCGCAATCCCATTCGCTTCTACTTCTCTGGCACTAGGCATTCCAGGCAAGTGTTTATTAGCCTTGATATAACCTTCCAACTCTTCTAACGTTCCAACCTTGTAACCTTCCTCAAAAACATAATCAGGCCAGTTGGTCGCTTCTACTTTGATTTCGCGGGCGCGGATGTTGCCATTTACCGAGAGTTTCTCTCTAGGGCTTAACGTCCCCATCCCAACATTCCCAACTCCATCAATCACAATATCATCGCCATAAAACCACTGTTGACCATTCCCGTACTTATCAAACATTCTACGTGTTCCCAAAATCATTTTACCGGTAGCATTACCATTACCGCCGTTCCCTGCAACTGTGATAATCCTTCCCTGCCCCCAAGGATTATCACCTGCAGTGTTAGCAGGGATTACAAACTCGAGTGAGGAACCTTTATCTTCAAATCGCCCTCCCGTTTGGGCCTCAACAATAAGATTACTATTAGTGTTATAATTATTGCCATCATTAAGATTTGCTCCAGAACTTAAAACACGAACTTTTGAAAGATTATTCAATTGTGCTTGTACCCAATCTTGTGATGCTACCGTATGCCAGTTACCCCAAGTGCTTTGATATTGCTGACGATAGTATAAGCCATCAGTAAAATAACCGAGTCCGATTTGCCCTATCCAGTTATTGTCATGATCATGCTGCATTTCAATAATATGATACCAATCAGAAGATGTAGGGGCATTCGTTTGGGTTTGGGCGTTAAATATATACATCCCCGGCATGCCCGTTCCTCCCCAGTTTTGATTGATATTTAAATCACCTGTGTATTGATTGGCATTCGTTTTAACACCATTGGCTGTTGTTAATGGCTCCTGCGCAATTACCCCTTCAGACAATCCAAGGGCGGCAATCACTAAAAATATTTTCTTTTTCATCATTTTCTTAGTTTCTATAAGTTATCTGCTTTTGTTGCTTTTCCTTTCTAGCTTTAGCAAGCGTTCTTCATAGCTTTTATTCATTGTTCTCTGTTCAGCAAGTTGTTTTTCTTTTTCAATGAGGTGTAAAGTAAGCTCTTCAACCTTTTGCAGCAACTTAATATTCAATTCCCCAAGGTTTACGCCGTTTTCGATCATTTGTTTGGCGGTAGGGATTTCGGGCAGATGTTTGTTGGTTTTTACAAATTGCTCTAATTCAGTTAAATCAGTAAGTTTATAAGTGGGTTCAAATACAAAATCGGCACCTGCAGTGGCAGAAACCTTAATTTCGCGGGCACCAATATTTCCTGCCACGGTAAGCTTATCTTGTGGGTTGGTAGTGCCTATGCCCACATTTCCATTGGCCAATGCTTTTATCGCAATTGATGCTCCTTTTTCTGGATCCGTTAAAGGTCCGACATAAAGTTCCCATTCGTTTGTCATCGGTAAAAACTTGTTCACGGTTAAATCATTGCCCGTTGCACTTAATGGCGTAAAAGAGTCATTAAAGTTGATCGATCTTATCTTGATATACACTATAAGCGGAACCTCTGGCACTCCAAAAGTATTTATTGCCCGAATCCTGAACTTGGGACTGCCATATTGTGGATTACAATCAACGGTAAAATTTTGTTGCTGATCTACATATTTGTTCCTGTTTGAACATCCGGTTTCTCTCCAGGCATTGGGATTGACGTGAGAAATAGCTGCAATGTGGGTAGCAGCTGCAGCAATGTTTCCCCTGGTGTAGGTTATTGAGATTTCATAAAAACCTGAAGCGCCAGCTGAAATTGGCTGCACCCCCACAAACTCGATATAATCGCCAACGGAAAAACCTGCAGGAAAGGTGACGTTGGTTTCATAACCATCAGCTACCAAATGGCGAACTGAATTTTTATTTATTTTTTCGATAGCCTGAACGCCGTTTAAAAAAAACACCATTAGGATTAAGATTAAGCGATAATTTTTCATCTTCTTTTAGATTTGGTTTTTAGGCTTTGCTGACTGATTATTTTTTCCTCTAGTGCTTTAATTGTTTTTTGTTGTGCAATTAAATGAAGCGTAAGTTCTTCTTGATTTTTAAGGAGTTTTTTTACTAAATCGCCCAGTTCTACTCCATTGCTTTCGACTTCAGTAGCACTAGGCATTTCAGGAAGATGTTTGTTGGTTTTAATATACTTTTCCAGTTCTCCAAGTGAAGCGATCTGATATTTTTTTTCAAAAACATAATCGGGCCAGTTGGTAGCTTCTACTTTGATTTCTTTAGCACGGATGTTACCGTTTACAGCTAACTTTTCTGCAGGGCTCGTTGTACCAATACCAACATTACCATTATTTGAAATGGTTAATCTGGTAGCTGCTCCAGTTATAATCGAAAAAGGATGATTGCTATAAGTGCCTGTTATTCCCCCTGCTGGTGCGCCATAATAACCTAAATTATGAGACCAAATGCCGCTGATCACATTATTGGTTTCGACTGTTACTTTAGCATGCGCATTAGCTTTAACCCCAAAAAATTTTTCCCACCCATCATGATTTACCGGGGCACCAGTTCCTAAATATGCTGATCCATTAGTTTCCATTAAAACCCGTGACCATTGCTGGCTAGGACTGCCGTTCGTCTTCCTGAAATAAAGCTCCTGATCAAAAAAACCACCTGCAAATTGCATCGCGTAGTTATTGTTATTGTTGCTGTGGCGAACATCTAACAAGTGCCACCAGCTACTGGCTCCTACGGGATAGTTTACCGGATTAACAGTTTCAAAAAAGCCGGATACGGCACCGGCATCGCCTTGCAAACCGGCATTATCTCTTGTTTGCGCATTTACCATTAATGAGCTAATGCTGAATAAAGCGAGGGCTGTTAATTTGATGGTGTTTTTCATTATTTTATTTTCTTTAAAATTTCCTGTATAGTTTTTTCCTGTTGAGCGAGTTTACTTTCTAACTGAATGACTTTATTTTCTTGATTTCGAAGCTGTTTTTCTTTTTCGATGAGGTGTAAAGTGAGTTCTTCAACTTTTTGCAACAGTTTAATATTCAGCTCACCGAGGTTTACGCCGTTTTCTTACCAAAATATGGACTGCTACCGGGATTAATACTTACGCCTATGGAAGCCGATCTTATAGGTGAATAAAACGAGGGCAGTTAATTTGATGGTATTTTCATTATTTTATTTTCTTTAAAATTTCCTGAATGGTTTTTTCCTGCTGAGTGAGTTTGCTTTCCAACTGAATCACTTTATTTTCTTGATTTAGAAGCTGTTTTTCTTTTTCGATGAGGTGTAAGGTAAGCTCTTCTATCTTTTTCTGCTGCATTTTTACCATTTCACCCAATTGTAAACCTTGATTATCAATCTCTTGGGCAGATGGCATATCAGGAAGGTGTTTGTTTGTTTTGATATAACTTTCTAACTCTTGCAAAGTTCCAATCTTATAACCTTCCTCAAAAACATAATCGGGCCAGTTGGTGGCTTCAACTTTGATTTCGCGGGCGCGGATATTGCCGTTTACAGAAAGTTTTTCTTGTGGAGTCGAAATTCCTATACCAACATTTCCTCCTGCCGCTACGATAAATCTCTGGTTACCAAAACCACTACCGTAAATACCATCGCCTCCATCTTCCCATATTCCAAAGCTTGTTGTTCCATTATTGCCTCCAATAGACCACTGCTTTGATTTATTCCTATAGCTGAACAATAACTTTGCATCATCATTGCCATTTGCGGCATCTGTTGCTAATGTTAATACGTTCCCCCAGGCTTGATCGCCACGTAGATGAAAAACTCCCGCAGAACTTTCATTAATTGCTGGTGGCATTACTTCCAACCTTGTAGATGGTGATGAAGTCCCTATGCCAACATTACCATTTGTTTCTAAAAGAACTTTCGACCAGGGCTGACCAGCGTTATTATTCGTTTTCCGGAAATATAATTCCTGGTTAAAAAAACTACCTGCAAACTGCATAGCATAATTATTAGCCGGATTACTATGCCGAATATCTAATAAATGCCACCAGCCACCTGCTCCTGCCGGATAGTTAACAGGATTAACAGTTTCAAAAAAGCCGGATACGGCACCGGCATCGCCTTGCAAACCGGCATTATCTCTTGTTTGCGCATTTACCATTAATGAGCTAATGCTGAATAAAGCGAGGGCTGTTAATTTGATGGTGTTTTTCATTATTTTATTTTCTTTAAAATTTCCTGTATAGTTTTTTCCTGTTGAGCGAGTTTACTTTCCAACTGAATGACTTTATTTTCTTGATTTCGAAGCTGTTTTTCTTTTTCGATGAGGTGTAAGGTGAGCTCTTCAACCTTTTGCAACAATTTAATATTCAGTTCTCCAAGGTTTACACCGTTCTCAACCATTTGTTGGGCCGTAGGGATTTCGGGAAGATGTTTGTTGGCTTTTACAAATTGCTCTAATTCAGTTAAATCAGGAAGGTTGTAGCCAGGATCAAATACAAAATCGGCACCGCTGGTATTCACTACAATTTCGTTGGCCCGGGCTTTGCCATTTACATCGAGGATATAGCTGGTATTGCTTTGGCCTGTTTTACCGATTAGCACATTTCCATTATCGCCTATGACTAACCTCGGCCCCATTATGGTGTTATCATGGTTATAACTCCAAAACTGCAGGGAATTACCATAGCCCCCTGTCATATTGTATATTGCCCAACGTTGGGCCAGATTATTGTCGGTTTTAAAAGAGTTTTCGAGCCACAACGCTCCACCTTCGTTCGAACCGACACTCGATAAGATATTTCCTGCAACAGATAATTTTTGAGTTGGAGTAGTCATTCCTATACCCACATTACCTGAAGTTATCCGCAACCCTCCGCCCATAATATCAACATAACTCTTTTCATAGCCAGTTCCAGGATCTAAAATAATTCCGGTATCCCATTGAAGTCTCATTTGTTGGTATGCGGGTGCGAGCCAGGCACCTGGTGTGCGGTAAATACCATAATTTAAAGGTGAACCATTATACCAGGTAATTCCATCAGGGGTATCGGCTCCATCATTTACGTTATTAAAACTAATTTTTGCAGTTGGGCTTAAGGTACCAATACCTACATTTCCTGAAGTTGGAAAAGTATTTTGGGCAAACAACAACTTACCTGTAAGTAAAGAGAGGCTAATTAAGATGATTTTTTTCATTGTTTTATTTTCTTATCTTTTTTAAAAATGGATTTTAACCAATGCGTAATTTTTACTGCTTTGCTGGGTTGGTAAGCTATAACCTTACCTTTCTTATATCGAATTACCCGGATACTATCGGCACTCACACGTTTTTCTAATTTCCCATTTAATTGTCCATTGCGATAGACTCCCCTTTCCGACAGTATACCTTCATTATCGTATTTCTCAAATCTGCCATTGGCTTTTCCGTTAGCATAATTTACAATCGAATCTAAAACGCCATCTTCTCCCCAGCTTTTCCATTTTCCAACCTTCAGCCCCATATCGAAAACACCCTGGGTTTTAAGTCCTTTGGTATCGTAAAATTCATTGTAAACCCCGTCAAGCAGTTTACCACTATAACCACCCTGGGTATAACGGATTTGGTTGCCGCTAAACCAGGCATATTTCCGGTCTGATTTGATGTTACCTGTTCCTATTTCTGGCCTTTGCACATAAAAAACAGCTTTGTAATGGTCGTAATTAACCGTATGGGTATAATTATCTACATTAAAATAAGATTTTATGCTTTGTGCATCGGCCTTAAAAAACTGCAAGCACAGCAGGAGCATGGTGATGTAAACTAATTTCATTGTTTTATTGATAAAAATTTTGTTGCATTCTGGTATTCGACTTTTATTGAGTCGCCAACCCTTTTTATAAATTTTAAGCCATTTGCACGTTCACCTTCACTAAGCATTACTTCCTTACCATTCACACTAATAATGGCTACATGTTTTTTTTCTGTACGATTATAGATCTGTCCGCTGTAAATAATTCCAGTCCAGTTTACCTGTGGTTTTATTGGCACAGGCATTGAAGGTAACACAGGGACAGCTGATTTAACAATGGGTTCTGGTGCTGAATTGGCCAATGCAAAAGGATCTGTGTAGCCCATTTCTAATGTAACCTGATCATTTGCATGATCAGTCATATTAAAATAAGGTTCTTTAATTGTCTTCGAATTAACCGGTATATTATCTTCTGCAGCTAATCCGGCAAAAACCCTATAAAAAATGATGCCCCATACACCTGCAACACAGCAAATTAGTATATAGGTCGTTTTTTTACTTTTCATCCTTATTGTATGGTAAAAGTTCTAATCTCACTATAGGCACCGGCGTTTCCTGCTTTATCAAAAGCCCTTACCCTCCAGGCAATGGTTTCTCCAACATTACCGGCATCGAATACGTGTTCTGTAGAAGTCACCATCTGTGGATAACTCTTGCTATAGGGCGTTTGTTCATCACTTTGATATACCGATATCTCATAGCGTTCTGCGTCAGCAAGCCTATTCCAGGTTAACCTTACCGGCCGTGATACAGTTTGCTTATTTAACGGGGTATTGAGCAGCACTCGTTCAGGCCCAGTAGCATCGTAGGTAAAACTTCTTACAGTACTCCATTTCGAATTTTCTGTGCTGTTTTCTGCCCTTACACGGAATTGATAGGTTCCTTCCTTAGTAAGTGTTTGTAAAAAGCCAAGATTATCTGTAGTAACATTAAGCGTCATGTTATTTTCGTCGAGAAAATTATTGTTATCTACCTGTAACCTATACACTGTAGCACCAAAAAGCTTAAGCCATTCGTACCTGACGTCTGGTTTAGACGAATAAAGCCCACTTGCCGGAACCGTAAGCTGTATACTCTGATCTTTAAGACTGGAAGGAAATATTTGGAGCGAACGGGTACTGTAACTGCTTGCACTGCTACCATTTTCGCCCCGCACACGCCATTCGTATTTGCCTGGGTCCATGGTGTATACAAATTTTTCAGTCCTGATCAGGGTATCCAAAACCAATTTACTTACACTGTCAAATTTTGGCGAAACGACCTGCAATCTGTAAAACAGTGCATCGGCCATTGGGTTCCACCAAAAAGTTTGTTGATAGCTATTGGTTTCCAATCTATTTGCAGGAGCCAGTATGTCTATCTTTCTGTTTTCTATAGAAGGCTCAATAAATTCACTACAGCCTGCCAGCAATAGCAAAATACTTCCCATTAAAAGATTTATATTTTTTTTCATATGTAAAACGGTATGTTAAATTCGCCCAGCGCCTGCACTTTTATCAGGATTTCTCCAAAGGTAATTAAAGCCACAGCTAATCTGGAATAAGAAAAGATTTGAACACCAACTTTTTTTTTGATCATTTTTTGCGCTTTTTTTTCAAAAAAAGCTTTCCGGTATGTGCTACCGATCAGGAGTTTATTCGTTTCATCGCCGCTAAGCATTACAGTATTCCCCTCTATAGCGGTAATTTTTTCATCATTGATAATGTAAGATTTATGTATCCGACTAAAACAGCTGGCGGGTAAACTGTCTTCCATTTCTTTCATGGAATTATGGCAAGAAAAACGTTGGTCGTTTTCCATATGAAGGACAACATAATTCTGCATGGCCTGTATGTAGATCAGTTGATCACATTTGATCAGGAATTCTTTTAGACCTTTGGAATCTGCTTTGATAAAAAAAGAATCTACTACATGTTGCTTCTTAGGCCCGTGTACGGAATGAACCAATTGTGTAAGGTGATCGAACTTATTGATGCTTTTTACAAAACGGTTAAAGGTAACCGGCCTGATCAGATAATCGAAGGCAGCATGCTCAAAAGCTTCGAAAGCCATGTCGGTATTTTCTGATACCAAAACAATTGAAGAAAACTGTTTGATACGCTCCAGCCAGCCATTACTGCTACTTAAAAATGCAACATCCACAAAAACAATATCCGGCCTGATGGAATATACGGCATCAAAGCTTTCGGGCCGCTGTACTGCGTATCCCTTTAATTGGGTAAGTGGGTAGTCGTTCAAGTACATACATAAAGATTCTACGGTATGCAGTTCACCGATTACGTAACAGCTGATCATAATGCATTAAGTCTAAAATGTAATATTGCTATGTCCCTTACCAGGCACTGAAATTTATTATTGATTATAGCAGAAACCGACTGGTTTGTTTATGAATCTTAGATGGGATAATACCTGTAAAGCAGGATATTTTGAGAGAAGCATTAACAATAGACGAGTACATTTTTTTGCCATTTAACCATGTCTAATATCCTCAAAAAAATATAAATTGCAAAAAAACAGCAAACAAAAAAACAAATCATGCGTTACTTATAGTTATTTAAGTAAATACAATTAAAATTTTAGTTGGCTTTAAAAAGTAAATCAACACAAATGCTTTAAAAAGCAAGTATTAAACTACAAAACTAATCTAACAAATTAGAACAAGCTGCTTAAAATGTATTATTCACTACTGCTCATTTGATATTACGCAGCACATAGTCCCCTATCTGAATTGTATCATTTCCAGCAATTCTTCGCTTTTTAAAAGCAGTTTGTAAAACAGAACTGAATAAATTAAAATATCTATTATCAAATATTGGTCCGTAGTCTCCTTACGCTAAACCCTATAGCGCAAGACTACAGGCAGATGCGGGTAGCTTCCTAACTGACGGCATTATTGCCGGTAGTTCTCCCTCCTTTAAAACAGTTCTAAAAATGGCTGAATAAATTAAAATATCTATTAAAATTACCTAGCTCTTTAAACTCCATTCATATACCTACGAGGCAATCAAAGTAAGGCTAATCAAACTCGAAATCCTAAAGAAATAACAAAGCCCAACAATTTTTAAACTGCTAGGCCTTGTTATGTAAGTTTACATTTTAGTCGTAGCGAGACGCTAAGACCAAATGGGGCTAATGAGTGACTTCATTTCTTTTTATAAGTGTTTCTATAGTCTAAAACTATTTTTTGTTTATTATGCGAATAAATATAAATTTTATATGAATTTTTTGTTTTCAAAAGAGAGTCTCCACATTCAATATAACGCTCCCATATAGCAGGCATAGGAAATACATATTTATTGGTCAGTACCGCTTTTTTTGTACCGTGATCCTGTCTGTCAACAAACAATGAATCGACAGTGCCTCTAAAATTTTCTTCAAAATCTGCCTTTCTAATAGTTTCTTCTACCCCCTCACCAAAAATAAAAGTCCACAACCCAAACCCAAATAATAAGATTACAGGTACAATAAAAACAGAATATAAAATTACTTTATCTTTTTTTTTCATCATAACATTTTATATTATAAATTACAATCCAAGCTTAAAGATATTTTTTTTTAGTAAACCCATGTCGTTCCAAAACTGTACATTGCTGAAGCACTAAGTTTCATCCCCTTAGTTGGACCAGCGAAGCCAACCTGTGAAGTTTTATACCCTCGTACCCCTTGCCCAAAATTATCTACATTTAATGCCGCTGTTCCCCCTGTATGAGGAAGTAAACTTCCCCCTTTTGCCCATCCAACCGAAAGGACAGGAGTTGATAGTCCTACATTGTAAGATCCCGAATTACCTGCAAAATCTTCTTTATAAAATTGACCTGAACCAGTTGGGGTATTCATTCCAATGTCTAATCCTGTGCTTTCTCCTAATCCAATATTGCCATTAAATGTAAAATATACTCCCCATTTCCCAGTTGCATCATGCACTAGCCCCCCTCCATATCCAAATCCCCCCAAAGCCGCAATATTTGTTGACAAACCGTAATGAGTGCCAGCTGTCTGTCTTGGTACAAACTCTGACCCTGAAGCGTTTGTAAATATTTGATCTGAATTCTGAACTAAAGTAACTCCTTCTCTGGTCACCGTTCCATCACTGTTAAGGTTTACGGTAGCGCCGACAGCAGTTCCGTCGGCTTTCACAGGTGTTACTTCAGCCTGTACCCCGATATACTGAGCCTTTT
Organism: Pedobacter sp. SG908; assembly: GCF_011759615.1. NCBI lineage: Bacteria > Pseudomonadati > Bacteroidota > Sphingobacteriia > Sphingobacteriales > Sphingobacteriaceae > Pedobacter > Pedobacter sp. SG908. Next base: position 2,837,096 of record NZ_JAAOYY010000001.1, read on the forward strand.
CACCTTGATTCTGTTCTGCAGTTTTTTGATCAACGACCCTATCATCCCAAATATACTGGTTACCTCTTTTTACCCAATCTTTGCCTTCCATCCCGTCAGGATCTACAAATCTAATTGGGTTGTTATTTCCATAAACATATGGACTGAATCGCCTCATCTTCTCCGCCAATGGATCAATCACATTCCACCTACCTATCACCGGGTCATAGAACCTTGCGCCGTAATCGTACTGCCTACCACAACTTTTTAGCTGTTTTTCAGGTTTTACTACCGCATTTTCTGCTGTTATAAAGAACGTTCCTTATGCGTAAAGTTAGTTTTTTGTTCGGGTTTTACAAGCCTGTTGTTGGTGCATTTTTTTTGTTCCCTCCGGGATTTTTAGGTTTTTTTTAGGCATTGAGTGCTCTGAAGTATGAACAAAAAAAGAAAAGCCAGAACCTTAGCCCTGACTTCCTTTTCAACGTTATACTTCGTCGCACACTGGTGTATTTCCTCGCAGGTTGCTCCTCAGCAGAGCCTGTTTCCGCTTTCGCCAGCAACATAAAGATAATGGCTTTTTTTTTCCAAGCCCTCTATTGAGGTCGTGATACGAATGGCCAATGCCCTTGAGGTTTCACTCGATTATCTCATTGGTAAAACCGATATGGAACTTGACAGCTCCACCCTTAACAGAATACAGGAAGTGTCAAAACTGCCTGAAGAAGATAAAAAACAGGTATTCTTAGTAATTGACGCACTAATCAGGGACTTCAAGGCCAAAAAAGCCTATGCAGGATAACAACCGACACCTGGAAATTCTGCAGGCCTTGGCCGCCGGCACCGACCCTATAACCGAAGAAGTATTCCCTGCAGATAGCCCATACAACCAGCCCGAAATCATCAGGGCGCTTTTCTTCGCCATTAACCAACTCGAAGCCCTCGCCCAAAAAGGTAACCAGGGACTGCCATGGAGTGAAGAAGAAGATGCATTGCTCACACAACGCTTTAACGAAGGCATCAAGATTACCAAGCTCGCCAAACTACATTCCCGGACCTACGGGACGATAAAAGCAAGGCTAATCAAACTCGAACTTTTACAGAAATAACAAAGCCCAACAGTTTTTAAACTGCTGGACTTTGATTTATCTATTTAGTCTTTCAGCTTTGCTCAGTTTCGTAAAACCAATGTTCATCTAGCTTTTTTATTTTTTTAAGATGCCTTAGCCATTCTATATTTTTGACATTTGCAATATCTTTAATATACAGCAATGACTCTAAGGAATTGAAATATACTTTCATACTAATGCCCTGATTTTGAAATTCATGGCTAACATCTCTAATGTTATACTTATCCATTAGTTTAACCTTTCTTTCGGCTAGCAACATTATCTGTTTTTCGAAAAGTTCATCTTCTTTAAAAAGCTTTTCATTATTTTTTTTACTAGTTTGAGTTAAAGTTAGCTTGCCTTTATCTACATCGAAAAAAAATTGATTTTTATTCACTCCATTATAAAGATAAAGTATAATTGTATTTTTTCCTCTACTTCTTATTATACTTACATTATTAAATTCATCAATAAAGACACTTCTATTTTCAAACACCTTTAAAGGATATTTATCTATATGATTGCATGCTGAGACAAAGCATAGTACAAAAATTACAATAGGAATTCTCTTATACACTCTTTTCATTTATTTAGGATTTCTAAAAAGTTCGGCCCAATTTATTTTTCTTACTGTCGGGTTCTTATTGTTATTATATCCATTGCTAATTGCACGCTGATCCGCAGGAGAATCCCAAAAACCTGGACCTCCGTATGTTCCCGGCCCAAAATCATATGATGAAGTTTTCTGATCACGTCCATTCACAATATTATTATAGTGAGCTCCCGTTTTAGCTGTACCAAGCCCAATGCCTAATTCAGACATTCCTCGACCCCATAAGTAATTTCCAATATCTCCTATGTTATATGCAGTTCCTTCTCGTACGTAAAACGTATTTGAAGCTAAATCACCTGTTTCCTGACCTCTTACGCCATAATCCATTTTTTTCGTAGCCTGGTCTTTTGCATAATCCTGTGGACCTGACTTCACATCTTTAACCCCACTATTGTTAATTTGCCTATCCACTTTCTCGTCCCCCATAATTTCTACATGGGTTATCGCTCCATTTTTGATAGCTTGAACATCTGTTTTTGGATCATTAAAATTATAATATACTTTGGTAGTTATAGTCATATCTTTACGATCATCGACAAATTCCATTACCAACTTATCTGGTTTGTTATTTTCATCAATCCTTTTAAAATTACCATTCTGATCAAAAACATAATCATCAAATGGCATTGAAGCCATCCCATCAGGATCTATAAAACGAATTGGATTATTGTTACCATAAACATATGGATTAAACCTTCTACTGGTTTCCGCCAGCGGATCTATAACATTCCACCTACCAATTACCGGATCATAGAACCTGGCGCCATAATCATACTGTCCCAACTCTTCCTGCAACTCCTTGCCATTGTAAAGATACTTATTCGTATTCGAATTTGGAACGCCCATTTTCCTTAAACCAAAGGCGTAGTAATCATCACGCTGCAATACTTCCAGTTGGTTGGTCATCGGGTTCTGGTAAAAGGTGACCCGAACGTTGCCTAAATGATCAGATAGGTTATATTCGTAATTGTAACTGCTGCCACTTCTGCGGGCTATTCCTTCTTCGGTCTGGATGAAATCGATACTGTTATTGGTGTACTGTATCCCGTTAATATAATTGATTGTGGTACCATCTGCTTGTTTTTGCAGTTTTTCGCCAGCAGCATTGTAGGTATACGTTAAATTCTGGCTTCCAGTTACCGTTTGCGGCAGGTTAAGGAAGTTATATCCCAGGGTGATATTTTTCTGGCTATCGCTGGTGAGGTTACCATTGGCATCGTAACCATAACTGCTGTTGGTAAAACCACTGATGCTAGTCAACCTGTTGCCATTGTAACTATTGTAACTATTCGTACCAAAATTATCACGGCTTAAACTGGTAATATTGCCCATTACATCGTAACTAATGGCCTCGCCCAGGTTGTTGCCTGCTGCAGCGTTAGTCAAACGGTTCAGCCTGTCGTAAGTATAATTGAAGGTATTGAGCGTACCGTTGGTATAACCCTGGCTCGAGATATTACCATTGAACTGTGGTAAAGTACCATCGTTATATTTCAGTTCCATACTAAACTGATCGGATGTACTGTTCTTCATCCAGCCACGCTCGTTGTAGGCAAAGGTAGTGGCCTGACTATCGTTGTGCAGGTTCTTTTTGTTCAACTGTCCGATTTCATTGTATTCCAGATGGTTCAATGCTACCTCGCCCTGATTGTTGATGTTCTCAAAAGTAGCAAGCTTACGGCCCATATGGTCGTACTCATAACGGTTGGCAATGGTGGTAACTGCCCCGCCTATCGTGTGCGTACGCGTGCTGGCCCTCAGGCTGCCATCAAAGTTCCAGGTATTGTCTACCACATCAGTACCGTTCAGGTGGTTGCTGCTTTTGCTTTGTATGATACGCCCTTCCAAGTCGTAATAGTTTACCGTAAGCAGCATCGTGCCGGTACCCAGGTTCTTTACCTTGGTACCCGTAAGCAGGCTTTTGGTCCGCTCCTTTGGCGCCTGACCTGTGCCGGGCTGGCCAAAGGTGTTACCTACAAAATCATAATCGTCGTAGTAGTTCAGTACATAATAATCTCCGATACTGCCCTGTGGAATGGCATCGTTACTATAACCGATCTGCGTATTTGATGCATCAGGTTTTTCATAAGCAGCAGTTCCGTTTGCGATATCCTGAAAAGAAACCCTATAATTGGTGCCCGACTGTCCGTTATGAAGATCATCAATATAACGCCCGCTGATCACTACCCTGCCAAAGGCATCATATTTGGTAAAATTCCATTCCTGAGGGCTTTTGTTACGCTGGTTGGCATCCTGGCTCATCACCACCTGGTCAAGCTTATTGTAAACCATAAACTCCCAGCCCTTGCCAGGGATCTTTTTCTCTGTCAGCCTTTTGCGGCCATCGTAATGGTAACCGTAGATAAACTGATCGAAAACCGTTTGGCTTTCGTCAAAAGTGCTGATCGGCGCAGACAGCCTGTCCGTATGCTCGTTTACCGCAGGCGGCAGCACATAACGCAGGTTACCCAGGTCATCGTACACATAATAGGTACTCAGGCTTTTGCCATCGGTTTCCCATACCCGTTTCAATACCACATGCCCTTCAAAATCCTTAAACTCCTCGGTAGTGCCGGCTTTTAAATCAGAAGGTACCCAGTTCTCATCCTTAAAAATGGTTTTATACAGTTTTCCCGGCTGGTAAACCCCGGCTGTTGCGCCATTGTCGGTGCTGTTTATCGTCCACAGTTTTACCTCATTCTCGGCATTGGTTCCATAATCGGTTTTAAGCGTATGGCCACTGTTAATTTGCCAGTCGGCACCAGGGGAACCCTGCTGCAGTACCCGGTTTAACGGAGAGGCTTCGAAAACCGTTTCGGCAAAGGCATAGTCTGTAGCCTTTATTCCAGGCACCATTGGTAAATGAAAAAAGTCATGCTGCTCGTTTATGGCTGAAGAGCGGAAACTGCCCGTAGTGCCTGTCTGCGCTGCATAGGGCTGGTATTTAAATTGCTCGCGGCCAAAGGCATCATAGGCCACAGGTTGTACAATATCCTTAAAACCCGGGCTGCCCTGTACCTGAACGGTCTGTAATGGCCTGCCCAGCCCATCGAAATACTGGATGGCCTGGTTTTCTTCGCACACACTGCGGCTATTGCCCAGTGTGGCATCGGTAACCGGTTGCTTAAAAGTACGCGTAAGGATAAAGTTCTGGTTGGTACTGGGGGTTGAAGATAGCGGCTGACAGTTAAGATAGCTCAGCCCTGTGGTAAAAATGCGTACAGGCCCCATGGTATGGAAACCGTCGATCAGTGTGACACTCAGCGGTGCACTGATCTCGCTTTCGCCATTGTACACAGATACCACTTTCTGCGCAGAAGAGCGGCCAGCAAGCAGCAATAGCGCTGCCGCAGCGTAAAAATATTTTAGATGTTGTTTCATGGGAGCGTCTTAGTTTTTATAGTGGTAATCAGTCTGTTTTAAAATGTTGCCGTTCTGGTCTTTAATGGTTTTTAAACGCTGGAAGGCATCGTATTCGTAATAGGTGGTCATGCCTTTGGCATCGGTCATGCTCGTCATTCCAACCAAAGGGTCATAAGTATAGGTCGTAATTTGTGCATCTGATGGATAAATCCTGACGTCATCATAGGCTGTTCCTCCACTTAACTGAGCTGAATTCCCGGTGTAAATCTCTTGCTTGAAAACCCATAAGTTATTATTTAAACACCAGTAACTTATTTCATAGTTACGGTTATTAGGGCGACTCCAATTAACGGTATAACTACCATTCCAAAGTTTCTCTCCGGTATGTGAATGCCCAACTTGCCCGATACTTTCAAAATTCTCGAAGAAGAATTCGTCAGCAGAAGCATTCCGGACCTCAGCAATAACATGTTGTTTTTCATATCCCCACAGGTAAGAAACCCTAACATCCCTATCATTGGAAGTCTCATTGCCATCAACCTTAGTATTGATCTGTGCAATATTACTTGCATCGTCATATTGAGATACATTGATCTTTCTAAAATACCTGTTATCTTTTTGATACATGCCGGGGTTACCTGAAGTAACAACACTTCCCGTTCCGGCATTTGAAATCTTAAACCCAGATAACGGTAGAACTCCATTTGTTTCGAGCAGATACATATTTTCGATCAATCCTTTTCCTCCGCTCTTATACTCTGAAATTTCCCCCGAAACAATATTCCAGCTCTGATCAGTGTCTATTTTATAGGAAATAGATTCTATTGGGACTGTGACCAGATTATTGCTTTTAAGATCATCAATAAACGGTACTCCTGATGGGTAATCATAAGCATAGGTATATAATTTTCCGTCAAAACCACCCTTACTATTAGAAGTCGTACTTCTGGTTAATTGAGAATGCAGGGGATTATCATAGTAATTATTTGTTACGAGACTTACCTGAGGTCCATTTTGTTCAAAAATATCTTCCGTTGAACGTTGCAAATACACCCAGGATGAGATTAGCTTGAAAGATTCTATCGTAAATCTTGCAGGATATCGGCCTGCACCAATAACATATTCAGGACGATCCACAATAACGTTCAAACCAAGTGCATGTGCTTCATTTGGTTTAGTTGGAGGGGTATAGTGCCCACCTGATTCAGATGGATTTTGAGTATAATCTGGAGGAGTATAATTAAAGTTATATTCGTTGGTTACTCTTCTTTTCAAGATATACCCATTATCATTTTTTCCATAGGTCTCAGATTTGGTAAGATACCCACTCATCCATTCATAACTTGTAGGAGGCGTAAAAGGATACATGAAATAGGGTTTATAATCCTTAAAAAAAGAATAGGTATTATTGGTATAACCATTATTCTCACCAGTAGAACTTTCTACAAATTTCTGAACCTCAGTATATACCACATTCCCAAATTGGCCTCCAGTTAGCGGCAATTTACTCTTTGAACTCTGTAAATAATAACGGCATATCTTCTCATCTAAACCACTGTTATTGTCAGGATTAATGGCATAGGTATATTTATCGTAAACAGTACTATACAACGGCTTGCCGAATGTCTCTCCACTGGAAAGTGTCGGGCTGGCACTTTTTGTATACGTATAGCTTCTGGACAACCTGGGATCATTTGATCCTGGATCATAATCCTTTATACTTTTGACCCTAAGTCCGCCGCCATCTACATCTCTGGTTTCTATCGTACCTGGCACAGGTTTTTCTTTCCATATTACCCTAAAGTTCCCTTCTTCATAAAGACCATACTCATAAACCTCGATTGTATAATTGCCCGGATATAGACTCAATCCCTCACCCATCGCTGGAGAAGTACCACCAAAACCCCGGTTATAAGTATAACCAGCATTATATAGCGAGATTGAAAACTGCGGATTATAGGTGCCATTGGTACATTGCCAATAAGCAACAATACTTCCGGGCTCGACATTATCCGGAATAGTGAAATGAACATATCTCCTGACAGGTTCATTTGTATAATTCTCAAAATAAACTGAGGCATCTTTTTGCGCTCCGGGCGTTTCTCCAACCGATACCTGATCGGGAAACCTGTTGAGCTCATGATCAAAAACAGTATAGCCACCTGTAGGATAGGTTATTTTGTTCAACACACCAACTTTTGTATATTCCAGATTGGGGGATTTGTCTGATCCTGTGGAAAAACCATATTCAGGGGCAGCAGCAAATAAGCCTCCTACGCCATTATAATAACCCCAATGATCAGTAACAAAACTGAAACGATCTGGCATAAAACCCCCATAATAATCAAAGATATAATCACCTTTGGAATGCTCCTTAATTCGCTTAAGCTTCAATTTGACACTGCTGGCGTTAACCTGTGTATTGCAGTTGAAAGTTTCCAACCCAAAGTATTCCTGAACCATCTCAACACTTCTTACCGCACCATTTAGGTAAATATCTATTTGCTTTAATGGATATGTTCCAGGCATATCCAAACGTTGACAGTCTGAATAAAGGAATTTAACTTTATGTCCCTTGTTAGAAACAATCTCATCAATAAATTTTCCATCTACAGTTGTGGTAGTCTCCGTATGGGTTTCACCATCAATATTCACACAAAACGACGATCCGGGTAAGGTTCTGTAACGGGAGAACGAGGGATGCGTTACATAAGAATAATTTTGGGTTTTATAGGTAATGGTGATTACATCATTTGTAGGCGTGACAATACTGGAGAGGTGATACGAAGCACTCAGAACAGAAGTCGAGCCTCCACCCATTTCAGGATGGTTACTGAAAGTTGTACTACTGGTATGGATGTTCTCAGCTACATCATAAATATAAACTACTCCACGTTCATCTTTTATTTTGTAACCAATGGTTGTATTCCGTTCAATGATCAGCCTGCCAGCCGGAATGGTATGGGCAACACCATCTTTTGTAAAGAAAAATTTGCCTGCCTTTTCAAACATGGAATAATAGAACATGTCTGGCTGAAGATCGGCCCGCTGTACCTGCCCAGAAGAGGATCCGTAAATAATGGGGTTCCCCATTAAGTTCATCAATTGAGTATAATCTGCATTTTCCTGGAAAATTCCACCTACCTGTATTTTTTCAGGATGTAACTCCCTGTCCTGCGGAAAATCTGCGTAAGGAGAATTTACACTGAAATCCGGCAAGTCATTAATTGAACTGGTGATGGTTCCTCCTGCTTCTATCGCCCAGCCCAATCCGATATTACCCGACTGCTCCTCAACCTTTGCCCCACTAGAATGATATTTCAAGCTGATTGGAAAGGAAAAAGACTTTAAATTGATCGTATAGATTGGGATCGAAATATTTGGAATTCCTGTATTCTCACTAACAGGGGTTTCCACAAATTTAAATAACGAAGATGCCTGAGGAGTTGGAGGTATAGAGACTAAATTTTGAGGTACATACTGAGCCTGAACCTTCAGCGTACCTAGGCTCAAACAAAGAGCAGCCAAAAAACTTAAAAGGCTTATTTTTTTTCCTTTCATATAATAAAACAAATTAAAATGTTATTTGTGGTTACACCACTTGATTGGGATATTTCCAATGCATCTCCTTTGGTTGTCCCCAACTGGGCGTAAGTATTTATAGATAGCCAAAAGATTAAAAAAAAGCCAAAATATATTTTTTTCATTATTTCTGATTTTGTTTTTCCAATAACTCCATTCTCTTTGTAAGGTATTCAAGTGTTGCTACAAAACTCTTTTGGCTTTCTATCAGTTGAGTATTTTTCTTCTCTAGCGCTGTTATGGCCTTATCTTTTTCGATGAGATGCAAGGTGAGTTCTTCTACCTTCTGCAACAGTTTAATGTTCAGCTCCCCCAGGTTTACACCATTTTCTACCATTTGCTTGGCAGTCGGGATCTCCGGCAGGTGTTTATTGGTTTTTACAAATTTTTCGAGTTCTGCTAACTCGGGGAGTTTATAGGCAGGCTCAAACACAAAATCAGCACCTGCAGTGGCAGAGACCTTAATTTCACGTGCACCGATCGTTCCCGCTACGGTAAGTTTATCCTGTGGGTTAGTGGTGCCAATGCCCACATTACCAAGGGCAGATCCATCCGTTTTAGTGGCCAGAACTGTATTTCCATTTAGTGATTTAATCACATCCAGATCACCACCATCAGCATTGTTACCCACACCAAAACCGTGCTGATATACGCCTCTTAGCGCCCAGTTTTGTGCCCCTGTAATTCCTGAAAAACCTAACGAAACGATGCCTGCCACATTTTTATTGGGGAAATTAGCCTGATCTAGAATAGCCCTAATATTTCCATTTACCACAAGCCTATCATTTGCAGCAGCTGTACCAATCCCCACATTCCCCATCAAAAAGCTGGTTCCGCCTAAGTCTGCCGCAAGAGAAACATTAGGCGTTTGTGGACTATCCCATACCGAAAATTTAAGGGAAGTACCGCTACCGCTGATACGGGTAGCACTATAGCTAGACCACCACATCATACTACCATCATGCCTGGCACCCCCATCACCATCGCTTCCGATTACTACATCAGCAGCATAAGGATTAGCTGCATCAATAAGATTGTTTCCTGTAGTTAATACTTTAGTTTGCGCAGCAGCAACACTGGCTGAACACAGCAAGATTGAGAATATTAAAATTTTCATATGATTTGATTGGTTTTGGGTTAAAATTTAAAAAAGGGTATCGGTTTTCAGACTCCTAACAGATATACGGCTAAATCATTTCACCTTTTTATTTAAGGTTTTGATGTACGCATCCTGAGCTTCGACTTTCTTACTTAACTCAATAAGATGCAAAGTGAGTTCTTCTACTTTTTGCAATAATTTAATATTCAGCTCACCGAGGTTTACACCATTTTCTACCATTTGCTTGGCAGTCGGAATCTCTGGTAGGTGTTTGTTAGTTTTTACAAATTTTTCCAGTTCGGCTAACGCTGGAAGTTTATAAGCAGGATCAAACACAAAATCGGCACCTGCAGTGGTAGAAACCTTAATTTCACGTGCACCTATGTTTCCCGCCACGGTAAGTTTATCCTGTGGGTTCATTGCCCCTATTCCCACATTCCCATTGCCTAATACCCTTAACAGTTGTTTCTCTTGACTGGCGTTGTTATAACTATAAAAAGCGAATCCACCTTGAGATCCTGCCCCTTCATTAGCCACAAAATCCGTTTCTCCATGCCCAGCAGCCCTATTCCACCCAATAAGCATTTTACCTGTACCTACTAAATTTTGATATGAAACAGGATTTCCTGCCGCATCAAGATTTGCATTATGACCTCCAAATTTTGCAGTACCGTGAACATCTAATGTTGCGCTAGGGTCTACTGTCCCTATCCCCACATTTCCATTGTATTGCCAGGTCATTGCATGCTGATCGGGAACATTTGTTTGGTTACTAGCCCCATTCACAAAGAGATCTAACCTCGATCCCCAATAATAAGGTCCACCATGGGCTATCCTAAATTCAGCAGATTCGTTGTAACTGTAGTTCGGTGTACCAAACCTTGAGAACTTTAATGCAGATTGTGCAGCTGAAACTACTCCCGCAGGTTTACTGTCTGGACCGACGAATATCTGCAAGGGAGCATCTGGATTAACTGTTCCAATACCTGCAGGGCCATTAGTCGGAAAAGTGTTCTGCGCATAAGCCAAGCTGCTGCCAGATAATAAGGAAAAGATCATTAAAAACTTAAAATTCATAACTATGGTTTTTGTTTATTGGTTTTAGATTTATACTCCAGAACTTCCACCCTTTCAATTAGTGCATCGATTTTTTTATCCTTTTCAATCAAATGCAAAGTGAGCTCCTCTATTTTTTTTTGCTGCAGCTTAAGCATTTCACTAACGCTTACCCCATTTGCTTCAATTTCTTTTGCTGAAGGCATTTCGGGCAGGTGTTTATTTGTTTTAATGTAACTTTCCAAGCCTTTCAGTGTTCCAAGATCATAACCTTCCTCAAAAACATAATCCGGCCAGTTGGCCGCTTCTACTCTTACCTCTTTCGTACGGATTTTCCCATTTACCGATAATTTATAATTGGCATCGGTAGTTGCCATGTTTATGGCCACATTCCCTTCATGGTCACTTGTTTGTATCGGGCGAATATTTAAAGGTGCAATTTCAACCAGCCCAGATGGCAGTGTTTCGGTCACCGTATTCGCAATCAATTGGGTTGCTTTTTTTAAATTAGAGGCATCGTCGGGAGGAAAACTTCCTAAATACACATAAAGTTGTTGCCAGCCGTTAGCTACCACTTCTTTACCATATTGAGCCTTTAATAAAAACGGACACAAGAAAAATAGAGTAATAATAATTTTTTTCATTTGATTTAATTTGAATTAGTGATAATTTTTTAGATGAAATTGGCTGCTTTTTATCCCGTTTAGCCTTTTATATATGCACATTAAGCATCATGTTAGTTTTATTCTGAAAAGCAGGAATAGGCCGATCAATTAGTAAAACGATAAAAAAGCAGGATGAATCCGTCTTTATTTAGACGAACTAAACCTTCGGTAATTTTACCGATTCACGAGATATTATTCCTATTTATAAGTTGCCAATAAGGATTAAAACTGCAATAGGCAGGAAGGATGATGAAAGTTTTGAGCGTCATATCTGTACATGTTTAATTATGAATTTAGATTTTACGAAGTTATCAATTAGACACAACGAAGTACCATTTTTTAAGAAATAAACCAAAAAAAATTACATGAACGTGCCAGTTTTTGTGACCAAACTTAATAGATCAATAATTCAATCATCTTTCAACAATTTTAAATTGTACCAGGAATTATTATTTCAATAATAGACCACATTAACTCCTATTCTTTCACTGAATCCTCGTCGCCCTTTGAATATAGATGCCAAACACAAAACTTACCTGATGCCCCCCAACTTGATCTGTTGTTTAATCAAAATGAGTATTTAGATGGATAAGCTGTTATTTTAGTTTTCGAATTGTAGATTTTACGTATAAATATTTGTTTTTTTAGCCGATTGCAATTCTTGCATCCAAAAGTAATTGATGCTGTTTAATAATTAAATGATTAGCGATAAACGGAAGTGTATCTTAAAATTATTTACTTTACCGTATCCATTTACATCTTACACAACATGCGCTTTCAAAATATCGTAAGCAAAGCGTAGAATTGTTCCGAAAACAACGATCAGAAAAAATACACGTACAAATTTATTCCCTTTAAGCAAGGCCAGTTTTGTACCGAAAAAAGCACCGGTGAGGTTAAACAGCGCCATTGGGATGGCATATTGAAATAGGATATGCCCGGTAGAACTGAAATAGATAATAGCGGCCAGATTAGTAGCCATGTTTACAATTTTGGCGTGCGCACTGGCACCAATAAAATCGAAGCCCAGTACAGCAATAAAAACCAAAATCAAAAAAGATCCCGTTCCGGGGCCAATTAAACCATCATAAAAACCAATCAATATGCCAAATAAAGCAGCCATTAAAACCTGTTTTTTGATCGAATGGTCTTTCTCTTGGTGGATACCAAATTGTTTGTTAAAATAGGTATAAAGCGCAACTAAAATGAGCACGACAAGAATTACAGGCTTAATGACCGAATTATCTATCCTACTCACCAAAAACGCGCCTAAAAGTGCCGCTAAAAATGCCGTAAGCACACAGGCAGCAAGTACCTTATAATTAAAACGAACCTGTTTTGAATATTTGAAAGCGGCCAGCGTTGTACCCGCCATCGATGGAATTTTGGTAGTCCCTAAAAGCGTAGCCACAGGATAATGTGGTAAAATAAGTAAAATGGCGGGTGTTTGTAATAAACCACCGCCACCTACAATAGCATCTATAAATCCGGCCGCAAAAGCCACCAAACAAAGTAAAATAAGTTCAGTTGCCATATTGCTCGTAAAACTGCATCATCTATTTCCTATCCTACATTCTTTCCGGAGAGGTAATCCCCAGAATCAACATTCCGGCTTGAATTACATCAGCAGTTTTTTTACTCAGGTTTAAACGGAACTGTTTTACTTCACCTTCTTCTGTTTTTACAATTGGCGGTACTTCATGATAAAACTTGTTGAACAGCTTAGCCAGTTCGTATAAATAGTTGGCCAAACTCGCCGGACTGTAGGCCTTAGCGGCAATAGCAATCTCCGCAGGGTATTTCGCCAGTTGAAGAATCATTTCCAATTCTACATCCGATATTCCTGAAAATTGTTCACTGCCAACCGCAAACTGATAATCCGATTTACTCAACAATGATTTAATCCTTGCATGCGTATATTGGATAAATGGACCAGTATTCCCTTGAAAATCGATACTTTCGGCAGGATTGAACAACAAACGTTTTTTAGGCTCAACCTTTAAAAGGAAATATTTCAAGGCACCAAGACCTATATTTTTATATAGCTCTTCTTTATCTGCTTCACTAAAATCGTTGGTTTTACCCAATTCTTCTGTTTTTTCGCGGGCGGTGGTTACCATGCTTTCAATCAACTCGTCAGCATCTACAACGGTTCCTTCGCGGCTTTTCATCTTACCATTTGGCAGATCGACCATACCATACGATAAATGATATAAACCTTTTGCCCAGCTTTTGCCCAGCTTTTCTAAAATAAGGAACAACACTTTGAAATGGTAATCCTGTTCATTTCCTACCACATAAATCGACTCATCCATGTTGAAATCGTCGTGTTTCATCTCAGCAGTGCCTAAATCCTGTGTAATGTAAACCGAAGTTCCATCAGCACGTAAAACCAGTTTCTGGTCTAAACCATCGGCAGTTAAATCAATCCATACCGAACCATCTTCCTTTTTAAAGAAAACGCCTTTGGCTAAACCTTCCTCAACGGTATCTTTTCCCAGCAGGTAAGTATTGCTTTCGTAATAGAATTTATCAAAATCTACCCCAAGGTTTTTATACGTAATATTAAAACCCGCATAAACCCACTCGTTCATCGTTTTCCAGAGCGAAACCACTTCTTCATCCCCTTGCTCCCATTTCAAAAGCATTTGCTGTGCTTCTTTAATCAATGGTGCATTTTTCTTGGCTTCTTCTTCGGTTTGTCCTTCCGCCTTTAAAACATCAATCTCTTTTTTGTACTCTTTATCAAATATGACATAGTATCTTCCAACCAAATGGTCGCCCTTTTCACCTGTACTTTCTGGTGTTTCGCCATTGCCCCATTTTTGCCAGGCCAGCATTGATTTACAGATGTGTATACCACGGTCGTTAACCAGGTTTACCTTCACCACATCATAACCGTAAGCTTTAAGCAGTTCGGAAACCGAATAACCCAACAGGTTATTACGCACGTGCCCCAGGTGAAGCGGTTTATTGGTATTTGGCGAAGAATACTCTACCATTACCTTTTTACCGTTCGGTGCATACACACCAAAATTAGGCGATAAAATTTCCTCATTAAACTGTTTTAAGAAATAACTTTCGGCAATGCTTAAGTTCAAAAAGCCTTTAACCACATTAAATTTGGTGATATCCGTTACGTTAGCAACCAAATACTCTCCAATTTCAGTAGCCGTTTGCTCCGGCGATTTCTTCGAAATTTTGGTAAACGGAAAAACAACAATGGTTGCCTGTCCTTCAAATTCTTTACGTGTTTCTTGTATGTTGATTACACCCTCAGCTATTTCTTCCTTATAAAGTTCAAAAATGGCTTTCTGTGTTTCGGCAATAATAAAATTCATGGGCCAAAAATATGCAAAAAAGGTGGAAGGTGAAAGGTTTAAGATGGAAGGTTTTCGAGCTTTTAAAGGTTTGGAAAGCTGCTATAGTGCACATCGGTTCCGATAGTCCTTCTTTTCGCTATAGTCCCGATTGAAGGAATCGGGAGCTGTCGCTTCAATAAGGTTTATTAAGTTGGTTCTGTGCAATAAATAAACCTATCTACGTATTAGTCTATCTCAAATCTATCCTCTCAATTCTCATATCTGAATTTTTCTAATAGATTTGCAATAACTAACTTTTTTATGAGCGAGCAGAACCCAAATTTTAAAGTGAGCGTAAACACCGAAATCGGCAGATTGCGTAAATTATTGATACATAGTCCTGATAGTGGATTAGGCAAAGTAGTACCCTCTAAGGCACAAGATTGGCTTTTCGAAGATATTGTACATTTAGATACCATCCGTAAAGGCGAATACGATTATTATATTAAACTGTTGATGTATTTTCTTGATCCTGATAAGATTAAAGGAAAACTGGCCGAAATAGATTCAGAAGCAGCTAACCGTAATTTTTACAAGCCCAACCACCCCGATTTTCATAATTCTAAATCGGTAATCGAGATTCAGAACCTGTTAAGTGAAATGCTGGAGAACGAATCTATCCGGAAAAAACTGGTTGCTGCCGTTTGTGCGATTGAAGGCTGTACTTATAAAGTTCAGTTAGAATTAAGCAATACTGATCCGAAACAGCTGGCCGAGATTTTTATCTCCGGTACGTTGGCCAACGATACGATGATTTTTGCGCCCATCCCCAATTTAATTTTCACCAGGGATGTAGGCACAACCATTAACAACCACATTTTATTAAACAAACCGGCAAAAAAAGCCCGTGTGCGGGAAACGCTTTTAATGCGTTATATTTTCTTTAACCACCCTTTGTTTGAAGGCTACCGCGATAATATTCTCGAGATTCCAGATGTAACCATGCACTTTTTAAGGCCAGGTGATGAGCCAGCATTTAGCACTACTTTAGAAGGTGGTGATGTGATGATGGTAAGCCCCAACCACGTATTGATTGGTTGTAGCGAAAGGACATCGGAACATGGTGCCAACGAAGCCATTAAATTATTGTTTGATCAGGATGTGGTAGAAAAGGTAACGGTGGTAAAAATACCGAGCAAACGCGATTACATGCACCTTGATACTGTTTTTACGCAGGTTAAGCGCAATACCTGGGTAATTTTAAATTCGATTGCCCACTCACCAAAATATAATCCCTACGAGCCGATCAACTTTTTAAAAGAGCCAGAAAAGCTTGAAGCAACCACAGCTATCCAGTTTACAAAAGCCAACCCTAGCGAACCGAAACATTTCGAACATGTAGAAGCTTTGTTAAATGATATTAGCCAGAACGATTTAAAAAGCACCGAACCGACCAAAATTATCTACAGTGGAAATAACCAGTTCCCTTACGATTCGAGAGAGCAATGGACAGATTCATGTAACCTTTTGGCCATTAAAGAAGGCGTGGTTTTAGGTTATGATAGAAACGATAAAACCGTTGAAGCTTTTAAAACAGCAGGCTTTGACGTGGTGGATGTAAAAGATTTGATTGAGGATTTAGAAAGTGGCAAAGTAAATGCAGAAACCATAACCGATACTTTGATTTTAATGCCATCGGCAGAGTTATCGCGTGCCCGTGGTGGTTTCCATTGTATGAGTTTGCCTGTTTTAAGAGATAATTTATAGATATGATAACGTCATGCTGAATTTATTTCAGCATCTCATCAGAGAGATCCTGTAATGAATTCAGCATGACGAATAAGAGAAAGAAAAATGCAGACTACCAACCACATCCTCATGATCCGACCTGTTGATTTTAAATTCAATGAGCAAACGGCCGGAAATAACAAGTTTCAAGTTGCAACTACCGAAACCAACGTACAATCAGCAGCCCTAAAAGAGTTTGACGCCTTTGCTGATTTACTACGGAAAAACAAGGTCGATGTAACGGTAGTAGACGATACTTTACAGCCAGAAACGCCTGATTCCATTTTTCCGAACAATTGGGTTTCTTTCCACGAGGATGGCTCAGTATATCTTTATCCGATGTTTTCTGAAAACCGCAGGTTAGAACGCAGAAAAGAAATACTGGAAGATTTAAAAGAAAAATTCGAAGTTAACCACATCAGCGATTTAAGCTTTTACGAACATCAACATGCGTTTTTAGAGGGCACTGGAAGCATGGTATTAGACCGCACCAACAAAATTGCTTACGCCTGCTTAAGTGTACGCACTGATGAAGAAGTGCTGAACAATTTCTGCATGCTTACCGGATATGAACCCGTGGCCTTTCAGGCGGTTGATGAATCAAATTTCCCGATTTACCATACCAATGTAATGATGTGCATTGGCGACCGTTTTGCGGTAATCTGCCTGGATTCGATTAAAAATCCTGAAGAGAAATTAAATGTAACCATCAGTTTAAAAAGCACTGGAAAAGAAATCATTGAAATTAGCCTGGAGCAGATGAATAAATTCGCTGGCAACATGTTACAGGTAAGCAATGCAGAAAACGAAAGTTTACTGGTCATGTCAGAACAGGCTTATTTATCATTAACTGCTGAACAGATTGCTCCATTAGAACAATATAGCAGAATCGTTTATGCGCCGCTTTACACGATCGAAAAAAACGGTGGTGGTAGCGCAAGGTGTATGTTAGCTGAGATACATTTGCCGGTTAAAGAATAACAGATTGCATATCTATTTTAATGGAATCAGATTTAACAGAAAAAGAATTGCGTTTAGCAACATTTATGAGTGAAATTTCAGAATATTGTTATTCCGCAGGTTGGATGCAGAATTTAGAATATGCCCTATGGAATGCGGTAATAAATGGTGAAAGGAAATATGGACAGTCCTACATTACAGAAGATGATATCTCCACATTGATTAAGCTTTCTACAGATGCAAATGCCTGGATCGTATATGATGACGATAAAGAGGTAACAGCTTTAAGCTTAAAAGAATGGATAGAAAAGTTTAAAACGGATGTGGGGCAAAACCATCTGACAAATGTACACTCGCTATTCAACTTTAAATAGTAGCACTCCCCTAACTGTATAAACCTGATCGGAATGAACACGAGTGCAACGAAGTAAAATGAAGAGCAGGTCTACTGAAACCGATAAAAACAGTAACCTGCTTTCCAAATGATCAGCAAACATTCCCTTTCTATCAAACCAAAATTTAAAAGGTTTTCTCCTTCAAAGGAGTTCCCTTGGAACACTTCAGTAGAAATGCCGATCCGCGTGATTCGGATTAGTTTTATTACTTTCGCCAAAAATCCAGTATCAATATGTCTTTAGTACAAGAATTACAGGCCCGCTCGGGCAATAAATGCGAATTATGCACCGCTGAAACCAATTTATCGGTATACGAAGTGCCCCCAACCAGCAATGCCAATAGCGATAACAGTATTTTAGTTTGTAAAACCTGCTTAGATCAGATTGAAAAAACGGAACAGCTTGCCCCTAACCACTGGAAAATATTAACAGAAACCATGTGGTCGGAATTTGCCCCGGTACAGGTTGTTGCCTGGAGAATGTTGAGCAGGTTAAGAAACGAAGGCTGGGCGGCAGATAGTCTGGATATTTTATACCTGGATGATGAAACATTGGAATGGGCTAAAAAAACCGGCGACCATGAACAGGATGGTACTGTTGAATTTCACCAGGACAGTAATGGTACCCGTTTATTTGAAGGCGATACCGTTGTTTTGGTTAAAACACTTGATGTTAAAGGCTCAACTTTGAGCGCTAAATTGGGTACTGTAGTTAAAAATATCCGATTAGTTCATGATAATACCGAACAGATTGAGGGTAAAGTAGAGGGGCAAACCATTGTTATTTTAACCAAATACCTGCGCAAAGGATAAAACGTCATTTGATAATTGATTAGGCATTCGCTATTAAGCCGCAAATAGATGTATTGTCCAAAATCAATAAACCTGATCGGAACGAACACGAGTGCAACGAGTAAAGTGGAGAGCAGGGCCAACCTCACCCTATAAAAACAGGAACCTGCTTTCCAAATCTTAAAAACTTAAAATACATTATTAGCACCTGTTTTTCAGATCATTAACAAAACAGATCTATTCACTTTTTATCGAAAACAATTTATCGGCATTTTTTGTAGTTAGGCTAAGCGTTTCCTTACAGTAAAAATATTTTCAATACCGTTTAATTCTCGATTTAAAATTACATTTTTGCAAAAATTATTTAAAAGTAAATGCAGAGTTACTCAGAATTTCTTGATCTAAGTGTTGGTTTCCCTCAGGAGGGTTTCGATGTAATAGATGATGAATTATATTTTCAGGATTTAAACCTGATGGAAATGATCGAAACTTACGGTACTCCCCTACGTTTCACGTATTTACCAATGGTAAGTAAGAAGATTCAGCAGGCGAAGATTCTTTTCCAAACCGCTATTTTAAAGAACAATTATCGTGGCGATTATAAATATTGCTACTGTACAAAAAGCTCGCATTTTAAGCATATTGTAGAAGAAGCTTTAAAAAATAACATCCACCTGGAAACTTCTTCGGCTTTTGATATGCCAATGGTTGATGCGTTGGAGAAAAAAGGGGTGTTAACCAAAGATACTACCATCATCTGTAACGGATTTAAAACCTACCAGTACAAACAATATATCATTGATATGTTGCACGATGGTTATACCAATATTATCCCTGTTTTAGATAACAAAGAAGAGTTTAATCTTTTTGATGATGAGGTTGATATCGATACCCCTTGTAACTTAGGTATCCGTATTGCTGCTGAAGAGCAGCCAGATTCGCAGTTCTATACTTCGCGTTTAGGCGTACGTATGGAAGATATTATTGATTTTTACAACAATAAAATCGTTCACAATCCTAATTTCAGGGTTAAATTATTGCACTTTTTTATTAACTCGGGTATTACCGATTCGCCATATTACTGGAACGAGTTAGAGAAATACGTAACGCTTTATTGCAAGTTCAAAAAAATCAATCCTGATTTGGATACCCTTGATATTGGTGGCGGTATGCCATTTAAAGATTCGCTGGTGTTCGATTTCGATTACGAATACATGGTAAACGAAATTGTAAAAAGGATTAAAGAAATCTGCGCCATCCATGATGTAATGGAACCAGATATTATTACTGAATTTGGTAAATATACGGTTGCTGAGGCTTCTGGTATTCTTTATAAAGTACTGGGCCGTAAACAACAGAACGACCGTGAGCGCTGGTTGATGCTGGATGGTTCTTTTATTACCAATTTACCTGATGTTTGGGCATTAAATCAAAAATACATTTTATTGCCAATCAACAATTGGGATGCTGAATATGAGCGGGTTAACTTAGGTGGAATTACCTGCGATGGGCAGGATTATTACAACCAGGAAGCACACATGAACAGTGTGTTTATGCCAAAAACGCGTAAAGTACAATATCTAGGTTTCTTTCATACGGGTGCTTACCAAGAGGTATTGAGTGGTTATGGTGGTATCCACCACTGTTTATTGCCAAGCCCTAAACATGTGCTAATCCGCAGAAATCGTGATGAAAGTTTCAATTTTGAGGTTTTTGGAGAAGAACAGAATAGTAAGCAGGTGTTGAAGATTCTGGGTTACTAGGTCTAACCGCAAAGAACATAAAGTTTTTCGCAAAGAGCGCCAGGTTAATACTTGGCGCTTTTTATGTTTTTAACCTCTTAGGAGAAGCTTATTTCTAGTGCTAAACTAAGCGAACGTCATGCTAAATTTATTTTATTAGTAGTTTTTATTGGGTTAAAGGCCTAATAGCTAATCGTGGCCAGTATCTTTCTTGTGGGATAGACCCTGAAATAAATTCAGGGTGACGATCGCTTATACGGAATCCTTTACAATTTTCTTTATTAACTTAGCGGTTAAACAAATCCATATTACAATGAAATTCGGCCAAGTAGAAGATCCAACCATTATAGATTATACCCTTCCCGCTGATGCTCCTGAAACAGCAGCGGTTTTAGCAGCAAATAAACCTAAACAATCCTTTCAGGCTTACGTGGGTTGTGCTAAATGGAATAAAACAGATCTCAAAGGTTTTTATCCGAAAGGAACCAAGGATGAATTAACCTATTATGCTACCCAGTTTAATTCGATCGAATTGAATGCAACTTTTTATGGCATGCCAAGCCGTGAACAGGTAATCACCTGGACGCAAAAAACGCCTGCAGATTTTAAGTTTTTCCCTAAACTCACCAATACCATCAGTCACTTTAAAAGATTGATTAACGTTAAAGAACCTGTAGAGCAATATTGCGATGCCATCAGTAATTTTGAAGATAAATTAGGAATGGCTTTTCTTCAATTGCACGATAACTTTAAACCTAAAGATTTCGAAAGGTTAAAAATCGTAATCAACGAATTCCCAAAAGTAATTCCTTTGGGTGTTGAAGTGAGAAATGGCGAATGGTTTTCAAATCCGGCCATCGCCAATGAATTTGCACAATTATTTCAGGAAAATGGTGTGGCCAATATTATTGTTGATACTGCTGGCAGAAGAGACATGCTGCACATGCGTTTAACTTCTCCAACGGCTTTTGTACGTTTCGTAGGCGCCAATGATGATGACATAGATAAAAAACGCTTAGACGATTGGATTGAAAGAATTGTAAGCTGGAAAGAACAAGGCTTGCAAAACTTATATTTCTTTGTCCATCAAAATGTTGAGCTATCTTCTCCATTATTTTCCGCCTATTTTACAAACAAGCTGAATAAAGCAGTAGGAACAGATTTAAAGATTCCGGTAATGGCCAACCAGGCTTCGCCTTCTTTATTCTAGATTCAAAACCTATCAGGTTTTAAAAACCTGATAGGTTTAAGTTTATTTCCTTCTATAAACCGTTTCGGTAGCTTTTGCTTCTTCCCCTTCTGGCGAAACATTATAAGCCGTTAATACGATTTCATTTTCGTTAATTATTTCAAGCACTGTTCTCCAGCCCCAAAGCTGCTCGCCATATTCCGGACTGCCATATTCACCAAAAACCGAAAAACCATTTACTGTAGCCTCACCGCTCGAAAGCATAATCTGTGTACCCATATGGAAGCTATCAACCCAGCTTGTCGTAAATCTTTGGTAAGGAATATCGAAACCGACAATCATTTTGCCTTCAAAAGCTTTTCCTTCCAAACTTCCCTGGTAATCAATAGAAATAAAACGGTTACCCAAAATTGAAGTGATTTTTGCTTCAGCTGGAGATTCATCTGCCAGCACATCTTTTTCGAACCAGGTTTTGGTAGTACCGCTCCATTTACCAATTAAACCTTGAAGCAGTTGATGAGCACCATCTATTAAAGATTGCTCGAATTTACTTTTTGCCATAAACCAAACTTATAAAATAAATTTTCAACAAAAAATACATTAAGATTAAAACAGGTCAAACGAAAGTGATTTATTTTATCGAATTTTAACATTGAATTGAAGTTTTAGGTGTGAAATCAGGCTGAACAAGGTCCCTGAAACAACAATTTACATAAACAGCAAACAATCAAATAAAATAAATGATAAACTACGAGATCGAAAATGAACTAAAACCTAGTTTAAACACGGACGAAAAATTGATCTGGGCAGGAAGACCTAAGACAGGAATTTTATTTAGAACAACAGATACACTCTTAATTCCCTTTAGTTTTCTTTGGGCTGGTTTTGCAGTATTTTGGGAAACAAGTGTGATTATAACTGATGCCCCTTTTTCTTTAAGCTTTGGGGTATTCCATTTGTTTTAATGGGACTATATATCACTTTAGGAAGATTTTTTGTCGATGCAAAAAAGCGGGCAAATACCGTTTATGGAATTACTTCAGACAGAATTATTATTAGTAGCGGAATATTCAGCAGGGAAATCAAGTCAATAAATATCAAAACTTTGTCTGACATAACAATTAATCAAAAATCTGATAATAGTGGAACAATTACATTAGGACCTGCTGATTTTAGAAATGTAATGATGCAAGGAATAGAGTGGCCGGGTTTAAAACAGCCGACACGCCTTGAGTTTATTGAGGATGTAAAAAATGTTTATGACCAAATAATTAACCTCCAGCGACAGAAATAATGGTCAACCTGCTAGGTTTGGATTCAGAAATCGGCCTTAATATAAAGCTGTGCAAACCTAATTAACATTTATAAGGAGTCATCTGACCACAAGAAAACCAATAAAAATAATTAATGACGGCTATAACTATTATGAACAGAAAACTGTAAATTGATATTTTAAAACTGTTTATATGTTAAAAACGCTAGATCTCAACCAGGTAATGGTTATCGATATCGAAACTGTACCTCAATATCAGTCTTTTCAGGATGTGCCTCCCCATTTCCAGGAACTTTGGGAACAAAAAACACATTATCAAAGAAATTCAGACCAAACAGCTGAAGAATTTTATGAAAAGGCAGGTATTATGGCCGAATTTGGTAAAATTATCTGCATCAGCATGGGGATTTTTAGTATCCAGGGCAAATCCTGCTCACTGCGCATTAAATCTATTTTTGGCGACGATGAAAAAGAAATACTACTGAAGTTTTCTGCCCTATTGAGCAAACAAGCCCTCGCCTTAATGTTCTGTGCGCACAATGGAAAAGAATTCGATTTCCCCTATTTATGCCGACGGTTATTGGTTAACGGCATAGAAATTCCGGTTCAACTGCAGCTTTCAGGTAAAAAACCCTGGGAAGTAAACCATATCGATACGATGGAACTCTGGAAATTCGGCGATTATAAACATTTTACTTCCTTAAACCTGCTAGCTGCTATTTTAGATATTCCTACTCCTAAAGATGATATCAACGGCGCGCAGGTGAGACAAGTTTATTACGAAGAAAAAAATCTCGATAGAATTGTGACCTATTGCCAGAAAGATGTAATTACTACCGCTCAGGTATTACTAAAATTTAAAGGAATGGATATAATTTCGGCAGAAAACATTACCATTGTAACCTAAATGATAGTCGAAGTAAAACTGGAAATTCCAAAATATGATGATGAGGTAGGATTGCAATCTAGCTGGATTGATGGATTCATTGTTAGAACAGATATTATTGAAAATCAAATCCAAATTCAGGCAAATAAAGCGGGACTCATTTCCCTTGCAAAACAGCTACTTTGCTTAGCTCAAGATACAACCCCAATTGGCTCTCATTACCATTTAGATGATTATAATAGCCTGGAAGCAGGTTCAAATGATCTTACCATTTCAAAAATCTAATGCTAAACGTTGAAAACCTAAATATCGATTTTTATAACCAGGACGAAAAAACCTGGTTTAATGCGGTAAAACAGATCAGTTTTAATGTAAAAAAGGGAACTGTTTTAGGTATTGTCGGCGAATCTGGTTCTGGAAAATCGGTTACATCTTTTTCCATTATGCGTTTGCATGATGAACGTATGGCAAAAATTACCGGAGAGATAGATTTTGAAGATATTAGTCTGCTTAATCTCAGCTCGAACGAAATCCGCCAGATCAGGGGAAACCAGATCTCGATGATTTTTCAGGAGCCAATGACTTCACTCAACCCCGTTTTTACTTGCGGCTACCAAGTGGCCGAAGCCATTATGCTGCATCGAAAGGTAGATAAAGCAGAAGCTAAAAAACATACTATTGCTTTGTTTGACGAAGTACAATTACCCCGGCCGGAAAAAATATTTGATAGTTACCCACATCAAATATCAGGCGGACAAAAGCAAAGGGTAATGATTGCCATGGCTTTAAGCTGCGATCCGAAATTATTAATAGCTGATGAACCTACCACAGCACTAGATGTAACTGTTCAGAAAACAATTTTACAATTGCTTTTAAAATTGAAAACAGAACGCAACATGGCTATGATTTTTATTTCGCACGATTTAGGTGTGGTAAATGAAATTGCCGATGATCTGGCCGTAATGTACAGAGGCGAAATTGTAGAACAGGGACCGGCAAAATCTATTTTCGAAAACCCTCAACACCCTTATACCAAGGGCTTACTTGCCTGTAGACCCTCACCCGGTCTACAATTAAAAAAATTACCTGTGGTGGCCGATTTCCTATCTGGGAAAGTTGATGATGCTTCAGCACATTTACAGGCTTCAAATCAGCTAACAACAGCCGAAATAGTTGGGCGGAGAGAGAAACTTTATGTCCAGAAACCTTTACTTCAGATTAAAGACCTATGTACCTGGTATCCCATTCATAGTGGCCTTTTCGGCAAAACAACCGATTATGTTAAAGCCGTTGATCAATTGAATTTTGAGGTTTTCCCTGGTGAAACTTTAGGTCTGGTTGGTGAATCGGGTTGTGGTAAAACCACTTTAGGACGGACTATTTTAAGATTGATCCAACCCACTTCGGGAGAGATTATTTTTAATGGAGAAAACATTACACACATCAGCAAAACCGATCTGCGTAAATTAAGGAAAGATATTCAGATTATTTTTCAGGATCCTTACGCTTCACTAAACCCTAAATTAAGCATCGGACAATCTATTTTAGAACCTTTACAGGTGCATAAGCTACACAGCAACGATGCCGAACGCAAAAAGAAGGTATTAGAATTGCTTGATAAAGTTGGTTTAAAAAAAGAGCATTTTAACCGGTACCCGCATGAGTTTAGCGGAGGGCAAAGGCAGCGTGTGGTGATTGCCAGGGCTTTAGCCTTGCAACCAAAATTTATCATCTGCGATGAATCTGTATCTGCTTTAGATGTTTCCGTGCAGGCGCAGGTTTTAAACCTCATCAAAGATCTCCAACGCGAATTCGGACTCACTTATATATTCATTTCTCACGATCTAGCTGTTGTAAAACACATTTCAGACCGTATTTTAGTGATGAATAAAGGAAAAATCGAAGAAGAAGGTTTTCCAGAGCAAATATTTTATGCACCAAAAGCAGCTTATACCCAAAAACTGATCGAGGCTATACCCGGACACTAATAATAAAAATGGTTAAATATCTTTCAATTGCTTTTACACTGATTTTTCTTTCTTTAAATGTTTGTGCACAAAAAGTAGAAATCATTCAGTCGACTACTATTTTTGAAAAGGCTCCATTCGAGGCCTGTCACGCCTCAACTTTGGTTGATTTAGGCAAAGGAAAAATAATGGCCGCCTGGTTTGGCGGTAAACATGAAGGCAGTAAAGATGTAGTTATCTGGTCGTCGGTAAAAACCGGAGCGCAATGGAGTCAACCGATCGAAATCGCAAATGGGATAATAAATGATACCAGTAGGTTTGCTTGCTGGAACCCCGTACTGTTTAAAGCAAAAAACGGCACTTTATTTTTACATTATAAGGTTGGTGCAAATCCAAGAACCTGGTGGGCAGAATATAAAACATCTGTTAACAACGGCAAAACATGGTCGGAAGCACACAAATTGCCCAAAGATTTCTTAGGACCAATTAAAAACAAACCTATCCAATTATCAAATGGAACAATTCTATATCCCTCCAGTACAGAAAGTTTAGATGAAAAAACGTGGGCAATCCATATTGAAAAATCAGATGCTAATGGTAGAAACTGGAAAAAGATTAATATTAATTGCGATACTTTTGGCGTAATCCAACCTTCTATTCTGAGTTATCCAAATGGGAGATTGCAGGTATTATGCAGAAGCCGGCAGAATGTGATTGTAGAAAGCTGGTCTGAAGATAATGGCGAAACCTGGTCAAAACTTACGGCTACTCAATTGCCCAATCCAAATTCGGGCAGCGATGCCGTAACCTTAAAAGATGGCCGGCAGTTGCTTATTTACAACCCATTAACTGCAGGCAAAAACTGGTGGGAAGGGCGTTCTACCTTAAAACTGGCTATTTCTACCGATGGTAAAAACTGGCAGGACATTTATACTTTAGAAAAACACGACCAAGGTGAATACAGTTATCCCGCCATAATCCAAAGTAATGATGGTTTGATTCATTTATCATATACTTCTCTCAGACAAAAAATCAAATACTTTTGCATTAAGCTTAAATAAGATATCATTTTACCCGTTATCTTAAATGCTGTTTAAAGTAAATGAAATGGTATTCAATGGCTTTCTTCCAGTATTCAGTATTATGATTACCTGGCTGGCTTATAAAGCTGATGGGAATACCTAATTTTTCTGCTGATACTTTAACAGTAAGACTCGCAGGATACAGTATATCGGATGTTCCACAATCCATCAAGAAAGGTTTATTAAAGTTTTGATTTCTAGTTAACAAATTTGAAATGCTATACTGATGCCAATCGTTTTGTTCAGGATGCCCAAAAACTTTTATTAAATCATTTGTCATTCTGCTCGATTGCCAAAACTGTTTGCTCGCTTTTTCCAGATCATTAAAATCGATTTCCAGTGCGCCACTGGTAGATGCGGCAGTGTTGAAGTAGCCCTGATTAAGGATAAAATAGCGAAGAGCACCATAGCCGCCCATACTTAAACCACCAATAAAAACATTTTGCTTATCTATGCTTAATGATTGATGCACCCTAGGCAACAATTCTTTGAAGAAAAAATCCTCATATTGGTCTCCATCAGGCTGATGGCTATTAATATAATAAGAAGTGAAACCTTCAGGCGTTACAATAATAAATTGATATTGATTGGCCAATCTTTGCAAATCTGTTGTTTTTGACCACTGGGTATAATTTTCACTGTAGCCATGTAATAGATAAACAAGTGGATAATGTTTAGATTTTAGGTAATTTTGGGGTTTAAATACCATTACTTTACCTGGAGATTTGAGGTATTTGGAATTTAAAATCCATTCTTCATGGCCAAATGCATTAAAAAACATAAAAATTGCAATTGCTGTGATAATCAAATTTTTCATAGTTGTAAATTTGATTCAAAAATCATCATGCATTTTTAGATTTACAATAACGAACAAAATTGTTAGTTTCCATAAATTATGTTATGCGTAAAGAAAATTCAACCAATGTATTAAATCAGCAGTTCTTATTTCAGGTATGCGAACTCAACTCGGCCATTGCTATGATTGGAGGCCGCTGGAAATCGCAGATTGTATATTCCATTTACGAAGGAAATAATAGGTTCCATCTCCTTAAAAAAGAACTGATAAATATTTCGGAACAAGTATTGGGGAGGCAATTAAAAGAACTGGAAACCCACGCAATCATAGTTAAGAAAGAGATACCTGGATCAATTCCTCAAGGTATTGAATATATCCTTACCAATAAAGGTTTAGAATTAATTCCAATATTAAAGATGCTTTGTGATTGGGGGAAGACCTACGCTGACGGTAAAAAAATAAACATCGAGTTACCTCATCTTTGTGTTTAGACAAAGAATTTTATTCGGGCAGTTTTATCTTTTCATCCCGCTGTTTATCCATTGTAGCCATCTTTTCTGTATCTTCGGTAAATTCAGTTTAGCATATGGCAAAGAAAAAATCGGCAAATATAAAATTGGTTCTGAATCAATTGGTTAGTGATGTTTTTGAAAAAAACAATAATCAGTTGCTTAATTACAAGCAGGTTTCGGCCAAATTAAATTTGAACGATCAAGAATCAAGAGAAACCATTCTCGAGATCTTAAAAGAAGGAAAAAGTGCAGGAATTTTCTTAGAACCAGAAAAAGGTAAATTTAAACTTAAAGAACTGCAGAACTTTATCATCGGTACGGTTGATATGACTGCCGATGGTTCAGCGTATATCGTTCCAGAAGATGAATTTGAGAAGGATATTTTTGTAGCTCCTCGAAAACTAAAAAATGCATTACACGGCGATACTGTAAAAGCTTATGTTTTCGCAAAAAAAAGCGGTCGTAAAAACGATGGTGAAGTTGTCGAAATCATTAAAAGAGCAAAATCAGATTTTACAGGTGTAATCAAGATATCAGATCGTTTTGCATTCGTTATTGCAGATGATAAAAAAATGATGCACGATATTTTTGTACCATTGGCCGATACCCACGAGGCCAAAAACGGACAACGTGTATTGGTAACCTTATCAGATTGGCCGGAAAGTGCCAAAAATCCGATCGGTATTGTTAAACATGTGCTCGGCAATCAAGGTGAAAACAACACCGAAATGAATGCAATTTTAGCACAGTATGGTTTTCCATTAGAATTTCCACCTCAGGTAGAGCGCGAAGCCAATGCCATTCCTGAAGAAATCCCCGCAGCAGAAATTGCCAAAAGAAAAGATTTTAGAAACGTATTAACCTTTACCATAGATCCGGCAGATGCGAAAGATTTCGATGATGCCATTTCTTATCAAAAACTCCCAAATGGAAACCACGAAATTGGTGTCCACATTGCCGATGTTTCACATTATGTAATCCAGGGAACTGAGCTCGATAAAGAAGCTTACAGCCGCGCGACTTCGGTTTATTTGGTAGACCGTGTAATCCCAATGTTACCTGAACGTTTAAGTAATGGTGTATGTTCATTACGTCCTCATGAAGATAAATTGTGTTTTGCAGCAGTTTTTGAATTAGATGAACAAGCCAATATCCAATCTGAATGGTACGGCAGAACAGTAATCCACTCAGATAGAAGATTCAGCTATGAAGAAGCACAGGAAGTAATCGAGAATAAAGCCGGCGATTACGCTCAAGAAATATTGAAATTGAATGAGCTGGCCTATATCCTTCGCGACCGTAAATTTAAAAACGGCGCCATCAGTTTCGAAAGTACCGAAGTTAAATTCAAACTAGATGAAGCGGGCAAACCAATTGGTGTTTATGTAAAAGAGCGTAAAGACGCCCATAAACTGATTGAAGATTACATGCTTTTAGCTAATCGGAAAGTGGCAGAATTTGTGGCAAAGAAAAGCAAAGGCAAAAACAAACTCACCTTTGTTTACCGCGTGCACGATTCGCCAAATATGGAAACCTTAAATACCTTTGCTACATTCGCTTCCCGTTTTGGTTATAAAATCAACACCAAATCGGATAAAGAAATTGCGAAATCGTTAAATAACTTAATGAATGATGTAGAAGGCAAGAAAGAACAGAATATTTTAACCTCATTGGCCATCAGATCAATGGCGAAAGCCATTTATTCTACCAAGAAAACCAGCCATTATGGTCTGGCTTTCGAATACTATACCCACTTTACCTCTCCTATCCGCCGTTATCCTGATGTAATGGCACACCGGCTTTTACAAACTTACTTAGATGGTGGTAAATCAGCAGATATGGAAGCCTATGAAGTAGCCTGCGTACATTCTTCAGCCATGGAGAAAAGAGCAGCTGATGCCGAACGTGCCTCTATTAAATACAAACAGGCCGAATACTTGGAAAATAATATCGGTACAGCGTACAAAGGTATTATTTCTGGTGTTACAGAATGGGGCATGTACGTAGAAATTGAAGAGAACAAATGCGAAGGCATGATTCGTTTAAGAGACATATCAGATGATTTTTATGTACTTGATGAGAAAAACTACTGCATTGTAGGCCAACGTAAAAAGAAAAAATATCAGCTTGGTGATGAAGTAATGATCAGGGTGAAAAAAGTAGATCTTTCTAAACGTCAGATCGATTTCACCTTAATTCCAGATTAAAAATTTAAAATTGTGCCTTAAACACAGTGTTTACGCAATAATTAGAATGCATACTACAGAAGAATTACAACAAATTTTAGATACTGCAATACAAAATTTAAAGTTTCCGGATCATCCTAAACAGCTCTACGATCCGATTACTTATATCATTAATCTGGGTGGAAAACGGGTAAGACCCCTATTGGTTTTAATGGCTACCGAATTATTTGGTGAAAATGCTAATGAATCGATCCATGCAGCTATGGCTATTGAGATTTTTCATAATTTCACGCTCGTTCATGATGATATTATGGACAATGCACCGCTCCGCAGAGGGAAAGCCACTGTACACGAAAAATGGAGTACCAATATTGCCATTTTAAGTGGCGATGTAATGATGGTAGAAGCAAATAAAAGCCTTGCAAAAGTTAACCCAGCCTTTCTCGGCCCTGTATTAAATACCTTTAATGCAACGGCTCAAGGCGTTTGCGAAGGTCAGCAGTTAGATATGGAATTTGAAGGTCGTGATGATGTGAGTATTGAAGAATACATCAACATGATCAGATTAAAAACTGCCGTACTTTTGGGTGGCGCGCTAAAGCTCGGAGCCATTATTGCCGGTGCCTCAGAAAAAGATGCCGACTTAATCTATCAGTTTGGTGAAAATATAGGCATTGCCTTTCAATTGCATGATGATATATTAGATGTTTATGCTGATCCTGAAAAATTCGGAAAACAGGTTGGTGGCGACATTATAGCCAACAAAAAAACCTTTCTGCTGTTAAAAGCTTTTGAATTAGCTGAAGGTGAAATCCGTACTTCATTAACCACATGGACCTCATACAAAGAATTTAATGCGCAGGAAAAAGTAGATACCGTACGCCAGGTATATGATACTTTGGATGTACAGGATATTGCTAAAGAGAGCATGAATTACTACCGTAACAAAGCTTTAGCTGTATTTGATCAGATTAATGTGAGCGATGAAAAGAAAGCAAATCTTTTAACCCTTACAGAGCAATTGATGGCAAGGGAGTATTAATTAGAAAGAGTTGTCAACTTTTTTAGCCAAACGGGCCTGAAAGTTGACAACTTTATATTTCTTTGCTGGTCAGTCTGAGCCTGTCGAAGCCCTTTTATCGTTAAATCAAAAAGATCGTCCTTCGACAAGCTATCAATTACAGATTCCAAAAAAAGATCGTCATTGAGAGAAGGAACGACGAAGCAATCTTTCATGCTGGTGTTCTTTGCCATAAAGATTGCTTCCTCGGCTGAAAAAACCTTCTCGCAATGACGATTTCTTGCAGTCTATCACTGCAAAAACGCCTCCGTCATTTATAATGATTTTATATAATAAATTACCCTTCAGGATGAAATGTTTTCATTTAAACACTCAAAATTCCTGTATGTTAGGCTTTTACTAATTTATACTTGATCCAAAAATCAGAAGATTTAGCTGCCGATTCGCCGCCTTCTGATGGTCGTTGGCCTCCACCTCCCATTCTTCCACCACCCATACCGCCACGGCCGCCACCACCCATTCCTCCCCCTCCCATTCCACCTCTACCGCCCGATCTGCCTTTACCACCACTTGCACCTTCAGGTCTGGCTTCTCTTTTAAAACCAGATTTATTAGGCTCATTAATTTTAATATTGTAAACCAATGGTTTTTTAAGGTCTAATCCTACCTGTAATTGCGCTAATGGAATGCTTAATTCGTAAATAAGATCTCTATTGGGATGAATGCTCATTCCGGTTTCAATGCCATCCTGGTTTATTGCTGGCAACTCACCATCTGCAATATTTTTAAAGCCAGAAACCCGAATGCCTTTGTTCATCGCTACAGGACCTTGTGTTGCTCCATCTGGCAATAAAGGAGTACGATTATGGTACTCTTCTCCCTCTTTCGGCATTGGAGGTCGCTCCATTAAGGGAAAAGTTAGTTTCATACCATCTTTCTTCTTCCCTTCTGTATTGATATTTAAGGTAATGCCACCTCTTAATACACTAAATGTGGTTTGAGGATCTAACGATTCGATAATGATGTACAGGTTTTTATCATCATTGGCCAGGGCAAAGGCCAACTTGGTGGCATCGTTGTATTGGTTAAGTGGCTCATTCCATTCGTTCGATATACCATCGGCCTTAAATGGCTTTACCATGCGGATATTTTCTTCCACATCCTGTGCTTTTACCGAAAAGCTACCAAACATAACAGAAAAAACAGATAAGCTAAGTATTTTAAAATTCATCGTAAATAATTAAATAATGATTTACGAATGTATCGCGATGAATTGTTAAATTTTGTTATTTAACAGGCTTTAACATTAGCTGAGTTTGGAGTTAAGCGTTTTGCGGTTGGGGTTAATTAACCATCCCCTCAATAGGTCACCCTGAGCGGAGTCGAAGGGGCTGGTAGATGTTCTAAAGTTGAATGCAATGCGTTTGGCGTCAATTAACCGATTAACCAATTTAAACAGTTAACCCATTTACAAATGACAAATGAACCAGTGAACGAATGAACCATATAAAAACAAAAAAAGTCCCGATTTACATCGGGACTTTCCTTTTATAACTTGTTACCAATTATTCTGCAGATGCAGCTTCTTCAGTAGTTTCGTCTTTTTTAGCTGCTTTTTTAGCTGGAGCTTTTTTTACAGGAGCAGCTTCTTCAGCTACAACTTCTTTTTTAGCAACCGCTTTTTTAGCAACTGGTGCTTTAGCTACTGCTGCTTCGATCTCTGCATCAGTGATAGGAAGAATAGAAACGTATGATTTGTTATCTTGTTTCTTTTTGAAAACAACCGTACCATCAACTAAAGCGAATAAAGTATGGTCTTTACCAATACCTACGCCTTTATCAGGATGGTGTTTTGTACCACGTTGACGTACTAAAATGTTTCCTGCGATAGCTAACTGACCACCGAAAACTTTAATACCTAAACGCTTACTATGCGATTCACGTCCGTTTTTCGAACTACCGGCTCCTTTTTTGTGTGCCATGATTTTATATTTTGTAACCCGCCAAAAAGCGGATTATTGGGTTAACAATTAATTATAACGTGATGTCAGAGATCTGAATCTTAGTGAAAAACTGGCGGTGACCGTTTTTCTTTTTGTAACCTTTTCTACGTTTTTTGTGGAAAACGATTACTTTATCACCTTTTAAATGAGATACGATCTTAGCTGAAACTTTAGCACCTTTAACTGCAGGAGCACCTACAGTAATTGCACCACCGTTATCAACCAACAATACATTATCAAATTCAATACTAGCGCCTTCATCTCCTTGTAATCTGTGTACAAAAAGGTGCTGGTCTTTAGCAACTTTAAATTGCTGCCCTGCTATATTTACTATTGCGTACATTGTTTAAATATTAGTTTTTTAATTTTTATTTAACGAGGTGCAAATATAGAACAAATTCAATTAACACACAAACACATATCGAAAATATTTTTAACTAAAATCGTACAAGATTAGGATTTGGAAGATTTTAGGATTTCAAGATCGATTTTAAATTACACTTTTCAGAAATTTCTTAAGCTAACCTGCTGCTTAAATGCAGCTAAAACACTAACATTATTTGGAACGCAATGCCAGTACAAAACATTCAGTTCCTCTCCCGTTTTCCGCTTATACGCTCCGCTGCCTCGTTGCTGCAGGGATAACACTTCAACCGTCTGCCTGTAACGGGCAGGGGGGCTAATTGGCCTAATCAGCTTTCCATTTTTAAGGTTGCAGGGCGCAAAAACCGCTGTTCCTAAACCCGATTGCAGCGAACATCCCGATTTTTTCATCGGGATAAAGCGCAAAGCGGGACTGAAGCCTGCCAGGAACCACTACCCGCTCCTTTCCAAATAATAATTAAGTATTATAAGAACATACCACTGGGACCTGGTCAGTGAGACACCAACCGATAGATTTATCGCCATTCATTTCCAAATCATAAAACATTTGCCTCTGCGCTATTCAAGCTCCGAAGTAGATCTTTCGACGCCGTTCAGAATGACAAACTGAAAAGAACTTATGTATTATGAATATTCGTGACTAAAATATTGTCACCCTTCATTGCCTATTATCCATTTTACATCTTCGCTTCGTTAAAAAATGTTAAAGCGCTCTTCTTATTACGAATATTTCGTAGATTTACGAAAATTAAATAGACAATTAAAAACAAAACTCATGAAACTAACCCTAACCATCTGTTTAGCAACAGCTTTAACCATTTCGGCAAAAGCCCAAAGTCCTGATAAGGCCCTGGCAAGAGTAAGATATACTTTTACCCATATTGCGGATACAACGCAGAGAGATAAACCCCGTAAGGAGAATATGTTGCTTGTAACTGGAAAAAATGCTTCTGTGTACACCAGTTACGATAAGCTGAACCAGGCATTAAATACCCAAAAGCAGATACAAGAGCAGATTAAAAACCAAACGGGCAACGGTAACATAAAAATTGAAGTAAAAAGCGAAATGAAAGCCCCGCTTACCCAGGAAGACTATTTCTTTTTTGCCAATGAACATAAAATGATTACCAAAGAGCGCCTGTTTAACAATTACCTTATTGAAGAAACCACTCCACAAATTGACTGGAAGATTTTGAAAGATACGATGAGCTTTTCGGGGGTTGCCTGCCAGAAAGCAACTACTCATTTTAAAGGCCGCAATTGGACAGCCTGGTTTGCAACCGAAATTCCTTTTCAAAGCGGTCCGTGGAAATTGAATGGCCTACCGGGCTTAATTATAGAGGCTTATGACGATAAAAAGGA
Source organism: Pedobacter sp. SG908 (assembly GCF_011759615.1). NCBI lineage: Bacteria > Pseudomonadati > Bacteroidota > Sphingobacteriia > Sphingobacteriales > Sphingobacteriaceae > Pedobacter > Pedobacter sp. SG908. Next base: position 2,872,198 of record NZ_JAAOYY010000001.1, read on the forward strand.
AGTGAAATTTGAATTTGCAGGGCTTGAAAATGTAAAAGATGCAGATGCTGCCTCCAATTCTGATGGCGACGTTAAAATAGCGGCTCCAAATGGCGGAGTGGGTTCGGTAAAAATTATGGGCATAGATGTAAGCACGAGCTACCTTGGAGCCGAAATTAAGTTACCTGCCGACGCCATAAAAACTACCCGTAAAGAGTTGGATAAACTTAAAGCGGCGCGTGATAAGGACCCACAGGGCTTTATGCAGGCACAAATGGCAGCAAGTGGCATGCAGGGTTCGTTCAGGAGCAACCAGGCACCCCGCCCTGCAGGAACAACTGCAGTTAAAGCCGAAGTTAACAATCCGATAGAAATTAATGACAAAAAATGAAAAAGCTCGCTTTAACCTATTGGCTCTTACTAGCAGCTTTTTCAGTTTTTGCCCAAAAGCCACTTAAAGGTGTAGTAAAAGATACCGGTGGGAAAGGTGTAGAATCGGTTAATGTAACTTTAAAAGATACTGAAGGTAACATCATTAGCTTTACGCGCAGCAACAAAAACGGTGCTTTTAGCATGGAGCTCAAAAACGACCAGATTGGAGGTTACAAAATTGAAGCATCGAGCATTGGCTATAAAAAGCTGACTACCACGGTAACAGATGCCACTAAAAATTACGAACTTACTTTACAACCCAGCGAAACCACACTGGAAACGATTAACGTTAAAAACCGGCCATCGTTAACGGCCAGGGGCGATACTTTAAATTACCGCACATCTGACTTTGCAGACAAACAAGACAGAAGCATTGGCGATGTGCTGAAAAAAATGCCCGGCGTAGAGGTTGCTGAGGATGGCAAGATTAGCTACAACGGCAAATCGATTTCAAACCTGTATGTGGATGGCGATAATTTGCTAGACGATAAATACAATATTGGTACCAAAAGTATTCCCCATGGCGCGGTTGATAAGGTTCAGGTAATCCAAAACGATCAGCCCATTAAAATGATGCGCAAAAATAATACGAGTGATGATGTTGCCCTAAACCTGGTGATAAAAGATGAAGCCAAGCTTAAAGTAATGGGCGATGCTACCGTTGGCGCAGGTATGCCCAACCGCTTTGACGAAAACCTGACAGCTATGTTGTTCAATAAAAAACTGAAGTTTATTAACAACATTAAAGGCAATAACATTGGCAGCGATCCGGGTGGCGACCTTATTGCGCACAATTTTTCTGATTATTTAAAAAAACTGGATAACGATAAACCCAGTGGACTCCTTTCAACAGGCGCTGCCGGGGTACCCTCGCTACCGCAAAGTAGGTATCTTTTTAATAAAGCTGGGTTGATTAATCTCAACAATTTATACAAATTTAACACCGACCTGCAACTAAGGGCCAATATTTCATATTTATATGATCAACGACATCAGGAATACAATAAGTTTTCGGAAACTTATCTCCCCGGTCAAACCATCCGCTACACGGAAACGCAGAACAATACCATTAACCCGCAAAAGCTGAGGGCGCAGTTTAACTTAAATGGGAATGCCGATAAATATTACTTGAACAATAACCTGATATTGGAATATGCACCTTTTAAAACCACATCGGGTTTTGTAATTAACAATGTAGCAGCCAACCAGGTACTTAAACAGGAGACCTTCGATTTATCGAACGAATTTAATTACCGAAAAAAATTAAAATCGGAAGATGTAATTAACCTCTACTCTTTTTTAAACCGCACTACGCAACCAGAAACATTAAATATTACACCCGGACTAAACTCCGACATCCTAAACAACGGAAACAGTTATCTTGGTTTAACACAATACATTAAAATACCAACCTGGTACACCAACAACTATGTATCTTTCGCCTTTGTAAAAAACAATTTCGTTCAAACTTATAAAGCGGGGTTCAATATACAGCAGCAACAGCTTAATTCGGAACTTTATCGTACACAGAACAACCAGCAAACAGAGCTGGTTACCGGCAATATGATAAATGATCTTGACTGGCTAAAAACCAAACTCTATACCGAGGCCACCTACGAGTACACTACTGATAAGCTAAAGGCAGGTTTGAGCTTACCGTTAAGCTACAACCGGATCAACTACAGTGATGCGTTAAACCAGCTGGATAACAGCCTGAACAGACTATTTATAAATCCCGCTTTTAATTTAAAATACCAAACCAGTACCGAAAATTATGTAACGGCTAATTATAATTTCAAAAATGACCTGGGGGGTATTAACGATATTTACCGTGGTACTATTTTAAAAAATTACCGCTCGCTGTTTTCGAACGATGCACCGATTGCTGAATCCAAATCGCATAATGTTGGGGCAGGCTTTAATTTTAGAAAAGCCATGCAAATGCTGTTTGCTAACTTAACGGCCAATTATAGTGATACAGAGTTGAGTACCATTTCGGCCTACAACCTAAGCAACAATATTCAGCAAAAGATTGTACTGCCACTTAATAACCATATCCGCAGCCTATCTTTAGCCGCAAATGCAAGCAAATACCTGTTTAGCTTAAAAAGTACAATAAACGCTGGTGTAAATTTTGCACAAAGCAAATACAGTCAGCTGCAGAATAATGCACTTCTACCATTTAACACGCAAACAGTGGCTTATAAAGTTGGCATTGAAGCAAAGCTAACCAACTTCATTAACTGGTCTTACGCGGCTAATTTTGCTATTACCGATAATAAAGCCCTGGTAGCAGATGGGATAAAGACCAATTTTAAACAATTGAGACAACAGTCTGCTTTAGCCATTACTACAGTTAAAAATCTTTACATAAATCTATCTGCGGAACACCTTTTAACCCAGCAGTCATCGCAGCCCGATTTGAAATACCTCTTTGCCGATGTGAACATGCGGTATAAATGGTTAAAAATGAAAACCGATATTGAATTTGGGATCACCAACCTTACCGATATTAAAAGCTTTGATGCAATTTATCTTTCGGCAAACTCACTTACAACTGGAACATATTATATTCCAGGAAGGGTGGCCATGCTAAAGGCTACGTTTAATTTCTAAGTATTTTGATCAGCGGGAGAAATGGCAATATGCTAACCATCTCCCGCTCATTTAATGCTAACGCAAATTATTATGGAAACATTTATTGGATTGGCAAATTCTGTATAACCTGTAAAAAAAAGCAAGTGATTAAGGTTTAGTAGTAATCTGGATAAATTGCCTGTTTTGATCCATTTTGAGGCCCATAATCATATTCGGATTAAGCTTTTCCAACTCTGCTTTGCTTACCTTTTTCCCGTTTAAATAATAACCGGTATTGGTAACCGACGGTTCATTTACTTCTGGCTTGTCTTTTCCATCCCCACCAGTTCCTTTTGTATTGAAGGTAGATTGCATGACAAAAACAGCGGTTATCCTTTTCCCTTTGCCGTCAGTCAAATTTCCAAAATCCTTATTTACCTGATCGGCCAGGATAGCCTGTTCAATTTTCTCATTGGTAGGTACCGAATCAGTAAAGCTAAAATGTTTAACAAAGGTTCTTTTACTTAGCTTGCCATCTGTTTTAAAATCGAATTTAACATTGCCAACCATTTTTTTCATCACCTCACCAATCTGGTGCTGTACCGAATCTCCTTCCTTTCCGATCATTTTAAAAACAAAAGTCAGCTTGTTGGCCGTATCTATTTTTTTAATCAATGGTAAAACGGCCCTTCTCTTATTCCTTATTTTTGTACTTGTTTTGGCCGGTACAATAGATTCGGCCTCCTTATGCGGCATAACATTAACCACCATTTTACTAAGGGGAACCAAACTTTTCTGCATTGCTTTTTTATCGATGGTAAAAGCGAGTGTGATGCAAAGCAATACAGGTAGCACAAATAAATACCGGGTTAGGTTTACTTTCGAAGAACGTTTCGCATTCATCATTTTAATCCGTTTTTTAAGATCAGAGAGATTAAAATTATTTACGATAGCAACAGATGGCTGTAATGTCCCTACATCTAACAAACTGTACTGATAAGCTTTTTTATCGATACCTTTCTTCAAAATTTTCGCATCGGTAATAAATTCAATGTTCTCCCTTACCGCTTTTTTCATTAACCAAACTCCTGGATTAAACCAGTAAAAAACCACACAGATCTCAGCCAAAATAATATCTAAAGTATGCCATTCTTCTACATGTACACGTTCATGCTCAAGAATATTATCCAAATCCTGTTTTTTATGTAAACGCGGATTGATATAAATGGTCTGCCAAAAGCTAAATGGACTTACTTCATCATTTAAAATCCGTACCTTATAATCATTTAGCTGATCCGGTGAAGATTTTTGATGCATCTTGTAAAGTGAAAAAAACTGCACCAACAATCTCATGGCCATTAATACAACACCAACATAAAAAAGTACGGTTAAACCTTGCCAAAATATCGAAACGGCATCTTGTTGCACCAATTTACTTACCTGTTGATTAAATTGTGGAACGAAGGCAGGCATGGCTTTTTGAGCAGTAAAAAAATCGGTGAGATTAATAAATGGATAAGCTGAAGAAAAGACGATCCCAAACAACAGAAATACCCTGTTGATGGAGTAGAAAGTTAGTCTCCGCAATACCAGGTAATAGGCTGCCGAAAACAAGACCAGTACCAGATTAATTTTGAATAAGATGATAAAGAAATGTGGCATGGCATTTACTTTTCAGGGTTCTCTATTAAACTTATAATCTCTTTAAGTTCCTCCGCACTTATTTTTTTATCCTTAGCAAAAAAAGCAACTAACTCTTTATAAGAACTTTGGAAATAATTATTCACAAAACCGCTCATAAAGCGCTTTTTATATTCTACCTCTTTCACTTTTGCACTATAGCGGTTGGCATTGGCAAAACGTTCGCTCATCAGGTAGCCTTTACGTTCTAAATTCTTGATGGTTGATGCCAGTGTAGTATATGGTGGTTTCGGATCGGGAAGTACATCCATAAAATCTTTGATAAACCCCTTACCTATCTGCCAAACAGCCAGCATGGCTTCCTCTTCCTGTAATGTTAATTTTTCCATTATTACGAATATATCGTAAATATACGAAAATATCCTAAAATAAAACTATTACAAAAAAAGTCGTCATCTCCACTGAAATGCAGCGAAATGACGACCTTGTGTATTGTATTTTCCTTCCTTGACTCAAGACTACAGACCGAGGACTCAGGAATTCGGACTAACCTACTTCCCGCTTCTTTTTTCAGCTTGTAATAAAGTTTCCTGAATGATTTTTCTCATTTGTACTGCAGCATCCAGTAGTTTTGGATTGCCATCAAAGTCGCCATAAATGATTACATGTTTTGATTTTTTTTTATAATTGAAAGTAATATCGTAACGCGGTACTAACCTTGATTTATCACTTTTTTTACCAATGGTATCCGGAAAATTCCAAAGGCCAATTTCATTTGCTTTTCTGTGCATGTATAACACATCATTGCTCGTTAAAAAGAACTTTTTGTTAACCACTGAATCCTTATTATTTACGTACCTGTAAACACCAGTTTTTGAATCATATGTGTTTTCCAAAGTATCTTTTAAGCCATAGCTATACTGCATTGACACAAAATCGTCCTTACGGAAAGGCGCATTCTGTATAATTGGCTTGTAATAGATATAACAATAAATGATCATCGGAACGATAATAGTAATGGCTAAGAATATTTTTTTTCCCCTGCTTGACACTTTTTATATTAATTAATTATTGAATGAATGAATTACTGAATTATTTAATGACCAGTATTTTGAATGATTGCATGTTTTTGACTCAAGACCCCAAACTTTAAGCCTCCGAACTCTCTTTAAGCTCTCCTTCCCACTTACTTACTACTGCTGTAGCAATGCTATTTCCAACAACATTAGTTGCAGAACGGCCCATATCCAATAAAGGATCAATACCAATTAACAAAGCTAGCCCTGCTTCCGGAATATTAAAGCTCGCGATAGTGCCAGCAATTACCACTAATGATGCTCTCGGTACACCTGCAATTCCTTTGCTGGTTAACATGAGGATTAAAAGCATAGAAATTTGCTGTTCGAAACTTAAATGAATGCCATAGGCCTGTGCAATAAATAAGGAAGCAAAAGTCATGTACATCATCGAACCATCTAGGTTAAACGAGTAACCCAATGGCAGCACAAAGCTTACAATTTTATCTTTACAACCAAAACGTTCTAACAACAGCATGGTTTTAGGGTAAGCAGCTTCGCTACTGGCTGTACTAAAAGCCAATACTGCCGGCTCTTTCATATCGTTTACCAAACGGAAGATACGTTTTTTCAGTACCAGGAAGCCAAGGAATATCAATAATCCCCAAAGAATGGCTAACCCAAAGTAAAACTCACCGATAAAAATGGCATAAGTATTTAACACACTTAAGCCTTGTTTGGCAATAATAGCCGTCATGGCGCCAAAAACAGCTAGCGGTGCAAAGTTCATTACATAGCCTGTCATTTTTAAGATGACGTGTGCAATGGCATCAAAAGCTTTAATCACAATCTGCCCTAAATCGCCGATTGCTGCTGTAGCCACCCCAAAGAATAATGAGAAAACTACAATTTGAAGAATTTCGTTATCCGCCATCGACTCTACAATACTCTTTGGGAATACGTGCGCAATAAAATCTTTTACACTCATGGCTGCCTTTTGTATCCCCGTATCAACCAAATGATCAGGCAGCGATAATTTCATGTGTTTTCCGGGCTCAAATAAATTCACCAAAATCATTCCCAGTACAAGCGACATTAGCGACATGGTTAAAAACCAGCCCAGCGTTTTACCGCCAATACGGCCCACTGCTTTAATATCGCCTACTTTAGCAACACCAACAACCAGGGTAGTAAATACCAATGGTGCAACAATCATTTTAATCAGGCGTAGAAAAATATCACTCAACAAGGTAAAAAATTCCAGTTTTTTCTCTCTTATCCCCTCGTTTTCTTTTTTGATTTTAGCGGCAGCTTTTTTGTCAGCCTTGAGTTGTGCATAAACCGCACTGGTCGTATCGGTCGATTTTGCAATATTTACTTCTATACTTTTAACCTTTGCGTCAGCATTAAGGATATTCTGGTTGTAAACGTTAATGGAATTTACATTTAAAATATAGCCCAGTGCAATTCCTGCAATCAGCGCTATAAAAATAAAAAGCGTGAGTTTGTTTTTCTTCATGAATATAAAAAGTTTGTGGCAACTTAATTTGGTAAAACTACGATATTTACAGCGTGTAACAAATTTTGATAATAGGAGAGATCAAAAAATGCATCAATGCTGGCGAGTAGAACCACTCGGCAAAGAAGAAAAAAATTAACCAGAGATAGAAAGGATGCGCAGAGATATGAAAATCAGTGCTTATCTGTGCACATCTGTGGTTAAGAACTTTTAACTCAATGACATTAAAAAATATATTATTTTTGATTCCTGCTGTAACAAAAAACGTACATCACCATCTAAAACGCAACTATAAACCCCTAAATGGAACAAAAAGACAAGTTATTTAAAGAGATCTTCGATTCAAATTCCAAAAAGATATTCCATTTATGTTATGGTTATACTGGCGATACCGACGCTGCAAATGATCTTTTACAAGAAACTTTTTTAAAGGTTTGGCAAAATCTGGATAAGTTCAGGAACAAATCTTTAATTTCTACCTGGATTTATAGAATTGCAGTAAACACCTGTTTAACCTATTTGAGATCAGAAAAAAGACAGGCAAAAGATGAATTAACCGATAACATTATAGAAAATAAGGTAGAAGAGTTTTCAGAGAAAAATGAACAGGTTGCTCTACTCTATAAATGTATATCGAAGCTCGAAGAGAATGACCGTTTGATTATTACGATGGTACTTGATGAGTTACCATACCACGAAATTGCCGATATATCAGGAATAAGCGAGGGCAATTTAAGGGTAAAAATTCACCGAATTAAACAAAAATTAACAGAATTATATAGCCAGTATGCAAGCGTTTGATCAAATACAGGAGTTGTGGCAAAAGCACGAGGTAGAAGTTAAAGTTTCTGCTGATGAGATGTTGCAGCAAGCGAAGAAAGAAGTAAATGGATTAAAGCTAAAATCTGCTTTAAATATTTTTGGAATGCTGGCATCTTTTATTGCCATTGCCGCACTGTGGATATTTATGCATTTCGAATCATGGACAACCCATGTTGGTATCAGCATTACCATTGTTGCCATTGGTGTATATACGCTTATCCTATATCGCGATCACCGTTTGATTGCGAAAAATGATGCTACCGCTCATCCACACGAATACCTGAACAACTTAAAAACATATCAATTAAACCGTTTCAAACTATACAATTCTTTATATTGGTTTTACGCCATTGCACTATCACTCGGAATTATATTTTATTTTATCGAAATTTTAACCTATTTGAGTATGCCGCAAAAAGTAGCCGCAATTGTGTTAACTTTTTCATGGATACTATTCTGCTCAACAATATTGCGAAAGGCTGTAATGAGTAGAGAAAAAGAACGGATAGCTTTATTAATTGAGAAATTTGAGCGCATTAGCGGACAGATTTCTGTTACAGAGTAATTTTAGGCACGGTTTTTTCGTTGTAAAATTCAACACACAAAATCCTGATGATCGTGGTGCGACATCGTTGAAAAAAAAATTACGACCTTGAAAAAACTGATTATACCGATATTATTACTATTAACCCTGCCCTTTTCATTTGCCTTTAAACAAGATTTAACCCAACCGGTTCAGCTGAATTGGGAAACACACTTTAAAGGTAAAGCTGATATGCGCTCGCCCTTTTTTGCTTTAACTGCCATGACCTGGAAGTATAGTTACGAAAGTACCGTTTACCGTAACCGTGTTGTTATTAAGCTTAAAAATGATGTGAGTATAGATAAAACCAGATCGTGGGTAAAGTGGGATAAAATTAAAGACCCCGAAATTAGGGCCAGTCTTTTACATCACGAACAGGGGCATGCCGATATTCAATATATTTTACTTTTAGAAGCCGAAAGGGTGTTGAAGAACAGAAACTACGCTGTAAATAACTATAAAGCTCAAATATCTGAGCTCGCCAATCAGATCAGTAGTTATTTTGATACTATGCAACGTAATTATGATGAAGAAACCGAGCATGGCAGTAATCATAAAATGCAGGCCCGATGGGATGAGATTATCCAGGATAAGATTGAAGAATCGAGGGCTGCTATGGCCGAATTACAAAAATAGTTTTGGAATAAAGACAATAAAACCAACCGTTACCGCCAGGAACGCAGCCACCAAAACCGCAGCAGCAGCCAAATCTTTTACCACTTTAATTTTGGGATGATGTGCCGGTGAAACTACATCAGCCAGTTTTTCAATAGCAGAGTTTAATATTTCGGCTACAAAAACAGCAGAAATAACAGATAGAATAGCAATCCACTCCAAATCGGAGATCTTGAGGTAAAAAGATAGGCCAATGGCCACGATGGCTGCAAACAAATGAACTCTTCCGTTATGATCGTTAACAAAAAACAGTTTTAGCCCGTTAAAAGCAAATTTAAAGCTTTTAATGCGATCGATAATTGAAAATTTTTGGTTGTTCATTGTTTATTAAATTTACCCTTTTGGCAATAAAGATGCTGAAACGGGTCGGCATAACGACCGTCGAAGTGGATATAACTAAAATATGTTATCCTGAATTCATTTCAGGATCTCTTGATACAGAGATAGCTGCTGAAACAAGTTCAGCATGATGCTTTGTATGCTGTACGCCCTATCCTTTTTATCCTAAACCTTTTGCCCTACTCCTTACCTCTACCTTTCCCCTCCTCAGACTTCACCTCAGTCGTAGAAAAACTATTTCCGCTTAATTTATATTGATAGGTCTTAGTAATCGTTTTAGTACTATCTGTGCTATCCTTTACCGGGAAAGAACGGAATAGGTCTCCATTTTTAATAAAAAAATTATCGTTACCAGTATAACCTTTCTTTTGATTGGCGCTTAAAGAAGGAAAGCTGATTTTATTGAAATTGCCGCCTGCATATTCAAAAACATTTAAATCTGAAACTGTTTTTTTGCTTAAGAGCTGAATATAAAATTCAGGATTTCCATCATTGTCTAAATCCATATTCCAGGCATCGATCAAAATACCTTTACGATCTATGGCAGCAGACCTGTAATTATTACGAACCGAATCAGACATTAAAATCTGATATCCCCCTATAGAATCTACCCCTTTTCCCCAGCTCACAATTTCGAAATTTAATCCTGGTTTTACTTCTATATCCTTATAAAAATGAAAAGGATTCTTTTGAACTTTTGTAGCTTCCGTCTTAACTTCTTTCGGTTTTTCTTCTTTGCATGCAAAACAAAACAGCATCCCTGTTATTAACAAAAGATGCTGTAATGTATATTTCGGTAGTTTCATTCTATTTGGGGACGTTTTGGTTGCCCCAAATTAAGTATTTTAGCTTTTTAAAGCAACAATTTATTTCTTTGCATCTGCTTTAACTTCGGGTGCTCCGTTATTTAAAACGGTTTCTGCGACTACACTTCTTCTACCACTTGGTGCAACAACAACTGTTTTTAATACTCTTTTTTCGCCTTGCGGTACGGTAATTTTAAATGGCGAGGTGTACAAAAATGCATTTTCTGATGGACGTGACAAATCAATAGAATAATAAATTTTAGCTCCGGCAACAGGCGCTTTTAAATCAATTGTAAATTCTCCTCCAGTTAAAGGTTTATCGCTCTGCCCAATTGGTGTAGGTACCCAGAAATTAACATTCATTTTATCTAAACGGGCCAAATGTACAGGTAAACGCTGCTCGGAAAAGTTTTTCAAATCTTTACGCTCAACCGGCGACCATGCGATTTCGGCTAAGGCCAATAAACGTGGGAAAGCATGATTTTCTGCTTTTGCTGTGGTTTTAATATACTCAGACCACATATTTGCCTGTACACCTTTAATGTATTTTCGCTCATCAGCGGTTAATACTTTCGGAATCGGATCGTAAGCATAAATCTTTTGATAAGGAGCGAATCCACCAATGGTTACCGGCTCATCAGGAGAATTAGACTGTTTATGGTCGATATATAAGCCCATAGAACCTGGCGTCATAATTACATCGTGTTTTTGTTGTGCAGCAGCGATTCCACCATCTTCACCCCTCCAACTCATTACTGTTGCATTTGGGGCCAAACCACCTTCCAAAATCTCGTCCCAGCCTATAATCGATCGTCCTTTTGCATTAACATGTTTTTCTATGGTCTGGATGAAATAACTCTGCAATTCATGCTCATCTTTCAAACCTTTTTCTTTCATCAGGTTTTGGCAAAAGGTAGATTCCTTCCAATAGGTTTTAGGTGCCTCATCGCCACCGATATGGATGTATTTTGAAGGGAAAATAGCAATCACTTCATCTAACACATTTTCTAAGAAAGTAAAAGTATTTGCTGATGGTACAAAAATATCATCAAAAACACCCCAGGTTTGTTGTACCTGTTTACCTTTCCTGCTACCTGCCCATGGTGTTTTATCGCTGATAAAGGTATCACGGTCAGGGAAACAGCTTAACTCTGGATACGAGGCAATTGCTGCAGAAGCGTGGCCTGGCAATTCGATTTCGGGTATTACCGTAATGTATTTAGCAGCGGCATATTTAACAATGTCTTTGGCTTCTTCTTGTGTATAATAACCTTTAACCGGTGTAAGGTAATTGCCATTGCCTGGATAATTGCCAATAATTGTCCCGTTACGGGAAGAACCGATTTCAATTAGTTTTGGATATTTTTTAATCTCCAATCTCCAGCCCTGATCATCAGTTAAATGCCAATGGAAAGTATTAATTTTATAATAAGCCAGCTGATCGATGTATTTTTTGATAAAAGAAATCGGGAAGAAATGACGGCCTACATCCAACATCGTTCCCCTGTAAGCAAAACGCGGATAATCGTTAATATCAACGGCTGGGATAGTAATTTTATCAGCAACTTTATCAGGCATCATTTGCATTGCCGATTGAACGGCATAAAACAGACCTGCACCTTTTCCGGTTAAAACAATTTGTTTCGGGGTAACTTTAATGGTATAACCTTCTGCAGGCAATTGATCTGCACCAACAGATGTTAAAACAATTGCTTTTTGGTTAGGTTGGGTAATTTTAGTTTCACGTAAGGCAAAACCTGCCTTGGTAACGATAAAAGCGTTTAATAAATCGGTCATCTTTGCGCCGTCGATGCTTTGATTTACTAAAACTGTGGTTTTATCTAAAATGAAATTTCCGTTTGCCCTGGTAATGGCTACAGGTGCAGGTATGATACCCAGATTAGGATCACTCTGCGCAAATGCACTCGTGCTGATTAATACTCCAATAAAAATCGATAATGCTTTGTTCATGTTGTGTTTTGGTTTTTATAGATTTATTTTGATTATTTGAACCAAGATAGAGATTATGGATACATTACAAATCCCACATTTTTGTTACAATATGGATCAAACGTTTGATTTCAGCGATTTTCATCATAAATCGATTTATTAACTAATGAATTATGCTATTCAAACCCTCAATAGTAGCAAAATTCTGCGTATGTAAACCTGATTGCAATGCAAAGCCCGGAGCGCAGCGAGGACTTGTAATGGAAAGCAGGACTGATAATAAAAAGAGCTGCTGCATTTACTTTCCAAAAAACATCAATCACAAAAAAGAGCCCCCTAGAACTTCTACTGACAGATCCCCCCATTGCACTGCATCGAGATGACGATTTTGTTTTAGCCAACTAATTTTTTCTGGAAAATCGGGTACAGTAGCATTTGGATTACGATAGTCCCGCCATCCGTTATAGTCCCGATGAAAAATCGGGAGCTGCCACTACTGTCGCGTTTAGGTGGCACAGCCGGTGGTACTATTTGGGTTTGCAAGGTGCAGAAAGATTAAATTAACTCAGTACCATCCAACCCTTAATAGTAGCAAAATTCTGCGTATTTAAACCTGATTGCAATGCAAAGCCCGGAGCGCAGCGAGGACTTGTAATGGAAAGCAGGACTGACAATAAAAAGAGCTGCTGCATTTGCTTTCCAAAAAACATCAATCACAAAAAAGAGAAATCATCTCTTAGAACTCCTACTGATAGCTATCGTATAGAGCGGACGGTTCTAACAAAAAAAGAGAAACCGTTGCTGATTTCTCTTCTTCAAAATATTTTAAAATTGTTTTTATGCCTCTACAGGATGTTCCTTAGCAGCCAAATACCTTTCTGCATCAAGTGCGGCCATACATCCAGAACCTGCAGCAGTAACTGCCTGACGGTAATACATATCCTGAACGTCGCCACAAGCAAAAACGCCTTCGATATTGGTTAAAGTAGAACCGGGTTTAGTAGCTAAATAACCTGTTTCATCCATATCTAACTGGCCTTTAAAGATATCAGTATTAGGCTTATGACCGATAGCTACGAAGAAACCTTCTACCGCGATATCAGACTCAACACCAGTTTTGTTATTTAAAACTTTAACTGCGGTTACATTTTTACCGTTACCTAAAATTTCTTGTGTTTCGGTATTGTAATGAACCACAATATTTGGTGTCGCCAATACACGGCTCACCATTGCTTTAGAAGCCCTGAACTCGTCTCTACGCACCAATAAGTGCACCGTTTTACAAAGTTTGGCTAAATAAGTTGCTTCTTCGGCAGCAGTATCTCCTGCGCCTACAATGGCTACATCCTGTCCTTTAAAGAAGAAACCATCACACACTGCACAGGCCGAAACACCAAAACCATTGTATTGTTGCTCACTTGGCAATCCTAGCCATTTAGCAGTAGCCCCAGTGGCAATAATTACGGTATCAGCTGTAATGGTCTTAATTTCGTCAACCACTACTTTATGTGGTGTTGAAGAGAAATCTACCGAACTTACATAACCAAAACGGATATCAGTACCAAAACGCTCTGCCTGCTTACGGAAATCTTCCATCATTTCTGGCCCCATAATTCCTTGTGGGTAGCCTGGAAAATTTTCTACATCTGTAGTTTGCGTAAGCTGCCCACCAGCTTGCATACCAGTATACATAATTGGTTTTAAATCGGCTCTGGCTGCGTAAATTGCAGCAGTATAACCCGCAGGACCTGAACCTATAATTAAACACTGAACGTGTTCGTTTTCTTGTGACATTATATTGTGTGTTTGAAATTCATTAATCGTAACGCAAATTTAATGCTTTAAATATTTGCTGGCAAGTGCACATTGTCAACATAGTTTACTTATTAACATCATAAGCCAAGCGAAAAGCACTGTTTTAGGTCAGATGTTTCCATCTGGCTCTGCCTATTACACATGCACAAAAAATTACTCCCCTTTATTTTCCCTAATCAACCGAATTACGTTACCTCCCAGAATTTTCCGAATATCTTGTTCGGAGTAACCATTTTTAATAAGTTCTTCTGTAATTTTAGGGTAATCGGCTACGCTATTTATTCCCAGGGGGAAAGATTCGGCACCATCAAAATCGGCACCCAAGCCTACATGATCAATGCCAATTAATTTTACTACATGATTGATGTGTTTAACCAGCAACGATACTGGCGGACGTGAAGTATCAGCATCAACCTGGTGGTTATAAATTAATGTATCTATTGCATTGCTCCTGCCATATTTGGCGCTCAATGTTTTAAGCTCGCTATCATATTTTGCGAAGAAAGCTTTCTGTTTAGTATTAAAAGTAGAATCTAAGAAACCACTGTAGAAATTAATACAGACTACCCCGTCGTTTTTGCCAACAGCTTTAATCTGATCATCTTTTAAATTTCGCGGAACGGGGTTTATTGTATAAGCACAGCTATGAGAAACAATTACAGGCTTGGTTGAAACTTTGATGGCATCATAAAATGTTCTTTCACCCACATGTGATAAATCGACCATTACACCTAGTTTATTCAACCGTTTTACAACCTCTTTTCCAAAATTATTTAAGCCTGCATTTCCAGGTTTTACTTTACCCGAAGTTTCTTCGGCTGCCGAACTCGACCATGATGTACTATTGTTCCAGGTTAAAGTAAGATAGGCCATTCCCCGCTTTGCTAAGCTATCGATATAATCTAACCGGTTTTCGATCATATGTCCACCCTCTACACCAATCAATGCAGCCAGTTTTTTTTGCTTAACCACTTGTTCTAATTCTTTAGCGCTTGTTACCAATTTAATTTTATCGGGATATCGTTTAATTAAATTATAAAGCGAATCTATTTCACGGTTAGCCACGGCATATCCACCGGTTTCATCGCACCAAATGGAGAAAAACTGAACATCCAAACCGCCTTGTCTGGCCCTCACTAAATCGAAATTTCCTTTTGGCTGAAGCTTACCAATATCAACACCAGATTTGATCTGATTGAAGAGTATATCTCCGTGGGTATCCACAACGATTGCATCTTGATGAATTTTAGAAATTTGGGCAAAAAGATTGATTTGTAAAACAACTAGGCCAAGAAAAAGGTAAATATTCTTCATACTTAAAGATAATATTAATTGTTTTTCAACACTAAAAAACAGGGCAACTTATGCTCAAAAACTAGGTGTACCGTATTATCGAGGTGATAAAATGTATATAGTTTTTAACTGTCAGATGCTACCATCTAACAGCACATTAGAGCTAAGTCTGTATCACACCAACATTAAACTTCCTGGTAATCGGCGATTGATTTGCGGCCTCAATACCCATCGAAATCACCTTCCTGGTTTCCAACGGATCGATAACACCATCTACCCAAAGGCGCGATGCAGCATAATAAGGTGTGGTTTGGCTATTATATTTATCAGTAATTTCTTTTAACAATTCAGCTTCTTTTTCTGATGTAATTACCTCGCCTTTGGCTTTTAAAGATGCCTCCTGAATTTGAAGCAGGGTTTTTGCAGCCTGCGAGCCACCCATTACCGCAATCTTTGCTGTTGGCCAGGCATAAATTAACCTGGGGTCGTAAGCTTTACCGCACATTGCATAATTGCCTGCACCATAAGAATTTCCCAATACTATTGTAAATTTTGGCACCACCGAATTAGCAACAGCATTAACCATTTTAGCACCATCTTTAATAATACCACCATGTTCTGATCGGCTGCCCACCATAAAACCGGTAACATCTTGTAAAAAAACCAATGGAATTTTCTTCTGGTTACAATTCATAATAAAACGGGCAGCTTTATCGGCGCTATCGGAATAAATTACACCGCCAAACTGCATCTCCCCTTTTTTCGATTTCACCACTGTGCGCTGGTTGGCCACAATGCCAACTGCCCAACCATCAATACGTGCTAAACCACAAACAATACTTTGTCCGTAACCCTTTTTGTATTCTTCAAATTCAGATTGATCAACCAAACGGTTAATGACATCCATAATTTCGTAAGGTTTATCTCTGTTTTCGGGTAAAATACCATATAATTCCTCTTCCTTTTCTTTAGGTTTAGCAGGTTTAATCCTATCGAAACCTGCATTTTGAGGACTACCCAGCATACTCATGATATTCCTGATACTATCTAAACAAGCCTGATCATTGGGATGCTTATAATCGGTAACACCAGAAATTTCGCAATGTGTAGTGGCACCACCTAAAGTTTCATTATCAACATCTTCCCCTATAGCCGATTTTACCAGATAAGAACCTGCTAAAAATACAGACCCGGTTTTATCAACAATCATTGCTTCATCGCTCATAATTGGCAAATAGGCACCTCCAGCGACACAAGCCCCCATTATGGCAGAAATTTGCACGATCCCTTCTGACGACATGATGGCATTATTACGGAACATTCTTCCAAAGTGTTCTTTATCTGGAAAAATCTCGTCCTGCATAGGCAAATATACGCCAGCACTATCAACCAGGTAAATTACAGGCAAGCGGTTTTCCATGGCAATTTCTTGTGCACGGAGGTTCTTTTTTGCGGTCATGGGGAACCAGGCTCCGGCTTTTACAGTGGCATCGTTCGCCACAATCATACATTGCCTCCCGCTTACATAACCTATACCGCACACCACTCCAGCCGAAGGACATCCGCCCTGCTCGGCGTACATTCCATCAGCAGTAAAGGCCCCAACCTCTAAAAAATTAGAATCTTTATCAATTAAATAAGCAATCCGCTCGCGGGCCAGCAGCTTGCCTTTTTCTTTTTGTTTGGCAGCGTTTTTTTCGCCACCACCCAAGTATATTTTTTTGAGTCTGGTTTTAAGTTCGTAAACCAGCTGTTTATTTACATCCTCGTTTTTGTTGAATTCGATATTCATAGTGGCAATTTAAATTTAATTTTAGAAAAACAATATTGACCAAAACGGTTTCTGGTCTATCGGTTAGTTTAACCGCAAAGCGAGCTAAGTTTTTTAACCATAAAGATCCTGAAAATAAATTCAGGATCACGATCGGTTATGTAATTTGTTGTGCACCCAACAGGCAAGATATCAACATAAAATGATATTTTTGGGTAAACCCTAAGAATGGAACTAACCATAAATATACCGGCATTATTATTTCCTGCCATCAGCTTAATTATGCTGGCTTATACCAACCGGTTTCTGGCACTGGCGAGTTTGGTGAGAAGTTTAAAGTCGAAATATGAAGATGGCGATAAAAATGCAGCACTTCATCAACAGATTGAAAACTTGCGTTACCGGTTAAGGTTAATTAAAAACATGCAGGCTTTTGGCGTACTCAGTTTCGCGAGCTGTCTTTTTTGTATGTTTTTTATTTACCTGGAATGGAATACGATTGCCGAAATTCTTTTCGCATTGAGTTTGATTTTCTTTATGATCTCCCTTATCCTCTCGTTGATTGAAATCCAGATCAGTACAAAAGCGCTGGAGCTGGAATTGAGCAGTTTAGAGGAACTCGATAATCCATCAATTGTAAGTAGGTTTAAAAAGAAATTTGATAAAAATTGATATGCAACTATCTGTTAATACACCAGAAGAATATTTAAGCAGCCTTCCTGAAGAAAGGAAAGCACCCGTTTCGAAATTGAGAGATACTATTTTAGAAAACCTGCCAGCTGGCTTCGAAGAACAGATTACCTATGGCATGCTGGGCTATATTATTCCTTTAACACTTTACCCTGCAGGTTATCACTGTAAACCAGAACAAGCTTTACCTTTTATCAATATTGGTTCGCAAAAGAATTTTATTGTTATGCACCATTTGGGTTTATATGCATTTACCGATTTATTGGAATGGTTTCAGGCTGAATATCCTAAACACTGTAAATACAAACTCGATATGGGAAAAGGTTGCGTCCGTTTTAAAAAGCCAGACGATATTCCGTATGCTTTAATTGCGGAGCTGTCCAGAAAAATTACGCCTGCACAATGGATTGAACAATATGAAAAAGTATATAAACGTAAAGGCTAATTTTGATAAACTACACCATCAATCTTCAGCTTTTTAAACTTTTCGGCCCAGCCTTTACCTTTTATGTATTTTACCTGCGATGGATGTCCTTTTAAATTTGGATGATAAATTGGATCAAACGAAAAAGTCATTTCAGTATCCGTTTTTTGAACCACAGTTACTTCATTATCATTTTCATCCTTTTCTCCTGTAGTGAAAAACTTATCGCCCATTTTTGCATTAAAATCAGCTCTTGTATAAGTTTTCAAAGGACTATCGGGATAGCCCTCAATCAATTTATTTTGCTCGTCGATCCTTAAATAAACTGTACTCACTGCATCGCCTCCTACCAATGAATAAAACTTATAAAAAAGCTTCTTATTAATCCGAACAGTATCCTGAATTTCGGTATAGGATTGAGCATTCATATACCATAAATTGCCAATCTGCATCGGCAAGAACGAATCAGCTGCTGCATGTTGTTCCTTATTGCTCTGGCAGTACAGCATAAACAGGCTCATTAAAACGATACTTAAGAATTTAAAGATTTTTATCATGAGCGCATTTGCTTTTTTCTAATTTAAACGTTAAAAACAAACAATCCGCTACATGGTAATAATTAGTTGATAAAATGATACAAGAAAACAACCTCACCACTAAATGCAGGCTTTTTCTGGTCTTCAATTTCCATTTCTATACCCATATTCACTTTAGTTACGCCGCGAAGATTAATGATAGAAGCCAGTTTAGCTTTCAACCTTACCTTACTATTTACCGTAACGGCCTGTGCAAACCTTAAACTTTCAATCCCATAATTGATCTCCATTTTTAAATTCTGGATATCAACTATTTCTTTCCATAAATAAGGGATTAACGATAAAGTTAAATAACCATGTGCTATGGTTGCTTTAAAAGGACCTTCATTTTGGGCTCTTTCTTCGTCAACATGAATCCATTGATGATCTAATGTAGCATCGGCGAATTTATTAATTTGTTCTTGTGTAATGGTGTGCCATGACGAAACACCTAATTCCTTGCCAAGGTATTGTTCAAACTCTGCGTGGGAGGTAATGATTTGCATTTGGTATATATATTTTTAGCGCCAAGCGTATGGCGGATTGATAATTTCTTAGTCTAACTTGGTGCTCGATACTTACTACTTGATACTTACGACTTGATACTTTTTCTAACTCAAATTTCTTTCTCTAAACCAAACCTCATCCGGAATAGCAGAAAAGTCATCCATTTTATCGATTAAAGTTTCAGCATTTGCTTCATTAAAAACTAAATCTCGATTGGCCGGTTTCAAAAATTTACTTTGCACCATCATATCCATTTGGGCAAACAAGGGATCGTAAAAACCATTTACATTTAATACACCGATTGGCTTGTTATGTAAACCGAGCTGCAACCAGGTTAATACTTCAAAAAATTCTTCAAGTGTACCGAAACCACCAGGCAAAATTACAAAACCATCACTTAAATCGGCCATTTTCTGTTTTCGCTGATGCATATTTTCGGTAACAAGCATTTCTGTTAAACCCCGATGACCTACTTCCTTATCCATTAAAAACTGAGGAATTACCCCCGTTACCAAACCACCCAAACCCAATACATCGTTAGCTAAAACGCCCATTACACCAACGCTTCCCCCTCCATAAACCAATCTGATCTGCTGTTTTACAAGCGTTTCTGCTAATTGCTTTATTGCATTGCGTAGCGCTACATCGCCATTAAAGTTTGAGCCGCAATACACGCAAACCGAATTAAGCTTATTCATTTAGTTAAAAATTTACCGAAGTTAAGATTTTATCGGCTTTCTATAAATTTTAATTCTGCACAAAGCTGTTACAGGTGTATTTTCTGAAGTTTAAACCACCAAAAACAATGGCTTATTTTAATTTTTCATTCCAGCCCCATACCTCCTGGTCACAGAGAAAATTAATTCCTAGTATTTTTGGTCCTTACAAGAACCACTGGCAAATGTAAAATAGACCTGATGGAAGTGGACACGAAGCCAATTCTTCATTGGCGAAGTAAAACACACAGCAGGACTACATCACCGAAAAGCACAGAAGCCCGCTCTCCCTAAAACAAAAAAGGAGCAGCATTAACGCCACTCCTTTTAACCAAATATAAGAGAAAAGATTTTTTTGTTAAATGATCTTAGAAAGCATAGCGGATTGTGGCCCCATAAGTTCTTGGATCGCCAAGTACACCTGCATATAAACCAGAGTTGCCTGCTGCAGCCTGTAATTGCTCATAGTAATTTTTGTTTGCAATATTTCTGCTCCAAACAAATAAAGAGAACTTATCCGATTTGAAACCTAACCTTGCATTAAATAAAGCATAACCTTTAACATTCAGTACGCTTGATGGTGTAGGATTTGAAGAGTACTCTGAACGATAACTGGCATCACCAGCGATGAAATACCTACCCGTTCTAGTTGCTAAATTACCTGCCGTACTAAGTTCCGAACCGCCAGAAATATTCCATTTCGAAATACCTGGTAATCTACCTCCCGAAGCATCTTTAAATGCCACTTGGGTAGCAACGCCATTTACCAATTCGGTATGCCCGGTTTCTTCTAAGGGAAGAGGAGCATTTGTAAATTTCACATATTTGCCATCTAGATAAGCCAAAGCAGCATTTAAAGTTAAAAATCTCTCCAGCTGGTAAGTACCGTCTATTTCTAATCCTTTTACCCTTACTTTTTCAGCATTTGCCAGATAACCTCTATTTACGCCTAGTTGTGGCGATTGCACATTGGTCTGGTAATCTTTAATATCAGTATTAAATGCACTAATATTTACAATAGCCCCTTTAAACGGCTTTGTTTTAGCCCCTAATTCATAGTGTTGCACATATTCCGGTTTAACAACAGCTACTGATAAATCGGCTGCTCCGGTTGAGGTAGTTGGCAAACCACCTACGTTAACACCCACCGGTTTGTAAGCGGTAGAAAAAGTTCCATAAACATTTAAGTTATGGGTTGGACGGTAAGATAAGGTAAAGTTACCCGACAAATTGTTATTATCTACCTTTGTTGTAAACTGCTGATTTGCATATACTGCTGCTTTAAGCGCCAATAATGCTGCATCATTAGTTTGTAAACCACCGTAAGTAACCCTATCATAATCAACATCTTTTTTATCATATGTATACCTTAAACCTGGCAATACATGCAGATTTTTTAAAACTTCCCAATCAACCTGTGCAAAAACAGCAGCACTTAACGATTTGATGGTAGAGTTGGTTTTAATACCAAAACCATCCAATAAACCTGGTGTTGAATATAAAGCCTGATTTCCGGTATTGCTGGTCTGTACAAATCTCCACTGATCTTTACCTACTTCTTCTGTTTGTGACAAACCTTTTAAATTCTGACCCAAGAAATAAACACCGATTACGCCACTTAATTTGTCGGTAATATTACCCGCGTATCTTACTTCCTGCGAGTATTGATCGTGACGTGAAGTACCCTGCGATTTGGTTAGCGCTGCTAATTCTGAGAAATCCCGATCGTTTGTAGGATCCCAGTTCCAGAATCTCCAGGCGGTGGTTGAAGTAAGTGTTCCATTGCCGATTTTGTAATCTACATTTAATGATATACCACCGATTGATTGGTTGTGTCTCCAAGGGGTATTGGTATTGATTTCTCTTGAAAAAGGATCGATTTTAGGTTGTTGATAGCCTAAATCAGAAACAATTTTAGCATACTGGCGGTATGCACTTCTTTCGGTTGTGGTAACACCGGCAATTACCAATGGATAACCTGCCGGATGCTGAATGCTTACATCGCCACTTAACAATACCTGTAATTTCTCTGAAGGGGTATAATATAGCTGACCTTTAAAGCCCAGGTTGTTCTGTCCGCTGTATCTTCGTTCTTCTCTCGTATTCCAGATGGTACCATCGCGCTGTGTACCAGAAATTGAAATTTTTGCAGCAAGATCCTTAGCAAGTGCACCAGAAACTGAAGTTTTGGCCTGAATAAAATTATAATTCCCTGCGCTCAATTCTATTTTTGCACTAGGTGTTAAAGTTGGTTTACTTGTAGTGATGTTAAACGCACCTGCTGTTGTATTTTTACCAAATAAGGTACCTTGTGGACCACGTAAAATTTCGATCTGGTCGATATCAAGAAAATCGGTAGAGGTAGCAGCCGGGCGGGCATGATAAACACCATCTACATAAAAACCCACCCCAGGATCAATACCATCATTGGTTAAACCAAAAGTAGAGCCCAAACCCCTGATATTTAAAGTGGTATTTCTGGCATTCGATGCATATAATTGTACTGAAGGCACCAATTCTTTCAAACGGTTAACGTTAAAAGCACCTGCATTTTCTGCTGCACGGCCACCAATAACCGTAATTGGAATCGGCACATCCTGTAAAACCTCCGAGCGCCTTCTAGATGTTACCACAATCTCATCCAATAGTGCATTTTCTACCAAAACCAATTCTATTGGAGTATCCTGAAGTTTTAGTATCTGAAAATCCTGTGGTTTATAGCCTACCGAACTTACCTGTAAGTAAAATGGTGTTTCTTGTTTTACATTAATACTGAAGACACCTTTTTCATCGGCCACTACGGCTTGGTTTGTTCCCCTTACCTTTACGGTTGCATTAGGGATTGTAGTGCCATTGGTTGTTTTAATTACCCCAGTTACGGGACTTTGGGCAAAAGCAGAACCTGCCGCAAGTAAAAATGAAAAGAGAAAAAGTAAACTTTTGTTCATGATTAGTTATATAGTTTGTTTAAATGTTGTTGATTAATGACGCGTTCGAGAGTATCTGATTACTGTTTTAGAATGGCTACAACAACAATACAAGCGTGTTTTTTGGTTTGTTTTCATAATTATTATATAAATCCTATGGATTTAGTCGACAAATATATTAAAAAAATTTAGCTGCCAAATTTTATTTTGTGATTTTTATATTAATTAAAAACCTCGCAGGTTTTGAAATAAATTGAGCATAACGATTAATACAAAAAAACGGGGCTATCGTAAACCGATGCCCCGTTTTTTTGTTCTTAAATATCTGGATATTATATTTTACTTTATGCGGTCCACCTTATCTGGTGTAATTAGGTGCTTCTTTAGTAATGGTAATATCGTGCGGATGGCTTTCGCGCATACCGGCAGCTGTAATCTGTACAAACTGCGCTTCTTGTAAAGCTTCTATAGTTGCCGCTCCACAATAGCCCATACTCGCACGTAAACCACCTATATACTGGTACATTACTTCAGCTAAAGTACCTTTAAATGGCACACGACCAACAATACCTTCTGGAACTAGTTTTTTAATATCATCTTCCACATCCTGAAAGTAGCGGTCTTTAGAACCTTGTTCCATCGCTTCAATTGAGCCCATTCCACGGTAAGATTTAAATTTACGTCCTTCGTAAATAATGGTTTCGCCTGGCGATTCTTCTACTCCTGCAAATAACGAACCTGCCATCACTGTGCTTGCACCCGATGCAATCGCTTTGGCAATGTCGCCAGTGTGTTTAATACCACCATCAGCAATAACAGGTACACCTGTACCTTTTAAAGCTTTGGCACATTCGTATACAGCATATAACTGAGGTACACCAACACCTGCAATAATTCTGGTGGTACAGATAGAACCTGGGCCAATACCTACTTTAACGGCATCAGCACCGGCATCTGCTAAAAATTTCGCAGCAGCACCAGTGGCAATATTACCAACAATCACTTGTAAATCAGGATACTTAGCTTTAACTTCTTTTAATTTATCAACTACACCTTTGGTATGGCCATGAGCAGTATCGATGGTAATTACATCAACACCGGCATGAACTAAAGCATCAACACGCTGTAAAGTATCTGCTGTAACGCCTACCGCAGCTCCTACCCTTAAACGGCCACGTTCATCTTTACAGGCTACAGGATAATTTTTAACTTTCGAAATATCTTTAAAAGTGATTAAACCACTTAAGTAACCATCTTTGCTAACCACTGGAAGTTTCTCGATTTTATGGTTCTGAAGAATCTCTTCTGCCTGAACCAAAGTGGTTCCTTCTGGTGCAATGATTAAATTTTCTTTAGTCATTACCTCAGAAATTGGTCTCTTCATATCCTTTTGGAAGCGTAGATCTCTGTTTGTAATAATACCAACTAGTTTATTATCGCTACTAACAACCGGAATACCACCAATTTTATGCTCTTTCATGATCTTAAAAGCATCGGCCACTACAGCTGTTTCCAACAAGGTTACAGGATCTTGAATCATACCGCTTTCCGAGCGCTTAACTTTACGCACTTCTGCAGCTTGTCTGTCTATGGTCATGTTTTTATGTAACATACCAATACCACCGTTTTGCGCAATGGCAATGGCAAGTTCGGCTTCAGTTACAGTATCCATTGCTGCAGAAATCAATGGAACATTAAGTTTAATTTTTTTTGTTAAAAAAGTGGCTGTATTTACTTCACGGGGCAGAATTTCCGAATACGCGGGTACTAAAAGTACGTCGTCATACGTTAAACCTGTGGCAATAAACTTTGTGGAATCGAGTTGCATAGCAAATAAATTAGGATTTATTATTTGCCAGGCAAAGATACAAAAATTAAGGGAAAATAAAAGCATAAAGATAAAAATGCTTAAATATTGAGCTTGTCTGACAATTGCTATCATTTTAAAACACAAACCAAGGTTTAATGAATATATGGTAACAATAACCTATTATTTAAGTGATTTAATTTGATTAAACTCTAGATTTATATAAATTCATCGAACCAAATATATAAACATGATTGATTTTCTTGAAGGCACTAAAGAATGGCTGATTGGCTTTTTTGGCTTATCGGCACTTTTACAGTTGTTGCAAACTAATGATTATAGCCAGTTTATGAGCTGGAAAGGAATTAGCGCACTTATTGGTCCTTTAATCCCTTTTTTATTGGTTTTTGAAATCATTAGAATGACATTTTACCGCCGTTTTAAGGTAGTAGATTACCGCATCTCTTTCTTCTCGCTGGTACTCAACTCCTTTATTGGCCGTATTATTTCAATCGGAATGGTTTCCATTTGTATTGGTTTATTTGGAAAATATGCCATTTTTAAAACCGAAATTACCTGGTACTGGCTCATTTATGGATATGTAATATGGGAATTTGGTCATTTCATTTACCATTTTTTAGCACATAAAGTTAGACTGTTTTGGTGTTTGCATTCTACACATCATGCACCAGAAACCATGAATCTATCGGTAAATTTTGCTCACTTTTTTCTTGAAGCACCTTATGCTGATCTAATTAGAACAACAACATGTATTCTTTTAGGCGTAAGCCCATCACTCCTCTTTTTAATTATGTTTATTGATGGAGTTTGGGGCTCTTTTATCCATATTGGAGAAAATATTTCTAAAGATGGCCGTTTCGGCTTTTTAAATAAAATAATCCTTACCCCCTCTCATCATCGTGTACACCATGCCAAAAATGCATTGTATATGGATACCAACTTCTGCAACCTGTTGCCCATCTGGGATCATGTCTTTAAAACCTACCAGGAAGAGGATAAAACAATAAAAATTGAATATGGTATTACCAGGGAGATGAAAAAACACAGTTTTTTAGATGCTTATTTCGGCGAAATTGTTCTTTTGGCCAAAGATGTTTGGCACGCACCAGGTATTAAAAACAAGTTTCTATACATTTTTATGCCTCCGGGATGGAGCCACACCAAAGACCATAAAACAGCAAAAATAGTAAGAACAGCATATCTGAAAACCTACAAAACTGAAATGGCCGCGCCATAAAGAAGGGAACAGAGGCAGTTTATAAAATTTTGTGATGGCCATATAGACTAATTTAAAAGTTTATGAAATATGTTGTCAATTAATTGATCATATTTCAATGAATCTTTTTAATATTGCACAACCAAAAAACTAATTTTATAAATGCAGAAAAATGCTCTCAAATTTCTGACTTTAATGCTATGCATTGGAGTTACCACCCTTTATGCCCAAACTATTCAACCTGTAAAAAGAGAATTCAAGTTTGGAAAAATTGCACCGACAGAATTCGAAGTGAAAGCCTCTGGTCAGGACTCGTCTGCCTCAGCAATTAAACTGTTTGATGTTGGTGACTGTTATTTCGAATACAATACCACTGGAGGATTTATTTATGTGTTTGAACGACATATACGCTACAAAATCTTAAACAAAAATGGTTACGATCTGGCCAATTTCCAAGTAGAACTTTACAGAAATGGTAACTCTGCAAAAGAGGATCTCAGTTTTATGGATGCTGCAACCTATAATATGGTTGATGGCAAAATGGTTACCAGTAAACTGAATAAGGATGCCAAGTTTACCGAAGAGTTTAACAAAAATTATGTAATCAAAAAATTTGCATTACCTAATGTTAAAGAAGGATCGATTATCGAGTTTAAGTATAAAATCAGATCAGATTTTACATTTACACTTCGCGGGTGGAAATTCCAATCAAGTATTCCGACGCTATGGTCTGAGTACAATGTTAAAATTCCGGAATACTTCATATATAAAAACAATACGAGTGGGTACTACCAAATTGAGCATCCAGTTCATGAAACTGTAACTGCAGCTTATATCCCTGGCTTAAGTTCTAATGCAGCTTACGACAAATATTGTGCAGCAAATGTACCTGCCTTAAAAGAGGAGCCATATGTAACTACAATGGATGATTATACCCCTAAAATTGAATTTGAACTTAGGGGCACCCAATTTCCAGGCCAAATGTATCAAGATTTTAATGGTTCGTGGCCAAAAATCATCAATGGGCTGGCTGAAGATGAAAACTTTGGTGGCTTTATTAACAAAAACAGTTATGCCAAATCTGTACTGCCAGGCATTTTAAAAGGAGAGAAAGATACCCTTGCTGCAGTAAAACTCATTTTCAACTATGTTAAAAACAACCTAAAATGGAATAAGCAATATTCGAAGTATGCTAATGAAACCAATCCAAAGAGCATCTTCGAAAAGAAAACAGGTTCATCTGCAGATATTAACCTTGCTTTGTTGAGTTTATTAAAAGAAGCTAAAATTGAGGCCTTCCCTGTTCTGATCAGTACAAGAGAAAATGGCGAACACCCAGGTTATCCTGTAGTATCGGCGTTCAATAATGTAATTGGTGTTACGCAGATCGGAAATACACTTTATTTTCTTGATGCCACAGATAAAGATCTTCCTGCAGGTATGTTAGATTATGAAAACCTGAGTCACCAGGGCTTTTACATGGATTTAAAAAGCTTTAATGGAAAGTGGCTTTCTACAGAACCAAGTGTATCGAGCGAAAAGATTTTTGTTTACAACATGACGCTCGATAAAGACCATAAACTAACCGGAAAGATTAACCAATATTCAAAAGGTTATGCGGCACTAAATCTTCGAAACAAGTATAGAAAAACAAATAACGAGACTGAGTTTATTAAAAACTTTAAAAAAGATAAAGCTGGTCTTGAAATCTCGACATACAAGATCGATAATTTGGACAATCTTGACGAGTTATTAACCGAAAATATGGACGTTGTGATTGAAGATAATGTAGAAGAAGCTGGAAACCTGGTGTATTTTACACCTCTCCTTTTCGAAAGAACCAAAGAAAATTTATTTAAACTGGAACAACGAAAATTCCCGGTCGATTTTGCTTATCCATTTAAAGAAAGCTACCGCATTACGGTGAACTTTCCAGATGATTATGAAATAGACAAACTTCCTAAAGGAGGTATTTACAAACTTCCCGAAAACAACGGAACCTTTACCATTAATTATGTAACAGAAGGTAAAACCCTGATGGTGAAAAGTATCATTAATGTAAGTAAATCGCTTTATACGCCTGAAGAATATTTTGATTTAAAAGAATTATTTAAAACGGTTGTAGAAAAACAGGCCGAACAGATCGTATTTAAAAAGAAAGTATAATGAAATACTATTTAAGTTTGGCGCTTGCGCTTGTAAGTATTAACAGTGCGTTAGCACAGATGGATTATGATGTAGCAAAGATCCTTGAAAACCTGAAAAAAGATGCTGTTGCTGTAATTAGAAACGAAGAATCTTTTTTTGATGTTAAGGGTTTAGGTGAGGCAAAAATGGATTATAAAGTGGCAATAACCATTTTGAACAAGGCTGGCGAAGAATATGGCGAAATGGCTAAAGTTTACGATAAATTTAGCAGTATATACAACATTAAGGCTACCCTTTACGATGCAGCAGGAAAAAAAATAAAAGATTATAAAAGTTCAGACATTAAAGACCAAAGCCTGATTTCGGATTTTTCGATCTTCGAAGACAATAGGCTTAAACTCTTGAAATTTGTAAGTATAACTTATCCCTACACTATAGAGTACAGTTATAGTCAGGATTATAAAGGATTGCTTTCTTTTCCTTCTTGGCACGACCTGAAAGATTTTGGAGTGTCAGTAGAAAAATCGGCTTACACTATCCAGAAGGCAAAAAATTACAAAATGAGGTACATTACGAGTTCCAATTTACAAACCGACTCGGTAATTAATGGAGAAAAAGTACAGTACAAATGGAAAAGTGCCAATGTTGCAGCGGTTGCTGAAGAACCTTTAAGTACCGGTATTGATAACATTTCTGCATGGGTAAAGGCTTCCCCTAATCAGTTTGAATATGATGGTTCTACAGGTAATTTTGACAACTGGAAAAATTTCGGCTCATGGCTTTTTACCTTAAATCAAGGAGGAAATAAACTTCCTGAAACAACCAAATTAATGGTACAGAATTTAATAAAAGATGCCAAGACGCCAAAAGAGAAGATCAGAATTTTGTATAACCATTTGCAACAAAACACCCGTTATGTAAGTGTTCAATTGGGAATTGGTGGTTTTAGACCTATTTTAGCAGAAAAGGTTGCACAGGTAAATTACGGCGATTGTAAAGCGCTTTCTAATTATATGAAGGCCCTACTAAACGAAGCGGGAATTGCCTCAAATTTAATTGTCATCGGAAATGATATGCCCAGTTTAAACCCGAATTATTCGAGTATGGGGCAGGCGAACCACATGATTTTATGTGTTCCATTAGAAAAAGATACTACATTTTTAGAGTGTACCAGTCAATATAAACCAATGGGGTTTATTGGCTATAGCAACTCTGACCGCAATGTATTGATGGTTACTGAAAGTGGAGGGAAAATAGTGCATACCCCTGCTTACAATGCCAAAGAAAATTATCAGATCAGAAAAACCAAAATTACATTAGCTGAAGACGGTACAGCAAGTTCTGAAATAAAATCTACTTATGGCAGCGCCCAGTTTGAAGAGAATTTTTCGATGACATTGATGGAGCCTGTTGATCTCAGAAAAAAAATAATAGAAGAGAGCCCCATTCCAGTGGCTGAGCTCATTAGCTACAAGTATGCACAACCAGATAAAACAGTACCTGTGCTTACCGAAGAGATTAACTTTAAAACCAACACATTGTTAACCAAAGGTGGAGATAAGTTGTTTTTGGTGGTAAACCAGGTTAACCGCCGTGAGAGCATTCCACTTAAAGTAGAAGCAAGAAAAACATACTTTGCTGTTCCCTTTAGTTATAATGACGATGATGAAATTAGCTATATCTTACCAAAGGGCTATAATGTAGAGTTTATTCCAAAAGATATTGCAATTAACTCTGAGTTTGGATCGTACACAGCGAAATTTAGTGTTAAGGATAATATGATTGTTTATAATAGAACACAAACCATGAACAATAAAAAGTATCCGCCAGAAAAGTATAGTGAATATGTAGATTTTTACAAAAAGATTTACCAGGCTGATAAACAAAAAGCTGTTTTATCGAAAACTTTATAATTTAGCATATGATTACTGAAAACCAATATTTTGATGGCAACGTTAAATCGTTAGGCTATGAAACCGCTGAAGGAAAATCGACTATCGGCGTTATAAATCCAGGAGAATATACCTTTGGAACAGCTCAGAAAGAAATTATGCATGTTATAGAGGGTGAATTAGCAGCGCTTTTACCAGACACTACAGATTGGCAAAGCATTAAAGCGGGCAGCAATTTCGAAGTTCCTGCAAATTCATCTTTTAAAGTAAAAGCTACTGTACAAACGGCCTATTTATGCCAATATAGGTAGCTGAATTTATTACAAAAAAGTCGTCATCTTGACTGAAACGTAGTGAAATGGCGAGATCTATCTCGACAGATTTCTCGACTTCGCTGCAATTCACTCGAAATGACGACCTTTTGCGGCCTTACTTACTTCTTCCCGATCACTACCTCAGTGAAATTCTCTGTAGTAAAGTATTTATTAGCCAATGCCAACAACTCTTCGGCAGTAATGGTCTTCACTTTTTCAATGTATTTGGTATAATAATCGTAATCCAGTCCCGAAAAATAAATGTTCTTAAATTTATCGGCATGCGAAAAAACATTCTCCAAACTACCCAACATTGATCCGAGCATATAGTTCCTAACCAGGTTCAGTTCTTCTTCTCCTATTGGTTCATTTTTCAAGATCTCGATCTCTTTATAAATCTCAGTTAAAGCAGCCGAACACACATCAGCACCAACTTCGGTTGCGATAAAAAGATAACCTGCCTGTTGCAGCGAAGAAATTCCGGAGCCAATTCCGTAGGTATAGCCTTTATCTTCGCGGATGTTGTTCATTAAACGTGAACCAAAATACCCACCTAAAACCGTATTTAGAATCTGAAGTCCGGAGAAATCCTCATGTTTACGGTTTATGGCCAATTGGCCTATACGGATAGCTGATTGTAATGCCTCTGGTTTTTCGATATACACAAGCTGTTTTGCCGTCGAAGCAAAATCGAAACTATTCTTTATTGCATCGCTTTTTTTCCAGTCGCGGCCAAAAGCTTCGTTTAAAAGATTAAACCCAGCATCATCAAACTTACCAGATATCACAATGGTACAATTATTAGGAGCATAGGCAGCTTTAAAATATTCAATTAAATCTTCGCGCTTTAATGCATCGTAGTGCTCAGCTTTAATATTTACCCCGTAGGCTGTATCGCCAAATAAAGCATGGGCAAATTCCTTTCTCGAAAGGATATCATTTTTCTTCAGGTTTACCTGTAGCTTTTGCTTTTGGTTTTGGATGTAAATATCAAGCTCATGCTGTGGAAACTGACTTTCTGATAAAACATCTTTCACAATGGGTAATACCGAATGTAAATGTTTATTTAAAGTATACAGCGTAACCGATGACTGATCCTGGGCATATTCTGTTTGGAAAAATGCACCATAAAAATCAATTTGTTCAGCTATCTCTTTTGCCGATAATTTATTTGTTCCATTATTGATTAATGCGCTTACCGCAATAGCCTGTAATGGTTTTTCGAGTTTCCAGTTTACGTTATCAAAAATAAATTCGATACGTACCAGATCTTGTTCTCCAGAGTAAATAGTAAAAACGGGTACACCATTATCTAGCACTTTTTTTTCGGGCTGGATAAAATTTATTGTAGATACCTGCTTAAAATCAGGCGCCTGTTGTCTGTTAAGCATTTTCTTCAGTTAGGTAATATAAAGTAGATGATGATTTATGATTAAAAGTTTCGTTAGATATCCTTTTGATATCTGCTGCCCCTACTTTTAAAAATTCTTCGGTTTCCCGGTTCAATATAGCAGCATCGCCCAACAGTTCGTAATAAGCCAGATTCATTGCTTTATCAAGCAGGCTCATCTCAGAAAAAACAAGTACCGATTCTACCTTGTTTTTTACTTTGGTTAATTCAGTTTCAGAAACCACTTCGGCCTTTAATTTTTCCAGTTCAACCCAGATTGCCTTTTCTGCCGTTTCGATTGTTACTCCTTCTACCAATTTACCTTCAACAATAAACAAACCCGGATCTAAACTGCTCGAAATATAGGCGTTGATATCACTAAAAAGTTTTTGTTCTTTTAACAGGCTATTGTACAAACGCGAAGACTGTCCACGAGATAAAATATCCGATAATAAATCAAAGGCATAATAATCCTGATTTAATCGTCCTGGCATTTTAAAAGCCATATAAATCGCATTTAAAGGCACGTTTGCCCTCACAGTTTCTTGTCTGGCTTCTGTTTGCGGCTCTTCCTGAACTAAATCACGGTTGTACTTCTCTCCCGCCGGGATCGGTTCGAACCATTTTTCGGCCAGCTTTTTTACCTCTTCGGTTTTCACATTGCCACCTACTACCAAAATTGCATTTTGTGGGGTATAATGTTTTTTGAAGAATGCTTTTACATCATCCATTGTTGCATTTTCGATGTGCGAAAGTTCTTTCCCTATAGTTGCCCAGCGGTAAGAATGCTTTTTATAAGCCAGTGGACGTAACTTTAACCAAACATCGCCATAAGGCTGGTTCAGATAACGTTGCTTAAATTCTTCGCTCACTACGTTTCGCTGTGTTTCTAAACTCTTGTCAGAAAAAGCCAGGCTCAACATCCGGTCGCTCTCCAGCCAAAATGCCGTTTCTATATTTTCAGCAGGCAAAGTGATATAATAATTAGTAATATCGTTACTTGTAAAAGCATTATTCTCACCCCCTACGCGTTGCAAAGGTTCGTCATAATTGGGGATGTTTACCGATCCGCCGAACATCAGGTGCTCAAATAAGTGCGCGAAACCCGTTTTTTCAGGATCCTCATCACGAGCACCCACATCATATAAAATATTTAAAACAGCCATTGGCGTCGTAGCATCTTCATGCACTAAAACTTTTAAGCCATTGGCCAGTGTAAAACGATTAAAATCTACCATATTTATTTTTAGAACCGTAAAGATATAATAAATGATTTCACTGATGGGGAAGATTTAATAGAATTTGGAGTATTAGCTGTGTTTGTTATTTTTTTGACAAACCTTAAACCTTACACCTTCAACCTTCCCTCCCTTTTCCTTATCTTTGTAGTATGAATACAGCCGATTTACTGCAACGGGCATTACATTTTGACTTTTTAAGCCTCGAAGAAGGTGTACATTTATATCACAATGCAGATACTGCATCTTTAATGTTTGTAGCCAATGAGCTAAGAAAAATTCAAGTGCCCAGTGGAAAAGTAACCTGGCAGATAGACCGTAATGTAAACACCACTAATGTTTGTATTGCCAATTGTAAATTCTGTAATTTCTTTCGCAGGCCTGGGCATGATGAAAGTTATATTACTGATATCGAAACCTATAAGGTAAAGATTGAAGAGACTTTCCGCTTAGGTGGAGATCAATTATTATTGCAGGGTGGGCACCACCCCGATTTAGGTTTAGCGTTTTACGCTGACTTATTCAGAAAATTAAAAGAATTATATCCTGATTTAAAACTTCACGCCTTAGGACCGCCAGAAATTGCACACGTAGCAAAACTGGAGGGCATGACGCATACCGAGGTATTAAAAGCGTTAAAAGAAGCAGGTATGGATTCTTTACCAGGTGCAGGTGCTGAAATTTTAAATGATCGTGTGAGGCGTTTAATCTCGAAAGGTAAATGTGGCGGACAAGAATGGCTTGATGTAATGCGCGCATGCCATCAATTAGACATCACTACTTCGGCTACAATGATGTTTGGTCATGTTGAAACTATAGAAGAACGTTTTGAACATCTGGTTTGGATCCGCCAGGTACAAAGTGAAAAACCTGCCGATGCAAACGGATTTTTAGCCTTTATCCCTTGGCCTTTCCAGGATGACGGTACTTTATTAAAGAGATTGCGTGGAATTAGCAACAATGTAACAGCTGATGAATATATCCGTATGATTGCGTTGAGCCGTATCATGTTGCCAAACATCAAAAATATCCAGGCCAGTTGGTTAACTGTTGGAAAAACTACGGCCCAATTGTGTTTACATGCTGGAGCAAATGATTTTGGATCGATTATGATTGAAGAAAATGTAGTTTCAGCTGCAGGTGCGCCACACCGTTTTACAGCAAACGGCATTCAGCAATCTATTAAAGCCGCAGGCTTTGAACCCCAGTTACGCGGACAAAAATACAACTATAGAGATTTGCCTGAACATTTAGAAGAGCAGGTGATCACCTATTAAATGATGTAACAAGGAGGATTTGAGCGGATGATCGAAGGATCAATGACCAACTCTTACAATGATCAATAGCAACTGGTTTACTAGAAGTTAATTCTTTATTCCATAATGTAGGCAGAAGAAAAGACACGCTTATTTCTTTATCGATCCTAAAATCTCATAATCTTGAAAATCCTGATCAAATAAAAGGAAGTAGAATCAAAGCTCTACTTCCCTACCTTAAACTAAACATTACCTAATTAATAATGTCAATATTTTAGAGTGCTGTTATAGTTTTTTACCGTCTCTTAAAAATAAGTTGGCGATAGTAATTACGCTGGCCTTATCTAAAGGTTCATCAAAACTTTCTACCGCTGCAGCTTTGGTAATACCTGCATTACCACCAATACCCACAATGTTTGCACCAGCTTGTACGGTTAAATCCTCACCGGCATAAACAGCATCAACAGCTGCAACACCTGAGTCGTTTGCCTGTCCAGAAGCACCAAGGCTAACCCATGGTTTATAAACGGCAGAACCTGCAGCAGTCCGCATTTGACGAATATGAGATGCATGGCGCGCTTCTACCGAGTGGATCTGCAAAGCTGTTTGTAACACACCTGGGCTAACCAATAGGTTTCCTGCCTGCCCTTTATATGCCCTTACTCCTGTATCTTCAAAACCCTGGGCTACCGCTAAAAAGGTATTATAATCAGAATATACGGTAGCAAATGCCCCACCTGCTCTAAAATCAGTATCTGCATAGGCGATTGGTGCGCGGGCAGAACTACCCAGAGCACCTACCAATAAATCAACGTGTGCTTTTTCGTGATCGCGAATGGTAGTAATGGCAGCTTGGCTGGCTGCATTAGGAAAATTAAAAGTAACATCAGTTACTGCCGATCCCGGGGTTTTGCCTACGATACAGTGATTATAAAAATGGTATTCCAAATACTCTAGCGATAAAGCAAAGTTTAATACATCAACAACCGCAGCAGGTAAAGCTGTTTGTCCGTACGCTTTTTGAAACATTGAACCTAGGGCTAGCGGCATAGCAGCCAAAGAGATTTTTTTGCCCATATTGAAAAAGCTTTTCATAGCGGCTCTTCTCGGATTTAATCTCTCATAGATTTCACCGTCAACTTTTTCAATTTCTTCTAATATATTTACGATATTCATGATTTTCTGATTTAAAAAATTAAAGATTGATTACATTAATTTTAGTTTTGATGTATTTCTGAGCAGCAGTCAAAACCTTATCTGGTGTTAAAGCAGCATCTAATCCAGCTGAGTTATTGGCTCCCAATGAAGCAAGACTATTAAGGTCTGCAAATGATCCGTTTGAAATTAAATCACGAACATAGGCAGCATGACGGGCTTCAACTGAAACAATTTTACCGGCTAATAATAAATAAGTTCCGTTTTTAATTCTTGGCCCTGCTCCGTTATAAGCAGAAACGCCTAAATCTTCAAAAGCCATAGCAGCACCTAATACACTACTTGCGCTGGTAAAATCAATTGATGAAAAATCTACCTCTAAACTTCCAATTGCAGCTGTACCTAAAGCAGCTTTAAAAAACTCCCTGTGGGCAATTTCATGAAACTGGATATCCTGAAAATATGCTTTTTGTGCTGTGGTGAAAGTTGCAGGAGGTGCTGAAGCAACCTTAACATAAAATGCAGCCTCTAATTGCTCCAAAGCATAAGCATAATTTAACACACCGAAATCATCTTTAAAATCTAACGTTACACCTCCCATAACCGGATTGTCGTAACCACGATCTTTTTTACAACCGGCGGCTACCAAAGCAATACCTGCAGCGCCTGCACCTGCGTACTGAAGAAAAGATCTTCTGCCTACAGTTTTGTCAAATAAACTTCCTTCACGAAGTTCACTTTTTGTTTCTAGTTCATTGTTTTTCATACTCATCTAATGTTTAGTGGTTTTGAATTCGTTTGATGATACATACGTGACAATCAGAACACTGGTTTTTTTGATTTGCATTTTTTTTTATAAGCGCATTTTAATACATTCACCAACCTATAGTTATGACAACATTAAAAGCCATTATTGTTGATGACGAGGAGTTTGCCCGGTCATCATTGTTTTTTTTACTGCAACAGAACTGTGCACAGGTAGAAATTACTGGTATTGCAAGGTCTGTAGCGGAGGCAAAAGATATTCTGGCACACCACCCTATTGATTTAATTTTTTTGGATATAGCCATGCCCGGAGGCAATGGCTTTGAACTGATTCCTGATGCACAAAAACACAATGCAGCCGTTATATTTACCACTGCTTACGATCAATATGCATTAAAAGCGATTAAGGCAAATGCATTGGATTATTTGTTAAAGCCAATTGATATTGATGAACTTAAAATAGCTGTGGATAAGGTTTTTCAGCACATTAAACGCTTTAGAGGTCAGAATGAAAACGACGAAAGAATCAATAATCTGGCATCCAGTTTAAGTTCGAGATCAGAAATAAGGAAACTTACACTCCCTTATGGCCAGGGTTTTAAAATGATTGATATTGATGATATTATTTATATTGAAGCCGATAGCAATTATTCTATTGTACACTTAAACAACCATGATAAAATAACGGTTTCGAAAGTTTTACGGGAATTTGAGGAGCTTTTGCCAGGTGATCAATTTGTTCGGATCCACAAGTCGAGCATTATCAACCTTAACCATTTAAAAGAATATAATTCTAAAAACGGACTTCAGGTTTTCTTAAAAAATGGAGAAAGCATTAATATTTCGAGAAGAAGAGCAAGCGATTTTTTTGAAAAAATAAAGTTATTTACAAAGGCAAACAGTGACCATTAAACGACGCATAAAAGCGCTTTTATTTGCTCAAAAAGCAATTCTGAGGTTAAACTTCGGCCGTGTTTTTATTGCTTTTTTATTCGGGATCATTGTACTTGGCATACCGGAAATACTGCTTGCCCAAACCACTTATCTCCCTCATTATAATACTAAAAGTGGGCTTGCCAGCAATAACTGTTATTACATTTTACAAGATAAAAAAGGTTTTATATGGATCGCCACCGATAATGGATTGAGCCGTTTTGACGGGACAAATTTTCAGAATTTTACCATCGAAGACGGACTTCCAGATACCCAGATCCTTCAGATGAAAGAAGATAAAGAGGGACGGTTGTGGTTTTTTGCCCTGAATGGTCAGCTGAGTTACTTAAAAGAAGGAAAGTTTTATAACCAGGATAACGATGAACTGCTTAAAAAACTAAACTTTAATACTGTAATTGTTTCCTTTTTAGTAGATAAATCGGGGCGGATCTGGCTTGGAACAAACGCCAACCTGATTGTTTGCTGGGATGGTAAGACCATCAAAAAATACATTTCCCCAAATTTAAACGATAAGTTTATCAATGCTTTTATTCATGAGGATGAGCAAGGTAATATATTTGCATACAGCGACTTAAGCGTACAGAAATTCAATGGAAAAACTTTTTCCGTGATCAGTTCAAAAGTACAGCCCCTTTCTTACATGACTGCTGCGAACAGCAGCCACAGATCTATGTTTTACCTAGACAGTGGAGGATTAAAACAATATAGGCATGGAAGCATCAACGATCTCATCCCTATCCCTCAAAATCTGATCAAGAACATGTCGGGATATTTTTATTACGATGTTACAACCAAAGAAGTTTGGTTGTCTAATGCCAATGGAGCCTTTGCACTCGATAAAAGCGGAAAAACAGTGCAATATCTTCAGGATATTTCGGTTAATCAGGTCATCAAGGATAATAACCAGAATATGTGGTTTGCCACCAATCAGGGAATTTACATGCTCCCTAATGCGAATAACCGATTATCGATTATTGATGCAGAATCTGGTCTGAGCAGCAATGTAATCAAAAGCATTACCAAAGATGGAAAAAATCGCCTGTGGCTGGGTACCGATGATGCAGTAATTGACGTATTAACCATCAACAATTATCAGGTTGATGAGATTGGGTTAGATGATTTTAAGAAATATAAAACCATTAAACAGATTACTTTCGACCCAAAAGACCAATCTATATATTTTGCATCCGATTATGGAATGGGTGTTTTCAAAAATATTTATAACAGCAGTAATGAAGCAAGTTATTTAAAGGAATCTAACAACTCGATGTTCGTAATTAAACACTTTAGCTTGAGTGAAAATAACAATCATCTTGCCTTAGCCTTATCGTCTGGCGTTGTTTTCTTATCAGACAGGAGAAAGAAATTTGAGTTTAACGCTGCAAAATACCGTGAAAAAGAAGATTTTTTTAAAGATAGATCTTACCATGTTTTTTATGACCGGGAAGGCAATTTGTGGTTTTCAAATATTAATGGACTTTCTCAATTTTCGAAAGGAAAATTAATTAAACACTACGAAAATCATCCTTTACTTACCAAAAGGATAAACGACATTCAGCAGCTTACCGATGGTACATTAATTTTAGCTACTGATGGCTATGGTTTAATTTTTTATAAGAACAATCAGATCACCCGGCAGATTACCCAAAAAGATGGCCTAACCAATAATATCTGTACCAAAATATTTGTAAAAAACAATGAAATATGGGTATTAACCAATAAAGGTGTTAACAAAATAGCCGATTATCCCAGTCAACCCACTGTAGCTAATTTCGACTATGGCAAAGATCTTTTAAGTGATGATATCAACAGTTTGTTCATTGATGATAGCACCGCCTATTTTGCAACAAATAAAGGCTTAATCTTGTTTAAATACAATAATAAAAATATCGTTAGGAATCTTCCTAAAGTGTATGTTACTTCTATTATTAAAGATAACGAGCGCTTGCCTGTTGATCAAGACAATTTTACTTTCGAAACTGGTAACAATACCATTCTGTTTACCTTTAGTGCAGTCGATTTTACGACCAGCGATATTACCTATCGTTACCGTTTAAATGAAAATTCGGCCTGGGTAGAAACCCGTACGAGGCGATTGGATTTTTCTTCGCTACAATCAGGCGATTATGTCTTCGAAGTAAGCGCAAAAAGCCAAAATGGCAATTGGGGCGAATCTGCAAAAATCGCATTTACCATTAAAAAGCATTTTTGGCAAAGCCTATGGTTTTTATCTATTTTAATATTGTTAGTTGCCTATATCTTTTACAAGGTAGCCGTTTACATTACCCGCAAGCAAAAAGATAAGGAGCAAGCACAATTGTTATTAAAAAACAAAGTACTCATGCTGGAGCAGCAGGCTTTGCAGGCGATGATGAATCCACACTTTGTATTTAATGTGATGAACTCCATTCAGCATTACATAAATACGCAGAATACGGCTTCTGCCAATAAAGTTTTAACGGGATTTGCCAGGTTGATCAGAAAAAACCTGGAAATCTGTACAAAGAGCTATATATCACTTGAAGAAGAACTAGAATACTTAAACCTGTATCTGAAACTGGAGAAGAACCGCTTTGGTAATAAATTAGCCTATATTTTTAATGTGGATGAAGACATCGACAAAGAAGAAACCTTTATCCCATCTATGTTGCTTCAACCCTATGTAGAAAATGCAATATGGCATGGCATTATGCCAAAAGAAACCGGTGGTGAAATTCAGATCAACATTAAACTGAAAGATAAATTCTATCTTAACATCGAAATTATTGATGATGGGATTGGAATAGATAATTCTTTAAAAGATAAAAAGGAAACACATATTAGTAAGGGGATGCAGCTAACCAAAGAAAGATTGCACCTTTTAGGTCAGATTGGAGCAAAACCTATACACTTAAATGTTAGGCAGAATGCCACAAATGGCACAACAGTATCCATTTCTATACCGTTAAAATAGAGAATTTACCGTTTACTCAATTATTAATACCACTCACTAAATAGAATCTTGATCGAGCCTTGTTTAGCCTTAAACTTGTATTAGAAATAAACGATAGTGTTTATCAAAGACGTTCTTATAGAATTGATATAGATATTTAATAACCTAACCTAAAACTATATCTTAATTCAGGTTTCATTTGTGTGTTGAAAGCGGTCTTGTTTTTAAAAGCGAGACCGCTTTTTTTATGACCAAAAATTCTATTTTTGTATATGCCCAATCACAACATCACCAGGCACATCGAAGCCCTTGTATTTTCTTCCAGCCAAAGCATAGGTA
Organism: Pedobacter sp. SG908; assembly: GCF_011759615.1. Lineage (NCBI taxonomy): Bacteria > Pseudomonadati > Bacteroidota > Sphingobacteriia > Sphingobacteriales > Sphingobacteriaceae > Pedobacter > Pedobacter sp. SG908. The sequence goes on from NZ_JAAOYY010000001.1 coordinate 2,912,682, forward strand.
CGCAAGAAATTATACTTGCCTTAAATGCAGTTTTCAATGAAGAATTTACCGAAGCACAGGTGTTCGAAAGCATAGAACAGATTAAGGAAAAATATAGCCATGATGATTTGTCAATCGAATTGGTATTCTTAAACAATGGTTATCAGTTTCTCACCAAAAAAGATTACCATGAAACGGTTAACCAGCTTCAGTTACATCGCTCAAAGAAAAAATTAAGTCAGGCTGCTATGGAAACGCTGGCCATTATTGCCTACCGACAGCCCATTACTAAGTTAGAAATTGAACAAATAAGAGGTGTAAATTCAGACTATTCAGTGCAACGCCTACTAGAAAAAGAGCTCATCAGTATCGATGGAAAAGCAGAAACGCCCGGTCGACCTATTCTGTACAGCACCAGTACACTATTTATGGATTATTTTGGCTTAAACAATCTAAACCAGCTTCCTCAGTTAAAAGATATCGTAAAAGAAGAAAATGCTGTTGGAGAAAATGTGGAATAAATAAATTAATTAATTTACTTCCAGGTTGTTATTAAAAAAAGTTTTTTTGTATTTTTAAACTATAAAAGCAATTTTTATTTTTGTGTTATGAAAGCGCCAAAGAAACTCCCAACTAAGCCGACTACTAAGAAACAGGTAGACGAAGATGATGATCTTGAAGATGACGATATTCAAACAACAAAAAAGAAGCCTCAAGATGATGACGATGATGATTTTGATATCCCATTAGATGATCTTGATAATTTCGATAATTTCGACGATGACGACGACGATTATTAATATTTAAAAAGCATATATTTGAAAAAGCATCCGACCGCTTGGTAGGATGCTTTTTATTTTAAAATCTGCCCATGCAAGTTATATCTGTAAGCAATTCATCATTAAAAAAAGACTTTCTAAACACCCCAAAAATCCTGTATAAAAACGATAAAAACTGGATCTGTCCATTGGATAGTGAAGTAGAAAATGTTTTTAATCCTGAAAAAAACACCTTTTTTGCGCATGGAAAATGTACCCGCTGGGTTTTAAAAGATGATGCAGGAAAACTGATCGGCCGTGTAGCAGCTTTTATAAATGAGAAAAAAGCTTACCATTACGACCAGCCAACCGGCGGGATGGGTTTTTTTGAATGTATTGATGATGAAAAAGCTGCCTTTCTTTTATTCGATACAGCTAAAAACTGGTTAACCGAAAATGGCATGAAAGCAATGGACGGTCCCATTAATTTTGGCGAAAATGATAGCTTCTGGGGCCTACTGGTTGAGGGCTTCACTCCCCCATCGTTTGGTATGAACTATAACTTTCCATACTATCAGAAATTTTTCGAGAAATATGGTTTTGTTACTGAATATGAGCAATTAACCAATCACATAAACCTTACTATTCCTTTTCCAGAGCGCTTTACCAAAATTGCCAACTGGGTAAGAAATAAACCAGGTTATACTTTCGAATATTTCAGCAAAGCCAATTCCAGTAAATACATTAATGATTTAATGGAAATTTACAATGATGGCTGGCAAAGTTTTGAAAACTTTGTTCCTATTAAAAAAGAAACCCTCGAAGAGAGTTTTAAAAGCATGGAACCCATTATGGACGAACATTTGATCCAGTTTGCCTACTTTAACGGCGAACCAGCATCATTTGTAGTGTTGATTCCTGATGCAAACCAGATGATAAAAGGTTTTGATGGAAAACTGGGTTTAATCGAAAAAATAAAGTTTGCTTACCGTCGTTGGGTGGGGGTTACGCGCATGCGCGCCATTGTTATGGGTACTAAACCTAAATTCCAGAAACACGGCCTAGAATCAGTTCTCTTTATCCGTTTGGGAGAATATGTATTGCCTAAAAATCAGTACAAAGAACTCGAATTGAGTTGGGTAGGCGATTTTAATGAACAGATGATTGCCATACATAAAGCTACAGGTGCAACCTTTGGCAAAAAACATTTGACGATGCGCAAGATATTTTAGTTATTTATCGTCATTTCGGCTGAAACTTACTGATTTTTTCATCAGAGGCGAAATGGATAAATCTTTAAACTGTACTTATAGATTTATCCATTCCGTTATACTTCAACCGAAACGACGGTTTTGAGATATTCCATCATCCTCGTTAAAAACGAGCATGCACGAGAACAGCGATTTTATCGCCATCTCCCTTTCCACATTTCTAAATGTGTAGATCTCGCTGGCCCTCATTATAAATAACCTACGCGCTTTTATATTTCGGCAGATTAATTAACAGTACACTTCCCAAAATAATCACCAGCCCGATCACCTGGGTAAGGCCAATTACCTCATTGGTAAAGGTTAAGCTTAATAACACCGCTACTACTGGGTTTACATAAGCATAAGTACTCACCTGTGTAGCCGGACGCACTTTTAACAACCACACATAGGCACTAAACGCTGCAATTGAACCAAACAGAATAAGGTAAACGATAGATAACCAAGCATCAAGCGTTATGTTTCCCCAATCGAGTAATTTAAATTCTGATTTCAAAATACTACCTGGAAAGAAAGCCAAACTGGCCATCAACATCTGCCAGCCTGTGTTAACAGAAACCGAGCTACCGGTAGTGGGATGATATTTTGAATAAAGCGATCCTCCAGCCCAGGCAATCGGCCCAAAAACAAGCAGTACCATGCCAATAATCTGTAGATTACTTTGAGGTTTATCAAGCGACTGCCTAATCTGATCGCCAAACAAGAGCACAACCCCTAGAAATCCGATGATCAAACCTGAAACGATATATTTATTACTCAGATTTTCTTTCCAGTGTGATTTATCTAAAATAACAAACCATATTGCTGCCGAGGCCACCATAATAGCCACTAAACCGCTGGGAATAAACTGCTCTACCCAAATTACGATACCATTCCCCAAGCCAAGCATTAAAATTCCACTTACCGCAGCAATTTTTATCGTTTTTTTATTAAAAATGTCCTCTCCTTTTATTTTGCACCAAGTTAACATCAAAACTCCCGCAATTGAAAAACGGACTGTTCCCAATATAAATGGCGGAAACCCAGCCAAAGCTTTTTGGATAAAAAAATAGGTAGAACCCCATACGATATATACGATGGCAAATGCGAGGTAAACCATTACCGGAGATGCCTTTTTATTTAAATTTGTCATGATTTTTATTTTTCGGGAATAATCAATTGTTGCTGTTCTTTTACCGTTTCTAATACAATAGTTGTCTTCACCGATAAAATATTAGGAACCTTGCTAAACTCATCGCGTAACAAAGCCATTAACGATGCCGAATCAGTGGTTCTTACTTTTACCAAAAAACAATCATCACCAGCTATTACATGCACCTCCTGCACATCAGGGATTTTCGCTAATTCGCTTGCGGTATCATTACAACTGAAGCTTTGCGAAGATTTAATGGAGATAAAAGCCAACAACTTCAAGTTAACCGCAACAGGATTTACCTTGGCATTGTATCCGGTAATTACATTCTTTTTTTCCAGCTTTTTTACGCGTTCCAATACGGCTGAAGGAACAAGATCCAATGCCTTTGCTAAATCTACATTCGAGATCCGGGCATTATCTTGCATAAGTTTAAGTATAGCCAGATCGATATGATCCAAACTAAAATTGTTTTCGATTACCATTCTATAAAACTATAAATATTTAGAATAAAATTCAAAATATTTTAATAAAAAATGAATTTTATTCTTTTAATATAATTTTACAATGACAATTAGTCGGAAAAACAATAAACAAGCCGCATTTTATATTCCCAGCTTATCATACAGATCGATCACTTTTTTACGAAGTTTATTAATCTCCTCTTCTTTTTCTATCAGTTCCTTTTTAAGCGCAATCAGTTCTTCAGATGAATTAGATCCTTCTGATTGTCCAGCAATCAGCTGCATTACCGGAACCTTAAAAGTTTTGGAAATCTGGAGTAAACGGGAAATATTGAGATCGGTCTGACCCGTCTCTATTTTGCAGAAAGCTGGAGTAGAAATATTAAGCTTTTTAGCGGCATCCGCCTGACTTAAACCTAAGGCCAACCTACTTTGCTTAATGTGATCTCCAATGCTTTTCATAGTTTTTTAGATTAGATATGGGATACTAGATTTGAGATATGAGAGACTGAATCACTCTCAAATCTCATGTCTCATAGCTATTTCTTCAATGCAGCTGCCAGTTCGGGTAGATCGAAACCAGCATAATTGCCAGAGCTCATCATAAGCAAGTTAGCATCTTTATAGTTGAGGCTTAACAAATAGTCTTTTAATTTTGCTGCATCATTAAAAAACTTCAGTTTTGGATTAGCAAAAGCCTGCTGAACATCGTCTTCAGAAAAAGGTTCCATCCGTTTTTGTTCGAAAGATTTAATATCAATAAATACGATTGCCTCATCGGCTTTATCCATCGCGCCTGTATATTCTTTCAGGAAATCCTTGTTCAAACTGCTAAAAGTATGCAATTCGATACAGGCTACTAATTTACGGTTGGCAAACTGTGCTTTAACAGCATCTATAGTGGCTTTTAACTTTGATGGCGAATGCGCAAAGTCTTTGTAAACGTTGGTCGATTCATCAGCTGATATGACCTCTAAACGCTTAGCTGCACCAGTAAACGAAGAAATAGCTGCATCAAACTCGGCTTCATTAATTTCCAATTGTTTGCAGACTAATTTTGCTGCATTCAGGTTCATTAGGTTGTGATCACCAAAAATTTTTAAAGCTGTTTCTTCGGGAAGCAGATAAGTTACCCCGTTTCTAATTTCATGTGCTGGAATGGCATAACCAATTTTTGAAACATTAGCTTTTGATTGCGTTACAATTTCATTTAAATCAGCGTCAGCCTTACAGTAAATCAAGGTACCATTAGGCTCAATCGTATCTATAAATTTATCAAACTGCAAAGTATAATCAGCATAAGTAGGAAAAACATTGATATGATCCCATGCAATACCACTAATTACAGCCACATTTGCTTTGTAAAGATGAAATTTAGGTCTTCTATCAATCGGCGAAGACAAATATTCGTCACCCTCAATAACCATTATAGGCGCTTCTTCGGTAACTTTCACCATAGTTTCGAAACCAGCCAGCTGTGCGCCCACCAAATAATCGAAATCGCGTTTATAATAATTAAGCACATGCAAAATCATACTGGTAATAGTTGTTTTACCATGGCTACCACCAATTACGACGCGTAATTTATTTTTACTTTGCTCGTATATATATTCAGGATAAGAATAGATTTTAACACCTAATTCTTGTGCCTTCAATAACTCTGGATTATCTATGCGGGCATGCATGCCTAAAATCACAGCATCTAAATCATTTGAAATGCGATTTTCGTCCCAACCCATTTCAGCCGGTAATAAACCATATTTATCCAAGCGGGATTTTGCAGGCTCGAAAATCACATCATCAGATCCTGAAATTTGATATCCTTTTTTATGTAAGGCGATGGCCAGATTGTGCATCGCACTTCCACCAATCGCAATAAAATGTATGCGCATATAATTTAATTATTGAAAAAGAGAAAGGTTGAATGAGAGAATGGGTATGGTGTTAAAAATCAATCATTTTCTCATTTAAAATTCAATCATTATTTTTTCTCGAACTGAGCCGCAACCCAATCGCCATTTTGTTTATGATCAACATATTTAATGCCATATTTAGCACATTCCGCGGTAATCATGCTCAAATCCGGATCGAGGTAAAAACCACTGAAGAAAATCTTACCCCCTCCTTTTAATACTTCAGCGTAGCGATGGATCTGATCCAGCAGGATATTTCTATTAATATTGGCAAAGATTACATCGTATTCATCATCAGGAATCACTTCTTTACTACCACAAAGCGCCTTTAAGTTATCTACCTGGTTAAGCGCAGCATTTTCTACCGTACTCTCGTAACAGATATCATCATAATCGATAGCCAGTAAACTTTTAGCACCTAGTTTTGCAGCCAGAATAGCTAAAATTCCGGTTCCGCAGCCCATATCGAGGATGTTTTTATCCTTTAAATCGGCTGCCAAAATATACTGCATCACCATGGTGGTAGTTTGGTGGTGCCCAGTACCGAAAGCCATTTTAGGATCGATCACGATCTCGTACGGATATGATGGCTGAGGCTCATGAAAGGTTGCCCTTACATAACATACATCATCAATAATCAACGGACTAAAATTTTTCTCCCATTCGGCATTCCAGTTTTCATCCGCAACATCTTCTAGAGTATAATCCGTTACAAACTCTTCGTTATAATTACCCAGCAGGTCTTTTAATTCCTGCTCGTTAAAGTTGTCTTTGATTACGAAAGCCGTAAAACCACCCTCACTATCTTCAAAAGTATCGAAACCTAAATCGGCAAGATCACTAATAAGCAGATCCTGTTGATAGTCTTCGATACTTTTGAATGTAAATATTGCTTTTATGTATTGCATCTAGCTGTTTAATGCTTTAATAATATCTGTAAAATCGCGCGACTTTAATGATGCACCACCAATTAGACCGCCATCAATATCGTTTTGAGAAAATAAGCTCGCCGCATTGCTTGGGTTACAGCTTCCGCCATATAAAATGGTCGTATCATCAGCCACATTAAAACCATAGTTAGCTTGGATTTCACTGCGGATAAAAGCATGAATATCTTGCGCCTGCTCTGGAGAAGCGGTTAAACCAGTGCCAATAGCCCAAACTGGCTCGTAAGCAATAACCAATTTTTTAAAGTCTTCTTCAGCTAAACTAAAAATACCTTCTACCAATTGTTTTTTTAATACTTCGTAATAACTGCCGTTGTTACGCTCGTCTAAAGTTTCGCCGATACAGAAAATCGGGGTTAAGCCATTGGCTAAAGCAACTTTAGTTTTTTCAGCTAATAAAGCATCGCTTTCAGCGAAATACTGCCTGCGTTCTGAGTGGCCTAAAATCACATATTCTGCACCAACAGATTTCACCATTTTAGCCGAAGTTTCGCCTGTATATGCACCACTTTCTTTATCGCTAATATTTTGAGCGCCAATTTTAACATCGTTACCACCCAATTTTGCCAAGCTGTTTAAATGAATAAACGGTGAGCAAATAATAGCCAGCTGATCGCCTTTGCGTTCATCTTTAACCATATTTACGATTTCGCTGAATAACGAAACACCTTCGTTATAATCTAAGTTCATTTTCCAGTTACCGGCAACAATCTTTTTTCTCATTTTGTATTATTTAATGCTTGGTTGATCTTTCCAGATCAGATTTTATATTAAAATCGCCTATACGATTCAGTTAATTCAAATACTTTAGTAATGATATCTTTTTCTACTTCATCAAAAACTATATTTTTTCTGGCAAATACCTTTTCGGTTGTTTCGAACATTTTATTCAGTTTATAGGTATCGAAACCGCTAGCACCTCCCCAACTAAAATCGGGCATATGGTGTGGAGGAAAGCCCGCACCAAAAACATTAGCCCCAATACCAACCACACTACCTGTGTTAAACATGGTATTTATGCCCGATTTAGCATGATCGGCCATAATTAAACCACAAAACTGCAGGTTAGTATTGCGCATTTTTTTGCCTTCGTAATCGTAAAGTTTTACTTCGGCATAGTTGTTTTTTAAATTAGAATTGTTGGTATCGGCACCTATATTGCACCACTCGCCCATTACCGAATTGCCCAGATACCCCTCATGGCCTTTGGCCGAATTGCCCCAAATTACCGAATTATTAATTTCGCCACCGGCACGACTGTTTGGACCAATGGTAGTGCCCGAGTATATTTTAGCCCCCATTTTTACAGATGAATTTTCGCAAAGAGCAAAAGAGCCTCTTATTAAACTACCTTCCCACACTTCAGCATTTTTACCAATGTAAATAGGTCCGTAGGTACTATTTAAAACACTGCATTCTACTTTGGTACCTTCTTCAAGAAAAATATCATCGCCGAGCAACTGATTGGTACTGCTTAACTTTGTCGAACTGCGTCCTTCGGTTAACAATTTAAAATCTTTTCTGATCTCGGTTGGATTATTTCCGAAAATATGCTCTGGATAAACAATATGTGTAAAATCACCTGTGTACTCTATCGGCTTTAGCGATTTAACCGATTCTAAGTCGTGCTGATCTGCGATATATGCGATTATGACATCTCTTTTGTAAAGCACTTCACCTGCTTTAAGCTTATCTACGGCGTTTAGCAAAACTTCATCCGGGCAAACAGAACCGTTTATAAACAAATCGGCATTAGGTTTTGGTGCAAATTTTACAGAGAGGTAATCTTGGGTATGAAAGCCAAAATCAGCCTTTAAATATTTAGCCCATTTCTCGGCAATGGTTAAAATACCAATGCGTAAGTCGGCAACAGGCCTGGTAAACGTAAGTGGACGTAGGGACATCCAAGAAGAATCATCAAATAGATTGATTGTCATAAGTAGCAAAAATAAAAAAAGTCCCGATGCTTTTGGCAAAGGGACTTCAAAAAATGCTTTTTGTTGCTAAAATTATTTCTTAGCGTAACGGTTTTTGAATTTATCGATACGTCCTGCTGTATCAACCAATTTCATTTTACCAGTATAAAAAGGGTGAGAAGTATGTGAAATCTCTAATTTGTAAAGAGGATACTCGTTACCATCTTCCCATTTAATTGTTTCTTTAGTATCTACGCAAGATTTTGTTAAGAAAGCATACTCGTTAGACATGTCTTTAAAAACAACTGGTCTGTAGCTTGTTGGGTGCAAATCTTTTTTCATTTGAATATTATTTTTAGTTATTTGTGTGAAAGCATCAAGAACATTCTTGCAATTTGCTGGCAACAACGCTTATGACATTTCCTATTAGTCTTTCTACCTCTATTTTAGAGGATGCAAATATCTTAATTTTATTTTTGATTTACAAGCCTAAATAAAGAATTTTAAATTATATGTTTTTTCTTCCTGTGGAAGAGCTAAAACACATCAGTGGCCCATTAAGGCAAATTAAACTTTTTAAGCTGAATATTGTTTTTCAGATATTTAAAAAATATATGTAAATTTGGTATATGAGAAAACACGGCGAATTAGATGGCATCATCCATGCAGATAGCAGCGGAAAGCTCTACATTAAAAGTCCTGATTTTTTTGCACAGCCAAGGGTTATCCAAATGGTGGGCGCATTAATGCAATCGAGTATTTTTAAAAAGATAGAAAAGGATAAAAACAAGAAATAGCCTTATAGATGCCTTTTAACCTACTTTTATTCCCTCTTGTAGGCGGCTACTATATATTAATCAGGTTCAGGTACCTGCGGTATGTACAATATCGGCTCGAAAGCCAGCGTATATTATTAAACTCCGCTTTTGCAGGTATCTTATTACTCGGCGCATGTTTTATACTAAGAGCGATTTTTATTGCCATCTGGCCGGAAACCATTGAACACCTTAGCAAATTACTCCCGATCCATGCACCTTATTTCGGCACTACCAGCCTATCGTTATTGGTTGCTGTAGCCGCCACAGAAATTGCCAATCTTTTTATCAACCGACTAAAAGCCATTAAAAGAGCTATAGCAACATCAGGAAATGAATTTGAATTATTACTGAGTTCATCTTTTTTTGATGCCCACCTTTTACAGTTTACTATGGATAGTGGAAAATTCTATATTGGGTGGGTAAAAGAATTACCAAAACCATTTACCACCAGCTATATCCGCATTACCCCCGCCTTTAGCGGTTACCGCAAGGCTGACGATAAGGAATTGGTTTTTACCACACAGTATTTAACGGTTTATGCCAGTTATATTGAGGACGGCTCTGTAGCGAATACCGATGAATTGAAAACAGATCTTGTACTGAAAGCGGATAAGATCAATTCTATTTCTTTTTTTGATATGGATATGTACAACCGCTTTAATCCATCACAGGAAGAAGCATCCTAATCCTTTTTCGGACTGTACTTGTTCCAGGTTTCTATTTTAGCCTTCTGACGGGCAATATAGGCATCGGCAATTACTTCTGCAGAACTTGAGCCTTCTACGGTTTCTAACAACTCCTTTAATTTATACTGATCTACATCGGCTTTGTACAAAATCTGGATGAGCTTCGGAAAATCGTTATCAATCAGGTAAGCAAAGGCATCAACCATCGCATCCCGCAACTGATCCTCAGAAAGATGATCTGGTATATCGAAATCTTTATTTATTATCTTTATCAAAGGCAAAATATCATCCATGCTATTGAGCTTGTTCAGATCCCAAATTAAACATATTATCGCCATAACCTATTATCTCGAGTACAATAGCTTCTTTTTCTAACTCGTGTAAAGCAACTGGTGTTAATTCAGTAACAGAGGGCATAAGTCCCCGCTTAATAATTCCATTATGAAGGTATTCTTTACAGTAAATGATATCTCCTATCCTTTTGATCATATCTCCACGAAAGCAGAATGCTCTACCGCGGTTACCCGACACGCTACCGATATAAATTTTATGTTTCTCATGATAAATAAAAGTTAAATATTCGCCAACCCATTCTATCAAATGGCAGTCAAAATGCTCATCGGTATCTTCCCTGCTGGTAACGGCTATCCAGCTCGAAACATTTTTTTCATCGTAAATCACAAGCCGTTTCACATCTCCCGAATCTACCTGAAACCAGGCCAATCGTCCATTATCGTAAGCAATATCGTTTACATAAATCCAGTAACGTTGATTACCTGTATCGTACGCTATATGCAAACCATCATAATTCACACTATTACAATGCGTTTTTAATAGATCGATAACAAGCGAAGCTAATTTCATCTAAATATTTTTTATATTTATTAATTTAAAGATAATGCCTGTTTTTAAATTAAAACACAGCCCAAAGTTAAATAAACCTGATAAAAACGGCAGCTCCCGATTCTTCATCGAAACTATAGCGGTTAGCAGAGCTACAGATACTATGGAATACAGAACCGTTCGTTTTCAAAAAAGTAAATATATTTAAATTGACACCCCGCCTTGCAGATACCCCTCTAAAAGAGGGAAATAAAGCAATCGCATCTACATTCTTCTACACCCATTTAATTTCCTGGCAGATTTCGATCAGTACGCCATTGGTATCTTTTGGATGCACAAAACACACCATTTTATTATCAGCCCCTTTTTTTGGCGATTCGTTAAGCAGCACGAAGCCTTCTTTGTGCAAACGCTCCATTTCGGCAAGAATATCATCAACCAGAAACGCAATGTGATGGATCCCCTCTCCTTTTTTCTCGATAAATTTGGCAATTGCACTATCAGGAGCTGTAGATTGGAGCAATTCTACCTTATTTTCGCCAGTTTTAAAGAAAGCTGTATTTACAAATTCGGATGCAACCTGCTCTGTTTTATAGCAATCGGTATTGAGTAGTTTCTGATAAATGTTTATAGAACTATTGAGGTCTTTTACCGCGATGCCGATGTGTTCTATCTTATTCATAGATTATAAGGTTATGTGAATGTAAAAATGCGGCTTTTCTCTATAAGGTCATAGCTATTATTTATAATTGTTAAATAAGTTTTTTCGTATCTTTGTGTTATAATTAACAGAATAGAGATGAAACAGCCGATATATTTAGATAATAATGCTACAACCCCGTTAGATCCGAGGGTGTTGGAAGCAATGCTACCTTACTTTACTGAGAAATTTGGAAATGCTGCGAGCCGCAACCATGCGTTTGGCTGGGTAGCAGAAGAAGGAGTAGATTATGCTCGTGAACAGGTAGCCAAACTAATCGGCTGTACTGAAAAAGAAATTATTTTTACATCAGGTGCTACTGAAGCCGATAACCTGGCTATTAAAGGTGTATTTGAAATGTACAAAGAAAAAGGTAACCACATCATTACTGCGGTTACTGAACATAAAGCGGTTTTAGATACTTGCAAACACCTAGAGAAAAACGGTGCACGTGTAACTTATTTAGGCGTTAAAGAAGACGGTTTAATTGATTTAGCTGAATTAGAAGCTGCCATGACTCCTGAAACTATTTTGGTTTCGATTATGTATGGTAACAACGAAATTGGTGTAATTCAACCGGTAAAAGAAATTGCAGCAATTGCACACAAACACGGTGCTTTATTTATGACTGACGCGACACAGGCGGTTGGTAAAATCCCTGTTGATGTTAATGCGGACGGTATTGACTTAATGGCTTTCTCGGCACATAAAATGTACGGACCGAAAGGTGTTGGTGTACTTTATGTTCGCCGTAAAAACCCAAGGGTTAAAGTTACTGCACAAATGGACGGTGGCGGCCATGAACGCGGAATGCGTTCTGGTACTTTAAACGTTCCTGGTATTGTTGGTTTAGGTAAAGCCTGCGAACTTTGCCGCTTAGAAATGGAAACTGAATCAGTTCGTTTGGCTGCTTTACGTGACAAATTAGAGTCTACTTTAAGCAAAATGGAAGAGAGTTATGTTAATGGTAATACACAACACCGTTTACCACACGTAGCCAATATCTCTTTCAAATATGTTGAGGGTGAAGGTTTAATGATGGCAATGAGTGATTTAGCGGTATCTTCAGGATCAGCTTGTACTTCAGCATCTTTAGAACCATCTTATGTATTGAAAAGTTTAGGTTTATCTGATGATTTAGCACACTCTTCTATCCGTTACGGTTTAGGAAGGTTTACTACAGAAGCAGAAATTGATCAGGCAATTGAAGTGACTCAAAAAGCAGTTAATCACTTAAGAGAACTTTCTCCACTTTGGGAAATGTTTAAAGAGGGAATCGATTTGAGTAAAATTGAATGGGCAGAACACTAGTTCAGTTTGAAGTTGGCAGTTTGCAATTTTGAGTAGGCAAACTGATAATTGAAAATTGATAATTGATAACTAAAAATAAAATTGCTCCGTAAGGAGATAAAAAAATAAAATCATGGCATATTCAGAAAAAGTAATTGACCATTACAATAACCCACGTAACGTAGGTACATTAAATAAAGACAGCAAATTTGTAGGAACAGGATTAGTTGGTGCACCAGAGTGTGGTGACGTAATGCGTTTACAGATTGAAGTTGGAGAAGATAACGTAATCACTGATGCTAAATTTAAAACATTTGGTTGTGGTTCGGCTATTGCTTCTTCTTCTTTAGCTACCGAATGGTTAAAAGGAAAAACAATTGATGAGGCTTTATCTATTGATAATATGGATATTGTTGAAGAATTGGCTTTACCTCCGGTAAAAATTCACTGCTCAGTTTTAGCAGAAGATGCAATTAAATCGGCCATTAACGATTATCGTGTTAAAAATGGTTTAGAAGCAATTGTATTAGAAAAATCGCACCATTAAGACTAGTATAAAGTATTATAGTATCAAGTATCAAGACTGTAGTAGTTCAATCTTGATACTTGATACTAACAACTCGATACTAAATACTTGATACTAAATACTCGATACTATGATAACGATAACAGATAAAGCAAAAGACAAAATAGACCATTTAATGCAGGATTCGGAGATGGGTTCTGATTACTTTTTACGTGTTTCAGTAAAAGGTGGTGGCTGTTCGGGCTTATCATACAATCTGGATTTTGATAACGAAGAGCAAAAAGGCGATCAGTTTTTTGAAGACAAAGGAATTAAAATTGCTTTAGATATGAAATCTTTCCTTTACCTAGCTGGAACGGAATTAGATTTTACAGATGGTTTAAACGGAAAAGGTTTCAACTTTATAAATCCAAATGCCAGCCGTAGCTGTGGCTGTGGCGAAAGTTTCTCTGTTTAAAATCTTATAAAACATATTATTTAAGGGCCCCGAAAATTTCGGGGCCCTTTTGTATTTTTAATCCAAAAAGCCTTATTATTGTTAATTATAATTAGCGGACCAAATTACGAGCATGCCATTAATAAACGAATTTTCAACTGTTCCTACCTTATTGCGGAATGTTGTCAAAAATATTCACAAACCTCAGGAAACCTTTTTAATCCATAAACAGGGTGCGGAATGGGCTGAAATTTCTTATGAAGACACCTTAAAAAGAGCTGATGCTGTTTCTGCATTTTTCTTGGAAAAAGGAATAAAAAAAGGCGATCGTTTAGGCTTAATGATCGAGAATTCGCCTGAATATGTATACTATGATCAGGGAATCCAGCAAATTGGTGTAATTAATGTATCTATTTACCCTACGCTTTCTGAGCAAGAGGTGGCCTATATTATTAACGACTCGGGCATAAAAGCTATTCTTGTTGGGAACAACTTTCTATACCGTAAAGTATTAAAGGTAGCGGCCAATTGTAAACAGTTAAAATATATTATTCCTGCTTTTAAAGATTTTGAAAAAGTTGTTATTCCCGAGGATGTACACGTAGAAGTTATTGCCTTTTCTGATATCCTGGCACTTAAACATCAAATTACTGCTGCCGAAAGGGCTGATATTGACCAATGCAGAAGCTTGGTTTTACCTGAGGATGTTTCCTCTTTAATTTATACTTCGGGAACAACAGGCACCCCAAAAGGTGTAATGCTTACCCATCATAACTTTGTTAAAAATGTGGAGGTTTGTTTACAACAGATCCCTGTGATTGACCAAACCGAAACTTTCCTTTCCTTTCTGCCGCTGTCGCACGTATTCGAGCGTACAGCCACTTACCATGTTTGCTGTGCACAAGGCTGTAAAATTGCTTTTGCACAAAGTTTAGAGTTATTGGCTAAAAATATGGGAGAAGTTCGTCCTACGGTGATGAGCTGCGTTCCGCGCCTTTTAGAACGCATTCATGATAAAGCCATAAAAGGAGGAACTGCGGGAGGTGGTACAAAAGCAAAAATATTTACCTGGGCGCTGGAAATAGGCAACAAATACCGTGTAGCAAAAGAGGCGGGCAAAAATCCGGGTCTTATTTTATCCGCAAAAAAAGGGATTGCAGAGAAATTGGTTTTTAGCAAAATCAAAGAAAAAACAGGTGGCCGCTTAAAATTTATGATTTCGGGTGGAGCTGCACTTCCTAAAAATGTGGGTGAGTTTTTTGGCGATCTGGGTATTAAAATATTAGAAGGTTTTGGTTTAACAGAAACCTCGCCAGTAATGTCTGTTACAGAATATCACAGGCAGGTATATGGTACGGTTGGGCGTGTAATTCCAGGAATTGAAGTGGGCATACAAGATGTCGAAACTAAAGAAATGCTCAGTATCCAAACACACAATACCTTTAACGAAGAATTTGAATGCGCCGAAGGTGAAGTAATTGTTAGAGGCCATTGCGTAATGAAGGGGTATTTTAACAAACCTGCAGAAACTGCCGAAGCCATAGACAAAGACATGTGGTTCCATACCGGAGACATTGGCCGCTTTTATAAAGGTAATCTTCAGATCACCGATCGTTTAAAAAACATGATCGTAAATGCGTACGGCAAAAATGTTTACCCTACCCCGGTAGAAAATATTTATTTGAAAAGCCCAAAAATTGATCAACTTTTTTTAATTGGAGATAAACGTGAGTTTATTACGGCAATTATTATCCCGAACAGGGAAACTTTAGAAGAAACCTTTAAACTCAAACCATCGTTTTTTGAAGAGGCTGATCCTTTTATCCGCAACCCTGAAATTATTGAATGGATGGAGCAGGACATCAAAAAAATATCTAACGAACTGGCCAAATTTGAGCGCATTAAAAATTTTAAGATCAAACGTAATCCTTTCAATATAGATGAAGGAGAAATTACCCCTACCATGAAAGTTAAACGACGTATTGTAGAAAAGAAATATGCCGAAGCCATTAACGAAATGTATGAGGAAGGTATAGAAGCTGAATCATAATTAAAAAAGGGTCATCATTACAAAAATTAGTAAGATGACCTTTTATTTTTTTGCAGCAATCGTAAAAATCAATTACAGATCCATTCCATTCGCATCGGTTGTTAATATTTCGCTCATATAATCAAAGAAAGGACGCATATTTTTAAATTCCTGATTGCAGTGTCCTATGAATTCTTTACTTAAAACTTCCTGATCGGTAAATCGATGAATTAACAAAAATTGTTTATAGCGTAGCAAATCGATATCCTGATGATCTCCATCAAAGCCCTTTGGAGCTGTTTTCAATTGCTCGCCTTTCAAAGTCTCGAAAGAAGCAATAAAAGTTTTATCATTTAATATTGCTCTCAAAGGCTGGGCATCAAAACTTATATTTTCCCTTATCAATTTTAAATCTTGTGGGGAGGGGCCGAAAAAACCACCGGCTACAAAACTATTACCTGGTTCGATGTGAAAATAGTAACCACCTCTTCTTTGTTTACCTGCCCGTTTAAAACTTCCACTCCAATGTGTTTTATAAGGTGTTTTATCGTTTGAAAAACGGGTATCCCGATAAATCCGGTATAAACTTTTCTTTCCAGATGGTGTTTCAATTACATCATGGGTATTCATAAGATCTAATAAATCCTGTGCAAAAGATGCTATATAGGTATGTTCTTTCTGGTAGGCTATTTTATGGTCATTAAACCATTCACGTTCGTTGTTATTTTTTAATAAACTTAAAAACTCAAAACAAGAAGGTGGTATTTGCTTAATATTGGGCATATTTTTTTTGAATGGCTATTCACATCCAAACAAATATAACATCTGTGAAACACTAAATTCATATCGCTGAAAAATTTACTCGATGAAATACTTAAAAACTTCAGAAAGGTTAACCACCTATTAGACCAATGAAACTATATAAAAGCACTTAATAAAATAAATTCCCAAAGACGAATTATGAAATAGATATATTTAATAGCTTTATATATCATTTTCCAAAACAATGAAACACGATTTATTTTTTGAACAGGTTTGGGATTTAACCAGGGAAATACCCAAGGGAAGGGTAACATCGTACGGAGCAATTGCAAAAGCCATAGGCACGCCTAATCTATCGAGAATGGTTGCCAGAGCCATTGGCGCTTGTGGAGCAGCACAATCTCCTGTGCCCTATTATAGGGTAATCAGCAGTAACGGCTTGCTCAGCGGCGATCCATCATCTACAGCTAAAAGACAGGAACTCCTCGAACGCGAAGGCGTTGAAATTAAAAACCTGAAAGTTCAAAACCTTAAAAAGGTATTCTGGGATCCGTTGATTGATATGGAATAAAGTATCATAGGGTAAGCTTCTGATCATCCATTTTTTATCTCATTGGCTTTAACATGCTAAAATGCATTTTTATATCAAACAAAGCATTTAGTAATTACAATAGCTTTCTTATCTTTGCAACCATCTGTTTTAAGTGGATAGCTAATTGGTACTGAAAATTGAATTTTTTCCAATATTAATTCAAAATTTAATCAGCTAATTATTTCTTTTTCATTAAAGCACCAAAATTTAACAATAACAAAAAATGCAAGAGCATTACTTTTGCAAAAAATACCTGAAATGAGTATAGGATTATCAGAACAAGAAGTATTACGACGTGAGTCGCTAAAACAATTACGCGCATTAGGCATTGAGCCTTATCCTGCAGAAGCGTATGAAGTAAATGCATATGCCGCAGATATATTAGCTAATTATGAAGTAGATAAGACAGCATACAAAACCGTAGTATTAGCAGGTAGAATTATGAGCCGTAATATTATGGGCGCTGCTTCTTTTACAGAGTTACAGGATTCTACCGGCAGAATTCAGATCTACCTAAAGCGTGATGAACTTTGCCCTGGTGATGATAAAACCTTATACAACACGGTATTTAAAAAACTTTTAGATATCGGCGATTTCATTGGGGTTAAAGGATACGTATTTACGACACAAACAGGAGAAATTTCTGTGCATGTTACAGAATTTAAGGTACTTTCTAAGTCGCTACGTCCACTACCAATTGTTAAACGTGATGATGAAGGAAACGTATACGATGGATTTACTAATCCAGAGCTGCGTTACCGTATGCGTTATGTAGATTTAACAGTAAACCCTGATTTTAAACAGATTTTCATCAAACGCAGCAAGGTGATTAACACCATGCGTAATTACTTTGATAACCAGGGCTGGATGGAAGTTGAAACCCCTATCCTGCAGCCTATTCACGGTGGTGCTGCTGCACGTCCATTTGCCACGCATCACAATACTTTAGATATGCCGCTTTATTTACGTATTGCAAATGAGTTATATTTAAAAAGATTAATCGTTGCAGGTTTTGATGGCGTATATGAGTTTGGTAAAATGTTCCGTAATGAAGGGATGGACCGTACGCATAACCCTGAATTTACTTCAATGGAAATTTACGTTGCCTATAAAGATTATATCTGGATGATGGCCATGGTTGAAGAATGTTTAGAAAAAGTAGCTATTGCAACAACTGGTTCAGCTGTAGTTAAAGTTAGTGCCAACGAAATTAACTTTGAAGGACCGTACGAAAAACTAACTATGTACGAATCGATCCAAAAATATACCGGAATTGATGTTTCAGCAATGACCGAGGAAGAAATTGCGCAAACTTGTAAGGATTTAGGTATAGAAATCGATGATACCATGGGTCGTGGTAAATTAATTGATG
This sequence comes from Pedobacter sp. SG908, assembly GCF_011759615.1. Taxonomy (NCBI): domain Bacteria; kingdom Pseudomonadati; phylum Bacteroidota; class Sphingobacteriia; order Sphingobacteriales; family Sphingobacteriaceae; genus Pedobacter; species Pedobacter sp. SG908. The sequence continues at coordinate 2,931,113 of NZ_JAAOYY010000001.1, forward strand.
AAATTTTCGGTGCTAAAGTTGAAGCGAATTTAATTCAGCCAACCTACATTACCGACTACCCTATCGAAATGACACCGCTTGCTAAAAAGCACCGTACCGCTGAAGGTTTGGTAGAGCGTTTTGAGCTATTTGTTAATGGTAAAGAGATTGCAAATGCTTATTCAGAATTAAACGATCCTATTGACCAAAAAGAGCGCTTAGAAGATCAGTTAAAGTTAGCTGCACGTGGAGATGATGAAGCTATGGCCATGGATGATGATTTCGTACGTGCACTAGAATATGGTATGCCACCTACTTCGGGTTTAGGCATTGGTATTGATCGTTTAGTAATGTTAATGACCAACCAAAGTACTATTCAGGAAGTTTTATTCTTCCCGCAGATGCGCCCTGAGAAAAAGAAAATAGAAATGACTCCGGAAGAAACAGAATTATATGCACTGGTTTCGGAAGGTGAGCAACACCTGTTAACTGAAGTAAAAGGGAAACTGACCGATTGGAGCAACAAGAAATGGGATACAACCTTAAAAGCTTTAACAGCAAAAGGAATCTTAAAAGTTGCTAAAACGGATGATGGCTTATTCCTATCGCATAAATAGTTAAATCCGAGTCCTGAAAAAGAGGATTAGGAATTTGATTTTAACACAAACATAACATAAACTTAAAAGGCTTGCTAGCAATTGTTTAGCAAGCCTTTTCTATATTTACGGCAATCGATAAATAAAATCATTGCGATATGAATACGTCAAGTTTAGAAATCAACGAAAGAGAATACTGCATTAAATTGAGCAAAGATGCTTTTGATTTAACGCTCGTACGTCAGTTAATAAAAAGAATCCAGGCCGAAGCTTTGTTCTTCTCAAGGGTACAAGCCGAAGAAGAAGATATCTTAAGCAAAAGAGCTCAAAGAGAAGAATTTGAGGGTTTTGATTATTTAGGAGATAAATAATCAGTTTGCAGTTGGGAATTCTCAGTTGACGGTTAATTGCAACAATTAACCAGTTAACCGATTCCAGTAGTTGCCCTTTTTAATCAACCTCCAAATTTCCCTCCACCGAGTCGTCCATGGTTTTCCCTGTAATTACAGATGCTGCCATTTTTAAAAAGGCTACAGCTGTACCATGTTTCGTATCCCAATAATATCCTTCTGATGGAATTACCTTGATTAAGGTAATGTTTGGGTCGTCTTTTCCACCCTGAAACCAGGTTTTGATAAAGGGACTCCAGAGCTCGTCAATCTTAGCCTGATCTCTACTGATTTCCGAAATTCCATAAATATTTACAAAACCTGCGTGCGCCCCGGCCTGAAACAACAGATGCGTAAAAGGATCAGTAGAAATCTCGTCATTTTTATGACTGTCTTTCATGCTCATAAACCAAATATTTCCCTCGTCATCAACCTGCTGAATGGCCATTGGCCTTACCGATAAAGGTACACCAGTTTTAATATTGGTACAGAAAAAACAGCTTTCAGACTTTTCTGCCAGTGTTCTCAGTTTTTCGATAGCTGCTTTACCACCTAAATCTTTAATGTTATTTTCTTCCTGAGTATTGTTTGTACTCCCTTCTTGTGATGTTGCCATAGTATTAAGTTTTATATAAACTACAATGAAAAATGGAATTTGGTTTTGAGTTTTTGTAGCGCGCGGCTGGCGCAAATCGAAAAGCGTTGGACGAAGCGCAAAGAGAGAAATTATGGTGTTTGATTTATTGGCCAAAATTATGGAGTTTTAATCAAAGACGATATCTTTAATTAATGGATAACAAGAAACCTGTATCATTTACTGCTGAAATTAAGATTATTGGGATTAATCCCTTTGTATTTGTAACAGAAGAAGCATTAAACTATGTTTTTCACCAGGCAGGGAAAGACAAAGGTCAGCTTCCAATTACAATGAAAATTGATGGACATGAGTTCAAGCAAACTTTGGTAAAATATGCGGGTGATTGGCGTTTGTACCTGAATACGCCTATGCGAAAAGCGGCAGGCAAAGATGTTGGAGATACCGCAAGCTTCGAAATTGAATTTGATACTGAAGAACGAACAATAAGGATAAATCCTAAGTTGGAAAAGGCTTTAATAGAAAATAAACAAGCTAAGGATATATTTGATGGCCTTGCCCCCCATTTACAGAAGGAAATTATACGTTATATTGCCAACCTTAAAACGGAAGAATCGGTAAACCGCAATGTAAAAAAGGCTATTCAGTTTCTTTTGGGTAAAGAACGGTTCATCGGCAGAGATGGAATTTAAAGAAAATAGTACCATAACTACAACGTCACTATCCTATACCTCGTTATTAATTATAGAACAAAGGACAATTATTAACGGTCCTTTGTTCTATAATGTTGTTTTACAACAATCCGCGTTTTTTAAGCATCGGTTTAATATCAGGATTATGCCCCCTGAAATTAAAAAACATTTTACCCAGATCTTCGGTATTTCCTTTTGACAGAATCATATCTCTAAAACGCTGGCCATTTGCCCTTGTTAACCCTCCATTTTCCTGAAACCATGAAAAGGCATCATTTTCAAGCATAGATGTCCAACTGTAGGCATAGTAACCTGCAGCATAGCCATTGCTCCAGATATGTAGAAAATAGCTGGAGCGGTAACGTGGTGGCACGTACGATAAATTTAAATTGGTTTTCTTTAAAGCCTCGGCTTCAAATTTGTCTACATCCTGTAAAGGTGAACCCGGTGAAATCGTATGCCACTGCATATCCAGATCCGCGGCTGCCAAAGCTTCTGTAAAAATATAGCCCTGATTAAACGAACTCGCCTTTTTAATCTTATCCAATAAAGCTTGTGGCATTTGTGCTCCTGTTTGATAATGAAGCGCATAATTCTTTAATATTTTTGGATCAGAAGCCCAATGTTCATTAAACTGCGAAGGAAATTCAACATAATCGCGGGCTACACTTGTACCCGAAAGACTGGGATATTGCTGATTGGCAAATAAACCATGTAAACCATGCCCAAACTCATGGAACATAGTTGTAACATCATCAAAACTAATTAACGCCGGTTTTCCCGCTTCGGGTTTCGCAAAATTGCAGACATTATAAATTACCGGTATCGTGCCGAATAGCTTAGATTGGGGAACAAGGTTATCCATCCAGGCACCACCATCTTTATTATCACGTTTATAATAATCACAATAAAACAAGCCTAGCTGTTTTCCATCTTTGTCTATCACATCAAAAACACGAACATCTTCCTGGTAAACTGGTAAATCTTTACGCTCCTTAAAAGTAATGCCGTAAAGTTGTGTTGCAGCATAAAAAACACCGTTAATGAGTACTTTATTTAACTCGAAATAGGGTTTAACCTCGTTTTCATCCAGATCGAATTTTGCCTTACGAACTTGTTCGGCATAAAAGTCCCAATCCCAAGGTTCCAGTTTAAAGCCACCTTTTTGCTGATCGATTACCGCCTGTATATCTGCCGCTTCACTTTTTGCTTTAGCGGTAGCAGCTGGAATAACTTTGCTAAAAAAATCTTCTACTGCTTCGGGCGTTTTAGCCATCTGATTTTGTAATTTCCAGGCTGCGTAATTTTTAAAGCCCAGCAATGCCGCCTGAGCAGAACGAATCTGTGCAATTCTTGAAATTATTTTACGGGTATCATTTGCATCACCCTTTTCTGCCCTGTTCCATGATTTGTTAAAAAGTTCTTCTCTTTTAGCACGATCGGTCATTGACTGCAATTCGGGTTGCTGAGTAGTATTTTTTAAACCTTTACCTGCTGCCTGTAACTGCGCGGTAAATTTTGCACTCAAGGTAGCTTCTTCTTTATTCAGCTCTTTAAGTTTGTCTTTGTCAGCATCAGATAGCTTTGCTCCTGCCAATTCAAATTTTTGGTAATAATACTCCAGTAAACGTAACGATTCGGCATCCAGTTTCAGCTGATCCTTTTGTTTATAAAGGATTTGCACCCGATTAAAAAGTTTGGTATTTAGATAAATGGCATCTGAATTTGCCGTTAATTTAGGTGCTTCCTCTTCTTTAACCTTTTGCAATTCGGGGTTTGTATTGGCTCCAGTAAGCAGATTAAAGACCATAGCTGTACGGCTCAATAATTGTCCGCTTTTTTCAATGGCCAAAATGGTATTTTCAAAACTTGGTGCCTCAGTCTGGTCAGCAATTTTCTGGATTTCATCCATTTGCTGTTTCATCCCTTCTTCCAATGCGGGTTTAAAATCGCTGTTTTTAATTTTGTCGAAGGCAGGAGCCTGAAAGGCAAGTTCGCTTGCTTTAAAAAAAGGATTTACCGATGAAAAGCTTTCGCTTTCTTCAACATTTTTTTTGTTATTGCAAGCACCTAGAATAGCTAAAAAAGCCAGCATGGGTAAATAAGATACTTTTTTCATGAATATTTAAAAGTTAGTTATCCATAAAAATAGTAATTTATAAGCTGCAATTCACAATAAACAAACTGAGCTGAAACAAAAAAGCCATCTCAATTCTGAAATGGCTCTATATATGATACGATTAATGTTATCTATAACGAACTTGCTGCTGTTTGTCCATCATGCCCATCTGATCTTTCATTTGTTTAATCTGATCGGCCAATAATTTATTTTTATCTGCTTTTTTCGCTTCAGCAAGATACATGGTAGCTTCGCGTTTGTTTCGCTTAGCCATTGCAATACCTGCTAAACTTAGCTTGGCCAAAGCAATATTATGGTCCATCTGCATGCCCAATGCAAGCGATTTTTTAAAATACTTCTCACTCTGCATCGGTGCTGTTCTGCTTTCAATTAACCCGATCAATAAGTTATAATAACCATGTTGAACTTTAATCAACTGCGTTTCATAATTGGTAATCCGGTCTAAAAACATTTTGGCTTTAGGCATGTTATCTTTTCTAAGAAACCATTGTGCTAAAAGCATGTTCTCATTAAAGAAATAAGTTACCAGTACAATTATCCCCAATAAAATGGCAATAATACCCCACGGCCAGAAACCGAAAATAAATAAAGCTACTGCGCCACCCAGTAAAGCAAACCCCGCAATTAATCTGATGATATTTGGCATAAATTTTATCCTAATTATTTTTTTTTGCAAATATCGTGTTTAAATGGCAGAAATTAGATTTTAAAACAATAATTTCATTAAAAATTTAAAAGCTCAAAAAAAACATCTCGTAAATATGAAAATCCTCTTATCTATAACCCTAATCGTACTTGCAATGAACGTTTCTGCACAAGAAGTGAATAAAAAAATACATGATCAAGTTCACAATAAAGATATATTAATTAATGCCTGTACACGCGAGGGTATTACCACTTTCCCTGAATTTAAAGAAATGTACGATCCACTTTACGCGGCATATGTTCCGGATGCAGCAACCATGATCGAACTGAAAACACTGGTTAAAAACGAAAAAATAAAAATTGTTTTAGGCACCTGGTGTGGCGACAGTAAAGCAAACGTACCGAACTTCTTTAAAATTTTAGATGCCTTACACTTTAAAGGGAAAAACGTAGAAATTATTGCGGTTGACGGCAACAAAAAGGCTGAAAACGGCATACTGGACGGCTTGGAAATTTTAAGAGTACCTACCTTTATTGTTTACGATAAAAAAGGGAAAGAACTCGGAAGAATTATCGAAGGGCCTAAAACAAGCCTTGAAGGAGATTTACTAGCAATATACAAGAAGAAATCTTAAACTTTTTGAGCGGTTTTTTGGTTTTAGTTTAATGGTTCACAGTTGATAGCCTGTTGGTTTATGCAAAACCATACAAACCATTAAGCATGATCTATCAAACCATTGACTAAAAATTCATTTACTAGACATACTCGAAATCCATTTTACATTATACATCTTACATCAATATTATGTCTGCAGCATTAGAACCAGGTTGGTTAGCCGTTTTAGAAGAAGAATTTGAAAAAGACTACATGAAAAGCCTTAAGTCTTTTTTACAGGAGGAAAAAAACAATGGAGCCACGGTTTACCCAAAAGGCAGTGATATTTTCAATGCATTAAACACCACGCCATTTGACCAGGTAAAGGTTGTGATTTTAGGTCAAGACCCCTATCATGGTGTTGGCCAGGCGCATGGTCTGTCCTTTTCAGTACAACGAGGTGTAGCCATTCCGCCATCGTTAAAAAATATATACAAAGAGCTGGAAACTGATATTGAAGGTTTTAAAACACCAAATCATGGCCACTTAACGCACTGGGCAGAACAAGGCGTTTTGTTGTTAAATGCCACGCTAACCGTTCGTGCTTCAGAAGCAGGCTCGCATCAAAATCGTGGCTGGGAAATTTTTACAGATGAAATTATTAAGGCTTTATCTCAGAAACGCGAACACATTGTTTTCTTGTTATGGGGTAAATACGCTCAGCAAAAGGCTGCGTTAATAGATCAAAAAAAACATTATGTGCTTACCGCTGCCCACCCTTCGCCATTTTCAGCCTATAATGGCTTCTTCGGATCGAAACATTTTTCCAAAGCAAATCAGCTTTTAATACAAAATAACTTAGCGCCTATTGACTGGAACTTACCAGCATAATGAATGCTTATTTTATTAGCGGTTTAGGTGCCGATAAAAGAATTTTTTCGAAGCTAAAGCTTAATGAAAACATCAATATCATTCATATAGATTGGATTACTCCGAACAAAAATGAATCATTAGCATCATACGCTCAACGATTAAGTAGTGCAATAGACTTAACCCAACCTTTTGCCTTGGTAGGCGTTTCTTTCGGAGGAATGATCGCAGTAGAAATTGCTAAAATATTAAAACCTGCAACAACGATTATCATTTCGAGCACCATGTTAAGTACTCATCTGCCAGCATTATACCGCTTTGCAGGGACACTTGGCTTGCTAAAATTTATTCCTGCCAGGCTTTTAAAAGCATCAAACAAACTTACACAGAATTATTATTTCGGCACACGCTCGAGCGGCGAAAAAGCATTACTAAGTAGGATTATAAAAGATACAGATCCTCATTTTCTAAAATGGGCAATCGGGAGTATTTTAAGCTGGAGAAATAAAACCAAGCCGAAAAACACCTACCATATCCATGGTACCAACGATAAAATTTTATATTCAAAAATTGCTCAACCAGATTTTGTGATCCAAAATGGCACCCATTTTATGGTTTATCAAAATGCTCAGGAAATTTCGGGAATTATTAATAAATTGCTCTTGTAATTCTACCAACTAACGAATTACTTAAAAATCATCCCAAAAACATTATTAACTAATTAATGGATTTTATGGTGATCAATAAAGTTTTTCTCGACCAATTAGAATACAAGGTTACAGGTGCTTGTATAGAAATAAATAGAATTCTCGGCCCTGGCCTTCTCGAAAGTGTTTACAAGAAGTGCTTAATGAGAGAACTACAGCTACAAAACATAAATTTTACCGCTGAACATCCTATTGTACTTTCTTATAAAGATGTGCTACTAAATACAGAGCTCAAGGTAGATTTGGTGATTGAAAACTGCCTGGTATTAGAACTAAAAGCAGTTGAGCGTATATTACCCATTCATGAAGCACAGATTTTAACCTATATGAAATTATTAAAAATACCAAAAGGATTGTTGATCAATTTCAATTCAGCCAATATAGTGCATAACGGAAAAAAGAGTTTTGTTAATGAATTTATGTATGATATAAACCCTTAAACATAAAAGCATGAACTTCCAACTTAGATGATCTCAGGTGGCTTAGGTGGTAAAAATTATGGACCACCTTAGTCACCTTAGGACACCTTAGCATTTTAGGTTGCCATAATTACTTAGTGTTAATACTCTAAAGGCACAATCGGTTCTTTTTTCGTGGTCGACATGATCATCATCGTCTGGAAAGTTTTAACCACAGAAATCTTACTGATTTTATCCATAATTAAACGTTCGTATGCTTTAATGTCTTTCACATAAACCTTTAACAGAAAATCGGCCTGACCAGTAACGTGGTGACACTCTGTGATTTCTTTGATTTGATTTACTTCATCCAAAAAGATCTGGATGGTATTATTTTTATGAAAATCAAGTTGAATCTGAATAAAGGTTTTTATACCTAAACCTAGTTTTTCTTCATCTACCAATGCATGATAACTTTTAATATATCCTGCCATTTCAAGCTTGCGCACACGTTCTAAAGTTGGTGCAGGTGATAGCCCAATTTCTTGGGATAAAAGCAAGTTGGTAATTCTTCCGTTCTCTTGAAGAATTCTTAAAATTTTAAAGTCAATTTTATCTAATTCAGATGCCATATGGTGTTAAAGGTATTTGAGAATACAAACATAACCAAATTATATTCTAAATTTTAACATAATTTATCATATATATTTTAAATAAAAATTTTTAGATTTACCTAAAAATAAAATTAGATAAATATAAATGCAAAGTTACACGGAAGAGAACTATCTAAAGACTATTTATCATCTGGCAGAAAAAACAATAAACGTTCAAACCAATGCTATTGCAGAGCAAATGCAAACCAAACCAGCATCGGTTACTGACATGATCAAGAAATTAGCCGATAAAGGTTTGGTTGATTATATTAAATACCAGGGCGTTACTTTAACCGAAATAGGCAAAAATACAGCGATAGATATTGTGCGTAAACATCGCTTATGGGAAGTTTTTTTGGTTGATAAATTAAACTTTAAATGGGACGAGGTACATGATGTGGCAGAAGAGCTAGAGCATATTAAATCAATTGAGCTGATTGAAAGGCTTGATGAGTTTTTAGGCTTTCCTAAAGCCGACCCTCATGGTGACCCCATTCCCGATAAAAACGGAAGATTTGCCAAAACCCAGTTTATCAAATTAATCGAACTAAAAATAGGCGATCAGGGCACCATTACAGGTGTTACCCAGCATAGCTCGGCATTTTTAAAACATTTAGAAAAACTAGGCTTAACCTTAGGTAAAAAAATCCAGATCAGCGATGTGACCGATTTCGATGGTTCAGTAGAAATCCTGTTAGCCGATAAACAAGTTAATATTAGTAGAGAAGTTGCAAAACATATTTTAATCAGCAGTAATGGCAAAAACTGAATCGCTAAGTGAAGTACATCAAAGTGTAAATACAGATAAAAGAAAGGGCTGGAGAAGAATTTTAGCCTTCATTGGCCCTGCATATTTAATTAGTGTTGGCTACATGGATCCGGGTAACTGGGCTACCGATTTAGCGGGCGGTAGTAAATTCGGTTACCAATTAATTTGGGTTTTACTAATGTCGAACCTCATTGCGTTGCTGTTACAATCGTTAAGCGCCCGCTTGGGCATAGTAAGGGGGCTGGATTTAGCACAGGCCTCAAAACAAGCTTACCCGCGTTGGGCCAATATTCCATTATTCGCTTTAGCACAAACGGCTATTATTGCATGCGATCTTGCCGAAATTATCGGGATGGCCATTGGTTTACAGTTACTTTTTGGATTACCGCTAATCTGGGGCATTTCAATTACTATTTTCGATACCATTTTATTACTCTTTTTACTTAATAAAGGTATGAGGGCCATGGAAGGCTTTATCGTTTCGATGGTTTTTATTGTCGGGATTTCCTTTCTGGTTGAAATGTTTATTGTAGAGCCCTCACTTAAAGAAGTAGCCAAAGGTTTTGAGCCTTCTATACTAAATGGCGATGCACTTTATATTGCCATCGGGATTATTGGTGCCACGGTGATGCCACATAACCTTTATCTGCATTCATCTTTAGTACAAACCAGGAAGATTGAGCGTAGCAATAAAGGAATTAAGGAGGCCTTAAAATTTAACCTCATTGATACCACAGTTGCATTAAACCTTGCTTTTTTTGTTAATGCTGCCATATTGATCCTTGCAGCTGCTGCTTTTTATAAAAATGGATTGCACGAGGTGGCCGAAATTCAGGATGCACATAAACTACTTTCGAACATTTTTGGCAATATTGCCCCAACCCTATTTGCCATAGCATTAATCGCCGCCGGGCAAAGCTCTACCGTTACCGGAACTTTAGCAGGACAGATTATTATGGAAGGCCATATTAACCTAAGAATACAACCTTGGTTACGACGCATGATTACACGTCTTTTGGCTATTATTCCGGCATTTTTCACTATATTACATTATGGCGAAAATGCACTTGGCGGCTTGTTGGTATTGAGTCAGGTGGTATTAAGCTTGCAATTGGGTTTTGCCATTATTCCATTAATTCATTTTACATCAGATAAAAAACTGATGAAAGATTTTGCAATTAAACCCTGGGTTAAGGTATTGGCTTGGGCAAGCGCTTTAGCTATTATCGCATTAAATGTGAAACTGGTAATTGAAGAAATAAGCGGCTGGGCAAAAGAAGCCAACAACTGGTGGATTTATGTGATTGTAATACCAGCATTAATCCTCATCGTTTTGCTCCTGCTTTATGTTTTCTTCCATCCGTTAATAGAAAAGAAAAGGAATGCTTCAAAACAGCTTGTACCCCATGGGAATGCTTTGGATATTGGAAAAATAGACAAAATCAGTTATAAAAGGATTGGAATTGCTGTAGATTTCTCTAAAAACGACAGAAATACTATCCGGCATGCTTTAATTCAAGGGGGTAAAGGTGCACACTATTACCTGATCCATGTTGTAGAAACTGCTGCTGCCCGTTATCTTGGTAATGACGTAATGGACCATGAAACGCAGAGCGACGCCGCTAATCTGGAGAAATACCGGGCCAATCTCGAAGATCTTGGTTACGATTCTACACCTTTTATCGGTTTTGGAAGTACTGGTAAGGCTATAGCCGATATCAGCAACAAAAATGAGATGGAGCTATTGGTAATGGGCGCCCATGGCCATAAAGGATTAAAAGACCTTATTTTTGGCACCACAGTTGATTCGGTACGCCATAAGGTAAATATTCCGGTATTGATTATCAGATAGGTTATTTAGCTTAAACATTACGCTTAGCTAATAAGTTATATCCACACAGCTAAAGGAATCAGTGTTGACCTGGCGAATATTGGATTATTTATTTACTACAGTTATAAGTTTTTTAATGCCACCATCACCAGACTGATACATCAGCAATTTACCGGTTGAAGAATATAAGTACATGGATGGGTATTGCTTTGGCAAAAAGGTTGGAATAAACAGGCGTTTTTTATCCTGTAATACCATTACATTAGGCTTGGTATTTAATCCTTTGGCATACGAATTGAAAAACTGTGGAATGATATAAGCTTCATCCATAGTAATCATGTAGATATTAACATCTTTAAACTTGGCGTAATTGGTATTCAGGATTTTACTTTCCCGCTGGCAATGCTCACAGGTACAATCAAATAAGATAAATAGGTTCTTTTTTCCCAGTTTAATATCATTATTTGAAAATGGTTTTCCATCCAGTTTGTAAAAGGTGAATTGTGGCAATAAAGTAGGTTGCTGTGCTTCTACCTGAAAAGTAACGGCTAACAATAAGATTAAAAGTAGGTTCCTGAGTTTCATTTTTAAGATTTAAAGCCCAAACTTAAACGAATAAATACGAACATAATAATATATCCTTAGCTTTTACAAACAGATGAACATTTTTATTGATCAACATTAGTTACCTGCAGCTTAAAATATCATTGAAATATTTTGGAAATGAAAGCCAGTTTTTCATGGGTACTGTTGTCCCGCCATCCGCTTTATCACGATGAAAAATCGGGATGCCCGCTCCTGTTTAGGGTTTAGGGAACAAGGGTTTTGTAAGCGAATGAAAGGTCAGTTTCCTTGCAACAGCCCGTGTTAAATAAACCCGAATGAAGCGGAAACCAAAAGCTTTTTCTGCTTTTGTTGCAGCAAAAAGCGGGACTGAGGCTGCCAAATGCTCCTTCCGTACATTTCCAAACATAAAAGAAATCAATTTTTATAGCGATTTAACCATTCAAACTTGGCTTCTTTATCCGTACAATTAAAAATTAAAAAAAATTATCACATCAATTTTTAAGATATTTGCAACCGTTTGACTACAAAATCGCATAAACGGCCGTCATCCTGATTTTATTTCAGGATCTTTAGAGTTACCAAGATGCCGAAACGAGTTCAGCATAACTTGACGGTGTTTTAACTGCATTTGTGATCTTACACTATACTTTATATACAATTGTATATATTACAATAACATATTTTATTACAATTTTGAAAAACGACATCAACATAAAGAATAAAAGAGCATATTTCGACTACAATCTTTTAGATAAATACGTAGCAGGTATTGCACTTTTAGGAACTGAAATAAAAGCAATCAGACAAGGTAAAGCCAACATGACCGATGCATTTTGCATGTTTATTGGCGGCAATCTTTTCGTACGTAACCTTCATATTTCTGAATATAGCCACAGTTCTTTTTATCACCACGATATTAAACGCGACCGGGCCCTATTACTGCAGAAAAAAGAAATTAGAAAATTAAAACTTAAAGGCGAAGAAAAAGGTTACACCATAGTTCCATTACGCATTTTCATCAACGAAAGGGGTTTCGCTAAAATAGAAATTGCACTGGCCCAGGGTAAAAAAGAATTCGACAAACGCGACAGCATTAAGGATAGAGATACCAAACGTGAGCTGGATAGAGCGATGAAGCGGTAGTTTAGTCGACAGTCATGAGTCTTATGTCCTGAGTCCGAATGACTAGGGACTGAAGACTTTAGACTAAAGACTAGTAACTACCACGCCTGGTCGCCCACTAAGGGCACAAACCTAAATGTGTCTAAGACAATTTTTTCGTAGTCTGTTTCGCTTACGCGGATAACGGTAACCATTTTCTGGGTTTTCTCATCTCCTACCGGGATAACCAGAATGCCACCTATTTTTAATTGTTTTAATAATATCTCTGGAACCAAAGGAGCGCCAGCAGTAACGATTATTTTGTCGTATGGTGCATGGGCAGCAATTCCTTTCGAGCCATCGCCACAATAAAAGGTAGGCCGGTAGCCCATCCCTGGCAAAACCTGAATCGTCCTGTTGTAAATGTTTTCTTGTCTTTCTATGGTAAAAACATTTGCGCCCAATTCCATTAAAATACAGGTTTGATAGCCTGAGCCCGTTCCAATCTCAAGTACCTTGTCTCCTTTTTTAATGTGCAGCAGTTCACTTTGGTAAGCAACGGTGTAAGGTTGGGATATCGTTTGCCCATCACCTATTGGAAAAGCAATATCTTTGTAGGCTTGGTTCCAAAAAGTTTCATCAAAAAAGAAATGACGTGGAACTTTACCTATGGCCGTTAACACATTATCATCTTCAATTCCGCGAGATTTTAACAACTCAACCAGTTTTTTTCTCGCTCCACGTTCTCGGTAATTATCAACAAATTTATACGCCATGAGCCTCAAAATTAGCTTTTTTTAACGGTGATACAAGATAAAGAAATCCACATTACCGTAAGTAACACTAAATCAAAACTTAAATTAGTAATTAATACGGATCTACATCTATTTGCGTAAAAACGCCTTTAAATTCCTTGGCTGCATTAAATTGGGTCAGGGTTTCTCTCAATGCATCTTTAACTTTTTGAATGGCAGTATGCTTATCGGCTTTGATAATGATCTGTTTGATATAAAGATTCCGTACGCGACTTACCAAAGGTTGTTCGGGACCTAAAACGCGTTTACCAAATTTTGCTTTAAGGATATTTGCGAGTGTAAATGCCGCGTGATCTAGTACATGAGAATCTTTATGTTTTACATATAGAAATATCATCCTGGAAAAGGGAGGATACAAGAATTTCTCCCGTTCTACAATTTCGTCGTTGTACATGCCCTCATAATCGTTGTTCACCACCTGCTTGATAATACGGTTTTCAGCATCGTAAGTCTGGATACAAACATTACCCTGATCGGCCCTTCTGCCTGCCCTACCCGCAACCTGCGCCAGCAGCTGGAAGCTCCTCTCGTAAGCACGAAAATCGGGGTAACCTAAAAGTGTATCGGCATTAATCACCCCAATAAGATTCAGGTTATCGAAATCCAATCCTTTAGCCACCATTTGTGTGCCGATTAAAATATCGGTTTTCTTTTCTTGAAAGTCGTTTAATATCTGTTGAAGTCCATTTTTTGTCCTTGTACTGTCCATATCCAACCGGGCAATGGTCACTTCTGGATAAAGTAACCTGAGTTCTTCTTCAATACGCTCTGTACCAAATCCTTTTTGCTCTACATGCACCGAACCACAGGCCGGGCAGATATTTACACTGCTCTGCTGATAACCGCAGTAGTGGCAATGTAATTTACCACTGCTTTTATGATAGGTTAAACTTACATCGCAGTTTACACATTTTGGGGTATAACCACAGGTTGCACAGATTAGAATAGTGGCATAGCCCCTCCTGTTTTGAAATAACACAATCTGCTCCTTTTTAGAAAGTGCCAGATCGATATCTTTGATCAACACGCTCGAAAAATACGAACTCATTGTTTTTTTCTTCGTTTCTTCCGAAATACTTACCACCTGCTGATTAGGAAGCTGAACCCCGCCAAAACGCTCTTTCATCTCTACAAGACCGTATTTACCTTGTAAAGCATTATAATAACTCTCTAAAGATGGTGTAGCTGACCCCAAAACAACCTTAGCTTGGTGCAGATAACCAAGATAAATGGCAGCATCCCTCGCCTGATAACGTGGTGCCGGATCATATTGTTTGTAAGAAGACTCGTGTTCTTCATCAACCACAATCAGTTTTAAGTGTTCGAAAGGAAGAAAAACTGCTGAGCGGGCACCAAGAATTACTTTATAAGTACCTGTACGCACTTTATTCCAGATTTCTACCCGTTCGCTATTATTAAATTTGGAGTGATATACCCCTATTGCATTACCGAAATAGCGTTTTATACGTTCTACAATCTGGGTTGTTAATGCAATTTCTGGCAACAGGAACAATACCTGGCCATCTGTATTTTGAATAATTTTTTCAATCAGCTTGATATAAACCTGTGTTTTTCCAGATGCGGTAACACCATGCAACAAAACCACCTCTTTCTCTTCAAAATGCTGGTTAATCTGGTTTAATGCTTTCTGCTGACCTTCATTCAGCTCGAAATTCACACTGAACTCCTCATCGTGGGCAGCTAAACGGCTAACCGGCCTTTTCATCACCACAAAAATATCTTTGTCGGTTAAGGCTTTGAGCGCTGCTGGTCCACAATTACTTTCTTCTAAAAGCTGTTCTTTGGAAATTGGCAGATTTGATTTTTGCAATTTTAGGTAAGCCAGTAAAGCGTCTAATTGTTTAGGTGCCCGATCTAAAACATTAAAAAGCTGTTTCAGATTTTCCTCATCGCTATAAAAATCATTTAAAATAATGAACGACTTAAGCAAAGGTTTATATTTCTGCACCACCTCTTCTGCCACCAGCACCAGTTCTTTATCCAGCAAATGATTGATGATCGGATACACGGTTTTCTGCCCAAGGAGCTTAGAAACATCATTAACAGTAAGTTTCTGCTGCTGTTTCAGTGCATTGATAATGATTTCTTCCTTATCGGTAAGTTCGGTATCTTCATTATAATCATCGCGAAGAATTAAGATCGTTTCGCTGGCCAGTTTTAAACTTGCAGGCAAAGCCGCCGCCATTACATCACCTTCATTGCACATGTAATAATTAGTCATCCATGTCCAGAATTTAAGTTGCATGGGTGTAATTACAGGCTCATTATCAACTACATCAATAATGTATTTTGCCTCATAAACTGTTGGTGGTACGGTGCTAATTCCACTAATTAAAGCGGTATAAATTTTATGCTTTCCAAATTGCACCACCACACGTTTCCCGACAGCAATCTGGTCGTTTAAATCAAAAGGTACCCGATAAGTATAGTTTTTCGCCAAAGATAATGGCAAAATAACTTCAACAAAAAGTGTTTCTCTTTCTGCAAAAATATCACTTTCGAAAGTATTCATTATTTATCTTTAAATGCCGCAAAAAAGAGCATTATCCATCCCAATACAAATAAAAGCCCACCAATTGGCGTTACTGGGCCAATAAATTCAGTAAATCCTAAGTGTGATATGTTTCGTGTAGCCAATAAATATAGCGAACCTGAAAAAAGAATAATACCAAATGTAAAACAGAAATAGGCAATATTGATCAGCTTGTTCCGGTAGCGGGCAAAAGTAGAAAGGTATAATAATGCAAAGGTATGATAGAACTGATAATCAACACCTTTTTGCCAGATTTCCAATGATGGCCCGTCAATTAAGGCCTTTAAACCATGAGCGCCAAATGCACCCAGCAAAACAGCAACAGCACCAAAAAAAGAAGCAGTAAGAATTATTCGTTTATTCATAATGATTTGCTAGTAGCAATCGCTAAATTAATAAATTGACAAAGAACTTCTCACTAATCAATGTAATAAATTAAATTTGTTGCAAAGCAGATGAAAAAAATCGTAATTCTAACAAGTGCATTATTTTTGGGTGTAGCCTTTATGGCTTATCTCTATTTTTCAAAATTGGGTACAGATAATGATGCGAAAGATCTGGCGCTGCAATCGGCAACTAATAATGCAGCTTTAGTGTTTTCTTTCCAGAACGATAAAAGTTTTTACGATATCATTGAAGGGCAGCAACTTATCCAGCAGGTTTTAGGGAAAGATAAAATGAGCCTTTTAAAACAGCTGAAAGCAAGCATTATCGACGATAATCTGATCAACAGGTATTTAAAGGATCAGCAGGTTTATATTAGTGTATTACCTGATTCGAATAAAACCCTCAATTTCCTCATCACCTTACAAATTCAGTCTGATAACGACATCAAAAAATTCTACGAACAGCTAAAACTAAAAAAAGTAATTACCGAAAATTCGAAAGAGCTTTATACTGTGAGGATAAACGACAGTTTACGGGTTTATTTAGGCATCCATAACCAGGTATTAACGGTTTCAACTTCATTGAAACTGATTAATGATGCTAATATTCGTTTAACGGAGAATCCTTTTACGGAGTACATTAAAGAGAACAAACACCAGATCAAAAATGTACTGGCCAATATTTACATTAATTTTAACCAGGCCCCATTACTACTTAAAAATATTATTGCAGGTAACATTAATGGCGAAATTGCCCTATTTAACCAACAAAACAGTTTCGCTGTACTCAATTACAATTTCAGTAAAGAGAAAATTCTTTTCAGCGGAAGTACCGAATTAAAAGATCAGCACAATTACCTTAAATTATTCGAAAACACCGCTGCACAAAATACATCAATACAAAATATCCTGCCCGATAATACAGCAAACTATGCGCTTTATGCTTATGATGATTACGGTAAATGGCTTAAAAAACTAAATAATTGGCAGGAACAAACGAAAATACTTTCAAAAACCAATGCCGTGATAAAAAAAATAAAGGATGATTACAGAACAGATTTAGATTTGATATTTACCACTTATACCAAGAATCAGTTTATTCTTTTTCAGTTAAGCACCAGCGAAAAACTAGGCGCAATTTCATTATCAGATGGCGAAAAAACAAAACAGTTGCTGCTTGATGTAAGTGCAGATTATAGCGAAGACATTAAGCTCTTTAAATCGGCCGATATCCTGTACAGTTATTTTGGGGAGCCTTTTAAAAAATTTGCGCGGCCATATTATACCATTGTAGATAATAATTTAATTGTAGCCAATAATGCGAGCACAGTGCAATCATTTTTAAACGATTATAAAAACAACAGGCTGTTAATACAAACACCACAATATTTAGATGCGGTGAACCAGATTTCGACCACTTCGAACATAAGTTATTACATCAATACCAAAAATTCTGCAGATATTTTCAGACACAATGTTCAACTGAATTTCTATAAACATTTGCGGGCAGACAGTGGTTTAAAAAGTTTCGATACTTTTTGTTACCAAATGAGTGCAGACAAAAACAAATTCATCACTAACTTGCTTTTAAACAAATATTTACAACCAGAAATACCAGATTCATTAAGTAACCGTTAATAAAGAAACCATCCCAAGAAACTATTTTACATGAAGAAACTTTTACTTGCGTTACTGGCAATAGCTAGCTTCGGGGTTGCAAATGCACAACAATATGCGCTTTTTGGCACTAAAACCATGTTTGATGCATTCGAAAATCCATCTCAAAAATCTTTCACCTTAGATTCATCACGAAGATTTTCTTCCAATTTCTTCCTACCTTATCTTGGAACAAACGCCATTAATAAAGGAAGCTCTAAGTTCGCCATAAGAAGATTAACACAGGAAGGTGTTTTTGATACAAGAAGTTTACCTATTGGTACTGGAGAAGTGAATCATTTTTTCGAAAACAGTAATATCTATGTAGCAGCATTCAGGCTTTTCAAATCTTATAAATATCAAAAAGAAATGGGGTTTTCGTGGCAGATCAGATCCGATGCGCATATCGATTACACCAACGAAACAATGGCTATTTTTGATTCGTTCGAAAGGTTTAATACGAATCAGCAATATACCGGGATTTTTGATACCAAAGGCTACGAACAAAGTTACCATCAATTTAGCTTTACCTATCGCGAAAACTGGAATAAAAGACTCGCATTTGGTTTAAAAGCAAGTTTACTGAGTGGAATACTTTATAACAAATTAAATGTTTCCGACTCTTATTTATATATCGATCCTGAGTCTGATGCCCTGTTAATTGGCCTGAAAGGAACCTATTCCAGCAATTTTTCTGATTTTGATGAGGTAAATAAGAAAAATTTTATTCCAAACTTTAAAAACCCAGGACTATCATTAAGCTTTGGAAGTAATTACACCACTAAAAAAGGTTTGTTCTTAATGGCCAATATAAAAGATTTAGGTTTTATCTGGTGGCGAAGTAATTCGCAACGCACTATGGTAGATCAATCAAAAATTATTGAGAATATAGAAAATAACCAATCTAATACCAATCAGGAAATAAAAGACATTTTCCTCCTTTCGGAGCAAAGCAAAAAGTTTTTAGCGCCTACCAATGCTAAACTTGATGTTTACCTATCTAAACGATATGGCTTTTACAAACCAGGCCTAGCTGTTTCGAAAAACTTGTTTTATAAAGGCGGAGATATTGCTTTGGTAAACACTTTTATTGCCAACGATTTTTCGGGAAGTGTTACTCCCTTATACAACTTAAATGGTGTTTTTATGGTTGGATTGCAAGGAAAATACCAGACACCAAATTTTGAATTGTTTATGGGTACAGATAATTTAGTGGCTACCAGTTTTCAAACTTATGGAATGATTAAAAATGATGCTACTGTAGGCAGCGGCCCTAATGGTGCTTCTTTTTACATGGGTGTAGGCATTAAATTCGGTAATGTGGTTAACCATCCACAATTTGCCGATGTAATACCAGGCATAAATGACAATGAAGGTGGGAGTTTCTTTAAAAGTTTGTTTTCAATTTTTAAAAGAAGATAACCGGTCTAACCCTGCGCTTGTTGCTTTTTAGATTGGGTAACTACAAAATCTTTCAGGTAAAAAGGTTCGAAATAGGCTACATCTTCAAATCTATTGTTGCTGAAAGCTTCGTTTGCTAATTGCGACATGTATGTCGCAGCATTGAAATTGGTCGTATCGAATTTTGCATTTAGATGTGTTAAAACTTCAGCACACTTAGCCGCTCCATCGCCTAAAAAAACAACAGCTTGTTGTGTGAGATAATCTGTAAAACTTGTCTCATCAATAATTTTTGCTTCGGTTGGCATGATTACGTTTAACGAGCGATCGAAAATTGCGGTATAAACTTCCATTCGGCGGGCATCGATCATTGGGCAGATTAAACCTGAATAACCAGGATTTTCTGTCAAATAACCAGCAGCCATCATTTCTAAGGTTTCGATGGCAATTAAAGGTTTATCTAATGCATAACATAACCCCTTCGTTGTAGAAACACCAATTCTTAATCCGGTATAAGACCCTGGCCCTTTACTTACCGCAATGGCATCTAACTCTTGGTAATTCAGTCCTGCAGTTTTAAGCACTTCATCTATAAACAAAGTTAAATTTGCTGCATGTAGGTTCTGCCCCTTCTCTTCTTTAAATGAAAATGTTTTGCCGTTTATGGATAGTGCTACAGAACAAATTGCAGTAGCTGTTTCTATTTGAAGTATCTTAGCCATTGCGCAAAGATATAGTTTTTAGCCTTAAATTAATTCAGTTTAGCGTTTGCGCTTCGGCGTTTGGAGTCAAATTATCCCTGGTAGTGTATCATCTCGTAGTATCATCTTGATCGTAGCCGAAGGATTTTTACTTCAATCTTTCAAATGAATTAGCTAGAAGTTTGGAGTCGATTAACCAATTAATAATAAAAAATGGCTAGTGAACCAATGAACCCTTCTACGGAACCGGATCATGCCCATGTTTGCCCCAGGGGTGACAACGGCCTATGCGTTTCAGCGCCAGCAAGCCGCCTTTAAATGGTCCGTGCTTTTTAATGGCCTCTATCCCATATTGCGAGCAAGTTGGCGTAAACCTACAATTTGCCCCCAACATTGGCGAAATGGCGTATTGATAAACTTTAATTAAGCCTAAAAAAAACCAACCGAAAATTTTATTGATGAATTTCATTGGGCTGGATTAAATTTTGGAAACGCTTAAAGCTAGCGATCAGTTTTTTCTCGATAAAAGCAAATTCATACTTATCCTTACCTACAAACTGGATGGAAAACAAAAGCAATCCCCTATCAGTAGGTAAAGGCATGTATAATT
The DNA here is from genome assembly GCF_011759615.1 of Pedobacter sp. SG908. NCBI lineage: Bacteria > Pseudomonadati > Bacteroidota > Sphingobacteriia > Sphingobacteriales > Sphingobacteriaceae > Pedobacter > Pedobacter sp. SG908. Next base: position 2,951,763 of record NZ_JAAOYY010000001.1, read on the forward strand.
TATCTTGTTTATTTAGGCGATAAGCTTCGCGTATGCGGCGCTTGAGCAGATTGCGATCTACTGCCCGTTTATATCTTTTTTTAGGAACATTAATGACCACCTGCGCTTGTACATGAGCTGGTGCATCAACAAAAAGATAAGAAATTCGAAAAGGGTATAATAAAAAAGAAGAACCGTTCTTAAACAACAGGTCTAAATGTTTCCTGCTGCATAACCGTTCTTCTTTCCTGAATGTGTACATATATTTTTGATTGATAACTGCAGATTTTGATCTGCCGATCCCGAATGAACGGAAAAGCAATCAAAAATTATGCTTTATGCTTGCGTTCGTCAGAAACTGTTAATCTTTTTCTTCCTTTAGCACGACGTGATGCTAATACTCGTCTGCCGTTAGCTGTTGCCATTCTTTCGCGGAAGCCGTGTTTGTTTCTTCTCTTTCTTTGCGAAGGTTGGTATGTTCTTTTCATGACTGTATATTATCTATTGTAAAATTAAGAGGTGCAAATATAAAGCGATTTCTCTACAAATGCAAGAGTGATTAATTATTATTTTTTCTATTCAAATGCAAATGTAATAATTCTTTTGAAAAAGAGACCCTGTGGCCATTTATAAATATCTGTTTGTATGTTTTATTGTTTCACCAAACGTTCCTGCCCGTGATCCTTTTCGATGGAACTAGATAGAATTATTTTGGTATAAGACGCTAGAAAGAACCAAGCCATCAATAGCAGCACCTACAGCCACAAAACAAACCTGATTGAAGTGGTAATCCTTTACAGGTATGACACCGACCGCTAGACTCAAAAAGCCTAATGACTAACCTAATGGTTAACATTTTTTCTACAATAAAGACCCTGAAATAAACTCAGGGTGACGCCTCTTTGAGAATCTATCTTTATAAACCTAATGCCGCTTTCAGCTTCACATAACCCGTTTTACTCACCGGCAACCAGATATCAGACTTCAACAACACTACATAGCTATCTTTCTCTTTTAGCTCTATTTTGGTTACCTGGGCCAGATTAATGATGTAAGACCTATGTATGCGGATAAACTGACTCACATCCAATGTTTGTTCGAAATAAGCCATGGTTTTGTTCTTATAGAAAGCACCATCAACGGTACTTAATTTTACATAATCATCATCGGCTTCTAAATAGTTGATATCGGCAACAGGGATAATCTTAATTACACCGTCTTTTTTAACTACTACCCTATTATTTTGTGCCGGACTTAAAGCTGCTGCATCCAAAACAGCCTCCGTATTTTCCACATGGTTTAATTTGCCGGGTAACTTTTTAATAGCAGCATCGAAGCGCGATTTATCAATCGGCTTGAGCAGATAATCTACTGCATTAACCTCAAAAGCTTTAATAGCATATTCATCAAAAGCTGTGGTAAAAATTACTGCAGGTTTATCTTCCACCAGCTCGAGCATTTCGAAACCGCTAATTTTAGGCATCTGTATATCAAGAAAAATTAAATCAGGCTTATGCAAGGTAATGGCTTTCAAACCTTCGAACCCATCACCACATTCTGCTACAATCTCTATTTCTGCATGATCTGAAAGGTAATATTTTACAATATCTCTCGCTAAAGGCTCATCATCAATTAGTATTGTTCTGATCATTTTTTTGTGGAATTTTTAGGGTGGTAATATATAAATTATTTGCCTCAATATCGGTTTGTAACAGATGTGTATTCGCAAATAATAAATATAACCTGCGTTTAATGGCACTTAAACCAAACCCAGTTCCTCCAGCAGCCTTCATTTCCGGATCGAAAGGGTTTTGTACTCGCAATTGTAAAATATTATATTCAACAGTAACATCTATCTTGATTGTAATGCCTGCTGAAGTATTATAAAGTCCGAATTTAATGGCATTTTCTACAATAGGTTGCAATAATGTACCTGGCAAACAAAGATTTAAGGTATCTTCAGCAACATTAACCTCAATGTTTAACCTATGGCTAAACCTTACCTTTTCAATATCGAGGTACAATTGGATGTACTCCATTTCTTCCTCAACCGAAACCCATAATTCATCATCGCGTTTTAGGGTGCCACGAAGAAAAGAAGCCAATTTTGTAATCATTACGCCTGCCTCTTTTGGGTTAACCATGGTAAGGGCAAATACCGAATTTAAACTATTGAAAAGAAAATGCGGTTGTAATTGGTGCCTTAACTTATTCAACTCAGCCTCTTTCGCTAAACTTTTAGCTGCCGATAATCTTTCATGTGTTTCTGATTGTTCTTCTAACCTATACCATAAAATATTAGCAAGTGCACACCATGCCAAGCACATAAAAGAAATGAGGCCTCTGAAGGCGAAAGAAAAATTGTAAAAATCCTTGTACTCTTTGTAATCAGAAAAAATATAGAGCACCACATATTTTGAAGCAAAAATAATCACAAATGTAAGCGCAAGGCTAATGATCAGCATATACAGTATACGTTCATTCTTCGGCTGGTAATACCCAAGCATATTACTGATCCCAATGCAAGCCAACGCCAGCAAAAAGTTATTGGTTAAGCTATCAGTTATCGATACCCACCAAGAAAAATTAACTACGTAATGCAATCCAGCAGCGCACATTACAGTCCACACTATTGCAATGGTAAGCGATATTTTCTGTATCTGCGGAACGGATAAAGGTCTAGTTGTCAAAATGGTTTTGATTAGTTAATGATTTATTGCGGTGTGCTAGCTTTTCCAGGTATTGTGTAACCGATTTGGGTTCAACAATCCTGGAACTTACCTCTACACCATCGGCGAGTTCTTCTATTGCCGATATTCCACCTACACCTATAAACTTCCATACTACTTTATCGCCATTACAATTATTAAAAGAAGGGTTAAAATGTATGGCATTCAATTTAGCTTTGCCTAAAGCCTGCGCAATCCCATCTGCTTGGATTAAACGCGTTTGTTCGTTAAACTGGGGTGTATGTTTTCCTTCACCACAAATTACCTGATAGATACAATTTACTGCAAACCATTTCATAGGCGATGTTTTATAATAAATGTTTAGAAACTTTTAATTTCGATCCCTCCAAATAAAGCCGTTCCATCTAAAATCAATGTTTTTTTCATCTCTGCCACTGGCATTACATGCGATCTTTTATCTTCAACGCTACCAAATAATGCCGTTACGTTCGATTTTATTGCCCAGTTTTGTGGCACAATTAGTTTAATTCCTCCAAAAACGGCTGTTACATCAAGCGATACCGTTTCAGGGAAATCGGCCTGGGTCATTACAATATCTGCTCCACCGAATACAGCCGTAATATCGCCCCCCTGAAAGTTTTTAGAGTAAACGGTTTGGTTACTTCCTCCAAAAACGGCCATTACTTCAATAACATCATTATTATTTACAGTCTTTTTATCGGTAGCTTCGTCAAAATCAAAATCAGCCTTGTTCTTATCCTTATATCTTTTTCTAAAAGTCGGAGTGCCCTTCGGTCTGAAGATTAAAAAGCCGCCTACTATAACCAAGCCAACACCTAAAGCGTATTTAGATAAATCAAGATCTAACCCAGGTATGTTTTCTAAGGTATTATAAGCGCCAATCAAAATCAGGATCAGCCAGGCTATTCCTTTAAAGTTACGACGAAGACCGATAAATACACCCAGTACAATTAAAAAATTAGACCAACTGAATATCCATCCCGGAATATTTAATCCCATGTTGTTCAATAGAAATGCAAATCCGATGATGGCTATGATGAAACCGCTCCACACCCTTCCTGAGTTTTTAAGCTGGTTGTTATCGTTATTATTAATATTTTCCATTTGTGTTCATATTTAATACCCAAAAGTATTGATAAGCATCCGATCGTAATAGATGAGACTTGCTAAAGCTCGGCAAAAGGCGGTAAGCACCCTTATTTTATCGGTGAAAATTATTTTGTTATTTTCATGCCATGAAATTTCCCCTATTAATGTTTGTTCTTACTATTTCTACTGGCTTGTTTGCACAGGGAATAAGTAGCCATTACAAGATTTATGATGTTAAAAAACAGAAATCCATATCGATAGACGACATTGTTGCCGATATGGACCAGGCAGATGTTTTATTCTTTGGCGAAGACCACAACGATTCTATAGGGCACTATCTGGAAGCGGAGCTTTTTAAAAAACTCCATTCAAAATATCCGTTAAAAACCGCATTATCGTTAGAAATGTTCCATACCGATGTACAACCTGAAGTAGATGAATATCTAGCAGGATTAATATCAGAAAAGAACTTTGTTAAAGAAGGCAGAGCCTGGGGTAATTACAAAGATTACAAAGCTTTAATAGAATACGCAAAACAAAACAAGTTAAAAGTTATTGCTGCAAATGCGGCTACACGTTACAGCAATGCCGTTACCATGGGCGGACTTAAAATTTTAGAAAACTTCCCAAAAACTTCATTTAATTTTTTACCACCCCTACCAATTGATACGGCCCAGGGTAGGTATTATGAAAAATTTACTGAAACTTTGGGTGGCCACAGTATCGGCGCAATGAAGATTTACCAGACGCAAAATTTATGGGATGCTACCATGTCATGGTCTATAAATAAGTTTCTTAAGGCAAACAGGGGCTTTAAGGTTTTTCAGCTTAATGGACGTTTCCATAGCGATGAAAAGCTGGGAACTTTAGCAAAACTGGCTCATGCCAATCCAAAATTAAAAATCCTCAACATTTCTTCATTTTCGGATGAAAGCTTTGCGAATCCCAATTGGGAGAAATTTAAAAATCTTGGCGATTATATTATAATAACAGATCCTACAGTAAAAAGAAGTTATTAAAACGAAAATCCGCCCTGATTTTACATCAGGACGGATATGGTTATTATGCCTTTGTTTTTAACAAATCTCTGATTTCTGTTAAAAGTGTTTCTTCCGCTGTTGGCACTACTGGTGCTGCAACTGCTACTTCTTCTTCTTTCTTTTTCATTCTATTAATTGCTTTAACCATTATAAAAACAATCAAAGCCAACAATAAAAAATTAATGGCTACTGTAATAAAATTACCATAAGCAAATATAGATGCATCTGGTGCCGCTTTTTTAGCATCTGCCAGTGAAGCGCCCTTCGGAATCAGTTCAGCGCCTTTCCCCATTGCGAAATAAATGCTGCTAAAATCTGGTTTACCTACCATTGCAGCTACAATCGGCATCACTAAATCGTCGATTACACTGGTAACAATTTTACCAAAAGCGCCACCTATAATTACTCCGACTGCTAAATCGAAAGCATTACCTTTAATGGCAAATTCTTTAAATTCTTTTACAAAGCCCATGTTTTATTTAAGTTTTAGTTTATTTATTTACTAAAGTAGCAAACATTAAACTTAATACAAATGTTTATGAAATAATTTTAAAACCAAACATATCGATAGCATTTAGATCAAATCAGCAGAATATCTGAAATCTATTGTTTATTTTTGCCCTATTCTTTTATATTTACTATGCTAAAGCAACACTTACAACAAAAATTATTACAAAAGTTATCACCACAACAAATACAGTTTATTAAACTGTTGCAGGTGCCAACCGTTGCTTTAGATACCCGTGTAAAAGAAGAGCTCGAAGAAAACCCTGCACTTGAAGATCCAAGTTTAATGACTCAGGATGAGCCAAAAAGCGAATATGATGATTTAAATGACAGGCCTGAAGATTACGAACAATCATCAGAAGATACCAGCATGGATGAATTTAATGTAGATGATTATTTACAGGATGATTCTGCCAATGATTACAGCACCAACTACAATAATGGCGACGATGATGAGGAGAAGAAAGAAACACCAATTGCCATTGAAAGTACTTTTTTTGAAAGTTTGCAAGAGCAATTAGACCTTATTCCGCTGTCCGATCAGGATTTTATTATTGGCAAACAGATTATCGGCAGTTTAGATGATGATGGTTATTTACGCCGTCCGTTAGGCTCCATGATCGATGATCTTGCTTTTTCTCAGAATGTTATGGTGGAGGAAGATGATGTATTGGAAATGTTAAAACTGATCCAAGGCTTCGATCCTCCTGGTATTGGCGCAAGAGACCTGAAAGAATGTCTATTGATCCAGTTAAAAAGAAAAGATCCGAACAACCCGATTATAGTTAAAGCAATGAATGTTGTAGAAAACTATTTGGATGAGTTTACACGTAAACATTACGATAAATTAGAGAAAAGTTTAGGCTTAGATAGTGAAGAACTTAAAGAGGTAGTAAACGAAATTTTGCGTTTAAACCCCAAACCAGGGGATGCCAATCAGGTTACAACCAAACAAATGCAGATTATTCCTGATTTCCACATCAGCAATAATGATGGCGTATTGATTTTGACGTTAAATTCGAAAAATGCCCCTGAGCTAAAGGTAAGCAGATCTTACCAGGAAATGTTCGAGCATTACGATAAAGCTTCTTCAAAGGATAAAAAGCTGAAAGAGGCCGTTCAGTTTGTTAAACAAAAATTAGATTCTGCTAGATGGTTTATAGATGCGATTAAACAAAGACAACAAACTTTGTTAAAAACCATGAATGCCATTATGCATTATCAATATGAATATTTTTTAACAGCAGACGAGCGCAAAATGCGTCCGATGATATTAAAAGATATTGCTGATAAAATCGATATGGATATCTCAACCGTATCGAGGGTTGCTAACTCTAAATATGTACAAACCGAATTTGGCACCTTCCTGTTAAAATCTTTCTTCTCAGAAGCAATACAGACCGAAAACGGTGAAGAAGTTTCGAATAAAGAGGTAAAAAAAATATTGGAAGACTGTATCGGAAATGAAGATAAACGCAAACCCTTAGCGGATGAAAAATTAACCGAAATTTTAAAAGAAAGAGGTTATAACATTGCCAGAAGGACTGTCGCGAAATATCGCGAGCAAATGAATATTCCGGTAGCAAGGCTAAGAAAAGAACTTTAGAACAGTTGGCGGTTACCAATTGCCAGTTTACAATTCGAAGTTTATAGTTACTTATCTAAAATATAGAATTGTAAATTGCCAACTGAAAGTATTGCGCTCCAAATATAAATGGTGTATTTATTTTGATTCGGAAATGAGCAGTCCTGTGTACTTGGCAGCTTCAGTCCCGCTTTCCATTCCAAGTCCGCACTCGTTCCTCGCTTACGGGCTTTGCATTGCAATCGGGTTTAAGAACATAGTTTGTGCGCCCTGCAATCTCAAAAATAAAAAACTGGTGTAGCCATCTAGCCCCGGCTGAAGCATTACCCTGCAGCAACGAGGTACGAGGAAGCGAAGCGTAAAAGCGAAAGACGGGAGGAGACTTCCTATTCTATACAGGTTTTGCGCTCCAATCCATAAGCCACACACTTATACAAGACTGAATACCAACAGATTACCACATCTTAATGTACGATGGCACCTTATAAATATTATTTAGCAATAGGCCCAATACAATTTCGTGACTACCATTACTTACCTGATTCAGTTGTGAAGTGGTAAAATCGTAGGAGTAAGTTAAATTAACCATCTTTCCGATATTGAAACCTGCCATTGCGGCAAAAGAATCATCTTTACGATAGCTTCCACCCAACCAGATTTTATCTTTAAAAGCCAGTTTCATGTTTATGTCAACCGAAACAGGTGCCGGCGATACATACTTTACCATTACCGATGGTACCGCGGCAATCTCATCATCTAAGAAAAATTTATATCCTGCGGTTGCAAAATAATGTGGTGCTTCTTTACCTAAATTATAATTATTATCGCCTGTGAAGCTTAATTTTTGGGGTAAAATCTGTTGTACAGATAAACCTGCAAACAACCTTGCACCGTATAACCACAAACCGATATTTAAATCGGGTTTAACCTGGTTAATCAGCGCCCTGTTCATAATCGGATCTATTGGTGTATCAAAGGTTAGTGCATTTAAATCTAAAGAAATGCTCGAAACCCCTGCTGCAACGCCCGCTGATAAATTAAAATCATTGCTCAATTGCAGATGATAAGCATAAGTCACATTCGCATCCAATCTTTTTATCGGACCAGTTTTATCTAAAACAGCAGTTACCCCCATTCCATGGTGAGATGGCGACGACATATAGTTTTGCATATAATTACGGTCCATCGGATTACCTGTTTGCTCCGGGAAAGCGGTTAGCGCATTACTCCATAACTGATTATCGCCCAGCGCCCAATGTGCCGATACAAATGAAGTTTGAGGCGCATCGGTAATACCCGACCATTGTTTACGGTAACCAGCTTTAAAATCAAGGTAATTTTCAATTCCGGAGAGCGCCGGATTTAGCAGGTACTGATTAAAAATATATTGGGTATACTGCGGCTTTTGTTGCGCAAAAACCTTAAATGTTGCAAAAAGTGCAAATATGATGATGAGCTTCTTCAATTTATCTGATTATGGTGAGCGGTCCTGTTATTGTTTTTCGTCCGTTACGTGGGTTAATGATATAATAATAAACACCTACCGGAAGTGGTTCATTTTGGTAATTCCCATCAAAAGGAATTTTATAACCATTGCTAAAAAATACCCTATTCCCGTTTCTGTTAAAAATTTCGACAGTAGCATTTGGATAAGATTCTAAGTATTTAATGATCCAGGTATCGTTTACATTATCGCCATTTGGCGTAAAGGTATTGGGTGGATTTATAGCTTGCAATACCTTAACCAATACTTTTGAAGTTGTTACGCAACCTTCTGGCTGTGTAGTGGCCGTTAAGGTATATTCTGTGTCCTCATTTGGTGAGGCAATCGGATTTAAGACATTGGTTTTGTTCAAGCCAACTGCTGGCGACCATTCGTATTTTAAATTGGTTCCTTCGGCAGTTGCCGGAATTTCGATCTGCCCGCCTGCTAAAATGTAAATTAGCGTGCCCGCATCTGCCACAGGGGATTTATACACTGTAATGGTATTGGAAATGGAATTAGGACAGCCATTATCTCCTGTAAATGTATAAGTGATGGTATGCGGCCCAAGCCCGGCAATTTTAGGATTAAAGGTACCATCTGCCCTCATACCATCGCCACTATATACACCTGGCGGCCCATTCATTTCTTCGCCAACCTTTTGTTTGGCCTGTGTAATTAAAACTGTTCCATCTGCGTCGCAAACTGGAGCCATATCATCAAACACCAGTTGCGGAACTGGTTTTAAGGTAAGTGTTTGCGATTCTGAATATTTAAAACAATTTTCTCCAGAATAGGCAACAAGCCTGATGTTAAAGGTTCGGTCGGTAGTGCCTCCAAAAGTATTGTAGTTAAGTATAAAAACTTCGTTATTATCTGGATAAGGAATTGTTTTATAAATAGAACTTTCATTACCAAAATCTCTATAAATCTCAATCTTAGTGATTTTACCCGTAAATACAGTAGATGTATTTTTAATCATGATATTTTCGCTCACACAGCTATGGTCATTGATAATCTCAAAATCAGCCGTTTTAACATCACCATTAACGGTGAAGGTAAGTGTTTTTGACATTTCACAACCATCTCCATTTTTAACAATTAAAGCCGCTATATAATCACCTGTGGCTGTAGGTGTAAAAGAACCATCAAAATCAGTTGAGGTTGCTACTATAGCATTATTAAAAGTAAAGGTCCACTGAGCGGTCAAACCCGTCGTACTTCCGTCTGCATTTTTGGATGTATTTTTAAATCTGGCCACGCCATCAGCCAAACAAAAACCAGGGAGTTCGAAATCAGCAGATTGTGGATCAATTACAGTTACCGTTTTAGATTTCACTACACTCACACATCCTTTATCACTTTCGGTTGTTAGTGTAATGGTATAAGATCCAGTAGCACTATATTGATGAATGGGGTGCTGTTCAGTAGAAGGAGTACTTCCATCGCCAAAATCCCAGGTCCATTTCACAATAGTTCCGGGGTTTTCTATTGTTGATTTTTCAATTATTTTGATCAATTTGCTGGTGCATAGTCCGCTTACATCAAAATCGGATATTGGTTGAGGGTTTATATTAATTTCGACTAATTCTGATGTGTTGGAGCAATTGTATTCGGTGCTAACCGTTAATCTTGCAAAATATTTACCAGCTTTTGTATAGGTATGCAGCGGGTGCTGTTCAGTGGAAGGAGTACTTTCATCGCCAAAATCCCAAAGCCATTTTGTAATCGTCAGATCCGAATTGGAAACACTTAAATCGGTAAATTTCACATCCGTTCCTGCGCAGCCAACCAACGGGTCAAATTTAGCCGTAGGAAGATCGTAAATATTAAAAGTATAATTTGTTGCGACTTCGCCTGATATGCAAGAGGATGCATTAGGCAGAAAAGTTATTACGTCCAAGCTGTGTTTACCTTTTGTTGTATAAGATTTGGTATATGGTGATTCGTAGGTATATACACTGGTTCCATCAGGCAAGTTTTTAGTTTCCAACAATATGGGAGCATTCTGAAGGATGGTAGCTTCATTATCAAGCGACCAGCTAATCTGGTTAGGCTGGTAAGGAAGAGTAATCTTGATGTTGTAAGTTTCGCCAACACAACCATTTTGTCCCTCTTCATTTTTCGTAGAGTTAAAAACAGTAACGTAGTTGTTCGACGATAAATTTGTACCGGCCGAATAAGCATAAGATTCGTGATCTCCAAAACCATAAGCAATAGCATTGAAGCCATCGTCGGCAGTTAGTGTTACGCTTTCATTATCAACGGTAATCTGTGTATACGAATAAAGCGGATTGCCACTTAAAGGTATCCAGGCAGTTGTTGGTACTACACCATTATACCTAAATCCCGAAATTTTATCTGTTTTGATCAGCACATTAATGTACTTATCCTGAATAGCTTCCAAATTGGAAGAGAATACAGTAACGCCTCTTATATTGAATTCGATCGGGTTTAATATTACCATTTCTGGATCTCCAATAATCCCTCCGCCATTTGCAGACGAACAATCCTGAGACAGTGCATATTGCGCTACACTAATCAATTTATCAGCAGTAATAAAGGTTGAGCCAGTTAATGTTCCACTTTCAATAAAAAATCTCCCTTTATTGATCACTTGGGTAATACCATTATAGGTTACACTAGTATTATCTTCTTGCGCAAGTATCCGCAGAATATATTTCCTGTTGATAAAAGGCACCACTCCATAGTTTTTGCCCCAACTGTTTGTTGGATAAAGCTGCTGAAATAATGGGTCTTGCGAATTATTACATACAATTCCGATCACGGAAGATCCAGAAAACGCGGCAAAGCGCTTACAGGAAGATGTTTCAGGATCAGTTTCAACATAAATTCCGGTTAAATCTTCTGTTCCAGAAGCCAAATATTCGTAGGCATCGCCTGCTTTGCTTAAGGTAATGGGTATTTTATTCCCATTTTTCTCATGCAGGATAATTTTGGTGTTATCTTCTACCGCAACCAATGTCAAAAAATTATTCCCCCCGTTAGTTTGGGTAAAATTCATGGAATAATATGTCTGGCCCAAAGTTTCAAATGGTAAGATCAGGGAAGCTGCAGATCTCGCTCTGCCATAAATATGGGCATAAACAGAAACTTTAGGTTTACCATCGGCAACCTTAATATGTATTCCCCTGTTTGTAAGCACCCGGTTTGCATCGGTTACCCTATCAATATAAGCGTCGGCCCGGGGTACATCAAACCTAACGGCAGTATTAGCAGGAATAGTTTTAGTAATGGGCGTGGCGCTTCCACAGGTAACGGTAACTTCAGAAGAGGATTTTGAAGTCACAAAAATAGCAATATTTCCATTAAACCCTCCAGATGGTACATGTGTAGGAAAAACTGCCCAAAAGTCGTTTCCCTCATTTGAAACATTTTGTCCGAATGTTTTAGTAAAAAACAAAGACACTAACAAAACCAATAACCAATGCCTGCTCATCACCTATCGGTTTAGTTTGAAAACGTTATACATGTTTGTTTGATTAGATATGCAATATACTATTAATCAAATCACAAGAAAAAACAATTATTAGAATTTTAACAATTTTTAAGCAGAAAAACCACCTTTCGTGTAATAAAATAGAAGGGTTGTGTAAAAAAGTTTCACATACAAATGTATTGCCTTATGAAGAACAGAATGGAGAGCCATGAATATAATAACATGCAAAACAAAAAAGCCACTTTATAAAAAGTGGCTATATGATAAATATTCAATCATTACCTTGGTCGGACTGATCGCCGCTACCGTATTTTGCAGAGAAATTTTTGGCTTTTTCATCTGCAGCACTATCGTTATGATCTTCAGGCTCCAGATTTTCGTCTAAGCGTTTGTTCCAATTGTCCAGTCCCTGATTAGGGTGTTTTGCATTTTCTGCTGTGAAATCAGATTTTGATTTGGACAGATCTTCTTTTTTATTTTCCATTATTGGCGTTTATTTTAATTAAAACAGCACCATTAACAGAAAGTTTTATTTACCGCAATTATTTAACAGGCGGTTCATCCTTGGCGTCTTTAAATTCTTTTACACTCTTCCCTATCCCCCTCATTAATTCTGGCAACTTTTTACCACCAAAAATAAGCAGGATAACCACGCCGATTAAAATAATTTCTATTGCAGACATATCTTTATATTTTTCACAATATACGTTAATTCCTCTGAAATGGTTTGTTAGGGAATGGTTAATTGGTTCGCTGACAACAAATGCTCAATTCCGAACCTCAAAGGTTCTATTGTATTCAGAATGCCTAATATTTCCCTCTACTCCTGCTAGCATTAACACTATTTTACAAGTCATTACTAATCAGCTTCTTAACAACTTTCGCATTTCCATCCAGCTAGGCCATAGACGATACTTGTTTCTGTGTCTCCATGAAAAACTAGTTCATTGGTACAATTACAAGAAAAGATCATGGAACAAGTTCAGGAGGACGAAAAGAAGGAGCTAATCGCCTCTAAACACGTACCCCCTTGGCGCTAAACCAACAAAGCATTTAAAGTTCTTGTTTTGATTTTAGGCACCGCGCCATGGCGCATAAATTCGGCAAAACCTTTTAACTGTTTGATCGACTTAATGGCTTCATAGCCTTCAAATGATGTTCTAATTTTGTTTAGCAGCATGGTATCTGTTTTAAACAGATCACTTTCAACCAATATCCCTTTATTCAGAAATTTTTTAATTAGTTCGGCCATTCTGCCATTGGCATATAAATGAAGCGGTAATTTAAACACATCATTGTTCAGCTTCTCGAAAGCTTCATTAATCCAAGCCACCTCAGTTTCTGCATTCACTGCTATTTTTCCATCTTTCAAAACAATGGAAGTCAAAAATTCGCGGGCACGCTGACGGGAAATTACCCCACCATGAATACCATCACGCAAAGTATAATCCAAACGATCGGCACAGAGCGACGGCAAAGGTTGCTCTAAAATATCAAAAGTACCATACAGAATCTGGTTAACATTATATCCATAATTTAACAACACATCAGGTACTTCCGATTTATATAAAACTTCGGCAAAAACCTTTTCATGGTAATCTTCATCTGTATTATCGAAAACATAATCGCCCACATGAGAAAAAGCGGTATGCGAAATATCGTGCAGCAAGCCTGCAATTTGCTCCAGTTCTGAACCACCAAGCATCCTAATCAACATGGTAACCCCAATGGCATGCTCCAATCGTGAATGGCAGATATCTGGATTGACCAAAAATATAGCACCGCTTTGATGTATCCCGCCTAGCCTTTTTAAAGCATCAGTATTTAACAGATCAGAAAATACCATTGGCAGTTCCATTTTGCCGTATAAAAAATCGTTTACCTGGATCATATTGCTGTGCTTTAATTAAAAGAAATAATCAGAAACAAAAATACTAATAATTTTAGTTTTATCATAAAAAATTATCAACATTAAAACCCCTTAAAACTAATATAATTAGCCATAAAACCGCTTTCAAATATTTTGAAAGCTATTATTACAATTTCATGATCAACAAAAAACCTGCAATAAAAACAAGCCAATAAATTAAACGTTATACTTGTAAAAAACTGGTATATGGCAACTGCTCAGCAAATTAGAAAAGCATATTTAGATTATGTTCTAACAAACAATGAAAAACCAAAATCGGTTTACATTTTCGTAAAGAAGCTTAAAATTACCGAGACCGATTTTTATCAGTTTTTCTCTTCTTTTGAAAGCATAGAAAAAACAATCTGGTTCGAACTTACTTTCGAAACCATAAACAAAATCAAAGAGCAGGAAGTTTGGCCCCAGTATACGGCCAGAGAAAAAATACTTTCTTTCTTTTACAGTTATCTGGAAAACCTGAAGAACGAACGCAGTTTTGTGATTTACAGCTTAAAGAATCACCGGGGTAAATTTTCTACTCCTGATGTACTGGCTGGTGTAAAACCTATTTTCGAAAACTTTGCACAAGAAATTATTGAAGAGGGATTAGATAGTGGAGAACTTGCCGAGCGCCGTTTTCTAAGCAAAAGATATAAAGATGCCTTATGGATCCAGTTTGCTTTTATTGTTAATTTCTGGATCAACGATGATAGTGAAGGTTTCGAAAAAAGCGACGAAGCCATAGAAAAAGGCATCAATGTAACCTTCGATCTTTTCCAGCATTCGCCAATCGACAATTTATTGGAATATGGGAAATTTTTATCCAGAAATGGAAAATTTGCAGAAAAGATGAGGTTTTAAACACCAGATGAAAACACAAAAAAGTATTCCAACTACCAAAGTAGAGCGTTCAGCAAAGTTTGTCAAAACAGGTATTCAGATCGGGGGCAACTATATTAAACATTACTCAAAAAAGCTGTTCAACCCTGAAATGGACCGAGAACAGCTTAACGAGGATAATGCAACCGATATTTATAAATCGCTAAGCGAATTAAAGGGCAGTGCCTTAAAAATCGCACAGATGTTAAGTATGGATAAGAATATCCTGCCGAAATCTTATGTCGATAAATTTACCCAATCTCAATACAATGCTCCTCCCCTTTCAGGTCCGTTAATTGTCAGAACTTTCACCAAAAATTTCGGTAAAACACCTGAAAATATTTTCGATAGTTTTAACTTAAGCTCCAGCAATGCTGCTTCTATTGGCCAGGTGCACCAAGCGATGCTTAATGGTAAAAAACTCGCCATTAAAATTCAATACCCTGGTGTGGGCGACAGTATTTCCTCTGACCTGAAACTGGTAAAACCTTTCGCTTTCCGTTTACTGGGCATGTCGGAAAGGGAATTGAATATCTATATTAAAGAAGTTGAAGAACGTTTGCTAGAAGAAACAGATTACGAACTGGAAGTTAAACGTTCTATCGAATTTTCAGAAGCCTGTAAAAACCTCGATCATGTTGTATTTCCAAAATACTACCCAGCATTATCCGGAAAGCGCATCATTACCATGGACTGGATTGATGGTTTGCATTTAAAAGAATTTTTACAAACGAATCCTTCACAGGAAGTACGCAATAAAATCGGGCAGGCGCTGTGGGATTTCTATAATTTTCAGCAACACGAACTCAGAGCTGTACATGCAGATCCGCATCCAGGGAATTTTATGATTACACCGGATGAAAACCTTGGAGTAATTGATTTTGGCTGTATTAAAGAGATGCCGGATGATTTCTACTACCCGTTTTTCGCCTTAATTTCTACTGATGTAATTAATGATAAAAATAAAACGATAGATGCATTTAGAAAACTGGATATGATCCATACTGACGATTCTCCTGAGCAGGTTGAGTTTTATTATAAATCGTACAGGGAGATGATCAGTCTCTTTGCCAAACCCTATACCAGTAAAACTTTTGATTTTAGTAAACCTGATTTTTTTGAGCAGCTATACGCCTATGGTGAAAAGATTTCGAAAATGCCAGAATTTAAACAGGCCCGTGGGGTAAAACATTTTATTTACGTTAACCGAACTAATTTTGGTCTGTATACGATATTACATGAATTAAAAGCAACGGTTAAAACAGATACTTTCAAACCCAATGTAACTGCCTAGAGAAATTCATTTCGATAAATCGTTATTTCCAACCAGATCGGGAATCTTAATACAATAAGATTTAAGATTAGCTTCGCTGAGCACTTTATGGTTCCTGCTTGCACGGGAATGACTACTGCCCTAATAGAATCTATAACAGATCGCGTAAACAGGAAATGCTTAGGTTATATCAATAAAAGTATTCTTGTAGATTTCTCTCCCGAAAGTTCGGGATTGCACTCCATCCGATAGCTATCGAATCGAAATGACAATCTTTCGATAAAAATCTAGCTGTTTTTCTTTACCACTTCAACCATATGATCAATATCAAATGGTTTTTCGATATAATCATCAGCTTTGCATTCTTCTGCCTGTTGTGGCAAGTTATTTGAAGTTGAGGTTAATACAGCCGATACATCCTCTGTTTCGGGGTCAGATTTAAGCTCTTTAATTATTTCCGAGCCCTTCTTTTCTCCCTTAATGTGATCATCCACAATCACAACATCGGGTTCAATTTCATCTATTTTATCTATAGGTTCGGTTGTTAATGATGCCGTAACATCAAATCCCTCTTCTTCCAATACATGGTCCATTATATCGAGGATATCTTTATCATCCTGAACAAGCACAACCTTTTTCTTCATAAACAAACAGACTAAATTCTCATTAAATATAAAAAAAAAGACCAGATCAATAAAAGATCTTAAAATATTTTACAAATGCTTGGTAAAAGTTTCAAGTTTTCGTCTTGAATTAATGCCTGTTCGTCGAGTATTACCTATCGGTTGTATAAAAACGCAATACTGCCTGCAACGTTTTTCATTTCACTGCGTCTTATCATCAAAACTACAGCAAAAAGACTTAAACATTTAAATAACAATTAATTAACATTTAATTATTAAATAAAAATATTATGAAAACCTCAATCAAAACCCTAATCGCAACTTCATTAACAGCAATCGTTTTATCATCAGCTTTATTTACTACAAACGCTTCTGCAATGGAAAAAGAGCCTGATGCAATTTTAAAAATATCGGCTTTTAAAAGAATTTCTGTTAAAGGAAATGTAGAAGTAACCATTATCCAGCGAAGTAATTCTGGTATTTCTTATGCTGATGATAACACAGGAACGGCAAAAGTTATGCAAGATGGCGATAATTTAAAAATCACTTCAACCAGCACCGAAAAAACAAAATTGACTGTTTATGTAAACGATTTTTACAGAATTGAGGCTTCAGAAAACGCAATTGTTAAAACTGAAGGAAAACTAAGAACTAAATATCTTCAGATCTTTTTAAAAGGAAATGCACATGCTGAGATCAATACCAGTTCAGAAGGTTTATATACCGTAATTTCAGATCAGGCAGATTTAAAATTAAGTGGTTCTACTGATAGCCATACTTTGGTAATGGGTAAATCGCAAAAGTTAACCATCGATAGATTTGCAGCTTTAAAAACCAACATCAGTTCTATAGAAACTGTTGCTGTTGAAAAAGAAATTGCCGCAATCAAATAATTATAAAACACACCAATGAAATAAGGCTTTCTGATTCGGATCAGAAAGCCTTTTTGTTGTATGGAAAATGTAAGATGGACTTCGCTGAGCAATCGTGGTTCTCGGCTACGTTGCAATCCGCTCGAAATGACGAACTCTTACGGATTATTAGTGCTGAAGCACCTTCGCAATTTCCTTCTCGATGGATTTGATCTCCTTAGGTTTAAGTTTTTTAGCAGCATCTGCTTTACCTGCTGCTACTTTACTTTCCAGATATTTTACGCCTACCCTTAAAGCTTTTAAGCCAGAAACACCTTGAAGTTCATCTAGTTCCAATTGCTCTAAATCGTCATTTAAATACCCTTGAACCTGCATATATTTAATATACTCCATATATTCTTTGGCTTCTTCAGGATTGAAATAAACCATTGCAATTTTATGGGGCTGCGTTAAACGTTCGGTTGTACCTTTAACCAATACTTTATCAATACGTTTTTTAACTACTTCGTAACGGATATTATAAGCACCTTCTACATCAAAACGGCGTTCGTCGTTCCTAAAGCTAATATCAATTGCATTAGAATGGATAAAGATCAGCTGTGTGGTTTCTAATGCACGGGGCATTTCGCCAATTAATCCTTTCGATAAACGCGCAATATCGACCATTGAGGTTAACTGCCATAAACGGATATTTTTAAGGTACAACAAATCAAATGGGCGGTCAGGTGCAATTTCCTGTCCGATGTAAATATCATACTCCACTCCATCAGTTCTGAATTTGGCAAAATAACAAGGGTATGAAGCCTGTAAATTAGCCTGCGATTTCTCCAGGTATTGACTCACTTCGGTATTGATCAGCTGCATCGAAATTTCCAACTGCCTGCGATTTGCAAATGCAGCACCAGTTTCTGGAACAATAACTTCGAAATAACGATCTACAAACTCAGCTGTTATCGGGTAGTTTCCTTTTATAATTGATAAGAAAGGATAAACTTCTATTTCTAAAAACTCGTTCAGTTTGTTTTCTTCGTTTGATGAAGCAAAATCGCCGATGCGTTTAATCCAGTCTTTACAATTGAATAATAGTTTATCGGTAAGTTCTAAAGAAACATGCTTACGGATGGCTTTTAAAGTATCAATTAAACTGTTCAACTGTACTTCCATATCATCTTTTAAAGCTTTATTCCGCTCTATGGTAGAATTACGGATATCAATTGCCCCAAATAGCGGATACATGTGTTTAAAGGTGATCGTTTCGATTTCCTTTAATTTATGGTAACTGTTATTCTGCTGAAGAAAGTGCCAAACAGCCTCGTTAAACTTCCATTGTACCGATGGCTGTAAAGCGGTAAACTTATCCATCAGCACTTCATCCATTTTAGCATCAAATTCTTCGATACTGTATTGGAAAAGCTGACCGATTAAAGGCATTGCCGGACGTAACCTCGATAAAAGTTTATCGTCAACCAATACTTCCTCACTCGAATAAACCTCTAAAACACCTGCCAACTGCGTATTATAATATACAGGCAGTACTGAATAAGAACAAACACCAGCAGCTTTTAAAACCCTTAAAAAAGGATCTTTATCGATCTGATCGTCATTGATTGAGCTTACAAAAATTGATCGTGGGTTTTCTTTATATTTATCAACCAGCGAATAAAAAACCTCTTCTTCGAGATTGGATGATTTTGCTGAATTAATCAGCATACTCTGCGAAAATTCCCGATTATCGAAAACCAACTTATTGTTAACCGTTAAAAATGGCATTAGGCCAAATTCAAGTTTTCCGTTTCCGCTAAGCGTTTTTAAGGCATGGATGACATGCGTATAGGCTTCCGTTTGATAATTGTGGTTAACCAATGCATCGCGGATACCATCAATGGCATGTTGTAAGGTTACATCTGTTATAGAGATAATACTGAATCCTTCGAAATGAAAATTTTGTAATGGCAAATGCTCTACCAGGTACTCCAATTCAGTTTCCTCTTGAAAATGCTTGCCCAGTTCTTCAAAATTAAGTTCAGGCAAATCGCCTTTATGAACAATATCTACAAACTTGGTATCGGTTTGGATATTATAGTACTGCGTCAGTTTTGTTTCCTGATTAATATGCGCATAAATGATCTCATTCTTTAGTACCGAGGTAAAATTATAAAAACGGCCTAAAATAACATTATAGATAAACTTAAGTTGTTTTTTCTCAACAGGCTCGTTGTCTTTGGTTACCTTATTTTTAGGATCATGATCCTTAAAAAATTTATAGAATGCATTGGTGCTAAAGAAAATCTGATCTGGAATTGGGGTACTTAGGGCCCAAAATAAATCGTCTTCATTATCCATTAAAGGGGTTAGAATAGTAAAAATCAATTCTAAAGTATCTTTATATTGGGATAATTCTTCGGCACTGATGTTGCCAAGCAGCACATCGTCTTTTTCAATTTTTTGAAGTAAAAACCTGTAAAATTCAGATTTTACCGATTTTTCTGTTTTCAATCTGCCTTTCAAATACTCCACAAGGGGGCGGAAAGACAGAGATGATTCTACCTGGCAATGTATACATTCGTTTTTATGTATCTGTATTACATTGGTATTCATTGTATAAGTTTGCTATAGTGTAAAAATTATAGTTATCTATTTAATTACTAATTCTTTGCAAAGATACATACTCATTAAAGCAATGTTCGTCTGCTGAACGTAATACTTGGATATTACATCTATTAATATGTTACACAAATTTAGTACCTAAAATTAAGCGATACATATGGATACCAACCATCAGACGAGTGCCCCATTACAAATCGGACAACTGTAAGTGATGCCGGAGCGAAGTAAACGCCCCCTCCTATACCATGGTGCCATAACGTAGAGGCTTCATCTCTTTTCCATACCCTGCCTACATCATAAAAACCCAGCAAGCCAACTTGTCCGGGTAAAACATAACTTACTAAATCGCCAAGTTTAGCGCGCAATTCTAAATTATTATAAAACATATGTTCGCCGGCAAACCTAAACTGACGATAGCCCAAAAGGTTCCCTTGTCCACCTAAAAATAAAGCCTGGTAAAATGCAGGTTTACCAATGGTTACTCCCCCGCCGAAACGATCAGCCAAAATGAAGTTTTTTCTACCATCGAGGTTTTTATACAATGCTATACTCGCTGTAAATTGTCCGTAAGAGTTAGAATATTTATTAACACCTTTATATCCCAGCAGTTTGAAATCTACAAAACTACCCAAGGTTGGTAATAAATCATTATCACGCGTGTTGTTGGTAAAATTTACAAATGCCCCTGCAAACATCTTTTCGTTCCGAAAGGTAAGCGAATCAGAAGAATGTAATTGTGAAGGATTTTCGATAAAACGGCCTATGTTATCTTCCTGGTTAAATTTATAATATTGATAGGAAGGGCCTACACTAAAAGTAGATTTAGGGCGGCGCCATCTGATTGAGGCATCAATCTGGTATAAATTAAAACGCGCACGATAATAACTGATGTTGTCGTTATCATCAAAAGGTGTTTCATTTCCCATACCAAAGAAATTCTGTGTATTATTTGGCGCAAAAGCATCAGCTTTCAACACAAAATCGCCCTTACCTAAAGCTTTTAACCATTCACCTTTATAGTTAAACCTAAAAGCTTTGGTCGAAAATGAATGCAAAAAGGAAATAGTCTGCGAATTGCCATAAGGCTGTTTTCTGAAACCAGGATTAGTCTGCTTGTAGATCAAGCCCAATAAAACACCATCATCATTATTGTAACCTGCGTTTAACAACCACATATTCCGGCGGTACATATCTTTTGGGATATAGCTGAAATTAGAAGTATCGTTAGAGATTATTTTTCTGATTTTATTGGCATCCGCTCCATTATAAGTTGCCTTATCGGTTCTACCGTATAACTTTACAGATCCGTTACTGTTTGCAAAATCGTAAACTTTAGTCCCCTTGCCACCAATAATCCGCAATTTAATATTCGAGTTTTTATTGTTCAGAATCAGGCTGTCGTTACCATTGTGCATGTACACCCTGATCTCTTTGGTTACTTTCGGATCAAATTTCCGGTCGAAAAGCTCGTCTTTGATATTACCCTCTTTTGAAATTTTATTGATTTTTACGCGTAATCCATTATTATCTGCATCAGAGATCCGGATCAGCTCATTTTTATTGGTCACCTCGATATCTACAATGCGGTTAAAGAAATGATAATACTGGTTCATTAATTTTGGCAAAGTGGCTATCCGGTTGCGCAACTGTGCTAAAAAGGCATCGTGATGTAATGAGTAACTTGGTTCAGGGAGTTTTTTCAGTGCTTTTTCGAAAACAGCATCATTATAATTTGCGCAGAAATCTTTCACAATTTTATCAAATTCCTCCTCGTCTACATTGGCGGTCCAGCGGCTACTGATTTCCCTTCCCTCCCATAAAAACCAATTGATATCTTTTATACCGCGCTCATAACCCTGCATCATAGGTAATAATGATGAAGTTTGGGTGTAGCGCTGTAAAAGGCCATCTGATCTAAAAAATACCTGGTCACGATCTCTTGGCACCGGCGAATAAATGGAGCCATCTTTGGTTTTGGTTTCTTTCCAACGCCATTGGTCTTCATGCCTGTCCCAATCGCCCAACAACACATCAAATGCCCTGGCCTTTACCCAGGCAGGACCATCTAATCTATTATCATTATCGTCGGTTAGTTTTTTATCCATTTTCGGAGAACTGCTCGATTCTCCCGTTGGTTCTCTTTCTTCGAACAAACACAGGGTATTGGCAAAAACTGGTTCAAATTCTCCAAGATTATCATCAGGCGAAACCCAGCCAATAATTGGGTTGCTATGCGGGATACCGCTAGCTTTAGCGAGTTCGGGCACAACCAGCGCCGAAAATGGATGTTGTGCCGACATATTATCTTTTATAACATCCTTAGCAAAGGTTTCGCGCAATGCTGCAGGTAGCAGCACTTCTGGATATTTCTCTACACTACGCAGCACATATTCCTTGCCGTTTTTATCTTCTAACCGTAGAGAACGCGATTGATTGCCCCCACCGCGTTGTGTTGCTTTTAAACCACCCATCATCTGAGAAATCCTTAACACCGGAACCTTTGTTCTTGCTGCATATTCTTTACGGTAATTCTCGCCAAAAATAGTGCGGTGAAAATGGCCAACGCTGTCATACTCGGGTTTAATGCGTACAAAAATGCTATCAGCGGTAATTGGTTTATCCCTATTTCTTACTTTTTGAGGAATGGTTTCGAACTTTTTAATGTAACTGTAAACTCTTTTAACACTGGTATCCGAATAAATATAATATTCGTAGCGCATATCGTTGTTTTTCAATTGATCGGCCACCACATAACCCTGCTGCATTTCGTGAAACAACGAAGTTTTACCTTCTTTATTTGGCGATACTTTTGATCCCGAACCACTGATAATCTGCAATTGTTTTCCTTTAATTAACTGAAGACCATGTTCATGTCCCGCAACATAAGTTACATTAGGATAATCGCCAAACACACCGGTTACCGATTTAATCATATCCTTATACGCCGGGTGATTTAAATCTTCGGGACTCAACAAAGTGGAACGGAGTAAAGGATATACGGAGCCCAAAACAGGTAAAGGGATGTATAAATTTCTATCCAGCGATGTTAGCGGAAAAATATGGCTCCTTAAGTTGAAATAACCGCCATGTGGGCCATAACTCTGAAATGGATGGTGCGAAGCCAAGAGAATAACCTTGTCTTTGTTCTCTTCAAGCAATTGTTCCATTTTTACCAAAACCTCATCTTTAGTCCTGCATTCGCATTCTCCATTTGGATTTGATTTATTATATGGAAAAAGCCACCATTCGCTATCGTAGGCAATAATGGTTAATTTGTCGGTTAATTTAATCGCTACCGGATCGGGGCATCCGTTTTCCGGTATTAATCTTAATAGTGGGTCATTCTGCGCCTTAAGAAAATCATCTTGTGCTTTGATTTTGGCCAAACCCTTAGGGCCTGATTTATCCCAATCGTGATTACCGGGAACAAAATAAACCGCAGCGCCCATTTTACGCATAGGTTCGAACTGCGAACGCAGAATCTTTTTGGTTGTATCCTCTTCTACACTACCCGGCAGGCCCATGCCTGTTGGATAGATATTATCGCCCAGGTATACAACGGTTGTTTTTTTTGGAAGAATTTGCTTGGCAGCATTTTTTAAATCATGCATTTGCGCAGGATTCATTTCGCCTGCATCGCCAAAAAGAATTACACGATATTTTACATCATCCTGAGCAAAGGCAATGAAGTTGAATAAAAATAAGATGGTAAAAAAGGTAAATCTTTTAATCATAGACTCAGCGTTTGTATAAAGATAGTTATTTTAAAATTTATTTTATTTCTTGGGGAATTTTCCCATCCGCGTCGCTATGCTGAATTTATTTCAGCGTTTATAACAGGAAAGATCCTGAAATAAATTCAGGATGACGACCGCATTGGGACACCATTACCAAAATCTACTTTTTCAATTTAAACATTAAAATATTTCCGGCAGCTAAAGTTCCGCCTTCGTTAGAAATGTAAAGGTTATTATCACGGTCAAAAGCAATACCTTCTGGCTGATTAAACAAGCCTGGGTTTAATGGGTATGTAACTTTAACCTTGAAATCGGTATCAGTAACCACAAGTAATTTGTTTACAGAAGAAAGCACATACCACTCATTGGTTTTTGGATTTTTAGCCAATGCTGATGGACGGAACCTTGATTTTGAACTTCCAGACAATTTTTCAATGTCTTTGTGCGACAGGCTAAACTCTCCGCCAGGTGTTAACGAAGCGTCAGCACCAAACTTAAAGGCATAAATGCTTGATGCTTTTGCTTTCGAATCAGGCTTGCTATCCTTAGTCAAAACATAAACCATACTGTTTTTTTCATCCGCAGCCAGTCCTTCATATTCTGCCTTTGGTACCAAATCTTTGGTTTTAATCACATTGGCAACTTCTGGCTTGTTTATTTCCGAAATCGGGAAAGTGTGCAGTTCGCCATTGCTTTTTAACACAATGAAATAATTTTTGATGATGGTTAAGTCTTCATAATCGCCTTTACCTCCAAATTTGGTAAATTTCGATTCTTTATCATTTAAACCTAAATGAAAGAGGTCTCCATCTTCATCCTGAATTGCAAATACTTCTTTCGGATCGCCATTATGAAATACAATTCCAGAAATTTCGAAAAGATTTTGCGGCATATTGTATTTTACCGGATTTGCCAAATCATAAGGAAGCGTTGATTTTTCTCCCCCGCTATTGGAAACAGTTTCTGTTGAATCATTCTTTTTATCATCGCGGTTAGCATTTACGCACGAAATGCCCAAAAAGGCAACTGAAATTAGCAAGCTAGAGGCGAGGAAAGTTTTATTGTATTTCATAAGGGTAAATTTAATGTCCATGGTCTGTGTCCCCACAGACCATCAATAAGTAAAATCATGTGGTCTGTGAGGACACAGACCACGGCATTATTTATTTTTTAATAGCTCATAAATATCGTGTTGAGACGCAACAAGGGGTTCACTTCTTTTAACAGGAATATTATTCATGTTTTCATCTATACAAACCGCCTGTACGTTATCTTGTTTTTGGATTTCGATAATATTTATCATTTCTTGTTTAATCTGCTCATTATAAATCGGAAAGCAAACTTCAATTCTTCTATAAATATTCCGGTTCATCCAATCGGCCGAGCCCAGGTATACATCATTCTTTCCTAAATTATGGAAGATAAAAACACGTCCATGCTCCAGATAACGATCGACAATGCGGGTAACCTTAATATTTTCGCTCATTCCTGTTACGCCTGGAATTAAGCGGCAAATGCTTCGTACAATCATTTCGATCTTTACACCTGCCGATGATGCCTCGTAAAGTTTGTTAATTAAAACTTTCTCTTCGAGATTGTTCATTTTAATGGTAATACCCGATGGTTTACCTTGTTTGGCGTGTTCAATTTCTCTATCTATCAAATGAAGAAAAACTTGTTGTAAATTAAACTGAGCCACCAATAAATGATTAAATTTAACCTGGTCGGGAGCGGTAGGTTTAACCCTTTTGGCCAGAAAAATAAAAAGTAGCTCTACCTCACGCAGCATTTCTTTATTGGCCGTCATTAAAATATGATCGGTATAAAAGGCGGCTGTACTTTCGTTAAAATTTCCGGTTGCAAACAAACCAGAATAATGCATCCGATCACCTGTCTGTCGTTTTACCAAGGCTACTTTGGCATGTACTTTTAAAGCGGTAACACTGTAAATAATATCAACGCCAACCTCCTTCATTTTCTTGGCCCATTTGATGTTGTTGGCCTCATCAAAACGGGCTTTAAGCTCAACCAAAACCGTAACTTTTTTACCATTTTTTGCAGCGCTGATTAATGCATTTACAATTTTCGAATCGCTGGCTACACGATAGAGCGTAACGTAGATCTCCTTAACTTCGGCATCAATAGCAGCTTCATTAAAAAAGCGCAACACGCTATCATAACTCTGGTAAGGTGTATGTACAATAATATCGTTTTTATAAATAGCCTCGGTTAAAGATCCATCTATCAAATCTGTATTACATAGTTTTGGCCAGTTTTGGTTGGATAATTTAGGGGAATTAACCGGAAAACCCATAAAATCTTTCAGGTTATGGTACTGGCCGCCTTCTATCCTATTTGCTTTTTTAAGGTTGAAAAGCTTTTTGAGTAATTCGAAAACGTTGGCCGGTATACCTGGTTGATGGAGAAAACGTGTGGCTAAACCAGAGTCGCGTTTTAACAATTGTTTTTCCAGCTGTTCTGATAAACTGCCTGAATATTCATCTTTCAGATCTATTTCGGCATCCCTGGTAATTTTGAAACTATAACATCCGGTAACTTCGCCTTCCGGAAAAACACGGTCTAAATGAAACCGCACTATATCATCCAAAAAAACGATGAAGGTTTCATCAGCTGTTTCTACCTTGTAAAAACGGGCTAACTGGTTGGAAGGGATATTTAAAATAACCACCTCTGCATCTTCTTTCTTTTTTAGCGTAATCAGAAAATACAGCTCATTATTTGAAGGAAAGAAATTGGAATTGGCATTAATATAAACAGGCTGCAAAAAGGCCATTACCTGGCTCAAAAAATACCGGGTTATACTTTTCTGAATTTCGGAGGGGAATGGCTGTCCATAAATTAAGTTAATCTTATTCTCTTTGAGCAACGGAATAAGATCTGATTTAAGTACCTTCCCATAACGTTGTTGCTGTTCAAAAATAAGCTGATTGGCCGTGTTGAGCAGATTATCATCAATACGAATATCATTATCTTCCTTATTGCTCAATTTCTCTAAAGCGAGTAACACTGGCATCCTTACGCGATAAAACTCATCAAGATTGGAAGAGAATATAGATAAAAATTTAATGCGTTCTAAAAGCGGAACAGTGTTTCGCTCTGCTTCCATTAAAATGCGCTCGTTAAACTTTAACCAACTTAAATCTCTGTTAAAAAAAGAGGTTTCTACTATCTGTTCCATTAAAGTTTACCGTAAGCTGCGTAAGCAATCACAAATGCAAATACTGCTGCAATTAAACCAAACATGAAAATATTATAGGCCAGGCGGATCAGTTTATACTTTCTACCCAAAACTACGCCTTGCGAGTACACATCGGTAATTAATGTTCCATATAAAAAATCTTTATCATTCATTACCTTAATCATGCCATCGGTATAGCTTGGTAAGCTCATTTTATAAAAGTTACCGAAAAACAATAAGTTCACCTTTTTATTATCCATATCTTCCTGAGTGAATTCTCCCTTAGGAATAGACGGCCGGGTAGATAAAATGGAAACCACCACGCAGGTTAAACTCACCAATAATAAAATAAATGTGGGGATAATCAGGTTGCCGTGATCTTCCAACCGCCTTAACAATAAACTTACGATTAAGGAAAGCATGATCGAATTTACCGTAATCAGGATATGCGCCTTGTTATCGGCCATATCGCTTAGGCGTTGGTTATTGGCAGAGGTAATCCTAAACATCGTTTCAATGCCTTTATCAGGCCGATCGTCTTTATCTTTCTTTTTTTTGTCTTTGTCTTTCTCTTTCTCTTTCTCTTTCTCTTTTACAATGGCTGGTGCAAAATTTACGGGTTCGGCCAATTCGGTACTAATTTCTTCCTGTGCTGTTAATTTGCTTTTCAGTTTTTCGATATTTTTTTGTTTCTGATCGTTTAACAGCAGATTGGCATAATCGGTATGGTAATGATGCGATTCCATAAACTGGATATCCTTTTTACGCCAATCGAGCTTACTGATATCTTTTTTATAGATCAGTTCATTTTCCTTATGCATCAATTTCCCTTTTGCTCGGAAATCGGGCAGACCTAAATGGAACAGATCTGCATCGCAGATAATTCTATCAATTTCATTTTTAGGTTTCTGGGGAATTTTAGTGGCCAGTATTGCGCTTTTAACATGATCACGGATTTCTTGATTAACCTGATGCTTTGCTAAAAAAGCATCAGCCAGCTCTGCTCCTTTTGCTTCGTGGTTTAATGCATCTTCAAAATAACCAGTATCATGAAAATAGGCCGCTACCGTTACAGAAAAAAAATCCTGCTTATTCAGCTGGTAATGATTGGCAATTTGCTGCGCAGCATTTACCACTTCTTGCGTGTGTTCCAGGTTATGATAAACTAAGCGTGGATCGTTATGGGTATGGAAGTAATGGCTAACATGCTTTTCTACATCTTCCTGCAATTGTTTATAGTTCATGAGCGTATTGGGGTTACGATAATTTAATATGATGAAGGAAATGCATTTCTTGAAAATCTTTAAGTCTAAAAATTATATTTTATGAATATAAAATTACGCTAATTTTTTAAAAACAATACTGATCTCTTCCTTAACAATAATAATGCCTTGTTTATTTTACAATAAGATTTAGAAATGGTTGATTTTTAAACTACAAATTATATGCAGTTAGGCCTATTCTCGTTCAAAAAAGTTTATAACCTGATATACACCTATCCATATTTTTGGTTCAATGTTTTAAACCTTTTAAGGTTTGTTTAGTCTGTAAGCTTCTAGGAAATTATATGTGGAGATTATTTTCCGCCGGTCAATCGCCATTCATTTTACTGTACTGATTTAGCACGAGGAACAGAAAAAGCGTTTCAGGTTTGACTAAAATACCATCAAATTTGGCTAACACACCCTAAACGGGTTATTTCAGCCTTTCAGAGGGTTATTTTGAACGAAATAAAAACAAAATAAGCAAGATAAATGGCCGAAAATTTTGATCGAATTATATTTTCCTGTAAGCGGTATCCTACATTATTCGACAGAAAAAAGGATATTCTAATTATTTAGAATATCCTTTCTGTTTAAATACAATATTTTTCGTTTCCTGCTGATCCGCTGAAAAGGATCTGGATTTAGATGAGTACCTGTTATTTTTCCGATGAATTATTTTACGGCATAATCAAAAGCCTTAAATTTTTGAAAAACATTAGCCGCGCAACCCAATAAACCGGCCTTATTACCTAACTTGGCGGCAACCACCAATTCATTGCCAGGCGCAACCGGCACTGCTAAAGTTTTTATCCTTCTTTCTATTTCTCTAACATAAAAAGCTCCAGATTCACTTATGCCCCCACCAATTACAATCTTTTGCGGACTAAATACATTTATAAAACTAATGATGCCCGTAGCCAGATAATCAAAATGCGATTCCATGGCTTCAACTGCATATTCTTCTCTAGCCAGGTATTTTTCTACCATATATTTACCATCAATCTCTTCTGGTGAATTAGGGTTGATAGCATGATAATGGTTAAGCAGAGCCGATACCGATGCATACGCTTCTAAACAACCGCTGCCTCCGCAGGCACAGGCAGCCCCACGGTGTTGCACAACAATATGCCCTAACTCTGTACCTCTATTTCTAAATCCTCCGTAAAGCTTGTTATCAATCATCACTGCGCCTCCTATTCCCGTACCCACTGTAAGAAAAACCACATCACTACAATCTTTGGCAGCGCCGTAAGTCATCTCTCCTAGCCCCATTAAATTGGCATCGTTATCCATTACAATATTATAACGTGTTACTTCCTGCAGAATTTCGCCTAAAGCCAATTGTTTAAACCCTGGTAAATTATCTGCACCAGCAATAATCTTATTGTTGTAAATAATCCCCGGAAAGCCAATACCCACTCCAAGAATAGGATTTTTAAATTTTTTAGCACAGGTATTAATCGCCTCTACAATAAGTGCAATAATAGCCCCTTGCGTTTTCGCATTTTTTAACGATACAATAATGGAATATAAAATTTCGCCATTTTGATTTACTACTCCAAATTTAAGCGAAGAGCCACCAACATCAATTCCGATAGCATAAGATTGTTCCACGTTGAAACTATTTAAATTAACCATATACCGAACTTAGTTTAAATCTTTTTTGCATTACTTTAATAAATATGTTTTTATCATTTTTCAATTCAGCATTTAAATATAGAATAAAATAGAATTAATGAAGCCATTAAACAACATATTTTCAACTAAAAACCTTAAATATTGATAAATTTTCAAAAAAAACATCCTAAAAACTATCAATAAGCATAAAAAATATCCACTGAATTAAAATATAACTTAACCAAATACAAATATCTCCACTAATAATAAAAACATTTGCACTGTTATAGGCTAAAAAACTTATAAATATCTTTTTCTCCAAACCTGCATCATATATACGTTTATTGCCCATTGGTCGGCAACTGGAAGATTAGTAAACGGAATGGTTGGCATGTAACTGGGCGGGCCAAATTCAGTTAACATGGTCAGGATTTTACCTTGTTGTTTTTTTATGGCAACAACTTTATCCCACCAGGCAAAATGCGCTTCAACTGCTTGCTTCCATTCCGGAGCTCTTGGATCGCTTACTTGTGGCCCTTCTGCATGGCCAACCCTGGCGTGAACATGATCGGTACGTGAAATGGCAAGTTCCACGGTTTCTGGTTGATCTTCGAGTAAACTTTCGCTCACATTACACCAATGAGAAATATCGAGGGTTAGCCTTAAATCAGGGTTTTCCTCTAAATATGGTAATGATGCGGGAGCCGAATAAAGCATACGCGACCGATGGGTTTCATGATAAATTGGAACACCCGTTTCCTGAGCATACTGAACTGTAAAATCAATGAATTTTTTGTTGTCTTGATATTGAAAAAAGTCCTTTCCGGAATGAACATTTATATACAATGGCTTTTGATATTGATGTTCAATGGCTTCTTTAAGTACTTTTTTAAATGTTGCAAAATGTGGTACCGGAAGGGTTTCATCTCCACGGCAAAGAAAACCCACTTCTAATTGATATTTTTTTAATGCTTTAAATAATTCTTCGGCAATTTCTGCCGACCAAAGGATTTCTATTCCATCATAACCTGAGTCTTTAGCCTTTTTGCAAAAATCGGTTACTGAGCCATTAAAGCCCCAATAAGGCGCCATGATTTTTAGTGCGAAACCATTTGTCGATTTCTCAGATCCAGAAAAAGGCATACTAAATGTTTCCATTGACGTTAAAAATAAAGCAGATGTGAGTGCCAGGCTACCACCAATAAAATCGCGCCGGTTATATTTCATTTGATATATCTTTTAGAGGTTTAAGTTACACATTTTTAGTTTTTGAAAAATTTAGTTCATTTTGAAAGATGGTTTCATTTATACATTTATAAATCAATGGAATAAGAGCAAAAAACACCATTAATACAAAAAGAGGTTGTATCATAGGTAAAAATGATCAACCTCTTATGTACTTTAAATATTTAAACTTATTAATTTAAAATAATAAGTTTAGATGTACCCTAAAACAATTTAAATCCGACAGATAGATTAAACAGACCACTTTTTTCACCTAGTCCCTTATTAATTTTAGTAAGGCCCCTGCTGTATCTGGCATCGATACTGATGTTGCCAATATCTACCCCGGCATTAATCACCCCGCCAAAATTAAGTTTTTTATAATCAAAGCCAACTGGCCCTTTTGCTTCGTTAAGGGTATAATTAACATCAGGGCCCGCAGAAACCCTGAAATTTAAGGCTTCGGTATCGATCAGTTTGTAACCCACCATAAGGGGTAAATTAAGTTGGTTAAATTTTGGTGTATAAGTGTTAGCTGCATAAACATAGGAACTCTTAAAGCTAACATAGTTCAATTCTGGTTGAAAATATAGTGATTTACCAACACGTGCAAATACCCCCAAATTATAACCTACCTTTCCTTTTTTATCCGTTATAGCCTTTAAACTTGTTGGTAATGTTCCATAGTTTACACCAGCTTTTACGCCAAATACCAGGTCAGAATCTTGTGCCTTTACCGCCCCTGCTGTAATAACCATAACAGCAACTAATAAATAAAACTTGTTCATTTTCATACTTTTTTGTTTTTAAATAATTGAATATTTATTGTGTTTTGAAAGTATGACAACAACATTTGTATTTACCCCTACGCCAATTTTAAAAAAATATGAATTGATCTTATGAAGACTATACCCCTTAAAATTGTCTATGTAGCACAAAACAAACAGGCTGTTATAAGTCCTGAAAAAATAGTTATTAGGCAAATAGACTCTTATTGTTGATGTAGGTTTATGGTTCTCTCCTGCATATCTCGCTAATGGATGATTTAAGCCCGCGCATATTTTCGTTTGTATTCTACAGGGGATAGCCCCGTAATGCGTTTAAAGATTTTCCTGAATGCTTTCAAGTCGTTGTAGCCTGTATCTTCCATAATAAATGGCAGGTCTTTATGGTTCATTTCGATGGCTTTTTTGGCTGATTCTATCCTTACCCTTTGCAAATATTCGAATGGTGTATTATTAGTGGCGGCTTTAAACCGACGAATAAAATTACGTTTTCCCATATTCACCAGGCTGGATACCTCATCCATTGCCATATCGTGCCGGTAGTTTTCTTCCATGTACCGTTGGGCTTTTAAAATGTCTTTATCATCATGCTGATGCTGGCCAGTAAATACCTTAAAATGTGCCTGACTGGTCCTATCCATCTCAATAGCAAACATCTTGCTGATCCATAAAGCAGCTTCGCGGCCACAAAATTTCTCGATCAGATAAAGGATCAGTTTAAGTGAAGAGAATGCCCCACCACTGGTATAAACGCCATCCTGATCAGTAGTAACCAAATCGCTTTTCATCCTGATTTTAGGGTAACGTTTCTGCATATCGGCTGCTACCGCCCAGTGTGAGGTTACTTCCTTACCATCAAGCAAACCTGCTTCGGCCAAAAAGTAACTGCCAACGCATAAACTGGCCACCTCAGTTCGGGAGGCATAGCTTTCCTTGATCCACCCGATGGCTGCTTGATTTCTGTCTAAAACGCCTTCATTGCCTACGCTGAATGAGGGGATTATAATCAGGTTAACCTCTTGCACCTCCTCATAATTTAACAACTGAATATTGGCATTGTTAAAATGAAAATGGATTTCGTGGTCTTTCTCTGCCACCAAACTTAGCGCAAATACAGGCTTTTTACCAGCACGTTCCATATAACGGTTGGCACCACTCAATAAATCTACCACACCTGTAACCGATGAAGGAACAGCTTCATCGAAGATATAAAGGCAAACATTTAACATAATAAATAGTTATTTTAAGGATACCTAAATTAGGCATTTTTTTTGGCACTTTCACGCCCCTAAGTTGTCATTTATGCCACCTAAATGGTATCCATAATCCGCAGAGATTTGTAAACAGATAAAGCAATAGAAACAATGGGCAAATTAAATGTATTCAATTTTATCAGTTTGGATGGCTATTATAAGGATGCCAACAATGGCATAAACTGGCATCAACACGGCCAGGAAGAGGGCGAATTTAGTGCAAAAAATCTGGAGTACGATAGTATCCTGCTCTTCGGCCGGATAACTTATGAAATGATGGCATCGTGGTGGCCATCGCAAAACGCTATTAATGCAATGCCCGAGGTAGCCAATGGTATGAACCGGGCCGAAAAGATTGTATGCTCCAATACGCTGCAACACGCCTATTGGCAAAATACATGGATAATGAGTGGAGATATAGTGGCTCAGATAGCTGAACTGAAGAAAACATCGCCAAAAGATATTACCATTTTAGGCAGTGGCAATCTGAGTACACAACTGGCTGAAGCAGGCTTGATCAACACTTATCAAATCATGATCGATCCGGTAGCCATTGGCAAAGGCACTTCCATTTTTAGTGGCATAAAAGGGCAATTGAATTTGAAATTAACCGATACCCGAAGCTTTAAAAGCGGCACCGTATTGTTGAGTTACGAAGCATTATAACTAAGAATCGATATTTAAATACGATAACCATGAAAACAAAAATTTGGGCCAATTTAGGCGTTAAAAACGTAGAGAAAAGCAGCGCCTTTTATACCAAACTAGGCTTTGAAAAAAATGCGGGACTCGAAAGCGATGAGTTAGCCAGCTTTTTATTTGGAGCGGATAATTTTGTGATCCACTTTTTTAAAGAGGATAGTTTAAAAAAAGGCATGAAAGGCGAACTGGCCGATTTAAGCAAGGGCAATGAAGTCATTTTTACCCTTTCGGCCGAAACAAAAGAAGAGGTAGATGAGTGGGCTATAAAAGTAAAAAACGCGGGCGGTTCTGTATTCTCGCCACCTGAAGAATTTCAGGGCATGTACGGTTGCGCCTTTGCCGACCCAGACGGGCATAAGTTTAATATACTGAAGTGGAAGTAGGTATATGCAAGCGGTCTCTAATGCGGGCCGCTTACATATGCTTTTCAGCACAAAATAAAATATACGCACATCGAATCCAAAAAACACATATTTGAGTTCGACACCTCTTCTGTATGTATACGAATAATTGGAATTATATTTTAGATTTCAATGATTTGCGGTTACTCTTCCATTGATAAAAAAGCACTCTCTGATCCTTGGTCAGAACACTGTCTATCCTGCTTTTGGATGAGGCCAGCATAGATTGAAAATATTGTCTTTTAGCTATCCCGCCAGTTTGACTCTTCTTTAGAGAATCGGCCAATTTAAATTGTAACTGAAAAATAGTGAAAAGCGAATCTTTTTGCTGATCGTTCAGCATAATTTTGTTCCGCAGATCGCGAACTAAAAAAGTTGCTTTTTTTTCGGGCGTGTCTAAGCGCTTTGAAGAGGTATTTTGAGCTTGACTGCTTAACGACAATAATGCCAAATAGATAAAATGTCTTGATCATTGTGATAATTTAGATTTAAATTCTGATTAAATATTAAGATTGATTATAAGCGTTGATGATTGATTTAATAAAATCGAAACTAAACTTACCCCCATTCTGGTATTGTTCTGCTACTTTAGGATTATCCTTTAACAGTACAAAAAATGCATCTTCTCGCTCTTTTCGGTTAAACGACAATTTACTGGTTTTGATTTCTATAATATCCTGATCCTGTTTTTTAACATACCAGGTTACGCTTGATGAAGCCACCCCGCTGTACGAAACTGCTGTTTCTATCAATTCATACAAAGTAATTTTACCAGACATTAGCCGATGCACAAATACTGTTTTTTTAGTTCCTGGCAGTTTTACAGCTTCGCAGTCGGTCGGATTCTTTCTAATCTTTACAACGTGAAAAGCTTTTATTTCAGTAGCTTTATATCTTACCCGCTCGGTACTGCCCTCAGGTATAAATTTAACCACATCTTCAAAATAATTTTTGACCTCGCCTTTAATGGTGTCGCTTTGGAGAGTTACGATATATTCGGATTGTGCTTTAAGATTGAAAGCAAAAAGTGATAGTATTGCACATGGAAGAATTGATTTAATTATGTCCATAATCTATTCTTTCAAATATTTGATATTTTCTTTTGAATTAAGAATTAAAAATATTTCTTTACCTGAAGCTATTTTCAAAGTAACAATTCCAAACCTCCTGCTACATGACAGTATGTCACTCTTAAAAAAGTATATTTTCTCATTTTTGCGGATGGCTTCCATACTCATCCCATCAATATAGAGATCATAAATAAAATAATAACGCCAAATTTTTCCAACTCCAAAATGAAGTAAGAAAAAAATTATTCCCGCAATAAGCAAAAAATATGCTCCCGTTAATATTATCATTAATAGTAAAGCCAAATAATTAAGGCTAATAACCCCTGGAAATATTCTACTCCAGAAAAAATGGTTGTCCTTTGTCAGTTTAATCATCAAATCAATATTTAAAAGGATTGTGTTGTTTGGCTATAATTTTAACGCTTGTCTCAACAACTACGCCAATACCTATTTTCCCACCGACTCCCAGAGAAGCTTCAAACTTTTTTGAGCTAAATCATAGGCTGTTTCAAGCGACACCGCACCGAAAGCACCCGAAAGCTTGACTTTGGCTTCTTCTAGTACAGCCTTATTTTGAACGATACCAACTTCGAAGCCCCCACCGATTGCATCATGAGCTGCTTCAAAGCCTACTGAATACTCAAAATATTCGTTCAAATCTATCCATTTATTATCATTCCATGTATATTTAGCTAAAGTAACAGAACCCATATTGACATCAAAACCTTCCAATCCTTTAATGATTGTTGAGGCTCTTAAACCTATCGTATTTTTAAGTTCAAAATCCAGATATATATCGAATCCTTTAAATGTATAATCATTTACAGCTTTGAAAGTCTTGAAGGAATAAGAATCAGCATCTTTGCCTTTTTTAAATCCAACCGTAGCATGCCCCATGAATCTGTCTCCATCCCAACCGTTATAAGTAGCCCCAGGTGTATTTTTAATAAAGTCCCTTCCCGCATTAGAAATCCAGCCGACACCAGTAATCCAATTTTTAAATTCCTGCCACCAACCGCCATCTGGATCAACAGTGGAAATTGGATTATTACCCATTCCAGTATAGGGTGACCAAAATTCCCACATAGGATCGGTACTCATCCATCTTCCATACCTATATTAGGGTAATTGATTGCTTTTATGATCTAATAAATCATAAACAGATGCGCAAAAACATCATAACCCAGAAAGATTTTTATATTTTCAGGAATTCCAATCACCATTTCTCTAATTGATATGCAAAAAAATCGCATACAATCCTGAGTCAATAACTTCCAGAACCCGATGTGATCAGCGTCTTAGCTTGTGTATGCCATTACCAAATTCTATTTCCTTACAGTCTAGATTTCAATGATTTTTGGTTACTCTTCCATTGATAAAAAAGTACCCTTTGGTCTTTTGTTAAAACGCTATCTATCCGGCTTTTGGAAGAGGAAAGCATAGATTGAAAATATTGTCTTTTGGCTGGCCCGTCGGTTTGACTTTTTTTCAGAGAATCGGCCAGTTTAAATTGTAACTAAAAAATAGTGAAAAGCGAATCTTTTCGCTGATCATTCAGCATAATTTTGTTCTGTAGATCGCGAACTAAAAAAGTTGCTTTTTTTTCGGGCGTGTCTAAGCGCTTTGAAGAGGTATTTTGAGCTTGACTACTTAACGACAATAACACCATAATGCTAAATAGATAGAATGTTTTGATCATTGTGATTAATTTAGATAAATCGTTTAAATATTAAGATTGATTATAAGCATTGATGATTGATTTAATAAAATCGAAACTAAACTTACCCCCATTCTGGTATTGTTCAGCTACTTTAGGATTATCCTTTAACAGTACAAAAAATGCATCTTCTCGCTCTTTTCGGTTAAAAGATAGTTCAGAAGTTTTAATTTCTACAATATCCTGATCCAATTTTTTAACATACCAGGTTACAGCATGCGAAACTCCTCCATTGTACCTCACAAAAGTTTCTATCAATTCGTACAAAATAATTTTACCTGATAAAACCCGGTTGACAAATAAAGCCTTTCTTTTTCCAGGTAATTTTATAGCTTCTAGATCAATTTCTTCTTTTTTCAGCTTTACATGAAAAGCTTTTATTTCAGTGGCTTTATATCTTACCCTTTCTATACTGCCCTCGGGGATAAATTTAACCCTATCTTCCAAATAATTTTTGATTTCACCTTTAATAGTATCATTTTGAAGGGTTACGATATACTCGGATTGTGCTTTTAGATTTTTAATGCTGCAAATGAATATAATTGTACAAGTGAATATTGTTTTAAGTTTTTTCATTAGAATAATAAATTTGTGCTAATTATTGATCTCGGAATTTATTACATTCAAAATAGGCCGACATTGTTTATTTAAGAAACATCCAATAGGTAAATAGAATATCCTGCAAAGCATATTTATAAATTCGTTAAATAGCAAAAGGTATTCCTTTGTTTCATTTCCTTCATAAATTTCAATTAGCATTTCTCACATCATGTTCGCATTTTTAACGGAAATGGTATTTGATAAAATCGTGAGCCCAAAAAGGAAGAGAAATGCAAAATCCAGTAAATATTAGTACAATAATTAAAGAGAGTAATTTACTGTTAAAAAAAAATATTGGATTCAAAATTATTTTTTTACCATTTTTTTTATAATTAAAGTACCATATAAAAATTATAAATAATAACAGAAATAAAGCATAGCCTATGTAATTTTTACTTTTCATAAAATAAAAAGAATCTACAAAGTCTAATGCTGAATTTATAAAAACGGAGCAAATAAAACTTAATAAAAAAATGGTTGAGGTATGAGGCTCCGTTTCTATTCTACTTTTCTTGTAAAACTGATAATAATAATAATAAAGTACTTTAAAAAACATTATAAATATTTGTGTTAGTAATTAGGAGTCTAATATTATGAATTAGCATTTTAATTAATCTCTACGCTGATGGAGAAGATCCTGCAAATGAGGTCTAATGTTTTCTCTGTACCATGGCCTTTGAGAAATCCATCTACCAGATTCCCAGCCGATACTCCATCCCAACCCTATGGTTCCGGGTGCAAGACCAATTATGTTCGAGCCCTGTTCCAAATTACGAGTAGTTTTTGAGATTTCTCCGTTTGCATATTGCTCGTTTATATCAAAATAATTTTTCACGGCAAGCCCTCTTCCAAGCCACTTCATTGTATTAGCTATTTTTCCAATATTCTTCTGCGGAAGAGTATACCCATTACCGTAAAAATTACGCCCATAAAATTTAAATTGCTTAAAATCAAACCAATGTTTCTCTCCGAAGATAGTGTTTTCAAAACTACCAATAAAGAGGCCTACTCTGGGATCTACAGTTTCTACTTTAGGTTTAACGATTGCTTCGTTTAACATGACGCTAAAGTTAAAAACTCCATTAATTTTAAATACCCCATTCTCATAACTCATGCCTCCAAGTCCTTTCATTGCGAATCCCTGAAATTTCCCATCTATATAATAATTATTGAAGTTATCATTTGTTTTTGTAATCTCGGTTTTACCTGTTTTAGTATTAAAATTAATATTATCTTTTGTTTGACCACCATCTGGATCAACTTTAGAAACAGGATTATTCCCCATCCCTGTATATGGGGACCAAAACTCTCCCATCGGATCGGTACTCATCCACCGCCCTATTTGGGCATCGTACATCCTGAAATCAAAATTATTCCAGCCCGTTTCTTTATCCACTTCTGCGTACTGACCCTAATAACCATATCTGTAATCGTTATTGGCCAAAGGTCATACCAAATAAATATATATTTATTCATCCAATATCGTTGCGCTTCTACAAAGAGACTTAATCATTTGGCAAAATCGTTTAATATCAGGTAAGCCCACAAAAAAACCCTCCAAAGTCACTTTAGAGGGGTTTAAGTTATGAGGTTAGCTGGTTTATGTATTTCAGAAAATATAATTCCTTTAAATTAAGCATCTGGTATTTCTGGCTCTACCAGCTTCGCTAACTTTTCTAGCGATTCCTGCCAGCCCAGGTAGCACATCTCTACAGGTATAGCTGATGGAATCCCCTCTTGTGAAATTTTAATTTCGGTACCCACTAAGGTCTTTTTTAACCAAACAGAGGTAATCATCTCACCAGGCAGATTTGGATCATCAAACTGATCGGTATACTTTAGAAACTCGTTTGGTGTAATTTCAAGGTATTTCCCACCGAATGAATGACCATTGGAAGTAGAAAAATTTTGAAAGGACATTTTAAAAGAACCTCCCAATGCCACTGTCATTTCGTGAACAGTACAAAGAAAGCCATATGGAGGTAACCATGAAGCAATTGCCAAAGGTTCGGTAAATGCACGGTATACTTTTTCTGGCGATGCTTTTAAAACTCTGTGCAATGAAACGGTGTTGTTCGACATAAAATTATTTTTTAATCCCCTACTCTTAGGCTTTTCGGTTTCGCCCGTTTTTGGAGTGGTAGCTGCTCCACCATATGGTCAGGTTTTTAATATTAATTCCTGACTATACAAAGATGGCATGTAAATTCGGGTTTGCCAGTGGCAATATGCGACAATGTTAGTGGGGCTTTACGCCCAGACTAAGCGTATTTTTTAAAAAAAACATTGTAACTATTTGATTACATATAATTTGTTCATATATTAGATTTATCTGATCAATACATTTTAACCTAAACTAACTTAAACATGAAAAACACAAAATTTTTATCGCTAGCCATGCTATGCGCTTTATTTATCTACGCATCTTCTTGTAAAAAGAACAACACTTCAGAACAAACTGATAACAAAGCCGAAATATCAGCAAGTACATTACAGCAAATAAAAAGCCTGGGATTTAGTGTCGAAAATGCACGTAAAGTGGATAACGGTTACCTTGTTGAAGGCGACATCGTTCTAACAGATGCCAACTTAAATGAAAAGTCTTCAAGTCCTAATTTAAACATTGCCGAAACCGAGCAGTACCGCACAACAAACGTGGTTAAATCACTACCACGTGTAATTACAATTTCTGTTACAAATTTACCACAGGTGTATAGTGATGCTGTTGATCTGATGATTTCAAGATACAACTCTTTAGGCCTGCGTATGACTTTTCAAAGGGCAAACACAGGTACTACAGGTAACATTGATGTATTTGGATTTAACGAAGGTCCAAGTGGAGGCTATATCACTTTAGGTTCATCTGGTTTTCCTACTTCGAGCGGCGAACCATTTAACCAGGTTAAAATGAATACGAATGTGAATGCCTATGGAACAAATCCTAATTTATTGTATGTTGCCTCTGTTTTACAACATGAAGTTGGACATTGTATAGGATTCCGCCATACCGACTATATGAACAGGGCGTATAGCTGTGGAGGAAGACGTTCTAACGAAGGAACAGCGGGAGTTGGTGCAATACAAATCCCAGGCACACCATCAAAAGCAGATGCAGAATCATTCATGCTGGCTTGCTCTAACGGTGGCGACCGTACATTTAATGCAAATGATGTAATTGCAATGAATTACCTTTATAAATAAACCAAATACAGATCAATAAAAAATAAAATATATAGATCAGATAAAAAAGAGGGAGCTGAAAAGCCTTCCTCTTTTTTTTGGACCTAAAAAGACTGGAAGTATATATTTTTTTTTATGTTTTTAATAAAATAACCTTTTAAAAAACCGCAAACACAGCACAAACAACAACGAACAATATAATTCAGAAAAAAAAATCGCCATTTTTCAATCAATAACATGAGGCTCACTTCATCTTTACGTCATCGTGTTAAATTTAATCCTTAATTCTGAACCTATCAGTTGAAAATCCTTAACATTATTTTCAATTAACCTTATAATTCTTAATAATTTCTTAATTCTAATTGACAAAATCCCTAATCGGGTTAAGGCATCTTTGTGAGAAATTCACAGAGCAAGAACAATCGTTTGTTTCTGTGAATGATCCCAACAATCATAACCAATCATTCATGAAACAAAACTACAAAAAGACCTACTTGTCTTTGATTGGCAGATGGCAATGTCTTGTTGCAATGCTGCTTTTCTTTTCATTAAACACCCATGCTCAGGGCAGTAAAACAATAACGGGTAAAGTTATTGATGAAACCAACCAGCCATTACCAGGTGTAACGGTTAAAATAAAAGGCAGCAATTTAGGAACATCAACTGATACAAATGGCGTTTATACCATTCAGGCAAAACCAGCTGATATACTTACATTTTCGCTACTTGGAAGTTTAACGAAAGAAATTCCAGTTAATAACCAGGTTAAAATAAATATAACACTTGTTTCGGATAATCAAAACCTGAAAGATGTTGTGGTTATTGGTTATGGTACCGCTAACAAAAAAGATTTAACAGGTGCGGTAACTTCTGTAAAGTCAGAAGAATTTAATCAAGGCGTTTTGGTTAACCCTGCACAACTTTTACAAGGTAAAGTTGCGGGTTTAAATGTTACTAAAAGTGGCGATCCGAATGCTAAACCATCTACTATTTTACGTGGTCCATCTACTTTGCGTGAAGGTGCTGCGCAAGAACCATTTTACATTATCGATGGTGTTCCTGGAGCTTCAATTGATTTATTGGCTCCGGCTGATATAGAAAATATCGATATTTTAAAAGATGCATCTTCAACCGCAATTTATGGTTCAAGAGCTGCAAACGGTGTAATCATTGTCACCACAAAACGTTCTAAAAGCGGCCAATCCCGCCTAAATTATAGCGGTTATGCTGCAGTAGAGAAAGTTTCTAAAAAATATGATATGCTTTCAGCTCCAGAGTTAAGGCAATATCTTGCAGATAATAAGCAAACTTTAAACGCTGTAGATGATGATGGTTCGGATACAAACTGGCAATCACTTTTAGAAAGAACAGGTTATTCTCAGAATCACAATGTTTCTTATGGTGGCGCTGGTCAGACATCAGATTATGGCGCAAGTGTAAATTACCTCGATAATAAAGGAATTCTTAAAAATACATCACTAAAGAGAACAATTGTTCGTGCCTTCCTTAACGAAAAGTTTTTTAATGACAGGCTTAAACTTGGCTTAACCATAACAAATAGTAATTCGAAAAGTTCTGATATATACCAGTCGCAAGCGCTACCCAATATGCTTTTCTATTTGCCAACAGTAAATCCTTTTAATACTGATGGCAGCTATAAAGAGAACTACAACCGCACGGGGAGCGGAACAAGAAATCCGTTATCCATTGTTGATAATAACATCATCAATAACCTGAATAACAAAACGTTGATTAATGGTATGGCCCAGGTAAATATCATAGATGGATTAAAGTTTACAGCAAGTGTTTCTTCTCAGAGAGATCAGAATAATTATAGCACTTATTTAAACAGCCAATCGGGATTAGCCAGGGGTGTAAATGGGCAAGCGCAAAAAATCGATGTGCTGAACAAAAATCAGATTTTAGAAGGTTATTTTAACTACGATAAAACTTTTGGCAAACATAGTTTAAAATTGCTTGGTGGTTATTCATGGCAAGAAGATAGAACCAATGATGGTTTTGGCGTAACTACACAAAATTTTTCAAATGATAATTTAGGTTCTAACAACCTGTTTTTATCTAACCCAACTTTACTCTCCCAAATCACTTTTAACGATGCGCCTATATCTACTTTAAGGTTAATTTCATATTACGGCAGGGTTCAGTACAACTATAATGAAAAATATTTATTCCAGGCGTCTTTAAGGGACGACGGCTCTTCTGCATTCGGAAAAAACAATCGCTGGGGTTTATTCCCAGCTGTTTCTGCTGGCTGGAGAATAATTAGTGAAGATTTTATGCAATCTGTTCCGGTTATTAGCGACTTAAAACTTCGTGCTGGTTATGGCGTATCTGGTAACAGTTTAGGTTTCAATGCCTTCTCTTCGTTATTGATTTACGGAACACTTCCGGGAAGTAATAAATTTTTAAATAATGGTTCTATCAGCAATGCAATTGGCCCGGTTAGAAATCCTAATCCAGATTTAAAATGGGAAAGTACAGCAACAACCAATATTGGATTGGATTTTGGTTTATTTAAAGATAGGATTACCGGTTCGTTAGATTTTTACGTGAAGAAAACTTCAGATTTGATTTACGACCGTTACGAAGTTTCTACAACACAGTTTTTCTTACCAACCATTACAGCCAATGTTGGTAAAATGAAAAATACAGGAGTAGAGTTCTCTTTAAATGCAATTGCAGTTAAAACAGACAATTTCAAATGGACAACCTCTCCAAATATTGCACACAACAAAAACGTAGTAGAAACTTTATCTGATGATTTCTATAAAATCGCAGCCATCCAAACTGCCCAACTCGGAGGTAAAGGCCAGTCAGGTAATTTCAGTCAGCTGATTCAGCCAGGTTATGCATTGGGTACCTTCAATTTATGGAACTATGCCGGTAAAAATGCAGCTGGTGTAAGTACCTATATTAATGCAGCCGGACAAACCATTGCTACACAACCCTTAACCACTGATGCTAAAATAGCAGGCGATGCCCAACCAAAATTAATTTACGGCTGGGCAAATACCTTCAACTATAAAAACTGGGATTTGAATTTCCTTGTTCGTGGGGTATTGGGCAATAAGATTCTGAATGCCACAAATGCATCTTTAAACAATCCTGCCGATGCAAAACTTCAAAACATTCCAAGGTTTACCCTGGGCGAATCTTTCAATGATATTAATGCTTATCTGATTTCAGACCGTTTTCTTGAAAGTGGTTCGTACCTGCGCCTGGATAACGCCACCCTTGGCTATACGGTAAAACCTAAAACACCGGCTATTAAAGCCATTAGGTTATATGTTACAGCAAATAATCTTTTTGTAATAACCAAATACAGTGGTTTAGACCCCGAAATCAACATTGGTGGATTAACCCCAGGAATTGATAACAATAATTATTACCCAAAAACAAGAACCT
This sequence comes from Pedobacter sp. SG908, assembly GCF_011759615.1. Taxonomy (NCBI): domain Bacteria; kingdom Pseudomonadati; phylum Bacteroidota; class Sphingobacteriia; order Sphingobacteriales; family Sphingobacteriaceae; genus Pedobacter; species Pedobacter sp. SG908. Next base: position 2,995,956 of record NZ_JAAOYY010000001.1, read on the forward strand.
TCAGTTTCGGTGCAAGTGCATCATTCTAAAAAAAATAAAGATGAAAAAGATTATAATCCTATTTAATTTCCTTGCTTGCCTGATGGTTTTAGAATCATGCAGTAAGCTCGATGTTGATGTAGAATCGCAATACGTTAAAGACAATTTTCCTTTTACCAATTCAGATTACGCAGCACTTTTCGGCACCATGTATTCTAACCTTTCTTCTCAATATGGTGTTCCTTATTGGAGAATGCAAGAGCTTTCTACAGATGCCGCAATTATTCCGGCACGCGATGGAAATTTTGATGATGGAGGTCAATACCGTCAGCTCCACTACCATACCTGGACCATTGATCATCCAAATGTGAGAGATATCTGGCAGTGGGGATTTGGCGGTATCAATAACTGCAACCGCTTAATTAACCTAACCAATGAGTCTTCAATCTCAGCAACACAGAAAAGTAGCAGTATAGCCGAAGTAAAAGCAATGAGGGCCTTATACTATTATTTTATGATGGATTTATACGGTAATGTACCAATTATTGATACTTTCCCAGTGAGTACGCTCCCAGGAAACCAAAGCAGAGATAAAGTATTTGAATTTATTGAGAAAGAACTTTTATCCGTTATTCCGCAATTACCAATAAAGGACAATAACAACCGTGTATTGGTTTATGGCCGACCAACCCAGGCAATGGCTTATGCTTTATTAGAAAAAATGTACCTTAATGCTGAGGTATATACAGGCAAACCGAGATATGCAGATGCCGTAATTATGGCCGATAATATTCTGAAAAATACCAACTACGCTTTGGATAACAAGTATTCTGATATTTTTGATGTAAACAATGGGCCTCAAATTAACGAAACCATATTCGCTATTCCTTACGATCAGCAAATTCCGGGTAACCAGATTACAAGATTTGGTTTTTACCCTGCATTAGCAGCGGCTTATGGCATTAACGTAGGTTTCAGTATTGCCATGAGCACTACACCCGAATATTATAATCGTTTTAATTTAAACAATGATATCCGTAACAGTTTCTGGTTAATTGGCAAACAATATGCACCAGATGCCAACCGTAAACCTGATTTAACTAAACCCGTTTTTGTTGCAGGAACCACTACACAAATCGAAATTACGCCAGATTTAATTCTGAAACCAGGCAAACCAATGGATTTAGGCAATACCGTTGCAGACCAGGCTAAAGGTGTTCGATCGGTAAAATACTGGCCAGATGTAAATGCAATTCAGGCCACACGTTTAAATGGCAACGATATGCCCGTATTGCGTTTAGCTGATGTGATGCTCATGAAAGCAGAAGCCATATTAAGAGGAGCAACTGCTACCACTGTTAATGGCGAGTTGCAAACGCCACTGGTACTTTTAAATAAAATAAGAAGCCGTGCAGGTGCCGAATTGGCAAGCACTGTAACATTAACGGTTTTATTAGATGAAAGAGCCCGCGAATTTAGCTGGGAAGCATGGAGAAGAAATGACTTAATCCGTTTCGGACAATTTGAAACCGAATATCCGTTACCTAACGATGTACTTTTCATGAATAAGGATATAACCAGAAGAATTTATCCTATTCCGGCAAACGAGTTAAAGCTTAATACAAACCTGAAACAAAACCCAGGGTATTAATAATCAAAAAAGGTGTATGAGAATCATCAGTTACGTAAGCCTATTGCTGGTATTGCCAGCAATAGCGTTTATTACCGTTAAGGAAGATCCAACCATCAATCAGATTCAGGTTATTGGTTCGCACAATAGTTATAAGCAAGCCATCGATCCGGCATTATTTGCCATGTTTAAAAAAACAGATTCAGTAGCTGCCAGTAAGATCGATTATGAGCACATTTCTATACCAGAACAATTAAATATGGGCTTAAGAAATTTGGAGATTGATGTTTATGCTGATTCTGCTGGTGGCCGTTATGCGCATCCAAAAGGTTTAGATTGGGCAAAGGATCAGCCTGCCTTTGATGCCTCTGGAGAAATGAAAAAGCCCGGTTTTAAGGTTTTACACATCCCCGAACTCGATTTTAGAAGTTCTGTACCAACTTTTGTAGCGGCTTTAAAAGTGTTGCGTACCTGGTCAGAAACACATGCAGATCATTCGCCGATTTTTATTACACTAGAGGCTAAAGATGATTCGATAAAAAGACCTGGTTTTACATCACCAGAATTATTTACGCCAAAGGTTTTTGATGAACTGGATAAAGTGATTTTAGAGAATTTAGGTAAAGAACATATCATTCTTCCTGATGAAGTAAGAGGTAAATACAGTTCGCTTCAAGACGCGGTACTCCATCAGAATTGGCCAAAATTGAGCCAGGCGAAAGGCAAGTTTATTTTCGTACTGGATGCAACCGGCAAAAAAAGAGCAACTTATATTCAAAATCATCCATCACTAAAGGCCCGTGTAATGTTTACGAATTCAGACCCAGGCACACCCGAGGCTGCTTTTATGATTAGAAATAATCCGAAAGACAAACAGATTCCGGAAATGGTAAAAAAAGGTTACATCATTAGAACACGAGCCGATAACGATACGCAACAGGCTCGTAAAAATGATACAAGTGATTTCGATGCAGCATGTAACTCTGGTGCACAGGTTATCACAACAGACTATTACCTAAAAAGCACACATTTTAAGTCCAGTTACGCTGTTAGCTTTGCTAAGGGCGAATACTTTAGAGCTAACCCCCTATTTAAAGTTAGATAAAGAACAACCTGTTTGATAACTGGATTTCGAGAATTTATCCGGTAAGGGCTAATAAACTTAGCGCCTGTTTAAATTTTTATAACCAATATAAATGGCCTCTTGTTGTCAACACTGAGGAGTAATTTATTGGATGAAAATCAATATGAGTGACTGATAAGTTTTAAGTATGTAATATTCCTCGAGAGATCGTCATTCCCAACTTGATTGAGAATCTTAATGCAAGCGTTCTAAGATTCCCGCATGCGCGAGAATGACAACCGCTCTAGTGGATTCTGTCAATGGTCGCGTAGTCCAAGTGCATTTATTAATACGTTAATGATCTTCGACTACGCTCTCCACAGGAGTCCTTTGGACAGACTGACGTACGAAATAATTTTATTTAGTTTTTAAACGGGCCCTTAAAAGTATATTGATTTAATCCAGACTTTCGATTTTCCTAATAGCCAAACCAAAGACAATACATCGGTTAATCTATGGTTCCACTTTTTCTGGCTTTAATTTCGGGGATTTCCTTGCCATCAAGTTCCATCAATGTGGCTTCTATCATCTGGCACATTTCATTCAATGCAAGGTCATTAGATTCTGTACCAAAAGGCTGCTCAATCTCATCTGCAATGGCTTCAAAAGCGACAAAAGTATAGGCAATAAAAACAACAATAAATGGGGTTAGCCATTGGAGGCTATCTACAAGCCCAAAAGGAAGAAGAAAGCAGTAGAGGTATACTGTCCGGTGTAATAACACACGGTAACTGTAAGGTATTGGTGTTGATATGATCCGCTCACAGCCTCCGACAATTTCGGCCAGCTTGTCTAGATTTTCATCAAACCGCATCTGCTGAATTGAATCTATGCTTTCTTTGCTGCGTGCATGAGCAATCCAATCCCCCATCAGTTTAATAATCATGGTCGGTTTATAACGTGTAGTATGGATAAAGCTGAATTGGGTATCGTTGAGCCTTTTTTTAAGGTCATTTTCTGCATTTGTACCCCTTAGCTGATGTTTTAACGCATAGGTACATGATATCAAAAGATTGATGAAGCCTGTGGATTCAGATTTTTCAGATGAAGTGCGGGGAAGCGTTATGACTTGTCTGGCGAGTGAGCGGGTACAATTTAAAAGGGAGCCCCAAAGCTTTCGGGCTTCCCAGAACCTGTCATAACTCACATTATTTCGAAAGCCAAGGAACAATGCAAGTACAAAACCGAACAAGGTTAACGGTGTTGGATTTAAAGGCACTTTAAAGGAAAGGATTTTACCATGAAAGAACACCACCCCTATAGACAGTACAAAAAGTAAGATAAGCCGTGGCAATAGCCTGGGAAGAACCGAGCCATGCCACACAAAAAGCATTTTGAACCAATTTTCTTTTTTCCTGATTATCATATTATTTTGAGCTATTTATCATTTTGACAAAGGTAATTTTCATAGTCAAAGATACGATAAGGCTCCATGCTTTAGGATTACTATTGCATCAGCCGATAATTTTCTTCTACTTTTTTTACCCGGTCATAAATAGTGGGTTCGTGCTTTTTAATTTTAATCTTTACGTATTTAGAAGCTGGCATATTACTTTCTTCTACCACATTGTTCACAGAAACCAAAACATTGGTTTCGGGGAAATAGGTTACCGTATTACGTTCTGGAATCTCATAAGGTACGATGATGAACAGCGGGGCAATCCGTTCAACGCCGTCATCGAAATTAAACAAGTCTACTTTGTCGCCGGCTTTCATCCCCAGTTTTTCGACATCCTTCTTATTCATGAAGATCACGCGCCGCTCATTTTTAATGCCGCGATAACGGTCATCCAGTCCATATATGGTCGTATTGAATTGATCATGTGTCCTGGTGGTTGCCATCATATACTCATCATCCTCGAGATCGTTATTGGGAATTTTTGTAAGGGTGAAGGGTGCACGGTCGCCGAATTCTTTGGTCATAAACTTTCCATCTCTTGCAGCGTTTGGCAAGTAAAACCCACCTTTTTGCCTAACTTTTTCATTATAGTTTTCAAAGCCTGGAATGCATTTCTCTATCGCGTCGCGAACCGCGTCATAACTATCATGGTAGAGTTGCCAGTTAACAACCGATTTTTCTCCCAGTGTTGCCATTGCCATTCGGCAAGCTATCTGCGTTTCATTAATCAAGTTTTTGGATACCGCATCCAGCATCCCCTTTGAAGCCTGTACAACCCCCATAGAGTTTTCAGTAGAAATGATCTGTACCTCGCCATTTACAATATCTTTATCACTTCGGCCGTAAGTTGGCAGTATTAATGCTTCATTTCCGTGAATAAGATGGCTTCGATTGAGCTTGGTAGATACGCAAACCAGCAGATCCAGTTTTCGTACAGCATTGGCGGTATAGGTAGTATCAGGAGTTGCAGACAAAAAATTCCCGCCCATGCAAAACATAAATTTGAGCTTTCCCTCGTGCATGGCCTTGATTGCCCGGACCACATCGTAGCCATGCTCGCGTGGCATTTTAAAGCCATAGTAATTTTCAAGGCGGTCGAGCTGTTCAGCTGTAGGCTTTTCATCTATAAGCATGGTTCTGTTACCCTGAACATTACTGTGCCCACGTACCGGACATACGCCGGCCCCAGGCTTTCCGATACTTCCTTTAAGCAATAGAATATTAAGAATTTCACGGATCATTGCAACACCATTGGGCTGTTGTGTAAGTCCCATTCCCCAACAGAAAATGATTCTTTTTTTAAAGGCAATCATCTCCGCAGCCCTTAGGATATCTTCTTTGGAAACGCCACATAGCCCGGATAAATGATCAAGATTATAATCCTCATGTTCAAACTGCTTCAAAAATGCTTCATATCCGGTTGTTTTATCTTTGATAAATTCCTGGTCAAAAACCTGTCCCGGAAATTTCTTTTCGAAATCGATCAGCAGAATTTCCAAGGCCTTAAGCAAGGCCATATCGCCGTTGATTTTTACAGGGAGATATAAATCTGCCAGCTTAACCCCGCCCCCAATCATTCCCTTTATAGACTGTGGATCCTGAAAACCAAGCAATCCGGCCTCCGGCAGAGGATTAATGGCTATGATCATGGCTCCGTTTTTTTTCCCCTTAGCCAGGGCACTCATCATCCGAGGTGCATTTGTACCTGGATTATGGCCGATATCGATAATTACATCGGTTTCATAAAAGTCCTCTAGCGTAACGGTCCCCTTGCCAATACCAATAGTTGGCCGCAGTGCAGAACCGGAAGTTTCATGGCACATATTCGAACAGTCGGGCATATTGTTGGTACCAAATTCCTTGGCAAAGAGCTGATACACAAATGATGCCTCATTGCTGGTTCTGCCCGAGGTGTAAAATGCGGCCTGGTGGGGCGACTCGAGTGCATTGAGGTGCGCTCCTATTTTCTTGAAAGCATTCTCCCAACTAATTGGCTCATAATGCGTTCCGCCCTTGGGCATATACATTGGCTCGGTAAGTCTCCCGAACTTGCCAATCTGGTAATCATCCAGCTTGGCCAGGTCAAAAACAGAATGCTTTTTAAAAAAATCAGCTGTCACTCTTTTCGTTGTTGCTTCTTCTGCAAGGGCCTTTGCACCGTTTTCACAGTATTCGCCAACAGGAGAGCGTTCATCATCAGGATCTGGCCATGCACAGCTCGGACAATCGAATCCCTTAAACTGGTTCATGTTCAAAAGTGCGTGGTTTCCCCTGAAAAATGTCTTCTCCTCTATCAAATCTCCCATGGCGGCCATTACCGCGTGCATTCCTGCTGCCGATTTCTCTACAGGTGTCAGTTTCAGATCAAGCAGCTTATATGGATTTTCTGCAGAAGGTGCCTTTTTATCTTGTTCCATAGCTTAACAGTTTATATTGGGATTGGGAAAATTATCACTCTGATCTTCTTCCACATTATCCAAACAGGTAAAATCTTTTTCAATGAGCAGGCTTACCGGACCAGACACATCGCTAAAACCGACCTTATCTGTATTGACCAGCTCCTCGATCATTTTTTCGGGCATATTGAGAACGATCCGGTTTTCCGAAAAATCGGCGGTAAGTTGTCCCTCGCTTGTTGTCATAATCGCATATTCCAGCGCTTGGCTAGCAAAGTGGGTACGTTCGGAAAGAAATCCAACCATTCCCAATGCCGCTACTTCAGACTTGGTTAAACGATATCTGAGCGAATTGCCCTTTATTCTAATTTTCATGCGATGTAGGTATTAAAATTCTGTCGTTACTGGTATAAATGTTAAAACGGTCTTCCTTTAAAAAACCTAAAAGGGTAATGCCAAATTCAGTGGCAAGTTCTACGGCAAGACTGGATGGGGCACCGATAGCGGCTACAATTGCAATTCCAGCCATGGCTGCTTTCTGAATCAGCTCAAAACTTGCCCGCCCACTCAACAACAAGATGTACTTGTTAAGGGGAAGCAGATCGCTGGCAAGTGCTGCACCAATGAGTTTATCCAAAGCATTGTGGCGGCCTACATCCTCCCTAAGCATCAGCATTTCTCCTTCAATCGTAAAAAGGCCCGATGCATGAATTCCCCCAGTAGCAGAGAAATTTCGCTGTGCCGACCTCAGCTTGCGTGGGAGCTGGTAGAGGATTTCAGGAGAAAGGCTGAGTTCCTGCTCACTGGCCAGACCTGAATAAATGCTTGACGTCCTGATAGACTGTATTGATCCCTTGCCGCAGACTCCGCAGCTCGATGTGGTGTAAAAATTACGGTCAGACTGCGAGAGATTAGGCGTAAATCGATCACTGAATTCAACACAAACAATGTTTTCCTTATCAAATTCACATGCCATTGCCAGGTGGGCAATAACAGTTACCTCCTCTTTGGAGGATACAATACCTTCGGTGAATAAAAAACCCAATGCCAGTTCCAGATCATTCCCGGGTGTCCGCATGGTTACAGAAATATTCTTTTTTACCCGAGCGTCTGCAGGCCCGTATATTATCCGGATTTCCAGCGGTTCCTCTACAGAAAGAATGTCTAGTGCAGGGGAAGCGATAAATCCCGATACTCTTTTTACGGGCAAGTGTTTAATCGAAACCGATGGAATATCCCTCATAAAATCGTTCTAGTCAAAAATGAAATATAAAGATACTGATTGAGCAGAAAATTAGGTGCGCCAATATGTTTATTTTTTGCCGCTGTTACACAAAACCCCTAACAGGTATATCTTATTTCTCGATCAATAATACCGTTTAAGTGGATGCGCTCCAGTTTAAACGGTACTATTTTCATTGTTTTACTTTACATCCTCAAAAGAAACGTCTGTCACATCATCCGGTCCGTCATTTGCAGGTTGGTTTACATTTTCTGCTCCCTGTGAAGGCTGATCGGTTTTGTACATCTCCTCACTGGCACTGTTCCATGCTTTGGTCAGATCTGCAAGGGAGGTATCAATAGCCGCAATATCCTGTTTTTCGTGTGCATATTTCAGGGCAGAAAGCGCACCCTCAATAGCCTGTCTGTTATCTGTAGAAAGTTTCTCTCCAAAGGTTTTCAATTGTTTCTCAGATTGGAAAATCTGGCTGTCCGCCAGGTTCAGTTTATCCACCCGCTCCCGGGCCTCCTTGTCAGAAACCTCATTGGCCTTAGCACTTTCCCTCATTTTTTCAACCTCTTCCTTACTCAGTCCGCTACCGGCCTCAATCCGTATTTTTTGTTCCTTATTGGTCCCTTTGTCTTTTGCAGTTACATTAAGTATCCCGTTGGAGTCGATATCGAATACAACCTCGATCTGAGGGATTCCCCTTGGCGCAGGTGGAAGTCCATCAAGGTTAAAGATGCCCAGGCTTTTATTATCCTTTGCCATGGTTCTATCCCCTTGCAATACATGTACCTGAACCCCTGGCTGGTTATCAGATGCAGTAGAGAACACTTCTGATTTTTTTGCCGGTATGGTTGTATTGGCTGGGATTAAGGTTGTCATTACACCACCCATTGTCTCTATCCCCAATGAGAGTGGCGTCACATCCAGTAGCACCACATCCTTTACGTCGCCAGATAACACCGCACCCTGGATTGCTGCACCCAATGCAACCACCTCGTCAGGATTTACACCTTTACTAGGTTGCCTGCCAAAAAACTGCGCTACTATTTCCTGTACTTTTGGAATACGGGTACTTCCACCTACAAGGATAACCTCCTCAATATCTGCCGATTTCAATTTAGCATCTTTAAGGGCCGCCTCGCAAGGTTTCAGGCAGCGCGAAAATAAACTGTCGGCTAACTTTTCAAATTTTGCACGGCTCAGTTTTTTTACCAGGTGTTTAGGAATTCCATCCACTGCAGTTACATAGGGTAGGTTAATTTCCGTTTCAGTAGCCGTTGAAAGTTCAACCTTGGCTTTCTCAGCTGCCTCCTTTAAACGCTGAAGTGCCATGGGATCCTTACGCAGATCAATCCCCTCCTCTTTCTTGAATTCATCTGCCATCCAATCTATAATTACCTTATCAAAATCATCACCCCCAAGATGGGTATCACCATTGGTTGATTTAACCTCAAAAACACCATCCCCAAGTTCAAGTACGGAAATATCAAATGTTCCCCCTCCAAGATCGAAAACAGCTACTTTCTGGTTCTTATTTGCCTTTTGCAGGCCATAGGCTAAAGCAGCCGCAGTTGGCTCATTTACTATCCTTTTTACGTTAAGCCCTGCAATTTCACCTGCTTCCTTGGTTGCCTGCCTTTGGGCATCATTAAAATATGCCGGCACGGTAATTACAGCATCTGTTACCTCCTGCCCGAGATAATCTTCTGCGTTTTTCTTCATCTTTTGCAGGATGATGGCGGAGATTTCCTGTGGCGTGTACAACTTCCCCTCAATATCAACCCGGATAGTATCATTGTCGCCACGAACAACTTTATAGCTACAATGTTTTATTTCTTCTGTTACTTCATCAAAACGACGACCCATAAAACGTTTGATAGACATGATCGTATTTTGCGGATTGGTAATAGCCTGCCTTTTCGCAGGATCGCCAACCTTACGTTCTCCATTTTTTAAAAAAGCCACAATCGAAGGAGTGGTTCTTTTTCCTTCATCGTTAGCGATCACTACCGGATCATTTCCTTCCATAACTGCCACGCAGCTATTGGTGGTTCCCAAGTCGATACCTATAATTTTGCCCATAATGTTAGATATAGTTTTAGTTAAAAATTTAATTATTATTTCAGATTAATACTTTCTTTAGCCAAAAACCCTGTCTATCGAAATCACCTGTCGTAAAATGGATGGTGATTATACGTTATACGCCACAATAGAAATCCCAATTCCTAACCCCTCTCGGTACTGGGGCATGTTCTGCATTTCTCACAACTATCAAATTTCATAACATCAGCCAATACAATATTAGATAATAAAAAAACGGCATCTTTCGATATCACTATAGAATAGCATGAAAATAGTAGCGTAAATTATCGATCCGAGAACTGCAAAAAACATCCAGACCGCTCGACCTGCAAAAATGATTTTGTAGCCCGCGGCACAGCCAGGCAAGATTTTGGATAGCAGAAAAAAATAAATATTAAACCTGTGTATTTTAGGCTACAGCCTGGATGAAAAGTGGTTTATTTAGGCTATTTTAAATATTAAAGTATAAAAGAAGAAACCCTAAAAACTATAAATATAGTATTTAGTGAAAATAATGTCGAATAATATGCATTTACAGAAAATGTGAGTTGTATCACATTTACATAAACTAAATTTGGCTTATGCCTTTTAAAAACGATACCTGTGAACGTGAAAAAAATCTACTTATAAAAAAGCTACAGAAGTCTGAAATTTATTTGCATTATAGGAAGCAAAGAAATCATTGAATTCTTGTTTCGAAGTTTAAAAAAACAACAGTAATTTTTCCCATGAGCACCAACTTACTCCATTATTTTAGATCGTGTTATTGATAGAATTATCCATATACCAGGCATTTTACAGGCAAGTTTTACCGTAATGGGAATTGATTTGGATAGCGTATATTTAAGATAAAAAAAAATCAGACAAAAGATAAAATTGAAAATTATAAACCCATAAGCGTGAATCAACCACAAAACGTAACAGACTATCCTAATAACAACACCATTTTTATGGTTTGGAAATTCAAAGATGGCGCAGCCATCAGGCCCGCCTTCGAGCAGCTATGTGCCCTGGTAGAAAACATAAATCGCTCTTATGCAATCCGAATTGTAAAGGGACGGACAAGTTGTGTGCTGGGTGTAGGGTATGATGCCTGGAAAAAACTTAGACTACCCACTCCCCTCCCAAAAGAGCTGGTAGAATTCGAACCCATTGTTGGAGAACGACATACCGCAGTGTCTACCCCGGGTGATCTACACCTACATTTACGGGCAATGGATATGGGCATATGTTTCGATATGGCCAGCGACATTACGGCGGTGCTAGAATCCGTAGCCGAATGCAGCCTGGAAATACATGGTTTCAGGTACTGGGACGGCCGCTCTATACTCGGCTTTGTAGATGGCACAGAAAATCCTATTGGAGATGAAAGGCAACTTTTTGCCCTTGTGGGAGATGAAGATCCGGTTTACAAAGGTGGGAGTTACTTATTTGTACAAAAGTACCTGCATGAGATGAAAAACTGGACGGCATTGTCTACAGAGGACCAGGAAAAGGTAATTGGCCGTTATAAAATGAGCGACATCGAAATGACCGATGAGGTAAAACCAAGCAATTCGCACAGTGCACTCGCCGGGATTGAAGATGCCGCAGGGAACGACCTTAAAATCATCAGAGATAACATGCCTTTTGGGCATCCGGCAAAAGGAGAAGTTGGTACCTATTTCATTGCCTATGCCAATACATTCAGCACTGTAAAAGAAATGCTCACCAGAATGTTTATTGGAAGCCCTCCGGGAAATTCTGATCGAATACTTGACTTTAGTACCGCTAAAACCGGTACACTTTATTTTGTACCAACCATTACTATGCTTCAGAATTATTCGGCAACTTCACAATAATTCAATCAAAGAAAAACGGTCCCGTCTATTAAATCAAGATTCAAATTTAAGACAGCTTATTAAAGATAACCCAGCCAAATGGATTACATTGATTATTACAAAGTTCTTGGTGTTGGTAAAAATGCAACACCCGATGAGATCAAGAAGGCATATCGCAAGTTAGCCCGCCAGCATCATCCCGATCTGAACCCTAATGATCCCGCTGCAGGAAAACTTTTCCAGCAGATCAACGAGGCTAACGAAGTGCTCAGTGACCCGGAAAAAAGAAAAAAATATGATCAGTATGGAAAAGACTGGAAAAATGCAGAACAGTTTGAAGAGGCGCGCAGGCAACAGCAACAACAACAGTCTGCTTACAGCGGAGGTAACCCTTTCGGAGGTCAGGGCGGATATTATTCAAGCGATGATGATGGAGACTTTTCTGATTTTTTTGCTTCGATGTTCGGAAACCAGGGCAGATCAAGGGCAAGCAGACAGCCCCATTTTAAGGGGCAAGACCTTCGTGCCACGCTCCAGTTAAATCTATCAGAAGCTTATACAACCCATAAACAAAGCTTTACCGTAAACGGGAAAAATATTAGAATTACCATTCCTGCGGGCGTAGAAAACGGCCAGGAAATCAAAATTAACGGGTATGGTGCCGATGGCGCTAACGGAGGGCCAAAAGGCGATCTCTATATCACAGTTGAAATTAAAAACAATACCGCTTTCATACGCAAGGGAAATGATTTGTATTTAACCGTCTTGCTGGATCTTTACAAAGCAATATTGGGATGAGAAGAAATGATTCAAACAATGAGCGGAAAAGTTAAATTGAATATTACCCCAGAAACACAGAACGGAAAAAAAGTACGTTTAAAAGGCAAGGGATTTCCTGTTTACAAAAAGGAAGGGGCCTTTGGAGATCTTTACATCACCTTTGATGTGCAAATCCCCAAAAACCTCACCGAACGTGAAAAGGAGTTATTCGGACAACTTGCAAAAGAATCCAAAAAATAATAAAGCCGATGGAAAATTTAACAAAGATTTCGGTAGAACAGTGCTGTATCTACTATAAAATTGAATTGTCTTTTATACAAAAACTGGATCAACATGGATTAATAAGCCTTATTTCATCGGGCGAAGGGGCTTTTATTACCTATGAGCAGCTGAACGACCTGGAGAAATACATTCACTTTCACTATGATCTGGAAATCAATATGGAAGGTATCGAAACGGTTGTGCACCTTTTAGAGAGGATCAAAAAGCTCCAGCAAGAAGTAAAAATCCTTCGAAATTATGGCCAAGAAGAACAATTCACAAACTTCGACACCGCGACCTAAAATAAATCAACATTACTCAAGCTACATTATTAATTGTTAAATGTCTAAAACAAAGAGCTACATTGGGCATCCCGGCAGTGATCCAGGTTCCGAAAACAAAGCTTTCGTAGAATATAAGTATTTTGATAACGCCAGTATGCTCACCGCTGCTCTAGAAGGCGATTACTTTGCCCTGATACTATTTGAAAGCGGAACGGGAGAGCAAAACATCGCTTCTCAAAAACAAGTTATCAAGCCCCAGCAGATCTGCATATGCCCGCCCGGAGAAATTCCGCAATGGAGGTTCCAGAATGAGCCAAAGGGTCAAATCCTGCTGGTAAAGCGGCCATTGATTGAGACCTTTCCCACAATTTTACAATTTTCATTTTTGGGACGTAATGCGCAGTCTCTCCTGGATCTGGATACGGAAATGTACGAAAAAGTCTGCGCAGAATTTTCGGCCATTAATAAGGAACTGTCCGCATCTACCGTTTTCAGCGAACTGGTTAATGCAAGATGCCGTTTAGTCGGTCTGATGATCACCCTATGGGTAGAGCATACCTTTGGCGATCATTCGCCGCAGCGGTCCAAGTCCATTGCTTATAAATTCCAGGCAATGGTTGACAAACATTTTAAAACACAGAAATCGGTATCATTCTATGCAAACCACCTTTGCATCACATCCAATTATCTGGGGGTATTATGCAAAAAGCAGTATAAGATGTCTGCATTAGATTTTATTCAGGAACGTATTTTACTTGAGGCAAAGAAATTGCTTCACAGTTCTGACCGATCCATCAAGGAAATTGCTTTTGATTTGGGTTTTAAGAGTCAAACCTATTTCTGTTATTTCTTCAAAGTCAAAACAAGTTTAACACCGAGAGAATACAAGATAATTTTAGGGAAATCGTAAGAAATTAAACACATCACATTCAATTTATCGACTTTAAATATATCAACCTAAAAAACAAGCAAACTAAGATCAAAAAGTGAATTAACAAACAGTCCGAAAATGAGGAGAGGCAAAATTAAAAGTATATGTTTAACAAATCGTTCTGGAATCATCATTGATGAAAACAGACAAACAATCGGCTTCAGCCGGTTAGATGATTTAGATTTGGAATTGAATGAAACTGTGTTTTTTGAAATAGAAATGAAGGAAAATGGGCTTGAAGCGGTAAACATAAAAAAGATGCAAATACTCGCCATAGCTAAAAACTATAGTGTTGCTGAGATTGTGTTGTTGCATTAATATTTCACTTACCAGCAATTGTAACATGTATTTATTACTTTTTTTTGGGGAGAAGCTCCTTAAATAATCTACACCATGCCTGCTACTGCCAATGATCTGGCCTACTTTGCCCGAGAATGCGCCATTTACGCCTTTTGAATAGCTTGCCATCATTTTGTTTTTTTATTGAAAAAATGTTTGTTCAAAAAAGGATTTCTGTTTATACCGGTATGTTTAAATCCATGCCCAAACTTAGCGGCTTAGCAGCATTGGTGCCTCATTTTGAGCTTAAATGAGCTAAATTGAGCTAAATAAGACCGTTATTGAGCTAAAATGGACCGTTATTGCGTGGTGGTTTGCAAGGGCCTGAGGGGCCATAGCAGCCAAATTTTATGTGTGGTTAAATTACGCCTACCTGCACTAAGGGCTTAACTTAATGACATTGCGTGGCGACCTGCTTAAGGGCAGCATAACCGTTGGTGGTGGTGCTATTCTGCTAAAACAGGCGCTGGCTTTACCTTTTAGGTAAGCAAAAGGTAAAGAATAGGTAACCCTGGGGTTAACCTGGGGTTAACTTGGTAGCAAGAAAGGGTAAACAACAGGTACGGGATAGGTAAACAACTTTTTAAGAAATTTTCTCCTTTCCAGGTAGACAGCCAGTAAATTTTCAGGTAAAAACGATCACCGTACGACAGTTTTATGGGCTTTAAAGTGTTATCTTTTACCTTACGCTTGTGGGTACTCTCGCTTATTTTAAAATAATCTTTTACCTGTTGGCGGGCAAGTTGCGCGTTAGGGTCGCCGAAGAGATCGATAAAAGAAAGGCGAGCTGTTCAGCTTATAGTTCAGTTTCGCTCTACAAAAAACCCCTTTAAGTTATCCTTAAAGGGGTTTAAAGCAGTCTTTCTTTTTTTGAGTTTATGAATTTAAAAACCATACATACCGCCCGAAACGGAAATCTGCTCTCCTGTAATCCAAGCCGACTCATCGGAAGCAAGGAATACTGCGGCTTTCGCAATGTCTTCGGGCTTACCTCTACGACCGAGCGGTGTATTGGCAATGAACATTTTTTCATACTCACTGCCAGCGGTGACACCCGCACTAATTGCACCTTCTGTTTCTGTAGCACCCGGCAAAATAGAATTGATACGAATGTTTTTTGCACCCAGCTCTTTCGACAAAGAGATCGTTATGGCATCTAATGCGGCTTTAGTTGCAGAATATAAAGAAGCTCCCGGAAGAGGCATCTTGCTGGCACCCGAACTGATATTGATGACATTCCCGCCCTTATCGCCAAACAGTTTCAAAGCTGCTTGGATAGTTAGTATGGGGCCAAGTACATTAACATTGAAACTATTATGAAATGTTTCTGCTAATATCAGTTCAATAGGTGCATATCCCTGATAAACCGCATTGTTCACCAAAATGTCCAAGGTACCGAAAGCCTGTTTTGTTTCTTCAAACAGCCTGGTTACATCGGCTTCATTTGAAACGTCAGCCTGTATCGCAATGGCCATGCCACCATTGTCGGTTATGGCTTTCACCACTTTATCTGCGCCTTCCTTACTTGAGGCATAATTTACAATAACTTTTGCGCCTGCTGCTGCGAAATGTTTTGCGATCGCTGCGCCTATTCCTTTCGAAGCACCGGTAACTACTGCTACTTTGTTTATTAATTTACTCATGATTTTATAATTTAATATTTGATTTTATAAGTCGAACTTGATCAGATCCTTAAAGATCAATTTACCCCAGCTATTTCCCTGCGCCTGCACAAGAAGTCCACCTTCCGAAAGCCCACCCAATTGAATTGGTGAAAAACCGAGATTTTTTGCAAGTTCACCGATCTCAGCTGCTGCAGTGTCATCATCGCTTGACAGATAAACTACTCTGCTTCCACCATGTACGGCAGGATCTTGCTCAAGAATGGCAGCGCCCAAATGGTTGAAGCCTTTCACCAGCTTCCCGCCGGTGAAGGCTTGGGCAACGACACTTGCAGAAGGCTGTCCTCCCAGTTGCTCAAGCGGTACACCATAGGCGTTGGTCACATCGACAATGATCTTTCCCTGCCAGTTGGGCAGCATTTTTGCGACATCTGCATGCGACTCAAAACGCACCGCTAAAAAGATGACGTTTGCCTTCAAGGCTTCCGCCAGTGTGGTGGGAATGATACCGGGTCCGATTGCGGCGGCCTCGGAGGCAAAACTTTCCGGGTTACGCGTGGTAGCAATGGATACTTCGATGCCTTTACGAGCGAAGGCCTTCGCCAAGGCCTTGCCAATCTTACCAAAGCCGATAATTGCGTAACTTTTTGCTACGTTGTTTTGTGAATTATTCATTTTGAGAATTATTTAATTATTTTGATAAATAAGTCATACCGCCATCCACAAGGAGTTCGGCACCCAACATAAACGAAGAATCATCAGAGGCCAGGAAAACCGCTGTTTTACCAATGTCAGTCGGTTGCCCGATCCTGCCTATCGGCATTTGATCTGCAAAGTGTTTTTTTACTGCTTCCATTTGTTCTGCAGGAACAAACTTGTCAAATGCAGGTGTATCTGTTGTACCTGGTGTGATGACATTTACCCTGATCTTTCTATCTAAAAGGTCGCTTGAAAATCCTTTTGCTAAATAGATCACCGCTGCTTTGGCAGCGCCATAAAGCGTAAAATTCGCATAGGCCCGGTGTGCCGCGTTTGACCCGATCAGAATAATAGAAGCACCATCATTCATATAGGGCAGTGCTTTCTGAACGGTGAAGTAAACACTTTTCAGGTTCAGATCAATGGCATGGTCAAAGTCGGTTTCACTGGTCGTTGCCACCGTTCCTACAGCGCCACCACCAGCGTTGGCGACGATCACGTCAATTTTACCAAATTTTTCAGCGGTGGTGGCAAACACGCTCTCCAGGTCGGCCAAATTGGTCACATCGGCGTTGATGGCGATAAAATCATCCCCCAGTTTTGCCACAGCGCTATCTAACGTTTCCTGATTTCTGCCAACAATAACTCCCTTTGCACCTTCATTCTTGAATTCTAGTGCAATGCCCAATCCAATGCCGCTATTTCCGCCTGTAATTACAGCTACTTTATTTGTTAATCTGTTCATTTTTAATTTAATATTAAATTTGTTTCTCAAAGTTACTATCATTAGTTTATATTTGTAACCATTATCGTAGATACTGGTTACGCACAGGTTACCACAATTTTTAAAAGATATGAGAGACGAAAGATTTTGCAATTCGAATTGCCCGTTCACGAGAGCTATTGGCACCATTGGTAATAAATGGAAGCCGATCATTATCAATGTAATTTCAACCCGCACCGTTCGTTTTGGTCAGCTGGATTCCATTATACCACACATTTCAAGGAAAGTACTAACCGAACAACTTAAAGAATTGGAAGAAGATGGATTGCTGGAAAGGATAGCCTATAAGGAACTACCGCCCAGGGTAGAATATAAGTTGTCTGAAAAAGGCGTAGCTTTTTTGCCAATTTTAGAAAGTATAAAAGAATGGAATTGCAAATATGAGGTAGCTCCGATGCCCAGCGAGGCTGATAAAAAAAGTAGAATAAGTTACTCCCGGACAGCATAAAATTGAAATGATCTCGGTTGGATGATACGCTGTCGTTGCTTCCGTCATTTTATGGTCAATCGTCAGGTATTACAGGATTATTGATTTACCTCGGGGGAGAGAAAGAAGAAGAAAAAAGCAGCTACAGCTTAATTAAATAACAGCTAAATAAAAAAGGTTTCTGGATATGCATCCAGAAACCTTTTTCTTTTTGGGTTAAGCTTAAAACTTCAGGATGAAGTTCCCTGTGAACCTCGCCGGTGCCTGTGGGGTAAGGCGTACAGACCAAGCCTTTTCACTGGTTAAGTTATCTACTTTTAAGCCGATACGGAATTTTGTATGATCGTAAAAAACACTTGCATCGAATATCTTATACGATGGGATAATAAACTTGGATAAACCGCTCGTAAGCGTAGGATAAGCGTTCGTATAATAAGACATATCACCGATATTGCCGCCTACACCCGCTCCAAGACCATTGAATTTACCCATCGGTATGCGGTAACTGACCCAAAAGTTGTAGGTGTTTGGCGGACCAGACTGCCCTGGGCGCAAACCATTATTGCGTGGGTCTGCAGCGGCGGTGAGCTTGCTGTCGTTATAAGCATAGCCTGCAACAATGTTTAATCCTGCAATTGGATTTGCCGTTAACTCGATTTCCAGCCCCCTGCTCAGCTGCGAGCCATCCTGGACACTGTAATTATTGGGATCAACCGGATCAGGTCGCAGCATATTTTTGACCTTAATGTCATAATAACTCACAGTACCGACCAATTTGTGGTCGAAAATATCGGCTTTTACGCCAAATTCAAGTTGGTCGGCATATTCGGCCTTAAACGCACTTCCGTCTCTTGCTACACCGCTTTTATTAAAAAAGCCGTTCATATAGTTCCCAAAAAGCGAAACATGATCTTTGTATACCTCATATACCAATCCAAATTTCGGAGATAAACTGGTCTGATTAAATGGCCCGTTCTGTACCCCGCCTGCGCCTAAACCACCTGAAGTCTGGCCCGTAGAAATATTATAAACACCTTTATACTGGTAGCGGTTTACCCTTAAGCTCATCATTGCATTCAAACGTTCTGTAATGCTGAATACATCTGAAGCATAAACAGCGTAGGTATTGTCCCGGTTGGTTTCCTTTCGTAACACTCCTCTTGAAGTCAAAGAATCTACCTTAAACTGACTCACACGGTAACTCGCAGGTGTATTGATAAAGTCTACATCAGGAAGATTGACCGTAACGCGGTCGAAATCGTTATAGTTATTATAATAATCCAATCCAACCACTAGGCGGTTACGGTGTCCGGCGATCTTGAAATCACCAATAAAATTCTGCTGAAAATCTGTAGCTATAAACTGGGTGTAGCCTACAATTACATTGGGGCGGATGGTGGTCTCACTTCTTCCGTTAAGCGCGGTAATATCTCCACTGATCGAAGAACGCGCCCTTGAAAGAATGGTCTGAGATGTCCATTCTTCAGATATCTTATAATTAATCTGGCCAAAGATGTTCATCATCTGGGTTTTATAGGTCAGATCATTGCTCAGGAAAGTTTTGTTGTATGGAAAACCGATATCGGCAATTGATCTTGTAATCTCGGCGGTACCTGTAGGAACGGCCACGTAGGGATTTAAACGTACGACTGAAGTTCCCTTGGCCTGTCCAAATTCCACATCCAGCAGCAGCGATAAACGGTCGGTAATCTGATAAGAGAAGCTTGGGGCAATGCTCATGCTGTTGGTATAGCCAAGATCCTGAAAACTGTGCTCCCAGGTAGTTGCACCGTTTAACCGGAACAAAGCAGTCCTATCGGCATTGATTGGTGTATTCACGTCAACGGTAAGCCTGTTTAGGTTCCAGCTCCCAGTAGTATAAGCTACCTCACCGCCAAAACCGTTGTAAGGTTTTTTGGTTACACGGTTATACAAACCACCGTAACTACTAGCAATGCTGTTACCGAAAAGTGTAGCAGACGGCCCTTTGATGGCTTCAATACGTTCTAAATTCGCTGGATCAATGAAAGAAAAAGCTGCACCGGCTACCCCGTTACGGGCATTGGGCTCCGTATCGAAACCACGTGAACGGAACGTCACGCGTCCCTGATTGGCAATCATTGGGATGCCTGCGCCCGGTACGTTCTTGGCAATACTTCCTAAATCCAGTGCCATTTGCTCCTGAAACAAAGCTTTTGGAACAGAATTGTATACCTGTGGATTCTCCAGGTTTTTAAGTGGCAGCCTCGCAATATACATGCTTTCCTTCTGTATGAATTTATTGGTCGCACCGGCAATGGTAACTTCCTGAAGGGCCTGTACGTTCTCCTTTTCGAGCCTGTAGTCAGCCCTGGTGGTCTCACCGTTAGCAACAGTTACTTTTAAATCTTTCTGCGGAAATCCCAGTAGCTGAATCCTCACCGTATAATTTCCAGGTTCGATGCCGGAAAAACTGTAGCTTCCCTGCTCGTCGGTCAGCGTGGTTTTTCGGATTTCCAAAACAGTCACAGAGGCTGATGCATAAGGCAGGCCATCGACTAAAAGAACTTTACCCGATATCTTTCCGGAGGTCTGGGCAAAAACAATATTGCCTGCAAATAAAAAGCAGGCCAATAAGTACAATGATTTCATCAAATAATACAATAAGGATGACTAAATATTCGGCAAAGATAAAAACATTATCTAAAATTAGTCTAAATAAATATATTGTACTAAAAAACCACCTTGCTTTATTCTGCAAACAGGCAAAAGCTTCTCCCTTTTCATCCAGTACCAGTTCCCTTTCCCAGTTTTCAGATTGGAAGTGTAGTAGCATTCCTTTGTACAGGCGATTCCAAATGGATTAATACTAAAAGAATAGTAGTTTCTGGCGGATACAGAATATAATAGAATCAAAATATATTAGATAAGCTCATTCGATTAGTGTTGAATGGGCTTTGGCTCGAATGACTCCTACACCATTTTTAGTAAAGTTAATGCATAAATCAAATGCGGTCTAACATTGATCACAGTACGGCTCTTTATATCGACCTATACCTTGTTCTTCAGCTTTTCTACGGGAACGAAAGAAGCAAAATCATCAAGGTTAAGTAAAATATACAATCATTTAAAAAAACATTTGTTTTATTGAACACCGTTCAATACATTTGTACGGTCAATTAAAATGAGCAGTTGCAAATGAAAAAGTTATTTCCTAAATCAGGCTAATATCTTTTTAAATTATTTTATCCATGGGCATTACAGAAAGAAAGCAAAGAGAAAAGCAAGAAATGAGGCAGCGCATATTAAATGGTGCTAGAAAAGTATTTCTTCAGAACGGCTATGAGCAGACCAGTATGCGCAACATCGCCAGTGAGATCAGCTATAGTGCAGGGGTGATTTATTTCCATTTTAAGGATAAAGGTGAAATCTTCCATGAGCTCCATAAAGAAGGCTTTAATCTGTTGCTTAAACAGCTTCTTGTACTGGATTCAGTCGTAGATCCATTCGAACGGTTAAAAGCCGTTGGTCGTGTATTTATTCAGTTTGCTCAGGAAAATAAAGATTATTATAACCTCATGTTTATGGTTGAAGAACCATTAAAAAGTGGTGAAGAAGGTGGTTTTCAAATCGCTCAGAGCGCCATCAGCCACCTGCATAACCTGATAAGACAATGTCAGGACAATGGTCGGTTCACGGATATGGATACTGATTATTTCGCTTTTATGTTCCTCTCTGCCATACACGGGATCTGCGCCCTGTTCTGTAAGGACCGGACCGTAAGTTTTACGAACAAGACAAATGAAGCGCTCATGGACAATGGTTACGCTTGTTTGGTTAAGCTCCTGGAAAAAGGGTAAAACCTTTTTTTTGTCACAATATTGAACACTGTTTAAATTTAATACAATGATTAATTATCTTCGAAATCTGCCTACTATTTACAGACTGACCGTCTTACAGCTCTCGGTCATCTTGCTCCCATTGGGGCTAAGTGCCCAAAATCGTTTGAATGACTATATCTCACAGGGGTTAGCGTCAAACCAGAGCATCAAGGAGCAAAACTTCCTTTTGGAAAAGAACATTTATGCCTTACAAGAGGCAAAAAGCATGTTCTTGCCCAGCGTAACCTTTTCTACAACTTATACGAAAGCCGACGGAGGCAGAACAATTGATTTTCCTACAGGCGATCTTTTTAATGCCGCCTACGCCACGTTGAACCAGCTCACAGGAAGTAACTCTTTCCCCCAGCTGGAGAACCAGAGTATACTGCTCAATCCCGATAACTTCTACGATGCCAAGTTCCGCACCAGTCTTCCCATCCTGAATGCCGAACTGGTATACAACAAAAGGATCAAAGCACAACAAGTAGACCTGCAGAAAGCGGAAATACTGATGTATAAACGCGAACTGGTCAAAGAAATCAAGACGGCATATTATAACTATCTTAAAGCCACCAATGCAATAAGGATCTATCAATCCTTTCTGAAACTGCTCGAAGAAGGTGAAAGGGTAAACCGGAAACTTTTTGAGAACAACAAGATCAACCGTACGGCCGTGATCCGTAGCCAGAACGAGGTGTCAAAAATAAACGCATCGCTTACTACTGCCCAAAAAACAGAGGAATCTGCCCGTTATTATTTCAATTTTCTACTGAACAGACCATTAACGGATCCCATTCTGACCGACGATGTTCCATTACTGCCCGCCCAGGATAATCTATTGCTTAATGATGTTAATGGCCGTGAGGAACTGGCGAAGCTTGAGATTGCCAAAGGAATAAATAAAAACCTTACCGGCCTTGCCAAATCTTATCTCATACCTAAAGTTGGCACTTCGCTCGATCTGGGTTCCCAGGCCTTCGACTGGAAGTTTAATCAGAAAAGTAGATATTATCTATTGGGCGTTTCATTGGAATGGAACCTGTTCTCCTCAGGACGGAACAGTTATAAAATAAAACAGGCTATCGCCAGTGAACGGGCCGTGTCGGCACAGGCCGATCATGTTACGCAGCAACTGCTTACCGAACTGAACGTGCGCAGGGCAAACCTGCAAAGTGCTTTAGCTCAGTACCGGGCGGCCCAATCGCAACTCAAAACCAGTCAGACCTATTATAATGACATGACCAAGCTCTACAAAGAGGGAATGGCCATTTATATAGAGCTGCTTGATGCCCAGAACCAATGGGTAGATGCACAGCTTCAATCCAACATTGCCCTATTTGACACCTGGATATCCCTTACCGCTATCGAACGCGCCAACGCTAGTTTCAACATACAATAAATATCATGAACAAGACACAACTCACACTTATTGCGCTTACATCACTATTGTTCGCATGCAAAGAAAAACCAAAAAATACAAATCCCCTTGGCCAGCCAGATATCATCTCTGTAAAGGTTGCGCCCATTTCTTCTTTTGGGATAACAAATTCCATTCAGGTCACTGGACTGGTAGGTACCGAAAATGAAGCGAATTATTCCTTCAAAATTGGCGGGGTAATCAGCAGCATCCTGGTAGATGAGGGACAATTTTTTAAAAAGGGGCAATTGCTGGCCACCCTGAATACCACCGAGATTGCGGCTGGTCTGGCCCAAGCGAATCTTGGTGTAGATAAGGCCGTTCGTGACTATGCCAGGGCAGTTAATCTTTACAAAGACAGCGTTTTTACGCTGGAACAGTTGCAGAATACCAAAACGGCACTGGATGTTGCAAAAAAAACAAGTGAGGCAACTGCCTTCAATCAGCGTTATGCCAGGATCTATGCGGCCTCTGATGGTTTTGTAACCAAAAAGGTTGCCAGCGTAGGCGAAGTGATTGGTGGCGGAATGCCGGTGCTGATGACGGGCTCAACCCAAAAAACTGACAGCTACCTGTTAAAGGTTGGGGTAACTGACCTGGAATGGGCAGGAATCAGTGCAGGGCAACGGGCTGTTGTTTATCTTGATGGATATCCCGAACAGCCATTCCAGGCAACGGTACTGCGTAAACTTCAATCTGCTGATGCCGCTATCGGATCTTTTCAGGTAGAACTGAAACTCCAGATGGGCAATCTGAAACCTGCAATTGGCATGTTCGGGAAGGCGGAAATCGAAACCAATACTTCAGAAAACAGGACCGTAATTCCCTTTAGCGCCCTTGTAGAGGCAGATGGAGAGACAGGTTACATCTTTACCCCTAAGGGTACAAACAGCGTTAGAAAAGTGCCGGTAACCATCCTGAAGTTTGACAATAAAAATGTTTACCTAAAAGATAAACTGGAAGGAATAGATCGCATAGTTATTTCTAACAGTGCCTACCTCAACGAACAGTCAACCGTAAAAATTATCAAATAAAAACCACGAGATGAAAATTACAAATTTTGCTGTAAAGAACTACCAGTTTACCCTGATCATATTTGTGCTTGTGGCAGTGGTAGGATTGCTTACGCTCTTTACCATGCCCCGCTCGGAGGATCCGACTACCCATCCTCCGCAATATCTGGTAACGGTAATCTACCCAGGCACCAGTCCGAAGGATATGGAAGAACAAGTGGTAAAGCCCATAGAAAATAAGATCTATGGCCTGGAGAATATCGATAAGATCCTGACCACGGTTGAAGATGGTGTAGCAGCGATACAGATCAAGTTCAAGTATGGGGTTGATGTGGATAACAAGTATCAGGAAATATCAACAGAAATCAATGCGCTGAAAAACGGCGAGCTTCCAAAAGACATTTATCAGATCAAGACCGAAAAAATTGCCTCATCAGACGTAAAGATTATTCAGGTTGCGCTGATCTCAAACACCGCTTCGTCCAAAATATTGCGCGACAATGCAGACAAATTGAAGACCCAGCTGGAAAAGATCACCAATCTGAGAGAGGTAAAGTATACTGGAATGCCAGAGCAGGAAATCCGCATCGACATGCAACTCGATAAACTGGCCCAACTAAAAATACCATTGAACCTCGTTATAGGTAGCCTACAAAGCGAGGCAGCCGACATTCCGGGAGGAAGTATCAATATGGACAGTAAGGTCTTTAACGTAAAGACCAGTGGCAAATTCAAAAATATTGAAGATGTGGCGAATACGATTATTTATAATGCCAATGGAAAAATAATATACCTGAAGGATGTGGCCCATGTGAGCTATATGGACGGCACGATTAACCACATTACCCGGATCAACGGACAGCGCTGTATATTGGTTACCTCTTCGATGAAGAACAACGTGGATATCAGTCAGGTTAAGAAAGAGTATACTCCGGTATTGGAACAATTTTCCCAAACCTTGCCTCAGAACATTAAAATGGTTAAAAATTTTGACCAGGCAGATATGGTATCAAAGCGGCTAGGGCACTTGGGCTTTGATTTTGGATTGGCCATACTATTAGTGGTGGTTACCCTGTTGCCTTTGGGCTTCAGACCATCGCTGATCGTAATGATTTCCATTCCACTCTCTCTGGCTCTTGGTCTTATTGCAATGAACCTTTTAGGCTTCTCGCTCAACCAGCTCAGTATTGTTGGGCTTGTGGTAGCATTGGGGCTATTGGTTGATGATAGTATCGTTGTTGTAGAGAATATAGAAAGGTGGTTAAGGGAAGGCCATTCCAGAAAGGATGCCATTTTAAAGGGCACCAAGCAGATCGGGGTAGCTGTTGTAGGCTGTACCGCAACACTTGTTATTGCATTTTTACCATTGGCCTTTCTGCCGGATATGGCCGGAGAATTTATCCGAAGCCTACCTATGGCCATTATTACCAGTGTATTGGCCTCTATGATTGTGGCGCTTACGCTCGTGCCTTTTATCGGCAGCAAGATCCTGAAAACCCATAGTCATGCGGAAGGAAATTATTTCTTAAAAAAATTGCAGGGCTTTTTGACCTGGTCGTATCGTGGCATTATGCCGTTGGCGCTAAAGTGGCCAAAGGTAACCATTAGTATATCTATTGCATTGAGCGTATTGGCTTTTTTACTGTTCCCACTGGCAGGTTTTAAGCTTTTCCCTACCTCAGAAAAACCAATGTTTCTGATCAATATTAAAATGCCGCTACAGGCAAATATCCCAGAAAGCGATAAAGCTGCAAAGCTGGTGGAAATGGAACTGAAAAAGCATAAGGAAATCGTTTACTACACCTCAAATGTAGGAAAAGGTAATCCACAGATCTATTACAACGTGCATCAGCAAGATATAAAACCAGATTTTGCACAGATTTTTGTGCAATTGGAAGAAGAGACAAGCCCAAATGACAAAACTGAGCTGATCAAAACACTTAGAAGCAGATTCACTGATTTCCCATATGCAAAAATAGAGGTGAAGGATTTTGAACAAGGCACTCCAATAGAGGCGAATATCGTAGTCAGGATTTTTGGAGAGAATCAGGATACCCTGCGATCACTCTCGTTCAAAGTGGAGGAGCTGCTACGTAAACACCCAGGTACTTTTTTCATCAACAATGAACTCAATGCCTATAAGTCGGATGTAAAGATTAAGATCGATAAGGCAAAGGCCCGCACATTGGGCGTACTGACCAGCGACATTGACAAGGTGATCAGGCTGGCTGTTGCCGGACTGACTGTTGGGGATTACATTGATGACAGGGGTGATTCGAGGAATGTGGTGATCACCATTCCACGTGATAAGTTTTCAAATTTAAATGCATTGAAGAACCTTTATGTGAACAATATCCAGGGTGCACCAATTCAGATCGATCAGATTGCAACCATTGGGCTTGAAACCTCTCCAACTGCAATCAACCATTTCAATAAATCGCGATTTGCAAAGGTTACCTCGCTTACCAAGGATAATGTTTTGGCAAACGATATCCTCAAGGATATTGTGCCCGAACTCAACAAATTGAAAATGCCCAAGGGCTATTATTATAAATTATCTGGAGAGGCTGAATCGGAAGGTGATGCGCTGGGCGGAAATTTCCTTTCGGTGATCATCCTAAGTACCTTCCTGTTTATCGCTGTACTGCTGCTACAGTTTAAGACATTTAAAGGGATTATTATCGTTTTGTCAATTATTCCTTTGGGCGTTTTGGGTGGGGTGATATTTCTGCTGATGACAGGAAATCCGATGTCGCTGGTATCTATCATCGGTTTCATTGGTTTATCAGGCATCCAGGTAAAGAATTCACTGTTATTAGTTGATTTTACCAACCAATTGCGGGAAGAGGGAAAAAGCATAGACGAGGCAATCCATATTGCCGGTGAAACCAGGTTCCTGCCTGTTGTACTTACTTCTATTACGGCCATTTGTGGTCTGATCCCGATTGCTATGAATCCCAATCCACAGATAGCGCCACTTGCCATTGTGCTGATTGGGGGTCTGATCAGCTCTACCATATTATCAAGGATCGTTACCCCGGTAATGTACAAGCTCATACCTCCACAGTTGCACGAAAAGATATGATATGCCAAAATTGTCTCGTCGTGCTATGTCTTGTCACTAAGAACAGAAAAATGGCAAGTTATAACAGGACGAGACAGTGATACTCCTTAACCGAAGTAACCATGTGTTTGGGATTGTCAATATATCAATGGGTGGTGTTAGTGGTACTTATGCTGATCCAAAGGTGGTGTTTGCTATCGCTTTAAAAGGTAATTCGTCTGGAATAATACTCACACATAACCATCCAAGTGGGTAAGTGCTTTTAAGAAAGATCAGGCAACAAAAAACCCCTCTAAGTTATCCTTAAAGGGGTTTAAAGCAGTGGGCCCACCTGGGTTTTTCACACACCATTTCCTATCTGATTTACGTTTAATGACACATTTAGCTAAAATAATCGAGGAAGATTTCAAGGAATATCCAAATGAATAGTGAGGAACTAAACTTCATTTATTGGCGTTATTTTGCACTCTCTTTTCAAGTATATCTAATGCATCAATTATTGTGTCTATTGGCTTCTTTAGATTTTCGAATTGACTTTTGCCATCTTGAAAATTATATTCACTCCAATGGGTTGGTTTCCAACCGTACTGCCACTTCCCATTTCCATCAATGTAAGCTTGATTAACTCCTCCATGCTCAAATCTTACCCAAACCAAGATATATTCCGTAGGCAATTCTTCATCAACATTTATCCAAACCATAAACTGTAATCTATAGTATTTTAAAAAAAGTCCTCAAAATGTCACGACACCTTTTCAATGATAACCCCTAGCCCTTCAAGATGTTCTCGGGTTTGAATTGAAATTGGCTGCAAACAACCGATACATAGCAACTTTTCTGCCCTGCTAAAAGCCACATATCCAAGCCGCGGATGATCTTTTAATTCTCGATCCCTTTTGGCTTCTCGTTTTAATTGATCGGTTTCTAGCCACAATAAAAGTTCTTGCTCATCTTTTGCAATAGCCAGAACAGCATGAGATTCAAGCCCTTTTATTGTATGAATATTAGATACAGTAATTACTCCATCATTCCTCGGAGTTGAATAATCAAATTTGAGGTTTGCTATCTTTACCGGCAACCCTTTTTTCATTTCCAGTCCTAATGAATCAGTTATAAATATGCCATAGGTATTTTCATTTGTAATTACACCATTTTTTATAGCCTTTAAAATAGCGATACAATGACTCCTTAAAGTATAAACATCTGTATTGTAGCGTGTAAAAAACTCCATTTGGCCCATTTGAAGCGTTGTAAGCAAGGTGTCTTGTATGGTTTTAATAGGTGAAGAACCACTACTTTTTTTGGGATCCATATAACGATTATCAAGAGCAGCCTTAATCCGATTTACTAAATCATTTTTTTTGGCAATGATGCATCTCTCAGCGATAGGGATTCCAATATTATCACACATTTTATTAAAACTTGCTATCATTGGGCTAACCGATTCCCAGCCTATAACAAAATGAACTGGTTCTCCTAAATCTGCAACAGCATTTGGATTAGCGCTTCTTGATCTAGCTACCTGGCTAAATTTCTCTTTACCAAAATCCCTACCATTGAAATTGTTTAGGAAATCGACAATACGTCTGGTCGATCTAAAATTAGACCTATTTATTTCAACAGTATAAGAACTATTTTGTGAAGCCTTTAGAATCGGAATATTGACAAATGACTTAATGCTGGAATCAAATCCCTGAATATACTGTTCAGGATCCCCAACACAATAAATTATCGTCCTACCTTGCTTTCGAATATTTTCCAATATAGAGAACACGTCATTATCTGAATCTTGGAATTCATCGATAAACAGATACTGCAGGCGATTTGAAAGAATACTAGCGACAGCTTTGCGCTCAATGCATTCTTTGGCAATAGATAGTGTTTGGTCAAAGGTAATATATCCTCGTAAATTAAGCCGTTGTTTGATATCGGATTTACGTTTGGCTATAGCCTTAACATCAGTTATTCTTTTCTCTTTCGGCTTTTGTTTTTCAATATTTGAGAATACATCCTCAAGACCACACTGCATAAATAATTTTTCCTTACCTACATTAGAATTGCCTATGCTGGCATAAGGAATAACCACAAATCTATTCAAAAAGGAATGCATCGTTCCGATAAAAAAATTTTCTGGGATGCGAATAAGGGGTTCAAGCCTCTTTTTAATGTTGTTAGTAGCAGAATTAGTATAAGTTATGACCGCCATGTAACGGCACGGCTCAAGATTGCCGATCGCATCAATAATCGTCCCAACCATATTATGGG
This sequence comes from Pedobacter sp. SG908, assembly GCF_011759615.1. NCBI lineage: Bacteria > Pseudomonadati > Bacteroidota > Sphingobacteriia > Sphingobacteriales > Sphingobacteriaceae > Pedobacter > Pedobacter sp. SG908. Next base: position 3,025,362 of record NZ_JAAOYY010000001.1, read on the forward strand.
TTTTTCCTGCGCCGGGACCAGCAATAATGAGCTTTGAAGTAGGTTTTCCCTTTGCCATCAGTCAAGGAATTTTATGGCCTGAACAATATATTCTGGAATATTAAAGCCCTGCGAATCATCATCCAGCCTTAACATCAGCGAATAGGCAAATTCTGACTTGTAATCTTCAATAAGTTCAAAATAGCTGGAGACTATTATCGGGCCTGTTCCAAGATCCGTTGCATATTTTTTACCTGAATTAGGCCTTACATTTTTAAGTACCTCTAGCAAAATATCTCTACCTTTCAACACGGTATTAGCAGCAATCAAATCCTTCTCAAAAGTGGTATCGGATGTTATTCCCACATGTATCTGTGAGATTTCACTATATTTTGTTACCAAACTAGCTGCGCGATCTTTTGCTTTTGTGTCTGAATCCTGATCAGTCAGAACTACACATTTTTGAAAATAACCGTTGCTAATAACCTCTAGAAAATAACTAAAAGCGAGACCATTCACATTAATAATACAACAGCTTGATTTTTCAGTACTATGTCCAGTCAGCATTTCAAAGAATATCGGCATCAATAACTTTTCAGAAATACCCTCAACTAAAATAATACGTGTAGAATAAAAGAGATTTGTATTAACAGCATCCAAATATTTATTTAGATATTTAATTTGTTTTTTGCCTAAGGCATCTTCACTAAATCCATCCAAAATATAATGAGAGACGATTTGTCCATCCTTTTTATAAAGTACCACGGTATTATCAAAATCAATCTTGGTGGTGATATGAGTAGAATGAGAGGTGATTAATAGCTGTATGTCCTTTCTAAACTTATTAGATTTTGGATCTTTAATCAGCGATTCAATGTTATGGGCAAGATGATCTTGCAAATTTGGATGCAGATGAGATTCCGGTTCCTCTAATCCCACTACTCGGAAATACGGACTGTGAGCCCTACTCACATCCTCTATATAAGAAAGTACTAAGGAAATAAAGAGCAGATTGTTTCGACCTGTACCATTTCGTTCAATTTTTATTGGGTTGTCACCATAAATTAAACTAATTTTTTTTAGAAGATCTGAGACATCTGGCAAGGTGAAGATCAAGTCTACCTCATTTGTCTTGTCTTCAGTTCTGAGTGAAATTTTATCCAATTGCTCAGATATTCCACCTTTAATACTCTGTAAAGCCTCATTATCGTTGATAGCTTTCTGTAAGCCAAGAAGCTGTCCCTTTAAATCCTGATATTCTTTCTCTTCTTTTGAATTTAAAATTCGAAATAACAATTTGCTGTTGTGACTTGCAACAAGCTCTGTACATGCGTCCCGTAAAGCATCTAAAAGCTCGAATCGAAGCTGATTCAGATGATAACTATTAAATGATCCACTACCATCTCCTCCATAAATTGTATACTGATATCTAGAGATTGGAAAATTAACAAGATCTAATTTAGAAATTTCAGCAAGGCTTTCAAATTCATCTTCCCCCATCTCTCTTTTACGTTTGGCGAGGTATGAACGTTGTTCTCTTATCTCAGCAATTCGATCGAATTTTGACGATGGGGAATAAATATAAGTTAAGCAGGCCTCAGAAAATTCATCGTTACTATACCAATCTCCAATTACAGATTCCTGTGGCCCATCCCAATCTTTTAAAGTAGCTTTCACTATAATTTCAGGGTAAACGATGTGCTCAGGAGCAATTTCTAAATCTAAAATCTGTTTTTTGAACTCATAAATACACTGATAATTAAAATCAGCTACTTCCAATACCCGACGTTTGAAATAGGACACATCCTGTCCAAATATCAACCCTATGCAATCCAATAGATTTGATTTACCAATATTATTCTCACCAATGATTAGGGTAAGAGGTTTTAAAGCAATTTCAAAGTTGCCGAAGGTCCTATAATTTTTGATTGATAGTGAAGAAATATACATGAGGGTTAATTTATGAGATAATTAGTTTTCAATTCTACTATTATTATCTCAGAAAAAAAATATCCGGTAGAAAAAGAATTCTGCATTCAGCCTATAAATCCTAATGATTAGCAGTTTGACAAAACAGCAGATTTAATTGTCGAGTAAGTTGACATTGAATCCCATTTTTCATTTCCCCGTCGCTCACTTACTCAATTTTGAGTATTCCTGGTTTTTCTTCACAGTATTGGAGCACAATTCATATTTTTAAGTCTACCTCTTCACGCACTCTATATTAAACAATGAAAATCAAACATTACGATATTACCATCCCTGAAAATAATCCGTTTCAAAACTGCAAGCTGGATCGCCAGAAGTATGCAGATGCACTAACGAGTTTAGTGGCAAACTACAAAAATGGATTTGTACTGTCGATCAATAATTCATGGGGTACTGGAAAGACCACATTTATCAGAATGTGGCAATCTCATCTCATTAACCGAGGTTTCAGGACGCTATTTTTCAATGCATGGGAAAACGATTTTGAAAAGGATCCTCTGGTTGCAATTATGTCGGAACTTAATAGCCTAAATGGTAAAAAAAATGATAAGCTTTTTACTAATGTAATTCAGAAAGCGGCCATCATCAGTAAAAATGTTGCACCAGGATTAGTAAAGGCAATCGCAGGCAAGTATCTCGATTCCGAAATCTTTTTAGATGCCATCAAAGGTGGTGCAGAAAGTGCCACTGAAATTTTTAAAGAAGAAATAGATAACTACGCCAAAAAGAAAAAAGGACTGGTGGAATTCCGATCAGAACTTGAAAAATACATAGATTCCAATAATGATGGTAAGCCATTAGTATTCATAATTGATGAACTAGACAGATGTAGGCCGGATTATGCGGTACAAGTACTTGAGCAGATCAAACATTTCTTTAATGTGCCAGGGATAGTATTTGTGCTCTCAATTGATAAGATACAACTGGGTAATGCAATAAGAGGGTTTTATGGAAGTGAAAAGATTGACAGTGATGAATATCTTAGGAGATTTATAGACTTGGAATTCTCTCTTCCAACGCCTGAAAAAGGCATATTTGCGAAATATCTTTTTGAATACTTTGATTTTAATGCCTATTTCAAAACACCACAACGTAGGGAGTATCGTGACTTGCAACATGATGCGGAAGAATTTATTCATTTCGCAAGCCTGCTATTTTCTACCGCAGGTCTTACCTTAAGGCAGCAGGAAAAAATATTCTCCTCTGCAAGGATAGTGTTAAATACATTTTCCGTTAATAACTACATTTTTCCAGCAGTGTTTATCTTGCTGATCTATATCAAGGATTACCATCCGGATTTTTATCGCATGTTAATGGAGAAAGATGCTTCTCTCCAAGATATCGTTGACCAGCTATCCAAAATATTTCCAGAAAATATTAGCGATGAAAATGAACTGGGCTTTCTAATGACAGAGGCCACTCTACTATTACTATATAGGAATGGTTTACTCAAGATTGGGATTTCAAAACCAATCATCGAAAAGGATGATCAAAACAAAAAGAGGTTAACCTTTAAATCATGTGTCGATAAAACTTCTGAAGGAAGTCATTTTCTTAATGTTTTTGAAACAATCGAAAATGCAGGTTTCAGAACAGCGCCACTCGATCACCTCATCGGGAAGATCAATCTCATGGAATCTTTCCAAACAGATCTTGGATTACCATCATAATTCCTCAGGCTTTAATAAGAAACAATTTGGATAAATTAAAAATGAGCAAGATTAAAAACCAACATTATGTCCCTCAATTTTATCTTAAATCTTTCTGTGATAAAGCGGAGCAAGTATGGGCGTTTGATAAAACAAATCAACACATATTTACTTCTAGCCCAAGAAATTTAGCAAGTGAGGGGTATTTCTATGACCAAAAACAAATCGACGAAAAATTTGGAGAGCAGCACCTTGAGCATGTTCTTGGCATCGAAGAAACCAGATTCTCAAAAACATTTAATCAGCTGGCTTAATCTTTGGAGATTGCGGAAGTTCTTGCATAATTAATAATTTAAATTACCTAAATCAAAATGAATTTATATACCCTAGTCCATCAAATTTTGATTGGTTAGCGTTAGTTCAACTTATCCATCTCTACTAGAAGTCTATCCCGGTGTTCAACATTTTCAATTTGACTTATAACTTTGAGCGTTATGGTTTTCAATATTTCTACGCTTTTCTTTAGATGACTATCTGTCGGGGTATCAATCCCGTGTAGAAGATAGTTTCTTAGTTTTCTTAAATCATTTAAAACACCAGCTTCATTTGCATTTAGAACATTTTTATCTGTTAAAACAGAAAAATTGGGAATCATATACTTTCTAGATTTTTTTTCGTCGTCAGTAAGAAACTCTCGCGTGGCTTTTTCCAAAATAACCCAATACTTCACAAACAGCTCAAAGATCGAAGCCTTTTTTTCCGGAATTTGTAAATTTTTAAAATACTGCTTAAAATCCACTAGATTCGTCTTATTGTTAAATTCAACAAACAACATGTTTAGCAATTGATCTGTTACTGTTTCATCAAGATCGGTATTAATCTTATTAATGAATTTTGTAAAAATGCTTGTACTAAGACTTTTGTTGATTTTCAGGAAATTATTCAGCAAAAAGGTATCTCCTAATTTAATCTTATCATGATAATCTTCAGCTAGGTTGTTAAGCAAAAAATTCGTCAACTCATACTTATCTTTAATGTCCTTTGTTGATCGGGTTCTTTCAGCCATAGCCGCTTGTAGTCTTTCTAACGCAATTTCTCCCGTTAGTACAAGGCCGTTAATTTCGTCAAGAATTGCTAGTTCGGAGGCAGATAGATTTCCAGAAAATGGCTTATAGACCAAATCATGTTCCACTTCTGACCATGCGTGCATTAAAACAGACGCGACTTGAATCTCCGCAGTTGTATCGGAATACCTTTTTATTAACCCATCGTCTTTTAGTTGTACTCTATAATGATTTGCCCAATATCCAGAGAATCGTTTCTTATGAAGAGGCTTGTGTGCCTGCTCAGGGAACTTCTTTTTGTTGTCAATCACAAAAAGCTCGCTAATTATTTCATCTAGTATATCTCTTTCCGACGGAAAATAAAGGGAAACTCTTATCCCTGCCAAATCAACGATATCATTATAAATATCTTTGACACTTTGGTAGTTTTTATCCTGATTGCGTTTCGTTAATTTTTCTAAAAGTCTATCAGGCTTTTTTGCCCTAAAAGTAACAATTGCTTTTATACCCCTTTTAAAAAGTTGATCTTCGATTTTACCAGATACTATTTGAGATAGCTTATGATAATAATCATATTCTTTATTGTACTGCTTTATAAATTCTTCAATTACATTCATGAGAGTTCTCGCCTGAGTTAATTCGATGTGTAATTATATAAAAATAGATTGAAACCTGTTGCAATAGGAGCACATTTTTCAAATAATTTCAGTTATTGGTAAACATTTACCATTCACTTGTTAATCAGACAAAGAGAAGTTTTTTCTACCGTGAAACATCACTCCGTGCAAAAACCTAACATTAGCCATATTTCTTATCAAAAGCCTCAACAAATTGATTAATAAGCCATCCAAATTGAACTAGGCTGAGCAGTATTTGAACAAAGACAATAACCCTAATTAATCTTGTATTTGGGAGGATATCTCCGAAATTGGAAGAAGTAGCTATCCCTGCACTAAAATAAAGAAAGTCAAAGTAATTTAATTTTTCGAACCTTTTAGAATGAAAGTCAACCACCACATTATAGATCTTTAATTGAATTTTATTTATCTCTGATAACATATTGATATTACGTATTCTATAGGTTGAATCGCGCTTTCCAGCCTGAACATTTTTTGAGTACAACTGTTTATCAAAATAGGTTTCAAATTTCTTGTTCAACACGGCTGCAATTATTTTAGCTTCCTGTAATCTTAATCGAGCTAGTTTCAACTTAGTTTCAGCTACTACTACAGGTGAGGTGTTTTCAATATCTGAGCCGGAAGCAAATGTCATTATTTGCAATGAATGCTCTAACGAATCTATTTTTTGTTTGACTTCTTTAGTTCCATTTTTAACAGCGAGTTGAGAATTAATTTTATAGCTGTCCCAAAGCTGGTCGTTTAAGGCATCTAAAAACCTGTTATAATTATTTTGCTCATTTTTGTTTCGTTTGATCGCCTTGTTCAATGAATCAATACTCAAATGTAAAGATTGAAGTACCTCATTCGTTTCTATTACTGTTTTTTCCTTACCTCTTGGCAAGCTCCCTACCTCTTCATCAAAAAACATTGGCGCAAAAGTAACAGTATTGAATTCTTGATTGACCATAAAGTAACTGGTATTTTTCATCCAGAAAAACCAATAAACTGCCGCAAACAGAACTATAGAAATAAGGTAACACAAAACTACTTTATAAATAGATTTCTTCATAATAGAGGGGTATCCGGGTTAGTTAAAATTTCAACCATAGTGAAATTGACATGAAGTAATTCGAATTTGGTGCAGAATATATCTAATTAAATTTTGCTGAGAAGTCTCTAACGAATAGCAAAAAGCTCACAACAATGTTAGAATCATATTCTGAATACAAACCATGTGCTGCCTTGTTTCTTAAATCAAGCCAACCCGTAATCAATTTTTGGTAGGTTAAATTGTAGATATTGTTTTTAGCAAGCTCAATGTTCATAGACTCTGCTTTCATCGGCTTTACCTTTCCTGATTTAGTATCAGTTTGCGTTATAGGCAATCCACTTTTTAAAGAGAGTTGCCTTAAATTTTCTTCTAATACGCTTCCAATAATGACGGCTGCAGGATCTTTATATCCTTCCTCAGTAAGATGTTCTGCCATATCAAGAAAATCCGAAAATAATTCAGCAGAAACCAAGCCTCTTAAATTATCCAACCAACCCTCTTCAACGTCATTCTTAATTTTTTTGAGTAGTTCAATTGCAAGAACAACATTATAATCTGCATAATATTTTACACCACTGTTGAATTTATGATAATAGTGTTCCTCACCAAACATAGATTTTAAAAAGCTTAGTGCTGAAGTCCTGAAAGCAGAAAACTTTGGTTCCTCCATTGCTTTGTTAAAATTTGCCATCTTCAAGTTCTCCAACAGGTTGGTTGCCTCATGTATCAACTTATCAAGTTTAATAAGAATTTTTTCTTTCATCAGATATGGGTTAAGAGTCGTTTTGTACTGGTTATATTTCCAAAGCTACTTAAAACTGAGGACTCCACTAAAATGCCCTCATACTAATTCATCAGGAATTCCCCTAATTTGTCGTTAAGCATCAAAATTCTTTCTTCCCATTATTGTCCTAAAAAGGAGGATGGCAATGAGTGGCAGCAAATCTTACTTAACCCCTGAAAAAGTAGTAAAGATTTTAAAAAAACACGGCACAATTATATCAGTTGAACAGGCTAAAAAGGTATTGGAATTCTATCGAAAATTTGCTAAATTATAGCTTGAACAGGTATTTAAGCCATGAAAATAGCAGATTTATATATTAGGGTAAGCACCGACGAACAGGCCGAAAAAGGATATTCTCAAAGAGACCAGGAAGAACGTTTAAAGCGATATTGCGAATTTAATAACATCACCGTTAGAAAAGTCATATACGAAGACCATTCGGCCAAAACCTTTAATCGGCCGGCATGGGGAACCCTCCTGGCCGACTTAAGAAAAAGCAAAGGCAGATTAACCGACCTGGTTCTATTTACCAAATGGGACAGGTTTAGCAGGAATGCTGGTGATGCCTATAACATGATCAGCACCCTAAGAACGCTCGGCGTTGAACCCCAGGCAATAGAACAACCACTGGATTTATCTATTCCGGAAAATAAATTGATGCTTGCCATTTATCTCTCTACCCCGGAAGTAGAGAATGACAGACGAGCATTAAATGTAATTAATGGAATGAGAAAAGCCCGAAAAGAAGGGCGTTGGATGGCCTCTGCTCCCATCGGTTATAAAAACATCACCACCGAAACCGGCAAAAAAATGATTGTCACAAGAGAGCTGCAGGCATCTTTGATCAAAGAAGCGTTTGAAAGAATAGCTATGGGTATTTTTTCGACAGAACAAATCTGGAAAGCCTTAAGAACCAAAGGACTTAGTTGTGGCAAAAACAATTTCTTGGTTTGTATGCGTAATCCCGTTTATTATGGCAAGATTTTCATTCCCAAATACAAAGACGAAGAAAGTCATTTGGTAAACGGAATACATCAGCCTTTAATTACCCAAAGCCTGTTTTATGAAGTGCAGGATGTAATGGACGGCTGAAAGCAGAAAAAAGCGCCAAAAATATTCTCATTAGAAGAACTCCCTTTAAGAGGATTTCTCTATTGCTCAAAATGCAGCCGAATACTAACTGGCAGTGCATCCAAAGGCAGAAGTAAATATTATTACTATTACCATTGTTCCTCAATCTGTGGCTGCAGATATAAAGCTGAAGTAATAAACTCAGCCATCATTAAAGATTTAAAAAAGTTTGCACCCAGACCTGGCTATGCTAAAGTTTGTGCAAAAACGGTAAATGAAATGTATTTAACTAACTTTTCTGAAAGAGGCGACAGCAAAAGAGAAGTTGCAGCTAAAATTGAAACATTAAATAACAAGATAAAAACCGCAAGAGAACTATTGCTAAAGGGAGATTTAGATCCTATTGATTACAAAACGATTAAAATTTAGTGTGAAGAACAAATAGGCATTTTGGAAAGCAAGTTAATTGACGTATCAAATCCTACAGTTAATATTGAGACTGAGCTCAAAAACACGGTTCAAGCACTTTTAAAGTTGGATTTATATTATAAAAATGGAAAGATGCCGCTTAAAAGAGAGATAATTGGTTCGATCTTTCCCGAAAAGCTATGCTTTGACGAAACGCAACATCGACCCGATCGGGTTAACGAAGTTGTATCAATTATCAATGTGATTTCCAGTGACTTACAGAGCAAAAAAAAGTGGACAAACGACGTAAAAACGTGTTTGCCCACTTGGGTGGGCCCACCTGGGCTCGAACCAGGGACCAAAAGATTATGAGTCTTCTACTCTAACCAGCTGAGCTATAGGCCCGGAAAAAAGGCATTCCTTTTTTGCGAGTGCAATGTTACAAATTTGAATTGAAATTAGGAAAATGTTTTCAGCATTTTTTCATAAAAAGAACGAATATAAACTCATTTTCAAGTGCTTAATTTTAATTTTCATTTTACTGCCCCTCCATTCTCATAAAAATTGTTGATAAAACGCCTGTTAATCTATCCTTAAATCCATTTCGAATAGGTTAATTTTGTAATTGATATGAATACGCCCGACCCGGACAACCAACTTCTTTTAGATTTTTTAGCCACCACCAACCAGCCTGTTTTTTTAACCGGTAAAGCTGGAACGGGTAAAACTACCCTCCTACGCAAAATTAGGGATACCACAAAAAAGAATTTCGCCATTGTTGCACCTACAGCTGTTGCGGCAATAAATGCTGGTGGCGTAACACTTCACTCCTTTTTTCAAATTCCTTTCGGCCCTTTGGTTCCGGTTGTTGATGAAAATGCTGAAACGAATTTTAAATACTCTGCTGAAAAAACAAGGTTATTACGCTGCCTTGATTTATTGATCATTGATGAGATTAGTATGGTTAGGGTTGATCTGATTGATTTTATCGACCGTACTTTAAAACGTGTTAAGGGTGCTAACCGTCCATTCGGTGGCGTTCAGGTATTAATGATCGGCGATCTTTACCAGCTCTCTCCTATTTTTCATGATGCCTGGCATATCCTGGGCAGTTATTATTCCAGTCCTTATTTTTTCGATAGCTTGGTTTTCAGGTCTACGCCAATGCTTACGTTTACCTTAGATAAAGTTTACCGTCAATCAGACCCCATATTTCTTGATATTTTGAACGGAATGCGAGAAAATAGTCTCAGTGCTGACCTTCTTGCCAAACTGAATGAACGTTACGACCCATCTTTAGATCAGGAATGGAAAGATGATTACATTACTTTAACTACACACAACCAACTGGTTAACGAAATTAACCAGGGTTGTTTAGATAAATTACCCGGAGAAATTTTCGAATTCAATGCGGCCGTAAGTGGCGATTTCCCTAAAGATGCCTATCCTACCGATGAAAAACTCCAGTTAAAGCTGGGTGCACAGGTTATCTTTATCAAAAATGATTCATCGGGTAAAAAGCAGTTTTACAATGGGAAAGCGGCAAAAATTACAGCAATTAGTGAAGATTCGATAAAAGTAACTTTCACTAACAGTGGCAGGGAAATCGAAGTAGAAAAAGAAATCTGGCAAAATGTTAAATATAGCCTGAGCGATGAAGAAAATAAAATTGACGAAACCAGTACCGGATCATTCGCTCAATACCCGTTTAAACTGGCTTGGGCCATTACTGTACACAAAAGCCAGGGATTAACTTTCGATCAGGCGATAGTTGATGTGAGCACTGCATTTACCCACGGACAGGCTTACGTAGCACTGAGCCGTTGCAGAAGCTTGGAAGGACTTATCCTAAAATCGCCTGTAGTTTCCGAAAATATCATTACCGATGCCAAAGTAATCAGTTTTACAAAAGCTGCTCACCAAAATAAACCTACGGCCGATCTGCTGGCACGTTATACGCAGCAATATGCCTGGGGGCTGGTTCATGAGCTGCTGGATTTCTCACTGGTTGCCAAAGATTGGGAAAAACTCGGGCGCTCCAAACTAATCGACAAAGACGAGAAGAGTGCCTTTTTATCTATTTACGAACAAGGAAACCAGATTCTTCAGCACGAGATCTTTAAAGTAGCCAGAAATTTTATTGCAAAGGAATTTTCGAAAATAAACACCGATGAAAATCCGGCAAATGAAACTGCTTTTATGGATCGTTTACAGAAAGCGTCTGATTATTTCGTTCCAAAGCTGGAACAACTCATTACCTTAATGGCAAGAATTGTGGCCATCAACTTTTATAATGATACACACTCGGATAAATTGCTTACGGTATTAAATGATTGTAAAGATGCCCTTGAGATCAAGCTGGCTTTATTTAAAATTTCGTGGACCCCATTTTCAATCAAAGATTATATCAGTACTCTGCACGCAGCAGGCAATAAACAACCAGAGAAAAAACCGGTTAAACCAAGCATTAAGCCCAAAGAGATTTCCAATCCGCAGGTTTATAAAAACCTGGTCGAATGGCGCAAAACAATTGCGCAGCAGCGTGGCACGCCCGATTATGCTATACTTTCTGACTTAGCACTACTTTCTATTGCCGAAAAAATGCCCAGAACTACCGACCAGCTGGCGGCCCTTAAAAGCGTAGGCATTGGCAATGCAAAAGAACTCGGCCAGCAGATTACCCGCATTGTAAACGCCCATTTAGGCACCAGCGAGTTATTTTAAAAAAATTTAGTTCTTCACACTTTTTTTAATACTTTCGCAACCCCATTTTAGCCGCCAGCCACAGCACATCAAACCATGAGTAAGTTTTTATACGGAATCGATTTTGGAACAACCAATTCGGCACTTTCCATTTATGATGAAGAAAAGAAAGAAATTGTAGATACGATTTCTATCCCTTCATTGATTTATTTTACAGAAGTAAAAAGTCTTGTTGATGGCGAAAGCCATATTGTTGGCGAAAAAGCAATAGATGCCTACCTGAGCGATGGCATGAAAGGCCGTTTTATCAAATCCATCAAACAAATCCTCTCGAGAACTACTTTTACCGAAACCCGTATCCACAATAAAAGATATACAGCATCCGATCTGGTAACGTTAATTCTTAAAGATTTGAAAGCGAAAGCTGATCAGATTATTGGTGAAGATTGCCAAAAAGCCATTATAGGCCGACCGGTTTTCTTTGATGACGACAATACGATGAAAGATACCCTGGCACAAACCAGGTTAAAAAAGGCAGCAGAAAGTGCCGGTTTTACCAATGTCCGTTTTCAATTTGAACCTATCGGTGCAGCCTTTGCCTACGAAAAAACCATCAGTAAGAAAGAACGCGTTTTAGTAGCCGATTTAGGTGGAGGTACAACAGATTTTACCTACCTGATTCTCGATCCGGATAAAGTTGGCAGCAAAGACCGTAAAAACGACATGATTGCATCTGGCGGTATCTACATTGGAGGCGATAGTCTTGATTCTGCATTTATGTGGGATAAAGGCACACCATATTTCGGAAAAAACACCCTATATGAGGCTACACCTGGCAAAGTTTTAAATGTACCTAAATCGCTTTTTGCAAATATTTGCACCTGGGATAAAATGAACTTTTTTAATGGTTTAAAAATCCAGAAAGAGATGGAGGAATATTATTATTACTCAGGAAACGATCCGAAATTTAAAAACCTGATCACCTTGATCGAAAACAACCTGGGTTATTCCCTGTTCAGATCGATAGAGAAAACTAAGATTGAACTTTCTGACCAACTTCATTCTACCTTCGCCTACAGCAATATGGAAATCGAGATTAATGAGAATATTTCGCTCGGGCAGTACAATTCCATCATCGAAAAAGACATTGATAAAATCGATACTTACCTGGATCAGTTTATGGAAACATACAAAATCAACCCTGCTGACATTGATTGTTTGTTTTTAACCGGAGGAACATCGATGGTTTCGGCCGTACAAAATCTGTTTAAATCCAAATTCCCACACATTCCATTAAACTCTGGCGATAATTTTAAAAGTGTAGCCAAAGGACTAGCCTATAGCGGTTATCTGTTTGAGGATTAATTATACAACCTGTCATTCTGAACGAAGAACCCTAGGACGCTGCAAGAAGAAATGCTGATTTGGATTTGGAGCGCTTTGCCTGTATAAAACACTCCCTTTCTTCCCGTTTTTCGCTTTTACGCTTCGCTTCCTCGTACCTCGTTGCTGCAGGGTAACGCTACAACCGGGGCTAGGTGGCTAATTCACTATTTCATTTTTAGGGTTTGCAAGTTGCAGAAACCCTTGTTCCTAAACCAGATTGAGCGGAATAGCCCGCAGCGCAGCGAGGACTATAAGCGAAAGCGGGACTGAAGCTGCCAAGAACCACCGGATGCTCATTTCCTCATTTTAAAACACTAATATTTCGGCCAGCGACGACAGAGGCCAAGGGGAACATTTCCTAATGCCTATTGTATTAGATATTACCAGCCGACATGTTCTACCCGCACAAAACACTCATTTTCTTTACGTTACTTCACCACCTCATCATCTATTTTTCAATTTCCGACCATTCAAAGAGCGGATTTTCTGATGGCGTTTTAGCCTGTTTCATTAAAGCATAGAGTACTTTAACTGTTTCAGGATTTTTTGCCGCAATATTATTCTTTTCGCCGATATCAGCTTTTAAGTTATACAGTTCTAACTTTTCGGCAGTACCTTTTTCTTTAAAACGGATCAATTTCCAATCGCCTTTAGTTAAGGCTTCTTTCAAACCGCTTTCATTAAACTGCCAGTAGAAATATTCATGTTCTTTAACTGCTTTTTTGCCACTTAATAATGGAGAGAACGATAAGCCATCTATATTTTTGGGTGATGTTGTACCCGTAAGATCATCGATCGTTGGCAATACATCCCAAAATGCCCATGGCGTAGGATTAACCTGCCCCGCCACAATTTTGCCAGGCGCTCTTACAATCAGTGGTATGCGGATCCCTCCTTCGTACAAATCTCTTTTTACGCCCCTAAATTCGCCACTACTGTTAAAAAATACCGGATCAGCACCACCTTCTTTATGCGGGCCATTATCACTGGTAAAGAAAATGTAGGTATCGTTATCCAAACCTAATTTTTTGATCAACGCTACAATAGTACCTACATCGGCATCAAGCTTATTTACCATTGCCGCAAAAGTAGCATGCGGCTGCGCCTGACTGTTGTAGTTTCCTTTTTTCTCAAAAGGAGTTTCGGGCGGAAATTTACTCGAACCATCTGCATGCTGGAACCTCTTCAATAGTGCTGCAGGTACTTTTAACTCCGCATGTGGAACTGTTAACGGCAGGTATAAAAAGAAAGGCTGATCTTTATTGGCATTAATAAAATCAACAGCTTTATTTACAATCAAGTCTTCAGTATATTTTGTAGTATCAACAGGTACTTCTACTGTTTTACCGCCAACAATTTCGTACAAATGGTTAGTGTAATAATGGTGTGCATGCGATTGATCCAAGTATCCATAAAAACTATCAAAACCTTTTAAATGTGGCGCACCTTTGCTGTCTTCATCACCTAAACCCCATTTACCAAACATACCTGTTTTATAGCCGTTTTCTTTTAAGCGTTCGGCGAGGGTAGTATCTTGCGCACGTAGCGCAGCAAGGCCATCTTTGGCTTTTGCATTACCTCTTATCCAGGCGTGCCCCATGGTATAACCCGTCATCAGCGCACACCTTGAAGGTGCGCAAACGGTATTTCCAGAGTAGAAACGTGTAAACTTAATTCCTTCTTCGGTAAGCTTATCCAGATTTGGCGTAGGGATTTTAGAATTCGGATTAAAGCTGTGTACGTTACCATAACCCAAATCATCGGCCAGTATAAAAATAATATTGGGTTTCTTTTTACCTTGTGCCTCTACAGCAATAAAACTGGCCATTAGCATAGCAAAAGCTATAAATTTGAATGCATTTAGTAAAGAAAAAGATTTCGTAAACGCTTGCTTCATCATGATTATATTTTTGGTAAATATAATTTTTTTCAAATAGACTATAAGTTTACTAGTTTTTTTATTTACTCGTGCAAAACCAACGCAGATACCGAATTGTAAATTCTGAAATACAAACATGTAACATATTTAAGAATATTTTTCTTCTTTAGACTAAGATTTTATAATTTAGCAGACGTAAAAATTGGTGCGGCTGATAAAATAGATGCAGTAAGCAAAACTTTACGCGTTAGGCGCGAAAGCAATTAATGTGGTGAGGTCTGGAATACCTGTTCATCTAGAAGAGATGAAATCAAGCTGATGAACATTTCTTTGGCAGACGCACCAATTTTTCATTCAATTTAGGTTAGGCGGCTAAATTGTAATACCGAGATGCCTTTGTGCCGCCTAAAACTCGTACTAAAATTGGTGGTTTGTTCAAAACCCAATAATTCAGCTATTTCATCAACTGTATAATCACTATGAAGCAACAATTCTTCGGCTTCGCGCATAATACGATCTTTGATGAGCACTGTTAGGCTTTTCCCGAGCACACGATCTAAAAATTTATTTAATTTACCTGAACTCATGCCCATGCCTTCTGCATAAAATTGAATGGACCTTTCTTGCTTATAAAATTGTTCTAAAATTGCCCTAAACCTTAATACCTGCTGTAAATCATCTAAAGTTAAAGCAGCAAGATAACCATCTAAACCAGCTGTAAAACCCAGAAATAGCGATAAGTATTGTGCTAAAAAGGGCATATCTTTTTTAATATTGATCTCTCTTTTTAGCTGATCGAGTAAACTATAAGTTTTAATTGATTTGTGCGAATCAAGATCCCTGAAAGATAAATTTAAGAAGAGATTCTTAGCCTGAGGATCTAAGTGCTGAAGTAAAAATTCTGCATACAATAAACTACTAAAACTTAGCCAATAACCTGAAGTAATTTCTCCATCGAGCCTAACCAGGCCTTCTTCCGGAATAAAAAAAATCCTACCTTTTAACAGGGGATAATCGCCAGAATTCATACATAAAAAGCCATTTCCCTCGCGTACAATCAACATACGCATAGGGTATATTGCATGCAATGCATGTTCTCTTTTAAAAAAACCGTTAATTGGCTCTAGCTGTATCATAAAAACTTAAGGATAAACAACAGTAAGATCAAATTTATCAGATTTGGTTACAAGTTGCTAAAATAAATTTATTATAATGATAAAATGCTATCTGCAATACGGGTTAAACATCAAATCGCTAAATCATCATCAATCTTTCGGTTCAAGAATCAACACATTTATTGCAATTGATAATGTTTGATGCAATTCAAAAGAAACTTTTATCCCCCTTCTTAAATTAAATCCATTTATTAAGCCGTTTTGATAAAATAGAACTTCTTCTCCAATATCGCTCATGATTTTTCCAAAACCCTCATTTTCATTATAATATTCTATTGTACCCTTTGCGCTTGTCACCATTTTTCGACACTTTTGTATTAACTATTTGTTTAGCTCATCAAAAAATTGTGCCAAATAATAAATAGGCTGACAAATAATAGGATACAAGAAACATTCCTTAATACCTATTTTACACAGATAGCACAATTACCTTAATGGCCTCTACACCATTCTGCGTAAATTCAATATCAAACTGAACAATATTATTAGGTTTAATTGGATCGACCACACCGTGGGCAAAAACACTTACTTCTCTCCCTCCATTTGATGGTGTAATACTGCCAACACCTTCTTTTTGGTTATAAAACTTTACTGTACCTAACCTCATCGAATTACTGAATCAGTTTTACATTAACTGCAATA
Organism: Pedobacter sp. SG908; assembly: GCF_011759615.1. Classification (NCBI taxonomy): domain Bacteria; kingdom Pseudomonadati; phylum Bacteroidota; class Sphingobacteriia; order Sphingobacteriales; family Sphingobacteriaceae; genus Pedobacter; species Pedobacter sp. SG908. The sequence continues at coordinate 3,041,762 of NZ_JAAOYY010000001.1, forward strand.
GAACCTTTTTTCCCTTGTTCGATTTCGAACTCTACCCGGTTATTCTGACTTATTTTATCAGTTAAACCTGTAACGTGAACAAAAACTTCTTCCCCGTCTTCTGTTATGATGAAACCAAAACCTTTAGATTCATTATAAAATTTTACTGTTCCCTGCATTTTGATTTAGATTTTAAACCATAAACATACAAAAAAACAAAAAGGTTTACTTATTAAATAGATTTCCATACTAAATCGATAGATCAAGCAATAACTAACGATGATTTTAGTGTTGACATAACCAAAACATATGTAAAAAAGCCAAAGACAGAATTTATAGCTTTCCTATTTTTTATATATGATACACTCAGCATTAATAAATAAATAGGATTTGAATAAAAACATCGATAAAAACAAGCAATATTTTACCAGTATCGAAATTTCGATTGGCATACAATAAGCTGTTAGTCTATATTTATCATTGCATAGTCCAGCAATCCCTAAATTAATAAGGGACTGATGTAAACACCAAAAATGAATTCTGTTTTTTTATTCGGATACCGAATTTTGCCGCATCATCAAAATAAACCATTCAAGGAGAAAAATTTCTCCTGAAAAAGTATTTGAAAATTGAACTAACCCTTTTTTCCGCTAAAAATCACAAAGAAAACACTAAAACCACCTAAAAGGAAAACTATTCCAAGAATCAAATTTACTTTATCGCCCATTCCGTAATTTACAGATTAAAATGACAATGACAATAGTCTGACATAAAATAAAACTTAGGGTTGTACGATTTTAAGCTAGATTACTTTTTCATGCAGGTTCTGATGGGTTTGATTTTGTAATGATATAAGCTGATCATTAACCCCGATTTGCAAATTTTAAATCTCTCCGGCCTAAAATACTCGAGCCCCCGTTCGCATAAATTTTGATACAATACCACTACCTATAAAACTATATCCTATATTTAATAAAAATCCATTAACCAAATAAATGAAAACAACTTTTACCCTACTGTTATCTGCTATTGCATTAGTATTTATATCGGCAACTACACTAAACAAAAACATTTACGAGCGTAAGGCTTTCGAATTTTTTCCTAAACATAAAATAGACACACCAGATCAGGACCGCTTTGTAAAAGTTACCCTGGCACAAGGAGAATTTACTGAACCTACCGAAATGACCATCCTCCCTAACCTGGATATTTTGGTAGCACAGCGCAGAGGTGAAGTATTGATTTATAAAAATCAGACTAAAAAAATTAAAGAAGCAGGCAAGCTTGATGTTTATTTTAAAACGAGCACTCCAGGAGTGAATGCAGAAGAAGGTTTGTTGGGCATGGCTGCAGATCCAAAATTTGCGGTTAATAAATATATCTACCTTTTCTACAGTCCGTTTGATAAATCGGTAAACCGACTATCCAGATTTAAGTTAATAAACGATCAGATTGTAAAAGAATCAGAAAAGATCGTTTTAGAATTTTATTCTCAACGCGAAATCTGCTGCCACACCGGTGGATCTATTGCTTTTGGATCTGATAATTTACTGTATGTTTCAACAGGCGACAACTCTACTCCTTTTGATGCACCTAAACAACAATATGTAAATAAAGGCTATGCCCCGCTCGACAACAGAAAGGGATTTGAACAGTACGATGCCAGGAGATCGGCTGGAAACACCAACGATTTACGGGGCAAAATTTTAAGGATTAAAGTAAACGAAGATGGAACTTACAGCATTCCTGATGGTAACCTTTTTTCTAAAAACGATCCAAAAGCCAGACCAGAAATTTATGTTATGGGGAACAGAAACCCTTATCGTATTTCTGTTGATCAGAAAACTAACTTTTTATACTGGGGCGAGGTTGGGCCTGATGCAAGTAATGATGATGATTTAAGAGGTCCTAGAGGCTACGATGAAGTAAACCAGGCCCGTAAAGCGGGTAATTTTGGTTGGCCCTTATTTATTGGGAATAACTATCCTTATAAAGCTTACGATTATACCAATGGAACAAATGGGAATGCATTTGATCCTGCAAAACCAATTAATAACTCGCCAAACAATACGGGATTGGAACAACTTCCGCCAGCACAACCTGCTTATATCTGGTATCCATATGGCGAATCGAAAGAATTTCCACAGGTTGGTGCAGGTGGCCGCACGGCAATGGCCGGTCCGGTGTATTATGCCACGGCAAATTCAGCATATCCGGCTTATTATAACGGAAAACTGATCATTTATGAATGGGTACGTGGATGGGTTAAAGCAGTTACGATGAATGCGCAGGGCGATTACCTGAGCATGGAGCCCTTTATGTCTAAAGTCTCTTTAGCAGCACCTATTGATATGGAATTGGGGCCTGATGGTAAATTATACATCCTCGAGTATGGCAAAGGATGGTTTACCAAAAATCCTGATGCTGCAATTACCAGAATCGATTACCTGAAAGGCAACCGCCCACCTTTAGTTGTAAGCCTGAACATTGCAAAAACCAGTGGTTTGCTCCCATATAAAATGACGGCAACTGTTACCGCTAAAGATCCTGATGGTGATCCTTTAACTTATGTATGGAACTTAGGAAAAGGAATAACCAAAGTAACCACTACGCCAACGCTCCAGTATACTTTTACTAAAGCAGGTGAATATCCGGTAAACGTTACCGTAATAGATAATAGTAAAGCCTCGGCAAAGAGCCAGGTAATACCGGTTTTTGCAGGTAACGAATACCCAATTGTAAATATTGACTTAGCTGGAAATAAGAGTTTTTACTTCCCGAATAAACCGGTTGATTATAAAGTTTTAGTAAGCGATAAAGGTGCTAAAGTGAATAACAATCGTATATACATTTCAAATACTTATACCGAAGGAACCGATTTAGCAGGCGCACAATTAGGGCACCAACAGGCCGCACAAACTATGATTGGCAAAGTACTAATGCTAAAATCTGATTGTAGTACCTGCCACAAAGAATCGGCTGTTTCTATCGGGCCAGCCTTTGAAAAAATTGCAGCAAAATATAAGAACGATAGTAAAGCGGTTGATTATCTGGCTTCAAAAGTGATTGGCGGTAGCCACGGCGTATGGGGAGAAGTACCAATGCCTGCACATAGCACTATGAAAGAAGCTGAAGTGAAAAAAATTACGGAGTGGATTATGACTTTGGGTAATAAGGAAGCTGTTAAAGCATCGCTCCCAACTTCTGGCAAAATTGTTCCGTCAGCAGCTACTGATAAAAAGAAATCGGTACTAACCCTGAAAGCAACTTATACGGATGCAGGTGCTGTGGGTTTAAAACCTTTAACCACTACAAATGTCATCAATCTTAAAAGCAGTATCATTGATGCCGATGATATTAAAGATTTTGGAGGTTTTCAGCGAAAAGATGTTTTTGGAGGTGAAAAACTTGTCTTAACTAAGGATAATGGCTGGTTAGCCATTAAAAATGTCGATTTAACCGGCATTTCGGGCTTTGGTTTTTCTTTCTTAAACCTTGATCAAGGTGCTGATGGAGAAATTGAAATCCGGTTGGATGATAGTAAAGGCATTATGATCGGAAAATCTACTTTTAGAAAAAGTATCCCGATCAATATGCTTTCGGATGGAAAATTTCATTCTATTTATTTTATATTCAAAGAATTAAAAACGAATGACAAAAAGAATAGGCCAATTATCCAATCGATAACAGTAGAGCCGAAATAGGTCTATAAATAAAATTATTTTGATGCTGCGTCATTCCCGCGAAGGGGGGAATCTTAATGCAAATAGAAAATACCACTAAAGCATTAAGATTCCCAATCAAGTTGGGAATGACGCATACTACAAAGTATTACTCTCCAATTAAGCACTTCGGGTTTTTTATTGTAAAAAAATGCCGATTAATGCCCTCCATTAAATCAGCAATAATATCTTTGCAGCAAATCCCGATGATTTACATGCAAAACATTAAAAACATTATTTTCGATTACGGAAACTTAATATTTGATATCGATTTCAGAATTGCTCAGGCTTCTTTTCAAAAATTGGGTATTACCGATATTGAAAATTTCTTTGCCCACAAAGCACACAATAAACTATTTGATGATTTTGAAACAGGTGCAATTTCTCCTGCTGAGTTTAGAGCAGGAATTAGAAAAGCCGCAGGAAAGCCAGAATTAACCGACCAGCAGATTGATGATGCATGGAACAGCCTTTTAATTGGAACCATACAGCAAAACCACGATTTATTGCTTGAAGTAAAAGAAAAATACCGTACTTTTTTGTTAAGCAACAACAACGAAATCCACTACGACTGGATCATCAATTACCTGCAAGCAACCTTCCAGATCAATAATTACGATGATTATTTTGAGAAAGCTTATTTCTCCCAGCACATGAAACTGCGTAAACCCAATACCAATATTTTTGAACAGGTATTAAAGGAAAATAATCTCTATCCGGCCGAAACCTTATTTATAGACGACAGCCCTCAACATATTGAAGGCGCCAAAAAAGTAGGATTAAATGCATTATTAATGACCGAAAAACCGGCACAACTGGGCGCCTTTTTAAAAGCGAACGGAATTTTGTAAATTAGTATATGTCGGAAAAAAAGTTTAAGTCGCTAAAAGAGTTCTACCCTTTTTACTTATCAGAACATAGCAATACCACATCGCGTATTTTACATTTTATCGGTACCGGATTGGTTTGCCTCGCTTTCTTTACTGGCTTTCTTTTTCACAATTGGCATTTCTTTCTGGCCATACCCGTATTGGGATATGGTTTTGCATGGGTTGGGCATTTCTTTTTCGAGAAAAACAAGCCTGCTACTTTTCAATATCCAGGTTATAGTTTAGTTAGTGATTTTATCCTTTTTTACGACCTATTAACGGGAAAACAATCTTTTGTAGTAAAGAAATAGTTTTCAGTAGTTTAAAAAACTACCTTTCAACATAAACTCGATTGAAGCGGCATCCCCCAATCCTTCATTGGGGATATAGCGCAAAGCGAGGTTGCATGTTCCGAAGGACTACTGCATGTTCATTTCCAAAAAAATAATGATAATTATAAGATATGAAAGATGCTGATCCCGATGCAAAATCGGGACAGTATGACGATGCGAAAACAAAAACAGTTGGCAATTTTCAATTGGCAGTATCAATTACCACCCAAAACTGAAAACGACCAACTGTGAACTGAAAACTGAACTACAGTTTCCTTCTTTTTAATTCTCTTTCAATCAAACCTAACTCACGGCCTGTTTGTCCGGCCACCGAAGTATTTTCTTGTGCTCTTCTGAATAAATAAGGCATTACCGCTTTAATTGGTCCGTAAGGAACATATTTTGCCACATTATAATTAGAATCAGCAAGATTAAAGCTTAAGTTATCACTCATCCCCAACAACTGGGCAAAATATACATGAGGATGATTATGCGTTATATTTTTTTCCTCCAAAAGGTAAGTTAATAAGCGGCTGCTATCTTCATTGTGCGTTCCGGCAACAATGGCAATGTCTTCAATATGATCAATACAATAACGTAAAGATTCATTGTAATCGCGGTCTGAAGCTGCCTTATCTGGCTGAATTGGCGAAGGATATCCCATTTCTGCTGCACGTTTACGTTCTTTTTCCATATAGGCACCCCGAACCATTTTCACGCCCAGAATAAAACCATCAGCTTTGGCAATCAAATGGTCGGCTTTCATATCGGCTAACTTATCATGACGGTACATTTGGTAAGTATTGTAAACAATAATCCGTTCACGGTTAAATTTACGCATCATCGCTAAGGCCAATTCATCGATTGTATCCTGAATCCAGGTTTCCTCAGCATCGATCATAATTGGTACGCCTTTATCGAAAGCTGTTTGGCAGATCATTTCGCAACGTTGTTTTACCTTTTCGTACTCAGCCACTTCACTGGCATTTAGGGTTTCTTTAGCATCTAATTTTTGCAATAAGGCAAAACGGCCAATTCCGGTAATTTTGAAAACCGTAATCGGAATTTTAACATCACCATCAGCACGGATAATGGTACGGATAATTTCGGCACAGGTTTCGTCAAAAACCTGCTCTTCTTCTTCTCCTTCTACCGAATAATCTAAAATGGTGCCTACACCGCCTTTATGTAGTTGTTCAATGGCCTTATCACATTCCGCAATGGTTTCGCCACCGCAAAACTGCTGAAAAATAGTTGCTTTAATAGCGCCTTGGATCGGCAAACCGATATTTAAAAAGAAGTTTGTAATGGCCGGACCAACTTTAGTAAGAAAATTACTCCCGATCATTTTAAAAAGCCAGTATGCTTTTTTTAGTTCGTGGTTAGATTTTTGACGGAAAGCTATTTCCGTGTTGTCGAAATTTGGTTGTTTGTTGGGGGATAAGTCCATTTTTACTTTAATAATAAGTCAGATTGGTGCAAAATTATAAAAAGCATTGGTTGTTAAAACTAAAAACCTCTAAATAATCGTATTTTTGCAGAAAATGATACAATTCAAATTAGAGGGCGAATTTATTCCATTAATCCAACTGCTAAAAGCAAGTGGATTGGTTGGCAGTGGCGGTGATGCCCAAACCGTTGTTGAGGATGGTTTAGTAAAAACTAACGGTGAGGTCGAATTCCGCAAACGCTATAAGGTTAGAGTTGGAGATATTATTACTTTTGGCGAAAATAAAATAGAAATTATTTAATGGAACCACTAACCAGCGCAGGCCACACCCTTTATTTCGAAAGCAGTTTAACAGCACTAAAAACACTTTTAGAAAGCAATAAATACAGCAAAGTTTTTGTACTGGCTGATGAGCATACCAGCGAGATCTGCTTACCGCTATTCCAGTCACTTTTAGATGATTTTTCGGAATTTGATCTGATCGAAACTTCAGCAGGAGAAGAAAATAAAAATATTGATTTTTGTATCGGTATCTGGAAAACCCTTTTGGATTTTGAAGCCGACCGCAAAAGTTTGATGATTAATTTAGGTGGTGGCGTGATTACCGATATGGGTGGATTTATTGCTTCAACTTATAAAAGAGGTATAGATTTTATCAATATACCCACTACCCTTTTATCGCAGGTTGATGCTTCGGTAGGTGGCAAAACAGGGATCGATATCGACAATGTAAAAAACATGGTAGGTACCTTTACCTTGCCACAAATGGTTTTTATCGAAACTGCATTCTTAAAAACATTACCACAGCGCGAGCTTTTATCGGGCTTTGCCGAAATGATTAAACATGGCTTGATTTATGATAAGCCATATTACGAAAAATTAAAAGAAAGTAATTACTTAACCCCTTCGGCAGAAGATATTTATAGGTCTGTAGAAATTAAAAACGAGGTGGTTACTATCGATCCGCATGAAAAAAACCTGCGTAAGATTTTAAACTTCGGGCATACTATTGGGCATGCCATAGAAGGTTATTCTTTAGCAAATGACGAGAATCCCTTAACACATGGTGAAGCCATTGCCATCGGATTTGTTTGTGAGGCAGCTTTATCAATCAAAAACAGCACGCTAACGAAAGCGGAACTGAATGATATTAGCGGATATATCCTATCGTTATATCCTAAATACCAGATTAAAAAAGAAAGCTTCGATACCCTTTTAGAATTGATGCAGAGCGACAAAAAGAACGAAGATGGAAACATCCTCTTCTCGCTTTTAGAAAGCACAGGTAAATGCACGTTTAACTGCCGTGTAAGTACAGCTGATATTTTAAGCAGTTTAGATTATTATAACAGTTTATAAAATGAATTTTACCGGAAGTGATATTTCTGTTATCGGGCTATTTGGTTTCGTAATCGTTTTAACCTTGGTTGAAATGTATTTCAGCTATGCGCACGACAGAAAATTATATACCAAACGCGATACCTGGACGAACATTTACCTGATGACGGCCGCTATTGTGATTAATTTAGCAACAAAAACAGGCACTTTTTTTCTACTGCAATACTGTTATCAATTCCGTTTGTTCCAAATCCATAACATTTGGCTTTACTGGTTTGTTTTGATTTTAGCACAAGATTTCCTATATTGGTTTTTGCATACAGTTGGCCATTACGTACGCTTTTTCTGGGCGATGCACGTTACGCATCACTCATCTGAACATTTCAACTTAACCACCGGATTCCGTTCAACCGTTTTCGAGCCATTGTACCGTGTTTTCTTTTATTTGCCCTTGGCTTTTATGGGTTTCACCGCTGTTGATATCCTTTTTGCCTACCTGGTGACCCAAATTTATGGCAACCTGGTTCACACACAGTACAACATTAAGCTTCCCAAATGGTACGGGTATATTTTCGTAACGCCATCACACCATCGCGTGCACCATGCCAGTAATGTACGTTACTTAGACAAAAACATGGGTATGGTTTTAATTCTTTGGGACAGATGGTTCGGCACTTTTCAGGAAGAGTTACCAGAAGATGTGGTTAAATACGGTTTAACTACTCAGCCTGAAGATACTGGTGCGGTTAATATTATTTTCCACGAGTTTATTGCATTGAGTGCTGATGTTAAAAAAGCGCCAACTTTTATGGATAAAGTGAAATACATTTTTAATCCGCCTGGATGGAGCCATGATGGAAGCACTAAAATTGCTAAAATTATGCAACAGGAATTACGTGAGGAGGAACAGAAAAGATATGAAGCACTGCAACAGGACAAAGTAAAAGGGCTTAATGATCGAGGAGAATTAAGTTCTACAGGATAAAAATAATCTAAAGGTCTGTGTCTCCACAGACCTTTTTTGTTAATATTTCATTTACTTTTTTAGCCACAGATGCACACAGATAAACACTGAAGAATTTTAGTATTCGAAAAATCTGTCATTCCCGCGCAGGTGGGAATCTTAATACTTTTGCATTAAAATTCCCAATCAAGTTGGAAATGACGATCTCGCGCGACTGATCATGTCTAATCAATTTTCTAACCCTAACCATATAAAAATCCGTTTTTAAGCCATTTCAAGAAGCAAAAAGACCCATCAATAAACTAGTCCATTTTTAACAAAATTAAATTTTATTAAAAATATTTTCAATTTCCTATTGACAAATTAAATTTTGTTACTACATTTGGCTCAACAAAAAAAGAAATGCAAATTACAAACACATATTACTTTGGTTACTTTTACTATTTTAGTGAGAGCCGGGGCTAATATGCAAAAAGATATATAACAATATTAAAATGTATAAAAAAGTCCCGGCAAACAGCCGGGACTTTTTTGTTTTAACGCAAAAATGGAAACGACAAAACGAGTAGCAATTCAGGGTATCAAAGCATCTTTCCACGAGGAGGCCGCCTACAAATTCTTTGGTAAAGACATTGAAACTGTTGAGTGTAATTCTTTTAAAGAAACCTGCGACAAACTAGAGCAAAACGATGCCGATTTCGTAGTAATGGCTATCGAAAACTCTATCGCCGGCAGTTTATTACCAAACTATACACTGATCAGAGATTTTGGTTTTTCGGTTGTGGGTGAGGTTTACTTACCTATCCAATTGCACTTAATGGCATTACCAGGTGTAAAGTTTGAGGATATTAAAGTGGTTACCTCACACCCTATTGCCATCCGCCAGTGTATCGATTTCTTTTACGATTATCCGCACATTAAAATTGTAGAGAGCAACGATACTGCTGCCTGCGCAAAAAGGATCCAGGAAGAGCAATTAACCGATACCATGGCCATTGCAAACAGTTTAGCTGCAGAACTTTACGGTTTGAATATTTTAGAACGCCGGGTAGAATCGAACAAGAAAAACTACACCCGTTTTCTGATCCTTAAAAAAGATAAAACAGACGAAGGAAAGAAAATAAACAAAGCATCAATCTGTTTCCAGGTTGGCCACAAGGCAGGCTCACTGGCAACGGTGTTAAATATTTTCGCAGAACAGGATGTAAGCCTAACAAAAATACAATCTATGCCTGTTTTAGGTAAAAGAAACGAGTATTACTTTTACGTCGATTTAGAATGGCCAAGTACCGAAAAATATGATAAGGCCATTAGAAAGGCATTAAAATATACATCGAACTTTAACATCCTGGGTGAGTACCAGAAGAATGATAAAGTATAAAAGAGTTAACCAAAACAGTTTTAACAAACAATAAAAAATAAAGATCAGGTAAGGTATCTTAATAGAACAAAAAAATGGAAAAGAAGAGAATTTTAATAGTTGGGCTTGAAAGAGATGAAGTAAGTACTATTAAAGAAAACTTGGGTTTCGAGTACCTAATTGTTCATTATTATATGCTGCCAAATATAAAATTAATTGAAGGTGAGCTCTTTGTAGAAAGTAGCACTATTCCAGGCAAATATTTACTTGTAGATAAAGTAATATTTCATGGAATATTTGAAACTGATTTCGATTTCATAACCCTATTGGCACTTTGGAACGGACCATGTTTACCTAATGCTACAGGCATGATGGATTTGAGAAATAGAATTCCAGGTTTAGTAAGGGCTTTAAATGTTTCAAAATTTAACGGAACTAAAAGAGGTATGCTAATAGGTGAGCAGGAATACTTTTCGGATAAAGAAGTGGTTGCAAAATGGGGAATCTGGCATTGTGGAGAAGATAAAAACAAGTTCGTTGGAGAATGGAAAAGCACTGAAACTTCTGTTATTGAAGAATTTATTGAAGGAGAAGCTGTTAGAATTATGCTTGTTGGAGATCAACACTGGCAAATAAGGCTTACAGGCGAAAATTGGTTAAAATCAATCCACAATGAAGGTTCATGGGAGATGGATGTAGATGCTGATTTACTTCAGGACACTAAAAACCTGGCCAAGCATTTTAACCTGCAAACAGTTGGCGTAGATTATATGATTGGATCAGATGGACAAAAACATTTATTAGAAGTAAATCATATCCCCAATGTAACGGTTTTTCCATTCATTAATAAAGCATATATCAAGTTCACAAAAAACTGGATACAACAATCAGTCAATCGATTTGAACAATTAACAGGTTAACAAAAAAAACAACAATTTTCAGTTGGCAGTTTTAACCCAACAATAAAAACAATACAACAATTAAACAATCGAATTACAAAATATTACAATCCATAAAGTCATGAAACTTAATTTAAACATCCAACCATTAAACACCTGGTTAAACGTAAACAACGAACCATTAATCATTTCTGGTCCTTGTAGCGCAGAAACTGAAGAGCAATTATTAACTACAGCGCACTTATTGGCTGCTACCGGTAAAGTATCGGTATTGAGAGCTGGTATCTGGAAGCCACGTACCCGTCCGGGAGAATTTGAAGGTATCGGAAGTATCGGTTTAGAGTGGTTAAAACGTGCTAAAGCAGAAACTGGTTTACCAACGGCTGTAGAGGTTGCGAATGCAAAACACGTTGAAGAAGCTTTAGCAGCTGGTGTAGATATCCTTTGGATTGGTGCACGTTCTACTGTAAATCCTTTCACCGTTCAGGAAATTGCTGATGCTTTAAAAGGCCATGATGTTCCGGTATTGATCAAAAACCCGGTTAACCCTGATTTACAGTTATGGATTGGTGCAATTGAGCGTATCAATGGCGCAGGAATTACCAAAATCGGTGCTATTCATCGCGGTTTCTCTTCATTCGAGAAAAGTTCGTTCCGTAACGAGCCAATGTGGGAACTTGCTATCCAATTAAAAACGCTTTGCCCTGAATTACCGATCATTAACGATCCAAGTCACATTTGCGGTAACCGCGAGTTAATCCCTTACATTTCTCAAAAAGCATTAGATTTAGATATGCAGGGTTTAATGATCGAATCTCACGTAGATCCTTCAGTTGCCTGGACAGATGCTAAACAACAAGTTACACCAGCTGCTTTAGCTGAATTGGTTGACCGTTTAACTGTTCGTGAACCAGAGGTTGCAAACGAAGCTTCTGCTGATAAATTAGCCGAATTACGTAAGTCAATCGATAAAATTGACGATATCCTATTGCAGAAATTAGGCGAACGTATGTCTATCGTAGCTAAAATCGGTGAATTTAAACGCGATAACCAGGTAACTATTTTACAGGTTAACCGTTGGGATGCCATTATTCAAAAAGGTCAGGCTTTTGCAAAAGCATTAAAATTAGATTTAAACTTTACCGAAAAATTCTTAGAATTGGTACACGGTGAGTCGATCCGTAAGCAAACTGAAATTATGAATGCTGGTAAAGCTGAGCAAGGTATTGCTGCAGAGCAACATACCGAAGTTAAAGCATAATAAAGGTGGAGGGTTGAAGGTTGAAGATGGAGGGTAAAACCAAAGCTGAAAACCAAATGCCAGGAATCTAGCATTGCTGTCATCCTGAGCCTGTCGAAGGACTTATAATTATTTCGACAACTCAACATGATATTAAAACAAATATAATGTGGTGTCAGATGGAAACATCTGACACTTACATTTGAGCATAAAACAGAATAAAATGTCGAAAAACGCCTTAGTTTCTTTTAAAGGAACCAAGAATATTAATACGGAAATCCAATTAACAGGCTCGAAAAGCGAATGCAACAGGGCTTTAATTATTAGCGCTTTAAGCAAAAAACTGGTTAAAGTTGAAAACCTTTCTAATGCTGCCGATACGGTAACCCTAAATGGTATCCTTAATAATCTTGAAGAAGAATTAGAAGTAGAAATCCAGGAATCAAAAACAGTTGATGTTGGCCCTGCAGGAACCGCTATGCGTTTCTTATCGGCTTATCTTTCGGCTAAAAACGGCAATTTCTTACTTACCGGGACCGAACGCATGAAACAGCGCCCAATTGGTATTTTGGCAGAGGCTTTAAAAACCATCGGCGCTGATATTTCTTATGCAGAAGCTGAAGGTTTCCCTCCTTTGAATATTGTTGGTCCTTTAAATCAAAAAACTGCTGAAGTTAAAATTAAAGGTGATATCAGTAGTCAATATATTTCGGCCTTGCTGATGATTGCTCCTATCCTACCTCAGGGTTTAACTTTAGAAATTGAAGGCGAACTTACCTCTAAACCATATGTAGATATGACTTTAGATATGTTGGCTGAAGTTGGCATTGCGCATTCTTGGAACGGAAATTCAATTTCTATTAAACCACAGGCTTTTAAACCAGGCAATTTGGTTGTAGAGCCCGATTGGAGTGCAGCATCGTACTGGTATAGCATTGCAGCATTAGCTGATGAAGCAGAAATTAGTTTACCTGCATTAAAAGAAAAAAGTTTGCAGGGCGATAGCCAGATCAAAAATATCATGAAGATTTTTGGTATTGCTACCAGCAAAACCGATAATGGAATTGCCATTAGCAATTTAGGGCTCACTTTAGATACAAAAGAAGTTCTAGACTTAAAAACCTGTCCGGATTTAGCACAAACTATTGTAGTTATTGCAGCAGCTTTGGGCAAAAACATGGCCTTTACAGGCTTAGAAACCTTAAAAATCAAAGAAACAGACCGTATTGCAGCCCTTCAGAACGAATTGGCGAAAATAGGTGTTACTTTTACAGAAGATAATCTGGTTTATACTTTAAACACAGACAACCTTCACTTTCCTGATAAAGTTACTTTTGCAACCTACGAGGACCACCGTATGGCAATGGCTTTTGCTCCTCTTGCCCTTTTGATCAACGAAGTTGAAATTGAAGAAATGCAGGTAGTAGAAAAATCTTATCCTTATTATTGGGAAGATTTGAAAAAAGCGGGATTTGATGTTAATATCAAGTAGCAAGAAGGAAGTATCAAAAACCAAGTATTAAGATTGGGTGTTAAAATCCAATCAATAATTTAATCAATCTATAATTCAATCAAAAATAATGGCAGGCAACTCATTCGGACAACTATTTCGCATTACAACCTTTGGCGAATCTCATGGCGTAGCCATTGGGGTAATTATTGATGGCTGTCCGGCGCAATTGGATATCGATATGGATTTTATCCAATCAGAACTTGACAAACGTAAACCAGGTCAATCCAAAATTACCACTCAAAGAAAAGAAAGCGATACCGTTCAGATTTTATCGGGTGTATTTGAAGGGAAAAGTACCGGTACGCCAATTGCACTTTTAATTCCTAACGAAGATCAACGGTCAAAAGATTACGGTCATAATGTAGATGTTTACCGCCCCAGCCATGCCGATTATGTTTACGATGCAAAATATGGCATCCGCGATCACCGCGGTGGCGGCCGTTCTTCTGCCCGCGAAACTGCTGCCCGTGTAGCTGCAGGAGCCATTGCAAAACTATTTTTAAAGCAACAGGGCATAGAAATTTTCGCACACGTAACTTCAGTAGGCACAATAGAAGCCCCTAATTTAGAAAGCAATGATTTATCAGCTTTATTGCAAATTAGAGAAGAAAATATTGTACGTTGTGCTGATCCTGCAACCGCACATGAAATGATTGAGTTCATAGATTCAGTTAGAAAAGATGGCGATACCGTTGGCGGAAAAATAGGCTGCATAGTAAAAGGCTGCCCTGCCGGCTTAGGCGAACCTGTTTTTGATAAATTGCATGCCGATTTAGGCAAAGCCATGCTAAGCATTAATGCCGTTCATGGTTTCGAATATGGCTCTGGTTTTGCCGGAAGCGAATTAAGAGGATCACAGCACAATGATATCCCTCAGCCAAAAGCTGCTGATTCGAAAGTTTTTAAAACCACAACCAATTATGCTGGAGGTATTTTAGGTGGCATTTCTAACGGAATGGACATTACCTTTAAAGTGGCATTTAAACCTGTAGCAACCATTATGCATAACCAACAAACCATAAATGCAGCTGGCGAAGCTTCGGAGATTAAAGGTAAAGGCCGCCATGATCCTTGTGTGGTACCTAGAGCAGTAGTAATTGTTGAAGCGATGGCTGCACTGGTTTTAGCTGATCAGTTTTTAAGAAACAAAGCAAGCATTATTTAATTTTTGTTAATGAGAACCATCACCTTCTTATTGCTATTAATCAGCATGAATAGCTTTGCACAAAGTTATGCTGAACAGATCTCAAAACATCGTGAAACCTATAAACAGGATTTCATTAAAGATGGGCGGTCACCGCTCAAGAAAAGCGACCTGCAAAACCTTCACTTTTATGATGCAGACAGTGCGTATAAAATTTTGGCTGATGTAGAAATACTGAAGAATGAAAAGGTTTTCAAAATGCCTACTTTTAACGGCTCTAGTAGCGATTATTATAAATATGCACATGTAAATTTCGTTCTGAATGACAAAAAAATTCAGATGACTTTATATAAAAGTGTTTCTTTATCAACCAACCCAGTTTATAAAGACCACCTCTTTCTGCCTTTTACTGATGAAACTAATAATAAGGAAACTTATGGAGGAGGCAGGTATATCGATCTAGATGCAAAAGAAATCGTAGATAATCACATCGAAATCGATTTTAATAAAGCCTACAATCCTTATTGTGCCTATAGCGACGGATACCGTTGCCCTGTACCACCAGAAGAAAACGACCTACAATTGGCCATAAAAGCTGGCGAGAAATTATACACTGGCGAAAAGAAACATCAAAAATAAATTTAACTTTGCGTTATTGATAGAACTTTAGCTAGACTGTATTATAACCTATATTTTAGCGTAACTTTAACTAAAAATACCTGTTCTATAAATAAATTATATATCCTATATCTAAATGATGTACAGCTGCTTAATTGTTGATGATAATGAAATTGAAAGAGATGCAATAGAAATGCATCTTAAAAAAATTCCATCATTAAATATTATTGCTGTTTGTAGTAATGGTATAGAAGCTTCCCAAATTTTATCAACCACTTCTGTGGATATTGTTTATTCTGATATTGATATGCCGGAGCTTTCAGGTATGGATTTATTAAAGAGCCTAAAAAAGCAGCCCTTATTTATTTTTATCACGTCATTTAGCGAATACGCGGCAGAAAGCTTTAACCTGGATGCCCTGGATTTTATTGTTAAGCCTGCAACATTCGAGCGCATATTAAAAGCTACCAATAAAGCAATCGAATATATTGAATTGAGGAAACAAGTAAATAAACTTCCTGCTGAAAATTTAAACGACTACGATAAAAAAGACGATGATTATTTCTTTTTTAGGGAAACAAAAGGCATAACCAAGCTGAAATATAATGATGTAATTTATATTGAAAGTATGGGCGATTTTTCAAAGCTGTTTACCAGTATCGATAAACATGTTATTTTGGTAAGCCTAAAAAATCTAGAAAAACAACTGCCTTCGAAAATTTTCTCAAGGGTACACAAACAGTACATCATTAATATCAACCACATTGCAACCTTAACCAATCATGAGGTTCATTTAGATCATAACTTTCTGGTTCCGATAAGTGCCACTAACAGGCAGGAATTATTGGAAAAATCAATTGACAAGAAAATTCTGTCTAGATTTTTAAAATAAGTTATTTCTGCAAGATTATTTTAAAATAACTTCCACCTTCAGGATTAATATCAGCGCTAATTTTACCATCCATCATGCTAATAAAGGTTCTGCAGAGCAATAAACCTAAACCAGTACCTTTTTCTTTATTTGTACCCAAGGTGCTCATCCCCGCACCTAAATAACCTGGCTTATTAAAATGTTCCACCTGTACAGGGGTTAAACCGATGCCTGTATCCGAAACTTTAATTTCTAACGCATTTCCAACAGGACGAGCACTAGCTGTAATGGTACCACCATTTGGTGTAAATTTAATTGCATTACTTATGATATTGCGAATAACCAGTATGAACATGTTCGAATCTGCTTTACAAAATGTTTTGGCTGGCACTAAATTCTGAATAGCCAAATGCTTTTGATTAGCGTTATCGTGCAAAGAAAGAATAACGTCATTAATCAGCTCATGAACGTCCAATGATTCTAAGTATGGGTTAAAACCCTGCATCTGGCTGGCTGCCCAATTGAGAAGGTTCTCCATCATTGTGGAGGTATAAGTGAGGTTATTTTTTAGTGACGCAGCGTATCTGTTTAATTTATCCTGCTCAATATTTCCACCTTCTAACAACTGCATAAAGGAAATTAATGAATTAACAGGTGTACGCATATCATGGCTTACTACACTAAAAATGCGGTCTTTAACTTTACTTAACTGCTCTAATTCCCGTTTTTGCGTATTGATAATCTTATTCAGCCTGGTTGTTTTCCGCTGGTTAAAAAATATAACAACAGCAATAATCAGAATAAGTGTTGTGGCTATGGTAAGGAATAATTTAACACGTTCATCAAATTTAATCTGTTGTACCTGTTTACTAATCTGCTTATCCTTTATCCCGGCGGCTAACTTTGCCTCAAATTTAGCATTAGCAAATTTACTATCCTGGGCCAAACGCTGGATATCGAGATCAGCTTTTGCTTTTTGAAAAGTTAGCAGACCCAATGCTTTTTCTTTATCACTCAATACTAATTGTTGCCTCTTTAGTGCAAGTTCCTGTTGTTGTCTTTTTAACTCCCCTTCTGTAAGTTTTTGCTTCAATAAATAGTTGCGCTCTTTAATGCCAAAATCGAGCTGCATTTGCCTTCTGGTAATTTCTTTTTCCTTTTCCTGGTCGAAAATTTTATCTCTAACAGCAATATACTGCCTGTAATAGGCTAAAGATTTGTTATAATCTTTTTGTTTTTCATATACGGCACTTAGTCCTAAAGTAGATTGTTTTTCAATATCCAGTAGTCTGTTATCTTCTGCAATTTTTAAGCTATTATTGAGTAATATGATTGCATTTTCAAAATCATTTTCTTTTTGGTAAAAGTTTCCCAAAGCATATAAACTTGAGGCATAAGCTTCTTTATCTTCTCCTGTTTTATTTAACTCAACCGATTTTTGATACGATTTTAACGCCGCATCCTTTTGTCCTATTGAAGCGTACAAATCGGCCAGATCTCGTTTAACGGTAGCTATTAAGCCCGTATCTCCAATAGCTTCTGATACCTTCAACGATTTGTTGTAATATGCCAAGGCCAGTTTTATTTTCTGGCTGGGCATTACATTCATCTCCTTTAATTCACGTTCTGAAGCTTCAAAATAATTGGTTCCGATCAGGCCATAAACAACCGCTACACCTCTAGTATTTTCGCCATCTTTAGCAAATACTTTTAGCGCCATGTTCATGTAAACCAATGCCTGACTCTGATTTCCCAAACTTTGGTAAATAGTAGAGATATTGGTATAACAACTGGCCATATCGGTTTCATTGCCCATTTTTTCGTAGATAGCTATGGCCTTTTGATTAACTTCCAGTGATTTAACATAATCAGGAATGCTGCTATATAAAGCGCCCAGGTTGAGGTAAGTACCCGCTACCATATCCAAATTTCCTACTGAAGAAAACTCATTAACGGCATAATTATAGTTTTCTTCTGCTTTTTGATAATCAGACCTTCCATGATACATTAAACCCCTCCGGTAATAAGCCATGGCAGAGAATTTTTTCAGATTTTTCTCATGCGAAAGCTGAATGGTTTTATCCACATATTCTTCTGCTTTCTCTACATTTTTCATCCGCATGTATTGGCGGTAAACCTCCGTCAATATTTTGATCTTAGTAGAATCTAATTTTAGATTCTTTAAATTTAAACTTAAAAGGCTATCCAGTTTTTTCTGCGGTGCACCCACCTGACCAAAGCTGGCTGTGCACAAAAATGAAAAAAAGAGGAACAGCATGCCTTTTTTAAAAAAACATGTTTTACTAACTAACTGAGCATTTACAAGATAGCGCTTCATTTTCAGATCAAACTAATAACTTGTTTTTATCGGAAAACACGAAAAATCTTGAAAACTACAGCGTTTTAAATCCGGGATGAGATAAAACATTCTGAAATAACAAAATAGTGTTTGATTTATAAAAGTAAATAAAAAACTGATCAATAGGTAACGAGTTTTTTACCTTTTCATCAAAATCTCAAATCATTTAAGCATAAACAAAATAAGAAACTGATTGTAAACCTTTTAAATTATTCAGATCATTAAATTTTATACCCTAGTTATTACTTTATTAAAAAAGTGAAGGATATTTTACTGGGTTTGCATCATGCATCATCTGGTAAATGGTTTCGATTACATCATCAACTGATGGTTTACTGAAATAATCACCATCCGATCCAAATGGCGGACGATGCGCTTTAGCCGATAATGTTTTCGGCTGACCATCTAAATGGAAATAACCTTTTTGTTCTTCCAGTACCTTTTGCAGTATATATGCAGATGCACCTCCTGGAACATCTTCATCTACAACCAATAATTTACTTGTTTTGGCAAGAGAATTTACACAAACCTGGGTAGTATCAAAAGGTAAAAGCGTTTGCGGATCTATAATTTCTACAGAAATACCCAACAAGCTCAATTCTTCTGCTGCCTCCTGAACAATTCTTAAAGAAGAACCATAGGATATTACTGTAATATCGGTTCCTTCTTCTAAAACCTCTGCTTTGCCTAATGGAACAGTAAAATCGCCAACATTACTAGGTAGTTTTTCTTTAAGCCTGTAACCGTTTAAACACTCAATTACTATTGCAGGTTCATCAGCCCTAAAGAGGGTGTTGTACATTCCGGCAGCTTGGGTCATATTTCTTGGTACGCATAAATGCATTCCTCTTAAAGAACCTAAAATCATGCTGATTGGTGAGCCTGAATGCCAGATTCCTTCCAATCGATGACCACGGGTACGTACAATAACCGGTGCTTTTTGAATCCCTTTGGTGCGATAGGAAAGCGATGCTAAATCGTCGCTAAGAACATTCAATGCAAAAATTAAATAATCAAGATATTGTATTTCGGCAATCGGCTTTAAGCCCCTCATGGCTAAGCCTATACCCTGCCCCATAATGGTCATTTCTCTAATTCCGGTATCGGTAATTCTCAATTCACCATATTTGGCCTGCAAACCTGCAAAACCCTGATTTACATCACCAATATTTCCTAAATCTTCTCCAAAAGCAACTAAACGTGGATCGCGCGCAAAGTTTTCGTTAAAACAGGCATTAAGTACTTCCCTACCGTCAACCATTTTCGATTGCTCATCATATGCTGCATTAACCACAGCAATCATATCCGGGCTTTCTTTACCGTCTGTGTGTAGTTTAGAGTTGTAACGGTCGTAATTAAACTTATCTTGTTGTTTATACCATGTTAACAGCTCATTGCGCTCCGGAGAGCTAAAACCAGCCGATAAACGTATCGCTTTTCGTGCAGCAGTATATACTTCCCGACGTTGTGCATCTGCAGTTGAAGCCAGATTTGCAGCAATTTTAGCCAGTTCAGGTTGATGTTTAGCTATACCACTAATTAAATCAACAACTTGTTTTTGTTCTGGTTTAATACTATCCAGAAACTCATTCCAGGCTTCTTTTTGTGCATTACGTACATAAACCTTTGCATCTTTTTCAACCGCTGCAATTTCTTCTTCGGTTGCTACCGCCGAATCGAGCATCCAGGCCCGCATTTTCAGGATACAATCATGCTCATTTTCCCAAGCCAAACGGTCTTTTGATTTGTACCTTTCGTGCGAACCAGAGGTGGAGTGCCCCTGGGGCTGAGTAAGTTCGGTAACGTGAATTAAAACAGGTACATGTTCGTCTCTACAAACATTTATTGCTTTTTCGTACACCTCGCATAAAGCTGGATAATCCCAGCCCTTTACTTTATAAATTTCATATCCCGGCTGATCAGCATCACGCTGAAAACCTTTTAAAACTTCTGAGATATCTTCTTTTGTAGTTTGGTATTTTGCCGGAACCGAAATGCCATAGGCATCATCCCAAATCGAGATGGCCATGGGGATCTGCAAAACACCTGCAGCATTAATGGCTTCAAAAAATACCCCTTCCGAAGTTGATGCGTTACCAATAGTACCAAAAGCAACCTCATTTCCGTTTACAGAAAAGTGTTTTAAGTAATCGAGCTCTTTATTCTGTCTGAATAATTTAGATGCATAAGCTAAACCTACCAAACGGGCCATCTGGCCACCTGTTGGAGAAATATCTGACGAGCAGTTTTTAATCTGCGTTAAATCGTTCCAGCTGCCATCTTCATTAACAGATTTTGTTGCAAAATGGCAGTTCATTTGCCTCCCGCCCGAAAATGGATCGGCTCCATCAGTGGGATTGGCATAAAGCTGTGCAAAAAATTCTTTAATAGTGGAAATGCCTGTTGCAAAGGCAAAAGTTTGATCGCGGTAATAACCCGAGCGCCAATCGCCGTTTTTAAAAGCTTTCGCCATGGCCACCTGGGGCACCTCTTTACCATCACCAAAAATACCAAATTTAGCCTTCCCTGTTAATACTTCCCTACGGCCTAAAATGCTGGCCTGCCTACTTTCAAAGGCTATTTTATAGTCGTTTATGACGATAGATTTAAAATCGTTAAAACTGAGTTCGGAAGCATCAATAGTGTTGGTCATCAATTTTTCATTCGGCATAGTAATCAAAGATTGGTTGCGGCAAATATATACAAAATTAAAAGTTTGCCTTTATCCTCCATTGTAAAATTATATATGGATTTGTAAAATATATTTGGAATAGTTTTTGTTTTAATATGAAAACATTAAATTTGTTTTAGAATTTTAAAAAATAAATTACAACCACATAACATGAAAAAGATCTTAGTATTATTCGCTTTTGTTTTAGGTTTAAGTGTTGCTGTAAATGCACAAACTAAACCTGCAGAGTTTAAATTCGAATCGGAAACTCACGATTTCGGTAAAATTGTTTTGAACAAACCAGTAACTTACGATTTTAAATACACCAATATTGGCGAAGAGCCTTTAATTATCACTAAAGCTGAAGCAAGCTGCGGCTGTACAGTACCTAAATACACTTCTACGCCATTAAAAAAAGGCGAAACTGGTGTAATTTCGGTAACGTTTAACGCTGCTGCTGGTCCATCAACTTTTTCGAAAGCCGTAACCATTACTTCAAATGCTAAAACACCAATTAAAGTGCTTTACATCAAAGGTGAAACGGTTGCAGCAGCTTCAAAATAATTTTTTTAAACGATAATATTTAAAAAGTCCCGATTTTCATCGGGACTTTTTTATTTTTGTGCCATGCCAAAAATTTCACAAAAAGGTGTGCAGATGCCTGCATCGCCAATCAGAAAGTTAACTCCATTTGCAGATCAAGCTAAAAAAGATGGTAAAAAAGTTTTCCATTTAAATATTGGTCAACCAGATATAGAAACGCCAGAAGGAATGTTAAACGCCATCAAAAACATTGATTTTAATGTTTGGGCCTACACTCCATCAGAAGGTACACTTGCATACCGTTTAAAACTTACCGAGTACTACAATAAACTAGGCTACAATATTACACCTGAAAATATATTGGTAACAGTTGGTGGCTCTGAAGCCATTACCATAGCCATGCAAACCTGTGTAAACGAGGGCGATGAAATTATCATTCCAGAACCTTTTTATGCCAATTACAATGGCTTCGCCTGTATGAGCAATGTGGTTGTAAAACCAATACTTTCTTATATTGAAAATGGTTTTGCATTACCACCGATTGCCGAATTCGAAAAATTGATTACTGAAAAAACCAAGGCGATTATTATCTGTAATCCCAACAATCCTACTGGTTATTTGTATTCAAGAGCAGAATTAGAGGCTTTAAAAACACTTTGCGTTAAATACGATCTATTTTTATTCTCAGATGAAGCTTATCGCGAATTCTGTTATGATGGAAGGGAATTTATCTCGCCCATGCACTTGGACGGCTTAGATGAAAATGTTGTTATTATGGATACGGTTTCTAAACGTTACAGCGCTTGTGGTGCACGTTTAGGCTGTTTAATTACCAAAAATAAAGACGTTATTGCATCAGGGTTAAAATTTGCACAGGCAAGATTAAGCCCAGGTATGGTTGAACAAATTGCCGGTGCCGCAGCTGTAGATACGCCAGATAGTTATTTTGAAAAAGTAAATACTGAATATACTTTACGCCGTGATACTTTGGTTGGCCGGTTAAATCATATTGAAGGCGTTTTCTGTCCTAATCCAGGTGGTGCATTTTATGTAGTAGCAAAATTCCCTATTGATGATGCCGATAAATTCTGTCAGTGGATTTTAGAGGACTTTAGCCACAATAACCAAACGGTAATGATGGCGCCGGCAACCGGGTTCTACTCTACCCCTGGTTCTGGTAAAAACGAGGTTCGTATGGCATATGTATTAAATACCGACGATTTAAATGCTGCTATGGACTGTTTGGAAATAGCATTGAAGCAATATCCAGGAAGAATAGGTTAATTGTAAAAATTATTAAACCGATTAATTGTTGAGCACAGACTCAGTTTTAACAATTAATCGGTTTAAACAGTTAAGGAGGTACAGTTAATTTTATATTTTGCATATCTAGCAATAAAAAACAACCCTAAATAACTGCAAAAAAGCAGAACTAAGGGAGTTTAATCCCACTACTCATCCGCTTCTGGTGCATAGGAACTAATCCGATAACCACTCCATTTTAGCAAGGCAATAAGCGTACTGCAACGGTTTTGCGATCACGACAGCATTTAATATCAAAACCCATCCTAATGACCGGGTGATAACCCTGATCGTTATCCCAAAGGATGATTATTTTAATAATTGTTTATTCAGGAGAGATTTTAGGCGTAATAAAAAACAGAAATCAGACTGGTTCTTTTATTAATGAATGCAGAAGAGATCCATCCTATAGAACTGGCGTTTGCTTATAAATTGACTAAAAGCAAACAGATAATCTTATGTTATGGGTCTTGACGGAGAGAGAAAAGTGGGCTTCCCAAACCATAACCTCATAATGTTTCTCACGCCTTACGTTGAAATGGAATTACAGCAGAAGCCCACTCTTATTTTGGAAAGCTAAAGGTAGCAATTCCGCTATAAGAAATGGGATAAAATCTGCTGTCCTGCTCCAACGGCGTGAGATTTGAGGTTGCAAGACTCTTAATTTTACCTGTACTGGTTTTATTTTTTTTAGCGTAAATATAGATAAAAAAAGCCGATCGTCAAGTAATTGCATGACGATTTAAAATAAAATATAAAAGACATTGCCAATTATATTTTTATTAGCAATGAAATGATTAGTGAGAAAGAAAAAATAGTCCTGAAAAAATTCGGTCAGCATTTAAAATCGTTAAAGGAGAAACAGAAACTTTCTTATCGTGAATTTTATAAGAGAAGTGGAGTTAATACCGGAGATATTATTAAATATGAAAATGGAGAAACCAGCCCAAGTTTTATTACCATAATGAGATTGGCAATAGGTTTAAAAATCCATCCAACAGCACTTCTTGATTTTAATTTTGGAATAGACTTTAGCGCTGGGCTGGAATAGTATAAGTCTTCACAATATAGTAGCAAATATGAAGATTATGAGCCATCAAAGGAGGAAATAGCAAATTACGCAACGCTAACTATTAAAATAAAATCATCAAAGCGGGGAAAAACATACAATAAGAATAGTTCCTGATCTTGATAGCATACTAAGCATACTAAAGGTTAATGCAAATATATTCAATCAGCCGAAGTAAAATTGGAAGAAGGGCTGTTTAGCATTCAAACAAGTAACCTGATTAACAAAGGTCTCAACGATACAGGTTTCCATACAGATCTTGAAAATATCCGGCAATGATTGCTTCATACCCATGCAGACAGGGCAGAGATCTCTTCCGGACCGAAAGGTAATTATTTTGAAGTGTTAATTTCAATCAACTTATAAGAAGCCCGATAAAATTCCTATTATATACTATTGTTTTCATCATAAGAAACAAAAGTGGTATACAAAATTTCATGCACTAAACTACAACCTACCTCCCTTAAGGAATATTTAGCACTATCTAAATTTATAAACAATGAAAAAGATTGTACCATGCATCACTATCGAAGATGAGCCTGAATCACTATGCACAATTGGAGGTTATATTAGTCAGAAGCCAAGCCTATGGCTTACCAAAACTATTGCTGTTTCGTAATCAAGATAAACGTAGCAATGGTTCAAAGTTTAAAGCATATATAGCGGTTTCTACTGTAATTAACAGGCAGATCAAACGTTTGCGCAGTCTTTTTTCTTTCACTAAAATGTAAATATGAATATATTGTATTGACATTTTAAGCAGACTTAAATTAATTTATATTAAGATTAAAACTGGCGAACTAAACATTACAGCAGCTAATTATCGTCATGCTTCTATTTTTGAGGAACATGGCTGCTTATAACCCAATACTTACTAAAACCTAAAAAATGAAAAAACAATTATTATTCCTAACCGTTTCGGCAATTGTAGGGCTTTCGGCCTGTAAAAAGACAGCCGTATTACAAGATGAGGCTGTAAATAGCAAAAAAACTATAAGTGGTGTTAGCATACAATCCCTCACTCAAACCAATGTTTTTAATGTCACCGAAAAAATTAGCGCATCAATTGAAAGGGACCGCTTAAAAAACGGATACTACTTAACCGATTTCACTGCAACCGGTTTATACATGGCCCCAGGTGCTACTTTAGATATCACCGTAGAACAAACCACCGGAACCCGCCTGCCAAAATTATTAATCGGCACCTATTCTAGATATGGCACTTGGAACACCCAACCTACATCCGTACAGTTAACTGCGGGTACCAATACCATTACCAATGCTGTTGGCGGATTATTATGGATCAGGTACACCAATTCTACAACTGGCTCTACCGCTAAAGTAACTTTTAATAGCGGTTACCAATACGCTCCATATTACAAACTTGGCGTAACCAACAATTCAGACTGGATTAATCAATTACAAACCTACACTACTCCTGATGTAGTTTTAGAGGGCTCAAATTGTTTTATCGTAGTATCAAGAACTAAGGCAATACAGTACCAAGCAGAAGATCAGAGTGCTATATTGAACAAAATTACACAAATTATTGCACTAGAGGATGATTTGAACGGCTTAGACAACTCTTTGCCTGCACATGCGAAAAATGTGCACACCTATCTTTTAACGCAGCATGAAGATCCAGCCTATTATTTTTTCGCTTATGATTATCGTACGGCCTATATTACCTCAGATGTTAATGCCATTTTAACATTAAGTGCAGTAGGTACCAATGGCTGGGGATTATGGCACGAATTAGGCCACCAGCACCAAATGATGTGGCGTTGGGGAGCCTTGGGTGAGGTTTCTGTAAATTTATATAGTTTATATGTGCAGCGTACCCTTACCCCTTCTATCAACAGGCTGGTAAACGATGGGGTGTGGCCAAAAGCTTTTACCTATTTAGGGAAACCTGCTGGCACCAAAGATTATAACGGATCAACAAGTTATACCAATCCTTTAACCGATCTGTTTATCAGGCTCTGCATGTTTCAACAATTAACCTTAGCCTATGGTGATAATTTTTATAGAACCCTGGCCAAGGACATGCGTGTTGAAAATCCAACCTTAGCTAATGATGATGCCAGGATGCGTTATTTCATGCTAAAGGCTTGTAGTATATCAGGCAAAAACTTAAGTACTTTCTTCCAAAAGTGGGGATTGAATTTATCTACTTCAGCAGCTACAACACAAATATATGCAGACATGGCAGCATTGGGTTTACCAGCGCCAAGTACCGATCCCTCTACCCTACAAGATAATGTTGCACCTTTAACCGAACTGAGTAAAACTGGCTGGAGCATAAACTCTTTCAGCTCTGAAGAAACCAGCGGTGAGGGAGCTATTAATGGCAGGGCTGCTACTTTAATCGATGGTAGCCACAGTACGTTCTGGCACTCACGCTGGACCACTTCCGCAACAAGTTATCCGCACCAGGTCGTGATTGATTTAGGATCTTCGAAATCGGCAAATGGCTTAAGTTTAGTGCAAAGAAGCGGATTGAGCCGGGCGATTAAAAACTTTCAGGTTTTAACAAGTACCGATAATATAAATTTCACATCGGTAAACAATTATGTAGCTCAAAATGCTGCCGGAATACAATATTTTGCGTTTGGCAGCACCAAAACCTTAAGATACCTTAAGGTAATTATGAACTCTGCACAAGATGGTTTGCAGTTTGCATCGCTGGCAGAGCTGGGATTATACAATTAACAATTTCATAAAGAAGCGGTCTCAAAAGTGAGGCAGCTTCTTTTTATTCTGATCAACAATAGAAAGCACACCTGAACACGCTTTCCGGTTTACTTAATACTTTTTCATTTTTTGGGCCAACAATGATTTTCCTTCTGCTTATTTTAGGTGCAATCTCTTGGTCAAACCTTAATTTTGCTTCATCTATATAGTTTAACTCTGCTGGAGCTGGGACAACCCAATTGCTTTTTCGGCCCTCGATATTCATTGTACCTGATGAAGGATCGATTGTTAAGTCAGTAAACAAAGTATCCTGGTATATAGAGATAAATAAAACCCGGGAGATAAAAATTAAGATATAGCAGCTTATTTTTTGCTTCCTGACTAATCGCCAGAAAGCAAAAGAGCCTGTCTACTGCTGTTATAATTATAGCGGAAACAGCACTTTAATGAGGAGTCTGATGGGCAGGCTGAGTATAAACCGGGTAAAAAATCGGTTTTGTAGGCTTAAAGGTTATTTACTTCAAAACCGCGATAGCTCAGCATTTCTGCATTATGCGAAACAATTAGGCGAAGTTTTAATCTTTCGATGATTGCTTTGGCTTGAGCAATATTTCTTTGCATATCGTTTATTCCCCTAATTTCAATTCCCCCAGACATTAGTTTAAATTTGCTGGGCTCAAACTTATCAATAAATTGCTGTAGATCTGGGCTAATCTTTGCCTGACTGTTTTGCATAATCAATTATTAATCTTTTGCCACAAAGCAAGACAAATCGTTTTAACTTATCAGCATTTTCATATTAACTTATTAAGAAATGTTAACAAGCACTTTCTTTCCTGTAATCACTTCCCTTGCATTGATAATTGAGGTTATTTCAATCAACATACAGATCGATAATTAATTCTAAATCTAGCCGCATGACATAAACATGACGCTACCTTAACTTTCAGGTGATATACAGCCAATAGTTTTGCATTAAAACCTGGACATGCGCACGATAAAAAGATTGACTGAACTCAATTACTATTTCTTTACTGCAATGTCAATACTTCTGTTGGCACTCATCTTTAATTTTAGCTTTTCTAAAACAGATGGCTTCCTCATTTTTAACTGGTTTCATCCAACCTGGCTGGATATTTTTTTTAAGTATGTTACTAATCTCGGAGATGGTTTAATCAGCATTCTGGCTGCGGCTATTCTGCTAGCATTTCGGAAAAAGAAAAAAGCAATTACTATGGCTCTTGCTTATATTTATTCGGGACTGCTTATCCAGATCGCAAAAAGGATATTCCACATGCCACGGCCGAAATATTTTTTCGAGCAAACTTTATTTCAGTATACTCATTTTGTTGATGGGGTAAAAATGCATGATCAAAATTCTTTTCCTTCAGGTCATACCGCATCTGCTTTTGCCTTGGCCACTGTATTGGTTTTGGTTTTCAGGAAAAAGAAAATCTCCCCTTATTGTTTATTTTTCGCATTTTTAATTGGTTATTCACGCATATACCTGGCACAACATTTTCTTATTGATGTATTTTTTGGTGCAATAACCGGTATAATCTGCGCAGTGGTGAGCTATCATCAAGTATACGATCTTCAACTTTTCAGATCGGCCAAGCTAAACAGAAGATATAAGCAGCTTAAAATTACCAATCAGGCTAACCCTATTTAAGTGAAAGAAATACCTGTTAAACTTTGGCTTTTTACAATGGTTATGACTGTGATCAAAGTGATCATAGCCTCAACAATTGCCCTTGGAAACGACGAGGTATATTATTGGACATATGCTTTAAATCTGGAATGGAGTTATTTTGATCACCCTCCATTTGTGGCGTGGTTAATTAGAACAACAACTGCAAATTTATATATCCACAACGAATTAGCGGTTCGGCTAGGCGCCATAATATCATCCACAATAGGTACAATAATTGTATATAAAATAGGTAAATTACTCCTTAATAACCGTGTTGGCTGGCTGGCTGTTTTGCTTTATTCTTCGTCTTTTTACTGCAGCATTATTGCGGGGACATTTATTTTGCCAGATAGCCCTCAAATGGTTTTCTGGTTATGGAGCATCTTTTTGCTGCTTAAAATTACCAAATCTGTTCACCAGGGTTTACCCACATTAAGTCTCTGGTGCTGGTTCGGGGTGGCAACAGGTCTTTGTATGATGTGTAAAATTCATGGTGTCTACCTGTGGGTGGCCGTTGTACTGTTCGCTCTGTTTAGCAATAGAAAATTGATGGCGCAAAAAGGCATGTATTTTTCTGCCTTAATTAGTTTAATTATGGTATCTCCATTCATCATCTGGAATATCCAGCATCATTTCATCACCTATACCTATCACAGTAACCGGGTTAGCCTGTTCCATGCTGGCATAAATCCATTGGCTTTCGCCAGAGAAATAAGCGGCCAAATATTTTACAACAATCCTATTGTTTTTTTTCTGGCATGGATTGCAGTTTTTAGCTTCACCAAAACCAAACACCATCTTAAAAGCGAAATACAGCTGCTATTATATTGTGCGCTACCACTTATTGCTACGCTGGTTTTTCTTTCCATTTTTAGAGATACATTGCCGCATTGGTCTGGCCCAGCCTATAGCTGTTTAATATTTCTCTCGGCATTGAAACTGGAGTCTTTTACCTTATCAAAAGTAAAAGCCATTATTGCTGCTAGTATGCTGTTTTTCTTGTTCGTAGTAAGTGCAGGTCTTATCGCAATTAATTTTTACAAGGGCACACTTTCACCGCAAAAAGACCCCATGCATGTAGGCACGGGCGATCCCACCTTAGATTTATACGGCTGGAAAGAGACCGGAAGAATAGTTGACTCTGTTTACCATGCCGATAATAAATTATCGGAAAGGAATAAGACAGTCAGAACTATTGTGATTACAAAGTGGTTTCCTGCAGCACATTTAGATTTTTATGTTTGCATCAGAACTGGTCTGCAAACCTATGGCCTTGGAGAAATATTCGATCTTCACCAGTATTATTGGTCGAACCAAAACAAACAGAAATTATCTGTTGGCGACAACGCATATTACATTGTCCCTTCTAATCTTTACGATGAAAACAGTATAAATTTTATCAAATCTCAATTTAAAAATTGTAAACCACCAATTATTGCACCTATTTTCAGAAACGGTGTTATTTGCAAAAACATCTTATTATTTAGGTTAAATGGCTATAAAAGATAGTACAATAGCAACTATAACGAACTAATATTAATGTTTAAAATCTAATTGCACCAGAGCTGAAAATGCAATAAATTAGCATAGAAATTAAAGCCAATCTGATTTGGCAATTAGCGAACCTCTTCCTAAAAATTTAGATGATACCCAATAACAAAGTATATCCGCTAAGCATACTGTTCCTGACGCTTTTATTTAGTTCTCTATCTTCAGTAGGGCAGATTGTACTCCAGGATAAAAAATTTCATGTAGACACTAAAATATTTTCGCAAACCGATTCAGGCGCACTGAAATTAGATATTTATTACAGTGGTAAAATAACAGAAACTAAGCCAACAGTACTTTTTGTATTTGGCGGAGGTTTTGTAATGGGGCGCAGAGACAGCAAGTTATTTGATCAATACTTTAACGCTTTAATAGCGCATGACTATAAAGTAGTTTCAGTTGACTATCGACTAGGTCTTAAGGGCAAGAAATTCCCCAGCCCATTTAATACTTCTAATTTAAAGGCAGCTATTGATACCGCTACTGCAGATGTTTTCGACGCGACAGCTTATCTGATCAAAAACGCAAAAGAACTCGGTATCGATACGGCTATGATCATCCTATCTGGATCAAGTGCGGGTGCTATTACGGCACTACATGCCGATTATAACAAGCGAAATGCGACAGCGTTATCGGCTAAACTTCCACCGCATTTTCAATACAAAGGCGTAATTTCATTTGCCGGCGCAATATTAAGTTATCATGGCGCCCCCAAATATGCCATAACTCCAGCACCTACCATGCTTTTCCATGGTACAGCCGATAAACTTGTACCCTATAACAAAGTGAGATTACTTAACAGGGGCTTTTTTGGCTCCAAGTATCTTGCACGCACTTTCAGTAAAAACGGGTACCCTTATTACTTTCAGTATGTGCAAAATATGGGGCACGAGATAGCTGGTTCACCGATGGTTGAAAACCTGCCAGATATTTTGTGGTTTATAGAAAATTACATCATTAAACAAAAACGCTACTTTATGGAAGTAGACTTTAAAGATGCCGACAAAAAACCTACTTTTAGCATACCACCTGCTTTAAAAAAGAGGTAGCGTAGCGTGCTTCTTTATCTTAAGGTCAATATCAAAAACTATCTCTTTATCTTAACAGATTAGTTTTCATGTTCTCCGGCCTCCCCGGTCAGTATCTTTTCCATTTCTATCATCATCTGCTCGGCCAGGCGTTGTTTAGCTTGCAATTTAGAAAGATAAGCATCTGCAAATGTTACTTCAAGCTCATCCATAATAAAAGCATATTTTGCCTTAAGTTCTATAAGATCAATCTGAAGCTTCTTGGAAAGATTTTGCATGCTACAAAGCTAAAAAAAGGGAGGTTATAATTTCAGATAAAGCTCTTATTTTTCTTTTTTTAAAAAAAATACACCAAATAGACAAACTCATTAAAACAATCTCCTAATTCTTTCGTTTATAAATTGATTCCGGCGTGGTTTCCGGAATAGTTTGTTTGGTTAGTTGATTAGGGATCACTCCCAAAGTGAATCCCTTTTCTTTTTTACGAAGCTTTCTATCTATTGAGCATAGTTTCCAGCCAATATTTTCTAAATTCAGCCTTTCAAATCGATTATACAATGGAAGAAATCAGATGGGGCATTATTGGCTGCGGAGATGTGACTGAAGTAAAAAGTGGACCAGCTTTTAATAAGGTAAACAACTCCAAACTTGTTGCTGTAATGCGCCGCGATGCAAAGAAAGCTGCTGACTATGCCAGGCGACACCAAGTGCCTAAATGGTATGATGATGCTTCTCAACTAATTAACGATCCGGAGGTGAATGCCATTTACATTGCTACGCCACCCCTACAGCACGAAGCTTACACTATTGAGGCTTTAAAAGCCGGCAAGCCCGTATATGTAGAAAAACCCATGACTTTAGATGCCAAAGCTGCTCAACGCATGACTGATGCAGCCAACAAATTAAATGTGAAGCTTTGCATAGCTCATTACCGCCGGGCTCAACCCATGTTTTTGAAAGTTAAAGAACTATTGGCTACACATACCATTGGCGATATCCGTTTAGTCCGTTTAAAAATGCTCCAATCGCCGAACCCCACGCTTATTGCAAAAACAGCCGATAATTGGCGGATCAATCCGGCCATTTCTGGTGGTGGTTTATTCCATGATCTAGCTCCGCATCAATTAGACCTGATGACTTATTATTTCGGCGCTGTGAAAAATGCGATGGGCATTGCCACCAGGCAGCAGGAAAACACCGAGGTGGATGATCTGGTTGTGGGTAATATCCTGTTCCAAAACGGAGTTGTTTTCACTGGTACTTGGTGTTTCTCTGTAGCGACACAAGGTCAGGCTGATGTTTGTGTAATTTATGGTTCAAAGGGTCAAATCAGTTTCCCAATGTTTGGCAATAAAGTCACGGTTACAACGGATCAGACGGAAGAATTTATGTTCGAGCCTTTGCAACATGTACAACAACCTATGATTGAAAAAGTAGTTAATTATTTTTTAAGTAAAGGAGAAAATCCATGTAGCGGTGAAGATGCACTGATAACCATGAAATTAATGGATGATTTTACACGGAAGTAAGAATAATTCGACGAAGGATCATTTTAATTGAACCATGTTAGATATAAAAGGGTACTTCTTGTTTTTAGTTTATGCGATATAAATGGCTTAAAGTCAGTTTATACTATTTTTTTTCGCTCTTTATCTGTCATAATCCTAAAATTATTGAGAAACTGAAATCTACGTATTATGATGCCTATAATTCTATTGTAAAACGATTTCTTACAGTTTTGTGAAGAGGTGGCATCTTTCTTATCTAATAAATATGGTAAAATATTCTTAGGTATTCTCCAAAAATCAGGAGGAGGATTTTCTTTGAAAATAAACAGATAAAGTTTTAATGTTTCCAAATACCAATCCTGATGTTTATTGTATTCCACAATCCCACCCACATTGGGATAATGATGTAAATTCCGACCCAAAACCAATGGGCAGAATTTTTCCCAGTACTCTACCGTATATAGCAGGTGCATATGCCATACCTTATCAACCACAACAGAAGGCGATGCCCCGTTCTGCGATATGCAACAGAGATATACAAAACGCTTATACTCTGCTATCGCCAATAAAGTGAACCGCCTTGTCCAACCCTCGGTAACTGCTAATTTGCGTGAAAAAGGGATTGCAAAATCTTCATTATCTGGCGAATAGGCATAAATTCGTTGCCACAAAGGATCGTCTGCATAATTTACCTCTCTTTCATCAGGTAATATCGTGATATATTCAGGTTTCATCATCAACTATTTAGCAGCCACAAGAAACTGAAGATTCATAGATATAAACGGTTTTGGGATAATAATACCTGTTAAGCAACTGGCAGAAATCGTCGAACCTTTCCTGTAGGTTAGTGTCCAATAAATTTAATGTAAAATCCAATGCAGGTAAGGGGCCAACAGAAACCGAAAGTTCACGGTTAACAATCTGTATATCGGTTATAACCTTCCATTGGATAAGGGCAGCATGGTCATAGTAATGAAGTCCTTCTTCACAAACCATTAATAGCACTGTTTTTTCTTCACGCTGAGCCCAATAACCCACTACCCTTACGGTTACTAATATAAAAGTTAGTATAGCAGAAGCATAAAGGGAGATAGATAAGTTCCTTTTATCTTCCGAAAAAAAGGAAATAATAACCATAACAATAAATGAAAATAAAAACAAGGCGGCCGTACAAGAACAATTTCCAGGGTCCCAAGCCTTTTTATACAAAATCATTTCATCTTTTACCATAAGCCTCAAAATCTGAAGATAAGAAAATAACAGATAAAAAGCTGAATTTTAGCGCTAAAAGTCTTAGCATTGATCGATCAATGCTAAAACAAAAACAACCATTCTTGTTGCCACAGCTTAAATTTGTAGAAGCTGAAAGCCAATCGATTGCTATTATTAACAGCCTAAAGTTTAGAAAGCAAAAGTTTTACCGAGGCTCTTTTTTGATAATTGGGGTCGAAATGAACATATTTAATTTTCCCTGAACGATCGATGATATAAGTTGCAGGAACGGGTAAAGTATGTCGGGTATTCCCATTGTTATCTTCTAAATTTATACCATAGCCCTTGTATTTGGTAAAGGTAGCTTCATCCATAACAAAATTAACATTATAGGCTTTCATAATTGCATCGTCTTTATCCTGAAGAATAGAAAAGCCAGCATTTGTTTTTTTTATGGTTTTATCAATGTTTTCTTTCGTTTCGGGTGTAACACCGATCACGTAAGCATCTTTTCCACTTAATAAGTTTAAAGAATCTTGCAGCTCTTTAATGTGTTTATTACAGTATGGGCACCATTGACCGCGATAAAAAAATAATACGACAGAACGATGCGCTTTAAGTGCACTTTTCAAACTCACGGTTTTACCGTTTTGGTCAACTCCGCTAAACATAGGCGCTTTATCACCCTCCTTTAAACCTTTTTGTGCTTTTGTTTGCAGCGATAATACAACAGCTAACGCTGTAAATAAGAT
This sequence comes from Pedobacter sp. SG908, assembly GCF_011759615.1. NCBI lineage: Bacteria > Pseudomonadati > Bacteroidota > Sphingobacteriia > Sphingobacteriales > Sphingobacteriaceae > Pedobacter > Pedobacter sp. SG908. Next base: position 3,076,440 of record NZ_JAAOYY010000001.1, read on the forward strand.
AATCCTTTTCATGTTGTCTTTATGTTTTTTCCTCTTAGTCGAATCAGCAGCATTAACCTTACAGTTAAATTAATTTTTATTGATTTCTTTTTCAATCTTCTCCGTTAATATTTTTTTAAAAGCTTCATCCAGTTTAAAATCGCTGTTTTCAAAACCTACAAACACCTTATTAATCAATATACTCTGCCGCTGATAAATTTTGCATACCGAACAGCCTGCCAGATGTATATGCAATTGTAGCATTTCGGCAGCGGTAATTTTTCCGGCAATTCTTTTTTCGATCAAAAAAGTAGCTTTTTTACAGTTATAGATTATATTTCTCAGCGCGCTCGTCATATCAGTTCCAGTTTTTTTGAAGGCAGGCCCTCAGGTTAAGTTTTGTGCGGTGCATAATTACCCAGAAATTAGCAGCAGTGAGTTTAAGTTCGTTACAGATCAACTCTGATGCGAGATCGTCCATGTGTTTCATCGAGAATACCGAGAACCATAATCCGGGAAGTTTAGCCAAACATTCATTTAATATGCTGCCAAGCTCTTTCATTATCAAAGGATTACCTACGTCCAAGCCAAATGCTCTCGGATAGTCTTTTTCAGTCCAATGTCCTGATTCCGCATCAAAAAAATCCTGCTGTTCATCTTCTACGCTTATTACCTTTAAATTAATGGCAGATCGTTTCCGGTAAAAATCGGCAATCTTGTTTTTAAGGATGGCCGTTAACCATGTTTTTTCCTTACTGTTGCCCTCAAAATCATCTAATCGCTGCAAACCTGCCAAAAAGGTATCCTGCACCAGATCTTTGGCCACATCTTCATCTCTTAATCTCGACATGGCAAAACCATAGAGGTAATCGGCATATTTTTCAACCCAGCTTAGTGGGTCTGAATGATGGCTCTTGACTGCATATTCCTTATCCGTTTCGTTTTGCATGTTTTGATATTATCTTATTTAAATATACTCCTTAATTTATTGGTCGTTCGAGATGAAATAACCTTACAAATTATTTTATTTTTTTTTAGAAATGCTTGTTTAACTGATTAGGCTAAATAAAAATTAAAAAAATCATCCTGATTTAAAGTAATTTCTAAAGTTGTACGTCTACTCTTGATAACAAACCTAAAAACATTTTATTATGATAGCCGTTTTCAAAACAAATGTATCCACGGATAGCGAATTAAACGTAATCAGCCCATTGCTGAACAGCCGTTTCAAAGAAATTAAATGGAATATCGATTTATGGGATTCTGATAAAATCCTTCGGGTAGATTCGCCAAGAGATTGGACAAAAGAAATTACCGAGCTCTTTAACAGCATTGGTTTGCGCTGTATTAACCTCGAAATTTTTCATTCAGCGCCTTTTTAAACCTATTTTTCTTTAAAAAGAGTATGGATTCTACTGCTTAAAAACTCCTTCAGGTTTAATTGTTGCAGCCTCGTTATTGGGATTGCTTCCATAAGGCATATCTTACGGCGTTCTTTTGACCATTTTGTAATAGATTATCGTTAAATTGCATCATCTATTGCATCAATCCCTAATGAAAGAAATTACCGATATCATAAAGGCATATCAAAAGGCAACGAAAGAAAAGAAAAAAACAGCCCTCGCAACGGTAGTTAAGGTAGAAGGTTCTTCTTATCGCAGGCCAGGTGCCAGGATGTTGATTACTGAAGATGGCCATTTAACAGGAGCCATTAGCGGCGGTTGTTTAGAAGGTGATGCCTTACGGAAAGCACTTTCGGCAATAGTACAGCAAGAAAACAAACTCATTACTTACGATACTACAGACGAAGATGATGCCAAATTTGGTGTACAGTTGGGCTGCAATGGCATTGTACACATTCTGTTCGAACCCATTATAGAAACGGACGACTTAAACCCCATCGCTATTTTAACCGCTTTGCAAAGCAAAAGGGAAAACGCTGTATTGGTTACACTTTTTTCGTTAGCGGATAAGTTGCAATTGGGCACGAGCATGCTTTTTAGAAATAAACCTATCCTATCTAAAATCCCAAAATCTATCAGTGATGAAGCAATTAAGGATATCCAAAAAGTTTCTGAAAATAAAACTACAACATTTAAGGTCTATGAACTCGGCAGTCAACAGATTGATGCCTTTCTGGAGTTTATCCAACCTCCAATTTCATTAATTATAGCAGGTGCGGGCAATGATGCACAGCCTTTGGCAGAAATGGCTTACCTTTTAGGCTGGGAAGTAACTGTGATAGATGGAAGGCCTGCCCACGCCACACTTCAACGTTTTCCAAATGCAACCAAAGTTTTAGTGAGTAAAGCCGAAAATGTGTTACCACAAATTCAGATAGATGGGCAAACAGCTTTTGTACTGATGACACATAATTACAGCTACGATCTCGAACTACTTAAATATCTATTGGGTACAAATGCACCATATATTGGCACACTAGGGCCTAAGAAAAAGCTAATCAGAATGTTAGATGAACTGGATTTAGCAACCCCAATAAACGAAACACGAGTGCACGGGCCCATAGGGCTTGATATTGGCGCAGAAACCGCAGAAGAAATTGCCATTTCTATCCTCGCAGAGATTAAATCCGTTTTTACCGGGGCATCGGCTATATTCTTAAAAGAGAAGAAAAAACCGATCCACGTTTACGAATAAAAAAATAATTAAGCAATTGAAAACGGGCATCATCATATTGGCAGCAGGCAACTCTTCACGTTTAGGAAGACCAAAACAGCTTTTGGACTACAAAGGAAAAACACTCTTAAAAACGGTAATAAATGAAGCTTTAGAAACAAATTGCAAACCTGTTATTGTTGTTTTAGGCGCATATGCGAAAGAAATAGCCGGCCAACATCAGCATGACCAGATTAACTTCGTTATTAATGAAAGCTGGAAAAATGGAATGGCCTCAAGTATTGTTGCCGGACTTTCAACCTTGGTTAAAAAAAATAGTGAAATTGAAAGCATCATTATTGCCGTGGCTGACCAGGCTTTTATAAAAATGAGTAACTTTAATAACTTAATTGAAAAGCAGAAAGAAACAGGCAAAAATATCATTGCCAGTTCATATAATGAAACGATAGGAACTCCTGTTCTCTTCAAAAAAGACTACTTTGAAGCACTTTTATCGCTTAAAGGGACTGAAGGGGCAAAAAGCATATTAAAGCAGTATCCGCAGGATCTGGAGACAGTAGCTTTCGAGCATGGAGGAATTGATATTGATACAGAAACAGATTACAATAATTTAATTAGCCAGCAATGATAGCAGATTCTTTTGGAAGAGTACACGATTACCTACGGATATCACTTACAGATAACTGCAATTTTCGCTGCTTTTATTGCATGCCCGAAGAAGAATACGACTTCACCCCTGCTTCCCGGCTCATGCAAACCGAAGAAATTATTAAGCTGGCAGAAGTTTTTGTAGCCAATGGCGTAAAAAAAATCAGGCTTACGGGCGGTGAACCATTGGTGAGAAAAGATGCTGCTCAAATTATTGCGGCATTGGGTAAACTTCCGGTTGAGCTTGTAATTACCACAAACGGAACCCGCATTGCAGAAATGTTGCCTGTATTAAAAGAAGCAGGTATTAAAACCATTAACATTAGTCTGGATACATTACAGCCTGAGAAGTTCTTTATGATTACCCGCAGGGATGTTTTCCATCAGGTACGCAGCAATATAGAACTGCTTTTGCAGCATAAAATAAAGGTGAAAGTAAATATGGTGGTGATGAAAGGGCTTAACGACAACGAAATTAACGATTTCATCAGTTGGACCAAACACAACCCCATCCAGATCAGGTTTATTGAGTTCATGCCCTTTAGCGGTAATAAATGGACGAGCAATAAAATGTTTTCTTTAGATGAAATCCTATCCGTGGTTGAAAAAGATTTCACCGTATTACCTGTTAAAGGAGAACCGCACGATACGGCCAAAAGTTTCATGATCCCTGGTCACGAAGGTTCGTTTGCCATTATCAGCACCATGACCAATCCTTTTTGCGATACCTGTAACCGCATGCGCCTAACCGCAGATGGCAAACTCAAAAACTGCCTGTTTTCGGATAGCGAAACCGATCTGCTTACTGCATTGCGGAAAAATGAAGATGTGCTTCCGTTAATCCAAGCGACTATATGGAGCAAAAAGAAAGCATTAGGCGGGCAGTTGGCGGGTGATTTCGAAAAAATTGATGCAACTACTATTCAAAACAGAAGTATGATTACCATTGGAGGATAAAATTTTCATGATCAGCGTAAAAGAAGCAAAACACCTCATTTCTCAACATATAAAAGCATTAAATCCCATTTCTATTGACTTGGCAAAAGCATCAGGGCTCATTCTTGCAGCCGATGTTTATGCAAAATATGATATTCCCGCATTTAGCCAGTCAGCAATGGATGGCTATGCATTAAAGTTTGAAGATCGCGAACAAGAACTCAGCGTGGTTGGCGAAATGGCTGCTGGAACAGCAACTAACATTACAATCCAAAAGGGCGAAACCAGTAGAATATTTACAGGTGCTCCGCTGCCCAAAGGTGCCGACACCGTAGTGATGCAGGAAAAAATTACAAGGATAGATGGAAAAATCACCTTACAGGATCTCAATTTAAAACCTGGCTTAAATGTACGCGATAAGGGTTCGGAGATAAAAGCTAGCGCATTGGCTATGGAAAAGGGGGATTTTCTTAGTCCTGCCGCTATTGGCTTTCTGGCAGGGATTGGCATTAACGAAGTTAGCGTTTATCCCATGCCAAAAATTTCGATTATTGTAACGGGAAAAGAATTACAGCAACCGGGTAAGCCTCTTGAATTTGGACAGGTTTATGAATCGAATTCCTATTCTCTTTCTGCTGCTTTAAAACTTGAAGGGATTGAACAGGTTGCCGTTTATGAAGCTGACGATGATCTCGGGATCTTAAAAAACGTACTACTAAATGCAATGGCAAACAGCGATGTTGTTCTGTTGACAGGAGGTGTAAGTGTTGGCGATTATGATTTCGTAATTGAAGCAGCCTCACATTGCGGCATCAAACAGATTTTTCATAAAGTGAAACAGAAACCAGGTAAACCTTTGTACTTTGGCACAAAAGATCAGAAGCTAATATTCGGACTTCCAGGCAACCCTTCATCTGTACTCAGCTGCTATTATAATTACGTATTGCCATCCATAAAATCCTTATCACATCAAAACAATAGTGTTATTGAGGTTCAGGCAGAGCTTACACATCCCTATTCCAAGCCTGCGGGACTAGCACATTTCCTAAAAGGCAAATATGAAAATGGACTGGTCACCCCGCTCAGTGCGCAAGAATCTTACCGATTAAGCTCCTTTGCACAGGCCAATTGCCTCATCTGCCTCGATGAAATACAAGAACACTTTAATAAAAGTGATACCATAACTGTAATGATTTTACCAAACTAAACCATGCAAGAAAGTTTTATACTCTTTTACTGTTTACTTTTTATTGTTGCTTTTTTATATGCTTCAGTAGGGCATGGCGGAGCAAGCGGCTATCTTGCATTAATGGCTATTTTTGCTGTTTCGCCCGCCATCATGAAGCCTACGGCATTATTGCTTAATCTGTTTGTTTCTTCCACTTCCTTTATCCAGTTTTATCGCGGTGGTCACTTTAAGTGGAAAACCTTTTGGCCTTTTGCCGTTGCCTCTATACCACTCTCTTTTGTGGGCGGTATGATGGTTATTGAAAGTTCCATTTATAAAAAGATTTTAGGGTTACTTTTACTCATCCCGGTCATCCGTTTTTTCTTCTTTAAAAATACCGATCCTAAAGATTTCAAACCATCAAATATTCCTTTATCACTTACTATTGGCGGTATTATCGGTTTGCTTTCGGGCATGATCGGCATCGGGGGCGGAATTATCCTTTCCCCTGTCCTATTATTGTTAAAGTGGACAGATCAAAAGCAGACGGCGGCAATTAGTGCAGCGTTCATCTTTGTTAATTCAGTTGCTGGTTTAGGCGGCCAGCTGATTAAAGGCTTCGAATTTAATAGTCATATGCTTGCTTATGTCGGAGTAGCTTTTGTTGGTGGCATTTGCGGTGCTTATTTTGGCGCCTTAAAATTTCCGCAAACCGTTTTAAAAAATGTGCTCGCCTGCGTATTAGCGCTAGCCGCTTATAAATTATTATTTACACATGCATAATATGAAATACCTTATCATCGCCGTATTATTTTTAAGTTTTGCTGCAAATGCCCAAGAAAGCAAGCAATTTATAATCGAAGGGAAGGTTAAAAAGCCATTAACAATCACTCTAGACAATTTAAGTACTTATAAATCCGTTAGTTTGGATAGTATGACGATTTTTAACCATTTGATGCAACGTAAAAACAGTATCAAAAACATTAAAGGTGTGCTTTTAAAAGATATTTTGGCCAAAGTAGAAATAGATGCTGCTTCACCAAAAACACTTAGCGAATACTACCTTGTTTTTACCGCAACTGATAACTATAAAGTAGTGTATTCGTGGAACGAAATTTTTAATTCACCAACCGGAAACCAACTGATGGTTTTAAGTAATTATGATACCGATCCAGTCAAGACTGAAAAAGGGAATATCGCCATTATTACACCCAGCGATTTCGCTACAGGAAGAAGATTTGTAAAAGGATTGAGTAAAATCAGCATCTTACAGGTAAATTAGCACCATGGAAATCGAAATAATCAGTTTTGGCCAAATTACCGAATTCATCAAGAATCAAAAGGTTGATATTGCAGGCATTCGCGATACCGATACATTTAAACAATACCTCGAAGATCGATTTCCAGCCTTAAAAGGTATGAAATACAAACTTGCCTTGAATAAAAATATTGTTCAACAGAATACGGAAATTTTAAACCAGGCTACAATAGCCATAATGCCACCTTTTTCTGGTGGTTAAGCAATATGAGTGCAGAGCGATACAATAGGCAGATTATCCTTAAAGGGTTTGGGGAGGAAGCACAACAAAAGCTTTTAAGGGCAAAAGTACTTGTTATTGGCGCTGGAGGTTTGGGCTGTCCTGCGCTGCAATACCTGGCTGCTGCTGGCATTGGCCATATTGGCATTGTTGATGATGATACCATTTCATTATCCAATTTACATAGACAGATTCTTTTTACTACAGCCGATATTGGAAAGCCGAAAGTAGAGATTGCGGCAAAGCGCCTGCAGGAAATGAATACCCAGATCGGTATTATCCGTCATCCGATCCGTTTGCAGAAAAACAATATCCTCGATATTCTATCCAGATATGATTACATATTAGATGGTACAGACAATTTCGAATCCAGATACCTGATTAACGATGCCTGTGCACTACTTAACAAACCACTTATATTTGCCGCAGTTTCGGGTTTTGAGGGGCAGTTAGCCATATTTAACGCTCCAGATCATTTTACTCCCAGCACCAATTACCGCGATATCTTCCCCATCCCCCCCGATAAAGGAGAAATAGCCAATTGTGCCGAAAATGGTATTTTAGGTGTATTACCAGGCATATTGGGTACCATGGCAGCCGCAGAAACCATCAAACTGATTGCCAAAATTGGGCAGCCGTTAACCAATAAAATATTAAGTTATAATTTACTCACACAAGAACAATACACCATCAACATCAGTCACGGAGGCGGTTATATCCTGCCTAAAACTGTTGATGAATTTTTAAATATGGATTATCAGGATACCAGCGAAGGACCACAGGGGTATATAGAAATTGATGCCAGCGAACTGGTTAAACTTCAACAGTTAGAATCGACAATTTTAATCGATGTACGTGAAAGGCACGAAGTACCGATATTGGATAAACAAATCTTTACACAGGTACCAATGTCGGAGTTTGGCGCTTTTATGAGCAAAGAGTTTTACCAAAAACATGTGGTTTTAATCTGCCAGCATGGAATCAGAAGTGTAGCAGCGGCAGAGGCCATGCAGGAAAAATACGGTGATGCCAAAAAGATTTACAGTTTAAAAGGTGGTATTGTAAAATGGAGAGATCATTTTCTCAAACCCTAACATGAGCGAAAAAAAAATTAAAAACATATTTGTTGATGGTTCAATAGCACCTGCTTTTATAGCCGATAGCATTGCCAAGCACAATAGCAAAACTGCTATTGGTGGCCATAGTATTTTTATGGGTCAGGTGAGAAAAGATGAAATTAACGGCAAATTTGTTGCAGCGATTGATTATACCGCATACGAAGACCTCGCGCTTGAAAAAATGCATCAGATCAGAGAAGATATTTTCCAAAAATATCCATTAAACTGTATGCACATTTATCATAGCTTAGGCAGAGTTAAAGCAGGCGAGATCTGCCTCTTCGTTTTTACTTCATCGGCACACCGCAAACCTGCAATAGCAGCCTGTAGTGAAGTAGTAGACCGATTAAAAGCTGAATTACCGATCTGGGGAAAAGAAATATTCGAAGACGAAACCCACCAGTGGAAAGAAAATATTTAATATGGTAAACATCACAAAAAAATCCAATACCTTAAGGATTGCCATTGCAACCGCTACTGTAAAGGTATCGAAACAGGAAACCATTGATGCCGTTGAGCAACGCAAAATTCCCAAAGGTGATGTATTTGAATTTGCCCGTGCAGCAGGATTATTCGGCGTAAAAAAAACAAGCGACGTGATTCCGGATTGTCACCCGCTTCCGATTGAATACACTGCTATTACTTACGAAATTGTGGGTTTAACCATCATTATTAATGTTGAAGTACATACCATTTACAAAACAGGTGTAGAGGTTGAAGCGATGCATGGTGCCTCGGTTACCGCCTTAACCATGTACGATATGTTAAAACCAATTGACAAGGGAGTCGAAATCGAAAATATCAGGTTATTAAAAAAATCGGGAGGAAAATCTGACCTTAAAAACGCGAAATTCCCTGAAATAAAAGCTGCAGTAGTAGTCTGTTCAGACTCTATTTTCGAAAATAAAGCACAGGATAGCGCTGGCAAAGCAATTATTTCGAGACTCACCCAGTGGGAAATCAATGCTGAGAAATATGAAATCGTACCCGACGGAATCAATATCATCCGGAATAAAGCCAGTGAGTTAAGTAAAAGCGGTTATCATCTGATCATTTTTACAGGAGGAACCGGCCTTTCACCACGCGACGTAACTCCTGAAGCCATTGCGCCTTTAATTGACAGGAACATTGAAGGGATTATGGAAGCCGCCCGCCGTTATGGCCAGGAACGCATGCCTTATGCTATGCTTTCGCGTGGTGTAGCAGGTTTTATTAGTGAAACATTGGTGCTTACTTTCCCAGGCTCGAAAGGTGGTGCAGAAGAAAGTATGGATGCGCTTTTCCCACAGGTTTTACATTTGTTTAAGGTTATTAAAGGGGAAAAACATTGATCCTAGACTTTATTAACCAGATTGAAAATCCGTGGGCATAGATCAAGATCACAGATCCTGATCAACAATATTAAATCTAAACAGCAAAAATATTTTTTGTGATAAAAAATTAAGTCCTACTTTTGCGGCATGTCGTCTAAATATAAGATTTTATACTTTTTCCAGAATTCTGATACTGCTATTCTAGAAATTCAACGTCTTGGTTTGCCCGAGAATGCTGATGCAGAAGCGACCTACCACTGGCTTTACTTTGATAAAATTACAGGCTCTTTGATTAAATTATGGTTCAGATCGATGGATTCTTCTACCGAAATTGAAGAACGCTATTTTGAACAGGGTTATCTTAAATTTAATAAAACAGAGGCTACATACATCGAAAAGCACAATTCTTCGCAACAAAAACTCAATAATATGGGCAATAGAGCTATTGGAGATGAAATAAGTGTTTTATTAGAAAATTATCTGAAATAATTTAAGCCATCTCTGGCAGTTCTGATTCTAAACCAACTTTATTTAGAGGATAACGGGAGGCATGAAAATCCTGAAGCGACTGACAAAAACCAGGGTACCATTCTTGTTTTTGCATACTTTCTAAAAGTTGTGCACAGGCGAGTACATCAGCATCAGCCTGGTGCAGTGCCTGGGCTACAAAATTAACCACATCCCAAATACCTTCCATCATAAAAAACCTAAAGGCAGATAGAATTGCAGACCATTGCACTTTTTTAGCCAGTAGCAAAAAGAAACGCGATACAGGGCTGCACAAACGTTTAAAAGCCATGTAATCATCTTCGGCGCCCTCCAGGTTTAAAAGGCCATCACTGTAGGGCAGATTTACAATTTCTGCAGCAATTTTATCACGACCATAGAAATAAACACTGCCTGCACAAATGGAAGATATCGATATTAACGCCAAATGATCGTAGATTTCGGGATGCATTTTCAACTTTCCATTACGTACAAATACCAATCCGCCCTTTTTTGCAGTGCCAGCTTGTGTATTCATAGCTGATAAACTTAAAAGCTCAAATTCGCCTGCAAAATTAAGTGCCATTACAAACTGTGCCGCAGCCATAAAAGTACCCCGATCTAGCGGTTTATTGTTTATAACAGGTTCCTGAATTGAAAAAATAGAAAGTTGCAAAAATATTTAATTTGTTTGGTTCCGGCCGAGTAGATCGACATTGGCAAAAATAAAAATCCAATTCAAAAAACAACGATATAGATAACGAGGTAAGTCGATCAGAATGGTAATCAACTAGAAATGAGCAGGAAATTTTTTCAACCTTTTTGTTCAGTAAATCGTATCCCTAAGTTCGATAGTGTAATAAAGTATCCGTGCAAAAAAAAAGCAGGACTAAATCCTGCTCAAAATCTTTTGGGGGAAGAATTAAACAACTCTTACTTTCACTGCATTAAGGCCTTTTTTGCCTTCTTGAACTTCATATTCAACTGTATCATTTTCTCTGATTTCGTCAATCAGGCCTGATGCATGCACAAAAATCTCAGATCCGCTTTCTTCTTTAATAAAGCCAAAGCCTTTTTCTGAGTTAAAAAATTTTACTGTTCCGTTTTTCATTATACTGGATGTTTTTAAATTAAAAACCAAAAATAGGATTAAAACCCAAAAACCAAAATTACTGGCAAACAAAATTGCTAATTATGCACAAAAAGATTTACAACTGTAAAAATTATTGCTGCTATTTTACAGTCTAAGCTATTAACCGCGAATGTTTACGGGTTAAAAAGATTTTCCTTGCGTAATAGAAGAATACCAATTAATCGGGTGCGACCTTAAATTCATGCCATCACTTTCAATATGATACAAGATAATAGGCATACTAAAATCGACAAAACGTTCTACCTGTCTGGAAAGTTTACCGAGAAAATCCATGCTCGATATGCCCTCCTTTAAATGAACGTAAATTACACTGCCTGTTTTAAACTCAAAGCGTTCTACCACTCCTGGCCACTCTGTTTTTATCCTGGTGAGGAAAGCTTTGATTTTGGTTTCTTCTTTTAGATTTTCCATAAGCTTATCAGGTTTTTTTAATATATGCTAATTTAAAAAATTATTCCAAATTAGGTTAATTGTAACAGGACCTATACAATTCTGGATATTAAATTTCAACTCCTGTGATTCGCTAGCCTAAACTTTTTTCAGAGGCTTAAATACAAGAAAGATGTCTCTAAATGCTCCGGTAAATATGAAAGCTGTTTTGATAATTGGACCATGAACGGGCAAAAGTTCTGTCATAGGGTTATTCAAACATCGATTTATTAAAATAGGATTGTATGTATAAAATTCTTTGTTACTCCCTTTCAAGATTAGACAATAGATGAAATTAAAAAAGCCCTTCAATCCTGAGAGGGCTTTTTCATAGTCGTCTATCCCTATAAGTAGGAATTTCAAAACTAATTAATGCTTTTTATATTTTTTGGGGTTGAATAAACTGAACAGATTTTTTTTTTGGCTTAATTCATCTTTGTTTTTTTAGCTAAATATGCCATTTAAACGACTATAATACACTACTACTCTACTCCCTTTGCATTAGTAGGAATAACATACAGCGATTTTGAAGCCGTAATAAAAAGCAAGTTTTTATCTTTTCCACCAAAACAAACATTACCACACCACTGTTCAGGCACTTCAATATGACCGATTTGTTCGCCTGTTGGTTTGTAAATATTCACCCCTTTTCCGGTTACATAAATATTTCCCTCACTATCTAAAGTCATCCCGTCAGAATGCTGGTTAAGAATAAGTTGTCTGTCTGCTAATTTGGCATCGGTACCAATACGATAACGATAAGTTTTATTCGCATCCATATCGGCCACATACAAAAATTTACCATCTGGAGTACCTACAATACCATTAGGTTTAATCACATCATTAGCAACGATAACAGCTTCTTTTTTCCCTTTTGGCAGATAGTATACCTTTTGGCCTTGAATCTCCGGCGCTTTTCTACTCCAGTAATCGCGCTGATAATAAGGATCGGTAAAATATATTCCACCTTTAGCATCCAACCAGATATCGTTCGGACCATTTACCTTTTTACCTTCATAATCGCTGAAGAGCACTTTTATCTTCTTGTTTTTATCGATAGACCAGATCTGGTTATGTTCGTCGGCACACACAATCAAGTTTCCTTTCTTATCAAAATAAGTTCCGTTTGCCCTACCCGATTTATCCATATATAAACTCAAATTACCATCAATATCGTATTTCCAGATCTTATCGTTCGGTTGATCAGTAAAAAAAACGTTTCCCTGTTTATCAACAGATGCACCTTCAGTAAACTTAAACTGCGACGAAATCAACTTTAAACTATCCTGGACAAAAAGGTTTTTTCCTGCACTTTGTGCAAATGAAATGGTGCTTAAGGCTATGAAGGCAAAAAAGACGAAATATTTTTTCATTTTTATTTTTTAAAAAAACCTGATAGGTTTATAACGATATCAACTTACCCGTTTTCCTTTCAGCAACATATTTAATGCATCGTTCAGCGTTCCGGCTTTTTGCACTTCGCCTTCATTTACAAAATAAATTTCGTCGGCATTTTCAATAGTATTTAAACGGTGAGCAATAATTACCAATGTAGTTTCTTTTGATAGTTTATTTAAAATGCTTCCCAAAAGTTGTTCGGTTATGGTATCGATATTGGCTGTAGCTTCATCAAGAATCAATAATTCAGGATTTCTAAGCACGGCACGCATAAAAGCTATCAGTTGTTTCTGTCCCAAACTGATACTATCTGATGTTGAAGTAATCTGTGTATTTAATCCTTCATCAAATATGGCTAAAAGTGCATTCAGGTTGGCCTCTTCAATTATTTTCTCTAGCTGCCCATCACTTACCTCCTTATATAAACTGTTGCCATATAAAATATTCTCTTTTACTGATCCAGTAAATAAAAATGGCTCTTGCAATATGAAACCGATTTTTTGTGTCCGTTCTTCTGCAGAAAATGAACGGATATCCCTGCCATTTAATAAAACAGTTCCTTTTGTGGCATCGTATAAACGGGAAATTAATGAAGCAGTTGTAGTTTTCCCACCTCCGGTTGGTCCAATTAGGGCGTAAGTTTTACCTTTTTCGAACCTTAAGTTAATGTTATGCAGGATTTCTTTACTATCATCATAAGAAAAATGAACATTTTTAAACTCGAGCAAAGCAGCATCTGAGGTAATATTTTCATCAACTTTAACCTGTTTTAAGTTACTCTCTAATGATAAGATCTGTGATATCCTGTCCCAACCTGCCATGGCAACCTGAAAACTGGTCCAAAGTGCGGCCAACTGCCTCAGCGGATTATAAAAATTGGTGGTATAAGAAATATAACTCACCAATAAGCCCAAGGTGAAATTGCCCTTAGAAATTAAATAAATACCAAAAAGTAAGGTAATTAGTTGCGCAATACTCGATAATAGCCCATAAACAGGTACAAAAATATTGTTGGCCAAACCTGCACCAATCGCCGTTTTATAATTTTCGGTATTGGCTTCGTTAAAACGTTTCCTAAAATAATCTCTGCGGTTAAAGGCAATAATCACTTTAAAGTTGTTCAGGCTTTCCTGTATTTCGGCGCTCATTCCGCCAACACTTTTTAAATTTTTAGCATTTTTTCCCTTTACCCAAGGCGATAAAGCCACTGTAAAAAGAACAATTACAACCGCCGGCGAAAGTGTTGCCGCACCAAGTTCTGTGTTAATTGAAAGCAGGAAAATACCTGCGCCGATCATGGTTACAATACTGCCTATAAACTGCATTAGCGACTGCGAGAAAAACTGGTTCAGCTTATCGGTATCGTTATTCACCCTCGAAATCAGATCACCTGCTTTATTCTGGTTAAAAAAAGAAACAGGTAATTCCTGTAATTTATTAAAAATGGCATTACGTAAAGTGTATAACATCCGCTGGCCTACCCCGCCCATTAACCTGGTTTGAGTGTAACCGGTTACCATGGCAATCATATACATTACCAATAGTATACCACCAAAAACAAGAACACCATGAAACTGTTTGGTGCGGATATAAGTATCAACTGTATGGCCGACCAGCAATGGCCCTAAAAGCAATAAGCCTGAATTTACCAAAATGGCAATCAGTGCCAGCCAAAGGTTTTTACGTTCGACTGAAATGAGTTTAAGCAGGCTTTTCAGTGCTTTAAAAGTAGATTGCTTTTCCTGCCTGGTACTAAGCTGGTTAAGATTGTAGTTCATAATTACTGGTGCTCTGTTGTGAATTGTAAATCTGAACATATTCCGGACTGCTTTTCAGCAATTCCTGATGGGTTCCTTCTGCAATGATTTCGCCCTGCATCAGCAAGATCACTTTATCGTAATGTTCAACAGAAGCTATTTTTTGTGTAATGGAAAGTAAAGTTAAACCTGGATAATTTTGTTGGATGTTCTCTAAAATCCTTTTCTCCGTATTGGTATCAACACGGGCCGTAAAATCATCAAGCAATAAGATCTTCGGATTCACCGCTAAAGCCCTGGCCAGCATAATCCGTTGTTTTTGTCCACCCGAAAGGCTGTTTCCCCGTTCAGAAACAATGGTGTTCAACTGATCGGGTAAAGCGCTTACAAAATCTTTAAGTTCGGCAGTAGCAATGGCCTTAGCCAGCGATTCGTCTGTAACGGTATCGCTAAAGGCAATATTTTCCCTAATGCTCATGTTGAACATAATGCTGTCCTGAAATACAAAACCAACCTGTTGATGGAAATTCTCCTGATTGTATTGTTTAATCTCTTTACCATCAAACAATACCAATCCCGAATCGGCATCTATCAAACCTGTTAAAATATAGAGCAATTGTGTTTTACCCGCAGCCGTAGGCCCAATAATGGCCGTTTTAGAGCCCGCTTTTGCAGAAAACGAAACCGATTTTAAAATCGGTTTTTGACCGAAATTCATGTTAATATCTTTCACTTCCACATCGCCCTTTAATTGTGTTGTCAGCGTACCTGGATGTTTAACCTCAGCAGCATTCAGCACACTTTCTATTCGCTGATACGATGCTGTAGCCTGTGCAATAACATTGCTCATAAAACCGATTACCAAAATAGGAAATATGATAAGCGTGAGGTAACTGCTAAAAGCCGTAAACTCTCCCAACGTCATCGAATTGGTAATTACAAAATGACCGCCCAGCACCAAAATGCACAAACCAGATAAATTGGCTGTAAAAACAATAACTGGGATCAAGGCTGCAAACATCCGCAGAATGGATATCCCTAAATCTCTCGCTTTGGCATTTGCATCTAAAAATTTATTGTATTCTAAAGCTTGCGAATTAATTACCCGGATTAAAGCCGAGCCTAAAATACTTTCGCTGATTACTTTGTTCAGCCAATCGATTACTTCCCTGCTTTTTTTGAAAAGCACTTTTACCTTGCTTAATACATAAAAAAATGCACCGCCAATAATCGGCACAATCGCAATTACACAAAGTGCCAGTTTCCAGTTGATCATTAAGAGCAAAATACTCGCCCCAACAATTAAAAATATAGATGAACAGATAGAAACGATAGCCTGCGAAACAAACATTTTGATCGAATCGGCATCGGCCGTAAGGTTAGTCAACAGCTTTGAGGGGTTAGCCTGAATAATGTAGGCGTGGCTTTGTCTCGAAATCTGATCAGACAACCTTGTTCTTAAATCTCTTGCTACACGTTCAGAAGCATAGGTTTGTACAATGCTCTGTAAATAAGTAAAAATAAAAACCAGAACAATGGCCAGCGAAAACTGAAGCAAGATGGATTGAAGATTGAAAGTTTTGTTGGTATAAGAATCGATACCACCGGCAATAATCTTTGGTAAGAGTAAGTTGATGCCGTTACTGAGCAATGCAAACAAGATTAGCATAAAAATTAAGCCCCTGTAGTTTCCAAGTAAACTGAAAATACTTGGCTTTTTGGCTTCTTTGGTTTTTTCCATATCAAATGAAGATACCTTAAATTGTAGGTTCCAAATTTAGCCGAATTAATTGATATCGATTGTAAGAAAGATATTAAGGAAGAAAGATATTTATGAATGAGCGAAATAACTATACAAAAATTACGTACCATTCAGTCATTCGCTCATTCAACAATTAACCGATTTAACGGTTTAAACAATTAACCACTTATTTACTTTCCTTCAAAACCATATCAATGGTAATGGCAGTAGCCACAATTGCTACCTTCTGGTTGCTTTCCGCATAACTGGGATCGATAGAAACATTGTATTTATCGGCTGTGGTAAAAACTTCTTTCAAAGCGCCAGCCCATTTTTTATTTATTTTGCCCATTTCGGCACCTACATTATTGGTAATGCTGAAATTCCAGGCTTTCCAATCGCCAGATATTTTTGCAATCTCCTCTCCTGATTTCGGGCTCGAAATGGTAAAAGTTGGCTTGAAGAATTTAAATTTTTGCTTAATAATACCCACTTCAACACCTAAGGGATCGGTAACGATAATTTTCGACATCCAGAATGTCCAGCCTCTGGTAATGGTAGCCTGTAATTGGTCGTTGGTATCAGTAATTTCTAATTTAAAAGGCATCATTCGCTTATCAACCAACAAGGTTAGAACCTTGTGCCAGCCAGAAATACGCTGTTTAATAATCCCGATCTGAGCACCCTGATCGTTGTAAACTTTGTACTCGTTCGCAAACTTTAAAAAGTTTACTTTCTCGTCAATAAAATATTCATCGCTTAAAAAAAATGGAGGAATCTGCTTGTTCATATTGTAGATTTAATATTAGATAAGTTGCGAAAATATATAATTTTCATTGACTATCCTTAATTTTCTAATAGAGCGTTAATTACCATAAGAGTCGTCACCCTAAATTTATTTCGGGGTCTTTATTAAAAAAGATGCTGACCACGTAGTAGCTACAAGACAATTGAAAACACTATTTCTACTTGTAAAATAAATTCAGCATGACGTAATGATTAGAAATGGCTAATTTAGTCGTATCCTAGCTTTAATTCCAGACAAAACATTAGGATACCTTTCAACTTTATTTAAAAACCAATTT
Organism: Pedobacter sp. SG908; assembly: GCF_011759615.1. Taxonomy (NCBI): domain Bacteria; kingdom Pseudomonadati; phylum Bacteroidota; class Sphingobacteriia; order Sphingobacteriales; family Sphingobacteriaceae; genus Pedobacter; species Pedobacter sp. SG908. The sequence goes on from NZ_JAAOYY010000001.1 coordinate 3,093,826, forward strand.
GCAACTAAACATTGCTACCTTTGCAGCAAAAGCCATTGAAGAAAATGGTTAAACCCAAAACAAATGATTGAAATAGGAAAATACAACGAGTTAAGGATTTTAAGCAAAACAGAAGCCGGATTAAACTTAACCGACGGCGATAAACTAGTGGTACTGCCTTACCAATATGTTCCAAATGGTGTAGAAATTGGCGATAACATTAATGTTTTTGTATTTGTGCAAAAAGATGGCCGCTTAACAGGAACTACTCAAAAGGCATATGCCGAAGTGGGCGATTTTGCTTTTTTGAAAGTAGTTTCTGATGGTGATGATGGCGTTTTTATGGACCTTGGTATTGATAAAGACGTATATGTTCCGGATCGCGAGCAAAAAAGGCCCATGCAAAAAGGCTATAAGTATGTGGTTTACCTATATTTAGACGAAAGTGCCGGTCGCTTGTTGGCTTCTTCTAAACTGTATGATTTTGTTGAAGAAGAGGACTTCGATTTCGAAGAAGGAGACGAAGTAAGTTTATTGATTACCGAAGAAACCGATCTTGGTTTCAATGCCATTATCAACAATACTTATATCGGTTTGCTATACAATAATGAGGTTTTCGATAATATCCAACCAGGTGATCAGCGTAAAGGCTGGATCAAGAAAATCCGTGTTGAAGGCAAGATCGATCTAACCCTGCAACCTAGCGGTTATGGTCATATCCTCGATTCGAAAGAGATGGTGTTAAAAGAACTGAAAAAAAGTGGTGGTGTGATTGAATTGGGCGACAAAAGTTCCCCAGAAGATATTTACCATCGTTTCCAGATCAGTAAAAGTGCTTTCAAAAAAACCATTGGTTCATTATACAAAGAGCGCTTAATTGTACTTTCTGACGATTCGATCAGATTGATTACAGACGACGAAGCAGAATAATTTATTTCATAAAATCATTACGATTGGTCGTCATTCCCAACTTGATTGGGAATCTTAAAGCGCTTGCATTACGATTCCCGCCTGCGCGGGAAAGACGACCAATCATGAATTAACCAGTAAAACTTACTATAGATCTAATTCAAATTAAACTTCTCGCTCTGAACTATTTTATCGGTTGGTGTCACACCGACCGAAAGGGGCATACTCAACTCCAAATTGGATAAATATAATATAGTGGATGGATAATGTTGGTCGGTGTGACACCAACCAATAGACAAGAAGGATCTCCACTACGGTTGAGATGACGAATTGACTTCCGTGTCTCCGTGGCAAAAACCTAATTCAGATTAAACTTCTCATTATGAATCTTAACCACATTCGAGGCCGAAACAATGGCCACGATCATAATTCCGATTACAATAGCTAAAATAACCTGCAAGGTAGAATATATCTTTGTTCCCGAAACGAAGATCTTTGAACCTTTAATCAGCTCATTCCCAACTTTAGATTGTATTTTAATGAGCGCCGAAAGTTTAGCCAAAGTCTGGTTTGTAGCTTCCCTACCCAACGACTCATAAATTGCCCTCCCCTCTGTACCAGCCATGTTCAAAATTTTAACCTCCAATCCTTGCTGAACCGTTAATGCCCTTTTAAGATCGTTTAGAAAACTTTTTTCCTGCTTTACCAATAAAGTAAGTTCATATTTATTAATTACTGAATCTATTTTACGGTTGTGTTTATTCATTTTAACCAAACCCGCTGAAGGATGAATAATGTTGTTACCCAATAATATATCTTGAAGGATCTCTTTTTTATAATAAAGGTTTTCTGCAATAAAATATAGGTCTGTTGCCGGAACAAGCCTGTCATTGTACATGGAAATAAAAGATTCGTTAATCTGCTCTACACTTTTATCTTCCAAAAAGCGGATCAACAAGGTGCAGCACATGATGCAGAAAAGCAGGAAAGCTATTTTTAGCTTGTTTTTAAGACTAAAGGCAAATTTCATAATATAATTGGTTAGTATCTAAACTTCACTGGCTTTGACCGTCACCCTGAATTCATTTCAGGGTCTTGTAGCAGGAAAGATGTTGAAATAAATTCAGCATGACGATAGCTACTAAAAGTAATCCTCCTGCGCGGTTTTCGCGAAAAGTTGTGGCGCAAAATTGACTAAATATAACTCTTTTTTTGCTCGTGTTACAGCCGTGTATAACCAGCGGAGAAAATCGAGATCAATCATTTCTTCAGTTAGATAACCCTGATCAGCAAAAACAGCATCCCACTGTCCACCCTGTGCTTTATGACAGGTTACCGCATAAGCAAACTTAATTTGCAGGGCATTATAAAAAGGATCAGCCTTAATGGCCAGCATCCGCTGCCGCTTATTGGCAATGTGTTCATAATCTTCATTAAGCCCATCAAACAACTTTTTATTCTGCTCGTAAGGTAGATTTGCACTTTCTAAATTTAAGGTATCTAACATTACTTTGCAGCTAATCTGTCCTGCAGCGGGGAAATCCATAAACTCTAAAGTGGCATCAGCAAAACGGAATCCATAACGTTCTTCTTCTCCCCTCACACGAATCACCTTTGCCATATCACCATTGGCAATAAAAGCCGTATCCTCGTTCTCTGGCAGCCAGAAATAATTGTTGCGCACCACCATAATCTGATCGCCACCTGTTAACTCTTCCTCGCGATACAGCAACCTTGCTCTAATCTGCTGGTTATACACATTGGCCGATTTATTGGAACGGCAAACCACCAGGGTATTTTCCATGCCGAATTTGCGGTAAGCATACTCCAGTCCTTCAACCAAACGTGCCCCGGGCATATTATAGATATCTGTATAACTTTTAGTCAGAAATTTAGGCATCGGATTTTCGGGATTTTTAGCAATCTGATTTCTCAACATTGTGGCATTTGCTAAAATACCCGATTTCTTTCCTTGCCTAACCACTTCCTTTAACTCGACAGATGATACCGTTAACGCAAATTTATCTTTGAGGTACTGTTCGTTCAGGGCCGGGCTATCTAAACTCCCCACAGGCGGTAACTGAGCGGTATCGCCCACAAAAAGCAAAAAACAATTTTTGGTGTTATATACAAACTCGAGCAGATCTCTTAATATCGAAGAACCTGTTTCGTTAAATTCATCGGCTATCATAGAAGCCTCATCGATAATAAACAATGTATTTTCGGCGAGGTTCGGTGCCAACTGAAACTGCATTTCCGGCGATGCTGCAGAGCGTTTGCGGTAAATCCGTTTATGTATAGTTAGCGCCTTCCGAAAAGAATATTGACTCATTACTTTCGCGGCCCTTCCGGTTGGTGCCAGTAACTCACTACGCAGGTTAAATTGTTTCAAGACCTTTACCAAAGCTGCTACAGAAGTAGTTTTACCCGTACCTGCATATCCTTTCAGCACAAAACAGCGGTACTCATCGTCCTGTTGCAAAAACAACGCCATCCGTTCGCAAAAAAGCAATTGCTCCTTAGTTGGGCTATGTTCGTATGCAGAAGCAATAAGCTGGCTTTTATCCTTGATCATTTAGGGTTTTGATTCTGAATTGGTAAATTATATAAAATTCGCTACCTGAAAATTGAAAAATTGGTTAATCCGTTAACGGTTTACGGCTACCGTTCGTAAAAAACTTTTTTTTGTTTTGAAAAGCAGTTGCAGTGCTAATCGGTTCCGGCAGCCCGTCTTTCCGCTATATCCCCGATGAAACCTATGAAACACTTAAAAATGGCCCTTAAATCGGGGGATGCCGCTTCAATACGGTTTAAGCGGCAAAGATAATGCTCTTTTTTAAGTGCATTCTGCCTAAACAATAAAACAATGTAACAATCGAGCAATTTTCGTTATAAGAGAAGTGTTTCAATGCGGTGCGCCATTACCATATTTTGTTTTTTGCTATAGCTGAAAATAGTAAAATGGCCATCCTGAGAGGCTACCAAACCAATAGACTGTGGCTGATCGTTAACAAACTGTGCCACAGAAAAATGTCGCGTACCGCCAAGCTGTCCTGGATAAAGAATTTTATCTTCACCACCAACAATCGGCTCCGAAAATGCAATCTGTTCTACCGTTGGTTTACCTTTAGCACGACCGATTTTTGCACCAAATGCAATCAGATCAAATTCTTCGTTGATGATTGTTGCACCATCAACCGCTGTTAAACCCGCCAAATGATCAACCTCGCGACGCACAGCGCCCTGCGAAAAAATTTCGCTCTGATTACCACTCTGTTTCGCCAGGTTGGATAATCCACAGAATGGAGGTTCTATCAAATACTGTATCGGGTGGATAATCGATTCTTCCCATTTCGTATCGCCTTTCGGCACAATTAACAAGGCTCCCCCCCGACCATGCGCACGCATAGAAACCGAAAATTGAATCAAAATATTGATCGGATCATTCCAGCTGGCTAAAACAGTGAGATCTAACAAGGCCTGTAAAATAGGCGGGCAATCCTTATTCGTACAACTTCTATCGTCTACAATGCGGATCTGCTCCCCTTTTAGCACAGCAACGTTGGTAAACTTACCAATGCCATAAATCCTCCTGTGTTTAATTACAATTAATCCAGGTTCCGAAACATCAACCACAAAACAAAAGTTCGGAATATTAAGGGTTGTGCCCCAGATATAAAGTTCGCCATCCTCTTCCCAAACGCCCAGATGGATACCAGAACGTTCAATCCCAGGTGCTATTTTGGTCAAGGTATTGGCATTTAACGCTAATTTTTTGGCAAAATGCAATGGTTTCGAAGTTTGTTCAGGAGGCAAAAAAGCAATCGAAATCCGTGGCGAATGCCCCTCCTCCTTACGTAAGCTGCTCCAAAAAGCAACATCAATTATTGCTTCAATTATTTTTTGACCTGGTTGAGTAGCCAAATCTATCTCACCTTGTGCAATTGCATTTTTATGCAATTTAACAAAATGTTGCTCAATAGTTGCTGCAATCGTGTTTGCCGCTTTGTAGGTAGGCTTGTAACTCATGTTCCGAATTTAAGCCGAATATTTCGATTTTTGAATATCCTAAAGGTTTGATTTTGGTAAAAAAACACAGACATTTTTACCACAGACCTTTACAGATAAACACAGATATTTTTGATGTTCTTTTTACCGCAAAGCGCGCAGAGATAAGATTAACCACAAAGACGCAAAGAACACGAAGTTAACTGTATATTTGAGCGAATATTAATTCACTCAAGTGTCTCTTGTAGTAAAAAAATCATTGGTTCATTGGGCAATTAGTAAGCAAAATGACTAGGAATTGTTTCCATGAACTCCGTGTTTCCGTGGCAAAAAAACTAAAGCACTGGGGGCAAAACCAAAAAATTCACCCCCATCTTACCGTTAATCCTCAAAAAAGTCTATTTTTGTTTCAATGAGTAACAACAGTCTCTTATTAGTCGATCCGGATTTTAAAGCTGATGCATCTGCAAACTGCCATTTATTATTAAAAATAACGAATGACAGCTTTTCTTATGCTGTGGTAGGTAAGGATACGGAAGAGATTAATATCATTTTTGATAAACAAGGCTGTGAAGATGTACAGAAAGAACTAAAATCTGCATTCGAAACCGATCGTTATTTATCATTAAACTATGCAACGGTAAAAGCGGCAATCCATACCTCGAATTTTATTTTTATCCCTGATGAATGGTTTGATGGCGAAAACCTGACCGTTTATTCAAAATATTTAGGTTCCGATGCTAAAGTTTATACTAAACACAACGATAAGCTGGGTTTTAATACTATTTTTTGTTTAGATGAGGATTTGAAAGCAAATTTGCCTGAAAAAACAGATTTATTTCCCCAGTCTGAACCCCTCATGGCTTTATTTAGCCATTTGGCAGACGAATCTTTATTAATCGATTTTACAGCAGTATCTTTTAATGTATTATACATAAAAGATAAAAAGATTGTTTTTCAAAACCATTATCAATCAGAAAACGCGGAGGAGTTTAATTATTTCCTGTTGTTAATGATCGAACAACTGGATTTAACTGATACTATTCCCGTTTATTTACAAGGAATTATTAACGAAGATGATGAGCATTACAACTGCTTATTAAAATATTTTAACCAACTTTATTTCTTCCTTCCTGCTGGAAAACAAAATAGCGAGCTATTGGCCGATATGCCTAAGCACTATTTCAGCGGTCTACTTGCTTTAGATTTATGCGAATAATTGGTGGTAAATTAAAGGGCATCCGTTTGCAGCCCCCTGCAAATTTACCGGTACGCCCAACTACGGATATGGCCAAAGAAGCGCTTTTCAATATCCTCAACAACAAATATGATTTCGAAACCTGTTCTGTTTTAGATTTATTCTGCGGTACCGGAAATTTAACTTTTGAATTTGCCTCGCGAGGCGCAGAAAGTATTTTAGCAGTTGATATGGACTATGGCTGCGTAAACTGGGTTAAAAATACGGCAAAACAATATCAGTTCGATCAGATTGATGTGCGTAAAGGTGATGTTTTTAAATTATTAAAACAGATGACCGGCGCTTACGACCTGATCTTTGCCGATCCACCCTACAATATGCCTAACATTCCACAGATTCCGGTAATGGTAAAGGAGCAACAATTACTCAAACCTAATGGCTTGTTAATTGTAGAACATCAAAGTAACATGAAACTGAACAGCCAGCCCGGCTACACCGAAACCAGAAAATACGGCAATTCATCGTTCAGCTTTTTTGAGTTATAGTAGTTCAATCGTTCGTTGGTCATTAGTTCATTGGTTAATGGCGCATCGTTAATTTATTTTTAGAATTGAGCACACAGCGTGCTATGGCAGTCTTCAGTCCTGCTTTCCATTGCAATCAGGCTTAAAATGAGCGGTCTGCTCCAGCTATAGTCCTGTTGAACTTCTTAATGTCCTTAATTTCTTAACGGTAAAAGATTAAGCCAGGTGCATTGCGTAAATCTGTGTTTCTGTAGCAAAAAATACCGAAGACCCTGAATCGTCATGCTGAATTTATTTTACAAGTAGAAATAGTGTTTTCAATTGTCTTGTAGCTACTACGTGGTCAGCATCTTTTAGTATAAAGACCCTGAATTAAATTCAGGGTGACGACCGACTTAATTTGAAATGAATCCAACTTCGTCCTTTCGCCATAAAAATCTATATTTGAATCATGAAGATAGCGCTATTTCCAGGCTCATTTGATCCGATCACTATTGCTCACGTAAACATTTTACAACGTGCCACTCCACTTTTCGATAAAATTGTAGTGGGTATCGGACTAAACAGTTCTAAACAGAATTTCTTAAGTGCAGAGCAGCGTCTCCAGATTTTACAGACTGTTTTTAAAGGCTATCAAAATATCGAAATCCAAACTTACGAAGGTTTAACTGTAGATTTCTGCCGAAAAATCGATGCCAAATATATGGTACGCGGTATTCGTTCAGCATCCGATTTTGAATATGAAAGAGCCATCGCACAGATCAACCAGACCATGATGCCCGAAGTAGAAACCATTTTACTTTTAAGCAAACCCGAATATTCTGCCATCAGCTCCACCATTGTACGCGATATTTTAAGAAACCACGGAGATGTAAGTCCATTTGTGCCTAAAGAAGCACTTAAATTTTTATAGTTTTTAATCATGTGCTGTCTGGTGTTACCACCTGACAGATAGATGCATTTATATACATATTTCTAATCTGCGTTTTGTGTCAGATAGAAATATCTGACACCACGATCACCATCATAAACTTCAGCCACTAAAAAATGTCAGTCTGAGCGGAGTCGAAGCCTTTTACCCTATCCTTGTTCATCCTCCTTTGCAGTAGTTTAATATTATTTAAATTTAAAATGTAACGTTTTAAAGAATCGGTTACCAATGGGTTATAATATTAAATGAAAGAAGCAGAAAATACATTCCTCACCCTGATCAATCAGCACAAAGCGATTATACATAAGATTTCTAAAATGTATATGAACAGTGCCGAAGAACAACGTGATCTGTTTCAGGAAATCGTATTACAGCTATGGAAAGCCTATCCCACTTTTAAGGGCAAGGCCAAATTTACCACCTGGATGTATCGTGTCTGTTTAAATACAGCTTTAATCTATTTTAAAAAGGACAATAGAAAGGTAGATAAAACACCATTGGATGAAAATATTGATGTAATAGATGTAAATGAAAGTGCCGAAAAGGAAGAAAAACTAGCCTATCTGTATACTGCCGTGCAAGAGCTGAATGTTATAGAAAAAGCATTGATATTTCTCTTCCTCGAAAATCAATCCCATCGCGAAATTGCCGAAAACCTGGGAATTAGCGAAGTAAATGCGCGGGTTAAACTCAACAGAACTAAAGAAAAATTACAATTCATTATAAAGAAAAACGGTTATGAATTTTGACGAAATAAAAAATGAATGGAATGCTGAAAGTCCGGAAGGAAACAACATTTCTACCAGCATGCTTAAAATAAAACAGGCACATACCCCAATTGATAAAATAAGAGGAAAAATGAAACATGAGTTTTTCTACCAGATTTTCTTTTTGATGCTCATGGCCTTTGTTCCTTACCTTTTTGGTTTCTCATCGGTAATGAACCAGGTATTTTTAATGTTTTATGCCATCATCTGCGGATTTACAGCTTATTATTTTTTTAAGTTTTACCTGTTCTATAAAAACTCTTACGATATGAGTTTAGATACACGCAAAAACATCCTCTGGTTTTTCTACGAAATGAAACTGAATATCGAACTGTATAAAGCCCTCACCTACATTATTGCCTTTATCGGCATCGCATTCATTACAGTTTATTTGTTTATAGAAAAGGCTTCTATTTTCAATAAAATTTTAGCTAAGCTTTCACCTGTTTACATCTTATTAAACTGTTTTGTTACCATTCTGATTATTGGCGTTATAACAGAACTATGGGCCTGGTTTTATTACGGAAAATACCTAAAACAGGTTAAAAAAGTAGTCGACGAGTTGGATTATGAATAATCTGTGCAGTCAGATGTTACCATCTGACTGATAAAGTACCAATCCATTGATTTTTAGATGAATTTACATGCATAAGATAGCAATATCTGACACCACAAAATGTGTAGTTGGATGTTACCGTCTAACGCTTTGGGAGTTCTTACAAAATCCCGCCAGCCCTCAGCACATCCATAATTGACGGAAAAGTATTTTTAACTACTGGCGAAATGTGGTTTTTATCAAGCCAAACTGCTTCATCAATGCCTTCTTCTTTTTGAGGAATCAATTTTGGTTCGCCTTTAACCTTCATTTTGTACCAGTTGGTTTTCTTGATTACCATTTTAGTCCCAATTGGGTAAACATGATAGGTTTTACAAAGTTTTTCTTCGCGCTTAAAAACCCTGATTCCGCACTCTTCCTCTACCTCACGAACAGCAGCTTCCTTCATTTTTTCACCTTCTTCTAATTTTCCTTTGGGCAGATCCCACTTTTTGTTCCTAAAAATAAACAAAAAATTACCATTTGCACTCTCTACCAGGCCACCAGCGGCCTTAATAATGGTACAATCTTTCTTTAATTTTTTAAAGGTTTCCTGAGGATTTTTTGTCAAGAAAATATAACTCTTTTTAGAGCCATTTTTTAGTTTTTTGTAGAACGTTTGTAGATTGAAATCCTGAAATTCTAGTTGTTGAATTTTTTCTTTTTGCTCTGGCAAAAAGTCTGATATAAACAAAGTGTTATCGTTGATATAAATTCTATAATTTCTTGGCATATATTTTTAACACACATTAAATAGAGATTAGTGCTTTTTTTTTAGCAACCTGCTCCTTTCCCGATTACATTTAAAGAGTTCTTTCTGCGAAACCTATATATTTTGCAATGCTCTAAAAGTAGAAAAATTGTTGGGTTATTTATAGGATATAAAAAAAGGTTACAACAATTAATGTTGTAACCTTATCTAAATTAACGCTCTCAATCAAAGATTGATGCAAGGCTCTCACCCCTTGCTTGATACAAATATAGAATAATTTATTAAACTGATAAAAAAAATCAAAAAATATTTTGGCAATATTAAAACACCGCATATAAACAACTGAAGACTAACAGATTATATTTAAATAAAAAATATTCCTCCTTCAAAACCCAGATACACTAGATTGTAAAAAAAATGGTTTAATAGTAATAATGGAACATTTGAACGGAAAACAGCGTTTATAATTCCGTCAAGGATAAATATTTTTCATAATTTTAGCTTTTTAATCTACTATGCCCATACCTTCATTATCAGAAAAAGATCTGGAAGCATACCGAAATGATCTTTCTAAACCGGAAAAATCAACAGGCGAGCTCTTCATCAAATTAAATGGGCTTTATCAGCGTTTTGCCAGTAACGAACAGCTTTTGGCAGATTTCGAATATGTTTCGGCACTTACTAGCCTCGAAAATAGCTATGCTTCAAAAAAAGAGCATTTTAACAAAGAAATTATTGAGCTTAAAAGACAGTTTAAACAACTGGATAACCGCATTGTAGCTGCAGAACAGAAACTTCGCCACGGCATCCCTGAAGACCTGTTGGTAATGGACAAAATTATTGCCGAACAGGAATCTATTGTAGAAGATCAGGAAAAACTGAACAATGCCGAAACCCATATTGTAGAGCAGGTACGGAAAATCGATATCGAACATGGTAAAGAGCTTCAAAAATTAGAACAGCAACAGAATAACAGGGAAATTCCTTTTAAAAGCAAGTTTTCTGCCTTTAACCAACAGATCAAGAATGCTGAAAAAGAAATTACTTTAAAAGTTAGCGGTTTTTCACTCCTTGCGATTATCGGTATTCCTTTAATTATAGATTTATTTTTTGGCATGATAGGCCTGCCTACCTTCGCCAAGAATACAAACAACATTATCTTTAACCATTATATTTTTCTGATCAGCCTGATATTGGTCGAATTATTCTTTGCCGATAAAATCAGAAACAGGATTTCACGGATATTATCGATATCTTATCTTAAAGATTCGCTGAATACATTGGGTAACCTATTAACCGAAAACGAAAGACAGCTAGCCAAAGTAGAATCCGAACACCACATCACGCTGTCCGAATTTTTAAAGAAAAATGGAGATGCTTTAAATTATTAAGCCTATCCTTAAACAAAAAAGGGATTTAGAAATATTGCGATCTCTAAATCCCCATAATTTTACTCTGGACTGAACTACAATGTAGCCATATCAATCACAAACCGGTAACGCACATCACCTTTTTGCATCCTATCGTAGGCATTGTGAATATCTTTTATATCGATAAGCTCGATATCAGATACAATGTTGTTTTCTGCACAAAAATCCAACATTTCCTGAGTTTCGGCAATACCGCCAATACCTGATCCGGCTAAACTTTTTCTGCCACCCAATAAACTGAAAGCAGCAATTTCTGCTGGTTTTGGTGGAACACCCACACAAATATGTGTACCATTTGTCCTTAATAAAGAAAGGTACATATTAAAATCATGCTCAGCAGATACAGTATCCAAAATAAAATCGAAAGTACCTTTAGCTGCTTTAACCTGTGCAGGATCGGTAGTTACCACAAAATGGTGTGCTCCTAATTTTTTAGCATCCGCTTCTTTTTTTGGTGAAGTACTTAATACCGTTACCTCAGCGCCAAAAGCTACACCAAATTTCACCGCCATATGGCCTAAACCACCTAAGCCAAGTACAGCCAGTTTATGGCCTTTTCCTACTTTCCAGTATTTTAACGGCGAATAGGTGGTAATACCTGCACATAAAAGTGGTGCTACGGCAGCAAGATTTAATTTATCTGATACATGAAGTACAAATTCTTCCCTTACTACAATCGTATCCGAATAACCACCATAAGTTGGTGTTTTACCATCTCTTTCAAAACTATTGTATGTTTGTGTATTTCCTTCTAAACAATATTGCTCTAAATCTTGTTTACAGTTTTCGCAAACCTGGCAAGAATCTACCATACAACCTGTACCAGCAAGATCGCCCACCTTAAATTTCTTAACGTGATCTCCAACCTTTACTACCCTGCCCACAATTTCGTGACCAGGAACCATTGGGAATATTCCTGGAAACCAATCATTTTTTATCTGGTGCAGATCTGAGTGGCAAACCCCACAGAAAAGTATTTCGAACTGCACATCATGGGGACCTACTTCCCGGCGCTCAAAATTCCAGGGTGCAAGATCAGTTTCGGCATTTTGTGCCGCATATCCTTTTGTTGCTATCATAAAAATTTAAATTAATTAGACCACAACAAATGTAAACAGCAGTTTGTTAAGAATAATTACGCAAATCAAATAAATCATTGCAAAATTCAAACAATCAACTACAACATCAATCCCTTTAATTGGGCATACTGCAGCAGCATAATGGTTTTACCATCCTTTATTTCACCAGATTTTATCATTTCAAGTGCCTTTTCAAATGGTAATTCCAAAACCTCTATATCTTCATTTTCTTCTTCTAGTCCACCTCCATCATGCAGTTTCATGTCGTATGAATATGCTGCAACAAAAAAGTATAATAGCTCTGTAACTGAGCCGGGCGACATATAGGCCTCGAACACTTTTTCTACCTGATCGATCCTAAATCCAGTTTCTTCTTCAGTTTCTCTTCTGATACAATCTTCCGCATTATCCTCATCCAATAGTCCGGCACAGCACTCAATCAGGTAACCTGTATCATTTCCATTAATAAATGTTGGTATCCTGAACTGCCGTGTAAGTACAACCGTTTTAAATTGTTTATTATACAATAAGATTGTAGCGCCATTACCTCTATCATAAGCTTCTCGTTCTAAAATAGATTTAGTGCCATCAATCCCCATCATTTCGAAAGTTACTTTTTTAAGTGTATACCAATTATCTGATAGAATTTGGGTATTTAGGATATTAATATTTTTCATAAAATGATTATTTTTGATTGATTATGATTATTTTTGATCGAATTAAATCATTATATATGACATTTCAAAAAAGGGCGCATAAAATTCTCGAACTTTTAGAGGAGCTTGGCGAGGTTGATATTAGGCAATTAGCAGCTGAGATTAATGTTTCTGAAGTTACCGCAAGAAGAGACCTGACCATTATGGCAGCTAACGGACTGCTTTACCGTACCCATGGAGGTGCAATGAAAATAAGTGAATTAATAAAACCAGTATCATTTGCCAATAAAGCTGTAGTAAATTTAAAAGCAAAAGATGCGATCTGCAAAAGGGCTGCCGAAGACATTATTGATGGCGATGTTATATTTATCGATTGCGGGAGCACAGCTTTTAGGTTATGCCAGTTTATCAAAAACAAAAAAATAAAGGTGATTACCAATTCTCTACCGGTAGTAAATGAACTACAGCACAGTGCCGTAACCATTAACCTTATTGGAGGTGAGGTTGATACAACCAGACAAGCTGTTCATGGAACGATGGCATACGAACATATTACCAGATATCGCGCTTCGAAAGCCTTTTTAGGTGTAGATGGGATCACTGCCGAGGGATTATATGCAGGCAGTGAGCACGAGGCTTCCAATACTTTAGCTATGGCATCGCAAAGCGATTGCGTTTATATGCTTTGCGATGCCAGCAAAATAGGAAAAACATCATATTTAAAATTTAATGATTTATCGCTCGTAGATATTTTAATTAGCGACTATAATGGGTCCGAAATAATAGAATTCCAGTCCAAAGGGATATCAGTACTTTCAGTAAAGGTATAAAACTGAGGAATAATAGATTGGGCATTCAAAAAGCTAAATATGAGTCTGGTTAGCGGGTGGAGAGTACTGAAATAATCGGATCTAAAACAATTACACCCGAGTTTGGTTAAGACAGCCGGTTTTTAATGAACGTTACAGAAAGTTAACAACATGATAATTATAATATAATGAGCGTTGCTTTTAGCCCCTACCATTCTTTATTACACTGATTTACAGGAAGTCGCAAGAAACAGCTTTTAGCATCCATCAAAATTTCCGATATTTGTAGTACTGGAATGTCGAAATCAAATCCCGATTCCTACATTTTCTTCCCCAATGTAAAACAAAGGGGTTTAATAAACGTTATGACAAACACAAATAAATCTGTAATTTTGAGCCATGTATAATAAAAGTGATATTGAATTAAAGGTAGCGGAATTTTTATTACAGATAAAAGCAATTAAATTACAGCCAAACAATCCCTTCACTTGGGCATCAGGCTGGAAATCGCCAATTTATTGCGACAATAGAATTACCCTTTCCCACCCTCAAGTTAGAACTTACATCCGCCAGAAACTGGCACAGGCCATACAAGAAGAGTTTGGTTCGGTAGATGTTATTGCAGGTGTTGCAACCGCAGGTATCCCACAGGGCGTTTTAGTAGCTCAAGAGCTTGGCTTACCTTTTATTTATGTAAGAGCGAAGGCCAAAGAACATGGCACTGGAAGTTTAATTGAAGGTGAAGTGGTAGAAGGTCAGCGTGTGGTAGTGATCGAAGATTTAATTTCAACCGGAAAAAGCAGTTTACAGGCTGTTGAAGCACTAAGAGCTGCAGGCTTATCGGTAGCTGGTTTAGCAGCAATTTTCACTTATGGTTTCGAAAAAGCAGACGAAAATTTCGCAGCTGCAAAATGTCGTTACTTAACCTTATCAAACTATGGCGCTTTAATCGATTATGCTGCCGAGCACAGCATTATTGCCAAAAGTGATATGGAATTATTGAGCAAATGGCGTTTAAACCCTTCAGAATGGGGACAAGGACAGGTTTTGAGTTCGGAGTCTTAAGTTTTGAATAAAAACAAAAACCAATAAAAAATATATAATGACTGTTATTGAAAGCACAGTAGAGGTAAATAAACCGGTTACAGAGGTTTATGCATTTCTATCCAATATGAACAATCATCAGCAACTGATGCCAGAAAATATCTACAACTGGGAATCTACTGAAGATGATGCACGGTTTACCATCCAGAATATGGCAAAATTGGCTATTAAGATTTCTAGCCGTATCGAAAACCAAGAAATAACAGCAATTCCGAGCGAAAAAGCACCTTTTGATGTAGCATTAAAATGGACGGTTACAGATAACGGAAATGGAACAACTACAGCCAAACACATCATCTCAGCAGATTTGAACATGATGATGAAAATGTTGGCATCTGGTCCACTACAAAAACTGGCTGATCACCAAACGGAAAAACTGAAAGAGATCTTAGGTTAAAAAAGTGATTGCATAGATTTAATTGACTGCACAGATAAAAAAGACGAGCTCATCCTCGTCTTTTTTTATGCGTAAAAATTCTATTGTATTCTTATAACAGTAGATTATTTTAATACCTTAGTTTTCGGAATAACTTTAAACTATGAATCTCAGATTTCTTCAGGTAACGACTCTATTTTTTGCCCTTGCTCCTATTTCCAAAACATTTGCTCAATCCCTTACCGCTTTAAAAACCGAATATTTGGTTAACCCCATCGGCTTAGACAATCCTAACCCGCGTTTTACCTGGCAAATGAACGATGCCAGCCAAGGTGCCAAACAAACAGCCTACCGCATTCTTTTAGATACCGATTCGGCCTCGCTTGTTAAAGCCAATGCAAAACTTTGGAATACGGGTTGGGTTAAATCAGATAATCATCTGGTTATTTATTCTGGTCAACCACTAAAACCTTTTACTAAATACTTTTGGAGGGTTGATATTACAGATGGAAAGCAAAAGAAATCGAACAATACATCTATCGCCAGCTTTGAAACGGGCATGATGAAAATGGAAAACTGGCAGGGCGCCTGGATTTCGGATACCGAGAATATCCAACTTAAACCTGCGCCCTATTTCAGAAAGACCTTTACTACAAATAAAAAAATCAGGTCGGCTAGAGCCTACATCGCCGCAGCTGGCTTGTACGAACTCTCTATCAACGGCAAAAAAATCGGCAATCATCGAATGGACCCAATGTACACCCGTTTTGATAGAAGAACATTATACGTTACCTACGATGTAACTCCGGCCATCAGCCAGGGCAAAAATGCCATTGGTATTTTACTGGGCAATGGATGGTATAATCATCAATCAACTGCAGTTTGGTACTTCGACCGCGCACCATGGCGTAACAGACCAGCTTTTTGTCTTGATATACGTATCACTTACGAAGATGGCACAACCGAAATCATTAAATCGGGTAAAGAATGGAAAACAGCTTTAAGTCCGATTATTTTTAATAGTATTTATACCGCCGAACACTACGATTCCCGCCTGGAAAAAGCAGGTTGGAACATGCCAAACTTCGACGATACAGATTGGAAAAATGTGATTTACCGTTCAGCACCCTCTAAAAATATTGTTGCGCAGGCCATGCACCCTATCCGCAATGTTGAACAAATAGCTAGCAAAAGTTTAAGGAAATTTAACGATACCACATACCTGTTCGATCTGGGCAGAAATATTTCGGGGGTAAGCAAAATCACGTTAAGTGGCCCGGCAGGAACGGTGATAAAACTGAAACATGGAGAGCGTTTATATGCCAATGGACACGTGGATATATCGAATATTGATGCCCATTACCGTCCAACTGATAATACTGATCCATTTCAGACGGATATCCTGATTTTAAACGGAAAAGGTGAACAAAGTTTTATGCCTCATTTCAATTACAAGGGTTTTCAATATGTAGAAGTAAGCAGTTCTATTCCCATCGAATTGAAAAAAGAAAATCTGGTGGGTTACTTTATGCATAGTGATGTTCCAGTTGTTGGTGATGTTAAATCTTCAGAATCGATTATTAATAAAATCTATTACGCCACCAATAATTCTTACCTGTCGAATCTTTTTGGCTACCCTACAGATTGTCCGCAGAGGGAAAAAAATGGCTGGACGGGCGATGCTCAGATTGCGATAGAAACTGGTCTTTATGGATTTGACGGCATTACCATTTACGAAAAATGGCTAGCCGATCACCGTGATGAACAACAGCCAAATGGTGTTTTACCTTCCATTATCCCTACCGATGGCTGGGGTTACGAATGGGGTAACGGACCAGACTGGACCAGTACAATCGCCATTATTCCATGGAATGTTTACCTGTTTTATGGCGACAAAAAACTACTTGCCGATTGTTATGAAAATATCAGAAAATACGTAAACCACATCGATGAAACCTATCCAACTGGTTTAATCACCTGGGGTTTGGGCGATTGGATTCCGGTGAAATCAAAATCTCCTGTCGAACTTACCTCTACCTGTTATTATTATGCTGATGTGGTTATTTTGGCAAAGGCAGCAAAAATTCTAGGTAAAAATGATGATTATGAAAAGTACATCGCCCTGGCAAAAAAAATTAAGGGTGCCTTTAATGCAAAATACCTGAACAAAGAAAAAGGAATCTACAATACTGGTATCCAAACTGAAATGAGCGTTCCGTTGTACTGGAAAATTGTTCCTGAAGAATCGATTGCCCTTGTTGCTGAAAACCTGGCCAAACGTGTAGAAGCCGATGGTTTCCACTTGGATGTGGGATTATTGGGCACAAAAGCCATTTTAAATGCATTGAGCGAAAACGGCTATAGTGATATTGCTTATAAAGTTGCCGCTCAAAAAACCTATCCAAGCTGGGGCTGGTGGATGGAAAATAGCGCCACCACTTTATACGAGAACTGGCCTATAGATGCAAAATCGGATATTTCTATGAACCATATTATGTTCGGAGAAATTGGTGCCTGGTTGTACAAATCGCCAGGTGGTATTAAGCCAGATGAAAAACAGCCTGGCTTTAAACATGTGATATTGGATCCTCATGTTATGGAAGGCCTAAATTCTTTTGAAGCCAGTCACATTGGTCCGTATGGCAAAATTGTAAGTGCTTGGAAAAGAATTAATAATGGAATCAGATACGACATTACCATTCCAGCGAATTCTACGGCGACCATTAATTTACCACTTATACGAGGTATGAATATTTATATAAATGGTAAAATAAACAACATTGGGAAGATAGATTTAGAAGCTGGTAAGTATATAATTGAACATAAAGCCAGTAAGTAAAAGATGTTCCTTTTTATCGGAATTGATAGGCTGCGAAGAATCGTCATTCCCAACCCGATTGGGAATCTTAATGCCATAAGCTTTAGGATTCCCGTCTACGCGGGAAAGACTAAGGCCTTTAATACACCTCGCAGGTCTTAAGCGTACAATATTAAATTAACCATCTCACTTAAGTGCACTCAGGCGACTTAGGTGGTCAATATTATTAGAAAAGCGGGGTTCAGCGCATTTTGGTTACATTAGTCCTGCTATCCCTCCAAGTCCTCACTCATTCTTCGCTCCGGGCTTTCCGTTCTATCAGGTTTATATAACAAATTCAGTGGTTTTTGGCCACACATTATGCAGACCTTAAGATATCTTTCAGCGATAAATACCGCGTTAGGGATTGTAAGGGTTCAGTACCGATCCTTCTTCGGTACCGCAACGAAGCGGAGCCCTGAAAAGCCTGCACCCTTGCGCAGCTTGGGGAACGCCCAAATCAGTTGGCAGTTAATGGTTGGCAATTTATCATACAAACCTCACAAGTTTAAAATCTACATACGACAAAATTTCAGCACAAAACACTATAAATCAGTAATTTAGTCATTAAAATAAAAATATTACCGACAAAATTTCCGATTGTAAAATCAAAATGGATGTGGCATTTGTTTTGACTTAAAAGGGATATGAACTTCAACAATTTTACTATAAAAGCCCAGGAAGCAGTTCAACAGGCTTCTGAAATAGCCCAAGGCAATCAGCAACAGGCTATTGAAACGGCACACCTGCTTAAAGGTTTGCTTACTGTTGATGAAAACGTGGTTTCTTATGTTTTAAAGAAATTAAACGTCAATCTAAATTCATTAAATCAAAATTTAGATGCAGAAATTGCCAAGTTCCCGAAAGTGAGTGGAAGCAATGTCTATCTGTCATCTAACGCAAATAGCGTTTTACAAAAAGCACAGACGTTTTTAAAAGAGTTTAAAGATGAATTTGTATCTGTAGAGCATCTATTATTGGGTATCTTAGCCGTTAACGATAGTACTTCTAAATTATTAAAAGAACAGGGTGTTAACGAAAAAGATCTTAAAAAAGCCATTATTGAGCTGCGTGGTGATACCCGTGTAACCGATCAAAATGCCGAGGCCACCTATCAGGCCCTGAGCAAATATGCAAGGAATTTAAACGAATATGCAGAAAGCGGAAAACTAGATCCAGTAATTGGGCGCGATGAGGAAATCCGTCGGGTAATACAGATTTTATCGCGCAGAACCAAAAACAACCCTATTTTAATTGGCGAACCTGGTGTGGGTAAAACCGCCATTGCCGAAGGAATTGCTTTTAGGATTATTAAAGGTGATGTACCTGAAAACTTAAAAAGCAAAGTGGTTTATTCACTAGATATGGGTGCTTTAATTGCAGGTGCAAAATACAAAGGCGAATTTGAAGAGCGTTTAAAAGCCGTAGTTAAAGAAGTTACCCAAAGCGATGGTGATATTATCCTGTTTATCGATGAGATCCACACTTTGGTAGGTGCTGGTGGCGGTGAAGGTGCTATGGACGCAGCGAATATTTTAAAACCTGCCCTTGCCCGTGGAGAACTGCGTGCCATTGGTGCAACAACTTTAGATGAATATCAAAAATATTTAGAAAAAGATAAAGCGTTAGAACGTCGTTTCCAAAAGGTGATGGTTGAAGAACCTGATACCCAGGATGCGATTTCTATCCTCCGTGGCTTAAAAGAACGTTATGAAACACACCATAAAGTAAGGATTAAAGATGAAGCAATTATCGCGGCCGTAGAAATGAGTCAGCGATATATTTCAGACCGTTTCTTGCCAGATAAAGCCATCGATTTAATGGATGAAGCTGCATCTAAATTGCGCATGGAAATGGACAGTGTGCCCGAAAATGTGGATGCTTTAGACCGAGAAATTATGCGTTTAGAAATTGAACGTGAAGCCATTAAACGTGAAAAAGACGATAGGAAGGTTAAAGAACTTTCAGAAGAAATTGCTAACCTATCAGCAGAGCGTGATGAATTTAAAGCGAAATGGCAAGGTGAGAAAGACTTGGTAGATGCCGTAAATAACGAACTGGAGCAAATTGAGCACTACAAATTAGAAGCAGAACAAGCTGAACGTGCAGGCGATTACGGTAAAGTTGCCGAAATCCGTTACGGAAAAATTAAGGAAGCACAAGATAAGGTTGAAAAACTTAAAGCCGATTTAGAAAGCCAGCAAAGCAATAGCCGTATGCTTAAGGAAGAGGTTACTGCTGATGATATTGCAGGTGTGGTAGGCCGTTGGACAGGTATTCCGGTTACGAAACTGATAGCCAGTGAGCGTGAAAAACTGCTTCATTTAGAAGAAGAATTACACCAGCGTGTAGCTGGTCAGGACGAAGCAATTGAAGCCATTTCTGATGCCATCCGCCGATCGCGTGCAGGCTTACAGGATAAGCGCAAACCAATTGGATCTTTCATCTTTTTAGGTACTACTGGTGTAGGTAAAACGGAGCTTGCAAAAGCCCTTGCGGAATTTTTATTCAACGATGAAAATGCCTTAACCCGCATCGATATGAGTGAATACCAGGAGCGTCATGCTGTATCGCGTTTAATTGGAGCGCCTCCAGGATATGTGGGTTACGATGAAGGCGGACAGTTAACCGAGGCCGTTAGGCGTAAACCTTATTCGGTAGTATTGCTTGATGAGATTGAAAAAGCACATCCAGATGTATTTAACATCCTGTTACAGGTATTAGATGATGGACGTTTAACCGACAATAAAGGTAGAACGGTGAATTTTAAAAATACCATCATCATCATGACCTCAAACATTGGTGCGCATTTAATTCAAGATAATTTCAAAAACTTAAGCGATGAAAACCGTGAGGAAGTAATTGCGAAAACCAAAAACGAATTGTTCGAGGTATTAAAACAGACCATTCGCCCAGAATTTTTGAACAGGATTGATGAGCTGATTATGTTTACTCCGTTAAACCGCAGCGAAATCAGAAATATTGTAAGCTTACAGTTTAAACATGTACAGCAAACATTGGCTGAAATGGGTATAGAAATGGAAGCCAGTGATGAAGCTTTAGATTGGTTGGCACAATTGGGTTACGATCCGCAGTTTGGTGCTAGACCATTAAAAAGAGTGATCCAAAAAAGAATCTTAAATGAGTTGTCGAAAGAGATATTGGCGGGTAAGATAGATAAAGACAGCAAAATTAAGTTAGATATGTTCGATCATAATTTTGTGTTCCTGAACCAAAAAGCTGATTAAAAACATAATAATCAAATCCCATAGATTAATTTCTATGGGATTTTTTTGTTTATAATTCACCCATCAAAGTAACTAACATGATAGTTCGTTTTCTTGTTTTTTGTTTCAATAATGATTATTATTGATTACACACAAAAACACAAATAAAATGAAACCTAAATTAATCATCATGGCGCTGCTATGCGCCGTCAGTTGGCGCAGCTATGCCCAAACTGAAAAGGGATCCGGATTTATTGGCGGAAGTCTGAGTTTTGGAACTTCTAAGCAAAACAGCTCATCACCTAGCTTAAACACATTTACCCTAACGCCAAGAGGAGGTTATTTTTTAGCCAATAATTTTGCCATTGGTTTAGAAATTCCCTTAAATCTTTCGAAGCTCAGGGGTGAAAATTATATCGCATGGAATGAAGAATACGGGTATTACGAAGAACAGCTTGGGGTAAAGGAATTTAGCTTTGGTTTTTCTCCTTTCGTACGCAAATATATTGCTGTTAAAGAGCGCTTCAAGTTTTTTATGCAAGCTAATCTACTCCTTCAAATCAACACCTTTAACAGGATCGATGATGAAGGTTACCTGATCAGAACTGATGCTAAAATAAAGGGATGGGGTGCAAGTGTAAGTCCTGGCTTCAGCTATTTCATATCAAAACATGCAGCATTGGAATTTTCATTGCCCGTTGTATCTTTCTTCCATCAAAATTACTATGCAGAAGAATCGCTTTACAACTACGACAAAACCAATAACCTAAGGCTCGCCCTGCAAAATTTCACACCGACATTTACTTTCAACTATCATTTTTAATATCCAATAAGATGAGAAACATATTCAGCTGGTTAAGCCTAAAAATTTTAGGCTTAACCCTTCTATTAACCAACGCATTTAATGTGAAGGCACAAACTGCAGAGATCAACGAAATAAGATATTATAGAAGTATTTTCCCCGAAGAAAACGAGAAACCCGAATATATCGGCGATGAAAAAATAGAATATTACCGGAGCATTTTCCCAGAGGAGAACGGAAAGATCAAATCTATAGGTGATAAGAAATTTGAATACTATAGAAGTATTTTTCCTGAAGAAAATGGAAAAATTAAATCTATTGGCGATAAAACATTCGAATATTACAGAAGCATTTTCCCTGAAGAAAATGGTAAAGTTAAATCGATCGGCAATATTAAGTTCGAGTATTATCGGAGCATCTTTCCAGAGGAAAACGGCAAATTAAAATCTATCGGCAATACGACAATTGAATACTATAGAAGCATTTTTCCCGAGGAAAATGGAAAAATTAAATCTATCGGCGGCACACAGATAGAATACTATAGAAGCATTTTTCCCGAAGAAAATGGCAAGATTAAATCAATTACAGGCAAAACCGATTGCGATTTTATTTCCTCACCTATCGAACTGTATTACTTTATCCTGAATGCAAATTCGAAGTAAAATACAATCCGTTCATTCTTATATAGAACACCGATCTAATAAATCAGATCGGTGTCTTTTTTTATCACTGTCAATCAAAAACTTAACACAAAAATAACTAAACACATAGTTTTATATTGTTTTTTTATGCTATCATTGAATACACAAAAAACACAAATGAAAATGAAAAAACAGTTATTAACGTTGGTAGCGGTATGCGCTATCGTCATGGCAGCTCATGCCCAAACAGAAAAAGGAGATAACCTAATCGGAGGAAGTTTTAATATTTCTTCATCAAAAACAGAGTCGCCAAATTACGAGAAAAGGAATTATTACACCATTAACCCAAGTTACGCACATTTCTTTTCTAAAAACTTAGCAATTGGATTAACTGCAGGTTTTAGTTATAGTAAAAATTTCAATAGTAATTTTGATTCTAATTTCAACACAACCTCTACAAGAACAAGTAAACAAAAAAGTTTCTCAGTGGGTCCTGTAGTGAGATGTTATATAGATATTGTTGACAAACTTAAAGCCTTTGGACAGTTTAGTGGAACGATTGGTATTGTAAAAACTAATGAAACCAGTACCTATACTTATAATTATCCACCTAGTTCAAAATTCACACAGTACCATGCATCTATACAGCCTGGCCTAGCATTTTTTCCGACTAAAAAACTGGGCATAGAGCTTGGCTTCCCTTTATTATCGTACAATAAAATTGATTACGACGGTAAAGAGCCTTCAAATATTTGGTACGAAACAGAAGCATTTGATTTTGGGTTTAACACTTTTAACCCATTTCTTGGATTTAACTTTCATTTTTAAGCTAATAGAGACTGTTCTACAAAATTAATTTCGAATCTAATCTGCCACACTGTCCCAAGGACTCCTACGGAGAGCCTGTCGAAACGCTAAAAACATATATTTTGGCTAGTCCTTCGACAGGCTATCATTTACATACTCCAATAGAAGGTCGTCATTCCCGCGCAGGCGGGAATCT
Organism: Pedobacter sp. SG908; assembly: GCF_011759615.1. Lineage (NCBI taxonomy): Bacteria > Pseudomonadati > Bacteroidota > Sphingobacteriia > Sphingobacteriales > Sphingobacteriaceae > Pedobacter > Pedobacter sp. SG908. The sequence goes on from NZ_JAAOYY010000001.1 coordinate 3,117,433, forward strand.
TAATGCACGCAGCATATTGTGTTAAGATTCCCAATCAAGTTGGGAATGACGATTTTTCGCGGTATTTCGATTAGCTAAAATCTCGGTTAAAAGACAGTCTCTTTTTATTTCTTCTTTGCCTCAATATTAGGCAAGAAACCAGTTAATAAACCGATTAAGGGTAGAAACGCACAAACATTAAATACATATTCAATACTGGTAGAATCAGCTAGTTTCCCTAGTAATGCCGAACCAATACCGCCCATGCCAAAGGCAAAGCCAAAAAACAGACCGGCAACCAAGCCTACTTTTCCAGGAATCAATTCTTGTGCATAAACCAGAATTGCAGAGAAAGCCGATGCTAAAATCATCCCGATGGGAACGATCAGTACACCAACCCAAAATAAACTGGCGTGTGGAAGCAATAATGCAAACGGTGCAGTACCCAATATAGATACCCATATTACATATTTTCGGCCTATTTTATCGCCTATTGGTCCGCCCAATAACGTTCCGGCAGCTACAGAAAATAAGAATACAAATAAATAGATCTGTGAGGTTTGTACCGAAACATGAAATTTACCGATCAGATAAAAGGTGAAATAGTTAGTCAAACTCGCCATATAGAAATATTTCGAGAAAATCAGCAAGAGTAAAATACAAACCGAAAAAATCACCTTAGTTCTCGAAAACTGGTTCACAACAGTCTGAATATTGATCTTTTTACTTCTCGAAAGCATAAATCCTTTATACCAGTTACCTACATAGGTTAAAATCATAATGGCAAGGAGTGCAATTACAGAAAACCAGATCACGCTGAACTGCCCGTAGGGAACAATAATCCAGGCCGCCAATAGTGGACCTAAAGAACTACCTGCATTACCACCCAACTGAAAAACAGATTGTGCCAATCCCCTCTTTCCTCCTGATGCAGCGTGCGCCATCCTTGAGGCTTCGGGATGAAATATAGAGGAACCAATTCCGATAAAAGCAACAGAAATTAGCATGGTATAAAAATGGCCCGCTTGTGATAGCGAAATCAAACCAATCAGCGTAAATCCCATGCCTATCGCCAGCGAATATGGCTGAGGTTTTTTATCGGTATACAAACCTACAAATGGCTGTAATAAGGAAGCAGCCAATTGAAAAGTAAGCGTAATTAAACCAATCTGCGAAAAACTTAAATGATAACTGGTTTTAATAACGGGGTAAATTGCAGGAATTAACGATTGTATGGTATCATTAAGTAAATGCGAAAAACTTAAGGCGAAAAGTATCGGGAAAACAGTTTTTTCAATAATTGATGTGGTAGTCGTATTCTCAGTCATGACGGTATCTTATACCGTCAAAAATAGCGATTATAAATTTTTAAACTATACGATATGTCCTTGCAAAAACCAAACATTTTGATAAAGTTTTGGTTTTATAACTATGGAAAAGAATGGAAAAATTGTTGGTTTATGCGGAAGTCTAAGAAAAGGCTCTTATAATGCGATGTTGCTTAAAGTTGTAGGTAGTTTAATTCCCCAAAACATCCACTTCGAAACGGTGACTTTTGAAGACGTTCCTATTTATAACGCAGACCTTGATTTACCAGAAACAGAAGAAAGACCAGCAAGTGTGGTAAAATTTAGAGATGCTTTAGCCACTGCAGATGCTTTTATTATTGTTTCTCCTGAATATAATTATTCTATTCCCGGTGGGTTAAAAAATGCCATCGACTGGGCGAGTCGTGGAAAGGATTCGCCCTTAATGCATAAACCAGTTGCCTTAATGGGCGCAACACAGGGAATGTGGGGAACAGTTAGAATGCAAACCGCGTTTTTGCCTGTTTTTACCTTTTTAAATATGAATCCGGTATTACAACCAGAAGTTTTAATTGCTCAGGCTCAAAACAAATTCGATGCTGAAGGAAAACTGACAGACGAGAGAAGCATCGATATTATTAAAAGGAAAATAGAAAATTTAATTTCTGCTTGTAAGGTTTAACTCAAAACCGCAACAACTCTTCTGCAAAATCTGCCATTTTAGACACAAAAAAATCTGACATTTATACAAAAAAAGTCAGATTGTCAATCTGTCATGTCTAAAAAATTAATCAATCGATTGATTTTTAGTCACACGAAAATAATATTGACTTAACACTAATTTTATATCTATTTATCAATTAGGCAGTTGCCCAAAAACTGATTTTTTGATGACGCAGACAAAGTTTTTTGGCACAAGTGTTGACTTTTATTCAAATATAGTCAGAAATTAAAAAAGTAAAATTGACTATATTTTAATAACAAATAAATAATAAAAAAGATGAAAAAACTATTATTATCTTTAGTAGCAGTAGCAGGTTTAGTTTATGGTGCACAAGCACAAACTGAAAAAGGAAATTTTATGTTAGGCGGTAATGTAGGTGTAAACTCTACAAAAGTAGACGGCGCTCCAAAAGCAGATTTCAGCTTTAGCGTATTACCAAGTGTTGGTTATTTTATCAGCAATAATTTTGCTATCGGTACAGGTGTTGGTTACGAATACGATAAAAAAGTAAGCAACAAAACTCAAGAAGGTACTTTTAAAGTTGCTCCTTTCGGTCGTTACTATGTTGGTTTATCTGATCAATTTAAATTCTTCGGACAATTATCAGTGCCATTGGCATTTGGTGAATTAAAAGCAACTGATGCTAACGGCGATAACGCAGTTAAATTGGGTAGTACAACCAAAATCGGTGTAGAACTTGCTCCAGGATTTGCTTTCTTCCCAACAAAAAGAATCGGTATCGAACTTTCAGTTAAAGGTTTAAGTTATGAAAACTACACTTTAAAAGCAGAAGGAACTGGTGCTAAAGTTAAAACCAATACTTTTGGCTTAAACGCTGATACTTTCGCACCAAGGTTAGGTGTACAGTTCTACTTTTAATTAATTCTCCCTTAAGGGAAACTTAATAAAATGACTTTTTTTTTCGAAGAGCGTCCCGGTTTACCATCGGGACGCTTTTTGTTTTATTTCTTTTCGCGAATGGCCTTAAATTCAGATCCGTCTTTCCATTTAGGATAAGAATCTTCATTACTGATGCGATACCCCATATCAAAAAGCATCCGAACATCCTCTATAATACCTGATAAATCCCATTTTTTGGCATCAAAATTATCCTGTGGCGAATGGTAGCGGAATTTGGTAAAATCGGCCACCTGCTTTAATCCCCATTCCCTACCGTTTTTAATGTTATCTACCCCTGAACCTGTAAACAATGAAGGCACACCAACTTTGGCCAAATTAAAATGATCTGAACGGTAATACAATCCCGATGATGGAACAGGATCCGGAACGATTACCCGCCCCTGCTTTTTAGCCGCAGCAGCAGCATAATCTTCCAGTTCTGACTGACCGAAGCCATACACGACAATATCTTTCGTTTTACCTGCAATGCCCATCATATCCATATTGATATTGGCAACAGTTTTGGCTAATGAAAAAACAGGATGTTTGGCGTAATACTCAGACCCTAAAAGGCCTTGCTCTTCTGCTGTATAAGAAATAAACAAAATGGTACGCCCAGGTACTTTAGGCAACTTTTTAAAGGCCGAAGCAATTTCGAATAAAGCGGCTAAACCTGTTGCATTATCAACCGCACCATTATAAATAGAGTCGCCTTGTATTTTCTCTCCTACACCTAAATGATCCCAGTGTGCCGAATAAATAATAGCTTCATCTTTACGCTTATCGCCTGGTATTTTAGCCAGAACATTATAAGTAACCGATTTTTTGATCGTATTTTTAACCTTTAGTGAGGTAGTAATATTTAAATCAACAGCTTTAAAACCTTTTTTACGGGCACTTAAAGCCAATTGATCAAATGATTTACCATCCAGTGCAAATAGCTGTTTCGCCTTATCTAAAGTAATCCATCCCTCTACTACAGCCCTGCTCATTCCATTGTCTTCGCTTTGCAGCGTAAGTTTAGATTTCGACCAGCCACTACGCACAACTGTCCAGGGATAAGCTGCTGGCTCTGTATCATGAACAATAATAATCCCAGTAGCTCCTTGTCTTGCCGCTTCTTCAAACTTATAGGTCCATCGGCCATAGTAAGTCATATTTTTACCTTTAAACAAGGTCGAATCGGCAAAGCCTGGATCATTAATCAACACCACCACTGTTTTTCCCTTTACATCTAGGTTTGCATAATCGTTCCAGCCATACTCGGGCGCAACAATGCCATAGCCAGCAAAAACCAGCGGTGAGTTACTCATACTTACCTCATCTTGCACACGGCGGGTACCGGCCACAAAATCGGTTAAATAATTTAAGGTTAACGATGCTGTTTTTCCTTTGAGCACCATTTTATCTTCCGGCACAGATTTAATCTCTACCATGGGTACCTCCTGAAAGAAACTATCTCCATTACCAGGTTGCAGGCCCAGTTTTTCGAACTGCGTTTTTAAATAATTAATAGTTTTCGTTTCTCCATTGGTAAACGGTTTTCGCCCTTCTAAACTATCAGCTGCAATTACAGATAAATATTGGGTTAAACTCGAATCATTAATGGCTTTTACGGCTAAAGAATCGACACTAATATCAGTGCTTTTTGTGCCTTGCTTGCAGGAACTAAAAAAAAGGAGCGCACAACTGGAAAGTAGAAGGATTTTTTTCATTTATAAAGAATTGAATTTTAATAAAAAATTGCATTTGCTGAAAAATACGAAGAAATTAGGAGTTTCTGTGTTTATCATCCCAAATTTGAGGGTCTACCGCTGATCACACAGGTATACGCTGATAAGACTTATTTCTTAATCAGCTTAAATTTCTTTAACTGCTGCCCGTTTTTATTGATCACACCAACATAAACACCTGTTGATAAAGCGTTGAGCAAAAAACGGTTCGAACTTGTAGCCTTTTCCTCAAAAACCTTCTGTCCTAAGATGTTAAAGATAGATAGGCTATAATCTTCGAACGATCCGCTCAAAATGGTTAAATAATCGGCTACCGGATTGGGAAAGAAAGAAAATTCATTCTCTTTCAGGTACACTACTGATACCAGATCGCTCTGCACCTGACCGCTGGCGGTTTCGAAAGTAACGCGGTAAAACTGGATTCCGGCTTTTGGCTTTTCATCAAAAATCGTATAATCGAGTTGATTTGAAATTGGCTTGGTCTGCTGTAAAACACTAAAAGTATTTGGTCCGGTCTGTTTTTCCCAAATGATATTCTTTAAATCCAAAGTAGTGCCGACACTTAAATCAATTCTTACCCGGTTATCATCAGTCAAAGATGCAAACAAGTTTCTTACATAACAGGCAATCCCCTGCTGCGTATAATCGATGGTATAACTTTTTAAACCTGTAAAACCTATCCCGTTAGCTGCCACCGCAAAATATTTACTATTAATCTTGTTTGCGTCAAGCTTAACTATGGTATCAGTAAGGGTTAGCACTGGAGAGAGGATATTATCTACTACATTATATAGCGTATAATCTTTTGCCCCAGGTTGTGGATTCCAGTTTAGCGCAATTCCATCTTTGCATGCATAGCCAACGTTTAACACCCTTGGACTCGAAATAACAAAAGATTGGCTCAATATTATATTGCCTTCCACTTCCATTTTTATCATCGCTTTAGCAAACAAATCAGGAGCATTCCAATGGTAAAAACCTTTACTTAAATCGACACCAGCAGCAATTGTTTTCCATGTGACGCCTTCATCATAACTCACTGATAGGTTTCCTGTTTTGCTTGTATAAGTATTCTCCCAGCGGATGTAGTTATCTTCATTGGCAAAGAAGTATTCGTTTTTTTCAGGACTAATAAAGGAAAAAGTGTTTTTGAATATGTAACGATAAGCCAATGCAAAAGGTTGGTTATTGCCCTGAGTAATTCTGTTACCCTTAACATGAATATTATAAGCACCTGTAGTGGGATTATCGAGCGTAATCTGCTGAACGTTATTGATAATATCTGCCTTACGAACTGCCGGTTTTGAGAGGGAATCTAAATGAGGAAAACTACTTAACACCCAGGGTAGCGTTAAATTTCCTGCGGGATTTTCGACACTTAAATCCAATCCATTAACCAAGCTTTGCGCTGCATTTACAACTGCTGGTGGATCGTTCCAGGTGATGGTCAGTTTCACTTCAGCTACATTAGTCGGAATGGCCAAGGGAATAAGCAAATCCTGATTTCTGGCCACTTCGTACAATAACGCCCTATTTTCGTCTAAAGTTTTTAACGATTGTGCTACATTGAGTTTTCCATAACCATACACAAAATCAACCTGTGGTGTACCTAAATCATCGGCAGAATTAATTACTGTTGCTCTGATTAGTGACGCGGGAGCCGCTTTTTTATATTTCTGCTGATAAAATTGTTCTAACATAGCAATCGATCCACTAGTAATTGCTGCAGCGCCTGATGTTCCGTCTTCACCTAAAGCAACAAGTTCAGGTTTTACACGACCATCGTAGGCAGGGCCTTTACTGCTTAGATTTTCGGAAATATTTTCCCTGTTGATACCTCCTATCACTAATAAATTTTTCGCCTGCTTAAAATTTCCCGTTAAATTGGCACGAGCAGTCATACCTTGATAAAATCCAACAGAAGGTGTAGTTGTTCCTTTATTTCCGGCAGAAAAAACATGGATCAAAGTATCGGTTTCGAAGATCTGTTTATCATAGGCCGCTGCTTCCATTCCGTAATCGTTATCGATATCAGTACCATAAGAATGATTTTGAACTTTAATCTGAAGTTTGTTTAAATCGGTTATTAGGTCAGGCATCAGATTAGTAAAATCAGAATAAGCAAGTTTGGCCTTTGGTGCTGCCCCCAAACCCCGGATAAAGGAATTACCGTTTCCTAATGCTAGGGTTGCCATAATGGTAGCATGAGTAGTTGGCGTTTTACCAATAGTGGCCCCTGCAACGGTTTTTCCCAATAAATCAAGGTCCGTAGCATCGTACATCCCTTCTTTAAAAGAAACATTTATACCCGTGCCATCAACACCGGGAAAAAGATTTCGGGCGTTAGAAATCTGGTTTAAAGCCAGGTCTAGTCCATTAATTACCACTTCCTCTTTAGCCACAGCCAAAACATCGGCGTATAAAACATCGCCGAGTTCTAACAACAACATTAAATCAGCTGGTGAGAGGTAAACTGTACAAATGTTGTTTACGTTATCGGCTGATTTTATCTTTTGGCTTGCAACAGCCTTTGGTAACGCATTTATATTTTTGAAGGCCAGCCGAACCAGGATAGAATCGTTCTTTTTATTGCTTTTACTGAGTACTTTCATCAATCTATCGCTAACCTTCCAAAGTCCATTGGCTTGTTGCTGTGAAACTATACTATTAGAAAAGTTAGAAACATTTGATTTTTCGACAATAAAATAATCGCCCGAGAGACGTTTTTTGGGTTTCAACAATTGAATTTCCGCAGTTGTTAAAGTACGGTTGAACCTAACCAAAATAGGCTGATCGTCATTTAGTTTTAAAGTATTGCCTGTTTTTGAAACATATTTTTCAAAATATTTTTCCATTCCGCCAGGTTGTATCTGTGCGTTTAAACTAAGAACAGACAGACAAAAACATATAAATAAAAATACAGTGTTGACTTTCAAATATTATTTTATTGTAAAATTTTGTTTACATCGTTTATCTTCTCTAAATTAGCATTTATAAGGTAATCCACAAATTTTATTAACTAACTTATTCAACCTAAACTAATTTAATTCTATTCAAGATGAAAACAAACAAATTTTTATCGATTGCAGCCGCATGCTTTTTAATCACTAACCTATACTCGTGTAAGAGTAATAATACAGAAAATGCAGTTGAAAGCAAAACTGATATTTCAGCCGACAAGTTATCACAGATCAAATCTTTAGGCTTCAGTACTAATAACATCCGTAAAATAGATGAAGGATATTTGGTAGAGGGTGATATTCTTTTAACTGAGAATAACCTAACTGAAACTTCTACTGGTGCAAATTTAAACATTGCCGAAACCGAACAGTACCGAACCACAAACCTGGTTAAATCATTACCACGTGTAATTACCGTTTCGGTAACTAACCTTCCTCAGGTATATAGTGATGCCGTAAACACCATGATTTCGAGATACAACTCATTAGGCTTACGCATTACTTTCCAAAGGGCAAGCGCAGGTACAACCGGAAACATTAATGTTGTAGGTTTTAACGAAGGTCCGAGCGGTGGTTTTATTACCTTAGGTTCTGCAGGTTTCCCTACCTCATCCGGAAATCCATACAACCAGATCAGAATGAATACCAATGCAGCTGCTTATGGCACCAACCCCAATTTACTTTACCTTGCTTCTGTGATCCAACATGAAGTTGGTCACTGCATCGGTTTCCGCCACACCGATTACATGGACCGCGCCTTTAGCTGTGGCGCAAGTGGTGCGGGTAACGAAGGTGCATCAAATGTTGGGGCAGTTAGAATACCAGGAACTCCTTCAACTCCTGATGCTGGCTCATTTATGTTAGCTTGTTCTAATGGTGGTAACCGTACCTTCAATGCAAATGATGTAATTGCCGTAAATTACCTTTACAAATAAGATCAAAAAAACAAGGATTACCTAAACTTAAGATATGGCCTCCCGATGTAAAAATCGGGAGGCTTTTTTTTAAAAGGGAAAATTGACGACACAAACTAAAGATGCGTTAAATAAACTCAGCCAACGCTAATAAAAAACCAGGCTTAATAATGTTGAGTTTTGGTTTTGGAGCGCAAGGTTTCTACAGGACCATAAGTTTCTTCCCGTTTTACGCTTATACGCTTCGCTTCCTCGTACCTCGTTGCTGCAGGGTATCGCTGCAACCGGGGCTAGGTGGCCAAGGCAGCATTTCATTTTTGAGGCTGCATGAGCACCTATTCCGTTCCTAATACTAATCGGGTAGATTGACACGGCTAATAGGATTAGCCTCTCAATGACGACTCATATTGAAATAGACCCTGAAATAAATTCAGGGTGACGCTACGATTAAAATTAGCCTTATAATCACGTTTTATCGTTATAAAAATGGCCTACGTTTCCATAGGCCATCAAAATAAACTATTGTAATAAAACTATTTTCCGTTCTGTTCGATATCTCTATCCATTTCTACCAGATCAACATCACTTGGTTCAGAAAAATCGCCGATTAAATATTTGTTAAAATGATCAGCCAGTTTCCAGAAAGCATACTCTGTCATATCTCCAAAACCATGGCGCTGACCAGGAATAATCAAGAAATCGAAACGTTTACCTGCTTTCATTAGTGCATTGGCTACGCGGATTGAGTTTGCCGGGTGTACATTGTTGTCTACATCGCCATGCATCAATAACAAATGACCCTTCAGATTTTTAGCCAGATCAGGATTTTTATCAATGCTGTATTTAAATGAGGTATCCCCTTTTAACGAAATGGTTTCTTTTACGCCATGGTGTTTTTCGCTCCACCAGCGGTTGTAAATACTATTATCGTGGTTTCCTGCATTCGAAACAGCAGCTTTAAAGAAATCCGGATAAACCAACATAGCAGCTGTCGACATAAATCCACCTCCAGAATGGCCTGTAATGCCCACTTTAGATTCGTCTATGTATGAATACTTTGCAGCCAATTGCTCAATAGCCGTTTTCTTATCTGCTAAACCGTAATCCCGCAGATTACCATAACCGTAAGTATGGTACCATTTAGACCGCGAAGGATTTCCACCACGGTTTCCCACTGTAATTACAATATAACCAAATTGAGCTAACCTTTCGGTACGGTCCATACTTTTGCTGAAAGCTTTGTTTACAGCTTCGGTTTGTGGCCCCGGGTAAACATATTCGATAATCGGATATTTTTTATTGGGATCGAAATCGAAAGGTTTATACATTACGCCATACAGATCAGTTATTCCATCATCTGCTTTTACTTTGAAAGGCTCAGGGAATTTGTAACCCGCCGCCATAAGCAATGAAAGATCTGTAGTTTCAAGATCCATTACTTTTTTGCCTGCTCCATCATAAAGTGTAGCTTTTGGCGCAGTATTTACTCTCGAATAATTATCTACAAAGAAAGTATTGTTATCATTCATATTCGCCACATGGTCAAAATCACCCGCATTTAATAATTTCATGTTCGAGCCATCAAAATTGATGCTATATAAATGTAAGTAATAAGGATCTTCTTTACCTTCCCTACCATTTGCCGTGAAATAAAGGATACGTTTTTTCTCGTCGATATTTACGATATTTTCACAGTGGAAAGCACCTTTTGTAATCTGGTTTTTCAGCTTTCCATTTTCGTCAAAAAGATAAAAATGTGCCCAACCATCGCGCTCACTCCAATGAATTAGCTCTTTACCATCATTTACCAAGCCTGGGCGGTTAACTTCGACATAGGTATTAAAACGTTCGTCGATTAAAGGTGTTACTTTCCCGGTGGCAATATCAACGGTCCCGATGTCGATACGTTTTAAATCGCGACTGGTACGTGAAAAATAGAACCTGCTATCGTTACCCAACCAAATAGATGGGCGAAATTCGTTATCACGGTCTTTATTTAATGATGGTTTGCTCCAAACCGAAACACTTTGATCTTTAAAAGCCGAAACATTGAGTTTTTTATAAGATTTTGCAGCAAAATCGAATAACAAAACTTCATCCTGAGGGGCTTCGGCCTCTCCTGGCATCTGGTATTTATAGGTTTCTAAAGTTGGCCGACCAGGTGTAACACTATTAATTACCCAAAGATCTTTAACCTTACGCGAATCAGTCCTATCCAATACAAAATATTTCGAATTCGGCGACCAAAGCACATAAGCACCGCGGCGTTTTTTATTATTTTTTTCGTTCTCTACGTTATTCTCACCATCGCCATCATTTCCATAAGAATAGAATTTAACCCCGTCTTTAGTAAGCTGATGCTCTACAATGGTACTATCATCTTCATTTTTAACCGCTTTTTTGTAGTTCTCTTTATCCATCCAATACAAGTTGTAATTACGGGAGAAGATAATGGCCGAAGAATCGGGCGCTACCGATCCCCATGATGGTTTTGGTTTTGGTTTACTGAAATTTGGCACTTCAGTTAATTTAGCACTTGCCAGTTCGTATTTGAAAGAAAATATTTTTTTCTGCATGGAATCAGCCGCTTTTTTATCTTTTCTATCTTTTTTTAGCTCATCAACAGTGCTTTTTATTTCGAAAGAAATACTTTTTTCGTCGGCAGCAAATTTTAAGTTTTCGAGCGGCAAATGTTCTGCATCAAATGGATCGCGAACAATCAGGGTAATATCTGCCGCTAGTTTAGCATTATCAAACATTATTTTTTTGCTTTTTGATGCAGGATCTACCAGGTACCAAAATTTTCCTTTTGGACTTTCAAAAGTGTACCAGAAACGGTTGCTCAATTTTAGCCAATGTGGGTCTACAGCAGTAGAGTAAACCATTTTTTTTAGTTTATTTGGCGAAAAACGCGAAGCAAGCTGATAATTTGCTTTAGGTTGTTGTTGAATATTTTCGGTAATGGTAAATGTTTTATTTTGTGCAACAACAGTTAAAGATAAAAACTGCGCACACAACAGGAGTTTATAAAGTTTATTCATTAAAATTTGTTTGAGCCGCTAAATTATTTAATTAAAGGATATTAAGCAGGTTTTGATATGTAATAAATGCGATAGTTAGTGTAATTTCCTGCAACTGAAATTAATTATTAACACAATTTATTTTGATGGATAAATAATTAAGGGATTTTATAGTTTTGTAACTATATATCCTAATAATGAAATACAGCTTTTTAACACTAATAACAGCCGGAGTAATCTTATTTGCCAGCTGCCAATCTAAATCTCAGACAGAAAATTCTACCAGTAAAGATTCTTCTGCGCAGCGCACCAAAACTGCAGCAAGCTCCGGAACACCAGTTGATGTTTCGAAAATAAAAGTGGCTGATGCCAAAACCATCTTAGCCAGAAAACAAGTTCCAATTTTATGTTACCACCAGGTAAGAAACTGGAAACCAACTGATGGCAAAGTAGGTAAAGATTATATTGTAGAAATCCAGAATTTTAAAGATCAGATGAAAATGCTTGCCGATAGCGGTTATCATACCATTTTACCAGATCAGCTTTACGCTTATCTAAACACTGGTGCAGCCCTACCGAGTAAACCGATTATGTTAACTTTTGATGATACCGATATGGACCAGTTTACCGTTGTACGCCCAACTTTAGATAAATTGGGTTATAAAGCTGTTTATTTTATCATGACGGTTTCGATTGGTAGAAAAGGCAAGTTTGTGGATTACATGACGAAAGAGCAGATCAAACAACTTTCTGATGAAGGAAATATTATTGGCAGCCATACTTACGATCATAAAAATTTCAAAAAATATGCAGGCAAAGATTGGGAAGAGCAATTAGACAAACCAACCAAAAAACTGGAAGAAATTACAGGTAAAAAGATGACAGAATTTGCCTATCCTTTTGGTTTATGGAACGCGGAAGGTATTCCTGAGCTTAAAAAACGTGGTTTTAGAATGGCTTATCAGTTATCGACCAAACGTGATGAAAAAGATCCATTGTTCACCATCCGCAGGATTATCGCCAGTGGTTACTGGTCGCCAAAAACATTAAGCAACAGCATTAAAAACAGCTTTTAAATAAGATCGCTACATTCTATGAAAAGTTTCTTGCTCTATGGTGCCATTTCTATACTACTTTTAACCTCTTGCCAGCCTTCTAAGGCTTCAAAAGAAAAAGCAGCTGTAAATACTACCGAAACGGTTAAAATAGATTCTGCAAATGCCAAACCTGCCGATAACAAAACTATTTTGGCGCGGAGGGAGGTGCCCGTTCTGTGTTACCATCAGATTAGAAACAATATTGCCAGCGATAGTAAAAGAGCTCACGACGATATTATTGCCCCTGATAAATTTAAGGAACACATGAAAATGTTGGCCGATAGCGGTTACCATTCTATTTTGCCCGATCAACTGTATAATTATTTGGTTTACGGTGCTAAATTACCCGAAAAGCCAATTATGATCACTTTTGATGATACAGACGAAGATCAATTTACCATTGGGAATACCACATTAAAAAAACACGGTTTTAAAGGTGTTTATTTTATCATGACGGTATCAATCGGCAGAAAAGGGCGGATTAATTATATGACCAAAGAGCAGATTAAACAATTGTCTGACGAGGGAAATACGATTGCCAGCCATACCTACGATCATAAAAACTTTGCTCAGTTTACCGACGAAGACTGGACAACCCAAATTGATGCCCCAACTAAAAAACTGGAAGAAATTACAGGCAAAAAAGTGGAATACTTCGCCTATCCTTACGGTGTTTTTAAAGCTTCAACTTTACACAAGCTAAAAGAGCATGGCTTTAAAGCAGCATTTATACTTTCGACAGCGCGGGATGAAAATTATCCACTTTATACCATTAGGAGAATAATTGATCCAGGAAGATACACTGCAAAAAACCTATATTATAGTATTAACAAGAGTTTTAATAAAACAAAATTATAGTTTCAACTGTAAATAGTAAGTAATCAATTCCTTAGCTTATGAAATATTCTTTTCTTTTTTGCCTTTTAGGATTACTGATCATATCTGCTTGTAACAACCCTAAAAATGGAGCCAATACCACTGAAACTACAAATGATAGTACAGCGAATGCAAAGGCCCAACTTACAGAAAGTTTTTACAAGAGATTGGAAGGTACCATTGCAGGCAAAAAAGTAGTGATGCATTTGCAAAAGGTTGATGATGATTTAAGTGGTACTTATTATTATGACGGCTCATGGCTTAACCTATCAACCGATACTTTAATCGGGAAAGATAGCATAGTACTTACTGAATATAGTTTTTATGAATCATATTTCACACCTGATTTTAAATCGCCCCATTTAGCTTTAAAATGGAATGGAAATGGTTTCAGCGGCCATTGGGAAAGTGGCGATAAAACCAAAAAATACCCGATAGCCTTAACAGAAAAATATCCGGAGGGCAGCTATCCTTTCAGTGCCGGAATTTACAAAGACTCCATTAAGGCATTTTCCGATCAGCCAAAATCACCTACAGCAGAAATCAGTTTTGAATACCTGGAAAGCAAAAGTAATGATGAATACGGCAACTGGCTAAACTCAGAACTTAAAAAAATTTCAGGAGTAAAATCACAGGTCGATCGCTCAATCGGTTTCAAAAATATTGCAGCTGCCTATTTCAAAGACTATAAAACCCAGGTTGCCGAACAACAAAAAAATGGCCGCGACAATGATTTCCAGGCATGGATGAATTATACCAACAACAGTCAACAATCGGTTAATTATAACGATAATGGCTACGTAGTAATCGATTTGCTAACTGATGCCTATACTGGCGGTGCACATGGCAATTACAGCAGCGTAATGTATTGCCTTGATGTGAAGAACAAAAAACAAATGGTTCTTGATGATATCATAAAAATAGATTCGAATACCTTACAAAGCATTTTAGAACGCAATCTTCGTAAAGAATATAACATTAAAGCCAAAGATGCATTGAGCACCATTCTTTTTGATGACTTTATAAAACCAAATAACAACTTTTATTTCAATGCCAATGGTATCGCTTTTATGTATAATCCATACGAAGTAGCGAGTTATGCCCAAGGGCAGATTGTGGTATTTATTCCTTATTCGGATTTAAAGACTTATCTGGCACCGGCTTTTGCAGAGCGGATGGGAATTAAATAGCTCATCAGGTTACAATTGGCAGTTCTCAGCTTTCAGTTAATTGGAAACTGTAAACGACCAACTTAATTCTGCTTATCATTTTAAATCAGCGGGAATAAATGTAAAAGAAGCTTCAGAACTAACTGTGAATATAGAACCGTTACCTGTACACATAGAACTGAAAATTGCAAATTGCCAACTGAAAACTTATAATATCTCTTTCACAATATAATCTTTCCCATTAAACTTAAAACTTTCGCCTGTAGCTTTTCCAATCAAAAATCGCCCGATTGGCGAAACCTGTGATACTGCGAAGAATTTCTGTCCATCGATATTTAATTCACCTGCACTGATGCTGATGTAAAAATTACCTTCTGAAGTGAGCACTAAACTCCCATTTTTAACCAATCGATCTGATTCTACATTTTCGATCTGCTGTAAAGCAATTTTCTGTTGCCCTGCTTCGTACAGTAATTTACTGTTCCGATCCATCTCCTGCTGCATCATTTCGCGTGTGGTCTCATATTTATCACCCGCACTGCTTTTCGTATCATCGTTTGATGCCTGTCTGGCCTGCTGGAGCGAATATTCGATATTTTCTATCCTGTTTTGTATAAAAGTTAAGCAAAGCTGGTAAAGTTTAGATTTTAATGCAGACATATAAATAATGGAAAGTATAAAACGGATGTATTAAATTGGAAGATGGCTATTTTCTTAAGGCAAAAGCCTGTTTTAAAACAGATTCGATTTTCTTTTTAGGAATATCTTGAAGGTGGTTGACCAATAAAATTTTCATTCTGGCTCTTTTCTCCTGCAACAAATCTTCGTGTTCAATTTTATTTCCATCAACCAAACCAATGTAAGGCTGATGGAGTTTTTTGTGCGTCCAAAGATAACAGAACATTTTTCCTTTATGGTAATAAAAAGGCATTCCGTATTTCCAATGCTCGGTGATATCAGCATAGCCGATTAAAAGCGACCTTAAATATTGAAGGCAACTTTTAATCGGCTCATCTTTTTGGTCAAAATAGTTCTCTAACGGACTTAGCATAATATTAAATAAATAGAAAAATCGTCATTTCGACCGAAGTGGAGAAATCTTTTAAATTTCATTTCAATATTTGCGTCAAAGATCTCTCCATTCCGCTAAGCTCCAGCCGAGATGACGAAGACTCAGGACTAAAGACTCAAGGACTACCCCTCTATCCACCTCACCTTTTCTTCCATCGGAGTCCGGTTTGGTGCCCATGGTTTTTCATTATGATAGCCCATGTAAAATAAGCCGATGCACTTTTCATTTTCGGCCAGGCTTAAGAAATCGCCTAAATCGTCAATTAACGGTGGAGAGCTCCAGTAAGCGCCAACCTGCAAACTTTCTGCAGTTAACGCCATATTTTGAACCGCGCAGGAAACCGCGGCCAACTCTTCCCACTCGGGTATCTTACCACTCACCTGCATATTGATGGCAATAATACAATCAGCCTGACTGGTCTTTTCTGCAAAACTATCATACTTTTTCTGAAGAAATTGTTGAGGGGAAACCAACGCTTTATATAGTTTACCTAGCTCCTCTCCTAGTTTAGTCAATCCAGCTTTTCTGATTACGACAAAGCGCCAAGGTTGGGTTAATTTATGTGTTGGGGCATAATTGGCAGTCTCTAAAATCTGATTGATCACCTCAACCGGAATTTCTTTTTTGATATAGCTGGCAGGAAAAATACTGCGACGTTCTTTTATAACTTTTGAAATGATGTCGTATGTTGTACTCATTTGGCAAATATAAGGTAAAAGGCTTACGGAAGAAGGTAGAAGGCTAAAAGCCAATAAAGATTTGACGCTATGCTAACTGAAAATAAGATATAAGGCAGGAAGATGGAGGGTTTGAAAGCTGTTAACTGACAACTGACAACTGTTTCCTGATCTGTTTAACTTTCGCGAAAAAAGCAATACTTTCTTTATCCACCAGAAAATCCATGGTCTGCAGCAGTTCTTCCTTAATCCAACTGTGTTTGACATTTAAATTGGCCAAAATGTTTAAGCAATGTGACTTTACAGCTACCGGAATCTTTTCATCAATTAACCAGGCAAAAACAACCGCTACCAAATGATCGGTATCATAATCGGCAAGAATCTTCTTAATTTCTATTGAGGCGTTTTTCTTGGTCATAAGAGCCATAATTTTAACATAATGCCTCAATGCCGATAAATTGTTTTGTTGCGGAAATTTCTCTAAAAAATAAAATACATAAGGCAGAAATCTTTGCTGGTGGTTAGTAAATACATTTTCTAAAATCCATGCGGCCCTGAAACCGATCTGTTCGTCATGATAAAAACTTAAATCGATCAGATCTTTTACCGAAAAGGTACCTTCTGAAGCTATGGCTGCTAACTTTTCTACTTTGCTTTTCTGAAGGGTTGTTTTTATGTTTTCGAGCAGGGAGTGGTTAAGCATGGGACTAAAATAAATATTTTACGACAAATTACCTTGATATTGGTCGTCATTCCCAACCTGATTGGGAATCTAAGTGCTATATGTTGCGTGCATTAAGATTAGCTTCGCTGAGCACTTCGTGGTTCCCGCATGCGCGAGAATGACGTGCTCTTAGTTTAATTTTCTTATTAAGTTTTAATTTTCCTGAACAAGATTTTAAGCCATTGGCCAAAAGCTTCTCCCCTTTGTAAAATAAACCCGGTAGTAGCGAACACGGAGAGTAGCGGAGTAAAGCGAATAACGGGGCCTCACTCTCCATAAAGAACCAAACCCTCCATTTCCAAAGCCTTTCAATATTCCAACACATTTCAACTTTTAAACTTTCCAACAATCCAACCATTAAACACCTTCCTACCCTCAACCTTTTTCCGTATCTTTGCGGCTTATTTCAATTATAGCATGATTTCAGTTTCTAATTTATCGTTACGATACGGCAAACGCACATTATTTGAAGATGTTAACCTAAAATTTACCCAGGGCAACTGCTATGGTGTAATTGGAGCTAACGGCGCAGGTAAATCTACTTTTCTAAAAATTTTATCAGGAGAAGTTAGTCAAACCTCCGGTAGCGTGGCTTTTACTCCAGGCGAAAGAATGGCGGTTTTAAAACAAAATCACTACGAATTTGATGAGTTTTCGGTATTAGAAACCGTAATGATTGGTCATAAAGAACTTTATGCCATTATGAAAGAGAAAGATGCCATTTATATGAAAGAAGATTTCTCTGAGAAAGATGGCGAACGCGCCGGAGAGCTTGAAAATCTGTTTGCGGAAATGGATGGCTGGAACATGGAAAGCAATGCTGCAACCATGCTGAGCAATTTGGGCATAACAGAAGATAACCACTATAAACTGTTAAAGGAACTCGATAATACACAAAAAGTACGTGTATTATTGGCACAGGCCCTGTTTGGCAACCCGGATATTTTACTACTGGATGAGCCTACCAACGACTTGGATATTGAAACCATTGCCTGGTTAGAGAACTTTTTAGCTGATTACCAGAACATTGTATTAGTTGTATCGCACGACAGGCACTTTTTAGATGCAGTATGTACGCATATTGTGGATATCGATTTCGCTAAAATGAGCATTTATACCGGTAACTATACCTTCTGGTACGAATCTAGTCAGCTGGCACTAAAACAACGCAGCGACCAGAATAAGAAAATGGAAGATAAGGTGAAAGAGCTCCAGGAATTTATCCGCAGGTTTAGTGCAAATGCTTCTAAATCAAAACAGGCTACTTCCCGTAAAAAAGCTTTAGATAAGATTGATATTACCGAAATTAAAGCATCGAGTAGAAAATACCCGGCCATTATATTCAACAATACCGGTCGTGAGGCTGGCGACCAGATTTTACAGGTAGAAAACCTGGGTAAAAACGGAAATGATGGTGTATTATTCGATAAAATCACTTTCATGGTTAATAAAGGCGATAAAATTGCCATATTATCTCAGAACAGTTTAGCTACCGCCGCATTTTACGATGTTTTGACGGGCAGAGATACAGACCATAAAGGTGAATTTAAATGGGGGGTTACTATTAGTACAGCAGACATTCCGAATGATAACTCTGAATATTTTGCAGGTAAAGATGAAAACCTGGTAGATTGGTTGCGTGAATACTCAGGCACTGATGCTGATGAACAGTTTGTCCGCAGCTTTTTAGGTCGAATGTTATTCTCTGGTGAAGAAGTACTTAAAAACGTGAAAGTGCTTTCAGGAGGAGAGAAAATGCGTTGTATGTTCTCCAGAATGATGTTACAACAAGCTAACTTATTAATGTTTGATGAGCCAACCAACCACTTAGACTTAGAATCTATCGAAGCTTTGAACAATGGCATGAAAGATTTTAAAGGTACCATATTGTTTACCTCACGAGATCACCAGTTAACAGAAACCGTTGCCAACCGAATTATTGAAATTACACCAAAAGGCACTATCGATAAGTTGATGACTTATGATGAATACATCAATAGTAGCGATGTTGCGAAATTAAGAGAAGAGATGTATTCTTAATTACACTTAAAATATTTGTTTTAAAGCCACATGCATACCATGTGGCTTTTCTTTTATAAAAAAATGAGTACGGCTGTAGCGTTTTCGTTCCGTTAATCGTTTTACAAGAAAAAAAGCGTTAATGGCCATTAACCAATTTTGTTTAAAAATTGATTTAAAACATTAAAATGAAAACGGATTTGAAAAATTTTAGCACTACAACAAAAATTATACTCTCTCTCCTTGCTATAACTTTAACCATAACTGCCTGCAAAAAGGATTTTAACAACGATCCGATAGAAGCTGCCGGTATTGGCTTTGTTCATGCATCGCCAGGAACAGCTGCTCTTGATTTTATATTGGATAACCAAAAAATAAACAGCTTTACTTACACTAAAGATTTGGGTTATTATGCAGCTTATCCTGGAACAAGATTGGTAGGCGTTGCTAAAAAAGATTCTTTAAAATACTTAACAAATGCTACAGCTACATTAAAATCGGGATTCTTTTATTCGGTTTTCGTGGTAGATACTTTAAAATCTACAAAACTTTTGATCCTTGAAGATGATTTAAAAGCACCTGAAACTGATAAAGCTAAAGTTCGTTTTGTAAACTTAAGTCCGGGTTCTGCTCCGTTTGATTTAGCAATTGCAGGTACAGATGCACCTTTATTTACTGCTAAAGCATTTAAAGAGTTTACCACTTTTAGCAATATTACACCAAATGACAGCTATACTTTCCAACTAAAACAAGGCGGAGCGGTTAAGGTTAGCTTACCAACCGTTAAAATCGAAAAAGGCAAAATTTATACCATCTGGGCTAAAGGTTTATCGAGCAAAACCGATAGTACAGGCCTTGGTTTATCAGTGATGACGAACAAATAAAAATATTTCACCCTACCTGTGAAAACGAAAATTGACATCACCCAAAAATTGGGTGGTGTTATTTTTCTTAAATTTACAATAATTAATCATGATAAACCTTTAATAAATAGTCCTTTACAAGGGTGATAAAAAAAATACTCAGTTTTGAGGAAATTTTAAAAGGCTGTGTAAAAAACGACAATAGCTGTAAAGAAATGATGTATAAATCATTTTATGGCTATTTAATGGGCATAATTTTAAGGTATACAAAGAATCCTTCGGATAGTGAAGAGCTTGTAAATGATAGCTTTATCAAGATTTTTAAACATGTTGGTGGCTTCAAAGCACCAAAAAATCCGGAAGAATTACAACGATCGTTTAAAGGTTGGATTGCCCAGATTGCTTCGCGGACGGCGATAGATAAGATCCGGAGTTCTAAGGTTCAGTTTTATGTTGATGATTTAGCAGAAAGTGAACATCCTGTTACCCAGGTTTCGATTGCTTCGGAGCTACACGTTAATGATATTTTGAATTTACTAAATCACTTACCAGATACGCAGAGACTGGTATTTAACTTATATGAAATTGAGGGCTTTGCCCACGATGAAATTTCGAAGATGTTAAACATTCCGGAAAGTTCCAGTCGTGTTTACCTCACACGTTCTAAAAATAAGTTACGTACCCTTTACCTAAATACCATGGTTAATTCATACGAAAAAAATGGATAAGGAATTAATTGAGCATATTACCGCGCAACTCCAAAACCATGAGGAAACATACCCTGATGGTGCCTGGGAGCGCTTTTCGGAGAAAAAAAATAAGAAAAGAGGCATTACATACTGGCCTTTATGGGCTGCTGCTGCCTTAATTTTCATCTTCGGAGCTGTATTTTTTGCACAAAACAATATAGATCAGAAAAAAGATGTTACAATAGCTAAATCTAAAGCAGACCATAATCCTGCTCATGGAAATACAGATATCTTAATTTCGCCGAAAAATATTAAACCACCATTAAACAATAATGTTAACAACCATACAGCAGCTGTAACTAATTTAGTTGGTAATCACCCTACCAAGACTACAGAAAATTTAAAACCAATATTGGAACAACAGCATGGTTATGGATCTATCAATACATCAGAAGAATTAGAATTAAATCCTATTAATAACAATTTATTAGATAATAAACTTTCTGGTATAAATCTTTCAAATTTAAAATCAAAAGAATTTAATATTTTAACAGAAAAGAAAAAGCCTCAACCCAGCCCACAAACAAATTTTGAAAAGTTGCTTGCTCATGATAGTTATGCAAACCAACAAAAACCTGCCAATAAGGCAAGTGGGAGCTCTAAATGGCAACCTGACGTATACATTGCCCCTGCTATGGGTAACGACAATAAGGTAACCATGAATTATGGATTTTCTTTGTCGTATGCCATTGCCAATAAATTATCAATAAGTTCTGGCGTATCATATGCTTCTATTAGTACAACAGAATCGTTAGATGCCTCTGCACCACAAACCTTATCGGGCAAAAACCTAGCTTCAGTTGATGCTAAAGTGCGTGGAATTAATGTTCCTTTAGAATTAAAATACAATATAAGTGACAAACTTTACACCAATATTGGGGTATCTGCACTTGCTGTTTTAAATAATTCGCAGCAAAACAGCTATATCGTAAACCAGGTTCAAAGCTTTTCTTCTCCGGCGGTAAACGGTTATGCAGATTCTAAAACCATGATCGTGAAAGAAAAAACTGTTGAGCCGCAACCTGAAGCTACTATAGATCCTGATAAATATATCGGATTCTACAATTTCTCTTTGGGCTATAAGCAAAAAATATCCAAAAAGAATAACATCGCTATAGAGCCCTTTTTAAGGCTACCCATGAAAACTTTTTCTAAAGAAAACCTTAACCTCACCAATGGTGGACTGCGATTGAAAATCGATTTTTAAAAAAAACTAAGATATTTAGTATATTTGGTTAAATACCTCATATGAAAAATATCAAGCCATACCCTACCGAAGAGGAGTTACCTCCTATTAAAACCCTTAATGAGGTAGATTTCTCTGCTATTTACAGTTATGCAGATTATATGCGCTTCGAATTTGAAGAACGCTTAGAGATTATTAAAGGACACTTATTCAAAATGAGTCCTGTCCCTTCTCGAATTCATCAAGGAATTTCAGCCAACATTTTTGCCCCTATATACAATATACTCAAAGGGAAACCATGTCGTGTCTATTCTGCTCCTTTTGATGTACGTTTGGCCAAGAAAAGTGTAAATGATAAAGAAGTTTTCACCGTAGTGCAGCCTGATATCGTGGTAGTTTGCGATCCGGCTAAATTAGATAACCGTGGCTGTATTGGTGCCCCGGATATTGTTATCGAAATTTTATCACCTGGCAATAATAAAAAGGAACTGATTAACAAATATGAAGTCTACGAAGAAGCAGGTGTTAAAGAATACTGGATTATAAGTCCTTCTCACAAAACATTTTTCAGGTATATCCTTGATGATAACGGCAAGTTCCAGCCTACCAAACTGCTCACTGAGGGCGAAGAGGTTACAACAGCGATAATGCTAGGCTTTAAGCTGGTTTTAGATGAGGTTTTTCAAGATTAGACCTGGATATCAACAAAAGAAGTCAAGTTTAAAGGGCAATATGCTATTAAACTTGACTTCTTTAAAATCGATTATCTATAATTTAGTGACCTGAATGACCATCAGCTCCGTGAGCATGACCATGAGCCAATTCATCTTGAGTAGCTTCACGTACGTTTAAAATCACACCGTTAAATACTAAATTTTTACCAGCCATTGGGTGGTTTAAATCTACTGAGATGGTTTCGTCGTGAACAGCAGTAACACCTGCTCTAAACTGGTTACCATTGTTATCTTGCAACGGAATAACATCACCAACATTTGGTAATTCGCCACCAGCTTCAGTAAACATGGTTTTTGGAAGGTCAGCAAAAGCCCCTGGATCGATATCACCGTAACCATCTGCTGCAGATAGCTCGAAGGCATATTCATCACCAGTCTTTAAACCAGTTAAATGTTCTTCAAATTTAGGCAACATCATGCCAACGCCATATAAAAATACTAAAGGATTTTGTTCGTCAGCTTTTTCTACAAAAACTTGTTGTCCTTCTTCGTTAGTAGTATGCAATTCGTAAGTTAACGCTACTACAGAGTTTGGTGAAATATTCATTTAAATTAATTTATTGTAAATACTCTAATGCGTCCTCAACAGTGTTAACCGGCAACTGGCATACTTTATTTCGGCAAATATCTTTTAACTTGATTTTATGCTCGTAGCGCAAAGATAACCTAATTATTAGTTTAACAAAAAAAGTGTTTAATTGTTGTCAAACAGAAATTGAAATTTGTTTATAGTTCGAAAACTAGCACTAATAGATATTAGGACTACTGGTACTTTCTTTAGTTCAACATTTGTAATTATATTTAAAAATGAATATTCTAATTGACAACTCAACTGTTAAATCTGATTTTGACAAACACCTAAAACAATATAATAATAAACGAATTCTATTTACCGCATCTTTCGGATCCGGGAAATCATTTTTCCTAACTGAGTACTTCAAAGAGAATGAAGATTTTCTAGATATAACGCTATATCCAGTAGATTATTCAGTAAGTTCAAACGAGGATATATTTGAAATTATTAAATACGATATTATAGATTCGCTATTCGAAAAATATTCGAAGCTCTTAGAATTACAAATCAATGACTTCTCAAACCTGTTAATCGCACAAAGTTTTTTAACTAACAGAATAGACTTAATGCCGTTAGTGAAATCTATTATGAAAAATAGCAGTATTGACGCTGAACAAATATTAGGCGTCTTAGAAGCCTCAAAAAACATCGCATCACAATTTCACGATTACAAGAAAGAGTTAAGTGTAGATGAAAGAAGTCTGTTATTATCTTACATGGAAGGATTTGAAAACAAAAAAGGTTCTATAAGAGAGAATGATGACATAACGATTTTAATAAATGATTTTCTAATAAGAATTAAGGAAAAGACAATAGGAAAAGAGTTTGTTTTGGTAATTGATGATCTAGATCGTTTAGATCCAGATCAGATATTTCGGTTATTTAATATTTTCACTGCTCACCATGATAGCAGAAGAGACTTTAACAAATTTGGATTTGATAAAATCATTTTTGTTTGTGATTTGAAGAATTTAGAATTTATGTTTCAACACAGATATGGTTTAAAATCCAATTTTGATGGATATATTGATAAATTCTATTCACACAAGCCTTTCTTTTTTAATCATAAAACCTTTTTAAAAGATAAGGTGAACTCTTATCTTTTAAAAAGCCCAGATGAAAAAGGTATTGAAGATCTCAGTGACAATTCCTATATAACTATCTATGGCACAAATTCCGATTTTTTTCATTCTGTAGTTAGCCTTAGTAATAAAATGATAGATAATGACTTATTAAGGGCAAGGCATTTTCAAAAATTTAATAAATACTCATTACCAATAGATAAAATTAGAATTGGTCATCGCGAATTTTTACCAGTACAGTTTCCACTTTTGGTCATGTGTCACTTGATGCAACAGTTTTTCCCAAGAATTGAAGATTTTATAAGCTCGATTCACATCTTATCATCAAAATTTGAATCTAACTATGAAGTAAAGTCAGATTATAAATTTCTAAACTGGGAAAATCTATTAATAAGCTATTCAATACCATTTTTCATCGAGAATTTAGACGAAAAGAATTATCGCCATAATGATGAAAAAAGTCACTTTGTCAAAATAAATAATGAATTTGAGAATGCAATTTATTTAGAATATAAGGTTAAAGAAAGTTTTATGTATGACTTTACATCTTTTCATTTTATCAAGGCGGTAATTAATAATACATCACATAACAATCAGGCTGCAGAGAGCGCTTTATCTAAACCCAATCCATATCATATAATTGAATTGGCCCTTAACAAATGCTTATCAAGTCATTTTATAAGTGATTAATCTTTAGACTCAACAACCATACTTATCGGCAATTGGCATACTTTATTTCAGCTAATATTATTGAGCTGGCTATAGTCCATTTAAATATTGATGGACAAAGAAAAGTTATTATTTACCTAATAAAAAAGATGTGTTGATTGTTCAGAAAAGGAACGTTATTTTTTGCATTAGGACCAAATTTAGCACTAAAATTTTTATATAAATCTGATATTTTATATAATGGATAAGGATATTATGAGTGTTTTCAATTATCCACTATCGGATAGTGGGAACTTTCCTTTATTTAATTTATGATAAGGAAATGAACCATAGATTTTTATGAATAATCATTTTCAATTATATTTAAAAAATAACGACTTAAATATGATAAAAACACAAAGGGAGTATAAATATTAATCTCATGCGATGAAAAAGTATTTATTCTGCGGTGCTCTATTCATTTTTTGTTGCTATTGGCTCTTATCTGCTTATGATGCATTAAAAACGACAAATTATGAGTTTAATGGGCTAGTTCAAAAAGTTACACCACCCTCGGGGCAATATAAAATAATTACAGTAAACAACAAAGATTTTGACTTAGAATGGATTAGGTGGTATGATGACTTATATACTATAGAAGTCGGTGATAGTGTAATTAAGAAAAAAGGCACACAATGGATGGATATAATAAAGAAAAGATGACTAATGTAATTATTCCAATGAGTCTTACTAAAAACCTATACAAAATCATTTAACAATAGTGTTATACTATATGCATCAGTTCTAATGCGTCCTCAACAGTGTTAACCGGCAACTGGCATACTTTATTTCGGCAAATATAAACTTTTGTTTCATTGCTTTGCTTACCTTTTAACAGCGGTAGGTTACTTTTTGTTCCACCCAATGTAATTTTGTTCGGAATATAATGTCCGCTTAATGCTAATTTAATACGATCGGTTTCTAAACCAGTAATAGCGATTTCGTTTATGCCATAAATTTCGTTTAACAATTGAATGGCCCAATTTGAATAAGCAGAACCATAGCTTTTAATCTTCGAATGAACCGTAGCAAGCATTTCTGAAGCTTTTTCGGTATATTCTTCTACATCAAAAAGCAAACCCAGTTTTTTTAAATTCTGCGCCATGGTAGAGTTTGAAGCCGGAATAACATTATCCATCACTTCATGTTTGCGGGCAATTAAATCTTCGCTTTCTGCAGAGGTATAAAAAAACATTGGCGAATCTGTATCCGTAAAATTAGCGATAACATAATCGGTCAATGATTTTGCCTCTTCTAACCATTTTTCATCAAAATCAGCTTCGTACAAGGCAATCAGCGCTTCAATAAAAAAGGCATAATCATCTAAAAAGCCCGTAATAGACGCCTTTCCGTTTTTATAATTGCGATATAAGCTTCCATTTTCTGATTTTAAGTGGTTTAAAATAAAATTGGCCGCCGTTGAGGCTTTTTCGTAATATGATTGATGATTTAATACTTCTGCTGCATCTGCCAAAGCTTTAATCATCAAACCATTCCAGGCAGTTAAACATTTATCATCCAAACCCGGCCTGATTCTTTTGCTACGGGCTGCCAATAATTTTTCTTTAGCTAAGTTCACCTTATCATAAAGCACCTCTGCTGTAATGTTAAATTTAGCAAGTAAATCGTCATCGCTGATCGTTTTACGTAGGATATTCATTTGTTCTTCTTCCCAGTTACCTTCTTCGGTAATGTTGTAATAAGCACCAATCAATTGAGCATCTTCTCCCAAAACCTGGTCGAATTCTGCTTTATCCCAGATGTAAAATTTGCCCTCTACCCCCTCGCTATCTGCATCAAGTGCCGAATAAAACAATCCATCTGCTGAAGTCATCTCATCAGAAACCCAATTTATGGTTTCTACAACCGTCTGTTTAAAAGAATCGAACTTGGTACACTGATAAGCTTCTGCATATAAACTGATCAATTGTGCATTATCGTAAAGCATCTTTTCGAAATGTGGCACGTGCCATTTATCATCAACAGAATAACGGGCAAAGCCGCCCCCAATCTGATCGTAAATACCGCCTCTGCTCATTTCTTCGAGCGTATGACAAACGACTGTAAAAACAGATTCATCGTCTTTTAAAAAGCCATAACGTAATAAAAAGACCCAATTATTGGGTAAAGGAAATTTTGGTGCACGGTTATAACCTCCGTAACCAATATCGAAATGGCGTTTCCATGGATCTATAATTTCCGTTAAATGTTCAGGAGTATACGCTTCTGCAGTAACTGCAGGGATTATCTTTTCGCTGTCTTTAATGCCCGAGGTTAACCGCTCAGCATATTGGATAGCCTTATCTGGTTCATTTGCCCAAAGTGCAGCAACATTTTCGAGAATATTGATCCAATCGTTTTTCCTAAAATAGGTTCCGCCATAAATTGGACGCTGATCGGGCAAGCAGATACAGTTTAAAGGCCAGCCTCCACTACCTGTCATGAGCTGGATGGCATACATATAAATCTGATCAATATCAGGCCGCTCCTCACGATCAACCTTAATGCAGACAAAATGACGGTTCATCACTTCAGCTACTTCATGGTTCTCGAAACTTTCGCGTTCCATTACATGGCACCAGTGGCAGGCCGAATAGCCAATGCTCACCAATATGAGTTTATTTTCCGTTTTTGCCTTTTCTAACGCTTCTGCGCCCCATTCGTACCAATCAACAGGATTATGAGCATGTTGCAACAAATATGGTGAAGAAGCGTGGATTAGGTTATTGGTATCAGACATGGCTGCTAATGTAAAATGTAAGCGGGAAAGAGGAATTTTAATTTGAGGTGTAAATCTATTAATAATCTACAAACCTGTTTCTATTTAGTTTTTGTTTTTATACTTTAGTTGGAAATCTAGGCTTACAACAAATGAAAATCACCCATACCGAAATATACCGCTTTAGCATACCAATGGAACCTTTTGTGATTGCAACCGGAACCATGCATTTTGCCCAGAATGTATTAGTAAGGATTTATACCGATACCGGTATTCACGGCATTGGAGAATGTTCTGCTTTCCCGATGATTGTAGGCGAGACACAGGAAACCTGTATTGCGATGGCTAAAGACTTCGCTGCCATTTTAAAGGGTAAAGATCCTTTAGAGATTCCAGAGCGAATGAATGATTTATTGGGTTATGCCGATCATAACAATACTATTAAAAGCGCTTTTGATATGGCATTATTTGATATTGCGGCCAAAAATGTAAAATTACCACTGTATAAATTTCTTGGCGGAACCAAACGCACCATAGAAACTGATATGACCATTGGTATCGACACACCAGAGGGAATGGCT
The DNA here is from genome assembly GCF_011759615.1 of Pedobacter sp. SG908. Classification (NCBI taxonomy): domain Bacteria; kingdom Pseudomonadati; phylum Bacteroidota; class Sphingobacteriia; order Sphingobacteriales; family Sphingobacteriaceae; genus Pedobacter; species Pedobacter sp. SG908. Next base: position 3,145,800 of record NZ_JAAOYY010000001.1, read on the forward strand.
GCTACAGCGTTGAAATATAAAAGCCAGGGTTGCCGTATTCTAAAGATTAAGCTGGGCAAAAAAGTGCATGATGATATAGAAAGGGTAAAACATATCCGCGAGGCAGTAGGTGAAGATTTGATTTTACGCCTGGATGCCAATCAGGGCTGGAGTTTTGATGATGCTTTATTTGCTTTAGGCGAGTTAGAAAAATACGATATCGAATTTTGTGAGCAACCTATGCGCACCTGGTATGATGATCAATTACCAGAGCTGAATGTAAATTCGCCGATTAAGCTCATGGCCGACGAAAGCTGTTACAGCCATCACGACGCCCGTAAACTGATCAATAGCCAATCTACCACTTATTTAAACATTAAATTTTCGAAATCCGGAGGTATTTTAGAAGCACAAAAAATTCATGAAGAAGCCTTACAACGGGGCGTAAAATGTATGATTGGAAGTATGCTCGAAACCAGGATTGCCTTAAGTGCGAATCTCCATTTTGCTTATGCCAGTCCGAATGTTGAATTCTTCGACCTCGATACTGCTTTATTGGGGCATTTGGTAGATCCGGTTGTTGGCGGTCTCACTTATAATGGTTACTTTCTTGATGTTCCGGAAGAAATCGGTATCGGCGCTGAAGCTGATGAATTTTTCTTAGCGGAATGCGAAAGTTGGACGGTTTAGTTCAGTTGTTTATTGGTTTCCCGCCTGGTGCCTTTAGGAGATTAAATTATCCATTAGCTAATCACCGATTCATTATTGACTAACGACCTATTGAGCCTACTAAACAGATTGCTTCGTCGGCTGAAAAGCCTTCTCGCAATGACGAAAACGGTTATGCATCATGCTTAATGAGCTAATAAACTGTAAACCAATAACTAATGAACTAACAATCTATCTAACGCCAGACTATCGCCATTAAAAGCATTAAAATCAACCACATGGCCAATGCCATTGATTTTGGCTTTATCAGAGTGCTGCCAAAATTTCCAGCGGCTTTTATCCATCCTTAGTTTTGGTTGATAATAATGGGCGATCCATAAGGGATAATCATCAAAATGATCAACTAAATAATCTTCATAAAATTTAAGCCCGGTATAAACAATCGGCCTAACTTTGGTTTTCATTTCTACATAATTCAGAAAATCGGACAGTTCTGCCCTCATTTTCAAAGGAGAAACGCCATCTAGAGATTCAATATCCACAACAGGAGGTAAATCTCCTTTCTCGATTTTTACTACCTGTAAGAAAAATTTAGCCTGCGTTTTACCGTCTTTTTTTGGTCTGAAAAAATGATATGCACCGCAAATAATCCCTGCTTTTGGGGCTTCGCGCCAATTGCGTTGAAAATAAGGATCAACCAGCATTAATCCCTCTGTGGCTTTGATAAAGGCAAAACGGATACTGACCTCATCTTCTTTCATTTCCTTTACCTTTTGCCAGTTTATTTTACCCTGGTAATAAGAAACATCAATACCATGAATAGTATATTTTTTGGGTATTTTGATGTTAAAACTTTCGTAGGTTCTGTAATTTGGGTCTTGCCCCCAATCTTTAACCCAGCGCCAGGTAGCCACAAAACTTCTTAAAACATAACCGTAATAAAATGGGGAGAGTAAAACCAACAATAAACCTGCAATAACCAATTTAAGTTGAACCGAAATACCACCTTTCTTTTTTCTGCCCGTTGCGGATTTTCTGGCTGCAGGTTTCCTAACGGCAGGTTTTCTGGCAACTGGGCTTTTGTTGATTGGGGTTCTTTTCTCTGGCGGCATTTGATTGGTTTCCGGATGCAAATTTGTAAAAAATTATGGGATATTCTTTGCTCATATTTTTTAATCTAACAAGCGGATATTGAATTCAGATGATTAATTAATATCTGGCTTTTGCTATTTTTACTGCATCTAAATACACCATGTTTAAACTTATTTTCAACACCTATAAAACATCATTCAGCGGATTAAGCAAAGAAACCTGGCTTTTAAGTATTGTAATGATGTTTAATAGATGTGGAAGTATGGCCGTTCCGTTTATGGGCTTATATGTTACCCAAAGTTTACACCGCTCGGAAATGGAAGCTGGTTTGATTATCACCTTATTTGGCGTAGGATCAATTCTGGGTTCGGCAACAGGAGGAAAATTGACCGACATGATTGGTTTCCGCCCGGTACAGATCCTCTCGTCGATAGTAGGCGGTTTACTTTTCATCCTATTTTCTACCATTACTCACTTTTACAGTCTATGCATTTTAACTGTTGTTATCAGCTTTTTTTCTGAGGCATTCCGTCCTGCGAATTTCACGGCGGTTGCACACTACGCTGCAGAAGGGGCTATAACAAGATCGTACTCTTTAAACAGACTTGCAGTAAACATCGGTTGGTCTGTAGGTATTAGTTTAGCAGGAATTATTGCTTCAATTAATTATAAGCTTTTGTTTATTGTTGAAGGTGGGGTAAGCATTATTGTTGGTTTATTAATCTTATCGTTTTTGCCACAAGTAAAAGATTTTATTAAAAAGGCTAAAGAAAACGCCAGCAACATGGTTATTATAAAACCATGGGAAGATGTTTTCTACGTAAAGTTCATTCTGCTTACTACTGTTTTTATTACCTGTGCTTTCTTAATGTTTAGGGTTGTTCCGGTATTTTTTAAGGAACAATGGCATATTGATGAATTTCAAATTGGAATTATTATAGGTATCAATGGGGCTGTAATCGCTTTGTTTGAAATGATCATGATCAACAAGATTGAAGCCAAAAGATCGCCAATGTTTTTTATTATTGTTGGTGCGGTTCTATTTTCAATTTCGTACATTATTTTAAGTGCCCCCGTTAGTTTCCATATTGTTGCAGCAGTACTTACCATTGTAGTTTTTACCTGCGGAGAGATGCTCACCTTACCTTTTATAAACACCATCGTAATTAGCAGAAGTAACGAACATAACAGAGGTTTATATGCCGCAGGTTATACCTTGAGTTGGTCGTGTGCGCAGGTTGTTGGCCCATTGTTTGGCTTCTTTATCGCTAAAAACTTAGGCTACAACTGGCTTTGGCTGGGGCTTGCCGCAATGCTTTTATTATGCACATGGGGGTTTAACACATTGAATAAAAAGCAGGCAAAAACTATTTTGCAAAAAACTGAAGTGCAGCTGGAAATTGAATAAAACCTCCAGCCGAACAGCAATTATTTAACTTTCTGGGCTTTTACACCTTCGTTGGTAATTTTTACAGGAAGAATGTTACCGTCTGCGTCAAACTTCATTTCATCAATACAGGTTACGCGATGATTGCCATCGGTTTCGGTTAATGGGCGACGGTGATAAACAATGTAATATTGTCCTTTTTTCTCGTTAATAATTACAGAGTGATGGCCTGCACCTGTAGCAATGGCCGCATCTTGCTTTAATATTTTGCCAATCCGCTTAAACGGACCGAAAGGCGAATCGCCAACAGCATAAGCTACTGAGTAATCGGGACCAGTCCAGCCACCCTCGCTCCACATAAAATAATATTTACCATTTCTAATGAACATATATGGCCCTTCTACATAGTTATCAGGTGTAATTTCTTTAAAAGTTGTACCATCTTCAAAAGGCAAAAAGCCAGTAAAATCTTTATTCAACTTTGCAATATTGCAGTGTTTCCAGCCACCATAAATTAAATAATACTGGCCATCTTTATCTTTAAACACAAACTGATCAATAGGTTGGGCGCCATTATGGAATTTATCTACTAAAGGTTTCCCTAAATGGTCTTTATATGGCCCCTCTGGTTTATCGGCAACGGCTACGCCAATTCCACCAATTTCTTTATCACTCTGAATATCGTTGGCACCAAAAAACAGGTAATATTTTTTATCTTTTTGAACAATTGCAGGAGCCCACATGGCTTTGTTGGCCCATTTTACAGCGGCAGTATCTAGAATATGCGGGTGTTTTTTCCATTTCACCAAGTCGTCTGATGAAAAGGCATCTAAAAAAACCTGTTCTTTATACCTGGCCGAATAAGTAGGATAAACCCAATACTTATTGTTAAAAATAGCAGCATCAGGGTCTGCGTACCAACCTTGAAATATTGGATTTCCAGACTGATTAATCGTTTTAGTATCTTGAGCTAAAGAAGTAAGTCCAGATAAAAGTAAAAGAGATGAGAATAGGTATTTCATGGGTACAATTTAGAAAAAAATCTGTGGTTTAAAAATTTGAGGAAAGGTTTAACCGCAAAATGCGCGAAGAAAAGGCGCAAAGAACACTGAGTTTCAAATTTAAGAAGAGTTTTTGGAAAGCAACTGCAATGCTTATCGGTTTCGATAGCCCCGCTCCCGTTCCTGCTCCGATGAAGAATCGGGAGCATCCACTCAGATCGGGTTTAGATGGCAGGGATAGCGATGCTATTAGCGTTTTAAAGCAAATGCCAGGAACAGGCTCCGCTTCGAAGAACCAGCCGCTGTTAAATAAACCCGACAAAGCTAAATAGCCCGGAATGAAGTGCAACGAAATGAGGACTATAAGCGGTGGCGGGACTATAGTACCTATGAAAAACAAACCGCTCATTTTCAAAAAAATCAAGATTTACTTTCATAAAAAATCCCTGCTTATATAAATAGGCAGGGATGGTCTTCGACTCCGCTCAGATTGACAAATTAAGCGTCTCTATTTGCTCAGCTCAGCGAAATATTTATGGAATAGCGGCAATGTTTCTATTCCTTTATAATAATTGTAAATATCATATTTCTCATTAGGAGAGTGTAGTGCATCACTATCTAAACCGAAGCCAAAAAGCACCGATTTAATACCCAATACATCTTCGAACAGCGCTACAATAGGAATACTGCCACCACCACGTGTTGGAATAGCTTTTTTACCAAAACTATCTTCAATTGCCTTTTCGGCTGCCTGGTACGCAATACTATCAGTTGGGGTAACTACTGGTTCGCCACCATGGTGAGGCGTAACTTTTACCTTTACATTTTTAGGTGCAATGCTTTCGAAATGTTTGGTAAAAATCTCAGCAATTTCTTCTGAGCTCTGGTGCGGAACCAAACGCATAGAAATTTTTGCATTGGCTTTACTAGGTAATACGGTTTTTGCGCCCTCGCCAATATAACCGCTCCAAATTCCGTTTACTTCCAAAGTTGGGCGGGTACCCGTGCGCTCCAGCGTCGTATAACCTTTCTCACCCCAAACTTCTTCAATATCAAGATCCTTTTTATATTCTGCTTCATCATAAGGTGCAGAATTTAAGGCTTTTTTCTCTTCATCTGATAATTCTACAACTTTATCGTAAAAAGCAGGAATGGTAATGTGGTTATTTTCATCATGTAAAGAAGCAATCATTTTACAAAGGATAGTTGCCGGATTGGCTACTGCCCCACCATAAACGCCTGAGTGTAAATCGCGGTTCGGACCAACTACTTCTACTTCCATGTAAGCTAAACCGCGTAAACCGGTTTCTATTGATGGATGCTCCATGCTAATCATCGAAGTATCAGAAATTAAAACCACATCGGCTTTTAAACGCTCGGCATTTGCATTTACAAAAATACCCAGATTAGCAGAACCTACTTCCTCTTCACCTTCGATCATAAATTTAACGTTGCAGGCCAGCGTGTTGGTTTCCATCATCAGTTCGAATGCTTTTACATGCATATAAAACTGTCCCTTATCATCGCAGGCACCACGGGCATAAATTTTGCCATCGCGTACAGTGGGCTCAAAAGGTGGTGTATGCCAAAGTTCTAATGGATCTGCCGGTTGAACATCGTAATGACCATATATTAAAACAGTTGGTAAAGAAGCATCTATAATTTTTTCGCCATAAACAATAGGATATCCTGCGGTTGGGCAAATTTCTACCTGATCAGCACCTGCATCCTTTAATTTCTGTGCAACATAATCGGCAGTTTTTAAAACATCGCCTTTATATTTAGGATCGGCACTAACCGATGGAAAACGCAATAACTCAAACAACTCATCTAAAAAACGTTGTTTGTGCGTTTCTACGTATTTTTTAATCTCTTGCATAACAAAATTAGTTTGAGCAAATATAGGCTTTACCAAATAAAAGGCACAGTAAACCGTTAAATTATCCCACATAGGCATAAAACTTTGCTTATCGTCAGATCGTAATGCGTTTAATTAAATTTTAAAACTCTAAATCAATGTGTTATCTTAAAACTTAAAACTGTCTTTTAATAGATACAAAAAAATGTTTTAATGTTGTAAAAAAAAATGACATAACCTTATTTATATTTACTTTTTTGTAAATTGCGCGAATAACAGATATCCTTAATCCTGTACGAAAGAATTTTAACAATGAAGTTTAGCGCAAAAGTTTTTCTATATCTGCTGCTGCTTCTTGTTGCCCGCATTTCTTTGTTCGCTCAAGGTACAACTCAACCCCCAACTCGTGTAAGTTGCCCGGAAGCAGCACAATATTATTCTAAAGACAGTATAAATATTGTAACCTTTGGAGCCAGTACGGTAGAAGGCGTAAAAGGTCTTGGTTTTCAAACCATGCTCCAGAACAATTTTTTAAATTGTTATACGAACAAGATAGTGGATATTACCAATCATGGTATTGGGGGCCAGACTACTTTTCAGGGATTGCTCAGAATTGATAACGCAATAGCCAATAGAACCGGCTTTATTGTGATTGATATGGGAATTAATGATGCTGTTTCGATTGCTGCCGGCAAAGGAAGTGTAGCTGAAACCGTAGCTAATATGCGCGTTTTGATTACAGCGAGCCTTAAACAGAAATTAATCCCGATTTTGTGTACGCTTCAGTTTGTTGATGATAGGACCATTAAAGGTTATGTTGCTGTAAATACCAATATCAAGAACCTTAATACGGCATACAAAAAATTAGCAACAGAGTATAAAATATATTTAGCTGATGTAAATGCGGCAATGAGACGTGATTTTTCACTTTATCAGGATGCATTTCATCCAAATGCACGCGGCTATAGATTGGTGAGCTATGTTATTTTCGACACTATTAATAAAGCCATTTTTGATAAATTTTTGAAGTTTACCGTTACTCAGAATTACCCAAACCCTGCAGCAATGCAAACGTTTATTGATATCGTTTTGCCAGAAACAGATAAGATTAATGTGCAGATTTACGATTTAATGGGCCGATTGATTAAAACAGTAGTAAACGAATACCTTAATACAGGAAAACACACTTTAGAAATCAATACCTCTACTTTTGTTCCTGGTATTTATTTCTTCAAAATCTCTTCCGATTCTGGTCAATACAATTCTGCAAAAAAGTTTATTGTAGCGAGGTAACAAAAGATTTAAACATGAGTCTATTTATAGATTAATATGTTTTATATCTTTAACCATGACTACTGAAACCGTTTTCACCAATGAAGTTATTGATCTTGATCTTCTTCCCAAATACGAAGACCTTCAGTTAAGCAGGCCACATCCCGATTATTGGAAAATCATCTGTATTAATCTGTTGATCTTTTTTGGCCTGCTGGGAATAACTATTGGTATACTCCTATTTTTTATTGATGAACTAAAACCAAACGCAAAATGGATTATCCCGCTTTATTTGTTTTTCCTAGCCATCTTTTTGCTACTCTATCGCGCCAGCTTTAAGAAACGGGGCTATGCTGTCCGCACACACGATGTAATATATAAGAGTGGGATTATTGCCGAATCGACAACAATTGTTCCTTTAAACAGGATTCAGCATATTGAATTAAATGAAGGGATTTTTTCCAGAATATATAAACTGGGATCGCTACAGCTATTTACCGCAGGTGGCCAAACCGGGCATATCCATATTTCGGGCATCGCAATTGACGAAGCAAAGCGTATTAGAGATCTGCTGTTGAAAAAACTAGACCTGCTTGAAAACCCAACAACTGAATTGAATCTTAATGAATAACGATTTTAGCAAACCACAGCGCGAATCGGCCTTTGGTATTATTATAATGGGCGCTCATACCATGCTAAAAATTGGTAAAGCGAGTTTTTTCTTATTCGTTATCGCATTTGTAAAAATGTCGAGCACTTCTTTTGCCTATCTCATATTAGGCATTTCTGCTATCGTTGTATTCAGTTTTATATTCGCCTATTTATGGTACTTAAAATTCACATTCTTTCTAGATAAAGAAAAACAGGAATTTGTGGTGAATAAGGGGATATTCAATCGCGACCAGGTCATTATTCAACTCGATAAAATACAGCAGGTCAACATTAACCAGAATATTCTGCAGAAAATTATTGGTGTTTATGGGTTAAAAATCGATACTGCCGGTACTCATGGAGAAGAAGTAAGCATAAGAGCTATTGACGAAACTTCGGCTTACGACCTTAAAGAACATTTATTAAATGGAAAAGCAGCAATTGAAACACAATCGGAAATTGAGCAGGAAAATGGCAAGACAGAGGAAGCACCTTTTTTAAAAATAAGTGCCTGGACTTTGTTTAAAGTTGGACTAACCTCTAATTACGGACAAAGTTTGGCTTTACTTGCTGCTTTTTTTTACACGGTTATTTACGAGGGAAGGCAGTTGCTTGATGCTTTTAAAATTAATAAAGATGAAATTCAGAGCACAGTAACGGGTATGTTAACCATTGTTACAGTTTTTATCTTAATTGCATGCCTTTTAATTGTACTGTTAATTATTAACCTGGTTAGAACCTTTTACAAATATTTCGAACTAGAAATTAGTGAGCATAAAAACACACTGTTACTCTCTTCAGGACTGATTGCAAAGAAAAATACACTGATTAGCCCAAATAAAGTCCAGATTACAAAATACAGTCAGAATTACTTTCAGAAAAAGATGAATCTGCTAAACATGAGTTTAAAGCAGGCTCATTTTGGCCAAAGTAAAAAAGGGCATGAAATACAGGGAAACACTTTAGAAATCCCTGGATGTAATGCTGGTGAACGGGATGAATTGTTAAAAATGATATTGGGCCAAACACCTTTGAAATCAAAAATATTTATCCCTGACTGGCGTTTTTTGAATTTACCGATTTTCTTTAAACTGATTTTACCAGTTGCGGCATTTTTAATCATTGCGTTTAATATCCCCGAGGTTAAACCTTACATCACTGCATCAATTGTTTATTTTATAGTTGGCACTTTGATGATTTATATCAGCTACCGCCGACATCGGATTTCCGTAAGTCAAGATTTCATTATCAAAACCAGCGGAATTTGGGATATTTCGAATGAAATTGTAGTGCCAAATAAGATTCAGGCCATTACCACTTTTCAGTATCCTTGGCACAAAGGCGTGGATGTTGGCCACCTCACTTTACATACAGCTGCAGGTCAGATTCACTTTAAATATGGCAATTATACCGAAATTAAACAATTGGTAAATTACTGGCTGTATCAGGTAGAAAGCGGAAATGGAGATTGGATGTGAACCATACAGTTGTCCCGGCTGCTAACCAGAACAACTGTTATTGCTTAATTAATTATCATATGCAGCAGCAAACTCAGCAGCAAAATCTTTAAGCTTAATGCTACCTAAAATAGGTCTGTTTTTATAATAATCTACAAAAAGTTTATTGCTCCTGATCGCATCGCCCATTTCTACATAGTTTTTGGCTATTTCTTCAGGTAAACCGGCTCCTACCATTCCGTTAAATGCATCTTCATCGCTAAATTCTATCCATGGCAATTCTGGTTTACCAATTGCAGTACCTAATACTTTTGCAACATCTGCCGGCGTACTTTCATCCTCACTGGCTACATACTGTATGGTTTTACCTGTAAAATCACTTGCTAATACTTCAGCAGCTACTTCAGCAATGTTACGGGGGTGCACCAAAACAAGTTTTGCATCGGAACCAAAATTAGATCCCAATATATTTGCATGCTTAACCATATCAATGTTAGCTAAAAAGTTAATGTAAAAATAACCGGCACGCAAATGTTTTACATCCACCTCATTTAATGCAGCAAAAATATTTTCTACATCATGCAAGCCGGCAATCGGACCAGTTCCATCTGGCAGATCTGCACCTACACTACTTAAGTTCACCACTTTTTTAACCCCCGAGTCCTTTATAGCAGCAGCATAATTTTCGCCGATACCCTTAATATATGCTCTGAAATTTGGTGCTGCAAAATTCGGCGGCACCATGGTGTAGATGGCATCAGCTCCAGTGAAAGCATCCTTTAAAAATTCAATATCGCTTACACTACCAATTAATGGTATTGCGCCCAGCGATTTAATTTCTTCAACTCTACCAGCGTTACTGCTAATAATTTTTACTTCATGGCCTTTAGCCACCAATATTTCGGCTAGCGGCTTTGTAATATTACCTGTTGATCCTGTTAATGTTATTTTCATCATTTTTTGTTTTTAAATATTGTATACAAAGCTATATTTGTACATACTTTTATACAAGTACTTACCCCAAAGTATGTAACCATGACAGCGATTAAAGAGAGTTCGACCCGTAATTTTAATAAAGGTGTAGCATTAACCAGCTGTCCTGTTACTTTTGTAATGGAGAAAATTGGCGGTTATTGGAAGCCGATTATTATTTTTCATTTAATGAGTGGGCCAAAACGTTACAGTGAGTTAAAACGTGCGATACCACAGATTACGGAGAAAATGCTTATACAGCACTTAAAGCAATTGCAAAATGATGACCTTGTTCATCGAGATGCGCAAGCCATTATTCCGCCTATAGTTACGTACAGCCTCACAAAATCGGGACAGGATCTATTTCAGGTATTAGATTCGATGGTAGATTGGGCCATTAAAAATGGCTCTGTTTAACCATCATATGTACTCATCTGGGCAATCAAATGACGAATAAATATATAGATAGGTGTTAAACCCTAAATAGAAGCAGAAAATAATGATATAAACCTTAGTGAAGCATTACCCCTGCGGTAAGAAGACAAGACGAAGCGAAACACGTGAACCAATTTGATTACCTTCACAGGTATTCCGCTCCGAAAAGAAAATTAGTCGATAAATAGACGAAATATTTTTTATTGGTTGAAAATGAAAGGACGGTTTTTCATTGGAGATTGCAGTCCTGCTGTTCGCTGTAGCCCTCATGCTTCGGTGCTGCTGCTGCCATCAGGTTTACGAACAGCGTAGGTACAAAAGCAGCCTCAAATGAAATATGAATCTAGCTTTTCTAAAAACCAAAAGAAAATTATTTTAAATATGCAGGAGCGCCTACAGTATCATAATTCCTTTGATGTTACCTACTTGCTTATAAACAGCTATCACTTCATCAGCATTTTGCACATGCTTTTTTACCGTAATTGAAACATATTTCCCTGTTTTTGAGGCATGTTCAATAAACTCATCATCAGGTAAAATGGCACGTAAATCTTGTATTTTATCTAGTCCGCCAGTGATAATAAATTTAAAATTATAAATACCTGGAAACTGCTCAACACTTTCCAGTTTCTCTTTTAAATTGGCGTAAATATCTGTATTTGCTCCATCAGGGATATCAGTAAATTCAATATCCTTATTTATTCTTTTCTCTTCCATAACGAAAGTATATCAAATTCTATACCCAAATAAACAAGGTGCAATTCTGACAGAATAAACGTTTATTTTAATTAAAATACCGCCATATTGAGCGAATGGAAGGGACGAATGGCTAATGCCCTATAGGTTTGCCTTTTATTCTCAAACAAATATGCAGGATAGCTTCTGACCACGAAGTAGCTATTAGACCTAAAAATTAATAAGAACAGCTAATAAAACGAGTTCAGAATGACGAGCTATAAAATTAAAGCTGTGGGTTTAAACCCTCAATAGTAGCACAAGCCCAATTAAATAAACCTTCGCGAAGCGGATACCGGCCTTGTGGGCATGCCTGCAGCAGTATGAGCAAAGCAAAGGACTACCAAAGCCGATGAAATACGGATGAAGCTTTCCTCAAAATCAATCAAAACAAATTCTTTTTACCATGTTAGGCTATAAGTTTCAACAAGTCTAACGGCATGAGGGATTCTGAAACAAGTTCAGAATGACGAACGATAAAATAGGCTATGGGTTTTAATCCCTCAATAGTAGCACAAACCCAATTTACATAAACCTTGGCGAAGCGGATACCGGCCTTGTGGGCAATGCCTGCAGCAGTATGAGCAAAGCAAAGGACTAACGAAACCAATGAAATACGGATGTAGCTTTTCTCAAAATCAATCAAAACAAGTTCTTTTTACCATGTTAGGCTATAAATTTCAACAAGTCTAACGGCGTGAGGGATTCTGAATCAAGTTCAGAATGACGAACGATAAAATATTACTTTTGGTTTTTAACTAATTACTAACAACTTTGGCAAAAAGCGATAGGAATTGTTATTTTTGAACCTCAAAAAAACAGGAGCCGATTTGGATTATTTAGCAGGATTAAACCCACAACAAAGAGCAGCAGTAGAGAACACAAAAGGACCGGTAATGATTGTTGCAGGTGCTGGTTCGGGCAAAACCAGGGTAATTACCTTTCGTGTAGCCCACCTCATTCAAACTGGTACCGATCCATTTAACATTCTGGTGCTAACCTTTACCAATAAAGCGAGTAAAGATATGCGTGAGCGTATCAGTAAAGTGGTTGGTGCAGAGGCAAAGAACATCTGGATGGGTACTTTTCACTCTGTTTTTGCAAAAATTTTACGGGTAGAAGCCGAGAAAATAGGTTATCCGAGCAATTTTACCATTTATGATACCGATGACAGTAAAAGTGTAATCCGTGCCATTTTGAAAGAAATGCAGCTGGATGATAAATTATACGCCGCGAACTTTGTTTTTAATAGAATTTCATCAGCCAAAAATAATTTAATTTCCTGGGGCGAATATCAAGCTAACGACCAGATACAGGCGGAAGATATTCAGAACAAACGCCCTTTGATTGGTCAGATTTACGAAACTTATGCCAAACGCTGTTTTAGAGCGGGTGCAATGGATTTCGACGATTTATTGTTCAAAACCAATATCCTGTTAAAAGAACATCCTGATGTTTTAAACAAATACCAACAGAAATTCAGGTACCTGATGGTGGATGAGTATCAGGATACCAATTTTTCGCAGTATACCATTGTGAAAAAACTGGCTGCGGCTTATCAGAATATTTGTGTGGTAGGTGATGATGCACAGAGTATTTACGCGTTCCGTGGTGCAAACATCCAGAATATTTTAAATTTTGAACGCGATTATCCTGATTTAAAGGTTTATAAATTAGAACAAAATTACCGCTCTACCCAAAATATTGTTGATGCAGCGAGCAGTATTATTGCCAACAACAAAAACCAGCTCGAAAAAAACGTTTTCTCGGATAATGAACCCGGCGACCGCATTAAGGTTTCGCGGGCTTTTACCGATAACGAAGAGGGCAAATTAGTTGCCGAAGCCATTATTCAGGAGCGAAGTACAAAAGGATATCAACACAACGATTTTGCCATTTTATACCGTACCAATGCGCAAAGCAGGGCGATGGAGGAAGGTTTACGCAAGCTAAATATCCCCTACAGGATATATGGCGGTCAATCTTTCTACCAACGTAAAGAGATTAAAGATTTAATTGCGTATTTCCGTTTAACTTTTAATCCGAAGGATGAAGAGGCTATAAAACGCGTAATTAATTACCCTAAGCGTGGTATTGGCGATACCTCGATTGATAAAATTATTGTTGCGGCAGATCAGCATGGAAAAACCATGTGGGATGTAATTTCGAATGCACACGAATATGTAGACGGGCGTTTAGCCAATCAATTGAACGATTTTGCAACAATGGTGCAAAGCTTCCAGGCAGAGGCTAAAAAGTTAGATGCTTACGATACCGCTTTGTTTATTGCCCAGCATGCTGGTATTTTAAAAGAATTATATACCGATGACAGTGTTGAAGGACGTGCGAGATACGAAAATATTCAAGAATTATTAAACGGTATTAAAGAGTTTGCGGAGCGCGAAGACATTGAAGAAAAAGGGCTGGATATCTTTATGCAGGATGTTGCGCTTTTAACCAACGATGATAAGGATGGGGACAAAAATAAGGATACCGTTTCTTTAATGACGATCCACTCGGCCAAAGGTTTGGAGTTTAAAAACGTGTTTATCGTAGGATTGGAAGAAAACTTGTTCCCATCACAAATGTCGTTAACCAACCGCACTGATTTAGAGGAAGAGCGCCGTTTATTTTATGTGGCCATTACCCGTGCCGAAGTAAAGCTGACACTTACATATGCCACTTCACGCTACCGCTGGGGAACCTTAACCAACTGCGAACCAAGCCGTTTCATTAACGAAATTAATCCGAAATTTTTAGAATTGGATGTAAAACCAGCCAAGTCGAACAGTTTTGAAGGTAATTTTGATGATGACCGCAAAACATGGACTTCGCAGCCGCGTGATTTCTTTAGCAAACCAAAACCAGCGGTCGGCGCTACTACCTCTGCCCCGCCAGCTCGTCCGAAAACAACATCGCTCCTGGCAAAAGCACACGTACCAACACCTGGCTTTACCCCATCTCAACCACATGAATTTCAAGGCGGTATGGAAGTTGAGCACGAAAAATTTGGCTTTGGAAAAATTATCAGTTTAGAAGGAGCCTTGCCTGATGTTAAGGCTACAGTATTCTTCCAGGGTTTAGGCAACAAACAATTACTCCTTAAATTTGCAAAACTGATGATTGTAAAATAGCAGATCGATAACTTTCGATCATAACTATATGTCACAGTGACGAAAGAATAAAAGAGGGTTTTAATCTTATCAGACACCCTCTTTTACTTACAGCTTTTACACCTGCGAATATGGTGTAGGAACTAAAAAGGTATTGCTAATTTTAGAAATCGTATTTGCATATTGGGGATCAGATACTAGTCTTTTCCATTGGGGATCAGCTACAAAAGCAGCCCATCCTTTATTACGTTCTTCCATGTTGTTGCATGTAACCATATAAGTAAGTCGGGGTAATTTATCGCCGGCAATTACTTCTCCACAGAAAACTGGATTCAATTTCGCTCTTTTAAAAATGGGGAACTCTCCATCATTAAACATTTTAATTTTTCTTCTTACAGCATCTTCACTGTAGCCTTCATAGGTTCTTAATTCAAAGATGCGAGGGCCATTTGAAGGGATGACGATTTTAGGCCAACCATCAAAAGCAAGCATCAAAGAAGAGGTAAAGCGGCTATACAAGGCTTTATCAGCTGGTATGCTATGATATGCTGCGCTATTTTTAATATAATCTGCATCTGCTTTTATCTTTATTTTCACAGAAAAATAGTCATCCAAAGATGGGTAAGTCATAAGCAAATAAAATTTAGCTGGCTCTGATGGACTCCATTCCTTAAAAACGCCAACTGCTGCTACTCCATATTTATTCAATGCAGGAATAAGTGCTGTTTTAAAATAATTTTCCAGCTGCGTCTGATCTGAACCAAAGCGAGTTTCATATTCGCGCCATTCGTATATTTCTTTTTGTGGCGCACGAAATTTGTCGGCTGCCATTGCAGGAATAGTGGATACAGCAACGCCTGCAGCAACTGTAAGTGAAGATTGGAGAAATTTTCTGCGTTTCATGGTTGATTATTATTTTAGATTAAATGCTTTTGAAGATAAATAATTATGACCGTAACTAATTATGAATCCGAAAGTAATTTATTGATTCTGGTCTCATATCGCTAGAAATTAAGCTGTAAACCATGCTTATGTTCTGTGCTGAGCCATAGAAGATGGTAAATGTTGTGCCCTGGAGTTTTCTGAAAAGGTCAAACAGCATTTTTTTGATATCTTCAGGTTACAGTAGCTATTTTATTTCTCCCTATCAACAGCTGAGGTCTTGAAAAACCACAAAATTATCCTTATTATTGGAGTCGGTTCTCCCGATTACAAACCATGCAACTTACTAGGTTAGAAATTAAAGGTTTTAAGAGCTTTGGCGATAAAGTGACCATCAATTTTAATGAGGGTGTTACCGCTATTGTTGGCCCTAATGGTTGTGGAAAATCAAACGTAATCGATGCCATGCGCTGGGTTTTGGGCGAACAGAGTACCAAAGCACTTCGTTCAGAAAAGATGGAAAACATCATTTTCAATGGAACAAAAAACCGTAAACAGGCACAGCTTGCTGAGGTTTCATTAAGCTTTGATAATACAAAAAACATCCTTCCTACCGCCTATTCGCAGGTTACCGTAACCCGTAAACTCTATAGAAATGGCGATAGTGAGTACCGCTTAAACGATGTTCAATGTAGGTTAAAAGACATTACCGACCTTTTTCTGGATACCGGTATCGGCTCCGATAGTTATTCGATTATTGAGCTGAAGATGGTTGATGAAATTATAACCAACAAAGAGCATAGCCGGAGGTCGCTGTTTGAAGAAGCATCAGGAATTTCTAAATACAAATTACGTAAAAAACAGACTTTTAGCAAGTTAAAAGACACAGAAGCCGATTTAGAACGGGTTGAGGATTTACTTTTCGAAATCGAAAAAAACCTTAAAACCTTAGAAAATCAAGCGCGTAAAGCTGAACGTTATTATAAGTTAAAAGAGCAATACCGCGAATTGAGTGTTCAATTGGCTACGCACCGCATTGCCTTCTTCCGTACCGACTTAAATGCTTTAGAAACCCAGGAGCAAAATCAGCTGGTAAACCGTACGGAACTTAGTACTAAAATAGATACCGGAGAAGCCGAACTGCAAAAACTTAAACTAGGCAGTATCAGTCAGGAAAAGAACCTTTCCATACAACAAAAGGCTACAAACGAGTTTGTTTCCAAAATCCGTGCTTACGAGAGTGAGAAAAAAGTAAAAAACGAGCAGATGCGTTTTTTACAGGAAAAAGAAACACGTTTATCTGGCGAGCTAGAAAAAGATAAAAACCAGGTTAACCACATTAAATACAACATCAAACGGTTAAACGAAGAGGTTTTAACAGAAACGGAGATTTTTAACCGGTTGGAATCTGATTTAAAAAGCTTAAAATCTACGCTTGATACTTTACGCGAGCAGCAGCAGACCGAGAAAAACAGGATTGACAACCTGATCAAATCGGTTAACGAGTTGCAAAACCAAGTATACCAGTCGCAAAAAGAAATCGATATTCTGAATATCCAAAAAGATGCACTGGTGCAGGAAACCAACCGGAATGTTGATGATACCGAAACCAAAACGTTAGAATTAAAGGCTTTCGATCATGCTTTGGCCGAACTTGATATTCAGGTAAGAGAAAAGCAAGCCAATATTAAAAACCTAACCGAAGCTGAAGAAATCTTAAAAGAGAAATTAGCCGCTTCAGAAATCAACCTGAGTGCGAACAAAGAAAAACTTACGTCCGAAAACCGTAAAAAAGATGCCAAACAGAACGAGTATAACCTCACAAAATCTTTGGTAGACAGCCTGGAAGGTTTCCCTGAATCGATCCGTTTTTTAAAGAAAAATAATGCCTTTGCTAAAAGTGCCTTGCTCCTTTCTGATATTTTATTCTGTAACGAAGATTACCGCATAGCGATAGAAAATTACCTGGAACCGGTAATGAATCACTACGTTGTTGATCAGTATGCAGATGCAGTTCAGGCCATTAACCTCTTAACTGATGCCAGTCGTGGCAGGGCAAACTTTTTTATTTTAGAGAATGTTCCTGATAAAAACCCTGTTATTGGCACTCACGAAGGGCTTATTTCAGCTTTATCAGTAATAGAGGTCGACAAAAAATACCAGCATCTTTGCAACCTGCTTTTACAAAATGTGTACATCGCAGTAGCTGAACAAGAGAATTTATTTAAAGCCACGCCAACCGAAAGCTTAACTATTTTGGCTAAAAACGGAAAATATGCCCAAACCAAATTCACTTTGGCAGGTGGATCGGTAGGTTTATTTGAAGGTAAAAGAATTGGCCGCGCCAGGAATTTAGAAAATCTGGCAAAAGAAATCAAAGCGTCCGAATCGCTGATTAACCAGTACGATGCTGCAATTAAAGCAGAAACAGAGAATATATTTAACCTGAAAGAGGCTTCAAAAATCAATCAAATTAATACTTTGCAACAAGAAATGAACCGTTTAAACAACGAGCATATTTCTGTGCAAACCCGCCGCGATCAGTACCAGGAGTTTATTACCACCAGCGAAAACCGTAAAACAGATATTGCCCAAAAGATCGTATCGATAGAAAAAGCCTTATCTGAAAAATTGCCAGCATTGGTTCAATTGCAAAAAGACCAGCAAGAAGCGCATGTTAATCTGCAGGAACAACAACTAAATTACCAGGAAATTGCCGACCAGGTAAACGAAAGTGCAGGCAAATATAACCAGGATAATATCCGTTTCCACCAACAACAAAATAAATTATCAGGCTTAGAAAAAGATTTGGATTACCGTTTTGTACAGGAAGAAGCTTTAAATAAGCGCATTGCCCAAAACGATAAAGAATTACAGGAAACACTGACCCAAATTACGGCAACCTTACAGCATACTGATCTGAACGACGATACACTTTTAGAAATGTATCAACAGCGTGAAGAGATGGAAAAGGGACTTGCTGAAGCCGAACAAGCTTATTTCACGAGCAAGGGGAGCATAAACGAAGTTGAAAACGACCTGACCAATATCCGTAAAACCCGAGAAGAAACTGATTTCTTATTAACAGAAATCAAGGATAAAAAGAATGCATTAAAGATAGATCTAAATGCCTTAAAAGAGCGATTAGCCGTCGAATTCAACATCGATATCAATGATCTTTTAGAAACAGATACCGAAATTGAAGCTTTAGAAAGCGAGTTCGATCTGCGCCAAAAGGTAGAGCGAATGAAACGCCAGCTCGACGAATTTGGTGCCATTAATTCTATGGCAATGGAGGCCTTTAAAGAAATGGAAGAGCGTTATACTTTTATCCAGAATCAAAAAAAGGATCTTAATGCAGCCAAAACCGATCTTTTACAAACTATTAAAGAGATAGACGATACGGCTAAAGATAAATTTATGCAGGCCTTTACCCAGGCCCGTGAGCACTTTATTGTGGTTTTCCGCTCTTTATTTAATGAAGAAGATAGCTGCGACCTGATTTTATCAGACATCAATAATCCTTTAGAGGCTGATATAGATATTGTTGCCCGTCCGAAAGGGAAAAGGCCTTTATCTATCAATCAGTTATCTGGTGGAGAAAAAACATTAACGGCTACGGCCCTGTTGTTTTCACTTTACCTGTTAAAGCCTGCTCCTTTCTGTATTTTCGATGAGGTTGATGCCCCATTGGATGATACCAACATCGATAAATTCAATAATATTATCCGTAAATTCTCTGATCAATCGCAGTTTATCATCGTATCGCACAACAAACGGACCATTGCCAGTACCGATATCATTTATGGGGTAACCATGGTAGAACAAGGTGTTTCGAGGGTGGTAGCGGTAGATTTAAGGGAAGTAGCAGCGTAAAAGGGTAAAGATAAAGGGGGAAAGACTAAAACTAAACCTGCAAAATACGGAAGAGCTATTTTCTGATCACTATTCCAATTTGTAAATTAAAGCAACAACTTTTGGCGGCCTTGTGTCCTGCTGTACACTGTAGCCTCGCGGAAAAGCTCGGTCTGCCGTTGCCATCAGGTTTATAAACGCAATACAGTGCTTTTAACAACGTTTTCCTTTCTATACGCCAATAATTAATATCTTTAGAAAATTTAAACAATACGTCGTTGTGAGGCAAAAAGCAATGACAACAATACTTATTATTCATGAAAATCCTTTATATTATTCCCTTAGCCATGATGCTAAGCTGCTGTTCATCAGTAAAGAACCAAAGTACAACTAGTAGCGAAAAGCTCGATACCCAATTGCTTAAAGATGTAGAAGTGCTGTCTTCAGATGCTTATCAGGGCCGGAAAACAGGTACCAAAGGTGCAGAAATGGCGCGGGCTTATATTATCGCACGTTTTCAGAAACTGGGTTTAAAATCCTATCCACAACATGTAAACTATGCCCAGGAATTTACCTTTAATAGCAGAAACAGCACTAAAGTAAACGGAACCAACATTATTGGTTACATTCCCGGAAAAGGTAACAATGCCATTGTAGTATCAGCCCATTACGACCATTTAGGCGTAGTAAAAGACGAAGTTTACAATGGTGCTGACGATAATGCCTCAGGAACTGCAGGATTATTAAAAATTGCCGCCTATTTTGCTAAAAACAAACCGAATAACACGATCATCTTCGCGGCTTTCGATGCGGAGGAAATGGGCTTACAGGGTGCAAAGGCATTTGTTGGCAATCCACCAGTACCCATTAACACTATTGCCATTGATCTGAATATGGATATGATCAGCCATAGCGATAAAGGCGAACTTTATGTATGTGGAACTTTCAAATATCCTGATTTAAAAAAATATGTTGATACCACTAAAACCAATATCAAATTACTTTTTGGCCACGATGATCCAAAACAAGGTCACGATGATTGGACAAACCAAAGCGACCAGGGCGCATTTAATGCTAAAAATATCCCATTCTTATATTTTGGTGTAGAAGATCATAAAGATTACCATAAACCTACAGACGAATACTCCACAATAACGAAACAGTTTTTCAGCAATGCAGCAAGTGCGGTATTAGATGTTGTAAAAAGTATCGACAAACAAACCGGCTTACAACAGTTGTTAAAAGATAAAATGATTATGATGGACAATCCAAGAAAATCGGAAAAATTTTAAAAAACTGATTCATAAAAATTTAAACCTGCCCCCATTCGGCAGGTTTTTTTTATGCTTTACAAATTCCAAAACAAAAATTATTAACCTGTTTATCAAATAGTTAAAAATAAAACTATAAAAATAGTTTGTAAACTATTTTTATAGTAGTAACTTCAATTAACCAAACTATAAAAATAGTTGCTATGATAAAAGAACTCACAAAAGCAGAAGAACAGATCATGCTCATCCTTTGGGAAATGGGCGAAGCCTTGGTAAAAGATGTGATCGAAAAAATGAACGATCCCAAACCTGCCTACAATACGGTTTCGACTGTAATCAGGGTTTTGGAAAGTAAAGGTTTTGTAAACCATAAAGCTATCGGCAATACACATATCTACTTCCCCATTATAAAAGAAACTGATTATAAACGTTTTGCGTTCGACAAAGTAATGAACAATTACTTCGAGAACTCTTACGAAAGCCTGGTTTCGTTTCTGGTGAAAGAAAAAAGTATGAGTACCGAAGAGCTTAACGAAATTATCAAATTGGCAGAGAAACTTAAAAAAGACAAGTGATGAGCTGGCTATATTATTTACTCGAAGCAAATCTATACCTCATTTTATTTTATGGGTTTTATAGATTATTTCTCCACAGGGAAACCTTTTATGCATTAAACAGATACTACCTGATTTTCAGCTCAGTGCTGGCCTTTATGCTCCCCTTTTTTCAGTTGGGATTTTTGAAAAAAGAGATAGTCATCAGTTATGCTACATTTACCGGAATTCCGGAAAAACCTTCACTCTTCACCATTGAAAATGGCTTATTGTTATTGTATGCAGTCATCTCACTGGTTTTAATCTTAAAAATATGCCTGGGATTACGCAACCTTAAAAGCATTATCACTAAAGCCAAAAAGACTAAAGAAAACGGTATTACCTTAATTGAGATCGAAAACTCAAAAATGGCATTTTCATTTTTCAATTTCCTGTTTATTGATCCCGAACTTGATCAGAAAACTACCATTTTAAAACATGAAATGGTCCATATCAGGCAAAAACATAGCGTAGATATCCTGCTATTCGAACTGATCCAGATTTCCAGCTGGTTTAATCCAATAACCTATCTCATTAAAAACGATATCAAGCTCATTCACGAATACCTGGCAGACGAAATAACAACCAATAAAGATATCGCCAAATACGAGTATGCCATGTTCCTGATCCAAAATTCCTATGGCAATCAGAAAGTTAGCTTAACCAATCATTTTTTTAACTCGTCATTATTAAAAAATAGAATAAGTATGTTAAATCAAACCAAATCAGCAAAATGGGCCAGGCTCAAATTGCTGTTTATCCTTCCGCTAACCGGATTGATGCTATGCCTGTCTACGATGGCATTTACAAAAGATTACGGCACCATCCAGCTGGGACAAAAAAAGGAAAGCTTAAGTATTGCTTTACAGGATACTACCCGTAAAAAAGCAAAACAGATTAAGCTGGTGCCACCTCCTCCACCGTTACCACCAAATGCCGCCAAGGCAAAAAAAACAGCTCCGAAAGTAGAAGTAATCCGTTTTAAACCACCAGTGGTTAAAAAAGATGGCAAAAGGTTGCCCCCGCCTGTAGTGATTAAAGATGAAAAAGTGGCACCTCCACCCCCACCTGTTGAGCCAAAACCAGCCAAAAGCGGAAATGACAGCGAAACCATTACCGGTATAGCTGTAATGAATGATAATAATAGGGCACAATCTATTACAAGTACTTCACCAGCAGAACAAAAGGAGTTAAAATCTGTAACTGTTGTCGGCTACCCAAGTACAGGCAATAAGAATACAGTTCCGGTTAAGAAGGTAAAAGGAACAAAGATCGTAGAAGTTATAGTTGTGGGTCAGCCCAGCAAAAAGCAATAACTACTGCGGTACGTAAACCACATATTTAGTCTCAAAGAAATCTTCCTCAAAATAAGCTGAAAGTGGATATAATTCTGCTTTCAGTTTTGATTCTTTGATCTCTTCAGCCAAATCACCGCCTTTTAAATACAAAATCCCATTTGGAATGGCATTTAATGAGTCTTTTTTAAATTTGCCCTGTATCCATGGATAGAATTCGCCTAATCGGGTTACTGCTCTCGATACCACAAAGTTAAATTTCTCTTTAATCTGTTCTGCTCTTAAATGGTCGGCCCTTAAATTCTCCAAACCTAATGCCGATGCCACTTCTTTTACCACTTTAATCTTTTTTCCAATAGAATCAACCAGATAAAACTCCGTTTCAGGAAACAAAATGGCCAATGGAATGCCCGGAAAACCGCCACCTGTACCCACATCTAAAACTGATTCGCCGGCTTTAAAAGTACACACCTTAGCTATCCCTAACGAGTGCAATACATGGCGCTCATATAACTCTTCAATATCCTTTCTCGAAATTACGTTAATCTGTGCATTCCAAAAACTGTATAAATCGAACAATTGAGAAAATTGAGCAATTTGTTTTTCACTTAGATCAGGAAAATATTTTAAAATGATATCAGGCTTTACGTCAAGCATATTGTAATTACTAAAAGATTATTAAATTATTTCCAGTTTACCTTTTTCTTGCCAAACAAGGCTAAAAATCCGTTCAGGGTTAAAAATAGAAACAAAAGTATGTCTAAAATCGGGAACCACCAACGCAAATCGCTATAGTTTAAGCGTTTCAGCAATTTTGGGTAAATAAAACACCTGATGATGATACTTAATCCGAGGATTCCTAAGGCTACATATTGGGCCTCACGACTAAAAAACATACATGCAGCAAAGAATGCATAAAACAAAAACTGAAAAACAATCTGAAGACTTAAAATAAACTTATGCTTCGATTTATAGAGTTTTCCTGCGCCAAAATGACGTTTTTTCTGCCTCAGATAACCTCTCCATGTACTATTCGGTTCGCTCCAAACATGGCTATCGCGATGTAAACGAATCTCGGTATTATATTTATTGGCATGTGCATTTACAAATAAATCATCATCTCCTGATGGGATATGCATATGCGCCGCAAAACCTTTATTTTTGAAAAATAGTGCTTTTTTATAGGCCATATTGCGTCCAACGCCCATGTACGGCATTCCTTTTAGCGCAAAAGACAAATAATTTACTGCCGTAAAAAAGGTTTCGAAACGGATAAGTGCATTCAACAGGCTTCTTTTTTTAATATAAGGAGAATAACCCAATACAATTTCTGTATTTTCATCGGCCGGCTGTTGCATGTCCATCAGCCAATGTTCAGAAGCAGGCGTACAATCGGCATCGGTAAAAACCAACCAATCATATTTGGCAGCTTTTATACCCATGGTTACGGCAAATTTTTTGCCTGCAATAAACTTATCGTTATCTAAAATCTTAACTACTTTCAGGTTGCGATGCTTCTTCTCTAATTGTTCTAAAAATTCTTCTGTGCCATCCCAGGAGCGGTCGTTAACCACCACAATTTCAAACTCCGGATAATCCTGACTTAATAATACAGGGAGGTACTGCTCTAAATTTACAATTTCGTTTCGGGCACAAACGATCACACTTATTGGTTTTCGGGCAGATAATGGTATCTCTTCGATACTCACATTGGCCAATTTTAAATGAACAAAAAGTACATAATAAAGCTGAACCAACAGGCAAAAAGCCAGTATCGAGAGCAGAATAATTTCAAGCAGGGTTAATATCACGATGGTAAAATAAATAGGCGCAAATTTCTCATTTTTAATCTGTAAATCACTTTTATGTGGATAAAAAATTAAACAAAAATATGCCCTCAATTTTTGCTATTTTTGGCAGATTTTCGATGAGAAAAAACACATATGAACCGTCTGCCTTCAAAATAGCGATTAGTTTTAATAAAACGTGTTTTGAAGGTGGTAAGCTCCATCTTATAATTGGAGAAAAATAAATAGAAACAGATGAAATTTAGTTTACAGGCTAACGATCCACTATCTAAGGCCAGAGCTGGAACAGTAACAACTGCTCATGGCGAAATACAAACCCCTATTTTTATGCCTGTTGGCACTGCCGGAACGGTAAAAGCCGTACACCAGCGCGAACTTAAAGACGATATTGACGCAAAAATCATTTTAGGCAATACCTACCACTTATATTTAAGACCAGGTCTAGATATCCTCGAAAAAGCAGGAGGATTACATAAATTTATTGGCTGGGACCGCCCGATTTTAACAGATAGCGGTGGTTACCAAGTATACTCTTTAAGTAAAGTTCGTAAAATTAAAGAAGAAGGCGTTACTTTTCACTCCCATATTGATGGATCGAAACACCTTTTCACGCCAGAATATGCAATGGATATTCAGCGTACCATAGGTGCCGATATTATTATGGCCTTTGATGAGTGCACGCCATACCCATGCGATTATACTTATGCAGCGCAATCCATTAAAATGACGCACCGTTGGTTAAAACGCTGTTGTGCCCGTTTTGATAGTACAGAACCTAAATATGGTTTCGACCAAACCCTTTTCCCTATTGTTCAAGGTTCGGTGTATAAAGATTTGCGTATAAAATCAGCAGAGTTTATTGCCAGCATGGACCGTGAGGGCAATGCTATTGGTGGTTTATCTGTTGGCGAACCAGCCGAAGAGATGTACGCCATGACAGAAGTAGTATGCAATATATTACCAGAAGAAAAACCACGTTATTTAATGGGTGTGGGCACGCCGATCAATATTTTGGAGAATATTGCACTGGGTATCGATATGTTCGATTGTGTAATGCCAACCAGGAATGCCAGAAACGGCATGCTTTTTACCAGAAATGGCATTATAAATATCAGAAACAAAAAATGGGAGAACGATTTCTCTCCATTGGATGCAGAGAGCGATCTTCATGTCGATTTAGTAACCAGTAAAGCATATTTAAGACATTTAGTACATAGTAAGGAGATGCTTGGCGCTCAAATTGCTACCTTACATAACCTGCACTTCTATCTTTGGCTGGTAAAACAGGCGAGGGAAAAGATAATTGCTGGTGAATTTTACGAGTGGAAAAACAAAATGGTTAAAGTATTAGGCAATAAGCTATAAAATGAATCTGTTAAAAGGAAGGATAAAAATCATCGATCAGTATATTATCGGGAAATACCTGGGTACATTTATTTATACCCTTGCCATTTTTGTGATCATTATTGTTGTGTTCGACCTATCTGAAAAGATGGATGATTTTATGAAAAGTGGCCTGAGTTTTTGGGGAATCCTCTCTAAATATTACGCAGGCTCTATTCCTTTTTATGTGAATATGCTTTCACCCCTGATCAATTTTATTGCGGTAATTTTCTTTACCGCAAAAATGGCCGATCAAACTGAAATTGTACCAATTTTAAGTGGTGGCGTGAGTTTTAACCGCTTTTTATTCCCTTACCTGGTGTCGGCTACGATTATTTTCTCAGCCAACTTACTTTCAAACCTATACATCCTTCCTTATACCAATACCCTAAAAAATAGTTTCGAGAATACGTATGTAAAACGTAATGATCCTTCCACAAAATCAAACATCCATATGAAACTGGATGACAAAACCTATATCTACATTGATAATTTCGACAACAAAACGAATTCAGGATACCGGTTTTCTTTAGATAATTTTAGTGGAGATGTACTCACCAAAAAGATCGTTGCAGAAAATATAAAATGGGATTCGCTTAAACGAAAGTGGCAGTTAAATAACTACTCCATCCGTAAGATTGACGGCTTAAAAGAAACCATGATTTATGGCAACGGGAAGCAAAAAGACACCATACTCGATATGCGTCCGGATGATTTTTCAGCATACGACAATGTGGTGCAAAATTTAACCACTAAGGAGCTTTCTGATAAGATCAGGAAAGAAAAAATCCGCGGAACCGGGATAATGAACGACCTTCAGTTTGAAAAGTATAAACGCTACCTACACCCACTTTCTGCTTTCGTATTAACGCTGATTGGAGTGGCGCTCTCGTCACGTAAAGTGCGTGGAGGCGTCGGTGTATCTTTAGGTATCGGAATCTTTATTAGCTTCGCTTATATCGTATTTAATCAGTTCACGCAGATGTTTTCAACTAAGGGTGGATTACCTCCTTTTGCTGCTGTTATTATGCCCACATTATTCTTTGGCTTATTAGGTTTTTACCTATTGAGAAAAGCACCAAAATAGCGATGGACGTTACCAAAAAGAATTTACTCATCCTTCATCTTACTGTATTTGTTTGGGGTTTTACAGGCGTGCTTGGCAAATTAATTTCTATCGATGCAGTGCCCATGGTTTGGTACCGGGTATTAATTGCCGCAGCTACACTTTTTGCGTGGTTTTTAATCACCAAAAAGAACATTAAGATCACTAAAAAACAGTTCATTCAATTCTTTTTAACAGGAGGAATTGTAGCCATTCACTGGATATTTTTCTTTCACGCCATTAAAGTTTCTACTGTTTCGGTAACCTTGGTCTGCCTCTCTTCCTTTACTTTATTTACCGCAATTTTAGAACCGTTGATTAAAAAACAGCCGATACAAATGGGCGATATTCTGATCGGTTTATTAATCATTCTGGGAATATACATGATCTTTAAATTTGAAGGACAATATACTTTAGGAATTGTTTTTGGTTTGCTAGCAGCAATTGCATCGAGTCTTTTTTCAACCATAAATTCTACTTTGGTACAAAAAAGCGAACCTTCCATCATCAGTTTTTATGAGCTTGTTGGTGCCTTATTCTGGATCACACTATACCGCTTATATGATGGCACGCTGCTGCATACGGCATTTAACTTAAGTGCTAAAAATTGGCTCTACCTGATTCTTCTCGGCACACTTTGTACATCCGTTGCCTATGTTGCAGGCGTTGCGGTAATGAGAACTTTATCGGCTTTTAGAGTAGCATTAATTACCAACCTGGAGCCTGTTTACGGAATAGTATTAGCCTTCGTTTTTTTTCAAAGCAAAGAGCAAATGACTGGTGGATTTTATATCGGCGCAACGATTATCCTGGCCTCTATTTTTCTCTATCCGATCTACAAAAAGAGAAAAAATCAATTGTAGATACAAACCATATAATTTAAAATTTTCATTGAATCGTATCAACTTAACAGACAAATACAGGCGTATTTATTGAGCACACTTATTTTTTTAAGATAACGCTCAATACTCAAATTCCCTTCTTTAAATCTCTTGATAAAGCTAAGCAAGAGCGCAATAAGAAAGCTTATTAAAGCTAGTCATCATTACGCTTACTTGGTATTATAAAAACCTCCAGTTCGCCTTATACAGACGTACAAAAATCAAATCATTAATAGCAGCGAACAACCGTCCGAAACATCAAAAATTTAACGGGTGAGGTATGCCACATGATTAAACTCCATCAAACCATCACAACAAAAACGACAGATATAAATAAGAAGAATTACAGCTTAAACAATGCAATCTATCCAGAAGTGAAAGACCGAAAATAGTCATCGACCATAATCATGCATATCACCATGAGGATAGAATTATTCATGTAAAAACATACCTAAACCGAGATGAATCGCTACTCCAAATTATTGATCTGAATTAATATTTCGGGACAAAATTTATTAATCAACAAACGGAAGCAGTCATCAAATAAAACCCTTAATTTAAGACTATAGTTAGCGCAAAAAAAAATGAAAATTATAATAAAAAATTGATCAAAATAAGCACTATTTCAAAGCCAAAATAGCAGCGTAATTATAAGTTTTTATTGGGCTATTTATCATATAGATTTAGCAAAAAACAAGCCTATAAAAAAGGCAAAAATCAAAGACAATAATTAACAAAATTTATCGCAGAAACCGAATAGTTAAAGTGATCATAAACCGTAGTAAAAAGTTAATTTAAATAAGCAAAAACGGAACGAAAACAACAAGAAAAAAGAGTCAAAATTCTTGCTTAAAATCGACACCAGATGCAAGGTATTTTCTAGTTAAATTCCATACAACCCTGAATTACCAAATCATAAGTAAACCGGAATGAATTGTCTAAACCATCCTAATCTCCAGTTCAGGATAGTTTTCAACCACAATAAAATCTGACCAACCGAATGCAAAAAGATAAGGCATTCTAAGGTCAATTAGCATAAAAATATTGGTAAAAATTACAGTTGTAAACCTAATTTTCAGCTTGCTTTTTCCCATGCCAAAGAGAAAAAGCCATTTATTTAGAGTTTCAAGAGAACAAAATCTAAAAGAGGAAAAAACCCTATTTAAACGCTAACAGACACGTTTTTTAGCATAAAATTGAAAATTTCATTAAAACATTCCGAAAACACCTCTGCTCATGAATATCGTCAGGAAATTGCATTATAAGATCAAATTATTGCAGATTTTAGGGCTTAAAAGGACCAAAAAATATACAATTTCGGTCTTCGAGATCAAATTTTACACCAGAAAATGAAGCTAAAAATTGTAATTAAATGCACAATTTAAGCTAACCGAACTGGCATTTCACCTGCATAATATTCATCAAAATCAGGTAACAAATGCGAAAAGCAATAGGAAATATCTGAAAAAAGCTGTTCACATAACCGATAAAAAATAACGACATTTTGTCATAAAAATATAATCTCAAATATTCACAAGAATTTTAAACAGCCTATTTACGCTATACATTTTGCTTTAAGGTATCACATACAGCGCACAATTCTGAAGCAGATTTCAGCATGCTTAAAGTGAATTTTAAAGCAGATGATCCCAACCGAAATCCAGACAATCTTCCCAGGATTTAAAGCTTAAAAATATTTGCAATAATCACAAAAATCCAACCGCATTTTAAGCTACTAACTAAGCTTGATCGATTTTTGAAAAACCATACAAAAATTTAAAAAGGCAGTAAAATTTTTAAAGAAAATCGATTAATAAGTGTAAATTAAATTAATAAATATAATGTGTTCAAAAATATTGATCAAAGCTCAAATCAGCAATAAAATTCAATAAAAAACGAAGGCAAAATCAACAAATAAAGGATTTATATAAATTTAATTAATATTTAAAAATCAATAAGTTAAATAATTTTATATAAATTAAATATTCACAAAAATTAACAGTTTTAAATTTTAAAAAACTAAATATTTTAGCAAAGAATTTAGATGAATTTAAATAAACAAAACAAAAAACTAATTATCAAGTACTTAAGTGCGGCTACATTAAGTTTAACATCACTATCGGTTTTTGGACAGATTTTCAGCACTGCACAAAACCCACTTAGTGTAAAATGGAACTATATTTATTCGGGTGGCTTTAAAATCATCTATCCGCAAGAACTGGAAAAAGAAGCCCAAAGAATGGCCAATACCCTACCCTTTATCTACCCCAAAATTGGGTTCGGTTTAAGGCAGCAAAAAACCGTTATTCCACTCCTACTCCAGAACCGCGGAACCGTAGCAAACGGCTTTGTTCAGCTTGCACCTAAGAAGTCGGAATTCTATGCAACCCCACCTCAGTTTTTCGATAGCCAGGATTGGTTAAACAACCTAGCAGTACACGAGCTAAGGCACATTGCCCAGTTTGACAAATTGACAGGAACGCAAGCACACCCCTTCCCTGAACTGGTTTACTTCGCTTACTTTGGTGCAGGTATCCCTACCTGGTTTTTCGAGGGCGACGCAGTGGTTAACGAAACTGCCCTGACTAATTCGGGCAGAGGCAGACAGCCCAACTGGATTATGCCATATCGGACTTCAATTTTGGAGGGCAAAAAAATCTCTTACAGCAAAGCCTATTTTGGCTCGAACAAAGACGTAACTCCCGGCTACTACCAAACCGGATATTTGATGGTATCGGATATGAAAGAAAAATATGGACAGTTCATTTCCGATAGCATACTTAGCGACATTAGAAAAAGACCTGTAAGGCCGTACCCCTTTTCGCAGAGCTTAAAAAAATTTACGACGCAAAATTCCAGAACCTACTTTCTTTCCACCCAAAACAAGCTTGCTGAAAAATGGAAAATACAGGACGAAAAATCTGTTACAGAAAGTTATGAAAGCTTAAATAAAAAAACCGATTTGGCAACCGATTATTTCCTTCCTGTTCGGCTAAATGAAACCCAGGTATTAGCGCTAAAAGAAAGCAAAACAGACGCACGATATTTTGTGATTATTAATAAGAATAAATCGGAGCAAAAATTATTCGGAATTGGTTATCAGGAACAGCCTTGGTTTAGTTTAAAAAACGACCTTTTGATTTGGGATGAAATACGCTACGATCCTCGATACAAACAAAGGAGCTATAGTGTAATCTGCTCGTACAATTTAAAGACTAAAAAATTTAGTAAATTAAGTAGTAAAAGTAGACTTTTCTCTCCCAGCCTTTCTAACGACGGGAAGAAAATCATCGCTTCAAAAGTAGAGCTAAACAATCAATTTAACCTGGTTGTGCTGGATGCTAATTCGGGAAAAATTATAAGGACTTATCCTAACCTTGAAAATGAAATCTTGCAGACACCTTCCTTCGATGAATCAGGAAATAAAATTACTTATATCAGTGTTAGTGAGAAAGGAAAGACTTTATGGCTGATTGATGGAGAAAAAAAATCAAAGCTGATTTCGGACAGCAGACAACAGCTAAGCCGACCGGTTTTTATAAGCAACAAAATTGTTTTCAATGCGCAATTTAATGGGATCGATAATATCTACAGCATAGATCCTGATTCAAAAAAAATAAATGCGCTCAGCGCCTCCAAGTATGGAGCCTTTAACCCTACCGAAACCACTAATGGAAAAATCATTTTTAACAATTATAAAATTAATGGTTACGAAATAGCCGAGGCCGCATTAACAGAAAAACCAATTGGCGAAAACAACTTTATCGATTTCTCAGCAGCCGCAGAAAAGCAGGAAAATGTAGGGAATGTTTTCGACAAGATACCAGACAGCACCTATCAAACAAAACGCTATCATCAGGCTTTAAATCTTTTCAGTTTTCACAGCATTATTCCCGTGATCGACAACGAATATGTTTTTGGTTTGGAGTTACAATCAAACAACCTGCTTAACACGATGGACTTTTATACGGGCGCAAAATACCACCGCGATTTAAAACGTTTTGAGTACACAGCAGATATTAGCTATAAGGCACTTTATCCTGTTTTTAGTGTATTGTACCGCAACCGTCCGAAAAGAGCGTTCTACAGGACTAAAAACACGACACAACAAGGCGATTGGAGGGAGAACTATATCAAACTTAATGCGTCGGTTCCGCTTTCGTTTAACATGCGCAATGAGAACTATGTTTTTACGCTAAATGCGGCAACCAGTTTTACGCAAAGATACTTGCCAGAGAATATGCCTACCGGTTTTATACGCGAGCTTAAATTTCCGCTGGAATACAATTTCACTTTCAACCACAATGTACGCACTACGGAAAGAGATATTGCACCCAAGTGGGCGCAAGTGTTTAGGGTAACCTACAATCACCAACCTTTTGACAAAAATTTAAAAGGAGAAATTTTAGCCCTCGAAAGCTTCCTTTACTTTCCAGGTTTTGCAAAAAACCATTCATTTTTAGCCAGCTTCAATTACCAAAAAGCAAGTGGGGTAAATCAGTACGCAACCGAAATTGCAACCGTTTACGGATACAACAATATTTTGGCGAAAAGTAAATTACAAAATAGTCTGCTTTTCAATTATCGTTTCCCATTTGCTTTTCCCGATTGGGAGTTGGGTCCTCTCGCTTATGTTAGAAATTTTAGGGCAGGTTTATTTTGCCATTATGAGAACATTGGAAAAGGCACAACCTTTAACGATCCGAAAACTTATGGGGTAGAATTAAACACCAGTGTAAACCTTTTGCGCTATCAACCTGTTGTAGATCTAGGAGCAAGATTGGTTTTTGTTAATCAGATTTACAATCAAAATCCGATATTAGAGTTTTCATTTAATTATAGCTTTTAAAACCATGAGTGCAAAAACAATTTCGATCATTATACTGACAGCATTGCTAACCATTTTTTTAATGGTGAATACCGAACCTGTAGATTTCGATTTCCTGGTTACCACTGTCCCAGTTTCTAAACTTCTGGTTATCGGTATCTGCATCATCATCGGTTTTATCATTGGCTTTGTTGTGGGCCGACCAAGAAAAACGGTTAGCAGTTATGATGATGAGATCGAAAGAAACAAACCCACTTCGAATAAAAAAGAATTGAGTGAAGAGGACAGGGATTATATCAGCTAAGAGTTAGGATTTGTAGGGTCCTACGATCTGATACTCAATAGCAAAATCGTCATCTCAACTGGAACGCAGTGAAATGGAGAGATCTGCTTCGATAGATCTCTCGGTTTCGTTACACTTCGCTCGAGATGACGGCGACTGGGGATAATGCTCTTCTTAAACTTTCTGTCAATCACATTGGTTTTTATGCAATAGATTATTTATCGAAATGACGGATATTTTTTTTCGCAATTAAAGTGCCGACATTACCTCGCCATACAACAATCCACTACCCCCACCATAATGCTGGATAATTTTCAGGCCGGGTTTAATCCCTGTAAGTTTTGATCTTAATGCTTTTTCACATTCAACATCAATTCCGTTTCCAAGCAGAACAAGATCAACCTGCTGTTCTTTGCAAATGGAAATTGCCTCATCATCTGAGCATACGCAGATACCTTTCCACTCTGGCCTTGCGTTTAACAAGCGGTTCATTACTGCAGTAATTTCTGTATCCCGGCCAATATAAAGTATAGTAGTTTGCATAGTCTTAAGTTTAAAAATATATCAAAAAAAGAAATCGCCATTCCGATCGGTACACCAATTTTCATCGGTAGGAAAAATTTGGTCTCTACTCCAAGATTTCTCCTCCAAAGGAGTTCCTTTGAAACACTTCTGTCGAAATGACGATTTTTCTAAATTAATTCAGTTCCATAGGAACATCCATTAGTAAAACTTCTGCTCCAGCAGTATTGGCTTTAAAACTGATGCTATCTGTATCCCAAATACCTAAACCATCTCTTTTGCTTAACACTTGCCCGTTTATGGTTACTTCTCCATTGATAACGAAAGCATAAACACCGTTTCCAGCTTTTTTGATCTTGTATTCAGTTTCAAAGCCTTCATCAAACTTACCTAACGAAAACCAGGC
Source organism: Pedobacter sp. SG908 (assembly GCF_011759615.1). Classification (NCBI taxonomy): domain Bacteria; kingdom Pseudomonadati; phylum Bacteroidota; class Sphingobacteriia; order Sphingobacteriales; family Sphingobacteriaceae; genus Pedobacter; species Pedobacter sp. SG908. The sequence goes on from NZ_JAAOYY010000001.1 coordinate 3,179,533, forward strand.
ATCCTGGTGGATCCATACACCAGCATCATCAGCGTTTGGCGATAAAATCTGCTGAAAATTATTGTGCCTTGCTGCAACATCCAGTGTTTGCTGATCGTAACGTGGGGTAACGTTTTTCTTGTTCGGAAACAACCAGATCTGCAATAAATTTAATTGCTCATCTGCATTTGCATTAAACTCGCTATGGCTAACACCTGTTCCGGCACTCATTACCTGGATTTCTCCATTTTTAATTACAGCCGAATTACCCATACTATCTTTGTGTGCAATAGCACCAGCCAATGGAATGGTAATAATTTCCATATTATCGTGTGGGTGCGAGCCAAAGCCCATTCCACCATCAATACTGTCGTCATTTAAAACCCTTAAAACTCCGAAGTGCATCCTTTCTGGATTGTAGTAATTAGCAAAACTGAATGAATGGTGTGCATCTAACCAACCATGATTAGCATGACCGCGGGTGTTTTCTTTGTGCAAAATAAACTGTGACATAAATTTCCTTTCTTATTTATGATACAAATTTACATCAGCGATGTTTGCCGGGCGTTGATGTAGGATAAGAAAGCTTAGCGCGTTTAGTGTGCAGGGCGTTTAGCATGTCTGGCAAGCACCGCATCGCTATTAAGCTCTCTCAAGGCATCTAAAGCTACCCAGTTTGCTTTTTTATTGTTTTGAGCAAGTATGTTGTTTGCAGTTTCGATGGCCTGCTCATGCAGGAAAGCATTTCGTTTGCCAATTTGCCTCAATGCCCAGTTTATGGCCTTTTTAACAAAATTCCGGTTATCATAAGCCTCTCTTTCAATAATTGGAAGAAAACTTAAAAAAGTTTCGTTGGGTTCTTTTTTAAGGTGTACAGCTGCCTCGGCCATCAACACAAAACCAGTACGTTTCACAAATTCTGCTTCGGCCTGGGCAAACTCAAAAACCTTCGACTTAAAATAAGGCGTTTTAACGAAAAGATTCCCACAAGCCTGATCACATATATCCCAAGAGTTGAAATCTTTCGTCCACGCATTTATTTGCGCTTCTGCGACTTCTTTATAATCACCGATAAAGGTTGCTAAAAGCCGGGCCTCATGAAATCCGGTTTCCCAAAGCAATAAAGATAGCGCTTGGTTTTTACCAATATGTTTGGCCAGCTTTCTTATATTTGGTACCCTGATACCGAAAGCTTTGGAAATATCGATCCCAAAATGAGCCATCTTTTTTAAATAATCAGGCTCGCTAATGGATTCTAGCTCGGAGAGAATAAAAGTGATATCGTTCATGGTATCCTACAAAAATCCTGCTGTTATTCCATAAAAAAATCTGTTGAAGACACAGCTTTGCGTTTTCCTGAATTAAGGCTATATTCTAGCTCCAGGGTATATCCACCGCCACCTTCAAGAAATAATAGTTCAAAAGGATGATACCCTTTTTTTAATGCAATTTGCGCAGATTTTTCAATGGCAAAGTGCATTCCATCATTGTCAATCAAGGTTTTATTTTGCATTTTAAGTATACTTCCATCATCAGACCGTAGGAAAAATGAATAAATACCATCTTCAGCAGCATAAAAATAACCTTGATGGCGGGTAGCAAAACTTCCTGCTTTATTTTGAACAGGAATCTCTATGGCCGGCGTTGTTGCTGTCTCAGTTTTATCAGCCTCAGATATTAAATTTACACTCTTATAAAATTTCGGGAAATAGCTAAACGCTAAGCCTGGCTTTGGATTTTTAAGTTGAACAGCATTTAGATAATTACTTTGCACATAGTTTATCGTAAAAACATCGCCCATTCTACCATTCGCACCAAATATTGCCGCCTTAATAGTTAGATTTTTATTAATGTACACCGATTTATTATAACGCAGGCTGGTTATTTTTGGTTCAGTTCCATCGGTAGTATAGCGAACAACTGTATTTTGAGGCATTTCGATGCGGAGAGACGTAGATGTAAGAAATACATTATGATCCGTAAAACCCTTAAGATCGGCAAAGCGGTAATTGATCCCTAATTTACTCAGAATTTCATATTGCTGTCCCATTTTCCAACTAAACCTATCAAAATCCTGCTGATGACCCCATAAAACTTCGCTCATCGCCAACATGCGTGGGAAAACCATATATTCCAGCCTTTGTTCTGATGGAATGTATTCTGTCCAAATATTGGCCTGCCCACCTAAAACATATTTCTGCTCGTTTTCGTTAAGTCCGAAGCCAATCGGATTAAAGCCATACACCTTTTTCAACGAATGACTATCTTGTTGTGCATCAAAATAGCAATATTCGCCTGGAGTCATAATTAAACGATTACCTTTCTCTGCAGCATGTTTAGGGGCCGTCGGAATCCAGGTACGCCAATACATCAACGTAGCAGTTGGCGAAACGCCACCATCTAAAATTTCATCCCAGCCAATCAGTTCTTTACCCAGGCTGTTGAAGTATTTTTCCATCCGCTTTACGAAGTAACTCTGGATTTCATCAATATTCTTAAGATTTTCCTTATGCATTAATGCTTCACATTCAGGAATATTCTTCCAGCTACTTTTTTCAACTTCATCTGCTCCTAAATGAATATACTTCGAAGGAAACAGATGGGCTATCTCCTTAAAAATATTTTCAGCAAATTCGAAAGTAGTTTCTTTACATGGACAGATTGGATCTGTGAAACTTTTTTCCTTTTGCACCGATCCCGTTGAGGTTAACCACGGAAACTGTTTTGTTGCGGCTTGCATGTGGCCGGGCATGTCTATCTCAGGGATAATTTCAACCCCTGTGCTGGTTGCATATGATACCAGTTCTCTGATCTCTTCCTGCGTATAAAACCCACCATACATTCTTTCTCCATTTATCATTTTGAAATGTTTTTCAGGAATATTGTAATCTGGATTGGTAGTAGCCAGTTTTAAACAGGCAGAATCTTGATTATTTAATTTTCTCCATGCCCCTTTTGCCGTTAGCTCAGGATATTTCTTGATTTCAATTCGCCAACCCTGATCATCGGTAAGGTGCCAATGAAATTTATTAAACTTATAAAAGGAAAGCCGATCGATAAAACGATGAAGGTAATCGATGTCAAAAAAATGACGGGAAACGTCTAAATGAATGCCACGCCATGAAAATTTGGGACGATCGTTTATTTCCAATGCAGGTAATGTCCAGGTATTATTGGTTTTAAAAGCATTTGCAGCAGCCAACTGCTTAAGGGTTTGTACTGCCCAAAAAGCACCCAACTTATCGCTTACAGTAATGATAATCTGTGTAGGAGTAATACGTAAGCTATAGGCTTCTGGTTTTAAATTGGTATCCTTAGTGAACAAAACCCTATTGGCAGCACCATTCGCCCGATCTTTTTTGAGCAGATTAATCTCCTGGATGGCAATCGAAAAAATACTATCAGCATTTGCTGAAATGGTGGTGCTGGCAGAAAAGACAAAATTACCCGGCAATAGTTTAAACGATTCGGGCTGAGGAACAATACTTAGTTGTGCAAAAGTAGATTTAGCAATAAAGAAAAGTGCCAAGCTAAGCACCAAGCTAAAATTATTTATTTTCATTAGAAATATGTTTTGGTCAGGCGATCGAATATTTTTTTGTGAAGATTACCTAGCAGCCCGAAATTACATTTATCGGTTATTAAACTCAAAGTTACCTTAAAAATTATACAAAAAAAGCGAGACAAACACGTCTCGCTTTGATTTATTGACCTTACTTAAATTTTTCATTAAGTATGCTATCCATTAAAATGATATTCTTTTGAGGATCATTTTTGTACAATTTGAAATCGCCCTGCATCACTTTATATTCCTTTGTTCTAGCATAATTTTTCTGCTGTATGCTATCAATTTTTGCCGCCTCGGCCCTATTAAAAATAAGCATTTGCATGTTAAATGTTTGCTTTAATTCTGTTTTTTTACCAGACATCATGCTCATTGAAACCCCTTTAGAATAATCAATTTGTAAGCGCCTATCTTTAGCAGACCATTCGTAAAAAACATCTACAGTAGTTTGCGGACTAAAAGTTGGCTTACCAAATTGCTTCTCTAACTGTTTAACAAATTCGTTGTAAACAGTATCAGATTTAATTTCTGCATCGGCCAAAATCGCTACAGTTTTATTATTGTGGGTTAAAAAAGCGATCCTATTGAAGTATATGTTCTGATAATATGCAATACTATCTATAATCTTACTGTAATACGCTTTACCGTAAAAGGAATCTTTGCCATTCCAAGCCTCTAATTTATAAGCAACCGGATAGTCGAAAGGCAATGAATAGCCTTTTTTCACGTAATAGGAATCATCATTTACATTTGAATCTATTTTGGATTTTAAAATTTCAAGAGGGTTTTCTTTGAAATTAATTTTTTCCAAATTCAGTCCCGCTTTTTTTACAGAAGTTGAAGAACCTTTATCATTTTGATTGCAAGAAAACAAAACCGTACTCAATAACAATAATAAAAAGCTTTTCATCAAGTTCTTTCAAATTAAAACACCCTATTATACCCAAATATTGAATAAAATATTTTTTTTAATGCTTATGATTTTATCCGTTATAAAATTATTAAGCCAAAGCCTGTTCAATATCAGCTAAAATATCGTTAATATGCTCTAAACCAATTGATAAACGGATGGAACCTTGCTCAATACCAACTTCGTTACGCTGCTCTTCGGTAAGTTTGCTGTGCGTACTGGTTGCAGGGTGTGTTGCTATAGAGCGCGTATCAGCTAAATTTGCGGAGATGGAGAACATCTGCAAACCGTCCATAAATTTACGTGCAGCATCTATACCACCTTCAACCACAATGGTTACAATGCCTCCACCCTGTTTCATTTGCTTTTTGGCAATATCATACTGAGGGTGTGATGGTAAAAACGGATACTTTACCAGTTTAATTTTCGGATGTTTTTCTAAGTACTCAGCAACTTTTAACGCATTTTCGCAATGGCGGTCCATACGGATGGCCAGAGTTTCTAAACTTTTAGATAAAATCCATGCGTTAAAAGGCGATAACGCCGGTCCGCTGTGGCGGGCAAAACCAATTACATCAGCAATTAATTCTTTAGTACCTAAAATAACGCCTCCCAACACACGACCTTGACCATCAATATATTTCGTAGCTGAATGAATAGAAATGTGTGCCCCAAATTTAATGGGTTGTTGTAGATATGGCGTAGCAAAGCAATTATCAACAACCAGCAGTACATTATGTTTTTTAGCCAGATCGCCTAAAAATTCAAGATCAATGATATCTATACCAGGGTTAGATGGTGTTTCAACAAAAATCATTTTGGTATTAGGCTTAATCAAAGCCTCCCAGTCTTGTGGTTTATCTAAATCTGCATAATCGAAAGTTACACCCCAGTTAGAAAACACATTGGTTAATAACTGATGCGTAGAACCAAAAACAGAACGGCTTGACACCAAATGATCGCCATTTTTTAAGAAAGCACCGAAAGTAGTAAAAATAGCAGCCATACCGGTTGCCGTGGCAAAACCATCTTCTGCACCTTCTAAAAGGCACATTTTTTCGATAAACTCTGATGTATTTGGATTTGAATAACGGCTATATACATTCCCTTCCTTTTCGTTGGCAAACAAAGCACGCATTTCTTCTGCATCTTCAAACTTATAACTCGAAGTCAGATAAATTGGCGATGAATGCTCTTTGTGTAAACTACGTTCGGTTTGAGTGCGTATAGCTATGGTTTCAAAATTTTCGGATTTCATTTTTAAGTATCAAGATTTGAGTATCAAGGGATGGGTATCAAGATTTGAGTATCAAGTATCAAGATTTGAGTATTAAGTATCAAGATGTGGTGTGAGAACAAAACCGTCATCATAAATTTTAAGATTTACTTCTCGATACTTGCTACTTGTTACTTTATCCTCCCAGCCTTGTTATTTGTTTATTTTATAAGTAAAATTAATAGTTGCTGAACGGCCTAAAATGTTCGATACGGAGCAATATTTATCGAAAGTCATTTGTAGTGCTCTTTGTACTTTGGCCTCGCTTAAATCGCCAAAAAGCTCGAAGTTGATGTCGATCACATCAAAAATCGGGGGCATTTCTTCGTCTTTACGTGTGGCGTTGATGGCAATTTTAATGTCGTTTAAGGGTTCTTTTTGCTTAGTAAGTACATTTACCATATCTATACCACTGCAGCCGCCCAAACCAATTAAAAGCATTTCCATGGGCCTAAAACCTTTACCCTCGCCGCCAATAGCAGCTTTTGCGTCCAATTCTACAGTAAAACCACTTTCGTTTTCTGCTTCAAAATTAAATTTACCGCTTTTGCGGACCAGATTGATGTTCATTTTGTTAGTATCAAGTAGTTTGTATCAGGTATCGAGACAATTTACTAACCTTTTCTTAGTATCAAGTAGTTAGTATTAAGTATCAAGGCCATTACTACAAACCTTATTTTTTATTCAATTCTTCTTATTTTTTGCAATAAAACGCTAAGCTCAAAACGCCGTGCACCATGCAAACTAAATATTGTAGAATACTAAATTGTTTTGCTCCAGTTCGGGCAATTTAACCGCTTCGGGGAAAATTGCAAAAACCGACGAGCCGCTACCACTCATTAAAGCGAATGTTGCGCCTGCATCGTATAAACTGGTTTTTATTTGACGAATTTGGGGATACTTTGCGAATACCGATAGCTCGAAATCGTTAATAACCTTATTTTTCCATGTTGTTGGAGGCAAATGTATGATTTCTTTTAACGATTGCAAAGGTTTTTGCGGTTTTACATGCGCATAAGCATCGGCCGTACTAACGTGTACTGGTGGTTTTACCAAAACTTTATACCAGGCTGACAAATCTAGTTCGCACTTTTCAAATTCATCGCCTTTATTAAATGCGTAAACAGGTTTATTTTTGATAAAAAAAGCACAGTCTGCTCCTAACTGGCGGGCGTAACCTTCCATTTTATCAACAGGTATGCCCAAACTGAACTTATCATTTAATAGTTTGATGAGAAAAGCACAATCAGCTGAACCTCCACCCAAGCCTGCACCCACTGGTATGTTTTTCAATAAATTGATCTGCTGTGCAGGAATATCATAATCCTTTTTCACTAATTGATAGGCTTTAAAACACAGGTTATCATTAGGGTTGCCAGGAATATTGATACCATGAATTTTACAAGAGGTTACCTCCGCATCAGTAATTTCGACGGAATCCTTGATATTGATCGGGTAAAAAACAGTTTCAAGGTTGTGGTAACCGTCAGCACGTTTTTCGGTGATATTTAAGCCTAAGTTTATTTTTGCGTTGGGAAAAGATAGCATTCTAGTCGTGAGTCTGTAGTCAATAGTCTTGAGTCCATAATGTCTAATCAAGCTGGAAACTCATTCTACAAACATACAAAAGTGTTTTTTACTGCTTGTGTTTCTTTTCATTTTATATCGCCAGGCTCTTTGGAGCGCAACAGCAGTAATCATCACTCACTTTGTTCCCGTGTTCCGCTTTTACGCTTCGCTTCGTCGTACCTCCTTGCTGCAGGGTAACGCTGCACCCGCGGCTAAGGGGCCAGTGGCTACTTCTATCGGGGTTGATGAAGAAACCGTAAATTACAAACCTGATTGTAGTGGAAAGCCCACAGCGCAGCGAGGACTTGAAATGAAAAGCAGGACAGGTGGCCCGCCATTGGCACAGCACATTCATTTCCAAAAACAATTATCATTACAATGTTAGTAAGTGAACAGTGTGTATAAAAATGATTCCGAACAGCTGATAAATTTTAGATATTTGTAAATTATCAGAACAGTATGAAACAATATTTAGATTTAATGCAGCATGTGCTCGATCATGGCGCTCAAAAGCACGACCGTACCGGTACTGGAACCATAAGCGTTTTTGGATATCAAATGCGTTTTAACCTTCAGGAAGGTTTTCCGATGGTGACTACAAAGAAACTGCACTTAAAATCTATTATTCATGAGTTAATCTGGTTTTTAACTGGCGATACCAATATTAAATACTTAAAGGATAATGGTGTTCGTATCTGGGACGAATGGGCTGACGAAAACGGCAACCTAGGGCCAGTTTACGGCTCGCAATGGAGAAGCTGGCCAACACCAGATGGGCAGCACATCGATCAAATTACCAATATCATCAATACGATAAAGAACAACCCCGATTCGCGCAGGATTATTGTTTCTGCATGGAATGTTGCTGAAATCGAAAATATGGCTTTGCCTCCTTGTCATGCCTTTTTTCAATTCTACGTGGCCGACGGGAAGTTAAGCTGCCAGTTATATCAGCGCAGTGCCGATATTTTCCTTGGTGTACCTTTTAATATTGCGTCTTATGCTTTGTTAACCATGATGGTAGCACAGGTGTGCGGTTTAGAAGCCGGAGATTTTATCCATACCCTTGGCGATGCACATTTATACAACAATCATATCGAACAGGCCAATCTACAATTAAGCCGCGAGCCTAAAGCATTGCCAACCATGAAAATCAATCCTGAAGTGAAAAGCATTTTTGATTTCAAATTTGAGGATTTTACGCTGGAGAATTACGAAGCGCACCCGCATATTAAGGGGATAGTGGCGGTGTAACATTTGTTCACTGGGTCATTAGCCATTGATTCATTTGTCTGAGGTAATTTCAGATACTTGATCTGAAGATTGTTATTCAGAACTATATACCACTATATACCGAATTACAAACAATCCACTTAAAGCTTAATGCTTATATTAAGTATATTGGCAAAAATATAAACAAATCGTAACTCAGTCGTCGATGCATGTCAGAATCAAGCGTAACAAACCATGCTTAATGTGTTATGCAGACACTAATAAACTAATGACCAATGATCAATGAACTAAAACGCCCTTCGCTTTCAATAGCCGTAGCAGTAGGCGAAAATTTCGCAATCGGCAAAAACAACCAGCTTTTATGGCACATGCCGGCCGATTTAAAGTTTTTTAAACAAACCACTTCAGGACACACGGTTGTGATGGGCCGTAAAACCTTTGATTCAGTTGGCAGGCCGTTACCAAACCGCAGAAATATTGTGATTACCAGAGATACCAATTTACAAATCGATGGTGTTGAAGTAGTAAATAGCTTAGATAAGGCTTTAGAGATAACCAAAACAGAAGAAAAACCAGTATTTATTGTTGGTGGAGCGGAGATATACAGACAGGCTTTACCTAAAACGCAAACACTTTATTTAACCACTATCCATCATAATTTCGACGCGGATACTTTTTTCCCAGAAATAGACCGGAAAGAATGGAAAGTTATCAGCAGTGAACCTCACAAAGCAGACGAAAAAAACAAGTACGACTATACTTTTGAGGTTTTGGAAAGGATTAACTCAATTTAACTGCAAAGTACGCGAAGAATTTTGCAAAAAGCGCAACTTTATTTTATAAGCTGTTCGATTCTTCATCGGAATAAAACGGACAGCAGGACAATCGGGGCCGAAGAAACGCGGGTTTTGCTTTTCAACAAAAGATCTATAAATCACCTTAGAACTCATAGATGAAAAGATGCTTCGTGCCTTAGCATGACAGAGGTTGAAAAAGTTGAAACATCAGCCGGGGGAAACTTAATCCCAAAAGCTGCTACAATTGCTTTCCAAAGCAATTTCATTCTAAATTTAGTTCTCCGAAATAAATTCTGCACGATGAATCTCGAAGGATTATTGCCCGATAAAAATTAATGTTAATAAATTATCAATTAAGGGGTTCTATAATTTAAAAATTTAATTAGATTTGCCGACTTGTTAAAAAACAGCGAAAGACAAAATTATTTTAAACAAACAATGCAAGGAAAAGGTTTTATTAAGTTTATAGCGATAGTATTGGCTATCGTTTGTGCGTACGCACTTTCTTTTACTTTGGTAGCATCCAAGGTAGAAAAAGACGCAAAAAACGCTGCGAAGGGTGATTTAGCCAAAGAAAAGGCTTACTTAGATTCGATGGGTACCGTAAAAGTTTATCCAGTTGTTGGATTTACTTATCAAGAGGTAAAAGCGAAAGAGATTAATTTGGGTCTAGACTTAAAAGGCGGTATGAACGTAACGATGGAGATATCGTTGGCGGAGTTGGTAAAATCATTAGCGGGTAACCCTACTGATGCAAACTTCAACAAAGCAATTCAAAACGCACAGATCCAATTAAATGCCGGTGGTAAAGATTACATCAAAATTTTTGTTGATGAATTCGAAAAATTAAGCCCTGGAGTAAAACTTGCAGATTATTTTTCTAATCAGGATAACGCATCTCAGTTAAAACCTAGTGCAAGCAATAGCGATGTTGAATCTTTCTTAGAAAAAGAAGCAACCAGTGCTATCGATCGTTCATTTACAGTTTTACGTTCGCGTATTGATGGTTTCGGTGTAGTTAGTCCGAACATGCAAAAACAAGAAGGTAGCAACCGTATCTTAATCGAAATGCCAGGTGTACAAGATAAAGAGCGTATTGCTAAACTTTTACAAGGTTCTGCCGAATTACAGTTCTGGCAAGTATACCAGGTACAAGAAGTTGCACCATTGTTAGAAAACATTAATAAAATTTTAGCGGCAACATTAAAAACTGATGCACCAGCTGCTAAAGATACAACCGCTGCTCCGGCTGCTGGTGGTAAATTAGCAGGTTTAGAAAAAGCCGCTGCTAAAGATACTACAGCTAAAGGCGGCAAACTTGCTGGTTTAGGTAAAAAAGATTCGAGCGCGGTTAAAGCCGAACTGATTAAATCTAATCCATTGTATGCTGTTCTTAACCTTCCGATTTACCAAGGCCAAAACGGGCAACAACAATTAATGCCAGGTGCAGTTGTTGGTATGTCATTACAAAAAGATACTGCAAAGGTTAATGCTTACTTAAAACTTCCTGAAGTTGCCGCATCTATTCCATCTACGATGAAATTTATGTGGAGTGTTAAACCTAGAGAAGGTTCGAAAATTTTCGAATTATATGCGATTAAAGTAGTTAGTGCCGATGGCAAACCAGATTTAGGTGGTGAGGCAATCAGCGATTCGCGTGCAGATTTTGATCAAAAGGGTAAACCAGAAGTAACCATGTACATGACCAGCGAAGGTTCTGCAAAATGGAAAAAAATTACTGCAGAGGCTGCTGCTGATCCAAACAACAAAAAATCTATTGCAATTGTATTAGATAATCAGGTTTATTCTGCTCCTACCGTGCAGAACGAAATTGCTGGAGGTGTTTCATCAATCACTGGTAACTTTACTCAGGCAGATACTAAAGATTTATCTAACATCTTAAAAGCTGGTAAATTACCTGCTCCTGCACGTATTGCAGGTAGCTACGTAGTTGGTCCAACTTTAGGTGCACAAGCTATTCACGATGGTTTAATCTCATTCGTAATTGCCTTCATCGTAATCTTAATCTTCATGGCGTTGTATTATCACCGTGCAGGTTGGGTTGCTAACTTCGCATTGTTAATCAACTTATTCTTCATCATTGGTATCCTGGTATCACTTGGTGCAGTATTAACCTTACCTGGTATTGCTGGTATCGTTTTAACCATTGGTTTATCGGTAGATGCGAACATCCTTATTTTTGAGCGTGTACGTGAAGAGCTTGCGCATGGCAAGAACACTGCTTCTGCAATTAAAGAGGGCTTTAAACATGCAATGCCTTCAATTATCGACTCAAACGTTACCTTATTTATTTTAGGTGCTATTCTTTACGTTTTCGGTAGTGGTCCGGTTCAAGGTTTCGCAACTACCTTATGTATCGGTATTCTTTCATCATTATTTGCTGCTGTAGCCATTTCGAGAGTAGTTTTCGAATCTTTATTAAACCGCAAAATCGATGTAAGTTTTGATAACAACATTACCCGTAACGCATTTAAAAACATCAGTTTCAACTTTGTTGGCCGTCGTAAAATTTACTATGTAATCTCTACTATCATTATTATTGCTGGTATTGGTATGTATTTCAAAAATGGCGGTTTAAACTTAGGTGTAGACTTTAAAGGCGGTAGAACTTACTTGGTTCACTTCGATAAAGCCGTTAACACTGAAGATTTAAAAACTAAGTTAAACCCGGTTTTCGGTAACGAAACGCCTGAGGTTAAAACTGCAGGAGAAGATAGTCAGGTAAAAATTACCACTACTTTCCACATCGAAGATCAGGATATTAAAACTGATAAAGTTGTAGAGGATGCTTTAAACAAAGGTTTAGCAGGTTCTAAATATGAAATCGTAAGCTCACAAAAAGTAACGCCTATCATTGCAAGTGATATTGTAAACGGTGCTTTCTATGCGGTATTGATCTCATGTTTATTCATGTTTATCTACATCGTAGTACGATTCAAAAAATGGCAGTATGGTTTAGGTGCGGTAATCGCATTGTTCCATGATGTGTTAATGGTATTATCTTTCTACACTATTTTAGATGGTATTATGCCATTCTCATTAGAAATTGGTCAGGATTTTATCGCAGCAATTTTAACAGTAATGGGTTACACCATGACAGAGACTGTTGTTGTATTCGACCGTATCCGTGAGAAATTAAAAGAATCTGGTAAAGAAGATTTACATGGCGAAGCCCGTAACAATTTAATCAACTTCGCGTTAAACAGTACATTAAGTCGTACCATCTTAACCTCATTAACCGTATTTTTCGTGTTATTGGTAATCTTTGTTTTCGGTGGCGATAGCATCCGCGGATTTATCTTCGCGTTGTTAATCGGTCGTATCATCGGTACATACTCATCACTATGTATCTCTACTCCGATCGTAATTGATCTGGGTAGCTCTGCCGAGAAAAAATAAGAGGTTAATTTCTTAAAATATATAAGCGCTCCGATGTATCGGGGCGCTTTTTTTGTGCCCGCTTTTTTACTACGAAGGCACAAAGTTTTTTTCGAAAAGCTAGGGCTGTGGTTCTTCGGTTCCGATAGTCCTGCTGTTCGTTTTATCCCGATGAAGAATCGGGATGCCCACTCCCATCAGGTTTATTTACCTTTAGTCAGTACAATAAACCACAAAATCGCCCTTCGTCATCCCAACGTTATATCTCTGGTAAAACATCAATTGATCAGCTTAAAAGCTCATGTTTTAAACCTTTTGGCTATCTTTTTGTTACATTAGCAATTAGATAAACCGATACAAATGGATTTACAACTTCCTAAAAGCGAATACCCTAGAGTAGTTATAGTTGGCGGTGGATTTGGTGGAATAGAGTTAGCTAAACGTTTAAAAAACAAACCCTTTCAGGTGGTTATGCTCGATAAACATAACTATCATACTTTTCAACCCTTACTTTATCAGGTAGCTACAGGAGGTTTAGAAGCAGATTCCATAGCATTCCCCCTAAGAAAGATTTTTAAAGGTCAAAAGAACCTGATTTTTCGCGTAACCAAAGTTACAGAAGTTAACGCGGCTGAAAACTGTTTACAAACCGACATTGGTAGAATCAATTACGATTATTTGGTTATCGCCACGGGCTCTACCAGTAATTTCTTTGGTAATAAAGAAATTGAGGCCAATGCAATGCCAATGAAATCCATCCCCGAGGCGTTGGATTTGAGAAGTTTGATTTTACAGAATTTCGAAAAATCGCTGATCGAAAAAGATGTACATAAAAAAAGTGCCCTATTAAACTTTGTTGTAGTGGGCGGTGGCCCAACAGGTGTTGAAACCTCAGGGGCTATTGCAGAGCTTAAAAAACATGTTATTCCGAACGATTATCCAGAAATGGATTTTAGTAAGGTGAATATTTACCTGATCGAAAATTCGCCAGAATTACTGGGTGTTATGTCACCACAGGCACAGAAAAAAGCCAAAGATTTCCTTACCGATATGGGCGTTCAGATCATGAACGAAACCAGGGTACTGGGTTATGACGGACATACACTCACCTTACAGGATAAGGCACCAATTTTAAGTTCTACCGTAATTTGGAGTGCGGGTGTTAAAGGACAAGTATTAGCCGGTTTAGATAAAGCTGAAGTGGTAAGAGGTGGTAGATTGAAAACTGATACGCAAAATTTAGTGGTGGGCTATCAAAATGTATATGCCATTGGTGATGTCGCCGCTATCATTGATGAAGAAACGCCTAATGGTCATCCAGGAGTTGCGCCGGCAGCTATTCAACAGGGTCATCATTTAGCGAAAAATCTGATCAACATCAAAGAAAATAAACCGCTAGAGAAATTTAAATACTTCGATAAAGGCTCTATGGCTACAGTAGGCAGAAACAAAGCCGTTGTAGATATTGGAAAAATCCGTTTTCAAGGCGTTTTTGCATGGTTTACCTGGATGTTTGTACATTTAATGACCTTGGTAGGCTTCAGAAACAAGATTATTGTTTTCGTAAACTGGGTTTGGAGTTATTTCAGTTATGATCGCGGGACTCGTTTAATTATCAGAACCTTTGCCAAAGATCGAAGTGTAGATTATAGAGATGAGATACCAGCAGTAAAAGAAGAAGTTAAGGTTTCTTAGTCTTTAGTCTTTAGTCTTTAGTCTTTAGTCTTTAGTCTTTAAGGTAACTTTGATGATAAAAAATTGTTTCCCTTTTCTTTGCAAAAAACTTTGCGCATTTTGCGGTTAAACCAAAGATATGAGCCAAAACAACTTCAAATTAGTAGAGTGTCCACGCGATGCCATGCAAGGATTGCACGATTTTGTTCCAACCGAACTTAAGGTTGAATATTTGAACCTCTTGCTTCAGGTAGGTTTCGATACACTCGATTTTGGAAGTTTTGTATCACCTAAGGCCATTCCACAAATGGCCGATACAGCTGAAGTTCTGGCGCAATTGGATCTAGGCAACACGAATACTAAACTTTTGGCCATTGTAGCCAATTTAAGGGGCATAGAAAGCGCTGCAATGTATCAGCATATCAATTACCTTGGATTCCCCTTTTCTATCTCTGAAACCTTCCAACAACGTAATACCAATTCAAGTATTACACAATCGTTAAGTACGGTAGAAGAAATGCTCTCGCTTTGTGCTAAAAACAACAAGAAAGCGGTCGTTTATCTCTCGATGGGCTTTGGAAATCCTTATGGTGATGAATGGAATTATGAAATTGTAGAAAAATGGGCCGATGTACTCGTGAGTAAAGGTGTGGAGATTTTGTCTTTGGCTGATACCGTTGGCATATCCACGCCGGAAAAGATAGCCACTATATTACCTAGATTAATTTCAAGATTTAACGGCACAGAAATCGGTATTCATTTACACTCCACACCTGCTGAACGGTTCGAAAAGATAGAAGCCGCTTATCATTCTGGCGTAAAACGTATTGATTCAGCTTTAAAAGGTTTTGGCGGCTGCCCCATGGCCGCAGATGACCTCACAGGTAACATTGCCACTGAAGATGTAATTGCCTTTTTGAATGCACAAGGAGAAAGTTTAAGCCTTAATATGGATAAATGGAATGAGGCAATGGTTTTATCGGGGAGAATTTTCGGGTAGGTTTTTCTTAACCAGCAAACACTGATTTACTCACAATAAAGATTACTTTCTAAAAATAATTCGCTTGTCAACATTAAGTGAATAGCAATGATCTCCTATATATAGATTTTCGCGGTAATTAGTTAAAATTAAAAGGAAGAGTGAATCTCACATCAATAAGCTTCCCATCTTGCTTACCAGGTTCCCATTTTTTCATCAATTTTACTACTCGGACTGCCTCAGCATCTAAAAGTGGGTGAACACTTTTAATTACTTCTGGATCGATTACATCACCATCCTTGGTTACAGTAAAGCGAACAACTACTTTACCTCTCACTCCTTCTTTTTCCAATTCCCGTGGATACTTTGTATTTTTTGAAATAAATTCCGATAGTGCAGACATCCCTCCTTCGTAAGATGGTGCTCTTTCTATGAGTGCCATACCTTTTTCACCTGTTACTGAATTTGTTACTTTAACAAGGTCAGGAGCTTTTTTTAACGCACCATTTTCATCCCATTCTACAACGTTGATCATTTTGCCTTTCTTAAAGACAGATTCCATTTTTTTCTTTCCATCTGGATAAAACCAAACAAAATTTCCATCTTTAATATCAGGATTAAGCGAAGAGTATGTCCCCTCCATTTGTGTCGTATCTGTGCTATAAAAATCTTTCACAAAGAAAGTTCTACGATCTGTATTCTCTTTTATAATTCTGTAATAATGTTTATTTGCCTTATCAGTTTTCACCCATTTAGAATCAAAATAGACAGTATCTATTTTCTGGGCCTTTGATACCATTACCATTCCAAAAAATGATAGTATCATAAATGTTCTTTTCATTATTGTGAACTAGATATTTTTATTATTATAAAATCTCATGGTGGAACAATTGCCATTTTTCCAATCGAAATAAATGACTGGCTTAATTTGAGTTATGAAATCGTTTTTTAAGGTAATCTAAACTTTCTTTACCATTTTAAAATGCTGTATACCAGCCTCCTCAAATTGCTCTCCCTCAGCTACAAAACCAAACTTAGCGTACAAACTCATAGCATCTAACTGCGAGTTCAGGTAAATATAATGTGCATCCTCTGGCAGATCAGATAATGCCTCGGCAATTAAGGCACGGCCTACACCCTGTCCTCTAAAATCCTTTAAAACCGCAAAACGCTCCAGCTTATAACCATTATCCGTTTTACGCCATCTGCAGGCACCACAAGGCTGTCCGTTATTGGTTGCCAGAAAATGTGTAGATTCATCTTCATGTTCCCATTCCAATTCGGGCGGACAGTTCTGTTCGTCTACAAATACAATCTTACGGATAGCAAATACTTTATCTAAATCTTCGGGATGATTAACTTTTTGAACGTGGAGACTCATTATCGTGGTGTTTAAAGTGTTTATTCGATTTTAATTTCATTTCATTTAACGCCTCGGCAACATCAATTGAATGCGAACAATGAATATCGGCCTCTTTTTTGGCAAGAGTGGCAATCGTAACGTAAAATTTATGCAATTGATCCAATTCTTTTTCGCTCAAGTCTTCAATATCTACCATCCGGTTACTTGCGCCTTGCTGTGCAGCAATCAGTTCATTCAATTTCAACTGAATGGCCTTACCATCTTTATTCTGCGCTTTCTGGATTAAAAAAACCATCAAAAAAGTAATAATTGTTGTACCCGTATTAATCACCAATTGCCATGTTTCAGAATAATTAAACAAAGGGCCGGTTAATGCCCAAATGATTACAATCGTCGTTGCAGCAATAAATGCAATCGAGCTGCCCGTAAATTTGGTTGCCGCATTAGCGAACCTCTCAAAAAAGTTATTTTTTTTGGTTTCGTTTTTAGATTTTGCCATTACAATTTGTTTGTTTAAATATAACCATAAAACAAACAAAAGCGCCATAAGTTTTTAAACCCATGACGCTTTTATGATTATTGAATGATTGATTTTTTGAATGATTGAATAAAAATCCAATCTTAAAAAACTATCAAAAATTACAGTTTATCGTTAACATTGATACAGTTTAGATCTTCAAAAGCAGTAGTTAAACGCTTAACAAAAGCTTCTTCACCTTTACGTAACCAAACACGTGGATCGTAATATTTTTTATTTGGCTTATCATCGCCATCAGGGTTACCAATCTGGCCTTGAAGATAAGCTTC
This sequence comes from Pedobacter sp. SG908, assembly GCF_011759615.1. Classification (NCBI taxonomy): domain Bacteria; kingdom Pseudomonadati; phylum Bacteroidota; class Sphingobacteriia; order Sphingobacteriales; family Sphingobacteriaceae; genus Pedobacter; species Pedobacter sp. SG908. Next base: position 3,197,084 of record NZ_JAAOYY010000001.1, read on the forward strand.
GTTCTTTTTATAGTATTCTAAAATACCTTCCCAAAATGCCCACTGCATATCAGTATCGATATTCATTTTAATTGCGCCATAAGAAATTGCTTCCCTGATTTCTTCCTGAGTAGAACCAGAACCACCGTGGAATACGAAATTGATTGGTTTCTCTGCACTTAAGCCGAATTTTTCTTTGATAAAATCCTGAGAATTTTTCAAAATTATTGGTTGCAATTTTACATTACCTGGCTTATAAACACCATGCACGTTACCAAAAGCAGCAGCAACTGTAAAGCGGGGAGAAACTTTGCTCAATTCTTCATAAGCATAAGCCACTTCGCTAGGTTGAGTATATAATTTAGAGCTATCTACATCGCTATTATCTACACCATCTTCCTCACCACCTGTAACACCAAGTTCGATTTCGATAGTCATATTCATTTTAGCCATGCGAGCTAAATATTTAGCAGAAATTTCCATGTTTTCTTCGATCGACTCTTCCGATAAATCCAACATGTGTGATGAAAACAAAGGTTTTCCGGTTTCAGCGAAGAATTTTTCGCCGTAGTCTAAAAGTCCATCAATCCAAGGCAATAATTTTTTAGCCGCGTGGTCGGTATGTAAAACCACGGCAACACCATAATGTTCTGCCAATAAATGTACATGTTTAGCAGCCGATACAGCTCCTAAAATACATGCTTGCAATTTCTCGTTATCTAACGATTTACCAGCATAAAACTGGGCACCACCATTAGACAATTGAATCATAACAGGCGAATTTACTGCCTTAGCAGTTTCCATTACTGCATTTACCGTATTGGTACCGGTAACGTTTACTGCTGGTAAAGCAAACTGATGTTTTTTAGCCTGCTCAAACAATTCTTGAACGGCATCTCCGTAAATTACGCCTTTGTAGCCTTTTAAACTCATTTCTTGTTAATTTTATTAAGTCCGAAGTTATAAAAAAAAATAACATTACAAGCTTTTCTTACCACAGAATTATTTGCCTAACAGCAAAATAAAGCCTATTTAGTGTAAAAAACACATTATCCTTAGTGTAAAAAAGACACACCTCAGTTTTCAGTTTGCAGTTGCCAATAACCAAATACCAGTTTTCAATTACCTGCACAATTGGCAATCTACTATCAACCAACTAAACATTGACTATTTTTACATCTAATAAAGGTTCGACTTTATTTTATTTTTCGTTTCTTTGCAATCCAATTCTTCAAAAAATTATATGGCTTGGTTTAAGAGAGAAAAAAAAGGTATCATCACCACAACAGAAGAGAAAAAAGAAGCACCAGATGGCTTGTGGAATAAATGTCCGAATTGTAAAAAACCGCTACATCAGGCAGAACTTCAGGAAAACAAATATGTTTGCCATTACTGCGATTACCACCTGAGAGTAGGCTCAAAAGAATATTTCGAGGTTTTATTTGATAATAACGAGTTTAAAGAGCTGTTCCCTAACCTAACGTCTGGCGACCCTTTGAATTTTAACGATAATAAACCTTACACCGATAGAATTAAAGAAAGTCAGGCTAAAACGGGCTTAAAAGACGCTATCCGTGCCGGTGTTGGTAAAATCGAAGGACAAGACCTCGTAATAGCCTGTATGGATTTCGCTTTTATCGGCGGGTCTATGGGGTCTGTTGTGGGCGAAAAAATTGCAAGATCGATCGATTACAGCATCAAACATAAAATTCCGTTCCTGATGATCTCAAAATCAGGTGGTGCACGTATGATGGAAGCCGCATTTTCATTAATGCAAATGGCTAAAACATCGGCCAAACTTGCTTTATTGGGCCAGGCTAAAGTTCCATACATCTCTTTATTAACCGATCCGACTACTGGTGGTGTGACTGCGTCATACGCCATGTTAGGCGATATTAATATTGCTGAACCAGGCGCACTGATCGGCTTTGCAGGTCCGCGGGTAATTAAAGAAACCATCAAAAAAGATTTACCGAAAGGTTTTCAAACTTCAGAATTCGTTCTGGAGCACGGTTTCCTTGATTTTATTGTAGATAGAAGAGCCATGAAAGCTAAATTGGGCGCTTTTATTAAAATGATGAACAACTAGTTAGTTCATTGGTCTTGGTGCCAAAAAAAATGAATTCATAATATTTAGAAAGCAGGGCTTTAATAACTTCGGTTAGTTCAGTCCTGCTTTTTGCTTCAAGTCCTCGCTACACTCCGAGCTTTACGCGGCAATCAGGTTTATTTAACATGAGCAAGTGGTTCTTTTGAGCGGACCCCATAACGAGTCTATTAAACTCCCCCCAAACTTAATACACATGTGGGCGCAAACTTTAAATCCCCCTAACCTTTCCGAAGAACGCATCCGGCATCAGAAGATTTGGAAGCAAATGCAAATAAATCTTTGTTGCAGTCCGTTTTAATAAGTACTGAAGTAAGAAATCCTACGAGTGTGCAGGAATAAACAAAAACCCACTACCCCTCACACGGCTTAGGATTGTTTTTAAAGGTTTATTTAGGATTTGCGACAAAGATTCGCAAGCCTTGATTTTTGTTTCCTTTTATCAAGAAAAAGAAAGAAGCCCGTCTGGCCAAGACAAAACCGCTACTTTTTTTCTTATTTTTAAACTAACCAAACCATAACTAAAATGAAAAAGATATTCTTATTAATCTCCCTGATCACCGTTACGCTCGCTATACAAGCGCAGGAGAAAAAAGCCAAGGCCCCTTATGATGAAACTTTAGCTAAAAAACTCGGAGCCGATAATTACGGCATGAAAATGTATGTGCTGGTTATGCTGAAATCGGGTACAAACATTACAGAAACAAAAGCAAAAACAGATAGTTTATTTGCAGGCCACATGGCTAACATGGGCAAAATGGTCGAGATGCAAAAACTCGTAGTTGCTGGTCCGATGGGTAAAAACGATAAAAATTATCGGGGAATTTTCATTCTAAACACAAAATCGATCGAAGAAGCCAAACAATTGTTAGAAAGCGATCCGGCAATAAAAGCCAAGTTACTGGAACCAGAATTATATAATTGGTATGGCTCTGCAGCCTTAGCTGAGTATTTGCCATTTCATGATAAGATCCAGAAGAGCAGTTTTTAGTAATGTCTTGCCGGGAATATACAGAGAAAGTGTGATAGCGGGGTTCAGATATTACCATCTGACCTTTTTAGTTTAGTCAACAGTTTTTTGTGCTATTTTTTTACCACATTAAAAGAACCTGCATCCCACATCAGATCTTCATTAAATTTAGGCACCATTTTGTGCACTTGAGTCGGGGTTTTATCTCCGGTAGTGATAAATTTCCACGTTTTACCTTGATCAGCACTGATGGCGAGTAATGTTGTCCTTAAAATCATTAAGCCCTCATCACCACTGCTTTTATTTTCAACGGAAATAGCACAATGAAGTTCTTTTCCCGCATGGTAAACTTTTGAGATACCCATTATCTTTTGACTAACCGTTTTTATATTAATAAGTTTACTATGTTCATCGTTAGATTTTAACAGCATTACAAACTTATTTCTACCACCTCTATATTTAATTTCTGTAGGGTATAAAAAATTAACATAGTTTTCATAATCTTTTTTTAGATAATTATCTATCATCAATTGTGCTGTACGCTTGGCATTTGCAATAACATTCTGCTGAGAGAAGGAAAACTGTCCAACTAAGAGTAGCAATATTAAAGAGACCGTTTTTTTCATCATTTATAAGTTTGCTTAAAGTATGGAAATGTAGGTAAAAAAAATATATTAATATAATTAAGGAATTCTCTTCAAAGCTTAATGGCTCGCCAACTTCAATCCTTATTTCAAGTATAAATACTTAACCTTATGCCCTTAAGAACCGAAGGCAAAAGATTGCTATCGCAATGACGATCCTCATACTGCAACATTTCCATTAACATCCTTCAACCCTACTGCTTATTTCATAAATTAGCTTATCAAATAATCAACCCTAACTCATTATGAATAAAAAACTACTATTTTCTGCACTATTCCTGTGCACTTCAGCAAGCGTTTTTGCGCAAGACAGGAAAGTAATCGACAATATTGTTAAAGAAGTAAACGAAAACTCTCAATTAGAGAAACTTGCGCACGAATTGCTTGATGTAGTTGGGCCGCGTTTGGTTGGTTCGCCGCAAATGAAACAGGCCAACGATTGGGCAGTTAAAAAATATAGTGATTGGGGCATCTCTGCCAAAAATGAAAAATGGGGCGAATGGGCAGGTTGGGAAAGAGGTATTACCCATATCGATCTGGTAAGTCCACGTGTGCGCACTTTAGAAGGCACGCAATTGGCCTGGAGCCCATCAACCAATGGTAAAGCCATTAATGCAGAAGCGATTATTTTGCCAGAAATTACCGATTCGGTATCTTTTCAGAAATGGTTACCCAATGTAAAAGGTAAAATTGTATTGATTTCGATGAACCAGCTTTCTGGCCGACCAGAAAAAAACTGGGAAGAATTTGCCACCAAAGATCTATTCGAAAAATTTAAAAAAGAAAAAGCCGATGCCACTAAAGCATGGACAGCCAGTATAACTAAAACGGGTTTAACCGCAAAAACGCTTCCTGTAGCTATAGAAAATGCAGGTGCAGTAGCAGTAGTGATCAACAATTGGTCGCAGGGTTTTGGCGTAGATAAAATTTTCGGTGCAAATACTAAAAAGATCCCAACCTTAGATTTATCTGTTGAAGATTATGGCCTGGTTTACCGTTTGGCCTTAAATGGAGACAAGCCTAAATTAAGGATCGAAGCAGATGCTAAGAAGTTGGGCGTAGTACCTACTTTTAATACGATCGCAGAAATTAAAGGCACACAGAAACCGAATGAATATGTTATGCTATCGGCACATTTCGATTCGTGGGATGGCGCAAGCGGTGCTACCGATAACGGCTCGGGTACTATTTTAATGATGGAAGCCATGCGCATTTTAAAGAAAATTTATCCTAACCCAAAACGTACCATTTTGGTTGGCCATTGGGGTAGCGAAGAGCAAGGCTTAAACGGCTCCAGGGCTTTTGTAGAAGATCATCCAGAAATTGTAAGCAATCTTCAAGCTTTATTTAATCAGGATAACGGTACTGGCCGTGTGGTTAACATTGGCGGACAGGGTTTTGCCAAATCGAAAGATTACATTACCCGTTGGCTGGCTGCAGTACCAGACACCATTAAAAACCAGATCAAAACCAACTTTCCAGGATCGCCTGGTGCAGGAGGCTCAGATTTTGCTTCATTTGTAGCTGCCGGGGCTTTAGGTTATTCATTAAGTTCTACCAGCTGGGATTATGGCACATATACCTGGCACACCAACCGCGACAGCTACGATAAGTTGGTTTTCGATGAAATCAGAAGCAATGTGATTTTAGCTGCCATTATGGTTTATATGGCTTGTGAGGATCCTGAAAAAACTTCAACCGAAAAAGCAACCGATTTACCGGTTAATGAACGTACAGGCAAGCCAGCAACCTGGCCTGTTCAAACGAAATCGAACAGAAAAGGTGGTTTGTAGGTAAGATTTTTGAATTGATTTGTAAGGGAGCATTTGGAAACAGGTGCTCTTTTTTTGCAATTCTGAATATGCAGTCATTCTTAGTCATCGCCAGCTCGTCATTCCCGTGAAAACGGGAATCCTAAAGCTTATTGCGCTTCATTAAGATTCCCACCTGCGCGGGAATGACGGCCGATTTTAAAATCTATCAATAGTAGTATTAATTTTTTTTACTCCTCTTTCTTCTGAAATTTATAAAACAGATACCCTAAAAAAGGCAAAATCAATACACTACCTAATAAAAGAGCCAAGCCTAAACTATAAATGGTTTTTTCAGGTCCGGCAGTTTCTAAAAGTGAAATCGCATTTCCGCTTTTTAAACGGATAAAATTCGGGAAATGGGCATAGCTTATTGCCAGGAGGATCATCGTAACCTGGAAGCCTGCCAAAATGCGTAAAACCTTGGTTTTACCTTTAATCAACAGGTACCATAACAACACAAGGGATAAACTGGCCAAAATAATGGCCAATAAACCGACATTACTCTTAAAAACCCATTCAATTAAAGGAATTCCATCACGCTGTGCAGCAATAAATACCATTGCACCAAAAACTACAGCTGCCACATTCATAAATTCGGCCTTTTTAATAAACCGGCGTTTATCATGTGCTTCCTTCGTTTCACCTATAAGGTAAATTGCAGCAAGAAAACCACAGAGCGCGACAGTAAATAAGCCTACAGCAACAGAAAACCAGTTTAACCAGCCAGAAATATAGGCCGTATAGAAATCGGTTGCCTGCGTATCGATATGCCCCGAGATTAAACTTCCTGCAATAATGCCGAGAAATAATGCGGTAACAAAACTCGAATACCTGAATATACGGTTATAAAACCACTGCATATCATCTTTAACAGCATCGTAATGGCGAAATACAAAGGCGGTGCCGCGCGCAATAATTCCGATAAGCATAATCGCCAATGGAATATGCAGATAAACAGACATGGTGGTATAAATATGCGGAAAACCTACAAAAAGGATTACAATGGCAATAATTAACCACATATGGTTTGCCTCCCAAACTGGGCCAATGGCATGATACATGGTTTTACGCGTTCTGCTCCTGTTTTTGGTTGAAGTAAAAAGCTCTATAATACCAGCGCCAAAATCGGCTCCACCCAATAAAAAGTAAAGCAGGATAGCCATGCATAAAAATATAATTACAACTTCTTTCATCTGCTCTTATTTATTAGATTCGGGATTATTGTACAATACAGGAACCATTTTAATCTGGCGGTAAAGCAAAAATGTTACGATAATGCTTAAAGAAACGTAAATTGCCGAGAAGATATAAAATGAGTAAGCAATACCAGGCATCGGCGTAACGGCATCTTTAGTGCGCATAACGCCATAAATAATCCACGGTTGCCTACCAACCTCCGTCACTACCCAACCTGCCTCTAAAGCGATGTAACCAAGCGGAATGGCCACAACAAATAATTTCAACAACCAGCGTTTCTCGGTTAGAGGTTTCTTTTTAAATAGAATAAAGAAATAAGTTAAAGATACTAAAAGCAGCAGCGTGCCAATTCCCACCATAATCTGGAAAGCATAATGGGTTATAGCCACTGGAGGATGTTCGTTTTCAGGAATCTGATCTAAGCCCTTAACTTCAGCATTGAAATCGCCATGCGCCAGGAAACTTAATGCCCCTGGTACCTCGATTGCACCTTTCACCGTTTTATCTTTCTCGTTAACAATGCCACCAATCAAAAGTGGTGCAGGCTTTTCTGTTTTATACAACGCTTCCATTGCAGCAAGCTTAGCAGGTTGGCGTATGGCAACATCTTTTGCAGAGAGATCGCCACTTAATGGCTGTAACAAAGCAGCAATGCAGGCAAATACAGCAGCTATTTTAAAAGCTTTTAAATGAAAATATGCATTTCTGTTCCGTAAGATCATTAAAGCATGAACGCCTGCCACAGCAAATCCTGTAGCGGTAAATGCGGCCAAGCACATGTGCAATGCCTGACTAAACCAGGCTTTATTAAACATAGCCTGTATGGGATCGATATTAAGGTATTGCCCGTTTACAAAATCGAAACCCGTCGGGCTGTTCATCCAGGCATTTGCGGCAACTACCAAAATCCCAGAGGCCAAACCACTTACGCCAACTACCATTCCTGTAAACCAATGGAACCATTTATTTAGCTTATTCCAGCCATATAAGAAAAAGCCAAGGGCTATAGCTTCGATAAAAAAAGCTGTTCCTTCAAGAGAAAAGGGCATTCCGAATATCGGTCCGGCATGATCCATAAATTTTGGCCAAAGTAATCCTAATTCGAAAGATAACATGGTACCCGATACCGCACCAGTAGCAAAAAAAATGGCTACACCTTTGCTCCAGGCCTTTGTAAGGTTTTTATACACCTCATCGTTTGTTTTAAGCCATTTATAATGCGATACGGCCATAAAGAAAGGCATAACCATGCCGATACAGGAAAAAATGATGTGGAAGCCTAACGATAAGGCCATTTGGGAACGGGCTGCAATAAAATCATCCATGGGCTGTAGATTTTGAATTGTAACAAATATAGTTGTTAAACACTAAAGCCTACGGTAATTCAATGACGTTGAAAGAATTATTTTAAATATAGAACGTTTATAAATTGAAAAAAGATTTGGTTGTTCGTTGCTACAGCGATAAATATCTTTATTTAGCCACAGATGCACGCAGACAGGATAGATTCATCCCTTATCTGTGCGCATCCTTTTATCTGTGGTTAATAAATTCTAATAAGCTTGGTTACCTAAACCCCTTTCAGCTCATCATAAGCAGCAGTTAAACTCCTTTGTATGCCATCTCCCTGCCATTCAGGTGCATTTGGAATTGTAGCTGTTTTTAAGATATCTTCTTTGCTTTTGCCAGCTTTGATTTCTCCGCCAACAAAAGTTAAAAGATTCTGAAGGTAATTTTGAAAAGCTTTAACATCTGCTTTACTTCCTGTTACTTTTTCGGGGTCTAAGCTGTGCCCCCAGATAAACAGGGTATCATTATCAAACTGGGCTAAAATTTTATCCAACGCAGTGATCCAATTGCCAATGTGTGCCCCATTTTCTCTATCAATATAAGGAAATTTACGATTGAAGACTAAATCGCCCACATGGACAATATTGGCATGCTCAAAATGGTAAACGGCATCGCCATTGGTATGGCCAGAGCCATAATAATAAGCTTTTATGTTCTCATTCCCTACTTTTGCAGTCCATTTTGTTCCAAAAGTAGCATCGGGTAGTAATTGCTTATCTAAATTATTTGCTTTCTCTGCTGCTCTTTTTTGGTTCACCAGTGAGTTTTGATGTGCCACAACTTTCTCGGCCAAACCTTTAAAGGAGATATTCCCGGAAGTATGGTCGCCATGATGATGCGTATTAATCAGGTATTTGAAAGGTTTTTCACCTAGTTTTTTTAATTCTTCGATCACATGAGGTGCAGTAGCCGGAAATTGAGCATCTACCACTACAAAACCATTGCTAGAATTTAGCCACCCTATTGTACCACCCTGCTCCGTAAATATACCTACATTATTACGCAATGGTTTAAAGTTATAAGCACGTAACAATTCTTGCTGTGCAAAAACATCTGTTTTATAAATTGACAGTAAGGCCATAGCCAATGCCGAATTCTTAATAAAATTTCTTCTTTCCATTTTGGGATTAAGCTAAAAAAACCACAGCAATTGCCGTGGTTTAAATTTAATCATTTTGTTCGTTAATTATATTCTGAGCTATTATATTCCAGAACCTGGTGTCGGTCCGGGCTCATGCCCAGGCCCCAGTGGATTATTCTTGCGTTTATCATCTTTGTTAAAAAGATTAGTGGTTATTTTCGATGATTTATTTTCATCTAAAGAATCATGATCTCTCACATCTCCTACTTTTTTATCTAGCAAATCGTTCTCAACAACTTTACCTTTTTCCTTTTTTGTTTCCATAGCAATTGTAAATTGATGTATTAAAGGAACAAGTGAAAAATAAGATTGTTTTTTCTTAGCTGTTTTGGGAATGGGTTTGGCGATTTAAATTTTCTAGTCTTAGTGTTTCACGAGGACCTCTCCATTAATCTTATTCTTTATGTATGTTTCCGTAGCAAAAACTAAAGTTTTAACGAGACGTTAAGACTAGTAAGATTAATGATAAAAAATTAGTTTAATGGTTGGTGAGTCACCAACCAAGTAATCGGGTTTTTCCTGCAAATAAGATGCAGAAATAAATTCAGCATGACGCAATGCCTAACCTAGAGCAATAAAAAGAAGATACCCGCTGCAAATAATAATCGAAATCAGGCCCTAAATTTATATTTAACGCCCCATCAAACGCAGCATAACATCTTCCAACTGGTGGTTTCCCTGTTAACCAAAGCGTTCCTTTACAGCGCGAACAAGTATTGGCCTCTTTAGAAAAGCCGTTAGCATTAATACCATGTTTACCTTTCGCAATTACAGCATTGCTCCGGGAAGGTTTCCTAATTCGTGAATGCAGCCGAAAGAATGAAATCTTCTTTTATGGATTTTATTGAAATGATTTGAAGATTCAAACGAAAATGGATTAAGGATAAACTTGTAAATGTGTTTCCTTTCTTCATTTAATTTTTCTTCCTGTTTCGCGTTCTCTAGATTTTGATTGTTTTGGCTCTTTTCCATGACGATATAGATTGTTGAAAACATGGTTAGTTTTCAGGGTTAACAATTTTAATCAGAATGCCTTTTTAAACTGCACAATACATTAGTAAAAAAAGCTTTTTAAAATTTGCTTAACCTTATACCACGGGGAATTTGATAAGGTTTCGTTCTGGAACTACATTAAAATGGCGTGAATAGCCTTTATCTTGATTAAATATAAGTCTTATTTTTGAATTTTGCAAGAGAATTTTACTGATTTAAATAGTCAGTTGAAGGCACCTCGAAATTGATTGTTTTTTTTGAAATCAGCCACGGTGGCATTTAGGCAAATACAGTCCTGCTCTCCACTTTATCCCGGCGAAGAATCGGGATGCCCATTCCGATCAGGTTTAAGTGGCACAGCCTTTAATACTATTTTGGGCTGCAGGGTGCAGAAGAAATTAGGCATTAAGCTATTTAACCGCAAATAGCTACACCAGCCTCTGTATATAAACCTGGATTGGAGTATAAAGCCCACAGCGCAGCGAGGACTTGAAACGGAAAGCAGGGCTAACCTTAAAATGAAATGCTGTCTTTGCTTTCCAAAAAAAAATAGACTTCAAACTATGCTTTATCGCATAAAAAAAGTCCCGATTCTCACCGGGACTCTCCTATTTGGTTAATGATATTTTAAGCTAAAGCGTTTTGCTTTACTACCATTTTAACTTTTTCTATTACGTAATCTAATTCTTCCTTTGTAGTGTATTTGCTAAATGAAAAGCGCACGGAAGGGCGATTTGGATCGGCGTTAATACCATTTAACACATGCGAGCCTATATTTGAACCAGAAGAGCATGCGCTACCACCAGAAGCACAGATACCATTGATATCTAAATTAAATAACAACATGTCGGCCATGTCCATCTCCGGGAACGATACATTCAATACAGTGTACAAACTTTTATCGGCATCTGTTTCGCCATTAAAAGCAATTCCTGGGATTTCGGCAATTAACTGTGCTTTCAAATAATCTTTTAAGCCCTGAATGTACGATTGATGCTGATCCATTTCTGCATAAGCAATTTCTAAGGCTTTAGCTAAGCCCACAATACCATATACATTTTCGGTACCACCACGCATATTGCGTTCCTGCGCTCCACCATAAATCATTGGTGGAATTTTAATGTTGCTATTTACATATAAAAAGCCAACACCTTTAGGTCCATGAAGTTTATGTGCCGCGCAAACAATAAAATGGGCTTTAAGCTCGCGTACGTTATGCGGGTAATGCCCCATGGTTTGAACGGTATCGGCATGGTAAATGGCATCGTATTTCTCGCAGATATCGCCAACTTTAACCATATCGGTCAGGGTACCCAATTCGTTATTGGCATGCATCAACGAAACGAATGTACGTTCGTTATTTTGAAGCAGTTCTTCTAAATGGTTATAATCGATATTTCCTTTTTCATCAATATTAACGAAGCTTAATTTATCGATCTCACCATTTTTAAGCATCGTATTTAAAGTATGCTCAACTGCATGGTGCTCTATTTTTGAAGTAATGGCATGTTTAATTCCATAAGCTGAAATTCCGCAACGGATAGCTGTATTATCGGCCTCGGTACCTCCAGAAGTAAAAAATATTTCTGATGGAGATGCATTTAACAGGCCAGAAACGGTTTTACGGGCTTTCTCTACAAGCGTTCTCACCTCGCGGCCAAGCGCATGAATGGCAGATGGATTACCGAAATAGTTTTCCATCACGTTTGTCATTTCTGCGATTACTGCCGTATCTAAAGGCGTTGTGGCCGCATTATCTAAATAGACCCTTTTCATTTCTACGAATATTTAAAAGTTAGTATTGCAAAGATGCCTTGCTAAGGGCGGTCTCTGTTTAAATGTCCGGGGTTTAATCGTTTTATTAAACCCCGAACGTGTTATGCTTAATCCTGAAATCCTTTAAGGATTAAAGGTGTAATATTTCTTTAATGTCAGAAATAATTTTATTCGCCAAATTCTCAGCGATGGTTTCATTTTCTGCCTCACTGTAAATCCTAATGATCGGCTCAGTATTAGAACGACGCAAATGTACCCAAGTTTTATCAAATTCTATCTTCAAACCATCAATTGTACTGTATGGTTGATTTTTATATTTTTCTTCTACCTGTTTTAACAAATTATCAATATCCATTTCTGGCGTAAGGGTAATTTTGTTTTTAGAGATGTGGTATTGAGGGTAACTAGCGCGTAATACCGAGATTGATTTACCAAATTTAGCTAAATGCGTTAAAAATAAGGCAATACCAACTAAGGCATCCCTTCCATAATGCGATTCAGGATAGATAATACCGCCGTTTCCTTCACCACCAATAATGGCATTGGTAGCTTTCATTTTGTTTACCACGTTTACCTCTCCTACTGCCGATGCATTATATTCAGTACCTGCATTTTCAGTTACGTCGCGTAAAGCGCGTGTTGATGAAAGGTTTGAAACTGTATTTCCTGGTGTATTTTTCAATACGTAATCGGCTACTGCTACCAAAGTATACTCTTCACCAAACATGCTACCATCTTCGTTCACAAAACATAAACGGTCAACATCAGGGTCTACTACAATACCTAAGTCGGCATGTTGTTTCTGAACTTCTTTCGATATTTCAGTTAGATTTTCAGGAAGTGGCTCTGGATTGTGCGGAAAATGTCCGTCTGGAGTACAATATAATTCTACCACCTTGCTCACACCCAAAGCTTTTAATAAGGCAGGTATAAAAATACCGCCAGTTGAATTTACACAGTCGATTACTATTTTAAAATCAGCCTTTTTAATTGCCTCAACATCAACCAATGGTAATGCTAAAACTTTATCGATATGCTTTTGAAGGTAAGTATCATTTTTAATTACTTTACCTAGTTTATCTACATCAGCGAAATCAAAATCAGCACTTTCTGCTAAATCTAAAACTTCTTTTCCGTCAGCATCGCTAATAAATTCTCCGCTGGCATTTAATAATTTTAGGGCATTCCACTGTTTTGGGTTATGGCTTGCGGTTAAAATGATTCCGCCTCCCGCTTTTTCATCAGGTACAGCTACTTCTACAGTTGGCGTAGTAGATAACCCCAAATCGATTACCTCAATACCCAGGCCTTGTAGCGTTCCGATAACCAGGTTATTCACCATCTCACCCGAAATACGGGCATCACGTCCTAAAACTATTCTTTTATTGCCTGTTTTTTGCACCACCCAGCTACCGAAGGCAGCGGTAAATTTCACAATATCAAATGGGGTTAAGCCGTCTCCAGCTCTTCCGCCAATGGTTCCTCGTATTCCTGAAATCGATTTTATTAAAGTCACTTTATATAATTTATTTGAGGCTCAAAAATAAGAAAAAAAACAAGATAGCCGTCATTTCAACCTACCTGTGCAAGTTAATTTACATTGTTTTTATAAGATCAATTTTATAGAATTAGGCAAAGCGCCAAAAACAAACGTGTGTTTAATTGAAATGTTCGATTGATTTTTTTTGCTAATATTTTCAGGCTTTAAATAAAGATGATAGGCAAAAGCAATAGTGATGAATTACAAGTTCATTTGCAATGCCATAAAAAAATCAATTCATAATATTCTTGCAACTTTATTGCATAAAAACAAATTCTAACTTTACTAGCGATTGTAAAACCTTATATTTGCATCCTTTTAAGATACAAACGGCTTTTATATGCAGCGCAAGTGGTTTCAATATTGGTTCAATTCGCCATATTATCATATTCTTTATCAACAACGAAATGATGCTGAAGCCGAGTTTTTCATTGATAAGCTCACGCATTTTTTAAATCCTAAAGCCGATGTTAAAATGCTCGATATTGCCTGTGGAAAAGGCCGGCATTCTATTTACCTGAATAAAAAAGGCTTTGATGTTACGGGAATAGATTTATCGGAACAAAGCATAAAGTATGCAAAACAATTCGAAAACAGCAAATTACACTTCCTTGTTCACGACATGCGGAGGCTGTTTTACATCAATTATTTTGATATAGCTTTAAATCTATTTACCAGTTTTGGTTATTTTGATACAGAAAAAGACCATGTAAATGCGCTTAAAACTTTTCGCAAATGCTTAACTGCCGATGGTATTTTGGTGCTTGATTATTTCAACACCGAAAAGATCATCCGTAATTTAAACTCCTGTGAAACGAAATCACTTGATGGAATAACTTTTCACATTACCAAAAATGTTATTGATGGGAAAATTATTAAAAAGATAAATTTCGAAGACAAACAAAAGGTATATAATTTCGAAGAAAGGGTTCAGGCGTTTAGTTTTGAAGATTTTCAGCGTATGCTTACCAAGGCCGGAATGGTGATTGAAAAAACTTTTGGCAGCTATGGTTTAGCTGATTTTGATGAAAACAGCTCAGATCGGTTAATTTTAATTTGTAAAAAAGCATGATAGAAAGCATACAGCAATTTGACGTAGAATTGTTTTTGAAAATCCACCGCGGGCTTTCAAACAATTTTTTTGATTGGCTGATGCCTTTAATGCGTAACCGATTCTTTTGGTCGCCACTTTATCTTTTTATTGTTATTTTTTGCATCAAACAATATAAAAAGCAGGGCTATTACATTATCGGCATGGTGCTGTTCACTTTTGCTATGGGCGATTTAATCGCCTCGAGGGTTGTAAAGCCCTTAGTATCGCGTGTAAGGCCATGTAATGATTTAAGTTTGGCGAACGATATTATTCACCGTGTACCTTGTGGAAGTGGCTTAAGTTTTCCTTCGGCGCATGCTACCAATCATTTTGCCATAGCTGTTTTTTTAATCTGCATTTTTTATAGCAGATGGAAACCTATTTTACCTATTGGTATCTTCTGGGCATTTATTATCAGTTTTGCGCAAGTATATGTTGGCGTTCATTACCCCGTTGATGTAACCGTTGGCGCCTTGTTAGGTATAACAATAGGCATTATCTGTTCGATAATATTTAAAAAATTACAACCTGATTTTTAACTTATGGAAATCTGGAAACTCTGTGTACTCTTTTTTTGTGCCTTTTTAGGCGGAACAGCTATCTTTTTGGTTAAAAGTGATAAATCTAAATTACTTAAACTAATTTTGTCTTTCAGTGGAGCCTATTTATTTGCCATTACGGTTTTACATTTGATTCCAGATGCCTACAGCGGGCCCGACAAATGGCAGATTGGCATTTTTATCCTTATTGGTTTCTTATTACAAATTTTCTTAGAACAGTTTTCAGAAGGTGTAGAACATGGCCACATCCATAAACATCACGATGGGCATGTATTTCCTTTCGGGGTTATGATCAGTTTGTGTTTGCATGCTTTTTTAGAGGGAATGCCATTGGCAAAAGAGCAACATAATGAGCTTATTTTTGGAATTTCATTACACCATATCCCTGCAGCCTTTGCATTAGCAAGTATATTGATGCAGAATCATTTTAAAAAAAGCAGCATTGTATTTTATCTAGTTATGTTTGCTATTATGGCGCCCCTTGGTTTTTACGTAAGTGTTGGTTTAAGCAACGGCACTATTGGAGGCCTTGATGCTTATTTCAATAAAATTATGGGCATTGTAATTGGTATCTTCTTACATATTTCTACCACCATATTGTTTGAATCGAGTGCCGATCATAAAATCAATACCCGTAAAATGATTGCCGTTTTATTAGGGATTGGTGTAGCATTGATCGGTTTCTTTGCCGGGCACTAGTTCAGTTGGCAGTTTTCAATTTTATTATATTAATGATGAGCAAAATTGGGCGCTCAATAAACATGAAGAGATTACTGATGTGCTAAGTTTTGTTTCGATGGGGTTTGAGGTAACACTAAGTGATGTTTATTATCGTGTTCGTTTTGGTCAGGAAAAACGAGACAAAAATTGAGAAGTGTGAACTGAAAATTTCCAACTGCCAACTGCATCACTTCTTCTCTTTCTTCTTCCCATAACCCCATGGACAGTGCTTACATTTATTTTTACAGCAATAACCCCGCTTTAAATGGTAGGATTCGGTAAAAACCATTAACCCATCTTCGTTAAAGTAAAAATCTTCGCCTTCTTTCATAATAGTTTGATTAAAGATTCTGAAACGAGTTCAGAATGACGATCCCTAAGGTTAATTTAATATTTTAACTTCTAGTTTATTTTTAAAATAATCTTTAAGCTGTTTTCCGTCGCCATGCAAAGTCCACACTTGTTTTGGTTTAACTTTTTCTATGGTTTCTAAAATTGCATCCCAATCGGCATGATCGGAAATATAAAGTGAAATCCCGTTTTGTTGCTGCAGATTCTTCCATCCAGAGGCAAAGGCCCGTACTACATTAATCGCCTTATGGTAGCTGTGAAAAACCATTGGAGGAACAATATAAACCTGATGTTCTTGATTATTTTTCATCTCCTTTCTATCGTACATTTTGTAATTCCCTACTTTTATGCCATAATCTTCGTAGATTTTAACAAAGGGCATAATACTGTGGTGAACCATCACATTCTTAGTAGGGCAATACTCGTTGAGCAATTGAATAATCCGTTGGCTTTTGCCCAGAGCGTAAGAACCCAACATAATATTCGCACTGGTTTCGTTCAGCTTTTTAATTTCATTTATGGGAGATGGATGTTTGGTTTCTGGATTGGCAAAGGTACTTTCTGTAATTAAAACGTCTGCTTCTACAAATTCAAAAGGTTCGCAGGTATTATCTGGTTCAATCTTATAATCACCTGTATAAAGATATTTTATGCCCTTATATTCCATTAGTACCTGTGCAGAGCCTAAAATATGTCCGGCAGAATAAAAAGTAATGGTAACCTCTTTTATTTTGAATGACTCATGATAACTTTTAGTAAAAAAATCAACTGCTGCGAATTTGCGGTAACGGTGTTTCATAAAAGTTGCGGTAGCAGCGGTACAATAAACATTCTGGCTTCCACCTATGGCATGATCGCCATGCGCATGCGAAACCACAGCTTCTTTAACTGGCTGTTGTGGATCGAGGTAAAAATCGCCGTAAACACAATATAAACCCATTGGGGTAATGGTAATAAAATCTGCTAAAATCATATAGGATTAAGGCATTTAAGGATGATATGATTGGAGTAGATAATTAAACATTGGCACTTTTAAGCGCTTCCGCAGCCTTTAAAAATTGTTGGTGTAAGGCTAAAACCTGTTCAATTATTGATTGCTGTTCATCATTAACAATAAAATGATCGGCCATTTTCGATTTTTCTTCATCGCTCAATTGTTTATCCATACGTGCTTTAACCTGCTCTGCCGTTACTCCATCACGCAACATTACCCGCTTCATTTTAATATCGTAAGGAGCAGTAACCAGGATAGTGGTATCACACATCTTGTAAGAACCACTTTCGAAAAGCAGCGCTGCTTCTTTAAGCGTATAAGGTGTATTTGCAGGTATGGTTTCTTCCCAGGCATCGAATGCTCTAAAAACTGCCGGGTGGACCAGTGCATTTAATTTTGCAAGCGCTTCTTCGCTATTAAAAACAATGCCGGCAATGTGTTTATTGTTCAATTTTCCATCTTCAAAATAACTATCATTGCCAAAAGCAGCTTTAACCCCTGCTACTAGCACAGCATCTTTACACATGATCTCTTTGGCCACAGTATCAGCATAAAACACAGGGATTCCCAATACTTCAAAAACCTTGCAAGCGGTAGTTTTACCACTGCCTATACCTCCTGTTATACCTACTTTATACATTATTTTTCTACAATGAAATCTATTTTAGAAGGGCTTACACTCACCAATTTACAATAATCTGGAAATTCGGTTATTTTTACCGTAAACTGGCGATGCCCTAAATTTTGCCATTCATCAACATCAATGGTTGCGGTAATAAAACTTTCATCAACCTGATCGTAATTGCTCAAGGCCACTAAAAAGGTTACTTTAACTTTTTTAGGGTAAAGTTTGATGCTGTTATAGCTTCGATTATTGGTGATTTTTAAAGGTACCTCGATAGTTTTTTCAGTAAATTCATCAACAGGGAGCTTAACTTCTACAGATGATGGATAAATGCTTACATTTTTATGGATGCTGTGCTGTAAAGCTACTCTCGTAGTGCTACTACTCTGTATCTTATCCTGTTTAAGCGTATCGGTTGGCCAAAATTTTAACTTTGAAAGCTCCTCCAACGGACCAGCCACCTTTACATATTTGGGATTGAGGATAATTTCACTGGAAATACCATATTGTTTAACAAAACTCAGTTTATCTATCAATTTTACCGGAACTTTTTTCACCACGCGTTTAGTAAAATCGAAATAAAGGGTATCGGGTTTAACAGAAATTACTTTTTGGGTACTTTCTAATTGCCTGTTGATATTAAAAAGCTGATCGGAAAAAACAATAAAATCTTTGGTATTGAGCTGGCTCAGGCTAACAGAAACAGAAGGAGGGCTGATCCTTAAACGGGCAAACAGTAGCTGCCAGCCTGTTCCTTCTACCTGTAAATCTATCGTATCTGATTGCAAAGGATAAAATGCTCTTTTGGTGGGGGTATTTTTAAAAACCAATACAGTTTTTGCTACATAAATATATTTGTTGTTTAATGCCATAAAGAGCCACGCTGCTATAGCCAGCAGCAAGCAGGCCAATAAGCTAAATACGCGTCTTTTTTCAATCTTCGTTAACCTAATGAAGGGCATAATAAATTAATGTTAGCTGTAAGCTGGAAAAATATTATCCAAAATGCATTTAATCAAATGTAGTAAAACAAAAACAGTCCCGAAAGTTTTCGGGACTGCGCTTAAATTTTATTAATTTATTAGGCTTTAGGCGCTACAACTGCTTTGGTTGCATCTAAAGAAACCGCTGATTTATCGAAACGGATCTTTACACCACCTTCAACCTCAATTAAAAAAGTTGTTTCATTCATATCGGCAATGCGACCGTGAATACCTGCAGTAGTTACGATTTTATCTCCTTTTTTTAATTCTTCAACCAATTTTTTATGGTCTTTCGCTTTTTTAACTTGTGGACGAATCATGAAAAAGTAGAAAACTACCATGATGAGTACCATTGGTACAATTGTAGTTAGCATGTTACTACCACCTGCTGCCTGTAATATTACTGTTGATGTCATTTCTTATTTATTTGTGTTTTTGTGAATTTTGATCCTTATGGATGATGCCATAAACAATCGAACCAATTTATTTTTTAGCAAGTACCTCACCTACTAAATGAACAGTGGTTACTGTTGGATTTGCATTTGATGTTACGGTTACTACTTTATCTTGCATGCCCATTTTGCCTTCGCTATTAAAAACTACGCTAATTACACCTTCTTTACCCGGTAAAATAGGCTCGCCTGGTACCTGCGGAACAGTACAGCCACAAGTTGCCGTTGCATTTGAAACAATCAGCGGACTTTTACCTGTATTTTTAAGTTTGAAATCGTGCTTTACTTTTTCGCCTTGTGTTATTTTACCGAAATCGAAAATATCGCGTTCAAAAACAATAACAGGTGCATCTGCAGGGGCAACTTTAGCAGTTTTTGATGTATCGTTGCCAACAGAAACTGCTGTAGCGGTTTCGCTGGTTTTATTATTTGCATTACGACATGCTGCAAATGAAAGTGCAGCAATAGCCAAGATAAATGTTCTTTTCATTTTTAATCTTCGATTAATCCACGGCCAATCTTTTTAATAGTGTTGTTTTTCTTAAGATCGCCTAAAATTTTGTCTAAAATACCGTTAATAAATGAATTACTCTTCGGTGTACTGTAATCTTTTGATAACTCTAAATATTCATTGATGGTTACTTTAACCGGAATAGATGGAAAATTTAACAGTTCACAAATGGCCATTTTCATTAAAATGGTATCCATCAATGCAATACGCTCCGATTCCCAGTTTTTGGTTCTATCGGCAATCATTTCCTGGTATTTTGCATCGTTCTGCAGTGTATATACAAAAAGATCCTGAACAAATTTGCTGTCTTCAATCCAATCGGCACTAATTTCGGTTAATTTATTTTTGAAAGGATCCTCAGATGTAAAGTTTTTCAGGGTTTTGGCTACCATCCCTTTCATCACTTCATGATCTACCTGCCAGTTGATAAATTTCTCTTCGAAAACCTGTAAAATGGCCTGGTTTTTTAAGATGATTTTACGGAAAATGTATTTGATGATGTCTTTCGATGATTCTAAACTTTCGTTCGGATCGGCAAGATAATCGGCATATTCTTTTGATGCTTTTAAAGAATTGTAAACGGTTTTACGGATTTCTGGATCGAAACCCCAATCTACCTTATATTTTTTTATCGCAGAAGCATACTCGGGATTTTGCTGCAATAAAACACTAAACTTATTGTGTAGCAATTTCATATTAGGATTAATATCCTCTGCTGTTTTAATAAACTTATTTGCGCGCTCTGCAGCGTCGTTAGCAGTAAATTCGGTAACTTCTACCATTAAAGATAACATCCAGATGTACATTTCGTACACGCTATCGATGCTCTGCATTAAAGTTTTTAAATCACCTTTAATGTCTTTTTTGTCTGCCATGTGCCAAGCAAAAATATTTTGCAAAGCTTTGATTCTTAAGTGCCTTCTGTTTAACATGAATGTAAGAACGAGTGTGGTTTTTTAAAACCTGTTTTAATAATTATGATTTAATATGACGATTTAATTTTTTTAATGTCTGCAATCCGCTTCTCGGCTATGCGATTGGCAGCAATATTTGTTGATATATTTTCAGTTTTACTTAACTTAATTACACTGCGCGTAGCATCGTAAATATTCTCTGTAAGCTGTACTGTACGTTTTTTACCAAAACCAGTTAACTCCGAATAGCAGGAAATTAACCCACCAGCATTGATCAGATAATCAGGTGCAAATAAAATTCCTTTCTTCAAAAGCAACTCGCTATCTAAAACTTCATCTTTTAACTGATTGTTTGCCGAACCTGCAATAATTGCAAATTTCATTTTTTCAATGGTTTTGTTGTTAACGGTAGCACCCATTGCGCATGGGGCATAAACATCGGCATCGGTTGTAAAAATTTTATCGGCCTCGATCGGTTTTGCTTTATATTTCCGGGCAACGTAAGTTAATTGCTCCTGGTTAATATCGCTAATCAAAACCTCGGCATTTTCTTTTCTTAACAGTGCAACCAGATGTTCACCAACATTTCCGATACCTTGTACTACAATGGTTCTTCCAGCCAGCATATCCGTACCGAAAACTTCTTTAACACTGGCTTTAATCCCTAAATAAACACCCTGCGCAGTAAATGGGGCTGGGTTGCCTGCACCGCCGATAGACTCGGGAACACCAGTAACATAATTGGTTTCCATACGGATATATTCCATATCGCGTGTATTGGTACCCATTTCTTCTGCGGTAATAAATTCGCCATTTAGGTTTTTAATAAACCTACCATAGCTACGCATTAAAGTTTCTGTTTTGTCTTTTCTGGAATCGCCGATAATTACACCTTTTCCACCACCCAGATTTAATCCTGTTATTGCAGCCTTATAAGTCATTCCACGCGATAAACGCAGCGCATCTTCTAATGCTTCGCTTTCTGTACTATAACTCCACATGCGTGTTCCACCTAAAGCAGGACCCAATGTAGTATCGTGTATAGCAATAATTGCTTTTAAACCTGTATCTGGATCGTTGCAAAAAACCAATTTTTTATGGCCATAGGCACTTAATTGATCTAAAATTGAAAAATCTGACGGAGAATTTGCTGGCATATTGAACGTTCGGATAACCTGCTGCAAAATTAAAATAAAAAACCATTATTACGTGTATTTAACAAAAATACAATAAAATTTATTCGATGGAGATGGTTTTTTGGGCTAAACCTGGCAGATTTGCGAAGCCTATAAGATCTAAACCACAATACAATTAGGTAGCCGTATTATTTTAGAAAAACAGGGTTCGGTACATTTGGGTTACAAAAGCCCCGCTATGCACTTCAAAGCCTTGGCTCGTACCTCGCCTGCGGGTTTTACGCTCCTATCGGGTTTAGGAGGCAAAGACATCTGAAGTTTGAGGTAGTGCAAGAACGCTGCGTTAGGGATTGTAAGGGTTCAGTACCGATTCTTCATCGGTACCGCAGCAAAGCGGAGCCCTGAAAAGCCCGCCCCTTGCGCAGCTTGGGTAACGCCCAAATTAGTAAGCCGTTAATTAGCCCTACAAACTCACAGCCTCCAAAACTCGAAGATTGGAAAGAGTGTCATCATTTTTTAAAGCTTAGACCTGAATAGATAAATATGTATTATGAAATAACAAAATTAGCTAAGTTTGTATAGAATGAAACATTTAAGCCGATTAAACAAATACTTTCTTAAATACAAATGGTGGATTATACCCGGAAGTATTTTTGTGGTAATTTCTAATATTTTTGGGGTAGTGCCTGCCCAGGTAATTGGCTATGCTGTTGATCTGATTACCGAAAACATTCAGCTATTTAATCTCTTTTATGGTTTCGATCGGCAGGCCATTATTTACGACATATTTAGTAGTAACCTTTTATTTTTTGGATTGCTGGTTATTGCACTCTATTTATTGCGGGGATTGTTTCTGTTCTTTATGCGCCAAACCATTATTTTAATGTCGCGGCATATAGAGTTTGATATGAAGAACGATATTTACCAGCATTACCAGGAGCTGAGCTTAGGTTTTTACCGCAGAAATAATACCGGCGATTTGATGAACCGCGCTACAGAAGATGTTAACCGCGTAAGGATGTACGTGGGTCCGGCAATTATGTACACCATTAACACTTTTGTTTTATCGGTGCTTATTATCTGGTCGATGTTTGATGTAAATGCCAAACTGGCCATCTATTGCCTGTTGCCCCTCCCTTTTCTGGTGGTGATTATCTACTATGTAAATACGCTGATCTTTAAGAAAAGCGGGAAGATACAGGAGCGTTTATCAGATCTTTCCAGTTTTGTACAGGAACGTTTTTCGGGGATCAGGATTATTAAATCATATGTGCGTGAAGATTATACACGAAATATGTTCTCCATCCAGAGCAACGATTATAAAAAAGATTCGATGAGCCTGGTTAAAGTATCGGCATTGTTTTATCCTACCATGCTTTTATTAATTGGTTTGAGTACCATTTTAACCATATATATTGGCGGTATCCAGGTAATGAATGGCAGTATCACCGCAGGGAATATTGCCGAGTTTATCATTTACATTAACCAGTTAACCTTTCCGGTAACCATGCTGGGCTGGGTTACTTCTTTAATCCAACGGGCTGCTGCCTCACAAAAAAGGATAAACGAGTTTTTAGATATCCCATCTGACATTCAATCGGAAGAAACTGCTGAAATTGAGTTAAGTGGAAATATCAAATTTAATCATGTGAGTTTTACCTACCCTGACACAGGCATTGAAGCTTTAAAAGATGTGAGTTTTGAGATTAATAGTGGCGAATTTGTAGCCATTATCGGAAAGACAGGGTCAGGAAAATCGACATTGGCCAATCTGATTATGCGGATGTATGATGTAGAAAATGGCGTGATAAACATTGATGGAAAGAATATAAAAGCGCTAAACCTTAAAAATTACCGTAACCAGATTGGCTTTGTACCGCAAGAAGTTTTCCTCTTTTCTGATACCATAAAAAACAATATAGCCTTTGGCTTAGACAAGGTTACGGATGAAGAAGTGCATGCGGCAGCAAGAAATGCCTCGGTTTATACCAATATTATCGACTTCGAAGAAAAATTCGAAACGATGCTGGGTGAACGGGGAATAACGCTCTCTGGAGGACAAAAACAACGCGTTTCTATTGCAAGGGCATTGATTAAATCGCCTAAAATTTTAATCTTCGATGATTGCCTTTCGGCGGTTGATACTAAAACCGAGGAAGAAATACTACAAAACCTAGGTAAAATCATGGCCGGAAAAACAAGTATTTTAATTGCCCATAGGATTTCGACCATTAAAAATGCAGATAAAATTTTGGTACTGGACAATGGAAAAATCATTGAGCAAGGCACACACAATGAATTACTTAGTTTAAATGGCAGCTATACCGATCTTTATAACCACCAACTTTTGGAGGAGGAAACGCGAACTATTTAAATTGTATTAAAATTGTATTTTGAACTTTAAATATTTGCTTTATATTTACCGAAACCAAAAACCAACATCAATACCAACCATGGGAGAATTCGACAACAAGGAAAGAGAAGAAGTTTTTTCAAAGAAAGTAAGAGCAGGTAAGAGAACTTATTTCTTCGACGTGAAGGCTACAAGATCGGGTGATTATTATTTAACAGTTACCGAGAGTAAGAAAAGATTAGAAGACGGTGTGTTTGTAAAACATAAAATCTTTTTATATAAAGAAGATTTCGAAAAATTTGCAGAAGGATTAAATGAAACTGTTGATTACATCAAAACTCACCAGGATGTGGTTGAAAAACGTTATGAATATTCTGAAAATGGAGAACATAGCGCTAAAGCAAGCGACGATTTTACTTTTTAAGTAATTATAATTTCAAATAAAAAAGCCTCCCGATTTTAAAAATCAGGAGGCTTTTTTCTGAAGAACTGTTTGCTGGGACTAAACTTTTACCATTCCTGCCCCAAGTATTAAATTCAACAAAAAGAATCCTAATATCCCTAAAATGGTTACAATGCCCCAAAATTTAAAAAGCGATTTTAGGCTTAAAATACAAACATTAAGACTTTCCTGATCACCATATAAAACCGCTTGTTTTCCTTTATTCGAAATCCTGAACAATAACAGGCTTGGATAAAAATATAACAATCCAAATAGTAAATAAACGATAGTTAACATTGTTGTTCCCCCATTACCAAGAGTTCCAAGTTGCTTGGCGGCGGCCGGATTTGTAGATACAATTGATCTAATATTCAGCGAAACCAAGATTAATAATGCAGAAAAGACAAATCCTACAATTGATAAAAATTTAGTCCATTTTGTAATATCGTAAAAATAGCTCCTCATTTCTTCGGTAACAACCAATTTTACTTCCTGGGGCACTTCATTTTCAAAATCTTCCATTTATCTCTATTTATTTTTGGCTAAACATAGATAAAATATAGATTTGATACAATAGCAAGGGTTTAAATAAAGGTTTTAAAAGCTTATCTTTGCGCGGTTTTAGCGGAGACAGGAGATGGAAAATCTAGGGTGGATGAGGTGAGATATAGGGCGATTACCGACTAAAGACTGTGGACTAAAGACTTAAAGACTAATAAATAATGGCATTACAATGTGGTATAGTTGGTTTACCAAATGTTGGAAAATCGACTCTTTTTAACTGTTTATCAAATGCAAAAGCGCAGGCTGCAAACTTCCCCTTTTGTACTATTGAGCCCAATGTTGGCGTAATTACAGTACCTGATGATAGATTAACCAAACTGGCCGAGTTGGTTAAGCCAAACAAAGTGCAACCGAATACAATCGAGATTGTAGATATTGCAGGTTTGGTAAAAGGTGCATCGAAAGGCGAAGGTTTGGGAAACCAGTTTTTAGGAAATATCCGTGCTACGAATGCAATTATTCACGTTCTACGTTGTTTTGATGACGGAAATGTAATTCACGTGGATGGCTCTGTTGATCCGATCCGTGATCGTGAAATTATTGACACTGAGCTACAGCTTAAAGATTTGGATACCGTTGACAAACGCATTCAAAAAGTGGAAAAAATGGCTAAAACTGGTGGCGATAAGGATGCAAAACGTACTTATGAAATTTTAACGGTGGTTAAATCTCATTTAGAAAGTGGTAAATCGATCCGTACAGCGCCATTGGCCCAGGATGATTTCGAATTTATTGAAGACTTGGGTTTACTTACGCAAAAGCCGGTAATGTACGTTTGTAACGTTGATGAAGCATCGGTAATTAATGGCAATAAATATGTTGATCTGGTTAGGGCAAGTGTTGCTGATGAAAATGCGGAGGTTTTAGTGATCTCGGCTAAAATTGAATCAGAAATTGCTGAGCTGGATAGCTACGAAGAGCGTCAGGAGTTTTTAGCTGATTTAGGCTTAACTGAATCAGGCGTAAATAAATTAATCCGTGCAGCTTATAAATTACTAAACCTTTATACCTATTTCACCGCTGGTGTACAAGAAGTTAGGGCCTGGACCATCACAAAAGGTTTTACAGCACCGCAGGCTGCTGGTGTAATCCACACTGATTTTGAAAAAGGATTTATCCGTGCGGAGGTAATCAAATACAACGATTTTGTAACCTTAGGTTCTGAAAATGCCTGTAAAGATGCTGGTAAATTAGGTGTTGAGGGAAAAACCTACGTAGTGGAAGATGGAGACATTATGCACTTCAGGTTTAATGTATAACCCCTAAATCCCCTAAAGGGGACTTTACAATATA
Organism: Pedobacter sp. SG908; assembly: GCF_011759615.1. Taxonomy (NCBI): domain Bacteria; kingdom Pseudomonadati; phylum Bacteroidota; class Sphingobacteriia; order Sphingobacteriales; family Sphingobacteriaceae; genus Pedobacter; species Pedobacter sp. SG908. The sequence goes on from NZ_JAAOYY010000001.1 coordinate 3,223,586, forward strand.
GAGCCACTTGAAAGAGTGGCTTTTTTGTTTGAAGATTTTTTTTGCCACGGAGACACAGAAAGCACGGATACCCACTCGATTGGTACGCTGAACTGAATCGAAGTGCGTATTGAAGTGCTTAATTAACCGCAGATGTACATGGTTAAGCACAGATGATTAATGCGGCATTTTCTTTTCCCAATAGGAGCTGATTTGCTACCTCAACCCGACTGACTGGAATCCAGAACGAGAAGTCGGGAGTAATGAAAGTTGGAAGAATCTTAAAAGATGTTTCTGTATTTGCTTTTCCAACACAAAAAGGTATTTTATTAATCACAATAAAAATTGTTATTTGCGATAAAATTAGCGCTCATGCAAAAAATAAAATCTAAGCTCGCAATATTTGTCATTTTAACAGCCCTGTACAAATTAACAGTCGAGTTTTTGCCATCGTTTTTACAAGCCAGGATGTTCTATGCTTTCTTTAATCCCTTTTATTTTAGTTTCCGAATTAAGCAGGTTTTTTCTTATGAAACACTAAACCAGCTGTTTACCATACTGTTTTTAATTAGCGGAATATTATATTATTTAAGTAAGGGAAATGAAAGCAGGCTGCTCAGGTGCTTATTTTCAGTAATTTTAATCGATAGGCTTGTAAGGGTATTCAATCTCTTCTTATTAACCACATTTTCATTTAGCAGCTTTACAGAACGCACAAGCGTCGCCAATATCCTACTGGCGGCTATCGGAAATATAGCTTGGGCGTATGTTTCTTTTAGGATTTTGAAGGATTTTAATGTAAAGAGAAAACTAAGTACAAAAACAGAAGATTATGGTGGAGATATAGTAACTTATTTTGTTGAGGCGAACAACTGGCAAAGGGTATTTCATTTAATAATAGACAGTTTTTTGTTGCTAATTATCTTTTACCCCATAATTGAATCAGTTACCAGGATCGAGGTCATCGTTTCGCTGTTAAATAAAGTAAGTTTTGTTATCGGAGAAAAACCAACCTTATATTTAATATGCGCCTGCTTTTTATTGATTTATTATTTGTTCTTCGAAAACCTATTTCAGTCATCTCCCGCAAAATTTCTTACGGAAACAAGAGTGGTAAAGCAAACCGAAGGACCTTTTAACTTTAAAACTATTTTTGTGAGAACAGTATCTAGATTAATACCTTTTGATGCATTTTCTTTTGTGTTGGCCAATACAGGCTGGCACGATAGATTGTCGGGAACTGCGGTGTTAAAGGAAGAAGACACAGGTGCAAAAGGTTGGAAATATCTTTTTGTTATCCCTGCTGCAGTGATTTTACTGTTTTTGATCGGGTACATAGATACTGAAGCCCGATTTTATTTCGAAAACAGATCTATTGGCAATAAGTTAGAAGATAAAATCGACAGCTTAACTGTTGATGATTTTATTAAATTTGGAAACGTAAAAAACTCAAATACCATTCTTTATTTAAAACCAGAGCGCATTAACGGATCAGAGATAACATGCTCGGTAATTACAATGGATAATGAATATGAGTATCATCCGGAAAAAGAAAACATCGATGTGTTTTATTTAAAGCACAAAAATATATGGCCTTCTATATCCTTAAATAAAGATAAACTGATAAAAGGATTACCCGATAATTTTGTCAGGGCAAAAGATGGATCATCGGAAGGCAACGGCAAGGGAATTATGATTAAAAATATTGAAGGTAATTATGTACTGCTAAGTATTGAACCTTATATGCAGCCGGTACTAGATCTGGAAAACGTGAACGTTTTAAGTGGTCAGAGGTTTATCTTTTCTATATTGAACAAGGGCTGGAAGGTGAAAATATTAAAAATTGAGGCCTCTGAAAATCACATTGACTGGACAATAAGCGATTCAACCATCCGAGATGGCAGGTTCGGAGCAACGATAAGTGGTTTAAAACGCGAACCGACCAATAAGGTAAACGCAAAACTAATTGTGCAGGATACAGTGGGTAAAATTTATACCTATAACATTTCAACCGAAGGAAATTCGGGTGCCATTACCAAAATTAAATAATCAGATATTTTTGAGTTTGGTGTCAGAATCGAACTGACTACACTGGTTTTGCAGACCAGTACACATCCATTGTGCATACCAAACGATTTAAAAATAAAAAAGCCGCTTATTAAATCTGTAATAAGCGGCTTTTAAATCTCTTCTATATCTTTTAGCAGATAAACAAAGTCCACCCATTACTTTTTGAGTAACAAAAACACGAGTTTAAACAATATTTTTCTGTTATATTTTTCACGATGTAAAGATAAACATAATTCTTAATTAACAAACAGTAATTAAAATACTTTGATTGAAACTTGTATTTTACATTAAGATTACCTCCGCGGGACTGACGACTCTTTTATCAATATTACAAAATATATTCTATGTAAATGAGCGAAATTCGCGGAGAATAATTATCAATTAAACCTCTAATCCGTAAGCAGCCAACTGTGCTTTCGTATCTTCGTAATCGGTATGATGAATGCCTCTTAAACCCAAACCTTCGGCAACCTGTACAAAAAGCATCCGATCGTCTATATATAAACTTGTTTCTACATCGCTCTGCGAAATATCGATGGCCACCTTAAAAATATCGGCATCGGGTTTACGAAAATGCACAAAACTTGATGATACGAAGAAATCAACAAATTCATTCAGTTTAAAGGTATTGATGCGGTATTGGTTTAGCTCCCTTCCTTCGTTACTGATTACGGCTACCTTTAGGTTATATTTCTTTTTTAAATCGCAGATTAACTGAATCATTTCCGGGTAAGGAAGCGATTTTTTAAACATAAATTCTTTAAAATCATCGTAACTAAAATTCCGCTCTTCGAAGAAAACGATACGCTCCAGGTATTCATCAAGCGTTAGTTTACCCACTTCGTAAGTATCGAAGGTAAGGTGGTGGCGCTCTTCGAGATCAACAGAGTCGAGGTTAAAAAGTACCGAAGCCTCTCCCCTTGCATGCCTATCCCAGCCATTGGTTAACAAAACGCCCCCGATATCGGTAAAAAGTGTGGTAATTTTCTTTTGCATGATTTAAATTTAAAGTAAAACGCCTTTTAAAATTAATACGGCTACACTGAAATAGATTACAATACCGGTTACATCTACCATTGTGGCTACAAATGGTGCTGATGAGGTTGCAGGGTCGAGTTTCAGCTTTTTCAAAATAATAGGCATCATCGAACCGATTAAACTGCCCCACAAAACAATCCCAACGAGGGTAAAAAATATGGTAGTTGCGATTAAAAACCAATGTGGGCCATAATTATAGAGGTGTAATTCTTGCCAGGTTACAATGCGGACAAAACCGATCGTGCCTAAAATAATACCCAGTAAGGCTCCTGAAACAAGCTCTCGGCGCATTACGCGCCACCATTCTGCAATGGTTACCTCACCTAAGGCCATGGCCTGGATAATTAATGTTGACGCCTGAGAACCGCTATTGCCACCGCTACTCATAATTAATGGGATAAAAAGCGACAGTACTACCGCCTTTTCGAGTTCGATTTCGAAGTGCTGCATGGCTGTTGCGGTTAACATTTCGCCCAAAAACAGAATGATTAACCAACCAGCCCGTTTTTTCACCAGTTTTAAAATTGGGATATCAAGATAAGGCTCGTCCAAAGCCTCGGTACCCCCAATTTTGTGCATATCTTCGGTATATTCTTCATTGGCAATCCACAAAATATCATCAACGGTAACAATACCTAACAGGATGTTATTTTCATCCACTACAGGTAAAGCTACTCGGTTGTTCATCCTGAAGATATTGATTGCATCTTCCTGGGGATCATTTGCTTTTAAGGCAATAAAACGTTTATCGGTCAGTTCACCAATAATGGCTTCAGGATCGGCCAATAAAACCTCACGTATCCTGATATCATCCAGCAACACACCTTCTTTATCAATTACATACACGACATCGATGGTTTCGGAGTTTTTTCCGTAGCGCCTGATGTGCGCTAAAACCCTGCTGATAGACCATTCAGGTTTTACGGCGATGTAATCGGGCGTCATTAAACGGCCAATACTATCTTCTTTATAACCAAGGAGTGCGAGCGATTCTTTACGTTCTTCGGGTGGTAAAAGTGTGATCATTTTTTTTACCACATCACCTTTTAACTCGCTAAAAAGTGCGGTACGATCATCGGGTGGCAGATCTTTGATGATCTGATTGAGTTTATTGCCAGAAAGTTTTTTAATGATGCGCTCCTGGGTAGGAAAATCAAGAATCCGAAAAACATTTACTGCCCTATTAAGGGATAAGGTTTCGATAAATTTAGCTGCATATTGTGGAAGTTCATCAATCAGTTCTTCAACATCCGAAATATTCAGTTGATCGAGATATTGCTTTAAAGCCTTATCATTTTCTTTTTCAAGTAGTTCCTGAATTTCTTCCACAACCATTTCTTCCATACACAGCTATTTAATTTGTTACATGCCTAAACCTCAATTAACGGTTCGCAAAGGTGCATTTTTATTTCTTAAAAAGCCAATGGTGTAGGTTTAAAATCGGTCAGAAAGGTTTCTTAAAATAAAAATAATAGGGAATAAAGTGAATATAGGAGCTTGCTGCTTTATGATTTAATCATTTTTTAACATAAAAGATACCTCAACGCTGGAAGTTATTTTTGATAAGCATTTACAGATTAAAAATAACCTTAATTTTTAATGAAGTGACTGGCTTGATTTTCGTGCTACATATCACGCATTGGGTTTCAGTTTGGGCTATTCGCCTACTTACCCCGTATCGTTGTTCCTTCGGATGTCATGACTATCCTTTTTATTGAGCCGTCTGGGTTATAAAAAAGGCGATCTATGCATACTGATCTGCTAAAGCTGTTGCCGTCCCTTTGTCTTGCTCCATTATGATAGATAAAATACCAATTACCCTTGAACTCAATAATGGCCTGATGATTTGTCCCACTGTTGCCGGCAACCTCGTTCAAAATTCCCCTGTAAGTATATGGCCCCTCTATTTTTTCCGCGGTAGCGTAGGCAATCTTTTCGGGAAACCCAGAGGCATAGGAAAGGTAATATTTTTTCTTGTACTTATGTATCCAAGGTGCTTCCTCGAACTGCATGCCATCAAATTCGATCCTACCTACTTTCCCATCAATTTCTATCATATTCTTTTTTAGTTTAGCATAATAGCATACGCCATTTCCCCAAAAAAGCCAGCCTTGGCCATCATCATCTATGAATACCGTTGGATCTATACAGGTCCAGGAATGCTTAGAGGCAAAACAGTCAGCATTTGTCAGCAAGGGCTTGCCCAGCGCATCGCGGTATGGGCCCTGGGGCCGATCTGCCGTTGCAACACCGATGCCAGAACCGTTTGTACTAATATACCAGTAATATTTGTTATTACGTTTAATCACCTGGCCAGCGTAAGCACTACCACTTTTATCCCAACTGAAATCCTCCAGTTTCAACGGAGTAGGATATTCTGTCCAGTTTTGAAGGTCAGTAGTAGAAAATACGCACCAATCTTTCATTTTATAGCCCTTTTGGCCACCCGCAAAGTCATGCCCTGTAAAAAGCCAGAGTGTATTATCCACAACAATTGCGGCCGGATCGGCAGTATATTTATGGTTAATAATAGGATTACCATTAGATCGAAAATTAAACAGGGAATCGGTCACATTCTGTGCATTAGCAGTATAGACTAGTAGTAGTTGCAGGCCAATCGAGTACAAAAGTATCCTGAAATGGTAAATAGATCTATTCATGGTCGTGTTTGTTATTTTTGTTATTTCTGTCCTGTTGCCAGTTCTTTGGGTAATCCTGGCCATTTTTGCCCTAAACGTTGTGCTTCTTTTGCGGTGATATTGATTACCGTTCCATGTCGGGGATTGAAGTTTTTAATAAAGGATTGCGGTGGGGCAAATAGGAATAGATCTGAACTACGCTGAAACTCATAACGGTGGTCGCGGTACATATCGTACATCAGAACATAATCTGATGAGTTATTTAGTTTAAATATACCCGAACCTTCAACTGAAATATGTTTCTCTGCATAGGCATCGAGGTATTTAAAGTCCTCTATCCACGGCCCTTGCAATGTCTTTGCCGTTGCCTGTTGGATACCGTTCTTGAATTCTTTTCCATTTTCGTCTTTGGTATTACCCTTGTAAAAGAAGTGATAAAGGCCATCTTTGTATATGATGTCGCCATCAATTGCTCCATATTTTGCCTTGAACATCAGTTTTGGTTCTTCTTCAAACGCAGTAAAGTCTTTGTTTGCATAGGCACAATAAAAATCAAGTGCAGGATCATTCTTCAACCGTACCGTAAAATAAACCATATACTTATTTACCGAAGGATCGTAGATGGTTTGCGGAGCCCATACCCATTTTACATTAGGAAACTTTTTTGGATAACTTTTTTCCAGGTCGATGATGTTATGTTTCCAGGTAATCAGGTCGCTTGATCTCATCATAACAATGCCCGGATTGTGTTCCCATCCATTCTTCACGGTAAACATGTCTGTTGCTACCAGGAAAAAATCGTTGATGTTCTCGCCGCGCAGCAAGTGTGGGTCGCGGATACCGCCGGTAGCAGAGATCAGCTCAGATGATATGATTGGCTGGTTATTATTCAGAGCTGACCAGTTTACCGCATCAGCACTGATGCCATAACGCAATTGTTCCTGTAACTCCTTTGGCCCCGTCCCTTCAAAATAGGTAAAAAGGTAGGCGTCAAATGGTGGATCCTCTTTCGCAATCCTGATTTTAAAAGATTTCGTTAACGTTTCCTTTCCAAGGGTAAGATTTGCTGTTAAGATTACATCTACCGCTTTGCCGGCTCTGGGTGCACGTTTGAGTAGTTTCCCGTTATTATCAATATAGGATGGGTTGCTCGATTTCCAGCTGATTGTAGAGCCGTTCCCACCCTTAATGGTTAGTGGCAGATCCCATTTTAGGTTCTGCGTAAAGCCGATTGGGATAAGGAGTGCTTTTTTGTCCTCATCAAGTTTTCCCCGAACAGATGTTACCGACTGCGCCCCTGCAGTCTGTGTACTATATATAACCGCAAGGGTAATAATAACGGTTTGGATCAATTGTTTCATTGTTTTAGTATATCTGTTCAATTTTTAAATTTAGTGCCAGGTTTCTGGAATAATGCCAACCGTTACGTCATACATTGAAGATTCGATTTTGGTTCATATTCTATTTTTTTATTGGATTGATTCCTTTGAGCGTTGGAATGATCTTCCTAATTCTTCCATCAGATTCAAATTCCATTCGGTCAATACATACCTCTCTATTGTATCCAGCATCCCTACCCATTTTTATTCCATTTGGAAACTCGAACCGATGGTACACAATATACCATTCGTCTTTTTTAGGCAACTGGATTACGGAATGATGCCCGGTTCCATAAATCCCTTGAACGGTATCTTTTGCCAAGATGAGATTGTTGTTAGGAATAGTAAGCGCACCGAGTGGAGCGCTGGCTGTAGCATAACGCACTCTGTAATCGGGACTCCGCGTATCGTTCTCCGACCATGAAAAATAATAGATTCCATTTCGGTAAAAAACGTTTGTTCCTTCGCGAAAGGTGTTGTCTGGTTTAAGAATAGTGAGGGTTTCTGATTTGAGGCTAACCATGTCTTCGTTAAGTTCGGCAGCAGCCATGAACCCGTTTCCCCAATAGAGATAGCTTTTACCAGTTTTCGGGTCTGTAAAAACATCGGGGTCTATGGTCAATCCTTTGGTAATGCCCGCAGGTCGCTGGTCCACAAGTGGCTTTCCACTGTCAATAAAAGGCCCTGTAGGAGAATCTGATACTGCGACTCCGATCTTCAAAGCTGCAGTAAAATAATAGAAGTACTTATATTTTCCGTTTACCTTTTTTTCGGCGATACAAGGAGCCCATGCATTACGGTCTGCCCAGGTTACATCTTTTCCCAACTGCAAAATAGTACCTTCATCTTTCCATGAAACGAGGTCTTTTGATGAAAAGACCTTAAAGTAGTTACCTGTCCAGTTCTTGAAACCATCGGTAGTAGGATAGATATAATAACGTTTTGTTTTGTTGGAATAGATGATGTCAGGATCTGCATAATGCCCAGTGAGCACAGGGTTTGCATTGTTTTTAATTTGGGCAACAACAGTCTGCACAAATAGCATGGGTATAGCCAATAGTACCGCTCCCACCCGTGATGAGTAGCATTTAAAATTCATTAAGCGCGCTTGAAGGCCAAAAAAAAGAAAAAAATACAGTTTTGCGAGTTTTTGAGTCCTGAATTTAACGTCTAATTTATTTTTTGCCAATACCTGCATTCGGTTGCGAACAGGGTAGATTTTGATAATCATACTTGATATTTGGTTTTGAAGTTGTCTGACCGTAGAGCTTAGTTTTACGGTAGAAATATAAAGACTAAAATAAATAATAAATGTTATAACAACGTTTATTATTTGGTTTTTTATTTTTGCATGAGGAAGAAACTAATCAAGTGCCCGTTTCTGTGGCAAAATTGCTCATACTGTCGTAAAACAGTGCTGCAATCAGCGAGTCTCTTCCGCTTCAATAAATTGTGGATTTCTTTTTAAAAAAAATAAACCAGAAAAAGATTCAAATGTTAATATACAGGCGAAAACTAATAATGAGCTGATGAGAAAATATATATTGGTTGTTGAAGACAACAGTGATATAAGAGAAATCGTTTATCTTCTCTTAAGTGAAGACTACGAGGTACATTTTTGTGAAGATGCAACAACATTCCGAAACACGATATTTAAGAAACGTCCCGACGCTGTGATTTTAGATGTTATGCTTCCTGACGGAAACGGGATTGATTTATGCTGTGAAATAAAGTCAGATTACAGAACTGGGCACATCCCGGTATTGATGATGTCTGCAAATTCCTCTCTTGAAGAAATCAAAAAGAAATGTAATGCCGACGATTTTATCCCCAAACCCTTTAATATCGATCATTTCATTAATAAGGTTGCGGTTATGGTAGCTTAATTTAGAGATATCTTAGTTACTAACTCATGCATTGGTAATATGCAAATAAAACTGTAAGAGACCGGATAAAGGCTGAACAAAACTTACATACCATAATTTCTTGCATAAATGAGATTTCCATCTTATCCTAAATAATTCATTTACCTGAAACAAAAATACAAAGTAACATTTCAAAGCCTTCACAAAATGAAATCAGTAGTCGTTTGTTCAGAAATTGAGTTTGTTTAACTTTTATTTTATCTGATCTTACTAAAATTTGCCTGCAAACCAAATCTTATGGTATTTCTTAGCGGACTCTGAACTGATCCCATCAGATAGGAGAAATCGAAGGTAAAACGGCTATAACGGACTCCTAAACCAAGGGTAAGGTAAGAAGCGTCTGCCTTTTGAGGATTTTGATAAAGGTAGCCTGTACGCAGGTATAGTGTTTCTTTAAAACTGATTTCTGCACCTGCAGATATGCCCACCTCCTGAAGTTCTTCCCTAAAACCTCCAGGAGCATCGCTAAAAGAGCCGAATATACCTGCAGGAACAGAACGGTCAGGATCTTTACCTTTTACTATATTTCCATCAGCATCGTAAATGGGTTGGGTAGGTGCCATCAATTTGTTAAAATCGAGGGCAAAACTAACTTTTGTTGGGCCTTCTCCCATTTTCAGTGCAGAACCTATTTTAAAATTTGCCGGGAGGAAATACGATTTTAACGAAGTGCCATAAATCATCTTGGTACCAATATTGGAAAGGCCAAGACCAAAACTCAATATTGCAGGGGTTCCACCCAACTGGATCTCCGATTTTTCAAGCGCAGAAACATCTACCGCCACCGCTTTACCTGCCCTAACATTATTAACTGCCCCTCCTCCAATTAAGTTACTGTTAATATAACGCAAATTACCTCCAAGGGCAAATCCGGGACCGAGTTTTAATGCATAGCCTATATCGAGAGCAAATTCGTTTGGATTATAAACGCCGAGATCCTGAAAATTATCATCACTAAAATTTACATTCCCGATTGAAAAATACCGCAATGAAGCCGAAACCGTATTCCGCTCATTCAATCTGTAATAACCTGTAAGGAACGAAATACTCATACCTGAAGCAAGCTGTTTGAGCCAGGGGCTGTATGAAAGCGAAACACCGATATCTCCATCAGGCAGAAATGCCAGTGCCGAGGTGTTAATTGTGCTGGCGTTAGCATCGGCATTAAGCGCAACCCCGGCATTCCCCATTGCCGCTGCCCTGGGCTGTGGCGTAATAAGCAGGAATGGTACCGCGGTATAGATATTACTTAATCTGCTTGCATCAGCCTGGATACCATTAATGGACTGGGCATTAAGACTATAATGCAATACAACAAGACTTAAAAAGAGCCAATACTTAAAAGGCTTAACCGATAAATAATTTTTCATAATAGTTTCCTGATAATGGACTGATTCATTCTGTTCGTTCTTATGCCCAAGTGCCAAGCAGTATGTTTGCAGCCTGTTCTGCCTATCTAATTGTTGTCGTTATTATAACTGCAGATTTCCATTGCCCTGATTACAGCGCCGTTAACGGTTTGCCTTAAGCCGAGCGTAATGTTATTTTTCTCTCCCTCTTTAAGGTTCAGCCAACATTCGGGTATATAGAATTCCCTTTGTGGACCAGCCTCCCAGTGGCGGCCTATGTTATGGCCATTTATATAAATAAATCCATTACCAGAAGCATTGATAAGTAGCCTCCATGTTCTTTTTCCATCATTTTTAGGCAATTTAAATTCTGCCCGGTACCAGGTTAAAAGTGCATTTTGTTTTCCTTTGGGTTGCAGGTTATTTCCCTTGCGTGGGATCTGAAAAGTGGTATCCAGCGGTACAACTTTCCATTGCTTGCTATCAAAGCCATTTTCAGTAAATTTTTGTGCTATACCAGATAAGTTAGCAGAATAATCCCACTCCAACTTTTTATTAATCGCCGTTGTACCATCAGACAGGCCTGCAATGCGGATGCCGCAAAGTTCTTCCATCGGAAAATATCCATGTTCATGTCCTATATTCTCATAAACCAGCCATACTTCATTATGGCCTTCTTTCAGTAGCCCGGTCAAATCGAATTGGTTATCGTATTCGGTTTCTTTTAAAAAAGTAAACGATTTATCGCGTTGGCGGGTAACCTCTGAAACCCACTTTTCAGCCGGAAATATACGGGGAGCAATTTTGCCGTTAACTTCCATATTTATGATATCCCTCGAATAGGTGTTGAATAACATTCGTGTATATTTACTAACTTCTTGTTTATTCAGATTGAAACCTGAGCGGTAACGAACGTAGCGCAAATCATTTATCTCCATTTCAGGTAAAGATTTTCCCTGGTATAAGGGGAGCCAGAGGCCTTGTGCATCTTCATTGTATTGTTGTACTGATTTAAAGCGAAAGCTAACCGGCAAGGATACTTTTGCTATTGGTGCCTGGTAATACCACCAGATGCCTTTTTCAGCACCGCCTGTTGGAGGAATAATCAATACTTTTGTTTCAAGTGGTCCCAAATCGTAACGGATTAAAAGATCGGTTAACATTCCCTTTGTTGTATCGGCTTTATTTTTACTTTTAATCAGGACTTTATTTTCATCCTGATCGATGTTGTACATAGGCTGTCCGGTATCGCTTTTACCCGCTTTAACTGTTGCAGTACCGCTATTACTTTGTTCTGTAGAACTGTTGTGCATAAATACAAAGCGTGTTCCATCTGCAGATATACGTTGTGCGCCCACAATTTCAGCCGGAGCACTTTCAAAGCTGCATAAGCCACCTTTTGAGTTAATAAGCTCATGCCCGTATTTTTTAATGAAATCACCTAAATTTTGTGCAGCATAATATTTTGGAGATAATGCTCCGTTTTCACGGATCGCTGCGTTATAATCATAAGTTGTGGTTTGCCCACGGGCACCCCAGCCTGCAAAATGCGTTCCTCCAACAAACACATAAGGGAAAATACCTGTGGCACCTCCTGCAATTGACATCATTCCGAGGGCATAAAAATGTTTGTCGTTAGAGTAATGCTCTTCACTCAGTTTCCCTCCTACTGTTGCAAACCAACCACCTTGCAGCTCAGTAACGAATCCAGGGGCATTGGGCTGCTGTTGTTTTAAATCGCCCATGCGTTTTGCACAACTAATAGCATCTTTCAAACCAACATAATAGTTATCGCAATCGAAAACCTGCGATAATAAAGGATCTTTGCTTCCGCGGGCTTCAGATGTCAGACAGGTAAATACAGGTATCTTTATCCCCGCGCCGCGCACACAGTTGTACATACGTTGCAAGGCATGAGATTTGTTTGTTGTTTTGTGTGCATTGTACTCATTTTCTATCTGCAAAAGAATAATTCCTTTCTTGCCTTTTTGTTTCGCGGTGATCTGCTCTTTCTGAATAACTTTACATACCGCTTTATACCAGTGATCGTGCCAGTCCAGATAACGGTCATCAGCACTTCGCAGCCAAAAGCCCTCCACATCATCAGGACGGAACTTAGCCAGCCAGCGGGGATAGCCTCCTCCTGCAAATTCGGCACAGATAAATGCCCCTGGCCGGATAACAGTATAGAAACCAAACTCTTCCTGGGCCATACGAATCCAGTCTGTAAGATCTTTGAAATTAAACTGAGAATAGTCATTCAGCCCCTTCGGCATATTTAACTCACAAAGATTCCATGGAACATATGTTTCAACTGTGTTAAAGCCTGCCGACTTTATTTTGGAGAAACGATCACGCCAGAGTGTTTTAGGTGTACGGAAATAATGAAAAGCGGCACTGTAAACAAAAGTTTGTTTGCCTTCTATGTATAAACAGGCCCCATCGTACCTGATTTTATCAGGAAAGGGAAAAGACTTCTGCGGTTGAAGGTTTTGGGACTTTGACGACAGGGTTATTGCCATCATGATCAGGAACTGAAAAATTGTTTTTTTGAACATTCGAAAAAATAGGTGTTTAAAATCTAATCGGGGTGCAGGTAAATACTTTTACAATTGACAAATCAAAATGGAAACAATACTCTGTCGGTTTGTTGTAATTGAATAAAAAGGCAGCAAATACCTCGACATCGCATCCTCTGGCCTTGCGCGATTAACATTTACACTTTTTTATTATAAAATTAACTGCCAATAAAAAACTACGGTACAAAATCGCATTGTTCCTGTTCATTAGTTTTTTAAGCTGCCATGCAAATCATGGTTAACATCTGTAGATAATAATTTAACAAATGAGCCAATATATTTATACATAAGCTACTAATTTCGTTAACATAAGGGGTTGAAAGGTGCTGCATCGATTATAAAATCACTAACCAAATACCATAATATGAGAACACTAAATTACCTAACAGGCATTATGCTGGCTGTTTTAGCGCTAGGCTGCCAAAAACAAAAGATTGAAAATCCTACAGTCCTTCAATCTACAAAACGAGCGGTTACCATGCCAACCGCCACGAGTTATCCCAGTTATAATACTTCGCCACAACCTGCAGACCAATCGGGGGTTGGTAGTACCGCAGCCCAGCTTGCTGCTAAATTTACACTGGGATGGAACGCCGGTAATAGCCTGGAAGCCATAGGTGGCGAAACCTATTGGGGTAACCCCGCACTCACCCAGGCAATGATTGACCAGGTAAAAAGAAGTGGATTTACGGCGGTAAGGCTTCCCTGTTCATGGAACCAGTATATGGCCAACACCAGTACTGCTCAGCTTCAGCAATCGTGGCTTAACAGGGTAAAAGATGTGGTTCAATACTGTGTAAATGATGGTTTATATGTAATCCTGAATATCCACTGGGACGGAGGGTGGTTAGAAAACAACTGCACCACAGCCCAACAGCCCTATGTAAATGCCATGCAAAAAGCATTCTGGGAACAGATTGCAACACAATTGCGCAATTTTGATGAACATGTTATTTTTGCCAGCGCCAATGAACCAGCAGTTTCTGATGCTACAGGAATGGGCGTACTGTTATCTTATCATCAAACTTTTGTAAACGCTGTCCGATCTACCGGTGGTAAAAATAGTTACCGTACCCTTGTAATTCAGGGGCCTAGTACTAATATAGACCATACCAATAACCTGATGAATACCTTACCAACTGATTCGGCTCCTAACAGATTAATGGTAGAAGTACACTACTATACCCCGTTCAATTTCGCAGGACTGCCAGATGATGTAAGTTGGGGAAATGCCTTTTATTATTGGGGTAATGGTTACCACTCCACCACTGATGCTTCGCGAAATGCTACTTATGGGGAAGAAGCAGATGCCGGACCACAATTTGCCCTGATGAAAACTAAGTATATTGATAAAGGTATACCCGTTATACTGGGAGAATACGGCGCAATCAGAAGGCCTAATACTTTATCAGGTGATAACTTAACTTTACACCTGGCTAGCAGGGCTTATTATATCAACCATGTTACCCGGCAGGCGGTGCAATATGGATTAAAGCCATTTTATTTTGATGATGGCGCTTCAGGAAACAATGCATTCAGGATCCTGGACAGGCAAAATATTGGAGGAGCTGACCAACAAGCTTTGGCAGCGGTTGTACAGGCAGGCCAAAATGCCAATACTTCAAGCATTCAGGCCGGGCAAATTTACCAGATTTACAATAGGTATAGCTTTAAAGCCCTTGAAGCTGCCGGTTGGGGCAGCTCAAACGGAACAGTTGCACAGCAATGGTTATATGGTGCAGGCGCTAATCAACAATTTAAGGTAGAGGATGCAGGCAGCGGATTGTTTCGTCTTACCCCTGTTCATGCACCTACAAAGTGCCTGGAAATTTCCGGTTGGAGTACTGCTGATGGCGGACAGGCCGCTTTGTGGGATTACAATGGCACTGCGAATCAAAAATGGTCTATTCAGATAACCGACAATGGTTATTACCGGATAACAAATGCCAATAGCGGGAAAGCGCTTGATATGACAGGCTCATCGTTAAACAATGGAACTGCTGCTGTACAATGGTCGTACTCCGGAGGAAGAAACCAGCAATGGGGATTTGTAAAAATTTAAAAGGCAGGTTCTACAGTTAAATTTAAGACCTACTATACTATAAATAATAAAGGCTTCATCTTAATCGATGAAGCCTTTATTATTATTTAACGGGAAAAGGTCAAGGTCCCAAAGCCTAGCTGATCATAGCCCCCACTATTTGGCCCATAGTCTCCGCCTCCCCCCTCAGGCCGTACTTTTTCGGCGAATTGGGTCGTATACGTAGCTGTTTTACCTTTTACCTTCACATAATAATTGTAAACAAGCTCCCATCCCGGGCGGATGTTACCCCTACCACCACTTGAGATGACCGTTTGATTTGAATTTTCGCAGTTATTATAGGTGGTAAAGGGAACAGTATTGGTTGTATTGATATTATAGGCGGCTATGTATTCGCTAACCCCTAAAAGTGGTGGATTAACATGGCTCCAGGGATTATAATCAAAAAAGTTCTGGCCTTGGTTATACAGCATCTGGCAAAAGGTTCCGAAAAGGGGAACCTCCATTGTAGCATGGCCCTGATCTCTTCCAGCCTCCTGTGCCTGATCCATACCATTAGGATAAGTTGCTGTTGTTACCCTTCCGATGTAGGCGGTACCGGTTCCACTGTGCTGGTAATAATCTATAGCATAATTAATCTTAGCCACATCATCACAAAGAATGCCAATAGCTAACACCGTACATAAGTTAGACATATCCCAGTTAAGCCAGTAATGGGTACCACAGGTGTTGTTATGCCTGTTCAAAAAATCGCTCGAAACCGGATAATATACATTAAGCATGAAATTTTTAAAAGCGGCGAAATCTGCTGCAGACCAACCGCTGTAACCACGCATAATTTCTGCAGCATTTGCCCATTGGTACCCCTGCAGGCCTGCCGCCAGTTGTTTATTGCTATCACCATCAATATACTTGCATTTAACTGCCCAAGCATTCATTATGGCTACGGCATTTGCACCACAGGCTGCATCTCCCTTAATTTTCCATCGTAAGGCATTTTGATAAGCTGCCGCAGCATCCTGACATGCCAGAATGTAATTTTCTCCCCTTCCGCTTGCTGCTCTTCCACGTACGATTGTATCTACCGGCCGTGGTACATAAGTGGCAGCAGAGCGACCATTAGCTACAAGTTTGTTCCAACCATCCAGCCAGGGTTGTGCCCCTGCATTTACCTTGGTTGTCATTCGGGTAAAATCAGCTGCAGAGTGAAGCATCCCTGGGTGTACAACAGTAGTTACCCGCCCAAGGGCAGTAGCAACCATTTGTTTTCCGGGCGCCAGACCGGTGCTCAAATTTGCCGTATCCTCAGCGGCAATTGGTTTACTGCATCCAAATGACAGGAATGCGATGCATAGCATGATTTGATTCATTTTTGTTTTCATAGGGTATATATAAATGAAGATTAACTACTACTACTTAAAGTAATCTTAATAGTCTGCTTATTTTAAACGGTTATACGCTTTTTTAAAGGCAAAGGTTGCCCAATTGGCCGTAACCAGATGCATCAAGTACTGTTCCATACTCCGCTTGTCTTTTGTAATACATAGTGATATGCTTCTGCCCTATTGTAATTTTACGAAAACTCACAAAAACAGCATTAAAATTCTCATTTACAAATATTTACAGCCATTAACAGTGAATTTTTTCAACTTTATTTCTTATAAGACAAAATCAGTATTTTTCTATACTCTTTCCGCTTAATTTTTCTTAAAAAAAAATGATGCAACAACTTGAAGTTGTGCAATTTCAGCAAAAAATCAATTGTTTATTTGCAAAACCAGGACAGTTCAAGGATTTCATTGCGTAGACTAAATTATTCAGTGGTATCAAGAGACAGTGCAGTTACCAAAACTCTTTCAGGAATAGTAAAATACAAAGATTGGATCACCAATACAGGTTGACCCAATCTATAACTGTTAAGCAATTAATTATTTTAAGCTTATGTAATTTTAAGGGCATTAGCGTAGGAAGCCTGTGGCTGATTTGCGGGAAAATAAACCTTTAAACCTTGTGAATTTCTTTCAAAACGCAAATTTTCTTTGGTGGCAAGCAGTTGCACAGTATTTATTTTTCCGGGATAATTTAATGATCCTTCGGCCAGACTGGAAATCAAAACCGAACCTTCAGCAGGCCAGGCCATAACCGTAGCAAACAATTCTTTTTCTTTAACGGCAAACCGGATATCTTTATCACTAAAAGGTACACCTTTGCCTTCATTAAATCCTTGCGCGCTTAATTTAGGTGATTTTTCCTGTGCAGGCCCTTCTCCAAAAATTTTCCATGGCCGGGTGCCATATATACTGTCTCCGTTCGCTTTCATCCATACGCCAATGTCTTCAACGATTTTTCGCTCCAGCTCATCTATTGTACCGTCACCGCGCACAGGAATATTGAGCATCAGATTACCATTTTTGCTTACTACATCAATCAAGGTATGGATTACGGTTTTTGCAGTTTTATAACCATTTCTGTTATAAATTCCCCGTTCGTAATGCCACCCCCCTATACAGGTATCGGTTTGCCAAGGCAGGGGCTCAATGTTGTTGCTCTGCCCACGTTCTATATCCCACACCATAGCCTTACGCTGTGTTTCATTAAGTATTTTTCCGGTAACTACTGCATTAAGCTTGCCTTTGTTCTTAATGCTTTTGTTGTAAAGGTGTGCTGCAATTTTCAACCCTACATCACTAATTGGCCACATGGGCAATTGCGAATCGTCAAAATATACCATATCCGGGTTATATTTGTTGATCAGATCGATAGTGCGGTTATAAAACTTGTTGATGTATGCACTGGTAGGCGGGGTAACACCATTGCCCCAATCCCATTGACTATGTATTGTTCCGTTATTCTGGCTATTTTGACTCAGCTGATGGTTTTGTGCATAAAGTTCCTGCGGATCAAGACCATCCCACCATTTACCTTTCCCATCTGCTTTTGTCAGCTTCCCATCGTATGGAACACCTGCCATAGGGCCGTTTTTGTCTGCACGCTGGCTAGTTTCAAACCAACTCCATGCGTGTGCAGCATGCACACTAACTCCAAATGGCAATTGATGCTTTTTAGCCGCAGCAGCCCATCCGCCAATGATGTCTTTTTTAGGGCCTACTTTGGTAGAATTCCAGTTCTTCTGGTATTTACTGTTATAAAGATCCAGGTTATCGTGGTGGTTGGCCAGCGCCATAAAATATTTGGCCCCTGCGCTTTTATATAGTGAAACAAGCGACTCAGGGTCCCAATTCTCTGCTTTCCAGACATTGATTACATCTTTAAAGCCAAATTTAGAAGGATGCCCATATTTCTCAATATGATATTTATATTTCCAGCTCCCCTCCATATACATTTCCCTGGCATACCAATCGCCAGCTTCTGGTTGGCACTGAGGCCCCCAGTGTGCCCACATGCCAAATTTCGCATCTCTAAACCATTCAGGGGTTTTATAATTAGCGAGCGACTCCCATGTTGGGGAGAATGGTCCTACGAGGATCTTCTCTACAAACTCTTTTGCTCCATCATTATTTGACTGAAATCCGGAAAGTTTATTGGAAAGTAAAACTCCGGGAATACCAATAGCAAGGCTTTGGATTAGTTGTCTGCGGTTCATAAAATTGGTTAGTTTTATTTGTAGACAACAAATTTAGAACGCCATACTCCAACATCCTTGTCATTAACAGACTATTTTTTAAACAAATCCGACATTCCATATAAGTTTCAATACAGTTTCATATAGAAATAGGTGTATTTTTTTTATTTAAAATGCAAAAAAAATAAGTTTTCAAATCCTATATTTGCAGCCTTGCTCCCGTAGTTCAATGGATAGAATTATGGTTTCCGGTACCATCGATATGAGTTCGAATCTCGTCGGGAGCACAAACGAGACAATCAGTTTTTAAGCTGATTGTCTCGTTTTTTTCACTATTATCCGCTATATTAACTCGGATCCTTATTCAGTCTAGTTCTTCGATAATGCCAGTTTTTGTACTCGAGCTTTTCTAAGAAAAAACATCGTTAGCGAGAACTTATTAGGCATAAATGCCTTTATAAGGAGCTTAGTCACTTTGCGAGCTATGAGCTTTCGATCGATGGCACATTGGATAATTTCATCAATAAGCGAGGTAACTGCTTTTAACCAGCACTTATGGGATTTGATTGATTTCGCGTTTTACATAAGCCCATATAATCTTGTTTTTCGATTATCTTAATGGTATCAGGTTCACTTATTATATGAATAATGCTTATTTTAGGATAATTATTGCTGATATAGATGGCGCTCTTATGGAAAATGATAATAAGTCTTCCAACGCTTTTGGTACGGTGAAGTCGAAAGAATGGACAGATAAGAAAAAACGCGGTTTAGTACTGGCAGGCGGTGGCGCGAAAGGTGCTTATACTTTTGGTTGTTTAGAGGCATTTAAGGAGCTGGAAATCGAATTCGATGCAGTTGCAGGAACTTCGGTAGGCGCGTTGAATGCTTTTTTATGGTCTGCTGATGCAATGAAAAAAGGGAAAGCGATTTGGCAAAATTTGAGTTTTGAATCTGTATATCCAGTGAGAATACTAAATCCTAAGTATTTTCATAAACATATAATTAGAATGGTCTCATTTCTGTATGTTTTCCTACGATTGATGTGGGAAATTGCGAAAGGATCGCCTACAATGAGGGAGCATCAAAGGCCGCTAAAATTTACCTTTATTATTCTGGTATCTATACCGATTCTGCTATCCAACGTTGCAGCACATGCTCTATTACCAGATATTCCTTTAAACTTGAGCAATATCATTTTTTTAGCATTAGTTTTTCCTATTACACCAATTGTTTTGGAATTGATAGGCTCAAAAGATGCGGTATACTTTATTTACGGACCAGGTTTGATTCTTCTGTGCATTTTGTTCTTTTATCCAATATTAGATCATTTTGTCCATCTCGATCAGTTCTTCAGTCGCTCTGTTTATCATGAGTATTTGCTTCAACCCATTTTCTGGGTACTATTTTTTATTCTCCTTGCAATGATATTTTTTCTAACTGCTATGCTTGTTTTCAAGGGGTTTATTTTTTCACAAAAATTTTCTGTTTTGGATGCTACGCCATTGAAATCTCATCTGAGAGATGTATTAACTGCAAGTGAACTAAAAGTTCCAATATGGGCTACTGTTGCAAGCAAAGCATCAATCTTCGATCCGGTTAAACCTACCTGGCATATCCCAAGTAATGACAGGGGAATAACTAGCCCGGACGCTATCTGTACTCCTTATCGGGTAGAGAAATGGTGCTCAGAATATATTAGACTTGATATATTGACCAAAGATGAGATAGTAAATTTCTGCGCAGCAAGTGCGGCACTTCCCTTCGGTATTATCCCTCCCTTTAAGCAGGAGAATATTCATTATGTAGATGGCGGGGTCGCTGACAACTGTCCTTTGGTTCCACTTATGCAAATAGCTGAGTTCGATGAAATTTATATCGTGCTCCTGGAATCTTATAAAAATGATGATGAGGCTTTTGAAAGGGAGAAACTCTCGCTGGGCCATTGCCGAGAGAGGCAACGCACTCAGTATTTAAAAGATTATCCGCTACCTGAAACGAAAAGATTTTCAGATCATGTTAATTACGAACCTGTAATCATACCATATGAATTGACTGATTATGCTGAACGGTTAGTTTTCTTTTACCCTAAGCAATCTTTGGGCGGATTTTTATCCGGCACTTTAAATTTTACCCCCAAATACGCATCAGCGCTTATGAATTTGGGGAAGAAAGATGCCCTTGCTAAGCTGCAATCGCTTACAATCTCCTCTATTGCAGAGTAAAGGCCGATTCTATTAAAAAAATGGGAATTCAATTGGTATAAGAAACTAAATTTCAAATCTTTAATAAAAAGGAAAACAGCATTAAAGATTGTAGATAATTTCAAAACTAGTCACTGCTTTTTTTATAAACTAGCCACATATAACGGCGCAAACTGATATTAATTTCCATTACAAAGTGTTCAATTGACCGATTTTAAGCAAATTTAGCTTGTTCAGGATCGCTATCTTTATATTGCTTTTTTGGGCCATATATAGTTTTGCTAAGCAAAAAGCAGCTTGTCGTTAGGATTACTGGGTACAGGAATGAGAGAAATACTAGTGCCAGGTTTATCACCGAGCAATTTGTATAGAGCGGCTCAGGTAGTTTCTCCGAAATACACATTTTTGTTGTCCAGAAACTAGGTTCTGAGTAAAAACATTAAAACAGGCACCTTAACATTACTTTCTGAACAGATCTAACATACAAGGACTCAACGTTCTCATACTCGGCTTACCTTGAAAAATGGAGAAATTTTCATCATATTCCCAGATCATCCATGGAATAGACAGCCGATCGAGTTCATTTTTAACAACGGTTAAATAATTGCATATGCTCTGCTCTGATGCAAATTTCCGGTATACGCCATACTCACTGCACAATATCGGTACATGATGGATATCCGACCATTGCTTTATCATCAGCAATTTGTCGTGTACAGCTCCAGCTTTTCCCTCATTGCGATAATTTTTATAGTTTGCTTCTCCGGCCGTACCCCTCGCAGACGCGGCCAAAGTGGGCATCTGCTGATCAAGATAAGGAAAAGGGATCCCGATGGTAGATACTTGTTCCCCGATCCAATCGGCCCCCTGGTGGGTAAATAAAAAAGGTTCGTAAAAATGAAAGGTATATATGATATTTTTAAACGGCAAAGGAGCTATCCTGCTCAGTTCGTAAATACTGTTATAATTTGAGGCACCCACAATAATTGTCCTATCGGGCGACATCTTCCTTATGCGCGCTATTAGCCTCTGAGCAACCGGGAGCCACTGCTGATCACTTATCACTGGTTCATTCAACAGTTCAAAATAAAGGCTGTTGCAACTGATTTTCCGGTAACGTTTTTCGAGAAATGTCCAAAGCTCCAAAAGTTGTTGTGTATCAAACTGCAGATGGTCTGCCCTGAGGTTGCCATAATGATTTACCAGCACCAACCTGATCCTGTGTTTGATGGCTTTTCTGATTACCGCATCTATATCAGCAAGTAATTTAACTTTTTGTATATCGCTGCCCTGGATATAGAACTGCTGAAAAGCAATGGGCAAGCGGATAGTTTTAAGGCCCAAACTACCAATCAAGCGAAAGTCGCTATCAGTTAATTTATTAAGGTCCAATACCTGGGGGTTCCAATACTGTTCAAGCCAGGATACATTAATGCCACGCCCCAGTTGGTCAGCCTGCAAATGGGGCAAACTACGTTGTTGTGCATAGCCGAATTGCCAAAAAACGGCCAAAAGCAGTAGTATGTATTTTTTTTGTTTCAATTCGTTTTTTTTATTATGTTTAAAATTCACCGCTGCTA
Organism: Pedobacter sp. SG908; assembly: GCF_011759615.1. Lineage (NCBI taxonomy): Bacteria > Pseudomonadati > Bacteroidota > Sphingobacteriia > Sphingobacteriales > Sphingobacteriaceae > Pedobacter > Pedobacter sp. SG908. The sequence continues at coordinate 3,245,952 of NZ_JAAOYY010000001.1, forward strand.
CGATTAATATGCCAACCAGAACAGATACCTCCGCCGCCATCTATGTCAGTGATGCTGTATATGAAAAGCAATTAACAAAAAAATCGACATACTACGCCAATATCATTATCTGGACGGTTATATTCCTATATCCCTTACTTGGCATATTGGACTATATTTACGCCTACCCTATCTATCAGGCACTTTTTCTCACCAAAATCATCATAGTAGTGCTAATATATGCTGTTTACGACATTTCGATGAGGCTTGAAAAACCTGCATATTTTGCATTGCATACTACAATTATCCTCATATCACTTAATGCTTCCATTATCTGCAATATTGTACCATTCGATATTGCACCTGTATTTTTTATGGTTTTTGCGAGTTTATCGATGCTTTTTAACCTGGTCGTTTTTTGGCATCCTGCAAACTCATTCGGTCATTTCTTCTTAACACTCCTATTTCTGGCCGTAGGCTACCACCTCTTTAACGCGGTTAGCATAGAAACCTATATTACCCAAGGGGCCGGGTTATTTATCATCACTTTTTTTTTCTCCTGTTTTATCCCCATGGCCAGGTACAGTATTATCAGAAAAAATACTTTAAACGATCTGCGTGTGAAAAATACAACGGCCAAGCTCAATCTGCTACATGAAGAACTGGTAGATAAAAACCAGCAGGTTGAAATATCAAATTCCAGGTTAACCAACTTGGTCATGCAACAGGATAGTTTTATGGCCTTTGTGCGGGAGGACATCCTGAGTTTTATCGGTTCGATCAATTTATCGGCCAATGCCATGAGAGATTTCGAACATGAGGACCAGAACCTACATCACATAGAGACCATAAACGAAAATATAATCAGGCTGGAACAGCTTGCCCAACTTTTTCCTAATGATCATTCAGACCTATCAAGTGATATTGTTCTATCTCTAAAAAGAGTCGACCTTCTTACCAGTACCCAGGCAGTAGCCAATTGCATGATTAAGTGTTTTGGGTATCCAGACATAAACTTTAGTATTGCTCCGCAAAAAAAATGGCCGATGGTTCAACTGGATCCGCTTTATATCGATCAGATCCTTTTTAACCTTTTTGCAAACTGTTTTAAGTTCTGCGACAAAAACGACCTTATCGACTGCCGGATGAAGGAAAGTAACAGCAAACTTCACCTTATCATCAACTGCATACCACCCGGCATAGAAGCAGATCGTGTGGCAAACGAATGGGAATCTGCGGTACCAACAGCACAAAGCCTTCAGCAAGGTCTTGGCCCGGGTTTTTACATTGCCAAGCTGCTTGCCGAAAAAATGAGGGGCGAACTCATTTACCACAAATGCCAGGCTCATACTTGTTATGTACTGGCTTTTAACTTATAATATTTCGAACTTTATCCCATATGAAAAAACTATTGATCCTTTTCGCACTGTCTATTTGCTTCTTAGCGGGTTTTGCACAAAAATCGTTCGAATCTTACGGATTTCAGCCCCAGTTGATCAGGGGAATTCAGGGGCAATATATTTATTACATCCGCGTACTACCCAACCAACAGATGGATAAGAGTACCCTTATCATCGACTTCCAGGCATCAAAGATACTGAACACAGCAAAATCGTTTATCCATGTACTGGTTAATGATATGCCTGCTCTGAGCAGCAGTTTTCAAACGGATAGTATCAACAGGTTTAAAGTGCCCATACATCAAAGCAGCAAGGGTACTTCTGATTTTTTAAAAATCACCGTCAGATCACAGCTGATTATTGGCAATGATATGTGCCAGGACGATAAAAATGCTGGTTTATGGCTAAACATTTTGCCAAGCTCTACCATATACTGGGCAAAAAACAAGCAATATGGACCTTCTACTTTAAATCTTTCCAATGCCCTTTTCAGTAAAAAAGCAATTGTTTATCCCAACAATATTTCAGCTTCCGAACTGCAGACGGTTGCATTAACCTATGCCAAACTGTTAAGGAGCACAACTGACCGCATCAACCTTTACCCGATTTCGCAGATGCCACAGGGTCTTGATAATTTTATTGCTATCGGACTGGCGCATAAGCTTAAGTCAAAATTTGGTTCCAAACTTAATATCGCCCCAAAAAAAGGTCAGGGCATTCTCTATCTGAACAAAGAAACCGATACCACAAAGGTTGGATCGCTCAGGCAGATCCTATTTGTAACCGCAGCAGATGTTGCCGGTATGAGTAAAGCTGCTGACGCACTGCTAACCCCGGGGATTTTGGAAAGTAGCTTTCAGGATATATTAAAAGTTGACAGGGCAGGTTATAAGAAATTCGAAAAAAAAAACAGGCTTAATCTTTCAGACCTTGAAGACAGCAACAACCTGATGACGGGTACGGGAAGCTTAAACCATGATTACCAATTTAAAACATCGGCTTTCAGCACCCTTCCGGCGGCACTGAACTGCCAGTTTGAAATCAGGTTTTCTGGTATTGGACAAAAAGATAGAGGCTATTTTAATGTTTATTTAAATGATATCCTGCTTACAAGCAGACAATTGAATGAATCTGGCACATTGCAGGTAAGCGCAACAGTTAACCGCTACCAGATCAAAAAATTCAATGTACTCAGAACAGAATTTGTTTTTTATCCGGTCAATGGAGCATGTCAGGGTAATTTTCAGCATTTTATCGGCCAGGTTGATGCCTCAAAATCTTATCTGGAGGTATCTGATGACCTGGAAGAAAAGCAGGCCAGTTTTTACAGTTATCCAGACGTTTTTCAACAGGGAACGGCCATATTGGTAGCAAAAAACATGCTTTCTTATGCTGTGAGAGCAATTTGTGAATTAACCTACCAATTGAATGATCACCCCAGTAACGAGATTAAATATCGCCCTGTTGTAGATTTCAGCAACAATGCGGCTAAGTATAAAGGACGCAACATTGTATTGATAAGCGATAGGCAGGATCAGTTGCTCCATAGTTTTCAGGAGATGCCATTACAGTATAAAACTGATTTTACCATTTATGGAGAACAGCCTGGTAATGTGATATACAAACTTTCCTCACCAGAAGCTTCGGCAATTTCGCAGATATTCAAGGATGAAAATTATCCCGTGGTGCTTTCGGTTACCACGCCGCCAAATGATGCTGCCGCAGAGCTTTTGGAAAACAGCATCCTCGATTTAAATGAACAGTTGAACCTGCTTTCCGGAAACACACTGATCAACAGCAAAAACAGCCATCTGGTATTCAACCTCGACAGGAACAGCAACAATATTGTTTACCAGGGCGATGGCAATGGCCGTTGGCAAACGTTCTGGCTCAAATACAAATTGGTTCTGCTTGCAGGCGCACTGTTTATCATTTTCTTGGCCTATCTATATGTCCGTTCAAAAGTAAATAAATCACAAAAAATTGTAACCCAATAACATATCGCCATGAATACCAAAGCTGTAAAATTTATTTTCGCAACAATTATTCCATTTTTAATGGTACAGTATGCCATAGCAAGTGGTTTTCCGATGCGAAAGGGCAAAGCGTTACTTGCTCCTTATTTAAGTTATTTCGTGGCCAACCAGTACCGCGACCTTAACGGGCAGAAATACAGTTATGCCAATGGTGGAAAATACAGTTCTTTTACCTTTCAGCTTTATCTGGAATACGGCATTACCGACCACCTCGACCTCGTGGCAAAACTTCCGTTAACTTCTGCGCAGTTTAAAGATAATACACAGCGAAACAGCAATACGGCACTTTCGGATATGGAAATAGGGTTAAAATACAACCTTTTGGAATTTAACCAAAAAAGGTATTTTCTTTCGGCGCAAGCACTGGCGGCAGTTCCGCTGTATGGCAAAAATGGCAATCCAAGCACGGGTTATGGCCAGTTCGGTTCGGAACTTAAACTACTTTTTAGCGGGAGCACTCCGGCGGCTTATTTTAATGTAGAGGCCGGTTACAGGCAATATTTCGGTAATACGTTTGGCAACGTAGGGCAGCTAAGTTACATTGCAACATCAGGATTGCATCTGGGCAAGAACAATCAGCTTATGGGTGAGATAAACGGCATCAGTTCGCTTAGATCTAACCAGTTTAATCCCGAAAATCCTGCTTCGAATACCGAATTTACCTTTATAAAAGCCAATATCAGCTTCGGGCAGCGCATTACTGGTGAGAACTGGATATTCGCAGGCCTTTTCCACGATATATTCAATAGGAACTCGGGCATTGGTCAGGGTGTTACAGTTACCGGGATTATACGCTTTTAACATGGGCAAAAAACAACAGCGTTATATTATAGGAATACTGTCTGATCGTGGTTATATAACGCAAGATGATGTGGTGCGGATTGCTTCATTTGGGGAAACCAGTGGATTATCGCTGGTAAAGATCCTGCTTAATTTTGGGTACATTAGCCGGAAGGATTACCAAAAATGCCTATTGGAAGAGGGCTACGATTTTAAAGATGTACGGTTAGAAGAAACCGACCTGGAGGTAATGATGCGGATGGACCTGAAAACGGTTGATCGCGATCTGATCCTACCGTTGCGAATAGTAGATGGTTATGTGGTAGTTGCAGTTGCTGATCCTACCGCAACAGCAGATCTTCTTTTGATTGAAGAAAAATATGGCTGCCCCGTAAACGTATTGCTTGCTTCCGATCTGGATATCCTTTGGCTCGGACATAAACTACTGGGCGAAAAGTATGTTAAAAAAGCGGTATTCGAACTGCTCAACAGGGACCCGGAAAGTTCGGCACTTGTTACCTTTACCCAACCCCAGCTTATTATCATCTTTTCAGTTATTGCACTGGTTACCGCTTCCCTCTTTCTCAGTTTTATCAACACCACTATAATCATCAATATATTGATGAGCAGCTTTTTTTTAGTAGCCATTGCTTTTAAACTGTTTCTTGCCCTTACCGGTTCAAAGCTCGAGCTTTTTCAGGCAGTGAGTAAAAAAGAGTTGAAAAAGGTAAAAACGAAAGACCTGCCTGTTTTTACCATCCAGTTACCTGTTTACAGAGAAGATAAGCTGATCAAAAAACTGATCTGGAACCTACAGTCGTTGGATTACCCCAGAGAAAAACTTGACATTAAACTCCTGATAGAAGAAGATGACGACAAAACATTAAATGCAGTAAGAGATCTTGATTTTCCGGCTATTTTCGAAGTGGTTGTTGTTCCTTTCCACATGCCAAAAACAAAGCCGAAAGCCTGTAACTATGGCCTGTATTTTTCGCGTGGGGAATACCTTACCATATATGATGCCGAAGATGTACCAGACCAGGACCAGCTCAGAAAAGTGGTGGTTATGTTTAACAAGCTACCCAAAAACTACATCTGTATACAGTGTGCACTGAATTATTTTAACAGGAATGAGAACTTTCTTACGCGGATGTTTACCCTCGAATATTCGTACTGGTTCGATTACATGCTGCCCGGCCTGAGCACACTCGATATTCCTGTTCCGTTAGGCGGTACCAGTAACCACTTTAAGTTCGACAGCCTGATGGAATTGGGCGGCTGGGATCCTTTTAACGTTACCGAAGATGCCGACCTTGGCATAAGGGCTTTTGCAAAAGGCTACAAGGTTGCACTGGTAAACTCTACAACTTATGAGGAAGCCAACAACGAACCTTTCAACTGGATCAGACAGCGTTCCAGGTGGATAAAAGGTTATATGCAAACCTACCTGGTACATATGCGCAATCCTTCAAAACTGATAGAAAAAATAGGTTGGAAAGGCTTTTTAGGCTTTAATTTTTTTATCGGCGCAACACCTGTTACTTTCCTTATCTACCCGCTTCTGCTCCTGCTTTTTATCTGCTACCTGGTATTCGATCTTGATGATATCCGTACCATATTTCCTGATTGGGTACTCTATATTTCGATATTCAACCTGGCCATAGGTAATATACTCATTATCTATGTTAATATGATAGCTGTTTTTAAACGGAGGTATTATGAACTCATTCTATTCTCTATCCTTAACCCATTTTACTGGTTAATGCACTCCATTGCCGCTTATAAAGGGCTTTTGCAACTGATTATCAAACCTTTTTATTGGGAAAAAACAGATCATGGCCTAAGCAAGGTGCAGATGAACAGGGACACAAAATCGGAGACCATATGAGCGCAAAATCCAATAAATCCCTATGCCTGATATCGTTCTTATTGTTCGGATATTATATTTATATCGCTTACCTGCTTTATTCTGGGGGGGTGCACAGTAATGAAGCACTTTTTTTTACCGAAAAATCTGCTCTTCTGCATGAGGGCGATGTGGATGAGATCAAGCTCGCCGGGCTTACTTTTCCTCAGTTGCCTTTCATTTTTTCGTGGGTTTTCTCTTTTTTGGGTATGAGGTTTTCTCCGGTTCTTGCCTCCGCCTTAGGTACTTCAGCGCTTTTCTTCATTATTACAAGTTCGATCAGCGCGCACCAGTACCGAAACTGGTTGTTTTGGGGCATACTCATTACCTTTATGCTGCATCCTGCGTTCATTTTTTTCGCTGTATCAGGAAAAAGTTCGTACATGGTGCTCATCTTCTTCTATCTTTTTGTAATGAGCATTTTCCGGTATTTCCGCACCAATACATCTTACCATATTTCGGTGGCCAGTATCTATTTCACACTGCTTATTTTCTGTTCGTTCAAGTTTTCCTGGCTAATGCTGTTTATCCTTCCCATTATTTTTTTTGTAGCCCTTCAATCCATGACAGTTGCAAAAAACGATCCAATGGATAAGATCGCAATCGCATTCAATACCGAATCGATACGGCGTAAACTGGCCAATAAAACCCTGGCCGTATATCTCATCATATTTGCCCTGCCGATAACTGCGATATTGATTTTCAGGATGCTGAACCAGACCTACACCGGAGATGCCGATTATTATTTAAACAGTCCTTATGCAAATTATAGCGCAATTACAGATCAGACAGATAATCTCAATAATTTAGCTGATAACAAACTGGGGCGTATATTTCCTGAGGTGCATTTTTTGGTAACGGTAAGGATATTGATGTTTGCGCCCCTGTTACTGCTCTGCCTGGGCATTTTCAAGAGCATCAACCGCAACATCTTTATGGTTTTTTCCCTTTTCTTCTTCATGGAATTCTTAAAGATAAAATATCCCAATGTTTATATCCCCATTCATTTTTACGCAGCCTTTATATGCCTTTGTTGGGCTGTTATAGCAAACGCAAAAAGTACCAGAACACTTCGGTTCAATAAACATTTTTATTTCTCGATTATCATTTTACAGCTTGTTACCGCATACCTTACAATGAATGCAAGCCCTCTGCCTGAAGAAAAAAAATACCAGGGCGCACTTGTATCCATAATGACGCAAAAGCCGCTTGAAAGAGACGATGATGAAAAACTATCCAGCTACATCAAAAAGATCAGCGCTAATGATGGCATACTTGCAGATGATGCCAATGCCTACCAAATCATAGCATTAACAGGGTCTGCCAAAATTTTTCTGACTCCAGGCGAAAATAGGTTTTTGGCCGCAGTTGCTCAACCTGTAAACCATGTATCCTACATATTGGCAACCAAAAAAGAAAGCCAATACGATTCCTTTGGACTACTGAATAACAATACGGTACAAACATTACGTTTAAAAGGAATTTCGCTGCATCCGGTCTGCTCCAATAAAAACTGGATATTGTGGCATATCAAAAACGAGAAAAAATAACAATTCAGCGATACATACATCGGTTTCATTGCTTTTCAAGTCACCATCCGGAACACTTCTTACCCTAATAATTGCCAGATCTACAAATTCAACCCTCAGCGTCTTATATCCCGAACGGAGCAACAATCCGTTAGAGATCCTGGTGGCCTTAAAGGCAGATTGAGCAAATGTAACCGTAGCTGCAAGAGAAAATATCAGTATGCATATTATTGTGGATGCGGAAAATTTTAGTGTTGCGTTAACATTCATCTGCCAAACCAGTTTTTTCAAATCTTAGTTCCTTACTTTATAGCTTTTTCCTTTACTGGTTAAAAACGTTGTCAGGTATCCATTTGCTGATTTAGTGACTTTTGTTTTAACCCCATCTACACGAATCGGGGTGCTTGTTCTGATCACACAATTACCCCCATTTCCAGATCTGATCAATGCCGACTTTAATTTACCTGCATTCCACTCCATATCAACGGTAAAAGCGCCTCTGGCCTTTAGTCCAGATATGTTTCCATTCGCCCATGATGTTGGAAGAGCCGGCAATAGATGCAATTCGCTCAGGTGGCTTTGCAAGAGCATTTCTGTAATGCCTGATGTTGCACCGAAATTTCCATCTATTTGAAATGGAGGATGGGCATCGAAAAGATTTGGATATAAACCACCACCTTTTGAGACACTTAAATCGCGCATTAAATCACGAACCAGCTTATAAGCATGGTCACCATCGAGTAAACGCGCCCAGAAGTTAATTTTCCAGGCAAGGCTCCAACCGGTTCCTTCATCACCGCGTAACTCCAACGTTTTTTTGCTGGCCGTAGCAATATCGGCATTGATTAACGGTGATATTTCACGCCCAGGGTGTAAACCATAAAGATGGCTTACATGACGGTGATGCGGTTCTACATCTCTCCAGTCTTTATACCATTCCTGTAAGTTACCCGCCTTGCCAATATGAAGTGGGTATAGTTTCGCTAATTTTGCTTTAAGTAACTTTCTAAATTCATTATCGGTTTTTAATGCTTCTGAAGCTTCGATACAGTTACGGAAATGGTCGCGAACGATTGACATATCCATGGTTGTAGCGATAGAGGTATTTGCTTTTTTCCCTTTATCGTCATAATATTCGTTTTCAGGTGAGAATGATGGGGCGGTAACCAGATATCCATTTTTATCTTCTACCAAATAATCTACTAAAAATTCTGCTGCACCTTTCATCACCGGATAAGCCTTTTTTAAAAAGTCTTTATCCTGGGTAAAGCGATAATGTTCATACAAATGGCGGCTTAACCAAGGAGCTGCCATATACCAGTTTGCCCATTTGGGATCGCCTTTTCCTAAATTCCCTACCGGGTTACTTAAAGCCCATATATCGCTGTTATGATGGGCAACCCAGCCTTTCATATGATAAAAGTCTCTGGCAGTTTCTTTGCCTGTTACAGCCAAATCGTTGATAAACTTAAATAATGGATATTCCATTTCTTCCAGGTTACTGATTGCCGCAGGCCAGTAGTTCATTTGGGTGTTAATATTGATGGTATAATTTGAGCTCCATGGTGGTCTCATTGAGGCATTCCATATCCCCTGAAGATTTGCCGGAGGTCCGCCAGGCCGCGAAGAACTGATTAGCAGGTATCTTCCATATTGATATAAAAGCGTTTCAAATGCCGGGTCGGTTATACCCTTACTAAATTCAATGAGGCGCTCATTTGTAGGAAGTTTTGCATTTGAAGTATCGTTGGCTGTGCTCAGCTTAAATTTAACACGGTTAAAATAACGCGAATAATCAGCTACATGCTCAGTGTATAACTCCTTCCATGGGCGCTTAATCGCTGCTGTAAGGTTATTGCTGCAAATTTTTATCTCATCTTTCCCTTCGCTTACCGGACATTTATCGAAACCGTTAAAACTGGTGGCGGCACAAATAAACAGCAACACTTCATCTGCATTTGCAACCTTCACGCCAGAAGTATCCGACTTAACGCTCCCACCCTTCAAAACAGCGCGAACCTGCATGGCTACCCGCATACCGCGGCAATCGGCATCGTCATAGTTTATTGGCTTGGGATTATAGTTCACATAACTCGGATCAACTTGTGATGGGGCTTTTCCTTTAAAAATAATACCATTGTTCCCATCTGCAGTTATAATCCCCTTAAGCTGACTACTTACACTGGCAAAAAAATTGATCATGCCAGGTTTATTCGCACTTAAACGAATAACAATGGCTTTACCTGGTGCAGTAGCTATCACCTCGCGTTTGTAAGCCACTCCATTTGCCTTGAAATTGACCGAGGCCAAACTTTCATCAATAGATAAGTCTCTTATATAATTCTCAAATTGACCGGGGCCAATATCCTGCTTCAACTTCAGGTCTGCCAAGGGCAGGTAAGATTGAGAATAAACGCCCTGCATTTTCTTTATCTCGGTATTTGCCTCCTGATAATTTTCATTTTTTAAAAGCAGCTCTCGGGTACGTAAAAGGTATTCGGGTGCCTTGGGGTTTACATTAGCTTTTACCGGACCGCCACTCCATAAAGTTGCCTCGTTAAGCTGGAGTAATTCATTAGACGGATCGCCATAAATCATGGCGCCCAACATTCCATTTCCAACAGGTAAAGCCTCAGTCCATTTTTTTGCAGGTGTATTGTACCATAATAAATCATTTTTCTGTCCAAAACATTGAAAGCATAAATTGAAAAAAATAGTCAGGAAAAATAAGAAACGAATCATAAATTATATTTGTGTGTGTATTTTAGTTTAAAAATGGGTGAAAGCGCTTATATGTTTCTCAAATTTGAATAACGAATAGTCGTAAATACCAAACCTTATTTGGTATACTTATACTTAAAGTAATCTATATCCACATAGCCTTTATCTGCAAGTTTATTATAATTGAAGATGCCTATTCTATCGCCCCGGTAACTCCCCCAGGTTAATTGGGTAACATTGCCAATTGGTAAAAACGTTTCCCCATCTAAACTATAGAAGTACCGATTTTGGCCTTGGTAATCCCAGATCGACCTCAGCCAAACCGTGCTTTCTTTTATTTTTATCTCAGGTGATTCCTGCCCATCCGCATGGTACACCATCAACCTCTCCTCACCCTGCTGTATAATACCCAGCATGCTCATAGATGTTGTAGAAAAGTGTGTCAGGCCGGCAAACTGTCCGTCGGCCATTCCACTGATATCCAGTTTCACAGTAGCCTCATTAGCCCTGGTTCGCATACTGCGTTGCGTAATGGTATTACCAGCTCTTAATAAGATTTTTTTCGGATCTTCAGGTTTTATAGGTTGAAAAGCCTTAAGGCGAAGAAACCCTTTTCTTTCAGAGAGTGACCACCTGTCATTTCTGGGTTGGTAGTTCCACTCCCATTGCGGACGTAATGTTACGGATGAAAAATCGTCATCTGTTTGGATTTTTACATTTGGATTAAGGGGAATTGGGGCTTTTCCAGACCATACCATGTTCCCAATACGATCTTCGCCAACCTTACCAACTATCGGCCAGCCATCTACCCAGGTTACAGGTAACAAACTTGCTGCCCTTCCTTCCCAATCGCCAGAGCCATGATGGGTAAAAAACCACCATTGTCCATTTTTCAATTGCATTAGTCCGCCTTGGTTAGGTTCTCTGTCTGTGTTTTTGTTTACGTGGTTTAACTGTTTAATTTCCCACGGGCCGGTAATATTCCGAGATCTTTCCATCATCATCACACGGCCTTCTGCTTTTACTTCGCTAAAAAAATGATAGTATAAGCCATTGATCTTATATAATTTATTTGCCTCACTGCCTGAAGATTGATGAATAATCGTATCAGTATCCATATGCAGGCTCTTGCCATCCTGAGCCATCTTAAAGAGATGAATGTTGTACTTTTTATTGGTTTTAGTATCCAGTTTAAAGTTTGTCGCTATAAAATAAAGCTGTCCGTCATCATCACAGAAAGAAGAACAATCGTCCCATCCCGACACCTTCCAAACCTGGTGTAGTGGCGCCCAGGGCCCTTTAGCATCAGTGGCTGAACTCATAAAAAATCCGTCGTCCGGACTACCGAAATAGACCCAAAATTTATTTTTATAATACCGGATAGACCCAGCCCAGATCCCTTTGCCATAACTATTCATCTTCGTCCAGTCCAAATTAGGACTGATCCGGGTGAGATCAGCAACTACATGCCCCGCAATTTCCCAGTTCACCAGATCTTTAGAGTGTAATACGACCATTCCGGGCGAAAACTGCATGGTTGAGGATATGGCGTAAAAATCATCACCAACACGGATGGCATCTAAATCACTATAATCGGCAGGTATAACCGGGTTATAAAAGGTTCCATCCTTTTGCCCTCCCCAGCTTTCCGTTTTCTGACCGAAAACAGTGGCACTAAGCGTAACAAACAAAAAAGTCTGGTATAAAAAATTAAGTGCAAATTTCATAAATAAAGGTAATCAAGGACGCTTTAACCTCATCTGGTTTTTAAGGGGTTTAACTAATTTACAATTTTGACTTCCAATTCTGAGGATATTTTCTAACAAATACTAAGGGTTTAACGTACGCGTTAACGTTACTCCTGATATATTGACCGATTGGCTACCAGAAAGTGTGGCAACAAAGCCCATCGATACCGTAGCAGCAGCGTTTAGCGTAAAGGTAAATGATTTGCTTCCTGCCCCATTTATGGCCACCCTGCCTACAAAGTTTGCAGGGGTTGTTGGAGCAGCAATATCAGGAATATTAGTGCCTATTGCAGCAACACTGTAGGCGCCTTTGGTGTTATCGGTTGTTACACCTCCACGTACATTTGCATCAAATTTGTAAGTACCCGCCGGCAATAAAACAGTCTGATAAATCTTCCCGTTTGTAATATTGGGTGTTGTTGGAGAACCTCCCGGCTTTCCGGCATCTGAAGCGGTATAACCAGATTCGAAGGCAATTTGGGTGCTATTGTTATTATCAAACGAGCCATAGGCGCCATTCAGTTCGTTTGTCAGGCTGTAAGATTGGTGAGTATTTCCTTGCGCATTAAACAGCCAGCCCGAAAGCACGCCCCATCTGCCCTGATTTGGATCTATGGTGCTGGTTTTAAACGGCTGTGAAGTATTTTTCAACACTTTTGTAATATCCGAAAATATGCGCAGCGGGTCTATTAAATAAACCAGTGTGTTTTTTGCAGCATTTACCTGGTATTTTTCAGGATTAGATAAGGTAAATGCCAATGCAACTTTTGATGGAAATCTTGCAAAGATACTATCGATGTTAACCCTCATTTCAACAATAGCCGAACTCTTATAATCATCCAGGTAAACATCATTAAGATCCAATGCGGCATTTGTAAGAATAGCGGTGCCTGCAGGAAGCAGTCCTTTCGCAAGCAATTTTTTTAATGTATCGGCATTATATGCAATTGATGTTTTAAAGCCCCTTGAGGCTTTTCCGCCTAAATCTACCTGTGCTTTTATGGAGAAACCATTATTATCAAAGCTTACATTATTAGCGGTTAGATTAGGAGAAGTTAGTTGCGTTACAACCTGGTTTGGATTGCTTACCGCAGCAGTAAATGATAAAAAATGTAACTCATCTATTTTAGCTATATCTGCAGTATTCAATGTAAGCACTACAGATTTTTTGCTTTCATCCAATTTTTGCGATTTTGACGGATTGGAAAGCGTGATGGCAAAAACCAGATTTTTACCATAATTCCGCTCAATAGCACTCGCAGAAACGGCTACATTAAAGGTTACACTCTTTGTACCAAACCGCACTTCAACAGATTGAGGCATTGAAAAATCAGGAAAATTGATCACTGCACCATTGGTTACCGTTTGCGAAATTGCCAGCTGTGGCTCAGGCGCAATATTAACGGTAAAGGTAGCATTAGCAGGGTTTTCCAGCGCTATCCGAACAGGAAAAATAATTCTATCGTCTCCTTTTGTGATATCAGCAACATTAACTGCATTAACCAGCGATGGATAGTCAAATTTAAGCACTCCGGATAAGGAACTCACCTCATCAACAAAGTCTTCCTGTTTACAGGAGTACAGAAAAGTGACCGTAAGCACTAAAAAGGTACAAAAGAGGATTACTATTTTAGTATGATTTTTATAAAACGTATTCATATCGACGAATTAATTATTTAAAAATACTTTCCCATCCAAATTCCAGTTTTCCTTGATCGGAATACTTAGCCACGACAAGATCTGTGCGGTTATATCATCCGATCCCGGTACTGTTGCAGATATATCGGGAAGTGAAATTGGACAAACGATGTAATTGCTTTTTTCCCACACGGTACTATTTCCAAGTTCAGTGCCCTTTATAAGGGGTGTACCCCCTTTGAGCACTTTAAAATCATAATTACCATTCTCCGTTAATATTTCATTCTTAAACCTCCCGCCAGCTCCATCTCTGCAAGGCCAGTAGCTTGCGAGATAACTGTAATCAGGGTGAGAACTACTCACATAGGTGTCGCACGAAAATTGCTTGATGGTCTCATCAGATAATGCTTTTCTCCAGATTCTGATATCAGACACATTCCCATCGAAGGGATCTTTGTTTTCATCGGGAATATAACCTATAGTATAGGGTGCATTATAAGTATCGATTAAAGGCCATAAGGTTTCAGGAATTTCTGCTTTAGTATTAAAAATGCCATCGGTATACAGCGAGACGAAACGCTTTGTGCCCTCTGTCCTAATTACAACAGCAATCGCATGCCAGTTTCCATCGGCAATAATAACCTTCTTATCATCGGCATTTACCCCAATCTCATTAGTACCTGCGGGTGTTGCCCCTCTGGCAAGTGAAAAACGCCAGGTCAGCTTTTCTATAGAAAGGCACCAGCCAACACCTCCGGTATTGTTAAGCCTGGTAATCTTTCTGCCAAAGAAACTTGGCCATTGAAATGTATAAGTGCCTATATTTTCCTTTGCAAAAGTGCCTATTGTGTTTTTGTTCTTTCTTACCTTCATTTCAATGGTAAAGTCGCCTTTACTACCGAAATTCAATGGATTTATAGCGGAAGATTTTAAAACGTCATCAAATCTGAGTTCAGCTCTGATCGCACCGCTTTGCAGCGCTGCTTCAGACGCTACTCCCGTAGACGAATAAAAGCGAACGAAGTTTCCGTCATAAACATTGCCGGTAAATGGTTTGTCTATTAGTTTTGATTGATACTTATCGTTATAAAAAAGCGTAAATGTATTGGCCTTTGGGTTTGAAAATATAGTATTATCATTCACTACACTTGCTGCCGCCCCTCCGCGACTGGAAGTAACGATCACCATCCAGTTTTCCTTGCTATAATTTTTTCTATTTTTTAATGCCTCCATGGCCTGGCCAACATAGGTATCAAACTGAAGGATAGCATTTTTGTATTGTTGATTTGAACTCTCGTAAGCATTGGTGCTACCGGCTGTATTTACATTTTTATACATACCCACTACCACACCGGCATTATCATCAGCCAATTCCTTCAAAACAGCATTTTGAATTTCCGTATCACTATTATAGGTTGCCCTCGAATTAACAGAAGCGTCGCTTGTAAAATTGTCTGTAAATGTATTGCTGTAAGAAAAAGTTGCAATTCTAACATTTGCATTTGCCTCCTTAATACGCTGAAATACTACAGGGTACAAATTCAGTTTATTATTGCCGAGTGTTGCACTTGTTACCTCGTGCTTGGCTTTTGATACCCCGGTAAATAGGTCTGCCCATGTGGTCGCCTCATCATAACCTTCATCGCTTACGGAGTAATACGAATAGGTAGACTTTTTTAAAAGGCTGGTCATATTAGGAGGCCCAACTTCTTTTAAAGCCACCCCACGCAATCCATCAACAACCAAAACCAACACTTTCCTTGCTTTCGGACTATTGAAAGTGGTATCGTTTATCACTAAAGGGGCTACCTTGTCAAATTCACTTTGGCAAGAACTTCCCAAAATGGCCACCATCCAAAAGCAGAGCAGCCTTACCATTACCGTTGTAAAATTCTTTTTCATAATTTACTTTTAATTAATCCTCAAGCACTAAACCTTTGATATTCTGAACAGCTTGCGAATCGAATTTTCTAAACGAGCCGAGCAAAACGATGCTTCGCTTATTATCTTTATTTCTCTCCTCTAAAACCCTGTTAATTGTTCCTGTTAACTCGCCCAGGGTATTGTAACCTGGAGCCAAGCCTCCCTGTGGCGATAAAATCATAAATCCTGCACGCCGTACATTGTTATATTTTTTAAAATTACCCGATACCACAATCAAGCCGTTAGACAACTGCTGCGCAAACGACGGATAACCGCTATCAAAGTTTCCCGAAACAAAAGTATCATCAATTGATCCGTCGGCTTTGAGCACTAAAATATTCTGAATGGGCTGGTTGTTAAATGAGCTAAAAACACCTGTAAGTACAAATCGTTGCGTAGTACTGTTCCAGTTGATGCTTGTGATATAACCAGTAGCACCTTTACCTGCCTGAAAAGAATCGTCAACAGTTCCGTCCGTATTAAGCCTAACAATTCCACCGGCTGCCTTATTATCAAATTTTGAAAAAGCCCCTACCAATACCAATTTACCATCGGCCTGCATTACGGCATCTAAAATGTTACCATTACCGCCTTCAAGGGTAGTTCCTCCAGAGAAATGGTAAGTATTATCAAGACTTCCATCTAATTTAAAACGTACTACCTGCCTGATGGGAACAGAGTCACGAACAAGACTATCTCTATACCCGGTTAAGGTTGTATTTCCAGATGTGTAGGTAAACGTTCTGCCCACATCGTACCGGTGGGAGATATAATATTTAACTCCTCCTACGGCAATTATTCCGTTATTGAAGTAAAAAATCCGCTTAATCGGGGCATCTGTTCCTCCATTGAAAACGGGAACGGTAAGTTTTGGATAAGTGGCTCCACCATTCTTTGATGAATAGGTATCAACCTGCTTGAGGTCAATCGCCCCAAGAGAAGTAAGTCTTGTGATATTTTTAACCGGCCCCTTGAGGTCGAATGCAGACATATTTCCCGCAACGAAAATATTGGCATCGTTCGGGCTCGACGTAACAGCACTGAGGTAACCGCTAACTACCCCGGTACCCAATTGCAATGTTCGTTGAACCTCCCCTTCGTACGTAGTCTCCGCTATTTTTTTAATGGCCAAAACAATTCCTTTATCATTAAAGTCGGTAAATTCTCCTACCATCAGGTATTTTCCACTCCTCATTTTATAGGCATCGTAAATGGTGTTATTGGCACCTATTTTTGCCTTGAAGTAGGGATCATCCGATATTTTGCCAAAAACCTTAAACTGTGGACCAAAAAAGACCTGGTCGCCAATTTGTATGGAAGTTGAGCCTGAACTACCTGCAGCAGGAACTTTAACTTTTACCACATCGCCAACAATCGAAACGATCTCCGCTTCTTCACCACTAAACTGGAAATGAAGTTGTGTTTTATATTGTTCGGCTCCTATAACGCTTACCGTTACCACATCATTGGCACTGCCTTGTGCAGGTTCTATAGCACTGGCTGTGTTAAATTTTAATCCTAAAGGCATTTTCCCGCCTATATAGGGGTTTTCAAACTCTGTAACTTCATCCTTGCATCCGGCTAGCAATAGCATTGAAAGGCTGCAGGCCGTAAACCAAATTTTTATTTTAAAAACTGACATATTTCGAATTACTTAGTTAATAATACGTCCTGGATTAAATTTTGAGGATCAGCCCCAAACGGAAAATCTGTACTCAGCACATGCACTACAGCATGTTTAGGCTGCACATCAGAAGAAGTGATGGGGATACTGACCCAATTATCTAAAGGCTGGGATACGTTCGGTATATAAGACAGCAGCAACTGCCTGTAACCCGTGTATTTCACCCCGCCGGCATCCGCATATCTTACACCGATATTAAATACATCTCCGCTATAAGCTACATAGTTTTGGCCCGGGAATATGGCTTTTGCGCCAACATCTATTTGTGGATAATCGTTAAGCTTGTTCGCGCCTTTAAAAATATAGTTGGAAAGATACCTGCGCCAAATCAATCCATCTATATCGGTAAGCGTCTTCACCGTGTCTTTTCCATAGGTAAATAATGTCGAATTGACTTGTTTGATCAACAAAGCAACAGCATAATCCTGCGGGGCGAAAAAGGTAAGGGTATCTTCGCTAAACTGGCGTTCCATGCCGGCTATTTTAATGATGTTCACAATCGTATCAAAACTTCTCGGATTCGACTTTAGGTATTCTAAAGTAGTTCCGGGAAAAACAGGATTAGATTTGCCCCCATCAAAATAGTATTGATCTTTTTTGCAGGCAAAAATGAGCAGGCAAGAAAATAATACGAATAGCCATGGGCTTGATAATTTCTTAAAATAGTTCATTGTGATTATATAAATTGTTAGAACCAGTAATCATTTAATGTCATAAAAGGGTTTCTATCGCGGGCAGCCGGGTCAATCGGCCATGTCCAAGCCCCTCTGTTAAATTGATCGATTGATAGTGGGTTTGAAGTCCATTTTGGATCAAGAATCCGTTTTGTACGTACCAAATCGAAAAAACGGTAGCCTTCCCCAAGCAATTCGCGCCCTCTTTCCTTAAATATCTCATCTTTCAGATCCTGACCTACCAAACCAGATAAAGCGGGAGCATTAGCCCTCATCCTGACCAAATTAATCGTAGCCGTCGCCTCTCCGTCCCTTCCTAAGTTGGCAAGGGCCTCGGCCTGGAGTAATACCGCATCAGCGTACCTAAAGAGCACAAGTGCCCAGTCGGGAAAGCCCAGCACAGATACCGGACCTTCAAATTTAGATAAGGCAAACCGTCCATTTTCCTGATCCCTATTTTGAATCATATCTGCCCGGTAATCACTCCCGTTGCCAAACAGAAAATCGATATATACTTTATTATAATGCAGTTGCGTTGTGGTCCCGTTTTCTTCATGTTTGGTTAACACAACCGGTTCGCCAGGAAATGCTGATTTATAAAAAAGATTGGAACCCGATGTAAAGGCAGAACTTTCCTTCAATTCAATTAAACTTTCACTTGTTCCGCCAAGGAATATCCGACTTGTTTCTTCAATTGGAATAAGCGAATGCTGGTTACTCTGAATAAGTTCGTTCCCTAAAGCAGCTGTTTTCTCATAATAGCTGCTTTTGTTTGCCTCATCAAACCCGGCATTCCACATATACATGTTCATTAAAAGTGAGATTGCTCCTGCTCTGTTTGCCCGTACGCCATTTAAAGCCGGATCATCATATTTCCATGGAAGATTATTTTTTAATGGTTCAAGTTCGGCGATACATTTGTTCAATACACTTACAAATTTCTCCCTGCCCAATGGCGTAGCGTGATTTGCATCGGTATAATAAGCAACATCGCCATATATCCTAACCATAATGAAATAGGTGAGGCATCTGATAAATACAGCTTCAGCCATATACCGCTGTTTATCGGTATCACTTAACCCGGGAATTCCTTTGTTCACCTCCTCATACATGATATTGGTTTCCTGAATAACCCTGTAAAAATCCGTCCAATTGGTATTAACAGCGAAATTGAAAGCCAGCACCGTATTAAATGTCCTGGGCGATGCACCATTAGTTAACCATGGTGAGTTTGCTGTTATTCCATAAACTACGGCCTTCATATCGTTTTTAACCAGATAATCATAAACCACCCTTCGGTTCTGGTCATTGGATTGAAAGCTGGTAACACCTGCGGCGGCTGTATTTGATGCAAGCTCTCCGAGCCTAAATTCGCCTGCAGCTGGCCAAAAGCAAGAGTTAGAGAGTTTATCCCAAAGCCTTGCGTAAATATCAATGGTAAATGCCTCCACATCGGCACCTGTTTTCCAGTAGCGATTTCCAGAGAATCTTTCTATCGATTCAACCTCAAGAAACTTCTTACAACTTGTCCCGGTTAACACAAGTAAAAGAATTAAATAAAACCGTATATTTTTAATGTTCATATTCGTGATTTATAGTTCTAAATTCAAGCCTATTGTATACCTTCTTGCTAGCGGGTATCCCCCGGAATTATCAAAACCAAGTGCAGTTACATTTTCTGGGTTGGGTCCGCTGTATCGGGAAAAAGTGGCCAGGTTATCTCCGGTTAAATAAACACGCAAATTATTAAGTCTAAGCTTATTCGCCAGTTCCTTTGGAATAGTATAACCCAGCGTAACCGCGTTTATTTTAAAATAAGAACCGTCTTCTTGAAACAAACTCTGATTGGTTCTGAATGGAGCAACCAGAGCTGCCCTTGTATAGTTGTAGGGATTCGGATATTTTGCAATGTCGCCTGGTTTAGTCCAAATATCCAGCCCACTCAATGGTAAAACGGCTTGCGTACCAAACGGGTTTCCAGTCATGACCAATCTTTCGGCAATGGCTGTATTCATAATATCACGATCGATAGTGAATGAGCCGTTCAATGAAAGCGAGAAACTTTTATAACTCACTGTTGTTGCAAATCCGCCTGTGTATATCGGTTGCGTATTTCCGATCACCGTACGGTCATCCAGGTCACTTATAACATAATCGCCATTACGGTCAACAAAAATGGGGTCTCCCGCCTGGTAATATCCGCCACCAGAGCTTCCCTGCCGTAACGGAAGCCCGGTTACAGGGTTTACAGGAACATCAGATTGATTGGAATAAACACCTTTGTTCTCATATATAAAATTTGACAGCGAATTACGCCCTACGTGTAACACTGTACCGCCGATTACAATTTGTTGCACGCCCCCAGGCAACCTGGTTAACATATCTCTGTTCATTGCTCCGTTGATGGTGAAAGACC
Source organism: Pedobacter sp. SG908 (assembly GCF_011759615.1). Classification (NCBI taxonomy): domain Bacteria; kingdom Pseudomonadati; phylum Bacteroidota; class Sphingobacteriia; order Sphingobacteriales; family Sphingobacteriaceae; genus Pedobacter; species Pedobacter sp. SG908. The sequence continues at coordinate 3,266,386 of NZ_JAAOYY010000001.1, forward strand.
AATTCACTTTACTATTTAATGGAAGCGGGCGAAGCGTAAGAGAAATTTCGTTACCCCAGTTGCGGATTGATACCTCATTGCTTAAAACATTGTCAAACCCTATTATATTGGGAAGGGTTAAAGTTCTGGCCTGGCGATCGATGGCACGATAGTACGACTCAAAAGTTAGTTGAATCTTATTATTAAACAAACCTAAATCATAGCCCAAATTGTATGTTGTTCCTACCGCCGAGCCCAGGTTTTTATTTGGAAGTAAAGCCTGGTCAATTGTTATTCTTGATTGACCGTTATAGGTTCCATTTGGATTATAAGTTCCATAAACAGTAAATATGTTTCCTGTTGGCGTTATATTTTTACCCCACGTTAATCGTAACGAACTATTGGTTAACCATTTCCATTCACTAAAAATAGCTTCCCTTTCCATATTCCATCTCAAACCGATAGAGGGGCTCCTGGTATACGGATCGTCAACACCACTGAAAGAGGTGGCGTCCATTCTATAACTGGCGTCGAAAACGTATTTTCTTCGAAAATTATAGGAGAAACTGCCCGCGAAAGAAACTGCCCGTAAATTACTGTAGGCACGTAATCCCGCACCCCTGGTAGAAGAAGCAGCACTGATAAAGCCAAAAGGGCCCAGATAATGGTCTGAAGACAGCCCCACCTGCTTAAGATCGTTCGCCTGGTATTTTTTAAAATAAACCTCGTTAAAGCCAAATATGGTAAAGTCATGCCCACCTTTTAAACTTTTCGAAAAGGATATTAAATTTCGGTTATAAAGTGTCTTACGGGTATCATTGAAATATTGTATTGCAGCCTGTTGTGTATTGGCAATTGCAGGTGTAAAAGTATAATCAACTGCATTTAAAATATCATAACTACCAGTTGTACGTAATGTTAATCCCGGTATTGGGTAATAGGTAAATTCGAGATTGGTCTTTAAATTCTTAGTTGGATTGCTGTTATCTACATTAAGATTGGCAAGGGCATCATTAGAGGCTAAAAATAATGAGGGACCGGGCAAGAGAGACGATGCAGCCGCACTTCGTGCAATTCCTGTATTTAGCAGGCCAACGCCATTTCCCTTTTTTCGGTCCATAATACTTCCGTTGATCAGAGCGAAAAGTGAAATTTTTGAATTTGGCTTATATTCAAAATTATTACTAAGCGTAAAGCGGGTAACCCCTGTATTTACCTGGATACCAGTTTCCTTATAATAGCCAAAATTGGTCTTGTAATTAAAACTTTTATCGCCACCTTCTACACCGATGTTATGCGTTTGATTATAGGTAGTACCATAATAGATGTCTTGCCAGTTTGTAGAGTTACTATAATAAGGATTTAAACTATCAACCAAAGCCGCAGTAGAGTTTAACAGCGAATTAATATCCTTAAAACTTCCATACTGGTAAATCTGTTGCAGTTTTAAGTCGCGTTCTGCCTTACCGCCAATTGTAGCCCTTAGCTTCGGAGGCGTACTGATAAAAAAATTGGTGGTGTAACGCAATCTGGGTATTGCCGACATTCCCCGGCGGGTTGTGATCAGAATAACACCATAAGCCCCGCGCGACCCATATAACGAGGTTGCCTGTGCATCTTTGAGCACTTCTATATTAGCAATATCTTCCTGGGGGATCAGCGACAGCGGACTTGCGCCACCAAAAGAATTAAAACTATCTGCAGTGGCAGGATCTACATCGGTCGGCACCCCGTCGATTACATACAATGGTGAAGTTGGACTAAGAAAAGCATCCGCATCATTCCCTGTAGTTGATGCGCTGACATCCACGTTCGAAAGTCCCCTCAGCAATACACTACCCCGAAAACCCGGTGCCCCGGTATTTACCTGTATATTTAACCCTGCCACCTTACCTTGTAGCAACTGTTCGGCATTTGCAACAGGAACCTGCTGTAAATCGTCGCCAGAAATCTTTACCGAAGAACCAGAGCTTAAATCGCGGGTCTTGGTAACAAATCCACGTATAACCAGGTCATTTAAAGTGCTTACATCCGGATTTAGTACAATATTAAGGGTCTTGGCAGCAATAACTTCTCTCGGCTCAAAACCTACTATCGTAAATTTTAATCTTGCATTTACCGGTACGCTTACCGTGAAGCTACCGTCAGCCCTTGTTGAGCTAAGCGCTCTATCCGGAGGTCCTTTCAATGTTATACTTACACCTGGCAGGCCAACATTGGTCCCTTTCTCTTTAACGGTACCACTCACAATCAAGGTACCCTGAGCTGAAAGGTCCTTTATCGAGCATAAAAGGATGAACGTGAGTACGGAAAAAAATATTTTCATTTGAGTAAAATCTAAACCAGATAATAATTGATTTTTAAGTTTTATGTCCTTATTCATCTTCAAACTTTGGATTCTCGTTATGAAAGAAAAACACAATCTCCCAATCGCCAGCTTGATAGATATTAAATGGCAATGTCATGGTTGCTACCACCCTAAGACCGCTAAAACCAATTCTATTGTAACTAAAAGTCAATAGTGCCTGAAGCCCGTCTGCGGTGGTGTAAGGTGTGGGTAAGTTTGTTAATGGAATTGGATAGGCTACATCATACTTCACCGAAGTAGGACTAATTACAGGGTTGAATCCATGAATCAGTTTCTGCCAGTTTGTACCATTAAATTTTAAAGGATTGATGGCGATTGAATCCTTGTCGAAAAATTTGATCGTAAGTGTATTTCCATCACCTTTGCGCTTAAAATATACCCAAACATCTTGTTTCAATGTGGTGGTTCCTGCACCTGTCTCTCTAACTAACGGATTACCGGTAGTTACACCAAACATGTTTACCAAGGTTGCAGGTATTAGTCGTTTAACAGCACCAGAAACTTCTTTTCGTGGAACTGCAGTAATTTCATTAAGATGATAGGATGGTTCGTAAGGTCTTGTAGCTAAAGGAGCCAGGAACAAGGGGCCCAAAACTCTTTCACCACCACCATTGCTGATCTTTACATTAAACCGGTAAGCAGTATCTGGTTGGGGTTTTCTAAAATCTGCATCAGTGGCAGATGACCACATAATAAACTCACCAGCCGAATTAACCTGGAAAAGAGGGCGTTCTTCTATACTGCGTTTGGCATTTATTTCTTCAATGCTTTTCTCATTACCCGTATAAGCTTGTTTCCAAACGTAAACATTACGCTTCAGGTTTAATTTATCTGAAGGAGATCGATCAAGATTGGTAAAATCGACAATTTCAAATTTAATCGGGAAACTTGAATTATCCGATTTAAAATAGCTGAATAGGCTACTACGGCCCATAATCGGCCTTAATACGGGTGCCGAAGTATAATTCGCATCCGGACTAAGAAATGGCTTATCTTCAGGTAAATTGAATATTTTTTTGCATGAAGAAAGAAAAAAAACTGCTATTGCTACAAATAAGATAGTTTTTTTCATTATCAATAAGGTTGTTCTATTACTTTGGTTCATTAGTTAACACGTTTAAATACAAAAGCATCAAAACTTAAATCAGGTACGGAGGTCATGGTACAAAAAGTCAGGTAATGATTTCCCTTTGTTAAATAAAAGGTGCCTGCTTTTATTTCATCCATCTTTCCACCGGTTATCGGCAACGCTACACGCCTGGTCAATATTTTCCAGTCTAGCCGGAGATCGCAGTATGCAGGAGGGTTGCCCGTGCTATTTTGTACGCTATAGTGCAATTTGATTTCGTAGTTACCATCTGCGGGTACATCAATAGAATAATTTGTCCATTCACCAGTTCTCATAGCAGCAATCCTGTACCCTTGCCTGTAATAAATACCTTTGTTGTATGCTGCAGGTTGCCCCCAGAGATCTACCCCTTCCGTAGTTCTATACTGCCCACCATCATTCCAGTATCTTCCGTCAATCTCGTTACAAGGGCTTCTGGTATCGTGGTAGGCTACACCGCAGCCTCCATTATCATAATCTTCCGCTTCTAAAGGTTCCGAATCAACATCGAATGTTTCTGGCAGTCTGTATGCAAAATCGCGGAAAGATGTAGAAGGTTGCTTGCTGTAATATCCAAAACCAAAAAAGTTCTTGTCATCAATGATATGTACCAGGCCGTTCTTGGTTGGTATATCGATAGAATAGGCTATGGCCGACGACCAGTTCGCTTTAAACTCCGTTCTATTTTTACTGCTGTAAACGATTGATGATGGCCCCGCGCCCACCTGCCCCATTGCAGACGAAGCGGTGGCCTTAGCATTCAGCTCATATCCGTATTTGTATGCAAAAACATTTATTCCATTAAGAACCGATAACTTTTTAGAAGAAAAAGTGCCTTTGAGTATATAACGGCACATCAGGCTATCTAATTGATCCAAGCGGTAATCCTTCAGGTAGATCGGTTTTTTGCCTGTACGCAATCTTTGTGCATTTAAGTCGTCAGATGCCAATCTAAAACTGGCATTTGTAGAGGCAAAAAGGGTTATTGAATCTGACTTCAGCACATCGGCCAATTTCAACCGGTCGATCACAAATAATAACGAATCGAAGATTCCGGGTTTACTTTTAAGATAATCGTAAGTATTGCCTGAGAAGCCTCCTCCTGTTTCTGAAGAACCACCCTTTAACTCGTTTTTTTGACAGGAAGGTAACAACAATGCACCGGCTACCAAGCCAAGTATCATTATAATAAAACTAAATCTCTTCATATTATTTCCAATAAGGATATTGTGTTAACATTGGATTTTGACTGATCAACGTTCGGGAAACGGGCCAATAGATACCGCCACTTTGGATGAGCTGGTTAAACTTTGGGTCGTTATTTTTGATTTTCTTAAACCTTACATAATCATACCATCGCCAACCCTCTCCCATCAATTCGCGCCTTCTTTCCTTGAAAATGGCATCCACGAGCGGACCATTATCCCGTTCGCTTACATAGGCTGGTACGCTGTTATTGAGCCTGACCTGATTTAAAATAGCAATTGCACCATTTTTATCATTTAATGCCGCTTTCGCTTCTGCCAGAAGTAGTCCCATTTCTGTAAATCTGCTGAAAACGATTGGGCTGGCAAAAACGCCTAAATCTGAGGGCACATTAATACCTTGTTTATTTGGGAAACTAGACCATGGCACGAATATTTTCCTGAAAACAGGATAGGGTTTATCAAATCCTGTAAAAAAGCCGTCGGCCGACCTCACAATCTTCGTTACGCTGTCTACCGTGAAGCGGGCATCTGCTCCCTCGTTATAAATGGAGAATAAACTGTCTTTAGGTACATAAATTGCCGGGATTTTTCGGTTTGGTACAATGGGATCAGCAGCAGTTAATTCTTCTATTACACCCGATGTTGCCAATTCACCCCGGGCTACTGCAAACAATACTGCTGGGTGATTCGCGGCCCACATATACCCGATGTAACGAACGTTTACTGTAAGTCCGTCGTTTACATTACGGAATGTTCCGGCTAATGCTGCTCCAGATCCTGAAGGCCGCACGGTTTTATCAACTATCTTTTGCGCATAAATGGCCGCATTCGCATAATCGCCCCTCCAGGCATACATATGAGCAAGCATTGCCCAAACCGCTTGTTTACTAACCAGGTAACCGTAGCCGTAGTAAGTTGCTATGTTCTGCCCATAATAAGCTCCTGTTTGTTCAGGATCAAAACCATCATAAGCATAAGGCAATTTGGGTTCCGCTTCAAGCAGATCATGTTCTATTGCAGCAAAAACCTTATCCTGGGGATCGCGTGGCTTATTGGTAAAACTACCTTCATGTGAAGATAAAATAAGCGGTACATCGCCCCATATTCTGCACATATAAAAATAAGAGAAAGCCCTTAAAGCTTTTACCTGCGCCCTGTCTAAATTATAAGTTTGCTCTACAAATCTTTTATCCTTTTCATACACTTCATGGATTCTTTCCAGGTATAAATTGGCGGCATTAATTGTGGCATAAAATGGGCGCCAGTCCGAAAGGTCATTGATTAGCTTATAATCGGCATTCAGCATGTTATTGTGAATGGCCTTAAGATCGAGCCTCGAGGTAGGTTCAAAATCGGCCAATCGAACATCTCCGTAAATAACGTGTCGGTTATTATCAGACATTGCAGCCCGGTTAAGTGCATAAACGCCAAACAATGCAGCTCTTGCATCTTCCAATGAGCTCCACATATTGGTTTCCCCGATGGCACGTGTAGATTCTACATCTAAAATCTTCTTGCACCCTAATAAGGGAAGCAACAGGCTGATGAGCATTATATAACTTAATCTTCTCATTTCTAAAACTATTTAAAATCAACTTTTAATCCGGCAATAAACATCGTTGGCAAGGAAAGTCCGTAGCCGGTATCAATACCGCTGGTATTAACCAGTTCGGGGTCGCGCCCGGAGTATGGTGTTATTTTGAATAAATTATTCGCAGAAACAAAAACATAAAAGGACTTAAATTTTGTTGCCTTATTCGACTTCAACAACTTGTCCGTTAGGTCGAAACCAAGGCTAACGCTTCTCAGCTTAAAAAAAGAGGCATTTTCTAAAAACAGGTCCTGCTCTGCCCGATAAGGAACAACCGGACTCCAGGGGTTATATATAGGATATAAAGCCGTATTACCCTGTTCCTGCCAAAACGTAAACTCTTTTACCGAATTGATGCTGTTCTCTGCTTCCTGGTTAATGAAATTGAAGCGGTTAGCCATATTTTGATTCAGCACTTTTCTACCCAAATTAAAATAGAAACTGGTTTGCAAGTCCCATTTTTTGTATCTCAGGCTGTTGTTCCAACCTCCTGAAACCACAGGTAATATATGCCCCGTTAAAATCTTGTCTTTATCGTCAACATTATAATCACCATTAATGTCTGCCCATTTCGGATCTCCTGCTTTTAATTCGGTGCCTTTATAGGTCATTTTATTTCCTGTAGATGGATTTACAGGAACCTCGTCATCGGCATTGTATATACCATTATTCTTTAATACCCAAAACTGATCAACAGCCTGGCCAACCTGTAACTTTCTATCATCTATAATAATTTCAGATAAGCCGCCCGGCAAAGCTTTTAAGGTATTCCGGTTAAAATTTATATTAACAGAGGAGTTCCAATTAAAACTTTTCTTTGCAACAGATTTTAAAATATCTGCTGATAAAAATAAATCGACACCCTTGTTATTAATATCCATACCTGGCTGAAACAATCCTTTATAGCCATACTCTGCAGCCCCGGGAATATTAATCAACTGATTTTTTGTTGTTGTTGAATAAAAGCTCAGTTCTCCTACAATCCTGTTTTTAAAAAACCCAAAATTTGCCCCTGCACTTAACTGCTCGTTATAACTCCAGGGTATGTCATACCCCAGATATCCATATAGGTAAGACCTCATTAACGTTGCGGTATTCAGGTAAGAAGCAATTCTGAGTTCATTTGTCCAGCCAGCTTCTGATGCGTATTGTGTTCCCAACGAAATACGATCGGTTAATTGAGCCATACCAATCCGACCCACACTGGCTTTAAGCGTTAAAGCCGAAATGATCCGAGACTTTGAGAGTTTGTGATTTTTGATGTCCCAGGCCCCTGAAATTACTGGAGAAAAGAACCAACGGTGAACCGGTTGCATATTAGATGCGCCATCAGTTCTGAGCAATAAACTTGCGCTGTAAAAATCTTTGAACTTATAGCTTGCGGCACTGTAAAAAGATAAAAGGTTTGTAGCGGTTTGGTCGAGAAACTTGAAGGTTAACTGGTCTTTAAAAGCGCCATTGGAGCTAAAACTGCCTGCTTTAAGCAAATTCACCTTTAAATAGTCGCTTACGCCTTTATAAGCGTAAGAATAGCTATACCGGTCTTTATCCCATTGGATAGAACTACCTACTGAGAAATCAAAAGAGTGCTTCGAATTTAGGCTAATTTTGTAGTTGAGCGAATTATCATAAACCAGGCGCTGGCTAAGCCCAAAATAGTTGGATGCATAGTTCGAATTATCTAATAATGTACTCGGGTAAAACAGGTCTCTTCCCCCTTCATTGTAACTCACTCCAAAACGGGTATTGTAGTTGATATCAAACGGCAGTTTGATCGCTACATTTAAAAAACCATTCACAATATTATTATAATTCTTATCAAATCCTTTATTGTACTCATTGATGAAAGAATTGTAACTGTCAATATTTGGTGCGGGAGCCTCTGCTAAGTCTGGTAAATACCCCACCTCTGCAAGGCGGTCTCTGTTGTACCTATTCCGATTCCGGTCTAACCGGGTACCTTTTATATTAGCACTCACCGTTATCCAGCTTCTCGGTATAATATTCAGGTCAATAGAGGTGTAATATTTATTCAAAGAAGTTTCGTCTGCGTTGCCTGCGCTTTTTTGTGTTCCCACATTAAACTTAAAGGTGGCTCTCTTAGACCCTCCAGACATTAAAGCATCAGCATTATATATCAATGCATTTTTATAATAAGCATCTGCCCAGGATGACTCACCATAATATTTGGTTGTAATTGAATCGCGCAAAAAACCAGGATAGGACTGTAACTGTGCAGGAGTAGCATATCTGGTGTAAAAGCGTTGTCTGAAACTATCTTCGTAACCCCCATTTAAGGTGGTAATTGATGGTTTTGCTGCAACACCCAGAGAAGAGTTAAAACTTATATTTGATGTTGTTGACCCGGCCCTTGTTCGGATATAAATTACACCGTTTGCGCCGCGGGGTCCGTAGATTGCCGTTTTAGACAGATCTTTTAATACTTCTACTGATTCTATATCAGCAATATTTAATCCCGCAAGCAGATTGGTTGACGGGCCAATTCTATTAAAACTATAATCAGGGCGTTGTATATCGTAGGTATATGGGTTTTCGTTTGAAAGAACAGGCAATCCATCAATAACCACCAATGGTTGGGTTTTTAAAACGTCTTCCTGCGTAATCAACGGAGTAGATGTACCATGAACAAACATGTACTGATAAGTGCCTGGCTCGCCACTAGCCTCGGTAGCAAATAACCCTGAAACATTGCCTTTTAGATATTGCTGTATACTGTTAGCTGGAAAGTTAGATTTTATAGGCACCGGAACACTCTGAAGACCCTTTGATTTGATCGGTTGCTTTTTGATCAAGATTTTCGAAGTATCTTCTAAAGGCTTTTTACTCGAAAGTGAATCAGATTGAACTTTTTGAACCGCACTTGCAGTACTTAAAAAGCCCAACAAAAAAACACACAAAACAACAATAATACGCATAGTTTGTTCGTTGATAATAAAAGTTCTTAGGACGGTTAGCTCTAAAAGATATTTTTGAACATTTTAGATTTAACTGGTCTATATTGGTTAGTTATTTACTCAGAGGTGAGTTAAGCCTCCGTGTGATGAAAGATTTCTGAATTAATCTGCTCCCAATTTGGTCGGTCTTTATCCGTTTCCTGCGGTTTAATTTGCTGTGGCAAATTTTATATACAGTAATGTGAAACTTTTAAAGTGGCATGTTTTAATATATCCGGTTCTCAAGGGCGAAGATTAAGGCTCTTCAACATCTCATCTAAAGCTTTTTCAAGCTATTTACCCAATAGACACGGCTCATCAGATTTAATACTCTGTTTATTTAAAAAAATAAATATTTATCTACAGGTATTCGAAAAGTAATCTCCGAACAGGAAAAAAATGATCGGCCTCCAGGTGGCTAAACCCTTCTATTATAGTTTACTAATAGGAACATACAACTACGGGTTTTTCCATTTTTAAATCAAGCCTGTTAATCTATCAGCTATCGGATCGGGCTTAGAGTACCGGGAATTTGTTCTTTATGGCGGTTTTTTTCCTTGCACCGGCCTTTGTTAAACAAATCGAACTCAGGTTTATCGTTTTCAGACTTCCATTTATATCTGCCTGATGGCTAGCATAACTCTAAATCACAGATCAGATAGTGCATAAAAAAACCGTCCCATAATTGCTTATGAGACGGTCTTTTTTGTCAGATGATATTTTATTTATCTACAATCAGCCTGATCGGTGTTAGTTTATTCAGATACACGAAATAAACACCTAAACGATAATTTCCTGATAAACCCACCTGCAGATCGCGGTCTGCAGCGCGATAGCTTCCGCTCTGCATTACCCGGCCTACTACGTCTCTGATGGTTACCATAATATTCTGATCTCTGAGATCCGGCGTAAGCCTTACTTTAAAAGACTGCTCTCTAACTGGATTCGGATAAATGATATTGCTGGTTAAAGACTCTGGCGTAAGAGGCTGTGCCGGAATTACACCTGAACGGGACTGTGTACTTGAAAGACTACCCGTAGCAGGCGCTGTTCCGTACACCAGTTGCCCTTTGTAATACAAGGTAATATGTGCATTGCTGTCCATTGCGGCTTTTGGCAGATACGAATGATCGTCAGCCTCGTAAAAGGCAGACCAGTTGCTTTTATAGATGCGGAACTGGATGTTTCCGGTACTGCTTAAAGGATGCAGTTTCCCTGCCGACTGGTCGATCGATAATTCCAGGTGGCTATCGGCCCCGGCCAGCGAAGGACTGATCTCTGTAAACTGCCCTTTGATCTTGTTATTCCCCAGTTTGGCATAATCAACTACCATATTTAATCCGGCTGTTCCGTCTTTGCTAAACCAGTAACGCGCAGTCAGATCACTATAATCAATAGCACTGTTGCCTGTGTTTTTAATGGCAATAAAAGCACTGATTGTATTGCTGTTTGCATTCTGGTTTTGATTCTGATACAACACATTCAGTTTAGTTATAACTGGTACAAGTGCCGGTTCTTCTCCAGATATCAATTTACCATTGCGGTATAAGGTTATCCGGTTGTTTGTTCCGTAGCTGCTGGTATTGGCCTGGTAAGAATAATCATCTGCTTCTGAGAAATTAGACCAGTCTTGGTTGGCAAACCTGGTACGGATTACCCCGCTGTTGCTGTTTGCATTTAACTTTCCGCCAGGTATAAAACTATATTCCATGTAACCCAGCGCTCCTGAAGCAGGATTTGGTAGTTGTACGTATTTCATTTTCACGTTACTGTTTCCCATCTGGGCATAGTCTATCCAGGTATTTATCCCGGCGTAATTTTCTGCTGTAAACCAGTAACGCAGGGTTAGCTCATTGTAGTTTATCCCGATCGAATCCTGGTTAACCAGGCTGAAATTTGGCCTGATCACATTGTTGGTGAGCTGGCCACCATCGCCATCCATTGATTGTACCTGGATATTGAAAGGGATCACGTTAAACGGCTGGGTCGAACTAACTGAAGCATAAGTGCCGTTCCCTGCCTGTTTTGCCGTAATAACGGCCGTTCCCTTACCTACCACCTGCAGTTTATCATTTACGATCTTGGCAACCGTGGTATCGGAACTCGAATAGCTCACCGGTAAATTAGCATTTGTTGTGGCACTTAATGTTACATCGGCATCTCCTATCCTTTTGGCAGGTAAGCTAGCGAAACTAATGGTCTGTTCAACTTTATGAACGGTTAAGGCCTGGCTTACAGGTGCGGCAGCTGTATAGGTTGCATTACCTGCCTGGGTAGCCGTAATGGTGGTAACACCTGCCCCTTTAACCTGGATCATATTGTTGGCAACCGTTGCCACTGTGGTGTCTGAACTGGCATAACTGATGGCCAAACCCGAACTGGAAACTGCACCAGCGTTAAAGCTCGTATCGGTAACCGTTTTTTCTGGCAAAGCATTAAAGGTGATGGTTTGCGCAACTTGATGAACGGTTAAGGCCTGGCTTACAGGCGCAGCAGCCGCATAGGTTGCATTGCCCGCCTGGGTGGCCGTAATGGTAGTAACACCTGCTCCTTTAACCTGGATCATATTGTTGACAACCTTTGCCACCGTGGTGTCTGAACTGGCATAACTGATGGCCAAACCCGAACTGGAAACTGCACCAGCGTTAAAACTCGTATCGTTAACCGTTTTTTCAGGCAAAGCATTAAAGGTGATGGTTTGCGCGACTTGATGAACGGTTAAGGCCTGGCTTACAGGCGCGGCAGCCGCATAGGTTGCATTGCCTGCCTGGGTGGCGGTAATGGTGGTAACACCTGCTCCTTTAACCTGGATCATATTGTTGACAACCTTTGCCACTGTGGTGTCTGAACTGGCATAACTGATGGCCAAACCCGAACTGGAAACTGCACCAGCGTTAAAGCTCGTATCGGTAACCATTTTTTCTGGCAAAGCATTAAAGGTGATGGTTTGTGCAGTTGTTAAACTTTCGGCTATCTCCGCATCACTTAATGCCCTGCTGTAAATCTTAAACTCATCAATTGAGCCCTTAAAAAGGGGATCATTAAACTGCGATTTACCCAGGTAATTCAACGTAGTGCCCGTAGTTGTACCTGAAGCGGTGAGCTGCGAAGGTTTAATGGTCAGGTTGGTATTGGTTGATATCAAAGTACCGTTAATGTACAGCTTTGCCGTATTTCCCGATTGGGTAACGGCCAAATGTGTCCAGGTATCCAACGGGAAAGCAAAGTTGGCACTTACGTTTAACTCGGTACCCCCGTTTTTAACGGCATAACGAACGGTTGATAGCTTTACACCATTTACAGTAGGCGTTCCCTGCTGAACGGTAAGGAACATATACTGCGTGGTACTGGTACCAAAATCGAATACACGCATCCAGGTAGAGAGTGCATCCATCCTTACCCAGGTCGAAACGGTAAAATCGGATACTGTTTTTACAATTCCTGCTGGCAAGCTAGCATAAGAAGTAGCTGTACCATCGAGTTTTAGCGAAGTTCCATCTTTTCCGGTTGCACGGGTTGCTGTTGCAGCCAATGCTCCGTGGGTAGCACCCCAGCTGTCAATAGCGCGGGTACCGCTCGCCTCATTGAATTTCAGGTAAACCAGCTGGCCGGCAGCAGGTTTTGCGGTTACCGCTGTACCCGGAGGCAATTCTCCTATGCTATCAACTGCTGCAATTACATAATAATAAGTAGTTCCATTGCTCACACCGGTATCGGTAAATTTAGGGCTACTTGTACTACCCACTGCAATATAAGGACCTCCTAATGCGGTTGAACGCTTAACGTTATAGGTAAAATTCTGAATAGCATCCCATTCCAGTACATTTTTTGCATCACCTGCAGCAGCAATTAAATTGCTTACCGCATTATTTTTCACCGTTAAGGTGATTGTTTGTGTATTGGTAATGCTGTCTTTAATAGCACCTATAATTACTGGAAAAGTACCATATTCGGTAGGCGTGCCTGATATTACGCCCGTTGTAGCATTTACACTTAGCCCGGCAGGCAAACCTGTTGCCGTAAAATTACTTAATGGCTTATCGGTAATGGTATAGCTAAATGGCCTACCCAATAAAGTAGTAAGCTGTGTATTAGTGGTAATGCCAACCAACAAGGTTCTTGCTTGTGATATTGGCCCATATACTTCATCTCCTGCCTGTGAAGCCGTAATGATTGCTGTTCCGGCCGATACGATATGAACATTCCCTTCCACTATCGTTGCAACTGCAGGGTTCGAACTGGTGTATTCTACCGGAAGCCCTGAAGAAGCGACAGCTTCCGGATCAAAATCATCACTACCTACCAGTTTTGGTGTAATGGTATTGAATGTAATGGTTTGGAAAACCTTCATGCCCTCTACAATTTCGGAAGCACTTAAAGCCCGCTTGTAAATCTTAAACTCATCAATTGAACCTCTGAACATCGGGTCATTAAATTGACCTCTGCCAAGGTAGTTTAAATTTGTACCGGTAGTAGTACCTGTAGGGGTAAGTTGTGAAGGATTAATATTAATTGCGGTATTGGTTGATTTCAGCACGCCGTTGATATACAGTTTGGCGGTGGTTCCGGATTGGGTAACCGCCAGGTGTACCCAGGTATTCAACGGGAAGGCATATGGAGAAGTTATACCTAACTCTGTACCCCCGTTTTTAGTTCCATATTTAACGGTTGATAAAATTACCCCATTCGCTGTAGTGGTTCCTCCCTGCACGGTAAGGTACATATACTGGTTAGTACCGGTACCAAAATCAAATACACGCATCCAGTTGGTAAGGGCATCCATTTTTACCCAGGCCGAGATGGTAAAATCAGTTACCTTACTCACAATTCCGGTAGGAAATGTAACATAAGAAGTGCTTGCCCCATCCAGCTTAAGGGCATTTCCTGTTTTACCTGCATCACGTGTTGATGTAGCTGCCATAGTGCCATAAATAGTTCCCCAGCTGCTCACACAACGGTTTCCGCTGGTTTCGTCAAACTTCAGGTAAACCATTCCTACATTCCGTGAGGCCGAAACTTCCGGACTGGATGCAACACCATCCGGCGAAGCAACGATGTAATAATAAGGTGTTCCATTCACTACAGCGGTATCAGTAAAGGCTGTGGTGTTCACTGTGGCAATATCGGTATAAGGCCCGCCTGGTGTGGTTGAGCGTTTGATCGTATAGGTTAAATTTGCAATTGGGTCCCATTCCAGGATGTTTTTTCCATCGGTAGCCGAAGCAGTCAGGCTTATCGGAACCGTTCCAACCGGTACAAAACGGAACGGAAAAGTATAGGGAACCGGGTCGTTATCATTTCCAAGCACAGCAAGTATCTGATTGCCATTTTTATACCAGTAGCCGTTTCCGGCGTTTTGTGCCCGCTGAACCGCATACGAGGTACCGTTACCATAAATATTAAATGAATTGTAAGCGTCGTTGTAGGCAATAACATTACGGCCAAATAAGGCATCCTCATAAATATAATTATTAAATGCCGGAAGTGGTGAACTCAAACAAATAATTTTATACCTGCCGTTCGCCTGCTTTTTCACATTCCACATTTGAGTTAAGGGATTAGGATTCAACACATCAAATAAGGGCCTGTTCGTCTCGTTTTTTGTCCATAACGAATCGCTGTCAAGAGGTTTAAGATAGTAATTCCCGTCAGCAAGGCTATTCGTATAGTAATACATGGTAGCCTTATACCGTTCCATCGCATTCTCCAATATCGTAACATAGTCACTGATCTGAAAAACTGTTGATTGGGGGTTGTACAAGGATTGTACATGGGTGATACTATCGTTCAACTGTACCTTGGCCGCCACCGGAAATTTACCGCCCTCCATTGTTGTACTCGTTTGGGTGGTATCGCGTAGTTTTATCGCTTCAGCCAGTGTTTTAAGGTAAGCAGAAGACATGTCTGGTTGCGTAACCGGTTCTATTCTATAAATCTGGTTAGGATTATCCAACCACCTGTTCAGGTTCATTGGAGCACCATTTAACGTACTCGAGCTGGCAACCTCTAGTGCTTTCTGGCTTGGTTTCCCCACAATACTGAACGTGCTGTTCTCCCGGTCCTTAATAGACCATATCTGGGCTGAATCTGTAGCCGAATAACTGCGTTGCTCGATAAGTGCATTATTGGTTATAGCGTTGTTCACCACATCCATCGCTTTCCCACTCCGCAGGTTTACAATCTTATAATCGGTGCCGGATAAAGGCGTTATTCTCCAATGCTGGTTACTGGAAGAAGAATAGGCATTTTGTCCCAATAAGGCCCCTTCGGCTGTTGATCCGTTTTTAACCTCCACGGCTTTATTGCTGTGTACGGCTATAATCCGGTACACCCCATTAAAACTATCTGAATTTAATACCTGCGGAACCGGTGGCGCCTCCGGAGTACCTCCGTCTCCTGGTGAATCTGCACTGGTGCCCGCAGTATTTACTGCACAAACTTTATAATAATAAGTCTGGCCGTTTGATAAATTATTATCCAGAAATGTATTTCCTGAAAGGCCTGTAGCAATGGTAGAATAGCTCCCGTTCAGGGAAGACGACCGTTTAAGCGTATAGCTCACTGCGCCAAAGGAGGATAACCACCTTACCCGCATCTCTTTATCTCCGGGATAGGCATATACCGAAAGCGGGGCTTGGGGTGCAGTAACCACTCCGCCCTGCCCGCCGGTAATACTCACATTACTAAAAGTAGCGGTATTTAAAGCACCACTGCCAGATGAACAAACCGCCAGGCCAATGTAGGCCCTGCCGGTAAAGCCCGTATACCTGCCCTCATGTGAGGCCGCCCAACTTACCCCATCAGGAGAATAATAAACGGCAACCATCTCCCCTACACGTTCAACTTTCACCCAGTAAGGAATGCTGGTTACCGGTCTCGACGCTTTCTCATAATAAGCACCGCCCCTTAGTTCTGACCATCCATGCATAAACGCCTCGGCTTTCACCTCAGGCGTTATCGCTATCCATGCCCTTTGCGCGGCATTAGGGCTCAGATCAGAACGGAGCATTACCCCCGCTTTAGAACTGGAAGTAGTACCTTCAACAGATTCTACTTTAGCAATGATGGAACAATTTCCGGTCACTTCCTTATAAACAAAGTGCAAGGCGTCTGCCCCATGGGTCCAGATATCTCCTTTTCCTTTTACCGTCCACACATTGTTATTGTAGGAACTGCTTCCGGCAGCAGATACCGTGCCTATATCAACAGAGGTTAAGCCCCCTGTTCCAACTTTTGTAGGCTCAGGAACAATTTCTGTTTGCGCCGGTACGGTGGCTGTAGCGTTGTCTTCTGATTTATAGAACCAGGTAATTACCGGGTCAAAACGTCGGGGGATGTTATTTAGCAGTTTGTTCAGGTAAACCGAACTTTGCTTTTTACGGACGATATAGGCCCCATGGGCTATAGTCGGGCCAAACCTTCCCTGATCCCATGGAACGGTTACATCATTTAGATAATAGGCATCAATAGTGCCAAAAGGAACGTAAGGGATGGGCAGGCTTAAATTTTTCCTGGAAAAATATTCGGCATTGGCCATAATCCGGTCTTCCAGGTCCGAATAAATGTCGATACCCTGTTTATAGAGCACTTCTGCAACGAAGGCCAGGTTGTTCCAGGTACCATGGGCATGCCCCTGGTCTCTTAAACTTTCTCCGTTCTGGCCACTGGGTAAGGTATTTTTAATTCCGCAAGAGGCGATATTTCTCGCCAGGTACACGATATGCGCTATCTTGGCGGGATCATCGGAAAATACGGCGATCACCGCTCCTGCAGATATACTCAGGTTACCTTTATTGGATGGGCCTATAGCATAAAAAGTACAACCCGAAGCCGGCCAGTATACGTTGTTAAAAAGGTTTTTTACGGCTGCTGTGTTCGCCGCCGTCCAACCACTCCAGCTGCCGCGGAGGATAGAAGCCGCGCCCCCATAGGCATAGGCATAATCCCCTAAGTCAAGGTTGCCCAACTGGCCTCCAAACTCTGTTTGGGTAGTGGCCCAGGCAATTAAAATATCTCTGGCCTTTGCAGCATAAGCTTCATTTTCAGTAAAATACCACATTAGTGATAAATAAAAGGCCGCAGTCATATCGTTTCTCCAACGGTAAAGGTTTAAATCAGGACTACGGGTAACCGTAGCAAAAGCCTGATATGTGTAGGTCAGTTGCGCCTTGCCATCGGCAGCCATAACATCATAAGCCTGTTTCCAGGGATAATCTCCGGCCCTAATGTGTGCTTTTAAGATACTCAGATCAGAAGCCGACAGCGGAGCCCCCGGGTGCACGAAGGTTTGGGATCGTGCCGAGAAGCAAACACTCAAAATGAATAACAGCAGGATAAAAAAGTACTTGTTCATCATATTTAATGGTTTAGGTTATTAATTATTTAAAAGGTTGCAGAAAATTGAAGTCCCACGCAAAACTTTTAACAGGTTCTTTGCTAAAAAAAAGAATGTCTGATCTGTTGAATAGTGCCAAAAGCAGCACAGCGGTGTATCGTCTTTCGGTATACGTTCAGGAAAATGCTTACAGGCCATAGCCTGGGCATGATGCGTTTTAAGTGAGACCATTTGTTAATTTATTCGAGCAATATTTTAGTGTTAAGCGTTGGCATATAGTACCCTATATGTTTCCATATAGACAAAATTATTATTTACCCATACTCTCTTTGTATACCATATTCTACAAACAAAAATTAATAACCAGTAAAGTACGGTATCATATGATATACATTTCTTCGGTGGCCCGAAAGTACAGCAGGCAAATTATGCCCATATTATATATTTGTTAATCTATTGATTTAAGTCAAATCTTGCCGCCAGGAACAAAAAAGTTCGGCTCATCACGGGCAATACCTGGGAAATAGAAGGAGTAGCGATAACAGAAAACTGACTTTTTTGGTAGAAATGTCAGAACAATGAAATATTGATAGGCGTTTGCGTCTGCCCTGCTGAGTTGGTTTGATTTTTGAATTGTTGTCCGTATGAAAAAGTATCTTCCATATTTGTTTGCCTCTGGCGTTTCAGCAGCAGCCATTATATCCTCCTTCACTCTGGCCGACCCTGAACTGGGAATTTCAACAGCTTTCTTAAGCTGGGTAACCTGTTTCTGGATTATTTCCCGAGACAGGAAAAACCGCAACTGCCTTTCATAAGTTTAGCATTCCATTAAGGCTCAAAGTTACCTGCGGTCGTAGCCGGCTCGCAAAGAGCTTCGATATTATATCCCATTTTCCATTGATGGAGGCTATGCTCATCAATCATATAATATTGATCTAAAACAAGCAATTGTTGGAAACCACCAGTTACTCCAATGATCTATATTTCACACATACTGTCGAAATATGAAATAAGTAGGTTATCAACGAAAGTTAAACAGACTATAGCCCAGGCTGAGTCAACTAATGATTACCAAATGACTGTCCAATAAATCACAGTCTTCTTTTCCTTACTAATTGCTATACCTCTCGAAAATCCATTCTTCCATGGATCAGGCATTTGTGGTGCTGGTCCCATTCCAAATTTTCGCTCCCAAGAATTGATTTTTTCACTTTCCAATACATAAATCATAAAAGAATCGTGAAGACTACCTCCGTAATTGACAAAATTAGGGACTGGGTATTTTTTTTGATAACATTCACGATGGATTAAAGAACTATCAATTTTAACGCGTAAATCTGGATTATCTAACGTCTCTTTTGTTTCAAAACGATTTACAATTAGTAAGCATGAATCTGATGCTTTATATTCTGCGACAACTTTATCTTTATTTTTATCCAAAACATGATTAATTTCATTTTGAGAAATACCATTCTCACATAACATAAGTATAAAATCGTTTTTTTTCTCATTTTTATCTGAGAACATCGCGCAACTTTGAGATGAAGCCGAAATCTTTACTGGAAAATGAGCAGTAAATTTCTGATCAAATCCTCGTTTATATTCTTCATAATCTCTTTCATCAGATAAACGAATATTTGTTTGTGCACAACCTAAATTCATCAGGCATAATATGCAAAAAAACAAGGCCATGATATGGATACCTTTACTTAGCATAATAATTCAATTATTTTTGTAAATTAAAAAATTCGAAATGAAAGTCAAAATAACCCCAATAGTAGCAGCGGTTGGCCGTCTGTTTCCGAAATATTCTGCTGTAGTATTCAAGCTTTGACCTACAGGCTTGTTGATATTGTATAGCATTGTAGCAATAGAGCTGTAAACAGATGATTTTTTACTCTTTCTAATGTCTAATTTTTGATCTACTAAGCTAGGACTAACATATGTCAGTTTAGTCGAACCCAATTGATTTATCTCCGAAGTTATAGTTTTAAAATTTTCTCCACCAACTGCTCCACCACTAACGAATTCCTGTTCTTGACCGGATTGTTCATCACTCTTTACGGATAGAGTTATATGGAGAATCACTAAGAAGAAGAAACTCTAAACTGAAAATGTATTTTTGTAAAAAAACAAGTTGTTAAACAGGACAAAAACATCTGTATTCAAAAACCAGTTTGCACAACAACTTTTGCTCTTTTAAAACACCAACTCTGGGGGCAATTTAAAATTGGCGGAAGGGGGCAAATTTATTGGTATATCCACTTACCCATTAATTTATTTTAGTTTGGCAAATCTGAAAAAGCCTTCATGAACTTCTATTTTTTCCTGCGATATAGGTAAGTTGAGATTTGGTACAAGCAGGCTTGTTATTGTAAACTGTTTTCCGTTATTCAAAAAGATTACCGAATAATTATAATCATCCCCTGTTGTGAAGCTAGTTCTTTTAGCCGCTAGATTGAAGGACATAAAACGGTCAATATGTTGAATATCAGCTAAACTAAAGATATCTTCTTCATTCCCGTGACCAACAGTAATCTCTCCACTAACATTATCATAATAGAAATAATATCCTCTATTGACGATGTAATAATTGATATGTGTTATTATAGCCGGGCCAGAAAGAATAACAAACACGACAAGCAATATCCACAGAAATACTTTTATACTGTCATCTGTCTTAATAGACATAAAATAACAAAAACCGAGACCTATCAGAAGTTGGATCAATATGTTTTTGGCACTTCTTAGCTGACTTAAAAAGTTTACTTTAAATTTCTCCTTCATTTATTATTTCCCTCCCATTGTTGCATTTATAATTGATTGTACAAAACTGGACCGCCCATCTGCGCATTTATTTCTGCAGCAATAGCAAGTTGCTTCATTGTACCATTTCTCTGACCAGGTGTCAATTTATTGAATGCTTTGGCCTGATCACTATCTTTTCCATAAGCAAGATCATTTTTCTCATGTACACTTGCAATAGAAAACATTTCTTTTTTTAGTTTATCAGTAATTTTATTAAGTCTAAAAGCTGAACTTTCACCATATACGGTCGCGGACTTACTAAGAAGTTCTTTATTACCAATTTCTAACTCGGTAATTCCACTTTTTTTTATGGCATCTCCATCCCCCTTTTTTGTATAAGAGCCATCTTTTGCGACGTATGCTTTATCGTCATCGATATGATCGGTCCCAAGCCACTTTCCATCCGTACCATAATAATCTCCAAACATTCCATCTGGATCAATGAACAAAATTGGATTATTAAAAGCATAACTGTAAGGTGTAGACTTCCGGTCCTGTTCAGCCATTGGATCCACCACATTCTACCTTCCAATTACCGGATCATAAAACCTTGCACCGTAATCGTACTGTCCCCGCTCTTTCTGCAGTTCCTTGCCATCGTAAAGATACTTGTTAAGCGCGCTTTTGCAGCCGGTTCTTTCCCCAATCCAAAGGCATAATAGTTGTCTTGCTGTATAACCTCCGATCGATTGGTTACAAGATTTTTAAAGAAAGTGGCCCTTCATTCGGTTAGCCGATTAAAGACAAAACCAATGTATTTAATTCCTATCATAATATAACTGGAACCCAAATTCGAAACAGCATGCATATGTATTCAATAATTTATCTGTAGTCTCCTGATGCTCAACTCTCAGGCTCAAGACTACGGATAGATGGATATTGAGCAATTAACGCTATTATTATATACTCACATTTATTGTACATTTGTTCATTGTTTCCATATCTTTTTAAACTGAAACCTCAACGTCAGGTCAAACTAATTTAAACCAAATGATTGATTTAATACAAGATGATATTACAACAATGAAAGTCGATGCTATTGTAAATGCGGCAAATTCTTCATTACTTGGTGGTAGCGGTGTTGATGGTGCAATACATAGGGCCGGTGGGAAATCAATACTTGAAGAATGCCAAAAAATTAGAAACAAACAAGGTGGCTGTAAAGTGGGAGAAGCTGTTATAACAACAGGCGGCTATCTTCCAGCAAAGTTTATTATTCATACTGTGGGACCGACTTGGAATAATGGCAGAAGTAACGAAGAAAATTTACTATCACTTGCCTATTCCAATAGCCTTAAACTTGCATTAGAGAATCAGATACAAACAATAGCTTTTCCAAATATAAGTACAGGAATCTATCACTTCCCAAAAAATAAAGCAGCTCAAATTGCGATTAATACAGTTTCCAATTTTTTAAAGGCTACAGACAAAATCAAGAAAGTAATTTTTGTTTGTTACGATGTAGAAAACTATAACATCTATAGTAAACTCTTAAAGTAGTAGAACTCCGAAAATAGCGGTTCTACTGCTGGATTAATAAAAGATGCTGCAATTCTTCAAACACTTTCTCTTTTTCTTCTTCTTGATTTGGCTCAAGGAAGACATTCAATATCTGTTTTTCCTTTTCATAGTTCCAAACAAAGAATCCGATCCAACCCAATCCCCAAAAATCAATATTACCACCTATCTGACTCGAATTAAACTCGACTTGATTTAGAGAGCCAAAATCACCATTCTTAAAAAATTTATATTCCAACTCATATCCATATCCTTCAAGTTTTGGCGCAATTTTATTTTTGAACCACTCAATATCCTTTATGACTTCCATTTTATTTAACCTTCAAAATTTGTGAAAGATTTTCAATCTTAGGTAATAACTGACCTCCTTGCTTTTGTAAAGCATTTTGCATTGCCTTACCAGCATTAGGCCCCAATACTTTAAACCAGCTGCTTTGCCCACCCTGTAAAAGGCTGTTTGTTGGAACTTGGAATTCTGCATAAACAGAGCCTTTTGTTGCAGCATTAAATGCACTAGGGCCACCAGTAGCCACAAACGTTTGTCCTCCAGCGCCTTCAACCATTTGACCACTTGACGCCATCGTCTCGTATTCTGCTTTAGACATCCAACGACCTACTGTTGTCATCTCAACCCCTGCTGTTTCTGCTACTCCCACTCCGATTCTGCTTAGCAGAACTCCTAACCCTGCAAAAACAGGTTTAAGTACTGCTCCGCCAACCGCTAGCCCTTCAAAGAAATAATTATTATCTATCTTGCTAAGTGATGGTCCAGTAGGAATATAACGGGTGGTAGCTATCCCCAAAACCTCACCACTTATTGCTCCAACCTTTACTGTTTTTCCTGATAAAGGATTGGTAGTTCCAGTAACATAGTTGTAATAGTCAAATATCTTTCCTCCTTTATCACTTACCTTAGTCTTATTACCGTTTACATCAACATTATATTCATCTGGTGGTCTTGCAGAATATTGACTTTGTAATTTTTTAAACGCATGTATCGCATCAGCTCCGTACAATGTTTCCATTCCGTTTGGATCAACATTATTTACGGGATTATTATCCGCATAGGCATATGGATTAACCGAGTGAACCTTCTCCGCTGATGGATCCACCACATTCCATCTACCAATCGCCGGATCATAAAACCTTGCTCCATAGTCAATTTGTTCCAAACCCAGTTCATTTTGTTTTTCCTTGCCGTTATATTTATAATTGTTTGCAGGACTTCCGGTAAACTGGTTACCTGGATTCATATCCAATCCAAAAGGGTAATAATCCTGAACCTGCGCAATACTACCGTCCTGTTTTACAATGGCTCGGGTATTGCCCAAATGGTCTTTCAAAAAGTATTCATAAACATAGGGTGTCCCTGGTAATGCCCTTCCTTCTTCGGTCGTAACAAAGTCGATTGAATTACCGTTATATTGAATTCCCCCTAAATACTTTGTACTCTGTCCCCCTAACTGCTTTTCAATTTTATTCCCCATTGCATCATATGTATAGGTCAGCAATTCTCCAGTACTCGCTTTGGTAAAGGACTGGGGTAAATTTAGAAAATTATAACTAATATTGGTAATACCATTCTTACTATTGCTGGTCTGATTTCCATTATCATCATAAGTATAAGAACTGTTCATTCCTTCTGTTCCGTTATCTGTAACCCCTGCCAGCACATTTCCAGTTTGACCATTATAGATGTAATTATATTGCAGATCATTCCATAATCCGGAAGAACCATTTTTTCTTTTCAACGTTAAGATATTGCCCATTATATCATATGAAATTTCCTCATTGAACCAATCTGTCTTACCTACACTATTATAGGCAGCCTTTTCCAACCTATTCATCTTGTCATAGCTGTAAGTGTAGCTTTGCTGCTGCTGGGCGAGTCCTAAGCCAGGAGGAACAAGAGTCTGCCAGCTTAATGAGCCAATATTTCCGTTAAAAGCATCCGGTTTATTACCGTATTCAATCTGCATCCCAAATCCGTGTGAAGCATCGATAGTATTGGGGGTATTTATAGCTGTCAGCCATCCTCGTTCATTATATTTATAATCGATATACTGGGCAAAAGAGCCACCCCCCGTCCCATGTAACCGTTTCTGGATAGGCTGCCCGATTTCATTATAGTCCATTTCACTAAGGATAATTTCACCTTGAGAATTAATATTTTCTTTTGTGCGTATTTTTCTGCCCAGGTGATCATAGTCATAGGCGGTAGCTATATTTACAGAAGCTGTACCAGATGTATGGTTTCTTACGTTCGTTTTAAGCTCACCAGTAAAGGAAAAGGAATTAACAGTTTCATCGATGCCACCAACATTGTTACTGCTCACTGTTCTTGTCAATTGCCTCTTTAGATTATAATAGTTTACCGTAAGCAGCATAGTCGCCGTCCCCAGTACCCGCACCTTGGTACCGGTAGGCAACCCTCTTATCCGATCATAGTCCATCTCCGGATAAACCGGTAACGGAAAACTATTACCCGGAAAACTGTAATCATCATAATAATTTATGGTATTGTAAACAATATTTGCATTCTCTTCACCTGCCATCGGATGGGTACGGACAGTATAACCATCAGCTCTGGATGCAGTGCGCTCTTCCCATATGGGCCCGGTCATATTGTCGACGTAGTCGTTCTGAATCGTAGCCCTGCTCATCAAATTATTACTCTCAACTCCCCTCACGATCACCCTGCCAAGGCCGTCATACTTTATAAAACTCCATTGGTGTGCGAGAAACTGGTTTGCATCTTGGGTATAAACAAGCTGATCGTTCTTATTGTATACCAAAAACTCCCAGCCTTTTCCTGGCATTTTTTTCTCAATTAGCCTTCCCTTTTTGTCATAACGATACTGATACCCATAGTTATCCAATGAAATCTGGCTGATGCCGCCACTATCTGGATTGGTTCCAGGTGTCAGGACAAATGCCAGTTCCCCAACGGGGTCATATACATAATAGGTGCTCAGCACCTCAATGCTTGCATCAGCTTTCCGGTTAAAACGTCGGATTAAGACCACTCTATTAGAAGCATCCTTATATTCTTCTATTGATCCAGCTTGCTGGTCTGATGCTATCCAATTTTCATCATAGGTAATGTTGACCCTTAACTCGTTCCTATCGTAAAACCCAGCTTCTATCAGTTCATGCTGGAACAGGTAATTACCATTATAGGTATATTTATACCTCGCGATATATTTCCGCACCTGTCTTTCTCCGCCTTGTTCGGTATTTGTGAGGTATTTTACCTTAATCGTATGGCCATTTGGGCTGGCTTGATCTGGTTGCCATAACAATCCAGGTGCACCCCGTTCCTCCTGCCTAGCCAATGGACTCTTTTCAAATTTAACAACACTGTAAGGATAGGAGGTCTGTTTTATACTTGATCCTACTACCTGGTTTTCATAAAAGCTTAACTGCGCATCAAGTCCATCGGTCCGGTAACCACCAGCGTTCGAGGCAGCGGTATAAGGCTGATAACTTATTGGCTCACGCCCATAAATATCATACCTTATCGGCTGTACAATATCTTTTCCACTTGGACTGCCCTGTACCTGAACAGTCTGTGCGGGCCGCCCTAATGCATCGAAATACTGGATATCGGTCTGTACCCTGTCTTTGTTACAGCTGGCCGCAACCACTGCACTCTGACTGGTGAGGCCCTCTTCACGGGGAAGGTAGGTAATGATGTAATTCTGGTTCTGGCTTGGGGAAAGACAGAGACCACCAGAAGTTACCTCCAGAGAGATTGTCGTGCTACCGCTTCCGCCACTACCATTAGCCGAGATGGTATAAACTGTCATAGGCGATACGGCGGCCGCTGTTCCTGAGATTACACCGGTAAACGGATCAATAGTAAGTCCGGCGGGAAGTGCAGGGCTCACCGAATAGGCAGCTGTACTGAGTTTCCTGATTACATTCCCACTACTTTCAGCAATGTAGATGTTACCACCAGTATCCATGCTAAGTCCGTAGGGAGAATTAAAACGGATTGCCGCCCCCGAGCCATTTACTGTTCCAGCTGTTCCGTTTCCTGCTAGTGTTGTAACCGTTCCCGAGGTACTTACCATACGGATACTATGATTCAATTGATCAGCCACATATATATTTCCTGCCGCATCAGCGGCTACCCCGTTAGGATAATTGAAAGTAGCAGAAGTACCATTCCCATTGTTATAACCTGCAGACCCGTTTCCTGCAAGGGTAGTGACAGTTCCGGAAGATGTGATCTTTCTAATACTATGGTTCAATCTGTCTGCAACGTACAGGTTCCCTGCCGCGTCAAACGATAGTCCCATCGGGTTTCTGAAAGACGAGGACAGTGCTGCTCCATTTGATAGACCGGCCGCTCCTGTTCCAGCGTAAGTACTTACTCCCCCAAAAAGGTCAATCTTTCGGATCCGATGGCTTCCATAATCCGCCACATAAAGGTTTCCAGAAGCATCTAATGCCAGTCCGATAGGACTGCTAAAGCTCGCTCCAGTCCCCGTTCCGTCCGCAAAACCCGCCGAACCACTACCTGCAAGGGTCGTTACCGTGCCCGATGGGCTGATTTTGCGAATCCTATGATTTTGCTGATCTGATACATATACATAACCGTAAGAATCGACGACAAGCGCCGACGGGTGTTGAAATGCAGCGGATGTACCTGTTCCATCTGCATAGCCTGCATAACCTGCTCCGGCAAGTGTGCTTACTAGCCCTGAAGGGCTGATCTTACGGATCAGGTGGTTATCAGCATCTGCGACATATACATTGCCCTGTTGATCTACCGCAGTGTTAAGCGGTGTGTAGAAAGTTGCGGCATTTGCACTTCCATTTGCTGACCCGAAGGATCCGTTGCCGGCAAACGTTACCGCAATAGCCCCACCGGTTACGGGTGCACCAGTATTTACGGGAGCTATACTCGCCGTACCGCCTACCGAAATTGTAACCGGGCTACTATATGAAATCGCTGGTATTGATGAAGAACCACCCGTTACATTTATCGATGTAGTAATATTCCCCGTATTCCCACCATAACCTTCAGAAACGAGATAGTAAGTACCAGCTGGCAAGCTTAGCTGAATATAAGCTTGAAAGCCAGGACAAGGGGAAGTAGAACTATCATCATTATAAGCAATTTCTGAACCATACTGGTCAAGAAGGTGCATATAAGTATCAAAACCACTGCCACAGTGAAGCATTTCCACGTTTGCAGTCCCCGAAAGAACAAACCTATAAAAAATATCGTTACTGCCCTGTCCAAAATTATTGCCCAGACAGGCATCCGCATTGCTACGGGTATCGGTAAAACTTCCAGAACTAGAAAAAGTTCCTGCATTGATTGCATTGGACATTCCAGAGCCAGGCGATGCACTGCTACCAGTGCCGGAAATGTTCACAGCTAGGGAAATATTACCGGTATTGCTGCTGTAGCCCTCTGTCACGATGTAATAGGTTCCTGCAGCAAGCACCTGGCTGAGCGAGGAACTTGTCCCTGTACACAGCACCCCGTTATCATCATTGTAGGCAATTACATTACTGGACTCATCCAGGATATATAAATAGGTATCAAAATTACTGCCGCAGAGCGAAACGCTTACATTAGTCGCTGCCGGGATTGAAAAGCGGTACCAGATATCAGGACTGGAGTTTCCGTAAGTATTGGTATAGGGTGAGGTATTTGACCTATTGTCGGAGTAAGAAGTATTTCCACAAGAGCTCAGTGCGATCGGGAACGCGGAACTCTTAGTGGTACCATCCTGCGCATCTGCGCAAAAAGGTGCTGCCACAAAAAACACCAGCACAACGGCTGTATGACGGAGCCAGCTACATATTGCAGCTGGTGAGAGGTTTATCACTTTCATCGGAGAGTTAATAAGGTATGATAATTGTACTTTACTGCTGTTTTGACGGCACTGTTGCTTCCCGCTCGGTAGTCGGGATCACTTTCTGTTGCTGCGATGGGTTGAGCAGTCCGCGGAGCTTTCTGTTTTTTTCCACGATCAACAGTTGGATCTTTGAGCGCCGACCTCCTTCAGTAAGACTAGAATCCGCAACCACTACCGCAAGGGCTTTTTTGTAGGTTTCTTGTATCTGAGCAACCTGCTCCGCCTTTGCAGAATCTACCTGGAGAGTCGTACGGTAATAATTACGCTGCTCACGTTTTTGGTTGGTTTCTTTTTTTTCTTGCGCCGAGCCCTTTTGACCAATGCCAATGAATGCAGCCAGCAGCAAGGTTATAAATATCATCTTTTTCATATCTATGGTTGTTTATAGTGGTAATCAAATTGTTTTACTATATTTCCGTCCTGATCCTTAATGGCTTTCAATCTTAAAAACCCGTCATATTCATAAAACGTTGTCATCCCTTTAGAATCGGTGACCGTACTCATCCCAATAAGTGGCCTATAAGAATAACTTCCGATCAATGAATTCTTGACACGCGAATCGTTCTGAAGAGGTGCAAGAAAATTATTGATCCCGTAATAGGTTGTAGGCATTGCAGTAGCAAAAGAAGCTAGATTACCTGCACCAAGAATATTTTCAATAGTGCTATAGGTTGCGTTTTCCACAGTCCCTACAATGTAGTTTTGATTGTAGGACCAGATTAAGCTTGTTGTTTTGCCTTTTTCGGTAAACTGCAGCAAATTGCCTTTATTATCATACTTATCAAAGGTTTTGGTATCTGGTATACTTCCGATGTAATGGCTTTCGAAATCCCTGACAAAATTCCCACCCTCCATCCTATAGCCATAGGAAGTTGAAGTTGAGCCAGACACGCCATTATTTGAGATGGCTGGATAACTTGTTTCAAGGCTTACACTCACCGGATCAGCTATTCTTCCATCGGCTATGATCGTGCTATACAGCGGATCCAAAGGATGGTCCGAGATATACTCATATCTTGCTGTTTCCCTCATTCCTTTATAGTCTGTTACCACAGTTTGAGGTAAATTGTAGGTGTTAAAATTAAATATTGATGATTTCGTCAAACTGTCTGTTTCGAAATATTCAACTTCCCGAACGTTATATGGATTGGATATGAAATCATATATCGGATAAATTGCTACCAAATGTTGAGGTTGTGCTCCCCATACTTTAGTATTGCTAGGAGTCTCAGTGTAGGTATAATAATAATTCTGATAGTCAGAAACCCGTAGGGCGTAGTGAAATGGAGTAGACAAATTCCGATATTCTTTGGTCACCTTTTTCTTTAATGTACCCTGTTGATCATAAATTTTAACGTTTTTTTCAAGCCCCGTTTTAGCAAGATTACGGTTCTCTAACGCAGGGACACTTATGGCTACTTTGCTCATAAACTGTACACTATTCGAAGGAAGCGTGTTTGGATAATTATGAAAATCTGTGACCGTATAGCCAAGATCTGTTCCTTGGTCATCCACTAATCTATCCGTCACCTGGTCATATCCTATACCGTTAACCGAACTTAAAGAGGCGGGTGAGTAATATCCGTTCCCGTTAAACTCCTCGCTAAAATACGACCTTACTTGTGCATTTGCGTTCCCACCGTTTTCGATAGCCGAGACATGGTTGCTTGTAAAGTTCCGGTATAGATTTATGGGTAATAATGCCTTACCACCGGAGTAGACATATACATGTTTCTGATAAGTTGTGCCAACTTCATTTCTATGTATTACCGATTTAATCCTCAGGCCACAGCCCTTAGAGGCTGTATTGGTATTGGTATCATAATCGGGTACCCAATAATTGTCAAACGTATTGAGCTCATATTCAAAATTTGCACTCCCCCCAGTAGGATAAACGATCTGGGTCAATACCTCTGCTCTGGTATAGGGCAGACTTGCAGAGTGGTTGTTCCCATTGTCGCCAAGCTCTGGCTTTAAATACTGAACAGGATTAGGGATTAAAGAACTGTTTGCAAGGTTGCCGTTATAAAAGCCCCATTGATCCTGAGCGAATGAATTCTTCGCTGGTAGTTGCGTCGGATCATAGTTGAATGTATATGTCCCACCCGTCCCGTCAGTCACTGAGGCTAATTTTAAGCGCAAAAACACAGTACTGCCAAACACGCCAGTGTCATATACGAAACCTCCCCCGCCAACATTTTGTGCATCCGAATAAGTATAATTAAGGTTGATGTTCCTTACAGTTTCCTGTGAGCTGACCCTGATATTATCAATTTTTTTGCCCCCGAGGATATCGGACCTATCCGAGGTATAAAAGTCTACCCTCCCATTGGAAAACACGATAGAGGACAGGATAATGTGCGATTCAGTCTGTTCACTTCTATTTGAAGTCAACATGCCTTCCGCATTGGTATCTGGCAGGTTGGACATAAAAGCAAGAAAATTCATCGAACCATAATAAATACTGACCCCAGTCTCCTTGACCCGTTTCCAGGTTTGCGAAAGTTGAGGGAATGCACTAACTGCAGCCGTTTTTGTATAGTTGATAGCTATTTCATGTTTATTTTTTGTGGTTATTCCAGTCAGCACCCACGTCGCGGACGAGTTACCCGGATTCAGATAACCGCCTCCTCCATACTGCCCTCCAGCAATCTTGATAGTTGAATAAACCAAACTAGAGGCGGCATTTTTCAATGCGAAGGTATAGATCTCACCACTGGGAACCGTTATGGCAAAAGATCCGTCATTAAGATACTTTACGGTATAGCCAAGTTGATTAATCACGGCAATCTGGTAGCCATTTTTCCAATCAAGAACAAAATTAACACTATGCCCAAAAAAATTGGCCTTGAAGATATCTGGCTCAGAATCATAATTGGCAGCTGTCAAAAAGCTCTGGATATCATAATGTCCATTGATAGGATAATATCGGCCAGTTGCAATCGGAAATGCGTAATTTGGAAGAGGAGGATTTACGGGCAAAGTTGGTCCGGATCCATAAGACTCCACCGGCCATTCCCAGCGGTATGGTAATTCCGTAGGTATGGTAGAGCCGATGTAATCTGGCAAACTCTTTGTAAAGCTCGGGTCTAAATCATCTAGATCGTTAACTATCTGCACAATACTTCCCATCTGCATACTCCAACCTAGCCCAACCTCACTGGCCTCCTCACTGACCCTTACACCTGCGCTATGATAAGACAATGTTATTGGCAGGTGAACGCCATCTTCTTCAATCTGATAAAGCGGTACTGAGATATCAGCTACTCCAGTATACTTGCCGATCGGCATATCGGTATATTTCAGGTATTGAAAGGCAGATGGGGTTAGCGGGCGTGATTCATCCAACAATGATTTAGTCTGAGAAAAAGATTGGTGATAAAATAAGATCAATAGTATTGATACAAAAAAAGAAAAGCTCTTTCTCTTTAAGGAGAGGTCGGTAGATATCATCTTTAGAGTGTTAATATTAGTTGTGGTAGCTAAAGTAAACACGCTAACATCATTTCGGCATTTTTTTTGCCAATGACACAAACCGAGAGGTGAACTAATATAAATGGCAGGTATATAAAATTCTTACCCGAAACTGTTATTTCAGATGCTGACCCACTTCCGTGATAATTTCCTTGCTAAAGTCACATTGCGATGCCAGCTTCGGTTAAGTGTTAAGTGATTACTCAAAACCGTTTAACGTTTTTTTTACCGATAGTCATTTCATTTTTTTTCTCAGTGAAAGCTTTCCGGTAAGTAACCCCTATTGGAATCTTTTGGGTATTGCCTTTAAGGGTGAGCAAGGGTCCTTTAACTTCGCTCACTTTTCTGTAATTTATGATAAAAGATTTATGTACCCGGATCAAATAATTAGGCAGGTATTCTTCCATCTCTTTCATCGTATTGAAACAGACATGTTTTCTTCCCTCTACCATGGTTAATAAAATGTGGTTTTCTATAGCCTCAATCATTAGTATTTCGTTGGAGTTTATCAGCAACTCTGTTTTTCCCTTTGCATCGACATTGATAAAAAAAGAATCCAGGCCATGTTCAGGAACTTCTTGTAGAAAAGAGGTCCTATTCAACGAAAGTCTTACGATTTTGCTCATACAAACCTCAAACCTTTTTGATCTGACCGGATAGGACATGTAATCTATTGCTCCATCTTCAAAAGCCTCGAACGCATCACTTGGCGTAACAGACATGTAAATTATAGCTGAAAACTGCATAAGCCTGGTAAGGGCTTTTTTGATGGTTTTCCGCATGGCAAAGTCAACAAATAAAACCTGTGGTTTCTTCGCAAAGATTTCTTCTAAAACAGGTTGACCAGTACCATGATCATCTATGAGTTCAGCGAAGGGATGTTTTTCAACAAGTTTTTTTACATCATCGATGTCAGAACCTTCTCCAATAAAATAACATTTTATCATACATCAACAAAAAGGTTTTATTTCCTTGAAACTAGAATATTGCACTTTTTCACTGATACTTCAAGGTGATATCCCGGCCGGTTCAGCTTACCAATATAGAAAAAAGTAATATTATAATTTAAATAATTTTGTGGCATAACTTTCTTTATCTGTATTAAATATATGCAATCTAGAAGTCTGTACCACCCAAAAAAAACTCTTTAGTCTAACCATTTAACCCATGGTGATTGATATTACATAAAACCAAAAACTTTTTTTTCGTATAATCGAAAGTAAGGTCTGAGCGCCTTACATCCGGCGAAAGCCAGAGCACATTAATGATTAGCGCAACCATTCATTTGGTTGTCCTTTTTTGTCTTGGTCAATATCTATTCTTCCCCAGATCAAACGGGAGCACCTCACTATTAATTATTATTTACTCGATTACAATTGATGGATGGTAATAGTGTTTAGAGCTGATTATGAAATAAATGCTCCCCTAACTGCTTAAAGGGAGCATTTTAAATGTTCAGGTAAACAGCCGTTTTCTCATTAACCAGCAAGCCAGGCCCAGTACCGCTACCAGCCCGATGTATAACATAGCCAAACGCGGCTTTCTGCTTTTATCAATGTGCTGCATCTTCTTTTTTAGCTGTGTGCTTTCGAGGCTGTGTTTTTGGTGCTGAAGCTGGTGGCCCGCTTGCTTTTGGCGCTGAAGAATCTGCCTTTTACCCGTTTTTCCGCTTACCAGCACTTTTTCGGCCAGACCTTCAAAACCATTTTCGGCACTGTAGAAAAATTTCCCCACCGGGGTAATCTGCACCACATATTCGCTATTACTGCTATCAAGCAGCAGGGTGTTTTCTTTTACCCAGCTTTGCAGATTGGTAATTTCCTGCTGATAGCTGTTCGATTGAAGGTTTTCCGTATGCAGCGTTTTTTTACTTTTTAAGCTTCCGCAGGCCGAAAGCAGTATGCTGCAGGCCATCAATAAGTTTAACTCAGTTTTCATTGTCTGCTCCTTTCTTTTTGGCCCAATCGGCAAAGTACCTGATGGCTTTTAAGGGGCGCCGTTTGCGGTATACCCCATCGCCTTCCCTGCTGCCTGCTATATTGGTATTCCCTTCGATGGTAATGAGCCAGTCGCCTTCCTGTCGCTCCACCAAACCACAATGGGCAATGCGTTTCAGGTGGCTAAAGTAAATGCCGAATACCATTGCAGGGCTTATCTCTTTGGTGCGTTTACTTAACGGAAATAAGGCCGGGCTCCAGGCGCTACGTGGTGCGGGGTATCCGGCCTGGCCAAAAACCCAGCTTACAAAAGCGGCACACCAGGGGCTGCCCTGTTCAATGCCTGTATAACGCAGGTACGCCGCTACCCGAGGCCCATCGTTATGGCCGGAAAGTTCGCGCACACCCAGTTCGTTTTTTGCAATGCACAACAGTTTGGCCCTATCGGCAAATGCCCTGTTCGGCGCCTGGTTTATGTTATTGCGGCCAGGCAGGCTATCCCTGCTAAAAAGAGCAATGCAAACGATGCCCAAAAAAATCTTAACTGTTGCCATGATGTGAGTTGTTTAAAGCGTAAAACCATATCTGTTAAATTAAGCAGGCCCAGGCCGAGCCAAAAGCGGTACAAGAGCCACCAGGAAATTTGCAATAGGGCCACATAACACAACAGGCCGAGCAAAAGCAGCTGCCAGATACCTGCATCGAGCAGCGCAGCAGTGGGTTCGAAGCTTCTTAATAAATTAGGGAGTGTAAGCCAGCCTAAAACCAAGATGGTGGCCAGCATCAGTTTTTCGAGTATTTGCTTTTTCGGCATCAGCGCCGTTAAAGCCAGTTTTAATGTTTTCATATCTTTTCTTTTTAAAAAAGCCCAAACCTGCGGTTTTGCAAGGCTTGGGCAGGGTTAACTAACAAACTAAGGAATGGTAAAAGTGCCCAGGTACTGGCTGCCTGATACCGAAGTGGCATCGCGTTTGACTGCAAAAGCCCATCCGTGAAAAACATCACCCGTAAAGCCGGCACCAATTGCAGCGGTATAGGTAAGCGCGCCGCGCTGTGCTTCTTCGTACACCAGGTACATCTTTTTGGTATCGTTAAAGAGCACTACCGTTAGCAGGTCATCAGTAAAGGCACTGTAGCGGTTTAAAATGCTCTGCCAGTTCAGTACCAGGTCTGCACCCTGCAGGCCTGCGTTAAGGCCATGGAAAACCGAAAGCGAACCTTTGCTGAGTACTACCTGCGAAAAATCGACTGTATAATCAGGATAGTCGCCTACAATTGCCTGGTTTAGAAAGACCTTTACTGCTGCATTGTAACCTGTAAGTTTGCTCAGGTGTTTATCTTTAAAGCCAATGTTTAAAATGTCTTTAATAGGGCTCAGATAGAGCGGCGCCAGGGCAAATTTGCTGCGCTGGGCCAATTGTGGTTCGGTACTGGGTTTACTGCTCTTTTTGGGCAGGCCCTTTAGGTAATCTACACTGCGCCAGTTGCTGCCAATTACACTGCCTACTTTGCCCGAGAATGCGCCATTTGCGCCTTTTGAATACGTTGCCATAATTTTTGTTTTTTTATTGAAAAAATGTTGTTCAAAAAAGGATTTCTGTTTATACCGGTATGTTTAAATCCATGCCCAAACCTAGCGGCTTAGCAGCATTGGCGCCTCATTTTGAGCTAAAATGAGCCAAATTGAGCTAAATAAGACCGTTTTTGAGCTAAAATGAGCCGTTACACTTGTGGTAGGCAGTGCAAAGGCCGAGTGCTTAGGGTGCCCCAATATTACTGGGTTAAACCATTCGGTACGAAAAATAATTTAACCACAGATAGAAAGGATGCACACAGCTACAAAAATCTGTGTTTATCTGTGTGCATCTGTGGTTAAACGCTTAGCTTAATGACATTGAGTGGCGACCTGCTTAAGGGCAGCATAACCCTAAGCAGTGGCCCCATCCTGCAAAAACAAACGTTGGCTTTACCTTTTAGGTAAGCAAAAGGTAAAGCAGAGGTAACCCTGGGGTAAGCCTGGGGTTAACCTGGTAGCAATAAAGAGTAAACAAAGGGTAAACAACAGGTAAAGGATGTCTTGTCCGTATATAGCTCAAATACGGCCTTTCCGCTGGCTCTCCAGGTAGGCGGCCAGTAAATCTTTCGCGTAAAAACGATCGCCGCCCGGTAGTTTTATGGGCTTTAAAGTGCCGTCTTTTACCTTACGTTTGTAGGTGCTTTCGCTTATGTTCAGGTAATCTTTTACCTGTTGGCGGGTAAGTTGCGCGTTAGGGTCGCCGAAGAGATCGATAAAGGTAAAGGCGAGTTGTTCTTTGTTCAATACGAGGTAAATGTTGTACATGATCTGTACAAGTGCATCAAGCTTATTCATGTGGCGTTAAGTTTAAAACATGAAACGAATCGGTTAGAAAATGGGGTGCTTATCTGTAAATTTTTGCGCTAAACAGCATTAAACGCTGTTTAACAAACCCAATAAAGTTTAAATTAATGGTGGTGTGTATAATGTAACCTGTTGCAGGGGCAACTTGCCCCAAATTTACGGATAGCCACGGCCACGGCAGATGAGCCCCGAGTTAAAAGGAATACAGGCCACCCGCTGGGGACCCTTTTGCCGTGCATAAACAATAAACTTATGCACTGGAGTAAATAATTCAATTGATAGGGATGAAAAAATAACTGTGGTTAGTTTTTCCATCATGCGTATATTTAATCAGTAATTAAAGACGTAGTTTAATTACGCCTTACACCCTGTATAACGACAACTTTTTTCTAATCGTATATCGAAAACAGGCATCTGCTGCAAAAGCATCTTTTCAGATTTTTATTGCTGCTTGTTGATTTTTACTATATGTTATTACTTCACGGGTTGATCAAACCCATCACCAAAGAACTCAGCAAGGGTGATATCCAATGCTGAAAGCACTTTGAGCAAAGATGAGAAATACAGATCCTCTCCATTTTCATATCGCCAGAGCTGCGTACGGTTAAGGTCATGTTTAAAGGCAAATTTTTCATAGTTCCGTTCCCCTTTAGCTTCCCTAAGGGAACGAATCCGTGCACCAAGCAATTTTAAAACTTCCTTTATATGCTCGCTCTCCTCTTCGTTTTTAGCTCTACTCATAACGTAAAGTAAACCAAAATGGTGCGCGAGAGGTACTTCTAAAAAGAAACATCATATTAGATACATCTTATTAGAAACAAATTTATTATCTTTATAAAGCTGCAGGCATTAAAAAATATATGGAAAAGGAGGAATTATTACAGACCCCTATTAACAGGCTTGGTTTTAGTACTGAATTCTGTAAAGTTTGTAGTTCGATGCATTTCAGCACATTGAAAGACATCACATCTCTTTTGCCTGAACAACTGATCAATAAAAAAGGGTTTAGCTATAGCTGGCTGGGGGAACTCAGCGCGTACTTAGATAAGAGAGGACTGTTGCATTTATTGCAACGGCCATAGGAAAAAAATTACGGTTAATCCGCTGTACCATACGCTGTAACAGATCCCGCACTCGTGCGGCAGTATGTTGGTCAATACTATAAAATTCTTTACTCAGGCTTCCAGGAGATATAACAGCTTGTCTTTTACTTTGATAGTGACCAGCGAAACCTTTAAAAATAAACTGAAGATTCTGAGTGGCGAAAACACTTTCTTCGTATAGCAAACGAATTAAGCAGGACAGGTGAGCGACTGACATTTTCAATGGTATCTTAGGAATAGCAACTTCACTCCTCTTGCTCAAAGACTTTTCTGTTAGCAGAATTTCTTCCTGGAGCCAATCTCCCAACATAATTTTTAGAGATGGCCATGAAATATTATAAACTACATGTTTCACTTCAGGAACAGATGCCACCGTAGCCTTTTGATGATGTAGATAGTTGATTTTGTCGTCTAAACAAATAAAAGCTTCCAATTCCTGACGGATCTTATTCTGTCGGTAAACTAAAAAAGCAAGGTGGTTAAAATTAGCGCTGGAAAGAAAAGAGATGAGATTGTTATCTGCCTTGTCCGAAAAGATATCAATCAAAAGCATTTGCTCAATAATATACTTAGAATAGGATATTTCCCGAAAAGAATACCGCCTGGAGTAATTGATCTCATTGAGTTCCTCTACCCATTTACAGACCGAAGTTTTCAGCTCAGCGCTTATTTGTGCTTTTTTAAGTTTACTTTTCAGCAGCCGAACATCCTCGCTCCATTGTTCAATTGAGCGTTGATGATAGGCTATAGGCGCAATCGCATCTTCATTAAAATAATTGAAATGGTATTTCCGTAGATGATCTATAAGTGCTAAAAGTTCATTTTGGAGAAGTACATTTGTTTCAGAATCGTGAGAATTAGATAATGTATTGGAGATGGTTGATATAATATCTAGGTGATAATGGAAATAACGCACCAGAGTATCCTCTGGCGTATTGGAAAATATTACCGCTTCCCATGCTTTACAGATTTGGCCAAAGTGGGTTTCAAGATTAATCTGAGCTATTCTAGTGCTGTCGGAATATTCTTGCTCAATTAATATTTCTTCTATATCCTTCAGTTCATTCTTAAGCATAGCGAAATGATTTCCCTGGTGCATTATTCATATTTCCATCTATTGGTTGAAAATATGAGTACTTGAAACAATTGTGGTGTTCACCGTAGTGGTGTCAGTTTCAGACCATTTATTCTGGCGTTTAAAAGATCTGTTTTGGTTAAGAAGCTGTGTGCTTTTTTGCGGAAGTTTTTTTGATTTGATCATAATTTTAATTTTTTATGTTAATTTAAGATTGCATATATTAATTAGGTAATTTATTACAGATTCGATTGACTTGGGAGTTAAAACTATAGGAATGATAATAAATTTTATAACAGCGAAACTAAGCCCAATAGCTCGAAAGTTATTTATTGTTCACGCTACTTGCTGGATACTTTTCATTACCTATGAATTAACGTTCGTATACTATCACGTTGGAGCTTTAGAAAGACCCTATATTTATATCGCATTTTATTCAATAAATTTAGCGCTGTTTTATTTACATATCAGATTGCTGAATTTCGCTTTTACTGAACCAAAATCCAGTTACATAGTGGGATTTTTACTATTTGTAGTGATTGTTGTACTTTATCTCGTAATTAAAGGTATAGCAGATAATTTTTTGGGCAACCCGCAGCCTGCGCGATATGATTCTCATATTTTCATTAGAGCATTTTTACCAAGAAATCTTGCACGGGCTTTTTATTTCATTTTAATGGCAACATTTTACTGGGCTGCAAAACACATCGCCCATTTTAGAAGGCAGGCTTTGGAAGCTGAAAAGCGTCAATTAATTATTGAAAAAGAAAAAGCAGAGTTAGAAACCCAACTTACCAAGTCTCGTAACGCCTACCTGCAACAACAGATTAACCCCCATATGCTCTTCAATGCGCTCAACTTTGTTTACAACAGCACACAAAAGTATTCCGATGATGCCGCTAATTGCATTTGGCTCCTATCGGAGATCATGCGGTTCAGCTTGGAAGAAGCAGGACCGGACGGAAAAATTAAACTGGATAGAGAAGTTGAGCAGATTGAAAATCTCATCGCGATCAACCGCTACCGGTTTAAAGAACCTCTATATCTTAAGCTGGAAATGAAAGGTGATTTCAGTCGCTATAAAATAATTCCGCTTATTTTGCTTACACTGACAGAAAACCTGTTCAAACATGGGAACCTGACCGAAATTACCTCTCCGGCTGAACTGAAATTAACAACAAACGAAACCGGACAATTAACGTTCTACAGCAGGAACTTAAAAAAATCAAAGAACGCTCGTCCCCGTCAGCGAAAAGCACTAGGCCTACAAAACATCCGGCTCCGCATGGATTCATTTTACAAAGGCAATTACAAGCTGGAAATCAATGAGCCTGGCGAATTTTACGAACTCACTTTAACCCTTAAATTATGAGCTTAACCTGCTATATCATTGATGATGAATATCATTCAATTGAAGTACTCGCTAAGTACGTCAATCAAACCCCAGGCCTGGAACTGGTTGGCAGCTCCACCAACCCGCTTTTAGCACTGGAAGAATTGTGCACTATCCAAACTCCCGATATTGTTCTTTTAGATGTCGATATGCCGCAACTTAACGGCCTTGATGTGGCAGACCTTATCGGTTCAGCAAGCAATATTATTTTCACAACCTCCTACCGCGAGTACGCACCTGAAGCATTTGAAAAAGATGCAGTAGATTACCTGCTAAAGCCCATTAATTACGCCAGGTTTTTAAAGGCAGTTACCAGAGTACGCTCAAACCTTACCAGTCAGATAGATCAAATTACTGCTAGCCCATTTTTTTTCGTTAAAAGCAACATCAAAGGAAAATTTAACCGGATCACCATCGCAGAGATCCGTTATATAGAAAATGTAGGCAACTACATCATTATCCACATGAATGATGAAAAAGTAACCACTTACCTCACTTTAGCGGAAGTCCTTTACAAGTTGCCTGTTGAAGGTTTTTCCAGGATCCATCAGTCTTATATCGTCAACCATGCGGCTATTCATTCATTGGAATACGCCCAGGTAAGACTAAGCGGAGGAGTGAGTGTTCCGATTGGAGGGACTTACCGCACCGCTTTCCGGGAAAAAATCCAGCCCGCTTTACTCATCAGTAAAAGAGACAAAAGTGATCACTAGACTGAAGATTTTCCGCGGGCCAAAAGCGAAACATTATATTTTTGCAGGCAATAGTAAACGAGCAACTCCTGTTGCCTTTGTCTAACGGAAAAAGTCCGGTTCAGTTGCATATGCACCAGGTCGGCTAATAGTTCCATTTTTTTATCATTTGAATAGCTGCTGGTAAGCCCGTTTAAAACTGACATCTGCTTTAAAAGTGGCAAAAGGTGCTTCGATAATTCTTTGCTTTCCAGCAAATCCGCTATTAATAATTTCTTCTCCCGGTATTTCTCATCCATTGCGATCTTAAGCGTTTTATCTGCCCTGAACTCCGCCATAAACCGGTCCTTCACCTTACCAAGATAATGCAGGGAATCAGCCAGAGACGGAAAAAAGCAGCTGACCATGCGACAGGCAGTAAGTATGGCCAGTTCAAATTCGCTTAGTTGAAGGGAACTGTTCCCCCTTAAAGTTAACGCAAACGCAGCAAGATGGCTTCCCGCGCAAAAAAGTTCTTCAACATGTGAAATGAGACCGGGGCCATACCGTTCGAGTTCTCTCCGGTAGGTATCTCCCTGGAAATCCCGAATGAGTTTATCATATCTGGATGATTCAATTTTTTTACGCAAGGCCACGAGTATTGCGCCAAGATCATGTTCTTCCGCCTGAATACGCAGGCGCAGGTGATAACCTTTATCGCTGTAGCGGATGAAAAACCACTTTTTGATCCGCTTTTTCTGTCCTTTAATGAACGGAAAAATCACCTTACTAAGGATTTCATCCGAAGCACGTGGAATGCAGAAAATTTTAAGGTAAAGCCAGTTACTGCCCATTAAAAAGTCGCGTTGCTTTTCGCCGTAAACAGTAGTACTTTCCTTTTTTAAGGGTTTATAAATATTATTTTCGTGGGCAAGAAAAGCAATCATTTGCCCTGCAAGTGGCTTTTTACCAGACAGGACGGAGCGGTCTGGCCATAAATATTCCTGAATAGTCATCCGCTTTAAACCGTCAATGCACTGCAAAAAAAATCTTGCTTCGGTGGAATTGGCCAGATCAAAAACCAACTGCTGGTCTGTTGCCCCTATGGTGATGTGGCGGGGCAGGTGGTGCTTTCTGCGAAAACCATCCAGGGTTTTAAATGGATCAACGTTATCTACCGAAGTTAAAGGCTTTATGTCTGATTCCTTAAAATTCCATTTCGCCAGACAGAGGATCACCCTTCCGTAACAGACACGTGGATAAAAAGTCAGGCCCGGAAAAAAGTTCTCCAGGCTAAATGAAAGTCCTGCCTGTACCCCCTGAAATTGCAGATCACACAATAGCCGGAAAACTGGCGAATGGTTATTCCGAAAGTTATAGGCTGTGGCCAGACGGGGAATTACTCTTTTGTTTAGCTTAGACGACTCTAATACCAGTTCATCCCCTTTAAGAGAAAGTATGAGTTCGCCTGGCAGTACCAGGTTTTCAGCCGGCTGCGAAGGAAATACATTCAGGGGTATCTCGTTAGCATAAATGGGCTTGCGGCGATTGATATTATCCACATGGCTATCAGACTGCTGGGCAATGTCGGCAAAAACAACTTCCGGGTTTGCGGTAGTTTCCCTTTCGGCAAGCTCGCGGCAAAACTGGTGTACCGGATCACTAAAGCAGGAGAACCTTCCAATCAGCGAAGTGGCGGTTACCCCACCCGAGCTTTCAATAATCAGGTGCTCGCCCGTCGAGCGGTACATGAGCGCCTGCGTTTGAGGCAAAGGCAATACTGCCTTTTTATGATTTTCCAGTTTAATCAGATCATCTTCACTGATCTGCAGGGGCGACCAGGGATCGCGAAGGGTATCCCCTATCCAGAGTTTGAAGATAAACTGCTGGGAGGCATGCCATCCAAGGGTCCTGTTTTCTTCTTCTGGCACGGGAAAAGGAATATTCTCCAGGATATCCTGATCAGGCATGGATGGTTCCATCTCGCCATAATGCAGTCCTCCATCAGGATCTAAGGCTCGCAGTAAAGGCACCCTTTCCTGATCAAAGCGGGATCGGAAATCACGGATAAAACGCGACAGATCAGCAGACTGCTCAGCATTTGCCAATAACTGCAGCACATGGACTGCTTTGGACAATTCTTCCTGTTCAGCGCTATCTGGTCCGCCAGTGTTGTTTGGCCTTTCCAGGGCCGCATAAAATGGTTGGACAAAAGGTTTATTTTCTTTTGCAATTTTCCCGATATCCCTGGCCAAAGCCGACAGGGGTACTTTACCCAATAAGGGATTCATTGTGTAATTTTTCCAGAAACCATTCCAGCCAGGCAAGCCAAAGAACTCAATAATCTCATTACTGATCACTTTGCCCTGAGTGCCATTGAAAACCGCCCCTGCATCAAGCAGAAACCCGATGTATTCTTCTGCATCTTCTGCTGAACATTCAGCATGCTGCACAATCCAGCTCAGCAGTATTTTTTTTGAAATCTTCTTTGAAGATAAAAATGAAAACAGCTGTATATTAAATTTTACGGCTGCAATCCCTTGCAGGGAAAAACTAAACCGGCCCTTATCATCCAAAGATGATTTAGTAAAGCGGAAAACGTCATTAAACCGGTACAGCGTAGGGTTGACCATTAATCCGGCTGGCAGATCAGCCTCCGCCCTGTTCTTCAATTTTCTCAAAAATTTCTGGTCAGGCAATAAATGAAGGATTGACTCGTCGCTTCCGGCAAGCCTGACCTGACCACCGCTTCCCCATTGGAGTAAAGTGAAAGAGGAGAAGCTCCCAAAAGGGGTTGGCCGGAAACACATCCGGTTATAATACTTATAAAGGGTATGTTTTTCCTTATCTGCTAATTTATCGAAATCAAATTCCTTTTTTTCAAGCAGCGCATAAAACGCTGCGCTTGCCAAAAAAACTGCATTGCGAAAAGCCTGCTCCTGCAACACTTCCGGCAAGCGCGAGAGATCATAGCCTGTAAAGCTATAGTACGGTGCCCGTAAAAATAACTGCGGTAAAAACCGGTATAGCATTGACTTACTTTCTTTCATCTCTTCGTCGCTTAAAAGGGTATACTACCCATCTCATACTGTTTTGGCTTTTCTAATCGCCCTTAATTTGTTTCATAATTCTTCTACCATGAAAGCCATTTTTAAATCAACCGTTCCACCCCTGCTCGTGCTGCTATTTAGTTATGCCGCCTTCAGTAAGCTCTTCACTTTTTCAGCTTTTGACCAGCAGCTACACAACCAGGCTTTTCCCGGCTGGCTGGCAGATTTTCTGCTGTATTTTTTGATCCCTGCAGAAATTATTACCGCAGTCCTGTTATGTTTCAAAAGGACCGTACTCGTTGGCCTGCTGTTTTCATCTGTACTCCTGCTCGCCTTCACCGCCTACATCGCACTGGTGTTGGCAGACTATTTCAGCAAGGCACCCTGTAGCTGCGGCGGCGTATTAAAATGGCTCGGATGGAAATCGCACCTCATTTTCAATCTTGTATTCACCACATTAACGATAACTAGCTTAACTATTCACCTAAAGCAGGAGGTTCGTGACAAAGAGTAACCAGCTTAAACGGATACCGGTCCTATCCCATACAGAAAAATCAACCGATCGAAAGACCACCCAGCCAGATCGACTTCATTTATCCTCCCTTATCGGAGATCATTTAAAACTAAATACCATGTCAAAAAAAATCAATTTAGGCCTTGCAGCCCTTGTATTAGGGTTCGGCCTTATCGCCTCACAAAGTGCATTCACTAACAAAAAAACTACTTACTACCACTACAAAACCGGTAATGGCCCTGTTGACCAGACCAGTTCATGGGAACCTGCAGGAAGCCCTACTGCGTTTGAATGTAACGGGGACCCGGAAGTACCTTGCACAATCGGTATAGAAACTTCGCTTTCTAGCTACCTTTCAGGTAAAGACAACCAGGCAGTGCTGGACTCTCAAGAATTGATTTCTGCCAGAGAGCAGTAACAGTAGTCAATGGTGCAGATGAATGCTGCACCATTGCATTTAAGGATTCTGCGGAAGACCTGCTATCTCGATCACCCGCTCGGGGATAGGAAGGGTAAAGCCCGTACTGTTAGCCTTAAGCTGATAGGTCACACCTTTGTAGCTCCTGCTAAAAGAAATATCTGCATTCTCCATATTCAGCCTTTTCACATCTACCCACCGCAGTCCCCTGAGCAGCAGTTCCTTCCTCCTCTCGATTAGAATATCACCCAGCACCGCCTGCTGATCACTCCCCGTCTTCTCAATGAAAGTATTTTTCTTATACCGGTTGCG
The DNA here is from genome assembly GCF_011759615.1 of Pedobacter sp. SG908. NCBI lineage: Bacteria > Pseudomonadati > Bacteroidota > Sphingobacteriia > Sphingobacteriales > Sphingobacteriaceae > Pedobacter > Pedobacter sp. SG908. Next base: position 3,310,461 of record NZ_JAAOYY010000001.1, read on the forward strand.
TAGCAAACGGTTCAAATCAGCCAGCGCTTCTGAAAGCCTGCCGGCCCTGGCCAGGCATTCACTCCTGATCAGCAGGATCTCATTTACAGCCACCCCGCTAAAGAGATTCGAGTTCCCTTCATAACTTCCCTTAAAACCATAAGTCCCGTTTTTGTTATCACTAAAAAATACAGTCTTTCGCAAATCGTTCGGCTCATACAGCGCATAAAGCGCAGGATTGATCTTTCCCCTTGCATTGTTCAGCATCGGGGAAGTAAAGTAACTGTCCTGCAATACCTCAACATTAAATTGGCCAATGGGATAACTTGCTGCTGCATTCAAAGTATTATAATCCAGCAAATCAGCCTTTAGCGATAAACAGGAATCGGCATACAGCTTTGCCAGCTCGTAGTTGCGCATCGATAAGTAAACCCTCGCGAGCAGGCCATAAGCCGCAGGCCTGGAGGGCCGCATCACATGTACTGCTTTAAGGGGAAGCGCCTGAACTGCCCTTTGCAGATCGGAGATTACCTGCGCATAACCTTGCGTAACAGTTGCCCGCACCGAGGGCACATTAAAATCTGACCCCAGCCTAAGCGGTACCCCCAAATCTGATGGCGACTGTTCACCATAGGCATTACCCCATATATAAAGTCCCCGGAGATGGTTTTTCGCCCGGATGAAATAAGCCTGCCCGCAGACATTTTCCCATTCGGCAGCATTGCTGGCAGTTTTGCCAATTTTAGCAATAGCCTCCAGCACGACGTTGGTACGGTTAATGGCCCTGTAATTATAAAACCATTCGTTACCATCCAGCAAAAAGATATTGCTGCGCTGCCAGGTGTACATATTGTGCTCATTTTCAGGCCTGGCAGCTAAGTCTGCATCGTTCAGGTATATATCATCCGTGCTGATTTCGGCCGCATTCCCGTCTACATAATTCAGCACCTGGTACTGATCAAGCAAAGCCTGCAGGTCAACCAGCGTTTCAGGTATAGCCTGGTTCTGGTTGGACTTCTCGTCCAAAAACTTCTTACATGAGCTGCAAAACAAAAGCACCACCATGCATAAATAAATTAACTTTTTCATATCGCTTAAGCTTATAAAGTTGATTTGAAACCAAATGCAATGCTTTTTGCATCCGGTATACCATTGTAGTCAGGATCAATGTGCTCCTTGTTTGCCCGCCAGATGATCCCCAGGTTACCCGCCACCACAAACACCTGCAGTTTGGAAAAGCCTGCTTTCTTTCCACGGGGTAACTTAAAGTCATAACCTAAGTTCACGTACTGCATACGGATATGGTCCCCTTTGAGCACATTCACCTCAGATCCCCAGTAAAACTCATCCCTGAGGTCAGAGTTGGGATAAACCCGGCTCGGCACGTTGGTATGCACTTCATCGCCCAGTTTTTGCCACCTACTGGCGTAATCAGCAGTCCCTTGCCTGCCTATCATGAGCGAACCGTAATCGAGCACATTTTTCCTGAAATAGTATCCCAGCTTAAAGCTCATCCTCAAACTGAGCGAAAAACCACCATAAGCAAAACTATTACCCAGCCCGCCGGTAAAAAGGGGCAGCGCGGTACCATGGTATACCATGTCCTCGAATTTAAGTGAGCTGCCCATTAGCGCATTATAATCTTTACTCACCGCCCCGTTCAATATCCCCTGCGGGTCGCCTGTCGCAGGGTCCAGGCCTGCCCATTTAAAGGAAATCATCCCATAAAGCGGATATCCAACAATACCTGTATAGGAAACATTCCCGCCGAGTTTTCCCCTGCCGTTAAAAGTGCTGTTGTAATTCTTAATCACCTTATCCTTATAATAGTTCAGAAAGAAGTCCGACGACCAGCTGAACTTGCCCGTAATATTCCTGCTACTGAGTTCCAGGTCTACCCCATCGCCCGATATCACGCCTGAATTCTTCACCAGCGTAGCACCCACACCTGCGGTTAAGTCTATCGGGGTCAACGCCAAAAGGTCAACAGATTTTTTGCGGTAATATTCCAGACTTCCTTTTAGCCTATTCCCACGTAAAGCAAAGTCGAGCCCCGCATTGAACATAAAAACGCGCTCCCACTTTAACTCCGGATTCGCATAATTACTAAACAGCGCGTAAGGGCTTTGAGTAAATACAGAATTGAAGCCCGAGTAGGTAATCGTAGTCACTGCCGTAGTCCTTGGATCAGTGTTTCCGCTTGCCCCAAATGTAGTCCTGAGTTTTAGGAAAGAAACGAGGCCCCCTCCCCAGAATTTCTCTTTGGAAACTTCCCAGCCAAACCCAGAAGAAAATAAGGGGGTCCATTTATCATTGGTATTCAGGCCATACAGATTGGATGCATCCCTCCTCCCGCTCAATGAAAGCGTATAGCGCTCATCAAAGGTATAGGCCAGATTAGCAAACAGCGAAACATAACGGTTCAGCGTTCTTCCCATAGCGTCCCTGTTGGGCACATTGTCGGTTCTTCCGGTAACAAAGGTTTTAATGGGGTTCAGGTAATCTACCACCGAAGTACTTAAAGTGGATTCATTCAGCCCATATATCCGACCTGTGCTGGTCTGGACGCCCGTGCTCCTGATTTCTCCACCAATAATTCCCGAAAGCGAATGCCTGCCCATCACTTTATTGATATCTGCCTGCACCCTTGCATTATGCGCTGACAGTAAGGAATAATCCTGATCGCGAATACTGCCCAGTGGAATGTTCCGCTTTAACGCCCCGGAGGCATCGATGGAAGAAAACACATTCACCAGGTTACGCACATAATAACTTTGCGGACTATTAATCGTTGTGATCTGCCCATCCTGCTGCTCAAACTGGTAGGTACCTGCCAGCTTCAACCATCCGGTCAGCTGATAAGCTGACCTTAAAGATGCCAGAACATCGTTCACCTTATTTACCGAGCTGGAATACTTATCATCCTCCAGCGGATAATAAGACCAGTCCAAAAGTTTACCGTTTCCGGCACCATTAATATAGCCCGTCCTAAAATCCCTGATTACTGAAAGCGCATTCCCCTGCCCATCTGCCAACTGCGTATAAGGTGGAAGGATACCTGTAGCGGAGTTGATCTGCGACGGGTCTGTTTTACCGTTTTTACTCTTAGAAAGAGTCAGCATCAGGTTTCCCGTCAGGGTTAACCGCTTGCCAAGCCTAAAGTTCTGCTCCGCCTTTACATTGTACCGGCTAAAGGGCGCAGCAAGCGAGCTGACATTATGGTCATACCCTGCAGAAAGCAGCCAGTTCCTTTTCTCCGTGCCCGCCCCCAGCTGCAAATTGTATTGCTGCGCAGTAGCATTTTCAAAAACATAACGATTAAGCTGCTCACGCAAATCATGCCCCCTCAGCGCGTCAATCCGTGAACGCGCATCCTCCTCACTGATCAACTTGTCGCGCGCTGCAATCCGCAGTTCAACCACCTCAGACAGCGGCGGGTGCGAATTGTCCGTTTCAAAGCTGCTGTAATAGCCTTTGTCAAAAAGAAAATTTTCCTGGTCTATAAAATCACCGACACTAATCCTGCTCTGGTAATACTGGTCAGGCTTTCCGGTCACTTTCAGATTGCCCGAAAAAGATACCTTCAGTTTATCATTAAACCTGGCCTTTTTGGTATTGATCACAATCACCCCATTCCCTGCCCTCGCACCCCATATCGATGCAGCAGCCGCATCACGTAAAACGGTTATGCTTTCAACATCATTGGGATTGATGTTACCCAGATCCCCCTCATAAGGAAAGTTATCCAGTACAATGAGCAGACTGCGCGGTCCCTGCAGCGTACCGATCCCGCGAATAATAATCCCGTAGCCTTCACCGCCATTACTCTTACGGTCTATGCTCAGGCTACTGGTCACCCCTTCCAGCCTTGAGATAATATCGGTACCCACCTGCTCATTCAGCAGCTTACCCGATAACTTCAGAAACGATCCTGTCGCCCGCTCTTTGGGCAAGGTCTGGTAACCTGTACTCACTTCCACTGTTCCCAGCTCCTGGTCCTTTCCGGTAAGCACTACCGAAAACAAACCTGCAAAAGGTACAACCACCACGGTATCCAGCCTTCTAAAGTTCATCGCCAAAAACGACAATTTAACCCTATTTGCCTTTAGTCCCAAGGCAAACGAACCATCATCTCCGGTCAACACCTGGTTACCAGCCCACGCTTTTACCACTACCCCTGCAATCCCTTTCCCTGTTCCATCCATCACCAATCCTTTCAAAACATCCTGCGCCCTCACCCCTGAAATAGACAGGAGCAAAACAAAAACTAAAATAATCCTGCCCATAACTAATCCTTTGGCTCCCTAAACCGCTTTAGTTTACCCACCGTCTGCACATGCTTACGGTTACGCTCCACCATCATCACCACGTTTTCTTCTGTCAAAAAATCACTTGAAGTAATCCCTTCTATCTCCCCACCGATTATCCAGACATAATGCGGGATAGACCGGTGCGGAAAAGCCTTCAAAAACAGTTCATCCTCAACCACAAAAGGCAGACTCATCTCAGCCAAAGCCCCGTCCCGCCCAGCCTTTGCAACAAGCGACGCAGCCGTATCACCGGTCCCCAACGAATTCACCAGTAAAACTTTAAGATCATCAGGATACTTTTCCTGCATCTTCTCCAGAAGCGGAAATTTCTTCAGGCAGGAGCCGCACCAGCTTGCCCAGAAATCAATAATAATCAGCCTGTTAAAATCAGCCGAAAGCGAGGTAGCAGACAGTTGCCTGCCTTTAAGCACCTTACTCTCTAAAGTAAAAAGCGCACGCGGCAGCTTTGCCCCTACATAAAGGGGTGCGATAGAATCCACTTGCTTGCCTTGAGCCCATAGCCCAGTACACATACTGCAAAGCAGCAATAAAACACAATAAATATTTTTTTTCATGATTAGTTTAGTTAACAGGTACATCAGTGGTCACATCAGCTATCCAGGTTTCCCAAAGCTGAAAAACCACCACAAAACATTATTATCCTCGGCATAAACCCCAAAAAATGGGCATAACAATAGCAGGAAGCATATTTTAAGCTTCATTTTGATTGATTTAAACGTAAAAAAATTAGAATTAAACTGTAAATGCCCTTATTCCTTCAATCTTACCCTGCTCCATCAGCGTCCGCACCGCCGTGACCAATTCGATCAGGCCATCAAAAACATCACTGATCTCCTGCTCAGTGATATTAAGTTCCAGAAAACCCTTTTTATCGTTTAAGGCATACCCCTGAAAAGACTCGAGCAACGTTAGCTTTATTTTATGATCACTATAGTGTTGATAAAATAATTCCAACACCTGTTGAGCTGTTTTCAAAGAAGGGCTTCCAGAATTATAATCAGGTAAAGTCATAAATTGATGGTTAGAGAAAAGTGTTAGTTGATTAAAGCAAGAGCAAAGTTTGACTACTTTACAGTAACATTTGGCGACTGGATTTCAGCAGTGATCGAAAAAATCTCAGCTGCCAAGGTAGCCTTATTCTGGACCTTTAATAATATTTTTGATAGGATTTTGGAGCGAAGGTGAAATAAAATCAATCTCAGAATTTGTAACCAAGCTCACATTGCCATCAATACAACAGAAACACGTCAAATCAATTGGGCCTGGCTTCATTCTGCCTGTATTCCGTGGCACCTGTCCGGACTCATACTTATTCTTAATAACCAGTCCCTGCCTGCTACCACCTACAGGCCAAATGCTCCATACCGCCAATGAGCTATACAAAAAAGCCCAACAGAGAAAAAAAAGCGGCAAATAACTACTATCGGTCTTCATATGCAGAGTTAAAAATTCTAAACTAAAAATTGATCAAAGGCAGTCGCCCAAAGTACCCAATTGTGGAAGAGGCTAAGTGGCAGAAAACTCCCACCCTGGCCTAAAAATCCAGACGTACAAATCCCGTTACGGCAAAGCCGTTTATTTTTTCAAACACAAAAAAATCGAGGAAGGATGGGCAAACGACACCCCAATAAACCAGCGCCCAAGCTCCAAGCAAACAAAGAATGAGGCAGGCCATCATTATTAAGAACCTATTTTACTTTCGACCATAAAGGCCAACCTGCCCTATTCAAAAAAAATTATTCAGGATTCTTTGGCTTCAAGGCGTAAAGCCGGTCAAACGGACAAGTCAATAAGGACTGATACAGAAATGCTTGAAAATGGCAAACCATTAAAACAAAATACTGAGGTATAGCTACATCGGGCAGCATCAACCAGTTAATCGAATTTATTTTTTGTTTGCTCATAATCGTATGTTATGAGTCCTGGCGGAGAGAGAAAAAGTGGGCTTCCCAAACCATAACCTCATAATGTTTCTCACGCCTTACGTTGAAATGGAATTACAGCAGAAGCCCAATCTTATTTTGGAAAGCTAAAAATAGCAATTCCGCTATAAGAAATGGGATAAAATCTGCTGTCCTGCTCCAACGGCGTGAGATTTGAGGTTGCAAGACTCTTAATTTTACCTTACTGGTTTTATTTTTTATTACGTAAATGTAAATAAAAAAAAGCTAAACGTCAAGTAATTACATGACAATTTAAATAAAAACATCAAAAAACACTGTCAACTATATTTTTTAGCAATAAAATGATAAGTGAGAGAGAATGTAAGGGGGTCGGCACATTGTTTTCCTTGCTCCCGTCTAACTGTACCCCAATATTCATTTGAGCATAAATGCGATTGCTGCACAATAGTAGCACGCTAATTATGATTAGAAAGTTAAAAAATTGATTTTCATTTTGTATTACCAAAGTAGCAATCAATTATATTGTAAATGATATGATTTACAGCAGAGTCTCGACGTCTTTCCAATCGCAACTTTGATTTTAGAATTCTTTACCTAGCTTTATTGATAGAAAAGTTCACTCAATAACTTACAGTCGCTTTTAGCAATTTTTATTGTACCACCACCACCTAAACTCACGGCCTTAAGACGATAGTCAAACCTATAGCAATCGGATTCATCGTCTACAATTACCTTATAATATTTAAGGTTAAACCCTCTTCTTTTCATCCGTTTATCGGCCAATATCTTTGCCTGATCTTTATTACAGTTTTCAATTTTTTTCTTATTCAGTACGCAACCTTGAAAAAGAATTACAGTGATAATCAAAATTTTAATAAATTTCATAGACTTATGAAAAAAAGAAAGTGGTTAAACGATAAGGATTAAATAGTCTCTGAAACGGCAGAAAATTCAATTGTTTCCACACCACTTGATGCAAGTTCTCCGCCCTAAGTATGCCAGGTGGTTCTGTATCTCGTGCCAGGTTGCGAGTTATCATCATTTTCTGAATACTTTGTTTTGTGATACCTTATTTACCTTTTTAGCTATTGCCTGAAAACCTCACTAAACAATTAAAATGGCTACTTTACTCTTATTCTCTTCGCTAAAATACCCATTACTAAGTATTCTTACAGGGAATAAAAAACTTATCTTTGTATTGTAACTCGTTGTCCTGAAGCTTGTTCACATTATATAGCTTTAGAAAAAACGGGGTATCTCAACGCTACATCTAAATAACCTCTGAATATGAAATATCAGACCAACTTAAGAATAAAATGTTGTGATCACACTTTTTTATTCGCATTAATTTTACTCTTACCTTTCTCTTTAAGCGCACAAGAACTTCAATTTCAAGGAGGTGGAACAAAAGAAATAAAACGACAGTCTGAGGATAAAACTTATTCAATTGAATTTGGAATTGAAAAGCCGACACAGCCCTATAAAATAGAATATAAGATAAATGCAGAAGATAAAAGAAATGAAGCCTATCCGAAAAGAGATTATGTATTTGATAATAACAGCATCACCTTAAACGAAGGTAATGGCTATAAAGGGAAAGTAGATATTTTAATAAAGGGAAATAATTATAAAGAACGTTTACCTTTTGTGATTACATTTAGCTATACCGACGATAAGAAGAAAGAACAAAAGAAAGATTATTATGTCATTATCAATGCAAAAGATGATGGAGGTGCTGGAGAAGGCAATTTGACCGAAAAAGAAACAGGTATTTTAGACCATGTAGGCATAGAATTATTTACTGGAGGTACGTTAGATTTTTTTAATAACCTTAAATTTCAGAATATAGGCGGCGAATTTATCATCAACGCAAATGATATTGCCGGTCCCGAATCCCGTTTAGGTGGTTTCATTGGAATTTCCAATTTTCAAAATTTCACCAGGGATTCATCAAATATAAATGGCAGGACGCAGCTCGTGTTATTAGATACGGGAGCTTATGTTCCTGGAAAGTCGAGATATAAAAGTACAAGATACATTGATTATTTAAAAGTGAGCAGTAATCAATGGAGCTACTATGTTAACCCAACTTATCGCTTGAACGATATTAGAAGTAATTTTTTTAATATTTATCTATCGCTCAGACTGGAAGCTTTAGTGGTTTCTACAACACGAAGTTATACAACAGATACATTATTTACAGATACAAGTACGCGGGCTTTGCAAAATCCAGTTTTTCAATCAGGCAAAGGCTACCTTATCCAGAACCTGTCTGATATACAAACAAGCGGCTATTTTAGTGTAGGCATACCCATGTTTCTGAATGCCAAAGGAAAATTTAAACTTTATTTCGATCCAAACCTTGGCATCGCACGATATAACATTTCTACATACCACCCTAACAGCGACCAATCTAGATTAGAGAAGTTTATCGTATCGGATGTAAGACCATTTTATCTTGTTAGAATGAGGGTGAGTGAACAATTTTCTGGTTTACAGGTAACTATTGGCGGAGAGATAAGGGGCTTTTTAAAAGATTATGCGCCGACTATTAATGCTTATTTGGGGATAAGGGCGAATATTGCCGGGCTATTGGGGGCAAAAAAATGATCGTTTTAGAAAGTTGGTTTTCATATATTTTAGTATTACAACATCATAGGCCGGACAGTACGAAATAGTCTGTCCGGCACTTAAGTGATTTAATTTTTCCAGAAGCCATCCTCCTGCACCTGGTCGGCAGAAAAAATCTCTACATTACATATTTTACCATTCTCAACGGTGTAAATATCGATATTGTAAACGTCGAGTTTTTCTCCAGAGGGTTTCTCTGCTATCCAGTGTAACAGACATGCCACCCGGTTGCCATTTAAGCTAATAGAATGATAAGCATCTAACCGTAGTGTGTTACCAGAAAGCTCGAACATTTTACCTACCATTCCGAATACCTCTTGCTGTGAACGCTTTAGGCCAGAGATTTCGTTGTTGCCAGGCTGCGACCAGTTTACCCCTGGAGATAACAGTTGGCCAATTTTTTCAAGATCGATCGCTTTGACCGAAGTCAAAAATTCTATCACTGTTTGTTTTGACTGATTTTCCATCATATTTTTTTTATTAGTTTCTGAACCAAAGTTCGCAGGTTGAACCGGAGTTAAGATTACCATTACACGACATTGAATTATCTTTTTCCGCCAAATTATTTTTATTCTCTACGATATTGATATTTTAGCTTTACGTATTTATCTATTATGGAAGACCAGGTTAAAAATTTCGTATTAAGGCTAATTGGTTACGCAGTTCAAAGAGACATATCGGCAGAAAAACTTCTCCGTGCCTCAAACATCACCTTAGATGAACTCACCGTATTAAAAAAGCCACTTACGGCTAAACAGATCGATGATGTTTGGTTTAATGCCGTGGCTATAAGTAGAGATAACTTGTTTGGTCTTCATTTAGGTGAATCTTTACAGATACAGGCATTGGGAATTGTTGGAGAAATAATAAAAACAAGCAGAACAGTGGGCGAAGCGTTAACTAATGCTGCTCCCCTGGCCCATATCATCTCGGCATCGATAGAACTTAGCATTTTTAGGGATGACCATCATTTTTCGATAACATTTGTACCGGCCAGCGGGGATTGGGCCCAGCATACAGCCGAAATACAAGCCGTTGATCTTTTGATGGTTCTGGTTATACACGAGCTTGACGGATTATTGTTTAAGAAACTGTACCCAAGTTCGGTCAGCTTCGCCAGATTGCTGGATAACCCTGGTGAATATGAGCGCGTTTTGCGCTGCAGGCCGGAGGAAAATGCAAAAACCACCCAAATTTCATTTGATATTGCCTATTGGGATGAAAGAATTATAAGATCAAAACACGAACATCAGCAGGTTTTGCTTTTGGAAGAAGGTCTTTGGCAAAATACGCATGTAACTGACCGGGCATTAAAAAAGCGTATCTACAATTACATACGCTCTAACTCCTATCTAAAAATGGTTACCCTCGAAGATATTGCGTGTAATTTTAATCTCAGTCCGCGCACGCTCCAGCGTAAATTAAAAAATGAGGAGATCAATTTTCAGCAGCTGGCTGATGAAGCCCGTAAAAACCTTGCTTTAATGTATTTGAAAGATGATTCGCTTCAGATAAAAGAAATAGCGACCATGCTTGGTTACAATGAAGTAAGCGCATTTATACGTGCCTTTAAACGATGGACAGGAACGGCACCCGCTCATTTTCAAAAAAAAATGCATCTCCTGTAGATACCCTAGAGAGGCCGTTATGGTGAATTATGCCTTAGACTAACAAGGGCATGGTACTTCACTTATTGATATTGACCGATACCCTGAACCTTTGCCATGGCAGAGCACAATAAGGACAAGCATATTTTGGTTAACTGGCCCCTGAATCTGTCAGCTTCACCGTGGTTAAAAACAGTTTGATGTATTTTTTTCATATGTTTAACCGATGGATAAAAATGAGCGTCGAATTTCCTGGTACAGTTCGCTGTTGATAGCCTTATTGGTTAATACACCGAAGCTGCTGGCGTTACGCGAGAAAGGAATTGTTGCGCAATACTGGCATTTTAATCCCTTTGAACTGCTGTACCAGTTTTTGTTCAATCTGTTTTTCTGCGGATTAATATTCCATTTAAACCTGACCCCATCTTCAAAGCTTTACATTTACCGTGAAAGACATAAAACTGGCCTGTATGTTGTTTTAAATGTATTAATATTCCTTTTTGCTGTTTTTTTGGGAGGTGTGCTTCAAAACAAATTATTTTTATCGGCGCAATTGCCGAGGATTTACATAGTGGGCAACTTCGTGCGGTTATTTTTAAGTAGTATTTTAACTGGTATTCTGATTAAAATTATCTTGCTTGTACGTGCTGCAAAAAACAAGGAAGTAGAAAACGAGCAGCTCAAAGTGGCTTATATGCAAACAGAACTGGAGCTTTTGAAAGAGCAGATGAACCCACATTTTTTGTTTAATTCTTTAAGTAGCCTCTCGGGTGTGATAAGGGAGAATCCGGCCCTGGCGCAAAAATATGTCCGCGATCTATCTACCGTTTTTCGCTACGCTTTAAATCCCTCCAAAAATAATCTGGTAACACTTCATGATGAATTAAAGATGTTAAAGGCATTTGCCCAGCTCGTTACCATGCGTTTAGAAAATGCTTTTAAAATGGAAATCAATATTCCGGATGAGGTATTGAATTATAAATTACCCCATTTAACTTTACAACCTTTGTTAGAAAATGCCGTAAAACACAATGCTGCAACTTTTACAAAACCCTTAATTGTAAAACTTTATATATATGGTGATTTCCTTGTTCTTAGCAATAATCTCAACGAAATTCCGCGGCCTGAAAGCAGCAACGGAATGGGACTTGCAAATTTGAACGAACGCTTTAAGATTATGGTAAAAAAAGAGATCGAGATAAGCAAAAGCCAAAAAGAATTTCTGGTAAAAATCCCTTTAAAAGCATGAAGACCATCCGTACTGTTGTTATAGAAGATGAAGCTGTTACCGCGAGGAACCTCATTCATTTATTAGGAGAAATAGCGCATGATATTGATGTTGTCTCAACATTAAGTTCGGTTGAAGAGGCCATTAACTGGTTTACCGCCAACGAAAGCACCTACGATTTAATTTTTATGGATATCAGACTTGCCGATGGATTATCATTCGATATCTTTAAACAGATCAACATTGATAAGCCTGTAATTTTTGTAACCGCATATAACGATTATGCCATCGCGGCTTTCAAAAATAATGGTATCGACTACATCTTAAAACCTTTTGATGAGGAAGAAATTGCCAATGCCGTAAACAAGTACAAAAGATGGATTGGTAGTGTTGAACCACAGGTATTGCCGGTGTTTGCAGATTTATTGGCACAGATTGGAAACCGCTCTAAATCTTATAAAAAGTCTTTTCTTATTCACTACCGTGATAAATTGATACCTGTAGAAACGGCTAAAATTTCGTGGTTTTATACCGCTAATGAAATTGTTTATGCCAGAACAATGGATGATAGGCAATACGTGATGGATTTTACCATAGAACAGCTGGAACAGCAGCTTGAGCCAGATTCTTTTTTCCGGGCTAACCGCCAGTTTATCATCAATCGTCAGGCGATAACTGAAGTTGAATTTTATTTCAACGGAAGATTGTTGGTTAAAGTAAAACCAATTGCAGAAACGCAAATTTTGATTAGCAAAGCCCGTGTACCCGAGTTTAAAAGATGGATGAACACTTAAATTGTTTCACCCCTTTGTTTTTCAGCTTCACCTGTTTTTAGGCCACAGCAAAATTCATTTTTATTCAACTTTATCCTGTCTTAACAAGTCAGAATTTAATTTAAATGAAAATGAAAAACCACATTGGTCAATATCGCGTTTACATCCTGTTATTTCTTTTTGTATTAATTGTTGCCGAAATTATCTGGAGCTGGAAGAAAGAAAAAGAAGCTTATGATGTTAAGGAAACTTTTGCTAACCTCCTTATTTTTGCGGGCTTTCAGTTTTCAAAATTCATATTCGCAGGTTATCAGTTAACGATCCTGGGCTTCTTTGCAAACCTGGCACCAATAAAACTGCCGCATAATGCCTTTGTTTTCGGGCTAACGTTTATCACCGCAGATTTTATTTATTATTGGTTTCATCGCATTTCGCATGTTTGGAAACCACTTTGGGCATTTCATTTAATTCATCATTCGGCCATGCACATGAATTTAACCGCAGCATACCGTCTTAACTGGTTTTCTGCAATTGTTAGCCCCTTGTTTTTTATCCCGGCTGCATTATTTGGTTTACCTACCGATTTTATTGTGATTTCTTATGCGCTTAATCTCTCTTACCAATTTTTTCTACACACGGAAGCAGTTGGAAAATTGGGCCTGATTGAGCAGGTGATGGATACGCCGTCATCCCATCGCGTTCATCACGGGAGCAACCCGATTTACATCGATAAAAACTTTGGTGGGGTATTTATTATCTGGGATAAACTATTTGCTACTTATCAACCTGAAACAGAAAAAGTATGTTACGGCTTAACTACGGGTTTTTTAAGTTATAATCCATTCCGCCTGGTGGCTCAAGGTTTTATCAACTGGTTTAAACCGAAAAGTTCAAGTCCACTAAATAACAGTTCAACCCCACATCTTTCTGTTTCAACCGAAAAGCAAGAACATGCACTAAATTAATTCGTCTATTTAATAAAAAACACATCATGAAAAAATTTATTTTAATTATCGGTATTGCATTTTCAAGTGTATTACTTGCAAATGCCCAAAGAAAAATAGCTGTGTATACACCGGCCAAAAAAATTATAGTGCATCATCGCCCGATACTTGTAAAACCTGTTGCCAGCGTTGTTGCAGTAAAACCCGCACCGGTTGTGGTGGTAAAACCTGTTTTCAGGAGGAGAGTAGTGGTTGTTCATCACTAATCTTAAGCAATTTTCATATTTTTAAATCAATGGAAACCCAATCATGAAAGTCCCTAAAATTATAAATCGCTTTGCCGTTATATCGGTGTTATTAATATGCGGCTCAAGCTCAGCGTTTTCCCAAAACAAAGAGAATGATTTCAAGAATAAAACACCCGAAGAGCGTGCTAAATTTCAAACAGAAATGATGAAAAGCAAACTCAATCTCAATGCTGAACAGCAAAGTAAAATTGAAGGAATAAACTTAAACTATGCTAAAAAGTTCGAGCCAATTATAAAAAGCAGCGATAGTAAAATAAGCCGGTTTAAGCAAGCAATGTCTTTACAGAAAGCTAAAGATGAGGAGTTAAAAAAGGTGTTTACGGCTAGCCAATATAAGCAGTATGAAAAGTTTCAAGAAGAGTTAAAAGGTAAGCTAAAAGATAAAATTTAACATGAAAAAGTTACTCAGATTTTGCTTTTTACTACTCGTTTTATCAGGTTGTTCTAAAGGCGGAGATTCGCCATCAACCGAACCGGTAGATGATGATTTAGATGGTCCTATTTCCCGTCCGGTTTCCGGTTACGGAGCAGATGGAAACTTTAAGTTTGCAGAGATTAATTTTGCAAACCCCACCTATTCCGGAACCAATGTAACCATCTTTTACCCTGCAGGAATTACCACTCCGAGGGGAACCATTTTCTATTCACATCCTTATGGAGGAGAAGATAAAAATTATGCTAGAGGCCTTTTCGAGTTCATTGCAAAAAAGGGATTTGTAGTTGTTTTTGTCCCTTACCCAACAACTGGAGTAAGCATTGATGATAGATATAACACACTTTGGGCAGGATTTTTAAAAGCCGCAACAGATTATCCAAATCTTATCGATAAAACCCGTGTAGGTTTTATGGGGCATTCTTTTGGCGGAGGCGCCTCAATTGCCCTTGCTTATAAAGCCTTTACCGATTATGGCTGGGGACAAAATGCTCGTTTTCTTTTCACTATGGCACCTTGGTACAGCTATCAGATTACCAACGTTCAACTTCAGAATTTTCCGGCCAATACAAAAATGATTGCCCAAGTTTATGATGAAGATACTGTTAACGACCATCGCTTAGCGATAGATGTATTCAAAAACATCAGTATTCCAAATGCAGAAAAAGATTTTATCTACATCAAATCGGCCACAATTGCAGGTTATACTTACCACACAGAACACACCATGCCAAATACCCGAACAGCGTTTGATGCCTATGATTATTATGGCATTTACCGTTTGCTCGATGCCATGATGGATTATAGTTTTAATGGTAACCAGGCTGCCAAAAACGTTGCTTTAGGAAATGGTTCGGCTGAACAAATAACCATGCCGGGCTATAAAAATGAAACCTTGCCAACACTGGAAGTGAGTGATAATCCTGTGCCGAAGTATGCGCAAAGCCGTTACGAATTTCAGTGCGGCAATATTGTTAACCCCAGAATTGGAAATTGTAATTAAACAGATGAAGAAGTTGATTTTTATTGTTTCGATTTTATTTTATTGCGGAAATTTAAGCGCACAAAATTTTTCTAAAATCGATAACTGGCTCCAGGACCACGCCGATGTGATGGGCGGTAGAGTTTACCTGGTACTCTATAAAGACGGGAAAATTGTTTACAGCAAAGGAGTAAGCAAGCTTTCTGCAAAACAGAAAGTGGTAGGAAAAATCTTAGCGAAGAGACAAGGTAACACTGCCGATTTCAGCGATTACACGGCTACAACGCGGCAACAAATTGCCAGTTGCAGTAAATGGCTCAGCGCTGCTCTGGTTATGACTTTTGTTGATGAGCACAAGCTGAAACTTAGCGATACGGTTGGAAAATATCTTCCCGTGTTGTCTAAATCGGGCAAAGGGAATATTACCATTAGCGAATGTTTATCACATATGACCGGCATAAAATCGCCTGGTTTAAAAGAGAGTTTAAGCGATATGCGCCAAACCAACAGCATGGATGAGGCGATCCAAATGATTGCTGATTTGCCTATGGAGGGCGAACATGGGAAGGTTTTTCGATACAGCAATACTGGATTACAAATAGCTGGGGCAGTAATTGAAAAAATTAGCGGCAAAAGTTTCGAAACCTTATTTTCGGAAAGGATTGCTAAGCCTTTAGATATGAAAAATACCGATTTTGGGAAAGGTAAAGTTGCATTGCCTGCTGGTGGAGCAAGCAGTACACCAAACGATTACATGAATTTCCTCATCATGATTGTGAATAAAGGCCTGTTTAATGGCAAAAGAATTCTATCAGAAAATAGCGTAAACCAAATGCAAATTAACCGGGTAAACGCAGAGGTTAACAAAGCTTACGCACCTACTGAGGCAGGGAATTTTGGTTATGGTTATGGAGAATGGGTAATGGAAAACAGTACAGCCGGCAAGCCAAGTAATTCAGTAACCAGCCCGGGCCTATTTGGCAGTTTCCCCTGGATTGATAATCAAAAAAAATCTGCTGGTTTTTTGATGGCTTTTTACCTTAATAACAAAGGCAGACATGAATATTATATAGAGTTGAAGAAATTAGTTGATGAAGCCTTAGCGTATTAAATGCACGTTGATGACGGCATGTTCTTTTTAACCGTGAACCGGATTACTCTTCATTGCCCTTTAATTTGACAAAAATGAGGCTGTATCATAAATTTTATTTCCAATCGAATTTGTCACATTGAGCTTGCCGATGCATCATATAGTCTAAAGTTTTGCTCAACATTTAAACAGGTTCATCGACAGGCTCAAGATGACAACTATATTTATAATACAGCCTCTTTTAACAGGTAATTGCAAAAACAAGCTTGCATATAATTAAAATGAATTTGTTTTCATTTAATTATTTACCCGCTGAGTGATCTTTTAAGAAAGCATTACCTGTCCAGGCTTTTTGAGCGGTCCAGGGGGCGGCAGCTGCTGTCCAAAACACATTATCAGCAGGCAGGCCTAAAGGTAAAAAACCCAATGTTGCCATATAAAGGCTGCCTGTACAGGTGTATGGATCGGCAATTTCTGGCTGGTGGCCATTAAATCCTAAAACCAACCATCCCTGTTCATCAAAATTCTGGTTACCCGCATACATATTTTCGAATACTTTGGTCAGCGCACAACGCACCTGTGCCGGGCTTAATTCTTTAGGTAGTTTTCCATCCAGCGCAATCTGCCCAAGGGTTTGAAAAGCGGCAGTACGGTAAGTTACACTTCTTCCCAGCGGCGGATATTCTCCTGTTGAAGAAATCATGCGTTCGGTAATCTGGGCATAACGTGCAGCCCGCTCAGTGGCCTTGGTTAACTGTAGCTCGGCCATCTTTTTCTTGGCTACCATTACCTTCAGAATGTCTATCATCATCGGATGGATAACATAAGAATTGTAATAATCGGTACTGAAGCTCGAGCCATCAGAATACCAACCATCTCCAACGTACCATTCGTTTAGTTTGTTAATGGCGGTCATGGTGCGGTATGGTTCATAGTCTTCACCAACGCTTAACAGCCATGCTTCTTCTATTGCTGTAAATAAGAGCCAGTTGTTATAAGCGCCAGTTCTGTTTCTTAACGATTTAATTTCGGCTATGTACCTTTTTTGGGTAGTTTCGTTTAGTGCTTTCCAAAGATTGGGCGCACGCAAAAAGCCCTGTACTACATATGCGGCATCTACAATGGGCTGTGCATCTGTTCTGAAATTGATATAATCAGCACTTAATGGATCAACGGCATTGCTTAAAGCCTGAATGGTTTCTGCTTTAAACTTTGCCCTTAGTTTTCCCTCTTCGGTCTCATCATCTGACAGGCTTAACCAAGGGGCTATACCAGCAAAAGTACGGCCTAAAGCTTCTGTATACCCCACCTCCCTTACATTGTTATAGTAGTGTGGCGCCACCTCGGTAGCCATATTTTTTTTCAATGTATTGCCGGCCAGATTATGAATAACGGGATAGGCAATTTTGTATAAAGTTTTTACCCAGAATGCCCTGTCTTGTGCACCACTTGTTATTGCATTTACTTTCTTCTTCTTTCCAGTTTGTGCATGGGTAACTGCACTTGTGGTTAAAAATACAAAACCTATTAAAAAGGCATATTTAAAATTGTTCATGGTTAATTTTATCATTTTATTTGATGCTGATTTCGAAAAATTTGCTGGCTCCGGCGGTAAAATCCTCATTAAGATATACCTCGGTTATTTTTTCATCTTTATAATTAATACCTAAAGGCACAATTTGGCCACTAGCAGCGTTTCTTGCTATTAATTGTTCGGGATTTTTTACTTTAACCTTTTTTATAATTTGCGGCCATGCGATTTTTATGGTCTGATTATTACTGGTTGAAGATCCATTGTATGCCTCGGCAATAATGTTTCTATCATGATTTGCCAGGTTTAAACGGAACAGCTCACTCCCTGCCAATAAAAAAGCGCCAACACCGTAAACATCTGTATCGTCGTATCCAACCTTATCTGGTGCTGCGCCTTGTGCCTGCACAAAACCCAGCTTGCCATCAGGATGAACAGAAGAGCTAAGCGCATCCCATGCTTTAGAAATTACCCCATTATATTTTTTGTAAGGGATGAGCCCGTTATTTACGCCCCAGGCCATTGCATAACAGATAAATCCGGTACCGCTGGTTTCTTTTGAAGCATAACTTTCGGGATCGAGCAAACTGGCATGCCAGCTTCCATCTGCCTGTTGCAGCGACGCTAACCGCTCAGCCATGCTCTTAAATAATTTCACTAATTTCTTACGCTCGGGGTGATTTTCGGGTGTTACCGATAAGAGGCGCACTAAGCCTCCCATTACCCATCCATTCCCCCTGCTCCAGAATACTTTTGTTCCATTTTTTTCCTTTTTGTCGAAGTAACGGCTATCGCGGTAAAAAAGATGTTCATCCTTATCGTATAAATAGGCCGTAGATTTCCACCATAATTGGATTGATTTATCCAGGTATCTGGCATCTCCGGTTGCCTGGCTTAAATAAGCCAGTGCCGGTGGCCCCATAAACAAGGCATCGCACCAGGCCCACTCTCGTGTATAAATACCATTTTTCCATTCCAGGCTTTCTGAATGTGGTAAAGAAACAATGGTATCGGCCAGGGCTTTAAACTTCCGGATATATTCGGGTCTTTTATAAATGGTATATAACTGCGAATAAAGCTGACCAACGCAATAATCGTCTGCGAAATATCGGTATCTTCCTGTTTCCCACTTGTTATCTTCACCCACCTGAATCAGCTTTTTATAATAACTATCGTTATCGGCCAGGCGCCCCCATGCCATCATTCCAGCATACATGGCGCCACTGGTCCAGTCTTTTTTCGGGTTTTTCCACCCGGCCGTTTCTAAATTTGTCCATTGCCAATCGGCAACCTTTTTCATCTGGCTAATGATCTCACTTGCCAGCAGCTGTTTTTTCTGCGCATTTACCTTTCCGAAAGCGAAAAGAACCAAGAGGAATAGAATTATTTGTTTCTGCATTTAATGATTGATTTTAATGACCTGGCTAATGAAATTTGATCATTTATTGTTTATTAGGATATTTTTAATGTGTGGTAAAAATTCTCGAGATATTCAGGTATGGATGTATTTCATCTTGGATTGATTACATTTCACCGATCATAAAACTTCTAAAGTGATTTACCAGCCTGGGTTTTGAATAAGCTTATCTGAAATATTTACCTGAACTGCAGGGATTGGCAGCAGGTTCATTTTTGGTTCTATAAATATAGATGCTGGCTTTGGCAGATCAAATTTCTCATATGTATAACTTCCATTTGCATTCCTGATAATTTTCATACCCTTAATCGGAGTGCCATAGGTGCTGGCACCAATTTTCCACCTGCGGATATCCCAGAAGCGATGATCTTCAAAAGCTAGTTCAATTCTCCTTTCATCTCTGATGTATTTGCGCATTTGCTCCTGATTTAATCCTGATGGCAGGGCGGCAGGTGAAAGTCCTGCCCTTTCCCTGATCTGTCTCATCGGCTCATAAGCTTCTGCCGTTTGTCCAGATTCATTTAAAGCTTCTGCATAATTAAGCAATACTTCAGCGTATCTTAAAAAAGGAAAAAAGTGCTGTGTTCCTCCGGTTGAACCCGTAACGTCTTCACTCATCATCTTTCTATTGTAATAACCTGTTTGTGTACCTGGCGTAACAAAAGGAATGCTAAGGCCATCATTTGGGGCATTAAAATAAGTAAGAACAGGTTGTTTGGTATTGGTTGATGGGTTTAACCAAGAGGCACCGTTATAAATAATGGAGCGATAGAATCGTGGATCGCGGTTTACAT
Organism: Pedobacter sp. SG908; assembly: GCF_011759615.1. Classification (NCBI taxonomy): domain Bacteria; kingdom Pseudomonadati; phylum Bacteroidota; class Sphingobacteriia; order Sphingobacteriales; family Sphingobacteriaceae; genus Pedobacter; species Pedobacter sp. SG908. The sequence continues at coordinate 3,330,413 of NZ_JAAOYY010000001.1, forward strand.
AAGGATTCTGAGGATCATACCCTGATCCAGGTGCAGTTATCGGCATCCCGTTCCGCATTGGATAAGTATCTACGTAGTCTCCGTTAGGCGAGTTATGATAGGCACCTCCCCTGCTTGATGGCAGATGGGCGTTTTCGTAAGTACGGTTACTTCCTGCAAGTCTTACAAAGATCATCTCCTTATTTACTCTCAACAGAAATACATTGTAGAAACCCTCGGCAGTGCTGTTATTCCCACCATCACCCTGTAAAAGGCTAAAATAATTCAGGTCTATAACTGCTTTGGCTGCTGCCGCAGCCTTTGTCCAACGCTGTTTATCTTCTGTTGGGTATCCAAAAATAGGGTTTGAGTTGGCAGCACCTCCATTAAATAAAGGGCTGGCGGCAAATAACAGTACGCGTGCCTTAAGCGCTAAGCAGGCACCCTTTGTAATACGGCCGTGGTTATAACCTTCTGTTCCGGTGTATTCCATTGGAAGATCTGCGGATGCTTCTTCCAGATCCTTAACCACATAGTTCACACATTCTTCGTAACTATTTCGTGGAAGGTTAAAATCATCATCTAAGGTAAGTACCCGGTCTATCAAAGGAATCCCCGCATAATGTTTCATTAATAAATGGTAATACCATGCCCTCAAAAAACGGGCTTCTGCTTTCATCCTTTTCTTTAGCGCAGCTGATAATGGCGATTCATCTACCCTGCTGATGAACAGGTTGGCTTTTCTGATCGATTTATAGGTATTCTTCCAGATATTGTTAAAGGGATCTGGAAGTGAACTGGCACTGTAGCTCCCTTTTTGAAAAGTTCCGGCAGGGGTTGTGGTTGTAGTTGCCCAACGCTCATCAGATTCGTCACTAAATTCTGACAGTGAATTTGAGGTGTTGATGCGGGTAGTCATACTCTCAGGGCCCAGATCGGCATATATGCTGGTTAAGATCTGTATGGTGCGCACGCTATCGGTCCATACATCTTTATCAAAGATATCTGTTTGCGTATCGCCTGTTAACACGCCGTCCTTTTTACAGCTGAACAGCGCACTTACGGCCAATATAATTAATGCAATATGTTTTAGTAATTTCATGACACTTAAAAATTAAGGTTTAATCCAAGACTATAAATTTTCTGTTGTGGATAATTTTCTCCCCTGCCACTTGGCGACTCCGGATCGACGATTTTGAGGCTATCCCAAGTAAACAGATTTGCTCCATTGGCATAAACACGAAGGCTTCCTACCCCTATTCGCTTAAGAATAGATGGTGTTAGCTGATAGCCAATTTCAAAGTTTTTTAAACGCAGGTAATTACCTGAACGAAGCCAGAAAGTAGAGGTTGTTGGCCTATTATTGGCTCCACCACTTGCCAGGTGCAGTTTTGGATAGGTTGCATTGGCTGCGTTTTCGGGCGTCCATCTTCCGAGATGGAGTTCCTGAAAATTCCCTATATTATCATAAATCAGTTCATCTGAAGGTCTAACACTATTATTTACAGCGCCCTGAAGCAAAAAGCTAAAATCGAAGCCTTTATAGTTTAACCCTGCTGATAGTCCAAAACTGGTGTTTGGTACTATCGGATAACCGATAGGCCCTTTGTCATCATCATTTATAATTCCGTCGCCATTTAAATCAGCATATTTAAGATCACCCACCTGTGGTTTAAATGCAGTAACCGGGCTATTTGCAATATCTTCAGGGCTTTCATAAAATCCGATCCATTGCCATCCGAATGGTTGACCAACAGGTTGCCCCGTAAGTTGCAGCCAAGAGTATTTTTTACGTTCTTCATCACGTTCCAGAACTTTATTTTTAGCTATGGCAATGTTTCCTTTTACGAAATAACCCAGCTTACCATCTTTGTTGCTGTAACCTATCTCCAGCTCCAGTCCCTTATTACTTACTTTACCCATATTAACTTCGGGTAGGGTAATCCCCACAATATCGCCTACAGTAGTTCTGGTGGTAATGATATCATACCTATAATTATCGAAGTAATCAAAGGTGATGTTCACTTTAGATTTAAACAATTGTGCATCAAAACCAATATTTGCTTTTCTTTCCTTTTCCCAGGTAAGGTTTTCATTGCCCAGTTTCCCTTCAGCTAATCCGTTATAAGTGGTATTAGAATCACCGAACTGATAAGTACCAGTTGGCACATAAGTACTTAAATAAGCATAAGTGGTTAGATCCAGTCCAACATTATCATTTCCAACAATTCCATATGACCCTCTTATCTTAAAGTAATCCAAGAATTTGACATTTTTCTTGATGAAAGATTCTTCAGAGAGCACCCAGCCCACCGAAGCTGCCGGGAAAAGGCCATATCTACTTTTGTCGTTAAATTGATTAGATCCGGTGTAACCGAGGTTAAATTCTACCAGGTACCTACTTGCATAGTTATAAGTTGCCCTTCCTACCCAACCCAGGTAACTGATTTTACGGGATGGATCAGGGACCCCGCTGCTATTTACATACACCCTTGTGTTCTGGTTATAAAGCGCCAAAGCCGTTAAATTGTGTTTTCCGAACTGGTTTGCATAGTTAAGAGATGCTTCGAGATTGGTAGCATTTCTTGGAGCAAGGTTACCTGTACCCAGCTGATAAGGCCTTAGTACAGGATAGGCAGCATTGAACAAGCTATAAGTATTATTGGTTGGATTGTACCTGTACGTTGGGTAACCACTTCTGAACAGATCTTTTTCTGAAAACTGGGTATTGTTAAAAGCAAATGCACCTTTTGCCGATAAGCCCTTTAATAGAAAATCGAGTTTATGTGTTGCGGTTAAATTAGAGGTAAGTACCGTATTGTAAGTTCTATCGTAACCCGCCAGCGTTAACTGGGCCACCATATTAGGGTGCTGGTTGCTTTGAGGCGGTGCAGCAAACGAGCCGTCTGGATTGTAAACCGGGAATGAATACGGGGCAAAACCTGTGCGTAATAACTGGTTAAAAACAGAACGACCTGATTCATTTGGATGCGGCTGATTGATGTTTTCCAGTCTTGAAGACAAATCAAGGCCAATATTCAGGTTGTTATTTACTTTAATATCTACGTTTGACCTAAAGTTATAACGTTTAAAGTAGTAGGTATTGTCGGTTTCGCTTTCCTTAAAGTCTTTAAACAAACCGTTCTGGTTCATCATTCCGGCAGAAACAAAATACTTTACATTTTCGGTACCGCCAGAAACGTTTGCGTTAAACTGGTTCTGCAATGATTGCGGGCGCATTACTTCATCATACCAATTTACATTGGGGTAAACTGAGGGGTTTGTACCTAAACGGAATTCTTCGAGTTGGCTATCGGTATAAGGAAAATTGGCAGCCTGCCCATCATTAACATAACTTTCTTTTAATAACAACAACGAATTATAGGCATCTAATAATTTGGGCAAACGGGTAGATTGCTGTATTCCAGTCTGGTTACTGATTGACACCTTTGCTTCTCCTGTTTGGCCACGCTTGGTTGTAATAATAATAACACCATTTGCGCCACGTATACCATAAACTGCAGTGGCTGAGGCATCCTTTAAAATAGAAATATTCTCCACTTCATTCATATCGATCTGACCAATATTATCCTGCTGTACCCCATCCACAATCAATAAAGGTCCTGTTCCTGAGCGGTAGGTACTAATACCCCTAATCTGTATTGCTGCCTCATCCTTGCCGGGTTGTCCGCTATTTTGTTGGGTAAAAAGGCCCGGCAAACGACCAGATAAAGCATTGGTAAGGTTGGCAACCGGGCTCTGCTTCATCTCTTTTCCACTTATACTCGAAACCGATCCGGTCATTGTCGCTTTTTTCTGTGTTCCAAAACCAACTACCACAACATCATTCAATCCTTCCACATTCTCTTCCATCTGTACATTGTATTCATTTTTGGATTGCAGCTTCTCTGTTCTTGTCCTATAACCTACTCCGCTGAATATTAAGGTTCCGTTAGTAGGTGCGTTCTGTAGAACATACAGCCCTTTATTATCTGTTGTACTTCCAATAGCTGTACCTTCTACTTTAACATTTATTCCCGGAAGCCCTCCCGCGCCATCGGTTACCCGGCCATTTATTGTTCTGGTTTGGGCAAAACCAAATAGTACACTCAGTGTACAAACCAGCATTATATATATCTTCTTCATTATATCGTAAATAATAATTTATGCGCCTCGCTTAATTCCAGCCCTGATTTTGAACAAGGGCATTGTTTTTCTGTATTTCTACATAAGGTATCGGATACAGATACATTTTAGCGGCATCGAATGTTACCGACTGCACTACAGCATTAGGATCGTAGGTTAGCGTTTTGTCGGCATTTTGAATAATCTTCATTCCTTTTAAGGTGCCATTTAAAACATTTTCTGCAATTTTCCACCTGCGGATGTCCCAGAAACGGTGTTCTTCGAATGCCAGCTCAATGCGTCGCTCGTTTCTGATGATGGTTCTCATTTGTGCCTTATCCAATGAGCCCTGCGCAAATACCCCAGTGCTGCCACCTCTTTTCCGGAGGTCGTTAATTACTTTGTAAACAGACGCATCAGGAGCAGCTAATACTTCATTCTGAGCTTCGGCATAATTGAGGAGTATTTCGGCATATCTGAAAATGGGAAAATTATGGGTAGCGCTAGAAAAACCTGTCGCAGAACCACTGGTAGTCATAAACTTTCGCATATAATATCCCGTTTTTGTACCCATACCAATACCAATCCGCGTATTGTTCTTACCGCCAATAAACGTTTCTACAGGACTGCCTAGCCATGAAAAACCATTATGAAATATGGTTAAGTAAAAGCGTGGGTCGCGGTTTTTATATGGATCTGTTGCGCTATAGCCCGAACCTACCTCATCAATAGCCTTACCGTTTACCATCGGAAAGGCATCTACAAGATTCTGCGTCGGATTGGTTATTCCCTGCCCTGCTCTTTTATAACCAGGAGGCTCATTTAAACTTTCGATATTTGTATTGTCTGCCTGTTGGTAAGCCAATATAAATTCTTTATTGCTCCGTGTAGTGAACATGGTTCCAAAATTGGCTTCGAGTGAATAACCGTTTAGTTTAATCAGGTCGTCGGCTGCTTTTGCCGCTGCCTGCCACTTCGATACATCATTTGAAGGATTGTATAACGGGCTTGCTTCATACAACAGCAAACGTGATTTAAGTGCCAGCACGGCACCTTTTGAAAGCCTGCCCAGCTCACCTGTAGTTAATGTGGCTGGCAATTTATCTTTCAGGAATTCACATTCTGCCAGGATATAGTCTACACATTCTGTCCTCGTATTTCGGGGCAGTTGGAGGTTATCGTTCAGCACAAAAACTTTGTCGCCAATTAGTGGAACACCTCCCCATCGTTTTATCAGTTCAAAATAAAAAATGGTGCGTAGCCCCCTTGCCTGAAAACGGAGTGCATCTTTTTTGACATCTGGAATACCTGAATTCCCAATATTTGCCAACAAGATATTAACTCTCCTTATTGCACCGTAATAGGTGGCCCATGGATTTTCCGGCAGGTCTGATGAACCCCACTGCCCGGTCTTAAATTTATCGGTTGCAGTTACGGAAATATCTCCGCTCAATGCATCATCTGTTCCGGCATCGAGTAAATTATTACCGATACGATTGAAACCATTAGGCAACTGAGCATATACTCCTGCCAAATATTCATCAATGAGTACGCCTTCTCTATCCTGCGGATTAAAGATGTCGTTCAGATCGGTACGTTCTACGGGAAGCTGGGTAAACACATCCTTTTCGCAGGATGAGATAAACACGGTAAACAGTACCACTATTAATATATTGTATAATTTCATATGTTTAAAATTTAGCGGTTAAACCAATGTTATAGCTTTTGTAAAGCGGATAACTGCTGAAGAGCGACTCTGGATCTAGGTCTTTAAGTTTTGTAATGGTAGCCAAGTTAAAGGCCGAAGTAAACAGCCTTAAGTTACTGAGTCCTATCCTCTGTGTAACCGAAGAAGGAAGGGTATAACCCAATTGTACATTTTTAAGCCTCAGGTAATTACCGTTCCTGATCCAATAAGTAGAAGTTCTGTGGTTGTTGGTGTTAGTACCAAAGCTTAAACGTGGATAATCTGCAGAAGTATTTGTTGGCGTCCAGCGATTTAAGTGATATTGCTGAACATTTCCGTTATCCTGAAATTCCCAGGCATTGCTTCCTGTAAAATATACATCCCTTCCGGTTACTCCCTGAACAAGGGCAGAAAAATCAAAATATTTATATTTCAAGCCAACAGTACCAGCATAATAAACGGGCATCCCTTTTTTCCCAATAGCGGTAACATCATCTTCATTGATCACCCCATCTGCATTCTGGTCTACATACCGGATATCTCCAGGCTTAAGCACACTTGAAAACTGTTTGGGGCTCTGATCAATTTCGGCCTGGTTTTGGAAAAGACCTGAAGCAACAAGCCCGAAAGCTTGTCCGATTCGCTGACCGGTACGTTGCTGATAGGCATATTTTCTCGTCAGTTCATCGGTAAATATTATTTTGCTGTTAGGCGCCTGAAGATTCCCACTCAAGCTTAAATCTACCTGTCCAATCCTTTTTTGGTAATCTAATCCCAGCTCAATACCGCTATAGTTATAAACTCCTAAATTTTCTAATGGATAAGTTGTTCCCAATAATGGGTTTGACTGGCCTCTTTGCTGTAACACATCGTAGTTGTGTTGCCTGAAATATTCAATGCTTAGCCCTAGACTGTTTTTTAAAAACCTTGTATTAATACCTGCACTGAATACCCTTGTTTTTTCCCAGGTAATGGAAGGGTTACCTAAAGATGCTTCATTCCAGCCTGCCATTCCGGTAGCAGTACTTCCAAAATAATAAGCATTACTTGCCGTAGTGTAATAAGGCTGATAAGCAAAATTTGAAGCCCTGTCAAAACCGAGCAGACCGGCTGATGCTTTTAACTTTAACTGATCAAAAATGCCACTTTTCAGAAAGTTTTCTTTACTGAGGTCGTAACCTACAGAAATAGCTGGGAAAAGCCCATATCTTTTATGCGCAGGGTATTGTTCGGTTCCCTGATAACTTGCGCTAAAATCGGCAAAAATCTTTTCATTGTAGTTGTACGAGGCAGTTGCAACAAGCCCTTGGTAAGCATGGGTAAGTGCAGTACCAATATCATACTGATCCCAGATATAGCGTAATGAAGCATCAATATTATGATTTGAAAAGCTACGGTTATATTTTAAGCCTGCATCATAATTCAAACGCCTTGCAAAACTGTTTCCATATGAATTTGCATTGGAATAACTGGCATTGGTACCAAATTGCAAATAGCTCTCAGCTTGGGTAACAGGATCAATAACAGGCTGAAAAACAGCAAAATTAGATCTGCTCCGTGATATAATATTGCTATAATAAGATGTATAATGTATAGAGCCCGTTAAAGAAAGTCCGCTGGTAATGAAATTAAGCTTACGGTTTAGGCTAGCATCAATTAACACCGTACGTCGGTTATCCCTGTTATAACCCGTCTGAAACAACTGCCCATAAATATTCTTCACATAAAGTGAATTTCCGGATAGCGAACCGTCTTTATTAAAAACAGGGTATGCATTTGAAGGGGTTTGCCTAATCTGGTCGAGTATGGCATCGGTTCCCGCACCAGGACTGTTTACCTGTTCGTATTTTCCCGACAATCCTAAAGCTATGCTTAAATTCTTGTCAATATCAACATCAACATTGGATCGGAAATTATAATGGTTAACTGTATTGTTGGTATTCAGATTATTCGTTCCATCCCTAAAAATCCCTCCCTGATTCTGATTCTCCAATGCAACAAAATATTTTGCAGTGGGTCCTCCACCCTGAACGCTCAGATTAAAACGGTTGAAACTATAACGGGGTTTAAGTGCGATGTCATACCAGTTTACATTGGGGTACTGATATAGATTGGCACCGTTCTTATAACCCTCCAAATCTGCGGGACTGTAGATCTGAGGGCGTCCATCGTTTACCGATGCTTCATTGGCAAGCACCGCATAATTATAGGAATCGAGATATTTAGGTAGGTTTATAGACTCCTGTATTGCTCCTTGTGCAGAAAAACTGATGATCTGCTTTCCGTTAAAACCATGTTTGGTTTGCACCAATACTACACCATCAGCACTGCGCATCCCCATAGCTGCAAGTGAAGCTGGGTCTTTAAGTATAGTAATGCTCTCTATTTCATTAAAGCTTAGTCCATCCATATCCCTGATTGCTCCATCTACCATAATTATTGGAGTTCGCCCTCTTAGATTAAGGGAAGAGCGGTCATTGCCATTTGAGATAGATTGCGAAGTAATCAGCCCGTTCAGCCTTCCGCTTAGGGTATTACTAATACTTGGAACAGGAATTTCACTCAAATCCTCTCCTTTAACTTTAGCTATTGAACCGGAAAATGTTGAAGATTGATGTGTTCCAAATAAGCCGTTTACCAATTCATCCGTACCATTCTTCTGGAGAAATACATCAATGCTTTTTCCTTTAACAGGATGCTCCTGTTTATCATACCCGGCTAATTCGAAGATAAGTACATCATCAATATCAGCTTCAAGACTATAGAAGCCCTTTGCATCAGTGATTGCACTAGCAGATTTGCCTTTTACGCTCACCTTTACTTCTTTTAAAGGATATCCATAACGGTTTTTTACCTGCCCTTTAATTAATTTCTGATGATAATGGTACTCAGCTCCATCAACAGGAGAAGCGCTTGCTACATTGTACGATAGTGACCATACTATCACAATGAAAAATATCAGGTATTCTTTTTTCATGCGCTTACTATAATTTGATTAATACTGGTCGAAAAAATTCTTTTCATACAATAATTGATTAGGTCTAAAAAACTGAGGCTTAAAGCATTCCTGTTGGCACTAAATCCGATCGGGCAGTTATTTACACCCAGTGCTACCACATAATAGATGGGCCATTTACCGCCCTGCTCTTTAGAAGGATAATTTTTGGGATCTGACAAGCTTGGATAACAGAGACTGTCTTGCTGCCGGAAAATCCCAAGAAGCTCAAAATGTTTACATTTCGTAAAAAATTGGTTCATTGGTTTGTTGGTTAGTTGATTTATATTGACCGATTACTCGGCTTGGTTAGTTTGTAAAATTGTTTAATCAACTGAATATTATATGAGGAAAATTTTAAAGGAATGGTATGAAAAACTTAAATTTCAAGGCTTTTTAACGCTTTTTAGGTCATTTTCAGCGAAGAACCCTAAAGGCCTGTGGTTTATTGTAACCAACTTGTGCTAGCAAAAAAACAGGAATGGATGTAGCTGTGCTACAGGCTTGTTATTAAAATAAGAGAGTCTTTCAAAAAGAATGAAAACCGCTAACATTTAAAAATGACCGCATAAAAAAAGAGAGTGCTTTTTAGGCACTCTCTTTTTCATTAATCTTAAAAATTAAATGGCTATAACTTAATTACTTTTACAACCCTTCTTTCTGTGCCTTGTCGCACTTCTACCAGATATACACCAGTAGGGAGTTCTGCACCAAAGGTTAGTTGTTCTGTAGCTGCTATTTTAGCTTCTTTAACCAATTGTTGGGCAATATTGTATACCCTATACTGTAATGCTTCGTTACTTGGGCTTTCTACCTGCACTTTAAACCCGGTTGTACTTGGATTTGGCCACGCACTAACTTTTAATGCTAGCAATGATCCGATGTGATTGCCGTTATTGGTATTTAACGGCAGCTCTTCATAATTCACTGCAACCGCTTCCTGATTTAATAATAGTTCGGGCTTGTAGCTGGCCGCCTCACGCGAATTAAAGCCTACCAGGTTACCAAATCCTTTCGTTCCCTGATTAATCAATCTTAAGGAAACTATTTTTTTGCCTAAAGCAAGCTGGCTATTAATATATGCTGTTACATCAAGTTCATACCAGGCACGGCCAGTATTTTTAACGGTATAAGTACCAAGTAGTGTACCGTTTTCAGATGGCTTGTTATTCCAGGTAATGGTGCCCTCTCCCCAGGTGGTATTAGACAAACCATATACCGATATCATTCTGGATGGATTAACATCTATATGGGAAGCATATATCCTGATCTTTGCACTGTTTACAGCTGAACCAGAAAATGAGCTATAATCGAAACGCAAATAAGATTCTCTTAAAAAAGACCAATTATCGCTACTTACGTCCAGGCTTTTTGAGTTTCCATAATTTGTGTTTGCAAAAATCCCATCACGCACAAATGCATCAGCCACCGGATTAACGGTTAAAGCCTGTGGCAGGTTTACTTTCACATTAACGGCTGAAGATACAGCCACTCTGCCTAAATTATCAGTTGCTTTTGCGGTGAGTGTATACGTTCCAGGAGAAACATTGTTCCAAACGATGTTATACGGTGTGGTTGTAGATTGCCCCAGTAATACTGCTCCCTGGTAGAATTCGACTTTGGTAATCGTTCCGGTAGTACTGGCATTAAGGGTAATATTTGAATTTGATGTAAATGTAGCATTGTTTAGCGGAGCGTTTATCGCTACTGTTGGTGCAGCGCTAACCGTAACATTTACAACAGCAGATAAGGCTGTTCCGCCATTATTATCGGTTACCTTTGCGGTAAGCGCATAGTTTCCTACCTGAAGATTTGTCCAGGTAAAACTGTAAGGAGCAGTAGTTGACTGACCTAAAAGTGTATTACCCTGATAAAACTCAACTTTACTTACTGTCCCGTCGGCATCGGTAGCATTGGCATTTATGCTAAGGTTTGTACCTGCGGTAAATACAGCAAGATCTATTGGCGAACTGATGGCCACAGTTGGCAAGGTGTTGATGGTAACCTTAACGATATCTGAAACTGTTATCCCACCATTATTATCAGTTGCTTTAGCTGTAAGCGCGTAAGTTCCTGTAGCAGGAGCATTCCAGGTAAAGCTATACGGCGCAGTGGTTGACTGGCCTAAAAGCGTGTTACCCTGATAAAATTCCACTTTGGTAATTGTTCCATCGGCATCGGCAGCATTGGCGTTTACCACTATATTAGTACCTGCAGTATATACAGCATTGTTTGCAGGTGAGCTGATGGCTACTGTTGGCAGCGTATTAACGGTAACCTTAACGATATCTGAAACTGTTGTTCCACCATAATTATCAGTGGCTTTAGCCGTAAGCGTGTAAGTTCCTGTTACAGGGGCATTCCAGGTAAAGCTATACGGCGAACTGGTTGACTGGCCTAAAAGCGTGCTGCCCTGATAAAACTCCACTTTGGTAATTGTTCCATCGGGATCGGCAGCATTGGCATTTACCACTATATTAGTACCTGCAATATATACAGCATTGTTTGCAGGTGAACTGATGGCCACCGTAGGTAAGGTATTGATGATAACCTTAATGGTATCTGATAGGGCTGTTCCTCCGTTATTATCGGTTGCCTTAGCGGTAAGTGCATAGGTTCCGGAAGCAGGATTATTCCAGGTAAAGCTATAAGGCGCTGTGGTTGACTGACCTAAAAGCGTGTTGCCCTGATAAAACTCTACTTTAGCAATTGTTCCATCGGCATCGGCAGCACTGGCCTCGATAGTAACATTGGTACCTGCTGTAAATACAGCATTGTTTGCAGGTGAACTGATCGCCACCGTAGGTAAGGTATTGATGATAACCTTAATGGTATCTGATAGGGCTGTTCCTCCGTTATTATCGGTGGCCTTAGCGGTAAGTGCATAGGTTCCGGAAGCAGGAGCATTCCAGGTAAAGCTATAAGGCGAACTAGTTGACTGACCTAAAAGCGTGTTGCCCTGATAAAACTCTACTTTAGCAATTGTTCCATCAGCATCGACAGCGCTGGCCTCGATAGTAACGTTGGTACCTGCTGTAAATACAGCATTGTTTGCAGGTGAACTGATCGCCACCGTAGGTAAGGTATTGATGATGACCTTAATGGTATCTGATAAGGTTGTTCCTCCGTTATTATCGGTTACCTTAGCGGTAAGGGCATAGGTTCCCGAAGTAGGATTATTCCAGGTAAAGCTATAGGGTGCTGTGGTTGACTGGCCTAAAAGCGTGTTGCCCTGATAAAACTCAACTTTGCTTACCGTCCCGTCGGCATCGGTAGCATTCGCATCGATAGTAACGTTTGTACCAGCGGTAAACACAGCATTTTTTGCCGGTGAACTAATGGCCACGGTTGGTAAGGCATTTATTGTTAGCTTAACCGTGTCGGATACCATTATTCCTCCATTATTATCGGTAGCCTTAGCAGTAAGCTTGTAATTTCCTACAGCAGGATTAGTCCAGGTAAAACTATAAGGTGCAGTGGTTGACTGACCTAAAAGTGTGCTACCCTGATAGAATTCTACCTTAGCAATAGTTCCATCGGTATCAGCAGCATTTACGTTAATGGCAACATCAGTACCCGCTGTAATTACAGCATTATTGGTTGGTGATGTAATCGCTACTGTTGGGAGTACGTTAGCTACATCTACAGCCGGATAAACCAATTTTCTCGTACCATCATATCCAATAGCATAAACACTGGTAGAACCCGCCCCATATTGAACTGTTGTAGTTGCGTTTGCTGTGGTTGCTTCTCCAGCCCCATAAATAGCCACATCGGTAAGTACCTTTTGGTTATAGGTCTCAAAAGCTACTGCATTGGCCCATTTCGAATTGTCAATTTTTAATGTGTTGGTATTAACGGTTACACCAACCGTTGCAACTGCTGTTGTTGCCAATGGCGTACGGTTTTTAAAGGTGTTTATCGTATTTGCCGATATGTAATTTAATACCGGAGATACTGGTTTAGGATATCCTTTAGCCTGTATACTAGCAATTAGCGCATCTATCTGTGCTTGTGTAATGGTTAACCGCTTAATAGAATAATCGTCTATATCCAAGTCAATTGGCAATAGATAACCGCTTTTAACAAAGAAATCGGTCAGATCCTCTTGAACGGCATCGCAGGTAGCACTTACAAAATTGAGTAATAACTGACCTTCACTTAGACCTGTCTGGCTGGTGGTGCGCATTTTCTCCAGCACATCGCCATACCAGAAAGCCACATCTGGCTGCCCTACCGGAGCTGGTGTACCTGATAATCGCTGTTGCATGGTAGGTAGATTTTTACTTGCACCAGCAAGCTGATAATATACTTCCAATTGCCATAAAGGCACCAATCGCACAAATACGTCACCCTGTGCCTCCATGTGTTTTTTCTGTATCAGGCAATTATCAAACAACGATCCGTACCGGCCACCATATACACTGGCAGCCCCTGCCTTAGGTACATCGTTACCTTTTTCAAGTCTTGTCGTATTTGCATAATTGGTACTAAAGCGATATTGTATCCATGCCGAATTAACATTGTTTGTTACCTCGGTCATGCCTATCCATTTCGCTCCCGGTCTAACCTGGTTATTATGACCAAACTCATGGGCAATTCCCCAGGGATCTTTAAAAACCCCTGTAGCACTTGCCAGGTTAGCGCCACTTCCACCAACACCTATAGGATAATTTACACCGTCGCCTCCCGCGTTGGGGTTTCCATCTCCGGTTATAGACCTTAGAAACATGTGGTTTTTAGGCACTTTGTTATATTTTGTAAGGCCGTTTAAAATATACTCATTGTGTACAATGGTATCATAGGCCGTAACCAGCTCTTTTCCTCCAGATGCCGAATTACTGATCAGTATATTTTTGTGTAGATTTAGGTTAGCATAGGTTCCTTTTATATCTAACTTCGGGTACACACCGTTAAGCAACATCTGTGTCCACTGGTCGTTGGTATCGGTTAAGGGATTGTAATATCCATTCACCTGGCCTGTAGTAACATTAATCTGTATAGGCTGCAGATTGGTATTATCGCTAAAATAAGCGATATAGCCTAATCCATCATGAAGTACATTAATAATATTTATCCCTTTTTTCAAGGGATAGCTATCGGTAGTAGCACTATAATCAAGCGCAAAATCTTTAATGATTAATTGCGGATTTACCCCATAGGTATCGCCAACAAAAACAACCGCTTTGGTATTCGCCTTAAAAGCAATTCCAGTTGGATTTTCAACTCTGTTTAAGCCGTTTGTTTTTAGTCTGCTTTCTACCGTCCCCGGGTTTGGGTAAAAATCGTAGGTTTGGACACGGTATTTCCTATTGTAGCTATTGTTAAAAATACATTGTGCCAAAGATTTAAAAAATGGAGAAGCAATGGCATCGATATCAGTCTGCGTTATTCCAGGTTTTAACGTGGTATGCAGATCATCAGCAAAAATATTGGTGTATAAATTGCCGGCGCTGTTTTTCTGATAGAACTGCATTTCAGCACAACTGGCGAAATTATTTTTACCCGTAAGCACCTTAACTACAATTTGGGTAACGTTGGTTAACGCTGTGGGGAAACTGATCTGATACGCGGCTGTACTAAAACCCGTATCAAAATTCATTAATTTGGTTAAAGTAGTTTGTGTTGTCGTTTTATACCAGATTTCGCCTGTACCAAAAATACCATTTGAGCCACCATCTTGCCTTGGTAGGTAACTGATATAATCGATAGTAGGATTGGTTGTAAAATTATAGGTTAAACTGATCGGGAATCCTCCACCCGCATAGTTAGAATGATATAATGTAGCTGTATTATTATCGTAGGTACGCGAAATATCTTCACCCGCATTTGCCGCAGGACTTACACTGGCGCTTGAAATGGCTAGTTTAACATCAGAATAAGTCGAAAAATCTTCTGCTATCGGATTATCGCAATCTAAAGGCTGAACAGCTGCACCTGTTTCTGCAGAGCTAAAATTGATTTCGGCGCAACTCGAAAAATTGCCTCCTGCTGACCTGATTACAAAGCGCACGATATAGGGTTTTACAATTGGGCTTGCCGTCATGTCGATCGTTTTTACGGCATTGGTTTGGGCCCAGCTGATATTGCTCTGCTTACTTACAAAAACCGAAGGTGCATCGGACGTAGTATAATAAACATCTACAGTAGTCCAGATACCATTTGGACCCGATTGCCTTGGAGTATAATCAACCTTATTAATGCTTTTTACACCAACAAAATAAAAGTCAACCGTATCTGGCATTGCGTTTAAAGACCAGTTAGAGTGATACATGGTTGTCAGATTACCATCGTAGGCTTTGGAAATTTCGGCACCAGGCTGTGATGGCCGTTTTGAAGCGGCTGCGGTGATGGTGACCGGGTTTTGGGCATTCGCAATTGCACAAAGCAATAGCATAGCAAGAAAAGAGAGTAATCGTTTTTTCATTTAGTCTGGGTTTAAGTTAAATAATATTTGTATTATATTGCTTTTCAACCGCTTGCCTGGAAAGGCTGTTGGTTATCAAAGCCGTTGGTTTAGTTTTATTCAGCCCTCTCCTCCTATTCTGACATATCTTTTCCGCAGTAACGCGTGATTGGGAAATGCCTGTTATTCCCGTTATTTTCCTTTCTTCGGGAGAAAATTTACCGCAAGGCCAAACCGCAGCGTATTGGCCAATGGATTGCTTCTTTCAGCAGTAGCCAGGTAAGACATATCAATACTGTAGATTTGATACCTAAAACCCGCTCCGAGGGTAAAATAACTACCATCACCTTTCTGCGCATCCTGATAGTTATAACCTGCACGAAATACCATCATATCTTTAAATAGCAATTCGAGTCCTGTTGATAAACCTATTTCCCTTGCTTCTTCACTAAAGCCTCCGGGTGCATCATTAAATGACCCAAAAATCCCTGCCGGAACAGACCTATCGGGATTCTTTCCGCTGATAATCTTTCCATCAGCTGAATAAATGGGCTGCGTAGGTATAAGAAGTTTATTCAGATCTAAAGCGAATGTGAGTTTGCTTTCTTTTCCGATGAAGGTAACTGCAGATCCGAGTTTGAGCTCGGTAGGCAGAAAATATTGCTTCCCGGTATTGCTATAGCTCATTTTTGTCCCAATATTGGATATATTCACTCCCATCGACCAATCTGCAGGCCCTCCGAACAACATGGCTCCGGTTCGGTAGATTCCGGATATATCGGCTGCCAGGGCCCTTCCTGGCCCTGCCTGCACGCCTGAACTTGTTGCCCCTGTAAACAGGTTGCTATTGATAAAACGGATACTTCCGCCAAGTGCGAACTCTTTTCCGAAACTCCGCGCATAGCTTATATCAACCGCAAACTCAGAAGGACGGGCCATTCCCAACTCCTGCGAATTATCATCGGTGAGATTAACCGTACCCAGAGAAAAATATCTCAAAGAAGCCCCTATGGTATTACGTTCATCCAACTTGCTGTAACCGCTCAGATAGGAAAGATTCATATCTGGAACCAGATTCCTCATCCATGGCGTATAGGTTAGTCCTATTCCGGCTGATCCCTGGGGCAGATAGGCCATAGATGCGGCATTGATGGCCGCCGAATGGGCATCAGCCTCAACCGCCACCCCGGCATTTCCCATTCCTGCAATGCGGGCACCCGGAGTAATCCGTAAAAAGGGGGCTGCAGCTATTAAATTGTTAGATCTGGTGCCGTTATCTATTTTCCCTGCCTGCTGTGCATCTACTTGTATAAGAACTAAATCAAGCAGCACTAAAAGGAAAAGTATTTTGTTCATCGGTTATTTATTGGTTATGAGTTAAAATCATCAGTCTCTTAAATCCAAAAACAACCATTATTTCTTCCACTATTAACCACTGGTTTGTATTAGCCAGTTTTACTATTATGACATTACATTGCCAGTACCTTTTCTTGAAAGGCATATCGCAAATGAAATTCTCAATTTCGGGCAATACTGTAATTCTTCTTGAGTTCAACATAATATTTCTTTCAAGAGATTATATACAGCAAAAACTCGCTTGTAGATTTAGTTGGTTATCGCAACCAATTAGTTGGTTTGGTTAGTTGTAAAATGCTTATAGAATGATTGGTATAGTTCTTAGTTAGAGACCTTTATCAAAACTAAACACATTTGATTTAAGTCAAATAAAAAAGACAGCACAAACGTTTGTTTACTAATAAATTGCCAGCAAAACTGTGTTTAAACAGGGCTAATGTTATCAATAATGTTACAGAATTTGCTCCAAATTTTTTAAACAATGAGGTAATGTTAGCGGCAGAAATAGAAAAATAGTAAATTCTATTTAACATGGTTTAATTCACTGGTTAAGCGCATAGTTATCCTGATTATTTGAGAAATAGGGAACATATGTAAATTTATTATTACAAAAATAGGAGATGATCGAAATAAATAGTAAGGCAAAAACTGGAAATCCATTTAATATGGGTTTATTGGTGATCACCATTTTATTACAAAATTTGAAATAGAGAATTAAACGCAAACGTTTGTGCTTTGTTTTTAAAAGAGCGCTGCACAATGATTATAGCCTTTTCTGGGTAATTACTCGGGTTCGTTTATATTAAGCCCATCCAACTTACCAGATCTATCCTATAAGGAAATTAAGATCAGCAAACTGGTGCAAAATATCCCGAATAGATACAGCATGAGCCGTTCGCAAAATCTTTGCTGTACTGGCATCGCCCAGGCTTTAATCCTAATTTTCAGAAATGGGTTTGTTTTCATAAACTACAGGTGCTTGCGCCTGTAACCAGATCGTCATCCATGCGGATCCCATCCGGCTGGCAATGGCCTCTTCTCTACCCGGATAGCTGTTTTCCTGATCACCTGCATAAGTATGCCCATCCGCAAAACGCTTTTGCTGAACCAGTACCTTATCCATATGCAGTTTAGCCCAGTATTTTCCTTTATGCTTTTGGGCAAGATTATCCCAGCCATAAGTAAATGCGGCAATATCGAGGTTAGCATAGTTATCGTAAACCCCTTGCCCCCAGTCTGATCCTTCGGGATAATAAACATCGGCAGTTCCTTCGCGATACATAGTACCGCCCGGTGCCTTATAGGGTGGTGATGAAAATTGATGCGCGGTTACCGAATAATAAATTTTATCAAGATTGAAGCGCGCTGCCTCTGGTGTTTTTTTTCCAGCCAGCGCAAATACAATCGGCGCATTTATCATAGACGCAATTGCATTGTACTGCGGATGGATGATACCATGATTGATCACAAAACCGGGTTCTTCCATATTAGAGCCCTGCACCCAGTGATTAACAGGATATCCGTGTATCACGCGCGAATTATGCAGATCGGAAGGCAAAGCTGTTGAGGCCATCAGATATTCGACAGCCTTATGCAACCATTTACCCGAATGCGGATGACTTGGCAACATCACTGCAGCTAAATATAACAACTCGGCATTCCAGGCATCCTCTTCAATTTTAGAATCGCCAGGAAATAATACTTTCCCACTACTGTCTTTATAATAAAGTGGAACTAAGTTAAGAAAACGGTCTGCTTCCGAAACAATCATCCGGGTGATGTAAGTTTGATCTTTTTTGGAAAAATCATCCCATAAAAGCCAGGCCGCATATCCCGAATAATAAGCCCAGTGGGCCGCCTGCCAATCGCCACCCCATACCTTGCGTTTCTGGTTCACCTTATGATCGTAGGCAACAGCGCTTACCATTTGGATTGTTTTATTTTTAGCCTCTTCCAAAGAAACCCCTGTTATAGCAGAATCGTATATCCCAGTTTTGATGGCAATCGCAATACCGAACGACATTGCCGCAGGAAAACGGTATCGGTATTCGTTAACCTTTGATTTGCTTTTAAGATCGAGGTAACCGCTCGAATCTTGCTGGTATTTTTTTATATCCCGATACCAGGTTGTGAGCGCAAATTTATTGGCATTTAGCAGACTTGTTTGCACAACTTTTGCCAGTTGATCATGAGGCGCTTTTTTTTGGAAACTGCTCCAGTTAATCGGCATTACTTTTACCGTGTAGTTGGTTAATGGGCCCGACTGGCTGTAAACAGTTTTTGTACTGAATAAAATGGTGATTAGAAAAAGTAATAGTCTAGGTTTATACATTCGATTATCTCCGGTTAATTTTAATACATGCTCATTCTAATGTGCATAATTTTAAAAAACTAGTTAATGGGTTTATTTGGTTATAGATCTTGTTGATCAATTGTTTGGTTAGGTTAGCTTGTAAATTTCCTTAATTAACTGATTATTAATAAGAGAAAATCTTAAACAAATAGGCAGAAAATCTTAAATTCTACGATTTTTTCAATACTTCGCCAGTCGATTATGAATATTAAAACCAAATATCTCATAGCTTTGTTACAATGATCATCCTGCTCCATCTAAATTTAAACAGAAAATGCGCCATCCGTATATCCGGCTGGATAGGCATTATATGCTTAATACTGTGTGGGTCTTTACAGGTAAATGCCCAATTGGCTGTTTCTACGCATTTTAGTACAGAAGACGGGCTTATTCAGAACAGTGTACTTTCTATTGCTCAAGACCGGCAGGGCTTTATGTGGTTCGGCACCGAAGGTGGTTTGAGCCGATTTGATGGCTTAAGGTGGCGCAGTTTTAAGAATATCCTGGGTGGTACAAATAAACCTTCATCTGATGCTTTGATCAGGTCTTTGTTTTGGGACAAGCAGAACAAGTTGTGGATGGGTACTTTATTAGGGTTGATCACCTTCGATCCACTTACCGAAAAATTCAGACAGGTCAAGCTTCCCTACCAAAAGCAACCCGAAGTTAGGCAGGTAACAACAGATCGTTCTGGAAATATCTTGGCCAGCACCACAGCCGGTATAGTATTAATTACTCCAGGAAATAAAATCATTGCCTCTCCTAAGACTTTTGATGACGGGGAAAACATATTATGTTATACGGTATGCCAGGCACCCGATGGCAAAATCTGGTGCGGTACAAATAGGGGGCTTTTTGAGATAAAGGCCAAAGCTGATAAGATTATCCTGACCAGAACAGTTGCTGAACTACCCATTTTCTTGCAAAAGGAGAAAATTACTTCAATTAAAATAGATAGTATTGGAAGGTTTTGGTTTGGGTCTTATTCCTCTGGTCTTTTATTATGCGATTATGAACAAGGGAGATTCACCAGCGAAAAAAAACAACCTATGTTGCCAGGTGGAGCTACACACAAGATCCGCTCGATCATCAGTTTACTAGACCATAAAATTAGCGTTGCCACTGCAGACGGACTGTTTTTTTTCGATATTAATACACTGGGCATGATTGAGCTGAACAGCAAGCTGGGCAATGAAGAGACCCTGCGCAACAGTTCTGTACATAGTGTGTTTCAACAGCATTCGGGAACCATTTGGATTGGGACTTACTACAGCGGTTTGGACTTAATAAAGCCAATCCTTACCCCTTTCCACCATCTAGCTATTGGTCCAACTTCTTTAAACCTTAATCATCGGGTGGTGAGCAGCATGTGCAACCGTAATCAAAAGGAGCTTTGGATTGGCACCGAAGGCGGAGGAATAAATATTTTTAACCAGGTTACCAAAGAAGTCTCTTATTTAAAAAACCAACCGGGTAATCATAAATCAATCAGTTCAAATTTCATTAAAACCCTGTTTAAAGATAAGGATGGGAATTTATGGATTGGAACTTTTTCGGGCACTTTAGATGTATTTAATGCCAACACTAATACGATCGAACATCGCTCAACTGAAAGTGACCGTATTACAGAGGTGAACTCAATTATAGAAGATAACCAGAACCGGCTGTGGATGACCTCGAGCGATGGCTTAAAGGTGTATAAACGTACCGGAACCGGTTTGAAAGCGGATGGATTGATGCAGGAAAAAGCGTTAAAATCTTTTATAGCCGGTGTTGCCTTTCAGGATACCAAAAAAAGGTTATGGTTTGCCAACGAAACCAAGGTAATGAAAGTTGAAGCTAACATCATCAGTACCTATCATTTAAAGTATGCTGTACATACCATTTCTGAACACCAAGGAATCGTTTATTTAGGTTTGGAAAGCCATGGCATAGCTGAGTTTAATGAAAAGCGTAGGCAGTTTATTCCATATCGTTTGAATAGTCTGATCAGCAAACGCTCAATAGTAAGTATAGCTTTTGATAGACAAAACCATATCTGGCTGGCCAGCGATAGTGGATTGCTCAAGGTTACACCACAAAAGAAAATCGTTACACAATATACCAAAGCAGATGGACTGGTGAGCACGAACTTTAATATCAATGCTAAATATCAAAGTGGCAATAACCTGTTTTTAGGAACACTGGATGGATTGATCTATTTTGATCCGGAACAGATCAGGAACAATACCTCAAAATCGAGTATAGTAATTACAGGTATGCGAATTTTCGATGTACCTGTAGAGATTGACAGTTCGGTACTGCGCAAATCCATCACCTATACGGATAGGGTCGAACTTAGCCATAACCAGAACTCGTTAACCTTCGAATTTGCCCTGTTGGATTTTATTAAACCCAGAAAAAATACATTCCGGTATACGCTTCAGGGATTAAGCAAGGGATGGACAACAACTAATCTAGCAGAAGTAACATTTAACAACCTTGCTCCCGGCAATTATACCTTAATGGTAAGTGGCAATAACGGCAGCCCCAACTGGATGCCCCCCATTCATTTAATCATTAAGATATTGCCTCCATTTTGGGCAACATGGTGGGCATATACCCTATATGGTTTTATGCTAATCAGCATTATTTTCTTCATCAGCCGTTATTTTGTATTACGCACACTCTTAAAAAGAGAAGACGAACTTCACCAATATAAGATCAATTTTTTCACCAATGTATCTCACGAGATCAGAACACATCTGAGCCTTATTTCTCCACCGATAGAGCAGCTCGTTTCGGATGAACATTTGAATAAGAAACAAAAAGATAAAATATTAGGGGTTGCCGGCAATGCCAGACGGTTACTCACGCTCGTTAACGAACTGCTTGATTTTAGAAAAACCGAGGACAAGCATCTAACACTATCTGAAAATGTACAGGATTTGCTGCCAATATTGGAAGATTGCCTGCAGATGTTTGCAGAAACAGCTGAGCGAAAACAGATTACTACCGTATTCGAAAGTGAACATCAAAAATCAGCCTTTTTGTTGTGCGATGCCTTCCAATTAAAAAAAGCCATTATTAACCTATTGGCCAATGCCTATAAGTTTACACAGAATGGTGGCCTGGTTGAACTCAAGATTAGCCAAACCGAGGGCGATGTGACGATCAGGATTGAAGATAACGGAAGGGGTATTTCGCATTCGCATTTAGACAAATTATTTGAAAATTATTATCAGGTTGCAGACCATGGTTTTCAAAATACAGGTTATGGCATTGGCCTGGCCTTATCTAGGGCTATTGTTGAGCTTCATCAGGGTACTATTACGGTAACAAGCCGGCTGGAGACTATGAACGAACCCGGGCATACTTGCTTTACGATTTCCTTACCAAAAAGGCAAAAAGAAACGTATGATTGGCAAGAAGTTTACTACGCAGACAATACTTTTCCTGATCATGAGACCGAACAAGTACATTATGAACAGTTATTGCCCCTAACACTGGCTGATGAAAGCCAGAAACCAACCATTTTATTGGCTGAGGATAACCTTGAACTGGCTACCTTATTGGATGATATCCTTAACCCTTATTATCATGTAATAATCAGCAGAAATGGCAAACAGGCATGGGAACAGGCAAAACGGCATATTCCAGATCTGATCATCAGTGATGTTACGATGCCAGAAATGTCGGGATTTGATTTTTGTGATCTAATCAAATCCAACGTAGCTACAAACCATATTCCTTTTATATTGTTAACAGCAAAAACACAGACCGAAGATGTAATTGCCGGCTTATCCCACGGTGCTGATGTTTACCTTACCAAACCATTTACCCCACAGGCTTTGCTGTTGCAGGTAAACAACCTTATTGTAGCCATACAGAACATACATGTGCATGTTAGCCAGCTATTGAACAAAAATTCGGCACCGATTGACATCTTTAACCAGTTAATCCAAACCAAACTCGGGGCGGAAAGTCAGAAATTTATGAACCAATTAATCGAAAACATAGCGGTTTCTATAGAGAACCCTGAATTTGGTGTTAACGAACTGGCTAAACTGATGAACATGAGTACGCCAATCCTGTACAAAAAAGTGAAATCGGTTACCGGTTCTTCAGTGAACGATTTTATAAAAGGGTTGCGACTAAAAAAGGCAGCAGAACTTTTGGAAACCAAACTTTATACGGTTTATCAGGTTTCTTATATGGTAGGCTTTTTAGATAGCCGATACTTCAGTAAGGAATTCAAGAAATTTTTCGGAAAGTTACCTTCAGAATGGCCCGAAATTGACTAAAGCTAAGCTTAATGTATTATGCCAGTAGTTACGCCTAACTACTGGCTTTTTTGATTTGAATTGAAAGTCACTAAAAATCTACATGATAATCTTTAGCAAAGGGTTTTGCTGCCCAGGCTTTTTTCGATGTCCATTCTGCCGAAGGTGCGGCCCAAAATTCGTCGGTAGCGGGTAAACCCAAAGGAAGGAACGATAGCGTTGCCATATACAAGCTGCCTGTAGAGGTATAATAATCTGCTATTTCAGGATCGTGGCCACAAAAACCAAGCTGCAACCACCCTTTTTCATCGAAAGTTCCAGGCATTTCATATATATTCTGTTTAACCTTAGTTAAGGCAGAACGTACCTGTGCCGGCTGGATAGTAGTTGGTAATTTATGCATGAGGGCGATTTGGCTTAAAGCCTGAAAAGCACCTGTTCTGTAGGTAATTGAACGTCCAATTGGTGGGTAGGTTCCTTCAGGAGAAATCATGCGCTCTTGCCCTACTACATAACGCTGCATCCTTTTTACAGCCAGATCATACCGTTCTTTTTTAATCAGCTTTTTATCCAGCATCACGGCAAGTGTATCTACCATCATCGGGTGGATTACAAAAGAGTTATAATAATCAAAAGCCATATTAACGCCATCGCCATACCAACCATCTCCTTTATACCAGGCATTTAATGTATCTACACCCTCATTTAGGCGGCTTTCATCGTGCTGTTCGCCAATCGACAATAAAAAGGCCTCGGTAATAGAACCAAATAACAACCAGTTATTTTTAAAGGGTTTTCTGTTTCTTAATGATTTAAAGGAAGCGATAATTTCGCGTTTTGTTTCTGGCTTTAAAGGTTCCCACAAAGCTTTAGGGGCCCTTAAAAAAGTTTGTGCCAGGTAGGCTGAATCAACAATAGGCTGATAATCTTTAGTAAAATTTAATTTATCAGGACTGTTTACCGCGAAACAGCTATCCAACCCCTGAATGGCCTGTAATTTCAGCTTGTTTCTTAAAATGCCTTCAGTTGTTGTATCATCAGGTAACGAAAGCCAGGGTGCAATGCCGGCATAGGTACGGCCAACGGCTTCTAAATACGATACAGCAGGTGTTCTGGAGTCGAATTTAGGCGCCGTAACCACTGGCATATTTTTAATGAGCGTTCCTTTGGCTAAATTGGAAACCACGGGGCTGGCAATTTTATATAGCAGTTTATACCAATATTCTCTGTCGTTTTTTGGCGCAGTGCCTGTATTGCTCTTAATTTTTGTTGCTGATAAAACTTCTTTAGGATTAAATAACCCAAATACACCAGTTAATGACAACGCTCCTATAAATTTTCTTCTTTCCATTCTTGTGTGTTATAAATACCAGTTTTTATAGCGCATTAACGCCTCTAGATAGTAATAATCGGCGTAACTCAATGGAACGTCGACTTCTGATTTCAGGGGTAAGGCCCCTGTGCTGTGCATGAGCAAAAACCCGCCGTTTTCGCCCGGCTTTGCAGTATATGATTCAGATGAAAGTGAAACGATCATTTTCTTTGCTTCACCTACATATAATTTTCGTTCGCTTTTTGTTGCGTACTGCCCTAATTCCAACAAAGCAGAGGCAATAACCGCAGCGGCGGATGCATCACGGTAAGTATCTGGAATATTAGGTGCGTTAAAATCCCAGTATGGAACCTGATCGGCAGGCATATTCGGGTGATTAATGATAAATTTAGCGATGTTTTTTGCCTGATTTAGATATTGTTTGTTTTTGGTAAAACGGTACATCATGGTATAACCATATAATCCCCAACCCTGGCCACGGCTCCAGGCCGATTCGTCGAATGCGCCTTGAGCAGTACCTCTTTTAAGTACTTTGCCCGTAGTCATATCGTAATCTACTACATGGTAAGAGCTATAATTTGACCTGAAATGGTTTTTAAGCGAAGTATCGGCATGGTTAATGGCAATTTTCTTGTATTTTGGATCACCACCATGATCTGATACCCATGCCAGTAACTCCAGGTTCATCATATTATCAATAATAACAGGGCCTTTCCACTGTTTACTACTATTCCACGATTGGATTACTTTAGCAGCCGGCCGGTAGCGTGTGGCCAACGAGGCTGCAGCGGTATCGATAGTTGGCTTATATAGTTTATTACCTGTAATGCGGTAGGCATTGCCAAAACTACAGAACATCATAAAACCTAAATCGTGGTTTCCGGTATAATGTTTCTCCTGCTCTAGTATAGCCAGGCGTTTTTCTGCTTCTTTTAAGGTACTGGAGTCCTTGGTATATTCGTAAATATAGAGTAGCGAACCTGGGTAAAAACCACTGCACCACCATTTGGTATCGCTCGTTTCCAGTTTATTATTTTTTGAATAATAGGTTTTCGGCATGCGGTCTGCCGGTGTGTTTTTGGCCAGTAATTGATATTGTTTCTGAGCAAATGCAAACTGCTTGTCGAGCAGGGTTTTCATTTCTTTTTTCTCATCAGCTGCCTGTTGTGCATGAGCAATTACTGTTGTAGCCAGAAAACATATGGCGCACAATAATTTCTTCATTGTTTAGGTAAGTTAGTATAATTCATTTTGTGTTAAGCCTTAACATAGGCTTTGATGTTGGTTGTGGCAAATTTGTGCTTTTACAAGTTTAAAAGAGGTGAAAATCATAAATGATATGGTAGAAAATCTGTAATCAACTACATTTTTCGGGTATATTTTACATCAAACTATTTTACAGACCATATTTTATGCTACCCACGTTTTTTAAAAAACAATGCCTACTTGGCTTGTAGGCAATTTCCTCGTGTTCCGCTTTTACGCTTCTGCCCAATGTCATTAAGTTAAGCCCCCGACAAAGGTAGATGTAACTTAACCACAGATAAAAAGGATTAAAAACGCCCAACTTAATGAATTGGATAACACCACAGCCTGGGCTAAATGGCTAAAACAGCCTTTCATTTTTTAGGGGGCTGCAAGGTACACCTACACTGTTTGTAAACCTGATAGCATACCAATACAAAAGATACGATCAAATATCCCAAATTCCGGCAGCTCGCTCCAACTCTACGCAGGCCCTTGCATAGTTTGCCTGTGCACTATAATAAGCCTGCTGTGTATCGCTATAGATTCTCCGCGCAATCAGCACCTCAAGCAAAGAAGTTTCGCCTCTTTTATAACTGTATATTTTGGCATCCAATACTTTTTTCCCTTCACTTAATAAACCATTTTGGTATCGCACAACCTGTTTTTGAGCGGCCAGATAACTAAAATAGGCCTGTGCCACTTCTGATCTGATTTGCTGCAAAACACTTTCATATCTTAATCCAGCCTGCTGAATGGTGAAACGGGCAGCTTTGAGATCGCCTTTGTACCGGTTTGAAAACTTCAAAGGAAAGCTAATGCCTACATTAACAGTTTTGTGATAAGGTGTGGGCGCTATTTCATTTATTGAAACACCATTAAACTGTAAACCCGCATTGATCCCTAAATCAGTTACCCGGTTTGCCTTTACCAGCGCAAGCCCCTTATCAGCCACCGTTTTACTATTTGTTGCCGCAATAGCATCAGCACGCGAATGCTGGGCCTGTTCTATTAGCGATTCCAAATTTAAAGTACGCGTTAAATTTTCAAAATTTGCCACAGGACAGATCAATGTATCGGGGTTTTTCTTACCAGCAAAGGTACCCATTACCAGACGTGCATTTTGCCAGTTAGCCTCATACTGATCAATACCGCTGAGCAGGTTGTTAGCCTCTAACTTAGATTGCCTGGCATCGGTTTGCGAAATGGAACCGAGTTGATAACGGATAGAATCCGCATCGGCAATCTGTTTCACAATGAGATAAGATTGTTGCTGCAACCGCAGCAAATACTGCTGTTCAACGGCATTGTAATAAGCGATGGCTGCATCAGCACGTAAATTGCGTAAATAATCGAGCAGTACAGCCTTATTTAACTCGGTTTCACTTTTTGCGAGTGCAATCCGGGCCGTTCTCTTACCACCTAGTTCAAGTGTGGTAGATAAACCAAAGCTTACGCCCTGCCCCAATTTTAACTTTTTCTGCTGATTATCAAATACTCCTGTAGAAAACTCGGGATCTGGAAAAACCCGCGCAATTTCTATGCCTGCTTCGGCAATACTTACATCATATTTCTGGGCGGCATAACCAATATTCTCTCGGCCAACCAGATTCAAATACTGTTGCATCGACATTTCGGATACAGCGGGTAAAGTATTTTTTTGTGCATATACCCGTGTTAAACTCAGCATGGAAAGCACTGGAATTAAATATTTTAAATTCATGATTATAGATTGATGGGTGGATTAAAGTCGTTTTTACCCCATTTACTTTCTGATAGATAATAAAGGGCTGGCAGTACAAAAAGGGTAAGTGCAGTGGCTGCAAACAGGCCATACACAATTACCGTGGCTAAAGGGCGTTGTACATCAGAGCCAATCCCCGTAGCCAGGGAGGCTGGCAAAAGGCCGAGTGCCGCAACGCTGGCCGTCATTAATACCGGCCTGAAGCGGTCTTTAGCCCCTAAAATCACGGCTTGGAGCAATTGATAACCTGCCTTACGGAGATCATTGATGTGCGAAACCAAAATAACGCCGTTTTGGATAGCAACTCCAAAGAGAGCAATAAAACCAACTGCCGATGATACGTTTAATGTCATGCCCCTTAGGTTAAGGGCCAGCATTCCGCCAAAAAGTGCCAATGGTACAACACCTAAAATTAAGCCCGCCTGCCTGAATTTGCCAAAGGCGCCATATAAGAGCAGAAACATAATAGCCAATGCCAGGGGTACAACCAGTGCTAATTTTGCATAAGCACGGTTTTGGTTTTCGAACTGGCCGCCCCACTCAATATTATATTTTTCGGTATCATATTTTACATCTTTATTAATTTTAGACTGCGCGGCTTTAAGGAAAGTACTTAGATCAGTTCCCC
This sequence comes from Pedobacter sp. SG908, assembly GCF_011759615.1. NCBI lineage: Bacteria > Pseudomonadati > Bacteroidota > Sphingobacteriia > Sphingobacteriales > Sphingobacteriaceae > Pedobacter > Pedobacter sp. SG908. Next base: position 3,358,526 of record NZ_JAAOYY010000001.1, read on the forward strand.
TTAAATTTAGCCTTACCGTGAGTTGCCTCCGGTTCATTTCCCTTGAAATGGAACTTTCGCCCAGGTCGGTTTTAATATCAGCAACCTGCGATAGCGGTATCAATGCGCCGGTTGAAGCATGTAACATCAGGTTGGCAATTTTATCAGGCGTATCTCTACTGGTTTCCTTATACCGACATATTACATCATAAACCCGATCACCGGCAAATACCTGCGATATCGCCTTACCTCCAATGGCAACCTCTACCAATTGGGCCACATCGTTCATGTTTAAGCCATACCTCGCTACCGCATCGCGGTTTATCCTGATCTGCAATTGAGGTAATGGCGGTTCCTGATCAATGGCAATATCTACCGCTCCTTTTACCTGCTGTAAAGCGTGCACTACCTGCTCGGTAATGCGTCTGGTTTCTTTAAAATCTTCGCCAAAAACCTTTACAACCAGTTCGCTATGGGCACCAGCTATTTTATCCATCACCCCATCAATCATAGGTTGGGTAAAGGCAATTGAATAACCGGGCAAAGCAGCATATTCTTTAGCAAGTTCTTCTATCAGATCGGCTTTGCTATATCCATGCTTCCACTCGGCATAGGGTTTTAAACCAACAGAAACTTCAAAGTGTGAGGGGGTAAAATAATCGGTGCCCTCATCATTACGCCCTGCCTGTACATTTACATAGGTAATTTCTGGATGTTTTAATGTAGCTTGCCTTAGCGCATTGCTCATTTCTTTCGATTTTTCAAGTGTAACACCGGGAGGGAGCGATACCTGTAACCAAATCGATCCTTCATCCAATGGCGGAAGAAAATCCTTGCCAACTGTTGCCGAGAATAGCACTGCTCCCACCAGTACAATTACCAGGGGCAAAAATATTTTTTTTGGCTTCGCGAGTATTTTAGCTACACGCTGCTCATACCAGAACGAAAGTTTTTCAAGCCATTTGTTGTGGTAAATTTTGCCAGGTTTTTTATATATCACATAAGCCAGTCCAGGAATAAGCAATAATGCAACGGCCAAAGCCCCCAGCAAAGCATAACCTACTGTAAACGCCATTGGGGTAAAAAGTTTCTTTTCTACACGCTCAAAAGAAAATAAGGGAAGATAGGCCGTTATGATGATGATAGTGGAAAACAAGATAGGTTTAGCCACGGCCAGTGCCCTTTTAGCAATCGAAACCTCTTCAAGCGGCTCATCAGGATTTTCTTCCCTTTTTTTGAGAATGGTTTCGAGCATCACAATTGCACCATCAACAATAATCCCAAAATCTATAGCCCCCAAAGAAAGAAGATTAGCCGGAATTTTGGTAAAATGCATTAATATAAAAGCAATAAGCAACGATATAGGCACTGTAATGGCCACAATTAATGCGCCCCGCCAGCTTCCTAAAAAGATAATAAGTACTACAATAACCAGCCCCATCCCCTCTAAAAGTGTATGCGAAACGGTATTAAGTGTAGTATTTACAAGGTTTGTCCGATCGAGGTAAGGGCGTATACGCACCCCTTCAGGTAGAATGTTTTTATTCAGCTCATCAACCGCTTTATGTATACCGGTAAGCACAGTTGATGGATTTTGGCCTTTTAACATCACCACAATACCTTCGATACCATCATCGTAATTTACTTTACGATCAGTATAGCCTAATATTCCTTTACGTTCCAGTGTGCCATATTTTAGTTCGCCAAGGTCTTTTACAAAAACCGGCACACCTTTAACCGACTTTACCACCACATCGCCCAGCACAGGTAAATCTTTTACCAAACCGATTCCCCTGATTACGTAACCCTGCTCTCCCCTGTTTAAAATGCTACCGCCGGCATTTGCATTATTACTGCTAATGGCTGTTTGCACATCTGTTAGCGCAACCTGGTATTGCGTTAGTTTATCCGGATCGATCTCTACCTGGTATTGCGTAGTGATCCCCCCGAAATTAGTTACATCTGCCACGCCCTGAACCTGCTTTATTTTGGGGATAATTACCCAGTTTTGCAGATCGGTGAGTGCTCTGAGGTCGCGGTTTTTACTTTCGATAATGTAGCGGTAAATTTCGCCAGTTGGCGAAGTAAGCGGATCTAGTCCTGGAGCTGCACCAAATGGCAGGCTTACACCAGATAACCTCTCCTGAATGCGCTGACGGGCCCAGTAATCATCTACCCCGTCATCAAAAACCATTGTTACAAGCGAAAGCCCGAAAAGACTCCTGCTACGCATCACATGCATGCCAGGTAAACCGTTTAATGCCCGCTCGATGGGAATAGTAATCTGTTGCTCTACTTCTTCAGCAGCCAAACCAGGCACCTGCGTAACCACCTGCGAGGTTACATCGGCAATATCCGGATAAGCTTCAATAGCTAGTTGTTTCCACGAATAATAACCAAATACACCCAGAAGGATAAATAAGGCTACAAAAAGCCAGCGCTTCTTAATTGCGGTAAAAATAAGTTGTTTCATTATAAATAAATTGAAATATTATGGCTTGGCCTGCAATAAATAGAAGCCACCTGCTGATACAATTTTTTCTCCCTTTTTAAGTCCCGATTTAATGATCACCAGATTTGCAGTACTGGCACCAGTCTCCACTTTTCGCCGCTCGTATTTACCATCTGCATCAATTACAAAGACAAAACTGGCTCCGTTCATCTGTAATAATGCTTTGCTTGGGATAGCAATTACGGCACCCGGCGGAGCTAAAAAATCTACATTAACATACATGCCCGGTTTTAACAGCAGATGTTCGTTTTCACATTCTATAAATACTGCAATGCTTCTGGTTTCTTCATCAACCATAGGGGCAATCCGGTATATCTTTGCCTTTAATTTTTTACCGGGTATTGCGGCAATTTCAATTTCACAAGCGCCGTTTTCGTGGATATATTGAATGTCTTTTTCTTTTACCTGCCCAACAACCCATACCTTCGATAGGTTGGCTATAGTAGCCACGCTGGCCGCATCATCTTTGATAAACTGGCCCAAAACCACCTTATTTTCTATTACTTCGCCTTTAATGGGCGAATAGACTGTTAGTGGCTGTCCTAATGATAATTTTTCGGGATCTGCTTTAAAAATCTTAATGCCGATTAAAGCATTTTCGTATTCCTTTTTCTCCACATCAAAAGCTGTTTGGGCCTCTTCGAGCTCCTTCTGGATACCCACACCATGGGCCATTAAATCCTTTTGACGTTTTAAAACACGTTCGGCCTGTTGCATCTGCGACTTCTCCTGAAAGAAAACCTTTTGTGCGGTAATAAAATCAGGCGAACTGATCTCAAACAAAGGTGTCTCGGCTGTTGTTTTCATTCCGGGTTTTAGAAACGACCGGGTTACGCGCCCTTGAAACGGTGGGGCAATTTTGGCGTATTGGGTAGGAATTGCTTTTACCGTTCCGGCAGTAACCACCTGCTGAGTATAAGAAATGGTGTCTACCAGGCTTTCTTTTAATTTTGCTTTTATCGGATCGTGATCCGGAACAATAACCAAGTTATCTTTTTCACTAATGCCTATAGGGGCTTGCACGGATGGCCGTTGTTTGCAGGATACAAATATGGCCATCATACCAGCCAAAATAATTGATGCAAAATGAGGGTTGTTTTTTAGTTTCATATCTATGTGATTATTTGACGAAGGCGATTATTTACAGGTCATTTTCATCACCGGCCTTGTTCCAGCTGATTTCTGATACCTGCTGTTCGATTGTTAAGCGGCCTGCGATCTTTTCCATTAGCGCATCTTCATTGCTGTTGGCAAATATTTCGGCGGTAATAATGGCAATCGAAGGGTTTACATCATCGGTACTTTTTAACGAGCGCAACAAAAGTTTACTGTCATTACCGGTAAACTGCAATAGCAATACCCTTAAATGGTTTTCTACATCCTGTCGGCATTTAATAATCAGTACATATGGTACGGGTACGTGTGTGTTTTTGAGTGGGAGACGGCTTAGTTTTACACCAAGCGGGCGCATGATCATGTGTGTAAGAATAATCAATGTGGTAAAAAAACCAGCTTCCATGATAAAGCCGGTACCGCAGGATGCACCTACTGCTGCTGAGCACCATAAGGTTGCTGCAGTATTTAAGCCGCGTACATGGAGGCCATCTTTCATAATCACCCCTGCACCTAAAAATCCAATGCCGCTTACTACATAAGAGATTACCCTGCCAGCAGCATCGCCACCTTCTTTTACACCCAGGGTAACAAACATACAGGCGCCGATACAAACCAACATATTGGTGCGTAAACCTGCCATACGTTGCCGCCATTGCCGTTCGGTGCCAATGGCAGCACCTAAAATAAAGGCTATTATCAGCCTGATCGAGAAGTCAAAAAAAGTCATAAATTTCTAATTATGCCCTTACCAGGCATAAAAGAAACTTATACCTGCAGGGCGGTTAAAATGTGGATAGTTACGGTATTTAAATAGGGGCCAGCGTCCATATATTTTCTTTGTTTTTATTGTGCTGCAAAAGTAAAACATGGCTTTTAAAGGCACTGTTAGAGGAGAAACAGAAATTCATTAGAAATTTATTAGAAAGATTTTGTTATTCTGAGTGTAGCGAAGGATCTGCAAGAAATGCGCCTGAAAAGTAAATAGATCTGTTGCAGTAGTAATAGACCGCGAAAAGTAGTCAATTGCGAGATACGAAGATAACCGAACGAAATGAGCTCATGAATGCCCTTAAAAGCAACCGTTAAATGAATAATCTTACAACGATTGCTATGCCCTATAGTAGTAGGATTGCTTCGTCGTACTTCCCGCAAGCACGACTCTTTTTATTGGATTCTGCAAGGATAGTTTAACGCATCACAGCCCAGAGGACAGTTCTATTAGCATCAGCAAATGATGAACCGGAAATACAGATAATAAAGAGAGCTTTCGCTTAAGATGATAAAATTCTGAAGGAAGGAATAGTTATTTTTCTATCGTACCGGATAACTAAACATGTGGAATTTCTACACTGAAAATGCTCCCCTCATTTATTACAGAACGAATTTGTATCGTACCATGATGCATGGAAATGATTTTTTGAGTAAGCGATAAACCTATTCCATTTCCTGTTGTAAACGTTTTGTTATTGCCCCTATAGAATGGAGTAAAAATATGGTGGATATCTTCAGGTGGAATTCCAATCCCGGTATCGGCAAAGCTTAACCTGATCATATCAGTACCAAAATCAATTTCTACCGCACATTGGTGATTAGATGAAAATTTGCAGGCATTTTCCATTAGGTTAATAAAGGCTATCTGAAGCAAATACTCGTTTCCCTTAACCAGAACATCGCCATCTTTTTCAATTTCACGGGTAAACTGAATATCCACTTTATAAGCCTGATCGATTTTAAGCACCGCCTCGCGGGCGTCCATCAATAATTCATCAGCACGCTGTGTTTTCATGCTGATGGTATGCTGATCGTAACTGGCTTTGGCCAGATCAAGCAAACCGTTGGAGAGCCGCACCAGTCCCTGCGCATCGCTCAAAGCAAGCTTAATGATTTCCTGATATTCTTTTGTAGTACGTTCTTTAATCAACGCCAACTGCAGCTCGCCAACGATGGTAGATAAAGGCGTACGGAGTTCGTGCGAGATATTGCTCACAAAACTTTTTTGCCCATCAAATGATTGTGCCAGGCGATCGAGCATATGGTTAAAGGTACCGGCCAGTTCGCCGATCTCATCTTTTTCGTTTTTAACCTGAACCCGGTTGTGCAAATTTGTGGCCGTAATTTTAGCCACCTCCCCTATAATTCCGGTTACAGGCTTTAATGCACTTCCCACAAAATAATAGCCAGCTACTATTGTTAAACTAATAATGATAATGAAAGAAACTATTAAAGCGTATTTAAGTTCCTGCAAGCGGCTTAAGCCATATTGATCGTTTGCCGCAGCAGTAATTACATAGTTTTTTTGGTGGTGCTGGTAAAGTAACCCGACTACCTGTAATGAACCCTGCTCGAAGGTAATTTCTTTTTGCTGCACAATCTTATCGATCATTTTTTTGGTCTCTTTAACCTTGTCTATCTGCACGGCATCATGGTAAAGCAGGTTAAATGAGGTATCGTAAATGGCCACTTCTTCTTCAAAAAGCGAATTAGGAGCACTTTTATAAATGAGCTGCAATACCTGGGCAGGAACTTTTGCGTCAAAAAGCAGGTTAGCTTTCATAACGGCTTCTTTTTTTAACTGCTTGTAATACTGGTCTTTTCTAGTCTTAGCACTGTAAATGTAAACAAAGATGGCAAAGGCCAGAAGCAACGAAGCAAAAAGCGTAAAAAACAACAATAAGAGTTTTATCCTTATTTTCATTTTCAGGCATCAATTATGTGTTTAACCTTCTTTAAATATAAAGCCCATTCCAGGTTTGGTATGGATCAGTTTCACGGCATGGTCCTTATCTATCTTCTTCCTGAGGTAATTGATATACACATCAATAAAATTGGTACCCGAATCAAAAGTATCCCAAACCTTTTCTGCAATTTCGGTTCTGGATAAAACCCTTTCTGAGTTGCTCATCATATATTCCAATAAACGGAATTCTTTTGGTGTGAGGTTTACCTGTTCATGATTACGTTTTACGATTTTCGTTTCAAGGTTCATCTCCAGGTCGGCAAAACGAAGTATAAAACCCTGTTTAAAACCATTGTTTAGGCTTTGGGTTCTGTTAATCAGCGCGCGGATCCGGGCATGAAGCTCCCTGAAATCGAAAGGTTTTACCAGATAATCATTAGCCCCTGCATCAAAGCCTTCAATTTTATCGTCGGTTGTGCCCAAGGCAGTAAGCATAATAATCGGGATATGGGGTAAATTGCGCCTAATCTCATTACATAAATCAATCCCATTAATTTTTGGCAGAACCAAATCCAGCAAAATCAGATCAAATGGCTTAAATAAAGCCAATTTTTTTCCCATTTCTCCATCATAGGCCAATGTAACCTGAAAACCAAGTTCAGTTAGCCCTTTTTGGATCATTTCTGCAACCCGAAGTTCGTCTTCAATAACGAGTATCTGCATTGGAACATTTTAGATCACAAATCTGGGTATTATTTATTTATGTTTTATCTTTTTTGCAATCATAATAATGTATTTGTAATGTGGCAGGCATTGCCAAGCAACATACATTAAAAATGAAAAGCCACTGATAGCTAAAAACACAGGAATTTACTCGATTAAAAAGAATCGCTTAAACAGGAGATATCCGTTTAACATTTGAATTATCAATTAATTTTTAACTGGGTATAGTGTTTAATAAACCAGGTTAATGCAGGGTTTTTATTCGATTCTTTATAAGCCAACACCACCTCTGTATTAATAGGAATGGCATCAAATTCAATAAATGAAACTTTCAACTGTGCATATTGCTCTTTTAACGATAATGGCAAAATAGACACACCCAAGCCTGCTTCTACCAATTGTAATATGGAGTGTACATTGTTGGCCTCGTGGGTAATGTCTGGACTAAAGCCCATCCGCTGGCAAATTTCTATAAGTTTCTGGTTATACTGGGGTGCAAAATCTTTATTAAAGAATATAAACGGACTCTTCTTCAAAAAATCAGCAAGTCTGTACTGATCATCAATTTTTTGATCTGTTAAAGGGATAACCACCACAAAGGGATCAAAAAATAAAGATTCTACTTTCAATTTTTCAGATAAAACCGGGGCTCTTAAAATCCCCACATCTAAGCCGCCATGTTCGAGCGACTTAATTTGGGCCAGCGTAGGCACTTCGAACAAACTCGTTTTCAGATAGGGGAATTCCTGGTGCATCAATTTTAAAATTTCTGCCAGGTGCGATTGGTAAACGGAGCTGATATAACCAATCTTTAATTCGCCGCTAACGCCTTCATGAATTTTACGAACAAATCTTTTACTTTCTTCCAGTTTGGCAAACACAGCATCTACTTCAGCCTTAAAGTACTTTCCGGCATCTGTTAATGCAACCCGCTTATTACTCCGAACAAACAACTGTACACCAAGTTCTTCTTCAAGTTCTTTAATCTGCCTGCTCAAAGGAGGTTGAGAGATAAAAAGTTTGGTTGCTGCCTTGGTAAAGTGAAGTTCTTCTGCCACGGTTTTAAAATACAACAAATGTCTAAGCTCCATACTTATAATACTTAATAGGTATTGAATTATGCTAAAATTGATATTTTACAAATATGATTAACAGCGCTAACTTTACAAAAAAAATAAAGCAATGAATAAAGATTATTCGCATAAAGCAACAAATGAAGAAATTAGAACAAGGTTTGATAACGATGTAGAACGTTTCTCGAACTTAGAGAGCGGACAACAAACCACCATCGACGCACCACTTACCATGGAGCTTTGCACAGGGGCGGCCAAATACACTAATCCGAATGCGAAAGAACTATTGGATATTGGATGTGGTGCAGGTAATTACACATTAAAAATGCTCAGCAAAATCCCAAACCTTAACTGTACACTTAACGATTTGAGTTTACCGATGTTAGAACGTGCAAGAGACAGGGTATCGGCACAAACTACCGGAAAAATAACACTTGTACAGGATGATATGCGTAACCTTAATTTGCCCGATAATCATTTCGATATTGTACTTGCTGCTGCAACATTTCATCATTTGCGCACCGATGCCGATTGGGAGCTTGTTTTTACTAAAGTTTACCGGGCCTTAAAACCAGGAGGCAGTATCTGGATTTCAGACCTTATTGCACATGATTCCGTTTTAATCGATAATCTTTTTCAAGATCAATATGGAGCCTATCTTGAAACGTTAGGTGGTGCAGCATATAAGCAAAAGGTATTTGATTATATTGAATATGAAGATACCCCACGCTCTTTAAACTATCAACTGGCTTTGTTGCAAAAAGTTGGGTTCAGCGTTACCGAAATCCTGCATAAAAACGCCTATTTTGCAGCATTTGGTGCAATAAAATAAGATATGCCTGGGTTATAGTGCACTATAACCCAGGTATAATTTCCATTATGTTTAAATGAGTAGTTTAAGGCTACGTGTTATAGATAAAATCCACGTTTAAAATTAATATCGAGTTAACAATAGTAGTTTTAAGTTTGCTTCTAAAATCAGGAAAGGCAATGACAAACTCCATAATCTATTTAAAAAGAACAACTTATTACAGCATTTATTTTGTCATTCTATTTTTAGCCATTCTGCCATCCTGCAAAAAAGGCAATAAAATCCCTGATTATCCGATTGGAAGCAACGAGAATATCAACAGCTGGATACTCGATAGCCTTAAGCGATACTATTATTGGAACGAGCAATTGCCTGCTAAGCCCAATCTCAACTTATCCCCAAAAGATTTTTTTAATTCCATCCGCAATTCATCCGATCGCTTTTCCTATATCAGTATCCCTAACGACCCTTCCACCGCAACACCAAGCAATAGAAATTTTGGTTTTGATTATGCAACAGTAAGCGACCAAAATAGCGCAAAGGTTATCGGGGTCATTAAACTTGTATTAAAAGATTCTCCTGCTTCGAGAGCTGGCTTAAAGCGTGGAGATTACATCAGTAAAATTAACGGAAAAACGTTAACCGTAACCAATGCGCAAACTTTGCAAACCGAAATATTAAACAGCGACCGCTTTTCGATGGGTTTAGCCGAGCTGAATAACAATACCTGGACAGATACACGCACGGTTGAGTTAAATAAAGGTATAATACTCGACCAACGGGAGATTAGCAAGGTGATAGAAAGTGATGGAAAAAAAATCGGTTACCTCTACTTTTTGGATTTTAATGGTGGTTTGGCCAGCTCGCTCACCCCTGTTTTCAGTAATTTTAAAGCAGAAGGCATATCCGACCTTATCCTCGATCTGCGTTATAACGCGGGTGGTCAGGTAGCAGAAGCAGCAGGCATATGTGCCATGATTGCCAAAAATATATCTTTCGATAAACCTTTTATTACCTATCGGGGCAATAAAAATGGAGGAGCCAAAACAGAATCTATCGGTACTGCAGCTACTTTCGATGGCACTGTAAATTTTAATACCCTGTTGCAACAAAACCTTGGGCTAAGCCGGGTTTATATTTTATCAACAGCCGCCACAGCATCTGCATCGGAAGTAATAATCAATAACCTTAAACCTTTTATCCAGGTGGTGCTAATCGGCGAAAAAACAAGGGGAAAAGATGAAGCATCATTTAGGATATTTGATGCCCGAAGCCCTAAACAGGTGAACTGGGAAATGCACCCGATTGTTTATAAACTTTTTAATGCACAGGGCAGCGGTGGGTATACTTCAGGTATCACACCCGATATCGCAGTCAATGAAATGAGCATTTTGCCTTTGCTTCAACTGGGTGATGCTGCAGATCCAATGGTAAAAGCAGCAATCGCTTCAATCACAGGTAAAGCCATCAAAACTTCGGTTGCTTTAAATCATGTACTTCCTGAAAGCTTTAAGGCCGACCATATTTTAATGGATTCGAGGGTGCAATCTGCCCAGCAAAGTATTGTAACCACTCACCGGTTAAAGTGATAGAAAAGGTTTTCATTGTGTTAACATTAACTTTAAACGCGACTACTAACTTGGCTCCCATAACCGGTACTTATGGAACAGTTGGAAGATTTTAAAAATGCAAAACTCCTGAACGCAGTAAAAACTGGCAATTCGGCTGCTTTTAATGAAATTTACCACCAGTACCGCAAAAAAATATATGGTTATGCCTATCATTTTACCCGGAGCAGAGAAGAAGCTGAAGAACTTACGCAGGATGTTTTTGTAAGGCTCTGGGAAAACAGATCGAAGATCGATCCGGAAAAGAATTTTGATGCCTTTCTTTATACCCTCATACGCAATAATTTTCTTTCAACACTCCGTAAAAAAGCCAGAGAAAAAGCCTATAGCAACGAAAATCTTAAACATGAGCAGTTTTTTAATGCCACAGAAGACGAACTTAATGCCAAAGATACCAGGCAGATTGCCCAGGAGGCAATAGAAAGCCTTTCTCCGCAGGTAAAAAAAATATACCTGATGAGTAGAAATGACCACCATACACATGAGGAAATATCGCAGTTGATGGGCATTTCCAAAAACACAGTAAACAATCACCTTAAAAAATCGCTTGGGATTATGCGTAAATATTTTAGAACATATTCTCCAGAAACGATTATATCTTTTGTACTGGTAATGTTTTGTTAAGATCTGTCAATGGTCTCTAACAGTCGCCCTCCTGAACTTGTTTCAGGATCTATCCTATTTTAATCCATCGCTGTTGATTATTGAAAATTAATTAACGTCCAAATTTTTTAAAATAAATTTCATTTCCCTATAGCTGTATCGCAACTCTCGTGCATATATACAGTAGTGCGCAGCATAAAGCTTACAAACATTAAGGTGAAAGAAAACATTAAAATACTATTTGAACATTACTTAGCAGGTAAAACCGATCCGGAGCAAGAAAAAATTCTGATGGAGTACCTGGCCGATCCAGCGAATGCCGATAGTGAATTTCATGGTGCAATGGAAAAGGCATGGGCAAAACAAACAAGAGAAACCGATTACTCTAGAACTGCTGCTCAAGGACTGGCGCAAATATGGGATAAGGTAGAGGAACGCCAACCAAAAAGCCGGTCACTCTTCCCACTATTAAAATATGCCGCAGCAATTGTGGTCATCATTTCTGCATCGCTTGGCTGGTATGCATATCAGAAAACACAACAACCTGTGCAAACAGCCATTACCTTTTTAAGTAAAACCACTCAAAAAGGCGAAAAAGTAAAGTTGATTTTGCCCGATAGTTCTATCGTATACCTCGGTGCCGGCAGTAAGCTTACCTGGCCGTCGCACTTTGTGAAAGGTAGTTTAAGAAGTATCCGGTTGGAAGGTGAAGCATTTTTTGAAGTAAAACATGATGCCTCAAGCCCTTTTATAGTGCATAGCGGACAGATGCAAACCCAGGTTTTGGGTACTTCATTCAATATCTATGCTTATCCAAAAGATGGAACTTTCAGTGTGGCTGTGCGTACCGGTAAGGTAAAGGTTTCGGAGAACAGTGCGGGAAAATTAAAACAACTTTCGCTTCTTACCCCTGGAATGAAGTTATCATACCATTTAAAAGCACGCAATTATACCGTTAGTAACGAGCGTATCACGGAAGTAAATGCCTGGATCAAAAATAGCTTTGCCTTTAAAGATATAAGTCTGCCAAATATGCTCAAATCGCTGGAAAGGTATTACAACGTGCATTTCGAAGTAAAGGTCCATAAATTAAACCAATGCAGGTATAATGCCACATTTACGAACAAAAACATTGGCGAAGTAATGGAAGAAATCCGTGTAATGAGCGGCAAAAAGATGAAATATAAAATAGACACTGCGAACAAAACAATTACCGTATGGGGGGAGGGCTGCCAATGATAGGTTAGCTTATACTTAAGGACGCAACACATCTGCGCAACATTACCAGGTTTATACCTATGAAAAACAAATTAAACCTCTTAACACAAACATGGAGCCGGATTGCTCGAACAATCCAGCTCCTAAACAAAAGTTTTTAACCCGTGAGAATTAAAAAACATCTTGAACCTATGAAAATAGGGTTTTATGAATATATAAAAGAATATATTATCAATTTCGGTTACAGGCCAGCGGCATTTATGTTGATGCTGTGCATCCTTTTATTTAACCAAAGGATAGCAAAAAGCCTTGAGCAAACACCAAGAGAAAGTAGTGTAAGCATCAAAATAGCAGAAATGAGCATCTCTGATGCCCTGAGTCTTTTAGAAGAAAAAGCTGGGTTATCGATTAATTATAACAGATCGATTTTTAACCAGAACAGCAAAATAAGTCTCGAGGTAAAAAGTATGCCCCTCGAGCTGATCCTCAAAAAAATACTTTCAGGCACCAGGGTAACCTATAGGTTTTCGGATAACAATACCATATTACTCTACAAACTACCAGATCCGGTAAAACCCGGGCGCATATCGGGCAAAGTATTGGACGAAAAAGGAATAACCCTTCCGGGTGCTTCCATTAAAATTATCGAAACAGGCAAAGCCACACAAACCGCCAGCGACGGAAATTATACTATAAGCGTTGAACCGGGCACTTATACTGTAGAGGTTAGTTATATTTCTTTTGTTACCAAGCGCGTTAGCGAGGTAAATGTAAAGGCTGATAAAAATACACCGTTAGACATTTCTTTAAAACCTGATGCAAAAGGCCTGCAGGAAGTGGTGGTAACCGCCAGTTACAAAAAAGCTTCGGTTGAGGGTTTACTGGCCCGCCAGAAAAATGCCTCCGAAATCAGCAACGGAATCAGTGCCGAACAAATTGCCAGAACACCTGATAAAAATATCGGTGAAAGTTTGAAACGCATTAGCGGTGTAAGCACTATTGATAATAAGTTTGTAATTGTACGGGGAATTGGCGAGCGTTATAATTCTGCGCAATTGGATGGTGTAACCCTGCCTAGTACCGAGGCACAGACACGCAATTTTTCTTTCGACCTTATCCCTTCCAACCTGGTTGATAATGTAGTAGTAAGTAAATCTGTAACGCCCGACATGAATACTAGTTTTGGAGGCGGGCTGATACAGATCAATACCAAAGATATTCCCACAGAGAATTTCATGAGTTTTACGGCAGGAACATCCTATAATGATCAAAGTACTGGCAAGGATTTTTTGAGCCACAAACGTGGCAAGTATGATTATTTCGGATTTGATGATGGCCGTAGGAAATTTCCGGCTGGTTTAGAACATACGGAGCGTACTACAGCCCCCAACAATACCCTTACAGACGAACAGTATCTGCAAAAGCTGATTGTCCAAAGCCAAAAATTCACCAATGATAATTTTACGATGTACCGCTATAAAACCGCTCCGTCTCAAAATTATCAGTTTACCTTGGGTAGAATCGTCGGGATTGATACGACAAATAATAAAAAACTGGGCTTCACCACATCGTTAAGTTACCGCAATAATCAGAACATTAACACTATTGAGCAGCAAATAAGAGGCGATTGGAATGTTAATACCCCAAACTCTGGTGCGAAATACCTGTTCAACACTACTTTAGCCGCCATACTGAATGTGGGTTTACAACTTGATAAAAACAGGTTTAGTTTCCGCAACACCTATACACACATTTATAACAACGATTTAGTAAGAACCATTGGTTACGATGCCGATAATGGATTTGAATTCTTTACCAAGGGTAAAAAACCAAATGCCATTGTAGAAGCCGACGACCCTACCTATACCGATCTGTTACAGAATAAACTAAACGGGCAGCACCAGGCTGGCAAGGTAAAGCTGGAATGGAATTTATCGCGCACATCGATAGATCGTAAAGAGAAAGATCTGAGTATTGCTACGCAGAACTTGCAGCAATTTGGTAATGATTACGAATATTTTTATCAGGCAAGCGGGCAAAGGGAGGGCTATATTAAACCTACCTCACGGCATAACTACAGTAATAACGAACACCATTTTGCCTGGAGTGGCGATGCCAACATGCCTTTTAAAACTGGTCTGTTAAATAACATCATAAAAACGGGTTATTTTGGCATACACAAAGAAGGAACGTTAAACTGGGAAATTGCATCGCTTGTTCGCAGCGCAACGATACCCGATAGCCTGAGGTACATTTCTATTGGCCAAATGACCGATCCCTCCAAAATTGGCAATAATGGTTACAACTACTTTATTAACCCTTATTTTTTAAACGGTTATAAAGGAAAAAGTATTACCCATGCAGGCTATGTAATGCTCGACAACCGCCTTGAGGAAAAATTACGCCTGGTTTGGGGTGTAAGGGCCGAATATTATAAATATACGGAGCTACGTAACGATTTAAATGTTAGGGGGACAAGCAGCTTTGTACTTCCGGCCGAAAAAAAATGGCGCTGGTTGCCATCGGCTAATCTAACCTATAGCCCGGCAAAAGAAATTAATATCAGGACAGCTTTTTCAAACGCTGTAGTAAGACCCGAATTAATGGATAACAGCCAGTTTTTCAGGTACGACCCTATGTTCGATGCTCAGTTTGGTAACGAAGGTTTAGCCAGTACACAGATTAAAAATTACGATCTTAAAGTAGAATGGTTTCCTGGCTTGGGCGAAATTATCTCGGCAAGCGCCTTTTATAAAAAGTTCGATCAACCGGTTGAAGTAGTTTACAGTATTTCCAACGGCGGTGGTTTTTATTACATCAAAAACTCTGATGAAGCCAAAGTTTACGGATTGGAACTGGAGTTAAGGAAAAATCTGGGATTTCTTACGGGCAATACCCTGTTATCGCGGTTAACACTTTATGGCAACCTCACGCTACAAACAGCCAATGTCATTGGAACCTACGAAACTACAGGTGCCAATGGCGAGAGCGTTACAGTAAGCTCCAAAGCCAAAAGAAACATGTATGGGCAGGCACCTTACCTTATTAATGTCGGTTTACAATATTTAGACGAACACTTTGGTTTTAATGTGGCTTATAATAAATCGGGCCGCAAAACCACATTGGTGAGCCCGGAACTGAATAATATCGAATATGAAAACCCACGCGATCAGATTGATGCGCAGATCAGTTATAAATTTTATAAAAACAGGTTTGAAGTAAAACTGAATGCCGGTAATTTACTCAATAAAGCTTCATTGATTTATAGAAATACAGGGAGTTATGAGCCTAACCCCGATTACCAGGTAGGTTCTGATTACAGCAATAAATTGCGTTTAAAGCCTGGTTTTACCAATAATTTGGAAGATGGAGACCAGGTGATGTTTTTGCAAAAATTTGGTCGTACGTACAGTACTTCCATCACTTATAATTTTTAAACCGACCATGAAAAACAGCTCTAATAAGGTTACACCATTTAGCAAGAAAGGAGGAAAATTATTTCCTGTATAGCCATAAAAAAAACGAAAGGTTGTACCAGAACCCTCCGTTTTAAACCGATCATTTCTAGTAGAACGGCAAATCAGGATAAACCTGAAATATTTTAAAATATACTGTTAAAAACCCAGGGTGGCTAACAGATTTACTTAGTTAAATCGATATGAATGACTAAGATATAAAAAAACATCACATTTAGGTATAAACATGCTTTTATTTCCTTAAAAACATTGGATAATTGGCCAGTTTACCTGAATGACCTTGAAAAAAATCAACCTGAAAAAACATGGATCATACCTATAAGATCCTATGAAAAACAAAAAAATGAAAATGAAAAATTTCAAAAACTTAATCGGTCTTTTATCAATTGTTGCTGTTTCATTTACAGCTTGTAAGAAAAACGAAGGTGGTGCTGATACATTCGCTAACCGCAGCACTTCGGCAGCAGATTATTCACAATCATCATTACCGGTTGTTGCCGTTAGCGGAGACATTACCAGCTCTGTTACCTGGACAGCAGGAAACGTTTATGAATTAAGTGGTGTAGTAACCGTTAGAAACGGTGCAACTTTAACCATCCAGGCCGGCACCTATATTAAAGCTTCGGTAAATACACCGGGTGTACAAAATGGTGTATTGGTTATTGCTAAAGATGGTAACATCAATGCAATAGGTACAGCTGAAAACCCAATTGTATTTACCAGCCGTTATCTTTTAGATGGTGATGCCAGCACAACAGGTAAGCCAGGCGATTTAGGTGGTGTAATTGTTTTAGGTAATGCTAAAATCAACGTTGGCGATAAACTGATTGAAGGTTTAGCAAATGAAGATAAGTTTCATTATGGCGGTAATAATGATGCTGATAACCGTGGTACTTTACAATACGTACGTATCGAATATGCAGGTTTCCAGTTGGCTCCGAACGTTGAGGTTAATGGTTTAACTTTAGGTGGTGTGGGTAGTGGTACTACAATCGATCACGTACAGGTTTCTTATGGTTTAGATGATGGATTCGAATTTTTCGGGGGTACTGTTAGCCCAAGCAATTTAATTGCTTTAGCTTCTGATGACGATCAATTTGATTTCGACAATGGTTTTACCGGAACATTAACCGATGCGGTAGCCATTGCTGATAAAAATTCTACACACAGCACAAGTGGAGGTAACAGCGATTCAAATGGTATCGAATCAGACAACAATGCACCTGCTGAAGATGCAACCTTTAGCTTAACGCCTAAAACGCACCCAACTTTACAAAATGTGAGCGTTTTTGGTACTGAAAACCCTAATGGTATTGCTGGTTTAGGTTACCGTAATGGTATCCGTGAGCGCAGAGGTTCGGAAGTTACTTTATCTGATGTAATTGTTTCTGGTTATAACACTGGTATTGCTTTCGATGCTGATGCCAATGCAAGCCTTTCAGATATTAATAGTACTTCTGTTCATGGTTTCACCAATTCAATCACGGCGGCAGTTGGTGCTTATGTAGATGGTGGTGGTAATTCATTAGTAGTAAACGCAACCAATGCCAGTTATTTTGGTGTTAGCCAGCCATGGTACAACACACCAGGTTCGCCGGCTACAGTTACGCTACCAAGCTGGGCTTCAGGTTGGTCAAAACTTGTATTCTAATTTTTTTCTCTCTTAACTAAAGGCGGCCGTACCCCATGGGTACGGTCCCTTTATTACAAAAACAGATAGCTGTTTTAAATGTAATTACCCTATATGAAACTAAAAATTTTTACCCTTTTCTTTCTTTCTGCTGTTGTAGCCTTAAGTTTATCTTGCCGCAAAGCAGAGCTGCTTCAACCAGAGCCTGCTAAAATTATCCAGTTAAACATTACTGGCACCACTGATGTTGATCTGGAATACCTGTATAAAGATAGCATTATAGCCAGTACCAAGGCAGGCACAGGCGGCATTGGTGTAAAAACCCTGCTTGCCGTAAAAGATCAGAACTCCACCTTAAAAATCAGAAATAAGGCCACTGCCGAAATATTACTGACCAAAACGATTGCTGCAGCCCCATTCGACCAAAACATCAATGTTTTTTACGATGGCACCAAAATATATAATAATGCCATTTCATTGCGGATTAAGGGTTATGCCCTATCCGGCGAACTCGAATTCTTATTAGATGGAAATTTATTATTTTCAGCAACAGGTGCTGTAAATAAACCATATTCCATCCTTATTGATAAGGGTACTACGAGAGAAATTTCTATCAGAAAAAAAGGTGAAACAGCCATTTTGTTAACCAAAACAATCGAATCGACCGCGGCTCAACAAAATATCGGTTACTTTTTTGACGGCACTAAATTAGTGGATAATGTAAAACTCGATCCACCTGTTAATCCAGCCAATATGATGCTGACGGCTAAATTTGAAACTACATTTCCAAATCAGTTTAAAAATATAGATGTGGATCTTGTATTTTATACCAGGCTTAAAAATGCATCAAATACAACTGTTGGTACGAAACTAGTACCAGAACTCAGATTTACCCTTCCTAAAAATGGTTCTTTTAATTCAATAGAGCTCCCTGCTTTACCGGGTCCGAATTATATTTACAGCTTCGATATATTTGAAAAGGGAACCACGAATGATCCTTATATTTCCGGTACACCTTTAGTTCTGACCGGTTATACAATTAAACCGAACGAAGGAAGAATTACATCAATATTTGCCGACAATGGGATTAATTTTGAGGCAGGAAAATCGAAATTATATTTAATTACCGATGGCAAAACAAATGTATCAACGCCTACAAAATCTGTTTATATATCGGGAGGCAGGTTAACCGACCTTTCGCAATATTTTCAATAGGATTTATCATTATTACACAGAAAAGGGAAAAACCAAAGCAAACTGCAGCGGCTATTCCCTCTTTTCCTTTTATTACCATTTGCGCATTAACCTATTAATAACAATCATTTAACTTACAACACGATTTAAATCAGCTACTTATTCATTTATTTGAATAACGCAGATGAGTGATCTGCAATGGATACCCAAACTGATCTTATGCCGTCGTTCTGCAACATCATTTCCTTTCTAGGAAACACCGATTTAAGTACTCCCCTTGTCATCATTTTTATAGTATGCTTACTTGCTGTAGTTGGGTTCGAATTTGTTAACGGGTTCCACGATACGGCCAATGCCGTAGCTACAGTGATTTATACAAAAGCACTTAAACCAGTTGTGGCCATCCCTTGGTCGGGGTTCTGGAATTTCATGGGCGTATTTACAGGAGGAATTGCCGTAGCTATGGGCATTTTAAAACTGGTTCCCTTAGATGCCTTAATGAACCTTCCTATTGGTGTGGGCGCTGCCATGGTATTGGCTGTTTTATTGGCCTCCATTGCATGGAATCTAGGCACCTGGTATTTGGGTATCCCTTGTTCGAGCTCGCACACCATGATTGGTGCCATGATTGGTGCTGGTTTAGCATTTACCTGGTACTATGGGGGCAAAGGCGTAAACTGGGGCAAAGCCGAAGAAATTGGCTTATCGTTAATCTTATCGCCTATTATTGGTTTTGGATTGGCTGTTTTGCTGATGTACTTTTTAAAACACATTGTGAAATACCATGCCCTTTTCCATATCCCACATGGAGAAAACGACCGTCCGCCTTTACTCATTAGAGGCTTACTCATCACCACTTGTACATTAGTGAGCTTTTTTCATGGCAGTAACGACGGACAAAAAGGTGTTGGTTTGCTGATGTTGATCCTGATTGCTTTTTTGCCTGCAAAATTTGCTGTAAATCACCATATCCCAAATGATAAAGTACTTTTCCAATTGAACCAAACCGAACAGGTACTTCAAAAAACCGCAGCACTTAATCATGGTAAAAGACTGGATATCACCACGCTGGTGACTAAAATAAATAAGGCTAAATTTCACCTGTCGCTAAAAAATGAAACAGATAAAAAAAATACCTATCTTTTCCGTAAACAGATAGAAGAAGTAATTGCTGCGGTAAAAACGGTAAGGACAGATAAAACATTGATCATTGACAAAGCCGACAATCAGCTCCTCGCCGATAATACTACCGAATTAGCCAAAGTGGTTGAGTTTGCACCTTTATGGGTTATACTTTTAATTTCCATTTCACTGGGCCTTGGCACCATGATTGGATGGAAGCGGATAGTGGTTACCATTGGTGAGAAAATTGGGAACGAACACTTAAATTATGCCCAGGGTGCAACATCCGAAATCGTAGCCGCATCTACCATCGGTTTAAGTACAGCCTTCGGATTACCGGTAAGTACCACACATGTACTATCGAGCGGGATAGCCGGTGCCATGGTGGCTTCTGGCGGAAAAGAGAATTTAAACAATAATACCTTAAAAAATATTGGCTTGGCCTGGATACTTACGCTACCCGTATCAATCGTTTTAGCCATCTTGTTATTTATGCTTTTTCATTTGTTTATCTAACCTTTTCAATCAACCCATATCCTTTAAAAAATGAAACAGATACTTGTAGCAACAGATTTTTCGAGAAGTGCAGGAAATGCCCTGGCTTATGCGCTGGCTATGGCAAAAACGCTAAATATGGAGGTTGTGGCCATCCATGCCATCCATCCTACCGAAGGCATAAATAACAGTACTTACAATGCCATTTTTATCGAATCTTATTACGAAAACAAAAGGACTGCTTTAAAAGAATGGGCCGAAAACATCAGAACGAAAGAAAATTACACTGATGTTAAATTAGAAACCAAATGCGATGTTGGTTTTTTAAGGGCAGTAATTACCAATCATACCGAAAACAACCTGGTAGAACTTTTGGTAATGGGCATTACCGGGGCAACAGGTATAAGTGGTATTGTGGGCAGCAATGCCAGCATGGCCGTTACCAAAATGAGAATCCCAACACTAATTGTTCCCTTAGAAAGTAGTTTTACAAACTTTCCGATTATTACGCTGGCTACCGACTACGAAACCGTTTTATCGCCTAAAGACATTACAGCACTGAGCGAGCTCTTAAAAGCTTCGGGCACGAGAAAAATGCAGGTGCTTTATGTTGCCGAAAAATCGGATGAACTACATATTCAAACCGGAGAAAAAAGGATTAAAGAATTGCTTCCTGATACAGAAATAGAATTTAACTACATTATAGACAGTAGCGCGCCAAATGGTATTATGGACTTCATAAAAAGCAACCATACTGATATACTTTGTTTAGTTAAACATCACCACAATATTATTTACCGGTTATTTACCAGTAGTACGGTTAATCAGGTACTGAACAAATCGGTAAAAGCAATCCTGGTTTTACACGAATAGATTTTTTATTGATTGATCTGATGTGATTTTCTTCCAAGTACCCAGCGGTTACGCATGCAACGGTAACACCTATAACGTTTCATAGGTAACCAGAATAACAAGGCTTTAATTATAAATGTTCGTGGAATTCTTTCCATATCAGATTTATCGCCTTTACCGCATGGGCATACACCTTGATAATGCTCGTTTCCGATTGATTTGATCGCTGCTGTCATGACACAAGAAATTGAAAATTTATACTAACCTTATAGATAAACAAAAATATAGCGCTAATGTTAACATAAAATAATCTGTTCAACACCAAAACAGGTTTATGACTTCATTATCAGTAAATTTCGTCCTAATTTCCCTATAAAAACTCGGCTATTTTGATTTAAGATCAGCTATTGGGCTTAATTACCAATTGCGCTTATCATCGTTGCTATAAGCCGTTTCAACTTCGTATGATGCATTAAATAATTAAAAGAAATAATACCCAAAAATGCGCAGATTACTCCAGCCAATACATCAAGCGTATAATGATGGCTGGTATAAACAGCCGAAAACCAGATTCCGAGCATAACGGTAAAAAAGAAAATATTAATTTTCCCCAAGCGGTTTTTTAGGCCATAATAAACAACAATAACGGGATACGATGAGTGTAAGGATGGCATGGCAGCAAATACATTAGAACCTTTGCTGTATATCCCATGAAAAAGTGTAATACCAAAAAAATGGTCGAAACGGGCCAATCCTGCAGTATTGCCGGCTGTTTTGGCTATAAATTCGAAGCCGTGTTCCTGCACATACCATGGTGGTGCTGCCGGAAAAGCATAATAGACTACAAAGCCCAATAAATTTACCCAAACAAAAGTGAGCGAAAACTGAACAAACTGTTCTTTATTCTTAAAGAAAAGATAAGTAGCAAATGCCAAAGGAACAGGCACCCACATTAAATAGAAAAAACCTGTCAATACATCTAAAAATGCATTACTGTTTATCTTCCAGTACTCGTTAGGGGTAAGTATTAGCCCATGAGAATGAACACCAAACAACTTTTTTTCAAGTGAATACAAATCTTCAATATGCACTTGATTAAAAAGATAGTTTGGAAAGGCTTTCATGTAATCAAACAATATCCAGTATACAATAAAGATTGAAAAGCCGAGAATAAAGCGTCTTGTTCCCTTCGAGATAAAGAACAAAGCGTTAAAAATAAAAATCAGCACCAACTGATCGGTTTTAAAGCCGACCAGCAGCGCTGATAACAATAGATATCCAACAGATATAGCAACTGTTAGATAAACATTCCGGATATTATAAAAACTATTTTTAAGCAATACTTCTTGCTGCATGTTATTTTTTATCAAAATTAGACCTAAAAATATGGTCCCAAAAAGTCCAGCTTACACCATAACCTTTGGTCGAATCGGAATAATGATGAAGCATATGGTGTTGCTTTAGCTGTTTCCAGAAACCGCTTTTAAAATTAGCATGATGAAGGGCGTAATGCACCATATCGTAAAACAGATAACCAATCATAAAGCCTGAGAAAAATGGATAAACCATTGTATCGGGTAACAACCAATCGAAAAGAAAGTAAAAACCCAAAGCCATAGGAATACTGGCTGAAGGCGGCATCACCAATCTTTTGGCATCATTGGGATAATCGTGGTGTACGCCATGAAAAATGAAATGGATTTTCTTTCCCCACTCGGCTTCTGGTTCGAAATGAAAAACATAGCGATGCAAGATGTATTCCGTGATGGTCCAGATGCCAAGGCCGAACAATAACCATCCCACAAAATTTAAAACAGGCATTTCGATTTCCCAAAGCGCTTTCCAAAAAAGAAAAGCTATAACCGGAACATACACGATTAATGGCACATAAAATCGAACTTTTGATAAACTTTCCAAAAAGTCATTCTTAAACATCCTGATGGATGCGGTTGAATTTGAAACAAAATTCTTTTTCATTTGGTCATATTTTTTAACTGGTCTTCGACTCCGCTCAGACTGACAAATTGAGATAGATTTCCCGACTGCGCTCCGCTCAAAAATGAAGGATTCCAGTAGAAACAGTCGTCATTCCCGCGCAGGCGGGAATCTTAAAGCTTATAGCATTACGATTATTCATAAGTCTTCCTTTTTTCAAAGGCATTCATGAGCACTACGTGGTTCCCAATCAAGTTGGGAATGACGATCTATCTTAAACCTTTATCCTTTCAATTAACACTTTTGAAGGTTCCGCAGCATCAAAACCTTTTATTTCTACATATTTCACATTCGGGAACCAAAAGGTACCGCCCTCAATCCGAAGGAATATCCGTTCCAACTGCATTTTTTTATTGTTGATAGTTGCAAAAACATGATATTTTTTATCTATAGCAGATTTATTCAGGTACATTGGCAGTTTTTTATGAGAGGTAAACCGAAGTTCGAACTGACCATTACCCAGATTTTTGCTAATGATGCCATAAGCAAATTTTCGTTGGATGTAACTCAGTTCTTTCTTTTCACCTTTATCTCCGTAACGCATCCAAAATACGTTTACGGGCTGCTCTTTATTTACTTCGCCATGTTTATCTACATTTAACTGGCATATAATGGTATTGGTATTCGGATCGCGCTGTAAATAAAACAATTGATTGCTGATATCTTTTGGTGTAGGGAAAGTAATCGGAGAAGGATCTGAGCCCTGTGCGCTTGCACTAAAGGAAAATACTCCGGTTAAGCTTCCCATTAATACCAAACCAGCAATTAATGCGGCCTTGTTATTTCCTTTTCTTTCGTTAAATTCTTGTGCTTCCAAGCCTTTTTTGGCTTCCTGTAAACGTTTAACAGCTGTAATATTGGTTAAAACGGCCATTATCGTTATGGGCATGGTAAAAATCGACATCGTTTCGAAAACATGGAAAGAAATGCCCGGCACATATACCTTGTAATCGCCACCGATAAAGTGACCGGCAATGCCACAGGCAATGGCAAAAACGCCAATGGTTACCACCCTTTCTGGCCTTTGCATTAAACCACCTTTACATTCAACCCCTAATCCTTCGGCCCTTGCACGGGTATAACTCACCATCATCGAACCGATGAGTGCAATAAAAGCAAATAGCGAACTTAAAAAGTAATGATGTGCCACAAGGTAATAACAGATACCTAAAAACATAATCATTTCGCTGTAACGGTCGAGTACCGAATCGTACAGGGCTCCAAATTTCGAGCTCATGTTCCCTAAACGCGCTACCTGACCGTCGAGCATATCGAACAGGCCAGCAAAAAGTACCAATGCACCTCCCCAGCCAATGTAAGACATATCTCCACGATTCGATTTTTCGGCACCGAGCACAAAAATTACGGCTACGCCAATATTCAGGATCAAGCCAATGGTGGTCACCGCATTAGGTGTTAAACCAATTTTAATTAATCCCTTTACAAAAGGGTTAATTACTTTATATATGCCCTGTTGCAGGTTATCCCTTAATTTTTTTTCCATAGCTTTTTTCTTAAAAATCAAATTTTACCCTTGCCCTTATCCCCCATTCAGAAACTTCTGGATTATTGAGGTAATTGAAGCGTTTTACCAGATCTACTCTTAACAGTTTAAAGATATTACCTACGCCAACGCTGCCTTCCATGTAGGGTTTATTACCTAATGCATAAGTCCTTTGTGCACCGTTTTCATAAACCGGGAGCTGATATAAGCCTGTTTGAAAATTTGGGTTATTTTCATTCCGTAAACCACCATATAATGCTTTAAATGACACCACTTCCCTTAACTTTAATTTTTTGATCAATGGTACTTTATTAAAAAAGAAGCCGTTAAAATTATGGTCGATATTAATACTCACATAATGATCACTCACAAATTCGAGGAAGTTCATCAGGTTGTACGAATTAAGTTGATAGGCATAGGTTTGGTTGGCACGGTGAATATCCAATAAAGGGAAGGGTACTTTTCCAGCGATATAACCACCTTCAAAGGTTACATCGCTATAGCCAAGCTGTGATAAATAAAAACGTTTATCGATACTTCCCATTAAACTATGATAATTATATTCACCCCCTAAAACACCTTTTAAACCTGCGGTATAACGCAAGTTAAATACCGGATAGCGATCGGCAATGGGTACACGGTATATTTTACCCTGGTAAAATTTTTCGTTTGGTGCGTACCTTAACTGTACGGAAACCTCACTAGTGGTTAGTCTGTTCACCAGTTGGTTATTAGAATTTAAGTAATTTAATCCGCCGGCTGGCGTTTGACTCCATTTTTTAAAACCAAGGTTATATGAAAAGTGGTTCTCGAACTCTTTTACATAATCCAAGCGGTAAAAATCGTTATACAATAACATATCGTTTACCCCACGTTTAAATGATAGCAAGAAATTATCTTCCTGCACAAACTGCAACTCTTGTCCGGGTATTTTGGTATCGCGCTGAAAACTGGCCCTCACGTAGTTTTGGGGAAATTCGTAGATCGATTTGTTATTCAGCGAATAGGTTGCTGAAAGGAAAAACTTCCATTTCTCATCTTTAATCCCATAAGCCAGGTAGTTTTCGAAGTAATAACGTTTACTGAGTTCGGGGGTTGTTCGGCCTCCAAACCGTAACCTTAAACCTTCTACATTGTTAAAGCTATAAAATGTATTTACGGGGCCAATTTCGTAAGGACCGAGATTTTGATAACCAGCAAATAAGAGCGTAACGATTTTCATTGTACGTTTAAAGGATGGCAGGTTTTGCAGGGTATCGATATTACCATAAATTTTCAACTGGTTTGTCGAAATGGTATCTAACCTATTTTTCTCCCAGAACTTATCGTCTTTTTTTGCTGCATCGGCCTGTACAACGGTACTTTTGCCTTGAAAAATAGTGTCTGGCAACGCCGTATCAAACTGGTAATTTTTAAAAGTAACGCTGCGCTCACCTGTAAAGCCAATTCCTTTGGTTTTACCAATACCAAAATCGGCCAGTAAGTTGCTTTTGCTCAAACTGTATTTGCCTTTATCGTTTGCTTCAAAATTTAGATCGATTTTAAGTGCACGTACAAAGTTGAGGTTAATGTTTTTATTTACCCCAAAAGAAGCTCCGGTAACAGCATAATGGTTATCATTCGTTACATAAATCTTCCCCTCAAACAACATATCGTTTGTGTTGCGCGGTGTAAAAGACAACTCAATAATCTGAGGTTTTTGATTTTTTAACGTATCGGTGATAAAAAACTTATAAAAGGCAGGTGCTCCATCGGCAATAGGGCTTAAAAACTCGTTACTGATTACCGAAATATTATTTTTATAGATATCGATATCCTGATACATCCTATCGAAATAAGTTTTCATTCCTTTGTTATCGATGTAACGGCTATCAAACTGGACCTGTTTTTCCCCGATTATAATGGTTTTGTTCTTTTCTGGATTTTTGCTCAGGTAATTATCGGCCAGTTTCTCTTGAATATAAATCGGTAACAGATTTTTTCCGCCAATTAATGTCGAATCCTGTTCCTGAAACAAAAACTGGTAATTCCTGAACATTCTTTTGTTCTTAAACTTATCCGATACATTGCTCAAGGAGAACAACATTTTTTCGTACTGCCTAAAAGAAACGGTATTGTAGCTCTTAATGCGGTTTTCTTCCTTGTGAGCAATTACCTGGCGGATCAACTCTACTGCCGGATTATCTTTATTCCGGTACTTCAACTTTTTCCCACCCACAATAACCACTTCATCCAGCGCTCTTGCATCGGGTACCAAGGCCACATCAAATTCCTGCGTAGCAGAAGGCACAATATTTTTAAAAACGGTTCGGTAGCCCACATAATTGAAACTTATTTCACTTTGTGGATTAGGCGAAACAAGTGTATATTTCCCGTTTACATCGGTTTGCGTGCCTATTTGGGTATCTTTAAAAAAAACGGAAACATTGGGTAATGTTTCTTTGGTCACAGCATCGCGAACGGTTCCCGACACAGTGGTTCTTTGCGCAAAAGCATTTACCTGCAAAATAAAACTGAGCACCACAGATAACAAAAATGAATAAATCGGTTTCATCTAACTTGAAAAAATAAACTGCTTTTGCATGATATAATTGTAGCTTAAGCCCGTTAAAACAGCGCTCAAAACTTTGGCGAGTACGTAATTGAGATTTAAAAAATGGGTGAGGATAAACACTCCTGCTGTTACAATAACCAGGTTACCAGCCCATACCAAAATGTATTTCAATATCTGCCATTTAATGGCTGCAGATTCACTTTCGAAAACCCATTTGCGGTTCACATAAAAGTTAACCGCCCCACCAGCAACCGTCCCCGTAATACTTGCTGCCAGATACCACCAGCCAAAAAGATTTACTGCAACAATGGTTACACCGAAATCTGTTGCCGAGGCCACTAAGGATGATGCCTGTGCTTTTAGATAAGTAAACATCATGGTTAAAATAGTTCTAAAACAACAACCAGTTGCAGTATAAGATTTGCATAAATCCCGGCCAGTACATCATCGGCCATTACACCCCATCCACCTGGCAATACTTCGAGCTTTCGGATGTAAAGGGGTTTGAGGATATCGAAAAACCTAAAAAGAATAAGTCCTATTAAAGTGTACTCCCATTTTAAAGGCACAAATAACAGGGTGATGCACATTCCGGCAACTTCATCAATCACCACCCTGTTATGGTCTTTGCCCCAAATTTCCTCTACCCTATCTGCACTCATCACCCCTATCATCACGATCAACATTGTGAAAAGCACGGGCCATAAATAGGGGTTGGTATAAGGGCTCTGGAAAAGATGCCAGCAGATGCAGGTTGCTATAGCAGCATAAGTACCAGCACCTTTGCCGATATGCCCGATTCCCAGAGCCGTTGAAAGAAATTTGTGGATAAACACTATACCGTTTCTATCAGTTCTTCTTCGTAATCCTGCCCCAAATGGGTGATCAATTCTTCGCCCATGATGTAACGTAAAGTATTCTGAAGTTTCATCAACTGTTTAAAAATGTCATTTTCTGCAGGTACACCTGGAATCGTTTGTGGCGATTTCAGGTAAAATGATAACCATTCCTGAATGCCCGATAGGTTTGCACGTTTAGCCAGATCAATAAACAAAGCAAGATCCAACACAATTGGTGCAGCTAAAATCGAGTCGCGGCAAAGGAAATTGATTTTGATCTGCATTTTGTAACCTAACCATCCGAAAATGTCGATGTTATCCCAGCTTTCTTTGTTATCACCGTGAGGCGGATAATAGTTGATCCTGATTTTGTGGTACATATCGCCATACAGATCAGGATTAACCTCTGGTTTAAAGATATCTTCCAATACGCCCAGTTTTGATACTTCCTTTGTTTTAAAGTTATCAGGATCATCTAATACCAAACCATCACGGTTACCTAAAATATTATCAGAGAACCAACCATTTACGCCTAATGAACGTGCGGCTAAACCTGGAGCCAAAATGGTTTTCATTAAGGTTTGACCAGTTTTAAAATCTTTGCCGGCAATTGGGGTATCGGTTTCTTTAGCCAATTCGATTAAAGCAGGAATATCAACTGTTAAGTTTGGTGCACCATTAGCAAAAGGAATTCCTAATTTTAATGCGGCATAAGCATAGATCATACTTGGCGCAATGCGCGAATCGTTATCTCTTAAACCTTGCTCAAACGCAGCTAACGATTCATGCACTTCTGATGGTTCGAAATAAATTTCGGTAGAACCACACCAAACCAGTACTATACGGTCGCAATTGTTTTCTGCTTTGAAGTTTTTAATATCTTCCATTACGGCTAAAGCCAGTTCGTAACGGTTATCAAGATCTTTTACATATTTACCATCCAGGTTTTTCACATAATTTCTGTCGAAAGCAGCACGCATCGGTTTAATAGCCTGTAATTCTTCGCGTACATCGCGCAAAAGGTTAGCATCTAATACGCGGGCATTCAATGCCGCTTCGTAAACATTATCCTCGTAAACATCCCAGCCGCCGAAAACCAAGTCATCAAGACCAGCCAATGGCACAAAATCTTTAATTTTCGGTTCTCTTTTTTCTGTTCTTTTTCCCAAACGGATGGTACCCATCTGTGTTAACGAACCGATAGGTTTTGATATTCCTTTTTTAATTGCAGCAACTCCGGCAATCATAGTTGTTGCTACAGCGCCTAATCCAGGCATTAATATTCCCAGCTTGCCTTCAGCTGCTTTTACTTGTTGTTTCATTCTATTTTATTTAAAATCTTATAACCAATTGTTTTTACGGTACCAGTTTATCGTTTCAGTAAGGCCTTGTTCCAGCCCAAACTGGGGTACAAAACCAAAGTCGTTCTGAATATTTTTAATATCACAGCCCCAGTTAAGGGCGGTGAGTTCTTTTATCTTATCTACATTTAAGGCTGGAATTTTATTAAACATGCCATACAACCGTTCCATCGACCAAGCAAGCCCCTTAATCATCTGCACAGGTACATTCACGGTCAATGTTTTTTTGTTTAAAGCCTTACGCACATGGGCAGCTAGCGCAGAACGGTTATAAACTGCCCCATCGGATACATTATAACTTTTACCAACTACGTCAGACGCAAGTGATTTTATAATGATATCGGCTAAATCGGTGGCGTATACAAAGCTTAATTCCTGCTCCTGCTTGCCGATATACAGTTCCAGTCCTGCTTTAATTGTTTTAATTAATATGAAAATGTCTTTCTCACGCGGCCCATACACTGCCGTAGGCCTGAATATGATTAAGGGCAGATCCGGGACCTGAGCCAGGTATGTTTCAGCAAGTGCTTTGCTGATCCCATAATTGGTTACCGGATTTGAGGCACCCTTATCGGTGAGTTTTTCATTTTTTTTATTTAAGGGCCCCAATGCGGCCAAACTGCTTATAAATACAAATTTCTTTATTCTATGTGCTGATTTTGAAGCCGCCAAAGCCAGGTTTCGGGTATAAATGGCGTTTACCTGGTTGTAGTCTTCACGCTTTTTTGCCTTGGTTACCGCAGCCGCATGCACAATGTAATCGTATCTTTTTTCTTCTATATTTTCTTTCAATAGGTATATGGAAGAAAGATCAAGGTCAACATAGCTGATCGGAAAATTTTTAAGATGCGCTGCAGTGGCCGATTGACGTACATTGGCATATACTTCAAGATCATTTGCCAGAGCAGATTTAATCAGGTGATAGCCCACAAATCCAGTTGCCCCTGTAATCAACACCCGCTTTTTCATATCGTTTTCTCTAAAATCCTATATTTACGATATAACTTCCCACCAATATCTTCAATAGGTTTATTGATCAGATCGTTATGGTCTAAAGTCCAGCTGGCCTCTGCATATTTCATATTTTTAGCCTTGAAATGTTTGATAATACGGCCATAAAGACAGGCTTCAATACCCATTTTACGGTAACCATCTACTACACCAAGCAATAAAATCCGGATACCGTCGATTTTCTTTTTGTTCAATAAAAGCTTGATCAGACCTGTTGGAAACAATCTTCCGCGCTTAATTTTGATCAAAATCTGGTTGATATCGGGTATAGCCAACGCAAAGCCTACAATCTTGCCATGCTGCTCGGCCAGGATACAAAATTCAGGGTCGAGAATCAATTTGAGGTCGTTTGCCGTATAGTCAAATTCTTTATCCGTCATTGGCACAAAACCAAGGTTTTTATCCCATGCTTTATTGTACACTTCCCTCACCGCATTACATTCTTCCTTGAATTTTTTCATGTTGATTTTACGCAGCACGATATCATTGCGGAGTAACCGTTCTTCTATCCTATCTAGCAGTTTAACCGACCTTTCGCTATAATTACCAGCGGTGTAGCGGTAGGCCCTTAAATCGACATTTTTCTGAAAACCAGTTTGTTCCAAAAGCGACAGATAATATGGTGCATTATAAGGCATCATGGCTACCGGCGGCCCGTCGAATCCTTCAATGAGCAAGCCGCATACCTCATTGGTAGAGAAGTTTACCGGACCTAAAATTTTTGTAAGTCCTCTATCTATTAACCAGTCTTGTGCTGCATTTAAAAGCTGTTGCGCAACTTTCACGTCATTAACGCAATCAAAAAAGCCAAAGAAACCATCATTCCCGCCATAAACCTTATTGTGGTTAGTATTGTTAATTGCAGCAATTCGTCCAACTATTTTACCTTCATCATAAAGCAGAAAAAGCTGGATTTCAGAATGTTCGTAAAAAGGATGTTTACCTGGGGTGAGCAGATCGCGCTGTGCAATAAAAAGTTCGGGAACGTAATTTACATCTCCCGCGTATAATGCATGCGGAAAATCTACAAATGCTGCTAATGCTTTTTTATCAGAAACCTTTACCAGCGTGCTCATGATTGGCTTCCTACTAATTCTACGTTAACGGCCTTAAAAGCGGCGCTTAGTTTAGCGATGGCCGATTCGATCTGATCGAAAGTATGCGTGGCCATTAAAGAAAACCTGATCAAAGACGAATCAGAAGGCACTGCTGGCGAAACTACCGGATTTACAAATACCCCATTTTGTTGAAGGATATTCGTAATCATAAAGGTTTTGATATTATCGCGAATGTAAACGGGAATAATCGGGCTATTGCTATGCCCAATATCGAAACCTGCGTCGAGCAAAAGTTTCTTCGCGTATTCTGTATTGGCCCAAAGTTTATCAATCCGTTCGGGCTCCGATTCGATAATATCTAATGCAGCAATCACACTTGCGACAGCAGATGGTGGCATACTTGCGCTAAACATCAATGAGCGGGCACGGTGCTTGATATATTCGATGGTTTCCGTACTCCCTGCAATAAAACCGCCGAGTGAGGCCAGCGATTTGCTGAAAGTACCCATAATGAGGTCCACATCCTCAGTAAGATTGAAGTGTGATGCCGTTCCCGATCCATTAAACCCAATTACGCCAAGGCTATGTGCATCATCCATCATGATATTGGCGCCAAATTCATTGGCAATCTCTACCATTTCAGGAAGATTAACCAAATCGCCTTCCATGCTGAAAATACCATCAGAAACAATCAGTTTTGCTGCGTCTTCCGGTAACCTGCTTAGTTTCCGGCGCAGATCCTGCATATCGTTATGCGCATATTTAATCGAGCGTGAAAAGGCCAAACGGCTTCCATCAATAATTGAGGCATGATCGTACTCATCCAGCAACAGATAATCGTTACGATCTAATAAACAAGATATTACGCCTAAGTTAACCTGAAAACCAGTGCTAAAAAGCACAGCAGCTTCTTTACCCACATATTCGGCCAAACGATTTTCCAATTCCTGGTGAATATCGAGCGAACCGTTCAAAAATCGCGATCCTGCACAGCCGGTTCCGTATTTTTCGATGGCTGCTTTTGCGGCTTCTTTTATTTTAGGATGATTGGTTAATCCTAAATAGGAATTTGAACCAAACATGAGTACATTTTTTCCGTTTATAACCACCTCGGTATCCTGGCCTGATTCTATCGACCTGAAATAAGGATATAATCCCTTTTCTTTTATCACCGCCGCATCCTTAAAAGAGGCAATTCTATCTTGTAATTTTTTACGCATGCTGTACACTTATATTCTTCAGTTTTTAAAACCCTGTTCTGAAAGTTTGGCCAGTACCAGAATGCTACTTGTGGATATTAAAATCAACGGTATAGATTAAGGCCGCATTAACCAAACGATTTGATAACACAATTTTAACGCGGAATTGAAGCCAAAAAAAGGTTCAAATGTGGGATATATTGGTCAAAAAGTTGGATCGGCAAAATGTGACATTCAGATGAATTGACCAATTGACATTCTGACTTTTATTATAAAATAGTAAAACAACAAAAAAGATACAAAACAGCACAAAAAACAACATAAATTACTGTTTTTAAGTTAATTAAAATTCAATATTTATTAATCAAAAGATTGAATTTTAATCACAAATTAGTCATTTTAAAAAAAATAAATTGCAAAATTGATCCCGAATATTACATTTGTCAGAGCAAAATTCCGGCAGATAAAGGGCGAAAAACTATCCATAAAGGATGGCTGAAATTGTAGTGCAAAAGATAATCGAATCTGTTAAGAAATTATTAAAAAACGCCGAACGATTTTATGCAACAAGAGTTACTCAATAAAACTTTTTCAGAAAAAAACCACGAGGAAGCACTTTCTTTAAATGATGGATTGATGGCAAAAATCCATCACAGTAGTGATCCGCATTATTGCAGTTCGGAACCGTTCCGTATATCGAGTTATGCTTTAATTCTGATTACAAAGGGAAAGATGAACCTTAAGATAAATTTTGTAGAACATGTATTAAATCAAAGAGATATTCTACTCATTTTTCCACATGCTGTTTATGAGATTAAGGATAACAGCGATGTTTCTTTCATCAGCATCCATTTCAACAAAAGCTATTTAAAAACCAAGGGCATATTCTTTAATAGCGGCGAAACTTACAGAATGTTCCAGAACGATCCTACTCATAAATTTTCATTATCAAAAGAGGAATATACATTCATTTACTATGATATGCTTGCCCTGCACAAAAAACTGAACGTATCTAAAGATACCCCGCAGATTAAAAACATTGTGCACAATAGCTTTCTGGAACTGCTGTATGATCTCTTTCTTATCAAAAACAAACAGAAAGACCCATTACCTTTTGTTCACGATAGCAGGACAGAACTTACCAATCGTTTTTTATCGCTGGTATCAGAAAACTTTAAGAAAGAAAAACGTGTAATATATTATGCCAACTGTTTACGCATAACGCCAAGGCATTTATCGCAGGTTGTTAAACAGGTAACCGATAGGACAGCAGGTGAAGTTATTGATGAGATGGTGATCAGGGAAGCTAAACTACTACTAACCAGCCACGTAATGAACATCTCGGAGGTAGCTATGGAACTACACTTCAGTAACTCCTCTTTTTTTGGAAAATATTTCAAAAAGCAAACGGGAATTACCCCATCTGAGTACAAATTATCGAATAACATTGCGGTGTAGGTCAACCTCCTTACACTACTATAATAATTTCTCCGAGGCATCGTCATAAGCAAAAGTAATTAACCACAGATAGAAAGGGTGCACACAGATATGAAAATCCGTGTTTATCTGTGTGCATCTGGTTAAAACACTTAACGCCATTGGTCCCCCGCTTGCAACGGACAGGTCTTTATGGCTGTGCGCTGGTCAATTTTTTACCTGCTATATCTTCCCATCTGTAAAAATGAAAGGTTTTATCATCGCTCATGGCCACTAACAAACCATGTTTAAAATCGTTATTTAAAGGAACTGAAACCACGTCAATACCATCTGTTTGATTGGCTGAATATTTAATCGTGGTTAACAGCGGATGCGTATGGGCAGCATCGGTTTTAGCTACCCGGTCGTACACTTTTAACTGCCTGGCGCCCTGATCGGATACCAGGATATAGCCTTTGTTTCCTGAGGTCTTATAAATGGCGACCCCCTCATTGTCTACAGCAAAATCGCCTTGCCCGAATAATGCCAGTTCTTGATCTCCTTTGGCTGGGTCAGCATAATACTTGCGCACCCCTACCTGCTCATCGCAATAATAAACAAAACCCAGTTCGTTATCAACGGCAATGGCCTCAATTTCTTTTTTACCGCTATACTGGCCGAATTTCCGCACCAAATCTGCTTTAACTTTGCCTTTTCCATCATCTGCCAATAAATATTGCCAAAGATAACTTCCGTTTTTAGCGCCCGTTTTACGACCAACAATGGCATAAATTTTTCCACTTGGATCAGTATACATTGAAATTCCCATCAAATCGCGGTATTCTGCTCCTGTTTCACCTACAAAAACAGGAATTCCACCATTGTCGATTGCTTTCATATCGGGAAGAGAAAATATCCGCAGTTTATGCGTGTAACGTTCTGTTGTTACCGCAATATCTGTCTTTTTTCCGGCCAACCGCAAACCATAAGCAATATCAACATTATCAGGACGCTTTAAGCCTTTTATGGTTTTAGACTTGATGATTTTACCTTTCAGATCGAAAACATACAGGCCACCATTGGTATCTTTATCGGTACCGATTACTAAAGACTGCGCTGGATTGTTCGGGTTTACCCAGATTGCAGGATCGTCGGTATCAAAGTCGACAGGCTCGGACACATATAAGGGTTTTACGGCTGTACTACTTCCGTTTTGTGCGCTTCCATTACAAGAAATGGTCAGGCTTAAAACCGCAAAAGCGGCAATTTTTAATATATTATTATGCTTCATTTTATATTTTAGTTCCGTATGCACCAACAAATGTAGATGGTGCAGGAGAGATATAGGTGATACCATTTTTCATTACAATTCCGGTTTGGTGATGGCGGGTAAAGTTGGTAATACCCTTACCCAAAGCTGGCGAGTTGCCTTGCAAGTGAAAGTCCCACGCGGTATTGAAATCGGCATTGGTAACCGCTGTATTTAAGGGATAATTCACAAATTTAGGATCATTTGCACCAGCAACGTTGCTAATTACATCGTTTTTACCGCCCACAATATCGCCGGTTGGCTGAAACTGATTTACGGTGGTTTGGTCGAAGCCATAATACCAGTTATTGCTATAAGCAGAACGGCTATCTTCTGGCTTTTTTGGATCTCTCTTCACACCAAAACGGGTATTGGCGAAAAGATTATTATACAGATCGGCACGTACCGTACTCTCCAGCCAGATTGATCCGCCTTTGGCCGTTGGTCTTCTCCAACCTGTATTCACCATGGTATTGTTATAAGCAATAATATACGTTTGTGGCGTTTTATCTCCGGTGTTAGATAATTTTAAAGCATTGGTATTGGTGCTATAAACCAAATTATAGGCTATATCTGCCAAACAGCCCGATTTAAAGTTCATGGCTTCTCCCCCGGTTACGCCCGTGGTATAAAACACATTATTAGCGAAAATGATCTTCCCACCTTCAATATAGGTACAATCTTCCTGGAGGTTTCTGAAGATACTATTCTGAACGACTAATTTGCCATTAGCATTGGCAAACCAGAGCGCAGGTAAGTTTTCTCCGGCTTTGGCTTTATAAAGTCCCATTTTTACCGATGTTGAAGCATCTGAAGTAGTAGAGCCTGCATATTCGATGATTACGTGATCAAGCACCAGTTCCGCGCATGTTGGGCCAGCCAAAATACCGCCCCAAAGCTTTCCGAATTTTTTTGATGAGGTTTTATAAAATTCATTTACCGTAAACCTGATGGGATTTTCTGCAGTTCCAAGTGCATACAGATTACCTTTTATAACAATTTCTGGTTTAGCAACCGTATCCATCAGCACCGTTACCCCCTCTTCAATGGTTAGCGTTTTCCCTTCCGGAATTACAATGTCGCCTTTAATTACCTGCGTACTGCCTTTTGCCCAAACCCCAGAAACCTCACCAATTGCCGAACCATCAACAGCTGTAGTATCAACATCTATATTGGCTTTCTCGCACCCTGCCAAGGCGAGCACAACAAGGATTAATAATTTAAAAATCTGATTTGATTTCATGTCTTTGTATCTTTAAATGCTATTAATTAAATTTATACCTAAAGCCAACAAGATAGTTTTGGCCATAATAATCGCTTCTGATCAAGGTTTTTCCGTTTTTAACCAAATCTTCTTTGATGTCGTTATTTGCTGGATTTGTACCTTTTATAAATAGTTTTGTCGGTGTATTTAAAATGTTATTGGCTTTTACAAAAACACTTATTCCACCTTTAAAACGCTTCTCTGCAGACGCATCTACCTGTACAAATCCTTCCTGCCAAAAATCGTTATTTAAGAATTGAGAAACCGTGTTAATGCGTGGTCCTGTATAGGCACCTGCAATCTGTGCATCCCAGCCTTTTTTAGTGTCTTTAAACAGTATTGACAGGTTGGCGATATGCGCAGACTGACCATAAAGCGGACGTTCCTGGTTTACATTTGCAGGCTCCGTATCTCCGGTGGTGCTATTGATCACCCTAGTGGTTTTAGTGGTGTTAATGCGCGAATGAGTGTAGGTATAATTGGCTTTTATGCCTATTTTGTTAAAATATTTGATGTAATCTATCTCTGCGCCATAATTATTGGCCGTACCAAAGTTCCCTGGACTATAATAAATATCTTGGCCGCGAACGGCATCAGCCTGAAAAGTATATTCAATTGGATTTTTTATCCTTTTATAGAAAGCACCAATCAATAATTGCTCAGAAGCACCAGGAAAAAGCTCATACCTTAAATCGAAGTTATCGGCCAGTGCGCGCTGCAGGTTAGGATTGCCACGTTCCTGGAATTCTTCATTTACAACTTTTCCGGGTACAATTTCATAAAAACCTGGGCGGTTAAGGGCTTTGTAGTAAGAAGCATGTAACTGCGCTTTTTCTGTTAAAAAATATTTTGCAGTTAAACTCGGTAATACATCGGTATAAATCTGATTTCCTTTTGGAAAAGATTCTCCTGCCGCGAAAAGAAGATTATAACCCTGATTGGTATGCTCTACTCTTAGCCCTCCTATCACTTCTAATTTAGCCGAATTATATTTAAACATTCCATATCCAGAAGTAGTTTGCTCTGTTGCATCGTAGGTAAGCGAATTGGCTACCGCACCTGTCGGATTGCTTACCACCAAATTCAGGTCGGTGTAATTTTGGAAATTTACACCATAAATATCATTTGCATGATCTGCTCCCTGAGCGAGGTTATAATTATTAAAGAAACTACTCCTTTTTTTATCGCGATATAAACCTCCGGCCATAATATCCAGTTTGTGTTCGCCAGCTAAAACCTGGTAAGTCAGATCCAGGTAGCCAGCTAAGTCCTCATCAGTATTACGTTCCCATCTACGGGTAACCGGATTGGTATTAACCAAACTGGTACGTTTGCTTTGAAAATTCTGCTGTATTCCGTTTAAACTGATGCTGGTATTTTCGGGTACATCGTTTTTGGCCGAAGAATAAACAGCCGACCATTGTACTTTAAATTTATCATTAAAAAATTTATGATCACCATGAAGCGTAGTATTGTAAATCTGCTGCTCGGTTAAGCGGCTACGGGTATCGTAAACCAACTCGGCATTCCCGGCAGTTGGATTATAAACCCCATTATAAGTAGTGGTTACAGCATCTCTTACCTGCTGATTTTTTAGATTAACATACACATTATACAAGCTGATCTGGTGATCTTTGTTAAAAACATAATCAATTTTTCCATGTAAACCTGTTCGTTGTTGCTGTTCAGAATATTCACGGTAACTTTTGCTGGTAATTTTGGCATAAGAATCTGTGCCTACTACCGAATTATTATAAAAAGTACTGTTGCTGCCACGATAGGTATTCTGATGACTGCCTGCCAGCACCACCCCTAATTTATTATCCAAAAAGCGTTTACTTAAGGATAAACTACCGATTAAATTAGGTGCAGGATTTTTATATTTATAATCGAGTGTTCCCTTGCTAAAATCGCTTTGAGTGGCATTGTAGTTTTTCCCATTTATTTCGTAAGGCGATTTATAATTAATACCTGAAGCATTGTAACTGGTAAACTTACGATCGAAAAACAACTGGCTATAACCTGTAGAAACATTGGCATTTACCTGCAATAAGCCTGGCGCATTTTTCATCACCATATTAATGGCACCGCCAATGGCATCGCCCTCTAAATTTGGCGTAAGTGTTTTGTACACCTCTAAACGGTCGAGTAAATCAGAAGGAAAAAGATCAAGCGGAACATAACGGTATTTATTATCCGGGCTTGGGATTTTCACGCCATTTACCAAAGTATAATTGTAGCGTTTATCCATTCCTCTTAATATGGCGTATTGCCCATCGCCGTTGCTATTGCGCTCTATAGATACACCAGAAATACGTTGCATCACATTGGCCACCGTTAAATCCGGTGAAATCTCAATCGATCTTCCTGATACGATATTCATCAGCTGTGGGGCATTTTTTTCCAGGCGCCTTGCACCCTGATCAGTGGAACTAACTGCATTCGATTTTATGGTAATGTCATCAAGGCTTTTCGAATCGCTCTCCATGTAGAACTTTAAGTGATCGTTATCTTCTTTCAGTATCACTAAGGTTTTCTCAATGGTTTTGTAAGTAATGTAGCTTACACTAATTTTGGCAGCACCTACTTTTACATCCTTAAATTCGAAAGTACCATCTAATCCGGTATTGGTTGTGCGCCTTGGGTTTTCTAAAACCACTGTTGCACCTACAATGGCCTCTCCAGTTTGCTTATCGTAAACGTGACCTTTCAGTTTTGTGGCATTAGCTGTGCCTGCACAAAAAAGAAGTAATAACAGAATTTGTAATAGTTTATTCATTGTGTTTGGTAATGTCTTTTTATTATCGACGGGGCAAAGGTGTATACACCATTTTACACAAAGAAATTATTGAGGTTACATAAAGGCAACAGCGTTACAACAAGCATATATCAAAAGGCAACACAAAATCACAACACAATGATTATCAACAATTTAAATCAACACAAAAACGCCGTTATGCTTTTATTACCGTTACATTAACAAATTGTTAAACCCTGAAAACCAGAAAAAACAGGTCGCATATTACAGCTGATGTAACGGTTATAGCGCTTGGATAAATGCCGACAAATTATCACCTTGTACCAGATTTAGCTTTTTCCTTAGCCTATATCTCGATACCCTTAAGCTATCGGTAGATATGCCGAGCAAGGTTGCAATATCGCCAGAATCGAGATTCATTTTTAACAGTGCAATCAAGCGCATATCGGCTGAAGTAAGCTCATTGCTATATTTTTTTAGGCTTTCGAGAAACTGATGGTGAACCTGTTCGAAAGCCACCGTAAATTCTTTCCAGTTGCGTTCGTGGTTAAAGCTCTGATTAATCTCCGTGAGGATCTGGTTCATCTGTTTTTTCTGATCGCGTTTATCCTCCTTTACCATCGCTTGTAAGGTGCTCCTAAGATTTTCAAGGAATTGGTTGTGCTTAATCAGATTTAAGGTATGGGTAGACAGTTCCCTGCTTTTAACCTCCAACAACTGTTTCAGATTTTGCTCTTCGAGCTGAAGATTTTTGAGCGCCAAACTGGTCATATCATATTCTATCGCCTTCTGCCGTGCCAGCATCTGCTGATCTCTTAGCTTTAAACGTTGTCTGCTAAAAATAACAAATCCCAAAACAATCAATAATATCACTACAATTGTGGCAGAAAAAGCAATGATCCTGTTCACCTTCCGGTCGTTTTTCAGTTTATTAATTTCATCCGATTTTTTATTGATATCGTAAAGCACCTGCAAAAAGGCTACCTGCCGGGCACCGTCTTCCGAATACAGATCGATCGTGTATTTATAGCCAAGTTTTACATAGTGGTAGGCGCTGTCCATATTGTGCAACAGTTCGTATGCCTTGCCCAAATCTCTGCAGCAGGAGCTTAACTGATAAATATTACCCATCTTTTCGGCCAGTTTCAATGCAGTTTCGGTTTGCACAATACTTTCCTTATACCGGCCTGTTTTACGGAGAACATCGCCCAAATTATTAATTACCTCGATACTACCCAGATCATTATGATCTTCCTGATATAAATTTAACGACTGTTTAAAATGCACATAAGCAGAATCGTAACGCTCCAGATCTTCATATATACTACCCAGATTTTCGTGTATTTTTGCCGCACCACTTTTATTGCTAACCCTTTCGTTTATTTTTAAAGCCAGTTTTTGATAGTAAAATGCGCTGTCGTAAAGTTGCCTTTTTTCGTATAACTGCCCAATATTGCCCAAAACAGTTGCCTGTCCGGTTAAGTTATTCGATCTTTTATAAATACTAATGGCTTTGCTATAGCTATGCATAGCCTTGTCTTTCTGCTTCATATAATAGTAGAGCACGCCTGCATCGTTAAGGTTAGTGGCTAATAAAAGCGATTGATTGGCATTATTGAATATTTTATCGGCTTTTAAAAAGAATTCTAACGATTGACTAAAATGTCCTTGTGTATAACAAACCTTTCCCATTTGCTGCAAACATTTGCCTTCTAAAAGTTCATCATTGTCATCGATGGATTTTGCGTATATTTTTTTTAATTGAGCCAGGGCTGCAGTTGGATCTTTTTGATTCAGGGCAATAATCGATTCGAATTTTTCTTCCTGAGCAATCGCGTTCGATATGAAAAGTAGAAAAAGTATAAGAACACTAAAGGGTTTGGTCATGTTAAAAGCATCTATATCAGGCAATGCTGAACAAAGAAAAAGCGTGTATGTTAACTTAAGGTTAAGTTGAAAAATTAACTGAGGAGATGCATGTCGAATCTAATTTCAAAACCGATTTTATATTTGCCCATTAAGTGATATTTTATAATTTAGTAGTAAAACCTATTGATATGAATATTACCTATGAGATAGGTGTTATCCCTACACCAGAAGCAGTAATTGAACTATTTGTCCAGGCCGGACTTAAAAGGCCAACTGAACCCGAAAGAATAGCACTAATGTTAAAAAATGCTGACCTATTGGTTACCGCATGGCAAAAGGATAAACTTGTAGGCATTTGCAGAACCATTACCGATTGGGTTTGGTGTGCTTACCTGGCAGATCTGGCTGTATTTACAGGCTTTAAAAGCGCTGGTATAGGTAAAGAAATGATTGCTATTACACGTCAAAAACTTGGCGATCAATGTATGCTTCTTCTTTTATCAGTACCTACTGCTTTTGATTATTACCCTAAAGTGGGTTTTAACAAAGAAGATCGCGCCTTTAGCATCGAACGGATAAAGTAATTTCGAAATATGAAAAAGATTATTCTAAACCTTGCTGTTACATTGGATGGCTACATTGAAGGACCTAATGGAGAAATTGATTGGTGCATTATGGATGGCGATGCTAATTTTAACGATTTTTTAGATGGCATAGATTCTATTTTTTATGGGCGTATCAGCTATGATCTCTGGGGAAATTACCAGCCTGGAGAAGAAGAGGATGAATTGATGAAATCAATCTCTGAAAACATTAACAGCAAGAAAAAATATGTTTTTTCGCAGACCAAAACCAGCGATGATACAGGTGCTGTTTTTATCCAAGAGAATATTGTAGAAAAAGTAAACGAAATTAAAAATCTTCCCGGAAAAGATATCTGGCTATACGGTGGTGCGAAACTAATATCTACCTTTTTAAATGCCGGTCTGGTTGATGAGTTGCAGCTAGCTGTACATCCCGTAATATTGGGTGAAGGAAAATTACTGTTCAGCGAAATTACCAATCGGGTTTGGCTGACATTAAAAGAAACAAAAAGTGCTCCATCAGGTGTTGTACAGCTGATATATGAGGTGATTAGATAAGTTTGGAGTTGAGGGTTTGGAGCTCGGAGTTGCCAACAACAGTTTACAGTTGCCAGTTATCAATCTTCAGTTAACCAGTAGAACAGTCTAGCGTCTGAAATTTTTAATCTGAAGGCTTCGTCATTTCGACCGTAGTGTTCCAAAGGAACTCCTTCGGAGGAGAAATCTTTTTCGGTTCATTAATTTGCTTCATAGATCTCTCTCCCGAAAGTTCGGGATTACACTCCATCCTATAGCTATCGGATCGAGATGACGACTCATATTGGAATCTGTCATTAGCATCGCACTCAAGAGTCAATATTAGTGGAGGGTAAGCGTTCAATTAACCGATTAATCAACCGGACTATTGACAAATGAACTAATGACCAGTGAACTAATGCATCTCCCTAATTAACGCTTCCATTAATTCTTTTGCAGAAGTATATTTTAAGTTTACCGCGTTTTGTCCCGACCAGAAATTGTACATATCTGTTTTGCCCTGTTCAATGGCAGCGACTCTTAACGGCCCCATTAATCGGGTTTGCAGTGGAAAGGGCAATACCTCTGTTTCATAACGAATAGCATTAGATATCTTGTTAGCAATCATCCGTCCCATTCTCCCTGTTAATGATTTAGAAAGTACCGTATTTTTTGATTCTTCGGAGAAAAGTTTTGCCTTGTGCATCGGCGTCGCATTAGATTCGTCGGTTACTAAAAAGGCGGTACCCATCTGGACTGCATCTGCACCAAGCGTTAATGCTGCCCTTATACCTTTCGCATCGGCAATACCACCAGCGGCAATTATGGGTGTTTTTGTTTTCGCTTTTACCTGTTGGATCAATGCGA
The DNA here is from genome assembly GCF_011759615.1 of Pedobacter sp. SG908. Taxonomy (NCBI): domain Bacteria; kingdom Pseudomonadati; phylum Bacteroidota; class Sphingobacteriia; order Sphingobacteriales; family Sphingobacteriaceae; genus Pedobacter; species Pedobacter sp. SG908. The sequence goes on from NZ_JAAOYY010000001.1 coordinate 3,401,739, forward strand.
AAGTTCCTGTTAACGATTCATCTGCTGGTTTGAGGAATGAAGGACGATGTCCGCCCGCTTCAAATCCTGTTGCTACAATGGCATCAACCCGGGCTTCTTCGAGTGCTAAAGCTTCGTCTAATGTGGTTGCTGCACCCACTGTTTTAATGCCTAACTTTCGTGCTTCGTTTAATATTTCTTTTGAGGGTATGCCGAATATAAAACTAAATACTGCAGGTTTCAGCTCAAAAACGGTTTCAACCTGTTTCAAAAATTTTGAAGGAATATTAGCATCAAGATCGGGTAATGGGATGCTCAACTCGTCAAAAAAAGGTTTGAATAATTGTTTAATCTCCTCTATTTTTTCTGATGGATAATTAAGCAAACGCTCATCTACATCATTTACCCATAGGTTGATGTTATAAGGTTTATCTGTTTTTGTTCTAACAATTTTATCGGTTTCGATAATTTCTTCAGGACTTAAGGTATAAGCGCCGATGCTACCCAAACCACCAGCGTTTGATACGGCTGCTAAAAGCTCAGGTGTTGAAAATCCACCACCCATTGGACCTAATAAAATCGGGTATTCGATTTTTAAAAGTTCGGTTATTTTAGTTCTGTTCCACATCTTAATAAATTTTTACGTTGGTTAAAAGTTTATTCACAATTACCCACCCGCTATCGGTTAGACTTAACGATAAAAGGTCGTAATAATTAAAATCAAAAATAGGCAGATGAACTTTGGCAATTGCAATAGAATTGATAATTTCTATCGACAATATTTCCATGCGGAATGTTTCATTGAGCTCCTGCGGACTTTTGCGGCTGCCTACTCCAGTCAAGTATTCATCAAGTGTTTTAAAATATGGAATGCCATTTACATCACCAGCCAATATAGACTGTGGGTGAAATATTTTTCTGAGCAATGCTGTATCTCCATTAAAAACTCCCTTAAAATAAGATGACAGTACTTCTGCTATTGCATTTGCGTTTTCGGTGTAATTGTTCATGGTTTTAATTTTTAAGGTATGCCAGGGGTTAATCATTTCCCTTTGCATACCTGGTTCTTGCTTTAATTTTTATCCTTAGCCAATGTGATGGCCTGCTACATGACCTCCATCTAAATTGATGATTTCGCCTGTTACAAAATTACTTTCTGCCAGGTACAGGGCCAGTTGAGCAACATCTTCTGTTTCGCCAATACGGTTTAATAAATGTAAACCCGCAAACGCATCCGCATCACTAATGCCATTTTTGGCCTGTAACGGACTTCTAATAATCCCTGGTGCGATGCCATTTACCCGGATGTTGTTTTTGCCGAACTCAGCAGCCAATTGTTTGGTTAAAGCATGGATGCCTCCTTTACTCGAAATGGGTGCTGTTGCAGGAAAACCCCCAATGGCATGATCTACCAATACAGTTCCGATGTTAATAATAGCACCACCCTCTTGTTTCAACATCTGCATGATGGCTGCCTGAGTGGTGAAAAATGTGCCTTTTAAATTGATCTTTAAAAATTTGTCCAGGTGCGCTTCATCTACCTCTAAAAACGGCTTTGGTTCAAAAATACCAGCATTATTTACAAGCACATCTACAGCACCAAAGCGCGCTATGGCAGTTTCTACCAATAGTTTACCTGTGTTTATGTTGCTGATATCGCCAGCTACCATCGCCAATTGATGGTGTAATCCTAATTCATTGAAAGCAGTGATTAAATTGTTCTCATTTGCAGCGTTGATCACCACATTGTGACCTTGTTTTAAAAATAAAGCTGCAATGGCACGACCAATACCTGTTGATGCGCCTGTTATAATGACAGTTAGTGTTTTCATGTTTTTAATGATTATTTGCTGTTATCCCTTTTTCGCGTAATACCGATACCTGTTCGCCTGCATAGCCCCAATCATCCAATTCGATCTCTTGAATTACTACATGGGTAAGCTTTGGATCTTTATCCAATACTTCGGTAATCAGTTTGGTTATTCCACTAATTAAAGTCTGTTTTTGTTCGCGTGTAATACCTTCGCGGGTTACTTCTATTTTTACGTATGGCATGGCTGTTCGATTAAATAGTTAATGATGCGGTTAATTTTACATCGAGCTCAAATTCATTGTAGATCAGGTTATCGCCAAGATTGGTGAAAAAGTTACCCGATCTGAATTTCATGTTGTACTTGGTACGGTCGATAAAAATTTTACCAGAAGCTGTTAAAGTATTGCCATTAACCACAACATCTGCCGCAAAAATTACCGCATGTGTAATGCCTTTAATGGTTAAATCGCCAGTAATTACTGTATTATCTTCATTGGTTTGATCTACTGCTGTAATAACAAATGTGGCCTCTGGGAATTTATCGGTGGCAAAAAAATCTTCAGAGAATAAATGTCCGGCGAATTGTGCATTGGTTGCAGGGTCAGTAACATCCAAAATTACAATAGAGGTGGTATCGATAATAAAGTTCCCATTGCTGGGTTTACCATCGTTTAAACCTAGTGAACCTGATTTAATCGTTATGGTTCCATTATGTGCTCCGGTAACTTTTTTACCAGTCCAGTTGATGTTGCTTTGAGCGCTTACAATTTCAAATTTTGTAGTTTCCATTTCTTTGTTTTATCAATCGTTAGTGATTTGACAACACAAAGTAAAGGAGGAAATTTACGGGACTTAGGTGATGTACATCACATTCTGCAAGCGCTATTTTTGAGCGTTGTAAAGTCTGCTCAGGGTTTCTCTCGAAACACCCAAATAGGCAGCAATTAAATGTTTGGGTACAAGATTATATAATTGGGGGTACATGGCCAAAAGTTCTTCATAACGGGCTTTGGTATCATTATTCATAAAAGATAACAGCCTTTTTTGTGAAGCCAGATAACCTCTGTTTGTTCTCCACCGGAAAAAATGTTCAGCCTGATGGATTTCCCTGCAGATCTTTTCACGGTCATCGTTAGAAAGGCATAATACTTCTGCATCGCTAATGCAATCCACGCTTATGGTTGCACGGGTATGGTTGTATAGGGCGCCGTAATCTGAAGTCCACCAGGTAGGCATCGCAAACTGCAGGATATACATTTTGATTTCATCGTTGATAAAAAAAGCTTTTAAACAACCAGAAATCACAAAATATTCGTGATCTACCTTATCTCCCTCGCTAATGATGGCCTGCCCTTTTTTAAAAGACTGTAGCTTGAAATGGGAAAATAAATAATCGAACTCTTTGTCGGTTAAAGTAGCGGTTTTTAAAATATGTGCTTTTAGTGTTTCTTTAGGATCCATAGCTTGAAATAAAGGTAAGAATTATTGGGGTTAGTCGGAAGTCTGGGAGTCAGGAGTCCGAAGTCTGGAGTCGATTAAACGATTAATATATACACTGATTCCCCAATCGAAATGTCACCCTGAGGCTTAATTTACTGCATAAAAAATCAAGATACCTGACATTTAATTATTGGTCTTGTACAATATGCTATTCCCCTCTTTCAGAGGAGGTCCGTAGGACGGGGATACGGTGCTACGGCCTAGTTGGGCGGAAACACAAAATCAACATAAAGCACTCATATTTAAAATAATTATAAAACATCAATAATAGTAGAGTCGAAGGACAAATCATATTTAGTCCGCAGTTGATGAAACGATGTAAAATTAACCGATTCTGCAATTAACCAGATAACACAATACTTGATTTATAATTTTTTAAATGTAACTTTGTTGCATTGAAACATTCAGTGTATACATATCGCAAAGAAATTTTTGCCCGTATATGGGCGGTATTGCTATTGGCGGTATTTCTTAATGCAACACTGATAGAAAGCCTTCACCATCATGGTGCCGAAAAAACTGGTTACAGCAAGCAAAGCTACAGTGAGGCTCACCTGCTTAAACAATTGAGTTCGGCAAAGTTAAAATGTAAATGGTGCGAGGTATTGAAACACCGATCGCACTTTTTCGATTCTCCTGCTCCTATTGCATTTGCTTTATCCGTAGTTAAACCGACAATTAAAGCTTGCGTTTACCTCATGAGGTATCCTGTTGCTTACATCTTATGCTGTGCCAATAAAGGTCCACCAAGCCTAAAGGCTTAATCTTCATACAAGAAGTTTTTCTTTTCATAACCTTCAATTTTACTCTGTTTAACGCACATGCCTGTTTGGTATGCGCCAATATTTTATTATGCTTCAAGCCATTTCATTATCCAAAAATTATCAATCTTATCAGGCCTTAAATCAGCTTAATTTAACTGTTAACCCTGGCGAAGTATTTTGCCTGCTGGGCCAAAACGGTGCCGGAAAAACCACTACCATTAATTTATTCCTGGGTTTTATTGAGCCAAGTAGCGGAAAAATCTTAATCGACAAGGAAGAAATCTCTGCTCACGATGACGAACGGCGGAAACATCTGGCCTACATTCCTGAAGTGGTTATGCTTTACAGCAATCTTTCTGCCATCGAAAACCTCGATTACTTTTCTAAACTAGCAGGGTTTAACTATGATACTTCAAGCTTGATCGGTTTTTTAAAGCAATGTGGTTTACAGGAAGCTGCCCACCACAAATATTTATCGGGCTTTAGTAAAGGCATGCGCCAAAAAGTGGGGATTGCTATTGCGTTAGCCAAAAATGCAAAGATTATTTTAATGGACGAGCCGACCAGTGGCTTAGATCCAAAAGCTACAGCAGAGTTTACCCAGCTGATTAAACAATTGGCTGCCGAGGGGAAATCGATATTAATGGCTACGCACGATATTTTTAATGCGGTAAATGTAGGTTCGCACATCGGCATTATGAAACAAGGCGAATTAATCCATACACTTAAAGCCAGCGATATTACTGCGGCCGATCTTCAGGAATTATACTTACAAACCATCTAAAAAAATCCTTTTCATGTACCCAAAATATAAGGCCCTTCCTGGTGCCGTTACAATTTGTTTGCTTTTTTTACTCAATTTATTTAACCTGCAAGCCAATGCCCAAATTAAGGTAAGCGGAAAAGTGATCAATGCCCAGAATCAAAGTGTTCATAAAGCCACGATTAAATTTAAAAATGGCAAAGATCAGTTAAATACCATTAGCGATTCGTTAGGGAATTTCTCGATGATCTTACCTAAAACTGCCAATTATGCTGTCACCGTGAGTGCCATTGGTTATAGCAGTTTTAGCCGGATTTACCCTATAAATCATACTGGCGATTTAAATCTTGATGCCATCGTATTGCAAACTTCAAATGAAGAATTACAAACGGTTGAAGTAGTAGGTACCAACGGCAAAAAATATTATGGCAATTATTCCTTTTCGGCTACAAAAACGGCTACTTTGAATAAAGACATTCCTCAGGCTATCTCTTCGGTTTCAAAAGAATTGATTGCCGATAGGCAGGCGGCTGTATTAGCTGATGCCGTTAAAAACGTAACCAGTGTATCGCAAAGCAGTTATTATAACCAATTCTCCATCAGGGGAATCAACCAAAATGAAGAAGGTGCGATTATTAACGGCATGCGTACCCGCCAGTTTTATTTCAACCAACCACTAACCAATAACCTCGAACGGATCGAAGTCATAAAAGGTCCTGCAAGCGCCACATTTTCGAGCGTAGATCCGGGGGGAAGTATTAATCTGGTGACTAAAAAACCTTTGGCAGAAGACCGCAAGGAAATCAGCATCTCAGCCGGAAGTTTTAGTACAGTACGTGGTGCATTAGACTTTACAGGTCCGTTAAATTCGGATAAAACGTTGCTGTATCGACTTAATCTTGGGTATGAAGACAGCAAAAGTTTCAGAGACCTGCAGTACAGAAAGGGTTATATGATTGCGCCTTCCTTTTCGTACATTCCGAATGACCGTACCAGTTTAAATGTTGAGGTTGTGGTGAACAACAGCAATTCGAGATTAGACCGTGGACAAGCAATTTTTGGCGCCATTGCCGGACAAACCGATTTAAAAAGCACACCGATCAATTTTAATATGGGCGCCAGTAACGATCGCTTTAACAGTCAGGATTTAATGCTGATGACCAATTTTTCTCATCGTTTTAACCAGGATATTGTATTTAATGTGGCTTACATGAAACAAAACTGGAACGAAGATCTTTTGGAACATCGTACCACCAATGCTTTCGGGGTTGATGAAAACAATCAACCCATCCCTACCCTTGCGGCCATGCGGGCAGTTCAGCGTCAGCAAAAGTGGCGCACCGATAATTTAAGCACCTATTTCAGTGTAAATGCCAATACGTTTAGCTTAAACCATAAAATGGTAATTGGTTATGATCGGATCAATACCCAGAAACTACGCGGTGGCGGCGAAAATGCTGCACAAGGTTACCGCCTGAAAGATGGTACCATTGCAAGCAAGTATGATGCAACAAAAAAAGATCTCTATTTATTAAAAATGGTAAATGGTGTAAATGCACCTGTGCCCAACGTAGAACATTTTAACCTCGCCAACCCAAGTTATACGATCAAAAATTTAAGCGATTATATTTTTACCAAAACTGAAATCCCGCCAGCCTATAATTTAGTCAATGCCGTTTATTTTCAGGATCAGATCAATTATGATAAGCTTACCTTAACCCTCGGCCTGAGACAGGAGTGGTACGAAGATTATAGTAATTATGAATTGGCTACGCAAAAGAAGATTTATCAGCAAAAGCTTTTGCCGAGGGTTGGGATAACCTATGCAGTAACTTCAAACGTTAACCTTTATGGAACTTATTTACAAGGCTACCAACCGCAGGGCAATACTTCAACCCTGGTAATTGTACCACCACCTGCAGGTACCAATTTTAAACCCTTAACAAGTGATTTAAAAGAGATTGGTGCAAAATCAGAATGGTTGAATAAAAGTTTAATGGTTAACGTTTCGTTATTCGAAATTAACCAGAAAAACCTATTGATGAATGCTAACGACCCTTTGGATGTGAACCGCTTAATTGAACGTGGCGCACAGCGCAGCCGTGGTTTCGAATTTGAAGCTTCAGGTTTCATCAGCCGAAATTGGCAGTTTAATGCAGGTTACAGTTATATAGATGCCATTATTATGGATGATTTCAACCCATCTTTAATTGGTCAGCGCGTACAGAACACGCCAAAACACAGTGCCAGCTTCTGGACACGTTATAATTTTGAAACGCAAAAACTGAAAGGCATTGGTTTTGGTGCAGGTTTACAATATAGCGGTACCAAACTACCGTTGTACATCAGAGATTTTACACTTCCGGCCTACACCCTTGTTGATGCCGCAGTTTATTATTCGCCTGCAGGCTCTAAGGTACAGTTGGCCATAAACATGAACAACATCTTAAATAAAACCTATTGGGTAGGTGCGCAAAATTACCTGCGCCTTTTCCCTGGCACACCAAGAAATGTAATGTTTAACGTAACCTATAGAATATAATGTCAGGTAGAATAAGTACAATTGCGAAACAAACATTTAAAACCGCCTTTAACAATAGCGCCACCCTGGCCTTAACCCTTTTATTGGGTTTATCGCTCTGTTTGGCTACCTATGTGGGTTGGCAAAACTTTAAAACGCAAAACAATCAACGGCTCCATTATAAAGCGCTGGTCAGGGCACAATGGTTAGCCAAACCAGATAAACATCCCCACCGGATGGCGCACTACGGTTACCTCGCCTTTCGCGAAAAACATGAACTCAGTTTCTTTGATTTTGGCATAGAAAGTTTCGCTGGGGTATCGATTTTTTTAGAGGCACATAAACAGAACACCGTTAATTTTAGCGAAGCAGGTTTTACAAACGGCATGTTAAGTTTTGGCGAAATCAGCGTAGCCATGGTATTACAACTGCTGGTACCTTTACTCATTTTCTTTTTGGGTTATAACAGCATATCGGCAGAACGCGAATCGGGCACCTTAAAAATCCTGTTGTGCCAGGATATAAGCTGGAAACAGCTCCTTTGGGGTAAAACAATAGGCATTATCGGCATTTGCCTTTCTATATTTATTCCGCTCATACTGCTCACCATCTTGTTATGGGCATCATTAAGCCATTGGCAAGTCAGTATGGATTCAGCCTTACGCCTATTACTCCTGGTTTTAACTTATGCCATCTATTTTTTCATTATGTCGGCCATTACCGTTTTGGTTTCTGCCTTTGCCCGCAGTTCTAAATCGGCCTTAATCACCTTATTGGCCTGCTGGATATTTTTCATGGTCATTATGCCCCGAATTACCCAAGCAGTTGGTGTAAAAATCCATCCTTCACCGTCTAAAATAGAATTTGCCGATGCCATTGCCGCAGATGTTCATGAGCAGGGAGATAGCCATAACCCTAATGACCCGCATTATGCAGCCATTAAAGATTCGCTATTGAAAGCTTACGCTGTGGATGATGTTAAAAAACTCCCTTTTAATTACGGAGGTTATATTATGGCAGAGGGCGAAAAGATTACCTCAAAAATTTATAGTCAGCACCAAAATGAGCTGAATCATATTTTCGAAAAACAGAACAGCATTACTGCCTTTGCGGGTTTCTTAAACCCTTATTTATTGCTAAAACATATTTCAATGTCCTTAACCGCCTCTGACTTTAATACCTTCGTCGATTTTCAGCATCAGGCAGAAAATTACCGCTATCTACTTGCCCAAAAGATGAATAGGCTACAGATTGATAAGATCAGCAACATTGCACCTGGCGAAGAAGAAAAACCGCTAGCCATCAGTAAGACAAACTGGGCCGAGCAACCAGATTTCAATTACCGTTTCAAAAAATTAGGCGTCGTTTTATCGAATGAGATACTAGCGCTTAGTGCCTTAATCTTCTGGTTATTGGTTACGGTTATTTTGCTTCAATGTACACCCAAATGGATTAAAACGATATAACAAAAAGCATGAAAAAAAGTAGATATCACCTTGAATTTAAACTGTTTTTTAGAAGCGCTTCATCGTGGATTGGGATTGTTGTGCTCCTGATAACCGGTTTTGCCGGCCTATATTTTGGCAAAACCTTCATCGCCAAGCAACAGGCTGTAATCGAAAAAGCAGCAATATTGCAAAAGAAAAATACCCTAAATAATATCGATCATTTTGGTAAAGATATTGGCCTGTTATTTTTCCATAATAAGTTTACGCTGGCAAATGCTCCAGATAACTGGGCGGCATTTGCCAATGGACAGCGCGATATAAACCCTTATTTAATCTCGGTAACCATGTTGGGACTTGAAGGGCAACTTTATGATACCGATATCAATAATCCTGTTAGCCTGCTTTTGGGTAATATGGATCTTAGTTTCGTTTATATCTTTTTGTTCCCATTGGTTATTATTGCCTTTACCTACAATCTACTTTCAGAACAAAAGGAAAGTGGTATATGGTCACTCTTAAGGGCACAGACCAACCAGTCTTATCAGGTCATCTGGCAAAAATTTTTAGTCAGACTAGTGGTGATTTTTGCTGTTGCACTATTGCTGTTATTTATAGCGATGCTTTACTTAGCACTCCCGCAAGATCTTACCCTCCTTTCGGTCACCATACTCATTTTAATTTACCTGACCTTTTGGTTTGCCCTTTCATTTTTTTTCATTTCTTTAGGCAAGTCGTCTAATTTTAATGCATCGGCACTGATAGCTGTCTGGGTACTGTTCTGCATCGTAATTCCGGCATCTTTCAATCTTTTTCTGACCCGAAAATACCCGGTACCTGAAGCTTTGCAAAATGTAATTAACCAACGCGAAGGCTACCATGAAAAATGGGATATGGCTAAAGAAGTTACCATGAAACCCTTTTTTAAACATTATCCCCAGCTGAAGAAATATCCTTTCCCAGAGAAAAAAACCTTTAGCTGGTATTGGTATTATGCCATGCAGCAAATGGGCGATGACCAGGCAGCAGCAAGTAGGTTAGCGATTGAAAAGAAACTTGCCAGCAGGCAGCATTTTACTGATATTTTTGCACTTTTCTTCCCTACCATACAAACGCAGCTTGGGGTAAATAAAATGGCCGGATCAGATCTGGATACACATCTTGAATTTCAACGGGCGGTCAGAAAATACCATGAGCAGATCCGCTTACATTTTTATCCAGCCATTTTTCTTAATCAACCAGTTGATCGTACAGATATTAAAAATTATAAACTGGAAAAATATAATCGGCAAAAGGTTCCAACGATATGGACCAATATGCTTTCAGTGTCACTGCTAACCATAGTTATTATTGGTGCCACGGTTTTCAACTTAAAAAGATTCAATAATTAACGCGTTAAACAAAATGAGGTGTAGCGCAGCGGAATGGAGAGATCTTTGAACTATGTTAAAAGATTTCTCCACTACGGAAATGGCGATACTTTGAGACCATTCACCTTCTGTATCCATCTGTCCTAACAACTTCACTTGCCGATAACCAGTTAACCGATTTAAAAATTAACCTGTTATCCCCCCGAACAAATGAAGCAATGACCAATGACTAATGAACAAATACTACAGCGGATAAGCCGTTTCACTTTTTGGCTCTGAGAGTACAAAATAACTTTGAACGGTTGTAATATTGGGCAGTGTAGCCAGTTTATTCCGTAAAAATTCGTGGTAGGCATCCATATCTTTAGTGGCAATACGGAGAATAAAATCGTGAGCCCCAGTCATTTGAAGGCACTCCATTACTTCTCCAAACTTAGAAACCTCTGTTTCAAATTCGATCAGGGTTTTAGCGGTATGCTCTTTCAGCAACACATGTGAGAAAGCAATCAGATTTCTATTGATTTTTTTCCGGTCAAGAATGGCCACGATTCTTTTGATATAACCTTGTTCCTTTAATCTCCTGATGCGTTCGTGTATGGTTGCTATAGACTTGTGCAGCTTTAATGATACCTCTTTATGGGTCAAAGCGGCATCATGCTGCAGTAATTTTAAAATTTCGATATCAACCTGGTCTAAATCTCCGTGTATCATTTGCGATAATGGATTGAAAAAAAAGATAATGGGCGTCTAAAAATTAAACCAAAACTGAAATAAAAACTAATAATAAACCAAAAAAACAGAAAATTTACGTAAAAAACAACTTGTATTGATATAAATAATAATAATATAGAGTTTTACCGAAATTAATAATCACAGTTACTTTATCTGATTGATTTAAGAAACATCCATGGGAACATTAACAGCAAATGCAATGACTTCTGCAAAAAAGGGAAAATTTGAACATTTATCGCTTCTGATTGGTAACACACCAATGCTGGAGCTTACTTATACTTACAAGGGAAGTACAGGTAAAATTTACGTTAAATGTGAGCATTATAACCTCACTGGCAGCATTAAAGATAGGATGGCGCTTTATACCTTAAAAAAGGCCTATACTGAAGGTAAAATCAAAGCCGGAGACCGTATTGTTGAGGCTACGAGCGGTAATACCGGGATTGCATTTGCAGCAATAGGCAAAGCCCTGGGCCATCCGGTTACCATCATTATGCCTAACTGGCTGAGCAAAGAGCGTATGGATATTATTAAAAGTTTAGGTGCCGAAATTATTCTGGTAAGCAAAGAAGAAGGTGGTTTTATCAGCAGTATTAAACTTGCAGAAGAGATGGCCGCAAATAATCAGGATATCTTTTTACCAAAACAGTTCGAAAATATTGCCAATCCAGAAGCACATGAGCATACTACAGGTAAGGAAATCTGGAGGCAATTGCAATTGAAAAATCTATCGCCAGATGCTTTTGTTGCCGGAGTAGGTACCGGAGGAACCATCATGGGCGTAGGTAATTTTTTAAGAAAGCAAAATGCAGATATTAAAATACACCCGCTTGAACCTGCAGAATCACCTACTTTAACTACGGGTTATAAAGTAGGCAGCCATAGAATCCAAGGCATTTCTGATGAGTTTATTCCTGAAATTGTTAAACTGAGTGAGCTGGATGAGGTAGTACAGGTAAACGATGGCGATGCCATACTCATGGCGCAAAAACTAGCCGAGAAACTTGGCTTAGCGGTAGGTATCTCATCAGGGGCCAATGTAATAGGTGCCATCAAACAACAGCAAAAAATGGGAATTGACAGCTGTGTAGTAACCATATTTTCTGATAGCAACAAGAAATATTTAAGTACCGATTTAATGAAGTTAGAACCCGTTAAAACAGGATATATTACCCCTCAAGTAGATTTTCTGGATTACCAGGCTTTTAGCAGATTACACTAACCACCACAACCAATAACCACAACATGAAAAAAATCATCTTTTTGTTATGCACCGTATGCCTGATTAACCTAAGTGCATACAGCCAAATCTTAAAGCCTGTAACCTGGAGTTATGCAGCTAAAAAAACCGGCCCAAATACGGCAACAGTTTTTATAAAGGCTACTGTAGATCAGGGCTGGCACCTTTATTCGCAATTTGTTAAAGATGGAGGCCCTGTTAAAACAACCTTTACTTTTCCAGCATCTGGTGCTTATTCCCTGATTGGAAAAACAATCGAACCTAAAGCGGTAACCAAATTCGAATCTACTTTTAAAATGGATGTGAGCTATTTCGAAAAGTCGGTCGTATTTCAACAGAAAGTGAAGCTAAATGGCAAAACTGCAACCATTAAAGGCAACGTAGAGTTTATGGTATGCGACGATAAGCAATGTTTACCACCAGAGCAGGTTGAATTTAGTATTCCTGTAAAATAATAGCGTATTCAAGCATATGATATCCTTAAAAAAAATCTGTCTCGGCTTGCTGTTCTGTTGTGCCATATCCTTAAATGGATATGCACAGGATAGCTCCGGTACCGACGACCTCACTTTTACAGAGATTAAGCCAGAAGCGCCCGATAGTACAATTAAAGCAGCTGATACTGTTGCTAAAATAGCAGCCGCGGCGCCTACTACGATTAAACAAACTGTTACGCCATCAAAAGAAGAACACAAAACCTTGTGGGGAATTTTTATTGCGGGTTTTGTTGGCGGTCTAGCAGCCTTGTTGATGCCCTGCATCTTCCCCATGCTGCCCCTTACGGTAAGTTTTTTCACCAAAGGATCAGAAAAAGGAAGAGCCTTTCGGCGTGCAGCATTGTATGGTTTTTTCATTATCCTGATTTATGTAGTACTTGGGCTTTTGGTTACGGTAATTTTTGGTGCCGATGCCTTAAACAGTCTATCTACCAATGGCATATTCAATTTCTTTTTCTTCTTATTGCTGGTTGTTTTTGCGGCTTCGTTTTTAGGTGCTTTCGAAATTACCCTACCCTCTTCCTGGGTAAATAAAATGGATGCCAATTCAGATAAGGGCGGCATTGCTGGATTATTTTTTATGGCCGGAACACTGGCCTTAGTATCTTTTTCTTGCACTGGCCCCATTATAGGCACTTTATTGGTGCAGGCAGCCACTACTGGTGCTTTATTAGGGCCCGCAATTGGCATGTTTGGCTTTTCTTTGGCTCTTGCCATTCCTTTTGCCTTATTTGCACTATTCCCGTCTGCAATGAGCAAACTACCAAAATCTGGTGGTTGGCTAAATAGCGTTAAGGTTGTGCTCGGCTTTCTGGAGCTTGCTTTTGCACTGAAATTCTTAAGCAATGTAGATCTGGCCTACCATTGGGAATGGTTTGACCGAGAGATATTCTTAAGCCTTTGGATTGTTATTTTCGGGATGATGGGCATTTATCTTTTGGGTAAACTAAAGTTTTCGCATGATAGCCCGCTGGCATTTATCTCTGTGCCCAGGCTTTTTCTAGCTACTGTAGTATTGGCCTTTACCATTTACTTAATCCCGGGTATGTGGGGTGCGCCATTAAGGAGTATTTCTGCTTTTCTTCCACCACAGGAAACACAGGATTTCGATCTATATACCGCCAATTTATTAGCCGGAAAACAGGCTGCAACAAATGATGGTCCGCATAAATATGCAGATAAATTTCATGCGCCTTTAAAGCTGAATGCCTATTTCGATTATAATGAAGGTTTAGCTGCAGCTAAAAGGCTGAACAAACCTGTACTAATCGATTTCACCGGCCATGCCTGCGTAAACTGCAGAAAAATGGAAGCCAATGTTTGGCCAGATAAAGATGTATATAAAATGATCAGTAACGATTATATATTGATCCAGTTATATGTGGATGATAAAACAGCACTGGCTCCTGCTGATGTAACCATTACACCTGAAGGAAGGAAACTCAGCACCATCGGCAAAAAATGGAGCGATCTGCAAGCGAGGAAATTCCAATCCAATTCGCAGCCTTTTTATGTATTACTCGATCCAAAAACAGAAGCATTATTGGCACCACCACAGGGCGCTGATTACGAAATAGCCAATTATAAAAAATTCTTAGCAAGTGGTTTAAACGCTTTCCACTAAACGGATAGGACTTAAAAGCGTTGATTTTAATTTTAGTTAATGATGTAAGGACAGTACCGGATGGTCTGTCCTTTTTTTATCTTTTTTTCAACGGATAAATCTACTATCAATTATAAAATACTTTTGAAGTGTTACGACAGGCTCTCCGTAGGAGTCCTTTGGACAACATGACAGCATCTGATGAGAAATTAACTTATCATGTAACCTTTTTTCTTAAAAAATCTTACCATTACCTTTCCCCATATTTCGTATTGCATTTGTTACTTTTGATTACGACCTCTCCACCACTATTTCAAACGTTTGAAAAGCGCTTAAAGCTGTTTATCTAAATAACTGCCCATTTCTACAGGATGGAACAGGATGGCCCTATCAATTTTAAACGCTAAACTCGTTTAAACTATTTAACCAAATATTTCCTTTTTATTAATGGTGTTTCATTTTAATATGGAACTGAAATTATCATTTAACTACCAATTCAGAGATGAAGAAAGTTTTGCTTACCTGTTGATTTCGAATAAAAGTGAAAAAAGTGGTTTATGTTTTATACTAACCGTAGAACCTACACAACCTTTTATCCATTAAATTAAGCCCATAACCAAATATAATGAAGCATATTTACCTCTTTTTAATAGTTGCGTTCCTGCCCTTTATCGCGTTGGCACAACAATCACCTAATCAAAGAAAAACCTACAACTTTAACCCTGGCTGGAAACTCTTTGTAGGTGATTTATTAGGTGCAGAAAGCACCGATTTTGACGACAAAGCATGGAAAGCCATTACCCTACCCTATGCCTGGAACGAAGATGAAGCCTTTAAAAAATCGATAGAAGATTTATCGACTGGCATTGCCTGGTACCGCAAGCATTTCACCATTTCTGAAGCTACTCCAAGCAGTAAAATATTCCTTGAATTTGAGGGTATCAGGCAGGCAGGTGAATTTTACCTGAACGGGAAATTTATTGGAAGACATGAAAACGGGGTAATGGCTTTCGGGTTCGACATTAGTGCATTAATTAATCAGAACAAAGAAAATGTAATAGCAGTTAGGATTGATAACGCCTGGAACTACAGAGAAAAAGCAACCAATTCTGGCTACCAATGGAACGACAAAAACTTTAATGCCAATTATGGTGGGATC
This sequence comes from Pedobacter sp. SG908, assembly GCF_011759615.1. Lineage (NCBI taxonomy): Bacteria > Pseudomonadati > Bacteroidota > Sphingobacteriia > Sphingobacteriales > Sphingobacteriaceae > Pedobacter > Pedobacter sp. SG908. The sequence goes on from NZ_JAAOYY010000001.1 coordinate 3,417,125, forward strand.
TCTAAAAATGTCCGTTTGCATATTACGGGTAATATATACCAAACACTTCCACTTTTTTCAACCTTGAAAACTACTGGTAACTACTGTTACGCGAAAGATTTTAATATTAAAGATAAATCGGCCGTGATCGTTTCCGAATCGCAGGTTAAAAATGAAAGCACTGCAGATCAGAAACTGGTATACGAAGTGGAGCTAAAAGATCTCGATGGAAAAATCGTAAAAACTTTTAAATCAGCAGTAACCACCGTCAAAGCTGGCGATACGCTAACTTTAAAAGCCGAGGCATTGGTAACAGGCTTAAACTTTTGGAGCTGGGGCTACGGCTACTTGTACACGGTTACTTCAAGATTAAAATCTGAAGGCAAACTTATCGATGAGCTGAGCACCAAAACCGGATTTAGAAAAACAGCATTTAAAAACGGGATGGTTTATTTGAACGACCGGGTATTGATGATGAAGGGCTATGCCCAGCGCAGCAGTAATGAGTGGCCGGCAATCGGTTTATCGGTACCGCCATGGCTAAGCGATTACAGCAATCAATTAATGGTAGAAAGCAACGCTAATTTGGTTCGCTGGATGCACATTACACCTTGGAAACAGGATATAGAATCTTGCGACCGCGTAGGTTTAATCCAAGCCATGCCCGCCGGAGATTCGGAAAAAGATGTAACCGGAACGCGCTGGGATCAACGAAAAGCGGTAATGACAGATGCCATTATTTACAACCGAAATAACCCAAGCATCGTTTTTTACGAATGCGGAAATGAATCGATCAGTGCAGCGCATATGCAGGAAATGAAAGACATTAGAAACCTTTACGACCCAAATGGCGGCAGAGCAATCGGATCGAGAGAAATGCTCGATATTCCCGAAGCCGAATACGGAGGCGAAATGTTGTACATCAATAAAAGCGCAACCAAACCCGTATGGTCTATGGAATATTCGAGAGATGAGGCCCTACGGAAATATTGGGATGAATTCTCCCCTCCCTTCCATGTAAATGGCGCTGGCCCCAAATACAAGGATGCAGATGCAAGCGATTATAATCGCAACCAGGATTCTTTTGCTATTGAAGATGTAATCCGCTGGAACGAATATTATGAAGAACGCCCGGGAACAGGAACCAGGGTAAGTGCTGGCGGGGTAAACATTATATTTTCTGATTCGAATACCCATCACCGCGGTGAAGAAAACTATCGTAGAAGCGGTGAAGTGGATGCCATGCGTATTCCAAAAGATGCCTTTTTTGCGCACAAAGTAATGTGGGATGGCTGGGTTGACGCTAAAAAAACCGGCATCCATTTAATCGGGCACTGGAACTACAAAGCCGGCGTAAAGAAGAACGTATATATAGTGGCTAGCGGCGACAAGGTAGAGCTGATTTTGAATAATAAATCGCTTGGTTTTGGCGAAAAAAGTAATGGTTTTCTGTTCACTTTTAAAAACATAACTTACCAGGCAGGCACAATAAAGGCCATTTCTTATTCTTCAGCAGGAAAAAAGCTTGCAGAAACACAATTAAAAACAGCAGGCAAACCAGTAGGGTTAAAACTTACTGCAATGAAAAACCCAAGCGGTTTTAAGGCTGATGGCGCCGATGTGGTGCTGGTTCAGGTTGAAGTAACAGATCAAGAGGGAAACCGCTGCCCTACGGCTTCAGATATGGTTAACTTTAGTTTAGACGGTCCAGCCGAATGGCGCGGTGGTTTAGCCCAGGGACCGGATAATTATATTTTGGCTAAAAACCTGCCAGTTGAAAATGGGGTAAACAGAGTGCTCATCAGATCGACAACCGCTGCCGGGAAAATTAATTTAACCGCAAAAGCAGAAGGCCTACAATCTGCAAGCCTTTCGTTTGAAACTTTACAAGTTAATACTGTTCAGGGATTATCTAACCAATTACCAAGCGATGGTTTGAAACCGAACTTAAGCAAAGGTGCAACACCCCTTGCCCCCTCATACACAATTTCCCGGAAATCGATTAAAATTGTTGCTGCCGAGGCTGGTGCCAATAATGATAAAGCCAATTTAAGCTTCGATGATAATGAATTGAGCGATTGGGTAAATGATGGAAAGATTGCAACCGCATGGATCAAATATACTTTAGCAAAAGAAAGTACGGTATCAGCAGTTTCGCTAAAATTGAATGGTTTTAGAACCAAAATTTATCCGTTAAGGATCTTGGTTGATCGAAAAGTGGTTTTCGAAGGCAATAGCAAACCTAGTCTGGGTTATTTTACAGCAAATTGCAAGCCAGCAAAGGGAAAAACAGTGACCATACAATTAGTGGGCTCCGGAAAAGATAAAGAAAACTCATATATTGGCGTAGAGGTAAATGGTAAAAAACTTGATGATGGTGTTGACCGTGCAGAAACCAAACTAAAAGGTGGTTTAAGTATTATAGAAGCAGAAATTTACGAGCAACCATAAGTAGACTTCCGAAGTTTTGACAGGCCATGTGCCAGGGCAAACTTCGGAAGTCTTGACCAAAATAAAAAACACCTATGAAAACATTTAAAAAAGCTTACCTCCTACTCTTTAGCTTAACCGCTTTCATCCATACGGTTAATGCGCAGTCTAAAGCCAGCATCGAGGTTAATTTCGACAAGAATATAGCACCCATTAAACCCATTTGGGCCTGGTTTGGTTATGATGAACCAAATTACACCTATATGAAAGATGGCCAGAAGTTATTGACCGAGATTTCTAAATTAAGTCCGGTTCCGGTTTATATACGTGCGCATAACTTGCTAACCTCGGGAGATGGCACCCCTGCTTTAAAATGGGGGTCTACAAATGCCTATACCGAAGATGCCAAAGGTAATCCGGTTTACAACTGGAAAATTGTTGATCAGATTTTCGATACTTACGTAAAAAGGGGGATGAAACCTTTAGCCCAAATTGGCTTTATGCCTGAGGCACTATCAACCAAACCTTTCCCTTACCAGCATAAATGGAAACCAGGCGCACGTTATGATGAAATTTTAACCGGTTGGGCCTACCCTCCAAAGGATTATAAAAAGTGGGGCAATCTGGTATACGAGTGGGTTAAACATAGTGTAGAGCGCTACGGCAAAGCTGAGGTAGAAAGCTGGTATTGGGAAGTATGGAATGAGCCGGATGGCGCTTATTGGAAAGGTACACAAGCCGAATTCTTTAAACTTTACGATTATGCTGCCGATGGACTTAAAAGGGCTTTACCCACCGCAAAAATTGGTGGTGCAAATGTAACAGGTGGGGGCACCAAGTATTTAGATGCTTTTATTAAACATTGTTTAACAGATACCAATTATGTAACGGGCAAAATCGGTTCTCCTTTAGATGCTGTTCTTTTTCATGCGAAAGGCTCGCCAAAGGTAGCTAATGGAACCGTAGTGATGAATGTAAGGGCTCAGCTCCGTAATATTGATGGCAATTATAAAATCATCAGTAAATATCCTCAACTTAAAAATATCCCTGTAATTATCGGCGAATCCGATCCTGAAGGCTGTGCAGCCTGTGGCATGAGTACCAATCCGGAAAATGCCTACCGAAACGGCACCATGTATTCGAGTTATACCGCAGCCTCTTTTGCGCGACTTTACGAACTTACAGATCAATATAAAATCAACCTGTTAGGCGCTGTTACCTGGTCGTTCGAATTTGAAAATCAGCCTTGGTTTGCAGGCTTTCGCGATTTAGCCACCAATGGTGTAGACAAACCTGTTCTAAATGTATTTAGGATGTTTGGCCAGATGAAAGGAAACCGTGTTGAAGCCACAAGCAACCGCATGTACAATCTAAAGTCTGTTTTGGATTCGAGCATCAGAAAACCACAAACAGACATAGGTGTTTTAGCTACTAAAGCCGAGAAAACCGCTGCTGTTATGTTGTGGAATTACCACGATGAGGATAAAGCGGATTCGAAAGATGTTGTTTCCATCTTGTTAAATAAACTACCCACCAAAACAGTAACCATAACCCAATATCGCATTGATAATGAAAACAGTAATTCTTATTCAGAATGGAAAAAAATGGGTTCGCCCCAAAAACCAGATGCAAAACAGATTGCTGCATTAGAAAAATCTGGTCAACTTAAAATGATTGGTAAACCTAGAAAATTTGATGCTACAAGCGGTGCTTTTGAAATGGAATTAGCCAGGCAAGGTGTGGCTTTATTGAAATTGGATTGGTAGGTTATCTCGCATTTATTTGCTACTGAGAACGCAAAATTCCTACTTCCGGTCGTCACCCTTAATTTAGTTTAGGGTCTTAATAGCATGATAGATAGTGACCTGTAGTGAAGCGGAAAGTACGCAGTAAAACAAAGTTAGTCCCCGTGGTCTGTGTCCTCACAGACCACTTTAAATTTATCATCTAAACTAAGGTTTAACCACCAATGGCGCTCCATTTACCATTACGTTCTCAATTTTAACATCCTGATACCTGTTTTTCAGAAATGGTGTTTTTGTCGTTACTTCCAGATCTTTAAAAAGAAAACCCGATACCTTATCTTCAGGATTCCCATCCATTTCACCAAATTTTGTTGCTTCTACTTTAATGTTGGCTAACTTAATGTTCCTGATTGTACCAAATGGTTTTGCTGTACTGCCTGCTAAATCGAAAAATTGTTTCCAAGGGTTTAGATCGATAATTGCACCACATTTCCCAGTAATGTTTTCTACCGTAATGTTTTCGTAAAGCTGAAACGTATCTCCACGCATTTTCATTCTTAAAATGGGACAATTATTCTCTACCCTACAATTGCGTATGGTAATATTGCGTGCATGAATACATTCGCTTCCCATGGTTAAAGTAGCGTGTGATTCGCCAATGGTACAATTTTCAATTAAAACGTTTTCAACAATTCCATTTTCTGGCAGTTTCTGTGCATCGGGGCCTTTGCCACCTTTAATACAAATAGCATCGTCATTCACCGAGATATAACAGTTTCTTATAGTAATTTCCTTACAAAAATCAATATCTATACCATCAGTACTTGGTGCTTTTACGGGCCGAAATGGTGAGCGGATATCGCAATTCTCAATTAATACATGGTTAGATTGATATAAATGAGTTGTCCAGAATCCTGCATTATGTAATTTTACCCCCTTAATATTCACATTATTGCATCCCCAGATAAAAAGTAACCGCGGACGGCTCACCTCCAGGTTTGTAGATTCCTTTCCCAATTTTTTAAGCGAATCACGATGTGCCCAAAATGTTTTCCAGAATTTAAGCCCATTTCCATCAATAGTACCCGGACCCGAAATACTAAAACCATCTACCTTTGTGGCATTAATTAATGCTGCAAAGTATTTAAGGCTCCTCCCTTCCATACGCGATGGGATAAAAGGGTAATCTTGTATATTATCAGATCCTTTAAGCACAGCACCTTCTTGCAACAACAGTTTCGTTTTAGGCTTAAAAAAGAGCGCCCCGGTTAAGTAAACACCTTTAGGAATTACAATCGTTCCTCCGCCTTTTTGATAAGCCTTGTCGATTACACTTTGAATGGCTTTGGTATTCAGTTTGGTGCTATCGGCACCGACACCAAATTTGGTGATGATATAATCTTGAGCCATGGCCTTTATACCAATGGCGGTAAACAAAACGAGTATAATGAGTTTTTTCATGATAAAATGCATATTGATCTGTACAAAGCTTTAAGATTCACGCCTACGCGAGCATGATGGATACAATTAGTTAAAAGCTGTAATGCTTACTGGGCCGATTAAGCCCGAAGGCATTACATTCCAGCTTGATGCATCAAAATCCTTATAGTTAATATTTACAAAATTGATTTCGTGGTAATTCCGCCACTGGATTTTTTTGATGTCCATATCACGGATACGGTTCGCCATCAAATTAACCACTTCAATTTTTATTGTATTATGCCCTGCTTTTAAATATTTCCCAACGCGGGCCTGAAAAGGAATACTCCATAAAATGCCAACTTCCTGACCGTTGATCCACACCCGCGCACTTTCATCAACCTCGTTCAGGTTTAAAACATATTCTTTGGCTGTTTTCGAACTCAGATTAAAACTCGAAGTGTAAACGCCAGTACCAGAAAAGGCCTGTAGTTTAGGATCGCTCAATGTAGTCCAGCTTACTAGTTTAGCTAACTGCTGGTCATCAGGAAGCTCAGGCCCGCCTTCGGTAAAATGTAAATTCCAGGATTGGTTAAGATTAATCGAATTGGCTGCTTTGTTTAAATAAACCCAAGGCGTTTTAGCTGTTCCATTCTGATCAACATTTAAAAACAAACTCTCTCCCGATTTAAGCTGAACGCGGACCTTTTTATTGTGTACTGCCGCTAACCCTACATTCGAACTTTGCGGGTCCATGATCAAAACCTGCCCAGTTTCATTTAAAGAAAGTTCGGTATCAATATCTTTTGCAGTATGGTTTACCAGATAATAATATTTGCCAGTATTTGTTTTTCTCCTGATGAACTGAAGGCCAGTATCGGTTAACGTTTCTCTGTGAATTGCAATTGCTTTTAATGCTTTTCGCACATCGTCAGCGAGCAAGATTAGCCCTGCTCCAATTTTAAACTGTTTAATACCATCCACGCCATCCCTAAAAATCAATTTAGCCAAGCTGGCTTTTAGCTGTGTACGGCGCGTTTCGAGATTATTTAAACCTGGAACATCCTGAGGTAATGCCTGAAAAATGACTTTCGCACCATTGCTGGCGAGTTTTATCATTTGATCTAGCGTTTCCGGGCTCATCATTTCGCATTGCGGAACAATTAACACCTGGTATGGCGCAGCAGTCGCGTTGGTACTGATCAATGCTTTGTTAACCGTTGATTGCTTTAACAGTCGATCAGATGCAAAATCAAAAGAATAACCCGATTTAGAAAGTGTTTTTGATAATTTATAAAAGGCTGTTGGATGCAGCCACTCATCAACATCATGCACTTTTAAGGCCATATCCAAACCTTTTGCCTTGTTCCATACATCATATATTGGCCAATAGATCAAAAGTTCGTTGTCTGGCTTTCCTGATTGAAGAATAGATTGACAACGGGCTATATAATTGTTTAATCCTTGTGCTTGTGGCCACAAACTGTTATTTGGGTTCATTTCTACAGATGCATAAAACAGCCATCCCGGCCAAGGCACATTTGTTGGCGAATTGGTGGTTCCATGATAAAAAATATGATTGATTCCTGCGAGGAACAATTGTTCTGCTTCTGGTTTACATTGCGAAAATGAAGTTTTAAAATGTTCGGTTAGCCAGGTAAACGTTTCGGAAGACGCCAGTTTTTTGCCACCTGTGTGTGCTGCAGATGATGCAAATTTGCTCATTATCGGATCGGGATCTACGTTGCGAATATCCGTTGCATCGCGCCTAAGGCCTGGAATTGGGAAGTAACTCGAACCAAAGGTTTCCGTTTCGGGAATATCAACCGCGCCATAAAGATCGAGCAGATTGCCCGGCGAACCATGCGACTGGTTTTTAGTAACCGATTTAAGCTGATGTGCCCAATTGGTCCAGTTTTGCGTAAAATTATGGAGCAAAAGTTCATCCATGGTTTCACGATAATCGGATTTTAAACGGGCTATATGTTCGCTTGTAGAATCTTTGCTGGTTAATTCTCTAATATGCGTTGCCAGATCGTAGCCTCTGTTTTTCTTAAATTCCTGAAAGAAAGTAGGTGTCCATGTGGCACCATACACTTCATAACTATCGTTAAAAAACGATCGAATGCCCTGGGGTTTGCCTCCAAAAGCATCCGAAAATCTTTTGAGGTAAACATCAACTGCATTTTTATCGAGATGATCCAAAGTAAAACCTTCTCCGCCAGGTGCTGCACGTTTAACCATTTGCCTGGTTTTACCTGCAAAAGCAGCATAAATATCCCAGCTGCCTCTACCAGGCGACCAATTTAAAAATCCATCAGCCTGAACTTTTGGAAGCAGATCGAGTACCTCTCCATTCGTACCGTAAGCGGTTAAAGCCTGTAATTGCACGAAATCCTGTTTGGCTTCTTTAACTTTAATGGCTTCAGTCAACTTTTCGCCAGCTTTTAGGGTATATTGTTGGGTAATCAGTTTGGTAGCCGCGTTTTCAGGCTTAATCTGCGGACCGCCAAAAGGCCAGCCAGTACCAGTATTCATATCAACCCCTAAGCCTAAAGTATTTGCTTTATTTACCGTGTAGTGCAATATATTCATCCATTCTGGCGATAAAAACTGTAAATATTGCTTTTCAAAACCTTTGACCCCATAAATTGGCGTAATTTCTACCCCGCCAAGGCCTGCATCTGCGTATTTCTTTAAAACTACGTTCAAATTCTGTTCGTCTACGGCATTTCCCATCCACCACCAGCGGGTCCAGGGTTTCATCTGCTTTTCAATAACGGGCCAGTTACCTGTATTTTTCACAGGCTTTTGAGCTTTAGCCAAACAAAAAGTTAATGTGCTTAGCAGCAAGACAGAACAGAATCGTTGTAATTGCATAAGTTTAATCTAAATGGAATACCATTTCTAAAGGGAATGTTTTTGGAGAATTATCGGCATTGGTTTCCATAATATCGGCCATGTATGCCCACCATTTTTGTACAATCTGGGTGCTGCCTAAATCTTGAGAGGAACTTCCGTTTTGTTGCTGCACGGCAAAAAGTGTATTGGTTTCTTTATCTAAAAAGATAGAATAATCACTTATACCATTTTCCTTTAATAAAGTGGATAATTCTGGCCAGATCTCATCGTGACGCTTTTTATATTCAGTTTCAAAACCGGGTTTAAGTTTCATCTTAAATGCAATTTTCATGTTTTCAATTTTATTTTTTAAGGGGTTTAATTAAGTTAAAGCCCCTTTTATTACTTTAGTGGTCAGCGTTACCACGAACCGCAAATATTATTTATCTTTACCCAAACCGAAATCGCTCAGTTTCGGTCTGTGGGGACACAAACCGAGGAACTAACCAACCGTCAATTCACTACAATAGTCAAATCAGTACTGTTATCTCCAGCTGACTTAAGCCAGAGTATCTTATTTTTTATATCATAAAACCAACCTTCGGTTTTATCCAATTGGTCTGCTGTCTTTAAAACGCTTAATTTAATCCCATTTTCTGAAACGACATTAGGATTTACCTTTCCTGTCAAATGTATTTTAGCCAAGTATTTATGTTTAGTTGGTTTAAAACTACCTGTTGGTTTAGCCACTTTCAGGGTAAGATTGGCAGCTGTTAATGACGAAGTAATCTTAGTTAAAGCAAAGTTTCCAGTTTTGTATGCCGAGCTTAAGTTATCGTCTTCATACATTTCATATTTTGATTCGCCATAAGGAAAAATGTCCAAAGTAATTACATCTACTGGTTTCTCACCACTGTACACCATTTCAGGTTGCATCGGAATGATGCTACCCGCTTTAACAAACAGCGGAATGGTATCCAAGGGTGCCACCACATGGTGATAACTTTTACCTTCGTATTTTTGGCTTGTCCAATAATTAAACCAGGTACCTGCTGGTAAATATACCGAGCGGGTGATGGCGCCTTTAGTAGTTACCGGCGCAACCATTAAATTATCGCCAAACATATATTGATCACCTATATCGTACACATTTTCATCATCCTGATGGTTAAGTACCAAAGCCCTCATCATCGGCGAACCCGTTTCGTATTGCTGATGCATACTGGTGTATAAATAAGGGAATAAACGGTAACGCAACAGGTCGTATTTTTTGAAATTACGCAAAGCATCCTCACCATATTTCCAGGGTTCTTTATAACCTGGATGATCCATCCCAAAAACAAGGGCAATCGGACTGAACATCCCAAACTGTACCCAACGGATATACAGCTCAGGATCGGCCTGATGTTCGAAGCCACCCATACAATGTGCCCATGAACCTACGCCCGAAAGACCAACATTCAGGCCGGCTTTAATTACCGGAGCAAAATACTGCCATTCGCTTGGCCAATCGCCAGCAAAAATATATGGATAACGTTGAATGCCCGAATAACCTTCGCGGGTTTGATTTAATCCCCTAAAACCGTTAAACCTTTCGAACTCCAAAAACGGTGCTTTGGCATAAGCGATGGGAAAAAGATTGTGCAAACGTTCTGCATCTTTACCGGTTGGACCAACTTTTTCACTCTCATTGGCCAGTGAACCAAAAGCACTTCCTTCATCGGTTTTCAGAAATTTAGCGCCTAATTTTGCTACCCGCATTACGCCGTTATCCCACCACCATTGCGTAGCCTTTTCATCAAAAAAGTTTACAAATTCGCCGGGTTTACCATTTTCGGGATAAGTGTAACCCTGCGCTCTGGCCTGATCTAACAGGTTTAATTTTTTGGCGTTATCAAACCGTGGACGAAGGTGCAATCCAACCATTTTATAGTTCATGGCATAAATGCTATCGAACATCGATTTTGGATCTTTAAAGGTTTCCCTCCATTCGAAAGAAGTTGCTCCTTTACCCCCGTTTTCGCCAAATAAGCGCCAGGTAGAATCTAACCAAAGCAGATCAACCGGAATGCCTAACGACCGGTATTTTTTTGCCAGCTCAACTACATAATGATCGGAAGTTTGCGCCTCATGACCCCAGGTACCACCACTGTATGTACCCGCATGTAAGCCTAAAGCAAACTGCGGTAACATCGGCGATTTGCCGGTGATACTGGTATAATGATCTAAAATAGCCGGAAAAGTTGGTCCGTACATAAAATAGTAATCCAATTCTCCATCAGCAGCTTTAAAACTGTACTGATCTTTTTGGGAAGCGCCCATATCCCATTCGGTAGCAAAAGAATTATGCAAGAAAATACCATAACCTTTTGTACTCATAAAAAACGGAACCGGGCAATAATTGGCTTCCAATATATTGTAGGCACCAATGGCATGCGGCAAACCTTTACCACGACCAACGTTTAACGTTACTTTTTTAAAGCGGCGATCCATAAAATCCATGCGCTCGCCAAAACCAAAAAAATGCTCATCGGCCTGCAGTTTTTTAGTTACCCCAACCTGTGTATTTTCTTTAACTACCCCTCCATTTACTTCGCTACTCAGTAATTTACCTCTGGCATCAAAAACATCAACCCTGAACGGGCTTTTGTATAATTTAACGACCAACTTTGAAGTGGCAAGCAAGAAATGATCTTTTTTATCTGCAACTTTAACCGCTACATTAGCCCAGTTGTAATTAATCACCATCAGATTTTCATTGGCTTCGAATTTCCCGTTCCAACTGCTTCTGAACCTGAATATTTCTGGTGTACAGAATTCTAATTTCACCTCTCCTTTAGTAGTTAAAAATGAAATGGTATTATCCGTTTTCTTAAAACCAGATTTATAATCGCCAATGTTTTGTGCCCTGGCAATGGCAAGCATAAAAATTAAGGATAAGGCAAAAGCTAAAAGTTTCTTCATCATATTTATTGTATTTCCAACTGGTTAATTACCAAGCCCGGATCGAGCATATAAATTTTCACAGTCGATTTACCTGTTTTATTGATCTCATGTTTGGTTATGCCCGAAGCGTAACCTTGTAATACATTCTGTTTCCAGGTATTATTTTCTGAAGCCGGAGAAATATTAATAACCTGCGGCTGATCATTATTTACCGAAATGGCATAACGTACGTTAATACCATTATTAACGCCTTGCGTAGGCAGGCATTTCACTTCGATCTGGTGTTCGCCCTGGGTTTTAAAATCAATATCATAAACCATAAAAGCAGCATTTTGAAGTGCTGTTTCGCCAATTGATTTAAAAGTAAAAGGATAAAGCGAAATGCCATCGCCACCTAAACCCAGTCCTTTAAAGGTTTGTAAAGATAGTCCCTTCGGCACTGACTTCTCGGCATATTTAGCCGCACGAACAATGATTTTATTTTCAGTTTTCACTACTGTACCTAAGGGCTTCGTGGCCACAGAATCAGCCACTTTTGGCATTTTAAAAACGGCTAAATCACGTGGTTTCCAGCTCATCATTCCGTTCCACTTGCCACCTGCAATTTCCTCATTGTATTTTTTGGTAATTAATTGAATCTGCTCAAAAGCAGCTTTTGATTTTTTCGAATAAGTTAACGCCGATTCTTCTCCTCTTGCGGCTAATTCCAGACTTTTCTTTGCATATAAAATCTTCTGGTTCATCAGCATGGCACCTTCAACCGGATATAAAATTAATTCAAAATAAGCGTCTTTTAACCGTGCTGGCATCTGATCATTTAAATTTTTAGCCTGATCATAAATCTTTTGGTATGCAGCCAAACGTTCTTCGGCCTGGGCATCAGTAAAATTAACATTGGCCATATGCTCTGGCTTAGCGGTCTGCGCCAAGCGATAATAAATTGCTTTTATTTCGGCAATGGGTTTTGCAAATTCAGCACCGAAAGTCTCAGCAGCCCAGCTTTCAGCATAATTATCCGCATTTTCGGGTTTCCACTGGTTTACATTCCAGGCCAAATCCATGGCAAACTGCGTTTCCATTTCGGCAGGTTTAATATCACCCACATTTATGACCCAAAGGCGATCGGCTTTGTACTGATAAGCCTTGGTTAACTCGTAAGAAATCAATGATGGAGAAATGGAAGACAGCCAAAGGTAATCTTGCGGGGCACCCCAATAAGAGATGTGATAATACACGCCACTTCCACCTGAGCGTTTTTGCTCTTCAGGGTTCGAAAGCTGACGGATGTAACCGTGATTATCGTCAGCCCAAACAATGGTCACATCATCAGGTAGTTTTAAGCCAGCCTGATATAATGAAAGTACTTCTTTGTAAGGGCAAAAAATCTGCGGAATGGAGTTTGCAGGTTTAGTAATGTTCTTGCTTAAAATTGTCCTTTGATCAGTTATGATTTCTTCTAACAACTTTACTTTTGCATTTTTATCTTTTGGTCCTGGCATGCTGCCATCGTGGATGCCACGCATCCCCACAGTATAAATCGATTCATAATTTTTTGCTTCCTTAACCCGATCGGTCCAATAGTTTGCAATTTCATTTTTATTCAGATCGTAACGCCATTCGCCTGGTTTTTTACCGTATTCATGCTCAAAATTCTCTGCCCATTCGAAAACATTGTTCCGCAGCATCGGCTCACAATGACTCGAACCTAAAACAATGGCGTATTTATCGGCCAATACCGGATTATCGGCATAATGGTAGAATGCCTTAGTAGAAGGATGCATGCCCGGCCAGATGTAGTTGGCTTTTAAGCGTAGCAGCAGTTCGAATATTTTGGCATAGGTTTTCGGGCCGATATCTTTCACATCGGCATCCATCATTTTAGCAGCCCAGGGTTGGATTCCCCAATCCTCGTCGTTGATAAAAATACCCCGGTATTTAACCGATGGCGATTCTATTAAAGGTTCAGCAGCTTTAATGTATAACGATTTTTTTTGTGCAGGTTTCACATCAGCCCACCAACAGAGCGGAGATACGCCAAGCATCCGGGACAGCTGGAAAACGCCATAAGCAGTCCCACGTCTATCACTACCGGCAATAACCAGTGCTCTTTTTACACCTTTTACAGGGTTTTCGATCACTGAAACCGAAAAGGTTTCCCATTTACCAGATAAAGTACTGCGGTCGATTTTCCCTTCCCTAGCCAATTGATCGATATAAAACGATTGTCCAAGTGTGCCAATAATGATTGGGTAAGCACTTAAAGTAGGATTATTTTTAAAAATGCGAGCGGTTATACCTGTTAACAAATGGATGTCATCTTTAAATACTTCGGCAGCAATCTCAACAACTTCAGCATCTTTTTCGTCGAAATAGATAGGTGATGCTTTTCCTTCATTCACAATCGGGAAAGATGAAATACCATTAATTTCAGAAACAGCAATGCCTGCCCTTTGCGCCATATTCTGTTTGGGCAACAAGAACAACAACATTAATACCATTAAACCAGCTAGATTTCTGAAATTCATTTTAATTATTTTGTAAGCTTGTAAACCTCAGTTCCGGCCAATAGGAAACAACCCAAACCGTAATCTTCAAAATCGGGTACGCTGGTATAACTTACAGGCTGCCCGTCTTTTGGTTCCTTACCTGTTCCCTGCATAAAACCGATAAAACCATTTTTTTGAACGGCATCTTTCGTCATGGCATTCCAGGCTTTAGTAATGATAGGCAGATAAGTAGCCTTATCTAAAATACCTTGATTTACCCCCCAGGCCATACCATATACAAACAAAGCAGTGCCCGAAGTTTCTTTACCGCCAAAATGCGTTGCGTCATGTAAACTTACATTCCAAAAACCATCAGTGCGTTGGATTGGCACCAAAGCTTTGATCATTTCGTGGTAGGTTTTTAAATATTCATTGCGGTGAGCTTCATTTTCAGGGATAATTTCCAATACGCGCACCAATGCGGCAACCACCCATCCGTTTCCTCTGGCCCAATAACAATCTTCACCATTTGGTTCTTTATAAGGTGGAACAAAATCTTTATCGCGCCACCAAAGACCATCTTTAGCATTGTACAAGCCACCACCCTCGGTATTTTTAGCATGCATATACATTTTGTACATGTAATTATAATAAGTAGTATCATTGTATAATTTACTCAATTTGGCAAAAACGGGCATACCCATTTGTATGGCATCAATCCAGGTCCAATCGCTTACCTTACCCGACTTAATCACCAGATCGATAGAAGCTTTTATGTCTTTAATGCGTTCAGGCTGTTTATCAATCAGATAAAGATCGATATAGGTCTGCCCACAGGCCTGATCGTCTGCATTTTTTGTAACAATACCATTTCTTAAGCCCCAGTTATGCTTTTCGCCCCATTGAACGGCATAATCGTAATATTCTTTTTTAGGATGGATTTTATAAAGATTCATTAATCCTTCGTAATACACGGCCCTTGTCCAGATGTTGCTCGGCCGCTCCCTATTGGTTATGATTGATTTCCCCGCATCAGGCCATTTATCCATGAAATAAGCATTGGTTAATTTTAATACTTTTAAAACCTCTTTTTTATTCGGGATTTTCTGTGCCATAAGTAGCTGAACAGATATACTCAGTAGTATAGCAGAGGTAAATATAAATTTCTTCATGGTGGTTTGGCTTATCTTAATTGGTTTTTGGTTTTACTTTTAGCTCATCCGGACTATCTTTTGTAAAGGTATCGAACTGAATTTTCGAAGGGCTTTCAAAAATATCTTTTATGGTATTAAAAGCCACTTCATATTTTGGATTAAACTGATCGGACATCATATATTGCTGCAAACTGAAATAGAGTTGTTGTGCTGCAGGCGAATCTTTTAAATCGGGCGAGAGATTGGCACTAGAAACAATCAACTTTCCCTTGCCAACTTTCGCCTCAAAAACCAGTGCCAAACGGCGGTTCAGAAACCAGGTATCAATTGGTTGAATAATTGGCTTAAATCCCGAAGGGAAATCTTCGAGGTTCATTACCTGCGCTTTGTTTACGATTTCCCACCACTGCATATCGCTGTGGAAATCGGTCGGAAAGTTGTTAAAAGCGGCGTGTTTTGGATCGCATAAAATACCCAAAGTATGAGGCGGGCGCATTTTAAACCACGATGTATTCCAAAAAACAGGTAGAAAAGTTTGCACCACTTCTTTCCCTTTCACCACCTTGCCTGCTGCATTGAGAAAAACATTCCCTCCCTCGGCCAAAACAGCCTGCGCTTTGTCATCTAAGCTGGTGCAGTAATACACGTTACTTTTAACCTGTGGCAATTGTGCAGGGTAAACCCAGAAACTCCAATCGTTGGCAAATTCAGTTCCATCAACGGTAACCTCCAATTTTAGTCTTGTTGCTTTTGTAATACTATTTAACGGAAATTTAATTTCTCCGATGGCAATACAATTGGTAACAGCTAAGGTTTTAGGGTTGAAATTACCTTTTGCTACATTTACGCCGCTTTCGTTTTTGAGGGTCCAGGAGAGTTTTGCATTTTCGATGGGCGCTTTACCAAAATGTGCCACCTCTACGGCAGCTTCCAGGGTTTCTGCATTGGTAAATACAAACTTTGAAACTTTTAAAAGAGGTACAGTGCTGTTAGAAAAACGCTTGAATTCTTTAGCCGTGATATAACCTTTTTCATCCCAGAAGGCATCTAAAACACCTACAAGTGCTGTTCCTTGTCCTGGGTAATCATTTAGCGACAATAACTGATAGCCGTTGTAATTCGGTGTGCGTAATGCTTTTTCGATTTCATTTTTATAACAGAGGGCTTGTAATTTACCCGAAGCCATTAAAAAATCGTGCCCTTGATCGGCCATGTCGTGGTCTTTAAGATCTTCCTGGAACATTTCGAAGTTTTTCGCACGATAAACACCTGTATATTTTTTTATTTCATCGAAATTAGGAAAGGCACAGTACTGCCCCATTTCGTGCGCTACAAAAGGAACGGTAAACTGTTCGATCTGTTTGGCATAGGTGGAAATACTTTCTGGCTTTCTGCTCCAATCTAAACCTCTTGCACCAGCCCGAACCATATATTCGTTATTTGGAATAATCGGCCAGCTACCACCAACTGATGCACCTGTATATAATCTTCTCGAATCTTTAGCTTTCCAGTAATTATTGAATTTGGTGAGGTATTCTACTTGTCTGCCACGCGGTTCATTTCCATAGGCCATCATACAAAAAGAAGCATAATTGCCATAGTTTTTAGTCATGCGATTGGTTTCGTCGTAGATAAACTGATCAATTGGTTTTCCATCTCCGATAGATGAACCATGATTGGCCCAGCTTGGCCCTTCTGGCTGAAGGTAAAAGCCGATTTGATCTGCAGCGATAAAAGCAGCTTCTGGTGGGCAAAACGAATGGAAGCGCATGTGGTTTAACCCATGGGCCTTTGAAATTTTAAAAATGCGTACCCATGCAGCAACATCCATTGATGGATAACCTGTTAACGGAAATTCGCAATTGTTAACCGTACCACGTAAAAAAACCGGACGACCGTTAATTTCAAAAGTTCTGCCCACAGCTTTAAACTCACGCATGCCGAATTGTACCTTTTTCTCATCTTTTTGGCCATCTTTAGATAGTAAAGTAGCTGTTAAACGGTACAATGCCGGGTCAAACTCATCCCAGGTAGCTATTTTATCGCCCATTGGCAAATTGATTTCCAAAGCACCATCACCATTTGTAATTTGGTAAGCCACTGTTACAGGCTTAACCTGAAGTAAATTTGTGGTATTGAAAGTTGTAGCAGCAAGCGTAACTTTTCCGGCAGATGATTGGTTGGTATTGGCTTTAAGCTGGATTTTAATCTTAGCAGATTTATTCTTTAAATTGGGATAAACCTGAATATCTTCAAAATACACAGGCGAGCCAGCCACCAGCTCCATTTTACCCACCACACCATTCCAGTTTCCTTGAGTGTGATCGGTTAAACTATGCGAATCCTGCCCCACATTTATCGCTTTGATGCGATTGTCAATCAATAAAGTAACCGTATGTTTCCCTGCTTTTAAATTTGCCGGGAGTTCAAAATTTTGCGCAACCACAAAGGTATACTGGGTCCCGATTTCAATATCATCTACCCAAAACTTTGTTTCAGAATGAGGATATTCTAAAGATAACACCAACCTCTTACCCTTCCAATTGGCAGGTATTTCAATATCTTTCTGATACCATGCCGCACCTGTATAATGTTTGGCAGGGGTTAACCAGAAAGGTATTTTTAAGCTGTCGGGTTTACGATATTTTTCTAAACGGGGGTGGAAAAAGTACGAGCTATCATAAATACTTCCGGTCCATTTTGTTTTGAGGGTAATGTCATCGCCCTTTAAGTTTTCGGCCATTGAACCTGGCAGATTAACAGATTCGGGAAGAATGGAGGAATACCATTTTCCTTTTATTCCTTCATCCTTAGCATCAATTTTGAAACGCCACTTGCCAGCAAGCGAGATGCTCTGGGCATGTATTTGTGTAATACTTAAAAGTACAAAAGCAATGCCTATCAGCACTTTGAAAACTCGGTTAACCTGTATCTGCATAAAATTGGACGATTTATCACCGCTGGTATTTGGTTAGGCGGTTAAAATAACATAATATTGGTAGGAAAGCATCCTGTAGTATCCTGCCCGATGGCTTATTTCAGGTAGCTATTCAGTTTATTGTTTTTTAATTTCCTTAAGCCTTCTACCACTGCAGCCGAGTTTAACCTCGCTCCTGCTTCGTTGGTGTGTGTATGGTCTTTTTCTGTAAAAAATGTCTTTACCTCAGTCGCGCTTAAAGCAGCATATTTATCTTTAATGATCTGGTTTAATGGGATAAAATCGACTTTTTCGGCCTTTGCAACTTCTTCTGCCCAGCCTGCATAACTATCGTTAACTAAAACTACGGCATTATCTTTAACCGGATTACGTGGAATCGGCGAGCATACAATAGCTGTTGCACCTTTGGCTTTAATATCGCTAATAAATTTGCGCAGGTACCAACCATAAGTGTAAACCACTTCCTGCTTTTTCTTAATCGGGTTGTAAATTTCCTTGCTTTCCGTTCCAATGCCTTTTATGGTACCACGGGCACGGGCAGTATCATCTAACGGGCTGCTATCGTTATGGCCAAACTGCATCATCACGAAATCGCCTTTTTTTACTTTTGCCAAAACAGCATCCCACAAGCCATTGGTTTGGAAGGTACGGCTGCTGGTACCACCAAGTGCATCGTTTTCTACATTGATTTTTTCGCTGTTGAATAAACCTCCGATAAAACTTCCCCAGCCCCATAAAGCGCCGTCGCCTTTACCTTTTCCGTTTTTAACCGTAGAATCACCAATGAGAAATAAAGTGGGTTTATCTTTTTGTTTAAGGATAATGCACGAAGAAAATATGACGAATGCACCAATTAGGGTTAAGCTTAGATATTTTTTAGTTAATTTCATTGTTATTATTCGAGTGATTACACAAATTATTGGATTTACTACCTTCGGGATGATTACACAGACTATTAAATTATACTGATTACTTTTAGGGTGGCTTACATTAGCCTTTGGTCTTTCACCCTTATTAAAATTAAAGCAGATACTTTTTCAAATTACAGTCTTTTAGTTCCTTAATCCCCTCTACTACCGATTCAGCGTTAACTTTTGCACCTTCCAGATTGGTATGGGTGTGGTCGCCGGGGAAATAGCGTTTTACTTTATCTGGCCCCAGCGCATCATATTTATCGGCGGTGATTTTATTCAAGTCGACGAAATAAGCATTTTCTTCTTTCGCAACTTCAGCGGCCCACTTTCCAAAATCGTTATTGGCTCGAACCACTTTACCATCTTTAAAAACATTCCTTGGGATCATAGAAAGCACAATCGGCGTAGCACCTTTTGCTTTGGTTTCGCGCACAAATTTGCGGATATACCAGCCATAAGTATGTACAGTTTCTACCTTTCCATCGGGCCAGGTTAATACTTTGGTTTCTTCACCGATTCCTTTTAATACACCTCTTCTGCCAGCTTTTGTGGTATCAGGTGCGCTTCCGTCGTTGTGCCCGAACTGCATCGTAACGAAATCACCTGGCTTTAATGTTTCCAACACCTTATCCCACCTGCCTTCAGACAAGAAAGTTCGTGTACTTCTTCCGGCCATGGCATTATTTTCGACATGAATTTTTGTGGTATCAAACAGTGAAGCAATAGGCGTTCCCCAGCCCCAGGTTTCTTTATTCGAATTGCGAACGGTAGAATCGCCAATGGTATGCAACGCAGGTTTATGTTGAGCGATAAAGGCAAAAAAACAAATAATAATGATCATTCCCGCCAGGATAAAGCTGTATTTTTTCATTTTTTATAATTATTTATGGTGTTTATTAGTGTTTTTTAGGTTCTACAAGTACAATATTAGGTTTAGGTGCCTTCTTCATACCAAAACCGAAGTAGAAACCCGTATGTGGTGGTTGATTGTAGCCATCATTTTGCCAGGCGATGCTTAAACGGTACTGTGGGTCGTGCATTAAAGTATAATTGCGGTGTTCTGTAGGTATAGTTGTGGTATAAACGCGTAAACTTTGGTTATCATACGATCTTAAGATCAGTTCTTCACGCCAATCGCCAAAAATATCGGCACTTAATGCCGGTGTAGATTTGGTTCCATTGTTAGAAACAGCCCCATCAGCCGTAAAAAGCCTGCCGCCATTGTATTTATCGATATGGTTTGCATCTAAAAGTTCTCTTGATAAATCGCCGTCCCAGTAAATTACAAAATTGGTCGATCTTGGCTGATCACCTATTCTATTGCCTTTAATATCGTATAAGCCATTCGAACCCGACCACCACATCTGCGCACCGAAACGTGTATTGTCGATATTATCGGCCACTCCTCTACCCACGTCCTCATCAGGTGATCCTTTCCATAATATTTCGCCAGTTTTGGCATCGTAAACAGCCACACCAGCACCTTTTGTACCTTCTTCTATTTCATGTATGCCAAAAACTTCCAAACCCGGACGATCAGGATCAAGATCTGAAACATGAATGGCATCACCATGCCTCAATCCTGTGGTATATAAACCCTTTCCATTATCATCTACACACATCGAACCGTAAATAATTTCATCTTTTCCATCACCATCTACATCTGCAACCGAAAGATTGTGGTTTCCTTGTCCCGAAAATGGATTTTTAGCATCTTTACTATCAAATACCCATCTGGAAGTTAATTTGCCATTACGCCAATCCCAGGCCGCTAAAACCGTTCTACCATAATAGCCCCTGCACATCACCACGCTTGGATGGATGCCATCCAAATAAGCCACACAGGCATTAAAGCGATCTGCACGGTTGCCCGTATTATCGTTTTTGCCATTGCCACCTCTGCCACCCCAGGCACCAATATTGCCACGGGCAGGAATATAATCTGTTGTGGCTAATGCCTCTCCGGTTTTACCACTAAATACGGTTAAAAATTCGGGGCCATCTAATATTTTGCCATTCGGGTTGCGCCAATCTTTGGTCGAATCGCCAATTACTTTTCCTTTGCCGTCCACCGTTCCATCGGCAGTTTTACATACCATTTCGGCAATGCCATCGCCATCCAGGTCATACACCATAAATTGTGTGTAATGTGCTCCTTCGCGGATGTTTTTTCCTAAGTTAATCTCCCACAAAAAAGTTCCATCTAACTTATAAGCCTGGAAAATTGGCGGATCAGTAGGCCCGTTCGATGAGTTATCCCTGCTCCGCCCTGTTTGGTGCAGTACAATTTCATATTCGCCATCTCCGTCTAAATCGCCTACAGAAACATCGTTAGGTGAATAACCCACAGGTGTTTTTAAAGGAATGGTTAAATATTGCTGAACTGGTGAATTGGCAACCAATGTAAAAGATTTACTCGCGTCCAATTCTTTGCCATTTAAAATGGGTTTTACAAAATAACTATTCGAAAGATCAAATTTAACCGCAGCATCTACAAAATTGGTACTCTTGGTAATGGGATCGAGATTGAGTTTTATGGCTTCGTTATTTCCGCTTTTGCGGTATAGGTTAAAAGCAATGTCATCAGCATCAGTACCCAACATCCGCCAGCCTACATAAACAGAACTGCTACTTTGCCGTACGGCAATTACACCGCGGTCGAGTTTTTCCATTTGGCGCTGAGCGAAAAGCTGTACTGTGCAACATAAGCTGATGAAAAAACAGGAAAATCTGATGGTTTTGATCATCATGGCTAATGTGCATGCTTAATTAAAAAATACAATTGATTCATGGCTTATCTAATCGGTTATTGAACTTTATAGGTTGTTTTGGCCGATATGGCCACTCCTTTATCTGTAATTCCATCGGCTTTGATCAAAATATCGGCTTTATTATCTCCATTAAAATAAGTGATGGTTGCTTCGCCATTTTCGTTTGTTTTTACTGCTGGTGACCAGAAAATGGTGGTGCGTAAATCTTTATTTGGTGTTGCCGGAATGCTATAATTTGGCGAATAAAAAGTCCTTGCGGCATAATAACCGTTTAAATTAAGGTTCAGTAAATCTAAATTTGGTCCGCGCAAAGCTTCATCTTTCAAATTAAGACTAATCAGGTACACATCTTTTCCGCTACTGTTTAACAGATGCTGAATTTTAACCTGATTAATCTGATCCATGGTCAAACTGTAGTAATCTAAGCGCTCGGTAAAGAGTTCCTCTCTGTTATTTACTTTTATTATCGGCCTAACCCTTTTTCCATTGGCAATAAAAGTGACTCCTTCATTGCCCAGCGTATCATTTTCTTCTGCCGGATAACTTCCTTTAGCCTTTGTTAATAGAAAATGTTCTAATCCTTTATATGAATAATCGGCTGCTGTAATATTGAAAACCTCTTCAGGGTAACCGAATGACGTAAGTACATCCTGAAACAACGTTACCTTGTTGTTTTGGGCCGCCTTAATTTCAATATCTTTAAGGCTGATCGAATCGCCAAACTTGTAAGTCCGGTTATAATCCATGCGCTTTCCTATTTCTACATTCAGGGTATTCGAAATTCCAGATGATATCGTTTTTAACGGTGTCAAATTTAAAGGTTTAATCAATGTATCAATCTGCAACCAGCCACCTTTTTTCCCTTTATCATCTTTTGATGAAATTTTTACCGTTTGATTGCCATACCAACTCAACCCATCCAGGAAATAGCGCCCATTCTGATCGGTTTTCGTGGTAAAGATTTTATTGCCTGTAAAATTGGTGCCAAACAGGGTAATATTCATATTCGGGATTGGTTTATCAGCCAGTTTCTCTCTTACCATTCCTTTAATTGTGATGCCAGGCTCGGGCAAATAACTTATTTTAATAACAGAATCGGCCAGTTTTCTCCAGATATAATCTCGCCAGCCCTGGGTAAGCAACAATAAGTCGAGCTGTTTTAAACGAGACGGGTTTTTAGTATCAAAATATTGTGCAGCATTTTTAATATCTCCCTTTACTTCCGATTGTAACATCAAATACGAAACAATATCATTTCCATCATCAGGAATAAGCCCATCAACGGCAGCTAATGAAAATGCAGTTTTAGCAGGCTGGCCAAGAAAATTAGTCGCTTTTACTTTAATAGCCACTTTCTCTCTCGGCTTATAAACGTTTTTGCTTAGGCTAAGCGAAAAGTTCACTTTATTTTCTTCTTGTATAAAAATAAGCCGTTCACAATTTGGCCTGTTCTGATCATCTAATAACGTTATGCTTGCAATACCATTCGGTAAACCTTTAGTTGGGATAGACACTGATACTGTAGCTTTACTTAATTTAATTGATCCGGAATAAATATTATCGCCTGCATGTTTAATGACAAGCGAAATGGTCTTATCCCGCAACTCACCGAACATTAACTCATTAGCACTAATATTTGCCTTGATATTTAAAGAATCGGTGGTAACATGTAATGAAAGTCCTTTTTTAAGACTTGCTGGCATTTCTGACGAGAATTTTTCTTTGCCATAAAATCCTTCAACCTTATATTTCTCATCTGTTTTAGGCGTAAAAGCAAAAATACCTATCCCCACATCGGTACTTTGAAAAGTAGTTACGGTATCGCCCTTTGATGAAATTATGCTACCTGTGGCTTTAATTCCATTCCCAGCATCATCATTAGTTTTAAAGGCAACGATACTGGTTAATCCTTCAACCAATGAGCCACCCTCCGGGAAAAATGCTATCATTTTTTTCGAATTGGAAACATCGGCTTTCTTAGCTGGATTACGCGTAAAATAAGATCCGTTTTCGATCACGTTATTGCTGATATAAATCCTTTTTTGAAAAACAAAATCATCGCCAAAGTTCCGCATCCAATTGGTGTAAGCCCTAATGCCATACCAACCAGTAGGAATAGAATCTTTTAGTTTAAAATCTCCTTTTCCCAGTCCACCATCCAGCCTGATCATTTTCCGGTCTAAAACTTCTGATTTTGGTGAAAGCAGCTCAACATATAAATTATTGCTGGTTGCGGTTAAACTGCTGCTTTTTCCATTTACCAAATAGGCGCTAAACCAAACATCCTCACCAGTGCTGTAATAACTACGGTCTATCTGCAGGTATGATTTCTCAAAAAAGAGTTTAACCGATTGTTTATCTGCAGTTTTTTGCTGTGCCAAACCACAAAGTGTTAATGAACTTAGGAGGCTAAGCAAAATGTATTTTTTGAAATTCATATTAATTTGTCCATTAGGAAAAACAAAATTTTGCACACAAAACCCCTTCAAAAAAACATAGTCATACCAGAATATTGAAGAAACGAAGGCTCATCATGTGTTATTGGTTAGTGGATCATAACAGCCGCTGGGTAATGGCCATTAACCGATTCATGTCGAATGTAAATAGTATATTTTTAAGGTGCATCCTGTAGTATCCTGCTTTTTGATAATGGCAATATGTTATAAGAAAGATTTTAAAGGTTTCTGAAAAATAAATTTTAAACATCTAGTAAAAAGTTACTTTACTAAACCCTTTTACTAATTCTGTCTATATTTCCTTTGCTTACATTATTTTCTCAAATGCTAAGATTCTAGAATTTATCAACAAAATGGCTGAAGGAGAAAAAAATAAATGTTCTTATGACGTTTATTATTTTAAATATTTTACTTTTACCATCAGAATCTTCCAAATATTAAACCATATGAAACTAAATTACCCTGTAAAAAGTGTGTTTTCTGCATGCCTAGCCTATGCTTCAATTGGAATTGGCTATATTACAGAAGTGCAGGCACAAACTGCAAAAGTGATTAAAGTTAAAACAGACCATACTATTGCCAAGGTGCAACCCAATATGTGGGGTGTGTTTTTCGAGGATATTAACTTTGGTGCCGATGGCGGCATTTATGCTGAGCTGATTAAAAACCGCTCTTTCGAATTTGCCAAACCGCTAATGGGCTGGAGTATCCAGCGCAAAAAACAACAGGAAGGCGAAATTTTGGTGGTAAACCGTAAAGAGGTAAATACAGCCAATCCCAGATATTTACAGGTAAAAAAACAAACCGACGATTTTGAGCTTGTAAACGAAGGATTTAAAGGTATTGGCGTAAAAAAAGGATTACGTTACGATTTTTCATTGATGTACCGCCAATTAAAACCAGGTGTAAAACTGGTGTTAATGTTAAAAGATGCGAACAATAAAATCATCGGACAAGGAAGTTTAACCCCTGATCAAACAGGTAGCGACTGGAAAAAACAATCTGCAAGTTTTACCGCTACTGAAACCGATCCAAAAGCTAAATTCTCTATCCTGTTCCAAGGAAATGGAGATATTGATGTGGATATGATTAGCCTTTTCCCTGGCGATACCTGGAAAAACCGTCCGCAAGGATTAAGGGCAGATATGGTGCAGTTATTGGCCGATATGAAACCCGGTTTTATCCGTTTCCCAGGCGGCTGTATTGTAGAAGGAACCGATCTCGCCAACCGGTACCAATGGAAAAAAACCATTGGCCCGATCGAAAACAGACAGTTGATTGTGAACCGCTGGAATATGGAATTCGCCAACCGCGCTGCACCAGATTATTACCAGAGTTTTGGTTTAGGCTTTTTCGAATATTTCCAACTGGCAGAAGATATAGGTTCAGATGCCCTCCCAATATTAAATTGCGGTATGGCCTGCCAGTACAACTCTGCTGAGGTAGCCTCACTTGATGAACTGGACCCTTATGTACAGGATGCTTTAGACTTAATCGAATTTGCCAATGGCGATGTAACAACCAAATGGGGGAAAATGAGGGCAGATCTTGGTCATCCAAAACCTTTCAATTTAAAAATGATGGGTGTAGGAAACGAAAACTGGGGACCACAGTACCTGGAAAGGCTAGCGATTTTCACTAAAGCCATAAAAGCCAAATATCCTAATTTTAAACTGATCAACAGCTCTGGTACCGATCCCCAAGGCGACCGCTTTAACTTATTGAATACTACTTTAAGAAGCAATAATGCAGATTTTATCGATGAACATTATTACCGTCCGGCCGATTGGTTTTTGAAAAATGCTGGCCGCTACGACAATTACCCACGCAACGGTTCGAAGGTTTTTGTAGGCGAATACGCTGTACATGCCAATGGTAATATTACTGGCAGCAATAAGAACAACTGGCAAAGCGCATTGGCATCGGCTTCGTTAATGACTGGACTTGAACGCAACGCAGATGTGGTACAAATGGCCTCTTATGCACCACTCTTTGCCCATATTGATGCCTGGCAATGGGCACCCGATATGATCTGGGTAGATAATTTAAAATCGTATGGCACACCAGATTATTATGTTCAGAAACAGTTTTCTACCAACAAAGGAACTGATGTAGTTTCGATTACGCTTGATGAGAAGAACATCACCGGTCAGGATGGCCTTTATGCTTCTGCCGTAACTGATCAGACAAAAAAAGAACTAATTATTAAAATTGCCAATAACTCCGATCAGGCACAAAACATTGATTTCGACCTTGAAGGAAAATTAAAACTAAAAAGTAAAGGTATCAATGAGGAAATAGCGAACAGCAACCTGAATCAGCTCAATTCTTTCGAAAATCCTGAAGCGGTAAGCCCACAAAAAAATACAGTTAACCTAAAAGGCAAAAAGCTCAACATCACTTTAAAGCCTTATTCTTTTAATGTTATTAAAATCCCATTTAACCAATAGATTTAACGAGATCATGATGAAAAAACTTCTCTTATCTGCAACACTTTTCTGCAGTTCTATTTTAGTGCAGGCACAAAATGAAACCCAGCTAACCATTAAGCCTGCAGGCGATCAAGTGGTGAGCAAGCACATTTACGGTCATTTTTCAGAACATTTGGGCCGCTGTATTTACGATGGCTTTTGGGTAGGCGAGAATTCAACTATCCCCAATAAAGGAAGAATAAGATTAGATATTGTAGAAGCATTAAAAAAGATAAAAGTACCCAACCTGCGCTGGCCAGGTGGCTGTTTTGCTGACGAATACCATTGGAGAGATGGTATCGGCCCTCGAAACCAGCGCCCAAAAATGGTTAATACCAATTGGGGTGGGGTAACTGAAGACAATAGTTTTGGTACACACGAGTTTTTGGATCTCTGCCAGATGCTCGATTGCGAACCTTACATCGCAGGAAATGTAGGCAGCGGAACTGTTGAAGAAATGGCCAAATGGGTAGAATATCTTAATTTTGATGGGGTAAGCCCAATGACGGCCATCCGCAGCCAAAATGGTAGAGAAAAACCATGGAAAGTTTCTTTCTGGGGCGTAGGTAACGAAAGTTGGGGTTGCGGTGGCAACATGACACCAGCTTACTATTCTGATTTATACCGCAGGTATGCCACTTATGCTCGCAATTATCCGGGTGCTCCGCTAAAAAGAATTGCCAGTGGAGCTAATTCAAGCGATTACAACTGGACTGAAACCTGTATGAAAAATATTGGTGATCAAATGTGGGGATTAACTTTGCACTACTACACACTTCCAACCGGAAACTGGGGCAAAAAAGGATCAGCTACGAAATTTGATGAAGCACAATACTTTTCGACCATGAAAAACTGCTTGCATATGGAAGAACTGGTAAGCAAACACGCCGCAATAATGGATAAATACGATCCTAAAAAGAAGGTTGCTTTAGTGGTTGACGAATGGGGAATCTGGACCGATGTAGAGCCTGGTACTAACCCTGGTTTCTTATATCAGCAGAACAGTTTACGTGATGCTTTAATTGCAGGTACTACTTTGAATATCTTTAATAATCACTCAGATCGCGTTAAAATGGCCAATCTGGCGCAAACAGTAAACGTTTTACAGGCTTTAATCTTAACTGAAAAGGACAAAATGATCCTTACGCCTACTTATCATGTTTTTGATCTCTACAAAGTACATCAGGATGCCAAATATTTACCAATTGCCTTTACCAGTCCCGATTATGTTGTAGGCGATCAAAAAATCCCAGCCTTAAACGTTTCTGCTTCGCAGGATGCCAGTGGCGCTATCCATATTTCTTTGGTCAATTTAGATCCGAACAAAAAAATTGCGTTAAGTACCGTTTTAGATGGTTTGAAATGGAGCTCAGTTACAGGACAGATTTTAACCTCAGCTAAACTAACCGATGTAAACACGTTCAACGATTTGAACAAGGTGCACAATGCAAACTTTACGGGTGCAAGAAAATCAGGCAGTTCATTAAAAGTAGAATTACCTGCTCAATCTGTTGTTGTTCTCGAATTAAAATAAACTCATGAATACAAAATAACCAGCATAATGCTGGTTATTGCTTTCTCTATTCAAATGGTTAAGGAGTAAACCAGATACAAAAACTGTAAATCAGCCCTTAACACGATGCCTTTGGGCGGTTTCGTAATTGCTGTAGAACAAAAATAAAACAATGAAAAAACTAATATACCTCTCCATACTACTGTTATCAACAGTCTGTAATGCCCAGGTACAGTCTAAAAAAGACGTTTATCTCTTTGCTTATTTTAAAGGCAATGGTGAGGATGGTTTACACCTTGCTTATAGTAACGATGCATACAATTGGACAGCGCTTAAAAACGATCAATCGTTCCTTAGCCCTACTGTAAGCAAAGATAAGCTAATGAGAGATCCCTGCATTATACGTGGGACTGATGGCTTATTTCACATGGTTTGGACAGTAAGCTGGAAAGATAAAGGCATTGGTTATGCCAGCTCGAAAGACCTGATTAACTGGAGCGAACAACAGTTTTTACCCGTTATGATTAAAGAAGATGGCGCCAGGAACACATGGGCTCCCGAAATAACCTACGATAGCAGTAGCAAAACCTATATGATTTATTGGGCAACCACCATTACAGGCAAATTTAACGAAACAGCTTCGACAGCAGAAAACGGCTACAACCATCGCTTATATTATGTTACCACTAAAGATTTCAAAACCTTTTCTGAAACTAAACTGCTCTACGATCCGGGCTTTAATGTTATCGATGCTACTATTGTGAAAGAAGGTAAACAGTTTATCATGTTTTTAAAAGACGAAACCCGTGAACCTGCTCAAAAGAATATCAAAATAGCCTATGCCAATCAGTTAACTGGCCCTTATAGTAAGGCAGGAAGTCCAATTACCGGAAATTACTGGGCTGAGGGACCAACAACCTTAAAAACCGGCAATAACTGGATGGTTTATTTCGATAAGTACCGCGATCATAAATATGGGGCAATCCAATCTGTAGATTTAAAAAACTGGACTGATGTTTCAGATAAAATCTCCTTGCCACAAGGTTTAAGACATGGCACCATATTAACCATCAAAGAAAAAGAACTTGAGGCCTTATTAAAGCAATAAGGGTTAAGAAAGCAAGTAATACCTGATTCTCCGTGGTCTGTGAGGACACAGACCACATAAAAATAAATCTACTTCAGCAACCTTACTTCATATATATTGGCTATAGCGGATCCCTGATCGGCAACGAATTTCACTTCTAAATCTGTTTTTAACAGCGTTTTCGGAATTTGATATTCCTGCGTATAAAAAACATCGCCCTGGCTCCCATCTAACTTTACATTTTCAACAGCAACGCCATTGATCAGGATCGAGAAGTTTTTATTCTTTTCCTTTCCGAAATATGTTAAACTCAGCTTGGTGCCCAATAAATCTTTGTTCTTTAACACATAACTGAACCATGCTTTCCCATTTCTAAAATGCCTTTCCTGATAGATTCCATTATCGGTTTGCTCACCTTTAAAATTATGATCCGATTCTGGCTGTTGTTCTCCGGTATTGATCAGATCGATGGTTTTCTGTTCCATTTTCATATTTTCTTCTTCAGCCAACTTAATCGCCATCGCACGTTTCGATAATGCTTCAGGACTAC
Organism: Pedobacter sp. SG908; assembly: GCF_011759615.1. NCBI lineage: Bacteria > Pseudomonadati > Bacteroidota > Sphingobacteriia > Sphingobacteriales > Sphingobacteriaceae > Pedobacter > Pedobacter sp. SG908. Next base: position 3,446,825 of record NZ_JAAOYY010000001.1, read on the forward strand.
TGTAAGGAAAATAAACCACATAGCGCTTTTCGGCCAGGCTGTAAAAAGGAACTAATTTTAAGGATTTGTATTTGGGTTGATAGATTGCATTTCGAGCATTGAAAGTAAAACTGTTTTTATCAATCAATGTAATTTCGTCTGCTAAGGCATTTTTAGCTCCTGTAACGAGTGGTGCATCGCTAATCGGGAACAGTGCTCCCGAAGCAATATGCCCCATCCTGCTGCCATCAGCGGTTAAATTAGGCTGACTTAAAGTATCCATTGCCGCAGCAAGTACAATTGGGCCATGCAGAAAAGCCACCCAATCAGAACCATCAGGCATAAATTCAGTAGTGGTGTGCATCTGTAATGAAATATTAAGCACATCGCCAGCAGCCCAAACACGGTCGATACTGGCATAACCGTTTTCATCACTTTTTACCATTACCTTTTTTCCATTGACCAACACGGTCATTTTTCCCTTTTCTATCCAGGCTGGCTGACGGAAATGTAAAGCAAAACGCTGTTTGTTTTTTAATTGAAGTTTGAGTGTCGTATTTTCCGCATCAGGAAAAAGCGTTTGTTGTGTAAGCTGAATACCTTTTTCTTTCCAATTTAAAGTAGAAGGGATAAAAAGATTTACATAAAGATCATTTCCACTGTGTGCATAAATTAATTCGCCATATTTACCATGGTTCTCCAATCCCGAACCTACACAGCACCAGAAACTTTCCTGTGGACTTGAATAGGTACGGTAATGTCCTGGCCGCATTGGTGTAAAATATACAAAACCACCTTCTGGCCTTTGCGAAGAAAGGATGTGATTATAAAGTGTACGTTCGTAGTAATCAAGGTAAGTGTTTGAAGGAGCTGCTAAAAATAACTGTTTAGTAAGCTTCAGCATATTGTAAGAATTGCAGGTTTCAGGTCCTTCGCGCGATTCTGTCATCGAAGAAAAATCATTGGCTGGATGAAAATGTTCTCTAACGCTATTTCCGCCAATGGCTACGGTTCTATGTTCCACCACTGTTTTCCAAAAGAAAGCAGCTGCATTTGCCCAGGAAGGATCTTTGTCCAGCAAGGCAATCTGTTCAAAACCAATCACCTTAGGAATCTGCGTGTTTGCGTGCAAACCATTCAGCGCATCCGTATTTTTTAATAGTGGCTTTAAGATAGATTGATCTGAAAACCGTTTGGCCAACTGAAGGTACTTTTGGTTGCCCGTTATCGCGTAAACATGGGCGAAAGTTTCATTTAATCCGCCATGTTCGCTCTTTAATAATTCCTGTATTTGCTGATCGGATAAATTGGAGACCAGATCTACACACCAATCCGTTAGTTTAATAAGCATCTGCTTTGCTTTTGCATTGCCTGCAACTGCGTAAGCATCGTAAAGCCCGGCATAAATTTTATGGATATTGTAAAGGGGCACCCATTTTCCATTTAGCGAAAAACTGGACGATTTTATATTTCCGGCTTTAATCTCTTTCCAGATATCCTTGCCTCCCGGGATCCCCGCCAAATACCCATCACCATTTTTAAGCTGACATTTACCCAGTTCGGCAATCATATATTCTAACCGCTCTTTTACTTTTATATCTCCGGTAGAAGCATACATTAAAGCAAGGGCCGATAAATAATGTCCGCCGATATGCCCATCTAAACCTGTGTTTTCCCAGTTTCCGTAAGATGCTGCCTTAGGCTTTAGCCCCGCTTCTCTTAAATATGGCGCCAGAAGTCTATCCGCATCCAGCGATAGCATATACTTTTTATCGGTTTCCTGAGCCTGTTTAAAAGGTCCTTCGAGCAATCGAACTTCTGTTAAATTAAATGGCTGCAAACTGGTTTGCCCAAATGCCGCTGCACACACCGTTGCAAATAATACCGCAATAACTATTTTTTTCATTTCTATCTCTTTAATTACCATCTGGTTTAACCACACTGCTTTTCGGACTTTCTGGCCAGTGCCAATTTGCCGGGTTATTTGGTTTTGCAGGATCAAATTTTGGTAGATCATCTACCAAATATTTGGCAATTCCCAATTGCTGCTCTTTAATGCCTAAAATAACACATTGCGCAATTTCATAAGCGCCATAAGGATTAAAGTGCGTATTATCGGCCAAAGCTTTATCCTGACCAGGGTAACTGTTTGCTGGGTAATGAACAAAGGCTTTTTTAGATGCTTCTTCACCCAGAGCATTAAATAAAGTCGATGTCATGGCATTCAGATCGATTAAAGCCACTTGCTCTGCGGCGGCTACCTTTTGTGCTGCAGCAGGGAAATCACCAAGAGAATTTATAATCTTCCCCTCAGGCCCAAAAGATCTTCTGCTGGTTGAGGTTACCACCACCGGGATTCCGCCTTTTTTCTTCACTTCCGAAATGAATGTTTTTAACCTTTCGGTGTAAGATTTATAAGCGCCATCGTTTGGTCCTTTATCTTTTTGATCGTTATGTCCAAATTCGATAAACAGATAATCACCAGGCTTCATCACACTTAAAATCTTCGCTAATCGCTTGCTCCCCAAAAACGAGCCCAGTGTTAGGCCCGATTCGGCATGATTGGCAATGGCAACCCCTGGCTTAAAAAACCGCGGGATCATTTGCCCCCACGATGCCCAAGGCTCATCATCCTGGTTCACCACAGTTGAGTTCCCGGCTAAGAAAACAGTAACCTGGTCTTCAACCTTCGTAATTTCGAGTGCCTGTAGTGCCGTTTGATGGTCAAATTCCAGGGTCAGTTTATCATCCCAATCGAGTTTGGTAAGTTCGCGTGGTTTTAACGAAACCAGTTGGCCGTCAGCAATGTGTTTATCTTTAACGTTTACGATAAATGTTTTGGTTAGCGATTGCCCTGCAGTAGTTTTCACATTTTCGAGCATCAACCTTCTCGATTCTGCTTTTACTGTGCTTAACGCAGGGCCTTTCGGATCGCCAAGTGTAACTGTTATTTTGTAATTTCCTTCAGGAACTGCAACCGAAAAATAAAAAGGTTTATCACTTTTCACCAGATCTGATGTTAAAAAATTCTTCCCGCCATAATCTACCCCCTCAACTTTCGAATCAAAATCGAAACCATAACCCTTTTCTTTACTGTAAGCATCGTTAGGTAAAATCTGTATATAGCCTTTGGCAATCTTTCCTGGTCCGAAATCGAATTTGTAGCTGTTTCTTTCCTGTGCCTGCGATAGATTGACCATTAAACCAAGGAAAATAAATGGTTTAATAAACTTTTGAATGCTCATATAGTTTGGATTTGCTGCACGGTCTGTTTCAACAGTCTTATTCATTCAGACCATTTTCTCATAAAATTTGAAATCTGGTTAATTAAACGTCATATAGACGGTTATAATACAAATATATAAAAACAATTCCCATTTAAAGGATATTGAACAGTTGATTTAAAATTTAAGCATTTTCTATTTTAAAATACCATCTTCCCCAACACAAAAACAGCAAACACACAATATTTACTACTAATTAAACATACACAATAAAGTAATTTAGAATACTAGTAAAATTTCGGCGATTTTGAATTAAAAACCCTCAGTAAAAACAAATACAATTGGATAATATTAAAAACGCTATTCTTCAGATCAAAACGAATTAAAATTTGACACTTTTTTAATAAAAAAACAAAAAATATCAACACAAAACATAATAAATCAACCAATTACAAAAAATAATTCATAAATTAACCCATTATTAATATTAACCCAATGTAAGGCCGCTTCTTTTGTATATGAAATTAAAATAAACCATATTAAGAAGCATAATTAAATATATTAATGAGAATTTTGTTCATAAAATTCATTTTTTAATGGAAAAACAAGGCACTTTTCAAACACTTGTTCAGTTCATTCATTTATAAATTTTTGAAACAATTTGACTTAACCAAGTCGTATATTAGTCTAATTAATCATACACACTAATTGCAGTGCTAAAAACCTGTGTTATTGCGTATTACGGTGAGCATAAAGAACCATTATGCCTCACTTAAATCATCCACCAAACAGAAGATTAGAATCAAAATCTAAAGCCATGAACAAACACGCCATTATTGGAGTAACTCCCTTCGAAATCCCTGACAGTAGATTGGTTTCCAATTTACAAAAAGCATATTGCTTTCCGGTTCTCAGTCTTGGGCATAGTAAAAATGAAGCTGAAAAAGCCCTTCAAGCCCTAATAGAAGTAGGCATATCAGATTTCGGTGTAAGCATCAATTCAACAGAATTAGCAAATATTGATCTTCCAGCACAAGTAAGTTTAATTATTGCACCTTATGATTTCGCACTGAAACGTAAAACAACTGCAAAAATTATCTATCAGGTTTACGACCTTCAATCGGCATTAGCTGCCCAGGCAAACGGTGCGGATGGAATTATTGTAAAAGGAAATGAAGGTGCCGGCCGCGTAGCATACGAATCTTCTTTTGTTCTTTTTCAGCGGATTATTAAAGAAATTTCTTCCATTCCGGTTTGGGTTCAGGGGGGTGTGGGTATTCACACGGCAGCCGCTTTAATGGCACAAGGCGCAGCGGGAATCATTTTAGATAGCCAACTCACCTTATTTCCAGAATGTTCCGCTCCTGAAGATTTAAAAACTATTTGTGGTAAGTTAAGCGGAACTGAAACCAAACTGATTGATAATTGCCGCATATTGGCCCGTCCCAATTCGCCGGCATTGGCAGAAGATATAGATTATAATGATCTTCAAAAGTACTTTAAAGGTTACGATCTGGAAACCAATTACCTTCCAATGGGTCAGGATATTGCCTTATCGATTGATCTGGTAACTAAATACAAAAAGCTCGATAAACTGGTTTTTGGAATAAAAGAGGCCATATATGGCCATTTAAAACAAGCCAAAGCCATCAATGTAATAAAGGCGAACAATTCGTTGGCCAAAGATTTAAATATCACCTACCCTATTGCGCAGGGCCCTATGACCAGGGTAAGCGATGTTGCTCCATTTGCTGATGCCGTTTCGGAAGCTGGAGCCTTATCGTTTATTGCCTTATCCTTATTAAAAGGAGCATCGGCAAAAGGCCTGATTGATGAAACTAAAAAATTGGCAGGCGAAAAAACCTGGGGGGTAGGTATTTTAGGTTTTGCACCACAAGAGCTTAGAGATGAACAACAGGAATATATCTTAAATGCAAAACCTCCTGTTCTGTTAATTGCCGGTGGAAGGCCTTCGCAGGCTAAACCTTTTGAAAAAGCGGGCATCAAAACCTTTCTCCATGTGCCCTCTGCCTCGCTTTTAGATATGTTTTTAAAAGAAGGTGCTAAACGCTTTGTATTCGAAGGTCGCGAATGTGGTGGTCACGTCGGCCCACTATCTAGCATGGTATTGTGGGAAAAACAGATCGAACGTTTGTTAAAAGAAGAAAATCCGGAAAATATTAGCGTTTTCTTTGCCGGCGGTATCCATGATGCTTTTTCTACTGCATTTATTTCGGTAATGGCTGCTCCTTTGGCAGCTAAAGGAATGAAAATTGGTGTATTAATGGGCACTGCATACTTATACACCAAAGAAGCTGTTAGTACGGGTGCCATTTTAGATAAATTCCAGCAGGAGGCTATGCAGGCAAACGAAACCGTTTTGCTCGAAACTGCGCCAGGGCATGAAACCAGGTGTTTAAACTCTTCATTTGCCACTTTCTTTAACGAAGAAAAAAAGAAGTTACAGGCTGAGGGAATGGATAAAAAAGAAATCTGGGCAAAACTGGAAACATTAAATGTTGGCCGTTTACGTATTGCCGCAAAAGGTATAGAAAGACGTGGCGATGAACTGGTAAAAATCGACGAAGCTGAACAAACCGATCTGGGCATGTACATGATCGGCCAGATTGCACCTATGCATAAAGAGGTGATGTCATTGCTTGATCTTCATCAGGATGTAGCTAACGAAAACTATACGCACATTTTAAATGCCACACTTCCTTCACCTCCTGTTAATAAGGCAGAAGCCCTTGATGTGGCCATTGTAGGTATGGCCTGTATCTTCCCTGGGGCTAAAAACCTCGAAGAATACTGGCGCAACATTATTTTGGGCAAGGATTCGGTAACTGAAGTACCAGATGAAAGATGGAATAAAGAACTGTATTACAACCCTGATTCTACTGATGGCGATATGTCGCACTCAAAATGGGGTGGTTTTATACCAAGAATAGATTTTGATCCTTTAGAATTTGGTATCCCGCCACAGTCGCTTGCAGCTATAGAGCCCACCCAACTGCTTACCTTAATGGTGGCCAAACAGGCCATGCAGCATGCAGGTTATGCTGATGGTGGTGTAGACAATGAAAATGTTTCGGTAATTATTGGTGCCGAAGGTGGAAACGACCTCGCCAACAGCTACAGTTTTAGGGGCTATTACAAGCAGATGTTTGGTGATATGCCGCCTGAAGTAGATGCTGCCTTACCAAAAACAACCGAAGATTCTTTCCCGGGTATTTTGGCGAATGTAATTTCTGGCAGAATCACCAACAGGTTAAACCTGGGCGGCAGAAATTACACCGTTGATGCGGCCTGTGCTTCTTCGCTTGCGGCAATCGATCTGGCCTGCCAAGAGTTATTTTTAGAGAAATCGGATATGGTTTTGGCCGGAGGAGCGGATTTGCACAATGGTATTAACGATTACCTCATGTTCTCGAGTACACACGCCCTTTCTAAAAAAGGAAGGTGCGCCACTTTTGATGCTGAAGCAGATGGAATTGCCCTCGGCGAAGGTATTGCCATGATCGTATTAAAAAGATATGATGATGCTTTACGCGATGGTGATACCATTTATTCTATTATTAAAGGTGTTGGCGGATCGAGCGATGGCAAAAGCCTTGGTTTAACTGCACCACGCAAAAACGGACAGGTAAATGCATTAGAAAGGGCTTATAGTCAGGCTGGGATTACACCTTCTTTGATTGGTTTGGTAGAAGCACATGGTACAGGTACGGTGGTAGGCGATAAAACAGAAATCAGCGCATTAACCGATATGCTTAATCAATCGGGTGCAATCGCCGGACAAACGCATTTAGGTTCCGTAAAAACGCAGATCGGCCATACCAAATGTGCAGCCGGTATTGCGGGATTAATCAAAGCATCATTATCGGTTTACCATGGCATTAAACCACCTACCATTAATTTAAAAACCCCTAACAGCTTTTATAATGCACAAACCAGTCCTTTCGCTTTCCATACCGAAGCTGGTTTATGGATGGAAGAAAAAAGATATGCTGGCGTTAGTGCCTTTGGTTTTGGTGGAACAAATTTCCATGCGGTATTAGAAAGCGCAAAAAATACAGAAGATAAAAATTCGATATTAAAATCGTGGCCATCTGAACTTTTTGTTTTCAGGGGAGATACTTACGAGGAAGCTAAAAATCGCGTAATCTCTGTAAAAAATCTCTTAGAACTGAACGATCAGATCGAATTGAAAGATATTGCCTATAGTTTAGCAACTGCAGATACCAAACCTGTTCAATTGAGCATCGTTGCCAACCACGCCGAGGATCTGGTGATGAAAATCGATCTTGTTCTATCTGGTGTAGAAAGTAAAGATACTTACCTTACCCAAAAACAGGATGGCAAGGTTGCTTTCATGTTCCCGGGGCAGGGAAGCCAGCGGATAAACATGGCAAGGGATCTTTTTGTGGTTTTTCCTGAAATGAGAAAACTACTGAAAGCTTATCCTGAATATGAAAAAATCCTTTTCCCAAATACTGTATTCAATGATGCAGATGCGAAAGCGCAAAAAGAACGCATAAAAGATACCCGCATGGCACAACCGCTATTGGGTATTGTTGATCTGGCCATTGCCAACTTCTTAAAATCATTGGGTATTGTGCCTGATATGGTTGCCGGCCACAGTTATGGAGAATTACCAGCACTTTGTTTTGCTGGCGCTTTTGAGGAAGAAGCCTTGGTTTACCTGAGTGCAGAACGGGCAAAAGCCATTTTAAATGCTGTTGAAAATGGAGATCCGGGTACCATGCTTGCCGTGAGTGCAAAACCGGAAGATCTTGCGCAATACTTGGGCGATATTGCCTCTGTTTATCCGGTAAATTTTAATGCACCAACCCAATGTGTAATTGCTGGCAGCACTGAAGCCATCGGAAAATTAGCAGCAGTACTAAAAGAAGCCAAAATATCTTTCCGCCCGCTTGAAGTGGCCTGTGCTTTCCACAGTCCATTGGTGGCCAAATCGAAACAGCTTTACCAACAAGTGCTTTCTGGCGTAAACTTTAATGATCTAAAAATTCCGGTATGGTCTAACACCACGGCAAAAGAATACCCAACTGAACCTGCCGCTGTAAAAGAACGTTTGACCGACCATTTAATAAAACCTGTCCTTTTTGTTGATGAGCTTAGGGATATGTATGCTGCCGGAGCCAGGGTTTTCGTAGAAGTTGGCCCTGGCAAGGTGCTAAGCGGATTAACCAAATCCTGCATCGGCAAAGACGAAGTGATTTTACATACCGAAGATCAAGGTCAGAACAAACTCAGCAATTTACTGGGTACACTTGCTGGCTACATGGCTACAGGTCGCGAAATCAAGCTCGAAAAATTATTCGAAGGGCGCTCAGTTAAAATCATCAATCTCGACGAACCCTCAATTTACAAAAAAAGTCCTGCCATTTGGTATGTAAATGGTCAGCATGCTGTTCCATCAACAGGTAAACTTCCTGCAAATGGTGCATCCCCTATTACTAAACCGATTATCCTTATGAATAACACCTCTACACTAACTGAAAATCAACAAGTTAATAGCTCATCCAAAGACTTGATGATGCAGGAGTACCTGCACAGCATGAAAATGCTGATCCAGGCACAACGTGATGTGATGCTTTCCTTTTTAGGACAGGCGCCCGCGATGTCTACGCAAATCATTAATCAGCCTTTAACATCATATCAGGTGCCTCAACCGCTTCGTACCGAAAATCAGATCACGGTAAAACAGGAAATACCACAAATTGAGGTAATAACACCTGTAGCTGCACAAAAAGATTTAAAATTGGTGCTGTTGCAGATCGTGAGCGATAAAACCGGCTATCCGCAGGAAATGCTGGGTATGGAAATGGATCTTGAAGCCGACTTAAGTATCGATTCGATCAAACGTGTCGAAATTATAGGCGCTTTACGTACCGAACTGGGTGGTTTTTCTCAACTGAACCTTCCAGAAGATAAAATTATGGAACAGCTTGCCGGGCTAAAAACCTTAAGCAGCCTGGTAAACTGGATTACAGAAAACACCGAACAACCAAAAGCGGTTAGTACACCTGCCGTAGCAGTAGCACCTACAATCCAGTCAGAACAGACAAAATTTTCATTAGATCAGTTAAAATCGGCCATTCTTGATGTGGTGAGTGAAAAAACGGGTTATCCTAAAGAAATGCTGGGCATGGATTTGGATCTTGAAGCTGATTTAAGTATCGATTCGATCAAACGGATGGAAATTATCGCCTCTTTAAAAGAAAAAATTGGATTTGGCTCACAGAGCGACCAAGCTGATGATTTAATGGAAAAACTGGCCGCTATCAAAACCTTAAATGCACTGGTTAACTGGATTGCAGATGTTGAAGCAGAAAGCTCGGAGGTGCTTACCGAAGCAAAAAAGCTTATTGAGGAGAGCATCGATGATCAAACAGTTAAAGAAAAATTATCCCGTTTAAGATTTGAGCTAACTCCTGCTGCACTTACCATTACCGAAGCAGCTATTTTAAAAGGCCAGCGTTTTGCCTTAACCGATGATGGTGGCGGACAGGCGATCAAAATCAAGAAAGTGTTGGAAAAACATGGTGCCATTGCCGATCTGGTGAGCTTTGAAGATTCATTGGATGGCTATCAGGGCCTCATCATCTTGAACATGTTCGAAGCACAGCAAAAAGTAGGCATTCTCGATCATTTCGCAACCATTAAAAAACTAAATTTTGATACCGTAAAATGGGTGTACCTGATTGCAGATACCAAACAGTATTTTAACGATCAATCTGATATTTCTTTCTTGAGAAATTATCAAGGTTATTCCGGCTTCTTTAAAAGTTTAGACCGCGAATACGAGCATACCAAATGCCGTTTCATCAGTCTCGAAACCAAAATGTCGCCAGATGAAATTACCAATATTACCTTAAACGAAATCCTGAATCCGGATAAACCTTCAGAGATTATTTACAATGACCATAAAAGGCATATTATGGAACTGGTACCGCAACCTTTGAGTACCGAAACGGATGCCCACATCCATTTGGATAAAGACGCGGTAGTGATGGTTTTAGGTGGTGCGCAAGGTATAACCGCCGAACTGATGATCCATTTCGCAAAAGATTATCCTTGCAGGTACATTCTGGTAGGCCGTTCTGCAAATCCAATCGCCTCTGCAAATGAAGCCAGCTCCTCGTTAAAAACCAAAGATGAGATTAGGCAGTACTTAATTAAACAGGGTGAGATTAAAAAACCTGCCGAGATAGAACAGGAAACAAATAGGATTTACAAAAACAACCAGATTTTACGCTGCATTGCAACTTTAGAAGAAGGTGGATCGACGGTAGTTTACGAATCGTTAGACCTTAAAGATGAAGAAGCTTTAACCCGTTTGATCAATCAGGTTTACGAAGATTATGGTCGCATAGATGGCGTAGTACACGGTGCAGGTTTATTGGAAGATAAACTATTCAGCAGCAAAACCTCCGAATCATTCGGACGTGTTTTCGATACCAAAGTAACCCCATTAAGGGTATTGGCTGAACAATTAAGGCCAGAAACCCAATTTGTAATCCTTTTCTCGAGCATTGCTTCTGTTTATGGAAACCGCGGGCAAACCGATTATGCAGCGGCAAACAGTGTAATGGATAAATATGCCTGGGCCTTGAAACAGAAGATTCAGGGAAAGGTAATGGCCATTAACTGGGGCCCTTGGAAAGGTGCAGGCATGGTTTCGCCAACATTAGAGAAAGAATACCAACGCAGGGGAATTGCCTTGATCCCTTTACAGGATGGGATGGAAACTTTCCTGAACGAACTTAAATATGGTAAAGAAAGCCAGGTATTAATTATGGCCGGAAACACCTGGACATAGAAAATCGCATAACCAAACAGCAGATGAAGAAAAGCGACGTAGCAATTATTGGAATGTCATGCATTTTTCCGGGTGCGAAAGATATGCAGACCTTTTGGGAAAATATTATAAACCGGGTAGATTCTACACAGCAGGTTCCGGCTGATCGGATTGATCCCGTGCATTTCGACAAAAACCTGGGTGGCGTTGATCGTTTTTATTGCAACCGTGGTGGCTTTATCCCCGATCATCAATTCGATCCACAGCGGTTTGGGATTTTACCTTTAGCAGTTGAAGGTACAGAACCCGATCATCTCTTAACCTTAGATCTGGTTCACCAGGCGCTGGAAGATGCAGCAGTATTTGAAAAAAAGTACTCGCTCGATAAAACAGGGATCATTATCGGTAAAGGCAATTATGTAGGACCGGGCGCAACCCGTGCGATAGAAATTGTAAGGACAGGCGAACAGATTTCGAGTGTATTAAAAGACTTGATGCCACAACTTACCGAAGCTGAAATTGAAAAGGTAAAACACGAGTTTCAATTACGCAAAGGTCGTTTTAGTGCTGATACCGCAATGGGATTGATCCCTAATTTAGTAGCCTCGCTGGTAGCCAATCGCCTTAATTTAGGTGGCTTAGCCTTTACTCTGGATGCTGCCTGTGCCAGTTCACTTATTGCGGTAGATCACGGCGTACAGGAACTGAATAGTGGCCGCTGTGATATGATTATTGCTGGCGGTGTACATTTAGGTCAGAATGCTGCTTTTTGGAGTATATTCTCCCAATTGGGTGCTTTATCCAAACAGGAAAAAATAAAACCTTTCGATCAAAACGCAGATGGATTGATTATTGGCGAGGGTTGTGGTTTTGTGGTGCTTAAACGCCTCGAAGATGCCATCAGAGATCAGGATAAAATTTATTCGGTAATTAAAGGTGTAGGCATTAGCAGCGATGGTAGTGGAACCAGTGTAATGAGTCCATCGGTTAAAGGCCAGTTGAAAGCCATTTCCGAAGCCTGGAAAAATGCAGAACTGGAAAGTAAAAATATCGGCTATTTAGAAGCCCATGGTACAGGTACACCACTAGGCGATAAAACAGAGGTAGAAACCTTAAAGCAGTTTTTCGGTCAGGATGCCGATCTGCCGAAAGCAGGTATCGGCTCTGTTAAATCAAACATCGGCCATGCCATGCCCGCAGCAGGTATAGCAGGCCTGATCAAGTCGAGTCTGGCTTTATATCATGGAATCATCCCTCCTACTTTACATTGCGATGAACCTGTATCGCAATTGGCCGAAACCCGTTTTTCTGCAGTGCAAAAAGCGATAGACTGGAACCAATCGGGTTTACCAAAATTGGCTGCCGTAAATGCATTTGGTTTTGGAGGGATTAACGCCCATGTGGTGTTAACCGCTTACGATGCTCCAAAAAAAGATGAGGTATTGGTAATTGCGAGACCAAGTCATGAGGCTTTGATCCAATCGCTCGAAAACGGCGATTATAGCGTTGGGAACGGAAATTTCCGCTTGGTATTGTTTAACCCTAGTCCTGAAAGAATCAAAAAAGCCTTAAAAATTGTAGCTAAAAATTCTCCCTGGAGAAATAAACAGGACATCTGGTACACCAATGCACCATTATTGGCGAATGATGGTAAAATAGCCTTTGTTTTCCCCGGTCTAGACGGACTTGCTGGCGGCGAAATTAAATCGGTAGCTGATTATTTCAACATTAGTATCGACGAAAACGAAAAACAAGATGGCCTTTTAAGCGAAGCACTCAATATACTGAACAAAAGCAGTGTTTTAGATCAGGCTTTAAAACAATTGGGCATTAAGTCTGATATGAACGCGGGCCACAGCCTTGGCGAATGGCTTGCGGCAAGATCTTCGGAATTAGCGGAAGAAAGTTCGGTAATGAATTTACTGAGCGTACTCAACCCCGAAACTTTCGAATTGAAAGACTCGCGCTTTATTGCTGTGGGTTGTGGTTTAGACACGCTTCAGCCAATTTTAGAAAGTATTCCCGATTTATACCTTTCAAACGATAACTGCCCGCAACAGGTAATTCTTTGCGGCAGTAAAACTGCATTGGATAAATTGGTTCCGATATTGAAGGTGAAACAGATTTTTCATCAGATTTTGCCTTTTCAATCAGGTTTCCACTCTCCATTTGTGGCCGATAAACTGGGCTTGATCCTCGAAGGCATGCAGGATATGCAGTTCCGGAAAACCACTATTCCGCTTTGGTCGGCGACCACTTTAGAAACTTACCCTGAAGGCTTTGAAGCTATCCGCCAGTTAAGTGCCGAACACCTGATTAAACCGGTACGTTTCCGTGAACTCACCGAAAAACTGTATGCTGAGGGTGCACGCGTATTTATCCAGGTGGGTTCTGGTGGTTTAGTTGGTTTTATTGACGATACACTGAAAGGGAAAGATTTTAGCACCATTAGTGCCAATGTGCCGATCCGTTCGGGCATTACGCAGTTGCAAAGGGTTTTGGCCGCACTTTTTATTGAAGGAAAAGAAATTGGCCTAAATTATTTGGGCAACATCAAATCAACTCCACCGCAAAAAAACAAAGGCATTAAACTCGAACTGGGTTCACCGATTATCCATAACCTGCAAACACTTAAAGGTTTAACCATTAAACAAGCTCAGCCCACACAACCCAAAACTTTTGTGGAGGCTAAACATCCCGTTTTACAGGCCTTTAATGAGAATGTACTGGAAATGATCAACATGCAGAGCGAAATGATCGATTTGTTCGAAAATGCTTCATTTCAGATTGATCGGCCAAGCAATTGGGCACCTGCTAAACCAATAAAACCTGTCAGACAACCCTTTAGCCAAAAACTTGATGTAAGCCTGGATAACTGCCCCTACCTTATCGATCACTCACTATTAAGGCAACCAAAAGGTTGGCCAACGGTTGAAGATATGGACCCGGTAATCCCGATGACCATGATTTTTGAAGTGTTTGCCGAAATCGCCAATGCACAGTCGCCGGAAGAAAAGGTACAGAAAATCATGAACATGCGCGTGTTCCAATGGATGAACGTGGTTAAACCTTTCCAGGAAACCGTAACTGGTGAGTGGAAAGACGAGCAAAGGGTTTACCTTAATTTAGAACGTTATGCAAATGCAGAAGTACAGTTGGCAACACAGTTAAACGCTGCTCCAAACAGAACTTTCGATATTGGAAAATTATTAGATATCGACCGTACTGCTGCACAGATTTATGATGCGCACATGTTCCACGGACCAGATTACCAGGGCATCAAAAAACTGACCGCAGTTGGTGAAAAAGGAATCACAGGCATCATCGAAGCATCAGGCGGAAAAGGCTCATTGCTTGATAATGCAGGTCAACTGTTTGGTTTATGGCTGCAGCTCACTTTAGAAAAAGATAGGATTGCTTTCCCGGTTAAAATTCAGGAAATAGAATTCTTTGGCGATATGGCCGACCAGCAAGGCATCTTTGAGTGTACCTGTGTACTCACCGAAATTAACGATGAATTTGCCACTGCAGATATCGTAATGAAAAGAGATGGCATTACCTGGCTCATCATCACCGGCTGGCAAAATCGCAGGCTGGAGATAGACGAACCGCTATGGAACGTTTCGATGTCGCCCCTCCATAACCGTTTATCAGAAGAAGTTGCACCAGGTGTTTTTCTTTTTGGCAACGCTTATTCGCGTGTGGTTTCATGGGATTTTATTCTAAAAAGATATTTTAACCAGACCGAGAAAAAACACCACAATAACTTACTACCGAATAAAAGAAGAACCTGGATGATCAGCCGCGTAGCCGCAAAAGATGCTGTACGGAATTTATTGAATACACAGAAAAACCAGGCCTGTTATCCCATCACCTTCGAAATTTATTCGGATGAATACCGCAAACCTTATGTTAAGGGCGGCTTAACAGATAACATCAATATCTCCATTGCCCATAAGGGAACTGATGCCGTTGGTATAGCGCGTTTTAACGAACCGGTTGGCATCGATATCGAACATATTGAAGAACGGAGTGCCGGTTTCTTTGATCTTGTTTTTAACGATCATGAAATGGCTCTGCTGCAAAGCCGCGACAAAATAGAATGGGCAACCCGTTTTTGGGTGGCTAAAGAAGCCTATGGCAAATACCTGGGCAAAGGCTTACAAGGCAATCCAAAAGCTTATACCATTGAAGAAATCAATGGCGAAGAATTACGCATCAACAACATCACAATCAAAACAATCAAACATAAAAATTATATCATCGGATGGACACTATAACTACAAAATTAAGCAGCGAAGAAATTTTCAACCTCATGAAACAATTTATCACCGAAGTAATCGGTGAAGAATTTGTTGAAGAAATGGATATCACCCCAGAAAGTTCTTTCACCAAAGATCTGGAAATGGATAGCATCGAAATTGTATCCTTCTCCGAAAAAATCAAAGCACACTTCGGTGATCAGATTGATTTTACTGGCTGGTTATCTTCAATGGACTTAGATCAGCTGATCAACTTAAACTTAGGCATGATCATCTCTTATATCGAAGAATGCCAATCATAACAGTAAACAGCAAATCGGTTCACGTTCAGGAGCTCAATAAAGAAGCTGCTGAAACCATCATCTTGGTTCACGGGATGTTCAGTAACCTATCTGTCTATTATTTTAATATTGCACCGCTTCTGGCCACAAAATATCATGTAGTACTATATGATCTAAAAAGCCATGGCATGAGCGAAAAGGCATTAACAGGCTACGATCTGCAAAGCATGACCAACGATCTTTTGGCACTAATGGAGGCATTAAACTTACAGCAGGTGCATTTAGGCGGTTATAGTTTCGGCGGATTGATTGCCTTAAAAATGGCCATCCGTTTTCCAGAACGCATTAACAAACTGGCAATAATTGAAGCACCGGATCCGAACGATGATAAAACAAGGGGTATTATTGATGAGTACAGCCGCGAGTTTTTAGAGCATTACGTCGAAAATTTTACCGATACCACCAAAGTGAAAATGGGTAAAAGGCAGATGGAGCGCAACCACCGCATGTACGAGTACCTCTTTTATCAAACATCGATTAAAACCGACATGGTGCTTGAAAAAGATTTTTTTGGCAGTAAGGCAATTGAAACAATAAAAAAGAGTACACTATTGCTTTATGGTACCGATTCCAATTGCCTTAGTGCAGGCAAACAATTAGATGGATTGATTGAAAATGCTTCGTTAATTGCTGTACCCGGCGATCATAATATCCCCATTCAGCAACCACTAGTTATTGCAGAATCATTATTAAACTTCTTCCAGGAAACATAAAACTAAACACAGATGGCAAAATTCGTATTTGTAGTTCCTCCCCTTACCGGCCATATCAACCCAACTTTAAGCATGGGTGCAGCTTTACTGGATAGAGGCCACCGTGTAGCATGGATTACTTTAGATCAATCGCTAGGCAATAAACTTCCTGAGGGCGGCGAGTTGCTCGCAATCAGTTACGACCAGAACGACCAGCAAAAAAAAGATTCAGAAAAATACCTCGATATCATCACGAAAAAGATTGTTTACGGCATTGATAGTATCAAATTCCTGTACGAAGAGGTACTGATCCCCTTAAACAGACACAGTTACGAAGGCATTGCCGATCTACTCGATCAGTTTAAGCCTGATCTGGTGATTACCGATCATCAGATGTTTGCAGGTGCCATTGCAGCAACCAACAAAAATTACCCTTATGTTACTTCTGTTACTGCTCCGGCTGCTATAAAAGTAATGGATGAATTACCGAAAGTGCACGAATGGGAAGTGAACCAGATTGTAGCCCTGCAAAAAGAATTCGGTATCACCACGAGCAGCTCCATTGCCTGTTCTGATCTCGCCACGTTGGTATTTACCTCCCGCGATTTTTTCGGAGAGATGGATTTACCTGAACATTTTAAATTTGTAGGCCCTGTTTTTAACCGCCGCAAAACCTCTATTCCTTTTCGCTGGGAAGCATTTCATACCAGTCAGCCTAAAATATTGGTGAGCATTGGTACCACCTTCGATCACGAACATAAAAAAGCTTTTTTTGCCAAGGTAATCGAAGCTTTTGCAAATGAAGACCTCCATGTGGTGGTGGTTTCCGATCCCGCTTTATTTGAAGCATGGCCTGCTAATTTTACAGTACAGCGTCAGGTACCGCAATTGGAACTTTTACCACACCTGGATGCGGTAGTTTGCCATGGCGGACATAATACCGTTTGCGAAACCCTAATGAATGGCTTGCCCATGGTGGTTATTCCAATTGCCTACGATCAAAGCCATGTTGCCGGACGTGTTTTTAGGGTTGGTGCTGGAGAGCGCTTAAATTTTAACCGTTTTAAAGCCAGCCATCTTAAAGAAGCGGTAAATAAAGTGCTGCAGGACGATAGTTATAAAATCGCTGCAGAACAGATTAAAAAATCCTTTATTGAGGCCGGCGGAACAGAAAGTGCTGCCGATTTACTGGAAACATTAAGTAACAAAACATCTAACGTATTCATCAGTTAAATTATACATTATGTCAAAATTCCTTTTCGTTGTCCCGCCTTTTTTCGGTCATATTAGTCCAACATTAAGTATTGGCGCCAGTTTATTGGCCCGCGGCCATGAGGTAAAATGGTTGGGTATTACGCCCCTTGCACAGGTACATTTGCCAGAAGGTGGCGAATTTATTTATCCCGAAGAAGATTTGGCTGAGTATGCTGATGAAATACAACGCATTTTAAAACGCCAGGATGATGGCCCTGCGTGTTCTGGTCCGGAGGTAATGAAGCTTGCGCTCGAAGAAACTTATGTTCCTTTTGCCAAAATGATGATGAAAGGGCTGAACAATTTTGTTGACGTCTGGAAACCCGATGTAATTATTAACGACTGTATTACCTTTGCAGGCGCTTTAAGTGCACATTTAAAAGGCATACCATCTGTTACCACTACCCCAGTGCCACCAGATGTGATGGGCGATACAGCAAACAGCGCCCCTAAAATATTCGAGTGGCAGCAAAATCTGATTAAAGGTTTACAAAGAGAAGTGGGTATCTATAGTGATGATATCCATATCCATTCTCACCAGTTAAATATGGTTTTCACTTCACAGGCCTTTGCAGGGTTTGAAGAAAAACCACCGCACATGCATTTTGTTGGTCCGGTAAAAGGCCGGCCAAATTTAGCCCCATTCGATTGGGAACGTTTAAGTCAAGCCTCCACGCCTAAAATATTTGTATCACTGGGTACTTTATTGGTTGATATCCGTAAGGAATTTTTCCAGAAACTGATTACCGCCTTCGAAAACGAACCTGTAACCATTGTAGCCGCAACCAATCCTGATATTTTTGAAAAATGGCCTGATAACTTTATTGTAAATGGTTTTGTGCCACAATCAGAATTGATGCCGCATATGGATGCCGTAATCTGCCATGGTGGTTTCAATACGGTAAACGATACTTTTACCAATGGCTTACCAATGTTGATTACCCCTATTGCTTACGACCATTTTCACACTGCAAAATTAATTGAGCAGGCAGGTTGTGGGGTAAGTATCCGTTACAAGCGTTTGCGCATTAGCGATTTAAGAAATACCGTTTTTGAGCTTTTAGAAAACCCGAAATATCGCCAGGCCGCTCAAAAAATAAAAGAAACATTCATTGCAGCTGGCGGTAACGATAAGGCCGTGCAACTGCTAGAAGATTTTGCAAAAACAGCCCAAGCTGTGGAAACGGCTTAATGGAGAGTTGTCAACTTTAACAATATGGTCGCTAAGGATGGTCGTCATGCTGAACTCGTTCAGCATCTTTCCTGCTATTAAGATCCTGAAATAAATTCAGGATGACGAAGCGCGTAAATTCGGGATGACGAAACCTTTATAATACTAAAAAATGAAAAGAAAACTGTTATTTGGCGAAAGGATGTTATACGGGGATGGAAAAAGCCCGTTTAACATTGTAATACCTTTCAAAATCAGGGGAGAAATCAAGGAAGACGATTTAAGGTTTGCCTTATTCAAAATCCAAAAAAAACATCCCTGGTTAACCGCCGCAATACGTTTTGACGAAGATAAAAGGCCTTGGTTTGTCACCAATCTTACCGAAAATTTTAGAATCCCTATTCGCATTGTAGACAGGCTAAATGATGAGCATTGGGAGGAAGAATCTACCTATGAATGGAAAACCGTTTTTGATGCTTCAATTGCACCACTTTGTCGCATTACATGGGTTAAAGGTAAAGAGGTATCTGAATTTTTGATGGTATATCACCATTGTCTTTGCGATGGCACTTCGGCACTTTCTATTTTAACAGAATTGCTTCAGCTCTTGGATGACCCTGATACCGATATTGGCAAAGAAATTCCAATTATGGGTGTAAAGGATGTGATTCCGAAAAAGGTATTGAACAGTTACCGCAACCGAACCAAAAACGGATTGATCGGTAAAATTGCCACTTTAGCACTTTGGATTATCCCCATCAAGAAAATAGCTGTAGAGCGAAAAAAAGATTTTATGCTCCGCTGGAAATTTGATCAGGATTTCACTACACAGATCATCCAGTTTTGCAAAGCCAATCAGTTTACGGTAAATACGCTCTTAAGTGCCGCAGTTTTAACGGCCTTTAAAGAAGTAAGAAAAGAAAAAGCATTTAATAAAATATCACTTCCGGTCGATATCAGGAACTTTAATCCTATTATAAAAAAAGACCACATTTTTGCTTTCGGATTAATGATTGTACTCTCTTTATTACCGGAAAAGGATTTTTTAAACAATGTTAAAGCATTGCAAAAGGACGTAAATGATAAATCGGCCAAGCTAAATCCATATAGTTTAATGATGATGATGGAAGCATGCCACCCTGCCTTAAAAAACTTCACCAATTTCTTAAAGTATGGAAAATCAAGTAACGATTGCATGTTTTCCAACCTGGGCAAAATAGATATCGAGTACCGATATCAAAACTTTGAGGTAGAAACCATATTCAGCCCTTCGGTAATGGGGCCTTTAGGCAACACAACCACCATGATTGCCTCGACCTACCGTAATCAAATGGATTTTACCTTTGTGGCTAGCGAAGGTTATGTTCCTTTTGTAGAAGCAGAAGCCATAAAAGAAAAAGTAATAGCTATCCTTAAAGAACAGGTTGAAAAACCAATCGAGATTTTAACTGCGACCGCATGAAAAGAAGATTAATTTTAGGAGAAAGAATAATGCATGTAGATGCCAAAACACCATTAAACTGTGTTTTTGGCGCTAAGATTTCAGGCAAAATCATTGAAGAAAATTTGCACAAGGCACTGTTTAAAATCCAGCAGAAACATCCACTGCTGCAAATGAATATCGATGCTACAGGTAAAACACCATATTTCGTACGTAACGAAAACATCAGAAAAATACCGGTTAGAATTGCTGATCGTTTAACGGAAGAGGATTGGTTAAAACAATCAAAAATAGAGTGGTATAAACTTTTTGATGCCCCAAACGAGCCATTAGCTAGGTTAGTTTGGCTAAAAGGCGAAATCGAATCAGATCTTTTGCTCGTGCTTCCACACTGTATTTGCGATGGAACAACCATTTTAAATCTGATGCGTGAGCTAATGACCCTGATTGATAATCCTGAACAAGATCTGGCTCCATATCCTTCATTTCATTCTGTTCGCGACCTGTTACCCGAAGATTTTGTAATCAGCAAGGCGGGCCATTTTAAAGGGAAAATTTTTGCAGCGCTCGGTCGTTTGTTTTTGTTTTTTAAATCTACTTCAAACAATAACATAGAGAGAAGCAACTATGCTGTTCATTGGAAAGTTAGTGCAGAGGATACCAAAAACCTATTAATTAAGTGTAAGGAAGAAAATACTACTGTTCATGCAGCAATTTGTGTGGCCTTTATGGAAGCTTTTAAACATGTACAAGGCAGCAAAGCCCATGGCAAGGTGATCTGTCCGGTTGATATCAGGCGATTTGTGGAGGCCATAAAACAAGATACCATGTTTGCCTTTGCACCCATTGTGGAGTTAAAACTAGCGCAAGGCGAAAATGATTTCTGGACAAAAACCAGAAGCTTAAAAACCGATCTGGAAGCAAAAGTAGTAGAAATGAAAGTTCACGACTTGTTAAACATGAGCGAGTATTTCCATTCATCGGTAAATAAAATGATTGGCTTTTTGAAAACAACGAAGGGTACACACGATGTTACACTCAGTAACATGGGGCTTTTAAACATCCCTAAGGATTATCAGAATTTTTCTATTGAAACTATTTATAGTCCCACTGTTGCTTTTCCATGGAAAAACGCCAATACTTTAGTATGCAGCACTTTTAACGGACAGCTGGATTTCTCTTTTATGTCGAACGAATCGTTCCTTCGGGAATTTGAAGCCTGGCAGATCAAAGACAGGGTAATAGAATTGATTAAGGAAAATTTAAATGAGTTGGCCAATGTCTGATTACGTAGAGTATGACGAGCAGACAAAGGTTTCGAATTGGCGGAAATTTGTGCGCAAAAACTTGCTTTTACACCTTATTCCAAATACGGTATTAAATACTGTAGTGCCTTATTTTGCTTTTAAAGCACAAAATTCGGTACACTTATTTAGTGGCGAACAAAATCTGGCCAGGTTTTTATTGCCCATGTCGTTATTACTACCGTTTATGATTACACTTGATATTTTAAAGAAAATAAAAGAACTGCAGCATTCAGGCGCCATAAACTATAAAATAGACGAAAAAATTACGGGCTACCCTTTTATATTGAAAAAAGCAGGATTAAATGGCTTGTATAGTATTT
Source organism: Pedobacter sp. SG908 (assembly GCF_011759615.1). Classification (NCBI taxonomy): domain Bacteria; kingdom Pseudomonadati; phylum Bacteroidota; class Sphingobacteriia; order Sphingobacteriales; family Sphingobacteriaceae; genus Pedobacter; species Pedobacter sp. SG908. The sequence goes on from NZ_JAAOYY010000001.1 coordinate 3,468,644, forward strand.
TGGCTGTATTTGCTTTGATGCTTGCACTACACTTCTCTTTCCCTAAAAATCACGATTTCGGGATTACCCCATCTGCGATATGTGCAGGATTGTTAGCGGGTTTATATTCTATTACCTTTTTCTATCTTGCTATTAGAAGGTTTAAAGATGATGCGGTATAGTAATTGTACATCACTCATATTGATTTTATAAAATAAATTAACCCTCAGGATGACACAGCGAATAATGAAAAACCATTATTCCAACCAAACCATTTGTGTAAAAGCACCATTGGTGGCAATATCCCAGGCCTCTACCCTTACCCAATGGCGGCCTTTTAAATTTACCGACCAACTAAAATTCTTTTTGCCAAAAGCCTGTGTAGCATTCAAATTAATACGGTTTCGGTAAACCTTTGCTCCATCGCCCGATACAATTTCGACAAAACTTAAAGGGAATGTCCAGTTGAGTTGCACATTTATCTTTGCTTTTCCGCTATTACCAACCTTCAAAGTCTCTCCTGCACCTTTTCCATTAACATTAAAACTCGGGATTAGTACCTCACCTGTCGACACAAAAAACTTCCCCTTTCGCATTACATCTAAAACTGGTTGCCAGCCATCGGCATAGTTGGGTACTTTATCCAGCTGTAAATAATTCACGTTTAAGTGTGCATACATTTCATTTTGCTCGGTGATGGTAAAGATATCAGCCTCCGAAATAATGTGTTTTTTCAAACCCCAGTTGGCCATATCATCCATTAGGTTCAATACCCTTTTACTTAAGGTTGGTAAAGAAAGATCGCCGGGAATCGCTTTCCATGCAGCCCCCATAAAAGTCTCCGATTTAAAAAAGTCTTCTTCTTTATATTTGTCAGGATAACCGGTTGAAGCCTTTGTTCGGGCATGGGCTGTCCAGGCTAAACCATGTTCTTGTTCCAGTAATTTGAGCATTTCTGCTTTATCATTAATGCGGTAAACTTTACCATATTTCGGGTCGTTGGTTTCGAAAGGCTGATCGCTTTTTCTAGACATAATCCAATAAATTGGCTTAGGAAAAAATGCCAGCCAGTGTCCACCATAAAAGTTATTCGCTTCTTCTCCCGGCAGCAATAAAAAATTAGGATCAGATAACCTTTTGGTCTGTTTAAATAAGGCATCTAATTCTTTTAAACGAACAGAATCTGGTCCTTTAGGATGTCCTGGTCCATGAAATTCGGCAAGTTTAACAATATTTAAACCCGCTTTTTTCAATACGTCAACAAATTCGGGCTTTTCTGGTACGGTTTTTCCGCTCAGCACTACGTCCGAAATAAACTCATTATGGAAATGGCTGGCCATTGTTTTATAACCAGCTAACGGCACGTAAGTATCGTTATGCGTAAACCTTTTAACCTCCTCTAAGGCTGCGTCTGCTTTTCCGCCACTCAGTAAACAGAAAAAATTAAGGCGCTGTTGGGTATTTGGGGGTGCATTAAACCAGGGCACATAACGCTTATCTCCCAAAGGATCTTGACGGATACCGATGCCAAAATCGGGAATCAGATTTAAGTAGTTGCTCCCTTTCCAGGTAAATTTAAGATTAAAGGCTTCATCTAAGGGATAAAAATATTGGTGCGGGGCAGGAAAAACAGCCAAACTTCCACCTGTATTTTCGCCAATAACTGTGCGGTATTTTACTTCCAAATTTTTACTTGGATCTGCTTGTGCTGCCTTTTCGCGCTGAAGATTTCCTTTTACGTCAGACCAAACCACGTTAGCCCAGGTCTCTTTTTTGCTTATCAATCCGGCATCGTATAAAATAGCAGTTGAATCTTTTGGAGTAGCTACCACAGCAGCTACATTAAACAAAGGGCTTCCGTTGTAAAATGTTATTTCCAAAGCACCACTAAATGTTTCGCATTGAACTCCATTTATCCGCACTACAGTTTGTGAGCCTCTCGTAGAAACACTGGTTGCACCTTTTGCAAACTTTACAACATTTGTGGTATATGGCCTTGTTGGAACCCGATCAAAAAAGACGTTCCAGCCTCCACTGTTTGAATTTAAGGTGCGTTTACCTATTCTCAACACAAATGCAGGATCGAGATGGGCAGCCACTTCTTTTAAGGCTCCTGGCTTACCTAACCGCAAACTTTTAAACAATGGTTTGCTATTGTCGAGGTCTAAAATTACTTTACCAAAGGCCCCTTTACCAGCAGGCCAGGTAAGCACGAGTTCTTTTTGATTGGAAGAAACGGTAGCACCGTTGATTTTAAATGCTTTTAGATTTACCTGGCTTTGCGCGTAAAATGCCGAAAAGCATATTATCAATAATATAGAAATACTATTTTTCATTCAACTTAATCGTTTTAGTAAGATATAATGCAAGATAACAATTAATACAAAACATAAAACAGTTGGCAAATAGTAATGCATTTCGTTCATTACTTATTTTATTTTAAAAAAATAAATAACATTACTTAATTTGATATAAAATTAAAACCAAACATTTTGCACCCTATACTCCTCAGAAATAACGTAAAAATCCTTGGCGAAGGTAGTCAGGTAATCGTATTTGCCCATGGCTTCGGCTGTGCGCAAAGTTCTTGGAAATTTATTACTGACGCTTTTCTTAAAGATTATAAGGTGATACTATTTGATTATGTCGGCTCGGGTGATTCAGACCTAAGCCAATACGACCAGCGAAAATATGCTACACTGGAAGGATATGCCTGCGATATAATCGATATTATAGAAGCGCTTGATTTGAACAATATTATATTTGTTGGCCACTCCGTAAGCAGTATGATTGGCATGATTGCCGCATTACAGATGCCAGAAGTATTTAAAAAACTAGTTTTTATTGGTCCTTCGCCAAGATATTTAAATGATCATGATTATATCGGTGGATTTAATATAGGAGACATTGAAACCATATTTGAGCATATAGCAGATGATTATGTGTCCTGGAGCAAACAATTGGCACAAGTGGTGATGAATAGCCCTTTAAAACCCGAATTAGCTGATTTTTTACAGGAATGTTTTGAGGCTACCGACCCGAGCGTGGCCCTGGCCTTTGCAATGGCTACTTTTAAGGCCGATTATAGAGACAAATTAAAAAACCTCGAAGTGCCAAGCCTTACCCTGCAAAGTTCGAACGATATTATGGCTCCCTTATCAGCCGGCGAATTTATCCATAAAAATACACCCGAGAATTTTTTGGTTGTCATGAAAGCCACAGGTCACTTTCCGCACATTAGCGAACCAGAAGAAACAATAAGAGAAATAAAAGATTTTATTGAAGATATCAGTTTAAAATCAGCATCAGATCATCTGTATACCCCCTAAAAATTTGCCCATCAATAGTAAAACAAGGGAGAAGTGCAGGTTATTGTTCTAAAAAATGTCTGCGCTTCTTCTTTAACCGTTTTGCATGTCTTGACAATCAATTCTACCCGATACCCATATTAATCTGTACTTAAGCCACCTTCCTCAATAGATTGCAGATGCAGATTTAGCTAAGTGCTTAGTTATTACAGAAATGGCTGAAAGCATTTTGCGCAATACGTTTTAGTTTTTCATATTCTCCGGAAGGCTAAATTTGGATAAGCTTTGCTTGCACTTTCGTGTTCATTAGTCAATTTCAAAGTTGGATCAATCTTTAAAGGCGACTTATTATACACCTGACGATTACACAGCCAACAAACGATTAAACAACTCATAATCAGATATCATTGCAAATAAAATCAAACATAACTATAGAAAAATTTTTCGCAAATAAATAATGAACAAAATGAATAAATATTATATTTGCAAAAATTATTCCCCATTTTTCAACGAGCGTATTCCCTATTCGTCTAGGTTTTTCACCTTCCTAAAGACTAGATATAGTCGAAATAACCATAAATAAGTAGATTTTAAAGGATTAAACAAAAATCACAATCGTAAAAAATTAAAAAAAATAAAATGAACAAAATTAAAACAATTGCACTTGCTACATTAAGTATTTTATCGATTTACCATGCAAAAGCTCAAAATTTTAAGGAGCCTGTGAGCTTTAAACTTAAGAACGGCATGAATATCATTATTTCTGAAAATGACCGTTCACCAAAGGCATATACTAGCTTTACATTAGATACTAAGGCCTTTGAGGGCAAAAAAGATGGCATTGTGGAGTTGTTGAATGCGGTTTTAAACGAAAACTTAAATAAAAATTCAAATATTAGCTTTAAAGATAACAGCGGTAAGTTAGCTACATTAAATGCTGATCTTGAAAAAGACCTGTCAACAATGGCTTCTGTAATTCAAAATGCGAGCTTCGATCAAAAAACTTTTAATACAGCAAAAGCTAAGTTAATTGCCAGTATAAAATTGCAGGATTACGATTATGACCAAACGGTAAATGAAAATTCGATCAATGCATTAACCTTGGACGATGTTAAAAACTTTTATAGCCAGATTTCTCCTGACAAAACATTTTTAACCATTGCAGGAGATGTTGAATTAAATACGGCCAAAGCTTCTGCGAAAAAAGCTTTTGGCAACTGGAACCGAACTCAAGAACTTGCATCAACTGTGGCAAGGTAATATTAAAATTAAGTCTAGGCCCTTTGATTAGTTTCAGAGGGCTTTTTTTATGCCCAAAATGTTACAAGGGATCGGGTTTTAGCTATCCGTATTCCAGGAATCATTCAATATATTCGTTTTAATAAAATCATCATTTTCCGAAAAAACCGACTAATGAAAAAAATCTACACCCTTCTCCTTTTTGTTCTTTTAAGTTTATCTCTACGGGCTCAAGTTGTGGTTAACCGAAATCAGGATATCGATAAAATGGTTAAAGCGGTGAACCAGGATTCGCTAAAATCGTATATCAGTAAAATGGTTTCTTTTGGAACAAGAAATACACTTAGCGATATTAAAAGTAAAACAAAAGGAATTGGAGCAGCCAGAAATTGGGTACTGAATAAGTTTAATCAATTTGCAAAGCAAAGCGATGGCAGGCTTACGGCATACCTGGATACCATTACATTTAAACCTGATGGCAAAAGAGTAGATCAACCTACGCTTTTGGGCAATGCTGTAGCCATGCTTAAAGGCACTGATACAAACGACAAACGCGTTTATGTGGTAAGCGGGCACCTCGATAGCCGTGTTACTGATGTAATGAACAGAACCAGTGATGCACCAGGTGCCAATGATGATGGCAGTGGTGTTGCCGGTGTAATAGAGGCTGCACGGATTATGAGTCAATATAAATTCCCTGCAACCATAATTTTTGTAGCTGTGAGTGGTGAAGAGCAATCTTTATTGGGCTCTGGTTTTATGGCCGCAAAAGCAAAAAAAGAAAACTGGAATGTAGATGCCATGTTAAACAATGATATGATAGGCAGCAACAACAGCAGCGAAACACAGATCATAGATAATACCAGGCTACGTGTATTTAGCGAGGGTTTACCCAGCTTCGATCTGGATAAAAATGCAAAGAGCATCCGTCAATTTGGTTTGGAGAACGATGGCAAAAGCCGCCAGCTGGCCCGATATGTTAAAGAAATAGGCGAACGTTATGTAGATCAGCTAGAAGTTAAACTAATTTACAGAAACGACAGGTTTCTCCGTGGTGGAGACCATACCCCATTCGTAGAAAATGGCTTTACTGCGGTGCGCATAACCGAAATGAACGAAAACTTCGATCACCAGCACCAAGACCTTAGAATAGAGAAAGGTGTTAAGTATGGCGATCTTCAGGAATTTATGGATTTCGAATATTTACGTAAAAATACAGGTGTAAATATTGCTGTTTTGGCCAATCTGGCCAAAGCCCCATCAAGCCCTACCGAAGTAAAGGTTGATGTAAAAAACCTGAGCAACGCTACCTTTTTATACTGGAAAGCACCTACTAATGGTTCGGTAAAGGGCTATTATGTTTTGATGCGTGAAACCAGCAGTGCAGTTTGGGAAAAGAAATTTTTCACATCTGCCACCGAATTAAGATTACCCTATAGTAAAGACAATTATTTATTTGCGGTTCAAAGCATCGGGAATGACGACACTGAAAGTCTACCTGTAGTACCAGCTATTGGCAGATAATAAAAACATTTAAGATTTGCCGTTGTTTAAACTCAAATTTAGCGCATGAAATTAAAACCTCTGGCTTTTATCATTAATATAGCCATCACACTGGGTGTTGGTGCTTTAGGCGGATGGGCAACGGCACAATCGGTTAAAACCTGGTATCCAACATTAGATAAACCATCCTTTAATCCACCAAACTGGCTTTTTGCACCTGTTTGGACTACACTTTATATACTTATTGGTATTGCGGCTTATTTGGTGTGGATCAGACGCGATAAAATTGTTCATTTCCCGCGAACAGTGGCCATTTACCTTATCCAGTTAATTTTAAATTTAGGCTGGTCGTTTATTTTCTTTTACCTGCACGAGATAGGTTTTGCCCTGGCCGAAATTATTTTATTGTTGGTTATCATTATCATCAATGCATCCATATTCTATAAAATAAACAAATGGGCAGGTTTAATATTTATCCCCTATATCCTTTGGGTAACTTTTGCATCATTTTTAACCTACAACATTTTCATATTGAATTAATTTTAAAAGAAAACCCCTATTTTTAAGGGTGGTAACTTTTAAAAGATTTTTGCTGATCCTCTTCGTTCTGTGCTGTAACCAATTGCAGGCGCAAAAGGTAGGTCTTGTATTTAGTGGTGGCGGTGCGAAAGGATTAGCCCACATAGGCACATTAAAGGCTTTGGAAGAAAACCACATTCCTATCGATTATATTACCGGCACATCGATGGGCGGCATTGTTGGTGCCATGTATGCTGCAGGTTATAGTCCTGCGGAAATAGAAAAAATTGCATTGAGCAACGACTTCCAAAATTGGGTAAACGGGCGATACACCAGCGACTATACCTATTATTTCCAGAAAAATGCAGCCAATGCCTCTATGCTTACTGCAAAAGTGGCCATTGATACAGGTTTTCATTTTAGTTTCCGCTCTAACCTCATTAATGATATTCCCTTAAACTTTGCTTTCCTTGAGCTTTTTTCGCAGGCTTCTGCCGTTTCTAAAGACAATTTCGATAATCTTTTTGTTCCCTATCGCTGTATGGTTGCAGATGTACTTTCGCAAAAAAGCATAACGGTAAGCAAAGGAAGTTTGGCAGAAGCTGTAAGGGCAACCATGACGGTGCCTATTATCTACAGACCGATTAAATTAGATGGAAAATATGTTTTTGACGGTGGACTCTATAATAATTTCCCTGCCGATGTAATGGAAAGAGATTTTAAGCCCGATTATGTAATAGGCGCCAATGTTTCTTCTAAAACTTATAACGAGTACCCTAAAAACATCGATGATCGTTTAATGAACCGCTTTTTGGTATATATGTTTCTATCTAAATCAGATTCTACCATGATCGGTAAAAACGGCGTATACATCCAACCCGATTTAGCTACCTATAGTGTAACTAATTTTGCACCTGTAGAAGAGCTGATCAAAAAAGGATATGATGCAACAATGGCCGATATGCCAAGAATTAAAGCTTTAATCAGTAAAAGAGTGAGCGATAAAGAATTGGCAGAAAGAAGGGAAAAATTTAATGCGAAAAAACCAGATCTAAAGTTCAGTAACATTATCGTAACAGGTGTAAACAGTCAGCAGAAAAAATATGTAGAAAGACTTTTCAAGAGCGATAAAACTACTTTTAACCTGCAAGATATTAAACGTGGGTATTATAAGCTGGTAGCCGATCAAACCTTCGAAACAGTATATCCTAAAATTTCTTATCAAGCTGCAACAGACAGTTATACTTTTGAGGTAGTGGCACAGCCAAAGAAGAGCTTTAAACTCGAATTAGGTGGCAATATCTCTACAAGACCGATCAGTAATGTGTTTTTGGGTGCCCAGTACAATTACCTCAACCAAAAATCTTATACTTTTGGAACGAGTTTTTACTCTGGCCGTTTTTACGAATCGGTACAGGTAAATGGCCGGGTAGATTACCCAACCAGGCTCCCCTTGTTTCTCGCCGCCGAATTAACCTATAATCACTGGAATTTCTATAATACCAGCCAGATATTTATCGAAAACCCGCGCCCTATTTACATCGAACAATCAGACCGGAAGATTGATCTCATGATGGGAATGCCTTTAAATTACAATACCAAAATTGTTCTTCATTCTACATTTATAAATAATAACGACCGCTATAGCCCAAACAATACCTTTGCCGTAGGCGATTTATTAGACCAAACCATATTCAACGGTTTCAGGGGCTCGTTAAACTTCGAAAAAAACTCACTGAACAGAAAACAATATGCCACCAATGGTCAAAGCTTTTCGTTAAGTTTTAATTACACTACTGGTCGCGAAAATTACAATCCGGGTAATATTTTCCGCAACACCCCAGGTTTTGTGAAAATTCCGGGTAGTAGCCGGCTACACCAATGGGGCAGCATTAAGCTCACTCAGGAAAACTACTTTTTACATCTTAAAAAATATACTTTGGGTTATATTGTGGAAGGCGTTTTCTCTAACCAACCCTTATTTAGCAACTATTACGCAACACTTTTAACTGCTCCGGCTTTTTACCCCCTGCAAGATAGCCGCTCGCTATTTCTGGATAAGTTTAGGGCAACCACCTATGCCGCAGGCGGAATAAAAAACATTTATAATGTCAAAAAAAATCTTGACTTTAGATTAGAAGGTTATTTATTTTTACCCCATAAAGAATTTGAGCTGAATAATTTTCAGGATATAAATTATGCAAAGCCCATTACAAAATTACGCTATGCTGGTACCGCTGGCCTGGTTTATCACTCCCCTTTGGGACCGGTTAGCCTAAGTTATAATTTATATAATGATGCTGTTAAAAGAAATGGTGTATTATTGCATATCGGTTATTTAATTTACAATAAACGTTCTATCGAATGAAACGAATCTTACTCTTGCTTTCGCTGTGTTTAATCGGGCTTTTCAGCACTGCACAAACCGCAGCAATCAATAATTTTCTGGTAAAAGAGAATTTGCTTAAAAACAATAAACTGGCCATTATTGCAGCCGATTCGCTAAACAATCCCAACGAAAATATAAATGGAACGTATACCTTCAGTGTAAGTGGTTTTACACAGGTACTAAAGTTTAATGATGGCATAGCCGTGCTGCCTTTACCGATCGATAAATCTACCTTCGTTTATATTAAACATCAAAACGACTCCGGTACGCACAGCAAACTCGTGTATGTGTACAAAAAAGATACCGATTTAAGCCCGTATGCCATAAATAGTTTATGGCTTTTCATCATTCCGATCATACTGGTTATTATTGCTTTTGCCTTCCGCAAACTAATCATATTTGTGGTAATTGTATTTCTGGTGTTTGTATATTTTAACCACAGCAATGGCTTAAACCTTTCTACCTTTTTCGAAAGTATATTTGATGGATTAAAGAACCTCGTCTGACGTTTTTGAATTAATTTTTCATCACGAATCGTCATCCGATAGCTATAGTATGTGAGGCTGGACAAGCGCGAGCCGAAGCAATCTCATGCAATAATTTTTTTTATTCTTTTTAGAAAAGCAATTCCTGTGGTGCTTCGGTTCTACCCGTCCCGCCCTTTGCTTAACCCCGATAAATGTTCAATAAGCTAAATTACGCTTAAACCGGGGTAACGCTGTCGGTCGGGTTTAGCTAACGCAGGTTCGTCTAAGCTCAAATGAAAATAAGCTCCTGGGCACACGAACTACAGGGGCGGTGGGTTTATTTTACCAGCAATAGCAGCACCGCATTAGGTTCTTAAGCCCGATCGAAGTGGGATCCTGATATTTTACGCTCACGCTCGTTTCCAACGAGTGTGAAAATAACAAATCGTTTTTTAACGATTCGTTATTGCTTTTTTTACTAATATTTTTAGTAAATTTGATCTATGGAAAATCTATTTTTAGTGTGCCTAGTCCCACCTATTTCTATTGTAGAAGATATCGATGAAATTAGAACATACATTTCGGATAAATTTAATGTACACGAATCATTAAAACGGCCGGCACACATCACCTTATATCCACCGGTAAAACTATCAGCTTACGATGCAGAAAAAAGATTTTTTAAAGCTTTAACAGATGCATCTTTCAGTCAGCCCTTTACCCAGGTGCTCAGAAATTTCAGTTCATTTCCGGAGCATACCTTTTATCTCGATGTTGAACAAAACGATGGGTTAATGAACCTAGAAAAACAGATAACCAAAGCATTACAAGCTTTAAAATTGATAGAAAAAAAAGAAAAATTCAATCCACATTTAACTTTGGCGTTCCGAGATGTAAAACCGCCCGTTTTCAAACAGATTTCTACTGAATTCAAAGACAGGAAATTTAAGCGGGAATTTCAGGTTTCATCTTTTTCTGTTTACCAACATATGGATAAAAGATGGCAGCCCTTTAAAGAATTCCATTTTAAAGATCCCGGTACAAAACCTAAAGCTTTAAGTCTTTTTGCTTAATTAAAACGGCATGCCTATGCCAAAGTTATATTGTAGGAAACGATAGGTATCAGGCCCATGTGTGGCGTTATAACTATTTTTAAAATCTCTCGCCCCAGATAAAAACTTACCGATAACCCATTGATCCGAACCTGTAAACTGAGGATCTTTAAGCTTCAGGCCAACATCGAACCGAAATACAAAGTATTGTACATCATATCTAAGGCCTACACCTGTACCAATAGCCAGCTGTTGTACAAATCTGTTTAACTTAAACACGGTTTGCTCATCAAGTGTCGGGGTTCCAACGAGAATTGATTCGCCTTTTCGGAGATTCCATACATTACCCGCATCAATAAAGGCTGCACCTTTTAATGTTGCACCAAAAAATTTCTTGGCCACGGTAAAACGGTATTCAAAGTTGGTTTCGATGCGCATGGTTCCAAGTTGATCGAGCCCAAAAAATGCTTTCCTCAGGGTATCACTCCTTAAAACACCTCTATCGTAATTTCCGGGGCCAATGGTTCTGGCCTGCCAGGCTCTTACGCCGCTCGATCCGCCAGCAAAAAACTGTTTCTCGAAAGGTATACCTGTTAACACCGAATTTCCATAGGCATAGGCTACACCTGCGTTTAAACGCGCTACAAACTGCCGCTCCCCACCTAAGTGTTTGTACCATCTTATGTCAACCTCGGGGCGCATATATTGGTTAAAAGGTAAACCCAATATCTTTGCAGCATTGTTCACAGTATCTTTTTTGGCACCCGTTAGTTTAGATATGCCCTGCAGCATATTACCCGCAATATCCATTCCCGCCCTTAAATAAACAAAAGACCGGTATTCATTTAGCTTATTTGCATTTAAGGTATAGGTATATTTCATCCCAAGGGTTAAATCTTTACGACCCAACAATGTTGAGTAATAAAGGTTATTCAATACGGTTTGAGCATCAACATTAGGGTCTAAATTGCCAAAACGGTATTCGAAATTCAATGGCGTAAAAGAGTGTAGCTTAGATTTGGTTTCAAACCAATCGTAAGTAATGGAATTGATAAAAATCCTTCTTACGGATACATCTTTCTGCAAAGCATAAATATAACTGCTTGAAAAAGTAGTATGCGGCATTCCATTACCGCCCAAAACCGGATTGTAGAAGGGAATCATCAACCTGGGCACTGTAATGCTTGCACTGATCGAAAAATCGCGCTGATAAATATCACTAAAAGGTTTAGCCCCGTTGCCTATTCTTGATTGCAAACCACCTTTCACCTGAAGTTCAAATCGCTCTGCTCCTCTGAAAATATTGTTGTTGGTATAGGTATTTCCGATGGTAAACCCTACTGTACCTCCATTAAACGGCACCTCTCCTTCCACGCGGTTAGTCATTACCTTTTGTGGAATAAGCTGGATTACAGCATTTACTTTATTGGAAGTACTGTCTCTTCTAAAGTAATCGATCTTTACATTTTTAAAAATATTGAGTTCATACAATCGATCGTAAGTAAGGTTTTCATTCCGGATATCATAAAGTTCGCCCTGTTTCAGAAAATCATATCTTAGAATCGGGTTTCTGCGGTAACGTTTGGAAAAATCGGTGAATATGACGCCATTAACCGTGTCTTTACTCAGTTTATAACGCACCGAATCAGGAAAGCCATCAGGGTTAGGTGCAATAATCATGTGGGTATACCCAATATTGAACTGCTTATGCTCGCTTTCGTTTGGGTCGGTTACATTTAGGTTCAGATCAATTTTATTGGTTTTAGAAGTAGGTTCTGCACCATAAACGTCGAAATTTACATATGGCCTTAAGAAATAAAAATATCCGTTTTCTTTCATAATGCGGTAAATCTGCTCCCTTTCATACGTTAAAGAGTCTTCATCGTACTGCATTCCTTTGTGTAAATGGGTTATTTTAGCCTTATTCGATTCGTAAAGGTTTTTAATATTTCGATTTGGTATCGAATCTGAAAGTTTATCGATAAAATAAGCAGGTCCAGGTTTTGCACTAAATACAATTTCGGCCTTTTTATCTGCAATCTTTATGGCAGAAGTTACTTCAGCCTGGCGGTAACCCTTACTTTTTAAAAACTTCTGTATCTGTGTCCTGGAAATTTCGACCAATGTGCTATCTAAAATAGCCGGTGGCGTACCAAATGGCTTAATATCACTGGTTTTATACCTGCCATCTTTGGTATTGAACAAATTGTACAAAGGCACATTGATACTCAATTTCGATGCCGGCCTGATATCTTTCTGAACATAATTATAAGCCTGTTCTTCAAATTTAGCATCTATACTGTCAATAGTTACCTTCTTCACGATCGATTGATAGTCGGGAATGTACTTGGTTGATGAGCAGGCCTGAATTAAAACAATAATAAATAGTAATATTGCAGTGCTTTTCAGTTTAATATTTATTGAGTTTTGGTATGCTTTCAAAATCACAGATTAGTTTTATAAAATCGTTACATCAAAAAAAATACCGTAAAGAACATGGTTTATTTATTGTTGAAGGTATAAAATCCATAAAAGAATTTTTCCAATCAAGTTACCAGATCCATACTATATTTTACAACAGCGAACAATACAATTTGTTACCCAAATTGCCTGCAAATATAAACTTATTTGAAGTAAAGAACGCTGAATTAGACAAGATTAGTACGCTACAAACACCACAAGGCTTTTTAGCGCTCATTCATATCCCAAAAAATAAAGAATTAGCTTTAAAAGAGCTAAAAAATCAGTTCACTTTGGTTTTAGATGGTGTTCAGGATCCTGGCAATATGGGTACCATCATTAGAACGGCAGATTGGTTTGGTTTTAAAAACATCATTTGCTCAGCCGACTGTGTAGAAGTATTCAATCCAAAAACAGTACAGGCCACAATGGGCTCTTTAGCGCGGGTAAATATTTATGAAACAGATTTACCAGCACTATTAGAAAAAAATACCATACCTGTATTTGGCGCGTTGTTAGATGGCGAATCGATTTACAAAACGCAATGGGGAGCTGAAGGATTAGTGATTTTAGGGAATGAAGGAAAAGGAATATCGGCAGAAGTAATCAAAAAAATAAATAAACCGGTAACCATTCCGAGAATTGGGGAAGCCGAATCGTTAAACGTGGCCGTAAGCGCAGCAATCTTTTGTGCTGAGTTAGTGCGAGTTCGAAATTAAATTGAGATATTATTTGCGGGCTAACTAATAATTGCTATTTTTGCAGCCTTGAATTTAAGGGTCGAGTGGCCGAGTGGCTAGGCAGAGGTCTGCAAAACCTTCTACAGCGGTTCGAATCCGCTCTCGACCTCCATTTGTACAAATAAAATAATTAAAAGGTTATTACCATGGCAGTTACCAGATTAAAAAGAAAAGACAGAAGAAATAAAAATACAGCTCACCAAGAGGTAGCATTTTTAAAGAGAGCAACTAACATCGAGTTAGGAAGCCGCTCTGCACAACCTAAAAATGATCAATTAGCCAAAAACAATGCTGTTTTAGCTACTTTGACAAAATAGTTTTTAGAAATTCTTCTTAAAGATTTAAAGCATCCTTCTGATCAAAGGATGCTTTTTTTATGTCCGAAAAAATGCGGATAATCTTTAAATTTGAAAACAGGGAAAGGCAAAACTATGAATCTTACAGAAACGCTATCAAAACTAGAATCGCTCGGCGAAGAGAAAGTCCGTGCCATGCACATTAAAAATGGTGCAAGAGAAAACATTTTTGGCGTTAAAATGGGTAACATTAGAGCAATAGCCAAAAAGATCAAAACCGATCATGAACTTGCACTTAAACTTTGGGAAACCGAAAATATTGATGCCCGGCTATTGGCTATCCTAATCCTTAAACCAAAAGCACTATCGGCAGCAGAAATCGAGCAGATGGTATCTTCAGAAAATTTTACCTGGGCTGCAGATTGGTTTTACAATTACATCGTTAAAGAATACCCTGATAAAGAACAATTCCGCGAAAAGTGGATGAATTCAGAAAACGTGATGCTGGCCCGTGCAGGCTGGAGCTTAACCAGCGGACGTATAGCCAGAGAACCTGAGGGAATAGATATACCGAGCATTCTTGATCGGATTGAAAAAGAAATGCCTAAAGTAGCACCAGAAATCCAGTGGACAATGAATACCGCATTGGCCCAGATTGGGATTAATCATCCTGATTATAGAGAAAGAGCCCTGGCCATTGGAGAAAAACTTGGCATTTACCGCGATTATCCCGTTTCTAAAGGCTGTACTTCCCCATTTGCGCCCATATGGATTAATGAAATGGTAAGCCGGCAGAAGTAGTTATTTAGCCCGTAGCGAATGTAGTTAAGTTAAGGAGAAATATTACCAGCACAAACCTTTCATTATAAACCCGATAGTAGCGTAAAACCCGCAGGCGAGGAACGAGCCAAGGCTTTGAAGCGATAGCGGGACTATCACAGCCCATGAAATACTGACATTCATTTCCAAAACCTGAAAATTAAAAATGATCTGGTTACAATACTTTCAAACTAATCAGTTTAAAGCCTAGATTGCACTTAAACTAACTCTTTACAGATACTTTTAATCAATCCAGGTCCCTCGTAAATAAAACCAGTATACAACTGAACCAGACTGGCGCCAGCATCCAGTTTCTCTCGTGCATCTTTAGCCGAATGAATACCTCCTACCCCAATAATCGGGAAAGCTTTATTTGATTTTTCTGAAAGATAACGGATCACCTCGGTTGAGCGTTCTTTAACAGGTTTTCCGCTTAGGCCTCCGGTTTCCGCTTTTAAATTCTGCTCTGCAGCCAGGTTTTCCCTGCTGATGGTCGTATTGGTGGCAATAATACCTGCAATTTTTGTTTCTGCCACAATTTCAATAATATCATCTAGCTGTGCATCAGTTAAATCAGGCGCAATTTTCAACAAAATCGGCCGTGAAATATTATTTTTAAGATTGCGCTGCTGCAAGGTATTCAGAATTTTCTTCAGGGGTTCTTTTTCTTGTAGCTCCCGTAAGCCTGGCGTATTTGGCGAGCTTACATTTACCACAAAATAATCTACTACATCAAAAAGACGGTCGAAACATTTAATATAGTCGCGTACTGCATCTTCATTCGGTGTAGCCTTGTTTTTACCGATGTTTCCACCCACTACAATATCTGGATGTTTATCTTTTAGCAAGCGCAAACGCTCGGCCATCACATCCACCCCTTTATTGTTAAAGCCCATCCGGTTGATTAAGGCTTCGTCATTAGGTAAGCGGAACATCCGGGGTTTATCATTTCCTGGCTGTGGCATTGGCGTTACCGTACCCACTTCGATAAAGCCGAAGCCTAAATTACTAAGTGGCTCTACATATTCACCGTTTTTATCAAATCCGGCGGCCAACCCAACTGGGTTTCTGAATTTTACGCCAAAAACCTCACGTTCCAAACCTTTAATATGTACATCAAAGCTGCTACGGATAATGGTTTTACCCAGCGGAAATTTATCATTAAACCACTTTAACCGCTTTACTACAAAATAATGTACGTTCTCAGGGTCAAATTTGAAGAATATTGGTTTAATAATGCGATACATGCCACGAAGATAAGAACTTATAGGTAAATATGGAAAAAGGATTTAGTCCATTAGTTCAGCAACCATAGGTTCATTAGTCAAGATGATAGTGCATAGCCGATAGCTTGATAACGATAAACCAACTAGCCATCAGCCCCAGGCAACCTGTACATTCGCCAATGAGCTAATGGCTAGTGAACCAATTTTTAGTATGCCGCTGTAAACTGCTCCTGGTGATGTGCATTATTTTCCAGCTCATCGGCAATAACAATTGCCAAATCTTCTACTGATAAAATAGAACGGCCTTCTTCATTAAAAACCGGACTTGTTTTACCCAAACGATATTTTCCGGTACGGCCAGTGGTAATGCCTTGGTGCATCTCAATTGCCGGGCTAAAAAACAACCAATCTAATTCCTTCTCCTGTTTCAATGTATTAAAATAATCTCTTACTGCAGTTGCACCTGGTTTGTACTCGGCAGGGAAGTTCGGTCCATCTACAATTTGGTGACCATCTATCTGCAAAGTACCTGCTCCTCCAATAAAAACATAACGCTTAACGCCCGATGCTTTTACTGCAGCCTGAATGGCTTTTGCTCCCGCTACTGTATCGTTATATAAATTTGGATTGGTCCAACCGGCGTTAAAAGCACTTACCACCGCATCGGCACCTTTTATAACCGCTGCTAATTTTTCAGTGTCTAAAACATCGACTGCAATTTTAGTCACAAGATCATCGTTACTTTCAATTTTAGCGGTATCGCGTGCAATGGCGATCACTTCATTTCCACGACTTACTAATTCATTTAAAATGGCTTTACCTACAAATCCAGAGGCTCCAATTAATGCTACTTTCATGTTATTTAATTTTTAAAATTTATAATCTAATTTAAATTGTAATATTTTTTATTACAGTTATATCCAAATTTTTTTATTTAAAACCTGCACTAAAATCTTTTAATGTTTTAGAAGAAAGATTTTTAACCAACGCAGTTTCAGCTTCATCATATAAATCTGTCAGGTGTTGAGTGATCTGTTTTCCCACCGGACAATCAGGATTAGGCTCATTTCTGCTTTCGCCCAACAGGCTTTTTTGTTTAACCGCCCTATACACGTCGCCCAGATTAATATCGGCCGGATTTTTCGCCAATGTAGAGCCCCCACCCTTTCCTTCCTTACTCTGTACAAAACCATGTTTATGCAGGTTAGCCAATTCTTTCCTCACCAAAACAGGATTACAGTTAATACTTCCGGCAATGTATTCAGAATTCAATAGCTGCCCTTTAACCTGGTCGAGGAGTGTAAGAATGTGAAGCGAGATGGAAAAATGACTGCTATTCATACTGTAACTATTTTTATTACAGAACAAAGGTATAAATATATTTTATAATACAAAAATGTTAAATTTTTATTCCTAATTCATCTAAAGACTATCTTTGTGCCCAATTCTGCACTTAAATTAAAATCTTGAAAAAATTCTTAACAATATTCGCGATTACGATCATTTCCTTAATAGCCCTCCTAATTGTTATTCCATATGTAATTCCGCAGACCATTACCAAAGAAATTACACAGGTTATTAATAAAAACATAAAAGGCGAGGTAAAGTTTGAAAGCACCAACATTTCCTTTTTCAATCATTTCCCTTCACTAACTTTAAATTTAAACGAGTTTTTACTGAAAGGCTCAGCTCCTTTTCAACAGGATACGCTTATTTACACCAAAAAACTAGCGCTGGGCATAAACCTGCTCTCGTTATTCTCTAAACAGGTTAAAATTGATCAGTTCTACTTAGACGATGCCCGCATTAATATCCTTAGCGATGAAAAAGGTCATGCAAATTATAATGTTTACGAAAGCAAAAAGGAAAATACGCAAAATACAAGCGAAAGTAATACTGCCATAAAGATTGAAGGGATTTTCATCAACAATAGCAACCTTACTTATAGCGACCATTCAATTCCTATGCTCATCAGGACCAAGGGGCTTAATTATACCGGAAAAGGCGACCTCAGCAACGCAATATTTGACTTAAAAAGCAATCTTTCTATCCATGAAATGGATGTTTATTATGCCAACACCCCCTATTTAATCAAGAAAAAAATAAATGCCAATCTGATCACAAAAGTAAATACCAACTCACTTAATTTAATTTTCGATGAGAACAATTTAATGATCAATTCACTTCCAATCCATTTTGCAGGGCATTTTTCCTTTTTAAAGGATGGTTATGATATTGATTTCAGAACTAAGGCAAAAGAGACAGATCTACAGAACATTTTTACTGCACTACCCTCAGAAATTGCTGATAAACTGGAAAAAACAAAGGTAAAAGGTTATGCAGAGATTGATGCTTCGTTAATAGGAAAATACATTGCTGCCACGCATAGTATGCCTACACTCTCGTTTAACATGAAAGTAAGAGATGGATCAATTTCTAATCCAAACGCTCCAGAGCCGATCAGTAACCTGTTTTTAAACTTAAAAACAAAACTTCCGGGCTTGAATACGGATAGTCTATTGATTAATATGGACAGCCTTTACTTCAACATCGGAAAAGACTATGTGGCCTCGGTTACCAAAATAAAAGGTTTATCGGCACCCGAAATTTACACCGATACCCGTTCCAATATCGATTTAGCCAAATGGGCCAAAGTGGTAAATATGGACAACCTGAAACTGAAAGGCCGCTTAAACATTAACCTCAAAGCCGATGGTAAATACACCAAAAAGGTACAACACTCGGGCATTAGGCAGGTAGATACGGTTATTGCCACTGTACCTAAATTTTCGTTAAAAGCCAGTCTGACGGATGGTTATTTTAAGCACCCTGCCCTACCCGCTGCTATTGATAAAATTAACTTTAACATTACCGGTTCTAATACCGATGGCGATTATAAAAGCACTAGACTGGCTATCGAAAATATCGATATCCGGGCGTTGAACAACTACATCAGGGGCTTTGCCAAAATTCAAACGGCAGCGCATATGCCGGTAGATATCCAGGTGAAATCGCTGATTAACTTTGCCGATATCAAAAACATTTATCCGGTTAAAGGTTACGAGTTAAGCGGCATTATGGATATCGACCTGCAAAGTAAAGGCCCCTACAATAAAATAAAGAAACTTTTTCCTGTTACCACCGCCAGCATTAAGCTAAATAACGGCAGGATTAAAACGCCAAATTTCGATCAACCTTTGGAGCAGATTAAAATCGATGCCGACCTGATTAACAGCGACGGAACTTTAAAAAACACTAAACTGAACATTAAACCCATTTCATTTCAAATGGCGGGGCAGCCCTTTATGATGAAGGCCGATGTGCATAATTTCGAAAATATTGCTTACAGTGTTTCATCAAAAGGCACAATAGATATTGGTAAAATGTATAAACTGTTTGCAGTAAAAGGCTATCAGGTTAATGGAGTTATCTTAGCAGATGTTTTATTTAAAGGCTCACAAAGCGATGCATTGGCTGGCAGATATAACAAATTGCAAAATAATGGCACCATCAGGATTAAAGACCTTAATATCCAGTCTGATTTATTCCCCAAAAGCTTTTTAATCAAAAACGGTGTATTTTCTTTCCGTCAGGATAAGATGAATTTTGATGAATTTAACGCCACCTATGGCCAGTCTGATTTTAAACTGAATGGAAGCCTGAACAATGTAATTAATTATGTTTTAAGTGATAAAGCTAAACTGGAGGGGAATTTTAAGCTCAGCAGTAAGCAAATTTTGGCTGACGAATTTATGGTTTATGCAGATGGTGGCACCGCAGCTTCCGCCCCTTCAAATGGTGTAATCTTAATTCCCGATAACCTAAACGTTATTTTTTCGGCCAATGCTGCCGAAGTAAAATATAACGGTCTCCTTATTAAAAACGCGAAAGGCACCATGCGCATCAACAATGGGACATTAACCTTACAACAAACCGGTTTCGATATTGCGGGTGCACAAGTGGGTATGGATGCGAACTATAAGAGCACGAGTACCAAAACTGGCCTATTCGATTTCCATCTTACCGCTAAAGAATTTGATATTGCCAGGGCTTACAAAGAAATTAAACTATTTAGAGAAATGGCCAGCTCGGCATCAAAAGTAAAAGGTGTTGTTGGCTTAGATTATCAACTCTCAGGCAAACTGAATGCTGAAATGTTTCCGGTATATCCGTCACTGAAAGGAGGAGGCGTATTGAGCTTGAAAAAAGTAAGCTTAATGGGCTTTAAAATGATGAATGCTGTGAGTAAAGCCACAAAAAGAGACAGTTTAACCAATCCGGATTTATCTGATGTTCAAATAAAATCGACCATTAAAAACAATATCATTACCATCGAACAAACCAAAATGAAAGTAGCGGGTTTCAGGCCACGTTTCGAAGGTCAGGTGAGCTTTGATGGTAGGTTAAACTTAAGCGGCCGCTTAGGCCTCCCTCCTTTTGGTTTATTTGGCATCCCGTTGAGTATAACGGGTACGCAGGAAAAACCAATCGTGAAACTGAAAAGGAACAAAGAAGGTAAACTGGAAGAAACAGGAGAAAATAAATAGCTCCATTGATAAAGGACAAACATTGAGCATTAAAAGGTTGCTGTATTGCTTTTCCAAAAAGTTAAAGCAAAACCACTGGCTTATCCTATTTGATTTTCGACCTGAAAAAAGCCTTTAAATTTCGTACTTTTGCAGCCGAAATGATTTCAATAAATAATTTAACTTTCCTGATTGGCTCAAGGGCCTTATACGACGACGCGAACTGGCATATAAAACCTGGCGACAGAGCAGGTTTAATTGGCGCAAACGGAACAGGAAAATCAACACTTTTAAAAATAATTGTAGGCGAATATGCACCTAGTTCGGGCACTGTTTCCATGTCTAAAGACTTGAAAATTGGTTACCTAAACCAGGATTTACTTTCTTACGATTCACACCATAGCATTTTGCATGTGGCCATGGAGGCTTTCGAGCGCCAAAACCAATTGCACGATGAGATTGAAGAACTGCTAAAAAAAATCGAAACAGATTATAGCGAAGAGGTTTTATTCAAATTAAGTGATAAACAGCAAGAGTTTGAAGCTTTAGATGGATACAACATCGAATATAGGGCAAACGAAATTTTAGCTGGTTTGGGTTTCAGTACAGCAGACCAACTCCGCCCGTTAAATACTTTCTCGGGAGGTTGGCGGATGCGTGTAATGCTGGCTAAGATTTTATTGCAAACGCCTGATATCTTATTACTGGATGAGCCTACCAACCACATGGACTTACCTTCCATTAAGTGGTTAGAAAACTATTTAATGAGTTTTGAAGGTGCCATTGTAATTGTATCTCACGATAGGTATTTCTTAGATAAGATTGTAAACCGTACGGTCGAATCGCGTAAAGGTAAGTTAACCGTATATGCGGGTAACTATAGCTTCTATGTTGAAGAAAAAGCTTTACGTGGCGAAATCCAAAAAGGTGAATTTAAAAACCAACAGGCTAAAATAAAGCAGGAAGAGCGTTTAATTGAGCGTTTTAAAGCGAAGGCGAGCAAGGCTAAAATGGCCCAATCGCGGATGAAAGCTTTAGACAAGATGGAACGGATTGATGATGTTGATGATGATAACCCAACCGTAAATTTTGCTTTCAAATTCTCTAAACCATCAGGCAGGCACGTGGTGCGTATAGAACATGCCAATAAGAGTTATCCAAATGTACATATTCTGGATGATGCCGAGGGAGTGATCGAAAAAGGCGATAAAATTGCCTTGATCGGGGCAAATGGTAAGGGTAAATCTACTTTATTGAGAATGATTGCCGGAGCCGAAAAATTTGAAGGTTTCTGCGAAACGGGGCATAATGTTACCACCACTTTCTTTGCGCAGCACCAATTGGAATCACTGCATTTAGAAAATTCAATTTTAGAAGAATTACAGGCATTTGCACCAAAACATAGCGACACGGAATTGAGGAGTATTTTAGGTTGTTTCCTTTTTACCGGCGATGATGTTTTCAAAAAGATCAAAGTGCTTTCGGGAGGAGAAAAATCGCGTGTGGCCCTGGCTAAATCTTTAACAACAGATTCTAATTTCTTGATCCTGGATGAGCCTACCAACCACTTGGATATCCAATCGGTAAACATCCTGATTCAAGCATTACAGCAATTTGAAGGCACTTTTATTGCCGTATCTCACGATAGGTATTTCTTAGATAATGTGGCCAACAAAATCTGGTTTATCGAAGGCGGAAAAATTAAAGAATACCCTGGCACCTATGCCGAATATGAAGAATGGAACAGCAAAAGGATAATTCCTGTGTCTAAACCTATTCCGGTTAAAATGCCAGAAAAACAAAAAGAACAGCCAAAAGCAGTTGCGCCCAATACGGCTAGCCAGTTAAAAAAGCTCAACGATGAACTGCAAAAAACAGAAAAGCTGATTACAGAGCTAGAGCAGAACGTTAAAAATATTGAAGCAGAATTGGCAGATGAGCATGTTTATGCCAATGCCGATAAACTGGCAGAAGCCAACAAACGTTATTTAGCGACAAAACAGGAGTTAGACAATAACCAAGGTAAATGGGAAAGTTTAGCTGCTGAAATTATGGAACTGGAAGGTTAGATTTTAAACACCAATAAGCATGATATATAGCCGTTTCGATGTAAAATCGGGACGGCTTTTTTGTTTAAAATTTGCCACGGAAACGCAGAAACACAGAAGAAGGTTTTTGTTGTTAGAATCCACTAGCTCGGTCGTCTTTGCGAGGAGGAACGACGAAGCAATCTTTCATGCTAGCGATTCTTGCTATAAAGATTGCTTCGTCGGCTGAAAAAGCCTTCTCGCAATGACGATTCAACGAGAAGGTACATAAAGTTAAATCCTACTATCAACCATATTGATTTTTCTACAATAAATTATTTCTGGAAACCGCGGTGCGCTAGAAATCTTCTGCGTCCATCCGTGTTTCCGTGGCTTATTTTCAAAACAAAAATAGGCTTGTGTCAGATAGGAATATCTGACACCACGAATAGTGGCAACCATCCACAAGTCCATTTTGTCCCTTCCTAATAAAACTTTACTTTTAGCCATGCAGAAAATATTATTTCCGATTTTATTTTTCATCTCTACCATGGCCTTTGCCCAAAACGTTCAAACGTTTACCAATGAGAATAAAATTTATCTTCCAAATATTAAAACTGTACTCTGTTATAACAGCAATAAAGAGCAGAGCTTACCTGTAATTATGCTCAATTCGTCAGAAACAATAACTTTTTCTTTCGATGACTTACTTGCAGGTACCCAAAACTACTGGTATACCATTGAACATTGTACTGCAGAATGGGAAACTTCTAAAATCTCGAGTATCGATTATTTAGGGAGTTTTAATGACGACCGCATCATCAATTACCACTATTCTTCCAACACCGCCAGGAAATATACACATTACGAAATTAGCTTGCCCAATACTCAAATTCAACCTAAAATTGGAGGCAATTATGTATTAAAAGTCTATTTAGATGGCGACAAAAAAAAACCGGTTATTTCGCAACGCTTCTACATGCTCGACAATCAGGTTGCCGTAGCAGCAGAAATAAATAATTCCATGCAGGTTGAAAACAGGAATTACAAACAAAAAATCAACTTTACCATTAACCATACCTTTCCCATCCCGAACCCCTATCAGGATATAAAAGCTATAGTAATGCAAAATTTTAATGCTAATACTATCCAGCTTAATACCAAACCCGCATTTGTAAGACCAAACCAATTGGTTTATAACGACCTTACTACGAACGATTTTTGGGGAGACAACGAATTTAGAAAATTTGATACCCGTAGTTTAAGGTACAAAGCCGATAATGTTAAAGGCATATACCGCGATAACGAATCGGTAAATGTGATACTTTTTCAGGATGCCCCCAGAACGGTAGGTGCGTTTGCCAACCAGTACGATGAAAACGGAAACTTTTTTATCCGCAATACCGATGGGCGCGACGATAAAACAGAAGCAGAGTATATGAGTGTTTTATTCACTTTAAATGCCCCGGCACCCAGCCCCAACGGCGATGCCTATGTTGTTGGCCGATTTAACAATTATACCATGAGCAATGAAAACAAACTGCTTTATGATCCCAGCAGGAAACAGTTTTATGGCAATGTGATACTTAAACAAGGTCTCTATGATTATGAATTTGCCTGGTATAATAAAGATACCAAGGTAATGGAAACCAAACCTTTCGAGGGTGCGTTCTTCCAGACCGAAAACAGCTATCAGATTTTTGTTTATTATCGGCGCCCGGGCGCACGCTGGGATACCCTAATTGGTTATACCAATTTAAGTAATAAAGTTTCAGACAGAAGGTAACCAGCTGAACCGAAGCAAAATATTAATTGTCAATTTGACTTTTAATATTACAATACTTACCTTTATTGTTACATAAATTTTCTTTGTTTTAATTGTGGTTATTTACTTTAGCGTTTCAAAAAGTAACCAAATAAACACACTAGAGAATTAGGTGTATCTAACCAAAAATTATGTTTAAAAAGTTAATTGCCGTAGCATTAATAGCCTATCCATGTGCACAGGTTTTAGCACAAAAACCAAGTGATTCGTACACACAATCCATTAACGGAACCAAATTAAAATTCGATATGCAGGCTATACCAGCAGGCAAATTTAAAATGGGAAGTAAAACAGGAAAACCTGATGAGCAACCCGTTCATGAGGTTAAACTCGATGCTTTCTGGATTGGAAAACATGAGGTAACATGGGATATTTTTGAACCATTCCTCTATCGTGATTATGAAAAACAAGCTAGCACAAGCGCTATTCCGGCTGAAGTAGATGCCGTTACCAGACCTACCAAACCCTATCTCGATATGACTTTTGGTATGGGTAAAGAGCACCAACCAGCGGTGGCTATGACACAATATAATGCCATCCAATTTTGTAAATGGCTTTATATGCGTACAGGTATTTTTTATCGTTTACCAACAGAGGCCGAATGGGAATACGCCTGCAAAGCCGGAACGGAAACCAAATATTCTTTTGGCGATGACGCTTCTAAATTAGGCGATTATGCCTGGTATAAAGATAACAGCGATAATAAAACCCATCAGGTAGGTTTAAAAAAACCAAATCCATGGGGATTATTCGATATGCATGGAAACGTTAGCGAATGGACCTACGACCAGTACCTTGCCGATTTCTACGGTCAGAGCAAAGATAAAACTGCAGAAAACCCTGTGGCAGTACCCGAAAAACTTTACCCAAACGTAGTTCGCGGTGGCTCTTACGACGAAACAGCGAATAATTTAACCTCAACAGTTAGGTTAGCGTCTGATCCATCATGGAAGCAATTAGATCCACAGATTCCGAAAAGTAATTGGTGGTTCCCTGAAGCTCCTTTTGTAGGCATGCGCTTGGTACGCCCCGTAAAAACGCCTTCAAAAGCAGATATAGATGCATATTACAATAAGCAACCTATAAAAGACTTTTAAAAACACAACCCTAACCAAAATAAAAAACTTAAACACATGAAAAAACCAATTAACCAACAAGATCGTCGCGATTTTTTAAAAGCAACAGCCATGCTGGCCGGCGGGGCCATGTTAAGCAGCATTCCGCTGGCAGGAGCATATGCATCCGGATCGGATACGATTAAAATTGCCTTAATAGGCTGTGGCGATCGTGGTACAGGAGCAGCTTTCCAGGCACTAAGCACCAAATTTAACATTAAACTGGTAGCCATGGCCGATGCTTTTCAAGATCGTTTAGATAGCAGTTACCAATCATTAAGTTCGAAATTTGCGGCAAAAATGGATGTTCCAAAAGAACGCCAATTTGTAGGTTTCGATGCTTACTTAAAAGCCATTCCATTGGCCGATGTAGTGTTGTTAACCACGCCTCCGGGCTTCCGTCCTATCCATTTCGAAGAAGCGGTTAAGCAGAATAAACAAATTTTCATGGAAAAACCTGTTGCTGTAGATGCACCGGGCATTAGAAAGGTATTGGCCGCAGCCGAAGAAGCTAAAAAGAAAAAATTAAACGTTGTAGTAGGTTTACAGCGCCGCTACCAGACCAACTATCGCGAGTCGATGAAACGCATTAACGATGGTGCTATTGGCGATATCATGTCTGGCCAGGTATACTGGAACAGCGGTGGCGTGTGGGTACGTCCGCGTAAACCAAACCAAACAGAAATGGAATACCAAATGAGAAACTGGTATTATTTCAACTGGTTATGCGGCGATCATATTGTAGAGCAGCATGTGCACAATATCGATATTGCCAACTGGATAAAAAACGGACATCCTGTTTCGGTACAGGGAACGGGTAGCCGCGCCTGGAGAACGGGAAAAGATTATGGAGAGATTTATGATAACCACTCCATCGAATTAACTTATGCAGATGGCGCAGTAATCCATAGTCAGTGCCGCCATTTCGAAGGCACTGCTAACCGCGTGGATGAATCTTTTCAAGGCACCAAAGGTAAAATTTATCTTTCAGGCAGCAATCAGGCCATTATGAAAGATTATAGTGGTAAAGAACTTTATAACCACAATACCAAAGGAAACGCAAATCCATACCAAACAGAGCACGACGAACTGTTCGATGCGGTTTCTAAAGGAGAATATAAATTCAGTAATGTAGACTATGCTGCAACCAGTACATTTTCGGCAATTATTGGTCGTTTTGCTACTTATTCTGGTCAAACCATTAAATGGGATGAGGCTTTAGCTTCGAACATCAACTTAATGCCTGAACGTTTCGCATGGGATGCTAACCCAAGGTTAATGCCTGATGAAAATGGCTTATACCCTATCGCCAGACCGGGGCAAACAAAAGTGATATAAAACTAAATTGATGCGTTATAGCTTTTTGTTTTTCATTTTACCATTGATTTTAGCTTTTTCCTTGAAAAAAGAAGTGAAACAGTATAAAATTGATGGTTTTGCACAGGGAACCGATTATGCTATCATGTACTATGCTACCGATAGTTTAGCGACTAAGGCAGGCATAGATAGTTTATTAAACGAAATTGATTTATCGATGTCGCTTTACAAAAAGGGATCATTGATAAATCAATTTAATGCTACCGAAAAAGAGATTAAAACCGATCGTTTCATAAACGACGTGCTTAAAAGGAGTTTCGAAATTAATCAGGATACTAAGGGTATTTTCGATATTACCGTTGCCCCTTTGGTACAGGCATGGGGTTTTGGACCGAAAGAGGTTAAAAAAGAACCCGATCCGGCAGCCATTAAATCGATATTGACCTGTGTAGGCATGAAAAACCTAAAACTCAAGAATGGTTTATTAAGCAAACTAAAGCCCTGTGTACAGATTGATTTAAATGGAATTGCACAAGGTTACAGCGTCGATTTAATTGCCGCTTATCTCGAAAAAAAAGGAATTAAGCAATACGTAGCCGAACTGGGCGGCGAAATCCGGATTTCAGGACCTAAACCCAATGGCGAAACCATGAAAATTGGTATTGAAGGTCCGGATAAGGATGGGGTTCCGGTAATCAGACACATCGCTTCCATAAATTCAGGCGCAATCACTACCTCTGGTAACTATAGGAAATTCCATCAGAGCGGAAAGAAAAAAATTTCTCACCTGATCGATCCTAAAACAGGCTATCCGCTAGATAATGAAATGATAAGCGTAACGGTATACGCCAAAGATGCCATTACAGCCGATGGTTACGACAATGCCTTAATGGCCATGCACCTTAAAGATGCTATTGCCTTTGTAGAAAGCAGAAAAAACCTCGAAGCTTATTTTGTGTACCACCAAAAAGATGGCAAAATAGCCGATACCTTAACCACCGGATTTAAAAAATTAATTACTCACCAATAACCTAAAACCTCACCGATGAAAAGAAGCGAATTTATAAGAAATAGTCTGCTAACTGCCGGTGCAATTACCACAGGAGCAGGAATTACCGATACTTTTGCCGCTGGAAAGCCCAATACAGTATTCAGTGATAAAACTTTCAACCTCGATTATGCCCCTCACCAGGGCATGTTCCAAAATCATGCGGGTAAAAGTTTTTTAGATCAGATCCAGTTTATGTACGATAAAGGTTTCCGTTCAATAGAAGATAATGGTTACCTAGGCCGCCCTGTTGAAGAACAGGAAAAAATCGGAAACCTGTTGGCAAAATTGGGCATGCGCATGGGGGTTTTTGTAGTAGACGGTGGCGACAACTGGAAAACCTCTTTAACAACGGGCAAAAAGGAATTTAAAGATAAATTTATCGAAACCTGCAAAAAATCGGTCGAAGCCGCAAAACGCTGTAATGCCAAATGGCTTACCGTAGTGCCCGGCTTTTATGAACGCAACCTACCATATGGCAACCAGTTTGCTAATGTAATCGATGCCATGCGCGCAGGTGCAGAGATTTTTGAACCCCATGGTTTAATTATGGTTTTGGAAACCCTGAGCGATACGCCAGAACTTTTTCTCCAAAAAACCAATGAAACCTATGCCGTTTGTAAAGCGGTTAAAAGCCCTTCGTGTAAAATCCTTTACGATATTTACCACATGCAACGTACAGAAGGTGATTTAATTAAAACCATCGACCGCTGCTGGGACGAAATCGCCTACATCCAGATTGGCGATAATCCGGGCCGGAAAGAACCTACAACAGGAGAAATCAATTATAAAAACCTATTTAAACACTTGTATAATAAGGGTTATAAAGGTGTTATGGGTATGGAACACGGCAATTCGAAAGGTGGAAAAGAAGGCGAACTGGCTGTAATTTCGGCTTATAGGGCTGAGGATAATTTTTTGTAGATGTATACTAGATGGGTCGTCATCCCCAACCCAATTGGGGATCTTAAAGCGCTAAACTGGGTTTGCAAGCTGCATTAGGATTCCCGTCTGCACGGGAATGACGCGTGGAGGATATGCGATCGTCATCCCCAACTTGATTGGGGATCCTAAAGCATAGAGCCGGGTTTGCAAGCTGCATTAAGATTCCCGTCTGCACGGGAATGACGCACGGTTTAGATGCAAGCGTCATCCCCAACCCGATTGAGGATCTTAAAACGTTAAGCGGGGTTTGCAAGCTGCATTAGGATTCCCGTCTGCACGGGAATGACGAATGGATGAGATGAGATCGTCATCCCCAACCCGATTGGGGATCTTAAAGCGTTAAGCGGGCTGATAAACTGCATTAAGATTCCCATCTACATGGGAATGACGCATGGATGAGATGCATTACGCTACGTTTTAGGACTCCCATCTTTAAAATCACAAATCCTCATTAAACAAATCCAACCATTCAGGATTGTTATCGCTAATCAACTTAATTTTCCAATCCCTATTCAATTTCTTCTCCTGAGCAATTGCCTCTTCAATGCCAGGATAGAACATAAAATATACGAGCTTTATACAATTATATTTAGCTGTAAAGGAAGTTGGATATCTTTTGCATTTATGATCAATTACTCTTGAGTGCAAGTCAGAAGTAACACCGATGTAATAAACCGTGTTAAAGGCATTTGTCATAATGTAAACACAACCACCGCGTTCCATGTATTAAAAATACATTATTTCTCGTAAGTTTTTATGCGCTACATCATCAAACATTCGCTTCATCTCAAATTTATTTAGACTAGCAGCGATCGTAAGTTGCATTAAGATTCCCGTCTGCACGAGAATGACGTATGGATTAGATGCGATCGTCATCCCCAACTCGATTGGGGATCCTAAAGCATCGAGCTGGGTTTGCAAGCTACACCAGGATTCCCGTCTGCACGGGAATGACGCATGGATTAGATGCGATCGTCATCCCCAACTTGATTGGGGATCTTAAAGCATTAAGCTGGGTTTGCAAGCTGCGTTAAGATTCCCGTCTGCACGGGAATGACGTATGGATTAGATGCGATCGTCATCCCCAACTTGATTGGGGATCTTAAAGCATTAAGCTGGGTTTGCAAGCTGCGTTAAGATTCCCGTCTGCACGGGAATGACGTATGGATTAGATGCGAT
>NZ_JAAOYY010000001.1:3498717-3686934 GCF_011759615.1 Pedobacter sp. SG908
GCGATCGTCATCCCCAACTTGATTGGGGATCTTAAAGCATTAAGCTGGGTTTGCAAGCTGCGTTAAGATTCCCGTCTGCACGGGAATGACGCGTGGGTTAGATATTGAGCCCGGGCATGGAATTGACAGTCCTACCCCACCTTCAATACCCAAACCGATACACTTCCGGCGTTGCAGTGAAACTCCGCCCAGCCATTTTCATCAATAATTACTTCCTGCTGGCGATAGCCTAAGGCATCAACAAAGGTTTTTCCGGCAAAGTGTTTACCGATTTCCATTTCTTTATAACCTTCCTCTCCTGTGCTTAACAATACCGCTAAGCCACTATTTTCATGTTCATCATCACCAGCGCGGGTCCAGCCAACGCAAATGCCATGGTCAAAATAATCGCGTTGCTCACCGTAGGCTAAGGTTGTACGGATTTTACTCATGGTTTCTACTACCGGAATGGCCACCAGCTCAACGTGTACCTCATCACCTTCTTTGTCTTTATCGTCATAAATCCCTCCATACAGATCAGGGAAGAATAAACAGGGAATACCCTGTATACGCAACAGGATCATTGCATAAGCCAGAGGCCTGAACCAAAAATCGACGTATGATTCCAGCGCCTGCAAAGGTTGCGAGTCATGATTATCAACAAATGTTACCGCCAGATCGGGCTTCACCTGTACCAATGTTCCGTCAAAAATCGTTCGCATATCAAATTCCTCGTCCTTACTCGCCAGGAAAAAATTATGGTGCAAAAGCGAATCGAATATTTGTGTCCTGCCGCCGGTAATTTCAATATATTTCAATTGTCCTTCTCTATCCACCACATTCCAATCTTCGGCCACGATAAAAAATTCGCGGTTAAATTTTTGGTTCAGGTGATCGATCCACTCAACAATAAAATCTGGATTGATGTGTTTAACCGCATCTAACCGAAAACCATCTACCTTAGTGGTTTCTACTATCCATTCGCCCCAGTATTTTAACTCTTCAATTACAGCCCTGTTGCGGTAATCGATATCGTTAAACATCAGGTAATCGTAATTGCCAAATTCGGTTGATGGAACCTCTTCAAAACCTTCGCCTAAATAATTCTGAATCGAATAGATAGCAGTTTTTTTGAGGTCTTCGGCCCAGTCTACCCCACTAAAACACTCATGATTCCATATAAATTCAGAATATTTCCCCTGCCGCCCTGGGAAAGTAAACTTTGTCCAGGCTTGTATTTCGAAAACATCGCTGGTAAATTCAGTTCTGTCATCAGGATTTACCGTTCTAACGGCTATTTTTTCCAGTTCATCGCCACCTGCCTTATGGTTAAAAACGGCATCGGCCAAGGCTCCAATTCCATTATCGTGCAGGGCTTCAATAGCTTTGATATACTCATCTTTGGAGCCATGTTTGGTATTCACACTTCCTTTCTGATCGAACTCGCCCAAATCGAAAAGGTCGTAAACCGCATAACCAACATCATAAGCTGCATTGTTAGATTTATAGGCTGGCGGCAACCAGACAGCAGTTATCCCAATTTCTTTTAAATGACTCGCTTCGGCAGCTACTTTAGTCCACAAATTTTGTTCTTCATTATAATACCAATGGAAAAATTGGATCAGGGTCTGGTTCTGCATTAATTCGATTTTTTTTGTTAGGATAACATGATAAAAGATGAATTGTTTTTAAATAACACGCTCCCAAATCTATTTCGCACTGATTACAACTATCGTTAATAGCGAGCGCATTAAGATTGCTTCGTGCCTAGCAATGACAATCCCTCGAAAACAACTCCGTCCAAATGCTTTAATTTTTCTAAATATGATCACTCAGCGTAAAGACCGCCTATGCTATTTCACCACATTTTAATTACTTTTGCCTCAAATGAGTTTAAAAAAGAAATTTGCCAGAGAAAGTTTTACCATCATGAACGAATTGGTATTACCAAATGATACCAATACCTTAAATAACCTAATGGGCGGACGCCTGCTTCATTGGATGGATATTGCAGCGGCAATTTCGGCTCAAAAACATTGTAACCGCATTGTGGTGACCGCTTCGGTTGATAATGTTTCTTTTAAACAGCCCATTAAATTAGGTGATGTAATTACCATCGAAGCCAAAGTTACAAGGGCTTTTAATACCTCGGTAGAAGTTCGTTTAGATGTTTGGGCAGAGAATATTCCAAGTGGTGCACGCCAAAAAAGTAATGAGGCTTATTATACCTTTGTTGCGGTTGATCAGAGTGCACGTACCATACCGGTACCCGAACTTGTTCCGGAAACGCCAGAAGAAATTGATTTATTTGATGGTGCTTTGCGCCGCAGGCAATTACGACTGGTTTTAGGAGGCAAAATGGACCCCGATGAGGCCAGCGAACTCAAGGCACTTTTCTTTAAAGCATAATTTTTACATTAAATTGCTTTCAGCTTAGCCTGATTGTTTTATTTTAGCGTTTACCCTACGCTGAAAAATATGACAACTTATACCATTCTTATTATTTTAAGCGGATTAGTAATTTTCTCTTATCTGTTTGATTTAGTGGCGAGTAAAACCAAAGTACCCTCGGTTTTATTGCTGCTCCTTTTAGGTATTGGTTTACGTTTGCTGGTCGATAACCTCAAGATACAAACCTTCAATTTCCTGTCTATTCTACCCACGCTGGGTACTGTAGGCTTAATTTTAATTGTTTTTGAGGGCTCGCTCGAGCTTAAATACGACAGGCATAAAAACAAGATTATACGCAGTGCTTTTTTCTCTGCCCTAAGCATTTTAGCTGGAACTATCGTGGTAATAACCAGTATTATTTACCAGATCACGCATCACGATTTATATACCTGTATTGCCAATGCCATTCCCTTTAGCGTAATCAGCTCGGCTATTGCCATCCCTTCGGCGGCAGCATTAAACAATACCGATAAAGAATTTGTGATCTACGAATCTTCTTTCTCTGATATTTTGGGGATTATCATTTTCAACTTTGCCATTACCAACCACTCGATCAATACCTCTGCTTTTATTGGCCTGGGTTTAAGTACCTTCCTCATCCTTTTGCTATCGGCCATTGCCTGCGTGGTGTTGTTATACGTAATGGGCCGACTGGTACACCACATTAAATTCTTCTTAATTATAGCCATACTGATACTGGTATATGCCATTGGCCAGTCATACCATTTATCTTCACTGGTTTTAATTTTAAGCACCGGATTATTCCTGAACAATGCCGATGCCATCGAGAATGCCTGGTTTAGAGGGATCTTTTTATATAAAAATTTAACAGCCGATTTATCCCAACTCTATCAATTATCGGCAGAAAGTGCTTTTATATTACGCACTTTTTTCTTTGTTATTTTTGGTTTTACCATGAATATCAGTAGCCTGAACGATAAAATTGTACTGGCTAATGGTTTTTTCATTTTGATATCGATTTACATCATCAGAGTGGTATTTCTCAAAATATTCAAAAAAGAAAACCTGAGTCCGATTTTATACATTGCCCCCCGAGGACTGATCAGTATTTTGCTTTATTTCAACCTGCCAGCTTCCTTAAAAATACCAGAAGTGGGTACACCTTTTTTATTCCTGGTTGTACTGGGATCGAGTATTGTAATGACGCTGGGTATCACTTTGAGTAAGAGAAATACGGTGGTTCATTAGTTTATTGGGTTGATTGTGGAAACTGGTTAATCGGTTAATTGTTTAAACCGGTTAACTGATAGCCAACGCCTAGGGTTTAAAGGAAGATGATATGCTTTTTAATTGTTGCAGCTCAGCCAGTACGTTTGGATTGGCCTGGTAATAAATAGAATAATAACTCAGCTCGTTTATAGGCTTAGCACCTTCATTGTTAAACTTAAAACGTGCTACATTAGGGTTAATGGCATGAATAGGTAAAGCAAGAGCATTTCCCACTGCAGTAAAAATAACCGAATAAAAAGTGATGGCGGCATAGTCTTTTAAATCGGGTGCTTCGTGTCCAAATTTGTCAACGCTTTTACCCCGCTCATCTGTATGGTACTCATCCGGATCCTCATCCCCTACTTTAATGAGATTGATGCCTTTAAAGTCTTTTTTAACGGCACGGATCTGCACCGTTTTAATTTCTTTGAGCAGTACCGGAATAAGCGTACCATCGTGATTTAAAACCACCTTTACCGAATCTACCCTTTGTAAAATACCTTTGTACTTAGCCTTTTCGGTTTTAATGATGGCAATGTATGGCTTTACTCCCTGAGCTTTTAATAGCGTACAGGAGAGAAAAAAGATGAGCACAAAACAGATGGTTTTCATATTAAAGTATTAAGGTTTGTCTGTATAATATGCTTTTGAATACTTTTCCAGTTTGTGATACTCATTTGCAAACAGACTGGCGTCTTTATTGATTTTAAGCGTCATTTTATTTGCTAAAATTTCAGATGCCAGGCCATAACCTACGCCAGCTACCATTCCGGCAGATGTTACACTTGCTAAAATAAACAACCGCGAATCATCAGGAAGATCACCCAAAAACGCCATAGAACCAATAGCTGCGCCGCAAATTGTTCCGTACAATAAGCCTTGAGCTGTGGTGAAGCTGTTTTTCTTTAAACGGATACTCATAATATGCCGGGCCTTTATCGCCACAGATTTTCCATCAAGATCGAGCGTGAGCCCCTCACTATTGATCTGTGCTAAGATGCCTTTATGTGTACCTAAAGAATCGGTTTTTACCTTTACCTGGTAGTGGTTAAATTCCTGTGCGCTACTTCGATTCACGAATAAGCAGGTGGCCAGAACAACGAGCGATGCAATTATTTTAAATTTCATGTAGAGGGTGTCAATCGTAGATAAAAATATCGATAAAAACTGAAATTAATAACTAACAACTGAAATTGCCAACTGCTTACTGAAAACTGCCAACTGAAAACTTTAGTGCGTAGCATTAGGCGCTTAGCGTGAAAACTCCCAACAGAAAACTCTCAACTCCAAAATTTAGTGCGTGGCACTAGTCGCTTAGCGGGAAGACTCCAAACTCACAGCTCCAAACTCCCAACTTTATTACCCCCCTTAAATAGACTCAAGACTTCCGACTTAAGACTTTGGGACTCTGGACTTGGGACTCCGGACTAACCCTACGCCCCCATTTCTAAAATCTTATCAAATTCTGCTGCTTTTAATGGCATTACCGATAAACGCCCCTGGCGTACCAATGAGATATCAACCAAACTCGGCTCAGCTTTGATCTGCTCTAAAGAAACCGGGTTTTTCAGGCTTTCTACAGGCGATAAATCAACCACCACCCAATTCGTATCATCAGTTGTAGGGTCCTGGTAAAACTCTCTTACTACTTTGGCAATACCCACTACATTTTTACCTTCATTACTATGATAAAAAAGCACCAAATCGCCTTCTTTCATGGCTTTCAGGTTATTCCGCGCCTGGTAATTACGCACACCATCCCAAAAGGTACGGCCATCCTGATTAAATTTTTCCCAACTGTATTTAAAAGGCTCTGATTTGACTAACCAATGATTCATGCTAATTATGTTTATTTCTATTATTATGCCCTCAAAACTAAGAAAAGGGAATGGATTAGGAAATAGTCAAGAAAGAATGGAGAAAATATATGGAGATTAAGCACTGCGCTTCATCCTAGATAAATCTAATCAGGCTCCGCTTTTCAGCTCACCTGCTCTATCGAAAATGCTGCGCTGCGCTTGTGTTAAAACATAGATCGAACCTCGCTACTTTGCAGCTACCAGTTCTCACACATTTTCTCAGTTCGCAGACGGTGAGTCATTAATAGACATAAGGGCATTCATGTAATTTTTTAAATTAAAATGTATGTCTGCTAAGTAAAAATAGCCCATCTATTTGATTTGGTATAAAATTTAAGTATTTCATTTCGAGCAGCGATTCAGTTGTTATACTTTTAGGCTATTATTTCTCTCAATTTTGAAAATTTAAATTAACGATGAAAAAATTAACTCTCTCTAAAGGTAGGGCTATGGCTTGCCTAATTCTTATGTGCCTCCTCTTGGCACAAAGTTGTAAAAAAGACTTGCTTTTACAAAAGGAACCTCCGAAATCCGATGCTGAAATACAAAAAATAAGCTTTGTTGATTTTAAACGTTCTGTTAACTTAGACAAGCTAGGTTTCTTAAAACAGAGATTTGCTTCAGGATCTGGTAAAATCATGTCTATTAGTGATGGCGTTGGCTTTGGACTATCAGTTAATACAGATGTAATACAAAAATTGATAACGGAAGATGCCGTGAGTTATATTTTTGCCATGCCATTGATTAGTCCAAGAGCTGTAGAGTTCAGTAATTTAACGATAGAGGTTAAAGGTGACAAAACGATTGCATTCATCACCACTTTTACGCCAACAAAAGCTTGGAATGAGGCCTATAAAAAGAAACATACTATTGCTTTTGAGGGCGATATAACATTTATTCCAATTAGTTTGGAAACATTAAACCTAACTGAAGCATTATCATCTTTTAAAGCTAGTCCAGGTGAAAAAATAATGTCGGCACCGAACAAGGTTATGAATACCAGGGCATGTACCACTTATTACCTGTATGATTATGTGCCTTATGGTTGTTCGAGCGGAAATCATATGCCCGATGACCCAAATTGCATTTGGAATGATCCTTTTGCATCTGTTCCAGCCGGCGAGTATAGAGCGGGTTATCATGTCATTCCGAAATCTTATCAGATATGTGAAGATGGGGTACAATCTCCAGTAGGCAGTAGTGGCGGCGGAGGAGGAACAGATGGTGAAACAAGCCCCTATACACCAGGAAATTATAACCCTTGTGACGAACCCCCTCTAGATGGCAGCACCAGAAAGAAAAACACCCCATGTGATGATTCCCCCTCTCTTGAAGAGATAGAACAGATAACCAACTCGGCGCTACTCATAAAAATGCTCAATATTGGTGATAATCGAAGATTACAGTTTATTAATGATCCTGTTAATGCAGCAATTGTAAATGACCACTTAGCTTATATAGCGGCTAAAGGAAAAACGCCAGAAGTTGTTGATTTCTTAAACTGGTCGATCGAGTATTTAGCGGAGAATCCAACTGAAATTAATTCATTTATTAGAGATGTTTTTTCGATCGAAGATTTTATTAGTGATTTCGATAATAACAGCAATGATCTAACTTTCGATATAAATAATAATGGCAGTCCTTCTTTTGTTCGAGATAATATTGAATACTTTGGTTTTCATAATCAAATTGAGCCAGATTACCCACAAAATCATCCTGTTTCTCAAGTAATAGAAAATTATAATCCTTGGATTTATTGGGCATTCGCAGGTGCAAATAATACCAGTATAAAACATTTTCATCAAACAGCAAAAGGACTAGCTGGCGTTGATGGATATAGCAAAGCGATTGGCGCAATAGGAGAAGGACTATTCGTTAAGCGATTAACTAGTGTTCCAACATTTCCACCTGCAGATGTGGTAATAGGTAAGTATGTGGGTACGACACATATTGATGTTTTCCTTCAAAGATCCTTACCATCTTTTGGTCCCGCAGGGTTTGAGATCGCTATTAATTACAATACGATAGATGGAACTCCTACTGTTAATAAAATTTCTCATCCAAAAGGATTGACATTTGCTGGTCAAACTACAACGGCAGTTGCCTATGAGGTGAAAACATATAATGCTGACAAGAATACCGAACAAAGTTTGTTTAAAGCATTTAATGAAGGTGTAAGACAGGTGAAGCACAGAGCCAACTTACCTGGTATTGGTGCTGCCGTTTTAGTATTTGATGATAAAGCGTGGAAGAAACTTATAAATTCTTCGTATGGAGCACAAGTTATTACCACTATGAATGAAATAACCGCAATAACAAATCCAGATGGTGAGCAGATAATCTACTTAAAAATTGAGCAAGGATTAACTCGGGATGCTCAGAAAGTATATTTTGATTTGAAGAATCGTATAAAAAATTTATAGTATGAGAAAAATCAGCATTCTTTTCGTTTTTGTAATTTTGTATTCATCTTGCAATAAACCTATGGTCTTAGACATATCAGTTAAAAATTTCCTTGAGGGGTACGAAAAAATAAACCCGGGGTCCCTTGAGGCGACAACTATTTTAATAAGGAACGATAAAACAACAGTTTATCCCCCTTTTAATCAGATGCCACCAGATGCAACCTACTACACGATTCCAAGTTCAATAAGATTTTATAAAAACATCGAAAATCTTCATTTAGTAGGCTTGTTTGTTAAAGAATTACCTTATGAACTAGAAGGACTACCAAATTTGGAGAATATCTCTTTTTCGATAGGTGATGCCAGTTCTGTGTCACAGATCATTGACGTTTTAAAGTCGTGCAAAAAACTTAAAGCTTTGCATTTAATGACTGCCATAATGACGAATGCCCAATTGAATAATTTAAAACGAGGCTTGCCTCATGTCAATGTATCTATTCAACCTTAATTTTATTAAATTATTGTTTGAATAGATCGCATCTTATTATAATTGCAGACATATTCGCGATTTCCTTAAAAGGCTATCCGCCTTTTGGAGGGGCACTGAAAAACTACCCATTGAAAAAGGCTTATGAATCTTTAATTTCATACCCCCTACTAGCGCAAGTCTTAGTATCTAGCCTGACGGGCTGGATGACTTGTGCTTTGATGAGTAATTTAATTTAAAGTCTTTTTTAATACAAGTCAGGCCAATGCTTGAGGCAATGTGCGCTAAGACTTGCGTTAGAATGGGAGAATAAAGTCGAGTCTATCCCACTTCTAGAATTAATTCTTGTTAGGCTTGATTCACTTAAAACGAGTGGTTATATCGGGAACTCAAAATATCTGTATTGGGTTCAAGTAATAAACACCATCAAATTAAAATAATACAATTACATAAGCATATCGTTGCATCGTTCTACGAACTTCTTTGCAACGACCTTCGTTCCATACGCATGTCGGCCAGCAAGCAAGCTAATAGATGATAAGATATTTTATATCTTTAAATATGGATTTAGGAGCTATATTAAGCAATAACAAACGAGACTTTAATCGTGAACTCGTTCATTTTTCAGAAAAAAACACAACAATAATTCCGTTAGACTGTACCGAATATATAATTCAAATGTTCATCGAGCAAGCGGCAAATTTTGACACGCTAAAAGAGTATTTATCTCATTATCATTCATATATACGATATAAAACTGAATATAAGGATAACGCAATCATTGAAATTATTGAAAGCTTTAATCTGGATACATTTGTAATAGAATATAACTCTACTTTTGCTGATAGACCTCAAGATTGTTTGTTTCTTGCGATAATTGATGATGAGATAATGAAAGAGTCTATCTTTACCCCGGAGATTCAAAATCTCTGTGATCCCGGACCATTTTATAAAATTATCGGCGTTGATGAATCTTGGTCTAGCAATGAAGAAATATATTATGACTATGCCACGGCAAAAAAAGCATTTGATAAACTTCAATAACTCTTAATTAAACCAATGGAATTTTTACCCCCCCTGCTGGCGCACGCGTGCCGCGTGTGAATTAAATATTAAGATGATGCACCCGTAGTATCAAATGGGATTGGTATTAATAATTTAATTATTCAACAAATTTAAGCTTATAATCTCGACACACTTAAAGGATCTGCGGCATAAACACTCGCGTGGCAACCGCACAGCCTATTTATTCCGTTGCTCATTTACTTAATTGGTTTGAAAGCTTGATAAAAGTATCATATTTAAATGATGCAACTACATGGCTAAATTTTGGATATGCATGGGTATGATTTATATTTAATAAAATTAAAGATATGGCTCAACTAATTTGTGCATTAATAGTATTGGATGATACGGTCGTACCTCCTGAAATCGTACACTTTCGGGAAAATCGAGCATTTGTAATACCTTTAGACCCTGATAGGTATGATGTATACTGGCCTTCTCTTAGCGTTTTTATTGCTCACGTCTTTAGTTGTAATGACTTGTCTACTGCGCTAAATACCTCTTCAGCAGTGCAGGATAAATATGATGACGATGAAGAAGAACTATTTACCTACGACTTTTCAGCACTAGCTTCGTTAATAAAAAAAATTAATCCAGACAGATTCATACTCGAATATTTTGAAGATTTCGCAGATATCACGGTGCATCAATTATACTTAACAGTTATTGATGGTAAGGTTGTAAGGGAGGCTACTTGCTTTTATGATGGGGAATTTGAACTCAACCCTGAATTTGATGGATACCAAGCGCATCGTGCGCTAATTAACCAAGGGACAAAGATTAGTTGGCTTAATCATGAGAAGTATCGGAGTTATGATCATGCAAAAAGGGTATATGAACAAAGTTGAGGTAAAATAGTATTTATTAATGCAGCCTTCGCTAGCGCACGCGTGCCGTGTGTGCATTTGATACTGGTGCATCCTATAATATTTATTTACACGCGGCAAGCATGCGCCAGCGCATTGAATTGGTCGTAATTTTAACAAGACACATCAAGTAACAAAATCATAATATTAAATGGAATTCCAGAAAAAGATATTTTCAACAAAAACAAAAGATAAAGATATACCGTTACCAGAAAGGTATCCTGAAAATTCTATTGGAGATTTTTATGTAGAGAACCAGGTTTGTATTACTTGTGGTGCACCTGAGGCAGAAGCACCAGACTTAATAGAACATTCTAAAATCGAATATGGGCACTGCTATTTTAAGAAACAACCCGCAACTGCTAACGAATTAGATAGAGCAATTAGTGCAATGGAAGTCTCTTGCATTTCTGGTATTAGATACGGTGGTAAAGACAAGGCAATACTTAAGAGACTTTATGATTTAGGTTTACAAACAGAATGTGATTATAAACTGGAGGATTTAGAATGACACAAATCTTTGATTTTTTCAATACTGAAATGCCAGGCACTTAACAACTACTAAAATGATTGAATGGTACAGACGAAAAACTTGGACAAAAATTGACGAAGAGGAATTCTTTGCTAAACTTGTACGAGCAAGAAAGGATAGTCGAGCGCAATATTTAAAGATTCAAGCGATTGAATTAGTTGATACAAAAAAGAAGGAGCTATTAATCGTTGCTGAAACTTTGCTCAATAAAATGTTGGCTGAATATCCAGATGATAATTTCAACAAAGGTTCCGCACTTCACACCCTTGCTGACATTTACAAACTAAATGAAGATTACAAATTAGCCATCGACTTTTACAAGCAAGCGCTTGATTTTGAAAAAATTTATCCCAACGTTAGAACACAGGCTTATTTAGACTATTCAGAGCTAGTTATTAAAACAAACAAGTCCGAATTATTTGATGAGCTTGAAAAAATGCTCTTGGAACGTTACTCAGGACTTCTGTTTCCAATTGAAAAGTATAAAGTGAATTCAATTCTTTCAATACTTAACAAGATAAAAGGACAACAAGAGAAAGCAGAGCAATATGCAGATTTAGCTGAACAATTCGCAACCGCTAACGCGTCAGGACTTAGGTATCATAAATATTTAGGAGTTGTACAGGAGAGGGATAATTGGTTAAACATTCTTGTGCAAAAGAAATAAGAAGACTTACTCGTACTAGCGCAAGTCTTAGCGTCTACGCTAGTGGGCTGGATGACTTGTGCTTAACAGAGATTTAATTGACGGATTTATTAATCACAAGTCAGGCCTATACTTTGGCCAGCGCTAAGACTTGCGCTAAATGTAGTGAACATGTTTCCGTATTCAGGGACACGGCTGCAGATTTATATGAGATATTGATGCCTTTAAGCATAAACTGCCAGGAGCCAAGGAAATTTGTACTTGTTATAAGATACAAAAGAAACGAATTATTCTATTCCCCCCAACTTTTGCGATTGATCCCAAAAATCCCAAATGGCCGGTTATAGTCCTTACCAAGGCTCCGACAAAGCCATAGACCAACCATACCTTAAGATAACCTTCTCTTTACCTTTTTTTTAGCTATTGTTAACATGCTGCGCTAAAGCTACGCAAATCTTTGACCTACCTAATCTACAACAGGGCTATAACTCAAGCAAAGCAAGTGCGAAGCAGTGTGCAGGCAGGTACAAGGCAAACCTGGCCGGAAGGTGGCCTAAACGTGGGGTAAATGTGGCATGAAGGTGGACTTTAGAATAGTTTCTTTGGGGGGATTTTTAATCAGATGGATGGATTGGGGTTATCATCCCTTTTGATTAACCTAATATACTAAAATAAGCCAGAAAAACCAGACATAATACCCGCTATTAGGTATTTCACAAAGAAAATCGATCCTTTAACTTGCTTAAAATCAAAATCCAATGATACGCAAACTACTAATACCCTTGTTATTGTCAGGTTCAATAACATCAACAGTCTATGCCCAGGAATGTGAAAAACTATTATCTGACGGCCTCTATTCTTTTACTAAAATGACGAACACCAACTCATTTAGTCACGATTTAAGAACTTATTATCTTTCTGAAACCTTCAAATCGGACATGAAATCTGGTAAATGGGGCGCTTCTTTAACCATCCCAATTAAAGGGGTACCATTCTCAATCGGCGCAAATGATTCGGAAGATAAGTATACAGAATTAAAGACCAAGTTGTTGTCTATTACAGAACTAAACATAGGTGCTGAAAACGCCCAAATGCTGCTGCAATCGGTACCAAACACGAATTTATATGAAGCCTACGTTAATTGCGTAACCAAAAACGGGCAGAACAACCTATATGGTTTTATTCAGGGTACAAATGTGGAAACAGAAGATGCAGTGGTGTTTACCATTCATTACCGTCCTTCATCACCAGGCGACTCTATGCCAAAAGTCACCTCATTTAACGTATACCCCACCAGCGCACTATTAAGTGGCAAACTCGATGTAGGAGAATCATTAAAGGGTTTTACCACACTGGTAACCTGTAAGCGGCCTGCAAATGAAGATGTGATTTTAACCATTCAAACTGACCGGGGTTCATTCTCTAGCAAAGCTTCTGCGCAGGATAATATGACGAGTACCAAGGAGTTTCCAATCGGAACCATTATTACATCTTATTTGAATTATGAACAGTTTAATACCGTTACGAAAAATCACGATAAGAGTCCGGGGGGAATTTTTACTTCCAATAAAAGTAAATGGGCACCTTGTGATGGCCGTCCGGTTCCTAATTCAAAGTTTCAAATATTAACATCGCAAATTAATGTCCCTGATTTACGGGGGATGTTTGTTAGAGGGTTAAATATTTTTGATCCCTACCAGCCCGTACCTGCAGTTACTAAAGAGAAAAGTGATCCGGATACCCGTGTTGTTGGCGGATATCAAAGTGATTCTTTCCAGGGCCATAAACATCTTGATAAAGACAACGTTGGTGTACTGATTTCTGAGAAACAAGCGCCAAATACGCCAAGACAAAGATATACTGTTGAAGGAACGGCTGCCATAAATACTGAGGGAAGAATACCAGCCGGATATGGTGACCCCAGAATAAGTACGGAGACAAGGCCAAAAAATATATCGGTTTATTATTATATCAAAATTAACTAAGGCATTATGCTATATAACTAAGCACAAAATCAATAAAGAGTCGCATAGGCCTTGTGGCCCTTTATTGATTATTTTGAGCATTGCGCATTATTTTTAAGCTAAAGAACCAGCTGACTTGTGCTAGATATATTTAAATCAAACAAAACCC
Organism: Pedobacter sp. SG908; assembly: GCF_011759615.1. Taxonomy (NCBI): domain Bacteria; kingdom Pseudomonadati; phylum Bacteroidota; class Sphingobacteriia; order Sphingobacteriales; family Sphingobacteriaceae; genus Pedobacter; species Pedobacter sp. SG908. The sequence continues at coordinate 3,512,371 of NZ_JAAOYY010000001.1, forward strand.
TATTCCCCACGCGTTAACACCTCATCTATCATTCCAAATTCCTTTGCTTCGGTGGCGGTCATCCAATAATCACGACTGGCAATTTCATTTATCCGCTCATAACTTTGTCCGCTATGGTTCGCCAAAATATGGTACAGATCCGACTGGACTTTTAACACCTCTTTAATCCTGATATCCATATCAATAGCCGTTCCTTCTGCCCCACCCGAGGTTTGATGGATCATGACCCTCGAGTGCTGCAGGGCCGAACGTTTACCGGCAGCTCCCGCACACAACAATACCGAACCCATAGAAAGTGCAATGCCTGTACAAATGGTAGCCACATCTGGCGCGATATACTGCATGGTATCATAAATACCAAAGCCTGCATAAACCGATCCACCAGGCGAATTGATGTACAATTGGATGTCGTTTTTGGTATCAACCGACTGCAAAAAAAGCAATTGTGCCTGTATCACATTTGCATTCCGCTCATCAACGGCTTCCCCTAAAAAAATAATCCTATCCATCATCAGCCGAGAGAAAACATCCATCTGTGCTACATTCAGCTGGCGTTCTTCCGTAATATAGGGCGTCATGGCAACAGGCATAGTATAAGCGGCGGTTCTGTCCATATACTGATCTACATAAAGGCTGTTTAAGCGTTGGTGTTTTACCGCATAAAGGCGGAATTCTTTGTTAATATCCATCGTATTGATTTTAAATTTTGGGCATAGCGATGCCCCTGCCTCGATAATGGGGCATGATGTATAAATTAAATTGATTGTTTATTTGTGGAACAAACGCATTACCTTTTGCCTGAAACTTTGATGCTCAACGGTATTAAACAGCGTTTCGTGTATGTTATTGATTTCATTTTTCAGCTGTTTCCGGCTATAATCGCGCACCACCTGGTAGGTTTTATTCTGCCAATACACTTGCTCTCTAAGTTCAGGCTGTAAGATCATTTTGGCTTCGAACAGGAAACTTTCTCCATCCTTAGCATCCGACAGCAGATAATGCTCAATTAAACGGAGCTCATTCAACAATGTCTTCATATTTTAAGGATTTTGCTTTAACCATATTTTTAACTTTTTCGAGGCATTTAAATTTCTGGGCAGTTGCAGAGCGTGCACCCGAAAAGCCAAAACGTCTGGCCAGTGTTTCCATATCCAGTTTTTCATAATAAAAAGCACTGAGCAATTGCATGCATTTCTGTCCGGCATGCTCTAGTAAACGCAACAGTTTCCCCGAAGAAACTTCCTCATAGCGGGTATCAGCCGAATCGATTTCTTCATTAAAAACAAGGCCCAAGGAATCAAGGGTAACCTGTCTGTCATTTTCCTGATAACGTTTGATCCATAAATATTTGGCAATTCCAAATAAATAGGCTTTCTCCTGGTACTTCAACTTTAATCCCGAAACCTGTACTTTCTCATAATATACCACCAGGGCATCCTGAAAAATGTCTTTTGCCTCTTCGAACGATCCGCCCATCTTGCTCACATGCCTTGCAACCAAAGGGAAGGCCTCTTTGTAGAGTTTCATAAAAAGCGCTTCGCGTTGGCTAGGCTTCTCATTAATGAATGTTGCTGTCATGATTATTATGCTTTTAATAGTATGTGGGTATTTTTGACCAGATATCACCTAAAATTAGTAATTATTTTTTTGGTGGTCTGGTTAAAGTGCAGCAATTCTTGATGTCGGATTTAAAACAAAAAGTACAAGATGTATTATTGCAGTGCTTATATTAGCCATTAAATTAATCGCTACATACCATGGATGACAGAGCATTCAAAACCCTAATTGATTACCTAACTCGTATCCCATCTGTTCAAACCCCAATTTCATTTGGATCGGACAATGATGGTAATTGGTGGGTTAAGTTCTAACAACGATTGAAACGAATTTTTGCAAATTCAAATTTGGTATTTCAAATAGATTACAATTTATTATGACAGCAAAAGATCTATTAAATAAAGTATTAGACTATAATTACCTATGGTCGTTGCCAGAGAGAAAGAATTCTAAACCAGCGAAAATCAGACTTTCGCAAATCGAAGTACTACAGGATGCATTGGGACTTTCAAAGAAATATGTTAATCCCCTAGTACAAATAAAATATTCATTTGCTGGAGAAAAGCAGAAACTGAACAGAGCTAAACAACTAAACAAACTAACAAATCTCGAATATTTGCTACAGGGCGAATTTCTTTTTGACAGAGAAAAAGATGAAAATTTAGAATTACAAAAAAAGATAATTACTACAATTACTTCTCTGTATCCAGACATGGAAGAATATATCAATCTTAGACCAATAGACATCCATTGGCTCTTCAAAGACCTAATTAATTTTAGGCAAGAAGTGTATAGACTCACTTATCCAAATGAAGGTATGTTAGAAGGATTTTCGGCAGGGCTTCATTACAGTTTTTATCTCAAGGCAGAACTTAAAAAAATAATAAAGTATAACCTTGCTGAAATTGATGAAACACTTTGGCAAATACTCGACCCCACAAAAAAAGTATTGAATAAAGCAGAAATAAATTATCCAGAAGCAGATTTAGAACGTATCGATTCAGCATGGTCTATGGAGAATTATTAAACATCTACATAACACTCATCACATGACCAATAGCTTCATTGCCATTAAAGGCAATTTCTTCGACAGCGCAGGCGAAATCTTTGCCACTTTCAAATACCTGGATACTGCGCAAGATACACAGTTTAACAATTGGGAGAAATTCAACAATTATCTATACGACAATTATGTTGAGTTTGCCAATAACGATACCGCAATCAGGGGAATATGGACAGATAACGGCTGGACCATGATTAACGACCCTGAAATGGTAGATACCATAGATGAGATGGCTTTATTACAGTTATCAAAAGTACTGGATACCGAAATGATCACCTTCCTGATCCAGACTACTTCCAACTCATTTGGTTTTACAGTATATCACGATACCATCAAAAGGCATTTCTTTGTTTCTGGTGGAGAGATCATTGACAATTTAGGCTCCCCTTTAGCACAGGAAAACGGTCTAAACATTAACGTGGGTATCTTTACCGACGATATTTTAAACCTCGCAAGCCGTTTGGGAATCGATTTAGAAGGTAAAAATAAACTTACCTATACCGTTAAACAATTGGCATATAACGACGAAATGAAAAATGAACTCAAACAATATAAAGCAAAGCAGCAAGAAACGGCTGGCAATACTAAACCCTGGTGGAAGTTATGGTAAAGGTAAATGGAAAAATGAGTAATGTCATGATCGCAGGTTTTAATTCTATGAGAATAATCATCATATTAATCATGGTGAGTTTAACTTGTTATGGTTGCTCACCGACCAAAAGAAATAACGATCATATGGGGTTCTTTAACAAGCTATTTGGCAAAAAGGATAATACCAATCGGCCCGATAACGAGCCAGAGAATATTGATTATAAGAATAAACTTTTAGCGACAAAAGCATTTTACCCGTTTGACCGATGGAGACAAAATTATAATAATGGCTTAACGCAGTATACAACCGAAAACTGTAACAAAGTAAAAAAAGTTTTTGACGACTTAATCTCATCGCTTATCGAAATTGGAGTAAATGCAGGCGAAGAACAAAAAAAGCAATTGTTTAAAACAGCCATTCTTAAAACCAATCAACTGAATGAAGAAATAGATAGCTTAATTGAAACAGGCGAAAGGGAAGATCTGTGTAACCTAACAAACAAAATAACCATTGCTTGTGGCCTTAACCCAGCTAAATATGGTGAAGGTGAAGGTTTGGCCAGTGAATGGAGAGAATGGTAAGTAAACTTTAGCTAACACCCATAAGTAAATTAACGACTTAAGCTAGTAGGCTTTAACAAAAAATTAAAATATAGATTTTATTATGATACCTTGCTTTGCAATTTGGAATAATACCTCACTGCGATGCCCTAAAACCTAAGCATATCATTATGAGCTTCGACCTATACTTCTACAAACGAAAAGATAGCCCATTAACAGAAGAACAAGTAGCTGCATACCTGACTAAAAACCTCGCCTATAACATTAGCGATCATGAGCGGCAATGGCACTACGAGAACCCAGAAACAGGGGTTTATTTTCTTATTGACTGGAATACACCAGAAGACGATCAGGAAAGCGTTGAGATCTTTGATCATTTTGCAGATTATCAAAATCTGAACTTCAGTTGCAGCATTAACTTTTTCAGGCCGAGATTTTTCGCTTATGAAATATTCCCTGTAATTGAAAAATTTATAAGCGACCTTGACCTCTTTGTTTTGGATTTACAAGACGCGACGGAACCAAACTACCCAAAAAAATTCCCTGCCGGATATATTCAGGATGAATGGATCAGACACAATGACGGAGTGACGCTGGATCACTTTGCCAATTTAAATTTCGAATACCTATCTGCTGAAAAATCAGGCTATTTGTGGCAGTTTCAGTTTCAAAGAGATAGCATTCAAAATAGTTTAACAGAAGATTTATTTGTTGCAGGCTATTTTTTGCTAAAGAGTAAAGAAGACGGGCAATTATATACTGCATGTGTTTGGCCTACACATATCTCGATAATACTTCCCCCAGTTGATTTTTTAATCGTAAAAAAACAATACAAAAAGCTTTTTAGAACGATAGAAGAAACCGGCCTAATTGCTTATGATACGGTTCTTGATGAATTTGCAGATGAGTTTGAGGACTATCCACATGAAATTCCAAATCTAAAAGTCTTCAGAAATACCGGTTCTGGTAAAATTAAAAAGAAATTTAACGCATTAAAATTAGGAAAGACTGTAAGTGAATTTGGTAGCGGAATCGGCTTGGATAATTTTGTTAATGTTCGACCTTGATATTAAAAAGCTTTGAAATAATAGTTGGTCAAGCTAACTTTTGATTACAATCTATTCAAAGAAAAACGTAATTAGTCTTAACCTTCTTAAATGACGATCGACGAACTAACCCTGGAAGTTTTAGCAGATAAAGCCTTATCTCAATTTGACAGTAAAAAACTGGTAAGCTGGGCGGTTAGTGTTTTAGAATTGGGTTACGAAAACGAAAATTTATTTATTCTTGCGGGCTTAGACTTTGATTCGACAGAAGAAAGAGAACATTATTTTTGGAAAAGTATTGCAGACCTCAAACTCAGTGTTGAAAAAACTGAAGAGCAATTGCTTGAAAAATATGGACAGGCGATTGCCAATAGAGCCATTGAGAAAAAGATTAGCATTGAATATGCATTTCAGCAAATGAATAGAATAGTTTCAGCAAGCGGATACGACAGCAAATACTTAGCCTTTTACGAAATAAACGAAGATCTGGAGTACCTGAAGTACGAGAATAAAACGATATATCATTCCGGGCTAACTACGGAAAATGCAAACGAATTTATCTTTGAAGAGTTTAGGATTTTTGCCTTGATGGAAGATTTAAAAATTCCACAAGAATTTAGAAACCAGTGTTATTGTCAGCGATGCAAAAAGCTTAATATTCCGGTTACTAGGAATAAGTTCCAATTAAAAAGACCTTTTAGATATGCAGTCTCGACTTGTGGCATTTGTGGATCTGAAAAGCTTAAACACAGCAATGATCACGAAGTGAAGTGGATCATAATTAATGAGTATAAAAAAAGCAGATTAAGCGCTTAAATCGTGTCTGTCCGTAGAGTTCCGAAGGGCTCTACGGATTAATAATAGATAAGAGTCTGTGACTCGTTTTAGTTGAGTTTTAAACTCAATTTTATTCTTGTATCCGTAGAGACGCTATGCTTAACTCTACGGACAGAACGGAGTGATCACAATGTTGTTAGTTGAGTGCTACATTTAGTCTAAGCGTAGCCAAAGACTTCATAGACTTAATAAATCGCAAATAAATTCCTTCGATTATGTTATCAATAGCAGACTCCAAAAAAGTCGTCATTGCGAGGAGAAACGACGAAGCAATCTTTCTTGCAGTATGGAATTACATTCGTAATCCTTATTATAAAGATTGCTTCGTCGGCTGAAAAAGCCTTCTCGCAATGACGATTTATTGAGGAACCTAGCGCAAAAGGCTAGCGGGCTTGATGACTTGGGCTCCCTAATTAATCCTTATCATACGGTCAAGGTGGTAATTCAAGAAATAAAAAAAGCAGATTAAATGATTAAATCATTCAATCTGCTTTTTTTTGCTGTAGAGCGGTGATGTTATTTTATCACTTTAATCTGTCCTTTCATCACCATGTAATGGCCCGGATAGGTACAAATAAAAGGATATACACCCGGTGTTTTAGGTACTGTAAAATAAATCGTATCTGATTTTCCAGGCTGCAATAATGACGTGTAAGCCAGCACCTTAGGTGTGCTAGGAACAAAATCATACTTTTCGCCATCAAGACCCATTTTCAGGGCCATTTCTCCTACCGCATTGCCCGATCCTGGTGTGGTAAACACAAAATTGTGCAACATATCGTCAACATTCTTAAAAGTTAGTTTTACTTTAGTACCTGCCTTTAAGGTAATGCTGGTCAAATCGAATTTTAAACCTGGCTTAGTTCCTAACACAATCGTTTTATCAGGTCCTTTAGTCCAGTTTTCTGGTTGTTGGGTAACATGTTTTGTAACATCGGTATTCCCTTTAACTGAGCCTCCGGCAGCTGGCATATTGCCCATTTGGTGATGATCCATGCCCTCCATATGGTGTTCGGCCGGCGCGTTGCCTGTGGGTTTATTTTCAGCAGTTAATGCCAACTTTTCTCCATCGGGGATTTTGTTTAGAGTATAATATCCATAATTGTGCAACAAAGGGATCTTGTCGTTCTCGGCAAGTAATCCTTCCATTTTAATTTCGTGGATGTAACCTTCTTTTAAGCTATCCAACACTAACCGCACCCGTTTATGATCAGGAGAAACAACAATGGCTTTAATGCTGCGCGCCGATTTATTGATCACCGGACTGCCGTAAATGTGGTGATATTTATAGGTAAAAGTAGATAGTTGATAAGCACCGGCATCCCGGGCGGTTTTTTCATCAACCGGCATGGTAAACTCGAGCTCAAAACCATCGGGCTGGGCCTTTACCGTTTGCACTTCAAATGGCACAATACCCGACCAGGTTAAACGTTGTAGCCCGTATTCGGCTTTGCCTGTAGATGACCATCCTCTTGAAGTCATGCCCACCAGCATACTGCCATCGGAGCCCCAGTTCATCCGGAGGATACCGGAAGAAAATCCACGGCGGAAAGGGAAAACCACGCCCTGGTATACACCTTTAACTTTCTCTAAAAACACCCTGTTGATGTTACTCTGCGATTGATCGCCTACAAAAAGCTGCCCTTTAAATGGTCCCATGTTGCCATTATCGGTATAATTGAGGATACCTGATGTAGAGTTGCCCATAATCGAATGCGGAATCCACACCGATGGGGTTTTTAATCCCGGAACCCTTTTGGCTACTTCGAATTCGGGCTCGCCGGTATCGGGAATATCATTTTTACGCAGTTTAACCGGAGAACCTGGCTCACCTGCCCATACCAGGCCGGCAGGATTACCTACAAAATCGCCTTCCGCTACGTGGGTAATGCTGCCCGAGCCTACCCAGTCGCCCTGGTTTTCGGCATAAAATATTTCACCGTCGCTATTTAGCGCCATTGCTGCAGGCGAGCGGAAACCGGTTGCAAAAGGTTTTAACTTAAAATCGGGGGTGAATTTGAGCATCCAACCGTGCCATTTAGATAAACTGGCGCCATAACCAATCCAGCCTACGTTAAGCGTAACCACCATGTTGCCATCTTTATCCAATATAGGTCCATACGCATATTCGTGGTAATTGCCCGATAATGGCCACGAGTACATGGTACGGTATTCATCGGCTTCGCCATCGCCATCCAGATCGCGCAGGCGTGTAATCTCGGCGCGCTGGGTAAGGTAAAGGTCTCCCTTGATGTAATTCAAGCCCAATATTTCGTGCATCCCATGTGCAAACAAGCGGTATTTAGGTTGTTGCCCACCTTTCATGTACGGGTTAGTAATAATCCACACTTCACCTTTGCGGGTAGCTACGGCCAGCTCATCATTAGGTAAAAAGGTCATTCCACCAACTTCGAGTGCGATTTCTTTTGGGATGGGAACGGTTACTATGGGATAAATCTGTTTCTCTGTTTGTGCTTGTGTTTGTGCTTTTACGGTTACCAGTCCACTGCCCAGTAACAAAAGAGACAATAAGTATGTTGATTTTTTCATGTCTTGATTACCAGGTTAGCGAATAGGTTAACGAATCGGTGGCATTCGCCAGCAGTACCAGCAGCTCTTTGCCCTTCTGGGTTTTCCTGATAAAAGCTTTTGTGCCATCCGCAACTTTTAGGGTATAAGCCTTATCGCCAACAATGTAAGTATTGTTTTTATGTGCTTCGATGGTTGATGCGGCAGCAATACGACAATAAAGCGGCTGCTTGCTATTGCTGATGCTGATGGTGCGGCTTAATGCGGTACCATCACTTAAAACGGTTATTTTATCGGTTACATCGGCACCATTAGCCTCATATAAAAATGTTGGCATTTTGCTTTTATCTAATACATAACCCTTGTTTTGAAGGTCGTCAAAAGCAATAGAATCAGGCCATGCGGCCTCTTTATCAGCCAGCACAGCAAGGGCAGGTGCTGCAGAAAGTGGTAAAACGCTACCTAAAGGTTTGGCGAGCTGAGGTTCTCCCCTATCCTGCCACATTTCTTTCACGTCCATAAAATCTCCACGCCATACCTCAAGCAAGGCACCCTGCTTTAAATCGTAAGCATAGTTTACTTTTTCGGGTGTACCTACAGAAATTACATGGGTACGTTTTTTTCCTTCAAACATCAGGAAGCTTCGCAGTAAATAGGGTTTGTTCGTTACATTGATGACGTAAGGGCTAGTGTTTTGGGCCCTAGAATAGGCTGCACAGCAGATAAGAAGCATCAAGCAGCACATCATTCGCTTATAAATCATAATTTTCATTTGGTTAAGGCGCAACAAAACAATCGGTTGCATAACAAATATATCATTAGCATATCAGTTTACAAAAATTCCGGCACAACAATTATTAATAAACCTTGCAAACAACTAATTTTCAGAATATTAAACTTAAATGCAAACGGTAGCATAAGCAAGAACATTAAAACCTTTTATATTGCGCACAGGTTATGCCTCAATCACTAGCTATCTGTTTTTTACATTTTGGTTAGGGCATAGCCCAAGCTCTTATCTATCTATCTATTTCGTTACACAACAACAAACGTTTGCGTAAATAGGCACTCATTAAATCGTATTATTTTAATGATCAAATTACTAATTTGGGGGATGAAATATCTATTCTTACTCTGTTTCTTAGGTTTTTATTTAACCACCGAGGCCCAAAACAAGCCTAATACCAATATCGACTGGAGTAAAATTAATCCTGGCTTACAGGTTAGTTTTGCCTCTTCAAATATCCGTTATGCGAAAGAAGCTCCTCCTGAAATAACAGTACAGAAAGCATGGACAACAAAAGCATGGAAAGGAGAAAAGATAAACACCCAGGTATTATTGTGGAGCGGTGAAGCATCAAAATCAATCAAAATACAGGTTTCTGACCTAAAAGATGCACAAGGAAATGTGTTAAAAAAAGAAAACATTAGCAGCGGTTTTTTAAAATATGTAATTACTGATGAATTTAAAGGCGGTTGTGGTTACAGAAAAGCAAAAGATTTCGATTCTTCTTACGTAGCCGACATTATAGATACTAAAACCGCAGCCATAAGCCTGCTAAAAAATAATACGCAGCCCCTTTGGTTAAGCATAAAAGTGCCGGCAAACGCTAAAGCAGGTAGCTATTCTGGCCAGATTAAAGTTATTGGCAATAAAGAACAGGAATTACAAATTACTGTTCAGGTATTAGACAGAACGCTACCCCCTACCAGCAAATGGAAGTACGATTTAGATCTTTGGCAACACCCGCAAGCCATTGCGCGGGTACACAAGGTTCAAACCTGGAGTGCCGAACATTTCGCATTAATGAAAGAATACTACCAAATGCTGGCCAATGCAGGGCAAAAAACAATAACAGCCAGTATTGTAAACGAACCTTGGGGTCATCAAACATTCGACGACTATCCGAGTTTGGTTAAATGGACCAAAAAAAAGGATGGTAGCTGGAAATACGATTATAGCTTATTTGATAAATACATCGCTTTTGTAATGGAATGTGGAATTACAGATCGTATAAACTGCTATAGCATGGTGCCCTGGAAAATTGCGTTCACCTATTATGATGAAAATCTTGGGCAAGAAGCTGTGCTTAAAGATGCGATTGGATCTGAAGCTTATAATCGTTTTTGGAAGACCATGTTGGTTGATTTCACGGCGCATTTAAAACAAAAAGGATGGTTCTCCAAAACTTATATCGCCATGGACGAAAGGCCCATGGAAGCCATGAAGGCGGTTATAAAATTACTGAAAGAAACAGATAAAGATTGGAAAATAGCTCTTGCAGGTGATTATCATGGTGAGATAGAAGGCGATATTGATAACTATTGTATCGCTTCTAAATGGGATTTCCCTGCTGAGGTACTGCAAAAGCGCCAGCAACAAGGCAAAATTAGTACCTGGTATACTTGCTGCACTGAACCCTATCCAAATGCATTCACCTTCTCTTCTCCAGCAGAACAAGTTTGGATGGGCTGGTACTCGGCAAATAAAACCCTCGATGGATATGTAAGATGGGCTTATAACAGTTGGACAAAAAATCCACTGGTTGACAGTCGTTTTACTGCTTGGCCAGCTGGCGACACCTATCAGATTTACCCTGGTCCGTTAAGTTCAGTGAGGTTTGAAAAGTTAATTGAAGGCGCACAGGATTTTGAAAAAATTTCGCTGTTGAAAGCTCAGTATGCAGCCAATAAAAACACAAAACAACTTAATGCACTCAATAGTGCATTGGCAACTTTCGACATTAAGTTATTGGCAACCACTTCTGCAGATGAAATGTTGAAAAAAGTAAAAGACCTGTTAAATGACTAATGGAATAAGTTTACAGATTAGATTATCGGCGTGCATATTATGATGAAAATTTAAAGTTTTGCAATCATGTCTTTTGCATACCAATCAATCAGAATTATGTTAAAAGATTTCTCCGTTTCGCTTCAGCCGAATAACGCCTGTTTTCTGAAATCTATCATTGATCGCCTGTCGAAGGGCCTGCCTTAATACTTTTTATACGCCTCTATACTCCGTTGAGCGCAGTACAAGCTGGGCTCAACGGAGCAAAATTTAGAGAAACTTGTGTATGATACAGCTTCATCTCATTATTCGTAACCGTTTTCAAAAACAATAGTCTGTTGTTTTTTTAGGTTTACTTCAACAATTCCATCATCGCTCATTTTTATGCTTTCAATTGGTAAATCTCTTACCACATAGGTTTTAAAAGGCAGTTTAATTCTAAGTAAACCCTTTCTTTCTGCATATACGGTTATCTTTGTTGGCATACCGTTTTCTTTATTTCCACTTACTAAAAAGGCGCCTTCTGCACGCAGGTTATTAAAAGCAACATCTTTCCAGCTTTGTGGTACAGCCGGAAACGCCTGTATGTAACCATTTCTACTCTGTAATAAAAGCTCCTGAACGCCTTGTGCAAAGGCAAAATTGCCCTCTAAGGTAAACGGACGGTAGGTAAAGCCAGAGTACTGCCCTCCTTTTTGATCGCCGTTTAAGTGAAAACTATTTGCAGAGCAAAAATTTGAAGCAAAAATTTCTAATTGTTTTACGGCCTTATCGGCCTGGTAAGCCCTTGCGTATATAGAAGCCATCCAGCTAAAAGAATAACCACACCATTCCCTTGTACCTATTTCTTCTAAGCGTTTTAACGAATTATCAATAATGGTTTTATCTTGCGCGCGGTTAACATCTAATAAATCGAGCGGATATATGGCCATATATTGCGAAAAATGCCTATGGGAGCCCGTTAAATTAGATCCGGCTGCAATGGTAAAACCAGTTTCATTTATTTCATAATCCGGTAATTGCTTTAGTACTTCTGCCCAATGTTTACTTTCGTCTATTTTACCCTTTGCCATGCTTACTTCGGCTGCGGCTTTAAATAAGAATTTAGCTAACGATAAATCATAGTTGGTCCAGTTTAAAAACCAAGCTTTTATGCTGTTATCGTTATACTCAGGACTAGAGCTTAAAGGCAGTGAACGTTTGCCATCCTTCAATCTTGTAATGTTCTCCAGATAGGTTGCTGCTTCGCAGATGTATGGATAAGCCCTGGTTTTAAGAAACCTTTTATCCATGCTATATTTCCACTGCCAATAAAAATGTTGCGAGGTCCATGCGCTTACAGTTGGCGAAAGTGAATACTGGATCCATCCACCCATCGGATCGCCATTTAAGGTAACCACACCTGGTACATTTAAGCCATTAACACCAAAATATTGTTTGGTATAATCAAGGTTCTTTTCTTTGATCTTCCATAGCCAATCGGTAAAAGTGCTCCCCTCTGCAAGGTGGTTAGCGGTGTACGTTGGCCAATAACTCAATTGGGTATTCAAATCGTTATGAAAATCGCCTTTCCAGGGTGGTAAGCTACCATTATCGGCTGTCCAAACGGCTTGTAAAGTTATGGCTGGCGCACCTTTTCTGGCTACACACCCTAACTTGTACATTTCTAAATAGTATTGTTTTTGAATTAGCTGATCGGGAACAGAGATATTCGATTTATTCCAGAAATCCTTCCACCATTTGATATGAGAATCCCAGCCAGTAGCCTCTTTCGCAGTTGAAGAAATGACGGGTAATTTTGCAGCTTTATCATTACTAATAGTCCAGGAGCCGATTACATTGCCATTCGCCATTGTTTTCCATTGAACCAACACCTCATAATAATGACCTTCGTAAGTAGGCTGACGGTAACGGATACTATTTATAGTAGTGGCAACTGTTCCTTTTTCATAGCCCAGTTTCTGCAAACCTTCTCCTGCATGGCTGTTATCGCCTTTTTCTATCAAATTATTGGCATAATTATGCACAATCAAATTAGGTATGATTGCCGTAGATTTAAGATTTTCGAAACTAAAATATCCCCGTTGCTGCTCCGCATGGATGTAACAGTTAAAAACAGTACCATTTTCGAATTTTACGGTATTTAAGGCCGTTTCAATATCCAATTCGTTCGACAATACTTTACCTAGCTTCGCAATATCAAATTCCATTGCCGCGGCAGGCAATTTGGTTGGATACGGACTGTTATCATAAGGTTCATCGCCTATTTTTTGAACGGCTGCGTAATTATTTTGGTGAACCTGCTCTTCTACCCACTTAAAATTAAGCTTTGTGATATCCAGCGCTTTACGTTCATCCCACAGATCTGCACGATCTAATGAAAGGCGGAGTTTATTGTTCTTCTCCCAGATTAAAACGCCTAACATACCATTCCCAAGAGGCATGGCTTCATCCCACCTGTTAGCGAGTTTAGGAAAAGAAAGATTATATGGTTTTAATGATTGTGCAAAGCTTGTGACAGAAAAGCACAGGAGGAATAAAACAATTGTAATTTTAGTTTTCATTTGTTTGTTTAGAAATGGTTAGCACGTGTGGTGTTATATCAATTTCTAAAATAATGATATTAAATTACAATAAAACCGCTAAAATTTGCGCAAACGTTTGATGGGTAATATAAAACAGGCAATTGCAAAAAAAAGACTAGTGTACAATTTTGAAAACGAGTTCCTTTAAGAGTTCTCCATCATCAACATTTCCGGTACTATCTAAACCTTTGCTTTTTAAATCGTATTCGCGGAGTAACCCGATCACCTGAAAAACTTTTCCGGTGTTGTAATTTCTTGCTGCTACCTCATAATCTTTAATAAAGAATGGAGGCACGCCCAAAGCTGATGCGGCATCGGCCTTGTTTGGGATATAATGGTATTTTAGAAGTTTAGTAAAGTAACCTCCTAAATTGGCCAAAACCATTACTGTTGGATTGGCTTTAGGGTTGCTGGCGAAGTAATTGATAATTTTATTGCATTTCAGCACATCGCGGATGGCCAGCGCCTTTTGCAATTCGAAAACGTTATATTCTTTACTAATGCCTATGTTTTTCTGAACCAGATCGGTATTAATGGTTACTTCTTTTGGAACATTGAGCATTAATTTTTCGATCTCATTGGCAATTTTAGAAAGGTCGGTTCCTAAATATTCGGCCATTAAAGCCGATGCCTGCTGATCGATCTTGTAACCTTTATCTTTAATAAATTCTTCGATCCAGGGTACCAGTTTATAATCGCGAACAGGATCTGACTGAAAAATCAACCCACTTTTACTAATGGCCTTATAGATTTTTTTTCGTTTATCGAAGTTCGCATACTTAAAGGCCAAAACCAATATGGTACTCGGTAAAGGCTTTTCAAAATAATTGAGCACAAATTCGCCCTCTTTGCTGCTCGCATCTTCTTTGCCCCACTTTAAATCCTGTGCCTCTTTAACAATTACTACCTGGTAATCAGACATCATTGGGTATCGCTTTGCAGCACCCAAAACCGTTGCCATATCGGTATCTTTGCCATATAAAACTGTCTGGTTGAAGCCTTTTTCGGCATCATTCAGCAATTTATCTTCAATATAATCTGTTACTTGATCGATATAGTAAGATTCTTCGCCGTGCAGCAAATACACAGGTTTGAATTTTCGGGCTTTAATATCTTTAATAATTTCGGCAGCAGTCATTGCCCGTAAAATTACGATTTAGGTTTAAGGATTTGGATAAATGTTTATAAATTAAGGGACGTTAGATTTGAGCTGTGAGACATTAGCAGGAAACTTCCGGACGTAATCAAAATTAACTAACTTTGAAGCCGTAATAATTGTTTTATTGTTGCCTGTTAGCGCTAATGGAAAGCTGCTAACTGAAAACTGCCAACTATAAATTGAAAACTGAAATATTTAACCCTACCCCGCTTAACCTGCCGCCCTATCCATTTAAAATTACCCAAAAGGATAATGTAGTTTTTATTTTCGATGAGATCAGGAAGAAACATCTGGTACTTACGCCTGAAGAATGGGTGCGCCAGCATTTTATACAAAACCTGATTTTGGAAAAAAAATTCCCACGTACATTGATCCAGATTGAAGGTGGTTTGGTGTTAAACCAATTGCAAAAAAGGAGCGATATTTTGGTTTACAATACGGCTGGCGAAAAACTGATGTTAATTGAATGTAAGGCACCCAAGGTAAAGATTACACAATCGGTTTTCGAACAGGCATCGCGGTATAATTCGATACACCAGGCGAAATGGATTGTGTTAACCAATGGTTTGCAGCATGTTTATGCCAAGATGGACCTGGAGAAAGGGAAGTTTAACTTCGTACAGGAAATGCCTGAATATTTTGGATTATAGGATGTACATAGTTTCTTCATTACTGAGGAACGAAGACAATCACAACTTTACAAAATGATTCTAAGTTTTTTCTGGAAAGCAGAAATAGTAGCGTTTAGGTTTATCCAGCCCCGCTCCCGCTTCTGCCAATTGAAGAAATTGGCATCCCGCTTTGATCGGGTTTAGGTGGCACAGCCAGCAAAACCATTAGGGGTTGCATGGAGCAAGAATAACATCTTTTTTCTGAATCATGCGATTCATCTATCGGTTGGTGTCCCACCGACCGAAACTTAATCGGCATCCTCAAAACGAAATTAGGATAATGCTCTTCTTGGTCGGTGAGACACCAACCAATAGGAAAATAATTAATCGCATATTTTGTTATCCTGAACGTAGTGAAAGATCTTTATTGAATAATTTGAGTTCTTTTCTGAAAATCAGGTACAGAAGTGCTTAGGTTGGTTCAGTCCCGCTCCCGCTTCTGCTCCGATGAAACCTGTGAAACAAGCAAGCTCACCATAAAAAAACAAAATATACAGTGCTTAAATCGGGAGCATCTCGCTTTGATCGGGTTTAGGTTGCACAGCCAGCAAAACGATCAAAGGTTGGAAGGAGCAAGAATAGCGCTTTTTCTGAATCATGCTATGCAATCTTCAATAGCAGCAAAAGCCCTCAGATTCTAAACCTGATTGACGCGAAAATCCTTTTTTGTCATCCTGAGCGTAGTCGAAGGGCAAAAAAGATTGGAGCAGAAAGCAGGACAAAGGTTAAAAAGATCCACTACAATTGCTTTCCAAAATAAAATGAAAGTAGCATAATTATCTTCTTGGTCGGTGAGACACCAACCAATAGGAAAGATTTGCTTCGCAGAGCCTCCGGGTTCTTCCGTCGTTCAGAATGACAAAATAGAATATTACCTAAACACTATACTCAGATTTCCAAATCTGTTTATTCCCGCTATAAATGGCTTCGTTACACATGGCTACACATATGGCCGCCTGGGTTCCGGTATTGATATTCGATGCGGGTTCTTTCTTGGTTGTTATCGATTTATAAAACTCATCTAAGGCATAATTTGTACCATCTATAGTGGGTTTATCTAAAATCGGGATGCCCCCATCTTTATTTACCACAATTTTTGTAGCTCCAGTTACCCCATCAACAATACCTAATTCTTTTTTAGCACTTTCTTCGGGATAAAATAACCCGGTATTGGTAAGCAAAGAGACCGAACCTTTTGTACCTTTTATTTTAAACAAATATCCATCATGCGCATTGCCGCAAGTAGCCCCAAAGTTGCCAATCATTCCTTTTTCGTTATAACGCAAAATGGCCTGAATATTATCATAAGTTTCGCGTCCGTCTTTAAACACATCTATCCCACCCGATCCCATAATTTCATCAGGTTGCGTTTCGAAGGCCCAATTGATAAAGTCAATCTGGTGCGATAAAAGTTCGGCAGCTAATCCGCCAGAATATTCCTTATACATGCGCCAGTTGATTTTACGCTCTAAAGCCGGATCTGGCACCGCCCTGCGCCAATTACCATTACGGTCCCAACGGCAATCGATCTGGCTAACCTTACCCAAATAACCACTTTGTACCATGTCTTTCACCTTAAAATATAGGGGCGAATAACGGTATTGATATCCCACCTGAAAAACCTGATTAGGATATTGTTTTACCAGTTTTTTAAGTTCGAGCGCCTGGTCAATATTATAAGTCATGGTTTTTTCTACGTACACATGTTTACCAGCCAGTACCGCATCTTTTGCAATTCTGAAATGCTCGCTTAATGGTGTGGCAATAAAAACCGCATGAATGGTTTTATCGTCCAAAACTTTGTGGTAATCTTTTATGGCCTTTGCATCAGCAGGAACATACTTTTCGGTTTCCTTAAGCCTAAAATCGAGTAAATCGCAGTAAGCTTTAATTTTATACTTTGCTGGCATTGATTTAATTACCGACAAAACGCCTTTGCCGCGATCGCCACAACCAATCATGGCTACGTTAATAATTTCATCAGCCACTAAATTAGCAAAGCCTTGGTTACCCAAAAGTAAACCAGAGCCTAACAAAGTGGTATGTTTTACAAAAGATCGACGATGCATGGTATAATGATTAAAATATTAGTTATTGAAGCGCGCAACTCCTGCTATTATTAAGGGCTAGTCCCGCCAATGCTGCAATCTTTTTGTTGCCGCATCTGCAATATTAACGAAAATGCAACAAAAAGTATTTTCGCGTATGTCGGGGCTATTTAATTACTTTCAGTGCTTATGGGTTTGTTTCACAGCACAAACGCTAATGATAAACCCGATTGAGCTAAATAGCCCACAGCGTAGCGAGGACTATAAGCGAAAGCGGGACTGAAGGCTGCCATATTAAACTCACGTGCGTTTTCAAACCAATAAAAACTTACACTTATAATTTTTTGATTTTAATGGTCCTAAAATCCACCTTATTTCCATGGTCCTGCAATAGGATATGTCCTTTTGGTGCTTCACCAAAGTTTTTCCAATCTTTATACTTGCTGATGGCAACCAATTTTTTAAACTCTTCAGAGCCACGTGTATATTCTAACACTTTAACCCCATTTAAATAGTGTTCCACTTTGTTATTTGGGTACACCACCACACGGCCATTGTTCCAACTGCCGATTGGACGCAGGTAACGGGCTTCTTTTTTCGAAGTTATTAAATCATATAAAGATGCTAAAGTACGGTTTCCATCTCTGCCTAATTTTGCATCCGGATGTAATACGTCATCTAAAACCTGATACTCAAGTCCGATGGCAGAACCCGTATTTTTTTCGCTTAAGGTAACAAAATATTTTACACCGCTATTGGCTCCAGGGGTAAGCTTAAATTCGAACGATAAATCAAAAGCAGCATATTCATCTTTGGTTACAATATCGCCACCGTTGGTCGATTCAGCACCTCCAGATGGTTCAACGCTGATTACGCCATCGGCAATTTTCCATCCTTTGGCAGGGAAAGTAGTTTTATAAGCACCAACCCAACCTGCATTGCTTTTGCCATCGAACAATAGTTTATAACCTTCCGATTTTTCGTAGGCAGATAAAGTATTCGGAGTTAAATTAACCGTATAAATTCCTTTTGGAAAAGCCTTGGCTTTTAACCCTTCTGTTTGGATGTTAATATTTTTGAAATAAACCCTCTTACCATCGTTCTCGAGGTTATTGCCAATACCGTGAACCTGTAAGCCAATAAACCCAGATTTATCTAAAGTATCGATTACGTAGGCAACAGGTGTTCCATTTACCCAGGTTTTGGTTTCGTTACCAATACATTCAATTTTGTAGTGGTTAAACTCATTCTTTTTATACAATGGTTTTGCAGATGGATTAAGCTCTAAAGGATAAAGCCACAATCTTCTGGCTTCGTCGTAAATGCCACCAGTCCAAGCCCGCGGTGTAGGGTCTATTTCCATCTGCCTGCCAAAAACCAATCCTTTGCCATTGTTTCCTTCTGGTTTAATATGACTACGTGTTTGCACGCCCGAGTTGGTGGTTTCGCCTTCTAGTTTCACATCCAGTTCTAAAATGAAATCGCCATATTCTTTTTCGGTTATTAAGAATGAATTTGGTGTGCCTTTGGTCATTGTTCCCACAATCATTCCATCTTCAACCTTGTAAGGAGCAGCACCTGCAACGGCTTTCCAACCGGTAAGTGTTTTACCGTCAAATAATGGTTTTGTTTTTTGAGCAGCAGCTGATAAGCTGATTAGCGAAAGCGCTAGAATACTATATTTTTTTAAATTTAACATGATTTTTTTTCTTGCCGCCATTCTTCCTTGCAATGACGATATTTCTGTTTTAATATTTAAATACTTTTCCATTTGCCATTACTTCCTGTTTACCTTCATCGAAAACTGCTTTCGCACCCGTGTGTACTGCAGCATTGGTCATGATATTGGCAATAGAGTGCGAATAACCCGCTTCAACAGGCGCATTAGGTGTTTTACGGCTACGCACACATTCCATCCAGTTGCGCATATGGCCAGAAGTTAAGGCATCCCCGCCCATATTGGCTCCTGTAGCCGCTTTAATTTCGGTTTTACTTAAATCAAACTCAGGCAAAAGATTGGCTTTTAAGCCCATCGCTGCGGCCTCTTTTTCCTTTAAGCCACCTTTTGGCGATACTTTATTGGTAATTAAATTTAGCTCGCCACCGTTCGAATAATAAACCTCGCCTACATCGCCCACACTATTCTGCATTCTTGAAGTAAAAGTAACCTGAAAGCCATCGGTAGTATCTGGTTGGCCATAATCGAATACGGCTACCATCGAATCCCAGTTTCTACG
The DNA here is from genome assembly GCF_011759615.1 of Pedobacter sp. SG908. NCBI lineage: Bacteria > Pseudomonadati > Bacteroidota > Sphingobacteriia > Sphingobacteriales > Sphingobacteriaceae > Pedobacter > Pedobacter sp. SG908. Next base: position 3,532,046 of record NZ_JAAOYY010000001.1, read on the forward strand.
GCCATCTTTCCAGGTGTAAATACCTCCGTTTGCCACTACACTTCGCGGATGTTTTAAATTGGTAAACCAATGCACCGTATCAATCTGGTGCGACATCCACTGCCCTGGCATTCCCGACGAATAAGGCCAGAACAACCTGTACTCCAAATATTTTCTCGGATCGAAGGCTTCAACCGGGCGATTCAATAAGAAACGTTTCCAATCAATATCTTCTTCTTTTAATTTAGCCACTAAATCTGGTCTGCGCCACCGGCCTGGCTGGTTTACATTCCATACCAGATCTACAGCGGTGATCGGTCCGAATTTTCCGTCCTGTATAAATTTTGCTGCATTGATATAATTCTCACCACTTCTTCTTTGCGAACCAATCTGTACAATCTGTTTGCTTGCTTTAACGGCTTTAAATGCTGCTTTGGCATCGTCCATAGTTTCGGCAAAAGGCTTTTCTACATAGGCATCGCAACTGGCTTTTACGGCCTCTATGGTGTGAAGTGCATGCTGAAAATCGGCGGTGCTGATAATTACGGCATCAAGATCTTTAGTTGCATAAAGCTCATCATTGTTGCGACAGGCTTTAATATCATGACCAAATTTTTCTTTTAAATGGGCAATTCCTAAATCTCTGCGGTAATTCCATAAATCAGAAAGGCCAACAATATCGAAATTCAGCTCCTTGTTGTGGTTCAAAAAACAAGGCAAAAGCGTATCTTTAAAACGATCAGAAAACCCAACAACACCAACGCGTACCCTATCATTTGCACCGATGATGCGTCCATAACTTTTGGCGCTCATGCCCATGGTACCTGCATAGGTTGCTGCAGCAAATATTGCCGATTGCTTAATAAATTTTCTTCTGGAATTTTCCATTTGGGATATTAGGTTAGATTATCGGTTAACTAGTTCGCTATTAAACAAACCATTTTAATAAAACCTAAATTATGGTTAATAAAAACAAACCTTAAATATTCGCAAGTAATATTTTTGAAACTTTATAATAAAACAATGGCTTATAATCATATTAACCTTAAAATAAACAGCCAAGAGGCCTGTATTTACGGCAATAGCATATTTTTATGGAGATCTAGGAAAACGTTTGAAATAATTTATTCTTAATCAAATAATTTTATTCGACTATTAAATAAAAAAGCCATTAGAAACTAAATTTCTAATGGACTGAATATACCTTGTAGGTTAATTATTTTTTTTTACAGAACCCAATTATTGTTGGTTACTTGAATTACCAGCGTATCCCTATCTAACAATTCTTTCAAAAAGTTTTCATTAAATTCACCGAACATGTGCCCACCGCCTCGTCCAACTCCTCTACTGTAAAGACGTATTCTATAAAGATAACCTGGTATTGAAAGTTTTTTTCGGTTTCCGACAGCTTTGAATCCCATATTTGTTCGATAAATAACTGGAGGCATCAATGTAGGCTGAGGAATTATTCTAACCCCCTGAACAGAGCTGTTTGTTTTATAAATCAAAAAAGACCGATCTAAAGTTTCTTGATTCCCAAAAAAAGTGTTACTAAAAAGTTGAACATCTCCTTTAAACTCAATATTTGCCGTGTCTAAAACTTTATAAGTCCACAAACCAAATAAAGCAGCAGGAAATCGTATTTCGGCAGAATCAGCACTTTTGAAATTTACCTGATGAAAATATGCATTGAAAATATTATCAAAACTATTCCCAACAAATGAGTTAATTTTTTGTTGGTCCAAAACTTCACCGTCTTTGGTCCACATTCGCATTTTCCCCCTACTATAAGATTTATAATTTAAGGAAATTGGATATTTCAGCTCTTTTTCCTTATCGCTTTCTTTTTTACAGGAAACAACCAATAATAACAGGCAGAAAAAGATGTATAATAAATTTAGGGAGCGCATCATATTTTTTAATTAAAGACCTACAAGGCTCTTAGAACCTTATAGATCTATCAGGGTATATTATCCTAAAACCGCTAGGCTTTCTTCAATAATTTTAATTTTAGCTTCAGCATCGGCTTTTTTATTCCGTTCGTTTGCAATAATTTCTGGTTTTGCATTCTGTACAAAGCGTTCGTTACTCAATTTAGCATCAACCGACTTTAAAAAGCCTTGTAAATATACTAAATCGGCATTTAAGCGTTCGCGTTCTGCTTCTATATCAATGTTTTCTGTGAGTGGAATAAAGAATTCATCTTTACCGGCCATAAAAGCAGTTGCACCAACAATTTTATCGTTTACAATTTCGGCCTCTGATACATTGGCTAATTTGAAAACAATGTTTAACCATTTTTCATAATCGAGATCAGAGTTTATTTTGATACTTAAAGGTAACGCTTCTTTAGGAGAAATCTGCTTCTGGTTCCGTACGTTTCTAATTTCAGCTACCACGGTTTTAATTACCTCCGCATCTTTCAGTAGTTGCTCATCAAAAGCGCCACCTTTCGGAAATTCGGCTACAATACAACAATCCATTTCGCCACGGTCGGCAAACAAATCATCATGCCATAACTCTTCGGTAATGAAAGGCATATTCGGGTGCAATAATTTGATGATATTTTCGAAGAAAGCAATCGTTGCTTTATAACTCTCTGCATCAATCGGTTGTTGGTAAGCCGGCTTAACCATCTCTAAATACCAGGCACAGAAATCATCCCAAACCAATTTATAAGTGATCATTAATGCTTCTGATAGGCGATATTGCTTAAAGTTGGCTTCAATTTCTACCAAAGCTTCGTTAAAGCGGTTTTCGAACCACGATATGGCCTGGATATTCGGGTTTGCGAGGTTTTCGTCAACTTCCCATCCTTTTACCAAACGGAAAGCATTCCATATTTTGCTGGCGAAATTACGTCCCTGTTCACAGTAGCTTTCATCGAACATTAAATCGTTGCCCGCCGGTGACGACATTAACATCCCCACGCGTACCGCATCGGCACCATATTTTTCGATCAATCCAATCGGATCAGGTGAGTTACCCAACGATTTAGACATTTTACGACCTAATTTATCGCGCACAATACCTGTTAAGTATACATTCGTAAATGGCTTTTTGCCCATAAACTCATGCCCGGCCATAATCATACGGGCCACCCAGAAGAATAAAATTTCAGGCGCGGTAACCAGATCATTGGTTGGGTAATAATAATTGATGTCTTTATTTTCAGGATTTTTAAATCCATCGAAAACCGAAATTGGCCATAACCATGATGAAAACCAGGTATCCATCACATCATCATCTTGCCTTAAAAATGGCTCTAATTGATGTTTGAATCCAGCTTTTTCAGCTTCTGAACAGCTTTCATCCAAATGTTTTTTCTTCCAGAATTCTTCTAACGCTTCATCTTTGGTTTTGGCAACCACCCAATTTCCTTTATCATCATACCAGGCCGGAATTCTTTGCCCCCACCATAACTGACGACTAATGTTCCAATCGCGAACATTTTCCATCCAGTGGCGGTAGGTGTTTTCAAATTTATTTGGAATCAGGTTTACCTCTCCATTTAGCACATCATCCAAAGCAGGCTGCGCCATTTCTTTCATCTTTACAAACCACTGCATCGAAAGTTTTGGTTCGATAGCGGCATCGGTACGTTCAGAAAAACCAATCTGCGATTTATAATCTTCAACTTTGTCTAAATGCCCGGCTTCTTCCAACATTTTGGCAATTTTTTTACGGGCAACAAACCTGTCTTCGCCTACTAAAATAACCGCTAATTCATTTAAAGTTCCATCATCGTTTAAGATATCGGTAACTGGTAAATTGTGCTTAACACCAAGCTCATAATCATTCAGATCGTGCGCCGGCGTAACTTTTAAACAACCTGTACCAAACTCAATATCAACATATTCATCTTCAATAACCGGAATTTCATGATTAACCAAAGGCACAAAAACCTTTTTACCTTTTAAATGTGTAAAACGTTCGTCATTCGGATTGATACAGATTGCTGCATCGGCCATAATCGTTTCCGGACGCGTTGTAGCTATTGTTAAAAACTCGTCTTTTGTTCCCGAAATCAGGTATTTAATGTAATATAGTTTTTGGTTTACTTCCTTACGGATTACTTCTTCATCAGAAACGGCAGTTTTACCAGCCGGATCCCAGTTTACCATACGGATACCACGGTAAATCCACCCTTTTTTATATAAGTGGATAAACGAATCGATAACCGCTTCAGAAAGATCCTCCTCCATGGTGAAACGGGTACGGTCCCAATCGCAGCTTGCGCCTAATTTCTTTAACTGGTCTAAAATAATACCGCCGTATTTCTCTTTCCACTCCCAGGCATATTTCAAAAACTCTTCGCGCGAAAGGTCTTTTTTATTGATACCCTGCTCTTTTAACATGGCCACAACCTTTGCTTCGGTAGCAATAGAGGCATGGTCTGTTCCTGGCACCCAGCATGCGTTTTTACCTTGCATGCGGGCTTTACGGATCAATACATCCTGAATGGTATTGTTGAGCATATGCCCCATGTGTAGTACACCTGTGACGTTTGGCGGCGGAATTACAATGGTGTAAGGTTCGCGTTCATCGGGTTCGGAGTGGAAAAATTTCTTCGATAGCCAATAGCTATACCATTTATCTTCTGTTTCTGCAGGACTGTACTTGGTGGATATGCTCATGAATGATATTAAAAGTCCAAAAATAGCTAATTAAGCTGAAAGACCAAAGCAGAGTAAGCCGAAAGACTCAAGCAAAATCAAGGCGTTTTAATATTCTCTATGCCTATGTTGTGTTTATTTTTTGGAAAGTGGGTGCAGCATTCCATTTTAAAGTGAGTCCTGCTTTTCGTTTTACTTCTCCCGATGAAGAATCGGGCCTGCGCTCACTACAATCAGTATCTAGGTAATAAAGGTTTAGAAACATTGGCTATGCAACCTTAAATCGTGCGCTATAAATATGATTTAATAGATAATTGTATTTTAGCAAAAAACACTCAAACTACAATGAACGCTAAAAATTTAAAAATTGGTTATGCCATACTAAGAATATCAATCGCTATCATTTTATTATCGCACAGCATACTAGGCATGTTTGATGGCGGAATTAACGATTTTGGCAATTTTTACCTGAATAAAAATGGATTTGCACCCTTTGGAGTAGCAATAGCTTGGACAATTAAACTTTCACACATTGTTTGTGCAGTGCTTTTAATCATGAACAAATATATCCGGCTGGCCTATTTTGCAACAATTTTTGTATTGATTATGGGAATAATCATGGTCCACTTTAAAGAGGGCTGGTTTGTTGTGGGAGGCGGAAGAAACGGCATGGAGTATAACTTCGTACTTATATGTGTACTAACCGCAATTATGTTTTTGAATGCTCACTTAAATGATACTGCTCAAAAATCAAAAACGGAAAAATGAGTTAATCGATATCGTCAAAAACATCATCTAATTCCAATTCAAAACCTGGTAATACCGATGAAGTGATTTTTTCGCTACGGGTAAATATTTTAGAGGGCTGAAATTTGCCCGAATCATTAAGGGTGTAAATGAGGATGCTTTGATCGCTTTGGCTAACCACCCAATATTCTTTAACACCGAATTCTTCATAAACGCGATATTTATTAAGCAGTTCCATTTTGGTATTGCCGGGAGATAAAATTTCAATAACAAGATCGGGCGCACCGATACAGCCGCGGGCATCTAATTTACTTTTATCACAGACAACACAAATATCGGGTTGCAATACCGTATATACATCTTTATCAGCTTTACTTCCTTTTGGAAAACGGACATCGAACGGGGCAGAGTAAACTTTACAGGGTTTATCTTTTAGAAAAATGCCTAAATTTAAGAAGATACTGCCAGCGACTTCCTGATGCACCCTTGAAGGCGCAGGACTCATTTTAAAGATTTTACCTTTAATCAGTTCTACTCTTTCAGGAAAAAGCCAGTTTAAATAATTAGAGTAGCTATAAGTTAATGATGCATCAAGTTCATTGAATTGCCTTACGGGCTCATCATCATTTAAAACTGGATATTGAACAGGTTTAGACATAAACGAATATACTAATTTTTATAGTAATCCGCCTTTCTGTTTTTCAACATATATTACTTACCATTAACAGGTTAGTAAAGACAAAGGCTGTTTTACCCTAATCTTATTAATGCCCTTAACTTCTTAATGGTAAACGGATCTACATTGCTTTTTCATCATGAAGAAGTTAAGAAAGGTTAAGGCTTTATGTAATTTTCTTAATTATCTAAATGCCTTAATGGTAAACGATTATAGACTCCACATACAAATTGCGTGTTAAAACTTCATTTTCTGTATTCTTACCGCATTTAAAATGGCCAAAAGTGCAACACCAACATCGGCAAAAACGGCTTCCCACATGGTTGCTATTCCTCCTGCTCCTAAAATTAAGACGATCGCTTTTACAGCAAATGCCAGTACGATATTCTGGATCACAACTTTTTTGGTTGCCTTACCTATTTTAACCGCGGTTGCAATTTTAGAAGGCTGATCGGTTTGAATCACCACATCAGCGGTTTCAATAGCAGCATCGCTTCCCATTGCGCCCATGGCAATACCAATATCGCTAATGGCCAACACGGGTGTATCATTTATTCCGTCGCCAACAAAAGCCACCACCTTACTTTTGTCGCTTTTAATTTCTTCTAGCCTGGCAACTTTATCTTCAGGTAATAAATCGCCAAAGTAAGTATCAATACCTAAACCTGTTGCTACTTTTTTAACAATTGAGGTTTTATCACCACTCAGCATCACAACCTGTTTTATTCCGTTTTCATGAAGCTGCTTAACGGCTTCGGCGGCATCTTCTTTTATTTCATCGGCAATTAGCACATAGCCAACGTATTTCTGGTCAACAGCAACGACAACGATACTTTCTTCAATCGATGCAATCCTGGCATCAAAGGCAATATTAAATTTTTCTAAAAGCTTTGTGTTCCCTGCCAAAACTGCTTTGCCATTTACCATGCCCTTTAAGCCCATTCCAGCAATTTCCTCAATATTTTCAGCGGGATGAATTTCTTTCTCTCCTGCATATTCTACAATGGCTTTCGCAATTGGATGGGTAGATTTTGCTTCAACGGCAGTTAATAAATTCAAAAACGTTGCTTCATCGATACTGCTTTCTACTTGCTGAACTTTAAAAACGCCTTTTGTCAAGGTTCCTGTTTTATCCATTACAACAGTATTTAGCTTGGTAATTAAATCGAGGAAGTTAGAGCCTTTAAAAAGAATGCCATTTGCCGATGCGGCACCAATGCCACCAAAATAACCCAATGGGATGGAAATTACCAGCGCGCACGGGCAAGATATAACCAGAAAAACCAGCGATCGGTACAACCAGGTTTGGAAATGATATTCGCTCCCTAAAACCAAAATTGGAATAGTAACCAGTGCGAGGGCTAAAAAGAAAACAATTGGTGTATATATTTTCGCAAACTTGCGAATAAAGAGTTCGGTTTTAGCTTTGCGCGTAGTGGCATTCTGAACCATTTCCAAAATGCGCGACAATGCGCTATCAGCAAAAGCCTTGGTTACTTTTACTTCAATTACCTTATCCAGATTAAGCATCCCCGCTAAAATCGATTCGCCTTTATTAATTGTACGTGGTTTGCTCTCGCCCGTTAAAGCAGCAGTATTAAAACTGCTTTTATCACTAATCAGTTCTCCATCTAAAGGGATTTTCTCACCAGCTTTTACCTGTATAGTTTCGCCAATTTCTACCTTTTCAGGATTAACATCTTCGTATTTTCCGTTTCGGAATACATGTGCTACATCTGCCCGGACATCAAGCAAAGCTTTGATATTCCTTTTGGCCCGGTTTACCGCAGCCATTTGAAACAACTCGCCAATGGTATAAAAAAGCATCACCGTTACCCCCTCCGGATATTCGCCAATAGCGAAAGCACCGATTGTAGCGATAGACATTAAAGAGAATTCGGTAAAGAAATCTTTGGCTTTAAAAGTTTCCCAAACCTCACGTAAAACCGGAATACCCACAGGTAAATAAGCTACTATATACCAATAAGGCCGGATGATCTGAAATGCAGGAACATTAAATAGATTATCAAACGCAATTCCAACAAGTAACATAGCCAATGTTACTATGGCAGGCAAATAAGTTTGAAAGGCCGATGGATCTCCTCCATGATCGTGGTCGTGCTCGTCACCTTCTTCGTGCGAATGATCGTGGTTATGTTTTGGGGCGGAATGTACTTTACTGCTGCAACAGCTATCTTCTTTATCGTGTGAGTGGCTCATTATATCTATTGTATGCTAAACATCATTTTTATTTATTGTCGATAAAACCTCGCAGGTTTAGATAACCGTTTTCAAATTTATGGAAAATAAAACGCTTTATTCCGAATCATTCTTGATAGCAATAATTTTTACAAGCGCACAATAAATTTTGTTAAAAAATGTTAATAGTGTATAAAAGATTTAAAATCATGAAATCTATTAAAATTTCTTTTTCAGCATCCGAACTCATTAGACGGCTTGGTTTAGCAAAGATTTACTACTGGTTTAACAAGTAATATTCTTAATATATAATACCAGTATTAATTAGTATTTCATAAATTTCGCATAATTACTAACTTATTAAGCGAATGAAATACCAAAATTTGAAAAGATATTTTGCGGCGCTAGGTATAGTCGCTGCTGGCTTTTCTGCAAATGCTCAAACCAAAAAATTTATCGACCCTGCTAACATGGACCTTTCTGTTAAGCCGGGCGACGATTTCTACACCTACGCAAGTGGTACGTGGGTAAAAAATAATCCTGTTCCTGCTAAAGAAACGCGTTGGGGTTCATTTAACGAACTTCGCGATTTCAATATCAATGCCGTTAAATCTTTAGTAGAAGATGCCGCTGCTGATAAATCTGCTCCTGCCGGTTCTGTTAAGCGTAGAGTTGGCGATTTTTATACGGCCGCCATGGATAGCGTAACCATAGAAAAATTGGGTTATACACCAATAAAAGCCGATTTAGAAAAAATTAAACAGATTAAAAACATTCAGGGCGTGTTAGATCAGGTTGCTTACATGCGAACCAATGGTTTAGGCGGTGGAATGTTTGGACTCGGTGTAGGCCAAGACCGCAAGAATGTAAACAAATACATGGTGAATATTGGTCAGGGCGGTACAACACTTCCCGATCGTGATTATTATCTGAAAGATGATGCCCGTAGTATTAAAATCCGCGAGGCTTACAACACCTATATGGTTACGCTATTTACCTTAACAGGAAGTACGCCTGAAGAAGCAAAACAAAAAGCAGCAACAGTTTACAAAATAGAAAAAGCCTTTGCTGAAGCGCAGATGAGCCGTTTAGAAATGCGCGATCCTTACGCCACCTACAACAAACTTACTATTGCAGAACTGAACAAAAAAACTCCGGATATTGACTGGACAACCTATTTACCTAAATTCAAAATCAAAAATCAAGATACCGTTCTGGTTTCTTCGCCTAAATTTATGGCAAGCCTGGATGGAATGTTGAAATCGGTTCCGGTTAGAGATTGGCAGACCTATTTAGAGTGGAACATTTTAAAGGGTTCTGCTTCTAGTCTAAGTTCTCCATTTGTTAAGGCGAGTTTCGCTTTCACACAGGCTCAAACTGGCCAGAAAGTACAAACACCACGTTGGCAAAGGATGTCATCTTTAACAGATGGCACTATTGGCGAATTATTGGGCCAGCTTTATGTGGCTAAATATTTCAAACCAGAGGCTAAAGAACGTATGAACCAGATGATTGTGAACTTGCGTAAAGCATTCGAAATCAGGATTAATGGTTTAGAATGGATGAGCCCTGAAACCAAACAAAAAGCATTAGCTAAGTTACATGCATTTACACCAAAAGTGGGTTATCCGGAAAAATGGAAAAACTATGATGGTTTAGTGATTAATAAAAATACTTATTTCCAAAACTTACGCAACGCAAGTGTTTGGGGGTATAATGAAATGGTCGATCAGTTAGGCAAACCTGTTGATCGCAAACGTTTTGGCATGACACCTCCAACAGTTAATGCTTATTACAGCCCTACTTTGAACGAAATTGTTTTCCCTGCTGGCATTTTACAGTTTCCTTTCTTCGACCCAAATGCTGATGATGCTGTTAATTACGGTGGTATCGGTGCAGTAATCGGTCATGAAATGAGCCATGGTTTTGATGATAGCGGAAGCCAGTACGATGCTGCCGGCAACTTAAAAAACTGGTGGACGGCTGAAGATAAAGCCAAATTTGACGCTAAAACAAAAGCTTTAGGCGAGCAGTTTGATGGCTACACCGTATTGGATACCATTCATGTAATCGGTAAATTAACCATGGGCGAAAATATTGGCGATTTAGGTGGCCTAAATGCGGCTTATACCGCTTTTAAAATGACCAAACAAGGTCAAAGTAATGAAAAAATAGATGGCTTTACACCAGATCAGCGTTTCTTCCTGGCCTGGGCACAGGTATGGAGAGGTAATATCCTACCAGAAAGTGCAGCCCAGTTAATCAAAACAGATCCACATTCTCCAGGCCCATACCGTACCATTGGTGCACCAGTAAATATGGATGCATGGTACAATGCTTTTGATGTTAAACCTGGCGATAAGCTCTATAAAAAACCAGAAGACAGAATTAGAATGTGGTAAGTTAATTTAATTATTTATATCACCCCTATATTGTAAACGTCCCGATTATTTTCGGGACGTTTTTTTATTGGTGTGGTTTCAGAGGTTACCATCTGACATCTACCGAAAGTATCAATTCACTCTGAAAACCAATAGTTTTTATAGTTATGAGACAAATCTGGAGGCTGGTAACCCTCCCTCACAATCAAGTCCAATATTTCTACAAATCAAAAAATTAATCTATCTCCCTTCAGCAATTCTTAATTATCATTCTATCTTTGGAAAAACATAAGCCCCTTTTCATGAGAAGCGCATCCAAAACAATTCTTATCCTAAGTTTAACTTTATTCTCTTCAATAACCTTTGCTCAAGATAATAAGTTAATCAGTCTCGAAGCATTGATAAACAAAACCGATCCGGCTTGGCCACTGGTACAAAAATGGATTGACTCTGCCAAAAATAAGGTTGAAGTGTTACCTGTTGATTCTGCAAAAGCTAAAGAAGTATTATATAACTCACAAATGACTACCTATGCTACACTCGGCTCAGTAATTTACAATACTGGCGGCATAATGGTTGATAACGGATGGATTAGAATTTTAGGTTCGGGCAGCGAAAGATTGAACAGGAATATTGCTGAGTGGAACAAAGGAAAAACCTTAAAAGAGTATGGCGATAACATTCCTTACCTTTTAATTGCCGATGATGCTGTTGGCGGTTTCTTCGCTATTAATTACGGTGGTTTGGGCAAAGACATCAAAAACGTGTATTACCTGGAGCCAAACAGTTTAACCTGGCAACCACTTGGGGCTGGCTATGGCGAGTTTCTTGTTTTTTGTTTCGACAGCGATCTTTCTAAATTTTATAAAGGCTTACGTTGGAGCAGTTGGAACCAGTTTATTGCAAATTTAGATGGGACCAAAACTTATAGCTTTCGCCCTTATTTATGGGAAGAAGGAACCGACATTGATAAATGCACACGGAAACTTGTTGGGATTGAAGAAATGTACCGTTTTAATATCATGAAGTCGAAAGAACTGAATGCAGGTAAAGGCATAAAAAAAGACGAAACCAGCAAGGAGGAAACGAAAAAAGAAGAAACCAAAAACGAGCAGTAAGCCGCCATTTATAAAACAATTCAATGTCTAACACACTTGCTACCATTACCCAGATTAAAAATACCAGGACTTTTATACTAGAACTGGTAAAAGATTTGAGCATCGAGCAGTTAAACAAAATCCCTGCAGGTTTTAACAATAACATCATCTGGAATATTGCCCATTTAACCGCGGCGCAGCAAAATATGTGTTATGTACGATCGGGCTTAGCAGTAACCATCAAAGAAGAACACTTTTCGGCATTTTTAAGCGGCACAAAACCTGAAAAGTTTATTGAGCAGAAAGCGATTGATTCGATTTTCGATGCACTCTTAAACAGTATGGACCGTTTAGCCGCTGATTATTCGAGTGGTATTTTTTTAAAGTTCGACCCATGGGATAAACGTTATGGCATGAAATTAAATTCAATAGAAGATGCGATAAATTTTATCCCTTTCCATGAGGGTATGCACATCGGCTACATCATGGCCTTAAAGAAACTGGTATAAAAATATTGTCTTGAAGATATTTCGATTCTTCCATGTTTCTATGGCAAACTTAGGCGTACTTAGCCTGTGTTTTCTTAGGTAACTTAGCTAAAACCATCGCTCTCGAATCGGCCACTCTTTTTTTCAGTTCTGCTTCATTAAACACCTCCAGGTTATCAACACGTATCCATTGTCTTTTAGCCATATGGTGGGCCTGCTGTATGCCATCTCTAGCCGTTAATACATCAAACTCCTCGGGATCACACTTTATAGAGAAACTATTATCTTCATCAATGGCGATAATGAAATACATTTTTTCTTCGATCATAAAGCATAAATGTCCCCATTTCATTCCCTCGGTTGTACCAGGTAAATTCAAACAATATTCTCTGAAAGATTCGATATCCATTTTAGGGTTTAGGGTTTAGGGTTTAGATGAGATCAAAGCTAACAACAAAAGGTTAAAGAAAAAAGACCATAGTTGAAAGTACAATGAGAAAAAGTCAGAAGCCGGGAGTCCGAAGATTAAAGCAGATGAGCACTCTTATCTTTGGCTAATTTATCGACAAATGTTTTGATCCTGTCTATATTTGTACCAGGATCTTGAAATCCAAGCATCCTTTAAATCCAAGCTCATGAATATTATAACCCCAACAGCTGATGGCTCTAACACCCTTTATAACGAAACTATAGGCGAACATTACCACAGTAAACATGGTGCATTACAGGAAAGCAAACACGTATTTATTGATGCCGGATTAAAATTTGCTTCTACCGATCAAACTGAAATTTCTATTTTGGAAATTGGTTTTGGCACCGGATTAAACTTTATTTTAAGCTTCGATTATTGCGGGGCGAACAACATCAACCTCAATTATACCAGCATAGAAGCCTTTCCGCTTACTACCGAAGTGATTGAGCAAACAGGTTATTCAGCATACGTTCCTGAAGTAATATGGGCAGATTTTATCTCAAATTACCCAGAAGCGCTTAAAGCACCTCAAAAATTAACTTCGCTTTGCACATTAGAAATTCCGTATACTACATTGGCCGAGTACCGCAGCGACCAAAAATTTGACCTGATTTATTATGATGCCTTTTCTGTACAACACCAGCCAGAAATGTGGAGCGATGAAATTATTGCCCATGCCTGCGGTTTCTTAAAACCTGGTGGAACTTTTGTTACCTATGCCATTACCGGAAAATTGAAAAGAGCAATTAAAGCATGTGGATTTACCATAGAAAAATTGCCTGGTGCCCCCGGGAAAAGGGAAATGCTTAGGGCCATCAAAGGTTGAAGGTTAAAAGGTTGAGGCCATAAGGTTTTTAGGTGTTTATAAGCTAAAAAACAAATCTTAACTTAAGGTTCTTTTTTGGAAAGCTTAGCAGAAGCTATTGGTTCTCTGCAGTCCCGCTCCCGCTTCTGCCGATGAAATATCGGCATCTCGCTTCGATCGGGTTTAGGAGGCTAAAACAGTACTGCTACCTGGGGTAAAATAAACCCGACCGACAGCGTTATCCCGATTTGAGTATTATTTTATTTATTGGTTTATCTATCGGGATTAAGCAAAGGGCGGGACGGGTTTAACCGAAGCACCACAGGCCTTGCTTTTCTAAAAAGTAGAACGCATTTTAATTTATGGAGAAAGATTGCTTTGGCTCCGCTTATCTTGCCCCGTGTCCGATAGCTATCAGAGACGATTATGGCAACGAACTGACTACAATAAACCGACTGACAGGAATAACTTTAAAATTGAAGGTTGACTGCTTTCCAAAAAGTACTGACATAATTCAGACTTCTGCACAAAACCTCAGTCCATATAATTTTGTTAGCATACTATTAATATTCATATCATGGAAAAAAGAATTTTAGGAAAAACCGATTTAAATATTGCGCCCATCGTATTTGGAGGAAATGTTTTCGGCTGGACGATTGATGAAAAAAAGTCGTTTGAAATATTAGACCAATTTGTAGAAAGCGGTTTCAATTTTATAGATACAGCAGATGTGTATTCGCGTTGGGCACCCGGAAATAAAGGTGGTGAATCGGAAACGATTATTGGTAAATGGCTTAAGAAACATAATAAACGCCATAATGTAATTATTGCAACAAAGGTAGGCTCTGATATGGGTCAGGGTAAATCTTTAAAGAGAGATTATATCATAAATGAAGTAGAACATTCTTTATCGCGCCTACAAACAGACTATATCGATCTTTATTTTTCTCATTTTGATGACGAAAGTACACCTGTTGAAGAAACCTTAGGTGCTTACGAAACTTTAATTAAAGCCGGCAAAGTACGCTGGATCGGGGCATCGAACTTTTCAGCAGACAGACTTAAAGAATCTTTGGTTTATGCTACCGAACATAGCCTGCCCCGTTACGAAGTTTACCAACCAGGATATAATCTTTACGATAGAGAAAACTTTGAGCAGGAACACGAAAAAATTTGCCTGGATTATGGCTTGGGCGTTGTAACTTATTATTCGCTGGCCAGTGGTTTCTTAACCGGGAAATACCGTAGTGAAAATGACCTGAATAAAAGCCAGCGTGGTGGGGGCATTAAAAGGTTCCTGAACGAACGGGGCTTTAAAATTTTAGCTGCACTAGATCAAGTTGCTGAAAAGCACCATATCGAGCTAGCTTCGGCAGCCCTGGCCTGGTTAATTTATCACCCATCAATTACGGCCCCAATTGCAAGTGTTACCGATTTAAGCCAGTTAAAATCGTTCACTGAAGCAGCAAATTTAAAATTAACTGCTGAAGACATTTCCCTTTTAGATAAAGCGAGTATCTATTAAAAATAATCTCTTATATTTAAATGCCCGATTAATAAAACAATTAATCGGGCATTTTGTATTAAACAGAATCTAAAATATATGAAAGACAAACTATCATTTCTACCCAAACTTGCATTGGTTCTTTTCTGTCTAATGAGCCTAACCTACATTGCCATTTTAGGGCAATCGCTGTTAGCTCCTTTACTTTTCTCTTTTTTAATGGCGATTTTACTATTGCCAGTGGGTAACTTTTTAGAACAACGATTAAAGTTTAAACGAAGTCTATCAACTATTGTTTCTGTAATACTGATGATAGCCGTAATTGGAGGGATCATATATTTCTTTGGCAATCAATTAAGCGATTTATGGGCAGATTGGCCTTTACTTAAAGCAAAAGCAGAAAATTCTTTTACCGAATTGAACAAATGGAGCAAACACACCTTTAATTTCAATCTCGAAAACACTACCTCCTATTTAAAAGACAGTACCGAAAAAGCTTTGGCTACCAGTGCTGCTATTGTTGCTACAACCCTGGCCACACTATCTTCTACCCTATTGTTTTTAGGTTTTACACTACTATTTACATTTTTCATTTTAAACTACCGTAGGGTTTTATTTACCTTTTTAACTTCGGTTTTTAGAGAAGAGCACAAAGAAAAAGTTTCAGAAATTGTCAGTCAGATTCAATATATCATAAAAAAATACATTATAGGTCTATTTCTGCAGATGCTTATTGTTACGGTATTAATGATTACCGTACTGAGTTTATTAGGTGTTAAATATGCGGTTCTGTTGGGCCTGGTTGCAGGTATTTTTAATGTAGTTCCTTATTTGGGAATATTCTTTGCCCTGTTAATAAGCTGCCTAATTACTTTTGCAACAGCAGGTGCAGGTAAGGTACTTCTGGTTTTGATTACTTTTGTTGGCATTCATGCTATAGATGGAAATGTATTAATGCCACTGGTGGTGGGTTCGAAAGTAAAAATAAATGCATTATTTGCCTTTATTGGTATTGTAGTTGGCGAAATGATTTGGGGAATATCGGGCATGTTCTTATGTATTCCTTATCTGGCCATGTTAAAAATAATTTTCGATAGAGTAGATAACTTAAAACCTTGGGGCATTTTAATGGGCGAAGAGCATAAACCCGACAAAAAGAAACGTGTTTACCGGATTACAAAAAAGATTAAATTAGAAGAAAAAGACTAAAATGGCCGAAAATAGATCGCCTCATATTTTAAGCACCTCTGCCAATCTTTTAGGTATTTGCTTTATTGTACTTACTTCTTTAAAAAAACTTGCACTTACCGATGGTTCCATAATTGATGAATTTGCCGTAGCTGCCGTAATGTTTTTTATGACCAGCTGTATCTTATCTTTTATCTCTATGAGAAGAGAAAGAAATGCAAGTCAAAAGTTAGAAAAAGTTGCCGATTTTGTCTTTCTATCAGGCTTGGTTGTCTTATTCGTAGCAACGATTTTAATTGCCTTTAATCTGATCAAGTAAGTTAAAAATTGTAATAAATGAAACCTTTATTTGTATTACTTATCGTTTATGTTGCCCTATTAGCCTTTGGTGGTCATACCACCTTTGATAAAGGAAATATTTTTGCAGGTAATATCGCCATGGGTGTGATGTTACTTTTTACTGCTATTGGCCATTTCAAGTTTAAAACCAGTATGGCTGCTATGGTTCCGCTATTTATCCCTAAAAAAGTAGAAATTGTACTTTTAACAGGTGTGCTGGAAATCTTATTTGCCATTGGCCTAGCGATTGAAAACACCAGGTATTTTACCGGGATTGCCCTAATTATTTTTTACATTGCTATTTTACCTGCCAATATTTACGCTGCCAAACACCGCATCAATTACGAAGATCTGCATAAGCCAGGCCCGGGACCAAAATATTTATGGTTCAGAATACCCTTTCAGCTTTTCTTAATCGCTTGGGTTTGGTACTTTAGCGTTCGATAAACATAGTTCAACCATAAAACATGCCTAACAATCCAATTCCTGCAAGTGCCAATAATCCAGCTGATGCTTTTACACGTTTACTCACTGTTTTAGATACGCTACGTACGCAATGTCCGTGGGATAAAAAACAGACCATGGAAACACTGCGCCATTTAACTATAGAGGAAACGTATGAGTTAAGCGACGCCATTTTAGACGGCGATTTAGATGAAATTAAAAAGGAACTTGGTGATGTGATGATGCATCTGGTTTTCTATTCGAGAATTGCTTCCGAAACCAATGATTTTAACATTACAGATGTTTTAAACGGGGTTTGCGATAAACTGGTAAACCGACATCCACATATTTATGGCGATGTTGAAGTGCAGAACGAAGAAGATGTTAAACGAAACTGGGAACAGATTAAACTGAAAGAAGGCAACAAATCCGTGTTGGCCGGTGTTCCTTCTTCACTACCTGCTTTGGTTAAGGCTGCCCGCATTCAGGAAAAAGCCCGCGGTGTGGGTTTCGATTGGGAAGATAAAAATCAGGTTTGGGAAAAGGTAGAAGAAGAACTTCAAGAATTTAAAACTGAATTTAATGTTGCTGATAATACAGCCATTGATATCGAAAAGGCCGAATCAGAATTTGGTGATGTACTTTTCTCTTTAATCAATTATGCACGTTTCATTAACATCAATCCTGAAAATGCATTGGAAAAAACCAATAAAAAATTCATTAAACGTTTCCAGTACCTCGAAACCAAAGCAAAAGAAAACGGAAAAGCCTTGGCCGATATGACACTTGCAGAGATGGATGTGTACTGGAATGAAGCAAAGAAAATATAGCAAAAAGGAGTAAAATCGCAAAATTCACATTAATTCTGCGAATGGAATCGCAAATTTTATATGAATTTTGCGATTTCAAGTTTATTCATAAAATTCTCCATCCACATAATACCATTGCCCATCTTCTAACCTGAAGTTAGATTTTTCATGCAATACTTCAGTCTGAAATTTCTTATTGAGATAATAAGCCTTAAACTCTACAGTATCAAAATCTGAAAAAACAATTTCGAGTTTTAGCCATTTGGTATTTTTCGCACTGCTTAAATAAGCACTTTCCGAATGCCCTTTTCTTTTACTGCGATGTGTAGTATCGTAAAGATAAGCAGCATCTGCCACTACAAAAGCCGAATATCTGGAACGCATTAAAGCTTCTGCAGTTGGTGCCTTTTTCACTTTTAAATGATAAGGCTGGCAACACTGGTTAAAGGCGACTCCACTTCCGCAAGGACAGTTTATTAAATCCATGATTAAAATTTACCGCACAAAAATATGATTTAATATTCCTGCTGCTAAAATTTCCGTAAAATTGCAGCTGAAAAATGAGGTATTTCTTTCACATTGCATATCAAGGCCAGTACTTTAGTGGGTGGCAAAAACAACCTGGGGTAAAAAGCGTCCAGGAAGTTATTGAACAAACACTTTCTAAGATTTTAAAATCGCCGATTGCTATTAATGGCTGTGGACGGACCGATGCGCATGTGCATGCCAGCCAGTTTTTTTTCCATGCTGATATTGAAAAAGAAATTGATTTCGATCTGCTTTATATTTTGAATAAAGCCTTACCTTATAATATTGCGGTATTCGACATTATTAAAATGGAGGGTAAACCCCATGCCCGGTTTGATGCTGTACAGCGGAAATATGATTATTTTATCCATACCTATAAAGATCCTTTTTTAAGCACCCAAAGTTCCTTTTATCAATTAAACAATTTGGATTTTGATAAAATGAAAGCGGTTGTTAAATTATTACCCCAATACAAAGATTACAGGGCTTTTTGTACACATCCGGATAAATACGAACATACCATATGTAATGTAATGGAAGCTGATTTATTTGTAAATCCAAAAGGCGACAGGCTGAGGTTTCATATTGCCAGCAACCGCTTTTTAGGGAAAATGATCCGCATTATTATGGGTAAAATTTTAATGGTTGGTAAAGGAGAACTTAGCTTTGATGAATTTGAAAGCGAGCTGATTACCCTTCAACCTTCAAAACTATCATTACCCGCCCACCCTACAGGCCTATACCTTTCAAAAGTTACTTACCCCTACCTCAACCTCGAACCACGGACTGAATTTATCCATAGTACGCAAGGTATAGACTGGATTTCAATCTAAGTGTAGCGTTTTCATATTGAGCTCCGTTTAAGGGGTATGAAAGTTCAAATCTGTATTTTCCTTTTTGCCCTGATCTTATCTTTAGGTTGTAAAAAATCTACAACGGTTGATGTTTTATTGGATGGCAACTATACAGGTGTACTGGTAATTACCAATAGTATTAAGTCTGTGCCGGTAACCCGCCCAATTTCAATTTCGTTAAAGGATGGAAAATTCAATATTACGCCGGGTGCTGATGCTAACTTAAAACCATCTGGAGGTAAGGGAACCTATACCTTTAAAAATGGGATAGGATATTTTACCGATGAGGGCGTTTGGACGGCAGATTTTGATTGGAATATGATTTTAAATGGCGAATACGACATTAGAAGCAGTGGAGTAGATTTAACCCTTAGAAAAAGATTCAGTGCAAAGACAGATTTTTCTCCTGCTATCTCTTATGCAACCATAGATTATGAATATATTTTAAAAAGAAGTAATTAATCCGCATACACAAATGAAAAATTTAATATTCTTCTTTATTACCTTATCTACTTTTGTTTTTGGATGTAAGAAGAATTCTGAAACAAAAACAACGAATTACGAATTTGAAATCAATACTTCAAAATCAATCGGTGCATCTACATTAGTATTAAAATCGATTAGTGACAACCGTTGCCCAGTAAATGCCGATTGTATTAGCGCTGGAGGTGCAACAGTATATTTCAAATTAACGGGCAATAACGTTGATCAGGAAATTACCTTATGCAAAGGGGTTTGTGGCGCATTAGAAAGTGTAAAAAACCTTAAAATTAATGGCATAAATTACTCATTAAAATTAATAGACATCACACCATACCCTCAGCTTCAGAAGAGTGCTATTACACAAACTGTAAAAGTTGAGTTGACAAAAGCTTAAGTTTA
This sequence comes from Pedobacter sp. SG908, assembly GCF_011759615.1. NCBI lineage: Bacteria > Pseudomonadati > Bacteroidota > Sphingobacteriia > Sphingobacteriales > Sphingobacteriaceae > Pedobacter > Pedobacter sp. SG908. Next base: position 3,552,054 of record NZ_JAAOYY010000001.1, read on the forward strand.
GGTTTGCTTGGGCATCGGAAATGATCTGTTCGGTGACCCAAGTTTTTTCCTTATTTAAATCTGATTGCTTTAAGCGGGGAAACCTTGCTGATCAATAGCGAAGGAATAATCAAAACCGTTAAACACACCACTACCGTAACGATATTAAGCAGCAGCACATCGATAAAATGAAACTCTATGGGTGCATAGGCTAAAAAATAAGAAGCCTGGTTAAGTTTAAAAATGTGAGTGGCCTGCTGTAAGAAACCAAGTCCTAAGCCCAGAATATTCCCAAGTAATAAGCCAATGCCAATTAAATAAGCTGCATTGTAAAGGAAAATCTTCATAATACTCCAGTTGCTGGCCCCAAAAGATTTTAGCATCCCAATCATATTTGTTTTTTCTAAAATCATAATCAACAATGCTGTAACCATGTTAATTACGCCTACAATGAGCATCAGGATTAAAAGCACCTTGGTATTTACATCAAGAAGGCCTAGCCAGGTAAAGATATTAGGAAAATTTTCTTCAATAGAATACGAGCGCAGATTGCGTGGAAGCTTTTCATAAATATTATCGGCAATAGGCTTAAGCCTGTTAAAATCCTTAATCTTGATCTCCATGCCACCAATTTCATTCGCTTCCCAATTATTGAGGCGTTTAATGATATTCAGGTTGCCCAGTACAAAGCCCTTATCAATATCTTCTACACCTATATCGTAAATACCTACAATTTTAAATTTACGAGGTCGCAATTGGTTTTGAACAAAATACATGATAAAATCGTCACCTGTTTTAAGCTTTAAACGCTTAGCGGTATAATTCGAAATAAGCAGTTCTTGCATGGCAGCTGTACTGTCAGAAAAATCGATGATGGTTCCGCTGATAATATGCTGTTTAATGTAATCCCATTTGTAGCTTTTGTCTATCCCTTTAAAATTAATGCCTTCAATTTCATTATTTGCCGAAAGGATGCCCGGTTTTGTCGCAAAAGGATAATAATATTCGATATCGGAATTGTTTTTGAGCATCTTTTGCGTTTCTCCATCTAATACAAAGGGAGAATGCTCAAATGAATTATTCAGATCGTAACGGGTAATCTGTACATCGCCTAAATAACCCCTTACTTTATCCTGAATTTCAGTTTTAAAACCTTTAATAATGGCTATAGAAAGAATCATAACAGCCAAACTCAACATCACACCTGCTATTGCAATGCGGACAATAAGTTTTGAAAAAGTACGCTCAGATTTAATGGCTATCCGCCTTGCTATGAAATATTCGAAATTCAATTTAATCAATTTGTATTAACAAAAATGCTCAATTCCTTTTTAAAAATGGCATTTTCAAAAATAAATAACCAACTTTAAACATCAACCATTAAGTTGTAACAAGAAAATACCAATAGCATAAATGAAATATGTTGTAAATTGTTTTGTTATAATACCGGAAGATTAGAATATACTGAAAATGAAAAATTACATCAGCTTTGCTTTAACCAGTTTAATTGCATTATCGGCCTGCGGACAACCTAAACCACTCGAACAAGAAGTTCTTGGAAAGAAAAGCCCGGAAAACAGAAAACTAATGATCAAGACTGTTAAGCTGCCATCGGCAATTAAAACCGGTGCAGAGCAGACAGAAAAATATCTTCCCCTATTAAAAGGTAAACGTGTTGGTATGGTAGTTAACCCTACATCGATTATTGGAACGCAGACTTCGGTTGATAGCTTGCTGAAACGAGGTATTAAAATCCAGAAAATATTTGGTCCTGAGCATGGTTTTAGAGGAAACGCCAGTGCCGGTGTTACTGTTAATGATGATGTTGATACCAAAACAGGCATAAAAGCCATTTCACTTTATGGCAAACACAGCACACCTACTGCTGAAGACTTAGCAGACATCGACATTATGGTGTTTGACATTCAAGATGTTGGTGTTCGTTTTTACACCTATATAAATACCTTACAGCATGTTATGGAGGCTTGTGCCGCAAACAATAAAACATTATTGATTTTAGACCGTCCAAATCCAAATGGCTATTTAATTGATGGGCCGATTTTAGATCCAAAATTTAAATCGGGTATTGGTGTACAACCTATTCCAATTGCTCACGGCTTAACGGTTGGCGAATATGCGCAGATGCTAAATGGCGAAGGCTGGTTAAAAGATAAGGTGAAGTGCAAGATTACCATTATCAAAAATGCCAATTATGATCATGATATGGAATATACTTTACCTGTTAAACCTTCTCCTAACCTGAATACACAGCAATCTATTTTACTTTATCCATCTACCTGTTTATTTGAAGGCACGTATTTAAACCACGGCCGTGGAACAATGTTTCCTTTTACAGTTGTTGGAGCACCTTACCTTAAAGGGAAATTCGATTTCAGTTTTACGCCCAAAAGTATAAAAGGAATGTCTGAAACACCATTATTTCAAGATCAGGTTTGTTACGGCTTAGATTTAAGAACTTATGATACCTCAAAACTGATAAAATCGAAACAGGTAAACATTAGCTGGTTAATCGAACTGTATAAGGCATCACCAAAAAAGGAAGATTTCTTTAATAGTAAATTAAGTAAAGAAATGGGTACTATTGAAAGATTAGTTGGTGTGGCAGATTTTAGGCAACAGGTAATTGATGGAAAAAGCGAAGCAGAAATTAGAGCAAGCTGGGAACCAGGCCTAAGTGCCTACAAAGCCATGCGTAAGAAATATTTGCTGTACAATTAATTATTGAATGAGAACGGGATTCAATAACTCTTGCAATATTTTCAAACTTAACAGATAGAGATTTGTTATTATTGATAGTTGATAGGCGCTGTGCTATTCAATCATTAAAAAACTCAATCATTCAAAATTCATCATTAAAATTATGAGCGGTCCAAAAGTTAAAAGCGATAAACCCGGAAGTAATTACCAGGAAGAGGTACCTAAAGGCCGAGAACCTATAGACCATAAAACGGTTAGAAAGGAAAACGACAGCTTACCCAATAAGCCTGTTCGGACGAATAATCCAGCTAAACAGCGTGAGAACGAAGAACAGCCTGTGCATCCGATCAAGAAAGCTCCGAAAACATAAATGATCTTTCAGATTGCAGCCTGCGGTATTATCTGAACGATTTGATTTTTAGCGCAAAGAAAAAAGTAGCGCCTTGTCCGGTTGTACTTTCAACCCAAATTCTGCCACCCTCACTTTTAATAATTTCGGCCGAAATGTAAAGGCCTAAGCCCAATCCAGGATAGGTATGCTGTAAATTGCCGTCTATGCGGTAAAACTGATCAAATACCAGGTGTTGCATATCCTTCGAAATTCCGATGCCATAATCTTTAACGCCTAAAACAACCTCTCCATCCTGATTAAATGTAGTTACATCTATCTCATTGGCATCGGTTGAGTATTTAATTGCATTAGATAGAAAATTAATGATTACCTGCCCAATACGCTGCTTATCGGCATAAACAACTGCTTTACTGGATAAACTGCAGATAATTCTGTGTTTAGAACTGATGTGCTGCATTTCGCCTACAATTTCTTCAACCGCTGCATCAAAATTAAATTCTACAGGGTTAAAAGTCATTTTGCCCGATTGAATTTTGGTAACATCCAATAAATCGCCAATCAATCCGGTCAGCCGGTTTAACTGCTGATCCATCTTGCGAACCATATTTGCCTTTTTCTCATCACCTTCATTTCTGATCATGCGTTCGAGCACTTGAGCATATGCTTTAATACTGGTTACAGGTGTTTTTAATTCATGGCTGGCAATCCCCAAAAATTCGTCTTTTTGTCGTTGTAACTGCACTTGCTTGGTAACATCCATTGCGGCATGAATTATGGCATATACCTCACCATTCGAATCTTTAAGCGGTTTATACGTAAAACTGAACCACCGTTTTTCTTCCTGGCCATCAACCAGTAAACGGGCTTCTTCCTGATCGGCATGGTAGGTAATTCCGGTACGGTACACTTCTTTTAAAATACCGACAAATGGCTGTACGTTTAATTCTGGTATAGCTTCTTCAACGGTTTTGCCAATCACACTTTTATCTTTGCCCCAAAACCGGAGCATTTCATCATTAGCCAGTCTGATGATAATATTTTCAGTTTCATAATAAGCGGTGGCCATGGGGATATCATAAAGAAAATTCCGAAAACGCTCTTCGCTTTTAGCAGCTTCCATTTTTGAAATAACCTGTAAAGTAATTTCGTTGGCAACTACCATAATACCAGAAACCTGACCATCCTGATCTAAAATCGGATCGTAAACAAAGTTGAAATAAAAATCGCCTAAAACTCCGTTGCGCTTCAGCCGGGCCATCGTTTCATAACCATAATGGGCAACTCCGCTATCGTAAACCTGTAGCAAAAGTTCAGGAAAAGGTTGACCAATAATTTCAGGCAATCCATCTAAAAGTTTTAAACCAATTACAGCTTTACTTTTTCCCCATATTTTTAACAGATCATCATTGGCATCTTCTATAATAAGATCTCTCCCCCTCAAAATGCCAATGGCTACAGGTGCATCATAAATCATTTGCCTAAACAAAGCCTCACTTTGCTCTACTTTAAACTTGGCATTTACCAGTTCGGTTACATCGGTAGCATTATTTAAAATGCCCCAAACCTTTCCTTCGGTATCCATTAACGGTTTATAAATAAAATCGAAATAGAAGGTTTGGAGTACATTATCATTTAAAAGTACCACCTTATCTTCTTTGGCTTCGTAAGCCACCGCGGTATTTCTTACCTGGTTGAGGATATTAAGAAAGGGTTGATCTTTTAACTCGGGCAGTGCCAGGGCCAATTCTTTACCTATTACCGATGCATCTCTCCCCCAGGCTTTAAGCATAGCCCTGTTGGCCACCTGAATAACCATATTTTCGCCAATATAAAGTGCAATTGGCATTGGAGACTCTTCTATAAGCGTGTTAAAAATATTGGCTGTATCGTCGAGGTTAATTAACATAACAGGATAAAAAACAAATATAATTGCTTTTTTACTTACTATCTGATTTTAGAAAAGATAATAACACCTTTTCGTTGTGTTCTAAGCTAACTTTACCCTTAAGCGAGTTATTATTGATCTTTTTCAGATATTTTTCCAGCTGATTGTTCTCGTAAGCTGTAAGCAAAAACGGGTAAACGTAAGCGCTTTTACATACTGCACGGGTATTACCTAGTTTTTTGGCTACACAATCTAAAACGGCAACAATTGTTTTTTTACTGTTTAAACCGGCATTTTCATTAAACTGGCACTGGGCAAACTGGCGCATGGCTTCGAGGGTGCCACCCCAGGTCCTGAAATCTTTTGCAGTGAAATCATCGCCCGTAATTTCTTTAATGTAGGCATTTATTTTACCAGAATCGATGCTTTTGTGTTCGTTGCCATTGGTGTAAAACTGAAAAAGTTCCTGCCCTGGAATATCCCGGCATTTTTTAACCAATTTGGCCAGTGTGCGGTCGTTCAGCTCTACTTTTTGCCGCACTCCTTTTTTACCCACAAAATCCATGGTAATTTTACTGCCATTTATTTTTACATGCTTATCTCGCAGGGTGGTAAGGCCGAAAGAGCCATACAATTGCTTATAGCTTTCGTTGCCTACCCTAATCAGTGTTTTCTGGAGCACATCTACCGAAATGGCCAATACCTTACGCTCGTCAAAATTTTTTCGGCGGAGGTCTTTCTGTAAGTTTTTCCGGGCTTTAGGTAGGGCTTTGCCAAATTCGAGGAGGCGGAAATATTTATCTTCAGAACGGCGGCTTGTCCACTTGGAGTGATATTTATATTGTTTCCTCCCAGCAGCATCAATGCCTGTAACCTGCAGGTATGCGTTAGGTTTATTGGCTATCCATACATTTTGCCATGCTGGTGGAATAACCAATGCTTTTATCCGGTCTAGGTGTTTCTCTGCTGTTATTTTGTTCCCATCTTTATCTTCATAATAAAATTTCCCTGGTTTTCCTTTACGGTAAATCCCAGGCATGCTATCAGTTACATACACCAATCCACTTGCCTGAACAACATCTTTGCCTTGTACCATTTTTTGCTTATAAGTATGGGTTTATTTTTAGTTATTTTGCAGAACTTAAACGTGGGTAGCCACGTTATTTTTAGAAACACAACACTTTCATTATGAAAATAGTTTTTATGGGTACGCCCGATTTTGCGGTAGCCTCTTTAGATGCCTTAGTACAAGCCAATTTCGATGTAGTAGCAGTGGTTACTGCGCCAGACAAACCTGCAGGCCGTGGTCAAAAACTGAATGAAAGTGCAGTAAAAAAATATGCTGTAGAAAAAAATATTCCGGTGTTACAGCCAGAAAAGCTGAAAAACCCTGAATTTCTCGAAATCCTTGCCAGCTATAAAGCCGATTTACAAGTTGTAGTGGCTTTTAGAATGTTACCGGAAGTAGTATGGAATATGCCGCCAAAGGGAACTATTAATCTCCATGGCTCGCTTTTACCGCAATACCGTGGTGCAGCCCCGATTAACCATGCCATTATTAATGGAGAGAAAGAAAGTGGTGTAACTACGTTTTTCCTTACACATGAAATTGATACCGGTAATATTATTCTGAGCGATAGTGTTGCCATTGCCGATAACGAAACCGCCGGCGAGCTGCACGATAAACTAATGGTTGTTGGTGCCAACCTGCTGGTAAAAACGCTTAAAGCGATTGAGGCTGGTGAGGTTAGCGAACAGCCTCAACCACAAAGCGGCGATTTAAAACATGCGCCTAAAATTTTTAAAGATGATTGCAAAATCGATTGGAACAATCAGACGCAAACCATTTATAATTTAATCCGCGGACTGAGCCCGTACCCTACTGCCTTTACTTTTTTAAACGATAAAATACTAAAGATATTCAAGGCCGAAATAGAAGATAAAGAACCGGGCATTGTTGCTGGAGGTTTTTTAACAGATGGCAAAACCTATTTGAAATTTGCCGCTAAAGATGGCTTTATTAAACTGTTAGATATTCAGTACGAAGGAAAAAAACGGATGCTGATTGAAGACTTTTTAAGGGGAATGCGCTTGTAAAACTGATTTACAAAGCTTGAAAAATCACCAGACAGGCTTAATTATGCACTGTCTGGTAATCATTTTAAACACTAGCGATTATAATTATCGACAGCTCTTTCGATATTTTTTTTACCAGATTCGCTGACAAAATAACCACCTATACTCAAAGCGGCGCCTAGTCCCAGCAAAACAAAACTACCGGTATAATTGCGGTCAGCATATTTGGGCACACCGCCGAATGAGGTCCCTATTTGTTTACCCTCAGCCATTAATGTAACCCCACTGGCTATAATTGCAGCCCCAGCCGCTACATACATGGCAATGCCGGTAATTTTGGTGTTTCTGTACTGCCTTAACAATGCTAAACTTTTAGGATTATCGGCCATGGCCTCGTTTAAATTGCGGTAATTTACTTTTTTCAGGTCGTTGTAGCTTTTGTTCATAAACATTCGGTTGTTCACCACTTGCCTCCGGTAATCTCTAAAGCCGTAGTATTCAGCGTCAATAGGAGCATCATCGTAAACCACTTCCTGATAAATATTGAGTTTACCTTCAATTATCCGCTCCGCAAAGGAAGCCTGTCCCAAAAGATTGAGTTTCCGGGTATTGGCAAAGAAACCATCCTCATTGTTAAAAAATTTGACCTGCGACACCGGCACCCGCCTTGAATCGGCCCGCAGCGACCAGCTGCCTGTAAAATCGGGGCGTAATCTGATCTTTTGTGCATAAACTGTAGAATCTGAATAGAAATACAGAAAGTTTCTGGATTCGTTCAACTGTTGTGAACGTGCGTTCAGGCCATAGCAAGCCATTACGAGAATGAGTAATTTTTTCATTTCGGTTAAATTTGTGTGTGTAACCAATAATACTAAAAATATAGTTCAGGCAAACACAAATCGGCAGAAATAAAATGTAACATCGGCGAAGCAAAAGAAATTTGCCTCACAAACTTATCACTTGTTAATCCTATAAAGCGTTCAGTTTATCGATTAAAACCTTCGAAACTTCGTTAAAGTAGCGCTTTCGACCGTAGCCCATCACCCATTGTATGCCCTGAGTGGCGTTGGTAATAAAAACCTCTTCGGCTTCTTTTAATATTTCAGGGTTAATTTGTGCTTCGATTAAAGGCATATCGTTCATTTTGCACAACTGCATAATGGTTGTACGCATTACACCACTTATGCAACCTTCAGCAAGTGAAGGGGTATAAATCTGTTTATTGTACACTACAAAAACATTTGCACTAATGCTTTCGCAAAGAAAGCCATATTGGTTCAGAATCATCGCCTCATCCAAACGGTTCTGGCTTTTAAAAAGGCCGGCCATTACATAAAGCAAGGCGTTGGAGGTTTTAAAATTCGAGAGTTTATTAACCGGCTTAGTCATTTCGTCAAAAACATCAATGATCAAACCTTTGCTATTTAACTCATATGTAGATGCTTTTAAGGGAATGCCTTCTAAAACATAACCTGCTTTATTTGTTTCAGGCGTGTAAACACCTGCTCCGCCCCTGTAAACAGAAAGGCGGAAACGGACATTACCGTTCCATTTGTTGCGTTTTGCTAAATCGGCGGTTTTTTGACGCAGAAAATAATCATCCATTAAAGCATGTCCGTCGATTTTTAACGCTTTCATACCCGCGGTTAATCTATCTGCATGTAAGTCTGCAAATTGCAGCTTATTATTGATCATCCGCATACTTTCGAACAATCCATCACCAAATTTGAAACTTCTATTCGAAGCGGTTAAAATTGGGGCATCTACCGCCAGAAATTCATCATTAAATAAAAGGTACTCCTGAAGCATATTTTATGATGTAGCGATATAATTTTCCCATTTGGTTAAGCCAGCTTTAAAATCGGGTGGCAATGGCGATTCAAAATACATATACGCTTTAGTCGTGGGGTGGATAAAACCCAAACTTTGTGCGTGTAAAGCCTGACGGGGCAACAATTCGAAACAATTATCTACAAACTGTTTGTACTTATTAAACGTAGTTCCTTTTAAAATCTTGTCACCACCATACATTGCATCGTTAAAAAGTGGGTGACCAATATGCTGCATGTGCGCCCTGATCTGGTGCGTACGACCGGTTTCGAGCTCACAACTGATCAAAGTTACATAACCAAGACGTTTTAATACTTTATAATGTGTTACCGACCATTTCCCTTTTTCTTCATCATCGTAAATGTCCATTACACGACGGTCTTTGGCACTCCTTCCGATGTAACCAGTTACTGTTCCATCGTTTTCGATATCGCCCCAAACCAGTGCAATATATTTACGGGTAATGCTGTGGTCGAAAAACTGACGGGCCAGGTGGGTAATCGATTTTTCATTTTTACTGATCAGCAATAAACCAGAAGTATCCTTATCAATACGATGCACTAACCCTGGTCGGCCATCATTGCCTGGCAGCTGAGGCAGTTGTTCAAAATGGAATGCCAAAGCATTAACCAAAGTTCCGGTATAGTTATTGAACCCAGGATGCACAACCATCCCTGCAGCTTTATTCACCACCAAAAGATCGCTATCCTCGTAAATAATATCAAGCGGTAAATCTTCAGGATAAACCTCGGTGTCGCGTGGCGGATGAGGTAAAACAATAGATATTTCATCATAAGGTTTAACCTTATAACTCGCTTTGATCTGTTTCTGATTAACCAGTACATTCCCTGCATCAATTGCATTTTGAATACGGTTTCGCGAGGCATTTTCTACGCGCACCATCAAAAACTTATCGATACGCAGCAAAGACTGCCCCTTATCGACAATTATTTTTAAATGTTCATATAATTCCTGCTCTTCTGATTCTTGCAATTCGACCACATTTTCCATGGGACAAAAATAAACTTTTAACCTCAAGAATTTTTTAATGATTACAGTTTTCGGAAAAACAACCCTATCTTTAGTACAATCAAATCATCCTAAATCATTTATATGAAAAAATGTTACGCTTTAAAGGCCTTATGTGCCTTATTTTTATTGGTAATGGCTCAAAAAGCAAGTGCTCAACAAGATGTTGGAGACTTATTTGTGGGCGGACCAGCAGATGCAACCAAACTGGTTAATGCCTATTTTGATCCTTTATACAAAGGCTTGGGCTTGGGTTTAACCGATGGATGGTCGAACACTGCCAAATCGAAAGGTTTTTTAAAGTTCGATGTCCGTATTTCCGCTTCAGCAGCCTTTGTTCCGCAATCGGCCAGAAGTTACGATGTAAATGCATTGGGTTTAAGCAATATTAAACCTGCCCCAGGAGCATCATCTATAGGTCCTACTGCCTTTGGCGATGACCATGAAGGGGGTAAAATGCAGATTTATACCAGCAGTGGAATTCCGACCAATAAATTCTTTAACCTGCCACAGGGTGTAGGTTTTCATATAGTACCTTCTTCACAAATCCAGGCTACTTTGGGCTTACCCAAAAACATTGATGTTACCTTAAGGGCGATGCCAAAGATTAAATTAGGTAGCGATTTAGGAAGCTTATCGATGATCGGCTTCGGTGCAAAAGTTGAACTTTTACCTCCTTTTATGGGTTCGACCACAGAGAAATTAATACCCGTAGATATCGCAATCGCAGGAGGCTTTACCCAGTACAAATATAATTTGCCTTTGAATATCAATAATACGGCAAATTCGGATCAGCGTATTGATGCCAAATTCAATGGGGTAAATTTTGATGCCATCATTTCTAAGAAAATCATGTTTTTCACTCCTTTTGCCAGCATCGGTTATCAAACCTCTAACACCAATTTAAAGGCGCTTGGTACTTATAAATTCGAAGATGGCGCAAACAATGCAACTTATGTTGATCCAATCTCGGTGAAACAAACCGATATTGATGGTGTAAGGGGAAGTTTAGGCTTTCAGTTGAAGTTTGGTTTCTTTAAATTTTATGGTTCGTATACCCAGGCAAAATACAGCATGGTTAATGCCGGTTTTGGCTTTGGTATCGGTAAATAATTAATTTTCGAATATAATAATGCTTAAAACACCTGAAATACTCAGGTGTTTTTTATTTTTACGCGTGTTCGAAGAAATATATAGCCCGGTACAAAAAATAACATTTGCGCCTTTTAATAACCTGTTTGTTAAGCGGGATGATCTTATTGATCCTTATATTTCTGGGAATAAATGGCGTAAGCTTAAATATATTTTAGCGAAGGCCAAAGCAGATCACAAAACGCATCTGGTTACTTTTGGGGGTGCTTACTCCAATCACCTTGTGGCTACAGCCGCTGCAGCATCAAGGTCAGGCTTAACCGCAACAGCTTTTGTACGTGGAGAAGAAGTAAAAAATGAGATGTTATTGCTATGCAGTTTATTTGGGATGAAACTCATTTTTACTGACCGAGAAAGTTACCGGGATAAACAACAATTATTTGGGCAACATTTTGCCAATGATACCCAGGCTTATTTTGTTGATGAAGGTGGAGCTTCAGAGGAGGCGACAATTGGCTGTGCAGAAATTATTGGCGAGTTAACCGAAACTTACGATCATATTTTCTGTGCCGCCGGAACCGGTACAACTGCAGCAGGATTGTTAAAAGGAATTCGGCAACAGGGATTAAATACCCAGCTGCACATTATTCCTGTGTTAAAAGGCGGCTCGTTTATTAAAGATGAAATAGAGAAATACACTCCATTTTCCGATCAGTTGAAACTTCATCTCGATTATCATTTCGGCGGTTATGCCAAAACTACCCCCGAACTGATCGGCTTTATCAAAACCTTTACAGCTCAAACCGGCTTACTTTCAGATCCTGTTTATACCGCAAAAATGTTTTATGCCATTATCGATTTACAGAAACAAGGAGTTATCGATAAGGATGAAAAGGTCCTCGCCATTCATACCGGAGGATTAATGGGGCTTTTGGGGACGAAAGATAAATTTTAAATAAAAAGGGGGCATTTCTGCTCCCTTTAAATTATTTAACCTTTAATGATTGCTGAATTCATATAAATATATAAGACTACCCTGTAAGTTGAGATAAAAATCGACCAGTACCTCAAAAAAATAGATGTTTGGGGCTAAATCCATGGATCCATTTTAAAAAGACCAATTGCTTCAAAACTTAAAATTTTCTAACTAAATTCATCGCTGATCTTCACCTATAGATTAACTATGATTTTTAACACGGCATGAGCAAAAAAAACTTTAAAAAATTAACTACATCACTTTTATTCATCCTGATTATTAATTTTTCGTTTACCCCTGCAAAAGAAATTAAATGGACGGCCATAGGCGATTCCATTACCTACCTTAACAATCATTTAAATGAAACGGGTAACCGCGTAAAAAAAGGCTATCTCGACCGGGTTAAAGACCGTTTGCCGAACATCAGCTATATTAACCAGGGCCATAATGGCTGGACAACAGTTGGCATTGCAAAAGAAATCAACAAGCTAGGTATTGTTCAATCAGACTTATATTCGGTTTTTCTGGGCACAAACGATTGGTGGAACGGAATCCCAGTAGGTTCATTAAACGATTATATTAACAATACCGGAACCGGCACTACCTGTGGTGCTTACCGCATCATTGTCGATAAAATCAGGAGTTTAAATCCAAGTGCTAAAATTGTATTGATTACACCTATACAGCGCAACGATTTTGTATATATAGCCGATGCCAACAACAATGCATTTGGATCTTATAAGGCAAAAAACGGGCAAACTTTAGAAATGTTTGCCAATGCCATCATCGAAATAGCAAAACATGAAAATTTCCCTGTGGTTGACTTGTATCATAACCGAAAACTCAAACTTGAAAAAGCAGTTAAATTTAAAAGGCTGAAAAATCCTTTAACAGGAGCATATCAGAACTATAAATATCCCGAATCTGCTTCCATTCCCTATAATCCCAAAAAAGATGATTATCCTTATCCGTTAGATGCAGCGAAAATGACTTATGATGGTTTGCATCCTTCTGATCAGGGCAATAAGGTAATTGCAGAAAACCTGGTGACGCTTTTTAAGAAAAATTATCATGTTTTGTAAATGCCTGACAATATGTTGCAAACCTGATCAATAGCACTGAACATGAATAAAAAAGGTTCCTCATCGTTGAGGAACCCCAATAAGATCTCTAAATCGTCCCGTTGATTTGATTCTTACTATAAAAGTATGGCTACTTTCTTTTCAATGAAATAAAAATAGAGCAAGGCCACTAAATAATAGATGAAGATGCACTATCTATACACATTGAATAATAAATTGTCTAAAACAAGCCGTTTAGTTGTTTTTATAACCTCCGCTCATTAAAAACCTGAAATTCGGCAATTGCTGTTGAACCTAATCGTTTTCACGCACTTTGTTCCAGATATCTTTGTAAAGTTCTTCATGCCGTTTAAATTGCAAATGCACATAAGGGCAGAGTGGAATTACCTTCAGGTTATTTGTCCGTACATAATTTACCATTGCATCTAGCAATAGTTTTGCGTAACCTTTGCCTTCTTTCTCGGGATCAATTTCGGTATGATAAACCGTTAAATTTTCTCCCTGAATATCAAAAACCATTTCTCCGTATTTTTCGCCTTCATCATAAAGTTCAAATGCGCTAGGTTCTTTTTTTTGGATATTCAATTTAACTTCTGCCATAATACTAACTCGATATAATTTTAAAATATATTAATCAACTGATCGCAGCATTAACATCTGCCAAATCCATTAAAGGTAACCAATATCTGCTGATTTATGCATACCTATACTCATACTTTAACGGTTTTATGATCTATTATTCTTTAGCATTTTATTCTTCCTGCCCCAGGCACTTAATTGACAAAAAATGGGAAGAAATTCTAGTGCAATCGGGGTTAGTTCATATTCTACCCTTGGAGGAACCTCCGCATAAACAGTTCTTTTAACTAGTTCATCCTGCTCTAATGCCCGCAACTGTAAGGTTAACATCCGTTCTGATATATATGGAAATTCTTTTTTCAACTCGCTAAACCTCATTTTTCGGTTTCCAAGTTTATCCAATATTACAATTTTCCATCTCCCTCCTATTTTGTTGGCCGCATAAGTCAGATCGCAATCTGTTATAAATTTTTCGTTGAAGGTATAGGTAGAATTTTCTTTTCGTGCCGTCATTACTTACAAATTTGTTTGTACCACACAAATGGTAGTGCATGCTATAAAAATACATGGTACGAGTTATTATTGCAAGATCAATTTAATCACAAGAAAATATGGACTTATATTTAACCGGAAAAACGGCATTGGTAACCGGGGCCTCTAAAGGAATCGGTAGAGCAATAGCAAAAGAACTGGCAAAAGAAGGTGTAAAAGTTTTTATAACAGGCCGCAACCAAAAATCATTAGATAGCCTTTTCAACGAGATCGTTGCCGAAGGTAGCCCTGCTCCTATTGTTTTTGCTTATGACTTGCTAGCGCCTAACGCCCCTCACAAAATTGCTTCTTCGGCTTTATCTTCGCTTGGGCATGTTGACATCCTCATTAACAATGCGGGGCAAAGTCAGCCTGTAGATGCTACAGGGCCAAAAGAACCCTGGACAAAGTCGATGGCTTTAGATTTTGAGCGCCCCAGACTACTCACGCAAGAGTTGTTACCGCATTTTATAAGCCGGAAGCAGGGTACGATACTCAATTTGACCAGTACTTATGAATTACGATCGTTGAATGTTTCTGCTGTTGCAAAGGCCGCTGTGGTAATGTGGTCTAAACAACTTGCTGGCGAGTTAGGTAAATATGGAATTAGGGTGAACTGTTTGCAACCTGGACTGATCGATACCGAAAACATCCGGCCCTATTTTCCTGGTGATGAGCGTCGGAAATATGCAGAACGCGAAATACCTTTGCAAGATTTTGGTGAAGTGCAGGACATGGCAAACATGGCTGCCTTCCTCGTTTCGCCACGTGCCAAATATGTAACAGGAACTGTTTCTGTTGTTGATGGCGGAGGAAGACGTTCGGCATTCTGATATTAAAAAAGGCAGAAAAAAATTAATTGATCACCGTATCGAAATATGAATGGAAGAGATTAAGGATTATCTGATCCACAGTCAGCTTTTTTCAAATTAGTCAAAACTATATGCCATAAGTGGCGTTGAAATAATAGGACTTATGAAAAGCGATATGCAAAAAAAAGATACTCAAACACATTTAATCAACGAGATTACCACCAGCGGGCTACAAACAGTGGCAAAAAAATTTGGCGCTTCGGCATGTAAAGCACAGATTAGAAGAGGCGTTTCTAAAAGCATCAGTTTAATTGAAGCATTATTGAAGATTGCTTTGATCAATCCCAAAGATTCATCAAAAAGAGTACAAAGAGATATAGAATATGTGGGTTTATGTATTATAGCTGCTTATACTTTTTATCGCGGTTTTAAAGAAAGAAAGCGTTTACAGATTTTTGAAGGTTTTTTTCTGACTGCTACCCTTGGAGGTGTACTGTTAGTAACGCAGTTTCAAGCTAATAAAAAATAAATCGCCTGATTTTTTAATAACGAGAATTGAAAATGATACCCTTTAAAGGTATCATTTTTTATATAACCTCCTTTCTCGGCAGCGCCAGATTCCTGAACATCAATTAAAATGACAGATAAATAGTCAAAAATTGGCATAAACCACTTCTGTTTTCTTTGTTTTTTTATTTACTGAATAAAAAATAAACGTAAAAAAGACGTTTATAAAAATTATACTTTATATAAAAAACTTAAAACAAGGCCATAATCTCAAAAATAAAAAGAGTTTACCCCCTCATTTTTATTAGATTACCCCTCACTACAAGCACTTTTTTTATGCTTAATTTGTTTTAACCAAGTATAAAGTATGATAGATCCCAATTATCCTGGATTAACCAGCGGGGTAATTGATGGTTGTAAGCATTAAAATGGCTATAACCAGTTTTCCGAAATAACAAACCGTTTAACCGATTGAGAAAAACTAAATTATGCTACAGAACGCCCAACTACCCTTGTATTTAGAAATTCTTCTCCTATTGAAGATCAGCAGAATAGCAGGCTTAGCCAAGAGACACGTGCTAATTAACCACTCAATCAAATTTTGCGAGGTCGCTTACAGTTCACTAAACACCCGCAGATAACTTAATCTCTTTATAGCGAAATTTCAGGAACTGTTTAACCGCCAGCTAATATTCTTTATTGCAATAAAAATCTTAATGATTTAAAAAATCAGCAACAGGTTTATTAGCTAGTAACCAGTGGCAACCTGTTCCTGTGCTTTAAAACAATTTAAAACCGCTTTAAAGTATACATTCTAAACTAAAAAAGAGGAGCCCAACTAAATGGGTTGCATATGTCTTCTTTAAATAACCAAACGAACATCTACATGTGCCTGTTCATTCATCTTTACCTAATTTTTATGAAAACAAAATCTTTTACTTCAGGTTTAACCAGCATCTTTATGCTCGGATTGATTTTATTTGCCGGCAGTTGCAGAAAAAGCGATCTCCCAGATCCAGACACAACCAAAGACCTTTCGATAAAGGGAAAACTGAGTGCAATACCGCCTAACGAAACCCCGTTATCTGTCGGAAACGGTACTTTCTACATCGTAAACCGCAAAAGTGGAAAAGTTCTTGATGTTGGTGGATTTCAGACTGCAGACGGTGCAAATGTTTCCCAATATGCCAGCAATGGAGGAACAAATCAGAGATGGAACTTAACACTGCTTTCTGGTGGTTACTATTCGATTATTGGTGTACATAGCTCCAAAGGACTTCAGGTAGACCAGGCAGGAACGGCCGACGGAGACAATGTAAATATATCTACCTACACTGGGGCAACAAATCAGCAGTGGCTATTTACATCACTGGGCAATGGTTATTATCGTATTGTAAACAGAAACAGCGGCAAGGACCTTGATGTTGCCAATCAATCAATTGATAATGGTGCTAATGTTGACCAATGGAGTTACTTGGGTGGCGAAAACCAACAATGGTCTTTATTAACCGTTAACGCTAACGGTCAATTGGGCTGGGTACTTAACAGTACAGGGGTGCCTGCCGATGTACTTACACGTATTACCAACGCCATGAATGATGCCTGTTCGAGGTATAATGCAGGTGCTAACTGGCCGTCGCGTACGCTTACGGTAGAATACAATACAGGTGTACCCACAGCTGATGGCAGTACAAATGGCAATATCCGTTTTGGTGCAAACAGCAGTTACCAGAGTGTCCGTACGGCAATGCACGAAATTGCACATACCTATGGCGTTGGTTTAAGCAGTGGATGGTCATCAAATACCTCTACAGGCGACTTTCTGGGCGCTAATACAGTTGCACTCATTAAGATTTTTGATGGTCAAAGTGCTGCAATACATACAGGTGGCGGTCATTTTTGGCCTTACGGCTTAAACTATGATAATGAATGGAGTGAAACAAATGCCTTCAGACAAGTAAAATTAGTTTTTGCCATGCGATCGGACGGGATGTAGAACAGCAACAGATGCTCTTGAATAAGACCTCCCCGATATTTGAATTAAATATCGGGAGGTTTTTTGAACGTTTTCCACAAAAGTTCGACGAAATATGCATTTTATAAAGGCTATTTCAGTAAGTTTGATATTAATCATAAACCGCCTATCCATTGCTCCAAATAGTTGTTTCTCCTATTAGTATGCTTTAATAGGTCTATCACGACAATACTTCTACAAGTATTGCGACAAAACAATCAATATCGCGACAAAAAGCAAGCTTAATTAAAAATCCTTTTGAGCAATCTTTTTTCCTGATGGTGCACCTGCCCTACCTGCAGCCTTTCGATGATGTAAACTTTATGAGAATTAAGTTACAATTCTGTAATTAAGTTCGTGAAATCCTTAGTATAGAAACTAAACGCATTGCCCGTTCTCGCCAATTGCACGCACAACATTAAGCTAACAAAAAATCAATTAACAAAATATTGATTTACAAAAAATTAAATACAAATCAATAATAAATCATTAACGATATAAAGTAAATTTATGATGAAATTTTTATAAAAAAATCTGTCTTGAACTGAAAATTGAATTATTGAATTTAAAACAAAAAAAAGAGGATGTTAACGTATTTAAATGGTTATCTTTAAATAAAAAAACCATGATTATAGATCCAAATAAAGAAGAACTTTCTGACGATAAGGAAGATGCGTTAACCAGTGAGGAAGATGCGTTAAATCAAAGTACAATCATCAGTGATGAAAGGGCTGCTGAACACGATGCCGACTTGTTAGACCAGGCAGACAAGGCCTCCCGCTCATCTTTCGAATTGGATATTTAGGCCAATCGTTGTACCAGGAAAAATGGCGATATCTTTAGAAAAGTTCAGGAGATATCGCCATTTCAGCAAACAATACTCAAAAGAATAAGCACGAACACTATTGCTTCAAGATTATCAATAAACGTGTTTTTTGGCCAGGCCAAGCTTTTTGATTTTCGAATTTAATGTAGTTGCCGGAACACCCAATAATTTTGCCGCGCCATGCTGACCGGAAATCCGCCCGTTACATAATTCTAATACAGTGAATATATGATCGCGTTCATTTTCAAATATGGTTTTAACAGCCCCAGCTGAAGATATAGATTGTTTGTTATTGCCCGGAATTTCGATATCCTTAATCAGGGTCCCATCTGCCATTACCACCTGCCTTTCGATGAGGTGCTCCAATTCTCTTACATTGCCAGGCCAGCTGTAAGCCATCATCGTGGAAATTGCCTTTTTTGAAAATCCATCAATATTTCGATTCAACTTTTTGGCGAATTTCTCTAAGAAAAAAGTAGCCAACGCAGGTATATCCGATTTCCGATTTCGAAGGGATGGCAATGAAACCGGAAAAACATTTAACCTATAATATAAATCACGCCTAAACCGCCCGGCCTCCACTTCTTCTAAAAGGTTTCTGTTGGTGGCCGAGATGATGCGCACATCAGTCACAATAGTTGTTTTACCGCCAACACGCTCTATTTCTTTTTCCTGTAAAACACGGAGTAATTTAACTTGTAAATCGAGCGGTAACTCCCCAATTTCATCCAGAAAGATTGTACCCTTATGTGCCTGTTCAAACTTGCCGATCCTTCTTTCCGTAGCACCTGTAAAACTCCCTTTCTCATGGCCAAAAAGTTCAGATTCGATCAAATTAGGTGGAATGGTGCCACAATTAACCCTAATCATTGTTTTCTGTTTTCTTGCAGACGCATCGTGAACCGCCTTGGCGATCAATTCTTTACCCGTCCCCGTCTCACCTAAAATTAAAACCGTAGTTTGTGTAGAGGAAATTCGATTGAGCAGGCTGTAAACTTCCTGCATTTCCGGACTGCTGCCAACAATTTCTGGGTGTGTAAGAATTTCAGGTGATTCTTCCGGTTTAAAAATGAGGTATTCAGCAAGCTGAGTACTCAGTTTTTCGATTTCATTTTCTAACTGCTTAATTTTCCCCTCAGCTTGTATTGATGTTTTGGGGCCATTTATAATTTCAGACTTGGCAAGTGTTCCCAGATTGGGCGAATATCCATTTCTTTCCTCCATTACAGCCAGCAGTCCGGCAATAAAATCGGCAATGTTACAGCAAAAAGTCAATCCTTCTGCACTTAATTCCCGCTTGTGATTATGAAGTTCAAAAGTCCCCAGTATGCGACCGTTGTTCTCTAATGGAATATAACAATGAAAATGATATTCTGTAGGATGATTGGTGAGGCAATGGTTCTCACCAAAATCAGTTATCCAGTCTTGTCGCGATTTGAGCACAGGAAAATCAAAACCAGCTATCTCTTTTGTAATAAGTGAAAGGCTAACCGGATCGGAAATGGTTTCGGTGCAGGATATTTTCCCTGAAATGACCTCTGTAAGATAGGCTCTTGTAATGTGGTCCATTTCATCGTTATAAAGAATTAATGCACCGCAATCAATCGAGAATAAAGGATGGAGTTTAGAAAACACCCCCTGAAACAGTTCTCTTAGCGTAAAATTCTTTTCTTGTTCAGCTACGGTTTCTGCCCTTATTTCGAAATAAGAATCGGCATGAGGTTTAACATCGTTGCCATCAACATTAATGCCCGTGTTAAAATCTGTTTCCTGCTTTCTCATTTTTTATAATTGATCTTTCCCGGAATATTTATCTGGGAATTGGATGAATGAACTTTAATGCAATTACCAAAACGAACAACATCGGGAAGATTTTTCGTCACCTCTGAGCGATTGAGGATTGATCCGATAAGAATTGGTCTTTGCTTATTGTTCAAACCCGCGAATTCAAAGAACATGCCAAAGGCAAGAATACGGTGCTAATGCTATCTTGGCAATACCGTGATTATAAATGGTTCACGATATTCCGCTAAAAGGCGATTTTGAATACGAAATATAGTAGAAGGGATTAGTCATGATCAACAACCATAATTTCGACATTTATTATGACTCAAATCCTTTTTAATTACAAAGCTGGTGTTTCGGTAAAGTTAATTTTCTTTGATGATGCTGCCCAGAAAACCCAGAGTAAAACACAAATACCTAGGGCTAAATCCGGATAGAAGAATGAAACAACAAAAGCGGCTAGATAGGTTGGGAACCCATACAGGTAGTTGTTCCGGAGTTGTCTGATGGCGGCATCACTGATTCCGGGACGTAATAATTTTTTATCCGAAGTAGCTTGTTGCCACAACAGGTTAAAAGCCAGGTTAATCAAAACGAACAATCCTGTGTAAATGGTTACCGAAAGCTGTTTCGAATCACTGAGAAAAAACTTAGCCAATAAGGCGCTGGGATAAGAAACAAGCGAAACCAGGAACAGAATAAATCCATTGGCAAACATGAGCCCTGTGTTTCGCTTGTAAATCTGTTTAAAAATTTTATGATGATTTACCCAGATAATGAAAATGCTGAAAAATGAAATGACAAAAGCAATATAACCAGGCCATTGAATTTTCAGTGCATTTAGTAAGTGAACGGGCGTATCACCATCCTTCAGTTCGGGAATGTGAAGTTCGAGTACCAAAAGCGTAACTGCGATGGCAAAAACACCATCGCTAAAAGCCTCTATTCTACCCGTTTCTTTTTCCATTTATAAATTAATCGTTAAAAATTAATTTATTCACCTGTGTAATTTCTGCCTGGCTGATAGTGTGCCCCATATTTTCGTAAATAATCTCGGTAACCCTTGCCCCCATTTCTTCTAATAAAACAGTTGATTCTTTAACCCTGGATACGGGAACATGCATATCTGGATCGCTGCTTCCGATAAAGATAGGTGTACCGTCAAAGTCGCCATGATAATTGCGGTGATCTACCTTTTCACCGATAAGACCACCTGTGAAAGCCACTACACCACCATAACGCACCGCATTTTCGGCAACAAAATCGAGCGTTAAACAGGCACCCTGTGAGAAACCCAAAAAGTAAATCTGTTCTTTTGTAAAACCTTGTTTTTCCAGATCAAGTACGGTTTCTTTTATGGTATTTAATGCATTCGATAAAGAAGGTTCGTTAGCTACCCGAGGGGCCAGAAATGACTGTGGATACCAGGTGTTATTTGTCGCCTGTGGCGCCACCAATGCAAAATTGGAAACGTTAAGGTATGCTGCCATTGATAAAATATCCTGTGCCGTTCCCCCACGTCCATGGATCATGATCAGCACTTTTTCTGCCTGATCGAAGCTTTTTCCAGCTTTTATAATTTCTTTCATCTCGCTATTCTTCTTCTTTTACTTTATTCCAGATATCATGGTATAAATCTTCATGCCGCTTAAACTGGATGTGCACGTATGGGCACATCGGGATCACCATCAATTTATTTTCACGGACATAGGCAACCATCGCATCAAGCAACATTTTAGCATACCCGAGTCCTTCTTTTGCGGTATCTACTTCCGTATGGTAAACGGTTAAATCATTATCCTTGATGTCGAAAATCATTTCGCCAACTTTTCCGTCTTCATCATAAATGTCGAACGAACTTGGTTCGCTTTCCTGAATATTCAATTTTACTTGCGCCATCTTTTAAACTAATTTTGGAAGTAATTTATCCAAATCTTCGCGTAAATGCTCGTGTTGATGTGGTAATTTTAAATGTGTTCCCAACTCATTCAAAGGTTCGTCAACCGTAAAGCCTGGATTTTCTGTAGCGATTTCGAAAAGTACACCTCCTGGTTCGCGGAAATATAAAGAGTAGAAATAATCACGGTCGATTTTAGGCGTAATCTGTAAGTTTTTACTTAAAATCTGCTCCCTCAATTCCATTTGAATATCTTCGTTTTTAACACGGAATGCCACATGGTGGTTGGTACCGGCAGCATTTCTGCCCCTGTGGCCAGACGGAACTTCCAACAAATCTACAATGGCTGCATTTTCTACCGTATCGGTAATAAAACGATAGCGGTTTTCTTCTTGCCCCAATAACCGGTAACCAAACAGATCGGTGAGTACCTTAGCCGTTTCATCGATGCTTTGCAAAGTTAAAGTGGTACTGTGAAAGCCTTTGGTCGCGGTATCTTTTTTAATCTCGGTAGTTTCCCAAGGCGTTCTTATATCTGCTGTTTTTGGCACAATTAAACTCAGCGACAAACCATCGGGATCTTTAAAAGCCAATACCTGCTCCCCAAAACGTTCCGTAATTTCTTTCGTCTTAACATTAGCTACACCGAATCTTTCTAACCAGAACTGATGGCTGCCCTCAGGTACCGAGTAACCAATTTCTGTTGCCATGCCCACGCCTTCCGTCCCCTGGCCAATTCCATCCCATGGAAAAAAAGTAAGGATGGTTCCAGCCGCCCCGGTTTCATCACCATAATAAAGGTGGTAAGTACCAGGGTCATCAAAGTTAACTGTCTTTTTCACTAACCTTAAACCTAGTGTTTTGGTATAAAAATCGAAATTTTGCTGTGCATTGCCAGCAATCGCTGTAATGTGGTGTAAACCTAAAATGTTATTATTCATATCGTTTAATTTTTATTTATTAATAGTGCTGAGCTTTCTGTAATTAATTCGTTGTGCCGTTTAAAGATGACATCAAGCACAAGGCCATCATCATTCCACATTTTTATTTCTCCGTTAAGCTGTTCGGTAAGACCCGTCATTAAGCTCATTCCAAGTGATTCGGTATGATCAGGATCAAAGCCTGCTGGCAAACCAATCCCTGTGTCTGCAATTTTCAGTTCGCAGCGCTCCTCTCCCATAAACAGGAAAGAAATGTGCACTTTACCTTTTTTATCATCCGGAAAAGCATATTTAATCACGTTACTAATGGCCTCGTTCAGGATCAAACCAAGCGGAACGGCTTGTGCAACATCTAATTTAATCACCTCTGTTTCCAAAGTGAACTGGATTTTATCAGTACCAAAACATTCGATCATGTAATCGACCAGTTCTTTGATGTACCATTTCATATCAATTTCTGCTAGATTATCAGATTGATAGAGTTTCTGGTGGATAAGCGACATGGCATGCATCCGGTTCTGACTATTTCTGATGGCCACTAAAGCATCTTCATTATCCAGGTAAGCCGATTGGGTATTAAGCAGACTGATAACAATCTGCAGGTTGTTTTTAACCCGGTGATGGATTTCGCGCAGAAGCCATTCTTTCTCGTTGAGTATTTTCCTGAGCAATTCGTTCTGCGCGTTTATTTCTCCCTGCTTTTGTTCTAAAATAAGATTGCTACGCCTTTTTAAACGATACCGGTTATAAATCAAACCCACAAACATGGCAGCGATTAATAAACCGGCAATAAATATATACCTCAATCTGCCCTCATTTTCGATCGTAACTTTCTGCAATTGATTTTTTTGACTAAGCAATGCAATGTCTTTATCCTTTTTCTCGGTCTGGTATTCAATTTCCAAACCCGAAATTTGTTTGTTCTTTTCGTTGTTCCAAATAGAGTCTGTTAATCTCTTGTACGTTTTATAGTGTGCCACTGCCGACCAAGGCTTATTCAGTGCAGAATCCACATCGAACCAAAGCCGGTGCAACTGAGAAAGTGCCAACAAGTTTTTCTGTTGTAAACTTTGTTTTTCATGTTCTTGTAAATAACCGTCGGCAGCTACAAACTGTTTATCGTGAATCAGTTTCCTGATGATACTCCGGTATAAATAGATCTGATTCGGATCATCTTTAGGCAGATCGTGATGAAACTTTTGCAGTTCTTTAAAATAAGGTTCCGCTTTGGCGTACTGCTCAATATCGTAATAGGTGTTGAACAAAATGTATGGGATCCGAAGTTTCATCTGCGTATCAGTTGGCGGGTATTTTATAATCAGTTCTTTCAGTGCGGCTATACCCTCTTCGAACTTTTTCATCCGCACCAATATGGTAGCTACGTTGGCCATAATGGTTTGCATATAACCAGGGTCTTTATACCGTTCTGCAATTTTCTTAGCCACCAACCAATAATCAAGCGCTTTCTGATCATTCCTCAGGTAATAATAGGTTAAGCCTAGATGGTTGTTTATAGAACTTCTTTGCAAACTCGTATCGGCCAGTTGATCTGCGGTTTTTTCGGCCAGCAAACCATACTTTAATGCATTGGAAAAATTACCAAGGCCAATATTGGTAATACACATATTGTTGTAAACACCTTGCAGTTCCTTAAATCCAATAGCTTTGTAAACAGCTAGGGATGAATCCATCAGTTTAATGGCATAAGCCGGTTGGCCTTTTATATTGTAATAATCGCCCAGGTTTTTAAGCGAGTTACCTTCTTCTAACTTATTGCCAGTCTGGCGGTATAGGGCCAGCGATTTTTCATTGTAGCCGATCTTCTTTTCAAGATCTTTTCCCTCATTGCCAAAAAGATTCCCCATAGCAGCATAAGCGGCTGCCAATTGATCTTTTAGATCCATTTTACCGGCAAAAGCGATTGCTTGTTCGTAGATTTTGGTACTGCCTATCTTATCTCCAGATTCGCGGAGAATATTGCCTTTAAGCACCGTACTCATAGCTATTCCCTTAGGATATTCGATTTTACCGGCCAGGTTAAGCGCTTGCTGTTGAATACTCATCGCTTTAGCTAAATCTGCTTTTATTTCACCGGGCAAATTGAGATAATATGTCCCCAGATCAACTAATAAATCGACTTTCTTTTCTGTTTGTCCAAGCCTGCGCAGTTTCATCTCAGCAACCTCTACCTCTGTCTTGGTCCTAATACCCTGCCCTTTTACAAAGGCAGGGTTGATCAGAACGAAAGTGATTAGCAAACATTTAATGTTCTTGTTTAAAAAAATGATTGCACTATTTCTGGCCAGCATGTTTAAAGCTTAACATTGTTTATGCTTGATTTTGTGGTATAATAGCAAATAATCATTGCGACACCGGGTAGCATAATGCCCACCAAACCAAATAGCTGCCCGATCCAAGCGCCAAGAATGCATCCTATTAAAAAGCCTCCTAACGTAATCAATCCTCTGTTTATCCCCGAAAGGAAATCGGTATTTTTAAAACCAGAATTGCAAAAAGACCTGATATCGAGTGCGAACTGGGTTACATTGCCCGTCATCATAGTTGTTGGTCCATATGTTTCCTTTACAAAAAGTTTCCCAAATGCGTTTTGCAAACCCATAGCGAAAACAACAATCATGGTAACCAGATACATGGGCCAGGTAATTTCTCCATTATCGATATAGCCGAGCGAATAGGCAATTGCCCCACCAAGCAATAGGATAATCCCCTCGCATAAAAGCAGAAAATGCCTGTTCGAAAATCTCGCCGATATCCAGCCTCCAGCCATAACCGAGAGCATAAATATTGGGAAAGTTAGCAGCTTGATCCATGCATCCCCGTCCGAGCCTTTAATCATTTGATAAGCGAATACGATAAAGTTTCCGGTAACGTGTGCCGAGAAAATTTTATCGGCAGCAACAAAGGTAATCGCATCACAAAAGCCAGCTATAATGGTTAATACAAGGGTTACAAACCAGATATTGTTCTGTTTTTCTTCCATTTTGTTTTTGATTTTATGATAAATGTGCCCTTAACACCCAGGCCATGGTTTCGTGTGTTTCCATTAATCCTGTAATGTAATCGCTTGTTCCGGCGTCTTTAAGCGCACCTGCATAATTATCAATGTTTTCTCTTAAATGGATCAGGATACTTTCATGATCGGCAAGCAGTATTTTGATGTAGGTTAATGCATCGTTTTTACCACGGTCATCTTCGCTTAAGTGAGTTAATTCCAGAAATTGTTTAAGCGATGCGGGTGCGTAATGACCGAGTTTACGGATACGTTCTGCAACTTCGTCAACAATACTTTCCAATTGGGTGTATTGCTCTTCAAAGAATTTGTGTTTGTTGTAAAAGTCTGGCCCTTCTACATTCCAATGTGCTTTGCGGGTTTTGGTGTATAAAACGTACTCATCTGCAAGAATTTTGCTCAACGAATGTGCAACCTCGGCAAGGTTTTCTGCGCTGATTCCAATTTTGGCTTCCATAATTTGTGATTTAATGTTTATATTAATTAAAAAGTGTATTGAATAAATAATGATCTATTGAAATAGTGCCAGGTCCGATTACCCATAAAAACAGCATAGCTAGTGTATACATGTAAGGCACATCGCGTACCTCAACAGAATCTTTTCTGTGTACTACAAAGTACCCGATAGCCGTTACGCCTATAGATGGCAGAAGGAACAACCTGGTTCCAACACCTATGGCAACGAGAAACGGCACAATGGTATCAGAAAATGTAGCCACTAAACCGTTCAGTTTATCGGGCAGCCCCAGGGGATTGGGTACATGCTCCTTTTCTCCATTTTGAACACGGAACTTTTTCATTCCATGAACCCTAAAAAGCTCAACCATGAGCAGCACCCTGAAAGTAAGTACAGCCCAATTGTTAAAGTCTGATCCCAAATCAGAATATAATAGGTATTTGATGATATTTTCCATAACTTAAAAAGCAAAGCATGAGCAGCCCAGAGCGCCCCAAAATGCGGTGTAATTGTTTACAGGGAGGTTGCTGGTCCTTACCGCATCGTGATTATGGTTATGGACATTACAGCTACCCACGCAGGAATGCACCATTGCTAAAACTGAACCGGATCCGTTTGCCCCTTTTGTTTTTCCTTGCTGATCTGTTTTATGCATCAATGGAGAATAATATCCATTATAGTTTTTGGTTGGCGACCAGTCTGGGAGAATCGGGATTTTTGGCGGTGAAAACGAAGAGAAATCACCTTTTGCATACACAATTTTGCCATCAACAATTGTTAAATCGGATTCGATACTTTTGATCTGTTCGTCGGTAACTTCGAAGTAATCGTGATTTAAAACAGCCAAATCTGCCAGCATGCCTACTTCGATATCGCCCTTTTTTTGCTGCTCGTTCGAAAACCAGGCACTGCCTCTGGTGTACAGTTCTAAAGCGGTTTCTCTTGATAAAACGGTTTCTTCACTGTAGATTTTTAAGCCACCAACTGTTTTACCGGCAGTTAACCAAAACATCGAAACCCATGGGTTGTAACTGCTTACGCGTGTGGCATCAGAGCCTCCGCCAACGGGAACTTCCATTTCGAGCATCTTTTTTACCGGCGGCGTTTGTAAGACAGCTTTTGCACCATATCTTTCAGTAAAATATTCGCCCTGATAGGCCATCCTGCTCTGGATCGCTATACCGCCACCTAAAGCTTTTACACGTTCAATGTTCCGTTCGTCAATGGTTTCGGCATGATCGAAAATCCATGGCAAACCAGCGAAAGGAATATCTCTATTTACCTTTTCGAAAACATTTAGAAAGCGGCTGATACTTTCATTATAAGTGGCGTGAAGCCTGAATGGCCATCTTTTTTCGACCAGCAAACGTACTACACGTTCCAGTTCAGGCTCCATATTATCCGAAAGGTCTGGCCGTGGCTGAAGAAAATCTTCGAAATCGGCTGCCGAGAAAACCAGCATCTCGCCTGCCCCGTTGTGGCGGTACATATCATCTCCCTGATAAAGTTTTACAGTATTGGTCCAGTTATCAAAATCTTCAAATTCCTGTTTTGGGCGTTGTGTAAACAAGTTATAAGCAATGCGAACAGTAAGTTGTTTTTGCTCATTTAATTCGTTTACAACTTTATAATCGTCGGGGAAATTCTGAAAACCTCCACCAGCGTCAATTACACTGGTAATCCCGAAACGGTTCAGTTCTGTCATAAAATGACGGGTAGAATTTACCTGATGTTCGTAAGAAAGTTTCGGACCTTTTGTCAGCGTAGAATATAGAATCATCGCATTCGGGCTCGCGATAATCAATCCGGTAGGTTGCCCATTCATATCTCTTTGAATTTCTCCACCCGGAGGTGCAGGCGTATCTTTGGTATATCCAACGGCTTTAAGTGCAGCGCGGTTCATAAAAGCACGGTCGTATAAGTGCAGAATAAACACAGGTGTTTCGGGCGCAATGGCATTTATTTCTTCCAGGGTAGGCATTCTCCTTTCAGCAAACTGAAATTCAGACCAGCCCCCAACTACGCGCACCCATTGTGGTGATGGGGTAATATCTACCTGCTCCTTAAGCATCCGCAAGGCATCGGCCAGTGACGGAACACCATCCCAGCGTAATTCCAGATTGAAATTTAACCCACCACGGATTAAATGAATATGGGAGTCGTTAATCCCAGGAACTACCCGTTTTTTGCCAAGGTCAATCAGCCTCGTTGCAGAACCCGAAAAATTCATAATGTCGCTATCACGACCAACAGCGATAAACTTGCCATCTTTAATGGCAACAGCTGTTATTTCTTCCTTGTGCTTCGTAATGGTATGAACTTTACCATTGAATAAAATTATATCTGCAGTCATGGTATCTTCTATTTAGATTTCGAGATCTTAATTTTTAATGGCAGCAATTGCTTCCTGAATGCCTTCTCCAGCTGTTGTAAAAAATGCTGGCCCTGCTAAAAGGATGACTTTCGCTACTGGCTTAAAGGTTGACATGTTCTTTTCTTTTAACCAGGTTTGGGTTCTGTAGGCTTCGAAAATGCCTTTTACAACATTACCTGCAACCAATGCCGTTGGCGAGTCGATCCCTGCATCTTTTAAATCACTTGCAAAAGAAAAGTTTTTTACACCAAGTTTAAGCGCTTCTCTCATGGCGATGCTGCCTACTCCAATCATCAGTTCTGGTGTAAATTTATTCCGATCGCCAAGACCAATTAAAAGCAGGCGTTTACCACCTATAGTACCCTTTGGCGGAGAAATTAGAATGGTTTCGTTGGCGTGACCAAGAAATTTCCCGCTTTTGCGAATTTCAGTGATCAAACCTTTCATATCCTGATCTAGGTGTACCAAACCATTTAATGCAGGCGGAAGTGCTGGTGGTGAGTTAAAAATATCTCCTTCTGTATATTCGAAAACACAGGCAACCTGTAAATCACTAACCTGCGCCGATGGTCCCTGAACAACACCTTCGATGGCAATTCCATCTACTGTACCCCAAACTTTAGCCGTTCCTATTGCGGTTGTGTTTTGTGCAAATGCTGTTCCTGTAATAAATACAGAAAATATGATGATGGCTAACCTGAAGTTTTGGAAAGCAGTTATTGATTGTTTAGCGAAGTTATTTTTCATTTTTTTATTGTTTAAAATTTGTATGATACCTGAGCATTAAAAAACTTTGAATTGTCCCAGAGTGGTACGATATCTTTTATAAAATCACCTACCCTGAAATATTGCCCCCCACAACTGAATGAAAGGTTGTTATTGAATTTATAATCTGCACTGAGCAGATAAGTGGTACCGATAAAGCGGTGATCGGAAAGGGAACCTGCTGTGTTATAATTTCCGCTTGGGCGATAGATGCCATCATTTGTTGAATACCTCCAGTTGAAAACAACATCAGCCTGAACGCTTAATTTATCAGTTAAGGTTAGTGTTAAGTATGGATGCAGATCAATTAAATTCGATGGTCCGATGAGTGGGTTAAAGCCAAAATACCCTCCTTTCGGATATAAAGGGTTAAAGGTCTGTAGCTTTCCATTACCTGCTTTCTGGTCGCCTGAAATATAATCGTTCCGAAGGTTGATGGATGGCTTAAACCTGGTTTGTTCGAAAGTATAACCCAATTCAATAGCCATCGTCCAGGCATTAATATTACCATTTCCGAACCTACCAAACTGGTAGGCCGCTTCTACATTATAGATAAAACCACCGCCACTTTTCCAATACCGGGTAGCTACCGTATGCCGTACTTCTTTTGCTATGCCTTCTTCAAATTCAGCATCGTCACGCCTGATGCCTAAATAATAGAAATCAAAGTTTCCACCTTTTTCGATATTGAGATTTGAATAAGCTCCCCAAAGATTGGCCTGATGGCTGGGGCGATTATCAAATACCCCAAAATTAACTTCATCGGCTTCTAAAACAAATGCATCTAACGAAAATCGTGGTGTTGCATACATCAGCTTGGCTCCTGTAAAGTATTGCCGGACTGTTGTACCCTCCCGCACAGAAATTAACCTGCCCGAACCGTAATTTATTTCCTGCCTGCCCACCCGAACGGCTAATTTGTTTAATGAATCTTTAAGTATCCTATATTCTGCGAAAAGGTTTTGAACGGCAAGCTGATCCTCATCAACCGGAGATGGCCCATATTTACTGCCGTTTTCGAGCGCACTGTTTACCTGGGCAAAAAACCGCAGTCTTTCTCCAATATTTAAATCGGCATAAAGCGAATAGCGCTGTAAAAAAGAATAATTAAACCCCTGATCCTTAACCCAATCCTCATTAATTTTTCCTCCATATTCCTCCCTGATCTCGCCACCAAAACTGAGGTATACTTTTTTATTAACCGAAAGCAGCAGGAACTTTAATGTATTATAGAAGTTCCTGGCCGAATCTTTCAGGTTGCTATAATCCTCATCGTAGCGCATAAGCCTGATGCTTTGGCCGGATGCACTTGTTATTGAAAAGCAAGTACAAACTACTGCTATGATCGCCAAACGGGGATAATCAGTTCTCATTTTATGTAAATGAGGATTAGTGTTTTACCATTTTGTGTGCATACTGGATACCAAGACCATAACCTGCACCGTATTTTTTCATCAGCGTGGTTACAGGCTCATAGGTTCCGGTTCTGGCCCAATCTCTTTGAAGTTCAAGGATGTACTGCACAGAGGTTACCGGTTTTACACCAGCATGCACCATTCGTTGAACTGCACGCTCATGCGCCTCATTGCTTACATCTCCACAGGCATCAGTAATTACGAAAACGTCAAAACCTTCTGATAAGGCTGATAAAGCCGGACCAACGATACAAACACCTGTCCAAAGGCCTGCCAATACAAGTTTCTTTTTTCCGGTTGCAGTGATTGCTTTGTAAGCGGGTTCATCTTCCCAGGTATTCATCGAAGTTCTATCGATATAATTTGAGGTAGCCTGGGGATAAAATTCTTCAATCTCTGGAAAAACAGGGCCAGCAAACGATTCTTCAGCAACTGTGGTTACGATAGTGGGTACGTTAAAGATTTTAGATGCACCACAGATAATGGCTACATTGGTACGAAGTTCGGTAATAGAGATGCTTTTGGTTGCAAAAGCCATTTGTCCTTCAAAATCGATTAATACCAATGCGTGGTTTTCTGGAGATAATAAATCTGGTGATGGTTTCATAATTAAATATTTTTTGTTTCCCTCAATGTCCCAAGAAACATACCACCAAACAAACATCTAAATATCAACAACTTACATAAAACAGCATAAAATATGATTAACTATATATCGTTGATTTACGAATTTGAATATTGCTTTTTAATACAAAGCACACAATAGGAAAGGTGTGTGCTGCCCACAGAGAAATCGGAGAAAGATACAAAGGCGCAGAGTTGGGTATTTAGTTAATTTTCTGAATAGCAATTTGATTGAGGTATCGTCATTCCTCCTCAGCAATGACGACCTATTTTTGGGTTTTGCTATTATTTGATCGGAAAGATGCTGACCACAAAGTAGCTATTAGACCTTAAAACAATAAAAATTGCGAAAAAAACAAGTTCAGGCAGACGACACAGGGGTAATAACGAAATAAAAAATAAAATATTAACACAAAAATACTGCATAATACACTAAATATCAGTATTAAAAACAAATAAATAACGAAATTTCGCTACCGATTTAACGAACAAAAAATAATTAATTAAAATAATAAACCCTAATTTAGCGACATGGAAAGCAAGGGTAATTTAGCTGAAACTCAAAATCAAGAACATACCATCCAGAATATTGATGGAGCGACTGCACTTGAAATCGAAAATGCACGCTTATTTAAAAAACTCGAACAAAAAGAAAGGGAAAATGCAGTTTTGTTATCGTTAAGCAATTCCATTGCTTCCATCAGGAATAAACTTGATCTCTTCGATGTCATCGATCAAAAGTTAAAAAAACTATTTGATTTTGATGATTTCGTGATCTGTTTGATTAATGATGATCAGGAAACCCATAGTGCTTTTATCTACAACCAAAAAGAAGATTTCCTTAAAACTACAGGTATAGCACCAGAATCATCTAAGAAATATACGCTCGATGACGGTATGTGCAGGGCGATAATCTCATCGGAAAAACCGACTGTTTTCAATGTTGAAGAAGTTTTAATGTGGGATGATGCACCGGCCTGGCTGGAATTTTGGCACAATAAAGGTATTAAAGAAATGATCGGGCTCAAAATGGTCGACAGATCGGGTTGTATCGGTTTCTTTTACCTATATATTAAAAACGCAAACTCACTATCGAACATTTATTTTGATTTGCTTCAGGGCATTTCGCTGCAAATCTCAATAGCCATATCGAACATCCTGGCCAATGAAAAAATTGAATTACAGCTGGCAGAAATCAATCAATACAAACAAAAACTAGAAGATGAGAAAACTTACCTAAAAGAAGAGATCCAACATAAATACAACCATACTGAGATCATCGGACAAAGCGAATCGTTAAAAAGCATTT
This sequence comes from Pedobacter sp. SG908, assembly GCF_011759615.1. NCBI lineage: Bacteria > Pseudomonadati > Bacteroidota > Sphingobacteriia > Sphingobacteriales > Sphingobacteriaceae > Pedobacter > Pedobacter sp. SG908. Next base: position 3,584,940 of record NZ_JAAOYY010000001.1, read on the forward strand.
TTCACCTGGTAGATGCCGTGGCAGCTACTGATAGTACAGTATTGATTATTGGAGAAACAGGAACAGGAAAAGAACTCATCGCAAGGGCCTTACACAACTCATCACTTCGCCACAATGAACTGATGGTTAAAATCAATTGTGCCGCAATCCCCGCCAGCCTGGCCGAAAGCGAACTTTTTGGACATGAAAAAGGCAGCTTTACAGGTGCAACAGAACGGCGGATCGGAAAATTCGAACTGGCCCATAATGGCACGCTGTTTTTGGATGAAATTGGTGAGCTCTCGCTAGACCTTCAGGTGAAACTACTTAGGGCACTCCAGGAAAAAGAAATAGAACGCATTGGTGGTAAGGGTGTAATTAAAACGAATGTTAGAATTATAGCTGCAACCAACAGGAACCTGTTAAAAGAGATAGAAAAAGGAAATTTCAGAAGTGATCTCTATTACAGATTAAACGTATTCCCAATTTCAATCCCGCCGCTAAGGGATCGGTTGGATGACATCCCGCCGCTAACAACCTTCTTCATTGAACGCATTTCCAAAAAAACCGGGCGACAGGTAAACGCTATTTCCAAAAGCGCCTTGAACAAACTGATGCTCTACCCCTGGCCAGGAAATGTAAGGGAGCTGGAGCACCTAATTGAGCGGAGCATACTATTAACATCGGGCAACATATTAAAAGAGATACACCTGCCTAAAATAGATAGAAATGAAGCCATTAACGGTTCGGAGGAGCAAAAAATCAAAAGCATCCACGAAAACGAGCGGGACCATATCTTGGCAATATTAAAACATTGTAAGGGCAAAATATCCGGTGTCGGTGGGGCTGCAGAAATGTTACACATCCCAGCGACTACCCTTAACTCAAAAATTAAAAAATTTAAAATTAAACGGGAGCATATCCTGAATAGGTAAATTTGAATGATCGAATTAAATAGTTTGCTTAAAAAAGCCGGAACAGTAAAGCACATCAATAAAATGGTGGTTTTCTTTGTTGTACTTAGTTCTTTTATTCTAATTCTCATTAAGAGCAATAACAGTTCGGCCAGAAATCAGGTAAACAACTTAAATGCTAAGGATTCACTTCAAAAGCTAAACAAACTTCTTGCAAACGCTGAGCCTGATACAAACCAGGTAAAATACCTGATCAAAATTTCCGATCATTTCATTAATCAACAAGAAGACCAACCAGAAAATTTAGCAAAGGCATTACCTTACCTGAAAAAAGCACTTACCTTAAGTAATCAACTCGGATCGTTAAACTGGGAATTTCGAACACTTATGCTTTACGCCCAGTTTTTAAACAAAAAACATTTGCGGGTGCAGCAGGCACTCACCTACGAAAAGGCAATCGTTATTGCACAAAAAACCGGAAACAAACGTTTTGAAGCCAGCGCATGGTATTCGTATTACATCAATGTTCCCGATACCGTTTCGGATTATAAAAACAAAACATTTTACAACCGGGCAGCCACTGCACATGCCTTATATAAAGAAATCGGCACCTCTTTCCAGGAAAAATACAGGGAGGCAACACTCCTAAAAGCAATGGCCGACTTCCATTTAGAGGAAGAAAAATTTGATTTATCAATAAAAGAGCTTTTTGAAGTTATAGCGCTGGATAAAAAATTTAAACTCCCAGACCTCCCAATGGCTTACGATTTACTTTCGGCAGTTTACGAACGAAAAGGAGAACTAAGCAAGGCCTTAAATTATGCTTTACTAAGTGTAAAAACGGCTCAAAGCAGTCATGAGGAAGTACTCGGCACCTATTTAAACAGAGTAGGTTCTGCCTATGAGGCCATGGGCAAAGCTAAAGAAAGTATTGCCTGGTACCGTAAAACCCTTGATGGTAGCGATAAAAAAGATCCTTTCCGCTTTGTTACGGCATATGCCATTACGAGCCAAATGATCAAACTAGGTGAAGCCAAAAAAGCACTCTCCATACTTCAAAAAACATGGAACGAAGTGAACAATCCGTCGAGCGGGCATCAATATTTTATGTTTCTGGCATTTGGCGAGTGTTATGCTGCGTTAAAAAAGTACGATCTGGCTAAAAAGTATTTCGACAAACTACTGGAAGATGCTACATTAAAAACATATTCCAACCCTTTCCAAACTTCAGTTTTCTTCTCTGTAAGCGAATTTTACTTTGCCCAAAACAAATATGAGCTTGCTTTACAATTCGCCGAAAGGGCGAGAGAAAACCAGATCAGTATGACCTTGCCAAGGCAGATCCGGTTAAATGAAATTCTTTACAAAATAGATGTATCTACAGATCGTCCGGCCGAAGCCATTATTCACCTGCAAACTTTTCATAAGCTTAGAGATTCTATGCTTAGCCAGGAGAATTTAAACACCATTGAGCGATTGAAGATCGAATTCCAGGCTTCGCAAAAGGAGAATGAAAATGAAATCCTTAGAAAGAAATCACAATTGCAAAGTCAGGAACTTAACCGCATTCAATGGATCAAAAATGCCACTATCGCGGGACTGGCATTTTTAACTATCGTGCTTGTTTTAATCTATGGCAGATTTCGTTTGAAAAAGAAACTTCATGATACTTTAGTCAGGAAAAAAGCGGATATAGACCTTGCCTATGCCGAACTTGAAGTAAATATTCAACAAAAAAATAATTTAATTGAAGAGAAAGAAAGCCTAATTAAGGAAGTGCACCATCGGGTTAAAAACAACCTGCAGTTAACAATGAGTTTGTTAAACAGCCAAAGTTATTACCTGGAAGATTTATCGGCAATTGAGGCCATAAAAGAAAGTCAGCACCGTTTGAAAAGTATTGCGTTGATTCATCAAAAGCTCTATCAAACAGAAAATCTGGCCACCATCAACATTCAGCCCTATATCGTAGAATTAGTTGAATATTTAAAGGAAAGCCTGAACGACGATAAAAAGATCAGCTTTGAATTGGATATTTTAAATCTCGAACTGGATATTTCGAAAGCTGTTCCGCTTGGCTTAATTATTAACGAGGCGATTACCAATATTTTCAAATACGCTTTCCCCGATAGACAGGGCGGAAAAGTAATCATTTCCCTAAAAGAATGCCTGACAGATCATTATCAACTGTTTATTAAGGATAACGGCATTGGTTTACCCGCCGACTTTGATTATGAACAGAGCAACACACTGGGCATTATTTTGATGAAGGGACTAAGTGCCCAAATTGATGGCATTTTCACGATGGAAAGCAATGACGGTGTTTCCTTAAGCCTGACTTTTATGAATAAAAATGAAGATTTATTCCTGTTGAAAGATTAATTAGAGATGAAGACCGAAAAAATTCTAATTGTTGAAGATGAGTTTATCGTTGCGCACGATCTGCAGATGATTTTGCAGCGTGCCGGCTACCATGTTGTTGGCATTGCTGATTCTGTAAAAAATGCGCAGGCCTTATTGGAAAAACATCAGGTAGACCTTGTTCTTTTAGATATTTACCTAAAAGGCCGGTTAACCGGCATTGATCTGGCGCGGGACTTAATGAAAAGTCAAATCCCTTTTATTTATGTCTCCGCAAATTCGAATGAGAAAGTACTGGAGGCTGCAAAGTCTACCTGCCCGTACGGATTTATTGTTAAGCCTTACCGCGACCGGGATATTTTATTGAGCATTGATATTGCCAGGTACCGCAGGGAAAATAGCAATAACATGAAAATGAGCAGCGAGCGCTTTATGCAGGATTTTATTGTAGATATTTCAATGAAATCATTAACCTGGCAAAAGAAAATATTAGCCATTGCAAGTGCCTTTCAACCTTATATTCCCTTTGATTTTATTGCACTTTCGGGTATTGGGAAAGACGGAAAACGATATAGCGAAATTGGAATCACCAGAAAAAACTTTAATCAGTATGATTTATTTACAGCAAATGAGTTTTTAAAATACACAGGTTTAAGCATGGCAGAATACGATACCATTAATCAACTGGTACCGGAAACCACCGCTGATGCCATTTACATTGGTGATGATTTTGAAGGGGTTAAAAGGGCCGCTCCAATGAAAAACTTAATCGCCACTACCTATCATCTTTATTCCAATCTGGTTAAAACCTTCTACCTGGAAAATGGCGATCAAATCAGCTTTTCATTTTACAGTAGAACCGAAAATATTTACCAGCCCGCCCACATGGAGCTGCTTAATTTTTTATCAGGCACCTTAGAGAAAAAGCTAGCGCATATTATTGAACTTGAAAAAGCTGGAACGGAATCAGTTTTACATCAAAGCGACTATCCTTTAGCTAAAAAAGATTTTGAAAACATTATCGGTAAAAGCACGGCTTTGCTGAGTGTTTTAGATAAGATTAAGATTGTTGCACCAACCGACACTTCGGTATTGATTACCGGAGATAGCGGAACAGGGAAAGAAGAAATTGCCAAAAGCATTCACCGCCTATCGCATCGAAACACAAAACCGATGGTGGCCGTAAATTGCGCTGCCCTACCAGCTGATTTAATTGAATCTATTTTATTTGGTCACGAAAAAGGTTCATTTACAGGAGCTTTGAACGCGAGAATCGGCAAATTTGAGGAGGCTAATGGAGGCACGATCTTTCTTGATGAAATCGGAGAAATGCCTTTCGACCTTCAGGCAAAGCTTCTCCGGGCTTTACAGGAGAAAGAGATTGAGCGGATTGGTGGCAAGCAACCTATTAAAGTTGATTTAAGAATAATTGCGGCAACAAACCTCAATCTGGAGAAAGAGATCGCAAAAGGCAGGTTCAGGCTTGATCTTTTCTATCGTCTTAATGTTTTTCCAATACACGTTCCTCCGCTTTGTCGACGAAAAACCGACATCCCACTATTGGCTGAATATTTTGTTCAGAAACATGCAAAGGCATTAGGAAAAAACATTTCTGAAATTCCCGCTGATTTTATGGATCGGCTGATGTTGTATGATTGGCCAGGCAATATCAGAGAACTGGAACATGTGATGCTGAGGAGTATGCTGCTTTCATCGAATGGAAAACTTAATCCAGATCATTTGGAGCTTGGAATTAAAAACGAGGAGCCCCTTACCCAAAATGGAATAAAAACGATTATCGACAACGAAAGAGATCATATCATCAGGGTTTTAGCGCGCTGCAAAGGAAAGGTTGCTGGCAGCGGTGGCGCAGCCGAGCTCTTAGGCATTCCGGCAACAACATTAAATTCTAAAATTAAAAAGCTGAATATAAAACGTTAGTGACATTTAGTAAATCGACGATATATCATGAATTTAAAAGAAGAACCAAAACAACAATCCGCTGATATACAAAAACTTAAGAACTGGTATTTTTCTTGACTTGAAATGATTGTATTAACCTGCTTAAAGTCTTTGCCGGTTATTGTTTTTTACATTACGCCCGCCTGAAATAGAAAATGAAACAGAAAATCTTAATTGTAGAAGATGAATTTATTGTAGCCAACGATCTGAGGATCATGCTCGAAAAAGCAGGCTATAAAGTGTGTGGGATAGCTCCATCGGTGATAAAGGCGCTTGAGTTAATCTCAACTAAAGAACCCGACTGGATATTATTGGATATCTTTTTGCAGGGCGACAAAACAGGAATTGATTTAGCCGGGCAACTTACCGAAATGGGAATTCCATTTATTTATATTTCTGCAAATACCAACCAGGGAATTCTGGAGGCCGCCAAAGCGACCTTGCCACACGGTTTTTTGGTAAAGCCTTTTCGCGAGAAAGACCTGATGGTAATGCTGGATATTGCCCGTTACAGGCAGGAGCAAAATTTAAAGTACAATCAACATACAGAACCATCGTTTCACAAACAAATTGAATACATCGTAGAAAAGCAGGAACCGGTTTCGGAACGGTTGAAACAAATTAGTACTGTATTGCATCCGGTTGTACCTTTCGATTTCCTTTGGATCACCAAATCAAATCCCCGGACGACTACAAAAGACATTAATATTGTGCGTTCGCCTGATGGCAAATTTAACACGCTCAATAATGAAACTTTATTGAAAGAAATTAAAGTTTCCAATCGTGATTTTAAAACATGGAACAGTACTGCGCTTGTTCATAATGGAAAATCAATTTTTAATGGTTATGACTTTAGAAAACTAAGGATGGAAAGCCCCTGGGTACAAGCCCTTTCTGATCATTACCGGCTTGAATCGGCCCTGGTTACCGAAATTAACAGGAATGACGAGCTTTTCCAGTTTGTTTTCTTCAATCACCTTTCTGATTTATATACAAAAGTGCATACCGGAGTTATTAATCAGTTTAAGAAAAGCCTGGAGCTGGTTTTAGACCAGGTTATTTACGGAAAAGATATTACGGTAGAAATCCCTGCACCAACCTTACCTGCAGTTGAAGAACTGATTGTTAAAAGAGAGAACCCTGAAATTCCGAAAGATTTTCATGGTATTATCGGGAATAGCACCTTACTGCATGCGGCTTTCAAAAAATTAGAACTGGTGGCACCAGATGATACTTCGGTACTTATCTTAGGAGAAAGTGGTACCGGTAAAGAAAAAATCGCTCAGACTATTCATAAATTATCTCCCCGTAAAAACAAACCCTTAATTACCGTAAACTGTGCAGCATTACCTTTAACCTTAATTGAATCAGAGCTTTTCGGACATGAAAAAGGTGCATTTACGGGTGCGAACGAAAAACGGATCGGGAAATTTGAACAGGCAGATGGTGGTTCGATCTTTTTAGATGAGATAGGCGAACTCCCTTTTGAGGCACAGGTAAAATTATTAAGGGTGCTTCAGGAAAAAGAAATTGAGCGTTTAGGCGGAAATTATACTAAAAAGATAAATGTCAGGATTATAACCGCCACCAACCGTAACCTTGAAAAAGAAGTATCAGATGGCAGATTCCGCCTGGATTTATATTATCGGTTAAATGTTTTCCCTATTGAATTGCCCACATTGAGGCAACGTAAGGAAGATATTCCAGCGCTAGCGACCTATTTTATTTATAAATACGGCAAAAAAAGTTCATCTGCTGTTACCGGAATCTCTACTGAAGCCCTGCACAAATTACAGCTATACGACTGGCCTGGAAATATCAGAGAATTGGAACATTTGATGGAAAGAACGATATTGTTAACCGAAGGAGAAACGATCACCAAAGTTGATCTTCCTAATCCGACATCCACTACAGGTTTTTCCAGTGATGATCATTTCAAAATAAAAACGATGGAAGAAATGGAACGGGAACATATATTGAACATTTTGAAAATGTGCAAAGGCAAGATTTTTGGAGCGGGTGGAGCAGCAGAAATCCTGAATATTCCGTCAACTACGTTAAATTCGAAAATTAAAAAATTAGGAATAAAATTCGAATTTGTTAAATAGCATCATTTACATTAGCACAAATTAAAATAATCTATTTTTTTAAGGCACCCTTGCCATGTGGGATTTTAGTGTCTGATAAATCAATCTGCATTTCCTGTTTTCTAATTACCTCATCGCTAAATCCTTTTTCCTTACGGATTTTATGCAGCTCTTGCCGTTGTATGTGATAAATATCTTTTAAAATATGATTGTACACTTCCATCTCGGCATTTTCGATTGCTTCACACTCCATCGACTCCAACCTTCTGGATGCATGGTTTAAACTGTTTTCGAATTCATTTTTCAAACCTTTTACCAAAGCTATCCCCTCAGTCTCTTCAACATACTTTTCTTCTAAGCGGTTTAAAGAAACCTGTAAAAGGCGGAGTTTAATGCTGGCTTCTTGTTGCTCATCGGGCACCAATGGATCAATTTCTTCAATATGAATCATCTTGATAATGTAAGGCAACGTAAGCCCCTGAAAAACCAACGTAACCAAAATAACCACAAATGTGATAAATATGATCAGATTCCGGTGTGGGAAATTAATGTGGGCTGCAGTGGTGAGCGGTAATGAAAGTGCAGCAGCCAATGAAACTACGCCCCGCATTCCGGCCCAACCGATAATCAATGGCCCTTTCCACCCGGGATTAGCTTCCCGCGCCCTCACTTTCTTAAATAACCATCTAGGAACAAAGGCTACCGGATAAATCCAAGCAATACGCAGCACGATAACAAGCACACTAATAATCAGGCCATAACTACAGGCTTCCCAAAGCGAATAGCCTTCTAAACCAGCCATAATGATAGGTAATTCCAATCCGATCAAAATAAATGCCAAAGCATTAAGGATAATGGTCAGTGTTGCCCAAACATTGATGGCCTGAAGCCTACTTTGCCCATCTACAAAAATTTCGTGCGAACGATAAGATAAGAACAAACCGCCGCTAACCACGGCCATAACGCCCGAAAAATGGAGTTGCTCTGCTGCCAGATACATAAAATAAGGCGAAATTAAAGTGATGGCGGCATCGATACTTGGCGTGGTGGGTAAAAACCGGTGGATAACATACAACACGTGCGCAATGGCCAAACCGATCACAATTCCCATAACGGTACTTAAGAAAAAATCGCCAGCCGCATTTGAAAGTGAAAACTGACCCGTAATCACCGCAGCCAATGCAAACCGGAGTACGATTAAACTGGATGCATCGTTAACCAAGCTTTCGCCTTCTAATATCGTTGTAATGCGTTTCGGAATTTTTATATTTTTAAGTACAGATGTAGCGGCTATAGCATCAGGAGGCGATACAATTCCACCCAACAGAAAGCCCATGGCCAGTGTAAAACCAGGGATCATGGAGGAACTTAAAAATGCAACAGCCAGTGAAGTAATGATTACCAAACCAAAAGCCAGCAAACTAATTGGTCTTCGCCAGCGCCAGAAATCGTTCCAGGAAGTATACCAGGCAGCCTCATACAGTAAAGGCGGTAGAAAAATCAGGAAGATCACTTCAGGATCAATCGACATGGCAGGAATACCTGGAATATAACTGATCCCCAAACCTGCCAGCACTAAAAATATGGGATAGGAAATTTTTACCTTTTGCGCCAACATGATCAACAGGAAAGCTACCGAAAGTAAAATAAGAAACTGAAGAAGGGTATAATGCATGGCTTTTTCTCTCACAAAGAATAAACCACAAATATAATCAACAAATAACCAGTTATTTAAGCTTTAAAGGGCTGTTGTTTCAACAAAACAACTAACGATATGACGTGATTTTACCTAAAATACCATCGAAACCGGCTAAGTAAGCCATTAAGTTGATCAAAGTGCAATACATTGAAACCACTGCTTGAAATTGCTGTTATAATCAATACGATTGTCTTACCTCTAGAGCACAATTAAAAATAATCAACCAAAACCAGCTCTACCGGACACTAACGTAAATTAACGAAATAACGCAAATAATTTATTGAACAAAGAATAACAATCATCTAAAAACCAACTACTTAACAAAACGGATCACAAATTGTAATATTGGCAGCACAAGATATAACATACAGTTTAGTGATCACCTCAACATCAATTATTGGTTTTAGGTAATTCACAAAAACTGTTTAAACAACTAAAATTAATCTAATAAAAAAAGCTATGAGTACGATTAAAGTAAAAGACGGAACTGAAATTTATTACAAAGATTGGGGAACAGGACAGCCAATCGTTTTCCATCATGGATGGCCATTATCTGGAGATGACTGGGATACACAAATGATGTTTTTCCTGAAACAGGGATATCGGGTGATAGCGCATGACCGCCGCGGGCATGGCCGATCAGGTCAAAGCGCCAATGGTAATGATATGGATACTTATGTGGCCGACATTGCAGAACTCACAGCAGCACTCGACTTGAAAGATGCCATTCACATTGGCCACTCAACCGGAGGTGGTGAAGTGATCCGTTACGTTGCAAAACATGGAAAAGGTCGCGTTGCAAAAGCAGTATTGATCAGTGCAGTAACGCCGATTATGATCCAAAACGAAAGCAATCCGGAGGGTGTACCATTGGCGATATTTGATGAAATCCGTCAGGGTACCGGTTTTACCAGGGCTCAATATTTTTACGATTTCCCGGTAGCATTTTACGGTTGGAATCGTGATGGCAAAACAGTTCAGGAAGGAATAAAACACAATTGGTGGCGCCAGGGCATGATGGGTTCTGTATTGGCACATTATGAGGGAATCAAAGCATTTTCGGAATCAGATTTTACCGAAGACTTAAAAAGTGTGGAGATTCCGGTATTGGTATTGCATGGAGAAGACGACCAGATTGTTCCTTTCAACCAGGCACCAAGAGCGGCAAAACTGTTGCCAAACGGAAAATTGATCTCTTACCCGGGTTTCCCTCATGGTATGCCAACTACTGAGGCAGAAACGATTAATAAGGATATTTTAGCGTTTATTAAATCGTAAAAACTAATTAACCACTGATGCGCACAGATAAACACGGCTGTTTGTTGGTGCGCATTTTTTTGTTTGTAAAACAGAGAAGTTGTGATCCAGGAGTTGGAAGAACAGTCATTGTGCTTGAATATCTGCAATTGTATTTAAAAAGGTCCTTCGACAAGCTCAGGATGACAAATGACTAAAACGGGCCGTCATTCTCGCGCAGGGGGGAATCTTAATGCAACCTATTAACCCTATCAAGGCATTACGATTATTCATAAGTTTTCCTTTTTTCAGAGGTATTCATGAGCACTCCGTGGTTCCCAATCAACCCGATAGCTATCGGGTTGGGAATGACGATCCTTCACTACCTGCTATCCGAACTGGATTGCTGTATAAATAAAACATAGGCCTGGTATCCACCACAGCCTATGTTTTCACCAAATTAAATCAGCACCTAAAAAGAATCAAATCTCATTAAGGCTGAATTTATGACCGGTCCTCACCGGATACCTCATCCATTGATGTTTGCTCAGGTTCCTGATTTAACAAAGCATCAAAGGGAATATTTTAAATGATAGCATACACCTTATCTGCTGCTGCCTTTAGTTTCATAATTTAGTTTCGGAAAATCCTTTTGGGCCTGTTTAAACTGAAGATCATATTCGATCGGCCAACCAAAAGCTTTTTCTGCAACATCCTGTAGGTTTACTCCAGATGCACCACTCCAGAAATGAATAAATTCTCCAAAATTCAGATCTCTTTTGTACCGCCCGCTTTTGTTTTTTGGGAAGTTTAATGCCAGGAGTTCAAAATACCTATTGAGTACCTTTCCTTCGCCATACTTACTATAAATAGGAAAAAACCAGTTTTTGAACCACTGCGTTCCCGATCTCGGAAAGTCGTCGTACTGGGTTTGCATTTGGGTAAATACCTGATGAGCCTCGTTGGCCATTCCTATGTTTTTGAGCACATCATAATTGAAAATCTCCATAAACTTACTATCTCCCCACAGTACATCAGAGGGCGAGCCTTTTGTACTATAACTAGCACTGGTTACAATATGCCCCATCTCATGTATCGGCATCCCAATCTGTTCGCCGGTAGGATTGTTCCATTGTGCTAAACCGCAGTCTATTACGTTCCTGTAATCATGGCTTGCATCAAAAAAAGGTGATGGATGCCCTCCTCCATAATCTTTACCCATCGCGCAGTGCAGGATAACATACAGTTTCGGGTCCAGTCCGAAATCGCCATAGTTACGTTTAACATAGGCCCAGCAATCTGCCATTACGGCGATAGGCCATTTAATATTGAGCGGCATATTTTTATCATAAAAAACAGCCACATGTGCATTGCTTTTTATCAGTTTCAGTTCTTCCTGATGTTCAAACCAGTGCTCTTTCCATAAAGAATCAGGAGTACTCGTTGTTTTGTCAGACTGATCCTTAGCCTTAGCTTTGGATTTTGAAACTAGTCCCAATAAAAAAATCGGGACTAGTACATAAATGATTGCTTTAGTATTATTCATAATTGTATTATTCTCCATTATGGAGAAGAGTTCCTTATTTATTCCAGAACGATATTTCACTAATATTGCTGTAATAGGCATCGCCACTGGCCACCTCAATTACCCGAATCCGGATGTATCGCATTGCGGGCAGGCCATCAGGCAGGGCAACTTTAAATGGAGCCGATCCATCATCTGAACGTTCTACCGTTTTAAGCAGCGTCCATCCTCTTCCTTTTGATTCTGCTGTCCACCCTGGTGAATTTCCTGGCGACTGGGTTTCTGCGCCTGTAAGGTCTGCAATTCCCCAGATTTCAAATTTAGTAGGGTTATTACAACAGTCGCGCCCGATAATTTCAAACTGCGCCAGGTTTGCTATTGCTTTTCCCATATCAAAGGTAAAATGATGCGGAAGGGAGGTCTTGTTGTCACTATGAAAAATATCCGGATATCCGGTGGGTGCCTTATTGCCGTTCCAGAGTTTAGACAAAGAGGTTTCGCTCGAATAAGTACCCACGTCATTCGCCAGCTTTAGCGGACGGAACAGCGATTTATCCACCGGCACCATAATATTGCTCAAAGAATCGAAATCTGCTGTATAAAAGGTATCAATCGCCGATTTTACCGGTACATAGGCCGACCTGAAATAAATCTTTGTCCCGGTTTTGTAGTTGGCAAGCCTGATCGAATTTTCATCAGGACTTAACGCGCTTTTGTGAATGGTACCATCATTATAGGTATAGCGTATTTCGGTTGTAATATTGATGGTATCTGGCTTTTCAAAATTGAGTGTAATGCCATTATCATCCAGCTGATAAGGATCTGTTGAAACCAGAAACCTGTTGGTTAGACTCGATTTGTAACTATCGCCATAAACCTTTACGTTGCTGATTTGCACCGGCACCGATTTATAGCCAATTTTATCATAAGAATAAATGGTAAAGGAATAATTATACTCTACGAGTTTGGGAATAATTACCGATACATCAGTGATAGCGCGGTCGGGAGCTTTCATTTCCAATGAATCTGCCGAATTGTTCCAGAATATCCGGTAATGGGTTACACTCGGATCAGGACTTGCCTTCCAATTGAGCTTTACCCTATAGTTTCCGGGTGCAGCACCAACCTTGCCGGCAAAGCCTGGATATATCCGTTCTTTTCCGTCAAGATACTTTCTGTAATCAAGTGCATCCTTGCTACAGCCACAAAGAACTATAATGGCCATAAAAACCATCAAAATGCTGTTTATATGTTTAGTTGTCATCTGTTTTAATTTTTAATTGGTATTTCCCCAAAAAGATAATTCCATCACGTGGGCAAAATCTGCATTTCCCCAGGTCGAATTAACGGCCAGTCTGATAAATCTCACTTTAGGAATATCAAGTGCAATGTTAAATTCAAAGCCTGCTTTTACAGCGGCGAGATCCACAGGTGTGGTTTGCCCTGGTGCATTACCAGAGGGAGGCGGCGGACAGGTAAAATTCCCAAGGTTGATCCAATCGCCTACAACAGTTCCTTTTGCCGAACTTACCGGTAATTCGATATCTGCCGGTGCAGTTTTGGCTGATCCCCAGAGTGTCCAGGCCTTAGGATTACCATGATTATAAGAATAATCGTTACCATAGGCTTCTCCCCTTTCCCACAATTTATAACGACTGAGCTTGGTAAGTACCCCCATGTCAAATGTGCAGAGCTGTAGCGGTTTGCTATAACCGGCTTCTGTATGCCACCCCGGATCGGAAGTATTGTTATCCCATAACCTCGAAGTATTCCATCCAAGGCCTGTTGCACCCAGAGGAGAATCTGATGGTAGCCGATATTCGCTGAACTGCGCTTTTGGCACCATAATCTCAAATATGGGACTGATTGATTTAAATAAGGTATCGGATATATTTCCCCATCTATCGGTTACATATACGCCAAAATCTCTTTTTAGAGTATCAAATCCCCTTACACTAAAATTGATGTTTTCGGCTTCGGTGTAGAACTGTTCTATCGGAAGCATTTTCCCTGTTGTTTTATCATTGGAAATCACAATCACCCCAATTGGTTTCTTAGCTGGGTTACTGGCGATTACATTTACCCCACCAAAATCAGCCTGAAGCTGAACTGTTGGATAAACGGACAGATAAGATGGTGTTGCGGGGTGTACACGTACCTGGACAGGATCACTTTTCACATTCGCACGCGATACGGCATAAAGCGTAACATCGTAATCGCCGCTTTTTTCGAAGCCTTCTACCTTGATCGTGTCGCTATAGTAAGAAGATTTACTCTGCCTTACAGTACGCGAATTGATCCGGTATTCTGCCTGTACATACAGCAGGTTTTCGGAATTGGGCAGCACATAAGAAATTACTGCAGCTCCGGCTAGGTTTTCTACTTTTACTCCGGTGAGTGCTCCGGGTTTTGTCATATCTTTCGATACCACCTCATTAAAACCTTCGCTTTCTTTACAGGAGTAAAACGAGCAGGCCACAAATAACATGGCAATAAACTGCAATGCAAAAAGCCTGTTATATATTTTTGATCTAATTTTCATTATCTTCTATTTAATTTACCAATAAGGATTTTGAACCAGGTTTGGGTTAACGATCAGATCGTTGTATTTAAGTGGCCACAAATAGTCTTTCAGGCCAAATACAGGAATTACCAGATTACGCTGACGGTAATAACCTTCAGGTGTGGTATCCTGAATATTCCAGCCCTGAAGTGGTTTGCTGAGCACATCCTGCATCACTTTCCAGCGCCTTAAATCCCACCCTATTCTGCCTTCAAAACAAAGCTCAATTCGTCGTTCCTGTTGGATGATCGACCGCAGGCCATCTTTACTCGAAGCCTTGCCAGGATTGGTTGAATAACTCGCCCACGACTCTTTAACACCTTTTAAACCTGCACGTGTGCGTACTTTATCGATATAAGTATAAACATCTGCCGTTGGGCCATTTACCTCGTTAAGCGTTTCTGCGTACAGCAGATAAAGTCCAGCCAGCCTGATTAGCGGCATCCTGAAACTTGCCTGGGTAACCTCAGTACCAAAAACCGACTGGTAATTAACCAGTTTGCTTGGCCAGTAGCCTGATACATTTACCCTGATATTGTCTTTTGGGCCAGCCAATGAAATTCCACCACGGGCCTGCACATACAACATGTTCTCAGGATCTGTTTGCCCGTTGCCAAAAAAACAGCTCCCATCAAAAGATAAATCGGCATAAAAGCGAGGCTCCCGATCCATGTGCATTTTTACGGTCTGGTAACCGCTTTTTAAATAGTATTTACTTTCGGTACCTGCTGTCGCGACTGTATAACGGCCTCTGTAATCGTAGCCGGTATCTTCAGCCATTGGCACACCATTTTTAGAGTAAAACAGTTCAGCCATTCCGATGGGCACAGCAAAATTTCCCGGTGCGCCGCCCATATTCTGCACCATGGCATTGGTGAGCCTGGGTATAGCCATTGATTGCAAGCCGAATTCAGGATTGAGTGCCCAGATTACCTCAGGATTTTTTTCCCAGTTCTCGGTAATGCTCTGCCTAATGTCCATCACTGTTTTCAATGGCGCAGGTATAGTTGGAAGATTGCCCGGAGAGCTAAAATGATAAAGCGAAAGGTTGCTTTCTTCGCACGATTTTACCGCAGCCTGGCAGGCCAGCATCGCTTTGTTCCACTTTTCTGCGCTAAATGAAGTAGGAAACAGATTTACACCATTTTTATCTTTAAACCCAGTATAATCAGGATTCCCATTAAAAAATGGACTTGCCTGTGTGGTGAGTACCTCTGCTTTTACCGATAGGGCAATGTTCTGTGTAATTCGGCCTAAACTCCTTGCCGGATCCTGTATGGTTCGTGGAAGATCGGGCGTGGCCTCATCCAATAATGATACGATATAAGCAAATGCCTCGTCAACGGGCGCACGTTTTATCCTTACCTCATCTGTACCGGCATCTATCGGCAGGTTCTGTTTAATCAAAGGAATGGGACCATACATCCTTAACAGATAAAAGTGATAATATGCCTTTAAAAACTTTATCTCTGCAATCCATCGGTTACGTTCAAATTGTGGTAGATCTTTCGGACGATCGATATTCTCCAGAAAGATATTACATCTCCTGATTGCCTTAAAAATTGGCTGTCCAAGCTGTTCCCCGTCCCAATAATTTAGCGACGGGTTATCAGTCGATTGTACGCCCCTAATCAAGTGGAAACCCTGCTCTGCACCTCTGCTGCCCAATGTTGCCTCTGTTAAAGTATTGGGGAAATAAATCTCTCCAGAAGTGGTAAAAGCAGCATCGCTATTGGATGGCCCCATGTTCTGCAGGGTAGAGTAACAGGTAAAAAGGTAATTTTCGGCCTCATTTCTGTTTCTGAAAGCATAATCGATTGTGGCCACATTATCTGGTGTTACATCCAGGTATTTCTTGCAGGAAAGGGTCATCCCCGAAATCACTGCAATGAGTATGAGAAGTTTTATATTGAATTTCATTACAAGCGTGCTTATAGGTTTACGTTGATTCCGATGTTATATACCTTCTGGATCGGATAGCTGAAGCCATTTGAGGCCAGTTCCGGATCCCAGTCTTTGAACCTGCTCCAGGTGAACGGGTTTAAAGCATTGAAATAAATCCTGCAATTAGACAGAAATGCTTTTTTTGACAACCTATCAGGGAAAGTATAACCGATTTCTATCGACTTGAGCCTGATAAAAGCACCATCACGCATCCACCAAGAACTGGTTTGGAGATTATTACTAATCTCGGAAGAGGTGGTTCCCAAACGTGGATACTTGGCATATAGATCCTGATTTTCTTCTGTCCAGTGGCTATCGGCAAAGGGCTGAAGTACCTGCCTGTTGGATAGGAATGGACTAACCTGTGACGGATCAATAAAGAAACTCGTGCGGCCTACACCTTGAAAGAAAAGCGAAAGGTCGATCTTCTTAAATCCCATTGAAAGCCCTGCACCATAAACAATTTCAGGTGTCGAAGGAAGGCCGATAAATACCTGATCGGCTTCGGTAATTTTTCCATCATTGTTTACATCGGTATATTTGATATCTCCTCCCTTAGGCGCCGATGCCCCAGCACCAAAAAGCTGCGTAGGAGAAGCTGCGGCTTCCTGATCGTCGACAAAAAGACGCTCAGCAATGTAACCCCATCTTACGCCAATTTTCTGCCCGGAAAGTATCCTCCATGGCTCTTTATAGGCTGGCTGCTCATATTGTCCGTATTTATTCTGCGAAAAGGTAAAGTTCATCCTTCCCGACATCCAAAATCCACCCCTAAAAGTCTTACTATAATCGGCAGAAAAATCTATCCCTCTCGAATCAGCAGTACCCAGGTTGGCGCTCACGCCGGATTCAAGCCCCATAGTAGAAGGAATTGAAGCCCGCTCCATCAAAATATTATAACGATGCTGTTTGTATACTTCGGCAATAATATTCAGACTTTTAAACAAACTGATCTCGAGCCCTATATTGGTCTGTCTGGAAGTTTCCCAGGTAACAGCATCATTTGCATAATTGGTAATGCTTACCCCTGGCCTGGTAACGCTGTTCGCTTGTCCAAAATAAGCAGGGTTGCCACCATTCAGGTTCACGTTCGAAAGATAGAAGAAACGCTGTGCACCAATGGCATCGTTACCTACGAGACCATAGCTTGCGCGCAGTTTAAGCTTATTCACAGCCTCTTTTAAGCCGCCGTTCCAAAATGATTCATTGGAAATTACCCACGATCCACCGATAGTTGGAAAGAAACCAAACCTGTTCTTTTCAGCAAAACGCTCTGATCCGTTATAGCCAAAGTTAAATTCGGCAAAATAGCGGTTATCGTAACCATAACCCAACCTTCCCGATAGGCCAACATTACGGTAGGGAAGCGAATACTGAAGGCTGGATAAATTGGTGGCTGGATCTACTGCATTAGCGTATAAACGCTGTTGCCTGGTAGCGATCAATGTACCGCTGATATTGTGTTTACTGCCGAGCTGCCTCGAGTAATCCAAAACAGCCTGCATATACACAAATGTATTAATGTCTTTAAACCCTGGTTCAAAACTCAGGTACTCTGAAGCCTGGCCTGGCTGGTTATTGATCCAATTGAGGCTATATTGATTGCTGATCCTGTCATAGGATGCCACATTGTAAAAAAACGGAGAATATTGCCTGGTGAGGTCGAAATAAGAATATCTATTGGTGTTAAACATTCCTTTAAAAGACAGGCCTTTGGTCAGGAAGTTAAGATCCTGGTTCAGCTCAAGCTGGGCCGACATTCTTGATCTCGAAAAAGATTTATATCCCTTCAGCATATCTGCATAAGGATTGGAAAAACCAACTGTATTTCCTGTGCCTTCAGTTGAGCTATTGCCAAAAAGAATATGCGTATCAATGCCTAATGATGGATCTGCAGGATAAAATGCTGGAAATAACACAGGGCTGGTATGAAGTGCCTTCTTATAAAGGTCGGCAGAGAAAGAGCCATCATCCGTAATCGGCCCGTTGTATTCATCAAAAGTTCCCGACAGCCTGAGTACTACTTCTGTAGTAGGCGTAACATTGATGTTGACATTGGAACGAAGCTGGTAGTTTTCGAGTTTAACGTTATTGTTGAAGTTATTCACAGGGCTTACCTTCAATATCCCATTATCGCGGTTATAAGAGGTACCGATGTAGTATCTTGCAATCTTTCCGCCTCCGCTTACGCTTCCGTTTAAGCGTTGGTTATTGGTGCTGGTTTTAAACAATTCATCAATCCAATTTACTGCAGGATATACATACTTGTTGCTCCCCGGTGCACCACTTAAAGTTTGCTCTCGGTTATAAATATCGTTCTGACTAAACCTTGGCACTCCTAAAGGATTTCTTGTGGTGATGGCTTCATTGTACATCTTCATAAAAGTAATGGGGTCGGCAATTTCCAGGTTTTGTGTAGCCTGAGAAATGGAATTTTCAAAACGGATGTTTACTTTCGCATTGCCTTCAACACCTTCCTTTGTGGTAACCAAGATTACCCCGTTAGCCCCTCTGGCACCATACAAGGCCGTGGCGCTGGCATCTTTTAAGATGGAAAAACTTGCAATGTCATCTACTTGTAGCCGTGCCAGATCTGTTGGGGTAAGCTCCACGTTATCTACCAGGATCAATGGATCTTGCTTGTAACCGAAGGTAGTTACCCCACGGATAAAAAAGGTAGAATTATCCAATCCGGGCTGGCCACTCCGCTGGTAGGCCACTACCCCGGCAATCTGCCCGGCCAGGGCGTTGGTCAAATTGCTGGATGGGATCTTTAGCTTGGCAGGTGTAATACTGGTAACAGACCCCACCATGGCTTCTCTCCGCTCCTTCTTTCCAAAGGCGGTAACCACTACATCCGTAAGATTGTTGTCATCCGAATGCAGTACCAGATCTACCTTTAGCCTTAATGGATCGGCAATAAAAGTAATCTGTTTGAATCCCACAGATGATACGACAACCATAGATTTGGCTGTGGCATTCAGCGAAAACTTACCATCGCCATCGGTAATGGTTCCCATAGCACTCTGGCCTTTAACCTGAAGGCTTACGCCCGGAATGCCCAGACCAAGCGAATCTTTAACCGTCCCGGTAATTTTAATTGTTGCGCCCTGTTGCGCATAAGTAGAACTGCCCAAAAGCAATAAACAGGCACTAAATACTGCGAACAGTACCCAGAGGTTTCCCAGATAAGGCAGATGCCTTACCTTAGCAGTAAAATTTTGGTTCATAGAGTTTGGTTGGTTTTATGTTTAGATTATTTCAAAAAATGCTTGTCGATATTGCTTGGAGTAGTCAATTTCCGCCTATATCTGTCAAACAAGAGCAGTTAATGAATTAGCCGGGCCAAAAATGATCCGGCTAACACATCTTATTTTCTTTCGTTAAACACCCCGAGTTCAGCAATAGCAGGCGGACTGTCGAAGTCGGTAATGGTTACCTTTATTTTTTCGCACCAGATGCGCTCGAACCTAAAAATGCTCACCTTTTTCTCTCCTTCATTTTTTGCAGCTAAAGCATTCCATTTACCATTTGCATAGTACTGTAAACTATAAGTAGCTTTTCGGTTATTGCCTGCGGTAAGCACCACCATATTACAGGGAACAGCTTTTTCGAAGTTTAACTCATACCACGGCGATTTTACGGTGTGATTTGATGACCAGCTTGAACCGAAATCATCATCATTGGCAAAGTCCATGATATTCATATCATCACTCCAGCTGCTGTTACTTTTTACGTGCTTCGCAATGTTACTTGAAATGATTGGCGCAGCGTGCGCCGGAATACGTGGAAGATCTGTAGATTTTTTATAAATCTGGCCCATTTCTTTAAGTGCTGCCAAAGCATTATCATCGATAAGACCGTTTTTACCTGGCGCTACATTGAGAATAAAATTGCAATACGCACCGTTGTATGGAACAATAAATTTATTCACCAGCTCAGGTACATTTTTTACCGGAGTAGAAGGGAAAGAGGTTTTCCAGAACCAGTTGGCCTGAAGCGGAAGACAGGCAAGCGCCGGAAGTTTATTGTTTTCTTTAGAAATAAACTGACCTGCGCCTTGTTCGTAAGATTTGATATCCGTATAAAATAATGCCTGTGTTGGATATTTCGCTGCATTTAAATCCATTACCAAACAGTTAGGCTGTAATGACTTGATTAAATAATATATATCTTCAAAAGGTACCTGGTCATAAGAAATCCTAGACCATGGCGCATCCCATCCATCAATAATCAACGCTGTGATCTCACCATAATTGGTGAGCAGTTCGGTAATCTGATCTTTGATCATTTTAACACTCGCTGGTGTAATCTGGTTTGGGCGGATGCCATGATGGGTATCCAATATAGAATAATACAACATTACTTTTAATCCGTTTTTACGGAAAGCATCTGCATATTCCTTAACCACATCGCGCTTTAGCGGCGTATTCATTACATTGTATGCTGTAGTTTTAGTATTCCAGATCGGGAAACCACTGTGGTGTTTAGTGGTAAGACAACCATAAGTCATGTTAGCGGATTTTGCCGCTTTTGCCCATTGATCAGCATCGAGTTTTGGTGATTGGAACAATGAAAGATCGGCATCCGGATCAGACCAGTCCTGATCCATAAAAGTAGGCATCCCGTAATGGATAAACATGCCCAAACCAAGGTCAACAAAATCCTGCTGAAGCTCAGGCAAGGGTTTATTGGCCGATTTTTGCTGAGCCATTGCCGGGTAAATAGATGTCGTTCCCGAAACGATAAGTAATAATGATAAAATCCTTTTAAAGGTCATCTCTGTTTTTTTGGGTTTACGTATTTGTGTTAGTTAATTAAAAAATGGGACTGATCTGTTTTGTTATTAATTTCGATCAATCAATAGAAATCTGATTTACAGGCAGCATCTAACTTTATTATTCAAAGCTACGGCCGACATCGAAAGAATTTGTCGAACGAAACCGTAACAGAAACCTAACAAAAGCTTAACGTTATGGTATTTATAAAATAATACGGCTATTTTTAAGGGATAAAATGAAAGATCGTATATATAAGTCAGTAGTGTTGGTCAGTTTTCTGATTTTGCTTCTGGTACAACTCAGATTAACCTATAATTCTTACGTACTAAGGGACAGGGATTACAGTTTAAAGGAAAAAACGCTGATTAATGACGAATATGGGCGCAGTATATCGGAAGATAAAGTTTACAAGGATGGTGGAAAGATTATCGACTCGATCCTCTCCATAAATATGCCTGCGCTCAAACAAGCTTACCTAAGCAATCGGAAAGAATTTGTTAAACTGTCGCAAAGCGTTAGCAATACATTGTTAAAAGACCTGCAGAAGGAAAGCACTATGGATAGTGTTTTCCGGTCGATCGTTAAAAGGAATGGGTTAGATTCCAATCTGCAGTATTTGCTCACCTTCCAGTCAATAGAGATTAACTTTGATACCAATATCGGCAACATCCCCATATTTGACACCAGTACCGATACGTTGTTCAAAGCAGACCAAAAAACACCGTTTGGCGTCATAATTGATGGCACATTGACTGATCCTAACGTTCAGAACAGGGTTACCAACCTCTCTGTTAGCGGCAAACTGGTATACGATTACAGAGTTACCTTTAATCTTTTTGTCGATCCTCCGGGCCGCACATTAAAAGTTGCCTATCAAATGCTGCCAACATTTTTATTGGTTGCACTTTGCATCATTATTATCGTAGGCATTAATTATTACACCTATATCAGCTGGATGCGGCAGAAAAAAGAAACGGATGTTAAATCCGATTTCCTAAACAGTATTAAACATGAATTTAACACCCCCATTACCACCATTTTGGTAGCAAGCAAAAGCCTGCATGAAGATGAGGTGCTTAATGACAGGATACGCGTAAACGCACTCGTAAATATTGTAGAAAGACAGGCCCGACGACTTCACTCCCATATTAACCAGATGCTCGAGATTTCGGAAATCAATAACAACGTCCATCTGGAAGAAACAGACCTTAACTATGCAATTCTTACTTTGGTTAACGACTATAAAATAAAAGTTCAGGCTCCAGACAGCCTTACTTTTGATCCTCATGGTTCGGAAATACTGATTATGATGGATCCTTTTGTATTTACCACCATGTTACAAAATATCCTCGACAATTCCTTTAAGCACAATCATAGCGATATAAAAATGACTGTACTTTTTATCACCACCAATAAAGATGGTTATACCCTTCACATTAAAGATAACGGAAAAGGAATTGAAGACACGATGAAAGAAAAAATATTCGATAAGTTTTTCCGTGCGGGCAAAGATAATGCGGTTTCGGGCCTGGGGCTTGGCTTATATTACGTTAAACAATGCATTGATATTCATGGCTGGGAAATCAGCGTGAGAACAGAACCTGGAAACGGTACCGAATTTCTGGTGCATATCCCTAAGGAGCAAGCTATAATAAGTACAAATCATTAATCCAAGAATTTTATGCTTTATGATATCGTAATAATTGAAGATGAAATAGACCTGGGTAATGTGATTTCGGAATACCTGAAATTGCGGGGATTTAGTGTGCTATGGTTCAAGACTGCTTCAGAAGCATTGGTATATTATAGCGCAAACCGCCTTGATAACAAATTGGTTATTATTGACATACAGTTGCCAGATATGAACGGCTTTGACCTGGCCTCAGAAATGGTAAAAATCAACGCCAGCCAACCATTTTTCTTTCTTACCGCACACAACGAAAAACAGGACCGTCTTCGCGGTCTCAAGATTGGTGCAATAGATTATATTTCGAAGCCATTCGAAATTGAAGAGCTGGTACTTAGGATAGGCAATATCATCAATAAGTTTTCAGGCGTTCCAACTGTACAATCTTCATCCAGTTCAGGATTTATCAATATAGGCGATATCAGGTACCAAAAAGATCAGCTGTTTCTACAGATGCCCGACAGTAAAGAAGTTTCCTTAACCGTTAGAGAATCGGAAGTATTAGACCGTTTGGCCGGAAATATTAATCAGGTAGTTAAAAAGAAAGATATTTTATTGGCGCTGTGGGGAAATGACGATTATTTTAATGGAAAAAGCCTTGAAGTTTTTATTTCCAGGCTAAGGCGGCTCTTTAAGGCTTCAAACCATGTCAGTATAGAAAACGTATATGGCCTAGGCTACATTCTAAAAGTAAAATGATTGAAAAGGAAGGATATATTTTACAGAATCAGGGCAATCAAAAAAGTTTCCGCCGGAACCGAACATCAAAAATTTAAGGTTTATCTCACATACAACAACGTTACCAATTTCCTTAACGAGATTATCGACAACTTTCAATATTAGGCGAACAAAAAGAACATTGCTATTAAGCTAATTGCTGAAGAAAAAGACTTTTCTGCCTAGTTTGATATTAACATACTGGATAAGATTATCTTTAGCACGAATTACTTAACAAGGAATGCAGTACCAATCCCCTCTTAGAAAAACTACAGAACCTATCAACAATAAGATCGTATTGCAGGGGTTAAATAAACCGCTGTCAATTGACCCCGTTACAATCCGTGACAAGGCAACCGAGCCTATATAGACCACTAAAAAAGGGCTAGCTAAAAAACTTTTCGCTGGAATTTCAGCAAAAAAGTTTTCCACATCTGTGAAGTCCAAAACCTAATTTTGTCCATAATCATACTTTAAACAGTTTAAACCTATTTTTTATGTAAAGCGCGCAAAAAGTGCTTAAATTTTGATTTTAGGCACATTTACCTAAATTTGGAATATACCAAATCCAAGTTTATGTATCAACTAACAGTACCTGCAGATCGCGTTAACGAATCGTTAAGTAAACACATTTTGGCCGATGGTTTCGACCTGACTTATGATATGGAAAAAAGTCATGGCGCTTACATTTACGATGCCAAACACAACAGAACTTTACTCGATTTTTTCACTTGTTTTGCTTCCGTTCCTTTAGGCTATAACCACCCTAAAATGATCAACGATGAAGCGTTTAAAAAAAATCTTCTCCTCGCTGCATTAGCTAATCCATCAAACTCTGATGTTTACACCCAGCAGTATGCGCAGTTTGTTGAAACATTTTCTAAAGTTGGTATTCCTGATTACCTGCCACATGCTTTTTTTATTGCTGGCGGTGCCTTAGCAGTAGAAAACGCGATTAAGGTTGCCATGGACTGGAAAGTGCAGAAAAACTTTGCAAAAGGATATACTGAAGAAAAAGGCTTTAAGGTTTTACACTTCGAAAGGGCTTTTCATGGCAGAACGGGTTATACTTTAAGTTTAACCAATACGCTGCCTGATAAAACAAAATGGTTTGCCAAGTTCGATTGGCCAAGGGTGGCTGTTCCAGAAGTTAAATTTCCACTTTCAGGAAATAATTTAAGTCAGGCCATTCAAACCGAGGAAATATCTTTAGCCCAGATCAAAAAAGCCTTTGCTGATAATAAAGACGATATCTGTGCAATAATTGTGGAGCCAATCCAATCTGAAGGTGGGGATAACCATTTACGTGAAGATTTTTTAATCCAGCTTAAAACCTTAGCCGATGAAAATGACGCCTTTTTAATTTACGATGAAGTACAGACTGGTGTTGGTTTAACAGGAAAATTCTGGTGCCATCAGCATTTTAGTGAAAAGGCCCGGCCAGACATTATAGCCTTTGGTAAAAAAATGCAGGTTTGCGGTATCCTCGTTGGCAATAAAGTAGACGAAATTGAAACCAATGTATTTAAAGTACCAAGCCGGATTAACTCAACATGGGGAGGTAATTTGGTTGACATGGTTCGGTCTACACAGATTTTACAAATTGTAGAGGAAGATAACTTGTGCGAAAATGCGGCAAAAGTAGGTACGTATTTAAGAGATCAGTTAGAAAACATATCGAATAAGTTTGATCAAATGACAAATGTGCGCGGAAGAGGCTTATTGTGTTCTTTTGATTTCCCTACAAAAGAAATGCGCAACGCATTTATTGGTAAAGGATTGGAAAACAATGTGATGTTTTTAGGTTGCGGTGAGAAAACCATACGTTTTCGCCCGGCACTTTGCATTGAGCAAAAACATATTGACGAAGGCTTGACGGTTATGGAAAAAATATTGCCTTTATTGTAGGCATGAATAGAAAACTGTTGGTTTATTTCATGGTTGCAGGGGTTTTAGCATTGATCTTTTTCATGGTTAAAGATGTTTTTGATCAACCTGCAACGGAGGATATGAAAGCCGGTTTTAAAGAAATTGCCAGATATAGAAATGCAAACAATACCGGTCCGGTACAACGGATTTACATCGTAACGGTTAAAGATTCGGTATGGAAAGAAATGGAAGATTATGGCAATTTAATGCCCCATACCAAATACGGCAATACAAAAGTTTATTTCTTCATGCAGGGTGAAAATATTCCAAAAACATTACAGCCAGGAGAAGTAAATTTTGATCCGGCTTTTAACAAGGCCTGCATTGCCTTGTACGAAAAAAGTGCCATGAGCCACGTGGCGTTTAATAAACATCCTTATTAACATGGGATAAAATTGCAGAAGTTAATTGCCCAAAAGATTTAATCCTTATTGATTTGGAAATGGAGCGTCCTGTGTTTTTGGCGTTTTCAATTCTTTTAATCTGTCCGTAGAGTTCCGAAGGGCTCTACGGATTATCGCATGGAAAAGAGTCTCTGACTCGTTATTTCGTCATTGAGTTTGAAAACTCATTACCATTAGCCAATTCTTAGAGACGCTGCGCTTAACTCTACGAACAGGATGTTATATACAGAGTCTGTCCGTAGAGTTCCGAAGGGCTCTACGGATTATCGCATGGAAAAGAGTCTCTGACTCGTTTTTTGCCATCGAGTTTGAAACTCAATATTATTGGCCAATTCGTAGAGACGCGACGCTTAACTCTACGAACAGGAAAGATTAAACAAAAGCCGAAAATCCTGTAATAGCTCGACCAACAATCAGTGTATTAATTTCTTTTGTGCCTTCGTACGAATAAATCGCCTCAGCATCAGCAACAAAACGGGCCACATTATATTCTAGTAAAATACCGTTTCCACCCATTACCTCCCGGGCTTTACTCACTACATCACGTGTGCGTAACGAGCAAAAGACCTTGGCCAAAGAGGCATGTTCATCCTTTAACAAGCCCTGATCCTGCAATTGTGATAACCTAAAACACAGCGTTTGCATAGCCGTTAAATTCGATAACATCTCTACCAGGTGATTTTGAATCAATTGAAAAGATGCAATGGGTTTACCAAATTGTTTTCGGTTCCGGGTATACTCCAAAGCATTTTCATAAGCACCACGGGCACAGCCTACAGCCTGCCAGGCAACCCCTGCCCTTGTCATTTGCAGTACTTTAGCGGTGTCTTTAAATGAGTTTGCATTTTGCAAACGATCAGCCTCTTCTACCTCACAATTGGTTAAGGTAATAATTCCATTCTGCACAATCCGTAAAGCCATTTTATCCTGCATTTTCTCTACGGCAAAACCCGGATTATCTTTTTTTACAATAAACCCTTTCACTTCTGCACTTTCCTCATCGCGTGCCCAAATAATTAAAATATCTGCAAAAGTGGCGTTACCGATCCATTTTTTCTGGCCATTTAACACCCATTTACCATTTATTTTTTTGCATGTTGTCGTTAGTCCTCCAGCAGCAGCCGAGCCCACTTCAGGTTCAGTTAGTCCAAATGCACCAATAATTTTAAATTGCTGCATCAGTGGTAACCATTGCTGTTTTTGTTCTTCCGATCCACATAAATAGATCGACCCCATGGCCAATCCACTCTGTACACCAAAAAAAGTAGAAATCGAGGTATCAATCCTAGCCATTTCCATCGCCAAAATCCCTTCCATCAAATTCGATTTACCCGGACAGCCATAACCTTTATAGGTTAAACCACAGATATTCAGTTCAGCTAGTTTTGGGATAATTTCGAAAGGGAATTCTGCTTTATTCCAGTAATGATTTACGATGGGTTTTACTTCTTTTTCTAAAAAAGCACGAACTTTTAACTGAAGTTCACGGTCTTCATCTTTTAAGGCTTCATCTCCTAAATGGTAAAAATCACCTTCAATGGGTGGCAATTCTTTCTTTTTACCCGATCCGCCCATCATTTTCATCATGCCCTGGATCTGTTTATCATCCAGGTTCGATATGGTTTCGACCATTTTCGGTAAATCAACTTTCTTCGATAAAGTTTCCAGTTTATCGAAATCTACATGTTTAAAAAGATTGTACGCGTTTTTGAGAGATGAGAATATATTCGCCATTATTATTCGTTTTATGAATAACACATAAGCCGTGGTTTTGTTGTCTTTGGGCTAAAGGTTTTAACAAAAGCAGGGTACCCGCAAAAATTTAAAACTAAGTCTGATCTAAATTGTTATTTTGAAAAATTTAATTAACTATGAGCATAGAAAATCAAAATCAGGACCAAGAACAAAGTTTCTTCGATAAAGCAAAAAATAAATTAAACGAATTAAAAGATAAAGCAGAAGATGCTTGGGAAGATGTTAAGGACAAGGCAGAGGATACATGGGAAAATGTAAAAGACAAAGCCGAAGAGTTAAAAGACAAGGCCGAAGACAAGTATGATGAGCTAAAAACAAAAAGCGCATTTGCGGCCGGCGAAGCCAAGGGAAATGTAGAGGCTACCGGCGAAAATCTGAAAGATAAAGCTAGGGATTTGGCAGACAAAGCTGCGGATAAAGTTGATGAGCTTAAAACTCAAGCTGCTTTCAAAGCCGGTGAAATAAAGGGTAATCTTGACGCCAGTAAATAATCATTTGTTTTTAAAAACTAAAAAGGCAAACCGAATAGGCTTGCCTTTTTTATTTCAATTACTAAAAAATTTATTGATTAAAACGGGAGAAAATGGCGACTACCTAAACGACTACCTCAAATCAAATAAATTATCAACGCCTAGCAATTTTCTCGAGGTAAAACCTTCGCCAAAAGTGGCGCCGATGCTCTTTCCGAATTCTCTTGCACGGCCGATTACACTTTCAAAAAACTCGGGAGATGAAATATAAGTCTGCAATCCATCTACATCAGGATTATAAAACTGTGTTTTAAAAGCCTTGATAGATTCAATTTTCTTATCCATATGATCAGATATATCTACGATAATATCAGGCTTTAAATACCTATCTTGAATGAATTGCAATAACAATCTTGGGCGATGTGCTTCTTGCTTAACCCCATCAATTGATGTTTCTATTTTTGGCAATCCCGATAAAAAAACCGAATCGTAAACGAGGTCGCCTGCCCTTCCGTGATCAGGATGGCGGTCTTCCAGCGCATTGCTTAAAATAATTTCTGGCTGGTATTTCCTAATGGCTTTAATTACTTCCAAACGGTGAAATTCATCATTCTGAAAAAAGCCATCCCTCAACCTTAAATTTTCACGGACATGTAAACCTAAAATTTTAGCAGAGGCCACTGCTTCTTCATCTCTCGTTTCTGCTGTACCACGTGTACCCAGTTCGCCACGGGTTAAATCTACAATCCCAACTTTTTTACCAAGGGCAATATGTTTTAAAATGGTACCTGAACAGCAAAGCTCGGCATCATCGGGATGCACGGCTATAACTAAAATATCTAATTTCATTGTTTAATCTATTGGGAATTTTGATTCAGCAACTGCTGAATTTTCTTTTTAATTTTCGAACTCAATGGCTTGGTGAATGGCAAAAAATAATCTATCAACTCGCCATTTTTGTTCACGATGTATTTATGAAAGTTCCAACGGGGTTTCGAACTCAATTTTGAATTTTGTTTCTTATCGCTCAAAAACTGATAAAGTGGGTGGGCAAGCGGTCCTCTAACCATAATCTTATCAAAAACCGGAAATTTCACACCATGGTTAATCTCGCAAAAAGATGAGATATCAGAACCGTTTAGTGGCTCCTGTTTTCCAAAATCATTGGTGGGGAAGCCCAGAATTTCAAAATCAGGGCTATTAATCTCGTCTTTAAGTTGTTGTAGCTCTTTTAATTGCGGTGTAAAACCACACGCTGATGCTGTATTTACAATTAAAACAACTTTGTTCCGGTAGGCTGATAATGGCTGTTCTTCACCATTAATTTTCTTAACCTTAAACGAATAAATATTCGGAATGCGTTCCTGCATTATATTTTATTGATAAAATCCTGAAGTACGGATAATAGATTCTATATCCCTATCCTCGTTCGGATCGTAAGTGCTTTTTAAATTATGTCCTACCACACGGGCAACAATCTGATAAGAAAATGCAGCAAAACCACCCTTGGTCTGCTTTATAATGTCGTATGTTGTTCTACCCACCTCGCGGTCGATCAGTTTCGTTAAAATCTGACCTTGAGTAATCGTTAACTCCTTTATTTCGCGGTTAAACATATCTTTAATTTCTTTATCGCATTGTTTAACCAGTTGTTTCTGTTCCTTTTTTTCTGGTGTACGGGCAATATCCTGCTCCAACTGTTCGTATCTACGTTTTGCAAACATTGCATATGGCATTACTTTTAATACGTTATACCGTAATCGGTTGTACGCAGCCTGTTCTGCCGGCGATTTCCATATCCTTGCGGCATAAATAGATACATCATTAAGCTGCATCCACGGAATCATTACACCATTATCATTTGTTGAGGCTACTCTTATTGTATCGTTTTTACCCAATTTAGGGAATATTGGCGTGGCAGGATCCTGAGCCCATAGCGAAATGCTACAAATCATTACAATACAAAGAAAAAAGAGCCCTTTAATTTTCATAAATTTATACTTTTACAAAGTTAGGTGTTATTTCATATATTAGTTGTTTCACAAAACTAATATAAGTTTTATTCATAAATAAGACGCAATTTTTACGCAAAAAATACAAATGAAAACAGAGTTAGTGATTGATTTAGAGGCGGAAAAGCAAGAGATTCTAAAAAGATACAGGGCATTATTACGGGCAAGCAAATCTACTTTACAGAAAGGCGATAAAAAAGAAATCAGGAAAGCTTTTGATATGGCGCTGGAAAGCCATAAAGATATGCGCCGAAAATCCGGTGAACCTTATATCTACCACCCTATCGCTGTAGCGCAGATTGCTGCTGAAGAAATTGGCCTTGGAACAACCTCTATTGTATGTGCCTTACTTCATGATGTGGTAGAAGACACCGATATCACTTTAGAGGATATTGAGCGCGAATTCGGTAAAAAAACTGCTAAAATTATAGATGGTTTAACCAAAATATCCGGTGTTTTCGATACCAATAGCTCATTACAGGCTGAGAATTTCCGAAAAATGCTGCTAACCCTGGCCGATGATGTGAGGGTAATCCTGATCAAACTTGCCGATCGTTTGCACAATATGCGTACAATGGATTTTATGCCTCGCCACAAGCAGCTTAAAATCGCTTCAGAAACCATTTATTTATATGCTCCATTAGCCCATAGATTGGGTTTGTATGCCATAAAATCAGAGCTGGAAGATCTTTCAATGAAATATCTTGATCCTGACACCTACAAATTCATAGCAAAGAAATTAAACGAGAAAAAAGCAGAACGGGCACTGTTTATCAAAAAATTCGTTGAGCCTATTGATGAGATTGTTCATGAGCAAGGTTTAGTGGCCGATGTTTATGGCAGACCAAAATCAATCCACTCTATATGGAACAAGATGAAAAAGAAAAATATTCCTTTCGAAGAGGTTTATGATCTTTTTGCCATCCGGATTATTTTGGATTCGGCCCCTGAAAATGAAAAGGCCGATTGCTGGAAAGCGTATTCAATTGTAACCGATTTATACCGCCCAAATCCAGATCGATTGCGCGATTGGGTTTCATCGCCAAAAGGAAACGGTTACGAAAGTTTACATACCACGGTAATGGGGCCACGCGGACAATGGGTGGAAGTGCAGATCCGTACGCAGCGCATGAACGAAATTGCAGAGAAAGGTTTCGCTGCACACTGGAAATACAAAGAATCAAGTAATGATAACGGTCTGGATCAATGGATCCAGAAAGTTCGCGAAATGCTGAGCAATCCTGAAGCCAATGCTTTGGATTTTCTTGATGATTTCAAAATGAACCTTTTCTCGGATGAGATTTTTATTTTCACGCCAAAAGGCGCTTTAATCCAGCTACCCTTAGGTGCTACAGCATTAGATTTTGCTTTCGAGATCCATACCGACGTTGGGGCTACCTGTATCGGCGCGAAGGTTAACCATAAGCTGGTTCCCATCTCATACAAACTTCAAAATGGCGATCAGGTGGAGATTATTACCTCGAGCAAACAAACGCCTAAGGAAGATTGGTTAAATGTGGTGGTTACTGCAAAGGCTAAATCAAAAATCAAATCCTCTTTAAAAGAGGAAAAACGGAAAATTGCCGAAAATGGCAAGGAAATCTTAGAAAGGAAGCTAAAATCGTTAAAAATCACTTATAATACCGATAATTTACAAAAACTCAGCTATTTCTTTAAGCTGCCTTCTACACAAGAACTTTTTGTGAATGTTGCCCTCGGAAAAATAGAACTGAAAGATATTAAAGAATATCTATCGAGCGAGAAAGAAGTTGAAAACCGTGGTCCGGAACGCCCTGAAAATCTTTCTGTTGATGGAATCAAGAGTAAAATTAAAGGTGGGGAATCTGATATCTTACTCATTGGTGAAGATATGCAGCGAATTGACTATACATTGGCAGCTTGTTGTAACCCAATACCTGGCGATGATGTTTTTGGATTCATTACCGTGAGCGAAGGCATCAAGATACACCGCACCAATTGCCCAAATGCAGCACAGTTAATGGCTAATTATGGTTATCGCGTGGTAAAAGCCAAATGGAACAAACAACAGGAATTAACTTTCTTAACTGGCTTACGCATTGTTGGTATTGATGATGTGGGCTTAATTAACAACATTACCAGGGTAATTTCTACCGACTTTAAAGTAAATATGAGGTCGATTACTGTTGATACAAATGAGGGGATTTTTGATGGTTCGATTATGATTTTCGTAAACGATACCGAACACCTGGAAAACCTGATTAAGAATTTATTAAAAGTTAGAGGGGTTACCGGGGTAACGAGGTTTGATGCCTAATGAGTCGGAAGTCAGGATTTTGAGTACTAAGTCGTAAATTATTTGAGTTTACTTCTGACTCCCGACCACATACCTCCGACTTAATACAAATCTGTGTAATCATTTAATCTGTGTAATCATTTTTCAAAACTAATTGACTACCTTTGAATGGAGTTTAAAAACTATGTCAGAACAAAAAACAAATGAGCTCGTTCGCAAGATTTTTGAGGCTTATTTAGAAAACAAAAATCTACGTAAAACACCAGAGCGTTTCGCTATATTGGAAGAAATATATTCAAGAAACGACCACTTTGATGTAGAAACCCTTTATATCCATATGAAAAACCAAAAGTACCGCGTAAGTCGTGCTACGGTTTATAACACATTGGAGTTATTGGTTTCATGCGATTTAGTTACCAAGCACCAGTTTGGTAAAAACATGGCACAATTCGAAAAATCGTATGGTTACCGCCAGCACGATCACGTCATCTGTATCGAGTGCGGTAAAGTAGTAGAATTCTGCGATCCCCGTATCCACCAGATCCAAACCATGGTGGGTGATCTTTTAAAATTTGATATTAAACACCATTCGTTAAATCTTTATGGCTTCTGTTCTGATTGCAGTATGGCCAGAAAAGTAAACGAAAATGTAGCTACAGCTGCAAAAATTGAAGCAAATTAAATCAAAATTCAAATAAAACCAGCTTAATTTATTAATAATGACGCAAGTAGATGTACTTCTCGGCCTGCAATGGGGCGATGAAGGAAAGGGAAAAATCGTTGATGTACTAAGTCCAAAATATGATCTTATTGCCCGTTTTCAGGGTGGCCCAAATGCCGGACATACTTTAGAGTTCGATGGCAAAAAATTCGTTTTAAATACAATACCTTCAGGAATTTTTAACGAAAAAACCATGAACCTTATTGGTAATGGCGTAGTAATCGACCCTATTATCCTAAAAAGAGAGTTAGATAATTTAAAAAAAGCTGGTCATGATCCTGTTGCCGATGGCAAATTGGTAATTGCCCGTAAAGCACACTTAATTTTACCAACCCACCAATTATTGGATGCGGCTAACGAAGCACGCATGGGTAAAAATAAAATTGGATCAACCTTAAAAGGTATTGGTCCAACGTATATGGATAAAACCGGCCGTAACGGTTTACGTGTTGGCGATACCACCCTACCTGACTTCAAGGAGCGTTATACTAAATTGGTAGAAAAACATACTGAAATCCTTTCTCACTACGAAGGTTTCGAATATGAATTGGCCGAAAAAGAAGCATCATTCTTTGAAGCAATCGAATTCCTAAAAACAATTCCTCATGTAGATAGCGAACATTATGTGAATGGTTTCTTAAAAGAAGGAAAAGCGGTTTTAGCAGAAGGTGCTCAAGGAACGTTATTGGATGTTGATTTCGGATCTTATCCTTTTGTAACCTCAAGCAACACTACTACGGCTGGTGCTTGTACCGGTTTAGGTATTGCCCCAAACAAAGTTGGTGCTGTTTACGGTATATTTAAAGCATATTGCACACGTGTTGGTGGCGGTCCATTCCCTACCGAGTTAGACAATGAAGTTGGCGAAAATTTGCGTGCCTTAGGTCACGAGTTTGGCGCAACTACAGGCCGTGCCCGTCGTTGTGGCTGGATCGATCTGCCTGCATTAAAATATGCCATCATGTTAAACGGTGTAACCGAATTAATTATGATGAAAGCCGATGTTTTGGATACTTTCGACACCATTTATGCTTGTACCCACTACGAATATAATGGCGAAACGATTGATTACATGCCTTATGACATTATTTCTATCGAACCAAAACCAGTATTAAAAGCAATTGATGGTTGGGCTACTGATGTAACTAAAATTACTTCTGTGGATGAAATTCCAGCTAAATTGACTGATTACATTGCATTCTTAGAAAAAGAATTAGAAGTGCCTATTAAATTCCTTTCAGTAGGACCAGACAGAGCGCAAACTTTGGAGTTACGTTAAAAACACCCAATTCCGTCACCCTGAATTTATTTCAGGGTCTTTTAGATGTTGAAATAAATTCAGCATGACGACCAAAATAAAAAAAGCAATCCATAATCGGGTTGCTTTTTTCGTTCTAGAGTTGTCAACTTTAAAGGCAGAAGCACGAGAAAGCCGATAATTCTTTACCAATTGAGATAGCAAATTAACTTAGCAACCTGCTTATGAGCATCCTTAATCCTCTAACCAAAGTAACTCAGAGAAAACATATTTAGCCTTTTTCGGGATTATAAAATTCTCAGGTACAGAAACAATCACTTCTTTTAAATCTTTGCGTTTGATGTCGCCCTTCATAATATTAACACCCTTAAAAAATGGAAGGGCTTTATCAGGACCACATTCAGCGAAAACATATAATGTATCTCCTGTTGATTCTTGCTTACATACATATAGGTTTACCTGTTCTTTGTCGATCCCGCACCGTTTCATACTTGGAAAGAACCATAAAATATCTACTATTGCACAAGAATCTTCTGCATTAGTCGTTTCCATTTTCACTTTTGCAGCCTGGAGTTTGTTCAAATAAACTTTTCTTTGTTCGAGCATCGAGCAACTGAATATTAGTGCAGCAGCAAGGAGAAGAAATAGATACTTTAATTTCATAACTTAATAATTATCCAAGATAAAATTAATTTCTTACAATTCTCATCTCAATTTCTACCTTTGCCGCAGCTTGAAAACCCTACAAAACATATCCGATTTTAAACAAAAAGCATTGCACTGGGCCAACCAGTTCGAGGTTTGTTGCTTTTTAGATTCGAATCATTACAAAGACGATTATTCTGCCTACGACTTTATGATCGCAGCAGCTGCACAGGATGAATTAAAGTGTTCAGCATGCAATGCATTTGATCAATTAAAAAGTTTTTATGCTACACATAAACAATGGATTTTTGGTTTTTTCAGCTATGATCTAAAAAACGAAATCGAGGATCTCAGTTCAAGTCATTTGGATGGTTTAGATTTCCCCGATCTTTACTTTTTTGTTCCAAAATATTTAATAGCTTTTAAAGATGGCAAGGCAGAAGTTTTAATTGGCCATCATTCCATCTTGGATGATATCGAATCTTTTCGATCAGAAGCAGAAACTAAGCTAAATTCGATTAAGATTGCGCAAAGGTTATCGAAAGATCAATACATTCATAAAGTAGAGGCCTTACAAGATCATATTATTAGGGGTGATATTTACGAAATTAATTTTTGCCAGGAATTTTTTTCCGAAAATGCAGAGATAGATCCTATCCAAACTTTCGAGGCGCTGAATCAAGTTTCTCCTACCCCATTTGCAGGTTGTTTTAAAGTTCACGGTAAATATATTTTATCTGCAACACCAGAAAGGTTTTTATGCAAACGTGGATCTAAACTTACCTCACAGCCCATTAAGGGCACCGCCAAAAGAAGTTCTGACCTGACGGAAGATGAAGCCATAAAGCAACAACTCAGGAATGATATTAAAGAACAGGCCGAAAATGTAATGATAGTTGATCTGGTGCGTCATGACCTTACTAAATCGGCTGTTAAGGGTTCCGTTACAGTAGACGAGTTATTTGGCATCTACAGCTTCCCACAGGTCCATCAAATGATTTCTACCATTAGCTGTGAACTAAATCCAGAGATCCATTTTATCGATGCTATTAAAAATGCATTTCCAATGGGTTCTATGACGGGTGCTCCAAAGGTTAAAGCCATGAAATTGATTGAAGAATACGAAGTAACCAAAAGGGGCATTTATTCGGGCTCTTTTGGCTGCATCAGTCCGGATGGAGATTTCGACTTTAATGTGGTGATCCGAAGTATTTTATACAATGCTGAATCTAACTATCTATCCTTTCAGGCTGGTGGCGCTATTACCTACGAATCTGACGCAGAAAAGGAATATGAAGAATGTCTGCTTAAAGCCAGTGCAATTTTGAAAGTGCTGGGCAATTAGTTCATTTGTTCACTGGTAATTAGTTTATTGATCATCGGTTCATTATTCAGCCCAATTCGTCATTCTGAATTTATTTCAGAATCTTAGTGATTGGAAAGCCCCTGAAATAAATTCAAGGTGAGGATAAAGAAAAAGGTGGAAGTCTCTGCATCATGCATAAATCCTCCACCTTTCTTACCTTTAGCACTAAAAACCCTACACCTTAAACCTTACTTCTTATAATACTGCTGTGCTTCAGGTAAATATTTTTGGATCTGTGCAATACGTGTAGCATCACTTGGGTGGGTACTTAAAAACTCAGCTGGCTTTTGAGCTCCTGCAGATGCAGCCGACATCCTGTTCCAGAAAGCAGTAGCATTTTGTGGATTGTATCCAGCCATGGCCATAAAAATTAACCCCAAACGGTCGGCTTCTAATTCTTGATTGCGGCTGAATTTTAACATCGCTACTGGTGTACCAACACCGTAAAGGGTATTAAAAATAGACTGTGTTTTTGGGTTTTTAGATAATGCTACACCCGCTGCTGCACCAATTCCCTGGGCAACCATTTCCTGCGACATCCGTTCTGCAGAGTGACCTGCAATAGCATGGGCAATCTCATGGCCCATTACGGTTGCTAAACCAGCGTCATCTTGGGTAACAGGCAAAATACCCGTATAAACCACAATCTTTCCTCCCGGCATACACCAGGCATTTTTCTCGTTGTTCTGTACCACATTAACCTCCCACTGGTAATCTGCAATTAGGTTACCGTAGTTATTGCTGTTCATATACGATTTTACAGCTGTAATTAATCTACTGCCAACGGTTTTAACTTTCAAAGCCTGTGCATTCGAGGCGGGCAAAACCGTAGTTTTATTCTCCGTTAAAAAGGTGCTGTAAGCTTGGAATGCCATTGGTAAAACCTGGTCGTTACTCACTAAATCAAATCGGCTACGCCCAGTTAAAGGGACGGTAGAACATGAGTTAAATAATAAAATCCCAGCAACACTTGCCGTTAAAAATAACTTTTTCATAAATGCGATTTTAAATGATTAGTAAATACTGATAAGCAAACCCGAAGATTAAACAGTAAGCCTATAAATAAGTTTTGGTGAAATGTGTTTTGTTAATTAATTAGTTTTCTTCCTAAACAAATACACTTTAGATTCTTTGCCCTTCAGCAATCTTTCGAGGTTTTTTTGATGCGTAACTAAGATTAAAATGCAAACCACCATGCCGTAAAGCACTTCAGATTTGATAGAGACCTGAAACAAGAAGACCACACTTAGCGGAAAAGTAAATCCTGCGCAAATGGAGCTTAATGAAACATATTTAGTTAACAGCAATACCACCACAAAAACCAGAACACAAAGCATAGATGCTTCGAAGTTAACTGCCAAAATCATTCCAAAAAGTGTAGCAACCCCTTTGCCCCCCCTAAAACCTGCAAAAACTGGAAACAAATGTCCCATTACTGCAGTTACACCGAGTGCAAGTTGATAATTTACGAAAACTACTGAATTTTGCGGCCCGGTTACCGACATGCCGATCAGATAGGCCAGATTGGTTGCAGTATAGCCTTTTGCAATATCGATGATCATAACAGCAATTCCGGCTTTTTTCCCCAATACCCTAAAAGTATTGGTAGCACCAGCGTTGCCACTTCCGTATTCCCTTACATCAACGCCGTAAAAGGCCTGACCAAGCCATACAGCTGTTGGTATAGATCCGAAAAGGTAAGCAATTAATAGCGCGCTGAGAGAATAAACCGTAACCATAGCCTACAATGATACAAAAAATAAGCTTTTAATTTTATAGCAAATCACTTTAGTATGCTTTTAAACTCATATCCAGGCTTTTCACAGAATGTGTAAGTGCACCCATCGAAATAAAATCTACTCCACATGCTGCATATTCAGCAACGTTCTCTTCAGTAATTCCTCCTGAAGCCTCTGTAATAAATTTACCATCTATTAATTTAACCGCTGCCTTTAAGTTTTCGAAACTAAAATTATCAAGCATAATACGATCTACACCGCCAATAGCCAAAACCTGGGATAACTCTTCCAGGTTCCGCACTTCAATTTCGATCTGAAGAGATTTATTTTGATCTATAAGATATTTTTTAGCGGCTGTAATGGCGTTTGAAATTCCCCCTGCATAATCTACATGATTATCCTTAATTAAGATCATATCATATAAACCAATGCGGTGATTTACACCTCCTCCTATCCTTACTGCCCATTTTTCTAAATAACGAAGCCCAGGAGTGGTTTTACGGGTATCTAAAATTTTGGTTTTAGTTGTTTTTAACAGTGCAACAATCCGATGGGTTTTAGTAGCAATACCGCTCATGCGTTGCATGCAATTTAAAACCAATCGTTCGGCAATTAAAATAGCATGTGTACTTCCTGAAACGGTTAAGGCAATATCTCCTACTTTTACTGTTACACCATCTTGCAAAAGTACATCAACCTTTAAAGTATCGTCAACCTCTTTAAAAATCTCAAGGGCCAATTCAACTCCAGCCAAAACGCCGTCTTCTTTGATAATCAGTTTTGCTTTTCCCTGCGTTCCTGGTGGAATTGTTGAAAGTGAAGTATGATCTCCATCACCAACATCTTCGGCAAGGGCATTTTTTATGAATTGATGTATAAGTTGAGTATCCAAAATGTAGATTTTATGCCGCAAAAATAAGAATTATTTGTTAGCAGACAATTTACTGAAGGGTTAAAGTGATTTGTTAACCTGAGTAATCTAATTCAACATCCTACCGGAAACGCTTCGAAGGCCGAGCTAATTTTTAATGACCTTAATCTTTAGCTGGTTCAATCCTTAATTCGGTGATCGAAAAGCTGGTATTGAATTTTTTCATGGTGATAGACACCCTGAAAGTCTCTTTGGCGGTACTTAGAATAATTACACCAAAACGATAATTTGGATTTGTATTAATTTTATGAAAAATGCTTGTTTTTACTGGAGGATGTTTAACAAAAAAATCTCTTAAAATCTGTTCACCCTGTGCTTTAGAGTATACATCTTCTTCATCAACAATAATAAGTTCGATAGTTGAGGCGAAATTTTTTGCAATTTCTTTTGAGTTGCTGGCCTTAAAATACGACGATAAATCATCAATAATATCTGCCTGAAGCGCTGTAGGGTGATATAATGACGACAAACTAATAATGAGTAAAAATAAGCTCCGGATCATTTCTGTATTTTATACAGAACCCTATAGCTAAAATTATGCCATTAGCACATCAAAAAAAGGATTTCTTCATTTGTATAAGCTTCAATAAAGTTATATTTGCGATATAAACAAAACACTAAAACATGTTATAAACGAAAATGTTTTAATGTATATCAAAAAATTTTACACTAAAAATGGTAAACAATAAAAAACTCGCACTTATAATTCTAGACGGTTGGGGCTACGGAAAACAAGATAATTCTGATGCAGCATATGCCGCCAATACTCCTTTTTTCGATTCTTTATTACAGAAATACCCAAATTCTAAGCTTGAAGCATCTGGTGAAGCAGTAGGTTTACCAGCCGGGCAGATGGGAAATTCTGAAGTTGGACACATGAACCTAGGTGCAGGTCGGGTAGTTTACCAAGAGCTCGGACGAATCAACAAATCGATTACCGACAGAGAATTGCACAGCAACCCAGTTTTGGTAAGCGCGTTTGATTATGCTAAGCAGCATAACAAAGCCGTTCACTTCATCGGCCTCGTTTCAAACGGTGGCGTACATGCCCACATCGAACATTTAAAAGCTTTATGCGATGCCGCAAATGAAGCTAATGTGCCAAACACTTTTATTCATGCTTTTTTAGATGGCCGTGATACTGATCCAAATTCTGGTCTGGGTTTTATTACCGATCTGGAAAATCATATCCAAAATACCAATGCTAAATTGGCGACCATGGTTGGCCGTTATTATGCAATGGACCGCGATAACCGCTGGGAGCGTGTGAAGCAAGCTTATGATGTAATGGTAAATGGCATTGGCGAAAAAACCCAGGATGCTTTGGCAGCAATAAAAAAATCCTACGCTGATGGCATTACAGATGAGTTCTTAAAACCAATAGTATTAACACAGGCTAATGGAGCTCCTGTTGCCACCATACAAAATGATGATGTGGTTATCTGTTTTAATTTCCGTACGGATAGAGGCCGTGAAATTACTACTGCATTAACGCAAAAAGATTTCCCTGAACAGCAAATGCATAAACTGCCATTGTATTATGTTACCATGACTACTTATGATGAGAGCTTTGAAAAGGTAAATGTAATTTTTACCAAGGATGATTTAACCCAAACCATTGGAGAGGTATTGGCCAATAACAATAAAAATCAGATCCGTATTGCTGAAACCGAAAAATACCCTCACGTAACTTTCTTCTTCTCTGGTGGCAGGGAAGCTGAATTTAAAAACGAAAAACGCCTTTTAATCCCTTCTCCGAAAGTAGCAACCTACGATCTTCAACCCGAAATGAGTGCTGCAGGAATTACAGATGCTATTACCAAAGAAATGGAAACAGGGTGGGCTGATTTTATTTGCTTAAACTTTGCCAATCCAGATATGGTTGGCCATACAGGTGTTTTTGAGGCCGTGGTAAAAGCAGTAGAAACTGCAGATAAATGTGCAGAAGCTGTAGTAAAAAAGGGGCTGGAGCGTGGCTATTCGTTTATTCTCTTGGCTGATCACGGAAACTCCGAATTTATGATCAATGGTGATGGATCTGCCAATACTGCACATACCACCAACTTGGTTCCCTGTATTTTAATTGATAAGGACTATAAAACCATTGCTGATGGTAAACTAGGCGACATTGCCCCTACCATTCTAAAAATATTAGGCGTGGCTATTCCAGCAGAAATGACAGGAAATGTTTTAGTATAATGATTAAAAAACTTTATATCCTGGTATTTGCTTTGGCGTTGTTTTCCTGCAACCAGCGAAAAGAAGCTGAAGCAAATACTGGTTTACGCTATTTCGATATAAAAGGATATTTCGGAAAGGAAATTTTGCGCTTACAAAAGCTAAACCCTATTGTAAACAAAACCGTTAGTGTAAACGGGGCAGCTGAAAGCAAAACGTCTAAAATCGCTGACTGGGCAAAAGAATTAGCCATTTTCGTTAATGCCGACATTAATAAAATATCGTGGAAAGGAAGTTTTAAAACAAAAGAACAGAACGGAGTAGATATTTATACTTCCGATCATAAAAAAATCCCTATTAAAAAGGTTTCTATTACCTGGAAAGGTCAGAAAGCAGGCAAAATAGAGATCATCATCGATAATAAAAATATCTTATATCGATCTCAGGATACTTTAACTTACTATCCGGATAGCTTATACACAATCAAAAAACAACAGAAAATTAGATTGCTAAAGGAGAAAAAGTATTCAGTTATTGGAAAACTGAAATAAAAAAATGGGACTCGAAATATTCAAGTCCCATTTTTATTTAAAGGCTGTATTTTTATTTTAGGCTTGCAATCTGTGCTTTATCGTAGGTTACCCAATCGATAATGTCTTTTCTTAACGGCTGTAAGGTTAATACTTTCTGAAAATCAGCGATAGAGTTATTGAACAAAGCTACGCAAGCTGCTTTTTCTTCTTTTTTCTTTGCTTTAAAAGACCTGAAAATTGCATAATCTTTGTAAGCTAAGCCACGGTTCTGAAACATTTGCGCATCTTCATCGCCATTAATTTCAATGGCTTTTGTAAAATCTTTGAGAGATGCCAAATAAAAATTTTCGCGCATGCTATTTAACGATTCTTTAGGATCGTTAGCAATTTTTAACCTTGCTATACCACGATAATAATAGGCAGAAACCTCTGTAGGTTTAATGGTTAACAATCGGCTGTAAGTAGCAATACATTTCTCATATTCTCGATTTTGGAAGTAAGAATATCCGAGCATCTGGAGCACATTTGCATTATCAGGAGTTTTGGTATCAGCTTTTTCTAATTGTATAGCAGCAGTTTTATAATCACCTTTCATCATAGCCTGCATGCTTCTTTCGTAATTGCTTTGTGCGAAACTACTAGTTGATGTAAAAATAATTAATCCTAAAATCGCCTTTTTAAAATAGTTCATGTATGAGTAATAAGTTTAACAAATCTAACGCCTAACCAAATTTATAGGAGAAATTTTTTGCAATATAATCCTATTCTGATAATTTAAAAGTTTTTAATTTTCTTTCATTCAAAACCAAATGCCCTAAACATTAGCTTAAACGCTAAAATATGCTTTATATGATATTGACGAAAATATTTATATTACTCTGCCTTTTTAACATAAGATTAATATTATTTTCACTTTGGCACAAGAGTTGAATTTATTAACTTAATACCAAAATTAAATAAAGTGAATACGATTAAACTGCCAGTTTGTCGTTAGCGGAAAATGTGATAATGAGTAAACAAGATATATTTGATTTCCATACAGCAATGCCAATTATAAATGAGGATACCGAATTTTTTCCCTTAATGTCTCAACAGGACGAGGAGGAAATGAATAATGAGGAAACGCCCGAAACGTTGGCCATATTGCCTTTGCGAAACACCGTTTTATTTCCAGGCGTAGTTATTCCTATTACGGTTGGAAGAGATAAATCCATTAAATTAATTAAAGAAGCTTACAAAGGAAATAAGATTATTGGGGTTGTTTCTCAAAAAGATGTTTCTATCGAAGATCCTACTTTTGAGCAGCTTAACACAGTTGGTACTGTGGCAAACATCATTAAGCTGTTACAGATGCCTGATGGAAATACCACCGTAATTATCCAGGGTAAACAACGTTTCAGCTTAATTGAAGAGGTACAGAACGAACCTTATATCAAAGCTGTTGTTAAAAAATTCGAAGAACAAAAGCACAAAGCAGATAAAGAGTTTAAAACATTAATCGCTTCTATACGCGAGATGTCTGCGCAGATTATCCAGCTTTCACCAAATATTCCGAGTGAAGCCAGTATTGCACTAAAAAACATCGAGAGCAATTCATTTTTGATCAATTTCATTTCGTCAAATATGAATGCCGAAATGGCCGATAAGCAAAAAATCCTTGAAATGGATAAATTGCAGGAAAGAGCGCAAAAAGTAATGGAACTTTTAATGGTCGAATTGCAGATGCTAGAGCTGCGAAACCAGATCCAGTCTAAAGTACGTACCGACCTTGATAAGCAACAGCGCGATTATTTCTTAAACCAGCAGTTAAAAACCATCCAGGAAGAATTGGGCGGCAACTCTGCCGATTTAGAGTTTGATGCTTTACAGGAAAGGGCTAAAAAGAAAAAATGGACGCAGACTGTTGCTGATCATTTTGATAAGGAACTAGATAAGTTGGGTAGAATGAACCCTGCTGCTCCCGATTACTCTGTTCAGTTAAATTATTTAGAACTCCTTTTAGATTTACCCTGGAGCGAGTTTACTAAAGACAATTTCGACCTAAAAAGAGCACAGCGTATCTTAGATAAAGATCATTTTGGTTTAGAAAAAGTTAAGCAGCGTATTATCGAATACTTAGCCGTATTAAAATTAAAGCGCAATATGAAAGCGCCGATTTTATGTTTGGTAGGCCCTCCGGGAGTTGGTAAAACATCTTTAGGAAAATCGATTGCGAAAGCATTAGGTCGCAAATACGTACGTATGGCTTTAGGCGGTATCCGCGATGAAGCCGAAATCCGTGGTCACCGTAAAACTTACATAGGTGCCATGCCGGGCCGTATCATTTCGTCTATTAAAAAAGCTGGAGCAGATAACCCTGTTTTTGTTTTGGATGAGATTGATAAAGTGGGAACCGACCATCGTGGTGATCCATCATCCGCTTTGCTGGAGGTTTTAGACCCTGAGCAGAACAATGCTTTTTACGATCACTATGTAGAGGTAGATTACGATTTATCAAACATCTTATTC
This sequence comes from Pedobacter sp. SG908, assembly GCF_011759615.1. Taxonomy (NCBI): domain Bacteria; kingdom Pseudomonadati; phylum Bacteroidota; class Sphingobacteriia; order Sphingobacteriales; family Sphingobacteriaceae; genus Pedobacter; species Pedobacter sp. SG908. The sequence goes on from NZ_JAAOYY010000001.1 coordinate 3,629,119, forward strand.
ATTGCCACAGCAAACTCTTTAAGTACAATACAGCCTGCTTTGTTAGACCGTATGGAGATTATTGAGGTGAACGGATATACTATTGAAGAAAAAATAGAGATTGCAAAAAAATACCTGTTGCCAAAACAGAAAGAAAACCATGGTTTGCAGGCCAAAGATATTGCGCTTAAACCTGCCCTAATCGAAAAAGTAATCGAAGATTATACAAGAGAATCGGGCGTACGTGGTTTAGAGAAAAAAATTGGCTCTTTGGTGCGTGGTGTGGCTACGAAAATTGCAATGGAGGAGGCCTACGATGCAAACTTAAGCAATGAAGATATTGAGCGTATTTTAGGTGCCCCGATTTATGATAAAGACTTATACGAGGGCAATGAAGTGGCTGGAGTGGTAACAGGCTTAGCCTGGACAAGTGTTGGAGGTGATATTTTATTTATCGAATCGAGCTTAAGTCCGGGGAAAGGAAAATTAACCTTAACCGGTAACCTGGGTGATGTAATGAAAGAATCGGCAGTAATTGCATTGGCTTATTTACGTGCGCACGCAGCTGAATTTGATATAGACTATACTTTATTTGATAACTGGGATGTTCACGTTCACGTGCCTGCAGGTGCTACACCAAAAGACGGACCTTCGGCCGGGGTAACGATGCTTACCGCCTTAACGTCGGCATTTACACAACGTAAGGTAAAACAGCATTTAGCTATGACTGGTGAGATTACCTTACGCGGAAAAGTACTTCCTGTTGGTGGGATTAAAGAAAAAATTCTTGCGGCAAAAAGGGCAAACATTAAAGAAATTATCCTTTGCAAAAGCAACCGTAAAGATATTTTAGAAATTAAAGAAAGTTATATCAAGGATTTAAAATTCCATTATGTAACCGAAATGAGCGAAGTAATTGAATTGGCCTTAACCAAGAATAAGGTTAAAAAGCCTTTAGATTTAAGTGTTAAAATTGCACCGATTGTAAACTAATTGCTAATTCTTTTGGATTAACAATCGAAAATCCAATTACAATAAATACTTTTATAGCCTAGGTAAATTGCCTGGGCTTTTTTATGAGATCATTTTTATTCACTATAGGTTTTTGTTTGGCTGTTTCAACCAGTTTTTCTCAATCATTTAAAAACGAATTCGGTTTTAAAACCGAAAACGATGCTTATTTGGCCACATTAAACGATAGATATTATACTAACGGATTATTTATCTACTTCCGCCATGCTATTAATACCGAAAAACTATCTGATAAAATAGAGAAAAAGACCTACGAAATTTCTGCCGGACAAAAAATGTATACACCTTATTGGGGGCAGGTACCTAACAAAGAAGATCAGGACAGGCCTTTTGCAGGTTATCTTTATGCAGGTGGTGCATACTCTATTTTCTATAAAAATGAGAGTGTTTTAAAAACCAGTGTAGAATTGGGAACGGTAGGCCCCAACTCGCTTGCCCAAGCGGCACAACGTTTCCTGCATAAAACCGTAGGTTTTTATACGCCTGCAGGTTGGGATTACCAGATCAAGAATGAACTGGCTGTAAACCTTGCCGCCAACTACAGTAAACTACTTTTTAGGCCTGAAGATCCTATTGTGGACATCAGTGCACAGGGTTATGCCAATTTAGGAACAACTTTTTCGGGTTTGGGTACATCAGTGCTTTTTAGAGCCGGTAAATTAAATCAATTGTTCAACAGTGCCTATCATAATGCGGTAATCGGAAATTCAAAAACAAAAAGCTTAAACAATTCAGAGTTTTTCTTTTATGTAAAACCACAATTAAACTTTGTTGCTTACGATGCCACCATACAGGGAAGCCTTTTTAATGATAACAGTCCATTAACTTTTGGGGTAAAACCGATTGTTTTTGAGCAACAGTTTGGTGTAAATTATAGCTCAAAAAGGTTTACTGCAGATTTCAATATCATTTTTAAAACTAAAGAAGTTAAAAGCGTGGCTAAGGCACAGAATTACGGTGGTTTGAGTTTGTATTATCGGTTTGGGAAGAGTTAGAATAATCGGTTAACTGTTTAAATTGGTTAATTGAAAATTTTCAGTGTATGAAAAAAGCAATCCTTTTTACCATTTTATTCTTTATTGCCTGTGCTGTAATTTACAATTTATACCCTGAAAAGAAATTACCTTTAAATACCGAAATCGATTATATCATTGTTAAAAAATAAAATAGACAATTACTGGCTTATTCAAAGCAGAAATTGATTAAAACTTATCAGATTTCTTTGGGCGACAGCCCAGTTGGACATAAAGCGTATGAAGGTGATGAAAAAACGCCCGAAGGCCTGTACACCATCAACGCCAAAAATGCATTTAGTGGCTACCATAAAAACCTTGGGGTTTCTTACCCTAACTCAAAAGATATTGCACACGCAAAACTTTTGGGAAAACCCGTGGGTGGCGATATTAAAATACATGGCATCAGAAACAATTTCGGTTTTATCGGCAAATTTCAAAGATTTTCTGACTGGACCAATGGTTGTATGGCATTAACCAATAGTGAAGTTGATGAGCTGTATGCTACCGTAAAAATTGGAACTAAAATTGAAATCAGACCCTGATTAATCTATTGAAGGTTTTTTACGGCTTTCTTTCCGATTTGCGGTAACAGCTTTATTTTTCAACCTTTTCTCGATAATACCTTTAGGGATTTTGGTTGGCTTTCTTTTTTTCTGAACAATCAATGCTTTTTTCAGCAAATCAATCAGTTTTGCAATCGTTCTCTCTTTATTTAGCAGCTGGCTCCTATCTTCCTGGGCAACAATATGGAGCAAGCCTTCGCTATCTAAACGATGCTGCAGTTTTTCTTTGAGCAATACTTTTTCTTCATCAGTAAAATATGCAAAGGTTTCAATATTAAAAACCAACTCTACCTTACTCGAAACTTTGTTTACGTTTTGCCCGCCTTTACCTCCGCTACGTGAGGTTTTAAAAATGGCTGATCGTAAAATTTCTTCTCTGACAGGTAACATGCGGCAAAAGTATAAAGAATATCGATTTAAAAAAAGTTAGCAAACCCATTGGCTTTTTTTACCTTTGTAGCAGAATGAAGAAAAACTTGGTTATAGCTATTGATGGCTATTCATCTTGCGGAAAAAGCACCTTGGCAAAGGCATTGGCTAAAAAATTAGGTTTTATTTATGTAGATAGCGGGGCAATGTACCGGGCCGTTACTTTATATTTTTTACGGAACCATATCGATATTACCGACGATGCTAAAGTTGAAGATGCTTTACAACACATCGAACTAAATTTCCATTCGCGCGATTACGAATCGCACATTACCCTTAACGGTGAAGAGGTCTCAGATGAAATCCGTTTAATGCCTGTTTCTGAAAATGTAAGTGAAGTTTCAGCACATAAAATTGTCCGCCATGAAATGGTGAAACAACAGCAGCGTATGGGTAAATCCAAAAATATTGTAATGGATGGGCGCGACATCGGCACTACTGTTTTCCCTGATGCACCTGTGAAATTCTTTATGACTGCTGATCCGAAAATAAGGGCTGAACGTAGGTTTAAGGAACTGGAAAGCAAAGGCAATAACGAAACCACTTTAGAAGAAGTTTTCGAAAACCTTGCGCACCGTGACTATGCCGATACCACTAGAAAAGAAAGTCCGCTGGTTAGAGCTGATGACGCCATTATTTTAGATAATACCGATCTTACACAGGAGGAACAATTGGATTTTGCATTGGAAAGAGTGCAACCGTTTTTGGTTCATTAGTTCATTGGTCAGTGCTCTCATCGTTGATGATTAATGGCTGTATCCATCGTTGCTGAGGCATGAAGCAATCTTACAACGAAAGCTTGGTTAATTGTTTAAATTGATAACCGGTTCCAAGCTATTGGCTACAAGACTATCAACCATGAACTATCTGGCTATCCACCATAAACTTCGGACTCCCGAGTTAAGACTCCCGGCTTCCCTACCGTTTTCTCAGATAGAAAAAATTTCATATTTTTAGCACCTAACCCAAATGTTACTATGAAATTAAAATCAATTTACCTTGTTGTATTATTTTTATCGATTACGATCCTCAACGCCAGGGCCCAAAAAGGCTGGATCAATCTCTTTAACGGGAAAGATTTAAAAGATTGGAACGTTAAAATTTCCAAACATGAATACAAAGAAAATTATGCCAATACTTTCCGCGTAGAAAATGGTGTAATGAAAGTGAGTTATGATGGATACAAAGAATTTAACCAACAATACGGACATATTTTCTATAAAAAACCGTTTTCGGCTTACCTATTAAAAGTAACCTATCGTTTTGTCGGCGATCAGGCTAAAGGTGGTGAAGGTTGGGCAACCAGAAATAGCGGTGCCATGTTACATTGCCAAGACCCGGCAACAATGTTGAAAGATCAGGACTTCCCGATTTCTATTGAAGGGCAGATTCTTGGTGGTGATGGTGAGCACGAACGCCATACCAGTAACGTATGTACGCCAGGAACACTGATTAATTATAATGGCAAACTATTTACACCTCATTGCTTAGATTCTAAATCGAAAACTTATGCTGGCGACCAATGGGTAACCGCAGAATTTTTAGTGTTAGGCGATTCTGTTATCAAACACATGATAGCCGGTGAAGTGGTTTTAGAATATACTAAGCCTCAAATTGGTGGAGGTAATGTTTCGAATTTCGACCCGAAAGTTAAAATAGATGGTAAACCATTAACATCAGGTTATATTTCGCTTCAAAGCGAAAGCCACCCGATAGAATTTAAAACAGTAAAGCTTTATGATCTGGAAGCGTACATGAAAGACAAAGCAAAACTGGATAAGGTATTGGCTAAAATATTAAAAGAGTAAACTAAATCGGCATATGTTTGTTAAATGATGACGCAATAATTTTACATCTAAATTAATACAATGCTCAAAACCCATTTAATCAAACACTTTGCACTTTTACTTTTCCTTTTCCTGACCAATTTTGCAATTGCGCAAACGGCTTATCAGGTACAAGATATTCCCGATCCAAAAAACAACGGTGGTGGCTACGTTAGCGATCCTGACGGCATTTTGGGAAGCAGTACTGTTTCTGATTTAAATAACACCATTGCCCAGTTCGAACATAAAACCAACGTTCAGGTGGCAGTGGTGATTGTTAACGATTTCGATCACGATAAAGAGGATTTCGACTTTGCTTATGAGCTGTTTAATACCTGGGGAATTGGTTCAAAAACCAGCAATAATGGCTTATTGTTATTTATCTCAAAAGATCGGCGAAAATACCGATTCATTACCGGAACGGGAATTGAAGGTGTATTACCGGATGTAAAGCTTAAACATATTGCAGAGCAGAACCTCCTCCCAGCTTTCAGGCAAAATGATTTCAGCACTGGGATAACAAATACCATTAATGCCATTGGTGTAATTATTTTAAACCCTGAACATAAATCAGAGCTCAATCAGTTTTTCACCCAACACGAAAGCAATAGTTCACTCGAAAATTTTTGGCTTCCTACAGGAATTATCCTACTGGCATTTTGGGGGGTGTTCAAAATTGTAAACAGACAGGCCAAAACTGGTTTAAATCTAAAAGGCTTTGACAAGAACAAAAATAGCTATGATGCCACCATAGCTAAAGGCTGTGGAGTGGCCTTCTTTATTGTATTCGTTTCTATTTTTATCTTTATCTTTACTGGTGCTTTTGAGCTGTTCGAAAAGATAAAATTAGCACACATCCCCTACATTCTTTTTACTATCCTGGCCATATTGCTTTTCTTTCGTTACCTTTTTTATTTGTCGGCATTAAGAAAAGCACACCAGGACGACAAAAATTTCTTTGATGCTGTTGTGGCTTTCCACAAAAAGAACTGGTGGTTAGTTCTTTTCTCTCCTATAATTTTAATTGCAATTATACTCCACCTCATCAAACGCGTTAAAACGATTGATCGTTTCAAGCCAGTTTTGGATAGTAAAAACAACCCGATGATCCGAGTAGATCGCGATGTCAATATAGAAGGGAAACCATTTTTAACTGCAGGGCAACGTAAAGAAGAAGTTGTTTTAGCTTATGATTATGATATCTGGGAAAGCACAGACCATAAAGAACATATTATTAAGGCATGGCCAGCGGAAAAATACAATAGTTATACAGAATGCCCCGAATGTGCTTTTAGAACCTACGAACTGAACAAAAGCGTAACAGTTAAACAGGCCACTTACAGTCATGAAGGCCAGGCGAAGCTAGTAAACGAATGTAGCTTCTGTAAAAAAACAGAATTTATAAAATGGATAACATTGGCCATGCTGGTCGAATCTAGTTCGTCATCAAGTTCCTCTTCATCCGGCAACAGCTCATCATCTTCATCGAGCAGTAGCTGGGGCGGTGGCAGTAGCAGCGGTGGTGGTACTGGTGGAAGCTGGTAGTTGTCTTTTTTCAATCTTATCCCCACCTATTAAAAGTATTTTCTAATTTTGAAACACTTAGCACGGTGTTTGCTTATAGCGTGTTTGCAATTACCTATTAAAAACTGTTTCGCAGAACCCAATACTTATGACTAGAATTTTCTTCCTCCTCATCGCTCTTTCTATTTTTGCTAACCGTTTAAATGCGCAAGAATTGTATCGGGTTAAAGCCGACAAGTTGCGCGTAAGGGAAAGTAGTGATCCGAAAAGTAAGGTTATTGGAAATATTGCTCAAAATGAAAACATTACGGTTTTAGATGCAAGCAATGCCAAGTTTTACAAAGTAAAGTTTAAAAACCGCGAAGGATGGGTAAGCAAAGATTTCATCGAAAAAATTGCTCCAACACCCAAACCATCAACTCCTCAGGCAAATACAGCACAACCCAATGCTACCCCTCAGGCGGCAACAAACAATGATATGTACCGGGTAACAGCCGACGATTTACGCGTAAGGCAACAAGCTGATCCGAAAAGCAAAATTGTGGGATACCTGCCTAAAGATGAAAATGTTGCCGTGATTGATTCGTCAAATACAAGCTTTTATAAAATTAAAGTTACCAATGGTGAAGGATGGGTGAGTAAAGAATTTTTAGTTAGGATTTCTCCCGTTAGAGCGGCTGCCGAAAAAACAAGCATTGCCGCATCGGTACCTCAGGAAAACAAAGATTATACGAACATCATCTTTTTTGTAGTTGTGGCCTTAATACTGATTACCATATTGTACTTTTCAATTAAATATGCGAGTGGCAATAAATTTTTGATCGGTTTTTCTGTGGTTGTAATCTTGATAATCGGATATTTCTGCTACATTACTTTTATACAGGCGAAAGTGGTAACAGGTACCTTTGCCAGCAACGAAGATATACAGTACAAGACCTTTAATTTTAAATCGAAAGATTCGGTAACGGTTACCGATGCCTATACTGATTCTATTTTCACCTCAAAATACGTTATCGAAGGCGATATGATCAAACTTTATGATCAGCAAAATACGATTATGCTATTAATCAGAGATGATGCAACATTAATTGGTGAAGGTTTTACAAGAGGCACTTTTACGAAAAAATAGAAGTTTATCATTTTAGATGCTGAAATAAATTCAGCATGACGACGCGCTTTATTTCTATTCGTCAGTCTGAACTTGTTTCAGAATCTTTTTTAAAAGGCATGGATCGTCCTTCGACAGGCTACCATTGACTGGTCCTTATAAAAAGGTCGTCAGCTGACGGTTCTTCGGAATAGCCCGGAGCGTAGTGAGGACTATAAGCGATAGCAGAACTGCTGCTCCCGATGAAATACGGAGCGCTCATTTTCAAATAATTAGAAAAATCAACCTGTAAACCGGTACCTCTCTGCATTTAGATTCTGATCCCGATTGGAGGATCGGGACAGGATGACGGACCACAATATTCTAATCAGCTAAAAATCAGCAAGATTTATTAAAAAAATCTTTTCTATTAATTAAAAAAGTTTTACCTTTGCAGTCCCTAAATAGGGGAAAAAGGAGATAATTAATTAATGGCTAAAAAACAAGTAGCAGAAAAAGAATTAGCAGCAAAAACAGCTGAACTTCAGGGAGAAGGCGGACGCCTAACTGAAAAAGAAACTATTGAATCAGAAGCTGATTCAGTTTCGATCGAATCGATCAAATCATCATTAGCAACACCAAGCGAAGATTTCGACTGGGATGCAGATGAAAAAGTTTTTGGCAACTACAATGAGGCAGACCGTAAAAAGTTTGAAGATATGTATGCCGGAACATTCAACCAGATCACTAAAGGTGAAATCATCAGCGGTATCGTTGTTTCAATCAACAACAAAGACGTAGTATTAAACGTAGGTTTCAAATCAGACGGTTTAGTTTCTACTTCTGAGTTCCGTGATACACCAGATCTAAAAATCGGCGATTCAGTTGACGTATTCGTTGAAGCACCAGAAGATGCTAACGGTCAATTGATCCTTTCTCGCAAAAGAGCTAAAACCCAAAGATCATGGGAAGCAATTAACGAGGCTCTTGAAAATGATAGAATCATCAACGGTTTCGTTAAGAGCCGTACTAAAGGTGGTTTAATTGTTGATATCATGGGCGTTGAGGCTTTCTTACCAGGATCTCAAATTGATATTAAACCTATCCGCGATTACGATGTATACGTGGGTAAAACAATGGAATTCAAAGTTGTTAAAATTAACCATGAGTTTAAAAACGTAGTTGTTTCTCATAAAGTGTTAATTGAAGACGATTTAGAAAGCCAAAAAGTAGAGATCGTTTCTAAATTAGAAAAAGGTCAGGTACTTGAAGGTACTGTTAAAAACATTACTGATTTCGGTGTGTTCATCGATTTAGGTGGTGTTGACGGTTTACTTCACATTACCGATATTTCTTGGGGCCGCATAGAGCATCCGAAAGAAGTATTATCATTAGATGAAAAAATCAACGTGGTTGTTTTAGATTTCGATGATGAGAAAAAACGTATCGCTTTAGGCTTGAAACAATTAACTCCACATCCTTGGGAGAACTTAAGTGCCGATATCCAAGTTGGTTCTAAAGTAAAAGGAAAAATCGTAACTGTTGCAGATTATGGTGCTTTCTTAGAAATCATCCCAGGTGTTGAAGGTTTAATCCACGTTTCTGAAATGAGCTGGTCACAAAACTTAAGAAATCCACAAGAATTCTTAAAAGTTGGTGATGAGATCGAAGCTGAAGTTTTAACTTTAGACAGAGACGAGCGCAAAATGAGCTTAGGTATTAAACAATTATCTAACGATCCATGGCAAGAAGTTGCGGCTAAATTCCCAGTTGGAAGCAAGCACAAAGCAACTGTTAAAAACATGACTAACTTCGGTGTTTTTGTTGAAATCGAAGAAGGTATTGATGGTTTAATCCACATCTCTGATTTATCTTGGTCTAAAAAAGTAAACCACCCTAACGAATTCACTAAAGTTGGTGATGTATTAGACGTTGTTGTTTTAGAACTTGATGTTGATAACCGTAAATTAAGCTTAGGTCACAAACAATTAGAAGAAAACCCTTGGGATACTTTCGAAACGATCTTCACTTTAGATTCGGTTCACCAAGGTACAGTTGTTAAAGTAACTGATAAAGGTGCTGTTATTGCTTTACCTTATGGTGTAGAAGGTTTCGTACCAACTAAACACATGGTTAAAGAAGATGGTACATCAGTTAAAGCTGAAGAAACCAATGACTTCAAAATCATTGAATTCAACAAAGAAGCAAAACGTATCGTAGTATCTCACGCCCGTATTTGGGAAGAGGTTAAAGCTGAAGCTGTAGCAGAAGAAAGAAATGCTAAGAAAAAAGAAGCTAAAGCTGCTGTAACTGCGGTTAAAAAAGTTAAAGATTCTGTAGAGAAATCTACTTTAGGAGACTTAGACGTATTAGCTCAATTGAAATCGCAATTAGAAGGCGAAGAAAGCAAAGCTAAAAAAGGCTAGTTCTTTTTAACTGAAATATGAATCCCGATAGCGAAAGTTATCGGGATTTTTTTTGGCTATTTTTTGCCACCTATCTTATTATTCAGCCAAGGAAACACGGAATGCACGTACCTCCTCCTCCATGAATCGTCATTGCTGAGGCTGGGATTGAGCGAGCCGAAACAATCTTTTTCACTTTTCTTTTTATCTGAGACGAAATTTACATCCTGAGCTTACATTTTCTCAAATATCTTATATAGTAAATCATAATTAGAAAACGAAAGCAAGTGCCTGTCGGTAAACGTGGGCCCGCTATACTTCCTGCCGTGAAAAACGGCATCCATCCTATCCGGGTTTATGTAACAAAGTAATTCGTGCTACCAAACCTTTTCCTTTCAACCGCCAATAATGACTACTTTTGAAAAGCGTAACCTAGCCTTTTCAGCATGAGAAAAATTATCTTTTTGTTTCTGACCCTTATTTCGTTCAAAGTTTCTGCTCAGGAAATTAATATTATCCCGCAGCCGGTACAATTAAGACCAGGACTTTACCCAACCGACAAATTTAAAATTGATAATCAAACTATTATTTTCATAACAGATGATAAAGCGATGAATTCTGCTACGTTTTTAGCAGAATATTTATTTAAACATTACAAACTCAATCTAAAAATAAGTAATACTGCAGAAGACGGAAATAAAAATAGTATTAAACTTGTATTATCAGACCAATTGTATACAAACCCGAACAAATACTTTGTGTCGGTACTTTCTACAACTCTAAATGCAGGCGCATCTTCAGAACAGGGCTTATTTTATGCAGTTCAAAGCATTATCCAACTATTACCTGCAACAACTGAGAATAAACTCTTCATCCCTTCTGTTGATATAATAGATTATCCCCGATTCGACTACCGAGGCATGCACCTAGATGTAAGCCGTCATTTTTTTGATGTTGCTTTTATCAAACAATACATCGATTATCTGGCCCTGCATAAAATGAACTATTTCCACTGGCATTTAACCGATGACCACGGCTGGCGGATCGAAATCAAAAAATATCCCAAACTAACCGAAATTGGTGCCTGGCGCAATGGCAGTATAATTGGTTTATGGCCCGGAAAAGGCAACGAAAATATTAAATACCAGGTACTGCCAAACGAAATTAAAATTACGCCAAAAGATGCTGTAATTAAAGCTGATGGCATTAAACATGGTGGCTTTTACACGCAGGAACAAATTAAAGAAGTGGTTGATTACGCCGCTAAGCGCTATATCACCATCATTCCGGAAATTGAAATGCCAGCCCACAGTATGGCTTTATTGGCGGCATATCCCGAATTAGGCACCGAACCCAACAAAAAATACACGGTTGCCGAAACCTGGGGCATGATGAACAAATACAACAATGTACTGCAGGCTTCTGATACCACTTTTAAGTTTCTGGAAAATGTATTAACTGAGGTAATGGCTTTGTTCCCCTCACCATACATCCACATTGGTGGCGATGAAGCCTCTAAAGTTTGGTGGAAACAATCTGCTGTTTCGCAGCAGATTATGAAAGCCAATGGTTTGAAAAATGAAAGTGAGCTACAGAGTTATTTCATCCACAGGATGGAAAAATTTGTGAACAGTAAAGGCAAAACCATTATCGGCTGGAACGAAATTTTACAGGGCGGTTTAGCTCCAAATGCAGTTGTAATGAGCTGGCAGGGCGAAAAAGGTGGTATCGACGCTGCAAACCAAAACCACAAAGCCATTATGACACCCGAAAATAAGATGTACTTTAACCATGGGCAGTTCGTAAAAGAAGATAGCCTGGCTGCAAATAAGTTTTCGCCATTAATTGATGTTTACAATTATGAACCCATACCAGCTGAATTAAGTGCCGAGCAGGCTAAATACATTTGGGGTGCACAGGGCTGTTTATGGAGCGAGTACATTACCAATCCGGCAAAAGTACAGTACCAGCTTTTTCCCCGATTGGATGCTTTAAGCGAAGTGTTGTGGAGCCCGAAAGAAAAACGGAATTACCCAGATTTTCAAAAAAGGCTGAAAACACAGTTTAAACGCTACGATTTAATGGGAATTACCTACTCCAAAAGGTATTTAGAAAATTAGTGGATAATCTGCTTTGCCACCTGCAATTGATATGCACCCGGCGTAATCCCAACCATCTTTTTAAATGCCCTTATAAAGTAATTGGCATCACTAAAACCAAGCTCGTAACTTATTGAGGCTACCTTAGCCCCGGGCTGGGCCAGTAAAAGCTTGGCTTTGTTAATCTTTTCGGTTAGGATAAAATCGTTAGGACTGATACCGAGCTCGCGTTTAAACAACCGATAAAAGGTTGCCTTGCTCATGCAAGCCTTATCACTCAGGCTATTGATGCTGATCTTTTCGTTGAGATTTGTTTTAATATAATTTAGTACAAAAGCTAAGGGGTTTTGGTTCAGGTTATAGCCGTCGTCGCCAATTGTTTTAAGGTTTTGGGTCTGCATAATGCGTACCAATAATTCCTTTAAAGTTAAATCGGCTAAAACATCTTTTTCTTTTGTCCGTTCAGAGCAGATCCTGATTACTTTATTAATGAGATAGGCAATCTCTTCATTGATAGCTATCGGATTTAGTTCAGCATCCTTCTTGTTTTTAAAAATTAATGCAATCTTTGCATAAAAATTAAACCATGCGTAAACTATTTGCCGTCCTTTCTACCATTATTACTTTATTTGCCATTAAAGAAACGGTGTATGTATTTACTTCTACTGAAGCAGACATGGTTAAGCAAAAAGCCATTATGATTGTAATTGCTTTAAGCATTACCGTACCATTAATCATTTTAACACTTTGGCTTTGGTCGCCGGGTAGAAAAAGAAGCCAAGAATAGCGAATTGCTACCCCTTATTATCTTCATAGACGTTACTCTCGCAACTAACGTCTATACCAGTGCTAATATTTTCATGATAACTTTCAATAATAATCTCTTTTAATCTTGGGGAAATATCTATCAATTATTTCTTCCATTTTGATAGTCACTTGTCTGTTTTTGTTACCAGGACAAAGTTTTTCGTAATATTCAGGATTCCAAAAAATTAAGGTTTTAATTTCTTTCTTCGTAATTAAGTGGATAATCTCTGGGCTTCCTCCATCATTTACAAAATTATCAACTATACCTTTACAACCACGTCCAAAAACGCTATCATCTACCATGTTAAATGGACTCAATTTTCGGATATATAACCACAGTTTTTTTGTTGTATCCTGGGGTATAGGAACAATATTAAAAAATATATTGATATCTGCCGGAGCATTCTTAAACCCTGTTCGCTTAGCCGAGAACATATGCCATAAAACAACAGGAAAAGAACTTTTTAGCTTATACACGGGATAATAAGTAGTATCTACAGGATTATAACTAAAAGTGTTTACAAAATTTCCGGTTTTACTAATAAGCTTATAACTTGATGGCTTTCCGTCCGGAACATTTGCATATTCTATTATTATTGTACTATCTGCATATTGTTGAAAAAATTTATGCATGGGGGTAATACCTTGAGAATAGCGCGTAAGATAATTTTGCCCGAAACTATAATGCCATGATAGCAAAAATAAAAAATAAAAAATAAGAAGTTTTTTCATAATAAACAGTTAGTTAATGCAATTGACATTAGAATTATTTAGCATTGGCGTAACTTTATTATCGAATAATGAATCTATTCTTAAATGTATAGTGGTGCCAGGTACATAATAAACTTGCGTATTCTTTACGTTTTGAATAAAATAATTTGTTTCTCTTAATCCTTCCCAAGCTAGTCCCAAATAATCATATTGGTCATAATTGCTATAGTTTGAATCATATTTTTGAGCAAATTCGTTTAATCCCGCAGCAATTACGTTAATATTTTTTGCCATATACTCATGGTGTATTGTTTCTATTGAAGTACCAGACAATTTACTTTCAAATATATCAATCAGCTCGTTTAAATCCATATTTTCAGGTTTTTTAACCCAGTTTGAATTAATTTCGGATGCACCAAATATCAAATACGCCCTCTGCATTAAATTAGCATGGAAAGCTTCGTGTAAAAGCGTTTTAGCAACTTGTAATACTGGAGCATTGCTATTAATAAAACTTCGATTCAAATTAATTTCAAAATTTTGATGATTATATGCATCCCAAGTTGTCTCCGCTCTTTTACTGCCAGCTAATGTTTTCACCTGAAATTTCAAGTTATAAGTTTGACCTGTAAATGCATTTATTAATGAATCGAATTTGGTATTGTTTCTTAAAAGTTTTTCTAAGGCACACTTGGCTTTGGGATTATTGGTTATACTTGAATCTGTTCTGATTATTAATGGGCAAGCAGCAATACCAGTTTGCCCTCCAATACAACCACAATCAGATAAATAAGCTCCCCCAGCTAATGTACCTGCACAATCTACAGGTCCACCGTGATCTGGCTCAGGGTAATCGCCCAAATTGCCACTACAACTTGTGTAAAGAAACTGCGACGATGAGCCAGTAGTATTGCCATACCCATCATAATAGGTAGTAACAAGGTACCAGTTGGTACAAGTAATCGCCATCAATTTGTTTTTATTTACCCCTTTTAAAGGCTTTTTATTATTAATATCAAGCGTTTGCTTGTATAGCGCTATCATACCCCTATCGGACATATAACCTTCAAAATAGCCCTTTTCTGGGTTATAAGCTACTTGAACCTGATAGTTGTTTTTATTTTTATGAATCAGCAGCATATAGCTTCCACCAAGTTCACCTTCACCAAGCTTCATCTTTACTAAAACACCAATTACGTCTGTACCATCATCAAGTTGAAATGTCCTTGCGGTATTCCAGTCTACTTCTTCTTTAATTTGCTGGCTGGTACCTTTGTTCGATTGAAGTACGGTCCCCTTATTTGCATTGCTTTTTAAGTACCAATCTTTTGCACTGGTAATAGGGTCTTCTAAAATTTTATCTTTTTTACAAGCATTAAAAATAAAAGATATTCCAAGTACAATAAAACAAGTAGATACAAAAAAACTAGAAATAGATTTTTTCATGAGGTTAATTTAGATTTAGTGCTCAAACTTTGATGTGAGAGAAATGAGTAATACAAATATGTAAAATACTTTTGTTATATGCTAATATAGAATGTTATTTTACACAGAAAGAGAACATATAAAGTAATAAGCAATTAAAAAAATTTGAATTAATATTTACATCAACAAAAAAAAGACGTTACACGCAATGGTTATCAATTAAGCGATAAACTTACTTTTTAATTCAGGAGTCGGCCCCCAACAACTCTCCTGCTTTCCCCACCATTGGTAACGGTTTTTGGCAATAATATCATAAACCCAATCGCGTATAAATTTGGGAATAATAAGAAACGCATAAAGAAGCGGGATTAATCCATTAAGTTTTCGGGCCACACGCAATGCTGCTGATGACTTGGTATAGAGTTTTCCATCCTCCAGCAATAAAATCGTATTCAACTTTTCTGGGTCAGCATTAAATTTAGGCAATATTTCCTTGGCGTAATTACCTTGTAGTGCCGTAAACTTGAATTGATCTTTTTTATCATGGGCAATAACAAACTGAACCGATGCATTGCAAAGATTACAAACGCCATCAAAAAAGATTACAGGTTGTTGCATCATATGCTATAAAAATAAAGCTTTTTAATTCAATAAATATCTGAAGAATGTATAATAAAGATTAATTGATAAGTAGGTTAATCAACATACAGTGTACAGCCAGGCTAATACTAGCAGAAAGGCAAAAATTGCTTTCCAAAAAATAGAATAAGAAAACAGTTTTTTTAATGTTGTAACAGAACAATTTAAGCGTAAAGCTAAAAACAATCGATCTTCAACTTTCTTAGCTTAAAACATTTTTATATATTTGCCCAATCCTTCTTCAATGCAAAAGAAAACACTTCTTGACGGACAAAAAATTCAGATTACAATTAAGAGGCTCTGCCATCAATTAATTGAAAACCATGACGATTTCGCAAATACCGTTTTAATTGGCATCCAGCCAAGGGGTATTTTTTTGGCAGATCGCATTCATCAGGATCTTCAACAGATTCTAAAAAACAAGAAAATTTTAAAGGGAAACCTTGATATTACTTTCTTTAGGGATGATTTCCGCCGTAAAGACGGATTGGTTACCGCAAGCAGTAACTCGATCGATTTTATCGTCGAAGGTAAAAAAGTAATCTTAATTGATGATGTACTTTGGACAGGCAGAACCATCAGGGCAGCGCTTGATGCCTTGCTTGCATATGGTCGTCCGGAGAAAGTGGAACTTTTGGTTTTAATAGACCGCAGGTTTAGCAGGCATTTACCTATAGAACCCGATTATATTGGGCATCAGGTAGATAGCTTAAACTCACAACAGGTAAAAGTAACCTGGGCGAGTGAAGGAAGTGAAGACAAAGTGATTTTAATATCCGAAAATAATAAATAAAAATGGCAGCAGAAAAACTATCAACCCGACATCTTTTAGGCATTAAAGATATTAACCGGAATGATATCGAATTGATTTTCGAAACTGCAGATAATTTCAAGGAAGTGATAAACAGGCCGATAAAAAAGGTTCCTTCACTTCGTGATATTACGATTGCCAATATCTTTTTTGAAAACTCTACCCGTACTAAACTTTCATTCGAACTTGCCGAAAAAAGACTTTCGGCTGATGTGGTTAATTTTGCGGCTTCATCTTCGTCGGTAAGCAAGGGCGAAACCCTTATCGATACCGTAAACAACATCTTATCCATGAAAGTTGATATGGTGGTGATGCGTCATCCCTATGCTGGTGCCGGTCAGTTTTTAAGTAAACATGTAAAAGCGCAGATTGTAAATGCCGGAGATGGTGCGCACGAACACCCAACACAGGCCTTACTTGATGCTTTCTCTATCCGCCAAAAATTGGGTGATGTAGCTGGCAAAAAAGTGGTCATCGTGGGCGATATCCTGCACTCGCGTGTAGCCATTTCGAACATCCTGTGCCTACAGCGTTTAGGTGCAGAGGTAATGGTTTGCGGCCCTACAACATTAATCCCAAAACACATCCATCAACTTGGAGTAAAAGTTGAGCATAACTTAATTAAAGCTCTGAACTGGTGCGATGTAGCAAACATGCTGCGTATCCAATTAGAACGCCAAGACATTAAATATTTCCCATCGTTAAGAGAATACGCCATGATGTACGGCCTTAACAAACAGATCTTGGATAATCTCGATAAAGAAATCATCGTCATGCATCCTGGCCCAATAAACAGAGGTGTTGAGATCACCAGCGATGTGGCCGACAGCAAACAATCGATCATTTTAGAACAGGTAGAAAACGGCGTTGCCATCCGGATGGCCGTGCTGTATCTGTTGGCAAGCCAGGGGTAGATTAGTTAGGAGTCGGAAGTTTTTAGTCCAGAGTCATGAGTCCTAAATTTAAATGATTAACTGGCTAACCTTTCTATTAAGATTGTTTCATTGCCTAAAAAGCCGCCTCTTAATGACGGATGCGGCGACACCAATAAACCAACGACAACTGAACGAGTGAACCCAAATTTTCCACATTCGTACACCCCTTAATACCAAACCAAAAATCCTGTCGTTAATTTGTGTTATTAACAGATGTTAATTACTTCTGTTGATAAGCTTTGATACTATTTCTAATTTAGTACCAACCATATTTGAAACCAATGCAGAAAAAATACTTACTAATTCCGCTAATTTTAGCAGGAAGTTTTAGCACCTACGCTCAGGTTAGCGCTGTGCAAAACCTCAACAAAAACTATCAAACGGGCTTAGAATTATTAGACAAAGAAAAATACACTGCAGCTGCACAACAGTTTAAACTTGTTGAGCTGCAACGTTATAAACCTTCCACCCAAACGGAAAGCAATGCAGAATTATCTTTACTAAAGGAGAATGCAAAATTTTATGCCGCCGTTTGCGCATTAGAGTTAACCAATAGCGATGCCGAGAGTTTGTTTCAGGCCTTTATCCGCGATTATCCGTTAAACCCAAACACCAAACTGGCTTATTTCTATGTTGGAAAAACTTATTTCAACCAGAAAAACTATAAAAAAGCGCTAGAATGGTTCGAAAAAACCGACCCTTCTACACTTTCGGGCAAACAAAGAAACGAATACCAGTTTAAGCAGGGTTACGCCTATTTCGAACTTAAAGACTACGATAAGGCAGAACCTTTATTCGAAAAAGTTAAAAAAGAAGAAGGCGATTTTCAGGAAAGTGCTACCTACTACTTTGCTTATATCAATTACTTAAACAAAGAGTATAAAACGGCATTGGCCAACTTCGAAAAGTTAAAAGGCTCTCCTACTTATGAGGCCAGTTATCCATACTACATCACTTCGATGTACTATCTCGACGAGCGTTACGATGATGTGATCAGTTATGCTTTAGCTGCGATTCAAAAAACCAAACAACAGTTCGAACCAGAAATGTTGAGTTTGGTTGCTGCATCGTACTTTGCAAAATCTGAATTCAAAAATGCCGAAAAATATTTTGCTGAATATTATGCAAAAGATAAAAGCGAAACCAAGAACAACCTCTTCATTTACCAATATGGATACTCTTTGTTCCAAAATAAAAAGTATAAAGAGTCTGTTGCCGTTTTAGAAAAACTGAATACCGATGATATTTACCTGCAAAACGGTATGCATACTTTGGGTAAAGCATTTATACAGTTGGGCAACAAACAGAAAGCACAAAGCGCTTTTTTCAGGGCTTCTCGTTTAAGTTTTGACAAGGGAATACAGGAAGAAGCCTGGTTAAATTATGCCAAATTAAGTTATGAATTAGAATTCCACCAGCAAGCTTTGGAGGCTACTCAGGGTTTCTTAAAAACTTTCCCAAAATCGCGTAAAATAAACGAAGCCAAAACTTTATTGGGCGAGGTTTTATTAACCACCAAAAACTATCAGGCAGCGGTAGACATTTTAGAGCCTATTCCTGATAAAAACCTTGAGGCTAAGGAAGCTTATCAGAAAGTTACTTATTTCCGCGGATTAGAGTTCTATAACGAAAGGGCTTTCCCTAATGCATTATCGATGTTTTTGCGTTCTGAAAAGTTCCCGGAAGACGATGAAATTAATGCCTTAAATACCTACTGGAAAGCAGAATCGATGTACGAACTGCGCAAATACGGAGAAGCGGTTACCACTTTCGAGAAATTCTTGAAGATGCCGGATGCCGATAAAACTGGTGTTTATAATTTCGCAAACTATGCTTTGGCTTATGCCGCTTTCGAAGACGAAAAATATAGTAAAGCAGCAAATTATTTTGAAAAATTTTTGGCGGGTAACGATAAAGACCAAAAAACAATTGATGATGCGACCATTCGTTTAGCAGATTCTTACTTCGTAAATAAGAATTATGGCGATGCAATGGCGAATTACAACAAAATCATTAACAGACATACCACTTCTGAGGATTATGCTACTTTCCAGAAAGGAATGATCCAGGGACTGGAAACGCAGTATGATGCAAAAATTGCAACAATGCAAAGTTTGTTAAAAGCTTTTCCGAATTCGAATTATGCAGATGATGCTGGTTTCGAAACGGCTTATACTTATTTTAACAAGGGTGATTTTGATAAATCTAAATCAGATCTGGTAGAATTGATAGCCAAGTACCCACGCAGTAGTTATGTAGCAAAAGCGCTGGTAACCATCGGCTTGGTTCAATACAACCAGGATCAGGACGATGCCGCTTTAGAATCGTTTAAAAAAGTAATCCGCGATTACCCTACTGCCGATGAAGCTAAACAGGCAATGGAATCGATCAAGAACATTTACGTAGATCGTGGTGATGCAAATGGTTTTATCGCTTATGCAGCTACAACGCCGCTTGGAAATTACTCAGGCTCAGAACAAGATAACATCGTTTTTGCTGCAGCCAATAATACCTATCTAAAAGGCGATGCCAATGGTGCATTCCAAGCTGTAAATGCTTATTTCGATAAATTCCCAAAAGCTAACCACGAAAAGGAGGCTAAATTTATCAGAGCAGAATCATTGGTTAAATTAGGTCGCCCAGATGAAGCCATTCCTGATTATGAGTTTATCTTAAACGATTGGACGAGTGATTACACCGAACGTTCTTTAGTAAGTATCTCTCAACTCTTCTTAAACCAGAAGAAATACAACGAGGCCATTGTTTACCTGAAAAGATTAGAAACTACCACCGATTACAAGTCGCACTATAGTTTTGCCATCAACAATTTATTAAAGGCTTACACCGCCTTAAATATGCCTGATGACATGCTTAAATATGCACAGTTGACCAAAGAATCGGAAAAAGCTTCAGAAGAAGAAAAAAACAGTTCCAGCTTATACTCTGGCAAGGCTTATTTGTTGAAAGGTGATACCACAACAGCCATAAAAGAATTTAAAAATGTGGTGGCTAAAACAAAAACCATTGCCGCTGCCGAAGCAAAATACAATTTAGCTTTATTGGAATACAGCAAAGGTGATTTCAAAACCTCATCTAAAACCTGTTTTGATCTGATTAACAACATGGCCGCTTACGATTATTGGGTAGCAAAGGCATTTATCCTTTTATCTGATAATTATGTTGCCCTGAAAGACAATTTACAGGCGAAAAGTACACTTCTCAGTATAATTGATAATTACGAAGGCAAGGATGATATCATCCCGACAGCCAAAGAAAAACTAGAAAAACTAAACCAGAAGAAGTAGCATTATGAAATCGATTAAATATATATATAGTTCACTGTTTTTTTTAGCTGTTGGATTAACGACTGCTCAGGCGCAGGATAAAAAAACGGAGGAAAAAGGGGTGGTAAATGAGGAGATAGAAGTAGTACGCCCGTATAAACCAATTTTGGCCGAGGCTGTAAAGCTAAGAAGAAGCCCGAATTTGGATGATGTTAAAACTTACAAAGCAAAATTAAACTACAGCATCCTGGATAGAAAGCTGGAGTTGAACAGCGATATCCAAAAGTTACAGGCACAAGCCTTAGCAGAAGAAAAAGAAAGCATATTGGTTAATAACTATGTAAAAGGTGCATTCGGGTCCTTGGCTACCCTTTTGGGAGAAGCTTATTTTAATACCGGTAAAGATGAAGGCTTACAGGTAGGTGGTTATTTTAAGCATTTTAGTCAGGAAGGAAAGCTGAACAAACAGAATAGCAGCAACCAACAGTTAAGTGTTTTTGGCCGTAGTATTTTAGAGCAGAATACGGTGAGTGGCCGCATTAATTTTGAGCGTAACGGCACTTATTTTTACGGCATAGATGATGCTAGGCCTACACTTAATCCTAACCCAGATAAACAGGCCTTAACCACGATTGAACTGGAAGGTGAGCTGGTTAAAAACTTTACTGAGGATGAAGATGCTTTTAGTTATGCTTTAAAAGCCAATGGTTACATCTGGAATGATAAATTTAGTGCTAAAGAAAATTACCTGAGCTTAAACGGTTATGTAAACAAACGTATTAATTCGTTAAACTTAGGTTTAGCCGCATCAACTGAATTCGGTAATAGCAAAGATGCTTTAACCAGCGTTGGTAATAACCTTTTGCGTTTAAATCCATATATCCGTTTGCAGGTTAAAGGTGCTAAAATTACAGCGGGGATTAATTTTGTGCAGGAATTTGGTGCATTCAGCAGCTCTAAAATATTCCCTGCCATTACCGCCGATTTCACTTTAATTCCTGATTACCTACAGGTTTTTGGAGAAGTTAAGGGTGATGTAAACAGAAACTCATTAAAAGGCTTTACAGATGAGAACCCTTGGTTGAACAACAATATTGTCGTTAAAAATACAGTTGAAAAACTAAGTTTCAGTGCTGGTGTTAAAGGTACCGGAGGGCCAGGCTTTGGTTACAAAGCACGTGTATACGTAAAACAGTTTGACGATATGCCACTATTCATCAACAATTATACTGATTTTAACAAGTTTGATGTAATCTACGATTTCGGTAAAACGAAACTAACCGGTTTAGAAGGTGAAATCTCTGTTCAGGTAAGCGACGCCTTGAAATGGACAGGTAAATTAAATCTAGACGATTGGAAACCTGCTTCAGAGACTTACTCTTGGTTTAAACCAGGGTTAAAAGTAAGTTCGAACCTCGTTTATACCTACAATAAAAAACTAAGCTTTAATGCTGGTGTAGTGATCCAGGATGATGTTAAGGCAAAAGTAAACATTGCGAACCCTGTTAATCCTTCGCAGTATGTGATTCCAAATCCATCGATTGAATCGATTGTTACGGTGAAGGGATTTGTAGATTTAGGGCTTGGTGCAGATTACAGGATAAACAAAAAATTCTCTGTTTTTGCGAAAGCAAACAATATCTTAAATACCAACTACAGCAGGTACTTATATTATCAGGTAAATGGATTTAATATTTTCGGAGGATTAACGTATTCGTTTTAAGCGATAAGAAATATAAAATTCATTTTTAATAATTTATATGCCTTTAAGTTAAACTTAAAGGCATATTTTGTTTGTGGGATTATAGGCTGCCGATCATTATCAAAAACAACTTTAAGATAAGTTATTCCCGGAAGAATTATTAATAGCTATTCTCTTAATTGAACAACATTTATATTGTTGTGATTTCTACTATATTTACTTTAGTTAGCGTAAAATTAAGGTGAAATGAGAATCCCAGCAATACATGGATATATTGACAGAAGAATCTTAATCAACTTCACAGCCGACCCAAAGATTGTGAAAGAACTGATTCCCTTTCCTTTTAGACCAAAAGTTTATATGGAAAAGGCCATTGTTGGAATATGCCTAATCAGACTAAAAAATATAAAACCAAAAGGGTTACCAAACTTTATGGGTGTAAATTCTGAAAATGGTGCTCATCGAATTGCAGTTGAATGGGATGAGGACGGTGTAACAAAATCAGGAGTTTATATACCGCGTCGAGATACGTCACTAAAATTAAATGCGCTCATTGGTGGACGAATATTTCCAGGCAAACACCTTCATGCAAAATTCAGCATAGAAGAAGAAAACGGAAATTACCAAATTAGCTTTAAGAGCTCAGACAATACGGAGATATTAATTGATGCTAATGAGACTCATTTGTTTAACAATAAATCAATTTTTAAAACACTAGAAAATGCGTCGGACTTTTTTGAAAACGGCGACCTTGGATATTCACCAAATAAAGACAAGTTTGATGGTCTGAGATTAAAAGCATACCATTGGAAAGTTAGACCACTTGAGGTTTTGAAGGTAAAATCAAGTTTTTTTGAAAATGAAGATCTTTTCCCCCGAGGATCAGTGACTTTTGACAATGCGCTGCTTATGACAAATGTTGAGCATGAGTGGAAAAGCGAAACAAACAAATAACTATAAACATTACAGCTCAAAAAAGAATGAAGCAAATATTCATAACCATCTTAAGCATTTTCGCCCTGACCGCTTACGGGCAGGATAAAAATAACTATACTCATTTCAATAAATTAACAGAAGTTGAAGGAACAGATTACGTAATTGCAAGTGTTGAAAATTGGGGAAAAATACCTGATGCGAAAAATAAATACCTACTGTTTATTAATACTAAAAACGGGCAAACAAAACAGGTAGATTTCCCGAGTGATGGCTATTTTGAAAAACTGGAGCAAGTTAAGATTGACCACCTAGGGATCAATCAAATTATTATCTCAGCTCAAACTATTGATCTTGACGAAAAAAAGGGAATAGACTGGAACGACCCAAAACAGATTATAATCTTATCTCCTGATGGACAAAAAAGAACACAATTAACAGATAATAAATTCTTCGTAAATACCTGGGTTGTGAATAAACAAACCGGAACTATTATTGTAACGGGCCATACTGATACAAACAACAATAACAAGTACGATAAAACAGATAAAAGCGAAATTTTAATTTACGACTTAAAAATCCTAAAGCAGATCAGTAAAATTTGAGACGCCTTATATATAAGTTTCTCTATTATTACACCTGAAATTTCTGCTTTTATCATTTTTTGAATCGCAGTATATCTCATTTTTAATTTTGTTTCTACTATAGTTACTTAAACCTATAGCCTATCCCAATCCTGAAAACCTGATTGGTCTGTTTAAAAGAGCCCAAACTATTACTCACTTTATATGGTGTTAACCATTGGTAGCTTCCGTTAATATCAAATTGTTTAATGTGAATACTGATGCCACCTGTAAACCCTATATTTACCTTATTGCTTACTGTATTTACTAAGGTCGAATCGATTTGCTTGCTATGGTATAATGTATCACGCGGATCGGCGATCGGGTTTAACCTGGTAATCATTTCAGACTGCTTGCCCACAAAACTAATTACGGGACCTGCTTTAACACTTATATGTTTTGAAAGCTTATAGGCAGCTGTTAAAGGAATATCTACTGTAATCACTTTTCGTGTAGCCGTAATTGTGAACGGTGGTAACGAATCGGGACGGTAATAACTTGGATGTGTAAATTCTCCTACAATTTTTTGATAGCTATTAACATTTACGCCAACAGCAAGTTTCCATTTCTTACTTAACGCATATGTACCAAATATACCTGCGTAAAAACTGCTATTCCCTTTCTGCACATTCATTCCTGTTGTTACACCATAACTATATGTGGGTTCTATAATTTCGCTTTCTTGTTTAATTTTAGTCGTTTTGATTTTGGGTGATTTGATATTTTTTACTTTCGGGGTTTTACCTGCAGTGGTGCGATCTGCTTTATTGTTGCTTCCTCTCCTACTGTTCTTTATTGAGGATGTACTTTGTAAATCGACAGGGGCATAGGTTTGTAAAACAACTCTTTGATTTAAAATGGAAACAGGTGAAGCAAGTTGTTTAAAAAATCCATTTGTTTCCTGATCACTATCCGGTATTAATAACAGATTTTGTCTGTTCATAAATGAACGATCAATATTGCGGCCTTTAGGTTCGTGATTATCAACTTTTGAGCTAGGCTTTAATGATCTCGAACTCAAATTTTCAAATCGTCCAAAATTATCTCGTTTTTGTGTACCATCGTGTTTGTTTTGAGAAACAGCATTAGGTTTCACAGCAGACAAAATAAGCTTTTCATTATCATTCACATCTTTTACAACCTGAGCCGAATCATTGTCAACACCTCTGTTTTGCACCACAACATCATTTATTGCATTTCCATTCTGATCAATACTATCCTTGATTACAGTCGTATCGCCCAAATTGTTGTAATTTATCACCTTGCTACTATCAATAACTATTGAATCGAGAATTGCGGGTTTAACTTTCTTTTCTATTTCTTTCTGTTTATTTTTTGATTTCAGCACTGTAAAGTAGCCTACAGTAGAAACCGTAGCAGCTACAGACAATGTATACCCAATTATTTTAAACAGTTTGGCTCCTGTAGATAAATTAGGGCCATGGCCACCGATGGTACTAATCGGCATCTGCTCATTGAGCAATTTGTGCATACCTGCCCATGAAGCATCCGCAGCATCCTGAACCGGAAGACTATCGAATTTATTGCGCCAGAGTTTATGATACCATGCTGAATTTCTCATCTTCTTTTTATGTTTTCAGTTGGTTTATCAATGGCTGAGGAAGCTAACATTGTCCTCAACTGTTTCTTTGCTTCTGTAAGGTGCCACCTTGAGGTACTCTCGGTAATATTCAAATGTTCTCCAATTTCCTTATGCGAATAGCCGTCTATAACCGAAAGGTTAAAAACCAACTGGGTAGCGGTTGGCAACAGGCGTATCAATTTTAGGAGATCTTCTACAAAAAGTTTATCTAACACCGACGGCTGGATAAAGATTTCCTCTATTTCATCTGTACTGATGGTTTCGTTAAACTTCGCCTCTCTTCGGCTAATATCAATGCACGACCTTACCATCACCGTCCTAATCCAGGCGCCAAATTCTCCTTTTTTAGCATCGAAAGTATGGATATGCTGAAAAACCTTCAAAAAACCAACGCTCAAGGCATCATGCGCCAGATCATCTGATTTTAAATAACGAAAACATATACGCAGCATATCGGCATAGTAAAGCTTATAGAGACCTTCCTGTGCTTGCCGCTCATTAGCTTTGCAGCCTCTGATTAGTTTAGTATCCTGCTTAAAAAAAAGGTTCATCCATTTGGTTCGGTAAGCGTTTTTTCATGGTGTTATAATAAGGTTACGCAGTGGATATGAAAAATGCTGGGTTAAAATTAATTTATTTTTGATTGATACATTTTGTTTTTCGACCAAGCGTTTTCAGTACTGGCTTCGTATGATCTTATAAACCCTGATCTATGCGCCATAATGAAAGCTATAACCGACACAACGAATGGTACAATGAACATTTCCCATCCGAAAGTTCTAAAAGCGATTTTTATGGAAAGATAAGGGCTACAGGCGAAAACAATGTTGCCCACTGGCTGCAACAACTATTTTTCAGTTGTCTTGATCCGCTTCTGGACAGAAAAGACCGAAGCTGGCTTACCGTAGGAGATGCCTATGGATTTGACGCACAATATATCCTAAACTCAGGCAATGAGGCATTAGCAACAGATTTGAATACCGATTTTTTAAATGTTGCATTAAAAGAGGGAATTATTAACGCCTGTGCCGCAGAAAATGCAGAAAAGCTATCGCGAGAAGACAATAGCTTTGATTTTGTGCTTTGCAAAGAATCTTACCACCATTTCCCCAGGCCATATGCTGCCATGTACGAGATGATCAGAGTAGCCAGATCGGGTGTGGTGGTGATGGAGCCGCAGGATCCGGTAACAAAAATGCCTTTACTTTTAATGTTAAGTAACCTTTTTGCCCAAAACGGGCAATTTATTAACAAACTATGGAAAAACCGTTTTTCATTTGAGCCTGTTGGAAATTTTGTATACAAGGTTTCTGAACGGGAATTTGAAAAACTGGCTGCAGGTTTAGGCCTGCCAATGGTTGGTTTTAAAAAAATCAATCCAAATTACTGGTTTAGAGGGGCAGAATCGATATCGACCGACCAATACAACAGGCAGTTTTTCTTTATCAAAATGAAGAAGTTTCTTTTTGATGCCCTCGTTAAATTAAGAGCTATGCCTTCACAGGTGCTAACGACAGTTATTTTTAAACAATTGCCTGATGAGCAAACGATTAATCTGCTTAAGAAAAATGGCTATCACCTGGTTTACATTCCCGAAAATCCTTATCTAAATTAAGATACCCACTCTTATCATTTCACCTATATCTAAATAAAACATGAAAATCAACTCAACACCTAAAACCCTTTATTTTTTCTCAATCTTAATGTTACTAGGATTTTTGATACTAACTTATTTTTTTTATCCCCGTGTGCTATGGAGCGAGTTCTTCGCATCAGCAGCTATTTTTTTGCCCGTTGCAGTTGGGATAATGATTTCCGCTATTCTTCTATTTCTGGGCATATACCTGCTGATAAAAGGCCTTAACCATGGAAAAGAAAAAAAACACGTTAGATATTTATAGACATTAAAACACACCTATTATTATGGGATGATTTAGTTGTGTCCTCAATATCCAATCATTACTTGTCCCACCAAACCCTAGCAGTAAGCACATCGCCTCCAGCTATTCTTGCTACAGCATCTTTATAATTCCGGGGGTTGTTCAGCACCTCTGTTGATAGATAGATCATCCTGCGGGGAATAGTGCCATTGGTTACATTACCTTTATAATTTATCGGAATAAGTTTAGGATAATCGCTCCGTTTCCAGTTTAGCCAGGCTTCTATAAAATTAAAATTAGTCCCAGTAGCCACCCAATATTGTGTATTTATTTCAGCTATTGCATTTTGTGTGCTGCTCTCATCAAGTGGATTCTGGTTAACAAATGTAGTAATCTTATTGGCATCAACCGCAGCCAAAGGGTCTAATTGCGCAAGTGATTGTATGGCTCCGGTTAATCCGTTGGCATAATGTAGTTTTGCTGTCCCATTTATATTCCATCCTCTTGCCTTTGCTTCTGCCAGTAGAAATTCTGTTTCTGCATAACTCAAAATAAAGATTGGTCCACCTAGTTTAAGATACACGGAAGTTCGTGGTCGGGAGTATTTCCCGAGCGGGGCAAAATCACTTCCGCTACCTGTACCGCCTGGATAGTTTGGAGAATGGCTGATATCAGTTACGCCACCCTGTAAATCATACCCATTAGGCATACCCAGCTGAACGGCTGCATCGGTATTTCCGTTTAGGTTTTGGTCAGCATTTTTAGACAGTCCGTCTTTTGGTACCTCACCAATTACACCTAATCTTGGATCGTTAGTGTTTTTTAACTGATCGATTAAGGTTTTACTCCAGCGTACTTCCAGGTAATCAGAAAAGGTTCTTAAAGCAAGTGATGTTCCGTTCTGGCTGTTGAATGAGGAAGCATCAGTTAAAAGGATTGCATTGTCATTTATATCTGTAAAAGTTTTATCTGCGGCTTTCTCTGCCCAGAGCCTTGCTTTTTCTGGATCGACCTTGATTAAACGCATTGCAATCCTCAGCATAAGCGAGTAGCCAAACTTTTTCCATTTTGTAATATCGCCCTTGTAAAAAAGATCGGCAGTTGGCCCTGGTTTTTCGGTATCCAGTTGTGCTGTAGCAGCTTCAAGATCTTTCAGCATTTGGTTGTAAATAGCTTCCTGGCTATCGTAAATCGGATATTTAATACCCTGCATAGCCTTAACTGCCTGCGTATAAGGCACATCACCATAGGTATCGGTAATCCGTTGCAAAATCAACACAAACATAATATCACCTATCGCAATCAGGTTTTTATAAGCTACAGGATCTTTCAACCTGGCGAGCCTTTGCATCTCTCTAATATAAGAAGCATCAGTATAACCTTCATCAAAAATGCGGCCCTGATAATCGGTAAAGCTGCCCACATTGATGTATTTATCGCCATTATTGTAATAATAATAGGTTGAGGCAAGCAACTGCATCATCGTGCTTTGATACAAAAGCTGGTAATAGCCCAGATTAGAATACTTTAGCTGTGCCTGCCCAAGCAAACTATTAGGGTCATAATTGTTTTCGGTGAGCTTGGTCGGATCGGTATTAATCTCATCCAGCTTTGCTTTCGAACAGCTACTCGCTAAAGTGAGGAAGAACGCACCAATTATATATAACTTGTTCCAGCTCATCCTTTATTTGAATTTAAAGTTAAAATTGACTCCAAAGCTACGTGTAGCAGGTAATGAAGCACCTTCTATCCCCGCATAACCCAATGTAGGTGAAAACTGCGATTCGGGATCTATGTTTTGAGTGTACTTAAGCAAGGTAAATAAATTCCGGGCTACCAAATCAATTCCTATACTGCTAAACGGTGTTCTTTTTAAAAAACCTTCGCTAAAAGAATAACCCAATGTAGCTTGTCTCAGTTTGATAAAACTGCCATTAAGTACTGATAATGTAGAAATATTGGTGGCTAGCTCAGGGTAATAGGCATAAGCCGGAACATTTATCGTGTTCTTCTGCCCATTTTCTAGTACCCCATCGGCAACGATACCCGTCTCTCTACCCGCCAGAGTTGCCTTATTTAAGCCAAGTACGTAGCTATAATATTCTGTTGCCGAAAGAATTTTATTACCAAAGCGATAATCGATCAAAAAGGAAAAATTAAACTGTTTATAGCTAAAACTGTTGCTTATTCCTCCATATAATGTAGGCATGGTGCCGCCCATTGGGATAAAATTACCCCGTTTAGGTATGCCGTCCGATCCGATAATGATATTTCCACTGGCATCGCGCAGATAATCATAAGCCATAACCTGAGTAATCGGTTTACCAACTACCAACGCGGTATTGGCGTTTAAAGGCCTATAAGTACCTGTAAGTGTATAATTGCTATTTCCATCAATAGAGAGTAAGGTATTCTTTACCTTGGTCATGTTAAAGTTAATCTGCCATTTGCTCGTTGTTGTAAGCAGGGGCGTGTAGCCTAATGCAAGTTCTATCCCTGCATTGCGGGTTTCGCCAAGATTAACGTAAGCCGAGGTGAAACCTGTGGTAACGGATTGTTTTGCGTTAATGATTTCATTGTGGGTAATGCGATTGAAATAGGTAAAATCGATATCCAATCGGCTATTGAAAAACTTAAGATCGAGACCCGCTTCTATTTCGTTTAAGGTAAAGGGCTTTAAATTGTAATTGGGTAAATCGCCAGAAAAGCTGCCAACGGGAATACCATTTACCTGGTTATCTACTGTGTAATAAATTTGCGTCGTATAGGGTACAATGGGTTCGCCGCTGGTTTTGGCAAAATCAAGACGCAGTTTACCAAAATTCAGTCCTTTCAACTTCAACAGATCTGAAAAAATAAAACTGCCCGAAATCCCTGGTACAAAAATACCACGGTTATTGGCAGGTAGAGTTGAATAAATATCGTATCGCCCCGTAACTGAGAAATTAAGAAACCGCTGATAGCTTAGATCGGCCGTGTAATAAGCAGATTCTGTTACGATCCTTGATACGGCCAATGTTTTGGTACTGGTAATCAGGTTTTCGGGGGTATATAAATAAGGTACCTTAAATTGCGAGCCTTTTAGCTTTTCACTATTGCCTTTTCTTTCACGGTAATTAGCCCCCATTGAAAGTTCGAGATTAAACTTATCGCCCAGATTCCGGCTGGCACTGAACAGGATATCGCTGTTAAGTTCAGAAGTACGGTTCTGATCGTAGGCATTTATCCCGCCCTGTCTGTTGATAGAAAAGGCAATTCCAGTGGGCAAAATACTCACTACTTCATCTTTACTTGAATCGTAGCCAATTCTTCCCTGTAATGATGCCCAGCTGGCCAACTTATATTTTAATACGGCTGAAGTGATATAACGGTTTCTATTAGCGTAATCAGCCTGTTTGTTCATTAAAAAATAAGGATTGGTTTTATATTCATCCGCATTCCACCGCGTTTCAAAACCTGTTCCGGCATCAAAACCAGGTGCCAGGATAGCTTGGTCTAAGCTGGTAGCCAGGGCAGAAATTCCATAATTAGGATTTAACGGACCATCGCTAAGGTAACTTTTGTTTTTGTTCCTTTCATAAATGTAATTACCAGTAAAGCTCAGCGATATTTTAGGATTTAAAGCCACTATGCCATAAAAATTCAGCGTTTTACGGTTGAGGGCTCCATTGCTTAAAACAGAATTATAATCTAAATTGGAAACCGAAACACGATAGTTATTCTTTGTATTTCCTCCAACCAGCGAAAGTGTATTGATAAATGCCGGAGCTATACGGTAAAAAGTCTGAATGTTATTTTTAACGGGAGCATAAGGACGCATAGAGCCATCTACCTGAGGGCTTAATTTGCCATCCATAAGTTCTCCCCAGCTCAACAAACCCGTGGTAATTGCATTGTACAGATCAGCTGGACGTTTATTTTGTGTACCCTGACCGTACAGATATTGAAAATCGGTCGAATTAACAGGAACATCGAAGGCCAGGTTTGCATTGTATTCAAACTTAGCCCTGGTGTTTTCTCGCCCACCTTTGAGGTTAATAAGGATTACACCATTTGCCGCCCTGGCTCCGTACAAAGCTGAAGCCGCTGATCCTTTTAATATGGTGATGGTTTCAATATCATCTGGATTGATATTGCTGATCCCATCGCCGTAATCGGCGCCACCATACTCGTTGGCACTTCCCCTGATACTATTATCAATGGGTACACCATTTACGATAAATAATGGGGAAGCAGCAGTCATACTCGAAACACCTCTGATAAGTACGCGTGCGGCAGAACCCGGGCCACCGTTTACACCGGTAATATTTAGTCCGGCAACCCTGCCTTGCAGTGCCATAATCAGATTACTTTCTCTTGCTTTGGTGATAGATGAGCCTTTAATGGTGGTAAGGGCATAACCTACTTTATCATTATCTTTTTCGATCCCCAAAGCCGTAATTACCACTTCTTTTAAAAAACGGACACTATCTGTATCTATTTTTCCTTCGGCATTTTTTCTGATCACGATGAGATGATTGGGCAGTACAGAATAAGTATAACCACTGTTGAGCAGGAGTTGATCGATCACCTTTAGGGCTTCCTCTTCTTCTACCTTAATGGATACCAGATGTTTAGGGATTTTAGATTCACCGTAGGCAAAATGGTAAACAGTTTGTTGTTGTATCGCTTCTACAACCTGCTCAAAATTTGCCCCGTTAAAATTTAAAGTAACTTTAGTTTGCGCATTGGCAAATAGCGGAAAAATCAATCCAATTAACAATATGATCCGCTGCGCACAATTCATGGCTACAAATATACATTGCTTAACTGTTTGTGCTAGCGGTAGATATATACATTTTTACCCTTTATTGAATAATTGAAGTTTTCGATCAGTTTTAGCACATTTAAAGCTTCGGCAATGGTTTCTTTATCTACATGTCCGGTAAATCTTACTGCTTTAAGTTCAGGTTCTTTAAAAGTTATTTTAACATCGTACCATCGCTCAAAAAGCTTGGCAATTTCATCAAAACGGTTATTTTTATAAATGAGTTCGTGGTTTGTCCATGCGGTTTCCATAACCCTGTCGGTCCCTGTTCCACTAAAATGGGTGAGTTGGCTTAAATTGGATTTGCCATCAACCAGGGTAAACTTATCGTTTGGCTTTAAGGTAAAAGTTTGTTTGGTATTATTTTTAAGTGAGATGGCAACGCTTCCTCTAATTAAGGTGGTTTCGATAAAAGCATCGTTTTGATAGGCCTTAACGTCAAACGCTGTGCCCAGAACCTTTACGGCCAATTGCTCAGTGTGTACAATAAAGGGATGTTGTGCATCTTTTTTCACTTCAAAAAAGGCCTCACCCGATAGGTAAACGTTTCTGGTATCACCACTAAAATGTTCAGGGTATCTCAAGCTACTCTCCGAATTCATTTTCACGGTAGAGCCATCGGCCAGTATAATGGTTTTAATTTCGGTTGCCTTGGTTTGCGCTTGCTTCAAAGCCAGCTGATCTGTTTTATTGAAGAAAATAGCTTCTCTGTTATACACCAAAACGCCAGCCAAAACAATAGCTGCAACAGCAGCAATTTTTAGCCAAACACTGTAACCTTTATTTTTGGCAACTTTTAAACGGGGTTCATCGGGTACCTGGATCTGTGCCCTGATCCGATCAAAAACAAGGTCGATATTTTCTTCTTCAGCTGTTTCAGATTCAAAATAAGTCTGCAGCTGTTTATATTCTGCTCTAAGTGCTTCGTTATCGGCTAAAATCGATTCCAGTTCAACAGATTCATCCGGTGAAATTTCACCGGCCAATTGTTTTCCAAGCAATTCTGTAAATCTTTGATCTGTCATTTTTTTTTAACCCTTTATGATATGTTCCTTTTTCTGTTAAAATTGCCTACAAGAAATAAAAAAAAGATAAAGTACCCACTAAGATAATCAGGGAGATCAGTTTTCCAAGTTTTTTTTCATCTGGTCCTTTGTCTTGTAAGGGCTGTAATATTAAGCGGAGTTTTGCAATAGCCCTGAACAATTGGGTCTGCACCGTTCGCGGCGAAATATTCAGCAGTTCTGCCACTTCCTTATATTTCATTCCACTTTCTTTGATCAACCTAAAAACAGTAGCCGCCTGAGGCGCCAAACCAGCAATGGCAAAATCAAGTTGCCGGTGCAGTTCTTTGGTTTCCAAAATATACTCTGGTGTTTGTGCTGTTACCGAAACATCCTCTTCAGCATCAACTAAATCGATAAACGTAATGGAAGAATTTTTTTTAAGGTATTTGAGTGATTGATTTTTTACAGCGATAAAAAAATAACTTTCGGGATTTAATACATGGGTACTTGTTGCGCGGTTTTCCCAACATTTAACAAATACCTCGGTAACCAGATCTTCTGCAGCCTGTTTATCAACTACATAATAAATAGAAAATTTGATTAACCTACTGTACAGAAAGCGGTAAAGTTGCTCAAAAGATTTTATATCGTCCTCGAGGCAAATCTTATTCCATAAAACGACTAGATCTGGCTTAGCTGCTTTCAACTTGGTTAGTTTGGTGAATCAAATGTAAGGTAATAAAAAATATTTCATAAAAAAATCTTGCCGCTGTAGGCAATTTAACAAAAAAAGAACTCTTCATTCGGTACTACAATCAGGTACAAGCCATTTATAGATCTATTGAAGCAGAAAACAATGAATAAAAACAAATATGTGTTGGGCATTGATATCGGGGGTTCGCACATTACAGCTGCCGTACTCGATATGCAACAGCGGAACATTCTTAAAAATTCCTATACGCGCGAACGTGTCGATTCTCATGGCTCAACAGAACAGATTATCCGCACCTGGCGCAGTGCAATTAAAGCGGCTTATCAAAAGGTTGATATCAAAATTGGCCGTATAGGTATTGCCATGCCAGGGCCTTTCGATTATGATAAGGGTATCTCTTATATCGCTGGAAATGACAAATATGCAGCTTTTTACGGTCTAAACGTAAAAGACATGCTGGCCAGCGAACTGCAGATTAACCGGGATCAGATTTTAATGAGCAACGATGCGGCCTGCTTTTTGGCCGGAGAGGTATTTGCAGGCGAAGCCCATGCCTACCAAAATCTAATTGGTATTACCTTGGGCACAGGACTCGGAAGTGCCGTTTGTAAAGAAGGAAAAATTACCGATGCCAACCTGTGGTGTTCTTCTTTTTTGAATGGTATAGCAGAGGATTACCTTTCTACCCGTTGGTTTTTGAAACGTTATTATGAGCTCACAGGTTTAAATATCCTAAATGTCCGCGAACTGACCTTGCTTTATGAGGAGAACCAGACGGTTCGTAAAATATTTACAGAATTTGGGCATAACCTTGGTCTTTTTCTTAAAGATTTTCAACAGGATTATACAGCGGAGGCAATTATAATTGGAGGTAACATTGCTAATGCGTCTGGTCGTTTTATGCCCAATGTGATTAAATATCTCGAATCGCAAGGGATCGACACGCCTATTCATATATCCAAACTGAATGAAGATGCAGCACTAGTTGGTGCTGCAGGTTGCTGGGCCACACAAACAAAAGAGACAGTTGAATAAACCTGACTTAGATTAAATATTATAGCATAATAGTCCTTTTCAGGCAATTGATATTATCCGTATCAAGGGCTTTGTAACAGGAAAGATGCTGAAATAAATTCAGCGAGATGGAACAGAAAAAATTATTTAAAAATAATTCAATTCCCTTGTAGGCAATTTGTGTAAGCAAAATACTCTTAACTATAAAACCTGATGGATGGAAATCCCGAAGGCGACAAACAATTAACCAAATACTTATTCAAAATTATTCATAATGAATATGAAAAAATCTTTACAGCTAACGTGCTTATTGCTTTATGCATCCACAGGCTTGTATGCAGCTGCACCAAACGATCATTTTAATCACGCTGTTTCTTTCCATGCTATTTACCAGGATGTGATTAAAGGAACAGTAAAAGACGAAACAGGTGCAACACTGCCGGGTGTAACCATTACTATAAAAGGAGCGCAGGGCGGAACCCAAACCAACACTTCAGGACAATACAGTATTACTGCGAAAACAGGCGATGTTTTGGTGTTCTCGTTTATCGGCTACCAGCGCAAGGAGGTTACCGTGGGTACGCAAAGCACCATTGATATCGCTTTAACTCCTGACTCTAAAAATCTCGAAACCGTTGTAGTAACGGCATTAGGGATAAAAAGATCAGAAAAATCCTTAACCTATAATACGCAACAGGTATCGGGCGATGAATTGTCAAAAGTAAAAAGCCCTAACTTAATGAACTCCCTTAACGGTAAAGTTGCCGGTTTAACCATTAGTCCAAGCGCATCGGGTGTTGGTGGTTCGGCAAAGGTAATTTTAAGAGGAAGCCGTTCGGTAAGTGGCAATAATCAACCTTTATATGTAATTGATGGGGTACCGATTAGCAATAATGGTAATGCCAATGGTCAGCAGAACAGTGTATTTGGTGGCGGTCAGGATGGTGGCGATGGTATTTCTAACCTTAATCCTGATGATATTGCAAGCATCACGGTTTTAGAAGGAGCGTCAGCAGCTGCCCTTTACGGTAGCCAGGCACAAAATGGTGTAATTTTAATTACCACTAAACAGGGTAAAGCAGGCAAAGCCGAAATTGGCTTTTCATCGGGTGTAACCATTGATAATATTGCTTACGAGCCAAAATTCCAGAACAGCTACGGACCTGCATCTACCACAACGAGAGATAGCTGGGGCAGTGGAATCAGCAATACGACAGATAATTTAAAAGATTTTTTCAAAACAGGGATTAATACCTCCAATGCGATAAATCTTTCGGGCGGATCTGAAATAGCACAAACCTATTTTTCCTATTCAAACACTTACGCCAGCGGTATTCAACCAGGCAATAAGTTAAACCGGAACAACTTAAACCTTCGCGAAACAGCTAAGTTTTTCGACAATAAATTAACTGTAGATGGAAGTGTAAACTATATCAATCAACGCATCAACAACAGCCCTTCTTTAGGTTTATATTTAAATCCATTATTAGGCTTGTATCTTTTCCCTAGAGGTGTTGATATTACTCCATATAAAGATCAGTATTTATTAGCTGGCAATACAGGTGGCGCACGCCAAAACTGGTTGGGTGGCCCGGCCGACATTAACCAAAACCCATGGTGGTTGATCAATTTAAACCCAAATATATCTGTCCGTAACCGTTTCTTATTGAGCGGAAGCATTAAATATGATGTTGCGCCATGGTTAAATGTGCAGGTTAGGGGAAATATGGACCGTACTACAGATGATTATGAAAACCGGAGATACTCTGGTATTGCGACCAATTTCAACTCTACCGGAACAGGCTATTTTGCGCAGAGCAATCAAACTTATGTTCAGAAATATGTAGATGCAATTGCCAACATTACCGTTCCAATGACCGGTTCTGATTTTAAAGTGAATGGATTAATCGGTGGAAGCATCAATGACCAGAAAACTTCAGGTTTATCTTTAGCAGGGAACCTTTCGGCGGTCGATTTCTTTTCACCAGCTAACACCATCGTTGCCCTTCCAGGTACCTTTAGCGGAAATACATTAAGCAATGTAGTTCCTATTGTTCCTAACCACAGCCAGTTACAGGCCGTATTTGGTAACGCCAATATTTCATATAAAGACTGGGCTTTCTTAACCGTAACAGGCAGAAACGATTGGTCTTCTAACTTATCATATACACCAAATGATTCTTATTTCTATCCTTCAGTTGGTTTATCATTTATTGTTTCGCAGATGTTCAAACTTCCTGAGGCCATTACCTATGCCAAACTGAGAGGAACTTATGCAGAAGTTGGAAATACCGTGCCGCCTTATCTTACTTTTATCCAAAACACCTTAAAATCAGACGGTGCATTAAATTTTAATACCAACGCAGCTTTCAGAGAGTTAAAACCCGAAAGAACAAAATCGTTCGAGGTAGGTACCGATTTACGTTTCCTATCAAACAGAATCAATTTCAGCTTTACATATTATAAAACCAACACCAAAAACCAATATATTCCTGTAGTTGCACCTCCTTCTTCATTGGTATCAACAGGATACCTGAATGCAGGTAATGTAGAGAATAAAGGTTTCCAGTTTATTTTAGGTGCTGATGTTGTAAAAGGCGACGGGCTGAACTGGAACACTTCGATAAACGGTTCATTAA
Source organism: Pedobacter sp. SG908 (assembly GCF_011759615.1). Taxonomy (NCBI): domain Bacteria; kingdom Pseudomonadati; phylum Bacteroidota; class Sphingobacteriia; order Sphingobacteriales; family Sphingobacteriaceae; genus Pedobacter; species Pedobacter sp. SG908. Next base: position 3,666,611 of record NZ_JAAOYY010000001.1, read on the forward strand.
ACAGAAATAAAATTATCGATATCGCTTCGGCCGATAAAATTAACAGTGTAGATTTAACAGGGGCTGGCAATACTTCTTATATTTCGAGGTTAAAAGTGGGCGGTTCTTATGGCGATATTTATAGCTATACTTTACAAAGAGATGCACAAAACCGTATCATATTAGGTGGTGATGGAACAACAGCTTCGCCATATACACCTTTAAAAAGTAAAGAATTTAACTACGTAGGCAATCCTAATCCGAAATTCCAATTGGGCTGGAACAACAGCTTCAATTACAAAGATTTTAGCTTAAGCTTCTTGGTCGACGGTAAATTTGGCGGGCAGGTATTATCGCTAACCGAAGCTTTAATGGACGAAGCAGGAGTATCTGAAGCAACCGGTAATGCAAGGGCCCAAGGTGGTGTCAAAATTGATGGTGTAGATACAAAAGGTAATGCAGTATCAACAACGGTTAACCCACAAGCCTATTATTCTTTTGTCGGGGGCAGATCGGGTGTATCAGGCGAATATATCTATAGTGCTACAGTAGTACGTTTAAGAGAAGCAGCTTTAGGTTATACCCTTCCTTTAACTGGTAAAACGTTTAAAAGTGTTAAATTTTCAGTTACTGGCAGAAACCTGTTTTATTTCTATAAAAAGGCTCCTTTTGATCCGGAAATCACCATGTCTACCGGTAATGGTTTATCTGGCGTAGATGTTTTTAACCAACCTGCAACACGCAGTTTAGGCTTCAATCTAAATTTATCATTTTAATTCTATTCAAAAAACAACATGAAAACTATATATCATAAATCCACGAATAACAGGATTAAAGGATTGTCTGCTGTTTTGCTGGCATCTTTGATGGCCTTAAATTTTGGATGTACCAAAAACTTTGAAGATTTTAACACCAACCCAACTGCACTTTCACCTGAGCAGACTACTGCGCTTTTAAAATCGGCAATTGGCCCAATTGAGCAGGAAATTTTTCACAACTATCAAATTGCGCAAAATCTAAGTGCCGATGCTTTTAGTGGCTACATGATGGCACCTACGCCTTTTGGTGGGGGAATCAACAATATGAACTACTCATTAAATGATGGTTGGAACAGTGCTGGTTTTAACGACCAGTACAACTATGTAATGGCACCAATTTCTAAAATCGGCCAGAGCGAAGTAAAAACCAAATCGCCCGAAGCCTGGGGAATCGCTCTTTTGGTTCAGGTAATGGCCATGAGTAGGGTAACCGATAAATTTGGCCCTATTCCATATACTACAGCTGGTTCTTCTTTGGTATCTACGCCTTATGAGGATCAGAAAACGGTTTACAATGCTTTTTTTAAACAGATCGATACAGCAGCCAATAACTTACAAACTTATATTTCAGCAAACCCCGGTAAAACGGCCTTTTATGATAAAGGCGATTTAATCTATGCAGGCGATCCGGTTAAATGGTTAAAATTGGCCAACTCTTTGCGTTTGCGTTTAGCTACGCGTATTGTAAAGGCCGATGCTGCAACAGCAAAACTTCAGGCTGAAAAAGCCTTAAGCGCACCAGGCGGTTTATTAACAACAGCAGCAGATAATGCGGCCGTAGCGCAGTCTGGCACAAGAGATAACGATTTATGGGTGGTTACCGTTGCTTACGATGGTGATAATGCTTTAGGTGCAGCTTTGCAAACGTATTTGGTAGGCTATAACGATCCACGTTTACCGATTTATGCCAGACCTGCTACTGATCCTTTATTTACGGGTCAATATGTAGGAATCAGATCGGGTGCAAATACCTCATTTAACGGTTTGGGCAAAGCAGGTTATAAAACCTATTCTACCTTAAACTCTACTGATAATGTAAAATCACCAATCGGACAAAAAGCACCACAAATCTTAATGACTGCTGCTGAAGTTTGGTTTTTAAAAGCAGAGGCTGCATTACGTGGCTGGACAGGTGCAGGAGATGCACAAACCAACTATGAAACCGGAATTACCACCTCATTACAGCAATGGAATATAGCCGCAGGAAGTTATTTATCAGATGCAACCAGTACACCTACTGCTTATGTTGATCCGAAAAATGCAGCAAACAATGCTGCAGCTGTAAGTACAATAACCGTAAAATGGGACCCTACTTCTACCAATGAACAAAAATTAGAGCGCATTATTACACAAAAATGGTTGGCAATTTTTCCTGACGGACAGGAAGCCTGGAGTGAATACAGACGTACAGGTTACCCTAAATTATTTGCAGTAGCCAATAATAACAGTGGCGGAAGTATCAATACCCAAACCCAGATCAGAAGATTACCTTTCCCATCAACTGAATATGGAAACGGTAATAGTACCGAGGTTGTTAAAGCGGTTGGCCTTTTAGGCGGGCCAGACAATGGTGGTACTAGACTATGGTGGGACGTGAATAAAGCGAACTTCTAACACACAAATATCACAAGGTAGGATACCAAAAGTTGTCCTACCTTTTTTATATCAAACCAATTTCTAACCAAAATTTTTAAACCTATGAGAAAACTAACCGTTTTCGGCGTACTGCTGTTAACAGCTTTCGCCCTGTTGTATGCTTGTAAAAAAGCTAATTCTGAAAAGGAAGACAATCTATTAAACACCAAAGGCGCTGCCAAAGCCGCTACCAATGCCTCTACCCTTGCTTTAACCGGCCCATTCATGACCGCCTATGTAGAGGTAAATAGCAACAATTTTGTAAATCCGGGCTGTTATACCTACGGAACTTCAGCAAGTCAGTTATTTGGTGTTTCTGTTATTTTCGCTGCCAATATCAATTCTGTAAATGGCACCCCTACCCTTTACTTCAATCCACAGGTACAAGAAACCTTAAATTCGGGCAAGGTGGCTTACCTTAAATCATTAGGCATAAAAGTAGTGCTCGATGTACTTGGAAATCACCAAGATGCGGGATGGGGCTGTTTTACCACTTATGCCCAGGCTGATGCCTTTGCCATTCAATGTGCCAATGCTGTACAGCAATATGGTTTAGATGGAATTGATATTGATGATGAGTATTCTACCTGTACCACAAACGATGGCTCATTGGTACTTGCAGCAGCAGCACTTAGGGCTAGAATGGGTGCTGATAAACTGATTACCATGGCCGCATTTAATCAGGCCAATTATTTTACCTCTACTTATAACAACCAAAAACTGGGCGATATTTTAGATTATGTATTTGAGCAAACGTACTTCTCTACCAATTATGCAGGGCGTTTACAACCTTATATTAATGCTGGTGTACCCAAAAGTAAATTGGGTTTAGGTACCGATTTAGGCAATAGCGATCAGGCAGCAGTAGCTACTTATGTAAAAGACAATGGTTTGGCCAGTGCGATGGTTTACAACGTAGCAAATAATTCGCAAACTAAGTTATCGGCCATGTCTAACGTACTTTATGGATCGGCAACTGCTGTAAAACCAAATTGTATAGATGGCACTGGAGGTACACCACCAGCAGCTGGAAACCGCTCATTGGTTTTCGACGGCACTAATGAGTACTTAAATTCGAATACTTTCAATCTTGCTGGCACCAGCTTAACTTACGAAGCATGGGTTAAACCAACGGCTTTTAAAGGTACTGCTCCAAATATCTCGACCATTATGGGGGTCGAAGTGAGTGATGCCAACGTGGCATTACTGCGTTTAGATGATGCTTCCCTAGCCAACAACAAAGTACAGTTTGTACTGAATACAGGTGGTGCAACACCTAAAAAACTAAACTCCACTACAGCACTAAGCACCAATACCTGGTATCATATTGCAGCAACGTATGATGGCTCGACCATGAAAATCTACATCAACGGCACTTTAGATGCCAGCATGAACGCAACAGGTACTATTGTTGCTAACGGCACATTCCAGATTTCGAGAAGCTGGGATGCCAACAGAGGCTTTAACGGCCAGTTCGATGAAATGCGGGTTTGGAAATCGGCACTGGCACAATCTACAATTTCTGCCAATAAATGTAGTGTTAGTGCAACAAGTACCAATTTAGAGGCTTACTGGAAATTTGATGAAGGAACAGGAACTACCGTCGCCGATGCAACTGGACATGGACACTCCGCTAGCTTACTTAACATGGAGAGTACTGATTGGTCTACCACAGTTCCTTGCTTATAGGTTTTCTTTATAGCTGTTATTCTTGCGATAGGTGTTTCGGTCCATCATTTAGAAAATACAATGGACGGTGAAGATACCGTCCATTGTAAATTTTACGCTGTCCTTTCTACATACGCTTTTCCATAGTAAAGCGTTTCTATAGCTTTAAGCTTTAGCTTCAAATTTGATATTATAATCGATTTAGCCATTTGCTTACTAGCATACCATTTCTATCTTTGTAACCGTTATCTTTGCACGGATACAGATATAGGTTTAAAAAACTGTGTTTTTTCATGATTAAAACAATAAAACTGTACTCGTTTTTGTCCCCCTTTTGGAATAGGATGTATAATAGCACCTGTAGACACTATTTGAAGGTAGAATATAATTTTTAATTTTAAACGCTTAATTTTACCCGAATGGATATCTTATCATACCTACTAGAACTCTTGCAGCAACGCAAAGAAGTTGGGATTACCGGCTTGGGCACTTTTTATAAAAAGAAATACCCGGGAAGATACGATAAGGAAAAACAAACGTTTTTGCCTCCCGGATATACGCTGCAGTTTTCGGCCGAAGTAAGCGAAGAAGAAGCTTTAGCCAACTTTATTTCTACAAAAGCAAACATCAATAATGAAGATGCCCGTAATCACATTGCCAAGTTTGTTGAAGAAGTAAATCAAAAATTAGAATTAGACCATGAGGCTGAGCTGCAAAATACTGGCCGTTTATTTTTTACTGAACAAGGTTTAGGTTTCGAACCGGTTAAAAACATGAACTATGGTTCTGAATTTTACGGACTTCCATCATTAGCAGAAACCGTAATTAAGGAAACAAAAACGGATTCACCTCAACAAGAGGAAGAAGTTTACGACGAAATTGCCGAGGCACCAAGTGTACCCTCACCTTTTGAGAATAAGTCATACCACGCTCCGCTAATCGAAAATGTAGAACTGGATGAAGTTAAAGATGATCTTAAGAACACCTTAAAACATTCAGAAAATCCTACAGAAGAGATTGTTGAAGCACCAGAATTTATTAAGGAACAGCACGAGAAACATCCTGACCGCTTTGGTCATACACCAGAATCGGGAGTAGAAAATATCGCTGCCGAACAACATGCAATTGAGACGTCTGAATCTGACGAAACACAAGAAGTAGAAGTTCCTGAATCAATTGTGGCACAGCACGAAGAGCATCCAGGCCATTTTGGTCATACGCCAGAATCGGATGTAGAAAATATCACTGCTGCACATCAGACAATTGAGACACCTGAATCTGGCGACGTAAAAGACGAAGTAATTGCTACAGAAAATACCTCGGCAGCTGAAGAAACCAATACTATAGCGTTACCAGAAACGGTTATCCCGCAAAGCGAACATCCAGGTCGTTTCTCGCTTAGGTCAGAACCAGAAGAACCTAAAACATATATCAATTTAGAAGACGAAGCTAAAAAAGAAGAACCTATAATTGAGGCTCCGGCCTTTATAAAGGAGCAACATGCAGAGCATCCCAACCGTTTTGGCCACGACCCAATTGAACATGGAGACGAAACGCGACAAGGCATGTCTACCTGGTTGATGATTACAATTGCAGTGTTAGCGCTGGTTGTTATTGCAGCGATAACCTATTTGGTTAAACCAGAATTATTTACAGGTGAAACTACTGAAGCGGTAAAGCCTGCACAAGTAATTATCGATTCGCCAAAGGTTATTGTTGATACCCTAAAAGCAAAACAGGATTCGATAGCCAAAACAGATAGCATTTTAAAAGCCAATCAGGTTCAGAAAAAAGCAGATACGGTTAAAAAAGTAGAGGCAAAACCTGTGGTCAAACCTACCGTAGAAGCACCAAAAGAAAATAAAATTGTACCAAACACCGGTCCTTCTACGTTTTACGTTATTGCAGCATCTTTTCAATCAGAGAAAAAAGCACTTGTGTTTATTAAGCAAATGGAAAAAATCGGGTTAAATGCCGAAATCGCAAAAATACCTGGCCGTTTAAAAAAAGTAAGTATAGCGAGTTTCACAACTGAAAAAGAAGCTAAAGAACAGAAAGATATTTTACAGAAAAAACTAAAAGGAAAAGGATATTTCGTACAACAAAAATCTAACAACACACAACCATAATGATAACTTTATTAATTCAGGACACCACAAAAGCATTACAAGACACAGCAAATGCGGTTAACCAAGCCGTAACACAACCACAGCCAGAACTACATTTTATCGATCTGCTTTTTAAAGGCGGCTGGGTAATGGTTCCTTTGGCTTTTTTAGCTTTGTTAGCCTTAGTTATTTTCTTTGAACGTTATTTAACCATTAAAAAAGCAACTAAAGACGAATCGAACCTAATGGGTCAGATCAGATCTTATATCCAATCAGGAAATTTAGAGGGTGCCATGTCGCTTTTAAGAAATAATAACTCTCCCCTTTCGCGCATGTTGCAAAAAGGTTTAAAACGTATTGGTCGCCCAATTAAAGATATTGAAGGTGCAATTGAAAACGTTGGTAAATTAGAGGTTTCTAAATTAGAGAAGAACATCAGTATATTGGGTATTGTTGCTGGTATTGCTCCAATGCTTGGTTTCGTAGGTACAATTGTGGGGGTAATTACCATTTTCCACCAGGTATCAATAAAGGGTGCGATTGAAATCGGAACCATCTCTGGCGGTTTATATACCAAAATGATTACTTCTGCAACCGGATTAATTATTGGTATTATCGCTTACGTACTGTATCACATTTTAAACATTATGGTCGAAAAAATCATTCTTAAAATGGAAACCGATGCAATTGATTTTATTGATTTACTAGAAGAACCAGGCAAATAATGAATTTACGCAAAAGAACAAAAGGATCGGTAGAAGTACATACTTCAGCGTTGAACGATATTATGTTCTTCCTGATGCTGTTTTTCCTATTGGCCTCTGCCGTGGTAAATCCTACGGTAGTTAAATTATTATTGCCGCAATCATCAAGTGGCCAGCAATCTACCGCCAAGAAAGCGGTTACCGTTACGATAGACGAAAACCTTAAATATTTCGTTGAAAAAAAACCAGTTAGTATAGAAGAATTAGAACCAACTTTGGCATCTTATCAAAAACTGGCACCAGATATGACTATTCTTTTATATGTATCGCGTAATGTGACGTATCAGGATGGATTTGTGGTAAACGACATTGCCAATAAATTAAAATTAAAACTTGTTGTAGCCGTTGAGCCTAAAAAATAATGAACTACAAATCACAAATACCTAACGAGGAAAATAATTACCCTAAGGCCATTGCCATAGCAAGCGGAATTATGGGCTTTTTATTGTTGATCAGCTTTTTTATCGTGATTGGTTCTTTCCAGCCACCTGAAGAAGTGGGTATGGGTGGTATGGTGGTTAATTATGGAACTTCTGCAGAAGGTATGGGTGATGATTATACCAGTATAGAAGAGCCATCAGCAGATCCAAACGCGAACGGTAAACCACCAGAAAAAGTAACGCCTGAAGAGAAAGTTACCCCAACCACCTCTACCGAAAGTAGCGATAAGGAAGTCCAGACACAAAATACCGAAGACGCCATTGCGGTAAATACCAAACCTACAAAACCGACTAAAGCTGCGCCAACTCCGGTAACTGAAGATAAACCTGCCAAACCAGTAATTAATCAAAATGCGCTTTACAAAGGTAAAAAGAATACTGGTCAGGGTCAGGGAGATGGTACCGGAGAAACACCAGGTAATCAGGGCGATAAAGATGGCGATCCATTAGCTTCTAACTATGGAGAAGGTGGTTCTGGAAATGGAAACGTTCAGCTTTCACTGGCCAGCAGAAAATTCATCGATATTCCAAGGATTCAGGATGATGGACAAAGTGCAGGAAAAATTGCCGTTCAAATCCGTGTTGATAAAAACGGTAAGGTGGTTCAGGCCCGTGCAGGCGCAAAAGGTACCACCCTATCTGATTTAGCACTCTGGAGAAAATGTGAACAGGCCGTATTAGGTTCAAGTTTAAACAAATTAGAATCAGCGCCCGATGTACAAACGGGTATCGTGATGTTCAACTTTAAAGTGAAGTAGAACCATAACCGATCTATGTAAAAAAGAGCCCAATAAAATATTGGGCTCTTTTTTATATGTCAACTATAAAATTATATTGAGCTGAGGTTTATTGCTCGTTTGTTCCTTGCTTGTAAAATAAATATCGCTTTTACTACTTGCCGGAGCATCATTGGTGAGTACAAAGGTTATAATTTTATTCCCTGCACTTAGATTTTGGTTGACTACGCTGGTTACATCAATTGAATAACGATCCGCTCCATAGGCTACAAAACTATTGACCAATGGATTACTTAATGGAGCATTATTCCAGGTTAATCCGGTTTCTGTCCAGTTATTTGTTGCTGCAGTATATACACTGATTGTTCTGGAAGGATCTGTATTTACTGATGAAGCGTTTAAAACCAATCTCGCATTAGAAACTGCGGTACCAGGCAGCGCAGAAAAATCAAATTTTAAATAGGCTTTTCTGGCATAAGAGCTTGCATCAGATTTTACAATAAACGTACTTTCAGTACCGTAATTATTGTCGGCGTAGGTGCCGTTTCTCACATAGGTATCGGCATTAGCAACAAATCCTGTAAACGAGTATGAGCTTTGTGCAAAGCCAACGTCTGGATTGGTTAAGGGAAGATTAGTTTGAAAATAATCAATTCCGCCATTATTAGTCATATTAACCGCCCCGGCAATTAGAGGAGAAGTTTTTTGCAGTTTAAAATCTGCAGGTGTGCCGGTGGCAGATGCATTATTAAATTTCGGATCGGTATAAGTATTGCCAGAAACAGTTCCAGCCGGCCCATTTACAGCAGTAATAGACTGGGGATAAAAACAATTATTCTTAAAAACAGCAGATGCCATTATGGGTTTGTCCGAAAATCTGGTAATGGTTCCGGTAGCATAAATTATATTGTTGCTAAATGTGCTGTTAAATGCAAAAGTACTTGCCGTATTGGTGTATTGAAATATTCTGGTAAAGTTGTCATTCGTATAAAAGGTATTATTGTATATTTTGTTGGTAGTATAATTTGAGGTATAATTAATAAGTTTCGAACCGCTGGGCGAAGAATTGGCGTTCTTCACATCATTTACGCTAATGTTATATCTAACAATAATATTTTGAGCGCTGGGCATGAATAACATAAAACCACGGTCATTATCATGTGAGTAATTATATTCAAAAATATCTCCGTCGGTATTAATATCTGCATCAAAAGCCTGTCCATCATACGGTCCGCCACCTTTAATACCCGAAACCTCATTGTATGAAATGATAGTTCCTAAACTGCCATAAGTCCAGCAAGCAGCGTAATTGGCCGCATCACTTTTACAGGTATTTCTTAAAATATTATGCGTAATTTTTGAATTCTTCACCCCATTAAGTACAATACCATCACCATAAATATTTTCAATTAAATTACCTTCAAACACTACATTATCTGCTTTTACTGAGCTTGATGTTCTGATCCCTTCAATATCACAATCCTTAACATGGCAGTTTAAAACCAGCACATTATTAATCAGGCCTGTAAATATAATTCCGCCCGAACCCTTATTATAATTGGGCGTACCAAAACCTGTTGAGTTTACATTATGCACGTAACAATTATTGATTGTAATATTGCTTGCTGCCGTAGTGCCAGAATTATTTACTTTAATGCCTGTTACTGCGTATTGTTGTCCTAAGTTTACCGTATTGGTAATTTCAAGGTTATTAACTTCCCAGAAGGATTGATTGTTAAGCAAAAGTGTTATTGAACCATTAGTGAGTCCACCGCCATTTATAACTGGCTTATTACCTGTTCCATACTCGTCAATAATAATGGGGCTTCCTGCACTTCCTGAGCCCAATGGAGCAAGATTTCCGGTCCAAACACCATCTGTTTTAAACAAAATCTGATCACCGGGCATAAAAGTAACCGTATTTACTTTACTAATGGTTTTCCATGGTGTATCGGCACTCGTACCGTTATTATTATCGTCTCCTAAAGGATCAACATAATAAATGGTTCCTACCGTGTTAATAAAATTGCTGGTATTACTGCTTAGTTTTTGATTTGACAAGCCTTCAGCAGCCTGTAAAGTCGCTTTTTTACACCCGCCAAGCATCAGCATGGCTAATGCAGAACAGGTAATTAGTAAGTTTTTCATTTTTAATTGAATTTGGTTAAATATTTTTCAATCAAATATTATCTATTTTGAAAGAAAAGAAGGGGGAAGAATCTTAAAGATTAGGGGTAATTTTAGTTCGTTTCTCATTTATTATGATAAAACCAAACATTAACTAAAATTTAATTTAAGGGAAATGTGAAATTGACTTAGTGACTGATTAAAATATTGAGCATTTCGTTCCATAATCACTCCAGTCAACTTATATTTGACGCATATTATGAACTACCAACAAACGCTTGATTTTTTATACAGTAAACTCCCCATGTTTACCCGGGTTGGCGCGTCTGCTTTCAAAAAAGATTTAACCAATACCATCATTCTTTGCGAAGCTTTGGATAATCCGCAGGATAAATTTAAGAGTATCCATGTGGCGGGTACAAACGGAAAGGGCTCTACCTCACACATGCTGGCTTCGGTACTGCAATCGCAAGGATATAAAACAGGATTGTACACCTCTCCCCATTTGAAAGATTTCCGCGAACGCATCCGCATCAACGGAAAAATGATGAGTAAAACTGAAGTCGTATCGTTTGTAAAAGATCAACAAAAATTGATCGAAAAAACCGAGCCTTCATTTTTCGAAGTTACTGTGGCCATGGCATTCGATCATTTTGCCAAACACGAGGTTGATGTGGCTGTAATTGAGGTGGGTTTAGGCGGAAGATTAGATTCGACTAATATCATTACACCGCAAATTTCGGTCATCACCAATATTAGCCTCGACCATATGAATATGCTAGGCAACACACTGGCAGAAATTGCAGGGGAAAAAGCAGGCATCATTAAAAAGAATATTCCGGTTGTAATTGGCGAAACACAAGCAGAATCGGCTCCAGTTTTTGTCAATAAGGCAAAAGAAGTGGATGCTCCAATTGTTTTTGCTGATGTGGAGTTAAGGGCTCAGGATTCTAAAATCAGGAATAATAAACTTTCCATATCTGTTTATCAGAATAGCGAAATCAAATACAAGGGTCTTCAAAGCGATCTTACCGGTATTTATCAGCATAAAAATATTTTAACCGTATTAGAAACCTTAGCCGTACTGAACGAGAAAACGGAAATTAAAACCGATCAGGAAGCGATTTATAAAGGAATAAGCCAAGTTAAAAAACAAACCGGTTTACAGGGGCGTTGGCAAACCTTGAGTAAAAATCCTTTGGTGATCTGCGATACCGGTCATAATGAAGCTGGCATTACGGAGGTAATTAAAAATATCTCACAAACTCCTTATCAAAACCTACATATTGTTTTTGGTATGGTTAAGGACAAAGATATTTCGAAAGTTTTATCCCTGATGCCTAAAAATGCCACTTACTATTTCTGCAAGCCAGATTTAGAACGTGGTTTAGCAGCAGATGAACTTAAAGAACAGGCGGCAACATTTAACCTAAATGGAAACAATTATGCATCCGTAGCCGAAGCAAAAGAAAAGGCTATTCAATCTGCCGATCCAAAAGACCTGGTTTTTATTGGAGGAAGTACATTTGTAGTGGCCGAAGCGATATAAAATCTTTACATAAACTTCAAAGTAGCTTTACCTAAATTTGCTACTTTAGCCTTTTAACTAAAACACAATGAAGAAAATATCCTGTCTAATCTTTTCCATTTCTATTTTTTCGATCGCACTCTCCTCAGCCCAAACTAAAAAACCTTCCACAACACAAGCTAAAGCATTTCCTGCCGAGGTGGCCCGCCCTAAATTGGTGGTTGGCTTAGTGGTTGATCAGATGCGTTGGGATTATTTATACCGCTACTATAACCGTTATACCAATGGTGGCTTTAAAAGATTAATCAACGAGGGTTTTTCTGTAGAAAACACATTTATTCCTTATACACCAACTTACACTGCTTGCGGACACACCTGCATTTATACAGGTTCAGTTCCGGCCGTTCATGGTATTATTGGTAACGATTGGTACGACCCTGAAACCAAAAAAAATGTATACTGTACCGAAGATTCATCAGTATCTACTGTTGGTAGTACACCATCTTCTGAAGGAAATATGTCGCCAAAAAATATGCTAACCACTACCATTACCGATGAATTGAGGTTAGCTACGAATTTTAGAGGTAAAGTAATTGGTATTTCATTAAAAGACAGGGGCTCGATCCTTCCGGCAGGCCACGCGGCAAATGCTGCATATTGGTATCAAGGTAGCACCGGAAACTGGATTACCAGTACCTATTACATGAAAGAAGTACCAACGTGGATTGCCGATTATAATAAGCTGAAACTAGCGAATAAATTCTATGCAAAAAACTGGGAAACTTTGTATCCGATGAATACCTATGTAAACAGTACTGCAGATGAGAAAGCTTACGAAGGCAAAGCGAGCACTTTTCCACACCAACTAACCCAAAACATCGATAAAAACTTCGATGCCATCAGAAGTACACCTTATGGCAATACCATCACGTTGGATCTTGCCAAATTAGCGATCCTTTCTGAAGATTTAGGACAGGACAACATTACCGATTTCTTGGCCGTAAGTTGCTCATCTACTGATTATGTTGGTCATGCTTATGGTCCGAACTCAGTAGAAGCAGAAGATACTTATTTGCGTTTAGATAAAGATTTCGAAGAGTTTTTCAACTACCTGGATAAAAAAGTAGGTAAAGGAAACTATACCGTATTTTTAACTGCCGATCATGGTGCTGCTCATGTGCCAGGCTTTATGCAGGAGAATAAACTGCCATCTGGAGTAGTGAGCGACAGAGATATCGCAAACAAATTAAATGCTTACTTAAATGATAAATTTAAAGTAAACAATGTGGTTTTAAAATCTCAGAACAACCAAATCATTTTCGATCACGATAAAACCGACAAAGGTGATGTAAGTTTCGATGTAATTAAATCAGCATCAGTAGAATTCTTAAAAAGATTAGATGGCTTCCAGAATGCAGTTGATATTGCTAAAATATCGCAAAGCACACTTCAGGAAATCCAGAAAAAAATGATTATTAACGGCTACAACGCCCGTAGAAGTGGCGATATCTATTATGTTTTACAACCAAACTGGTTTAATGGTGGCAGCACAGGCACCACGCACGGAAACTGGAATCCATACGATTCTCATATCCCATTGGTTTTTATGGGCTGGGGAATCAAACCGGGAGCGTCTAATAAAACACACTACATGACCGATATTGCACCAACACTGGCAGCCTTACTCCATATTCAAATGCCAAATGGTAATGTTGGGGAACCGATTACAGAAATCACCAGCAAATAAATTAAAAAAACTATGCTCACCGGCATAGTTTTTTTTGTTTATACCCCTCCTAGTCTCTAAGATGACCTCAAGTGGCTAGAAAGTGAAAAAAAAACGCAGTTAACTAATTATTCTGAACTACGTTAGTCATCTGAGTACATCTGAGATTCTATACAGTGATTTTGAACTGTGGCTTATATGATCTTATATGGTAAAAATTAAACTATATTTTTTATTTTAACATCATGTCAACATACACCGCTACCAAACTTACTCCAATGCTCGAATCGCACGATATGCAAGCAACACTAACCTTTTATACAGAAATATTAAACTTCACTTGCGATGCAAAATTCGATGACCTTAGCTGGTTAAGCCTTAGCAAAGATGCTATAGAAATCATGTTCTCTATTCCCAATGCCCATCGCAATATTCCCAAACCGATGATGAGCGGCTCACTTTATATTAAAACAAACGAAGTGACTGCCCTATGGGAAAGTTTAAAAGATCAATGTGAAATCTGTTACCCGCTCGAAGATTTCGAATATGGCATGAGAGAGTTTGCCATTTACGACAATAATGGTTATTTACTACAGTTTGGGCAAGATTTATAGTTGAACTAAAAGCCATAACGGTATAAGGTATTCGCTGTTTAAGCTGCTTATTTTAGTACATTTGCATACCAAATATATTTGGAAACAAGGATCGGTAATCAGCGCATACCGCCCCCTAAAATCCCATAGTATGCAACAAGTAGAAATCTATAAGCCTAAAAATAAAATCCGTTTTGTAACTGCTGCTTCTCTTTTCGACGGACACGATGCAACCATTAATATCATGCGTCGTATTCTCCAGTCTTCAGGGGCTGAAGTTATTCATCTTGGCCATAACAGATCGGTTGAAGAAGTGGTAAACTGCGCCATTCAGGAAGATGTTCAGGGCATCGCCATGACCTCCTATCAGGGCGGACATATCGAATATTTTAAATACATGTACGATCTCCTGCAGGAAAGAGGATCAGGTCACATCAAAATATTTGCAGGTGGCGGTGGTGTAATCTTACCTTCAGAAATTGAAGAATTGCAGGCCTACGGGATTTCTAAAATCTATTCTCCTGATGATGGCCGTAAAATGGGTTTGCAGGGCATGATCAACGATATGCTCGTACAAACCGATTTCATTACCAAAGCCAGCATTACTAACGAGCTCGAAACCATACCTACAAAAGATATCAAAGCCATCGCAGGGGCTATTACCGTTGCAGAAAATGATCCCGAAGGCGCCCAAAAATTTGTTGATGAATTAAAAAAACTGACCAAAAACAACACCGCGCCTATTTTAGGTATTACCGGAACTGGCGGAGCTGGAAAATCATCACTGGTAGATGAACTTGTACGCCGTTTTTTGGTAGAAGTTAAAGATAAAACCCTGGCGATTATCTCTGTCGATCCTTCCAAAAGAAAAACGGGCGGAGCTTTATTGGGCGATCGTATCCGGATGAATGCGATTAATAACCCAAGGGTTTACATGCGCTCATTGGCTACCCGCCAGGCCAACCTTGCCCTCTCCAAGAATGTGCAGGAAAGTATCGATATCTGCAAAGCCGCTGGTTACGATTTAATTATTGTAGAAACATCAGGCATTGGTCAATCAGACACCGAAATTACCGAACACTGCGACGTTTCGCTTTATGTAATGACACCAGAATTTGGTGCGGCTACACAATTGGAGAAAATCGACATGTTAGACTTTGCCGATCTGGTAGTCATTAATAAATTTGATAAGAGAGGTGCCTTAGATGCTTTGCGTGATGTACGCAAACAATACAAACGCAACCACAATATTTTCGATGCCAAGGATGATGAAATTCCAGTTTATGGCACTATGGCCTCGCAGTTTAACGATCCGGGCATGAACAACCTCTTTGTGGCCTTAATGGAGCAAATTAAGGTAAGAACCGGAACTGATTTTAAGGCCAAAATGGAACTCACTTCCGATCAATCAGAGAAGATTTACATCATCCCTCCCGATCGTATCCGATATTTGGCAGAAATTGCCGAATCGAGCCAAATGTATAACGAATGGGTAGATAAACAGGCTACTATCGCCAGGAAAATGTACCAGTTGAAAGGTGTGATTGATTTGGCAGGCGATATTAATTCCCCGCTATTAGAAGGCGATCAGCAAGATGGGATGCTAAAAAATTTAAATGCAACCTATCACTACTTTGAAGAACAATTAGATGGCGAATGCAAACGTTTATTGCGACAGTGGCCAGATACAAAAAAGGCCTATAAAGAAGAATTTTTCACCTATAAAGTCCGCGAAAAAGAGATTAAACAACCTTTATATTACGAATCACTTTCAAAGCTGAATATCCCTAAAGTTTCGTTACCGAGATATGAAGACTGGGGCGATATTTTAAGGTGGCTGTTAACAGAAAATCTTCCAGGCGAATTCCCTTATGCGGCAGGTGTATTTCCTTTAAAAAGAGATGGCGAAGACCCTACCAGGATGTTTGCTGGAGAAGGTGGCCCCGAAAGAACCAATAAACGTTTCCACTATGTTTCTTTGGGGCAGCCGGCACACCGTTTGTCTACAGCTTTCGACTCTGTTACCCTTTATGGTGAGGATCCGCATATCCGACCAGATATTTATGGAAAAATCGGTAACTCAGGCGTAAGTATTGCCACTTTGGATGATGCTAAAAAACTCTATTCGGGTTTTGATCTTTGTGCGCCATCAACCTCTGTATCCATGACGATTAATGGCCCAGCCCCTATGCTGTTAGGCTTTTTCATGAATGCGGCAATCGATCAACAATGCGAAAAGTATATTATCGAAAACGATTTAATCAAAGAAGTTGAAGCTAAAATTGAAGCCATCTATAAAGCGAAAAATATACCAAGGCCAACATACAATGGCACTTTGCCAGAAGGAAACGATGGCCTAGGCTTGATGCTTTTGGGAGTTACCGGTGATCAGGTTTTACCTGCCGATATTTATACTAAGATAAGGGCGAAAGCCATCAGTTCGGTTAGAGGAACGGTACAGGCTGATATCTTAAAAGAAGACCAAGCGCAGAATACCTGTATTTTCTCTACCGAATTCGCTTTAAGAATGATGGGCGATATCCAGAAATACTTTATCGATGAAAAAGTAAGGAATTTCTACTCAGTATCCATTTCTGGCTATCACATTGCCGAAGCAGGCGCTAATCCGATTTCACAGCTTGCCTTTACCCTAAGCAACGGATTTACCTTTGTAGAATATTATTTAAGCAGGGGCATGCATATTGATGATTTTGCACCTAACCTTTCATTCTTCTTCTCTAATGGTATCGATCCTGAATATGCTGTAATTGGCCGCGTAGCACGCAGAATCTGGGCAAAAGCCATTAAAAACAAATACAAAGGGAATGACCGTTCGCAGAAGCTAAAATACCATATACAAACTTCCGGCCGCTCCTTACATGCGCAAGAAATCGACTTTAACGATATCCGCACCACTCTACAGGCGCTATATGCTATCTATGACAACTGTAATTCATTACACACCAATGCTTACGATGAAGCCATTACTACGCCTACTGAAGAATCAGTTCGGAGGGCAATGGCCATTCAATTGATCATTAACAGAGAATTGGGTTTAGCAAAAAATGAAAATCCATTGCAGGGCGCTTTTATTATCGAAGAATTAACCGATCTGGTAGAAGACGCTGTGCTTGCCGAATTTAAACGTATTAACGATCGTGGAGGTGTTTTAGGTGCTATGGAAACGATGTACCAGCGTGGAAAAATTCAGGAAGAAAGCCTGTATTACGAAACACTTAAACACACGGGTGAATATCCGATTGTTGGCGTTAATACTTTTTTAAACAAGAATGGTTCCCCTACTATTGTTCCCGGTGAGGTAATCC
This sequence comes from Pedobacter sp. SG908, assembly GCF_011759615.1. Lineage (NCBI taxonomy): Bacteria > Pseudomonadati > Bacteroidota > Sphingobacteriia > Sphingobacteriales > Sphingobacteriaceae > Pedobacter > Pedobacter sp. SG908. The sequence goes on from NZ_JAAOYY010000001.1 coordinate 3,684,060, forward strand.
GTGCTACAGAAGATGAAAAACAATATCAGATTTCGGCATTGCAAAAATTTCAGAGCCGTAATGCAGACCGTGCTGCAACTCTCTTAAAACAACTCCAAAAATCGGCCATAGCAGGCGATAATATTTTTGAACAGCTGATGGAAGTATGCAAAATATGTTCGTTAGGACAAATCAGTAATGCACTTTACGAAGTCGGCGGCCAGTATAGAAGAAACATGTAAATGAGAACAATATTATTCTTTTTCATCATTGGTTTTTCAGTCCAAACATGGGCACAAAAGATGCCAGCCTCTTCTTTTATCATGGTACTGGGTGTTGCTCAAGATGGCGGCTACCCACACATGGGCTGTCAGAAAAACTGTTGCAAAATGGCTTGGAAAGATGAAAAGTTAAGGAAAAATGTGGTTTCGCTTGCTTTGGTAGATCCCAAAACAAAGAAATGGTGGCTTTTTGAAGCTACACCGGATATTAAGTTGCAGCTCCAGGATTTTAGAAAAAGAACCAATAAAGCTTATCCTTTTCTACCGGAAGGCATTTTTATTACCCATGCACACATTGGCCATTACACCGGCTTAATGGAGTTTGGTAGAGAAGTAATGTCAACAAATGGTTTAAAAGTTTATATACTTCCTAAATTAAAGTCTTTTCTCGAACAAAATGGCCCGTGGAGCCAATTGGTTTCCTTAAAAAACATAAGCCTTGTAGAGCTTAAAGCAAACAATCCGGTTGATGTAGCAGAAAATAAGATCACCGCATTTACAGTACCTCATCGCGATGAATTTTCGGAGACTGCGGGTTTTAAAATTGAAACACCCACAAAAAAATACCTATTTATCCCCGACATTGACAAATGGAGCAAATGGAATAAAAATATAATTGATGAAGTGAAAAAGGTAGATATTGCGATGATAGACGCTACTTTTTATGGTAGTACAGAATTAGGAAACCGCCCAATTGCCGAAGTACCACATCCACTGGTCATCGAAACAGAAGAATTATTTGGCAAAGAAGATCGTAATATTAAAAATAAAATCTTTTTAATCCATTTCAACCACACCAACCCTCTACTTTGGGATTCAACAATCCAAAAACAGGTTTTAAAAAATGGTTTTAACATCGCCAAACAGGGAGATGTTTATTGATATTCAATGTTTCAATTCTAAGGTTTTAGTTCTACTATCTAATGCAATCGTCATGCTGAATTTATTTCAGCATCTTTCTTGCAAGATAGACCCTGAAATGAATTCAAGGTGACGACTCTTACTTTATAGATATTTAATCAACAAAAAAAGCCCCGATTTACATCAGGGCTTCCACATATCTATTTAATTGCTATTATCCAGCAATCCAGCTAAATTTATAATCAATCGTTGGGTTTTTCATCCGTTCCGCAACACGTAACAAACGCGAAGGCAAAGCCATAATATAATCACGGGCTTTTTCGCCAGCTTCATTTAAATCACGCATCCCTTCAATTTTCCAATCAACTATTAATTGCTGCATAATTTCAACATAATCAATCGCTGTATAAACACCTAAACGTTGTGCAGCATCTGTAAAGTGACCAAATGTTTGACCAATTTTTAAACCTACTTCACGTAAGAAATGTGCCGGCATTACAATTTTTTTACGCATCATATCTTCAAAAGCTAACATTGCTTCGTTAGGATCAACCTCGAAAATACGGTTCATGAAATCTTTATATGCTTTTGCATGTCTCGCTTCATCAGAAGCAATTACACCACACATTCTCGATAATAAAGTATCACCATCTTTTTTTGCTAAAGAAGCTACCCTTCTGTGCGAGATGTTAGTCGCCATCTCCTGAAAAGAGGTGTAAATAAAGTTACGATAAGGATCGTGGCCAGTGCCGATATCGAAACCATCGGCAATGAGGTATTGCGTAGAAATTTCCATCTGGCGCATATCTACACGACCTGATAGATATAAATATTTATTTAACAAATCACCGTGACGATTTTCTTCTGCTGTCCAGTGTCTGTTCCATTTCATCCATCCACCATCTTCTTTCATGCTCGGCCCCTGCACCATCGCTAACCACGATTCGTAAGTAGGCAAAGCTTCTTCAGTGATGGTATCGCCGATCAATACTGCTACAAGATCGTAAGAAAGATCCTTTGCATTATCCCTTAATATTCTAATGTCTTGATAAAATGTTTCGCTAGTAGAATCAGGAAGAAAATCAGACGGTTGCCAGTTAGTATCAATTGGTTTAAGATAGGTATCCATCATCTCCAGCATATACTTTTCTATATGCACCATTACTTCCCTTCTTTTATCTGCAAAAAAACTCATTACTTTTGTTTATATATTGTTAACAACAAAGATAACCAAATATTACAGCAAACCTTGTGATATTAACATATTTAGCATTAAATCAGCTTTAAAATAAGCTCTAAATTATCAACACCCCCTTAAACAGTTAAATACGGTGTTTAACTTATTTGTTAAGCCTAATCCGGATGATTAATTTTTGGATGATCTGGAGCGCAGTGGCAGTAGCCTTTAGTTTGGGTCCCGTCCTGCTGTCCGTTCTACTCCGCCAATGAAGGATTGGCTCCATGCCCACTCCCATCAGGGCTATTGCACCCAGGGCGGAAGTATAAAGGGAAGATGGAATACGCCCTGCGGAGATCAGTGTAACCTGCGGGAACAATTCCTTAACTTTTCTCCGCTGCTCAATGCTGAAACGGGGACAGGTGCGGCTACAGAAAGGCCTTAAACAAAGAAAACCCTTCCGCATTTCTGCTGAAGGGTTTCTTTTAAGATTTGGCACCGACCTACTCTCCCACGTGTTACCGCAGTACCATCGGCTCTGGTGGGCTTAACTTCTCTGTTCGGAATGGGAAGAGGT